>JANSXV010000022.1 GCA_024742735.1 Alphaproteobacteria bacterium | reverse complement strand
GGGCCTTAAAAATTGTCTGCCGCGCCAGGAACAGGACGACCGCCATCGAGCCCGGCAAGCCGCCCGCTTCCTCAAGCGGTCCGACCGGACGCCCTACAAGCGCTTCTGCGCGGACCACGAAACCTTCCTTGCCGAGAACCCAGCTGCAGCGGCGGCGCCGGCTCCAGTTCATCGAGGAAATCGGTGTGGAGTGCGCACTGTGGCCTTGCCTCTTCTGGGATGTTGAGCACACTTTTACACAGGAGCGCGCCAGCGACCCGCGGCGGGTTGCCCGAGAAGAGCAGGTGACCTTGGAGGAGGCTCTGCGGCCACTGGCCGGACGGTGTAGTTTGGAGGCCAGTGACGGTGAGGAGGACCTGGAGCCCGAAGGTCTGGGAGTCGCCCGACACAGCGTGAAGCGGCTGTTCAGCGCCCTGGCCTTGGGGAAACTTTTGGGCTTTGGCGGCAACTTCCCCTTGCTTGAATTCGTATATGATCTGGGCTTGTGGACGAGCCTGGGGTCCAAAAAGAACCTCCAGCTCCGAGTACCGATGCGGGTCATGGTGAAAGGCGAAGCCTTCAGCCCGCTCTACTGGCGCGGGGTCCACCTCGCTTTGTTGGATCTCGTCCGTCAGGTTGGGTATCCGCAGATCTTCTTCACTCTGGCGCCCTACGAATGGAGTCTGCCATATCATCATTGGCTGCTTGACGCCTTGGAGAAGCAGCTCAAGGCTCGCCTCCACTTGCCAGTGGGCGAGACCCTCCACGTGGCCCATGTGCTCTCGCAGGCGGTCAAGGGCCTCATGTTTGGCCGCACGGGCAACGTCTCCAAGGAGCCCTGGACCAGCCACATCTTCGCGTGCCCCGGCGAAAAGCCGTTGAACTTCTTTCTCCGGCTGGAATACCAGGATGGCACCCGTAAGGCGCCCACACACAGCCACCACGGCTCCAGACGGGTCCATCTCCACATCGTGGCCTTCATGCCGCCTCCCGGTCGCGGAAGAGGTGCTGGCCGTGTTGCCGGAGGAGCCCAACTTGCTCGGGTACGTCAAGGGCAGCCAGCTGGACCGCGACGGCCGGAGCGGGCAGCCGGTCAGCCACGCCCCAACCTACTTCGACACGGAGGCTAGGACGTGGCGCCTGAGGCACGGCGAAGCCGATGTGGCGGCCGGGCTCCGGGCGTATGTTCCAGATCTCATGGAAGTGCTCCGCTGCCATCAAGACTTCCAGCTGTGCGGGGACGACGCCGGGCTGCTCCGAGCCTATGTCGCGAAGTATGTCAGCAAGTTCTCCGACGCCGCGGCCGAGGAGTGGTTGAACGACGACGCGAGCGCGACCTCTCTGGCCGCGACCGTGCTCATGCGCTACAAGCCCCTTGAGCCTGAGATGGCCCTGCAGCTCCACGGGGCTCGCTTTCGCCAGTGGCAGATGTCCACGGAAGGCGGCGGCAAGCGCGACTTTGTGCCACCTTGCCCGGACAGCAAGCTGATGCCACGCGAAGTAATTCTGTATGGAGAGGCGGACTGGGCTCGCGGGCGCGTGCCCTTGCTGGACTTCCTTCGGAAGACAACCGACGAGGGCAAGATCGGCGGCTGGCTCGAGAAGATCCAGAAGCGCACCGAGGGCGCGGCTGACCTGCCGGAATTTGCAGCAGCGTACAAGATGCAGGGCGAGAAGGTCGTGGCGGCCGACATGCTCTCCCACTTCAACGACCGGTTCTACGGGCAATGGCTGATGCTCCGCGTTCCCTTCGAAGATCCCTCAGACTTCCTGCTGCCCGCGGAGCTTGCAGCCAAGGTTCCGGCCTGCTACAAGTACTTCGCCATGGCGCTGCTCTGCCGCCATCCGACGGCAGCGGCCTTTTGGCAAGACGACGAGGCCATCGCGGCCGAGTTGCGAGGCCCGAACCAGATCCTACGCGGACACCGTGCTGGCGATGATCCGCGCCCACCGCGGCTTGGTCCAGGACTATGTGAGCGGCGCCTTGGACGCGCGGGCGGAGGCGGCCCAGCAGGCAGCGGGCGCCGGTGGGCCGTCGGCCTCGGATCCCGAGAATTTCAATCGAGAGCAGAGCCGCGCCTTGGCTCGGTTTGTGTTTTTTTAGAGAACAGAAGGAGCTCTAAAACGACGAAAGCCCGAACCTGGCTCAGGCTTTCGGAGCTACGTGGACGCTGCCGTGGACCGCGCCCTGGCTGTGGAGAACGCTTCGACCGAAGCGGCCGCGGACGCCCTGCGGGCGGAAGCAAGGACCGCCAAGGCGGCTGTGGCTCTTGGCCCGCCCGGCTCCGGCAAGACCACGG
>JANSXV010000005.1 GCA_024742735.1 Alphaproteobacteria bacterium | reverse complement strand
AGTTTATTCCGTCCCCATCAATGCATATCGCACCGGGCGGGCAATCATTGTCTGGACGCGTCCCGTGGATAATCACATCAGCTTTGCAACCACCTTGCCCATCGGGAACATCACCAGGCTCGCATACGACCTCGGCCTCCAACCCCCACGGATCCGTGAAGTTCACCGGATCCCCCCCCACATACGCATACAGATTCACCCCGCCTGAGTGGCCGATCGGATCGGCCTGCATGAACCGTCCGAGCTCTGCGTGGTAGGTGCGGTTCTTGTAATAATACACCCCCGCATCCTCCAGCCATACCTGGCCAGTGTACTGGAACAGGCCGGCGTTGGAGGCGCCGGGGTTTCCGTAGGCGTCATAGGTGTTGGTCTGGATGCGCGACCCGCTGGTGTTGGTGTGCGCGATGATGCTCCCGCGCTCGTCGGCGTGGAGCCAGCGCTTGTTGCTCATGCCTGAGCCGTCATAGCGCACCAGGGGCTCGTCCATGCCGGGCCCGTGCACCCAGCGGTGCTGCATCACGCCCGACGCGTTGTACTCCGCGATGATCGCCGCGCCGTCATACTGATAGCGCGCGGTTCCCGACGGGCCCGACGTCTCCCACAGCCGGCCCAGCGGATCATACTCCAGGCTCATGGACCCGCCCGTCCCGCCGACGCTGGTCAGGCGGTTATACGTGTCATAGCCGAAGGTCCGGCCATCGTATGAGGTGAGGTTGCCGCGCGCGTCATAGCTCGGCGTCAGCACGCTCGTCCCGTCATCGGCGCTGGTGATCTGATTGAGGCCGTTATGATCGAACAGCGTGTCGATCGTGATGGCGTGGGCGTAGGTATAGCTGGCGTTGGAGACGGTGCGCTCGATGATCTGGCCGGAGTGGTTATGGTCGAAGCTGACGGTGAGATCGGCGCTCGCGCCCGACAGATCCTCCACCAGGCTCGCCAGACGCCCGTTCGGTTCGGCCTTTATTCGCTTCGCGCGGCCTTCCTCACCTTCGAAGCTGTACGTCGTCTGCGTCCCGTTGCCCCGCGTCAGCGCCGTGCGCCGGCCCTGGTCGTCATAGGTGAACGCCGCCAGCACGCCGAGCCCTGAGCTGGCGCCGTTCTCGCGGATATGGGTCAGTTGGCTCGCCACGTTCCAACTATACGTCACATAATTGCCGTCCGGCCAGCTCATCCGTTCCCGGCGGCCGGCCGCGTCGTAGAGATAGCTCACCGTCCCGTTGGGCCCCGCCTGGGACAGGTGATCGCCCAGAGCGTTGAACGTGTTGGTGATCGTGCGCCCGTCGGAGGTCACCGAGATCAGGTTATTGTGCAGATCGTAGGTATAGCTGGTGTCCGCCGTGCCCGACGGCGCGTTGACATTGGTCAATCAGAGCAAGGTCAGTTTTTAACTTGAACCTTTTCTCCACCGCGCAGCCTTTGCATATAATACCGTTGGAGTAATCCGCCCGAAAAAACAAAGCCGAGGTGCCAGAACAATACTGAGACGAGATGATTGCCAAGAAATAATGAAGCGCCAACTATAAATAAGCAAAAAATAAATATTGGAACTGCAGCAACCCAATGCGATTTGAAAGACATTTCGGTTGCAAAATATTTTACGCGGAAAAGTGCGAAATTCTTAATTAGAAGCAGACTGGCACACACAATCAACGATACGAAAATCTGAGCGGAAACATATAGCCACACAGGTCCGCCAAACAAATTGCTCACGAACGACGCAGCCAATGGAGTCAGCCAAGCGGCACCTACCAGATAGATTGATGCCGCCCACAAAATCCAATTATTCAACCGCATGTCGAAACCCTGCTGGCACCTACACCCAGATAAAGAGAGGCGGGCAAAGGACCAGCTGAAGCCGCAATACCGCCTCCACCGGCGATGTGACCATCTGCAAACGAAAACGATACTTGAGGCGAAAGCGCCCCTCCGGAGGCATCAAATTCAACGACTAATCCGCTTGTCGGATTTGAATTGGCATACTGGACAATCACTGAACCACTAGCGCCTGCAACCGCGCCGGCGCCGCCGGTGCCCGTTACAATTGTGCCAAATTGGCCCGTCGCGAAATTGCGCCACACGCCTAGAGACCCGCTGCCTGCAATGCCAGCCCCAGCGGTGACCTGACCCGAGACAATAACTACTTGGCCAGATTCACCTGCAGCATCAGATAGGGCGCCTCCCAATTCCGACGACATCAGGGCACTGCACAGAGCCGCATTGGATAACTCAAAATGGTCCCTTACCATTTGGCGCGTTGCTGGGAAGAAAAAATTGGCTGAACGAGGACGCAGAGACTGCGGTCGTCGCCCAATAACAACAATTACGTCATCTGTTGAAACGTTCAGCTCCTGGCTACCGCCACCCCCACCGGCCCAAGTGATGGTTCCACCGGAGACAGGGCGATAGATGCCCCTTATGATGATTACGTCTGATGGTGTGTTTTCCGGGTTGTCATCGCCTTCTTCTTCCTCCTCGTCATCCCAGCGCCACAGCCCCCACGGGTCCGTAAAATTCACCGGATCCCCGCTCACATAGGCATACAGATTCACCCCGCCTGAATGCCCGATGGGATCAGCCTGCATGAACACGCCGAGCTCGGCGTGATAGGTGCGGTTCTTGTAGTAATACACCCCGGCGTCTTCGAGCCATACCTGGCCGGTGTACTGGAACAGGCCGGCGTTGGTGGCGCCGGGGTTTCCGAACGCGTCATAGGTGTTGAGCTGGGTGCGTGCGCCGCTGGAGTCGGTGTGGGCGATGATGCTGCCGCGCTCATCGGCGTGGAGCCAGGTGCGGTTTGCCATCCCTGAGCCGTCATAGCGCACCAGGGGTTCGTCCATGCCGGGCCCGTGCACCCAGCGATGCTGCATCACGCCCGACGCGTTGTATTCCGCGATGATCGCCGCGCCGTCATACTGATAGCGCGCGGTTCCCGACGGGCCGGACGTCTCCCACAGACGGCCCAGCGGGTCATACTCCAGGCTCATGGACCCGCCCGTCCCGCCGACGCTGGTTAGGCGGTTATACGTGTCATACCCGAAGGTCCGGCCATTGTATGACGTCAGGTTGCCCCGCGCGTCATAGCTCGGCGTCAGCACGCTCGTCCCGTCATCGGCGCTGGTGATCTGGTTCAGGCCGTTATGATCGAACAGCGTGTCGATCGTGATGGAGTGGGCGTAGGTGTAGCTGGCGTTGGACACCGAGCGCTGCGTGATCTGGCCGGAGTGGTTATGGTCGAAGCTGACGGTGAGATCGGCGCTCGTGCCCGACAGATCCTCCACCAGGCTCGCCAGACGCCCGTTCGGTTCGGCCTTTATTCGCTTCGCGCGGCCTTCCTCACCTTCGAAGCTGTACGTGGTCTGCGTCCCGTTGCCCCGGATCAGGGCGGTGCGCCGGCCCTGGTCGTCATAGGTGAACGCGGCCAGCACGCCGAGCCCTGAGCTGGCGCCGTTCTCGCGGATATGGGTCAGTTGGCTCGCCACGTTCCAACTATACGTCACATAATTCCCGTCCGGCCAGCTCATCCGTTCCCGGCGGCCGGAGGCGTCGTACTGGTAGCTCACCGTGCCGTTGGGCCCGGCCTGGGACAGGTGATCGCCCAGGGCGTTGAACGTGTTGGTGAGCGTGCGCCCTCAGTCGGAATGAGAGTCAGAAGGCGAGAGAAACTCTTGCGCTGTAACTTGGCGAGCGCCGGGAAGTTCAAGAATCACGTCTTCCAGCGCGCTAAACGCATTCTCGATGTCGTCGGGAGTGGGCTGAGGGTCGGAGCTGCGATACATAATGACCGCTGCGAATTGGTCGGGCGCTACTTGCCTGTAAAAGAAAATAAAGCACCCATCCCCATACTCAAGCACCGACCTCGGTATTGGTCCGTACTCTGCGATGAATATTGAATTATCATACCTGTCCAATCGCAATTCTCCGGACGACAATACTGCTTCGAGGTCCAGCGCTTCAAAATCGGGAATGACGTATGTGCGAGCCTGTGGAGGTTCCATGCCCGTGAGGCTTGGCCCGCACGCCGCGATACTGACCGCGCCTGCCAACGCAATGGCGACCAACAGCGACATTCTGAGTACGAGTGACATCATTCCCGCCTCGCGCACCTGCAGCCGCAATCAAAGCGGCTCGACAGGAAAAAGGTCGACCTGAGCCGCTCTGTCCGTGGGGGCAGGGCCGGTCCCTGCGCCGGGGCATTTGATGACCCGAATACAATCTTAGCAAGCTTTGCTTGAAGCGTCTTCCAAACATCTGCGGTTGGGAGTTGATAATTCCCGGTTCAGACCCTGGGTGCGGCCCTCACCGTCGCCCTCAAGGCTCCACCACCGCGAAGCCCGGATCGCCGTCTTCCATCAGGCCGAAAAAGCCCAGCAGCGCGATGCGGTCGCCGTCGATGGAGAATTCGCGGCTGGCCAGCAGGTCGGCGAGGCCGGCTTCGCCCGCCATCATGCGCAGCCAGAAGGCCCGGGTCACGGTGACGGTCGCGTCCGCTTCGTCGACCGGCGGCGGGCCCTCGGCATAGCGCATGACGCCGTTGGACAGGCTGACCGTCCAGACCTCCACCGAACCATCTGGCTCGCGGAAATAGAAGCCGAAGGTCAGGTCGCGCTCGGCGGCCTCGATCCCGTCGATGCGGCTTGCCATGGCGGCGAAGAATTGCTGCAGCGGGATGACTTCCAGAAGGCCGGCGGACCGTGCGCTGATGTCGGCCCCCTGCGGGCCTTCGCGGGCTTCCAGCGCGCCGGTCAGATAGATGTCGCGCCAGGGCGCGCTCTCGGCGCGGTAGCCCAGCTGCTCGTAGTGGCGCGCCAGGATTTCGCGCGCCCGCGCGCTGCGCGGGTCGGCGAAGACCGCGGTCTGGGCCAGCTCCGCACCCCAGCGATGTTCTCCACCCTCAAACGCGGCCTCGGCGCGGTCGAGCACGGCGTTCAGCCCGCCCATGGCCTCCACATAGCGCGCGGCGGCGTCCTCGGGCGGCAGAGGGTCGAGATTGGCCGGCACCGCATCGAACCAGCCGAAATAGTGCTGATAGATGGCGCGGGCGTTGTGTTTCAGCGTGCCGTAATAGCCCCGCTCGGAAAAATCCTGGGCCAGGACGTCCGGCAGCTCGATCGCCTCGGCGATCTCATCCGGCGTCAGGCCGGCATTGGCCAGGCGCAGGGTCTGGTCGTGGATATAGCGGTAAACATCGCTCTGGCGGCGCAGGAAGGCGTCGACCTCCTCCTGTCCAAAAACCGGCCAGGTGTGGCCGTTGAAGGCCACATCGGTCTCGGCGGCGAACAGCACGCGCGCCTCCTCGATGGCGTCGGACCAGCGGATTGCGTCGCGCACCTTCGCCCCGCGCAGCGTGTAGAGATTGTGCATGGTCCGCGCCACGATGTCCCCGCCATTCCAGGCGCGGTGCTCGGGCAGGTGGAAGGTGAGGGTGGCCGGCGCTTCGGTGTCCGGCGCGAACTGGAAGACGAACTCCACCCCGTCGATCACGGCGCGCTCGCCGGTCTGCGAGACCAGCCGGGTCGGCCGGGCGATGGAATAGCTGCCCAGCGCCGGGGATTTGCCAAGGCCTGAATCGATATGGCCCCTCGGCGAACGGGGCAGGTGGAAGCCGTACATGTATCCGGCCCGCCGGCCCATGACCTGACCGCCCAGCACGTTTTCATCGGCGACCGCTTCAATGAAGCCCTGCGGCGCGACGATCTCGATATCGCCTGACGCCAAAGCCCGCCGGCTCGCTACGCCTTCGACCCCGCCGAAATGATCGATATGGCTGTGGGTGTAGATCACGGCTGTCACCGGGCGCTCGCCCAGCTCACGGTTCACCAGCGCCATGGCGGCGCGCGCAGTCTCCACGCTGGCCAGCGGATCGACGATGATCCAGCCGGTCACGCCTTCGATCACGCTCATGTTCGACAGGTCATAGCCGCGCACCTGCCAGACGCCGTCCGTCACCTCGAACAGGCCGTGGATGGAATTCAGCCGCGCCTGGCGTAAGAGGCTGGGGTTCACCGCCGCGCTCTCCAGCGCCTCCAGAAAGGCGTAGTCGGCCGGGCGCCAGACCAGATCGCCGTCAGCGTCGCGAATCTCCAGCTCCGGCTCACTTGCGACGAGGCCGCGGCGGGCGTCGATGAAGTCCTGCTCATTGGTGAGATCCAGGGCCGCGCCTGCTTCGGCGTTGGTCTCCGCGGTCGCCGGCGTCGCCGCATGGAAGCCGTCGCGATCCACCTCCGCGCCGACATCGTAGGCCTCGCCCTCAGGCGCGGACTGCTCGCCTGAACAGGCGGCGAGCGATGCGCAGGCAAGAAGAGCGAGTCTGAGTCTGGCGGCCATGTCCGGCTCCCGGGCTTTTGACGCACGCTATGTCAGAAGGGCGTGCGCCCGCAAGGTGTGCGGCGATCCTTTGGCTTTGGTCTGGTGATCGGCCCGCCCCACACACCGGCCCTCCCCCAGGGGGGGAGGAGCCGACGCGCCCTTCTGTCGGGCTCCTGCACTTGTGCGGACCATCCGGGCTGCGCGGCCTGGCGGAGGGCTCTCCCTCCCCTTCAAGGGGAGGGTCGGGGTGGGGTGATGAAGCGGCGCCGCTTCATGGATGCTGAACCGTCTTGCCCCCACCCCAGCCCTCCCCCGAGGGGGAGGGAGAGTGGTGGCCGCGCCAAGGCTCGTCATCGTGTCACGCATGGGGGAGCGCGCCATCCCCTTCAAGGGCAGGAAGCGACTCCGTTCCCGCAAGCCGTGAACCCGGCGTTGAAGGAGCCGGTCCAGGGCCTTAGACCGGAACAGCGATCCCGAAAGCGATCAGGCGCTCGATCGCCTCGCGCGCACGCTCCTCGCCCAGATCGGCGAAGTCGGCGGCGCTGACGGCTTCGCCGGCGATCAGGCGCTCCAGCGCCGGTTCGGCGGGGGCGTCGAAGCTGACCGGTCCGCCCGGCGCCACGATGGCGACATGGGCGCCATCCTCGGCCAGGTGCAGCGGGCTCAGCGGCCTGCGGCGCACGGTCAGGCCCGCGGCTTTCGCCGCAGACAGGATCGCTCCGGCGGTGTCGGGGACGCGCCCCGTGACGAAGCGATCGGCGAACAGGCCCGCCACGGCGTCCAGATCGGCCTGGTCGCGCACGCTCTGGATCGCGGCGTCGAAGACTGCGCGAATGGCGTCGAGATCAGGCTCGGCGCCGGACACATGGGCCGGCAGCACCGCGCGAAGGGAGGGCGTTTTCAGAGCCGCCTCGCTGACCGCTTCCAGGACGAAATCCGCCCAGGTCCGCGCCAGAACGCCCACGGTGATGTGCAGGGAGGCTTCGTCCGCGCCTTCATTGACCGCGTCGTGCATCAGGCCGCGCGGGACGTAGGCGACCTCGCCGGGCTGAAGGACGAATTCCGCCGTGATCTCTCCGGCCTTCACCGCGCCGGGTTCGAAGCCCTCGCCCCGGAACACCGCGCCGGCGGGCGCATCATAGAGCCGCCACCGTTTGGCGCCTTCAACCTGCAGAATGAAGACGTCATGGGTGTCGTAATGGGTCTGGAAGCCCTGGGCGGTCGGCGGGGTCAGATAGATATTGGTCTGGACCGGGTGACCGAGCTCAGCCTCCAGCGCCCGGCACAGATCAGCGAGCGGCCGCTCGCGGCGGTGCAGCTGGGGCAGGATCAGCGTGGCGCCTTCCTGATAGCGCCGGGCGACCAGGCCGGGATCGGCAAGACCGGATTCGGTCAGATAAGCGTCCGCCGACAGGCGCGGCTCGCTGCGGGCCATGGACAGCTGATCGCCGGTGAAAACCTGCTCGGCCACCAGGGCGTCGATGCGTGCGGTGGAGATCAGGCCGGTGAAGTCGTGGCCGCCGCCCGCAACATGAAGCGGCTCGGCGTCCCAGTGGCGGGCGAGGAACGCGTCCTGATCAAAGGGGGCCAGCAATCCGGCGAGGCCGGAGGCCGGGTCGAACGGCGCCGCCACCGATCAGCAGCGCCGGCCGCGTCCGCCGGGATCGGCGTAGGTTCCGCTGTCAGAGTCGCTGCAATTGCGTCCGCCCCGGCCGCGCCCGTCACCGGCCGGGTCGGCATAGGCCCCGCTGTCGGCGTCGGTGATGCCCGAAGTATAGCGCCCGCTGCCGCAGTGGCGGCCCCGCCCGCCAGGATCGGCGTAGGTCCCGCTGTCGGAATCGCTGCAATTGCGCCCGCCGCCTTGCTGGCGACGGCGCCCATAGCCGGATTCGTCGGCATAGGTCCCGCTGTCCTGATCGGTATACCCGGTATAGCCGCGTCCGCTGCAGCGCCGGCCCTGGCCGCCGGGATCGGCGTAGGTTCCGCTATCAGAATCGCTGCAGCCGCGGCCCCCGCCGCCATAGGAGCCACGCCCGCCGCCGGCCGGGTCTGCGTACTGGCCGCTGTCAGCGTCGGTGATGCCGGTGGAATAGCAGGACCGGCCCTGTCCGACCGCGTCGGCGTAGGTTCCGCCGTCGGAGTCCGTGCACGAGCGTCCGCCCTGATAGGCGCCGCCATAATACCCGCGTCCGCCGCCGATCGGGTCGGCATAGGCGCCGCTGTCGGAGTCGGTCACGCCGGTCGTCGTGCAGCCGGCAAGCCCGCCTGCGCCGATGGCCGCTCCGACCCCTGCGACCCGGGTCAGGAAGGATCGGCGGGACAGTCCGCGTTTCTTGGCCATGATCAGAGTCCCCGTCTGTTTCAGCCCGGCATGAAGCTTAGGTCCAAAATCTCAGCCTGGCCAGTTCGGTGCGTCGAAGATGAACGCAGCCTGAAGGGGAGGCGGGCCGCCTTCGCCGCGCTATGGTGAAGCCATGAGCGCAGCGATTCGCATTCTTGGCGTCGATCCGGGCCTGAACGCCACGGGCTGGGGCATGATCGCCCAGGACGGCGCGCGCCTGTCGCTGATCGCCCACGGCGTCATCAAGGCGCCGGCGAAAGCCCCGATGGCCCAGCGGCTCTTATTCATCCACGAGGCGCTCGAAGCGCTCATCGCCGATCACCAACCCCATGAGGCGGCGGTGGAGGACCAGTTCGTCTCCGCCAACCCCGGCACGGCCCTGAAGCTGGGTCAGGCCCGGGCGGCGGCCATGCTGGCCCCGGCGCGCGCCGGGCTGCCGGTCGCGGAATACGCGCCGCGCCTGGTGAAAAAGTCCGTCGTCGGCACAGGCGGCGCCGAGAAGGCCCAGGTGGCGGCCATGGTGAGGATGCTTCTTCCAGGTTCGAAGGCCGAGGCCGACGACGCCGACGCCCTGGCCGTCGCCATCTGCCATGCTCACCATCGCAAGGCGCAAAGGATGGCCTCATGATCGGCAAGCTTAAAGGTCTGGTGGACAGCGTCGGCGAGGAAGAGGCGGTGATCGACGTCAATGGCGTGGGCTACCTGGTCCATGCCGGGGCGCGCACGTTGGCCCGGCTTGAGGCCGGCGACGAGGCGGTGCTGCATATCGAGACCTATGTGCGCGAAGACCAGTTCAAGCTGTTCGGGTTCCTGAGCGAAATCGAGCGCGCCTGGTTCGTCCGCCTCCAGTCGGTTCAGGGCGTGGGCGCGAAACACGCGCTCGCCCTGCTGGATGCCGTCGGGACCAGCGAGATCGAAAGTGCGGCGGCCCTGGGCGACGCCTCGACCTTCGAGCGCGCCAAGGGCGTGGGCAAGAAGCTCGCCCAGCGCATCGCGGCGGAGCTGAAGGACAAGGCGCCGCCACTTGGACGGTCGCTGTCCGGCGGTGCGGCGGGGTTGAATGCGGCGCTTGGGGGATCGCAGACCGCCGCTGTAGCGTCTGAAACCGCGACCGGCGCCCGGGAAGCGGCGGTCTCGGCGCTCATCAATCTGGGCTATGGCGAAAGCGATGCCCGCCGCGCCTGCGCCGCCGTCCTGAAGACGCTTGGCGATGACGCCGGCGAGGGCGCGATCATCAAGGCAGCCCTGAAGGAGCTGGCGCGGTGAGTGACAGCGAAGACCGCATCGTCTCCCCCGACGCTCAAACCGGCGAGACCCGCGACAAGGCGTTGCGGCCGCTCTCGTTTGACGAGTTCGTCGGGCAGAAGGCCTCCATCGCCAATCTGCGCGTTTTCGTGGACGCGGCCGGACGGCGCGGCGAGGCGCTGGACCATGTGCTTCTGTCCGGCCCGCCGGGCCTGGGCAAGACGACACTCGCGCAGATCGTCGCCAAGGAGCTGGGCGTGAATTTCCGCGCCACCTCCGGCCCGGTCATCGCCAAGGCGGGCGATCTCGCCGCGATCCTGACCAATCTGGAAGAGCGCGACGTGCTTTTCATCGACGAGATCCACCGCTTGCTGCCGGCTGTGGAGGAGATCCTCTATCCGGCCATGGAGGATTTCGCGCTGGATCTGGTGATCGGGGAGGGGCCGAGCGCGCGCACGGTGCGCATCGATCTGCCGCCTTTCACCCTGGTGGGCGCGACGACACGGGCGGGCCTGCTCGCGACGCCCTTGCGGGACCGCTTCGGCGTGCCGGTCCGGCTGGAATTCTACGACACCGATGAACTGGCCCATATCGTCAAGCGAGGCGCGGGCAAGCTGGGCGCGGCCATGACCGGGGACGGAGCCGAGGAGATCGCGAAGCGCGCTCGCGGCACGCCGCGCGTGGCGGGGCGCCTGCTCCGGCGCGTGCGCGATTTCGCGGAAGCTGACGGCGCGCCGGAAATCAACGCCAAGGTCGCCGACGCCGCCCTGAAACGCCTCGAAGTCGACGAGATCGGGCTGGACAGCCTGGACCGGCGCTATTTGAAAGTCCTGATCGAAGGTTTCGCGGGCGGCCCGGCCGGGCTCGACACGCTGGCGGCGGCCTGCGCGGAAGCCCGCGACGCGCTGGAGGATGTGGTCGAACCTTTCCTGATCCAGCAAGGCTTCATCCAGCGCACGCCAAGAGGCCGCGTCGCCGCGCCGCGCGCCTGGAGCCATATGGGACTGGAGCCGCCGCGGTCAGGTCCGGACCTGTTCGGAGACGGGGCGTGAGCCCCAGTCCTCACTCCGGCGCCTGGAGCGCGGGCGTTCACCGCCTGCCTGTGCGTGTCTATTACGAGGACACTGATTTCACCGGCGTCGTATACTACGCCAACTACCTGAAATTCCTGGAGCGGGGACGGACCGATGCGCTGCGTTCGGCCGGCGTGTCCCATGCCGATCTGCTCCAGCTCGACACGCCGCTGGGCTTTGCGGTGCGCAAGGTCACGGTGGAGTATCTCATCCCGGCGCGCATCGATGATGCGTTGACGGTCGAGACGGTGTTCACCGAAGCCCGAGGCGCGCGCATGGCGATCAGCCAGCGTATTCTGCGCAGCGGCGAGGTGCTGATCACCGCGGACGTGGAAGCGGCCTGCATCGATCTGGACGGGCGGCCCCGCCGCTTGCCGAAAACCGTCGTAGGAGCCATCAAGGCGGCGAGGGCTGATTAAAGCCGCCGGCACTTCTCAGCAGCCGCGCAATTTTCCGTACGCAATTCTGATTTCCGCGTTAGAATATCCCCATGTCTGGGGAGGATATTTGATATGACCGATCACGCTGTCGCGACGGGGCGCAAGACCCCGATCTGGTTCTGGATCGTCGGCGTTCTGGCTGTCGTCTGGAATTTCGGAGGCGTCTTCGACTACGTGATGACCAAGACGAACGACGCGTATCTGGAGAGCTTCACGCCGGAGCAGGTCGCCTACTTCACCGGGTTCCCGGCCTGGTACACGGCCATCTGGGCGAGCGCGGTGTTCGCGGCGTTCTTCGCCAGCCTGGCCTTGCTGTTCCGGATGAAGATCGCCTTCGTGCTGTTCGCAGCCTCGCTGGTGCTGTTCGTCTTCAACACGATCTACATTTACGGTTTCACACCGGCCTTGGACATGATGGGCACGGGCGGCGCGATCTTCTCGGTCTTCATTTTCGCCAGCCTCGTCGCTCTGACCTGGCTGTCGCGCTGGGCGGCGAAGGCGGAGATCCTGCGTTAAGGCGTGTTTTTCTTGCGCTTCAGCGCGGCGAGCGCGCCGCCGAGAATGGCGCCGCCGAAGGCGGCTTCGATGCCGAGAAACAGCATCGCCTTGACGGCGAGCGCCCCGGTGATCTGAACGGCGGACAGGACAAAGACCAGGGTCAGCGCGGCGATGAAGCCGATGATCGCGCCGGCGATCGCTCCGGCGGCGATGCCCGCGGCCAGCGTGCGGCGGGGCGGGGCGGGAGCGTCGATATGCTTCGGTGGAGCCATGGGGGATCCTCCGATTGCTTGCCTCCTTCACGTGGCGTCTGACCGGCGGGAGTCAACCACGCTGCGTCTCTGCGGCCTTCGGCGCATTGACCCTTCGAGCGGTGGGAGTAGGGTGCGCCCCAACTCCCTCAGCCCGGCGCGGAGCCTCTGAGCCGGGACTTAATCGAACGGTGCATCTTACATGGCTCAAGACTACGACGTCGTCATCATCGGGGCGGGCCCCGGCGGCTATAACTGCGCGATTCGGGCCGGCCAGCTGGGCCTGAAGACGGCGATCATCGAAAAGCGCGGAACGCTGGGCGGCACCTGCCTGAATGTAGGCTGCATCCCGTCAAAGGCGCTGCTCCACGCCTCCGAGCTGTTCGAGGAAGCCAACAAGAACTTCAAGTCCATGGGCATCGATGTCGGTTCGGTGAAGCTGAACCTCGATCAGATGATGGCCCAGAAGGATGACGCGGTCTCCGGCCTGACCAAAGGCGTCGCCGGCCTGATGAAGAAGAACAAGGTCGACGTCCATGAAGGAACCGGCCGCATCAAGGGCAAGGGGAAGGTCGTCGTCACCTCCGATGAGGGAACAGAGACCGAGTTGTCGGCGAAGAATATCGTCATCGCCACCGGCTCCGAGGTCACGCCCCTGCCCGGCGTCGAGATCGACGGCGAGCGGATCATCAGCTCGGACCAGGCGATCGGGCTGAAGTCCGTGCCGAAGAAGCTGGTCCTGATCGGCGCCGGCGTGATCGGGCTGGAGCTGGGCTCGGTCTGGCGGCGTCTCGGCTCTGAAGTCACGGTCGTGGAATACATGGACCGGGTTCTGCCCACAATGGACGGCGAGGTCTCCAAGACCGCCAAAAAGCTGTTTGAAAAACAGGGCATGACCTTCAAGCTCAGCCGCAAGGTCACCGGCGTTGAAGCGCTGAAGACCAAGCTGAAAGTCTCCACTGAAGCCGCTTCCGGCGGCGATGAAGAGACGCTGGACGCTGACGTCGTTCTGGTCGCCATCGGCCGGCGGCCCTACACCGAGGGCCTGGGTCTGGACACGGTCGGGATCGAGACCGACAAGCGCGGCTTCATTCCCAACGATCACTGGAAGACCAGCGCTGAGGGGGTCTGGGTGATCGGCGATGCGACCACCGGCGCCATGCTCGCCCACAAGGCTGAGGACGAAGGCGCCGCCTGCGCGGAACGCATCGCGGGCAAGGCGGGCCATGTGAATTACGACGCGATCCCGAACGTCGTGTACACCTTCCCCGAGATTGCTTCGGTCGGCGCGACCGAAGAGCAGCTCAAAGAGGCCGGGCGCGACTACAAGGTCGGCAAGTTCCCCTACATGGCCAACTCGCGCGGCCGCACCAATCACCAGACCGATGGTTTCGCCAAGATTCTGGCGGACGCAAAGACCGACGAAATCCTGGGCGCCCACCTGATCGCGCCCCATGCCGGCGAAATGATCGCGGAGCTGGCGCTCGCCATGGAGTTCCGCGCCTCATCTGAAGACGTCGCGCGCACCTGCCACGCCCACCCCACCCTGTCGGAGGCGATCCGTCAGGCCGCCATGGGCGTGGAGGGCTGGACCATGCAGATGTGATGGCTGGATGATCACACCGGTTTGATGCGCTGCTGTAGAAGCGTGTGTTAGACTGTTTCGTCACAGAGCTTTGCTATGCAGCCCCAAAGGGCTGAGGCCTCACGAGGATCGATTCGCCATGACTCACGCTGGCGGCGCGGGCAATGACCATCTGGAAGTGACCACGGGGCGTCTGCGTCTCGTGGCGCTGGACCCTGCGCTCGCGCGGCTCGAGGACAGCGACCGCGAGGCCTTCTTCGATGCGCTCGGCGCCCAGGTGGAATCAGCCTGGCCGCCGGTCGCCATTGATGCGCCGGACCTGGCCGGACGTCTGGAATCGCTCAGCCGCCGCCCGCATGAGGCCGGCTGGGGCGGCTGGATCATTCTCATGGGATGGACGCCGGGCGGCCTGGACCGGGCGGTCGGAATCGGCGGCTTTTTCGGCCCCCCTGACGAGGCCGGCGAAATCGAGATCGGGTACGCCATGCTGCCGAGCTTCCGCGAGCAGGGGCTGGCGACCGAGGCCGTCGAGGGGCTTCTGGGCTGGGCGCTGAAAGATGAGCGGGTCAAGTCGGTCCGCGCGCATACGTTGGCCCATCTGTATGCGTCCCGGCGGGTTCTGGAGAAGACCGGGTTCGCAGCAGCGCCTGGCGCGGACGAAGCCGAGGGCGATCAGACCGTCCGCTACGATTATATCCGCGACGACAAGGCCGCCTAGGCCTGCTTTTTCCGCCTCGCCCTTGGATGCGTCGCCGCGTGCAGTCGCGACAGGGCGCTCCCCTCCACCGCCGCATAGACCTGCGTGGTCGATAGCGAGGCGTGACCGAGCAGATCCTGAATGGCTCTGAGATCCCCGCCATGGGCCAGCAGGTGCGTCGCGAAGGCGTGGCGCAGGGCGTGCGGCGTGGCCGTTGACGGCAGACCGAGGCGTGAGCGCAGGGTCTGCATCGCCGCCTGGACATGGCGCGGGCTCAACGGTCCGCCTCGAACGGCGCGGAACAAGGGCGCGTCCGGCTCCAGATCGAACGGAGCAGCCTCAATGTAGGCGGCCACAGCGCTTTTCACTGCGGGCAGGACGGGCACGATGCGCGTCTTTCCGCCCTTGCCGGCGATGCGCAGCGTATCGGGCAGGGGATGATCACGGCCGGTCAGGGACAACGCTTCCGACACGCGCAGGCCGCAGCCATACATCAGCGCGAACACCGCCGCATCCCGCGCCGCAGCCCAGGCCGGCGCGCCGGTTTGCGCAGTTTCGGTCAGCAGGGCCTTCGCCGCGCTTTCGCTGACCGGGCGGGGCAGGCGGCGCGGCGCTTTGGGCGCCTCGACCAGGCTCAGGGCGGGGTTGTCCAGCCGCCAGCGCCGCCGGGCGTAGGCGAAGAAGCTGCGCGCGCTGGACAGATTGCGCTGGATCGTGCGCGCGCCCGCGCCCTCCCGGCGGCGCTCTGCCAGAAAGGCCCGCCAGTCGGCCGGTTCCAGCCCCGCCAGATCGCAAAGGCGCGGCAGGCGGCCCAGATGTCCGGTCAGAAACTCGATCAGGCGCGACAGATCCCGGCCATAGGCCTCCACCGTGCGCGCGCTGGCCCGCCTCTCGCCCTCCAGGTGGGACAGGAAGGCGGTCAGCGCGTCCGGCGCAGGAAAGCCCGGATCGGTCAGCCCTTCAGCCATGGCGCCAACCGGCGTTCCAGGACCCGGGCGAGGAAGTGAAGCAGGTCGGCGGCCTGGTCAGGGCGGAACATCTCCCCGTCCCGGCTGGCCAGACACAGCGCGCCCGCCACGCCGCCGATCTCAAGGCGCGCGATCGCCTCGGTGCGCAGGGCTGAAGCCTTGCCGCCGTAGAGCGCATCGGCGTAGCGGGTATCGATCGGTCCCAGCCGTTCGGCTTTGCCGCCGACCAGAGCGTGCGTGAAGTCCGGCGCGCAGGGCTGGATCGCCTGACCGGCGGGCAGCAGGGCGTGGCCTTCGATGAAGACCCGCACCACATCGACGCCCAGGGCGCCGGCGACCCGGCCGGCGAGCTTGCGGTCGAGGGCCGGCAGGGTTTCGGCCTCCATGACCGCCAGGACGGCGGCGTGGGTCTGGGCCTGGGCGGCGAGATTGGCCTTGGCCAGGGCGATCAGCGCCTCGTTGGACGCGCGCACGCGCGCCAGCTCCGTCTCCAGCTTCGAGCGCTGGCGGGCGGCCAGATCAATGACGCCGTCGTCGGCCATGGCTTGGTCCTTCAAGAATTGAGCTTCGGCCCGCTCTAACCTTTCCCCGCTTGTGAATGCGTTAACCACGCCCGCAAGCGCGTCAGCTTTGCTAGGCTGTTCGTCCCGACTCACGAGGGACGCCGCCTTGCCCCAACCGCCCGCCCAGCGCGCCAGCGTGCTGTTTCCCATGCCGCTGCCTGAACCGTTCGACTACGCGGTTCCAGAAGGCGTGCGCGTGGCGCCGGGTGATCACGTGCTCGCCCCGCTGGGCAAGCGTACTGCGCCTGGCGTGGTCTGGGCGGTGGGTGACGATGACGGCTCGCGCGCCCTCAAAACCCTGGAGGGTGTGCGCGGCGGGCCGCGCCTGGAAAAGCCGGTGCGGGACTTCATCGACTGGACGGCGCGCTACCTCGTGGAGCCGCCGGGCGTGATCCTGCGCACCGTGCTGCGCAGTCCGGCGGCCCTGAAACCCAGCCCCGTGGAGACGGTCTACGCCCCGACCGGCGCGGCCATCGCCCGCTTAACGCCGGCCCGGCGCGCAGTTCTGGACGCGGCTGAAGACGGTCCGGCCAGCGCGGCGGAGCTGGCCCGGCGGGCGGGCGTGTCGAGCTCGGTCGTGAAGGGGCTTGCCGAGGCCGGGGCGCTTTCGGCGCGGGAGATCGAGATCGACCCGCCCTTCGATCCGCCGGATCCCTATGGCGAAGGTCTGGAGCTCACCGCGCAGCAGGAACAGGCGGCGGTGATCCTGCGCCGGCTTGTGGCGGCGGGCGGATTCCAGGCCGCGCTTCTGGACGGGGTGACGGGGTCGGGCAAGACGGAGGTCTATTTCGAGGCTGTGGCCGAACTGTTGCGCCGTGAGGCCGACGCGCAGGTCCTCGTCCTGCTGCCGGAGATCGCCCTGACGCAAGCGGTGACGAAGCGGTTCGAGGACCGGTTCGGCGCCGCGCCGGCCCTGTGGCACTCCGGATTGCCGGACAAGGAGCGCCGGCGCGCCTGGCGTGAGGTCGCCTCGGGCCGGGCGCGGATCGTCGCGGGCGCGCGCTCCTCCATCTTCCTGCCCCTGCCGAAGCTTCGCATGGTCGTGGTCGATGAGGAGCATGACCCGACCTACAAGCAGGACGAAAACCTCACCTATAACGCCCGCGATCTGGCTGTCGCGCGAGGCAAGCTCGCCGGCGCTGCGGTGATTCTCGCCAGCGCGACGCCCTCCATGGAGACGCTCGTGAACGCCGAGGCCGGGCGCTATGTCCAGGTGCGCCTGCCCGACCGGGTCAAGGGCGCGGTGCTGCCCGAGATCGAGCTTCTCGATCTGCGCGAATATCCGGCGGAGAAGGGCGAGTGGCTGTCTCAGCCGCTCATCGATGCGGCCGCAGAAACGCTGGAACGCGGCGAGCAGGTGCTGTTCTACCTCAACCGGCGGGGCTTCGCGCCGCTGGTCCTGTGCCGGTCGTGCGGGGAGAAGATGAAAAGCCCGGAGGCCGACCGCTGGCTGGTCGAGCACCGCTATACCGGGCGGCTGGTCTGCCACGTCACCGGCTTCTCCATGCCCAAGCCGAAACACTGCCCCCATTGCGGCGCGGAAGATTCCCTGATCGGCGTCGGGCCCGGCGTGGAGCGGGTCGCCGAGGAGGCCGCGCGAAAATTCCCGGACGCGAGGGTGGAAGTCTTCTCGTCCGATACCGCGGCGTCCGGCGAGGCTGTCCGCGCCCTCGTGGAGCGCATGGAGAAAGGCGAGATCGATATCCTGGTGGGCACCCAGATCGCCGCGAAGGGCCATAACTTTCCCCGCCTGACTCTGGTGGGCGTGGTGGACGCGGACCTCGGCCTCGCCGGCGGGGATCTGCGCGCCGGCGAGCGCACCTATCAGACCCTCGTGCAGGCCGCCGGCCGCGCCGGCCGCGCCGACCGGCCCGGGCGGGCGATCCTGCAGACCCACAAGCCTGAACACGAAGCGCTGCAGGCGTTGAAGAACGGCGACCGCGACGCCTTCCTGGAAGCCGAGCGCATGATGCGCGAAGTGCTGAAACTCCCGCCCTATGGCCGCCTGGCCGCGATGATTCTCTCAGCCCCCGACGCTGCGCTGGTCGATTCGGCCGCGAAGGCCATCGCCGCCGCCGCTCCGGTCGCCGAGGGCGTCCAGGTCTTCGGTCCCGCCGAACCCCCGCTGGGCGTGGTGCGCGGACGCTGGCGCCGGCGATTCCTGGTCCAGGCCGAGCGCAATGTGGACGTCTCCGCTTACATGCGCGCCTGGACCGCCCGGATCAAACCGCCGTCAGCTGTGCGGGTCAGCGTGGATATCGAGCCGTATTCGTTCTTGTGAGTGCGGGTCCGCGACAAGCTTTGACAAACCTTGTATGCTTTCTCTCAAAGCTTGAGGAGCGACGCCATGCATGTGTCCCTGACCGACCGTCTGGAAGCCTGGATCCGCGAGAAGGTGGAGAGCGGGCTCTATAACAACGCCTCGGAAGTGGTGCGCGAGGCTCTGCGCGCGAAGATGCAGGCGGAGATGAGCGAGGCGGAGAAGCTGGACGCGCTCAGGGCGGAGATTCAGAAAGGCCTCGATCAGCTTGATCGCGGCGAAACCGGGACGCTGACGCTCGAGCAGCTTAAATCGGAGTTGCGCGCCGCGCATCGGCGTGAAGACGATGCCGCCTAACTGGATTCTGTCGCCGGCGGCGGCACAGGATATTCGCCGCATCGCCGAGAAAAGTCGGCAGGACTGGGGCCTGGACCATTCCATCGCCTACGCCGAAGCGCTTTTTGCGGCATTGGATCGCGTCGCGCAGTACCCGGATGCTGGCCGTCATCGCGATGATTTAAAGGCTGGCGTGCGCAGTTGGCCGATCCGGTCCCACGTCCTGTTCTAC
This sequence comes from Alphaproteobacteria bacterium, assembly GCA_024742735.1. Taxonomy (GTDB): domain Bacteria; phylum Pseudomonadota; class Alphaproteobacteria; order Caulobacterales; family Maricaulaceae; genus Oceanicaulis. The sequence continues at coordinate 131,989 of JANSXV010000005.1, read as the reverse complement.
CGGGTCCTTGACGGCCGCGTTGAAGTCGCTCGGGTGCTGCATCACCGCCAGGATCCGCAGCGGGCTTTCGGCTGAAGGCCCGAGCCCTGCACTCCCTGCGCCCGAACGGTGTTGCCGCCTCCAGCCCCCTGTGCTAACTCGGCGCCGGGTTGTGAGGAGCGGCTGGTGCGTTGCACCGTGCTCTGACGAAAACCTCCAGTTCTTACAAGCGCTTGGGTGCGCCGCCTTGGCGGGTCGTCTCCCACACGGGCGCAAGTCACGAGAAGAAAGCGGCGAACAACGGTGACCACCCACGAGGATGCGATCACGGGCGAGGCCGGCGAGCGTTATGCGCGCGCCCTTTTCGAGCTGGCCGAAGACGCCGGCGCGCTGGCGGCTGTCGAAAAGGACGTCGACGCGCTTCTGGCTGCGCTCTTCGAGAGCGTCGAGCTGGCGCGCGCGCTGACCAGCCCGATCCACAGCTCGGCCGGCAAGGGTGCGGCCCTGGCGGCGGTGGCCGACAAGCTGAAGGCCCAGGATCTGACGAAACAGTTTCTCGGCGTCGTGGCCGATAACGGCCGCGCCGGCGACCTGAAGTCGGTGCTGCGCGCCTTCAAGATCCTGGCGGCGAAGAAGCGCGGCTCGGTGTCGGCCGATGTCGTGACGGCCGACGTGCTGACCCAGGCGCAGCTGAAAGAGCTGCAGACCGCACTGAAGACGGCGCTGGGCCGCGACGTGGAAATCCGCACCGAGGTGCGTGAAGAGCTTATCGGCGGGCTGATCGTGAAGGTCGGTTCGCGCATGTTTGACTCCTCCCTCAAGACCAAGCTTGAGGGGCTGCGCAAAACCATGAAAGAGGCGTAGGCCATGGACATCCGGGCGGCGGAAATTTCCGCGATCCTCAAAGAGCAGATCAAGAATTACGGCGCTGAAGCTGACGTCTCCGACGTCGGTCAGGTGCTGAGCGTGGGCGACGGCATCGCGCGTGTTTACGGCCTCGACGAGGTCCAGGCCGGCGAACTCGTGGAGTTCCCGGGCGGGGTGAAGGGCATGGCCCTGAACCTGGAGCGCGACAATGTCGGCGTGGTGATCTTCGGCGAAGACCGGGGCATCAAGGAAGGCGACACGGTCAAGCGTCTGGGCTCCATCGTGGACACGCCCGTCGGCAAGGGTCTGCTGGGCCGCGTCGTGAACGCGCTGGGCGAGCCGATCGACGGCAAGGGCCCGATCGAAGACGTGGCCGAGCGCCGCAAGGTGGACGTGAAGGCGCCGGGCATCCTGCCGCGCAAATCCGTGCACGAGCCCATGGCGACCGGCATCAAGGCCATCGACTCCATGATCCCCGTCGGCCGCGGCCAGCGTGAGCTGATCATCGGCGACCGCCAGACCGGCAAGACCGCCATCGCCATCGACACCATTCTGAACCAGAAGGCGGTCAACCAGGGCGATGACGAGAGCGCCAAGCTCTATTGCGTCTACGTGGTGGTCGGCCAGAAGCGCTCCACCGTGGCGCAGCTGGTCAAGACGCTCGAGGAGAACGGCGCGATGGAATACTCCATCGTCGTCGCCGCCACTGCGTCCGACCCGGCCCCGATGCAGTTCCTGGCGCCGTTCACCGGCTGCGCCATGGGCGAGTATTTCCGCGACAACGCGATGCACGCCCTGATCATCTATGATGACCTGTCCAAGCAGGCCGTGGCCTACCGCCAGATGTCGCTGCTGCTGCGCCGTCCGCCGGGCCGCGAAGCCTATCCCGGCGATGTGTTCTACCTGCACTCCCGCCTGCTGGAGCGCGCCGCGAAGCTGAACGAAAATCACGGTTCGGGCTCGCTGACGGCGCTGCCGATCATCGAAACCCAGGCCAACGACGTGTCGGCCTATATCCCGACCAACGTGATCTCGATCACCGACGGACAGATCTTCCTGGAGACCGACCTGTTCTTCCAGGGCATCCGCCCGGCCGTGAACGTGGGTCTGTCGGTGTCGCGCGTGGGCTCGGCCGCCCAGACCAAGGCGACCAAGACCGCTGCGGGCAAGATCAAGGGCGAGCTCGCCCAGTATCGTGAAATGGCCGCCTTCGCCCAGTTCGGCTCCGACCTGGACGCGGCGACCCAGAAGCTGCTCTCGCGCGGCGAGCGTCTGACCGAGCTGCTCAAGCAGCCCCAGTTCAGCCCGCTCTCCATGGAGGAGCAGGTCTGCGTCATGTTCGCGGGTACGCAAGGCTATCTCGACAGCATCGCGGTGTCCGACATCGGGCGCTACGAGGCCGAGCTGCTGCGCTATCTGCACGCGGAGAAGGCCGAGATGCTGGCTGCGATCCGTGACGGCAAGAAGCTGACCGACGAGCTGACTGACGAGTTGAAGTCCGCTCTGAAGAGCTTCACCTCGAACTTCGCTTAAGGCAGAAGCTCTACCGTAAGGGGTGAGGCCGCATGGCGTCTCTCAAGGAACTGAAAAACCGGATCAACTCGGTCAACTCGACCAAGAAGATCACCAAGGCGATGCAGATGGTCGCCGCCGCCAAGCTGCGCAAGGCGCAGGATGCGGCGGAGGCCGCGCGTCCCTATGCCGAACGCATGGCCGCGGTCATGGCCAACCTGTCCACCGCCATGTCCGGCCCGGATGCGCCGCGCCTCCTGGTCGGGACCGGCAAGGACGATGTGCGCCTGCTGGTCGTCGCTTCGGCCGATCGCGGCCTTTGCGGCGGGTTCAACACCAATATCGTGCGCATGGCGCGCGAGCGCATCGCGGCGCTCACCTCCGAGGGCAAGACGGTCAAGATCCTGACCGTGGGCAAGAAGGGCTACGAACAGCTCAAGCGCCTGCACAAGGACAAGATCGTCGACCACATGGAGCTGAAAGACGTCAAGAAGATTGACGGCGCTGTCGCGGCCCAGATCGGCGACAAGATCACCGCCCTGTTTGAAGCCGGCGCGTTCGATGTTTGCGAAGTCATCAGCTCCGAGTTCGTTTCGGTGATCAGCCAGAAGCCGCGCGCCCAGACGCTGATCCCGGCGCGCGACGCCATCGACGAGAGCGTCGAGCGTCCCGATCTCGCCGGCGCGATCTACGAGTATGAGCCCGACGAGGAGGAAATCCTCGCCGAGCTGCTGCCGCGCTACATCAATACGGTCATCCTGTCGGCTCTGCTGGAGAACGCAGCCGGTGAGATGGGGGCCAAGATGGCCGCCATGGACTCCGCCACGCGCAATGCCGGCGAGCTGATCGACAAGCTGAACCTGGAATACAACCGCACCCGTCAGGCCAAGATCACCAAGGAGCTGATCGAGATCATCTCCGGGGCCGAGGCGGTCTAGGGCGACAAGACTGGAACCAATCCGGCGACAGCGCCCGCTGCGCCGCTGAAGGAAGACGAGAGGCTGAGACGATGAGCAATCTCAAGGGCCGTATCGCGCAGGTCACCGGCGCGGTGGTCGACGTGGAGTTCGAAGGCGGTCTGCCGGACATCCTCAACGCGCTGGAGACCAAGAACGGCGACAACACGCTGATCCTGGAAGTGGCGCAGCACCTGGGCGAGAACGCCGTGCGCACCATCGCCATGGACGCCACGGAAGGCCTGAAGCGCGGTCAGGACGTGACCGACACCGGTTCGCCGATCATGGTGCCGGTCGGTCCGTCCACGCTGGGCCGCATCCTGAACGTGAACGGTGATCCGATTGACGAGGCTGGCGAGCTGAAAGATGCTCCGCGCGCACCGATCCACCGCTCGGCCCCGGCGTTTGAAGATCAGTCAACCGAAGCTGAAATCCTGCCGACCGGCATCAAGGTCGTCGACCTGCTCTGCCCCTACGCCAAAGGCGGCACGATCGGCCTGTTCGGCGGCGCTGGCGTCGGCAAGACCGTGCTGATCCAGGAGCTGATCAACAACATCGCCAAGCTGTTCGGCGGCTACTCCGTGTTCGCCGGCGTCGGCGAGCGCACGCGTGAGGGCAACGATCTCTATTACGAGATGATCGAGTCCGGCGTGAACAAGGACCCGAAAGAGAATAACGGTTCTGCGGAAGGCTCGCGCTGCGCGCTGGTCTTCGGCCAGATGAACGAACCGCCGGGCGCGCGCGCCCGCGTCGCCCTGTCGGGCCTGGCTCAGGCGGAGTATTTCCGCGACGAGGAAGGCAAGGACGTGCTGTTCTTCGTGGACAACATCTTCCGCTTCACCCAGGCCGGCGCCGAAGTGTCCGCCCTGCTGGGCCGGATCCCGTCCGCGGTGGGCTATCAGCCGACCCTGTCGACGGACATGGGCGCCCTGCAGGAGCGCATCACCTCGACCAAGAAGGGATCGATCACCTCGGTGCAGGCCGTCTACGTGCCCGCCGACGACCTGACCGACCCGGCCCCGGCCACCACCTTCGCCCACCTGGACGCCACGACGGTGCTGAACCGCTCCATCGCGGAAAAGGGCATCTATCCGGCTGTGGACCCGCTGGACTCCACCTCGCGGATTCTCGAGCCCCGCATCGTGGGTGAAGAGCACTACCAGACCGCCCGCCGGGTGCAGGAAGTGCTCCAGCGCTACAAGGCGCTGCAGGACATCATCGCGATCCTGGGCATGGACGAGCTGTCTGAAGAGGACAAGCTGGTCGTGGCCCGCGCGCGCAAGATCGAACGCTTCCTGTCCCAGCCGTTCGACGTGGCCGAGGTGTTCACGGGCTCGCCGGGCATCCAGGTCCCGGTGGAAGAGACCGTTCGCGGCTTCAAGGCGATCTGCGACGGTGAGTACGACCACCTGCCGGAACCGGCCTTCTACATGGTCGGCACCATCGACGACGCGGTGAAGAAGGCCGAGCAACTGGCCGCCGACGCGGCGTAAGCGCTCTTCGGCCCGCGCTTGCGGCGCGGGCCGGTCGCCGCCTTTCTAGGCGGCGGATGTGAAACGAGGACCGGCTATAATGGCTGACAAGCTGAATTTTGATCTGGTCGCGCCTGAAGCGCGGGTCTTCCAGGGCGAAGTCGACATGGTCGTCGTGCCCGGCAGCGAAGGCGATTTCGGCGTGCTCGCCGGCCATGCGCCCTTCATGTCGACGATCCGCTCCGGCGCCATCGCCATCCATGACGGTGCGGATGTGCGCCGCACCTTCATCCATGGCGGTTTCGCCGAGGTGACGCCGGCCGGTCTGACGATCCTGGCTGAAGAAGCCATCGACATCGCGGATGTCGATCCGGCCGAGGTGGAGCGCCAGCTCACCGAAGCGCGCGAAGATCTGGGCCAGGCCCGCGACGAGGACGAAACCCGCGAGGCCAAGAACCGCATCGAGAAATTCGAAGCGCTGCTGCAGACAATCGCGCACTGACGCCGCGTCACGCGCTCAACGAACCGATCAAGCCCGGCCTTGCGCCGGGCTTTTTCTATGGCGCGGCCAACGCCGCGAACCCTTCGGCGACCTGCTCATAGACCGGGCGCTTCCAGGGGATGATCAGCTCGGGGGTTTCGCTCAAGGGCGCCCAGCGGAAGGCCTCGAACTCCTGGGGCGGCACGGCCTTGAGGTCGAAGCAGGTGTCTGTGCCCAGGAAGCGAAAGGCGAACCAGCGTTGCTTCTGGCCCTTCCACCGGTTGCGCGAGCGCTTGCCCAGGACCTCGGGCGGGAAGTCATAGACGAGCCAGCCGGGGATCTCGCCCAGCTTCTCGGCAAGGTCCGCCGTGACGCCGGTCTCTTCGTAAAGCTCACGCAAGGCGGCCGCTTCCGGGTCCTCGCCCTCGTCGATGCCGCCCTGGGGGAACTGCCAGGCATAGGGGCCGGCGGTCGCGTAGCGCTTGCCGACCCAGACGAGGCCGGCGGTGTTGAACAAGACAACGCCCACATTCGGCCGGTGCTCTGGGTAGGCGTGGGCAGGGGCGCCTTCGATCATGTCTCCGGCTCTTCGCGCGCGCGGCGCACCTGCATCAGGAAACTCGCCGGGGCCAGCTGATAGCCGCGGGCCACCAGGTCTTCAGCCCAGTTCGCCACCGTGTCCACCGTTGCCGGATAAGCAAAGCCGACGCCGAGCGCGTCCCCGTTCTGAAGGGCGAGCGCCTCCAGCTCGAGAAGCCGCCGGTCCACCGCCTGGGGTGCGGGGTCGACATCGATGACCCTGTCCGCGATGGCCAGGCGAGCATCTGTCTCGTGCGCCGCCGCCGTGATCACCGGCCGCCGCCCGGCTCCGTCATGGAAGACCGAGAGGCCTCGGGCCTCGAGCTTGGACAGGACGCCGGCGAGCGCCGCGCGATCAGCGCCCAGACGCGCGCCGAGATAGTTGGTGACGCCCGCATAGCCTGACGCGCGGGACAGCAGCCAGAGCAGGCGGCGCTCATTCTCCGCGTCGCTGGCTTCCGCCAGAAGGGTGTGGGGACCGGGATCGTTGTTGGGATAGTCAAACGGCTCCATGGGCAGTTCGACCAGCACCTCATGGCCGTCGGCGCGGGCCCGGTCGATCCAGTCCTGCAGATTGTCGGCATAGGGCGCGAAGCTCAGAGTCACCTCGGCGGGGAGCGTCTCGATCGCCTGCTCGGTCAGGCGTTCCGAAAGGCCCAGCCCGCCGACGATCAGCGCGATGGTCGGCGCGCTCGCCGAGCCTTCGAACGGCGCGGCGTAGCCTTGATCGGGGCGGGTTCCGTCTGCAGCGATGACCGGCAGCGGCGCGCCGCCGGGACCGGCTTCGAACAGACCTTCCAGCGGCGCAGGCGGCGCATTGACGGTGCGGCGCGCGGGCGCAGGGGTCGCACGGGGTTCGGGCTCGGGCGCGGCGGCGAGCGCCGTTTCGGTCTCTGTGACGCCGGGGAGGCTCACGTCTTCGGCGGCCGCATCGGCGAAGGGGTCGGCCCGCTCGGCGTGATCGGCTGTGGCGAGCGGGGTCGCGTCCGGGCGGCTGATTTCGGCGCTGGCGCGCACCGGCGCGGGCTCGCCGCCCGCCAGCCAGGACAATACGCCGGCGCCGCCGGCGATCAGAACGGCGGCCGACAATCCCGCGAGCAGCGGGGCGCGCAAGGGTGAGGCTTTGGCGGCCGGTTCGGGCATGGCGCTGTCGTGTCGATCCTGACGCAAGGTGTCCCGGCCAGAGACGGCCGAGTGATTCGACGCTCACCCTGCCGCGCGGCGAGGTAAAGAAGCGTTAACGACTGGGAGGCCCGCGCCTGTGAGGGCTAAAGGCGCGCCTCGACCCGGCCCATCAGGCTTTCCAGCACCTCGATGGCGCGATGCAGCTGGTAGTCTTCGCCTTCGGGCCAGTCTTCCGGAGGCTGCTCGATGCTGGTTTCGTCGACCTCCTCGCGCTCGGCGCCGGTCTCGTTCTGCAGCGAGTTGCGCAGATCGGCCTCGGTGAAGCCGGTGGGCGCTTCCGGGTCGAGGCGGCGCGGGGAGACGAGAATGTCCGGCACGATGCCGGTCGCCTGGATCGATCGTCCAGCCGGCGTGTAATAGCGCGCCGTGGTCAGGCGCAGGGCGCCGTCCCGGCCGCCGCGCAGGGGCACGACGCTTTGCATGGAGCCCTTGCCGAAGCTGGTCATGCCGATGACGGTCGCGCGTTCGCGGTCCTGCAGAGCGCCGGTGACGATCTCAGAGGCGCTGGCCGTGCCCTGATTGATCAGGATGACGATGGGCGCGCCGCCGAGCATATCGCCGGGCTCAGCGTTATAGCGCTGGGTGTCGCGCGGATCGCGCCCGCGGGTCGAGACCACTTCGCCGCCGCTCAGGAACAGGCTGGACAGGGTTACCGACTGGTCCAGAAGCCCGCCCGGATTGGAGCGAAGATCCAGAATCAGGCCCGGAATCTCGCCGCCGGCGGCCTCGCGCAGGTCGCGCAGGCCTTCCACGGCGTTCTCGGTGGTGTGCTCGTTGAAGGTGGTGATGCGCAGGTAGGGGATGGAATTGTCCTCGCCCTCCATACGCCAGCGCGCCGCGCGCACCTCGATGATGTCGCGAACGATGGTCACATCGAAGGGATCCATGCCTTCACGCGCGATCGTGATGGTGATCGGTTCGCCAGCCGGGCCGCGCATGCGATCCACAGCTTCGGAGACATCCGCCCCGATCATGGACTCGCCCTCGACGGCGATGATGCGGTCGCCGGACTCAAGGCCCGCCCGCTCGCCGGGCGTGTCGGCGATGGGAGAGACGACCGTGATCATCTCGTCGCGGATCGTCACTTCGATGCCGATCCCGCCATACTCGCCCGAAGTCGTGACCTGCATGTCCTGAAAGTCTTCAGGATTGAGGTATGCCGAGTGCGGGTCGAGCGAGCGGAGCATGCCGTTGATGGCGCTTTCGATCAGCTCGGCCTTGTCCGGCTCGGTCACATAATCGGCCTCGATCCGGGACAGCACGTCACCGAAAAGCTCAAGCTGGCGGAAGGTCTCCTCGCGGGCGCGGTCGTCGCCCTGGGCCTGGACGGTCAGGGCTGCGGCGCCGATTCCAAAGGCGACGGCGGAGGCGATGATGTGCAAACGCATGAGCTAATCCTGTGATCGGCCGGAGCTTCGGCTCTTGTTCAACCCTGGCCCCTGCGAAATTCGGGCCGGAGCCAGTCCTCCGGGTTTTCAGCGTCGTCTGTCGATCGTCTTATCCCAAGATAGAGCATCGGATCGGGGTTTTCACGGTCTGACGCCACCCCGACCGGTTCTCCAGCCAGAACAGACTGTCCCTCGTGGACATAGGTCAGCGCAAGTCCGCCGAGCACCAGGGTGTATCCATCGGGCGTATTGATCATCACCATGGTGCCGAATCCCTGAAACTCCCCGGCATAGATCACCACCCCGTCAAAGGGCGCGCTGACCTGGGCGCGGCGGCTGGTTTCAAACCAGATCCCGGGGCGGACCGTGCCGTCCGGACCGCGCTCATTGGGGCCGACCGCGATGCGGCCGGTGACCGGCGGGCGCAACCGTCCGCGCATGTCAGTGAAGCGCAGGGTTTCAGCCGGCCCTGCCAGCGGCGCTGCGTCGACCAGCACACCCTGCGGGACTTCGGCCGGGCGGTTCGGGCGGACGCGCGGAACCGGGATCGCATCATCGGGCCGAAGCTGCGGTTCCGGCCGCGGCGCCAGGCGCGGTTCAGCGGCGGCGAAACGCCGGAGCTCGGCCAACAGCTCGCGCAGATCCCCTGCCTGCTCGGCGATACGGCGCGCGCGCCGCGACAGATCGCCGGCTTCAGAGCGAAGGCGGGCCTCGGCTGCACGCCGCTCCTCGATCAGGGCTTCGACGTCTTCCCGTGTGATCGCCAGAGACTCGCGCGCGTCGCCCAGGGTTGCGGCCTGGGCGGAGAGGCGTTCGCGCAGGGCTGCGAGCTCTGCCAGGCGGGCGTTCATGGAGGCGACGCGCCTGTCGAGCTCCGGAGCGATGCGCGCGAGCAATCCCGCCGCCCGGGCGGCCTCGGTGGCGTCATCGGGCGTCACTGCAAGAGCGGGCGGGTCTGAAAGCTCGATGCGTTGCAGCGCGGCGAGAACGCGCGCCAGTCCGGCGCGTTCCTCTCCCAGGCGCGACAAGAGTACAGTCTCTTCGGCTTCCAGCTGCTCCAGCCGGGTCCGTGCAGCTTCGGCCTCGGCTTCACGGGCGCGCACCCGGTCGCCGGCCTCGACCAGTCGGCGCTGCAGACGGGCGATTTCAATACGGGCGGCTTCGGCCTCCAGTTCGCGGGCGCGCGCGGCGTCCTCAAGCATCTCCGCTTCGTCCTCAAGCGCCTCGATCTGATCGGGGTCTGGGACCTGACCCTCAGCCTCCTGGGCGGTGAGGGCGGCGAGGGTGAGAAGGGCGGCGAGCATCATCCCTCGCGATGATAGGGCGAACCGGCGATGATCGATACCGCCCGATAAATCTGCTCGGCCAGCATGGCCCGCACCAGCTTGTGCGGCCAGGTGGCCTTGCCGAAGGAGACAAGCGCCGCGCCGGCGGGAAGTCTGTCCCTGGCATGTCCGTCGGCCCCGCCGATCAGGAACACGGCCTGGCGTGTCCCGTCATCGCGATGCGTGGCGATCAGTTCGGCGAGATCCTGTGAGCGCAGCGCCTTGCCGGTCTCATCCAGCGCGATGATAAAGGCGCCCGGCTCCAGATCGGCGGTCAGAGCGTCGGTTTCGGCGGCCTTGTCCTTGAGGTTTCGCGGATCAAACTCGCGGTCCTGCGCCGGACCCAGCCCGAGGCTGCGGGCCTGGGCGGTCGCACGGGCGAGATAGTCATCCACGAGATCGCGTTCCGGGCCGGCTTTCATCCGGCCGATCGCACGGATCTCCAGGCGCACCGGCTCTAGTTCGCGTCAGCCGGGCTGACCGACCACATCTTCTCCAGATCGTAGAAGCTGCGCACTTCCGGGCGGAAGACGTGGACGATCACGTCGCCCGCATCGATCAGGACCCAGTCGCAGGTCTTCAGGCCTTCGACTTTCGCCCGGCCGTGCCCGGCCTCCTTCAGCTTGCGGATCAGGTGGTCGGCGATGGCGCCCACATGGCGGTTCGAGCGCCCGGAGGCGACGACCATCACGTCGGTGACTGAGGATTTTCCGGTCAGGTCGATGGACACGATATCCTCGGCCTTGTCGTCTTCGAGCGCGTCAAGGACCAGCGCTTCCAGCGCGTCGGTTCCCAGCACGCTCTCGCCGGCCGCGTCAGCGGTGTCGGCGGGTGCAGCCTGATGGCGTTGCAGTTCGGTGGACAGCGTCCAAGCTCCCTTTGTTGAACCAAGAGCGTGCATATCACGCTTCGCCGGAGACTTCGAGCCAGTGAATGGAGAAGGGTTCGCCGTCGCTGACCCACTGGGTGCGTGGAGCCAGACCGGCCTTGCGCGCCAGGTCCTGGAAGGTGTCGACGGTGAACTTGTGGGAGTTCTCGGTGTGGATCGTTTCGTCCTTGCGGATCATGAAGTCCTGCCCGGCGACTGAAAACGCCATGTCGCGGCTCGCCTGGAGATACATCTCCACTCGCGACCGATAGGGATTCCAGAACGCGCGATAGTCGAAACCGGAGGGATCAAGCGTGCCGTCCAGCTCCACATTGATGCGCTTGAGCAGATTATAGTTGAAGTCCGCCGTGGCCCGCCCGGCGTCGTCATAGGCCGCTTCCAGCGTCGCACCGTCTTTCCTGAGGTCCACGCCGATCAGCAGCGCATCGCCGTCGCGCAGCCAGCCGCGCAGGGTCTGCAGCAGCGCCAGCGCGCCGTCGAGCTCGAAATTGCCGATGGTCGAGCCGGGAAAGAACACGACGCGCCGGCCGTCCGGCAGGGGCAGGGCCGACAGATCGATGCCCTGGGTGAAGTCATGGCAAACGGCGCCCACCAGGAGGTCGGGATGGTCGCTTGCGATATCGCGGCAGGCCGCCTTCACATGGTCGCCGGAAATATCCATGCCGACAAAGGCCGCTGGCCGGTCGAGCGCGTCGATCAGCTTGCGGATTTTTACGCTGGACCCGGCGCCGGGCTCCAGCACGACCGCGGCCGGCCCGGCGAGGTCGCGTAGCTCCGGGCCGATCCGGTCCAGCAGCGCGATCTCGGTGCGCGACACGTAATACTCCGGCGCCTGGGTGATCCGGTCGAAAATCTCCGAACCGGTCTTGTCGTAGAAATATTTCGGGCTCAGCGCCTTCTGAGGGCGCGACAGGCCGGCCAGCACGTCGGCGCGGAAGTCCGAGGCGGGCGGCTGCAGGTCTTCAAAGAAGGCGAGATCGCCCTCGCTCTGCGGGGAAGCGTCGGTCATGGAGAGGTTTCGGCGGCTGCTTCAGGGGGCGCGGGCCGGTCAGGCCCGCATCTGGCGCGAGGCCTGCGGGTGTAGCGGCTCGGTCAGATAAGTCCACCCCGGTTTCCGGCTCGGGAGCGCACGAGCAGCGCAATCAGAAACGCGATCGCGCGCCATCATCCGCGCAGCCGGCGCCAGCCGCGCCTTTAGCGCTGGGCCGGGGCGGGCGACCACGCAGATCGGGACCCGGTGCGCGATCTCGCGCCAGGACGCCCAGCGGTGCAGCTGCGCCAGCCCGTCGGCGCCCATGATCCAGACAAAGCGCACCTGGGGGTGGCGTGTCTGGAGATGGCGGATCACTTCGATGGTCCGGTTCGAGCCCAGCCGGGCTTCCAGATCGCTGGCGACCTGACACGGCTCCGGTGCAAGCGCCTTGATGGCGTCGAGCCGCTGATCCAGCGGCGCGGGCGCGTGGGTCTTGAACGGATTACCGGGCGTGGCGAGCCACCAGACGCGATCGAGCCCCAGACGCTTCAGCGCTGTGCGCGCGACATGGGCGTGGCCGGCATGGGGCGGATCGAACGTGCCGCCATAAAGACCGACCGTCATGCCCGGTGCGAGGGTTTCGGATTTCAGCGCCGCCATCCTCATGGCGTCCGGCCCGTCTCGCTCATCACGATGTCGCCGGCATGCACAAGCCCCGCGCCCCGGCGATAGCCAAGGGCCGTTTCGATGTCTGCGGTGTTCAGGCCGATAAGGGTTCTGGCCTCTGCGTCATCATACCCCGCCGCGCCGCGCGCGATCTCTTCGCCGTCAGGGCCCAGAAGGCGCACGGTCTCGCCGCGCGCAAAGCGTCCGCTCACCGCCGTGACGCCGGCCGGCAGGAGGCTCTTGCCGGATTTGACGGCGGCTGCTGCTCCGGCGTCGAGATGCAGCGCGCCCGCCGCTTCGGCCCCGGTGATCCAGGCCCGCCGGGCGCGCTCCGGAGTGCCTGAGGCGAGCACCTGCGTGGCGCGCCCGCCCGCCAGCAGAGCCTTAATCGGGCGGCCCGGCGCGCCCTTGGCGATCAGCGTGGCGCACCCGGCCGCCGCCGCGATCCGGGCCGCTTCAATCTTGGTGGCCATACCGCCGGTGCCAGCGCCGGCGCGCGCCGGTCCTGCGAGGGCGGCGATGTCCGGCGTTACGGTCTCGATGACCGGGATATGTCGGGCCCCGGGCTGAGCCGGGTCGCGATCATAAAGCCCGTCCACGTCCGACAGGATGATCAGAAGGTCTGCGCCGATCAGCTGCGCGACCCGCGCGGCCAGTCGGTCATTGTCCCCGAAGCGCAATTCCTGCGTCGCCACCGTGTCGTTCTCGTTGATCACCGGAACCGCGCCCAGCGCCATGAGCGTTGACAGCGTGTTGCGTGCATTCAGCCAGCGTCCGCGCTGCTCGGTGTCGCCAGGCGACAGGAGGGCCTGCGCCGCCGTGAGGCCATGCAGGGCCAGCGCCTGATCCCAGAGCTGGATCAGCCGGGCCTGTCCGGCCGCGGCGGCGGCCTGCTTCTGCTCCAGGCTCAGCGTGTCGGCGGGTTTGAGACCCAGACGCGGCCGGCCGATGGCCACGGCGCCGGAGCTGACCAGCGTGACGTCGCGGCCCTGCGTGCGCAAATCGGCGATGTCGGCCGCGAGCGCCTCGAACCGCCCGGTATTCGGGCCGGACCCGTCAGCGTGGATCAGCTGGGCCGAGCCGATCTTGATCACCACGCGGCGGGCCGCGCTGATCGGTTCGGCCGGTGAGCGCGCCTCGCTCAAATCGGCGACCAGCCGGTCTCGCCGCGCGCCTTCGCTTCAGCGGCCTCACGAGCGTCGGCCTCGGCCTTGCGGCGCGCGCGCACCGCCTCCCAGATCTCGCCCAGCAGGGGCTTCACGCCGTCGCCGGTCACGCCGGAGACGCGCAGGACTTCGCCTGCGCCGGCCTCTTTGAGCTCCGCGGCCAGCGCATCCAGCGTTTCGCGATCGACCGCATCGGTCTTGTTGAGGGCGACGATCTCGCGCTTGTCGGTCAGGCCGGCCCCGTAAGCCTCCAGCTCCCCGCGAACGGTCTGATAGGCGCTGACAGGGTCTTCGCCGGCGGAGTCGATCAGATGGACCAGCAGCGCGCAGCGCTCGATATGGCCGAGGAAGCGATCCCCGATGCCCGCACCCTCGTGCGCGCCTTCGATCAGGCCGGGGATATCGGCCAGAATGAAGCGATTGCCTTCGCCCATCTCCACGACGCCCAGGTGAGGGTGCAGGGTGGTGAAGGGATAGTCGGCGATCTTCGGCGTGGCGCGGCTGGCAGCGGACAGGAAAGTGGACTTGCCCGCATTGGGAAGGCCGATCAGGCCGGCGTCGGCGATCAGCTTCAGGCGCAGCCAGATCCAGCGTTCCTCACCCGGTTCGCCGGGCTGGGACTTGCGCGGCGCCTGGTTGCGGCTGGTCTTGAAATGAGCGTTGCCCTTGCCCCCGCGGCCTCCGGCGCACAGCAGAACACGCTGTCCGATCTCGGTGAGGTCCGCGAGCAGCGTCTCGCGGTCCTCGTCGAAGATCTGCGTGCCCACAGGCAGCTTCAGAACCTGGTCTTCGCCGTCCCGGCCGGTGCGGTTGCGTCCTGACCCGTTAAGGCCCCGCTCGGCCTTGAAGTGCTGCTGGTAGCGATAGTCGATCAGCGTGTTCAGCCCCTCGACCGCCTCGGCCCAAACCTCGCCGCCCTTGCCGCCGTCCCCACCATCAGGGCCGCCATACTCCACATAGGCTTCGCGCCGGAACGAGATCGATCCCGGACCGCCGTCGCCGGACTTCACGAACACCTTGGCCTGATCGAGGAATTTCATGGCGTTTCTCTAACCGGTTCCGAACCGCTTGTGGAGTAGGGACTAAAGATCGAGCGCCATGCCGCGATGGGGCAGGGCTTTCATCTGGGCGATACAGAATTGAGGTTCGTCATCGCCGGTGTGCTCAAACCCAAGCTTCTCCAGCACGCGGGCGGACGCCTTGTTTGTGGTGAAGTAGCCTGCGGTCAGGCGAGCCGCGCCGGCTTCGCGCAGGGCGTCGCGCAGCGCCGCTCCCGCTTCCGTGGCGATCCCGCGGCCCCATGCTGCGGGCCCGTACCAATAGCCGAATCCGTAGACGCCTTCGCCCTTGTGATGGGCGCCGATGACCCCCAGCGGCTCGCCGCTTGCCCGGTCGATGACCGCGCGCACGATATCGGCGGGCTTCGCCAGAACCGTCAGGATGAACATCTCTGCGAACAAGGACGGGTTCGGCGCCGGGACGAGCGCGAGCGTGTTCGCCACTTCCGGCCGACCGCTCTCACGCGCGACCCAGTCTGCATCCGTCAGGACGAGCGGGCGGAGCATCAAACGCGCGGTCTCCAGTGTCGCGATGCCCGCCGGAACGATGAAACGGGCGGGCTTTAAGGTCGGGGTCTCTTTCAGCGTGTCAGTCATGGCGTCAGCCGCTCCAGGGGCTGGCGAAGGGAAAAGAAAAAGGGGAGACGGCGATCCGTCTCCCCTTCATCTGTCTCATCAGACCGGATCGCCCCCTATGGGAGAGGCGATCTGTCGTCAGATCGCCCTATTCGGCGGCCTCGGCGAGCGGGGCCACGTTGACGAAGAGCTTCTTGTCTTTCTTGCGCGCGAATTCCACACGGCCCTCGGTCAGGGCGAACAGGGTGTGGTCCTTGCCCATGCCGACATTTTCGCCGGGATAGTACTTGGTGCCGCGCTGGCGGATGATGATGTTGCCCGGGATCACGTGCTGACCGCCGGACTTCTTGACGCCGAGGCGCCGGCCTGCCGAGTCGCGGCCGTTACGCGATGAGCCGCCTGCCTTCTTGTGAGCCATCTTGCTCTCCTTCGTTCAGACGCGCGGCTTACGAGCCGGCGAGTTTCTTGGCTTCAGCGACCCAGTCGCCTTTTTCAGCTTTGGTTTTCAGACCGGAGATCTCGCCGTCCAGGCGATCGATCTCGGCTGCGTCCCAGGCGGCGATCTGGGCGAAACCCGTCACGCCGGCTTCGTTGAGCTTCTTGGCGAAAGCCGGACCCACACCCGTCAGCTGGGTCAGGTCGTCATTCGTGGCCGCCGCCGCTTTCGGGGCTTCTTTCTTGGGAGCCTCTTTCTTCGGCGCGGCTTTTGAGGCGGGCTTTTCAGCCTTCGCTTCGGCCGCCGGAGCTTCAGTCTTCGCAGTCTTGGCCTTGGCGCTCAGCTTGGACTTGGCGCCGGGCTTCAGGATTTCGGCCACGGAGATCACGGCGATCCACTGGCGGTGGCCCTTCTTGCGGCGATAGTTCTGACGGCGGCGCTTCTTGAACACCAGGACCTTCTTGTCCTTGCGGATGTCCAGCACTTCGCCGGTCACAGAGGCGCCGTCCACAGTCGGAGAGCCGACCATGGCGTCGCCGTCGCCGCCGAGCATGAGGACCTCGTCGAAGGCCACCACGTCGCCGGCTTCGGCGTCGAGTTTTTCGACCTTCAGAATGTCGCCCTCGGCGACCTTGTATTGCTTGCCGCCGGTTTTGATCACCGCGTACATGTCATTCATCCTTCTTGTTCGGAACCGTGCTCAAGGCCCATGCCCGGCCGGCGCCCTTTTTCTTCGCCAGTTCTTGATCGATCCGGCGTTGTCAAACGCGAAACCGCCCCGCCCGGGCAGGACCGGGCGCGGCGGAGCGCGGTGTATAGGCGTTCTCAGACGCCTGAGTCAATGCAGAGCCGCTGGTTCAGCGCCCGCCCGGTCCCGCCGGACCTTCGAACACGTCAACCGTCTGCCCGACCGAGTCGGCGTTCTGACGAACGCGCTCGGCGTCCCGGCGCATTTCCGCCCACACGCTGCGCGGATGGCAGACGCGTTCACTCAGGCGGCTGCCGATCGGACGCTCGGAGCGGCAGATCACCGGGTCATCGCTGTCTTCGGCGCGAAGCTCGGCGGCTTCTCGCTGCGTAGGTTGTGTTCCGCTGGTCGCGCAGGCCGTCACGGACACGGCCGCAAATGCGGAAAGCAGGATTCCAAATCTCATAAGGTTGCACCTGGTTGATTGCGTCGCTCGATACGGCCCGGCACGCTATTGAAACGCAGCAAGGCATGCAACACGCTTTGGGCGCCAAGGGAGGCTTGATTTTACGAGCGTGCTCGTGCGACACACCGCACCTCTGTTCGGAGAGGTGCCGGAGTGGTCGAACGGGGCGGTCTCGAAAACCGTTGAGCGCGCAAGCGTTCCGAGGGTTCGAATCCCTCCCTCTCCGCCACTTTTCTGGAAACCCCTATTATCCCAATAGGCTACGGTTTCCAGGGATTTCGGCCCCAGCAAAACGTTCCAATTCCCTGTTCCAATCCTCCCTCCTGAGGGCGGCGTCTTGAGCGGGCGCAGGGTTCAGCATCTCGTAGCGCGTGGCCGGGGCTTCCAGGTGCGCTTGCCTGTCCCGGCGGACGTCCAATGCTTGCTCCGGCGGAAAGAGCTTAGATGGTCGGTCAGAACACGCGATCCGAAGCTAGCGGCGCGGCGCGTGCTTAACGCCACGCTCGCCTTTCACGGGCTCTGCGATAAGCTGCGGCGTATGAAGGACTTAAGCATCGACGATGCGCGTGAAATCGCGCAGGCGTTCTATCACGATCTGGCCCAAAGCTATCGCTCACCAGCGCCAATTGCGGAGGGCGAGCTGGACTATGATGCCGGACACCAGGAGGTTATGGCTGAAGAGTTCATCAACGCTCTGGAAAGTCAGGTTCAGTCGCGCACGTTCAAGTCTGGTGTCCAATCGCAAGCGATGACCGTTGCTGAGGCACACGGCTTCCAGATGCCGCCACATGGAAGCGATGAATTCCGGGCGCTTTGTGAGGGGATTGCGCGAGCGCAGATCGAGCATGCCCGGTTCACCCTCTTCCGGCAGAGCAACATCCTGGGAAAATACAGCCCGCAAGACGAACTCTTCGTGCCGGTAGAAATGCCAGCCACGCGTCCCAGCGTTCCGGGATTGCAATCAATTGCAATTGAGGCGGGGCTGCCGGTCAAAGAGGCCGTTGATCTCTATATCAACGCGTACTCATCAGGCCCCCGAGCGTGGAAGCCCAGAACTCGCGACGAGAAAATCCGCATCCTGCAGATCGCGATGAAAACATGGGGCGAGGCGATCACGGTCGAACAACTGACCAGCGCCCATGTTCGCGATGTCAGGGACGTGATCGAGGCGCTGAAACCACGGGCGGAGGTCGACCCGAAGTATCCCAAACGGCTGACCGCGAAAGAGGGCGAGAAGCGTCTGAACCCAAAGACCTCGGGCAAGTATTTTAGCTACGTGAAGTCCTTCCTGATCTGGCTGGACGCGGAAGGCTATATCGACGGTGTGCCAGGCGCGTCCGTAAAGATCGCCGCTCCAAAGCCGAGCCTGAAGAAGCCGCGCCGGCCGTTCACGCAAGATGAGCTGAACAAGATTTTCTCCTCACCGCTCTATAGCGGGTTTAGTTCGCGGCACAGGCGGTATCTCCCAGGCAAGCACAAGGCCCAGGACGGCCTTTATTGGGTCTATCTGATCGGGCTCTACACCGGGATGCGAGAAGGCGAGCTGATCCAGTTGACGCGGTCCGACCTGCATGTGGATTACGACGTACCCTTCTTCGATATCCGGGGCGAGCTCGACCTGAAAACTGAAGCCTCTGAGCGGCGGGTGCCGATACACCCCGACCTGTTCGACTTCGGACTGAGGGAGTGGCTGAAGGCGCGGGCTAAGAAAGCCGAAAAGCGCCTCTTCTTTGAGATCAAGCTGGGGCCGCCGGGAAATCTGACCGCAATCGCTTCCAAGAAGCTGAACAAATACCTGGTGCAGATCGGCGTGAAGACCGGACCCGACCTGACCTTCCATAGCTTCCGACATGCCTTCGTAGACGCGATGCGGAGCGCGAATGTCCCTGAACAGCGCCTACACGAGTTCGTCGGGCATACGGACAAAAGCGTAACCGGAGGCTATGGGCAGGGAGCGAATTTGCAGGCCCTCGGTAAGCTCATGAACGGGGTGGATTTCGGGCTGAGCGAAGGTGTGAAAACGCTCTTGATCGGGAACGCGAAAAACTAGTTGAACACCGTTTGTGACAAATGACCTCTCCGGTCTTAATTCAGGCTGTTTCTCTACCTTCGGCGAATGCTGAACCAGTTACGTCCAGCATGACACGCTAGGGGGCTATCTGACGATCAGGTCAATGGCCGAGCTGACCCGCCTCTTGTCTTCGTCCGACAGGGTCCGAATTCGGTCTATGAGTGCCGCAGTTTCAGATGAATACCGAAGCGTGGTCGTCTCGACTTCACCACCAAAAAGGAAGGCTGGATGGATTGATAGGGCCGTGGAAAGGCGCGCTATCGTTTCGAATGATGGTTGGGCCGTCCCACGTTCCAGTCGTCCGACCATGTCGACGCTCATGTTTATCTCGGCAGCGAGCGCTTCTTGTGTTCGCCCCGATTTCGTCCGGGCCTCGCGAAGCCGTCGTCCGAATATCGTTTTGATCTCGTTCTCTGAATACCGTTGGCTCATCCATCCTGATTAAGAAGTCGGATGCCGTTCAAACAGAGATTGCCATTCTTGTCATATGCGTCCCTCAAGAATACGGTTCTTGAATAAAGGGAAAAAAGACCTGAGGGGACGCATTAATGGCTGCGGCAGTTCGAGGAAGAAGTTTTATCGGAAGGGCTGGGGAGGCCTGCGCCTGGGTTCTCGCTGGATTGATCATTCCGATTTTTGTCGCGCTGATCAGCCCTATCGCTGCTGTAACCATCGCGCTCGCAATTGGAGCTGCCGGGATCGCCGTTTTACTCGGCAAGGTTAGCCTTCCGGGCATCCGTCGAGCGCGGGCGGCAGGATTGCTATGGATCGCCGTAATGTTGCCGATGGCCGTTGTGAGCACCCAGCTCCAACTGGCGGATCAGCGCCGAGATGCTGCTGAGCTGGCGGCGCTACGAGAAGCGGCGCCCGAACAATATCTCGACCGCGTTCGCGAAGATCGAGGGGACGAATTTTGGCTGGCCGAGCTCGAGGCGCTTGATCCCCAGGAGTTCGAAGCCGAATTGGAACGGCGGCGGGTCCAGGAGGCTGAGGAGGCGGCAGCGGCTGCATTGGCCGTCGAGGAAAGAGGGCGGGCAGCAGAGGTCAGGCGGCGATCTGCTCAAGCGGGGGAGGACACGCGAAACCTAGAAAGGTTCGTCGCCAGCCTTGAGCGGGCGGAGGACGACATTGAGCGCCCCGTCACAACGCCAAGTTCAGTTCAAGAGGTTGAGGCTTTCCTCCAGCGCATCGCACGCTACTCCTCGGTAATATCGGAGGCTGAGAGGCTGTCATTGGAGGACGATACGGCCTCCCGCCTTTCGTCGTTCCGGGCACGACTGATTGAGTTTCAGCGCCGAGAATTTCCCCGCATTCGAGATGCTGTTGGACCGGTGTTCCGCCGAGAGCTTTGGATTGATGACGGTTCAGCCAGAACTATTGGTCGAGGTTTTCGAACCATCGAATTTACGAACCCGAGCTACGTTCTGAACCGGAGTATTCAGGCCGACTTCCAGGGACTTCGTGAAACACTATTGCGGCTTCGCTTCGATGAGGCCGTTTTCAGGGAGTATGAAGGCGGGCCAGGTTCGCGATATGCGCTTTCCACATCGCCTGATGATGCCGAGATCGTCGTCTGGCGTGGCGCAGTCGCCGTGAGGTTGGATACCGCAGAAAGGCGCTCAACGCGGCACGCCCTGACGGCCAACCGGCCCGGCACCATCGGTCAATGGAGTGCGGACTGTGGTGCACCATGCGAAATAAGGATTGAAGTTTTAGAGGCGGGTGAGGTCGTCAGCTTCTGGACATTTCCAGATGGCGGAGAGCTGGAAAGACCGCTCAGCACGCCCACGCCCGCCGGTGGCTCATTCCGGTTTGAGATTACAGACGACACCGGGGCGAGCCTGGGCGAGTACCTGATCGTGACCCAGCAAGGTGATCTGGCGGTATTCGACCGTTTGGGTGAAACAATGTCGGGACGCCTGCTGACCGGCCCCGATTTAGGAATGTTTGACGGCTAGCGTTCAGGAAGGCGAGATGGGTGATGATGACGCTGCTTTTTCGCCATCATCACCAAACCTAATTTCTGCGCCAATCTATCAGGCGGCGTCGATGGTCTTGCTGTATTTGAATTCGTAGAGCCACTGGTCCCGGGTTTGCTTGAGGCACTCTAAGGTGTTGTCGTCGACCTTCCACAGTCTAAACGACCTGGCCCAGTTTCTTAGGTAGGCATCGACGATGTCCTCCATTTCGTCCTCTTCGTTGACACCTGACAGCCGAGAAAAGGCTTTCCGCTTTGCCTTGGCGAAGGCCAACGTATTCGCTCGATAACGCAGCTTGGCGTCGTGCTCGTCGTACGAAATTCGGTACTGGCAGAAATCGACGCCATTTCGGTAGGTCAGATTGCCCTTTTTGATGTGGCTGTGGTGGTGGAAAGCATCACAGATTGTCACGGAATGAAGGTGGATGGGGCCGGCCTTCGATGCGGATAATGCGTTCTTGAAGGTATTAAACGCGCATTCCACGCTGTCCAAGGTGCGAGCGCCTATTGCGATGTTGTCAGCAAAGCAAAGCACCTGAACGCTACCGCCGACTTGGCGGAGCGGCCCGTCAGTGAACGCGCTCAGGATTTTGGACGAATGCGATGCACCCTCTGCCAATCCCGGCCGAGCCCCTTCCTTGTTGGTGGTGTATCCGTTGTAGCGAGTAGAAAAACCTACCTCGCTCAACAGACGGCCATGGATGGGAATTATGCCCTTCACATGGTCTAGTGTCACCGACGGGTAAGCACTGGTGAGGTCGCACGTTATCCAGAACCTGTAGCCCTGGAGAACACTCTCACCAATCTGTTTGACGGCGCCCTCCACACCGCCCCTGCCAAGGTGGCAGAAATCGAATTGAAACGGGCCTGAAACGGCCTCGATCAGTAATGCCATGGCACGGTTGCGCACACGCTTCATCGGACCGAATTTAGAGATGATGCGCTGATCGCCATTCGACTTTGGTTGTGGTTCGAAGATGATCGCCTCACCGACTGACCAATCTCGAGCACGGTCCGCCAGGTGCCTCGCACCGGCTAAGGAAAGATGCTGTTCCTTGATCAGCGCTTGAATGAGGGCGACGGCTGTCAGGAAGTTCCTGCTCTGGAACATTCGCATCGTCTCCGCTTGGCACCATCGTTTGCCGCGAGACCGGTTCATCCTCAGCTTTTTGAGGCGTCCCAGGCCCGCCTGCATCACAACGCGCACTTGATCTTGGTCTTTCAAGAATTGAGCGTGGGCTTCGGTTCCGCCGACCGTCAACGCGAAGAGCCGCAGGTGTCGCAATAAGTGCGGTAGCGCGTTCTTGGCCAATAACTGTTCGATACCGATTTTCATCACGCGCCTCCCTTCGCGGGATCGCGGCGTTGATGGGTATCTCGCCAGGCGTCGAGGTCTTGCTGGAGATAGGCCGTATTACGTCCACGGCGGTAGTAGGTCGGCCCGGTGCCTTTGCTGGCCCATTTGGCCAGCGTGCAGGGCCGACAGCCGAGATAGGCCGCTGCTTGATTGCGATTTAGGTAAGTCATGTCTGCGCGCCTCCGCATCTGTGGCGCGCCCCAAGGACGGCCGTGTTGTTATCACGTCTCCTTCCTTGGAAATTTCCGTATACCGCTGGTGTAGAATGTAATCAAGTAGAAATAGCCTAGGGCGCTGAAATTTATTGTTTTTCTATTTAAATCCAATCCAATCCAGTTGCACTTAATGTCAATCAATTGACCTCGCCGCTCCCCCAGCCACGATCGAAGTGGGCGCGAATGGTCGCGGACCTCCCGACATCAGGAGGTTCAAATGATCAATGCATTTCTTTCCGGCGTTCGACAGCAGGTCGTAACCGAGGCGATGGCGAGGCCCTTGCCCGATACGCCCTATCTGCGCATCGACACCCACATCGCCGCATCTCTCCTGCAAAAGGCTATCCGCCGCAGCGAAACAGATTGGGCGCTGAAGGCGGGCCAACGACTGTTTGATGTTCAGCCGGCCCGTTTTTGGAGGCGCGTGAGCGTCACACTCTTCGAGGATGTTGGCCTGCTGGACAAACAGCTCGCGCTGGACGTGCTCGCCTGTGCGCCTCGACGTGGCGCATCTCCGGTTTGCTGGAGTGTGGCCGCCCATCTGATCGGTCGTCTCTGCGACGCGCCGAAAACCCAGGTCGCGAACAACCTGCTCCACCTGGGCCTGTATGATTTGGGTGAGGCGGAGCCGATGGTCGATTTCGACCTGCTGCCCTTCGCTGAGGCTGAATGCTGGGTCACGGGTGACACGGCGACGGCGGTTCAACAGGCCAAGGCCGTTTGGCAGCTAAGCGGGATCGGGTGCTCAGGTCAGGTGGTTCAACATCCGGAGGCGGACCGGGAGCGTGTCCTGTCAATCCTTTCCGGTTTGGCAGGCGATCCCGTCTTGGAGATTATCGCCCGCGAAGGGCTTCGATTGACGGGGCATGTTCTGCCGCTGATCTCAGTGCTCGAAGAGGCCGGGAACCAGGAAAAGGGTGATGTGACAGCTACTGCCGATCCCATGCCCCCGGAAGAGCGGATCGGAGGCCTGCCGAGCTGGACGTTCGATCAATACACCTGGCCCGGTAAGTCCGCCCTCCGACGGGCCCGCACAGAATGCCCGGCCATCGCTGCCGACCTCGAACGCCGGGCCGCCACCGCCGAACAGCGCTTCCGCGCCCTGGCGGACGCCCATTTCGAGTTCGAAAGCGCTAACCTTGCCCGGAGGGCGCAAATTCCAGCTCATACAGCCCTGTGGAGACGCGTTCAGGCCCTCGGCCCTCACAGGCTACCTGAAAACGCCGCGGCGCTCTACGAAGCCCTCAGGGCGGATTGGGCGCAGGTCCAGAAAATTCGCCGCCAGCTCATGGGTGACTAGTTTTGTCGTCTTGTGCCTCCATCCTGATCTGATTTGCTCTTCCACCGGTCGGAATAAAGCCAGTTGGCAACTAGACCGCGAGCGGAGCAGCCGGTAACGATATTAACAATTTAGTTGCTGCGGCTCGCAGCCTGGATGGGGGAGCAATGCTGAAGCTCGAGGAGATCGTCGAAGGAATATCCGTTGAAGGGCTGAGCCCGCACGGCGTTGCGCTTGTCAAAAGCGTGAAATGGCTGGGTTCGGACCGGGTCGAGGTGGTCTACAAAGACAACAAGCGCCTCGACGAGCGGATTGTCACGCGCGACGAGGAAGGCGCTCTCTCTTCGGGTTCGGCAACCCGGCCCTTTGCCCTGGATGGCGACGCCGAGGACTTCCGGCTGGCCGCTGAGGCGCGCCGTATTCGGCTGGCTCACCTTTTTGATCCCTACCTCGCACTCACCTCAGCGGCTATCGAACCGCTTCCGCACCAGATCACAGCGGTCTATGGCGAGATGCTGCCCCGCCAGCCGCTGCGCTTCCTGCTGGCCGATGACCCTGGGGCAGGCAAGACGATCATGGCGGGCCTTCTGATCAAAGAGCTGGCCCTGCGCGGGGATCTGCAGCGCTGCATGATCGTGGCGCCGGGATCGCTGGTCGAGCAGTGGCAGGACGAGCTCCAGGAAAAGTTCGATCTCAGCTTCGAGATCGTCACGCGCGACATGATCAACGCCTCCTATGGCGGCAATCCGTTCTCCTCGCATGACCGCTTGATCATGCGCCTCGACATGGCCTCGCGGTCCGAGGAGCTTCAGGAGAAGATCAAGGCGGCCGCTGACTTCGACCTGATCATCTGCGACGAAGCGCACCGCATGTCGGCGAGCTATTTCGGCAATGAGGCGAAGTTCACCAAACGCTTCCGTCTGGGCAAATTTCTGGGCGAACAGACACGCAATCTCCTGCTGATGACCGCCACGCCGCACAACGGCAAGGAGGAGGACTTCCAGCTCTTCCTGTCCCTGCTCGATGCGGACCGGTTCGAGGGCAAATTCCGTGAGGGCATGCGCGGCGCGGACCCCAGCGACCTGATGCGCCGACTAGTGAAGGAAGAGCTCTATTGGTTCGATGGACGCCCGCTCTTTCCGGAGCGCGTGGCCAAGACGGTCAGCTACAAGCTCTCCCCAGCGGAAGCCGCGCTCTACACGGCGGTGACGGACTATGTCCGCGAGGAAATGAACCGGGCGGACAATATCGAGGAGGGTGGCGGCCGCCGGCGCAATAATGTCGGCTTCGCCCTGCAAACCCTCCAGCGTCGTCTGGCCTCATCACCGCGGGCGATCTGGCGGTCGCTGAAACGGCGTAAGGAGCGCCTGGAAGCGCGCCTCGATGAGGAGCGCATTCGCAGCCAGGGCGGCGGTCTGCTCGAACTGAACCCGGCGACGCGCATCCCGGACGATCTCGATGATCTGGAGGATTTGTCCGAGGAAGAACGCGAGGCGATGGAGGAGGACGCCATCGATCAGGCGTCAAGCGCCCGGACACTGGCCGAGCTGGAGGCGGAAATCTCCAGCCTGAAAATCCTCGAAGAGCAGGCCTATGCTGTCTGCCAGTCAGGCGAAGACACGAAATGGAGCCAACTGGCCTCCATACTGGACCAACCGCCGGTTTATGACCCGGTAGAGGGCAAGCAGAAAAAAGTCCTGATCTTCACCGAACCCAAGGACACGCTGGAATATCTCCAGGAGAAGATCACGGCGCGGATCGGCGATCCTAATGCGGTACGGGTCATTCATGGCGGCGTGCCGCGCCAGCATCGCCGGGCTGCGGTGGCGGCCTTCAATGACGACCCGGAGGTGCGGGTCCTGATCGCCAATGACGCGGCGGGCGAAGGCGTGAACCTCCAGCGCGGTTCGCACCTCATGATCAATTACGATCTGCCCTGGAACCCGAACCGGCTGGAACAGCGCTTCGGGCGTATTCACCGGATCGGCCAGACGGAAGTTTGCCACCTCTTCAACCTCGTCGCGGGCGAAACCCGTGAAGGCCAGGTCTATGAGCGCCTGCTGGAAAAGCTGGAAGAGGCGCGCAAGGCGCTCAAGGGCAAGGTCTATGATGTGCTGGGCGAGCTGTTCGAACAGAAGTCACTCAATGATCTCCTGTTTGAGGCTGTCCGCTATGGGGATGATCCGGCCGTGAGGGAACGGCTCCAGATTGCGGTCGATGGCGCGGTCAATCGCGAGCATATCGAGGAGCTCTCCCGGCGTGCCCAGCTCTCGATGGAGAGCTTGTCGGTCGGCGATGTGGAGAAGCTTCGCCTCGAAATGGAACGGGCCTCGGCGGAGCGGCTCCAGCCGCACTATGTCCGGCAATTCTTCCAGGAGGCTTTCCGCCGATTGGGCGGTGTGATGGAAGAGCGCGAGACGGGTCGGTATGAAATCCTGCGCGTCCCGGCTTCGGTGCGGGCGCACGATCAACATACCGGGTCTGGCGATCCGGTGCTCGAGCGCTATGAGCGGGTCTGTTTCGACAAGGCCCATCGCGGGAAGGAGCCTCAGGCGGCTCTGATTGCTCCGGGCCATCCGCTCTTGGAAGCGGTGCTCGATTTGACGCTTCAGAATTACGGCCTGGCCCTTCAACAGGGTACTGTCCTGGTCAACGAGATTAATCCCGGCATTGAGCCTCAGCTGCTCGTTATGGCGGAGCATGAAGTCACGGACGGTCGGCTGGCTCCCAACGGAGCGGCGCGGTCAGTGTCCCGGCGGATAGACTTTGTCCTTATGAATGAACGCGGCGAGGCGAAGTCGGCGGGCGCTGCCCCCTATCTCGACCTGCGACCCCTGGAAGACGGCGAGGAAGCCCTGGTTGCCCCGTTGCTTGAAGCTGGCTGGCTTACCGGCGATCTGGCGGAACGGGCGCGCGCCTTCGTGGCCGAGCATCTGGTCGCCAAGCACCTGGAACAGATCAAGGCGCGGCGGCTGGAGCATCTGGAGAAGGTCGAGCGGGAGGTTCGCTACCGGCTCGGCAAGGAAATCCGTTTCTGGGACAATCGCATCGCCAAGCACGACACGGCGATCCGGGCGGGCAAGGACGAGACCCTGCCTAAGCGCAAAGCGCAGGAGCGGGTCGAGCGCCTGACCAACCGTCTCGATCAGCGGCTCGCCGAGATCGAAAAGGAGCGCGCCCTGTCTGCGCGGGCACCAGAAGTATGCGGCGGTGCGCTGGTCGTCCCCAGCGGCCTTCTGGCGCGTCTCAAGGGCGAGGATGTAGGGCCGGACGGCATGGCCGAGGATACTTCCATCAGCGAGAAAATCGGCATGGACGCTGTTATTGCCGCCGAGCGCGCCGCCGGTCGTACGCCGGTTGATGTTTCCCACCTCAATCGCGGCTGGGACATTGAGAGCTTCACCAGCGACAACCGCATGCTGATGCTGGAGGTGAAGGCGCGCGTCGTCGGCGGCAAGGAAATCTTCGTCACGAAGAATGAGATGCTCCAGGCGCGCAATGCCGGGGAGCAATATCATCTGGTTGTCGTACCGGTCGAAGATGGCTTCGCCCAGCGGCCGGTTTACATCACCGACCCGGCCAGCCGCTTCTGGGACCAGGGCGATTTCAAGGACACCAAGCGCGCTTTTCTGGTTCGTGACCTGGTCGCCCAGGGAGCGGCCGAGCCGAGGCTCGTCTGATGGCGTTTTCTGACCAGATCATCGATGCGCTGCGGGCAAAGGACGGCCAGACGGATCGGGAGCTGACCGACCGGCTTAAAAGCCGCGCCGATCATCCCAGCCAGGCCAATCAGTATTGCCGCCGGATGGCATCTGCTGGAGCAATCAAGCGGTTGTCCGATCCTGCCTCTGGTACGATCCGGAACTGGATCGGGGATGCACCGATTGTGACGCAGCGGGCGGAACCTATCCCCACGTCGGATGAAAGCGATGGATTGTCCGAGGATGAAGTTAAAGCCGCGATCAAGACATGGCTTGAGAATGACGGTTGGACTGTCGAGGTTGCCTGGGGCCGTGAGCGGGGTGTCGACATCATCGCCCAGCGTGGTCAGGAGCGTTGGCTGATCGAGGCGAAGGGCTGTGGATCGCGCCAGGCCATGCGCGTCAATTACTTCATCGCCATGCTGGGCGAGCTTCTCCAGCGTATGGACGATCCGGATGCCCGCTATTCCATCGCCCTGCCGGACATGAAGCAGTTTCGCGGCCTGTGGGACCGATTGCCGGAGCTGGCGAAACAGCGCGTTCAGGTGACCGCCCTGTTTGTCGGACCTGACGGCAAGGTCTATCCCAATCCATCAGAAGATATTTGAGCACGCCATTTCATGACCACCATCCGCAAGAAACTCATCGAACATTCCCTGCCCCTGGACGCGATCAATGCCGCGTCGAGCCGGGAGAAGTCAGTTCGTCATGGGCATCCGTCGACCCTGCATTTGTGGTGGGCGCGGCGGCCTTTGGCGGCTTGCCGGGCGGTGATCTTTGCGCAGCTAGTCGATGACCCGTCAGCCTGGCCGGAAAAGTTCAAGACAGAAGAGGATCAGGATCGGGAGCGCCGCCGTTTGCATGGCGTGATCGAGAACATGGTCGAATGGCCGAAATCCGACGCCAAGGATCAGACGCGTTTCAAATCCGCAATTGAGGCGGCCCGATGGGAGATTGCACGCTCGGTGGCTTGGGGGCGTGGTGAGGAACCGCCAGCGCGATCCGATGACAAGGCCGTCCTCGCCTACCTTCAGGAATATGCGCCGCCGGTCTATGACCCGTTCTGCGGGGGTGGGTCCATCCCGCTGGAGGCCCAGCGTCTGGGGTTGCTCGCGAAAGGCTCCGACATAAACCCGGTATCAGCACTGATTAGTAAATCGCTCGTGGACTTTCCTGCGCGGTTTGACGGTGCGCCATCAGTATGTCCAGAGCGCCAGGGGCAGGGGTTGATTGCCGAGAGCTGGGATGGTGCCCGCGGCTTGGCGAATGATATTCGCTACTATGGCTCACGTGTGCGAGACAAAGCGCATGAGCTTCTAGCTGGAATGTACCCGCTGTCGATTGGCGAAAACGGCAACGAATTGCGTACCGTGGCATGGCTTTGGGCGAGAACTGTAGCTTCTCCTGACCCAGCGCAAAACGGGCGGCACACACCGCTAATGTCGACGCAGATAATCTCTTCCAAGCCTGGCAGAGAAGTTATTGCGCGACCAACGCTCGACCCTCATTCAACAGACGGCTGGACCTTTAAGTTAGTCAGCGGGCCGCACACAAAGGATGCTCTCGCCAAAGCAAAATCCGGTACCCAGGCAGGGCGCGGAGCCAACTTCACTTGTGCCTTTTCTGGGGCTGCAATTTCGCCTGATTACCTCAAAGCCGAAGCATTAAGCGGCAACCTGAGAAGTCGATTAATCGCCAGAGTGGCAGAAGGTACAAGTGGTCGCGTGTATTTGGAGCCCACAGCAGAACATGAAGCCGCTAGCTCGGTGCCCCGCCCAGAGCTCCCAGAAATTGAGCAAAAGCTGCCGGACGATCCTCGAAATTTCTGGGTTGCAAATTATGGGCTAGACAGTTTTGACAAGCTGTTCAGTCCTCGGCAATTGACCGCACTTTCGACCTTCTCAGATTTGATAAAATCTGTTGAGGAAGAGGTTATGGGGGATGCGTCTCGCAGCTCATATTGGTGTCAGCGAACCGATCCAAATTCCGTAGAAGATGGCGGCGCAGGAGCGCGCGCTTATTCGCAGGCGATTTCCATCTATCTAGGATTTGCACTGTCCAAGCTCGCGGATAGAGGGTCTACACTATGTAGTTGGTTTACCGCGCGCGACAGTACCCGCCCAACCTTTGCACGCCAGTCGCTCGCGATGGTTTGGGACTATGCTGAGCTGAACACGCTATTGGAGGGTACCGGTTCATTTTTGGGAGCGGTAAACTGGACAGCGGAAAGCATCGAGGGGTGGCAGTCTGGTGGTGCGTGTGGTCAGATTGAATTGATCACAGCGCAAAACGTAAAAAGCGCGGCCATACCACCCATTATTTCGACCGATCCGCCCTACTATGACAACATCGGTTATGCGGACCTTTCAGATTTCTTCTACGTTTGGCTTCGCCGAACCTTGAAGGGAACATTTAGCGGATTGTTCCGGCGCTCATTGACCCCAAAGCTGGACGAGCTTGTCGCCTCCCCGTACCGGCACGGTGGTCGAAAGTCGGCAGAACAGCACTTTATGTCCGGTATGCGCGACGCCATTCAGGCTTTTCGATCCATGTCGGACCAAGATTTCCCGCTGGCGGTTTACTATGCATTCAAGCAGTCGGAAGTTTCGAAGGATGGTGTTCTTTCCCCGGGTTGGGCAGCCTTCCTTCAAGCGGTTGTTGACGCTGGGTTGCAAATAGACGGCACCTGGCCAATCCGCACAGAGCTATCAAACCGGATGATCGCGTCGGGCACTAATGCTCTGGCCGCTTCCGTAGTTCTCGTTTGCCGTCCTCGTGCAGCGACGGCTGGTGCCATCAACCGCCGAGACTTCCTCCGTGAACTTCGCCCGGCCATGCAGCAGGCAATTCTGGATCACCAGAAAGCTGGCATTCCGCTCCCCGACCGCCGCCAGGCTGCTATCGGCCCAGGCATCGGCGTGTTTTCAAAATACGCCATGATCCGCGAAAGCGACGATAGCCCGATGAGTGTGGCGACCGCCTTGGCGCTGATCAATCGTGAGATCGACGCCATCCTAACCGAAGGCACCGAGGATTTGGATGCGGAAACCCGCTTTGCCCTCGAATGGTATCAGCAATTCGGCTACGGGCTCCACAAGGGTAGGGCAGGCGATGCAATCCAGCAGCTTCAAGGCTTCAATCTGGATATCAATTCGCTCAACGCTTCCGGATTGTTTCACGCCCGGCAAGGCGACGCCAAGCTCCTGTCCCGCGGTGAGATGGAAGACGGCTGGACGCCGTCCAAGGATGCGACTTTCACGCTCTGGGAGATGGCCCAGCATCTGGCGCGGGCGCTGACCGCCGAAGATGGCGGACTGGCGAAGTGCGGTCAGCTGCTGGCCGAGAAGCCGACGGCGGCGGCAGACGTGCTCCTGATCGCCGAACGAATGTTCGAAATGGCGACCACGCGTGGCGAGAATGACGAAGCGCTGGTCTGGAACCAGCTTCAGACCAGCTGGCCGGGTATCGAGACGGCGGCAGACGAGGCGAACGAGCGCGGTTATTCGCCAGCGCCTGAACAATCAAACTTATTTTGAGAATTGAGGCGGCGCAGATCGCCGGAGGGATAGCATGACGACAAACAGGGACCGGATTGGCACGATGCTGGAGCTCGTGGAGAAGGGCGCGCTGCCCTTCGTCAACGAGTATATGAAAAAGCAATACGGCACGCATTGGCGCATGCAGGCGCGGGTGCCCAACAGCCTGGCGCCGAAGGCCGATCTTGATGCCTATGCCTTGCTCTACGTCATCATCAATAATTGGCGGGACGTCTTCCAGAACCATTTGAAGCCGGAGATGCGCGACGCCGCGTCTGCCGCTCTCGCTGGCCGCAACAAGTATTCCCATTCGTCGGGCGCTATCGACGACAGCATCACGCTGCGAGCCCTGTCCGGCGCGCATGAGCTTTTGGTTGGAATGTTCGCCAAGCAGCAGGCCGAGGCCGCCAAGGCGTTGTTCGATGGCCTCCAGAACGACATGGTGCGCCGCCGCCTGGAAGCGGAAGGCAAGCTGAAGAAGCCCGCTGCCGCTGACGACAAACCCGCCGCTCCGGCGGTCACCAAAAAGACCGAGGAAGAAAAGCAGCCCGATTTCCTGGGCGGGGGACGCGTCGAAGGCCTGACGCCCTGGCGGATCGCCTGTCCACCGCGCGATGATGTACTGGAAGGACGGCTCAACAAGGACGCCTTCGCCGCCAATCTTGCCGCTGCGGCGCGTGGCGAAGGGTCTGAGACCTACAAGGATAGCCGCGCCTTCTTCAACGCCACGCATCTGACCCACGGCCTGGAACTGACCCTGGGGAATGCCGCCAAACGGCTCGGTGGAGGAGGCGGCCCGTCGACCATCGGCCTTCAGACTAATTTCGGTGGCGGCAAGACGCACACCTTGCTCTCGCTGCTCCACATGGCGCGCCTGGGCGATCCGGCGAGTGTAGAAGCGCTGGCCTCGATGAAGTCTCAGTTCGACGGGCTGTCCCTCGGCAATGTGAAGACCGCTGTCTTCGTCGGTACCGATAAGGGGCCTGATGTGCCCTTGGATACCGTCGATGGTCATCCTGTGCGGACGCTCTGGGGTTATCTTGCGCATTCTCTGGCGGGCCGCGAAGGTCTTTCGATCATCGAAGCAGCAGAAGCCGCCGGAACCAATCCGGGCGGTGAGGCGTTCAAGCGCGTCCTGGATGCAGCAGGTGGCCCGTCACTCATCCTGCTGGATGAATTGGTCGCCTATGTCCGCCAGCTCGACAATGAGCGCTATGAGGCGCACCTCTCCTTCATCCAGTCGATGACAGAGGCCGCGGCTCAGTCTGACAACGCCCTAATTGTCGGCTCACTGCCGGAAAGCGATATCGAGGCCGGTGGCGGCGAGAAGGGTCTGGATACGCTACGGCGTCTCGAAAAACTGTTTGGCCGGACCCAATCCTCCTGGCAGCCGGCGCAAGGGTCTGAAACCTACGCGGTGATCCGTCGCCGTCTTTTCCAGGAGCTGGACGATAACGGCGAAAAGGCCCGCAAACGGACGGTCGAGGCCTTCCGCAAAATCTACCGCGACAACAAGGGCGACTTCCCGGCAGGCACAGCGGAGAAGGACTACGAAGAGAAGCTTTTTGAAGCTTATCCCGTCCACCCAATGCTGTTCGACAAGCTCTCCTCGGAATGGGGCGGCTTGGACAAGTTCCAGCGGACGCGCGGCGTTCTGTCTCTCCTGGCGCGCACCATCTACGCCAGTTATCGGGAAGGCCGGGACGATCCGCTGATCCTGCCGAGCTCCTTGCAGATCGATGACCCGGAAGTCCGGGGCGCCCTGATCGAGCCGCTCGATAGTCCAGCCTGGGGCTCCATCGTCGATGCCGAGGTTGATGGAGACCGCTCGCTCCCGGTCCGGATCGAGATGTCCCGCACCCGCTACCGCGAAAAGCGTATCGCTAGCCGGGCCTCTCGCGCGGTTTTCGTCTGTACGGCCCCGCAGGGCGATGCTCGTGGCGGTCTGACCGGGCCGGAGCTGCGCCTCGCCTGTGTGCAGCCCGGCGATCAGGTTTCAATCTTCGGCGACGCGCTCCGCGAACTGTCAGAACAATCCTCCTACCTCTATGAGGCGGAAGGCCGCTATTGGTTTGGTTCGAAACCAACACTGAACAAGCTGGCTGCCAATCGAGCCGGTGATGTCGATGCGGATCAGATCGACGCCGAGATCGTCAAGGCGCTCCAGGAGGACGAACGGGCGCGCGGACAGTGGTCCGGGGTGCACACCGCACCCTATCCGCCGCAGGACGTAGAGGACCGCCCAGCGACGCGTCTGGTCATTCTGGGGCCTGACACGCCGTACAGCCAGGGAGACGCCTCAGCGGCCTATCTGGCGGCCCTGGACGCGGTTTCTCGGCGGGCCGGGGGGCAAAGACGCTTCCGTAACGCTCTGGTCTTCCTGGCCGCGGATGAGCGCCAGCTCGAAGAGGTACGCAAGACGATGCGTCGCGCCCTCGCATGGAAAGGCATTTCCGAAGACCGCGCGCTCGATCTGACCGAAAGCCAGAAACAGGACGCGGCCTCACGCGCCGCCGAGGCCATGAAGGGCGCGCGCCAGGCGATCCGGAAGGCCTGGAGCCACCTTCTCTCGCCGGAACCGTCTTCGGACGGCGGGGCGACGCTGATACTCGACAGGACCGGCCTTCGCCCGACCGGGCAACGCTCACCAGCTGAAGCCGCCTGGGACAAGGCCCAGGAAGCCGACTTCGTCATCTCCCGCCTTGGCAAAGCGAGCCTCACCGACCGCCTGCGGGATCTCTGGCCGGACGAACAGTCGCATCTCTCGGTCGATCAGGTTAAGGACTGGTTCTTCGAGTTTCCCTACATGGAGCGCCTGCGGGATGATCAGGTCCTCGCCGATGCGCTTGCGGACGCCCTCGTCGATCTCGATGAGCGGAACGTGGCCTTCGGCATCGCCAGCGCGGAACAAGACGGGAAATATTCCGACCTCAAGTTCAACCAGTCGGCGGTCGTCCGCTTCGGCTCTGGTCAGTTGCTGGTGCGGCGGGAGGTCGCCGAAACGCAATTGCAGGCCGCTCAGCCAGCGAGTGAAGCCGGAGATGAGGGCGGAGCCCAGCCAGGCCGCCCCAGCGCTCCTGGAGGCGTCAAGGAGCCCGAGAAGGCGCGCCCGACCCGGTTCACCGGCACCATCTCCCTGGACGCCCTGCGCGGAGCGTCAAAGGCAGGGCTGATTTTCAACGATGTGATCGGAGAGCTCGACAGCGCCGATGGCGTCGATCTCAAAATCACGCTCGAAATCACCGCTACATCGAGGAGCGGCTTCCCGGAGGATGTCGAAGAGATCGTCCGCGACAACGCCAAGGACCTTGGGTTTGACACCCAGCGGTTTGATTGACCATGGCGTTATATAAGCGGCTCACAGAACAGGGGACGTTGTCTGAACCAAACGGTGTACCCAATCCGGTTTACGCTCTTCCTGGAACAGTGAACTGGATGCGGGCTTTGGCGCTGATAGTGGAAAATGCAGGCATTTCTTCCGCAACAGCGAAGGCATTTTCGGCAGGCGTTGCACGACCAAATCCGGCGTTGACAGATCAACAGGCGAACAGCGTCCTAGATCAGCTTCTCTTGGCGCTACATCAAGGTAGTGCGCTTTCGACGATGGCTGCCGTGGAGCATCCTGTGGACGTCATGCGTGTGGGGATCGTGACGTGGTACTACGGGATTTACGCTGCCAGTTCCGCAATGGTTACCGCTCAAACCAAAGCAACTCAGGACGACCATTCGAGCACGGCGAACCTGTTTTCTCAGGAAATCGCTGCGCGAGGTTTGATACCGTCACCGTTCGATTATCGCATTTCATCCCTTTTGAAGGCAGACGCAGAAGCTGAGATCGCGGCAATGAAAGGACGTGTCGGGACGTTCAAAATGGCCGAGCAAGTGCCGAGTACGCCTGAGGAAGCTGAGGCGGCACATTTGGCCTATATTTCTGGCAGTATTGAATGGTGGTCGTGGCGCGCCGAGGAAAGTGTCCGGCAAACCAAACAATTCCGCGATCTGGGAGTTGAAAATTTTCGGACCAAAGCCGCGCGTGAGGTTCGAGATAATGTGCTGAGACGGCGTTCCATCAGTTTCCTGCATATGGCGTTCCGGTATCGTGGAAAGGCGAACTACCGCGACGCCCTGTTCCTTGGATATGGTGCCGAACCCGAAAAAGTCGCCGCACAGTTTGTCAGTGACCTCGATCTTGTTCTTCGCGCATTTCTGTCATGCGCAGGTCAATTCTGTGCGCGGCGTCTGGGGCGTGATTTGTGGAACGAATTTTTAGAAGACCTCGAGGAACGGCGCTCATTTACGCTGTCACCATCGGCAGTCTGGGAATAGTTGGATGCCTCTCCAAAATCGCGTGACGCCGACCGGCGAAATTGTCGCCCATACAGCCCGCGGGACGCTGATGGGGAACAGGGGCATTCTGCACGATGCTGACCGTCAGCTAGGAACCGCCCGCTGGAAGCATCAGGCGTGGGTGACATGCACGCTCTCATACAAAGGTGTGCGGCGGACGCTGATGCGACCCAACTGGTATACCGAGCTCTTCTTTTCCGATGAGGCTGTGGCCTTGGCGGCCGGGCATCGCCCATGCGCGCAATGTCGCCGCGATGACTTCAACAGGTTTCAGGCTGCATTCTCGGTTGGACAGGGAATAGGCGACCAAAAAATTCCGGCGCCTGAGATGGATAAGTTGCTCCACAAGGCACGGGTAAATTCGCGCTCCAGGGCTCAGGTTACACATCGGGCGGAATTCGCTTCGCTTCCTGAGGGAGCGTTCTTCAAGGCGACGCCAAGCGGGCCACCCTTGCTTGTCCGGGGCGGCCAAATATGGGCGTGGAGTTTCAACGGATACTCGCTCCAAGACCGCAGCATGCCGGATGAGGTGGAAGTCCTGACGCCAAAGCCGACCGTGGATGCGCTTCGGTCTGGGTATCGCTTATTCGATGATCCGGCTCGGGAGGCTTGAATTTGGCAGCCACCGCTTTCCCACCCGAGGTTCATGACGCGATCAAGTTTTACGTCTACCGGCTGATCGACCCGCGATCCGGGGAAACTTTCTATGTCGGCAAAGGGAAAGGCGACCGTGTCTTCTCACATGCCCGCGGGGTCCTGCCGAGCTCTGACGACAACCTCTCCGGCAAGCTCAAACGAATTCGCGAAATTCAAAATGCTGGCTTTGACGTTCAGCACGTTATTCACCGCCACGGAATGACCGAGGCTGTCGCGCTAGAGGTGGAAGCCGCTCTGCTGGATTGTTTTCCTGGCCTGACCAACGCGACTGCGGGGCATGGGTCCAACGACCGGGGCATCCGGCACGCGGAAGAAATTGTTCGAGCGTACTCCGCTGAAGAGGTTGTGTTTAAGCACCGCACGATTTCAATCGTCATCAACAATTCGGCAGCAGATCGGTCCATCTATGATGCTGTCCGCGGCACTTGGCGAATGAGCCTCCCAAAGGCAAAGCGCGCAGAGCTGGTGGTCGCGGTCCTCAAGGGATTGATTGTTGGGGTCTTCGAGCCAGAGAGATGGCTCAGAGCGACGCCGGAAAACTTCCCATTTCTTGATGAGGAAATACCGGAACGCATCGGCTTTGAAGGACGGGAAGCCACCGGGGCAACTAAGGTCCACTATCTCCACAAACGAGTTCCGCCCAAGAAGCGCGGAGCTGCCAACCCGTTCATGTATCATGGTTTTCCAAAATGAAGCGATTGGCGCAAATTGAGCAATGCCCAGTCGGTCAAGGTGGTTTCACGATTGGATGGGTCGAAACAGACCGAGGCCCCTTCCGCTGGGTTTATGACTGCGGCTCTGACGATCAACGGCCCTTGCAAGATGAAATTCGCCTGCACGCCCAAGGTGGCGATGTTGATGTGCTGTTCCTAAGCCATTTGCATGCTGACCATGTGAACGGGGTTGATGCTCTGCTTTCGGAAATTAGAGTGACCGAAGTGGTGTTGCCGTATCTAGGGCAAAGGGAACGTATATTAATGCTGGCCCGAGAGGCAGCCAGAGGCGTTCTTCGAACGACCTTTCGAGATTTTCTAGATGACCCAGCCAAATGGTTTGTGGACCGAGGGGTGGAAAGAATTCGGTTCGTTAGCGCAGATGATCCCGATAGCGAGCCAGAAGGTCGAGAAGAGCCGCCTGACCTTCGGCCCAGAGACCCATCAAAACATAAATGGTCTGGGTTAATTAGTGCGGATCATCGTGCATCAAATGAGAAGAGTACTGTTGGCGTGGGGCGTCAGGACGCCTACTGCCGGCTTCCAAACAGCCATTCTTATTGGGTGTTTTGGCCGCAAGCTTACAAGCCATCATCGGTTCAGCTCCAACGATTTCGAGCCTCTCTCCACACGGAATTTGGCCGCAAAGACGCATACCGGCATTACGCGGAAGCAGCTCGGTCCAGCGCAGGGCGGGAAAAGCTTCGAGCAGCGTATGACGCAATTTGGAGCAGCGATCACAATTTGGTTTCGATGTCTGTTTACGCGGGCCCTGAGCGCCCCTCCAGTCTTCGCAGTGTTTCGTGGTTTGAGATAGGGGAAGCAGTTCACTGGTCGGAGGTCGCAGGCGGTTGGCTGCTGACCGGCGACGCAAACCTCGTTCGAACGCGTCGACGGAACGCCTTTCTATCTCGTTATGCAGGAGTGCTTCCGGACCTTGATGTGTTTCAGCTGCCACATCATGGGTCAAGCTCCAGCGGCGATCTGCGGTTGTTTCAACGAATTGGCGGCCGACCTATCGGATTTGCTGCCGCGTCAACAAACAACAAATATGAACACCCCGACGCATCAACGAAGGCTGACTATCGACGTGTTTTTGGTCGCGATCCGCATCAAGTGTCCGAAGATGGCTCGACCAGGTTAGTCACAACATATTTCGAGCGATGATAATGACCGAGTATGCTGTGGGGTATGGCTGATTGGATAAGGTCATAAATATACCGAACGCCCTTTCTTTGCTCGCGGAAAAAAGGCCAGTATTCCATTCCGAGGCCGACTTTCAGCATGCGGTTGCACAGCAGATAACAAATATTTGGCCTCACTTCGTGGTGCGATTAGAACGCCCGATCCGTGTTCTGGGCAACGCTGCGGTCGATATTTGGGTCGGCACTCCTAACGGAACGGCGGCGATAGAGCTTAAGTACTTAACCCGGAAAGCGTCGGGAGAAGTGCACGGTGAGCAATTCAACCTAAAGAACCACAGCGCACATGATGTTCGACGCTATGACGTCCTGAAGGATGTCTCCCGGATGGAGAAAATGCGGGCCACCGAGGTTGATTACGCAGCCGTGGTGGCCCTTACGAACGATCCTGCCTATTGGGCTGGACCAAAGCTTGCGGGCACGAATGACGCTGACTTCTCGATTAAAGAAGGTCGAGTGGTTTCCGGCGCATTGGCTTGGTCGGAGGCTACAGGGGCTGGTTCGATGAAGAACCGGGAGGCACCGCTTAGCCTGGAGGGGCGATACGAAATTGCGTGGCGGGATTACGGAACGGCAGACAAGAGCTTCGGGTTATTTCGCTATCTTATTGTGGAATGTGGAGACGCCTCAGTTCATCGATAGACTGTTCCAACATCGTCCCTATCCACTGTTCCAATTTCCCTTGACCCTTCTGATCCCTCTGCAACAATTTCAATATGTTACAAGGAGATCGGTCTTGAGCTTCCCCTCCCTCCCTCTCCGCCATTTGCTTCGCTATCCATCTGGATAGGAAGGCGTTTTCAATACCGGCTTTATCTCACCCAACATTTTGCCTAACATATTGCGCGATCTGGAAAGGCTCTCGATTTTCGACCCCCAGCTCCCCCCCTTTAACTCAGTTTGGCTCCATCAGGGTTAGGGAACCCGATACAGCAACCGGCCTCACCATCCCTAACCTAGCAAATAGCCGTCTCCGAAGTTCTAGCCTTACAAACTCCGCCGCCATCGTTCGAAAATCAACGTCACCCTCGCCTGAAGGACGGGCGACGCGGGGCTCAGGTCACCAGCGTTTCTGCTCTACGCCTGCGTCCTAAGCCGCAGACCGGCGATGCCAATGGAGGCTGCGCGTTGGTCGGTTTATTGCTATGGTCTTGTGGCTATGCGCATTTCGCACCGCCATAAGTTTATCCTTATCGCGAACCCCAAGTGCGCGAGCCAGAGCCTGCGTCACTTGCTGGACCCTTATTCGACTATTCGCGGGCGTAAGGATTTTCCCTATAACAGCCACGTCACAGCGCGCCGTCTAAAGCGTCACTTCGACGAAAGCGGCTGGGATTGGTTTGAATACAACTCGCTCACCACGGTCCGGCACCCGTGGGACCGGATGGTGTCATTCTGGGTGTTCGCGAACCGTCAGCCGCGCTCGATCTGGGCGGCGTTAGCCCAACGCACCGGTAATTTCCAAGATTTTATAAGATACTTCTCTGATTATCTTCGCGAAACCGTCATGCCACCGCGTGAGGGGCAGCATGGCTTCGACATCGCGCAGATAGCGTTCAGCGAAAGTGGACAACAATTGGTTGATGACATCATTCCGGTGGAGTGTCTCGCCGCGCGCCTGCCTGCGGTGCTTCGGCGGATCGGTCTGGAGCCGACGGACCTGCCCCAGCTCAACAGCTCTCCGCGTGAGGGCTGGCAGAGATATTACACCACGTCTGAGTGCGTTGATTTAGTCGCTGAGCTATTTGAGCCGGACATCGGGTTGTTCGGCTATCGATTCGACTCGCTTGCACCGGAACGCTCGACCATTACGCCATGACCGCCCACCTCAATCAAGAAAGAGTGCTCTGCCCCCTGACTCTCGCTTCGGCTGGATAAAAGCAGAGGGTCACGTCACAAGCTGGATTAATCCCCACAGTTTTAGCTGAGAGCGTAGGCGGGAAAGCGGATACTTTCCAATGTGTCGCTGTAATCGTTCCAGATTGAACTTCACTACCTATCAATTTCCTCCCTCTCCGCCAGGGCCAGTCCGTCCTCATCTGCGCCGACTGACGATGCTCGTCCGGGCAGCCGGGCCTTTCGCCCTGTGATCCAACTCGCCACCGGCCCCGCTCTTGCGTGTGCGCCCGTGAGGCGTCCCGCTGCGGGACGTCCACGAGGGACAAGGGCCGCCATGGTGCATTACGATCAGGCTGCAAAGCTTCAGGCGAGCGCGACCCATGCCGGGTCGAGCCTGAAAGGGGTTGCGACGCTGGCCGCCGACGTCGCCGCGGCTCTGGCCGCCGCTTCTGTGTCCCTGATCGGCACCAATCTGATCCGCGCCCAGCTCGGCGAGCCGGTCATCGCGCTGACCGACCCGGGCTTTCGCCTGCACCTGACGATCATCACCGTGCTCACGGTCTGTGTCCTGTTCTGGTACCGCGCCGAGGGTCACTATCACCGGCGACAGGCGCTCGCCGATCAGCTCAAGGCGGTCATGGGCGGCGCCGTGATCGGCGCGCTATGCGCCGCGACCGTTCAGTTCGCCTTTGTGGAGGTCGGCTCGCGCCTTCTGACTCTGTCCTACTGGGCGCTCCTGCCGGTCCTGGTCATGCTCGGTCGGATGGCGGCGCGCGACATCCTGCGTGCGACCGGCGCATGGTCCATGCCCTCGGTCGTGTTCACCTGCGCCAGCCGCGCCGAAGAGGTCGGGGATTTCATCACCAAGCGCGACGAGATTGGCGCGCGCCTCGACCGGGTGGTCGCCGTCAACGCCATGACCGCTGAAGCGCTGGTTCAGGCCATGCGCCGTGCGGTCAATGACGGCCAGGCTGTCATCTACGCGCCGTCGGCCGGCGACCCCCTCCAGCAGGCTGTGATCGATCAGCTGGTGATGACCGGCACGCCCTTCATGCTGTCGCCCCAGATCGGCCGCCTGCCGAATGAGGCGGAGGTCCTGGATTTCCCGCCCGAGGACGTGGCCCTGATGGAAGTTCGCGATCCGCTGGGCCGGCCGCTGGCCGTCATGGTGAAGCGCGCTTTTGATGTCGCCGTGGCCGGCCTGGCCGTGCTGGCGCTGTCGCCGGTGCTGGCGCTTCTGATGCTCGCGATCCGGTCCGACGGCGGACCGGCGATTTACCGCCAGCCGCGCATCGGCAAGGGCGGGCGCATCTTCCAGTGCCTGAAGCTGCGCTCCATGGTGCTGGACGCCGATGTGCGCCTTGAGGCGCTGCTGAAGGCGGACAGGGACGCCGCCGAGGAATGGCGCGCCTATCAGAAGCTGACCCACGACCCGCGCATCACGCCGGTGGGCAGGATCATCCGCAAGCTCAATCTCGATGAGCTGCCCCAGCTGATCAACGTGCTGCGCGGGGACATGAGCCTGGTCGGCCCGCGCCCCATGATGGACACCCAGACCGGTGAGTACGGAGAGCGGCTGGCGGCCTATATCCGCATGCGCCCCGGCATCACCGGGCTGTGGCAGACCAATGGCCGCAACGCCACCACCTTCGCCGAGCGCGCCCGTCTGGACGCCTGGTATGTGCGCAACTGGTCGCTGTGGCGGGACTTCGTGATCCTGGTGCGGACCCTGCGCGAACTGGTCGCCAGCAGCGGGCGGTGAGTCGGGCTGTCAGGCGGCGAGGTCGCCGTAGAAGTCCTTCCACCAGGCCGCGAACCGTTCCAGCCCGTCCTCCAGCATGACCTTGGGCTTGAAGCCGATGCGGGCGTTCAGCTTGGAGATGTCGGCATAGGTCGCCGGCACGTCGCCGGGCTGCATGGGCTTCATGATCTTCTGCGCGGTGACGCCGAGGCAGGCTTCCAGCGTGGAGATCATGTCCATAAGGCCGATGGGGCGGCTGTCGCCGATATTGTACATCTCATGGCCGCCGTTCTGCGGCGGCGCATCGATCAGGGCGACGACGCCGTCGATGATGTCGTCGATATACGTAAAGTCCCGCGCCATCTGGCCCTGGCCATAGACTTCGATGGGCTCGCCGCGGGCGATGGCGTTGGTGAATTTGAAATAGGCCATGTCCGGCCGCCCCATGGGACCATAGACGGTGAAGATCCGAAGGCCCGATTGGGGGATCTGATAGAGGTGGGCGTAACTGGCGCTGAGGAGCTCGCAGGACCGCTTGGTCGCGGCGTAGAGCGAGACGGGGGACACCGTCGGGTCATCTTCCCGGAAGCCGGCGTCGGTCAGCGGCCGTGCGCCATAGACCGAGCTGGACGAGGCGTAGACCAGATGCTCGACGCCGTTATGGCGGGCCGCTTCCAGAATGGAGAGATGGCCGGCCAGGTTCGAGCGCTCATAGGCGAACGGGTTCTCCAGCGAGTACCGGACTCCGGCCTGGGCTGCGAGGTGAATGATCCGCTTCACGCCGCGTGACCGAACCAGCTCGGCCATGGCCTCCGGCTCGGCGATATCGGCGCGCACCATATCGAAGCCCGTTCGGCCTTCGAGCCGGGCGGCGCGCGCTTCCTTGAGCGAGGGATCGTAATAGGCGTTGAAGCAGTCCACGCCCACGACCGGACGGCCCTGGTCGAGCAGGCGCTCGGCCACGTGCATTCCGATGAAGCCGGCCGCGCCGGTGACGAGGATGGGCGACGTCATAGAGCCTCGTGTCCATGCTGTGCGCGTGCGCGCTCGGTATCGAACGGCGCGCATCCTAGACTGCATCGCGCGCGATGATCAGCCCTCATGACAGTGCCGGGCGCCGCGCTCACCAGCGGTTCATGTCCACATTGTGTATAAGGTTGATTTTCAGGGCGGTTACCGCCTGACTGTCCGGCCCGCCTCTCAACCCTCCAACATCCGGATTCACCATGGCCGACCCGAACACCCCCGCGCCGGCGAAGCGCAACGCATTCAGCCGGTTCCTCGACGGGGTGGAATGGCTCGGCAATCTGCTGCCCCATCCGGTCACGCTGTTCGCCGTGCTGGCCGTCGGCATCGTGCTTCTGTCCGGCCTGTTCGGGTGGATGGGCCTGGCGGTGGAGGATCCGCGCCCGGCCGGATCAACAGGCGTGGCCGAGAACGGCATGATCGAGGCGGTCAGCCTGCTCAACGCCGACGGCCTCCGGCGCATCTTCACCGGCATGGTCGACAATTTCACAGGCTTCGCGCCGCTCGGCGTGGTGCTGGTCGCCATGCTTGGCGTGGGCGTGGCGGAGCGGTCGGGCCTGTTGTCGGCGGCCGTGCGCGCCATGGTTCTGGGCGCGCCCAAGCACCTGGTGACGGTGGCCATCGTCTTCGCCGGGGTGATCTCCAACACCGCTTCGGAAGTGGGCTATGTCGTTCTGGTGCCGCTGGCCGCAGCGATCTTCTACGCGCTGGGCCGCCATCCGCTGGCAGGCATGGCGGCGGCGTTCGCCGGCGTGTCCGGTGGGTACAGCGCCAATCTTCTGATCGGAACGATCGATCCGCTGCTGGCGGGGATCACGGAAGAAGCCGCCCAGCTCATCGACCCGGAATACACTGTGGTGGCGACGGCGAACTACTACTTCATGGCCGCCTCGACCTTCCTGGTGACGATCGTGGGATCGCTCGTCACGATCCTCATCGTCGAGCCGCGGCTCGGAAAATACGACCGATCCGGGGCGGACGAGTCGATCCTTGATGACTCCATGATGAAGCCGCTGGAAGCGAACGAGCGCAAAGGCCTGGTCTGGGCCGGGCTGGCGTTTCTTGGCGTGCTCGGCGTCATGGCGCTGACGCTGGCGCCGGACTGGGGCGTGCTTCGAAACCCGGAAACCGGCGACCGGATCGACAGCCCCTTCTTCGACGGCTTCGTGGTCTGGATCCTGATCTTCTTCGTGGCGCTCGGCTACGCCTATGGCCGCGCCACAGGAACGATGAAGACCGATCGCGACATCATCAACGCCATGGCCCATGCGCTCAGCACGCTGGGCCTCTACATCGTTCTGGTCTTCTTCGCCGCCCAGTTCGTGGCCTTTTTCGGCTGGACCAATCTGGGCGCGATCACCGCGGTCTCGGGAGCGAACTTCCTGCAGGACACCGGCCTGACAGGTCCGGCCCTGTTCTTCCTGTTCATCCTGATGTGTGCGGTGATCAATCTGTCGCTCGGCTCGGCATCCGCGCAATGGGCGGTGACGGCCCCGATCTTCGTGCCGATGCTGATGATTATCGGCTATTCGCCTGAAGCCATTCAGGCCGCCTACCGGATCGGGGATTCCACCACCAACATCATCACCCCGATGATGAGCTATTTCGGGCTGATCCTGGCCTGGGCGACGCGCTACGATAAAAATCTCGGCGTGGGCACCATGATCGCGCTGATGCTGCCCTACTCGATCGCCTTCCTCTTCCTGTGGTCGATCTTCTTCTACGTCTGGACCTTCATCCTCGGCCTTCCGGTGGGGCCCGGCTCGCCGACCTATTACACGATGGGCGGCTGAAGCCCGGCGGCGGTGCGGATCATGTCCATGTCTTCCTGAAACCCCAGGCTCGCGGCAAGGGGAACGACGCTGGAAACGGTGCGCCCGGCCAGAATGTCGTGCGTGGCCGCAGCGATCTCGAACTCGAAGCC
Source organism: Alphaproteobacteria bacterium (assembly GCA_024742735.1). GTDB lineage: Bacteria > Pseudomonadota > Alphaproteobacteria > Caulobacterales > Maricaulaceae > Oceanicaulis. The sequence goes on along the minus strand of JANSXV010000005.1, from coordinate 87,741 downwards.
GTGGCCTTTGCGGCCATCTTCGAAGTGCTCAACGACCTTGCCGCCCTGGATCAGCTCGGCCTCGGTCGTGCTCCAGAAGCGCGGAATGCGGATCGCGCCCCGGTCTCCGGTGATGAAGGCGGTGTTGGACAGCTGGCCCAGGAAAGAACAGCCCAGGCTCGTCAGCACCGGCCCTGTCTGAAAGATCGCCTCGACCTGGTCTTCGACGCCGGTCTCCGCCTTTCCGGCCAGGGCGCGCACCGTGTCCGGGCCGCGGCCCAGAATCAGGCGGTTCAGCGCCACAGGGTAAACGCCCAGATCCAGCAACGCCCCGCCCGCCAGGGCGGGATTGAACAGCCGGCCTTCCCGGTCACGCTTGGCGGTGAAGCCGAACCGGGCGTCGATCTGGCGAACCTCGCCGATACGGCCGTCCTTGATCCAGGCCGCCGCCCGCTGGATCGCCGGCAGGGTCCATGTCCACATGGCCTCAGCCAGGAACACGCCCGCCGCCGAGGCCTCCTCGATCAGGATGCGGGTCTCCTGCGGCGTCACCGTCAGAGGTTTTTCGCACAGGACAGCCTTGCCGGCGCGCAACGCGGCGCGGGTCTGCTCAAAATGAAAACTGTGCGGCGTGGCGATATAGACCGCATCCACATCCTGGCTCGCCAGCATGGAGTCATAGTCGCCGAACGCGTCGGGCGCGCGGTATTGATCTGCGAATGCGCGCGCGCGGCCGAACTCGCGCGCCGCCACGGCTTGTAATCGCGCCTCGGGGACAAGGGCGATATCGCCGGCGAAGGCATGGGCGATGCGGCCCGCGCCCAGAATGGCCCATCGCACAGGTCTGCCTGCTACACTCATGAGGCGCCCCCTTGGTGAAGAGCGCCGGACTGGGGGGCGCGGCTCATCGAACGCCGCCGCCGTCACGCACCGCGCCCGGATCGGGGGCTGACCGATAGACGGCGCGCGCCGCTATGGACATGACGTGGCCGGCCTTGGTCCTGGGCAGCGCCTGGTCGATACGCAGCCGGCGCCAGTAATCAAAGCTCGTCACCGCCTGAAGCGCCTCGAAGTAATCGCGATCAAGGGCGCCATCGGGATTGATCACCAGAACGAGCCGCTCGCGCTCAACCTGGACCAGAAGGCGCATGTCCTCAGCCACGCCCGCGTATCGGTGCCGGTAGGGCTCAGCTGCGAACCGGAAGGGCTCTATGTCTGCGAAAATGGAGATGCGATTCTTCAACAGGCGCTCGAGCCGCTCGGCGCGGTCGGTCGTATTCAGGTCCAGCCTGGCGCGGGGAAGAAACTCGTCGCGCACCTTCGCGGTCAGCTCGCAGTACAGCGCTTCCATGTCTTCAAAGCATCGAAAGACGGTGCGCGGGCTGACCCCGGCCTTATGCGCGATGGTGTGGGCGCCCGGCTCGCTGACGCCGGCGCGCACCAGCTCCAGAAAGGCCTTTACGATCCTGTCGCGGTTCGTGTCCCGTCTCGCGTGACGGCCATCGACCGGTTGAGCATCCGCCATGTCCAGCCGCTGCCCTTCTCTTCAGATAATGACGGTTAAACTGTCATGAGTTGCTGATCCGCTCAACGCGCAGCCGCGCGCTGGACGCCTCAAGCCAGCGACAGGAAGCACTCGGTCACGGCGTCAGGATCGGTCATGAAGCCGTTGCGCGCGGTGTTCAGCTCGATGAAGCGCCAGCCGGGTCCGCGTCCCGGGCCGACCATGGCTTCGGAGCTGGGGCTGTAGACCTGACCCACGCAATGGATGCATGTTCGCGGGTGCGCCGCCCAACCGCCATTGCGCAGCTCCAGCTGATCGGTCCACTGCCGCACCGGATGCCAGGTCAGGCGCCGGCGCAGCCAGGCGATGTTCGCCTCATCGTCTTCCGGGACGAGCATCTTCGCGGGGTAGTGGTCCCAGAAATTCATCTTGTAGCCGTCTTCAAAGGCGGGCAGCCGATCGAGCCACCATTGCGGATATGCGCCGGTTTCCGGGTCCGGCATGATCGCGGCGCGCCGGGCGTCGGTCGGGATCAGGGCGTCGAAGAAGGCGATGTGGCGGATGCGGTCCGGGATGCGGTCGGCGACGCCGGTGATGGTGATGCCCGAGAACGAGTGACCGATCAGGATCACATCCTCCAGCTCCTCCCACTCGATCGCCCGCACGATGTCGGTGATGTGGGTCTCAAGCCCGGTCTCAGGCTGGATCAGGTGAGCGCGATCGCCGCACCCCGTCACGGTCGGCGTGATGACCCTGTGACCCTGGGCGCGCAGCCGATCGGCCACATGCACCCAGCACCAGCCGCCATGCCAGGTGCCGTGCACCAGAACGAAGGTCTTCCGGTTCGTACCCTGGCTGTAGGCGGGCGCAGCGCCTGCCGCCGCGGCGGCGCCGAGAAGGCCTGCGGCCGCGCCGCGTCGTGTGAAGCCGGTCATGTCGATCCTCCCGCCTTTGCCGGAACGATTCTAACATGTCCGGACAAAATGGCGAGAAGGGATCAGGCGGCGCCGCGCCTGGCTTCGGACTTCAGGCGGGTCAGCACAGCCTCGGCGAAGGCCTGCGTCCCGTCCTCGCCGCCCAGATCCGCCGTGCGCGCCCCGGCCTTCAGCGCTCCGGCCAGCGCGGCTTCGATCCGGTCAGCGGCGCCCGGCCTATCGAGCCCATGGCGCATCAGCATCGCCGCGCTGGCGATCGCGCCGCCGGGATTGGCGATCCCTCTTCCGGCGATGTCGGGAGCGCTGCCATGGATGGGTTCGAACAGGCCGGGCCCCGAAGCGCCAAGGCTCGCCGAGCCGAGCAGCCCTATGGAGCCCGCGATGACGGCCGCCTCGTCGGACAGGATATCGCCGAACAGGTTTTCGGTGAGGATCACATCGAAGCGCGCGGGATGGGTGACCAGGGCCATGGCCGCGGCGTCCACATACATGTGGTCGAGCACCACATCGGGATAGTCGCCGGAAACCCGCTCCACCGTTCGCCGCCACAGGCGGGAGGTGGCGAGCACATTGGCCTTGTCCACGCTGGTCACCCGGCCTGATCGCGCTTGCGCGGCCTTGAACGCGATGCGGGCGATGCGCTCGACTTCTTCGGCGCTGTAGGCGCAGCCGTCGAAGGCCTCGTCATCGCCCTCGCGCTTCTCGCCGAAATACAGCCCGCCCGTCAGCTCGCGCACGATCAACACGTCCGCGCCTTTGACCCGCTCAAGCTTCAGGGGCGAGAAGTCCTCCAGCCCGTCGAAGACTTTCACGGGCCGCAGATTGGCGAACAGGCCCAGCGCCTTGCGAATGCCGAGCAGGCCTTTCTCCGGCCGCTCCGGCGCGTCATCCCATTTCGGCCCGCCCACGGCGCCCAGGAAGATTGCATCAGACGCTTTCGCCTTCTCAAGCGTGGCGTCGGGCAGGGGCGTTCCAGCTTCGTCGATCGCTGCGCCGCCGAACGGGGCCTCGTCGAAACGCACCGCGAACCCCTCGGCCGCCGCCGCCGCTTCCATGCAGGTGCGGGCGACTTCGGTGACTTCCGGCCCGATCCCGTCGCCGGGCAATAGCAGAACGGAATGCGTCACGCCGCGCGCCCTTTCTCGAACCGGGCGATGGCCGCGCTCTGGCCCAGGATGTAGCCCATGGGGTCGACACCCTCGATCAGGCAGGTGCGCGCAAAGGGCTCCAGCTTGAAGCTTGCCTGGTTGTTGCCGTAGGTGACCGTCTGGTCGATGACATTGACCTCCACCGGCTCGCCGGCCCGGTCCAGAAGGGCGGCGTGAGAGGCTTCGTCGACTTCGCAGACGACAAGACCGTTCTTCAGGGCGTTGGACTTGAAGATGTCCGCCGCGCGCGAGGTGATCACCGCGTCAAAGCCGAAATCCTTCAACGCCCAGGGGGCATGCTCGCGCGAGGAGCCGCAGCCGAAATTGTCACCGGCGATCAGGATGCGCGCGGTCTCAGGGTCGCGGGCGTTCAGCGGGTGACCATTGGGCTGACCGTCATCATCAAAGCGCCAGTCACGAAAACAGGCGTCGGCCAGCGCCCCGCGCTCGGTCGTGGTCAGGAAGCGGGCAGGGATGATCTGGTCGGTGTCGATGTTCGGCTCGCGCAGGGTGAAGGCGTTCGAGCGGATCTTGGTGATGGGTTCACTGGGCATGGCTGGCCTCCAGAATGCGGCGTGGATCAGCGATGGCGCCCGCGACGGCTGACGCCGCGGCGGTGGCGGGACTGGCGAGCACGGTGCGCACGCCCTTGCCCTGACGGCCTGCGAAGTTCCGGTTCGATGTGGACACCACCAGCTCGCCCGGCTTGCCGCTATCGCCGTTCATGGCGATGCACATGGAGCAGCCCGGCTCGCGCCATTCCGCGCCCGCTGTCGTGAAGATGGCGTCCAGGCCCTCGGCCTCGGCGGCGCGCTTGACGGCTTGAGAGCCGGGCACGACCAGCATGCGCACGCCCACCTTCACATGGCGGCCCGCCATGACGGCGGCGGCTTCGCGAAGGTCTGACAGGCGCGCATTGGTGCACGAGCCTACGAATACGGCGTCGATCTTCTCGCCCAGCAGGGCTTCGCCGGGCTTGAAACCCATATAGGCCAGCGCCTCGGCCGCCTCGCCTTCGCCGGGCTGGGGTGCGGAGGCGTCCACCGGGGCGGCCATGTCCGGGCTGTCGCCCCAGGTGACCATGGGCGCGATGGCCGAGGCGTCGATGCGCACTTCGGCGTCGAATGTCGCCCCCGGATCGGTTTTCAGCTGCGACCAGCGCCGCCGGGCCGCTTCGAAGGCCGCGCCCTTCGGCGCGTACTTGCGGCCCTCGATCCAGTCGAACGTGGTCTGGTCTGGCGCGATGATGCCGGCGCGGGCGCCGGCTTCGATGCTCATGTTGCAGACCGTCATGCGCTCTTCCATGGACAGCGCCTCGACGCCCGGCCCGGCGTATTCGATCACATGACCGGCCGCGCCGCCTGCGCCCAGCTCGGCGATGATGGCCAGGATCAGGTCCTTGGCGCCGACCCCGGCGCGCAGCTCGCCGTCCACATGCACGCGCATGGTCTTCGGCTTGCGCTGGAGCAGGGACTGGGTGGCCAGCACATGGCCCACTTCGGTCGTACCGATCCCGAAGGCCAGCGCGCCGAACGCGCCATGGGTGGCGGTATGGCTGTCGCCGCACACGATGGTCATGCCGGGCTGGGTCAGGCCCAGCTCAGGTCCGATCACATGAACGATGCCCCGGTCGTCGCTGTCCCAGCCGGCCAGGCGAATGCCGTTGCGCCGGCAGTTCTCCTCCAGGCGTTCCACCTGATTTTGCGCCGCCGGGTTGGCGTAGATCGGCTTCGAACCCGGCGCGCGCGGAGTCGTCGGCGTAGAATGATCCAGCGTCGCAAACGTCAGGTCCGGACGCCGGACCGGCAGGCCGCGTGTCTGCAGCTCGGTGAAGGCCTGGGGGCTCGTCACCTCATGAATGAGGTGAAGATCAATATACAGGAGCGCCGGCGCGGCCTGGGTTTCCGGGACGACCTCATGGGCCTCCCACAGCTTGTCGAACAGGGTTTTCGGGTCGGCGCTCATGGCTTCTATCTCGCTTCCTCGGGTACGCGGTCAGGGGTTTGGTCTGCGGTGTCGTGGACCGGCTCCAGCCAGCCCCAGTCATCGGCGCTCGTTCCGTCGAACAGGCCGAAGAACTTGTCCTGGATCAGCTTGGTGACGGGTCCCGCGCCGCCGGCGCGGGTCGGCTTGTCGTCGACGGAGCGGATGGGCGTGACTTCGGCGGCGGTGCCGGTGAAGAACGCTTCGTCGCACAGGTAGAGCATCTCGCGCGGCAGGGTCTGCTCGATGACCTCGATGCCCTCGCGCTTGGCCAGCTTGATCACGCTGTCGCGGGTGATGCCCTGAAGGATGGAGCTCGACGCCGGGGGCGTCATCAGCTTGCCGTCCTTGACCAGGAACAGGTTCTCGCCCGCGCCTTCCGACAGGCGGCCGTCAATATCCAGGCCGATGCCCTCGGCGTAGCCGCGCGATTTGGCTTCCCGGCTGATCAGATAGCTGGACAGGTAATTGCCTCCGGCCTTCGCGCCGGTGGGCGCGGTATTGGGGGCCAGGCGGTTCCAGCTGGACACGCACACATCCACACCTTGCTGGCGGGCGGTCTCGCCCAGATAGGCGCCCCAGCTGAAGGCGGCGATATGCACCTCGATGGTCGCGTCAGCGGGCGGCACCACGCCGATGGAGCCGTAGCCGACGAAGGCGATGGGCCGGATATAGGCGCTGTCCAGCTTGTTGGCGGCGACGACCTGCTTGCAGGCCGCGATCAGCTCGGTTTCCGAGTGGGGCAGGGCCAGGGAGTAGATTCGCGCCGAATCCACCAGCCGGCGGATATGGTCGGTCAGGCGGAACACGGCTGGGCCGTCCGGCGTCTCATAGACCCGGATCCCCTCGAACATGGAGGTGCCGTAGTGCAGGGCGTGGCTGAGCACATGGATCTGGGCGTCCTTCCAGGCGATGAGCTCGCCGTTGCGCCAGATGAAGTCTGCTTCGTTGATGGCCATGGTCGTAAGGTCTTTCGTGTCTGATCAGGCGGCGGCCCCGCCGCGCGCATTCGTGCGGGCGCGCCGGATCGCCAGGGCGTTGTTGAGCGCGTCCACATAGGCGCCGACGCAGGCCGGTATGATGTCACGGGCGCGGGCCCGGCCGGCGAAAATCTCGCCCTCGACCTCCGCTTTGAGATCCACCAGCACGTCCGCGCCCTGACCGTCGTCCCCGGTCTCCTCAGGATCGGCGGCGACATATTGCATGTCGATGTCGGCGACCCGGGCGGGCAGGTCCATGATCTGGCTGATGGCGGTATAGGCCGCGTCCAGCGCGCCCGGCGCGGAGGCCAGATCACTGATGCGTCCGCGCGTGCGGTGCTCCAGCTCGATGCGCGCGACCGGATCGGCGTTGGCGGCGACGGGCGAGCGAATATCCAGGCGCGACAGCTTCCAGTCCGGCTCGCCGGCCTCCTGCTCGGCCAGGATCGCCATCAGGCGCGCCGCATCCACGATCCCGACCTCGTCGGCGACCTGCTTGAAGCGGGTGAAAGCCGCGTTCAGCGCGTCGCCGTCCAGCTCATGGCCCAGCTCGGCGGCGCGGGCCTTCAGGGCATGCTTGCCCGAATGCTTGCCCAGAATGATCTGGTTGGAGGGAAGCCCGATATCTTCAGGGCGCATGATCTCATAGGTCTCCCGGTTCTTCAGGACACCATGCTGGTGGATCCCGCTTTCATGAGCGAAGGCGTTGGCGCCCACGACCGCCTTGTTGCGCGGCGGGTGAGTGTTCGTGACCTGGGACAGGGTGCGGCTGGCCGCCATGATCTGCTCGGTCTTGATATTGGTGGAGAAGCCGAACGCGTCCCGGCGGGTCCGCAGGGCCATGACGGCGTCCTCCAGGGCGCAGTTTCCGGCGCGCTCGCCTATGCCGTTCATGGCGCACTCGATCTGACGCGCCCCGCCGCGCACGGCGGCCAGCGAATTGGCGACCGCCATGCCCAGATCGTCGTGGCAATGGGCCGAGAAGATGACCCCGTCAGGGCGGCTGACCTTCTTGCTCAGCATGGAGAAGAGCTGGAAGATCTCGTCCGGCGTGGAGTATCCGACCGTGTCAGGGACATTCAGCGTCATGGCGCCGGCCTCGGCGGCCGTGGACAGGGCTTCGACCAGGAAGCCCGGCTCGGTGCGGATCGCGTCCTCGGCGGAGAACTCCACATCGTCGGCGAACTGGCGGGCATAGCCGACCATCTCCCGGATCCGGGCCAGGATCTCGGCCGGGGTCATGTTCAGCTTGTGCTCGCGATGCAGCGGGCTGGTCCCCAGAAACACATGGATGCGCTTCTTTTTCGCCGGCTTAAGCGCGCTGGCCGCGGCATCGATATCGCCTTTGACCGTGCGGGCCAGGGAGCAGATCGCCGGGCCGTCGATCTCCTCGGCGATTCGCTTTATGGCGGCGTGATCGCCTGGGCTCGCCGCTGCGAACCCGGCCTCGATGATGTCGACATTCAGGGCGGCCAGGGCGCGGGCCATCTTCAGCTTTCCGGCCTCGGTCATCGAGAAGCCGGGCGCCTGCTCGCCGTCGCGCAGCGTGGTGTCGAAAATCCGGATCGTGTCGATCATGACGCGCGCTCCATGAAGGGGGCTCGTTCCGCGGCGCGCACGGACGTCACGCCATGGATCTTGGCCACATGGCGGCTCAGCGTGTCGAAGCTGCGCGAGGCGTCGCGCGGCGCCACGCCCAGGGTCAGGCGGGCCGGTCCGGCGCCATGCTCGGCCATGGTCATGGAGGTGACTTCGAAGCCGCGGCGCTCGACCTGGCCGATGAGGCGAAGGACCGCGCCCTCGCTCCGGGTGAAGTCGATGACAATGTCTGCGGTCATGTCAGGCCTCCATCATTTGGGAATTGGCTGCGCCCGGCGGGACGAGCGGCCACACGTTTTCACGCGGATCAATGCGCACATGGGCCAGGATCGGGCCGCGCGCGGACAACAGGCGGTCGATGGCGTCCGGGACCTCGCTGCGGCGGTCCACGGTGAACGCCTCGATGCCGAAGGCGCGCGCCAGCTCGGCGAAGTCGGGATTGTCGTAGAGATCGATCTCGGAGAAGTTCTCCTCGAAGAACAGCTCCTGCCACTGGCGCACCATGCCCAGCTGGGCGTTGTCCAGCAGCACGATCTTCAGGGGCAGGCGGTAGCGCTTGATGGTCGCCAGCTCCTGGATGTTCATCATGATGGAGCCGTCGCCGGTGATGGTGACGACCGTGGCGTCCGGCTCGGCGAACAAGGCGCCGATCCCGGCGGGGATGCCGTAGCCCATGGTTCCAAGACCGCCGCTGGTCAGGTGCGCCTGGGGCCGGGAGAAGCGGCAGTGCTGGGCCACCCACATCTGGTGCTGACCCACATCGCAGGTGGCGATAAAGTCATCGCCGGCCTGTTCTGACAGCGCTTTCAGCAGGGCTGGTGCGAAGACGCCTGATCCCGGCGCGTCATAGCGCGGGGCGTAGCGGGTCTTCATGGCCGCGCAGTGATCGCGCCAGTCCTGAATGTCCAGCCGGGCCGGGCGCAGCGCGTCCAGAATGGCGGTCATCTCCCCGATCAAACTCACATCCGCATCGCGCAGCTTGGAGATTTCCGACGGGTCGGCGTCGAAATGGATGATCCGCGCGTTGGGGGCGAACGTGTCCAGCTTGCCGGTCGCGCGGTCGTCGAAGCGCGCGCCGCAGGCGATCAGCAGATCGCTTTCCTGCACCGCCAGATTCGCCGCCTGGCCTCCATGCATGCCCAGCATGTCCAGATAGTTTTCCGATCCGGTCGGGATTGCGCCAAGTCCTTTGAGCGTCGCCACCGCTGGAATGCCGGTGCGCGCATGGAAGGCGCGCAGGGCCTGTTCCGCGGCCGCGATGCCCACGCCGCCGCCGACATAGAGCAGGGGCTTTTTCGCCTGCTCGATCAGGGCGATGGCGTTCGCGATCGCGCCGGCGCCGGGCTGCTCGAATTTCCGGCGAGGCGCCGGGCCGGTCTGATCGATGCCGGGGGGGACAGCCAGGGACGCCTGGGTGACGTCCTTTGGCAGATCGATCAGAACCGGTCCCGGACGCCCCGCCGTCGCCAAAGCGAAAGCCTCGGCGAAGACTGACGGGATGTCGGCGGGATCACGCACCACGAAGGAGTGCTTCACGATCGGCAGGGTGATGCCGAACGTATCGATTTCCTGGAACGCGTCGGTGCCCATGAGCGGCGTCGGCGTCTGGCCGGTGATCGCGATCATCGGGACTGAATCCAGGAAGGCGTTGGCGATCCCGGTGACCAGATTGGTCGCTCCGGGACCGGACGTGGCGATGCACACGCCCGGCTTGCCGCTGACCCGCGCATAGCCGTCCGCAGCCAGGGCCGCGCCCTGCTCATGGCGGACCAGCACATGTTTCAGACTGGACCCGGTCAGCGCGTCATACACCGGCATGATCGCGCCGCCGGGATAACCGAAGACATATTCGACCCCTTGCGCCTCCAACGCGCGCACGACGGCGTGCGCGCCGGTGAAGGGCGCGGTCCGGGCTTGGGCGATAGGGGCGGCCAGGGCTGCCATGATTATTCCGCCGCCTCGGGTTTGGAGCCGCCGGCGTTCGCGCCGGGCTGCAGCCAGGCCATCCGTTCGCGCAGGCGCGCGCCGGTCTTCTCGATCTCCTGCTCGCAGTCGGCGCGCAGCAGGGCGTCGTACTGGGGCTTTCCGGCCTGGTTCTCGATGATCCAGTCGCGCGCGAACTTGCCCGACTGGATGTCGGTCAGCACCTCGCGCATGCGCGCCCGGGTCTCCTCGTTGATGACGCGCGGACCGGAAACCAGATCGCCGTACTTGGCGGTTTCCGAGATGAAGTCGTGCATGCGCGAGATGCCGCCTTCATAGAGCAGGTCCACGATCAGCTTCAGCTCGTGCAGGCATTCAAAGTAAGCGATTTCAGGCTGATAGCCGGCCTGCACCAGGGTTTCGTAGCCGGCGGTGACCAGCTCCGTCGCACCGCCGCACAGCACGGCCTGCTCGCCGAACAGGTCGGTTTCGGTTTCTTCCGCGAACGTGGTCTCGATCGCCCCGCCCGTGGTTCCGCCATTGCCGGCGCAATAAGCCAGCGCGCGGTCCTTGGCATGGCCGGAGGCATCCTGGTGGATGGCGAACAGGCTGGGCACGCCGCGGCCGATCTCGTATTCGCGCCGGACCAGATCGCCGGGGCCTTTGGGCGCCACCAGGATGACGTCGATATCGGCGCGCGGACGGATCTGGCCGTAATGGATCGAGAAGCCATGGGCGACCATCAGCGTCTCGCCGGGCGCCATGTTGGGCTCGATATCGGCCTCATAGACCGCCTTGTGGGTCATGTCCGGGGTCAGAAGGGCGATGAAGCTCGCCTGTTTCGCGGCCTCCGCCGGCGTGAAGGTCTTGAAGCCGTCGGTCTGCGCCTGGCGCTCCGCCTTGCCGCCCGGCCGGGCGCCGACGATCACGTCATGGCCGGAATCGCGCAGGTTCCGCGCATGGGCGCGGCCCTGGCTGCCGTAGCCGATGATGGCGATGGGGCCGGGCTTGATGGCCTCAGGCGAGGCGTCGTCGTCGGTGTAGATGGTGGTGGGCATCGTTCAGGTCTCCGTGGGTTCTGGTGAGGACCCTCCAGCGACGCGCAAAGAAAAACCCCCGCTCCGGTCTGGAGCGGGGGGCCTTGGCGTCTTGGAGGATTTTCTTATCCGTCAGACAGGGGCCGCCGCTCCAGCTATGGAGGGAATAAGGACGACGACGGTAAGAAGGACGAGCGCGGACAGCGCGATACCCATGCGGGTGTCGCGCGTTTCAGTCTTCGCAATGGCCTTCGCGTCACGCATGACGGTCGTCCTGTCTATCCGCTCAAGGGCGGGGCGAACTTCAACGCGGGCGACCGGTCTGGTCGTCCGCGAGCTGTGGAAAACGGTACGGTCGAAAGCGGCTCCGCGTAAACCCGGAAAATGTACGGACAACGCAGAAAAATTTTTCCTGCATAATTTCAAAAGCCTGAGACTGTTTTTTCGCAGCCGCAGCGCGGAAATGGTGCAAATGCGCAACACAAGGGCCATTGACGGGGTGTGGATATCGCAGCCACGGTTCAATCGTCGCTCGCAACGGTGCGGGCGTCGTTCGGCCTGTTGAGGGAGTTGGTCATGGGCGTCGCCCCGGCCTCGATCGCGATGGTGCAGACGGCGGCTCCGGCCGGCGTGACTGCGCGCGCCCTCATGCTCACCACCGTCACCATTACCACCATCCTTCGCTCAAGGGGGCGGACTGGTACGGGCTGAGGAAACACCTCGAACAAGCAACCCGAACCGACCCGCTCCCGGCCTCCGGAAGCGGGTTTTTTCTTGCGCGAAATCAGCACTTCACACGGTCAAAGGACACCCACGATGAAACCCGATGGCGATTCACTCGAACCTCTTCGCAAGGCCGCCCGGCTTTGTGTTCTGAAATTCGGCGGCTCGGTTCTCACCAACCTGTCCGCCTATGCCGAGGCGGCCGCGGAGACCTACCGGCACATCCGGTCAGGCGAGAAGACCATCGTGATTGTAAGCGCGCTCCATGGCGAGACCGACGGCCTCTATGACGAGGCTGAAAAGGTGGGTGCGGGCTGTTCCCCTGAGGCCCGCGCCCGCCTTGTCCGTCTGGGCGAGTTCCGCTCGGCCGCGCTGATGGGACTGGCGCTGGAGCGCATCGGCGTGCGCGCCGCCGTGGTCGATCCCCACGAGATCGGCCTCTATGCCGAAGGCGATCCCCTGGATGCCGATCTGTGCGGGCTGGACGTCAATCGCCTGGCGGAAAAGGTCGAGCAGGCCGACGCAGTCATCGTGCCCGGCTTCACCGCCAGCCATGCCGAGGCCGGGGCCGCGGTGCTCGGCCGGGGCGGCACGGATCTGACGGCCGTCGTGTTCGCGGCGAAGTCCGGGGCCCAGCGCGTGCGCCTGATCAAGGACGTGGACGGGGTCTACACCGATGATCCGGCGAAGAATCCGAACGCCGGGCGCTATGACCGGCTCGATTACGCGGCCGCTCTGAAAGCCAGCAACGGCTTGATCCAGGACAAGGCGATCCGGGCCGCCGAAGCCGAAGGCGTCATCCTGGAAGTCGCCGCCATGGGCGCAGCGGAAGCCACCCGCGTGCTTCCAGGGCCGGCGGTTATCGGCGCGGCGCGAGGCCGCCGCCGTCAGCGCGTCGCCCTGCTTGGGTGCGGTTCGGTGGGCTCCGGCGTGCTTGACCATGTGCGCCAGCGCCGGGATCTGTTCGCCCTGAACCCGGTTCTGGTCCGGCATCCGGAAATGCGTGCGGGTGACCGCCGCGCCAGTTTCACCAGCCAGGGCGCTGAAGCGCTCGCCGGCGGACCTGACCTGCTGGTGGAGATGATGGGCGGCGCCGATGACCCCGCCGCGCTGATGGCCGATGCGCTGGAAGCCGGCGTTCACGTGGTCACGGCCAACAAGGCCGCGGTCGCCAAGCATTTCGACAAGCTCCACGACGCCGCCAGGCGCGGCGGCGCGCGGTTTGAGTACTCCGCAGCGGTCGGGGGCGGGGCGCCCATGATCGAAACGGTCCGCCGCCTTCAGCCCGTCGGGGTCTCGGCGGTGGAAGGCGTCATGAACGGGACGGCGAACTTCATCCTGTCTAGGCTGGGCGAGGGCGAAGCGTTCGAGGATGCGCTCGCTGAAGCCCAGCGTCTGGGCTTCGCCGAAGCCGATCCCAGCGCGGATGTGGACGGCCATGACGCCGCCGACAAGCTGTCCATCCTGATCCGCGAGGCCTTCGGCGTCGCCCTGCCGCCCGAACGCATCGCCAAGCGGTCCCTGTCCGAGATCACGCCGGACATGTGCGCGGCGGCCGCTGAAGAGGGTAAGGTTTACAAGCAGATCGCCCGAGCCTGGCGCGTGCCGGGCGGGGCTGTGGACGCCGAGGTCGCGATCGAGCCGGTGGCGCTCTCCCACCCGTTTGCAGGCGCGCGCAACGAACAGAACCGCGCCCTGGTGACCGACTCTCACGGCCGGGTTCACGCCGTCTACGGCAAGGGCGCCGGGCGCTGGCCGACGGCGGCGGCGGTGTTTGCGGACATGATGGACATTCAGCGCGCATCGGCTTGTGATGGCGGCTCAGTCAGCGCTTCGCCGGTCCACACATCCGCCGAGCCTGCCCGTCCCCGTCTGCAGCGGGCCTGACGCGCCATGAGGGAGTTCGCCGTGAATCAGGCCGCACGAGCCAGCGCGCCGGCTAGCATCGGCAATGTGGGCGTGGGCTTTGACGTCCTCGGCCAGGCCTTCGACGCAGCGCGCGACACGGTCACGGCCCATCGCGAAACCGAGCCCGGCGTGCGGCTGGGCGCGGTGACGGGGATCGTGGACAGCCTGCCGTCGGATGTGAACGCCAACACCGCGCTCGCCGCCGCCGATGCGCTGCTGAAGGCCGCGGGGACGGAGTTCGGCGTCACGCTGGACATCGACAAGCAGATCCCCGTCAGCGCCGGCATGGGCGGCTCGGCCGCGTCCGCTGTCGCCGCCGCGGCGGCGGTCAACGCGCTGCTGGAAAGCCCATACCCGATCGCCGACCTTTTGCCTTTCGCGCTGGCGGGTGAAACCGTGTCCGCCGATCCGCCGCCGTGGGACAATGTCATGGCCGCGCTGCTGGGCGGGCTGGTGATCGCGGCGCGGCTGGAGCCCGCGCTGATCGCGCCGGTTCCGGCGCCGTCCGGACTCACGGCTGTCCTGTTCCATCCCGATGCGAAGACCGAGACGGCCGCCGCGCGCGGCGTGCTGTCTGAGCACGTCCCCTTGCAGACCGCCGTGGAGCATGCCCGCCGTATCAGCGCCTTCACGCTGGGCTGCGCCACGGGTGACCGGGCCCTGATCCGGGCAGGGCTGGAGGATGTTCTGGTCGAGCCTCAACGCGCCTTTTTGCTGCCGGAGCTGGGCGCGGTGAAGGCCGCAGCCCTCAAGGCCGGGGCGCTGGGCTGTTCCTTCTCCGGGTCCGGGCCCTCGGTGTTTGCCTGGGCCGAAGACGCTGACGCGGATCAGGTTCAGCAAGCCATGGCCGAGGCGTTCGTCGCGGCCGGACGCGGGGCCCGCGCCTACCGCGCGCCCCTGACCAGTGAAGGCGTGCGCCTGGAGCCGGCGCCGGAGGCGGTGCGGTGAAGTTTCACTCCACAAGGGGCCAGGCTTCGCCAGTCTCCATCAGCGCAGCGATCCGCGTCGGTCAGGCCGGCGATGGCGGGCTGTTCATGCCGGACGCGTTCCCGGCCGACGCCTTCGAGACCGCCGCCGCTGACGATGATCTGCCAGGCTTTGCGGCGGCGTTCCTAGCGCCCTTCTTCCAGGGCGATGCGCTGGAGGCCGATTTGCCGGCGATCTGCGCTGAAGCCTTCGACATTTCCATCCCTGTGGTGGAGCCTGGCGAAGGCGTGAGTGCGCTGGAGCTGTTTCACGGCCCCACCGGCGCCTTCAAGGATTTCGGCGCGCGCTTTCTGATGGCCTGCCTGGACCGGCTGGGCGATCCGGCTCATCCCTTCACCGTGCTGGCCGCGACCTCCGGCGACACCGGAGGGGCGGCGGGCTGCGCGGCGGAGGGACGGTCCGGCGTGCGCGCCGTGATCCTATATCCCGACGGCAAGGTCTCCCCGTTTCAGGCCCACCAGCTCTCGTGCTGGGATGCGCCGGTCACGACCCTGAAGCTCGCCGCGGATTTCGACGCCTGCCAGCGCCTGGTGAAGGCGGCGTTCAGCGATGCAGGGCTGGTCGCGCGGCACCGCCTGACCAGCGCAAACTCCATAAATATCGCCCGGCTTCTGCCCCAGGCGGCCTATATCGCCTTCGCCGCCCGACGCGCGGCGGCTGACGGCGACGCCGCGCCGGGCTTTTCCATGCCCACCGGCAATCTGGGCCACGGCGTCGCGGCGCTCATGGCGCGCGCCTGCGGCGCCCCGATCGGGCCGGTGATCCTTGCGACCAACGCCAACGCCACGCTGTCTGACTGGGCGCGTTCAGGGCGGTATGAGCCTCGCGCCTCCATCGCGACGCTGGCCAACGCCATGGATGTCGGGGCGCCCAGCAATTTCGAGCGGCTTGAGTCAGGCGCTTTCGACCTGTCCGGCATGATCGTGGAGCGCGTCGACGACGCGGCGATCAGGACCCGGATCAAGGCTGATCACGAGCGCTTCGGCTATGTCTGGTGTCCGCACTCGGCCTGCGCGGCTGAAGCGCTGGCGCGCCAGCCGGAGCGCGTCGTGCGCGAGCGGCCCTGGCTGGTCGCGGCGACCGCGCACCCTTACAAGTTCGCTGACGTCGTCGAGCCGATGACGGGCGAGAGAATCTGCCCTCCGCCTGCGCTCGCCGCCGTGCTTGACCGGCCTGCGCGGGCGCAACCTTGCGACCCGGATCTGCCGGCGCTGGCGGACCATCTTGATCATCTGGAGTCTGAGTACGCATGAGCGAGAAACGCCCCTCCCGCACTCTCATCGAAGGCCCCGCCCGCGCTCCGGCCCGGGCCATGCTGCGCGCGGCCGGTTTTGACGACGAGAAAATGGCCAGACCGATGGTCGCCATCGTCAACACCTGGACGACGGTCACGCCCTGCAACATGCACCTGAAGGACCTCGCGGCCCATGCTTCGGCGGGCATCGAGGCGGCGGGCGGAACGCCGGTGGAGTTCAACACGATCGTCGTGACCGACGGCATCGCCATGGGCACCGAAGGCATGCGCGCCTCGCTCATGAGCCGGGACTGCATCGCGGATTCAGCCGAGCTCGCCGTGCGCGGCCATTGCCTGGACGCGGTGCTGTTTCTGGTCGGATGCGACAAGACGCTGCCGGGTGCGGCCATGGCGGCGGCGCGGCTGAACCTGCCCAGCGTCATCCTCTATGGCGGCTCGATCATGCCCGGCAAGCGCGGCGATACCGCGCTCACCGTCCAGGACGTATTCGAGGCGGTCGGCGCCTGCGCGGCCGGAAAGATCAGCGAGGACGAGCTGATCGAGGTGGAGAAGGCCGCCTGTCCCGGCGCGGGCGCCTGCGGAGGCCAGTTCACCGCCAACACCATGGCGCTGGCGCTGACCACGCTGGGCCTGTCGCCCATGGGATTGAATGACGTGCCCGCGGTCGATGCGGGCAAGCCGGCTACGGCTGAGGCGGCGGGCCGCGTCCTCATGGCGGCGCTGGAGGCAGGGATCCGTCCGCGCGACCTGATCACCCCGCAGGGTTTGAAGAACGCCGCCGCCGCCGTCACCGCGACGGCGGGCTCCACCAACGCCGTGCTCCACCTGCTGGCGATCGCGCGCGAGGCCGGTCTGTCCAGGTCTGATTTCGACATCGACCAGTTCGACCACATTTCCCGCGCCACCCCCGTCATCGCGAACCTGAAGCCGGGCGGGCGCTACATGGCGCCGGACATGAGCGCGGCGGGCGGCACGCCCCTGTTAATCGAACGTCTGCGCGAAGGCGGGCTCATCACCGATGCGCCCACGGTTACGGGCAAGACGCTGTTTGAGGAAAGCGCGAACGCCAGGGAAGCCGCAGGCCAGGACGTCATCCTGAGCGCCGACAGGCCTTTGAAGAAACGCGGCGGGTTCGGCGTGCTCTATGGCGATCTCGCGCCGGAGGGGTGTGTCGCCAAGCTCGCTGGCCATGACCGGTTGAAGTTCGAAGGTCCCGCTCGCGTCTATGACGGCGAGGAGGCCTGCTTCGCCGCCATCAATGCCGGCGAGATCGAGGCCGGCGATATCGTGGTGATCCGCGGCGAAGGGCCCGCAGGCGGGCCGGGCATGCGCGAAATGCTGGCGGTCACGGCCGCGATCCAGGGAGCCGGGCTGGGCGATGACGTCGCCCTGATCACCGACGGGCGGTTCTCCGGGGCGACCTATGGATTCATGGTCGGTCATGTGGCGCCGGAAGCCGCGCGCGGCGGGCCGATCGCCTTTCTTGAGACCGGCGACCGGGTGACGATTGATGTCGAAGCGCGTCGCATCGACGTCGCCGCCGATCTCAAGGCGCGCATGGCCAAGGGGTTCACGCCGCCGGAACCGCGCTACCGCAGTGGGGCGCTGGCCAAGTATGCCGCCCTGGTGGGGTCGGCCAGTGAGGGCGCGGTGACGAGCTTTCCGTTCGATTAGCTCTGGTGGGCCTCCCGTGTGGCGCCACTTCCTCACTTCAGGATTGATGGGCGGAGCCGCGTCAATTGAAATTGACACGATTCAGCAACCTTACTCTACTTGCGTCACGATTCTCGCTGATCAAGCCGGGACCACTGAATGTCCGCCATCTCTTTGATTTCCCGGAGTGCCGCGCCCGGCTCTGGGCGCGCTGATGCGTTCGGCGCGTTCGACTATGCCGGCGACAGCCTGCATGATCGCCCGATCGGCGGCGCGCCGGCGCTTTCTGTGCGTGCGCGGTCAGAGGCTCTGGCGAACGACCCGGCGCTGCGCGAGGCCTATGCGACCGCCCGCAGGGTGCGCCGCGCCATCCGCCCGGTCATGACGGTGGAGGTCACGGCGACCTGCAATCTCTTCTGCGAGGGCTGTTGCTATTTCCATGATGATTTCGAGGCCAAGCCCGAACCGGAGGACGTAGGCGAGTGGCGCGCCTTCTTCCAGTCCCAGTGGGATGACGGCAAGCGCTACGCGATCTTTCACGGGGCCGAGCCGGCGCTGAAACAGGACCGCCTCATGGCCGCCGGCGAGCTGTTCGAGCGCGGCATCATCTACACCAACGGCACGCTGCGCCTGCACGACTCCATTCCGTTCGTGCGCAATGTCTCCATCTGGGGCGACGAGGACTCCACCGAGAAGGTCCGGGGCGGGAACACCTATCGCAAGGCGCTGCGCAATTTCGAGAATGATCCGCGCGCGCGCTTCTCCATCATCGTCAGCGCGCAGAATTACCGCCAGCTGCCCGACATCGTCGCGGACCTGGTCGCGGCCGGCGTGTCAGCGACGATCAGCTATTTCTCGCCCTCCTACAGCTATCTCGACAAGCTCAGCGCCGAAGCGCCCAATGACAACCGCTTCTACCGGTTCTCACGCTCGGACGATCACATGATGATGTCGCAGGAGGATTTCGAGCAGGCCGACGCGATCATCGCCGAGCTGACGTCCAAGCACCCAAAGACGCTGCTTCAGGGTCTCGACTACAATAAGTGGCTCACCGCGCCGGGTTCGCGCTACGCGCTGGACGAGGACGGTTTCGCGGCGGAATGTGCCGTGCGCCACCGCAGCGCCCATGAGCTTTACGGCACGGATCTGAAGCCGATTGAGGCCAAGTGCGCGCTGGCCGACACTGACTGCGCCCATTGCCGCATCGTTCCGGCGAGCACGACCTCGGTCCTGCACAACGCCCGTCTTTATGCGGGGTCCATGGAGGACTTCCTGTTCTGGATCGAGACCGCGTTCCAGGCCGGGCGCTTCTTCCTGCGCGATGATGACGCCGAGGTCTGGCGCGGCGCGCCGCCGCCGCCGGCCGCCTGGCGCGAGCACTTCGGCGTCGGCGCTGACGCGGGCTGATTTTCAGGCGTGTCCTTCGCCTCTTACGACTTTCTGTTCGAGTTCCTGCCCCTGGCGCTCGTGGTGGTCTGGATCGCCACCGCCATCGGCGGAGCCCGGCTGTTCGTCCCGGCTTTGGCGGCCGTGTCGGTGGCCTTCTACGCGTCGAGTTCGCTGGCGCACCTGGCGCTCCTGCTCACGCTGATCGCCGCGACCTGGCTGTTGAGCCGGCTCCACGCGGCTTTGAAGGGCGGCGGGCTGGCCGGGGCGGTGATCCTCGCCGGCGTGCTGGTGAATATCTCTGCGCTGGGCGTTTGGAAGTACGGCGACTCGCTGGTGGAGGCGTTCAATACGCTCACGCCGTTCGAGGCGCGCGAGCCGGGCCTCCTGATGCCGCTGGGCATCTCCTTCTACGCCCTGCAGCAGATCGGTTATCTGCTGGATCTTCACAAAGACCGGACCCGGGTCCGCGGGCTGCTGGATTACGCCGCCTTCGTCCTGTTTTTTCCCCAGCTGCTGGCCGGTCCCATCGTGCGCCACAAGCGCATGGGCGCGGAGTTCGACCGGGTGCGGGCCGGAGTACCGATGAGCGAGCGCCTGGACATGGCCGGGCAGGGCTTCTTCTGGGTCGCCATGGGCCTGTTCAAGAAGGCTGTGATCGCCGACTCCCTGGCGCGCCTGACCGTGCCGGATCTGACTGCGGCGGCGGGCGGCGACATCGCCGCCTTCGAGGCCTGGCGGCTGATGCTGGCCAGCCCCTTGCGCATCTATTTTGACTTCGCCGGGTATTCCGACATGGCGGTCGGGCTGGGGCTGCTGTTCGGCGTGCGCCTGCCGGCGAACTTCAACGCGGCGTTCCGGGTCGGCAATTTCCGCGAGGGCTGGCGGCACTGGCACATCACCTTCCATCAGTTCATCCGCGACCATGTCTATGGCCCGCTGAGCCGGCGTCTCGCCGGGGTTCCGCTCGGCGGCTTGCTGGCCATGTTCATCGCGGTGATGCTCTCGGCCCTGTGGCACGTGGACAATGTCCAGTTCCTGGTCTGGGGGCTGGGCGTGTTCGCCTTCATACTTCTGGGCATGCGGCTGAAATTCGCGCCCGGAAAAGGCGCCTGGCGCTATATCGGCGTGGAGCTGATCCTGTCCGGCGTCATCGCCGTGGTGTTCGTCGCGCCCAGCGGCGAGATCGCGGCGCGGGTGCTTCTGTCGGCTGTCGGCATCGGGGAAGGCGCCTGGAGCTGGGCGCAGTTCAGCTGGACGCGTGACGGGATGAGCCTGCTCGCGGTGCTGGGCGTCTATGCCCTGGCCAAGACGGAAATCTCCACCCAGACGCTGATCGCCGCGGAGCGCGGTCATCCACGGCGCACCCTGTTCGGCTGGCGGCCTCCCCTGTTCGTGCTTGGGCCGGGCTGGGCGCTGTTCGCCGCCGTCCTGTTCCTGACGGGTGTCTGGTTCGCCGGTGAGAGCGCGCCGTTCATATACTTCCAGTTCTGACCTGCGGAGCTATTTCATGTCCCCCGCCGCCGCCCGTTTCACCTTTCTCGCCATCGCCGTGATGGCGATCGCGGCGGGTCTGGTCCTCGCCGACCGGCGCACCGGCAAAGCCGATGCGTTCGTTGACATCGTTCGCAGCGAGGATTTTCAGGCTGGGCAACGCTACCGGCGAAATGGTGACGGCTGTATCGCGCTCACCGCCATGGACGATGTGGACGTGCTGGTCGTCGGATCCTCCCAGGCCTATGCCGCCATTGATGCGGTCATCCTGGCTGAGCGGTACGCGCCTCGGTCTACGGCGGTTTGCGCCTTGCCGGCCTGGACCGTGGGGCATTTCAGCCTGTTGATCGAGTTCCTTGAAGACCAGCAGATCACGCCACGCCGGATCATCTGGATCGCCGACGCCATGTCGGTTCTGGAGACCTCCATAACTGACGCGCGTCTGGACCGCGCGCGTGACGCGTTTCAGTCCCGTGAGCATCAGGACCGCATCCGTGGCCAGTGGTCGGCCATGATCGAACGTACCGGTGCGCCCTTGCCTGTGAACGCAGAGGAACGCCGCACCCGTCTCGCCCGGCAGCTTCAAGCGCTCGACGCTCTGATCCCTGAAGCTGTGGAAGCCGTCGTCGCAAGCCGGGACATGGCGAGCTTCAGCGCCTTGTCCACGTTGCTGGCGGACGCCCGGCCCTACCCCAGGCGGCAGGAACTGCTGGCGCAGTTCTGCGCGGCGCTGGATCAGCGCGGAGTGATGCTGGATGTGGTGGTGGGCCCGCCGCCCCGGGAAACGATCGAGCGCATGCAAGCCCTGGGTAATCCAGACCTGCCCGAATCCCTCGAGGCGCTGGGCGTGGACCTGGAGGCCTGGCTGCCGTGCGCGCGCCGGGTTATCGCGCGCGACGCCGCGGGGTGGGGGCTGGATCTGCGCCATTACGTGAACCGGATGGGCGATCCGGACTACCCTTATCAGGTGTGGAGCAGCACCGAGGCCTACGCCGCTTACGCCGATCGCCTCGACCGCAACGGCAGGATCGAGTCCTTCGACGGCAACCATCTCAGTCTGGCGGGCGCCGCGCTTTTCACCGAGGCGCTGGCTTCGGAGCTGGACTAGCTCAGCCGGCTTTTCAGAAACCGGATGTAGGAGGTGGGGAAGAGCCGCTCCATCCACATGAGGATGTGGGCGTCCCGGCCCACGAGGACCCGGCGCTTTCGACGCTCCACGCCGCGCAGGATGATCTGCGCCGCTTCCGGCGGCGGCATGACAAGGGCCTGACGGGCGCGCTCCAGCGATTCGTTGATCTCGGCGTTGGTGGCGCCGGCCGGCTTGATTGCGTCCTCCGCGATGCGGGTCGCTACGCCGCCAGGATGAACGACCGTCACACCGACGTTTGACCCTTCCAGCTCGTGGGCGAGCGCCATGGAGAAGCCGCGTACCGCGAATTTCGAGGCCGAGTAGGCGGTTTGTCCGGGCGGTGCGATGATCCCGAAAATGCTGGAGATATTCACAAGCCGGGCTTCAGGCTCGGCCTGAAGAAGAGGCAGGAAGGCGCGGGTCATGCGCACGACACCTTCAAAATTCACCGCCAGGACCTTGTCGAAATCCTCCGGCGTCACGCGGTCGAACGTCCCTCCCACGGCGATGCCCGCATTGTTGAACAGCAGGGCGGCCCCGCCATGCTCGGCCTTCACCTTGTCGGCATAGGCGGCCGGCGCGGCGGGATCGGAAACATCCAGCACCTCAGTGGTGATCCGTACGCCCGCGCCGGCGAGCCGCTCGGCTGTGGCTGTCAGTCCGGCCCGATTCACATCGGCCAGCGCCAGATCCGCGCCGCGTGCAGCCAGCGCGCCGGCCAGCGCCGCTCCGATGCCGCTTCCAGCGCCTGTAATGACGGCGGTTCGGCCGCCGAAATCGAATCCCGCTGGCATGACTGCCTCCCTGTGTCTGTCTGTTTGCAGCACAGCGCGGCCCCTGCGGCAACGCTGACGCTTGCGTGGCGGGCCCTATTTCCGCAACACTTGTCGGGTCAAACATTACGGCGAGCGCAAATCGCCGGTCGGGAGGAAACGATGGTCAAGCTCGAAACTGTGCGCAAGGATGCGCCCTGGACCTGGCTCGCGCGTGCGCTGGAGGACATGAAAGCCGCGCCGCTTATCTCGCTGGGCTATGGCGCGGCCTTCACCGCCGTCGGGCTGGCGATCACGTTCGGGCTGATCGCGGCGGGATATGGCGGTTTCGCGCCCGTGCTGGTCGGCGGCTTTGCGCTTGTGGCGCCCATGTTCGCGGTCGGCATCTACCGGATCAGCGAGATCCGCGACCGTGGCGAGACGCCGGGCCTTTTCGACTTCTGGAGCATTTCGGGGTCCCGGCTGACCCAGCTCGGCTTGCTCAGCGTGCTGCTGTTCGTGTTTTTCCTGGCCTGGGCGCGCCTGGCGCAGTTCCTGTTCGCCATGTTGAGCGGCGATTCGGACTTTCAGCTGGCCACCCTGCAGAACTTTCTGCTGACCGACCCGTCAGGAGTGTTGCTGCTGGTGGTGGGAACGGCGATCGGCGCGCTTCTGGCGTTCGCGGCGTTTACGGTTTCGGCGCTGTCCTTCCCCATGCTGGTGGACCGTGACGTCGACGCGATCACCGCGCTGGTCGCCAGCGTGAAGGCGGTCACCACCCAACCGTCGGTCATGATCTTCTGGTCGGTGATCATCGCGGTCACGACAGCCATGGGCGCGGCGTTCTTCCTGGTCGGGCTGGCCGTGACCTTCCCGCTGATCGCTCACGCCAGCTGGCGGGCCTACAAGGACTTCAATCCGACCCCGCTGCCCAGCGCCGCCGAACTTGAGGCCGAGGCGCACCGCAGCGAAGGATAGAGCCACCAGGCCTAAGCCGCAGGTTCGCGCTTCTCGATCTCACCGGCCGAAAGAAAGGGCGAGGCGTCCAGGGCATCGGCGTCCATGAGGTCGGAGACCCGTTGCAGGGCTGCGATCAGCATGTGCTGCTCCCAGCCCGGCAGTTCGCGGAACGCGCTCAGAAAGCCGGCCTGGAGCAGCTCCGGCGCAGAGGTCGCTGCGAGTCGGCCCTTCTCGGTCAGTTCAGCCAACACGGCGCGACGGTCCAGCTCGCTGCGCGCCCGGCGGATCAGCCCGGCCTTCTCAAGCCGGTCGAGAATGGCCGTCACGGTCGGCTGGCTGAGCGAGATGTCGCGGGACAGCGTGCTGGGCTTCAAAGGCCCGGTCCGCAACAGGGTCTGCAGGACGACCAGCTGCGGCGCGGTCAGACCGGTTTCCTTGACCAGTCGCTTGGAATGCAGGTCGACGGCCCGGATGATGCGCCGGAGCGCAATGAGAATATCGTCATGGTCATTCATCGAAACACGGTCTCCGTCGCGATGAGGCTGGTTTGAATTTAGGCCTCTAACCTTCGCCGCGCCAGCGCTTTTGCGCGGGGTCTCAGGCTCCACTGAAATGGCGCGGTCTCTGAAGCAAATAATGCTGCGACCGCAAAACATAAAGGCATGTTGCTTCTCTGCAACGTCGCCTCAAAAAAGCTTTATGAACATATAGATATAGCTCCTGCGTGCGACATTTCTGCACGGAACTTTAAGGGGCCTAAACATTTCAGCTCCCGAACAAACTGGTTTCTGCAAACGCCTTGGGATACATCGCCCACGAACGAAATAACCGGAGGCGAACACCCCATGACGACTCTGAAGCAGCGTATCCTTGGAACTTCGATGCTCACCGCAGCGCTCGCGCTGGGCGGTGCGGCGAACGCGCAGGTCGACGTCATCACCGTGACGGCGACCAAGACCGAGCAGGACGCCCAGGACATTCCAGTCGCGGTTTCCGCGATCGACGCCAGCGATCTTGAAGAGCTCGATGTCGATGTTTTCACGGACTACCTGCAGCAGCTGCCGGGCGTGACCGCCGGCGGGAGCGGGCCCGGCCAGAATACGATCTATATCCGCGGCGTCGCGTCCACCACGCCGAATCTGACGACCGCCGGCGTCGCGGGCCTCGCCCCGAATGTCGCCTTCTATCTGGACGAACAGCCGCTGGCCCAGCCCGGCCGGAACCTGGACGTCTACGCGGTCGATCTGGAGCGTGTTGAGGTTCTGCCCGGGCCGCAGGGCACGCTGTTCGGCGCGTCTTCGCAAGCCGGTACGGTGCGCATGATCACCAACAAGCCGGTACTCGGCGTTTATGAGGCCTCGGCGAGCTTCGGCTTCTCCTTCACCGAGGGCGGGGAAGAAAGTTATTCCACCGAAGCCGTCGTGAACCTGCCGGTCGGCGAGCAGTTCGCGCTGCGCGGCGTCGTCTTCTATGACCGTCAGGGCGGCTATATCGACAATGTTCCCGGCCAGATCGATACGTCCCAGTCGGCGCGCTTCCGGTCTGCAGGCACTGTGCGTGACAACGGCGTGCCGGTCTCCCCGCGCCGTGCGGGCTTCCAGGCCGGCGCCGACCTGTCGGCGGTCACGTTCGGCGTCGCCGACAACGCCCCGCTGGTCGAGGATGATTTCAACGACACGCGCTATCAGGGCTATCGCCTGACCGGCCGTTACGAGTTCAACGCCGACTGGCGCCTGACCGCCTCGGTCATGCAGCAGGGCCTGGATACCGACGGCGTGTTCTTCCAGGACCCGGACCTGGGCGATTATGAAATCCAGCGCTATCAGCCGGATAAGCTGACCGACGAGTTCACCAACCTGTCCTGGACGCTGGAAGGCCGCCTGGCGATGCTGGACATCGTCTACACCGGCGCCTTCACCGATCGGGAAAGCGACCAGGTCGTGGACTACACCGAGTACATGCTCGTGGGTCAGTACTTCCCGTACTACACCTGCGACGGCTCGGTGACCTATCCCGGCGCGGCGGCCCCGTCCGGCGTCTGCCAGAGTCCGGCCTCGATCGTGGACTCCTTCACCGACACCCAGGTCGAAAGCCACGAATTCCGCTTCAACACCAGCGGCGAGCGCTATGAAATCACCGCGGGTGTGTTCTATTCGAGCACGGAAGTGGCTGAGCGCAACGACTTCACCTACTGGGGCTCGATCGCAGCTGAACCGTTCGGTCCGTTCGCGCCGAACTTCCCCTATCAGACCGGTTACATCTCTGATCCGGGGCCGTTTCCGCCGGGCGTGATCTTCCGCAACGACGTGCTGCGCACCGACGAGCAGCTCGGCTTCTTCGGCGAGGTCACCTATGACCTCGTGCCGAACGTGTTCGCCGTGACGCTCGGCGCACGGTCGTATGATGTGGAAGTCGACCTTCAGGGCTCGGCCAACGGCTCGTTCTTCAACTCCGGCGCGGCGACGGAAGCCCAGGCGTTCGGCACCGACATCTCCGACCTGTACAATGGAGACTGCCAGTACACGTTCCGCGGCGTCGCCCAGCCGAACCAGCCGACCTTCACTTGCGACGACACTCTGGCCGATATCCAGGCCGGCCTGATCGCCGCAGTGGGATCGGATGCGGCCGCCGAGCAGGTCTTCAACGCTCTGCGCGCGCCGGATGTCGCCAAGAGCGAAGGCGAAATCTTCAAGCTGACTGGCACGTGGACGCCGAACACGAACATGCTGTTCTACGCCACGTATTCCGAAGGCTTCCGTCCGGGCCTGCTTAACCGTCCGGGCGGCGCCACGACGGCGCTCGCCGGCGGCGGCGCCTACAGCGTACCGTTTGCACTGGACACCGACGAGGTGACCAACTGGGAGCTTGGCTGGAAGCTCGACCTTCTTGAGAACCAGCTGCGTTTCAACGGATCGGCCTTCTTCGTGGAGATCGACGGTCTGCAGACCACGATCTTCGACCCGAGCATCACCAATCTGTTCTTCTCCGACAACGCGGCGAACGCGGAAGTGCGCGGTGTTGAAGGCGACCTGACCTACGCGCCAGCCGATATCCCCGGCCTGACGGTGACGGGCGCCTTCTCGATCCTCGACACCGAGATCACCGAGGTGCTCACTCCGACCGACGACGTGGTGCTGGGCGCCGAGCTGGCCTATGCTCCGAGCCTGCAGTTGAACGCGCGCGCGCGCTACGAGTGGAGCGTGATGGACGGCAAGACGGCCTACGCTCAGGGTCAGGTGGTGTATTCCGGTGATAGCCGGTCTGACATCATCGAGATCAACTCCGCCGAACTGGACAGCTACACCACGCTGGGCCTGCGCGGCGGTCTCATGGCTGATCGCTACAGCGTGGAGCTGTTCGTCGACAATGTGACGAACGAGAACTACGCGCTGGCGAACAACTTCATCAACGACCGTGAGCGCGTGACCGTCGGTCGTCCGCGGACGTGGGGCATCCGCGTCGGCGTGACTTACTAAGCCGGACAAGGCGGGAGTGGTGCGGTTGCGCTGCACCCCTCCCGTCTGCATGCTTTGCCTAGCGCCCCGCCGTCACAGGCGGGGCGTTTTGCGCTAGGTCTGATCCTTGAATGAGCGGAGATCTGAAGTGACCGCCAAGGCTGAACCTCCCCAGGCGCTGCAAAGCGCTCAGCGCCAGATGTATGAGGGTGCGTTCGAGGCTGCGCTCACATCGTTGGCGCCCGTCCTGGCCGATGATCCCGATCACGCCGACGCGCTCTACATGAAGGCGGCGAGCCTGCGTTACCTCAAGCGGCTCGACGAGGCGCTCGAAACCCTTCAGCACCTGCGTACGGTCTCGCCTGAGTTCGGACGCGGCTGGCAGGAGGAAGGTCATGTCCATCGCGACCGCGGCGACGTGGCCCGGGCGTTGACCGCCTATCAGGCCGCGACCCAGGTCAATCCGGCCCTGCCCGCCGCCTGGCTCAATCAGGCCAACATCCTGCGCGACTTGGGCCGCGAGGAAGCCGCCGCGGCCGCTGCAGCGCGCGCTGAAGCGCTGGCGGCCCTGCCCAAGGCGCTCCAGGCGGCCAATCATCACCTCTACGAGAACCGGCTTCTGAAGGCCGAGGAAATCTGCCGGGCCTATCTCCAGGCGAACCCAAAGGATGTCGAGGCCATGCGCATCCTGGCCGAGATCGGCTCACGGCTCGGCGTGCTCGAGGATGCGGAATTCCTGCTGGAAAGCGCCGTCGCGTTTGCGCCGAACCATGTGGAGGCGCGCATGGACTATGTCCGTGTCCTGCGCCGCCGGCAGAAATATGAGCAGGCGCTGGAGCAGGCCAAGCAGCTCTACGCCCGCGACCCGAAGAATCCGGCCTTCGTCTCCCAGCTCGCCATCGAGCGCATGCAGACCGGCGATTACGAGAAAGCGGTCGCCCTGTTCGATCAGGTGCTGGCCGCAGCGCCCAATGACGCCGCCACGCTGACCTCGCGCGGACATGCCCTGAAGACCTGGGGCAAGTCCGATGCGGCGATCACCTCCTACCAGGACGCGGTCAGGGCCGCGCCCAATCACGGCGACGCCTGGTATGCGCTGGCCAATCTGAAGACCTACACCTTCTCCGAGGACGAGCTGGAGCGCATGCGCCGTCAGGAGGACGCGCCGGGCCAGCCGCTACAGAACCGCATCAACCTGTGCTTCGCCATCGCCAAGGCCTGCGAGGACCGCAAGGCGTTCGATGAGGCGTTCTCCTATTACGAGCGCGGCAATGCGCTGAAAAAGCATCAGACCCGCTACACGGCCGACCAGATGGAAGCCGAGTTCGAGGCGCAGAAGGCGGCCTGCACGCCGGCCCTGTTCCAGGCGCAAGGCGGCAAGGGCGATCCGTCGCCCGATCCCATCTTCATCGTCGGCCTGCCGCGTGCGGGCTCGACACTTCTGGAGCAGATCCTCGCGTCCCACAGCCAGGTCGACGGCACGCTGGAGCTGCCCAACATCCTGTCGATCAGCCACACGCTTCGCGGACGCAACAAGTCGGCCGAAGGCTCGCGCTATCCGCAAAACCTCCATGAACTGGACGCTGACAAGCTCGCTGAGCTTGGCCGGAAATACATTGATGAGACGGCGATCCACCGCAAGGGCGCGCCTTTCTTCACTGACAAGATGCCGAACAATTTCCGCCATATAGGCCTGATCAAGCTGATCCTGCCCAATGCGAAAATCATCGATGCGCGCCGCGCGCCGCTGGCCTGCTGCTTCTCCGGCTTCAAGCAGCTGTTCGCGGAAGGCCAGGAGTTCACGTACGGGCTCGACGAGATCGGCCGGTACTATCGCGGTTATGTTGATTTGATGGACCACTGGGACCAGGTCCTGCCCGGCGAGGTCCTGCGGGTCATCTACGAAGACGTCGTCGAGGACCTGGAAGGTCAGGTCCGCCGGGTTCTGGAGTTCTGCGGGCTGGAATTCGAGCCGGCCTGCGTGGAATTCCACAAGACCGAGCGCGAGGTGCGCACCGCCAGCTCCGAACAGGTGCGCCGCCCGATCAACACCTCCGGGCTGGAAGCCTGGAAGCCGTATGAGGCGAAGCTTGAGCCTCTCAAGACAGCGCTGGGGCCGGCCCTGACGAACTGGCGCCGGGATCAGGATGATCGCAGCGCCGCCTGACGCCGTTTCACTTCAATGCCGAAGAGGCTGACGAACCCATGAAAAAGTTCGAACCCGCCGTATTCATTCCGGCCGCGATCCTGGCCTTCGCCGGCGTCGCGTACGCGGTCATCGCCGGCGATCAGGCCGAGCAGGTCTTCGTGATGGTGCGGGACGTGATCACGGCGAATATCGGCTGGTTCTATTCGGTGGGCGTCGGGGTTTTCCTGATCGGCTCCATCGTGGTGGCGTTTTCAGATTGGGGACGGCTGAAGCTGGGTCCGGACGACAGCGAGCCGGAATTCAGCTTCATGGCCTGGTTCGCCATGCTGTTTTCGGCCGGCATGGGCATCGGGCTGATGTTCTTCGGCGTGGCCGAACCGATCGAACACTATCTCCACGCCCCCTATGGCGAGCCGGGCACGCCGGAAAAGGCCGAGCAGGCCATGGTGCTGACCTTCTTCCACTGGGGCATCCATGCCTGGGCGGTCTATGTCGTGGTCGGTCTGAGCCTGGCATATTTCTCATTCCGTCACGGTCTGCCCCTGACCATCCGCTCCGCGCTCTATCCCCTTATCGGCGAGCGGATCTACGGTCCGATCGGACACGCGGCAGACGTCGTGGCCATCGTTGGCACGCTGTTCGGCGTGGCGACCTCGCTCGGCTTCGGCGTGGCCCAGATCAACGCCGGGCTCGACTCGCTGTTCGGCATCGGCATTTCGACGCCGATCCAGGTGGCGCTGGTGCTGGTGATCACCGCGATCGCCACCACGTCCGTGCTTGCGGGGTTGGACGCAGGCATCCGGCGCCTGAGCGAATGGAATCTCTATCTCGCCATCGCGCTGCTGACCTTCGTGCTGATCATGGGCCCCACGCTCTATCTGATCAGCGCCTATGTGGAGAATGTGGGCGAGTATTTCAGCCAGCTCGCCGACCTCACCTTCCGGGTCGGCGCCTATACCGAGACCGACTGGATCAACAGCTGGACCCTGTTCTACTGGGGCTGGTGGATCTCCTGGAGCCCGTTCGTGGGCATGTTCATCGCCCGGGTCTCACGCGGCCGCACGATCCGCGAGTTCATCTTCGGCGTCATGCTCGGCCCGGCCCTGTTCACCTTCCTGTGGATGACGGTATTCGGGAACTCCGCGCTGCAGATCGCGCTGGAGAATGCGGCCTCGCCGATTCTTCAGGTGGTCGCTGACGGCAATATGGAGCTCGCGCTCTTCGCCTTCCTCGACACGCTGCCGCTCTCGGGCATCACCTCGGTGATCGGGATCATCCTGGTGACGACCTTTTTTGTCACGAGCTCAGACTCCGGCTCCCTGGTGAAGTCGACGCTGGCCTCGGGCGGCGGGCTGAATCCCCCGGCCTGGCAGCGCTTCTTCTGGGCGATCACGGAAGGCGTCGTCGCCTCCGCTCTGCTGCTCGCCGGCGGGCTGGCCGCGCTCCAGGCGGCGACCATCGCGGCGGCGCTGCCCTTCACCATCGTGATCTTTCTCGCCTTCATCGGCCTCATCAAGGCCTGGTCGGACGAGACCGCACGCCGGGCGGGCGTCAAGACCGCCGCCCAGCTGCCCGTGGAAGGCGCGGCCGTTCCCTGGCGGACCCGGCTCAAGCTGATGTTCGCCAACCCCAAGCCCGGGGAGGTGGAAGGCTGGATGGAGAACACCGCCGCCGCCGCTTTCGGCGAAGTGGTTCCGGAGATGGAGAGCCAGGATCTGCCGGCCCGTGTGGAGCGCGAGCAGGACAAGGTCTGGCTCGTGGTCGAGCATGGCGACCAGCCCGAATTCATCTATGGCGTGGAGCTGAAGGCCTATGGCGATCCTGACCTGCCGGGCAGCGACGCCGAAGCTGAAGCCGAAGCCGGCGTTGCGCGCGCCGAGGTCTTCCTGCGCGAGGGCGGCCAGCACTACGACATCTACGGCTACACCAAAAACCAGGTGATCCGCGATCTGCTGCGCCAGTACGAGCGTCACCGCCAGTGGATCCACCACATGGTGCATGTGAACTAGGGCGTCCACGCCGCGCTCGCCTTGACCGCCGCGCGGTCAGGGAGTACCGCCGCAGGGTCATGGTTCAGGCGCGGCCCACAGCGCCTGATTTCCCGCGCGCGTCCGGCCTTGCGCCCTTGAAAAGGGGCGGTTCCCATGCGCGCTGCGGGGCGTATGGAAATGAGAGACGAGACGATGGCTCAAAGCGATGCCCGGACTGGCGCCAAGCGCTTTCCTGCAGCCCCCGCCCCGGCGGACCTGCCCAAGGTGGACCAGGAAATCCTCGGCTTCTGGAAAGCCGACGGGACCTTCCAGGCCTCCATCGACGAGCGCCCGGATAACGACCAGTTCGTCTTCTACGACGGGCCGCCCTTCGCCAATGGCCTGCCGCACTACGGCCACCTGCTGACCGGTTTCGCCAAGGACGTCATCCCGCGCTACCAGACCATGAAGGGCAAGCGCGTCGAACGCCGCTTCGGCTGGGACACCCATGGCCTGCCCGCCGAGCTGGCGGCGGAAAAGACTCTGGGCATTTCCGGACGCCTGGCCGTTCTGGACATGGGCATCGACAAGTTCAACGACGCGGCCCGGGCCGAGGTGATGAAATATGCCTCGGAATGGGAGGAGTACGTCACCCGCCAGGCGCGCTGGGTCGATTTTGAAAACGATTACAAGACGCTCGACATCACCTTTATGGAAAGCTGCCTGTGGGCGTTCAAGCAGCTCTGGGACAAGGGCGTGGTCTACAAGGACTATCGCGTCGTCCCGTACTCCTGGGCGGTGGAAAGCCCGCTGTCGAACTTCGAGACGCGGCTGGACAATTCCTATCGCAACCGCACCGATCCGGCCGTGACGGTGAAGTTCGAGATCGCTGAAGGCCAGGGCGAGCTGTCCGGCGCGAAATTCCTGATCTGGACGACGACGCCCTGGACGCTGCCCTCAAACCTGGCCTGCGCGGCCGGGGCGGAGATCACCTACGCGATCCTTGAAAAGGACGGCGAGCGCCTGATCCTGTCGGCGAACGCGATCGAGAAATACAAGAAGCAGCTGGACGGTTTTGTGCAGACCGGCTCGGTCACGGGCGCGGAGCTGAAGGGCCTGCACTATCATCCGCCATTCGACTATTTCGCCGGCCGTGAGAACGCCCACCAGATCCTGAACGCCGACTTCGTCACCGATGAAGACGGCACTGGCATCGTGCACCTGGCGCCGGGCTTCGGCGAGGACGACCTGAACGCTTGCCGCGCGGCGGGCATCGCCGTGGTCGTGCCGGTGGATGCGGCCGGCAAGTACACCTCGGAAATCCCGGACTATCAGGGCCTGCTGGTGTTTGAAGCCAACAAGCCGATCACCGATCGTCTGAAGGCCGAGGGCAAGCTTTTCCGCCACGACACCTACGATCACAACTATCCCCATTGCTGGCGGACCGACGAGCCGCTGATCTACAAGGCGGTCGACAGCTGGTACCTGCGCGTCTCCGACTTCCGCGAGCGCATGGTGGAGCTGAACCAGCAGATCAACTGGGCGCCCGCTCACGTGAAGGACGGCATCTTCGGCAACTGGCTCGCTGGCGCGCAGGACTGGAACATCTCCCGCTCGCGCTTCTGGGGCACCCCGATCCCGGTCTGGGTCAGCGATGACCCGAACTACCCGCGTACCGACGTCTATGGTTCGATCGAAGAGCTGGAGCGCGATTTCGGCGTGAAGGTCACCGACCTGCACCGGCCCCATATCGATGCGCTGACCCGTCCCAATCCGGACGATCCCACGGGAAAATCCACCATGCGCCGGGTCGAGGACGTGTTCGACGTCTGGTTTGATTCCGGCTCCATGCCCTACGCCCAGGTCCATTATCCCTTCGAGAACAAGGACTGGTTTGAAGCCAACTTCCCGGCCGACTTCATCGTCGAATACGTCGCCCAGACCCGCGGCTGGTTCTACACGCTGATGGTCCTGTCCACGATGCTGTTCGACCAGCCGCCCTTCCGCAACGCCATCTGCCACGGCGTGGTCCTGGACGAGAACCGGCAGAAGCTGTCGAAACGCCTGCGCAACTATCCCGACCCGCTGGGGTTCTTCAATGAATACGGCTCCGACGTCATGCGCTGGTTCCTGATCAGCGCGCCGGTGCTCAATGGCGGCGATCTGCTGGTGCCGAAGGAGGGCCGCGAGATCGCGAGCGTTCAGCGCGAAGCCATCGCGCCCTTGATGAACGCGTATTCCTTCTTCTCGCTCTACGCCAATCTGGAGGCGCGCGCGCCGCAGATCATCACGGCGGCTGAAGACCCTCTGGACCGCTACATCCTGACCAAGACCGGCGAGCTCGCGGACCGCGTCGGCGCGGCGCTGGACGCCTATGACATCCCCAAGGCGGCGCGGGAGACGGTCTCCTATTTCGACGCCCTGACCAACTGGTATATCCGCCGCTCCCGCGCCCGCTTCTGGGGCTCGGAGGATGAGGCCAGCAAGAATGCCGCCTTCGATACGCTCTACACCGTTCTGGTGAAGGCCTGCCGGATCTGCGCGCCGCTTCTGCCGATCGTCACAGAGAAGCTCTACAAGTCGCTGACCGGCGAGCGCAGCGTGCATCTCACGCTCTGGCCTGAAGCGAACGAGTTCCCGGCCGACCATGATCTTGTGCGCTCCATGGATCTGGTGCGCGACGCGGCCTCGGCGGCGCTGGCGGTGCGTGAGCGCGCCCGCCTGCGCGTACGCCTGCCGCTGAAAACGCTGACCATCGTGCATTCTGAAAGCGCGGGGCTGGAGCCGTTCACGGGCCTGATCGCCGACGAGGTGAATGTGCGCGAGGTGAAGCTCTCCACCGATCTTGACGCCTTCGGGGAGGTCCAGCTGCGCCCCGACCCGCGCATCGGCAAGCGCCTGGGCAAAGCCATGAAGGACGTCATGGGCGCGGCGCGCTCCGGTCAGTTCACGCTCAACGCCGACGGCACGGCGAGCGTCGGCGGGGAAACTCTGGCCGCCGACGAATTCCTGCTCGCCATGGTCACTGAGGAGGGCAGCGCGGCTGAACCCTTCGCGGGGACGGGCGCGGTGGTGCTCGACACGTCTGTGGACGACGATCAGGAGCGCGAGGGCCTTGCTCGCGACGTCATCCGCGCCGTCCAGACCGCGCGCAAGGACGCCGGGCTCGACGTCTCCGACCGCATCGCGCTGGGTGTGGCGGGCGGTGAAGCGGTGACGGCGGCGCTGAAGGCCCACGGCGAGTTCATCAAGGCGGAGACGCTGGCCCTGTCGCTGTCGTCGGAAGCCGGCGCCGGCGCGCGCAGTGACATCAAGCTTGGCGGTGAGGACGTCGTGATCACGGTGGAGAAGGCGGGCTAGCCGCTTCACCCCACCCCGGCCCTCCCCTGGAGGGGAGGGAGGGGCCTCGGCGCTTCGGCTTGCGAACGCGCCGCACTGAACGAATGTTCGCCTGCACGGGCGGACCCGGCTCCCCCTCCCTCCCCCTCGGGGGAGGGCCGGGGTGGGGGGAGCCGCGACAAGAACCCCGCAGGAAAGACGCCGCATGCGGCGAGACCGGGACCGGACGATGACGCAAGACACCTACGATTTCTCCGCGCTGGAAACCAAGTGGCGCGCCTTCTGGGACGCTGAAGGCGTGGACGTGACGCCGCAGCCGAAGCCCGGCGACAAGACCTTCTATGTCCTGGACATGTTCCCATACCCGTCCGGCGCCGGGCTGCATGTGGGCCACCCGGTGGGCTATCTCGCAACCGATATCGTGGCGCGCTACAAGAAGATGGCCGGCTATCACGTGCTCCATCCCATGGGCTGGGACAGCTTTGGCCTGCCGGCGGAACGCTACGCCGAGCGGACCGGCGTCCATCCGGCTGTGAGCACCGAAAAGAATATCGAGACCTATAAGCGCCAGATGCGCCTTCTGGGTCTTGGCTATGACTGGACGCGGGAGGTCGCGACCTCCAAGCCGGACTATTACCGCTGGACCCAGTTCATCTTCATCCAGCTCTATAACGCCTGGTATGACGCTGACGTCGGCAAGGCCCGCCCGATCAGCGAGCTGCCGGTTCCCGCCGAAGTCGCCGATCAGGGGCCGCTGGCCGTTCAGGAATTCCAGGATCAGCACCGGCTGGTCTATTACGAGACCGCGCCGGTGAACTGGTGCCCGGAGCTGGGGTCGATCCTGGCCAATGAAGAGGTTTTCGACGGCAAGTCCGAGCAAGGCTACGAGGTCGTGCGCGTGCCGCTCCAGCAGGTGAAGATGCGCATTACGGCCTATGCCGAGCGCCTGCTGAAGGACCTGGACGGTCTGGATTGGCCTGAAGGCATCAAGGAAAGCCAGCGCAACTGGATCGGGCGGTCCGAAGGCGTGACCCTGTCCTTCGGCGTCGAGGGCGCTTCAGAGCGCATCGAAACCTTCACCACGCGCGTCGACACGCTGGGCGGGGTGACCTTCCTGGCCCTGGCGCCGGAGCACCCGTTGGTCGGGGCTCTGACGACGGGCGACCAGAAATCCGCCGTCACCGAGTATATCGACGCCGCGGCCCGCAAGTCCGACCGGGAACGTACCATCGATGCGGAGAAGACCGGCGTCTTCATCGGCGCCCATGCGGTCAATCCGGTCACCGGCAAGCAGGTCCCAATCTTCGTGGCCGACTACGTACTGCCTGATTACGGGACCGGCGCGGTCATGGGCGTGCCGGCCCACGATGTGCGCGACTTCGCCTTCGCGACGGCCTATCAGCTCGACATCATTCCCGTGATCGATCCGGGCGCCGATCACCCCGATCGCGCCGCCGTTCTGGCCGGCGAAAAATGCTGGACCGAGGATGGAGTCATGCTGGCGCCGCCTGGCGAAGCGGGTCTGTACCAGGCCGGCGTGCGCTGGCGCGACGCGCGTGACGCGGTCGCCGATCATCTGGAGGCCGAAGGCGTCGGCCGCCGCGTGGTCAGCTATAACCTGCGCGACTGGATCTTCGCCCGTCAGCGCTATTGGGGCGAGCCGATCCCGATCATCCATTGGGAGGACGGCACGCGCACGACCATCCCCGAAGACCAGCTGCCGCTGGAACTGCCCCATATCGACAACTACAAGCCCACCGGCCACGCCGAGAGCCCCATTGCGCGGGCTGGCGACTGGGTGGAGGTCACCGATCCGGCCACCGGCAGACGAGGCCGGCGCGAGACCAGCACCATGCCGCAATGGGCGGGCAGCTGCTGGTATTATCTGCGCTTCAAGGACCCGAAGAACGCCGAGCATCTGGTCGGCCCGGAGGTGGAGAAGGCCTGGGGCGCGGTGGACCTGTATGTCGGCGGCGCCGAGCACGCGACGCTGCACCTGCTCTACGCCCGCTTCTGGCACAAGGCGCTGTATGATCTGGGCTTCGTCTCCACGATCGAGCCGTTCCAGAAGCTGGTGAACCAGGGCCTGCTGACCAGCTTCGCCTTCAAGGATTCCCGCGGCGTGGTGCTGCCCGTCGACGAAGTGGTGGAGAAAGACGAGGGCGTCTTCATCCACGAGCCGACCGGCGAGCGGGTCGAGAAGGTCGGGGCGAAGATGTCGAAATCGCTCCACAACGTGGTCACGCCCGACGCCGTCGTGGAGCGCTTTGGCGCCGATGCGTTCCGGGTGCACATGATGTTCATGGGCCCGGTGGAAGCCATGCGTGAGTGGGAGACCGAGAAGACCTCAAGCGCGCTGAAGTTCCTGCGCCGGGTCTGGCGCTTCGCAACAGGCGCCCTGGAGGCGCCGGCGGCTGAGGACGCCGTACCGGTGGCGCTGGCGCGCACAAAGCTGGTGCTGGCGATCACCGAGGACCTGGAGAATCTGCGCCTCAATACGGGCGTCGCCGAGCTGATGAAGTTCCTCAACGCCGCTGAAGGCGAGGCGGTAAGCGCGGCCACGCTGAAGGACTTCATCCGGGTTCTGGCGCCGTTCGCGCCCTTCATGGCCGAGGAGCTGTGGGAGCGCGCCGGCGGTCAGCCGAGCGTCTTCACCGCGGGCTGGCCCCAGGCTGACGAGTCCGAGCTGGACGCCGCCATCGACGAGGTCGAGGTGGTCATCCAGGAAGGCGGCAAGCGCCGCGGCGCGGTGATGCTGGCCCCGGATGCCGACGACGCCGCTGTGCGTGCGGCGGCCATGGATCTGCTGCAGGGCATGGGCAAGCCGATCGACGGCGTGCCGCCTGAGCGTGTGATCGTGGTGCGCGACAAGAAGTCGGGACGGGTCAAGCTGGTCAACGTGCCGAAGCTCGGCTGATCCGGACTCAGATCCGCGCGATCAGGCCGTCCACGCCTTTTTCGATCAGGTCGAGGGCGCCTTCGAACTCGGCCGCGTCGCCATAATAGGGATCGGGCACGTCCTTGCCGGCAAGCCCGATGCTCCAGTCCATGAGCCGGGACATGGGGCGTTCGGGCAGGCGCAGGGCCGAACGGCGATTATGCAGCCAGCGCAAATGTCCCGCGTCCAGCGCCACGATGTGATCAAAGCGCATGAAGTCCTCGTCGGTGACCGCACGCGCGACGATGCCGGACAGGTCATAGCCCCGCGCCATGCCAGCGCCGACCGCGCGCGGGTCCGGGCGCTCCCCCTCATGCCAGTCGCCGGTGCCTGCGCTGTCGAAATTCAGCGATTTTCCGGCGGCCTCAGCCTTGGCGCGCGCGACAGCTTCCGCCAGCGGGGAGCGGCAGATATTCCCGGTGCAGACAAACAGGACGGCGCGGGCGCGGCGGGTCATGGCGGGCCTTTCATGCCGGCGGTCAAAAGCAAAGCGGCGGACAGGATCACCTGTCCGCCGCTAAGGCGCTGTTAAAAGGCGTGGCGCCCAGCCGGTTAACGCGAGGCGTCCGGCCCGGCCAGCTGACGGCCCGGATCGAACTGGGCGGCGATCTTCAGATTGCTCGCCCAGCGCAGCTTTTCAAAGATCAGCAGCGTGGTGCCGTTATAGTCCACCAGCCGGTTGATCAGGCCGCGCCGGGGCAGGTGCAGGGCGCTGACCGGCTCGTCATGGTGATGGTCATGGAACGCCTCGCCCCCGCTCAGGACTGCAAGAATGTAGTCGAACCAGAGCGGTGTCTTCAGATGGCCGAAAACGTTCACGCCCAGGATCGTGGCGTGGAACTGTATCCCGCGCGCGGTGACGCAGGCTGCATGGATCATGAAGGTCAGGATCAGCGATCCGCCCAGCGCCCAGACGATCGCGTAGATCGCCGCCGGCAGAATGAGGTGCACCGCCAAGGTCAGCAGGCTGTAATGACGGTCCAGGATCTTCACGGTCAGGCTGTCGCGCAGCCACATCGCGGTCGGGCGTTTCAGATCATTGGGATCCCGGAACAAAAGCCAGCCCATCCAGGCCCATAGCTTGCCTTCAGCCGGGTTGTGGGGATCGCCCGCCTTGTCGGACAGGCGATGGTGCTGGCTGTGATAATTCACCCAGTCCTTCAGCTTGCCCTGCATGGCGACGACGCAGTTCATGGCGGTGACCAGCTGGCCCGGCCAGCGCAGCTCGCCAGCCTTGTGGTGCCAGATCCGGTGCAGCACGCCGATGCCCATATTGCAGATCACCAGCGTCACCGCGCCGGCGAACAGGGCGGCCAGGGCGTACCACCACTGCAAGGCGAGGCCCTCGAGCGCGAGACCCAGCGCCGTAGCGCCGATCAGGCCCAGAACGCCCAGGGATGGATAGATGATGGCGGCGAAAACGCTGGACCAGTCCAGATTGCTCCAGCTTTTCGGGATGGCGACAGACCGCGGCGGCGGCGTGGCTCTCATGCGTATTCCTCACACAATCATTTGTGGCGACCGAAGCAGGCTCCGGCGTGCCCCACCAGCATGGACTGTGGCACGCAACGCCGGACTCGAAAAAGAGACCAGACGCCGCACGTGCCGCTCGGGCGCGCCTGTCTCGACGCCCGTGCGCAGCTGCGCTATTCGGGAGATCAGAGACTTGGCGCTCCAGGACGGTGCGCGATCACGATAACGTCAGGACCTAAAGGTTCAGAAGTTCAGGGAGGCCCCCATGGCCGACAGTGCATTCCCCGCCGGCGATCTGATGAAGGGCAAGCGCGGCCTCGTCATGGGCGTGGCCAACAAGAACTCCATCGCCTGGGGCATCGCCCAGCAGCTGGCGGCCCAGGGCGCCGAGCTGGCGTTTTCCTACCAGGACGAAGCGCTGGAAAAGCGGGTCCGCCCGCTGGTGGAATCGCTGGGCGGCGATCCTTTCATGGTGACCGCCGACGTGTCCGACGACGCCTCCATGGACGCCTGCTTCCAGACGCTGAAGGACAAGTGGGGCCGGCTTGATTTCCTGGTCCACGCCATCGCCTTCGCCGGCAAGGACGAGCTGCAGGGCAGTTTCACGCACAACACCACGCGCCTGGGCTTCCAGCGCGCCATGGACATCTCCGCCTTCTCTTTCGTGGACGCCGCGCGCCGGGCCTCGGAACTGATGCCCAGCAGGGAAGAGGGCGGCGGCGCCATGGTGTCGCTGACCTATCTGGGGTCTGAACGCGTCGTGCCGAACTACAACGTCATGGGCGTGGCCAAGGCCGCGCTTGAGGCCTCGACCCGCTATATCGCCCGCGATCTCGGACCCGCCGGTATTCGCGTGAACGCGATCTCGGCCGGGCCCATGCGTACGCTGGCCATGGCCGGGATTTCCGGCGGCCGCACGCTGATGAAAACCGGCAAGGACTGGTCGATGCTGAAGGAAGACACGACCATGGAAGGCGTCGCCGGGGCGGCGCTGTACCTGCTCAGCGATCTGGGCAAGTCCTGCACCGGTGAAGTGCTGCATGTGGACGCCGGTTTCCACGCCGTGGCAGTGCCGGACATCGAGGACTAGGCGACGACCAGATCGGTACAGGGTGATATTTCGCCGCGGTCTGAAGTTTTTGGATTGTCCCTTCGTTGAATCAGGGTTTCAGTTCCCGTCTTGCGCCGGGGACAGGCGCTGATTCGATTTAGGGACACTCCAAATGAAGACGACTTTGACTCTTGGGGCGAGCTTGCTCGCCCTGACCGCCGCCGCGCCGGCGTTCGCCATTGATGGCGATCCGGCCAGCGTTGAAGAGCTGGAAGCGCGCATCGAGCAGCTTGAGGCGACCAATGCCCAGCTGATCGAGATCCTGCGCGCACAGGGTCTGCTGCCCGCCGACGGCGCGACCGCTGCGCCGGCGCAAACCGCAGCTGCGGCCCGACCAGGGCCTGACGCTCCGATGCATACTGCGCGCCATGAGCCCGGCGCTCACCACGGGTCTCCGCACGCCGCCCATCGCCAGGATGAATGGCATCAGAACCTCGTCGGCGTGAGCCCGTCCTACGGCTTTGAAATCCTGGACCATGCCGAGGGTGTGAACACCCGCCAGCTCACCATCCTGCAGGCCATGCAGAACGGCGAGCTTGACCGGCGCGTGACGCTGAGCGGCGGCGTGACTGCGATCGCGAACTATCAGGAGAGCAATTCCAACACCAAGTTCGGCTGGCTGATGCGCCACCCGACCTCGAACAACCAGATCGGCGAGACGGTGTCGGAAATGGTGGTGCACTCCGCGCAACTCGCCACGACCGCTCGGGTCAGCGACGATTTCACGGTCTACGCCGAGATGCTCTACAACCCCGAGCAGAGCTTCGGGGCCGGCACGATCACCGATCTGAACCGCAACCAGGTTCAGGTCCGTAAGGCCTTCGTCATGTGGGGCAATCTTGATGAGCGTCCGGTCTATGTGGCGCTGGGCAAGATGGACACGCCCTTCGGCCTTCAGGACACGGTCAGCCCGTTCACCAACTCCACCAGCTGGCACGCCTTCGCCGGCCTCGCCTATGGCGGGATGGTCGGGTACTACCGCGACGGATTCCACCTGCGCGCCATGGCGATCCAGGGCGGGGCGCAGTTCCGCTCCCACAACGCTCCCGTCGAAGGCACGGCTGTGCCGTCGCGTGTGAACAACTTCGCGCTCGACGCCAACTACACCGCCCAGCTGGGCGGCGGCGAGGTGATGGTCGGCGCCAGCTACACCCACGCCACAGCCTACTGTCAGCCCTTCCCGGTCTTCCACTTCACGCCTTGCCCGGACAACAACCCCGCCTGGGCGGTCTACGGCTCGGCTGATTTCGGTGCGTTCGAGTTCCTCGCCGAGTACGCAGAGACGACCGACGTCTGGCCAGGCACGGCCTCGCCCATCCCGCCGCTGGACGTGTTCGATCCGGTCGCGCCGCTGAGCTGGACGATCGGCGGGCGTTACTGGATGGACTTCCGCCGGTCCGAGGACCTGGCGATTTCATTCGAATTCAGCCGCTTTGTCTCCGGCGAGGAAGGCGCGCCCTGGGAGCGCCAGAACCAGTGGGTTCTGGGCGGTTCCTATTTCGTGACCGACTCCGTCAATCTGTTCGGCGAGATCATCCACACCCAGGGCTGGGTGCCGCTGAACTTCCTGTCCGGCGGAAATCCGGGCTCTCTGCCCGGCACCAGCTGGTCGGAATTCGACGCGGAGACCAATGTCATCAATCTGGGGGTCCAGGCCGCGTTCTGACGCCAGAGCCCTCAGACTTCAGGCGCCCCGCCGCGGACCTCCGCGGCGGGGCGTTTTGTTTGCCGCTTCAGCCCGAACAATGGCCGCAGAACCGCGATCCGGCGGATGATCTCGAACCCGGCGAACGACCCCGCGAAGGTGATGACGGTCAGCGCCGTGAACTCGGTCCACACATCGAGACCGGCGCGCGTCAGCGCGTAGCCGGCGCTGACGGTGAGGGTCTGGTGAAGGATATAGACCGGGAAGATCGCCTCGGTCAGATAGCGCCGAACCGGGCCGTCGCCGGTCAGAAACCGCCGCGCCAGACCCAATAGAGCCAGGATCACCACCCAGGCGTACAGGACCCGGCCCGCACGCGCCGCCCAGAGCGCGACCGGCTGGTCCAGGAGCGGCTCGAAATTCATCCAGAGCGGCGTCAGAACGGTTCCAAGGATGACCGCCAGACCCAGCGTCAGCGGCGTCGCGCGGTCCACGCACCGCCAGAAGCTCTCGCTGCGCGCGGCGCAAACGCCATACAGAACAAAGGTGAAGCTGATCGCGTGATTGGCCCAGTCGTGAACGAGATTGTGGGTCGTCTCAAAATGCGGGACCAGCAACACGCGCCAGACCATCAGCGGAACAAACCCCAGAACGATCAGCATCACCGGGCCGAGACGGCTGTCCCAGACCCGGGCGAAGATCCGTGCCGGTCCGCGCCCGAAAGCGGTCAGCATGGGCAGGAGCGGCGCCAGGACCAGGGCGTAGACCAGCAGATAGACCACGTACCAGAGATGGTTCCAGGTCGGGACTTCGATCCCGGCGATCTCCCAGCCGGTCAGGTATCGCGGCCAGAAGGCCAGGATCCCCGGCTCGATCTCGCCCATCTCGCGCAGCTGGAAATAGGTCTGGGGCATGACCACCACGGCCATGCCGAAAATGATCACCGGCAGAAGCCGCAGGGCGCGCTCCGCCGCGAACCGAGCGGCGCCCAGCTTGTCGTGCAGAAACGCGACGGCGACGCCGGAGATGAAGAACAGCAGCGACAGCCGCCAGGGATTTAGCAGCATCATCAAAGGTTCAGCGCCCGGCCCGGCGTGAACGCTTTTCACATGCCAGCCCCAGGGCACGTAGAACATGCCCACGTGGTAAAAGACCAACAGGGCGAAGGCGAGGATCCGAAGCCAGTCGAGGTCGTAGCGGCGGGACGGAGCTGCAGCGGGCTGGGAGAGGGACATGGGCGGGCTCCTGGCTGAGGACACCGCAATTGAGCCTGACGCGCTCCGTACGCGCCTCTTTCGCGTGACGAGGCGCGAATGCGCGTGACGGGCGACTGCGACCAGTGACGAATGGCGGCCCACCAGGGATGAGCGGCCGGCCATGGCGCTAGGCGGCGGGCGCGGCGCACGGCATGATTGGGCTCATGTCCGCACCCGACATCGAACGCCGCGTTCTGCACAGCGCCTTCTTCGCCTTCACGCAGGCCACGCTGGGGTTCTGGCTGGTGAACGGCCTGTCGGAGGCCGAGGAATGGCGCCGCGCCGGCGAGACCGGCGGATGGATCCGCGCACTGACGCTGGAAGGCACCAGCAATGCCGTGATCCTGGCGCTATTCTATCCGGTCGCCCTGCTGGAGCGGCGCTACCCGGCGGCGCCGGGTCGATGGCTCACGGCGCTGCCGGTCCACCTCGTCGCCAGCCTGGCCTTCTCCATCATCCATGTGCTGAGCATGTGGACGCTGCGCGCCGGGCTTTGGCCGATCCTGTTCGACCGCAGCTACGGCTTCGAGAGCATGATGAACCAGTTTTTCTACGAGTACCGCAAGGACCTGCTCAGCTACGCCGTCATCCTGGCGATCCTGGCGGTGATGCGCGCCCGTGAGGAGGCGTTACAAAGCGCAGCGGCGGCCCGGACCGATGCGCGCCGCGACCATGTCGTCACCTTGCGCTGCGGCGGCCGCGAGCTGCGGCTGCCGGCGGCTGAAATCCTGTCAGCCAGCGCAGCGGGCAACTATGTCGAAGTGCGCACCGCCAGCGGGGTCCACCTGGCGCGCACCACTCTGGCCGCGCTGGAAGACATGCTCGCCGCGGCCAAGGCCGACCCGGTCCGGCTGCATCGATCTCATCTCGCCGCCCGCTCAGCGGTTCGCGAGATCACCCCGAAGAGTGACGGCGACGCCGAGGCGCGCCTCGCCGATGGTTTGGTCTTACCGGTCAGCCGACGCTACCGGGCAGGCGTGTAGACCTGCCCGGGCGCATGTCCTGATCAAGGCCTAGCGCGCGTCGGCTTCGCCGGCCCCTTCCTCATCATCGCGGTGCGGCACGGGCCGGAGTCTCGGGTCTCACATAGGTGTCCAGCCAGTCCATCGACTCCGCCAACACGTGCAGAACGCTCTCCCGGGCGCGGTAGCCGTGGCTTTCATAAGGCAGCATGACCAGGCGCGCCGTGCCGCCATTGCCCTTCACCGCTGCGAACATGCGTTCCGACTGCATGGGGAAGGTGCCCGAATTGTTGTCGATTTCCCCGTGGATCAGCAGCATGGGTTCATTGATTCTGTCGGCCGCCATGAAGGGCGACAGCTCGTAATAG
Source organism: Alphaproteobacteria bacterium (assembly GCA_024742735.1). Lineage (GTDB taxonomy): Bacteria > Pseudomonadota > Alphaproteobacteria > Caulobacterales > Maricaulaceae > Oceanicaulis. The sequence continues at coordinate 43,740 of JANSXV010000005.1, read as the reverse complement.
ACCTGCGGCGCTTCCCAGAACGGCCGGCGTTCGGACTGGAATCCGAACGGCGTCAGGGTCCGGTTATAGGCCCCCGAACGCGCGATGCCGGCCCGGAACAGATCGCTCTGGGCCAGAAGGTGCGCGGTCATGAAGGCGCCGTAGGAATGCCCGGCGATGGCGGTGCGCTCGCCGTCGCCGAAGCCGCGCGCGACGCTCTCCTGGATGGCGGCCTCGGCGCTGAGCACCAGCTGCTCGATGAAGGTGTCATTCACGGTCTCCGGATCCGCGCCGACGATGGGCATGGTGGCGTTCTCCATCAGGGCGTAGCCCTGGGTGACGAAGAAGCGCGGGCTGGTCCCGGCGACGCGCGAGAAGCGGTAGGGCGAACCGCGCACCTGGCCGGCCGTGCCGGCGTCGGAATACTCCAGCGGATAGGCCCAGATCACCAAAGGCAGCGGTCCGTCGCGCTCGGCGTCATAGCCGGCGGGCAGATAGACGGTGGCCGACAGGGGCACGCCGTCGGCGCGCTCATAGGTGATCAGCTCCTTGCGGATGTCGTCCAGCTGGGGGTGCGGGTTGGGGAACTCGGTCACCCAGCTGACGTCCTCACCGGCGTGCAGGCGCACATTGGGCGGCGTTGAGGGGTCTTCATAGGAGGTCAGAAAGCGCGAGGCGTCCTCCTCCAGAAGGCCGATCACCTCCTCATAATTCTCTCCGCTGTTGCGCCAGAGGATTTCCGTTTCGAACGTGTCGAAGTTGACCCGGGACAGGAAGGGCCGGTCGCCGTCGGGCGTCGCGCCGTCGCCGGTGTTGTACATGTAGCCGTCGACAACCGCTGCGACGGTCTGGCCGAACTGATTGCGCGTAGTCAGCGGCGTTCCAGGGTCGGCATAGCTGTCCTGCAGATTGCGCTCCTCGGCCAGGCGCTGCTCCGCGCCCGGCGCTGAGAAGTCGACCACCCAGCGGCGCAGCACGCGGGTGTCGCGATCATATTCCACCGCGATACCGGTCTGGCCCTGGCTGGTGAACTGCGTCCCGTAATAGCGGTCCTCGAAGCGGGCGATCTCCACCGGTTCGCCGTCGAACGGCGCAGCCAGCGCCCACACGCTGTCGCGCTCGTCGGTTTCGACGCGCGGATCCCCGCCGTCCAGGGCCTCCGCCCAGATGATCCGGGCTTCATGGCTGGCCTGCCAGGCGAAGCTGCGCCGCCCGTCGACGACGCCGCCGATCGGCACATCATCGGCGATGTCCTGTTCTCCGAGCACCGCCACCGGATCGCCGTCCAGAGTCCAGACCTCGGCGGTCTGAGCGAAGCGCGACCAGGGCACATCGTAGGAGAAGGGCTGCTGAAGCGTCTCGACCAGCAGGTAATCGCCGCCTGGAGCCACCTCCACGCTGTAGTAAAGGCCGGGCTCGCCGATTTCGCGCGGCCGCGGGCGGCGGGCGTCAGGGTCGATCCAGACCAGCTGTGTCTCAGCCAGCCAGGCGAACAGGGCTGCATCCTGGGCGTCCTCCAGCAGATCCTGGTAGGTGCGAACCGGCGCCTCGTAGCCCGATGCGCTCTGGATCACCGGCCCGGCCGGGACACGCGGGCGCACCGGCATGGGGCCGCGATCAGGGCTGTTCATCGTGACGATCAGGCGCTCGCCATCCGGCGTCCAGTCGATGGAGCCGAATACGTCGTTGACGCCTTCGCCGATCAGTTCGCGGGCGCGGCCGGACGCCATGTCGGCGACCCACAGGGCGATCGCATCGCCCTCGGTCACGAGGAAAGCCGCCTGCGAGCCGTCAGGCGACCAGGTGAAGTCGGACAGGCCGCCATCGCGCGGCGTGTCGAAGCTGCGCTCCTCGCCAGTGTCGAGATCGATCACCGAGAGCCCGGTCACCGAGCGCGGGCCGTGGCGCCCGTTGGTGGCCGCGTCCAGACGCAGGCCGGCGAGCCGCTCCATGGGCCGGGCGAGGTCAGCCACCGGCGGCAGGCTCTCACGATGAAGCAGCAAGAGGTGACGGCGGTCCGGCGACAGCGAAGTCAAGGGCGCGTTCGGCGCATCGACGATATCAACGATATCCTGGGCGGGCAGGCGATAGACCTCTTCATCCTGCGCCATCGCGCTGAAAGACAGACCCACAGCGCCGGCGAGCCCGGCGGCGACCACAAACCTCATGCAACACCTCCCCTTGGGTTCTTCATCACAAAGACGCTGGAAAACTAGCAGGCTCCCGCCCGCGTGCAGATGACAGATTGGTAATCTTGAATGCGGGCGCCGGAGGCTGAATGAGGTGCTTCTTCTGTCGAAAAATCAACTGGTTCACGATCAATGACTTGAAGCGGACCCGCCATGGGGCCACCTCGTCGCGCCTAGCAACAGGCGGAGCCCGCCATCGCATTGTTCACACGCCGGGGCTCGGGCGGATATGGACCCAGATCACTGTGGAATCGCACCACGGCGCATATGGAGCCGCCGGTCTTCTTCGGATCGGCCGCGCTCCACGCTGTTCGTGGGCTTCACCCGGGACAATGACAGCCATCCGCAACGCCGCCATGACGCTGGGCCTGCCCATGAGCGCGGTGCTCGGCCTGTCGGCTGCGGCGGTGGTGAAGGCGTTGCTGGTGGAGCGGGGGAGGTAGGCGGTTGGCGCTGACGCCGCCCTGTCCCGACGAGGCGCAGTGAACTCCGGAACTCTGCGGGGAGCAGGCTCCAAACAGACCCCGGAGCGGCCCTCGGGCGCACCCGAAGCAAAAACCCCCGCCGGCTTCCACCGGCGGGGGCTCTTGCATTCACCCTTGAAAGGCGTCGAAGACCTTAGTCATCGGCCTCCTCGTCCTTGGTGATTTCTTCGCCGGTTTCCTGGTCCACGACTTTCATGGACAGGCGCACCTTGCCGCGGTCGTCGAAGCCCAGGAGTTTCACCCAGACTTCCTGACCTTCGGACACCACGTCTTTGGGGTGGCCGACGCGCTCGTTCTTCATCTGGCTCACGTGGACGAGGCCGTCCTTGGCGCCGAAGAAGTTCACAAAGGCGCCGAAGTCCACGACCTTCACGACCTTGCCCTTGTAGATCGCATCCACTTCCGGCTCGGCCGTCAGGGAATGGATCCAGTCATAGGCGGCCTTGATGGAGGCGGCGTCCACGGCGGAGATCTTGATCAGGCCGTCGTCATTGACGTCCACCTTCGCGCCGGTCTCCTCGACGATCTGGCGGATGACCTTGCCGCCCGTGCCGATCACGTCACGGATCTTGTCGGTCGGGATCTGCATGGTCTCGATCTTCGGCGCGTACTCGGCCAGCCCGTCGCGGGAGTGCTCGAGCGCCTTGTTCATCTCGCCCAGGATGTGCAGACGCCCGCCTTTGGCCTGATCGAGGGCGGTTTGCATGATATCCTTGGTGATCCCGGCGATCTTGATGTCCATCTGCAGGCTGGTCACGCCCTGATCGGTGCCGGCCACCTTGAAGTCCATGTCGCCCAGGTGATCTTCATCACCCAGGATGTCGGACAGGACGGCCACGCCTTCAGGATCCTTGATCAGACCCATGGCGATGCCGGACACCGGGCGCGCGATCGGCACGCCGGCGTCCATCAGAGCCAGCGAGCCGCCGCAGACGGTCGCCATGGAGGACGAGCCGTTGGATTCGGTGATCTCGGAGACAAGACGGACCGTGTAGGGGAATGCTTCCGCGCTCGGCATGACCGCGCGCAGGGCGCGCCAGGCGAGCTTGCCGTGGCCGATTTCGCGGCGGCCCGGGGCCAGACGGAAGCTGGTTTCACCCACGGAGTAGGGCGGGAAGTTGTAGTGGAGCATGAAGCGCTCCTTGTACGTCCCGGTCAGGGCGTCGACGAACTGCTCGTCTTCCCCGGTGCCCAGCGTGGTCACGCACAGGGCCTGGGTTTCACCACGGGTGAAGACCGCAGAGCCGTGGGTGCGCGGCAGGACGCCGGCTTCCGACACGATCGGGCGCACATCGTCCAGCTTGCGGCCGTCGATACGCTCGCCGGTCTTGATGATGCCACCGCGAACGACGCTGGCTTCCACGCCTTTCAGCACGTCCTTCAGGATGGAAGGCTCGACGCCGTCGGGCTTGTCGTCGGTGGCCGCGAATTCCGCGACGGCCTTTTCCTTCGCCGCGGCGACAGCGGCCTGGCGGGCGGTCTTTTCGCGGATGGTGTAGGCCTTGGCGATGTCGTCGCCGACCAGTTTGGTCACCTTGGCGGCCAGGTCCGAATGGTCTTCCGGCTGGAAGTCCCACGGATCCTTGGCGGCCTTTTCAGCCAGGCGGATGATCATGTCGATCACCGGCTGGAAGGCCTCATGGCCGGCCATGACGGCGCCCAGCATGACTTCTTCCGACAGCTCCTTGGCTTCGGATTCCACCATCATCACCGCATCGGCGGTGCCGGCGACCACCAGGTCCAGCTCGCTGTCGTCGAGTTCGGCCACGGTCGGGTTGATCTGGTATTCGCCGTCCTTGTAGCCCACGCGGGCAGCCCCGATGGGGCCCAGGAAGGGCAGGCCGGACAGGCACAGGGCGGCCGAGGCGCCGACCATGCCGACGATGTCGGGGTCATTTTCCAGATCGTGGCTCAGCACGGTGATCATGATCTGGGTGTCGTTCTTGAAGCCCTTGGGGAAGAGCGGGCGGATCGGACGGTCGATCAGGCGCGAGGTCAGCGTCTCTTTCTCGGTCGGGCGGCCTTCGCGCTTGAAGAAGCCGCCGGGGATCTTGCCGGCGGCGAAGTATTTTTCCTGGTAGTTCACGGTCAGCGGGAAGAAGTCCATTCCCGGCTTGACCTCTTTCATCGCGACCGCCGTCGCGAGGACGGTGGTTTCGCCATAGGTGGCGAGCACCGCGCCATCAGCCTGGCGCGCCATGCGGCCGGTCTCAAGGGTCAGCGTGCGGCCGGCCCATTCAATCGTTTCGGTCTGGATATCGAACATTCGAGTTTTTTCCGTTCGTACGTACATGTGCGGCGCCGCCGGATTGCGGAACGCCGGATATGGAAACGCCGGCGCGCCCCTTGGCGGCCGGCGTTTCTTCGACCCGCCCTAGCGGCGCAGGCCGAGTTTCTGGACCACGTCCTTGTAGCGGCTCTCGTCCTTGTTCTTCAGGTAGTCGAGAAGCCGGCGGCGCTGGGACACCATTTTCAGAAGGCCCCGGCGGGAGTGGTTGTCTTTCTTGTGCGTCTTGAAGTGTTCAGTCAGGTTCGCGATGCGCTCGGTGAGCACGGCGATCTGCACTTCAGCCGACCCGGTGTCCTTGTCGGCCCGGGCATGTTCCTTGATGAGCTCAGCTTTGCGCTCGGTCGTAATCGACATCGTCTACGGGCTCCTAATCCCAATTAAACACGCGGACCGGAGAGAGTTTCCCCGCCCGCGCTTCGCCGATCGCCACCGCCCGGTCCCCATCCATGGCCAGCACGGCCTTCGAATAATCCTTGCCCCCGATGGTGCGGGGGCGTCGAAGGTCGCGCAGCTCGGAGGCTCGCCGGGGAGGCAGGACGATCGACCGACCTTGCCTCAACTGAAATGCTTCCTCCGCGGTCACGGCCAGGGCCGGGATGTCGTCCAGCGCGGTCTCGACCGGGAGAAGCTCTTCCAGCGCGCGGGCCTTATGGACCAAATCCTCAAGCACGGCAAGCTCCACCGCGTCCTCTGCGGTGAAGGGACCCACCTGCACCCGGCGCAGGGCGGCGACATGGCCTTCGGTCCCTAGCGCGGCGGCCAGATCTCGGGCGATGGAGCGCACATAGGCGCCCTTGCCGCAGCGCATCTCGAACACGGCGAGATCCGCGCTCGGCGCATCGAGAAGCTCCAGCGCATCAATGCGCACAGGGCGGGCTTCCAGCTCGACCTCTTCGCCGGAGCGGGCGAGATCATAGGCGCGCTCGCCATCGACCTTGATGGCGGAGTATTTCGGCGGAACCTGCTCGATCTCGCCGATGAAACGCGGCAGGGCCGCTTCGATCTCGTCCCGGCTCGGGCGGACGTCGCTGGTCGCCACGACCTCGCCTTCGGTGTCCTGCGTCGTGGTGGACGAGCCCCAGCGGATGGTGAAGCGGTACGTCTTGTCGCCTTCCTGGGCGAAGGGCACGGTCTTGGTCGCTTCCCCGAACGCGATGGGAAGGATTCCCGTGGCCAGCGGGTCCAGCGTGCCGGCATGGCCGGCTTTCTGGGCGTTGAACAGCCAGCGGCATTTGCCCACGGCCTGGGTGGAGGTCATCTCCAGAGGCTTGTCCAGCACCAGCCAGCCATGGACCGGATCGCCCTTCTTGCGCCGGCGGCCCATCAGTCTTCGCCCCCGTGATTCAGATCGCGCTTCACGCCGGGGCGGTCCAGGATCTCGTCGATATGCCGGGCCTCGTCGAACCGGTCGTCTGCCATGAATCTCAGCTTCGGCGTGAACTTCAGCTCCAGCTCGCCGCCGAGCTTTTTCTGGATGAAGCCTGAGGCCCGGTTCAGCGCGGCCGCGATGGTCTCAGGATCGGCGGTCTTCAGGGCGGAGACGAACACCGTGGCGTGGCGCAGGTCCGGGCTCATGCGCGCCTCGCTGACCGTGACCGGCACGCCGGCGAGGACCGGGTCATGGACCTGGCCTTCCATCAGGATGTCGGACACGGCGCGGCGCACGAGCTCGCCGGCGCGCAGCTGGCGTTGGGACTGGGGTTTCATGGAAAACACCTCTGGTTCGAGCGGCCGGGATTGGACCGGTGCGTTCGGATGTGGCGCGGGGATACAAGGGGGCGCAGGCCGATGCAAGGGCCAGCAGCGACGTGTCGCGGCCCCCAGGCGCCGCGAATCTCGTTGACAAAAAAGAAAAACCTGAAATAATCAGTGTGCTATTTCTGCTCTACTTCGACTTGCTGTCTCCGTTCATCCGGCTCTTCAGTTCCTCGATTTACGACTGACTAGCCGGAGCCGCCGCATCCTGCGGGCGGCGCATTAAAACAGGAGACACGGATATGGCCAACGGCACCGTGAAATGGTTCAACGCCACCAAAGGTTTCGGCTTCATCGAGCCGGAGTCGGGCGGCAAGGACGTGTTCGTCCACATCACTGCGGTTCAGGCTGCGGGTCTGCATGGCCTGGATGACGGCCAGAAGGTGACCTACGAGATCGAAGCCGGCCGCGACGGACGCGAGTCCGCGACCCAGCTTCAGCTGGCCTAAGCGTCGTGAAGTCTGGGCGGCGTTCAGCGCCGCCCGGTGCTTCCTGCTCCGGCGGGAGGCGAGCCTGATCCGAATGGAGGGCCTGTCATGGCGACCAAAGACACACTGTTCAAATCCAAGAAGCCCGAAGACAAGGCCCAGCGCATCAATGATGCGGCCCGCGCCATCATCTCGGCTGAAGACGAAGCGCGGCAATCAAAGACCGAACGCCTGCGCGCCCTGCGCATGGCGCAGGAAGCTGAGAAAGCCGCCAACCCGGACGCCGCGCCCGCGCCCAAGCGCAAGCCGGCGGCCAAGCGGACAAAGACCTTCAAGGTCTGATAGGGCTAGCGCTGCGCCGCCTTCACGCGTTCGCGGTATCCGTCCATGAGCATGTCGGCGTTCTCGCCCAGCTCATGGAGATAACTCCACGAGAATATTCCCGAGCTGTGCCCGTCGTCGAACTTCAGGCGTACGGCGTAGCGTCCGACCGGCTCAGCTTCCAGAATGTCGACGTCCGCCTTGCCGGTCACCAGTTGCTTCTGGCTGTGGTGGTGGCCCTGCACCTCGGCGGACGGGCTTTCCACACGCAACAATTCGTAGGGAATGGAGAAGGCCGCGCCGTCCTCAAAGGTGACGGCCAGGCGCTTCTCGCCCTTCCTGAACGCCAGCTTTGTCGGCCAGGGCGCGGTCATGGATCGAGCTTGCGCGCCTCATCAGGCAGCATGATCGGCACGCCCTCCCGGATCGGATAGGCCAGGCCCGCCGCATCGCTGACCAGCTCGCCGGCTGCGCGGTCATAGCGAAGTTCGCTGCGCGTGACGGGGCAGACGAGGATTTCAAGAAGCTTGGGATCAACGCCCCCGGGGGCGCCTGGGGAACCGGTGTCTTGGGTCTTGCTCATGGCTTTGCTCTGTAAGCGCAGGACAAGGCGGCGTCTAGGCCTGGCCTGATGGACCGGCCGAATCCAGCGCCGCATCCATGAAGGCCGACAGGCGCTCAGCCCGGTCGCCTGGTGTCGGCGCAGTCAGCAAGGCCTGCTTGGCCTCGGGGTCGAACGGGGCGGCCATGGCGACCTTGTCCACGATGGCGCCGAGCGGCGCCCGCTCGATGCTGTCCCAGTCCGCCTCCAGTCCAGTCAGATCAAAGAAGCGCCGCAGCCGGGTGAAAAACGCCGTCCGGCCGGCGTCATCGCTTAGCGGGCGCGGCTGCAGGTCGTGCTCGAAGCCGCGATAATCGGCCCGGGCGATCCGATAGGGCGTCATCCGGTCGGGTTCTTTGGCGACGGTGAAGCGCATGACGCCGGCGAGCACGATCAGATAACGCCCGTCTTCGGTCTCTGAATGGGAGACGATGCGCCCGGCCGTGCCCACGCGCTCCAGCGCCGGGCGCTCGCGCGGACCCTGATCGGTCGGCTGGATCACGCCGATATGCCGGTCGCCGGCCATGGCGTCGTCGATCATGTTCAGATAGCGCGGCTCGAACACGTTCAGGGGCAGGTGCTCGCCCGGGGGCAGGATGCACCCGCGGATCGGGAAGAGCGGCAGTTCGCCGGGCGGTTCCACGCCTTCGGTCATGATCGCCTTGCTCCTGGTCAGCGCCGGCCGGACCGGCTCGAGCCTCGTGTCTGCCACTAACCTAGCGCGCCGGGCCGCGCGAAAAACCCCTAGCTGAAAAGGATGGACGACAGCCGCCGCCGGCCGGCCTTGGCCAGATCGGACGCCGGACCCGCCGCGTCGAAAATGCGCAGCAGCAGGCGGCGGGCCGCCCCGTCGTCGAATTCCCGGTCCGCAGCGATGGAATCCAGAAGGGCGTTCGCCGCGCCGTCCATGTCGCCGGCGGCCAGCCGCGCCCGGCCCAGCTCGAACAGGGCGCCGGGATCTTTCGAGGCCTTCGCCGCTGCAGCCTCGGCCTCCTGCAGGTCGCTCGCGCCTTCGGTTTCGCCGGCGAGTTCCAGGCTCGCGCGCACCGCCGCGATCGCGGGATGAGTCTTCTTGGGCTCGGGAGCTGAGTCCAGCACCTCGCTGGCCTTTCCCGGCTCGCCGCTGAGCATGTAGACCCGCGCCAGACCGGCGAGGGCGTCCGGGTTTTCCCGGTCCATCTGCAGGGCGTTGGCGTAGTCCTGAGCGGCTCCGCCGGCGTCGCCTTGCGCCAGCGCCGCATCGGCGCGTTCGATCAGCGCTGCGATATCCTCACCGGACGACTGTCCGGAGATGCGCTTGATGAACTCTGTAACCTGGCTTTCCGGCAGGGCGCCCATGAAGCCGTCGAGCGGCTGGCCGTCCTTGAACGCAATGACGGCGGGAATGGACTGGATGCGCAGCTGACCGGCGACGCCCGGGTTCTCGTCGATATTGACCTTCACCAGCTTCACTGCGCCCTGTGCGGCGGTGACCGCGCGCTCGATGATCGGACCCAGCGTGCGGCACGGCCCGCACCAGGGCGCCCAGAAGTCGACCAGGACCGGAACCTCTTTGGAGGGCTCGATCACGTCCTCCATGAAGGACTGGTCCGTGCCGTCCTTCACCAGATTTCCATCCGGGGCGCCCGCAGGGGCGGCGCCGGCGTCGGCGGCTGTGGATTGCGGCGCGCCGTCCGGTCCTAGGATCGCCATGGCTTCTGTCTCCGTCGTGTCAGGTTCGCGTCGCCCATAAGTGGCCGCCTTGCTGCTGGATCGCAAGGGCGCGATGGCTTCAGCCAGTCAACGCCATGATCTCCGGTTCGCGCCCGAGCGCGCGCACGAAGGTCAGGAGATCCTCGCGGCTGATCGCCGTGGTGGCGTCATTCTTCAGCGGGTGAAAGTTCACGATGTCATGGGCCATGAGCGCTTCATCCAGAATGAAGCGCACGCGCCGGCCGGGATCATTGATGATCGCAAACGCGGTCACCGAGCCCGGCGTTACGCCCAGCGCCTCCAGCAGAAGGTCCGGCTTGCCGAAGGAGAAGCGGCCCGTGCCCAGCGACCGGTGCAGGCTGTTGAGTGCGACAGCCGTGTCCTGGTGTGCGCTGATCAGAACCAGCTCGTCCTTCTTGCTCTTCAGGAACAGGTTCTTGGTATGGCCGCCTGGCATGGCGTCCTTCACCGCGTCGGCTTCGGCGACCGTGAAGACCGGGGCGTGATCGACTGTGTGATGGGCGATGCCCAATGCGTCGAGATAGGCCAGCAGGCTCTCCCGGTTGGCGGGCGGTGAGGGCGGGATGGGGTATGAGGTCATGGTTCCATGCGTTAGCGGTGAGCGCGCAGTGCTGCAAGCGGTGTGCATCTGACGTCAACGGCGGGCTTGCAAAACGCGTCGGCCTGCGCGATATACCGCGCCTCGGTTCCGACCGGGCCCTGTCACGCAGGATATGAGCGGGCGTAGCTCAGGGGTAGAGCATCACCTTGCCAAGGTGAGGGTCGTGAGTTCGAATCTCATCGCCCGCTCCATTTTTTCTTCAAAACAGATCGCGAATTGGGATCTGCGCCTTGCGCGCGGTCGCAGCCGCCGTGCTGGCGTTTGCAGGCGGGAGCGCTAGGCTGTCTGCGGCATTGTCGCCGGAGGCTCCATGACCGACACCACCGACTATCTGATCATCGGCGCGGGCGCCATGGGGCTGGCGTTCGCCGACGAGCTTCTGACGCGCAGCGACGCGACAATGACGATCGTGGACAAGCGTTCCGCCCCCGGCGGGCACTGGAACGACGCCTACAGCTTTGTGAAGCTGCACCAGCCGGCGATCTTCTACGGGGTGGAATCCACCTCCATGGGCCGGGACCGGGTGGAGACGTCCGGACCCAACGCCGGCTTCATGGAGCTGGCTGAAGGCCCCGAAATCCTGGCCTATTTCCACGCCCTCATGCGCGACCGGCTGCTGCCGTCGGGCCGCGTGACCTACCGGCCGCTGACCGAAGTGCGCGAGGACGGAACGCTGCGCCATGTCCTGTCGGGCCAGGAAAGCCGGGTGGAGGTGCGCCGCAAGACCGTCGACGCGACGTGGTATGAGAACGCGGTGCCGGCGACCCATGGTCCGAAGTTCGAAGTGGCGGAGGGCGCCTGGGTCGTCCCGCCCAACGCCCTGCCGCGTCTGGCGGCGAAGGCGGAGCGTTTTGTCGTGGTCGGCGCCGGCAAGACCGGGGTGGACGTCTGCGTCTGGCTGCTGGAGAACGGCGTGCCAGCGGACCGGCTCGCCTGGATCGTCTCGCGAGATCCCTGGTTCCTGAACCGGAAATACACCCAGCCCGGACCTGAATTCTTCGAAAGCACGTTCGGCAATTTCGCCGCCCAGCGCCGCGCCATGGCCGAAGCGGCGAACGCCCAGGAGCTGTGCGCGAACATGGAGGCGTGCGGCGCCTGGCTGCGCCTCGACCCGGACGTCCAGCCGACCATGTTCCACGCCGCCACGATCAGCGAGGGCGAGCTGGCGCTTCTGCGCTCGATCAGGAACACCGTGCGCGGCCGGCGCGTTGGCCGGGCCGAGGCGGAGCGGGTCATCCTCGATGACGGGTCGGAGATCGCCTCATCGCCGGAGACGCTGGTCATCGATTGCACCACCACCGCGCTGCCGGTGCGCGACCTGAAACCGGTGTTCGCGCCGGGGCGCATCACGCTGCAGATGACGCGCTTTCCCATGCTGCCCTTCTCCGCCGCCTTCGCCGCTTTCCTGGAGGCGACGTTCGAGACCGATGACGAAAAGAATGGGTTCGCCCAGCCCCTGCCGCTGACCGACACCGTGAACGATTTTATCGCCGGGCTGACGGCGGACATGATCAACCGTTACGCCTGTTCCAAACACCCGGCTGTGCGCGAATGGGTCGGAAACTCCAGGCTGGACGGCTATTCAAGGATCGCACGCGAAATTCCCAAGGACGACGCCGCGCGCCAGGCGATCCTGAAAGAGGTCGGCGCCGCGGCCATGGCGGCCGCCGGCAATCTGGGCCGGCTCACAGGGTCGGGTTAAAGCGGAAGGCGATCCTTTCCGCGCGGGAAACGCTGTCTCTCACGCATCCGTGACCGGGCGTGTCTGGCGCCGGCGGATCTGAACGCCATATGAATAACCCAGAAGACGCGGGGTCAGCCCGCGCCACAGTCGATAGAAGAGACTTGAACCATGGCCCGTTACATCTCCCTGGCGCTCGCGGCTGCGATCGCGATCAGCGCCGCTTGCGTCGCCGCTTGCACATCCGGCGCGGCGCTCTACATACCCCGATAGGGTGAATTACCGGCGGGCGGTACGCCGCTGGAACAGCATCAGGCCTCAAAGTGCGTCCCCCCAGCCTGCCCGATGAGGCCTGTCAGGCGGCGCCGGACACACCTGTCCCCGTCCGGCGCCGCCGCCCCAACAAAAAAGCCCCGCAGCGTTCAGGCTGCGGGGCTTTGTGTTTCGGGCGGTCAGGACGGCCGGTTCACCAGGGCAGGTCCTGACCGTTTGAGTGGAAGAAGCGCCCGTTCATGGCCGGATTGGCCCGCGCGATCAGGTCCAGCTGGCCGTCCACGCATTCGGTCACGGTCAGATTGCCGTTAGGCCCGCCCATATCGGTGCGCACCCAGCCGGGATGAAGGATCAGCACGGTGATCCCCTTATCCTTCAAATCCACGCTCAGCGATTTGCCGACCGCGTTCAACGCCGCCTTGGAGGCGCGGTACACATACCGCCCGCCGGAATCATTATCGGCGATGGAGCCCATGCGGCTGGACTGAAGCGCGATCACCTTCATCTGGCTGGCCGCCACCTGGTCAGCGAAAGCCCCGGCGAGGGCGAGCGGAGCGACCGAGTTGATCCGGATCACGTCCAGGAACTCCTCGCTGGCCGCCGTGCGATAGTCGTTCTGGCTGGCCGGACCCATGACGCCGGCGTTGGCGAACAGGATGTCGATGGGTCCTTCGACCTGGGACTTCAGCGATTCAGCCGCCCCCAGGTCGGAGGCGTCGTACTTCACGATGCGCAGCCGGCCATCGCCGGGGTCGAGGGCTTTCAGGTCGGACGCGGCGTCTGGATCGCGCACGGCGGCCGTGATGGTCCAGGTGCGCTCCAGAAGCTGACGGGCGTGTTCCAGCCCGATGCCGCGATTGGCGCCTGTGATCAGGGCGTGGGGCATGGCGAACTCCTAACGGGAAAATGTCGGACGGATGACAGCGGGGAATTCAGCATGACCGGGGCTGCACGTCCACTCCACGCGGCGGCTTGAATGCGGCGCCGAGCAGGATAGTCTGCGCCGCAACCCTCTCGATTTTGCGGGTATTCGCCCGCACGCCCAGGAGCCCCGCCATGAACGCCGTCGTCAGCGTCGCCTACGCCTTCGACAAGGACGCCTTCCTGTCCGCCGCGAAAGCACGCTTCAAGGACGATTATGGCGCGCTGAGCGCGGATGCGGAAAGCTTCCTCCTGCAGGTCTGGGGCGATGCGCTGGCCGAGGACATGAGCGCGCTGGACCTGGAGGACACCGCGCTTCTGGCCTCGGAATTCTGGGGTCTGGGCCAGGAGCGTCCCGGCGAGAAGATCAAGATCCGGGTGCGCAGCGCGAAAGGCGCGGACGGACGTGATCTGGGGCGCGACATTCTGGAGGTGATCGGTCAGGACCGGCCCTTCCTGGTGGATTCCATCATGGGTGAGATCGCCAGCCAGGGTCTGGATGTGGTCGCCATGTTCCACCCGGTGGTCCAGGTGCGCCGTGACGAGGACGGCGCGCGCGTCACGTCGGGCGGGCGCTGCCTGCCGGAGTCCATGATCCAGGTCCATCTCGATCCGTTGTCTGACGCCGTGCGCGAGCGGCTCGAGGCCGGTGTGCGCGCGACGTTGTCTGACGTGCGTGACGCGGTCGAGGACTGGTCGGACATGCGCGCCCAGATGGACGAGGCCATCGAGCATCTGTCCAAGGCCAAGACGGCGGCCAGCCGCGAGGAGCTCGATGAGTCGCTGAGCTTCCTGCAATGGCTGCGCGACAACCATTTCACCTTCCTGGGCTGCCGCACGCTGCGCTTTGACCTGGATGGCGCCGGCAAGCTGAAGGGTGAGCCCACTGTGGTCACCGAGGCCGGCCGCGGCGTGCTGCGCGATCCTGACCGTCACGTGCTGCGCCAGAGCGCGGAACCGCTGCTCCTCAGCCCGGCGATCGAAGCCTACATGAATGCGCCGAGCCCCGTGATCGTAGCCAAGGCGAACATGACCAGCCGCGTCCATAGGCGGGTCTACATGGATTACATCGGGGTCAAACGCTACAGCGAGGACGGGCACGTCATCGGCGAGACCCGCTTCGTCGGCCTGTTCACCGCCGAAGCCTATGACCAGATGGCGCGCGAGGTGCCGTTGATCCGTCGCAAGGTCCGCCGGGTTCTGGAGAAGGCCGGCAAGGCGCCGGGCTCCCACTCGGCCAAGAAGCTTCAGAACATCGTGGAGAACTATCCCCGCGACGAGCTGTTCCAGACCACCGAAAGCGATCTACTGGAGATCTCGCTGGGGATTCTCCACCTCTATGACCGGCCGCGCACCAAGCTGTTCATGCGGCGCGATCAGTTCGACCGTTTCGTGTCCTGCCTGCTCTTCGTGCCGCGCGACCGGTACAATTCCAAGGTTCGCGAGGAGGCCGGGGAGGAAATCCGAAAGGCCTTCAACGGTCGGCTGTCCGCCTTCTACCCCCGCTTTGGCGACGGACCTCTGGCGAGGGTGCACTTCATCATCGGGCTTGATCCGTTCAGCCATCCTGAACCCGACCCCATCGAGTTGGAGCGCCGTATTGTCGCTCTGGCGCGCACCTGGGAGGACGACCTGCACGGCGCGGCGCGGGCCAGCGACAGCGCGGATCTGCGCCGGGCGGTGACGCGCTATGTCGGCGGGTATTCAGCCGGCTATCGCGAGCAATTCACGCCCGAAGAAGCGCTGGCCGATATCGAGCGCATGGAGCGCCTGACCGAGGACCGCGCCATGGAGGCGCGCGCCTACCGCTGCGGCGGCGACGCCAGTGACTGCCTGCGGGTCAAGCTGTACAGCGTCGGCGAACCGTTGGCTCTGTCCAACGTCCTGCCCGTGCTGGAGAATCTGGGCCTGCGCGTCCTGTCCGAGGCCGGATTTGCGGTGCGCCGGGAGACCGACGGTGAGGCGGGCCTTGATGAAAAGGTCTGGGTCCACGAGTTCGAAGCGCGCACTGCCGCCGGCGAGATCGCCGATGTGGCCGATGTGGCGGACGCCTTCGAGGAGGCGCTGCTGGCCATACTGGACGGACGGGCCGAGAGCGATGGCTTCAACCGTCTGGTCCTGGCCATCGGGGTCAGCTGGCGCGAAGCGGCTTTCCTGCGCACGTGCGCGCGCTATCGCCAGCAATCCGGCATGGACCCGTCCCAGGCGCTTCAGGAAGAGGCCTTCGCGGCCCAGCCGGAGATCGCGCGCAAGCTGCTGGACTACGCCGCGGTGCGTTTCGACCCGTCCCTGGACCTTGCCCTCGATGAGCGCGACGACAAAGCCAAGGCGATTTCGCAGGAGGTCCGCGCGGCGCTCGACGCGGTGGCGAGCCTGGATCACGATCGGGCGTTGCGCCGGATTCTTCGTCTGCTCGAGGCCGTGCTGCGCACCAATTTCTACCAGACCGACGACGCCGGCGCGCCCAAGCCCTGGATCAGCCTGAAGATCGCCTCGCGCAAGGTTCGTGACCTGCCTGCACCCAAGCCCTATCGCGAGATCTTCGTGTGGAGCCCGCGCGTGGAGGGGGTGCATATCCGCTTCGGCCCGGTCGCGCGCGGCGGCCTGCGCTGGTCGGACCGGCGGGAGGACTTCCGCACCGAGGTGCTAGGTCTGGTGAAGGCCCAGCAGGTGAAGAACGCAGTCATCGTGCCGGTCGGCTCCAAGGGCGGCTTCTACCCCAAGAGCCTGCCCGACCGCTCCGACCGAGACGCGTTCATGGCTGAGGGTCAGGAGGCCTATAAGGTCTTCCTGCGGGGCCTGTTGGATATCACCGATAATCTGGTCGAAGACTCCGTGAAGCGCCCGGACGACGTCGTGTGCTGGGACGATGAGGACCCCTATCTCGTCGTCGCCGCCGACAAGGGCACGGCGACCTTCTCCGACATGGCCAATGGCGTGGCCACGAGCGAATACGATTTCTGGCTCGGCGACGCCTTCGCGTCTGGCGGATCAGCTGGCTATGACCACAAGAAGATGGGCATCACCGCCCGCGGCGCGTGGGTCAGCGTCCAGCGCCATTTCCGCGAAATGGGCAAGGACATCCAGTCCGAGCCCTTCACCGTCATGGGCGTGGGAGACATGTCCGGCGACGTGTTCGGCAACGGCATGCTTCTGTCGAAACAGATCAGGCTCGTGGCCGCCTTCGACCATCGCGACATCTTCATCGATCCGAACCCCGAAGACCCGGAACGCACCTGGGAGGAGCGCAAGCGCCTGTTCGAGCAGCCGCGGTCGAGCTGGCAGGACTATGATCAGAGCCTGATTTCAAAGGGTGGCGGCGTCTTCTCGCGCTCTGCCAAGTCCATCGCCCTGACCGACGAGATCCGCGCCCTGACGGGGCTTAAAGGCAAGACCGCCGCGCCCAACGACCTCATCCAGGCGTTGTTGAAGGCGAAATCCGAGCTGCTCTGGTTCGGCGGCATCGGCACTTATGTGAAGGCCTCCGGGGAGCAGAACTGGGAGGTCGGCGACAAGGCCAACGACGCCCTGCGCATCAACGCCGAGGAGCTCGGCGCCCAGGTCGTGGGCGAGGGCGCCAATCTGGGCATGACCCAGGCCGCGCGGATCGAGTTCGCGCAAGCGGGCGGCCGGGTGAACGCGGACTTCGTTGATAACTCCGCCGGCGTCGACAGCTCCGACCACGAGGTGAACATCAAGATCCTCCTCAACCCCATGGTTCGCGACGGCGCCATGAAGCTGGAGGACCGCAACACCCTGCTCGAAGACATGACCGATGCGGTCGCCGAGCACGTGCTGGAGCACAATTACGACCAGACCCTGGCGCTGACGATCGCCCGCGAGCATGCCCGGGAGGACATCGACGCCCATGAGCGCTTCATGGAGCGCCTGGAGGCCGACGGCCGCCTGGACCGCAAGGTCGAGGGCCTGCCGGCGCCGGAAAAGATCCGCGAGCTGAAGGAGCAGGGGCTCGGCCTGTCCCGGCCGGAGATCGCGGTGCTGATCAGCTACGCCAAGATCACGCTGTTCGACGCGCTCGTGGCCTCATCCGTGCCCGACGACGCCCACTTCCGCGACACGCTGATCACCTACTTCCCTGATCAGCTGGCCGGGTACGCCGAAGCCATGGACGGCCACCGCCTGAAGCGCGAAATCGTCGCCACGCGCCTGGCCAATGACATGGTCAATCTGGGCGGGCCGACCTTCATCTCGCGCGCCATCGAGAGCACTGGCGCGGACGCCGGCTCTATCGCGCGCGCCTTCGAGGCTGGCCGCGTGATGTTCCGCTTCAAGGATTACACTGATCAGATCAACGCGCTGGACAACAAGGTTCCCGCCGAGGTGCAGACCCGTCTCCATGACGAGGTGATCCGGCTTCTGCGCCGTCAGACCTACTGGTTGGCGCGGCGCGGCCGGGGCGGGGCGGACATGGCCATCGACGAGGTCATCGCCCGCTACCAGCCCGGCGTGGACACCCTGAAGGAGCTGGTCGCCGATTTCGCCTCGCCGTTCGACTCCGAAGGCGTTGAGTCGCGCGCCAAGGTCTACATGAAGGGCGGCGCGCCTGAAGAGCTCGCCCGTGCGGTGGCGCGCCTGCGTCCGCTGACCTCGAGCTCGGATGTGATCGACCTGGCCGCAGACCATGACTGGCCGCTGCCGGCCGCGGCCTGGCTGTACCACGCCATCGGCGGACGCTTCAGCTTTGACCGCCTGCGCGGCGCGGGCGGGCAGCTGTCCTCGACCCTGCACTGGGACCGGCTGGCCATGCGCCGCCTGATCGAGGACCTTTACGCCAGCCAGCAGGGCCTTTGCACGGCCATGATGGCTTACGCCGCTCACGCCGGCGGATCGCTCGCCTCAGGTGTCGAAGATCCGAACCGGGACTGGGCGGAGAGCCTGGTGGAGAGCTGGACCAGCGCCAACGCCGACGAGGTGGACCGGGCGGACCGGGCTCTCAACGAGGTGGCCGCGGCGGGCAGCTGGAGCCTGTCAAAGGTCGCGATCTGCTCCACCCAGCTGCGCGAGCTGGCGGCGGTCGCGCGCGGCTGAGCTAGAGCCAGCCGTTATTGCGGGCGATCTGGAAGGCTTCGATCCGGTTCGCCGCGCCGAGCTTGGAGGCGGCCTCGGCCAGATAGTTGCGCACCGTGCCCGGCGAGAGGTCCAGGGCGCGGGCGATCTCCTTGTTGGTCCGGCCCGCCTCGACCAGGCGCAGGATCTCGCGTTCGCGTCCGGTCAGACCGGCCGACTGGGCCCAGGCCTGTTCGGCCAGCTCCGCCGCCACGGCGCGCTGGCCGGCGGCCACCTTGCGAACCGCGTCGGCGAGATCCTCGCTCGGCGCGTCCTTCAGCACATAGCCCAGGACCCCGGCCTGCAAGGCGCGCTGGAGATAGCCCGGCCGTCCAAATGTCGTAACGATCAGGACCTTGGTGCGGCTCGCCTTCGCTTTCAGCGCTTCGGCTGCGTCCAGGCCCGTCATGGACGGCATTTCGATGTCGGCGACCAGCACGTCGGGGTCATGGGCTTCTACAAGCGCCAGCGCCTCCTCCCCGTCGCCGGCCTGGGCGACCACCTCCATGTCCGGCTCCAGGCCGAGCAGGGTCGACAGAGCGCCGCGCAGCAGCGACTGGTCTTCGGCGATGACGATCCGGATCATATGCGCTCCAGCCTCGTGCTCGCCGGCGCCTCGGCGATCAGGCGCACGCCGGCAGCTCCCTCCGAGATTTTCAGGGACCCGCCAAGACCTTCCAGCCGGCGGCGCATGCCGGTCAGGCCTTCGCCTTCCACCGGCGCTCCACCGCCGCCGTCATCCTCGATGGTGAAGCGGGCCGAGCCGTCCGCGGCGCTCAGCGTCAGCCGAGCAGACCTGGCGCCGGAGTGGCGGATGATGTTGGTCGCGGCTTCGCGCATGGCGAGGCCCAGCGCCGTATCGGCGCGGGGTTCAAGCCCGGGCGCCTCGCCTTTGACCGACAGGGTCACGCCTGCGCTTTCAAGGGCGCTGCGGGCCCGTTCGATCTCCACCTTCAGGGTCGTGGCGTTCATGCCGGCCACCGCCGCGCGCACGTCACGCAGGCTCGCGCGCGACGCGTCGCGGATCTCGGCGATCTCCTTGCGGGCCGCGTCCGGATCGCTGTCCATCAGCCGGTTCGCCAGATCGGACTTCACCGCGATCGTGGTCAGGGTGTGGCCCAGCACGTCGTGCAGATCGCGCGCGATGCGCTCGCGCTCGCGCACGGCGGCGAGTTCGGCGTCCAGGCGCAGGGCGCGTTCGGACAGGCTGACCCGCTCGGCGGTGTTGAAGCCGGCCAGAGTCGCCGCGCCGGCCATGATCGAGATGAAGCTGGTGATCGCCACTTCAAACAACGTGACCGGCAGAACCAGCAGCGAAAGCGGCCAGTAGACGAGGCCGATGACGGCGATGGCGATCACCGCCAGGCGCGGCGGGCGCACGCTGGCGGCCATGGTCACCGCGAAAATGGCGTAGGTCCCGCTCATCCCGTTCAGCGGTCCCAGCCCGATCGCCAAAGCCAGCGCAATGGCGGCGCCGGCGAGCGCGCGTTCGCGGCCCTTGCCCATGGTGAAAAGGTAGACCGGTGTGAAGGCCGCCGCCGCCGCGAGCCCGGCGATCAGCTCGGTCCGGTCCGGCGCCTGAAAAAACCACGGCGTGAAGTAGAACAGCAGGTAGAGCAGGTAGAATTCCGAGCGCGATTCCAGCCCGCCCTGGGCGGAGGATTGCGGGCCTTGCGGCGGTCGCGCGGCGCTTCGGACCGGCTCGGTCAGCTTGATCTCCTTCGTCACGGTGCGGCCTCGAAGCGGGCTTGGTCGATCTCGATCCAGGCTTCGCCCGGCGCAGGTCCGCCGACCACGGCCAGACCTGCGAACTCGGCGGGATCGAAGCCGTCCACGTTAGTCATATCAAGCCTGACCGTCCGCCAGCTTTCGTCAAGCTCGGTGGAGACCGTCGGCGGCGCGCCAGTGAGCCCTGGATTGAACAGCATGACCCGGTAGGTCCCCGGCGCGGCGCGCAGGCGCAGGACAAGCACGGGCGCATCGGAAAGATTCAGCGCCGATCCGGCCTGGCTCGCGGGGAAGTAACCTGGGCCGGCCCACGGGAACGGAAAGCGGGTCCGCACGGCGATCTCGGTGCGCAGCACGCCGTCCGTCACCGTGGAGACCGCCTCGGAGTTCCCGCCCGCCATGGCGTCGGTCGTGTCCACCCAGGCATACCCGTTGGTCGGTGCAGCGAAGTCGGAGATGTCGGCGGTTTCAAGCGCCGCTCCGGCGGGCGGCGGGCTGGCTTGTCCCTCGCCGGCGGATTCGATGACCAGGACATTGCGGATCACGTGGGCGATGGAGAGCGTCGCGGCGATGTCGCGTCGCGGATCGCCTTCGATCAGCACGAGATCGGCCCTTGCGCCGGGCTCCATGCGGCCACGCTCCGTCAGATTGAAGGCGTCAGCCGCGCCGGCCGTTGCAGCGAACAGCGTCTCGACAGGGCTCAGGCCGGCGCGGGTCAGGAGCTGCAGCTCATGGTGCAGGCTGGCGCCATAGGCCGTGCCGGGATTGGGCGCGTCAGACCCGGCCAGGATCACCACACCGCCCTCGTGCAGAGCGCGGACATTCGCCTCGGCCAACGGATACTGGAAGCGCGGGCTGGGCGGCATGCCGAACCCGCCTTCAAGACCGCGCAGGGCGCTGGCTGACAGGCGCCCGCGCACCCGCGGATCGTCAGCCAGCGCCTCCCCTTCGCCGGTCGCGGCGACCGAGGCGATCACCGCCAGGGTCGGGATGACGAAGACCTCCGCCTCGCGTGCGGCGGTGATGAAGGCCGCGTCGGCAGGTTCATCGGCGAAGATGTGCACGAGGCCATCAATGCCGGCATCGACCATCTCCCTGGCCGCGTCCAGCGTGGCGATATGAGCCACGGCCATCAGGCCCTCGGCGTGGGCGGCCTCAATAACAGCGGTGGCGGTCGCGAGGTCGAGGCTCGGCAAGTTTGGCGAGCCGGGAATGTAGACCAGCTTGATGTAGTCGGAGCCTTCGGCTTTGCGCGCGGCGACCCAGTCCGCCGCCTGATCTGGACCGGACAGGGTCTCCACCGGCACGCCGAACTGGGTTCCATGACCGCCCTCGACCGTGGCGAGCATGCCCGAGCTGAACAGATCGGCCTGATCGTGCACGGACAGATCGGCCCGGTTGCGCTGCGCCTGCGGCAGCATCATCGGCGAGGAGAACATGTCGAGCTGGGCGGTCACCCCGAAGCGCAGCGCGGCTTCCAGTCCGTCGCCCCAGGTATGGGTGTGCGCATCGATCAGGCCGGGCAGGGCCGTCAGGCCCGCCCCGTTGATGAGCTCGGCCCCAGCCGGGATGTCGAGGCCGGGACCCACCGCGCCGATCCGGCCGCCGGTGATCAGGATCGTCTGATCGTCGAGAAACCGGGCGCCGTCGAACACGGTGACATTCGTGATCGCCAGACCCGCGCCGGAGCGGGTGACCGAGGGGCGATCCGGCTCCGGCAGGGCGAGGATCAGCGCGCCCAGAGCGGCGAGGATGACGGCGAGACCAGTGAGAATGCGGGCCATGGGCAATGTCCTTTGATGCGGCTTAGCGCTGGCGCAGCCAGGCGAGCGTGGCGGTCAGGGCGAGGCCCCCGGTCATGGCGCCCAGCACGGCGAGGTGCAGGCCCACGGGCCGGTCGCCGCCGGCGCCGCTGGCGGCCAGCGCGACCTCAGCCAGGTGGAAGCTGGGGAAGGCCCAGGCGATCTGCTGCATGATGTCGGGGAAGACCACGATCGGGATCCACAGCCCGCCCAGAAGCGCCAGCGCGAGGAAGAGGAGGTTCGCCGCGGCGACCGCGCCATTCGCGCCTAGCAGAAAACCCAGCGTCAGGCCGGCGAACACGAAGGGCAGGGCGGACACGATATGCACACCCAGCATTAGGGTCCATTGCGTCCGCGTTAGCTCCACGCCGGCCAGGAAGCCTGCGACGGCGTAGACCATCGCCAGGCCGGCGGCCGCCACGAGCAGCGTTGCAGCAGCCTTGGCGGTGATATAGCCGAACGCGGGGGCCGGCACGGCGCGCTTGAGTTTCAGCCAGCCGCGCTCTCGCTCCTGCGCGACGCCGGCGCCGAAACCGAACAGGGCCGGCGCCATGACTGTGAATACGCCATAAGTGGCGAGCAGGTAGGGCGCGTTCTGGTTCGAGCCTGGTATGATCATCCCGAACATGGCGTAGAACAGCACCGGGAGGGCCAGAGAGGGGATAATGAACTCCGGCGCGCGCAGGAGCTTTAAGCACTCCGCCCCGATCTCGGCGGCGTAAGGATTGGCGGTGCGGGCCATGGATCAGGCCTCCTCAATGTCGGTGGTGAGCGTGTCGAAGGCTTCTTCCAGCGTCGGCTGGCGTACGGTCAGCTCGGTGACCTCCGGATCGGCCTGGAACAGCGCCTTCAGGGCCGCCACGGCGTCGGCGGCGGCGATCTGGGCGTAGCGTCCGGACAGGCGCGCCCGGCGCACGGCCGGCAGGGCCGCGAGGGCGGCGTCGTCCAGCCGCGTGCGGCAGCGGATCAGGGAGCCGCCGACCTGCTCGCGCAGCTCGGCCGCCGTCCCCCGGGCGATGACCCGGCCGGCCTTCATGACCGCCACATCGTCTGCGAGCGCGTCGGCCTCCTCCAGATAGTGGGTGGTCAGGACGATCCGCGCGCCTTCGCTCGCCGCCTGGCGCACGATGGCCCACAGCCCGCGCCGCGCCTCGGTGTCGAGGCCGGTCGTGGGTTCGTCGAGGAAGATGAGATCGGGCCGGCCCACAAGCGCCAGCGCAAACTGGACGCGGCGCTTCTGACCACCGGACAGTCGGGCGTAGCGCTTGTCGGCGAAGCCGGTCAGGCCGGCGAGCTCGATTGTCTCATCAACGCCGCGCGGATCGGGATAGTAGCTGGCGAACAGGGCGATCTGCTCGCGCGCGGTCAGAAGGTCGGGCAGTTCAGCGTCCTGCATCATGACGCCGATGCGCGACCGCGCGGCCGTATCTCCGGGCCTGCGGCCCAGGATTTCCAGCGAGCCTTCGCCGGGGCGGACGAGGCCCAGGGCGGCGTTCACAAAGGTCGTCTTGCCCGCTCCGTTCGGGCCGAGCAGGGCGAGGACGCCGGCGCCTTCGACATCAAGGTCGAAGCCGTCCAGCGCCCGGGTCCGTCCGAACGACCTTGCAAGGCCGCGCGCGGAGATGATCTTGGAGGTGTTCGCCACGTGTGAGGTCTCCTTCAGCATGAAGCAAACCTCGCAGGACCTGGGCCCGCTGGTTATGGACAGGCGTCACAATCCGGCGGTGACAGATGTCACCTGTGGCCCAGGGTGGAACGAAAAACGCCGCCCCGGTCTCCCGGAGCGGCGTCTTGACGGCCCCTGTGACAGGGCGAACGCGTAAGGCCTAGTCGGCGGCGCGCAGATTGATCGCTTTGGGACCCTTGCCGCGGCGATCGGGCTCGGTGTCGAAGGCGATGCGCTGACCATCGGTCAGATCGGCCATGCCGGAATCTTTCACCGCGGTGATGTGGACGAACACGTCATTGCCGCCCTCATCCGGGGTGATGAAGCCGAAGCCTTTGTCGTTGTTGAAGAATTTGACGGTGCCTGAAGCCATTAGACCCAAGTCCTTCCCGAAGTCACGCGGCGTCCCGCGCAGAAGCTGATCGCCGTCGGCGTCCCGGCGGCGGCATGCGGACTGTCAGTCGGGGAAGGCAGTGGGCGTAGGCGCGTTCTGGTACGCAATTAGGCTCTCTGAAGTCTTCACCGGGCCTTGTTGAGGCCGCCCGAGCGCTGCACACTATGCCCGAAATCACCCGCCCCCACAAGCAAACCCGCAGCTCCGGCCCAAGGCCTTGATTCCATGCCCCGCCGCCGTTCCCGCTTTCTCCAGAACCGCCGCGAACGGGGTCCTGACCGGTCCGGACCCGACCCGGCCGCTTCGATCCGGCTGGCCGGTTTCGTGGCCATGGTGCTGGTCGTCATCGCGGTCGCGGCCGGCTTTCAGGGCGACCGCTTCGCCGCTGCGGTGGCGCGCTGGCTCTCGGCGCTCGGCCCGCTGGCCGAACCGGTCCTGTTCGGCGCAAGCTGGCTTGAGATCGGTGCAGGCCTGTTCGTCATCGCCCTGATCGCCGGGATGATCCTTCGCCAGATGCGGCGCTAGGGGTTCATCCGCCAGACCGTGACGATCAGGACTAGGGCGAAGATCAACCAAGCCTGCAGCGGCAGAAGCACCAGGGCGGCCGGCTTCGCGGTGCGCCAGGTCAGCAGCAGGGCGGGCACGCCCAGGATCAGGGCGGCGATGGTCAGATAGACCCCGCCAGCGATGGACTGGAAG
Source organism: Alphaproteobacteria bacterium (assembly GCA_024742735.1). Taxonomy (GTDB): domain Bacteria; phylum Pseudomonadota; class Alphaproteobacteria; order Caulobacterales; family Maricaulaceae; genus Oceanicaulis. The sequence continues at coordinate 19,147 of JANSXV010000005.1, read as the reverse complement.
CCGAAATACGCCACGGGCCAGGCCAGACAGACCAGCCACCACGCTGTAACCGCCAGCCGGGCCGGATCCTTGCGCGTGGGATCGCCCAGCCGGTCCACCAGGAAGGCGCTGAGCGAAAGCAGCGTGAACTGGATCATCCACACGATCCCGATCACCGCGCCCGGCGGCGCCCAGGGCGGGTTGTCCAGGCTGCGCGACCACATGATCGCCGGGCCGGAGAAGATCCACGCGTTCAGCGCCAGCGCGGATCCGGCGAAGATCAGGAGATAGAGGCCGAGGCGGCCGGCGCCGGCGCGAGGCTTGCGGAAGATGTTCGCCACGCGAGCTCCCTTTCGAGCACGCCCCACCAGACTGGCGAAAGCCTAGCACGAAAGCGTCTCCGATCCAGCGCGCTGCAAAACCGGCGCTGAGCTTTCACGCCCCCCTCACAGCTTCGTCAAAGGCCTTGGCGCAGCCTTAATTGGAGGGCAGCCTTGGACCATCTTGTCAGGAGGCCATCATGATCCGTACCGCTTTCGCCGCCGCCGTTCTCGCGTTCTGCACGGCGCCCGTTCTGGCCCAGGATGGGCCGGCCGCTCAGGCTTCCGCAGCGGCTGAAACGTTCGGACCGGCGGTCGGCCAGGCGGCACCGGCTTTCTCGCTGCCCGACAGCTCAGGGGATATGCGCACGCTCGCCGAGCTCGCAGGGCCGCGGGGGTTGGTGCTGTATTTCAACCGCTCACTGGACTGGTGCCCGATCTGCCTGCGCCAGACGATCGAGCTGAACGAGGCGGTCGAGGCGTTCCAGTCGGCCGGCTGGGGCGTCGCGGTGCTGACTTATGATCCGGTGGAGACGCTGTCGCGGGTGAAGGATCAGCGCGAGCTGACCATGACCTTGTTGTCCGACACCGACAGTGCGGTGATCGACGCATTCGATGTGCGTGACCCGATCTACCCCGACCCTGGCCATATCGCCCACGGCGTGCCTTATCCGATCGCCTTCGCCATTCGCCCGAACGGAACCATCGCCGGCAAGTACTGGCACGAGGCCGGGCTGGGTCAGCAGCGCGGCTATGCGGTGCGGGTCACGGCCCGGGACGTGCTGGCCGATCTGGACTGAGAGACTTGAACGCGGGCCTTTGCCGGTCCTGATCCGACATTGAAAGGCATGCCATGACCTACCCGCCGAGCTGGCGCGTTGAGGCCCCAGAGTGCGCCGCAAGCCTGATGGACGAGCATCCCTTCGCCCACTTCGTCACCGCCCATGGAGAGCTGCAGAGCACGCGCATTCCCATGCTGGCGGATCTGGTCGACGGGGCGCCGGCCAGGCTCCGCGGTCACCTCAATGCCCGAAACCCCCAATGCGAGGGCCTTAACGGAGTTGAGGCGCTGGTCACATTCGACGGTCCGGCGAGCTATGTCTCGCCGAACTGGCGCACTCAGGCGACCCGGGCGGGCACGTATGACTATGAAGAAGTCCAGGTGCGCGGACGCGTGCGCGTCGTGGACGATATCGACTGGTTCCGCCGCCTGGTCGACGATCTCGCCGGCCGCATCGAACCCCGCCACGCCGATATCAGTGATTATCCGGTCTGGACCACCGCCATGGCGCCGGAGGGGTATGTGGAGCGGCTGTTCCCGGCGATCTGCGCGTTCGAAGTCGAGATCACCTCTGTGCGCGTGATCTCGAAACTGCACCAGTCTTTCCCCGAGGCCGACCGGCGCAGCGTCGCCGATCATCTCAGCCGGTCCGCGCAGGAACAGTCCCGCGCCGTGGCGGCGAAAATCCGGGCAACGCTGGACTAGAACCAGCCCGCCTCACGCAGGGCGGGATAGTAGGTCCGGCTGACCGGGGCTTCGGTTCCGTCGGTCAGGATCAGCGTCCCGCGCCCGTCACCTTTCCTGGCGTCGCTGACGGCCTGGCGGGCGACCCACCACGAGCGGTGGGTGCGCGCCCCGTCCAGCGCGTCGCAGGCCGCGATGGCGTCTGTCAGCCGCATCAGGATCAGCGCCTCGCCCGCATCGGTGCGCACGCGCAAATAATGGTCCTCGGCCGTCAACGCATGGATCTGCGCGCGTCGCAGCCGGTGGGGCAGCTTGTCGGTCATCGCCCGACCGGCCTGGGCGGCGCCGTCTGCGCCGCTGCGGCTTTCGGTCAGCCGGTGGACCGCATAGGCCACGGCCGTCACGAAGGCCGAGATGACCAGGGCCGGTCCGTAGACGCCGGCCAGCTGGATCAAAGTGAGGTGACCGCTCAGCGCGTCTTCAAGCCACAGGATCGCGCCGGTCACCGGGACCGCGACGAAGAACGGGACGATCGCGTAGACGGCCGGCTCGGGCAGGTTCGGGAACAGGCGCGGGATCAGCTCGCCCGCGCCGAAGCCGAACACGCCGCCCATGGCGATGAATCCGACCCAGTAGAACCAGATCGTCGGCCAGGGGATCGCCCCGCTCCCGAACGGTCCCAGGATCGCCAGGAATGTGCCCACCGCCACGATCAGGACGGCGGGCCGCGCGATGGCTGCGACCCGGCCTGCTTGAAGCTGACGGCTGAACCATCCTTGCGCCATGGGCGATTTCGCTCCTGTCATTCACGAAGCGCGAACGGGGGACGCCCCGCCGCTCACGTCAGGACCCCGTCCAGCCGCGAAGTTGCGCTTTTTCACCCGCGCCGCGCCCCGCATCAAGACCTGCGCCGCCCCGCTGCATACCGGGGTCAGATCCGCAGGAGAAATGAAATGATGAAAACCTTGATCCAGTCCGTCACCGCCGCTGCGCTCGCCAGCGCGGCTCTCCCGGCGTTCGCTCCGCAGCCCCTGATCTTCGCCGCCCAAGCGGTCCAATCTGCTGGCGCTGAGACCGGCGAGGCCGAGCGCGTCACGCGCCTGACCGTTCGCCTGACCGGTGCGGCGTCGGACAATGGCGAGATCTGGGTCGGGCTTTATGCCGGGGAGCAGGCCTATGACGACGGCGATGAAATCGCCTCGGCGTTCGTACCGGTGTCTGACGGCTCGGCTGAAACCGTTTTCGAGGGGGTCCAGCCCGGAGCATACGGCGTCATCGCCTTCCACGACGCGAACGGCGACGGCGACTTCACCCGCAACTTCGTCGGCATCCCCCAGGAGCGCTACGGCTTCTCCAACAATCCCCGCCCGCGTTTCCGGGCGGCTCACTGGGACGAAGCGGTGTTCGTGCTGGATGGCGAAGTCGAAGCCCGAATCGACGTCGCGCTGATGGGAGCGGGTGGATGAGCCTGGACCCGCTGCTTTCCGCACCCTGGCATATCCAGGTCCACGCCTTCGCTGCAATCGGCGCGTTCCTGCTGGGGATCCTCCAGCTCGCCGCGCCAAAGGGCACGATCCCGCACCGCACCGTCGGCTATGTCTGGGTCGCCCTGATGGCGGTTACGGTCATCAGCGCGATCTTCATTCGCGAGATCAATGACGGGTCCTTCAGCTGGATCCATATCCTGATCCCGCTCACCGCCTTCGGGATCATCGGCCTGGTGTTCGAGGCCAGGCGCAGCCAGACCCGCAAGCACCGGAACTCGGCGCTGGTGCTGTTCTTCGCCGCGCTCATGATTCCCGGCATCTTCAGCTTCATGCCCGGCCGGATCATGCTGGAGGTGGTGCTGGGGTAGGGGTTTTGAGTGTGGCGGCGCACCCATCCTGCGGCTAGGCTGTACGCCTGAAGGGGGAGTCTCGCCATGCTTGCAATCATCGCCGCCTCGGTCCTGACCGCCCTTTCCGGGCAGAGCTCCGCACGGCCGCTGCCGACCGTGGTCGAGTTGTGCAACGACACCCCGGCGCGCGTCACCTGGAGCGTGACGCGGCCCACCGGCCGGTCAGGACGCACCCAGCGAGGCTGGTTCACGGTTGAACCCGGCCAGTGCCGCGAAGGCGGCATCGGGGACGGCGCTGGCGGTACGGCGCTGGTCCATGCGCGTAGCGGAAATCTTGTCTGGCCGGCCTTCGGCGGGGAACCAATGTGCGTACCGGCCGAGACCCATCAACGCGCCGCTCGCACGCCGGACGCGTGCCTGCCCGGCGACCGCGCCGAAGCTCATGAGCGTGTCGCAGTCGACAGCGACTCCCGGCGCCATCTGATTCGCCATCGGGTTACATGCCGCCAGCTCGGAGCGCAGGACGGCGCGATCTGCGAATCCGGGCTCCGCGATTCCGAAGGGTTTCTGGAGCGCGTGCGGACGCTGGAGGTCTGCAACCATGGCGGCGAACCTTTTGATCTGGCGATCGCTGGCGAAAGCCGGGATGGCCGGGCCTGGCGAGTCGAGGGATGGCGCGAAGTTCCGGCGCAGACCTGCGAGGACGTCTGGCGCGGGCAGGCCGGATCCGGCCTGGTCCATGTGCGGGCCCGCGACCGGGATGGCAAACCGGTCTGGGATCGCGATGACGCCCGGTTCTGCGTGGCGGCTGAAGCTGATTTCGTGCGGGCCGCCGAGACCTCTTTCGAGACGGTCTGCGGGTCCGATGGTGAGGCTCCGGCCGGATTCCAGTCGGTCCGGTTCGAGCCGGGCGTCAGCCGCTTCACGCTCGACTTCCGTGGGTCCAACGCCGATTAGAGGCTCCGGCCTTCTGTGTCATTGACCTGTCGTGGGAAGCGCCTAAACCCGCATTGAGCGGCGCGTTTCCGCCGCGCCAACGTCGACCCTGAGGATTTCGCCATGCTTCGCTTCGCCAGCCTCGCCGCCGCCAGCCTCGCCGTACTTGCCGCCTGCGGCGAGCCCGCCGCTGTCACTGATCCGGCTCTGGATACGCCGCCCCCGTCTGACGAGACGCTGGCTTCGGCGGGCCTGACGCGGACGCCGCGCACAGCGATCGAAGCGCTCGCGCCCTATTACGCCCAGCTCGATTACGACGCGCCCATCGCCACGCCGGTCACGCCGCTTCCCGGTGCGGACGCGGTGCTGACATCCATCGCGTTCGGATCGTGCAACACCGCCGAGCGGGACATCGAAATCCTCAACACGATCGCGGCCGAGGACCATGACCTGTTCATGTATATCGGCGACAACGTGTATGGCGATGTCTACTCCTACGACGCCAGCCTGCCGGAGCTGCGCGAGGCCTATCACCAGCTCGCCGCGCGGCCGGAGTTCCAGGCTCTGCGCGCCCGCTTTCCCATGCTGGCGACCTGGGACGACCATGATTACGGCATGAACGATTCCGGCGGCCGTTTCGCCTTCAAGGGCTTCGCCGAAACCCTGTTCCTGGATTTCTGGGGCGCAGCCGAAGACGATGTGCGCCGCACCCGTGAGGGTATTTACGATGCTCAGGTCTTCGGCCCTGAAGGCCAGCGCGTTCAGATCATCCTGCTGGACACCCGCTATTTCCGCTCCGACCTGACCCCGACGCCCCAGCGCGGCGCGGAAGGCATGGAACGCTACATTCCCAGCGAAGATCCCGAGCAGACCATGCTGGGCGCGGCCCAATGGGCCTGGCTGGAAGAGCAGCTGCGCGAGCCGGCTGACGTGCGCCTGCTGGTGTCCTCCATCCAGGTCCATGCCGACGGCCATGGCTGGGAAGCCTGGCGGACCATGCCGCTGGAGCGCGACCGTCTTTATGGCCTGATCGAGGAGACCAACGCGACTGGCGTGGTGATCGTGTCCGGCGACCGGCATTCCTCGGGGCTTTATGTGCGTGACGATGTGGCGGGCTATCCCCTCTACGAGATCACCTCGTCTTCGCTGAACATGAGCTTCCGCGACGAGAACAACGAGCCGGGCCCGCACCGCATCGGGGACATGTACGCCCCGGTCAATTACGGTGTGATCGGCCTGGATTGGGAGGCCGGGGAGATCGCTCTGCAAATCAAGGATGAGGCTGGCGCCGTCGTGCGGGAGCAGCGCGTCAGCCTGGCCGAGATCGGCGCGCGCTGAGGCCTCTTGCGTCCGCCCGTCAGGCTGACACAATAAGGTCTTGAGGGCTGACCGGGGGGTGAAGCCATGTTGTCTCAAGAGCGATTTCGCGCCTTGTTCGCCGGCGCCGGAGAAGCATCCGGACCGGGCGCGGTGCTGGGGCCGCCGGTCTGTCCGCCGCGCCGGCGCCATGGCGGCACGCCCATCGACCTGGTGGTGGGCCTGGCGATCCGCGCCGCGCTCGCCGTCCAGTTCTTCAGCTGGGCCCGGGCCAACGCCCAGCCCGTGGGAGACCCGTTCGACTGGCAGGCTTGGCTGGCGCCGGACCCCGGACTGACCCAGGCGGCCTCGGTCTGGACGCTCGGCCGGGTGGACCCGCAACTGGCGGCTCTCGTCCTGCTTGCGGCCGCGATGTTGATCGGGCTTTCCCTGAGCGCCGGGTTCCTGACCCGTCTCGCCGGACTGTTCGTCGTGCTCGGCGCGATCTGGCACGTCAGTTTCGTGCTGCCGGGCGCCTGGCCCCAGACGCTCGCGTACGGGGCGCTCGGGCTGTATCTCGCGCTGCGCGGGGCGGGCCCGGCTTCGCTGGACTGGGCGCTCGCCCGGCTGTCGCGGATGGCCTGACGGCGCCGGTGCGCGGTTGCGCTGAGGCTTCGCCCATGGTGACCTTGGGGTCTGTCATCCCGTTCCAGCCGAGCCGCCATGCTGATCTACCGCAATGTCGCCTTCGCTCTGGCGTCGGTCATTCTTCTCCAACTGGCCGCGGGCGCGCTGTGGATCGCGCTGCCGCTGGCCATGGACGGCTATGGCTGGTCGCGTGTGGCCATCGGCACGGTGTTCGCCGCCTACAGCGCGGGCTTCATGGCCGGCGCCTATTTCGCCCCCTACATCATCCGGCGGGTGGGCCATATCCGCGCGTTCGCCGGTTATGCGGGCGGGGCGGCGGCCGTGACGCTGATGCTGGCGCTGGGCTCGGACTTTTCCTGGTGGATGCTCGCCCGCTTCGGGTTCGGCGTGTGCATCGCCGGCCTGTTCGCCGTGTCCGAAAGCTGGATCGCTGACGCCACCCCGCCGGAGCGCCGCGGCGCGGTGCTGAGCATGTATCAGATCTTCGGGCGCGCCGGCCTGATCGCGGGGCCTTTCATCGTCGCGCTGCCGGGGCTGGATCTGGTGGACGGCTTCATCATCGCGGGAATGTTCCTGGCGCTGTGCCTGGTGCCTGTGGTGTTCACGACCCGCGGTCAGCCGTCCTTGCCTCAGACCGAACTGGTCTCGCCCTTGCGGCTCCTGGAGATTTCGCCAGCGGCGGCCGGTGCGGTTTTCGCAGCCGGCGTCGTCAATAGCGGGCTTCTGGCCTTCCTGCCGATCTGGGCGGAGACCCTGAGCGGCGCTGTCGCGGCCCAGCCGGCGGCCATCGTCATCGGCGTGGTCTATGTCGGCTCCATGCTGACCCAGTGGCCGGCCGGGCATATCTCCGACCGGTTCGACCGGCGCGTGGTGATCGCGATACTCGCCGCCGCCGCCGCCGCCGCCGCCCTGGTGCTCGCCGTCATCCCGACGCCCGGCCTTGTGACAGGGGCGCTTCTGGCGGGGCTGTGGGGCGGAGCGAGTCTGGCCTATTACGCCGTGGCCGTCGCGCACGCGGTGGACCGGTCCCGCGCAGAAGAATTGCCTGCAATCGCCTCGGGCCTCCTGATGGTCTGGGCGGCCGGCTCCATCGTCGGGCCCATCCTTGCCGGGCTCGCCTATTCCGGCCCGCTGGAGGCGCGCGGTCTGTTCCTGTTCGCAGCCGCAGCCAGCCTGGTGTTGACGGCCGCCATGTTCGTGCGCCAGCGCCAGCGCAGACCGGTCGACGAGGCCGAGCGCGAAGACTTCGTCTATCTGGGCGCGACGTCCGGCGAGCTGGCCGAAATCGCCGGGCCTGAGAGCGAAGCCGATGAGGCCCGCGCGCAGGGACCCGCATCATGATTCTCCTGGCTGCGATCGGGCCGGCGATCCTGTTCGCCGCCTTCGCGCTGTGGCTTCGCCGCCCCTTGAGAGGGCTCAGTTTCATCGTCTGGGTCGGCTGGACGCTGCTGGGCGCGGGGCTGCCGGTGTTGACCGGTCAGCTCATCGCTCTCGCCGTCGTCTCCGGACAGGTGGACGGCGTGGTCGGCGCCGAGGCCGCCGAGCAGGTGCGCCTGGCGCTGGCGGGCGGACTGTCGGGCGGTTTCGGCTGGGTCGCCGGGGCGGTTTCGGCGCGTTTGACGGGGTCAAAGGACTAAGACCAAAGCCGCAGCAGGCAGGCGCGTTGCGCGCGTGCCTTGCGGTGTTATAACCCGCTCCGACTGTTCGGGCAGATCGGCCCGGATTCGCTTTGATCACTCCATCCTTGCGCGAGAGCATCAGGCCCCATGAATATTCACGAGCATCAGGCCAAGGCCCTTCTGAAGTCCTTCGGCGCCCCGGTCGCCGACGGCGTCGCCGCCTTCACGGTGGACGAGGCGGTCAAGGCCGCTGAAACCCTGCCCGGACCGCTTTACGTGGTGAAATCCCAGATCCACGCCGGCGGACGCGGCAAGGGCCGTTTCAAGGAACTCGGCCCGGACGCCAAGGGCGGGGTGCGCCTGGCCAAGTCCGTCGATGAGGTGAAGGCCCACGCCGAAGAGATGCTCGGCAATACGCTGGTGACCCACCAGACCGGTCCGGCGGGCAAGCAGGTCAACCGGCTCTACATCGAGGACGGCGCGGACATCGCCCGCGAGCTGTACCTGTCCATGCTGGTGAACCGGGAGACCGGCAAGGTCGCCTTCGTCGTCTCCACCGAGGGCGGCATGGATATCGAGCAGGTGGCCGAAGAGACGCCGGAGAAGATCGTCACTGTAAACATCGACGCCGATGAAGGCGTCACCGACGCGGCCGCCACCGAGCTGGCCCAGGCGCTGCAGCTGGACGGGGAGGCGCGCAACGACATGCTCGCGCTCGCCCCGATCCTCTACAAGGCGTTCACCGAAAAGGACATGAGCCTTCTGGAGATCAACCCGCTCATCGTCATGCAGGACGGCCGTCTGCGCGTGCTCGACGCCAAGGTGAGCTTTGACGGCAACGCCCTGTTCCGTCACGACGATATCCGCGAGCTGCGCGACCTCACCGAAGAGGACGAGAAAGAGATCGAGGCCAGCAAGTACGACCTCGCCTACATCGCCCTGGACGGCGATATCGGCTGCATGGTCAACGGCGCCGGGCTCGCCATGGCGACCATGGACATCATCAAGCTCTACGGCGCGGAGCCGGCCAACTTCCTCGATGTCGGCGGCGGCGCCAGCAAGGAGAAGGTCACGGCCGCCTTCAAGATCATCACCGCCGACCCCAACGTCAAAGGCATCCTGGTCAATATTTTCGGCGGCATCATGCGCTGCGACGTCATCGCCGAGGGCGTGGTCGCGGCTGTGAAGGAAGTCGGCCTGAATGTGCCGCTCGTCGTGCGTCTGGAAGGCACGAATGTCGAACAGGGCAAGGCGATCCTGGACAGCTCCGGCCTCGACATCACGTCGGCCGACGACCTGGACGACGCCGCCCAGAAGATCACCAAGGCGGTGAAGGGGTAGGCATCCCTTTTGTTCTCTGCTGATCGATTTGATCCGGGCCGCCCGCAGGGGCGGCCCGGCTTCGTTTGGAATATCGCTTGCCAGTCCCGCCGGCTGGACGAATAAGGTCTATTCGTCTGATCGCGTGAGGATCCCGCCTGTGTCATTTCCAGTCCGCTTGCTTGCTTTCAGTGTGGCGTTCACGCTCGCTCTCGCCGCCTGCGACAGTCAGGATGAGCGCCGGATGCGCTCCAGCCTGAACGGCCAGCTCACCGCCCTTTGCAACAACGCGCTGTTCGACTTCGATGAATTTCAGGCGCGGGCCGATCGGCTTGGACTAAGCTCTGACGGCGGCGCCTATCTGACCGATCCGGACATCGACGCCGAGCTTGTCGCGCAGTCATGGGTCGCATCCACAGGGCTGGGGCCGAGGACCACCATCTGGCGCGGCCGGTTCGGGCCGGGCGAATTCAACTATCGCAGCATCGCACAGGTTCAAAGCTCCAGCAGCTTTTCTGCGGGCGGATATGAGCGCCGGCCTTTCGAGACAGCTGATGTCTGCGTCGCCCACGCGCCGCATCTCACCCGTGCCGAAGGCCAGGCCCTGCGCAATGAGTACGGGCTGACCTCGGACGATATGTGGAAGGCGGCCCGCAATGCGAACGGCGATCCTGTCGCGACCAGCTACCGCCGTATCCTCTCGGTCTATCCGCGCGAGTGGCACGAGATTGAATTCATCGTACCGGCTGAAGCGGACGAGACCGGCGTGACGATCGTGCGCCGGTATTTCATGCAGGCTGAAGGCTGGAGCGGTGATCCGTCATAGAGCTGAGCGGCTCGATTGATCCGAGCGGCCCCACAGGTTATGTGTAGCACATAATCCGTGGAGCATTTCGGTGACCAAGAACCTCACCCTCGCCATCGATGAAGACCTGCTGGACAAGGCGCGCGTGCTGGCGGCCATGCGGCGCACGACGGTGAATGCCATGGTGCGCGAGTTTCTGAGCCGGGAGGTCACGAGCGAGACGTCAGATGCGGCTCGCATGGAGCGCTGGAACGATCACTTCAAAGCTGCTGACGCGGACGCATGCCGGCGGGCCCGCCGATCAAGCGGCGACAAGCCGACCTTCGACCGGGAAGAATTCTACGAGGAGGTCATGCGTGAGCGCGGCCTTCTTTGACACCAATCTGATTGTCTACGCCGCCGATACTGATAGCGCTGATCCCGACCGGCGCGACTTGGCGCGCCACCTTCTGCTTAATCGCACGGTGACCGTGTCAACTCAGGTCCTGATGGAGCTTTATGCGGTCTTGCGGCGCAAGCTCGGCTACGCGCCCGAAGCGGCGCGCGACTGGATTCAAATCCTTAACCGCGACACGGTGGCGATCCTGACCGCAGCCGATGTCATTGAGGCGATCGATACCGCGCGCCGGTTTGAAATTTCGCACTGGGACGCCCTGATCCTCCGAGCCGCCGAGAAATCCGGGCTCGATCTCGTCTACACCGAAGACCTCAATCACGGGCAGATGTACGGCCCGGTTCGGGTCTGCAATCCGTTCATCGAAGATTTCCTCGCCTAAACAGAAGGAACCCCCATGTCCGTACTCGTCGACAAGAACACCAAAGTCATCGTCCAGGGTCTGACCGGCAAGACCGGCACCTTCCACACCGAGCAGGCGCTGGCCTATCACGGCACGCAGATGGTCGCCGGGGTTCATCCCAAGAAGGGCGGCGAGACCTGGACGGGCGCCGGCGGCGAAACCCTGCCCATCTATGCCAGCGTTGCGGAAGCCAAGGAGCGCACCGGCGCGACCGCCTCGGTCGTCTACGTGCCGCCCGCCGGCGCAGGAGCCGCCATCATCGAGGCCATTGATGCGGGCATCGACTTCATCACCTGCATCACCGAGGGCATCCCGGTGATGGACATGGTCAAGGTCAAGGCGCGCCTGGAGAAGTCAAACTCCCGCCTTCTGGGCCCGAACTGCCCCGGCGTGCTGACGCCTGAAGAGTGCAAGATCGGCATCATGCCGGGCTCCATCTTCAAGAAGGGCTCGGTGGGCGTGGTCTCGCGCTCGGGCACGCTGACCTATGAGGCGGTGTTCCAGACCACCAATGCCGGCCTTGGCCAGACCACGGCCGTGGGCATTGGCGGCGATCCGGTGAAGGGCACTGAGTTCATCGACGTGCTGGAGCTGTTCCTGGCCGATGACGAGACCCAGTCCATCATCATGATCGGCGAGATCGGCGGTTCAGCCGAGGAAGACGCCGCCCAGTTCCTCAAGGACGAGGCCAAGAAGGGCCGCAAGAAACCCATGGCGGGCTTCATCGCGGGCCGCACCGCGCCTCCGGGCCGCACCATGGGCCATGCCGGCGCCATCGTGGCCGGCGGCAAGGGCGGCGCCGACGACAAGATCGAGGCCATGCGCTCGGCCGGCATCGCCATCGCTGACTCACCCGCCCGCATGGGCGTGACCCTGGTCGAGGCGATCAAGGGTTAGGACTGCCTCGATATCCCAGGCTGAATCGAGCCCCGTCCGGTCCGCCGGGCGGGGCTTTTCGTTCCGCGCTGCACCGGGCATGGGACGAAGGTCGCATTTGCGGCCTATCGGGCTTCTCATTCGGGCTGAACAGGCATAAATGTGCGGCGTACCCCTGCGCCGCGCCCTAGCGCGGCGTGTTTCCGCTCGCCGACCTGATGGTATCGATGGCTGACGCACGCTCCTCCCAGAACCAGACCTTCCTTGAAACCTCCTTCCTGTTCGGCGGAAACGCCGTCTATCTCGAGGACATGGCCGCGCGTTACGCGGAGAACCCGGCCAGCGTGCCGGCCTCCTGGCGCGCCTTCTTCGAGGAGGTCGGCGACGATGCGGCCTCGCAGCGCAAGGCCGCGTCCGGTCCAGCCTGGAAGCGGGCCGACTGGCCCCGCCACGCCAATGGCGAGCTGACCCGGGCGCTGGGCGACATCGAAGCGGCCGCCGTGGCGCTGCCTGACGCGGTCGCCGCCCACAAGGGCGAGGCGGCCAGCGCCGAGGACGTGCAGCAGGCGGTGCGCGATTCCATCGCCGCCATCATGCTGATCCGCGCCTACCGCATGCGCGGTCACCTGGCCGCCGATCTGGATCCGCTGAAACTGACCAGCTTCGGCGAGCAGCCCGAGCTGGACCCGGCCAATTACGGCTTCACCGACGCCGACATGGACCGGGAGATTTTCATCAACGGCTATCTGGGTCTGGACACGGCCACGCCGCGCCAGATGCTGGAAATCCTGAAACGCACCTATTGCTCCACATTCGGCGTGGAGTTCATGCACATCTCCAACCCGGAGGAGAAATCCTGGATCCAGGAGCGCATCGAGGGCCCGGACAAGTCCATCGCCTTCACGAATGAAGGCAAGCGCGCCATCCTGCGCAAGCTGATCGAGACCGAGGCCTTCGAAGGGTTCCTGCACAAGCGCTATCCCGGCACCAAGCGCTTCGGCATCGATGGCGGGGAAAGCCTGATCCCGGCGCTGGAGCAGATCATCAAGCGCGGCGGCTCCATGGGCGTGAAGGAGATCATCCTGGGCATGCCGCACCGCGGGCGCCTGAACGTGCTCGCCGCGGTGATGGGCAAGCCCTACCACGTGATCTTCCACGAGTTTCAGGGCGGCTCCGCGCAAGGGGAAGAAGACTACGCCTCCGGCGATGTGAAGTATCACCTGGGCTCGTCGTCGGACCGGGAGTTTGACGGCAACTCCGTGCACCTGTCGCTGACGGCCAACCCCTCCCACCTGGAGGCGGTGAACCCGGTCGTGCTGGGCAAGGCGCGCGCCAAGCAGACCAAGCTGCGCCGCGAGCTGGGCGAGGATGTCCAGACCGGCGAGATGGTCCTGCCGCTCCTGTTGCATGGCGACGCGGCCTTCGCCGGTCAGGGCGTGGTGGCCGAATGCTTCGGCCTGTCCGGCCTGAAAGGTCACCGCACCGGCGGGGCGATCCACTTTGTCGTGAACAACCAGATCGGCTTCACCACCAATCCCAAGGACAGCCGGTCCAGCCCGTACCCGTCGGACGTGGCGCTGATGGTCCAGGCGCCGATCTTCCACGTGAACGGCGATGACCCTGAAGCGGTTGTCTTCGCCGCCAAGATCGCTGCGGAATACCGCCAGATCTTCGGCAAGGACGTGGTGATCGACATGTTCTGCTATCGCCGCTACGGCCATAACGAGGGCGATGATCCCAGCTTCACCCAGCCCATCATGTACAAGGCCATCGCCGGCCACACCCCGGCGCGCGAGCTCTACGCCAAACGCCTGATCGAGGAGGGCGTGGTCGAGGAGGGCGAGCCGGAAGCGTGGGCGAAGGAATTCGACGAATTCCTCGACAAGGAGTTCGAGGACGGCAAGGCCTACAAGGCCGATGACGCCGACTGGCTGGACGGCGTCTGGGCGGGTCTTGGCCTGCCGGAGGAAGATGATCGCCGCGGGCGGACGGCGGTGGAGACCGACACGCTGAAGCACCTCGCGGATCGGATGACGACGGTCCCGGCCGATGTGAACATTCACAAGACCCTCAAGCGCGTGATCGCCGGCCGGCGCAAGGCGGTGCTCGAGGATGAGGCCGGCATCGACTGGGCCACAGCCGAGCATCTGGCGTTCGCCAGCCTTCTCCATGAAGGTTTCCCGGTGCGCCTGTCCGGTCAGGATTGCGGACGCGGGACCTTCTCCCAGCGTCACTCCCATGTGATCGATCAGGAGACCGAGGAACGCTACACCCCACTCAACCACCTCGGCGAGGATCAGGCCCGTTACGAGGTGATCGACTCCATGCTGTCGGAAGAGGCGGTGCTGGGCTTTGAACACGGCTACTCGCTGTCCGCGCCCAACACGCTGGTGATATGGGAAGCCCAGTTCGGCGACTTCACCAACGGCGCCCAGGTGATCATCGACCAGTTCATCTCCTCGTCCGAGCGCAAGTGGCTGCGCATGTCCGGCCTTGTGATGCTTCTGCCCCATGGCTACGAAGGTCAGGGTCCGGAGCACTCCTCGGCCCGTCTGGAGCGCTTCCTGCAGCAGTGCGCCGAGGACAACATGCAGGTGGCCAACTGCTCCACCCCGGCGAACTACTTCCATATCCTGCGCCGCCAGATTCACCGGCCCTTCCGCAAGCCGCTGGTCCTGATGACGCCCAAGAGCCTCCTGCGCCACAAGCGCTGCGTCAGCCCGCTCTACGAATTCGGGCCGGGCTCCAGCTTCCACCGGGTGCTGTGGGACGACGCCGACATGAAGGTGCGCGAAGGCCGCGACGATGTCGCCACCGGGCGGATCGACACCAAGCTGGCCGATGACGCCAAGATCCGCCGCGTCGTGCTGTGCTCGGGCAAGGTCTATTACGATCTTCTCGAAGCGCGGCAGGAGCAGGGCATCGACGATGTTTACCTGTTGCGCGTGGAGCAGTTCTATCCCTTCCCGGCCAAGTCCGTGATCGATGAACTCAAGCGCTTCCCCAAGGCCGACATCGTCTGGTGTCAGGAAGAGCCCCGCAATATGGGCGCGTGGACCTTTGTGGAGCCCTATCTGGAATTCTGCCTTGAAAAGGCGGGCATGAAGGCGTCCCGCGCCGTCTATGCCGGCCGGCCGGCCTCGGCGTCCACCGCCACCGGCCTGTTGTCCAAGCACAAGGCGCAACAGGACGCCCTTGTGGAAGCGGCCTTGAACGGCTGACCCTTGCGCCCCTCACACACGGTTTCGAAAGAAGAGCTGAACCCATGACCGATATCACCGTCCCCACCCTTGGCGAGTCCGTGAGCGAAGCCACGGTCGGCGCGTGGCAGGTCTCCGAAGGCGACGCCGTCAAGAAGGACGACGTGCTGGTGGAGCTGGAGACCGACAAGGTCTCCGTGGAGGTCCGCGCCGAAGCTGACGGGACTGTCACCTCGATCACCGCCAAGGAAGGCGACACGGTCGAGATCGGCGCCAAGCTCGGCGAGATGGGCGAAGGCGGCTCCGGCTCGAAGTCGGAGTCCAGGTCCGAAGAGGCATCCTCCGGCGGCGACGGCGGCGGTTCCGGCGATCTGATCGAGGCGAAAGTGCCGGTCATGGGCGAAAGCGTGTCCGAAGGCACGGTCGGCTCCTGGCTGGTCCAGGTCGGCGATGCCGTCGAGCAGGACCAGGCGCTCATGGAGATCGAGACCGACAAGGTCGCCGTCGAGGTGCCGTCGCCTGTTGCAGGCGTTCTGGAAGAGCAGAGTGTGGCCGAAGGCGACACGGTCTCTCCCGATCAGGTCGTGGCGAAGATCCGTGAAGGCGCCTCCGGCGGGTCGTCGAAATCCGACAATGCGAAGTCTGAATCCAAATCGGGCTCCCAGTCTGACAGCGCTCCGAAATCCTCCGGCGTGGACAAGAAGGCCATGCCGGCCGCCCGCCGCGTGGCGGAGGAAAACGATCTCGACCTGTCGAAGGTCGACGGCACGGGCAGGGACGGCCGTGTGACCAAGGGCGACGCCCTGAAAGCGCTGGAAGGCGGCTCGTCCGCGCCGGCGCCGAAGGCCGCCGCGCCGTCCGCCCCGCGCGAAACCGGCGAGCGCGAAGAGCGGGTGAAGATGACCCGGCTGCGCCAGACCATCGCCCGGCGCCTGAAGGAGGCCCAGAACACCGCGGCCATGCTGACCACCTATAACGAGGCGGACATGAGCGCGATCATGGCGCTGCGTAAGGAGGTTCAGGACGACTTCGTGGCCAAGCACGGCATCAAGCTGGGCTTCATGAGCTTCTTCGTGAAGGCGTGCGTGACGGCGCTGAAGGAACTGCCCGCCGTCAACGCCGAGATCGACGGGACGGACATCATTTACAAGAATTATTACGACATGGGCGTGGCGGTCGGCACCGATCGCGGCCTGGTCGTGCCTGTGGTCCGCGACGCCGATCAGAAATCCCTCGCCGAGATCGAGACGTCCATCATGGACCTCGGCAAGCGCGCCCGTGACGGCAAGCTCGGCATCGAGGACATGCAGGGCGCGAGCTTCACCCTGTCCAATGGCGGAGTGTACGGCTCGCTCCTGTCCTCTCCGATCCTGAACGCGCCCCAGTCCGGCATTCTGGGCATGCACAAGATCCAGGAGCGTCCGGTGGCCATCAACGGCGAGGTGAAGATCCGCCCCATGATGTATCTCGCGCTGTCCTATGATCACCGCATCGTGGACGGCAAGGAGGCCGTGACCTTCCTGGTGCGCGTCAAGGAAAGCCTGGAAAACCCCCAGCGCATGCTGCTGGATATCTAGGGCTCGTCCATCTCCAAACATGACGCCCGCCGCGCTTGCCGCGGCGGACGCCTTCGCGTATGACCGGTGCAACATTATAACGTCTGCCTTGGAAGGCGATGGTTTGAGCCCGGTTCTGTCTGCGATCCTGTTTGGTGTGGCCGCCGCCTGCGTGGCGGGGGCCGCATTGATGCTCGTGCGCAAGGCGTCGGGCTTCACCCGGACCAATGCGCCGCTCTTCGCCGCCTTCGCAGGCGGGGTCGTGATCACCATTGCAGTCGTCCATCTCATCCCCGAGGCCATGGTCATGGCGACCAACGCGCCCTGGCTGGTGCTGGGCGGCTTTGCTCTGGGCTTCGTCCTGCATGGCGTGATCGGGGCGGGCGCCCATGTGTCCGGGTCCAGCTTGTCGAAAGCCGCCGCCCTGGCGCCGGTCGTGGCGATCGCGCTGCATTCAGCCCTCGACGGCACGGTCTACGCCGTGACCTTCGCGGTCGATCCGTTCACCGGGCTCAGCGCAGCGACGGGACTTCTGATCCACGAGTTTCCCGAGGCGCTGATCTGTTTCGTGCTGCTGCAGCGGGCCGGCTTTGCAGACCGCACAAGCCTGATCCTGGCGTTTCTGGCGTCCGGCGTGACCACGTTCGCGGCGGCGGCCGGCGCTGCGCCCTTCGCCGGCGCGCTGGACGAATCCACGCTGGGCGTGCTGTTCGCGGTGGTGGCGGGCATTCTTCTGCATGTGGGCGCGGCGCACCTGCTGCACGAGGCGTCCGAAGCCGGAGCGGTCAAGGGCGGCGCGGCGGTGTTCGCCGGCGCCGGCGTGGCGGCGGCCATGACGCTCGCCCATGCGGGAACCCACGCCCATGGGCCCGAAGACCATGACGGGCGTGGCCATGACGGTCATGCCCATGCCGCATTCGCGTCGCCCCATGATGAAGATCTGACCGATCGTCCCGATTTCCGGCCTGTGAGCCAGGACCGAGAGACCGCGCCGCAGCCGTGATCCCCGGCCCCTTGATGGAGGAAACGTCATGAAAACCCTGTTCGCATCTGCAGCCCTCGCCGCACTGATGTCCGGCGCCGCCGTCACCCAGGAAGGCGAAACCCGCCAGCTCGGCGCCCATGTCCATGGCGAGGCGCGCCTGTCCGTGGCCATCGACCCGGCCTCCGGCTTGGCGCTGGCCGAACTGTCCGGCGCGGCGTGGAACTTCTACGGCTTTGAACGCGCGCCGGAGACGGACGCGGAGCGTGAGACCATCGCGTCGGTGAACGCCGCGCTGTCCGAGCCGGGCTTGATCGCCTTCCCCGAGCGGGCTGGCTGCACGCTGGCGCAGACTGATATCGCAGGCGCGGGCGGCGATCACGACCATAATCACGGCCACGACGGCGACCACGGCCATGACCATGAGGCCGACCACGATCACGGCCATGCAGACCATGAAGCGCACGGATCCGAACACGACCACGGCCACGGTCATGAGGACCACGAAGACCACGGGTCTGACCACGGCCACGACCATGGCGGCCACGACCACGCTGAGCACGCCCACACCGACATCGCGGTGAGCTGGACCTATCAGTGTGAACGCGCCGACGCCGCCTCGCGCCTTGATGCGGCCGGCGTCTTCACGGCGCTGCCGCGCCTTGAGTCGGTCGAGGCCGAAGCCTTCGACGGAACCCGCGCGGCTGTGCGCACGCTCACCCCCGACGATGCGGTGATCACGCTCGACTGACCGCGCAAGCGTCTTGAATCCGGGCCGGTCCGGGCGCATCTTCGCGCCCATGACCGGATTGAAGCCCATCGCCGCTGCTGTGACCGCCGCTCTGCTTTCATGCACGGTCGTTGCGCCATCCCACGCTCAGAACGCCGAGGCGATGAGTTCTCCGGCCTATCTGGATCTGGCCTGGTCGGACCTGCTGCCCGAGGGCGAGGCCCAGCGCATTTCCGAGCTGCAACAGCTCCAGGCGCTGCAGAACGGTTTTGATCATTTTGGGACTGAGGCGATGCCCCAGATCCAGACCTTCAATGTGGTCGAGGAGCTGGACGGGCGCCGTGTGCGCCTGGGCGGCTATGTGCTGCCGTTCGATTTCACCGGCTCACGCCAGATCACGCGCTTCCTGCTGGTTCCTTACGTGGGCGCCTGCATCCACGTTCCGCCGCCGCCGCCCAATCAGCTGGTCTTCGTGACCACCGAGGAACCGGTGGAGGTGAGCGGGCTTTGGGATCCGGTGTTCGCCGAAGGCATCATGCGCACCGCGCGCCATGACAACGAGCTGGGCGACACCGCCTATACGCTCGAGCTGATCAGCCTGACGCCGTACGAGTCTTAATTAGCGATCCTCCCTCGCGTCCGCTCAGTCGGTCCTCGCTTGCCGGCTCGCTTTGCTCGCCTCTCGCTGCGGGCGGCTGTTCGCCTTGCGAGCCCTTCGGGCTCGGTTTTTACTGATTCTCCCTCGCGTTCGCTCAGTCGGTCCTCGCTTGCCGGCTCGCTT
>JANSXV010000027.1 GCA_024742735.1 Alphaproteobacteria bacterium | reverse complement strand
GCGCCGTAGTGACCTCCCCGCCGATGAGGTACTCGGAGTCGCGCGACACGCGCGACAAAGCTACGTAGGCGGCGGCCCTGCAGTAGGTCCTGTCGAGCCATAGGGTAACACGCTCCAACTCGGCTCCCTGATACTTGTAGATCGCGCCCACGTAGCCGACGCGAATCGGGTAGTACACCACGCGGCCGCCGGGGGCGTCAGCGTCCGTGTAGGGATAGACGACCAGGCGCCGGCCGCTGTCCGTCATGACGCGCAGGCTGTGAGCCGCAAGGTCAAAGTCCTCCACCGTGGCCACCATCCCGTTGACGAAGTGATTTTCTTTGTCCTGGTTGCGGGTCAAGACTACGCGAAGCCCGACGTAGACAGTCAGGTCAGACGGGAGCGGCGCCCGGTCACTCCGCAGTTTGTTCTTCGCGTCGTAGTTCTCCAAGTTCTCCTGGTAGTCCGCAGGGAGGATGCCCTGGGAGCGCTTGTTGCGGTTGGCGAAGAGCACCTGCACGGCATGCTGGTTGATGACGGCCGCACCCCTGCGGGTGCAGGTCACGAAGGTGGTCTTGCCCTCGGTCTTGTTGAGGACGCCCTCCACATCCAGAGCAGTGGGCTCGTCGTGGCCGCTCCAGGCCTTATGGCGCGCGCAGATCTTGTTGACGATCCGCTGGCCATCTAACCCGGTCGGCTTGAGGCAGCGGATGGCACGCAGCTTGGCCGCCAGCTCTGGGCAGCGGCAGCGGCGCGCTTCGGTAAGAGTCACGAAGCGGCAGAAGCGCCATTGCGGGTGGTCGGCCGCGCTCTGCGGGTTAATAGAAGGCAGCTGCCAGTCGTCGCCCATGAGCAGCAGGAGCAGCCGCTTGCCCGCCGCCAAGTACATGGCGTGCAGTCGCCCAAACTCCTCAGCGCTGAGCTGCAGGGCCTCGTCGACGACCACCATGTCGTACTCGGAGAGCAGCGCCATTGCTTCGGGCAGCGGGCGGTGGAAGAGAAACGCCCCGGCGCACGTGTCCACCGCCAGCCCTGGGTGTCGCTGCCGCATGCGACAAGCCAGCTGCCCGGCGGCGGGCCGCGAGCCCACGCGCGGCCCGCCGCAAAACTCTTGCGAAACGCTAGCCCTGCGCTCGTCCCGAGCAAAGTCCGCGCAAGCCTCCGCGATCCAGGGTGCCACGGGGAGCCGCGAAGCACCCGAAACCGGGTTTCGGCGGACGGCCGCCCCCAGGGGTGGCCGTCAGCCTCCACGGACGGCCGCCCCCCCAGCCGCGCACGGCCGCCCCCAAAAGTGGCCGTCCGTCGGGCTCAGCGCTGCTAATTCCGGGGGTGGCCGTCCGCTGGCGGGGGGCGTTTTCGGTCGCGCTCGGGGGCGGCCGTCCGGACCTTGCGGCGAGCTTGCGCCGCAAGCCATTGGACCTCGTCCGCGGCCGCCTCGAAGATGCCGAGGTCCAGCTTGGCCAGCTGGTTCAAAAACCTCGCCGCTTCGCGCCCCTTCGCGGC
>JANSXV010000018.1 GCA_024742735.1 Alphaproteobacteria bacterium | reverse complement strand
AGATGTGCTCGAACTGCGGGCCGTCGAGCTGGCTGATCTCGTCCACGACAATCAAGGCGTAGAAGTCCAAGGGAACGCCCGCAGCGCCGAGCTCCTTGCCAAAGCCAAAGGCCGCGTGGCACGTATCCGCGTCCACACTCCCCCGATACCTCTCTCGCATCCGACTGGCCAGCTGCGCGGTCGGGCAAGCAAACAGGACCCGGCCGCCCCGCTCCAAAACATCCTCCACCACGGCATGGGCGATGGTGGTCTTGCCGGAGCCCGGCGGGCCCAAGCAGACGCAGATCTTGGCCTCCTGCGCCCGCACGGCGTCGGCCTCAGCCTCCGTCTCCGCGCTCTCCAGCGCCAGGGCGCGGGCAGCCATCGCTTCCAGCTTGCGCTTGAAGCGGCTCTGCGCCGGATCCCACTCGTGCCCAAGCTGTGCGCCAAGTCCGCGCCGGGCGCCTCCGCAGGGCCGACAACCAACACGCCCCGGATGTAGTCCTCCACAAGCCCCCGGTTGGCGCGAACCATGTTGGCCACGCCGTCCGCGCAGTCGCCAGTGTGGGCCTCATCCTTCATCTCCGCCCGGAGCTTGTCCTCGCCCCCGCGCCACATCTCCATCGCCAGCGGGTGGTCGCACAGGAGGGCCATGGCGAAGTAGCGATGGCCGAGGGGCACTCGGCGCAACTCAGGCTTGTTGGCAAAGTCAGCGATCCTTCGGAAAGGGACGTGCAAGACCAGCCACTGCCCGAAGAAGCGGTCGTTCAGCCGTGACAGCATCTCCGCCGAAACCACGGCTTCGCCCTGCATGACGTACTTGGCCGCAAAGGACTCCAAAGCCTCGCCCGCGCCAGCCTCGGCCGCATGCTTGCGCCGCAGCCAGTGGGCCACGCCGCCCTCGCGGTTGGTTTTCCGCAGGAAGTCCAGCAAAGAGATCTTGCCCCTAGCCCGCTCCGCCGCCTCGTAGAGCGCGATCTCCTTCGGCTGCGGCTCCTTGTCCGGCCACGGGACGATGAAGTCGCGCTTGCCGCCGCTGGCCGTCGAGATGTGCCATTGTCGGAACCTCGCCCCGAACAGCTGGAGCACCATCTCGGGCTCCATCGGCCGGTAGCGGGAGAGCACGTTGACCGCGATCGTCAGGGCGCTGTTGTCGTCGTTGAGCCACTCGTCCGAGGCCGCGTCGCTGAACTTGGCCACATACTTCGCAACGTACTTCCGGAGCATGGAGTCGTCGTCGCAGAACTGGAAGTCCTGGTGGCACCGCAGCACGTCCATAACCTCCGGGATGTAGCCGCGGAGCCCCGCCTCCTTGTCCGCCGCGCAGTGCTGCAAGCGCCACACGCCCCGGGCCTCGTCCCATTGGGTCGGCTCCTCTCGCAAATCCTGCCCGCTCTCGCAGACCCAGCGCCCTCGGGCGTCCATGTGGCGATCGTGCTGCGAGCCCTGGACATAGCCAGCAAGGTCCGGCGCCGTCTCGGGGTCCGGCGCCGTGGCCTTGAAAAGGCTGGGGACATCCAGGGCAGCAAGGCGCTCCTTGTCGCAGAAGATCAAGACGTGCAAGTGAGGTCGCCCGGAGCCGTGGTAGCCCTGAGTTGGCGCCTTGCGGGAGCCATCCTGAAACTCCAGACGGAGCACGCCGCAGACGCGGCGGCCCGCCGCAGCATGGAAGACATGGCTGCGCCACTCCGCCCGCTTGCCCGTGTCCCCAAACAGCAGGCCCTTGGCGGTTTGCAGCAGGACGTGCGAGATGTGAAGAATCTCGGGCAGGGGGAGCCGCAAGCGCGCGCGAAGCAGCTTGTTCATCTCGTCCCGGACGAACTCGTGGTAGGGGAACGTCCATTCGTAGGGCGACAACGTGAAGAAGACCCGCGGGTAGCCCAGCTGCCTGACGAGGTCGAGGAGGGCGAAGTGGAAGGCGCGCCAGTAGAGCGGGCTGAAGCTGTGGCCGCGCATCAGCACTCGCATCGGCGCCGGGGAGTTGAGGTTTCGCTTGGACCCGAGCGTCGTCCAGAGCTGCAAATCGTAGCAGTAGTGGAGGATCTCGTACTCTGCGTTATAACCTGACAGGGTTTTCGTGACTTGACCCCAACACCCACGCCGCTAGGTCATTTTGAAAACCCAGCGGACCTAGAAGCCGCCCAAGCGCAAGGACAGACCAGACGCGCTTGACGCTGTGCCGCGCGAAGTCGGTCTCCTCGCCCTCCAAGCGCTCCGCGTCCTCGTCCTCGTCCTCGACAGGCGGGAAGAGGACCGCCTCCAAGGGCTCCGCATCCCGCCGCGCCACCCGCGCAGCCGCCGTTGCCCGCTCGCCGGAGAAGGTCTTTGCCTTGTCCCAGAAGAGGCAGGGCCAGAGCGCACACTCCAAGCCCGGCCGCTCAAGGAACTGCAGCCGGCGGCGGCGTGTCAGGACATCCGCGTCGGGCTGCTCGGCCAAGAATTTCTTGTGCTCCTCGTCAAACTCCTTGTAGGCGGAGGTCGGGCACTTACGGAGGAACTTGTAGGCGATCTTGGCACGCTGGCGCTCCTCCTGGTTGTCGATGGTCTTCAGCCGCTCCTTGACGGGCTTGGTCTGCCAGCGGAAGCGGATGAGCGCCGCGTGTTGGCGATAGCCCGGGTTCTGGCTCGCGCGCACCTCGGGCCCAACATCCACCTGCAGCGGGCTAAGCAACGCCGCCGTCTCCGGCTGAAGGCCACGCAGCTCCGGGGGAACGTCCTCCAAGCAAACCGGGGCCACATTGCGCGCGGCCTGGCAGCGCGAGCACTGGCCGGCCGGGATGCTCACCCTTTGGTCGCGGCTCAGGGTTGCCTCCGTGAGATCGCGAGGCTGCAGGGCCCCGCAGTCGCTGCATTGCGCCCAGGAGTGGAAGAGGCACCAGCGCTCGAAGTTCCGGGCCCGCTTCGTCAGGCGGCAGGCTGGTCGAGTTGTCCCGCTCTTCGCCTCGCGGCGCCGCCTCGGCCGCCTGGCCCATCTTCCTGCGAGCGGTGGCTCGGTTGGCCAGGACCTGCTTCCGGAACTTCAGCTTGGCAGCGGCGCTGGCCGGGCCCCAGACGGCGCGGCGCTGCGCCAGAGCGGCAGTCCAGCGGCGCTTCACTTCCACCAAGTCCACATCCGCTGCGGGCCTCTTGCGGCAAGCAAGCTTTGCCAGCACCGCTTCACGCCGATCCCTCGGCACTCGCTCCTCCAAAGCCCAGCCGCCGTCATTTGCCGCAAACGCCGGGCCAGTTGGGACGGCCCGCCCGCTTCCGCGCAAAGCGCGGCCATGGAGTCCGGGCAGCAGAAGACGCAGGCCGCGGCGCCGCCGGCGCCCAGCTGGGCACGCCCGCCGCGGGCGGCGAAGCAACAGACAGCGCCGTCGAAGCCGCCGCAGTAAGAAACCGCGCCCAGTTTTTGCCAGATGTAGTCGTGGTACTCCACTGGGATGCGCTGAAAGGCAACCTCCCGGATGAACTCGTCTTGCATGGCACGCAGCCGCCGGACGATGTGCCCACGCGTTGCCGGGGACCTCAGCGCGGAATCTTAAACAAACTGTTCTCAACCTTCAGCGAAGCCGCAACAAGCAAACTTCGCGCGCCCGCGAAACAGTGCGGCAAAGCAAGTAAGGTCGGCGCAAGCAAGCCTCGGCCATCTGAGTGGGGTCGCAGAAGACGCAGAGCCCCAGT
>JANSXV010000001.1 GCA_024742735.1 Alphaproteobacteria bacterium | reverse complement strand
CGGCATCAAGGACACCAAGAAAACCACCTGCACCGGTGTCGAGATGTTCCGCAAACTCTTGGATCGCGGTGAGGCGGGCGACAATGTGGGCGTTCTGCTTCGCGGCGTTGAGCGTGACGGCGTTGAGCGCGGTCAGGTTCTGTGCAAGCCGGGCTCGATCAAGCCGCACAAGAAGTTCGAGGCCGAGGCCTATATCCTGACGAAGGAAGAGGGTGGCCGTCACACGCCGTTCTTCTCCAACTATCGTCCGCAGTTCTACTTCCGGACCACGGACGTGACCGGCGTGGTGACCCTGAAAGAGGGCACCGAGATGGTCATGCCGGGCGACAACGTGGAAGTCAGCGTTGAGCTGATCCAGCCGATCGCCATGGAAGAGAAGCTGCGCTTCGCGATCCGCGAAGGCGGCCGCACGGTCGGCGCGGGGGTTGTCTCCAAGATCGTCGAGTAAGCGATCAGACCCACCCGTCGCAAACGGCGACTCACAAGACGCCCCGGAGCCCAACGCTCCGGGGCGTTTTTGCATGTGGGCAGGGGCGGCGTGTGCGAAAGGCGCGAGATTCCCTGTATCGATTGAGTGACAAGGTGTTGACGCGCCGCGAGCAAGGGCGTATTCACCCCGCTCTCATGAAGACCTGGCTGCGCCTTCGGGTGAACGCAGGTCCTGAAACGAAAACAGTTTTATTGCGAGAGCTGCCGGGGGCGGATCGTCCGTCCCTCATGCGCGGCTCTTGTGCATGTTGGAACCGGACCGATGGCGCAACAAAACATCCGAATCCGCCTCAAGGCGTTCGATCACCGCGTGCTCGACACCTCGGCGCGCGAGATCGTGTCGACGGCCAAGCGCACCGGCGCGAACGTGCGCGGACCCATTCCGCTGCCGACCCGCCTTGAGCGCTTCACCGTGCTGCGTGGTCCGCACGTGGACAAGAAGTCCCGCGAGCAATTCGAGATCCGCACCCACAAGCGCGTGCTCGACATCGTGGACCCCACGCCCCAGACGGTGGACGCGCTCATGAAGCTCGACCTGTCCGCCGGCGTGGACGTTGAGATCAAGCTGGGAGCGTAAGGCCATGCAACAGGCTGAAAAACTGCGCACCGGCCTCCTCGCCAAGAAGCTCGGCATGACCCGGGTCTTCTCCGAGGACGGCAATCACATTCCGGTCACTGTCCTCCAGCTCGACGGGCTGCAGGTCGTCGCCCAGCGCACGTCCGAGCGCGACGGCTACACCGCCGTTCAGCTGGGTGCGGGCAAGGCCAAGGCCAAGCGCACCCCGAAGGCGATGCGCGGCCATTTCGCGAAAGCCTCCGTGGAGCCCAAGCGCAAGCTTGTGGAGTTCCGCGTCAGTGAGGACGCCCTGCTGGAGCCGGGCGTCGAGCTGTCCGCCGAGCACTTCACGCCGGGCCAGCGTGTGGACGTCGCCGGCACCTCCATCGGTAAGGGTTTCGCCGGCGCCATGAAGCGCTGGAATTTCGGCGGTCTGCGCGCCTCCCACGGCGTGTCGATCTCCCACCGCGCCCACGGCTCCACCGGCCAGTGCCAGGATCCGGGCAAGGTGTTCAAAGGCAAGAAGATGGCCGGTCACCTCGGTTCCGAGCGCGTGACCACGCAGGGCCTGGAAGTCGTCCGTGTCGACGCCGACCGCGGCCTGATCTGGATCAAGGGCTCTGTTCCCGGCGCCGCCGGCGGCTGGGTCGAGGTTCGCGATGCGGTCAAGGGCGTGAAGGCCGACGATCTTCCCTATCCCGCCAAGCTGCGCGAAGCGGCCAAGCCGGCCGACGATGCGCCGGTCGCCGAAGCGCCTGAGGCCGGCGAGGGCGATGCCCAGAACGAAGGGGCGAGCGAATAATGAAAATCGACGTTGTGAAACTTGACGCCGGCAAGGCCGGGTCGGTCGATCTCGACGACGCCATCTTCGGCATCGAAGAGGTGCGCGCCGACATCCTGCAGCGCGCCGTCAAGTGGCAGCTCTCGCGCCGTCAGGCCGGGACCCACAAGACCAAGGAGCGTAGCGAGATCGCGCGCACCAAGAAGAAGTTCGGCCGCCAGAAGGGCGGCGGCGGCGCCCGCCACGGCGCGCGTTCCGCCCCGATCTTCGTCGGCGGCGGCGTGGCCCACGGCCCGCGCGTGCGCAGCCATGCGACCGAGCTTCCCAAAAAAGTGCGCGCCCTGGCGCTGAAGCACGCCCTGTCCTCCAAGGCCGGCGCCAAGCAGCTGGTCGTTCTGGACGAGGCGCGCCTGGATGCGCCGCGCACGAAGGATCTGTCAGCGGCTCTGGCCAAGTTGGGCGTGACCAATGCTCTGGTCATCGACGGTGAGACGCTGGACGAAAACTTCGCCTGCGCCGCGCGCAACCTGCCGAATTTCGACGTCCTGCCGGCGCAGGGCCTGAATGTGTACGACGTGCTTCGCCGCGACACCCTGGTTCTGACCAAGGCGGCCGTGGAGAAGATCAATGAGCGCCTGGCCGCTCGGGAGGCCGCGTGATGCCTGCGCCGAAACACTACGACACCCTGATCGCCCCGGTGATCACCGAGAAGTCCACCCTGCTCTCTGAAGAGAACAAGGTCGTCTTCCGCGTGCCGCTGGGCGCGAACAAGAAAGACATCGCCGAGGCGGTCGAGGAATTGTTCAAGGTCAAGGTCAAGGCCGTGAACACCCTGCGCCAGAAGGGCAAGACGAAACGGTTCCGCGGCATCGCGGGCAAGCGCGACGACGTCAAGAAAGCGGTCGTGACCCTCGAAGAGGGCCACTCCATCGACGTCGCCACCGGCCTGTAAGCGCGGCCAGGAGGAGTTTGAGAACAATGGCTCTGAAGACTTTCAAGCCGACCTCGCCGGGCCGCCGCAATCTTGTGCTGGTGGACCGCAGCGACCTGCACACGGGCCGTCCGGAAAAGACGCTCGTCGAGGGCCTTCGCAAGAAGGGTGGCCGTAACAATACCGGCCGCATCACCGCCCGCCGTCGCGGCGGCGGCGCGAAGCGCCTGTATCGTCAGATCGATTTCAAGCGTCGCAAGTTCGACGTGCCGGCCACGGTCGAGCGCCTGGAATACGATCCGAACCGGACCGCCTTCATCGCGCTTGTGAAGTACGAGGATGGCGAGCTGGCCTACATCCTGGCGCCGCAGCGCCTCTCGGCCGGCGACACCGTCGTTGCGGGCGAGAAGGTCGAGGTGAAGCCGGGCAACGCGATGCCGCTGAAGTCGATGCCGGTCGGTACGATCGTGCACAATGTCGAGCTGAAGCCGCTGAAAGGTGGCCAGATCGCCCGCTCCGCCGGCGCTTATGCCCAGCTGGTCGGCCGCGACAGCGGCTACGCCCAGGTGCGGATGATGAGCGGCGAGCTGCGCATGGTGCACCAGGACTGCCTGGCGACTGTGGGTGCGGTGTCCAATCCGGACCACCTGAACAGCAATCTCGGCAAGGCTGGCCGCAGCCGTCACCTGGGCCGTCGCCCGGCGGTGCGGGGCGTGGCCATGAACCCGGTCGATCACCCGCACGGCGGCGGTGAAGGCCGCACCTCCGGCGGCCGTCACCCGGTCACCCCGTGGGGCAAGCCGACCAAGGGCCGCCGCACGCGCTCCAACAAGAGCACCGACAAGTTCATCATTCGCTCGCGCCACGAGCGCAAGAAACGCTAAGGGACCGCCCGATGCCCCGTTCTGTCTGGAAAGGTCCGTTCGTCGACGGATACCTCCTGAAGAAAGCCGAAGCCGCGCATGAGGCCGGTCGCAAGCAGGCGATCAAGACCTGGTCGCGCCGCTCGACGATCATGCCGCAATTCGTGGGTCTGACCTTTCAGGTCCACAACGGCAACAAGTTCATTCCCGTGCTCGTGTCCGAAGAAATGGTCGGCCACAAGCTCGGCGAATTCGCCCCGACGCGCACCTATTACGGTCACGCGGCGGACAAGAAAGCCAAGAGGAAGTAGCGATGGGCCAGGTTTCCAATCCCCGCCGCGTCGCTGACAACGAGGCGCGCGCCAAACTGCGGATGATGCGTATCAGCCCGCAGAAGCTGAACCTCGTGGCGCAGATGATCCGCGGCAAGACGGTCGAGCGTGCGCTCGCCGATCTGGAATTCTCACGCAAGCGCGCCTCCAAGGACGTCAAGAAGGTCCTGGAAAGCGCGATCGCGAATGCTGAGAACAATCATGGCCTCGATATCGACTCCCTGGTCGTGTCGGAAGCCTATGTCGGCAAGAACCTGGTGATGAAGCGCTTCCGGGCCCGCGCTCGCGGCCGCGGCGCGAAGATCCTCAAGCCGTTCGCTGAGATCACGATCGTCGTGCGTGAAGTCGAGGAGGCCGCGTAATGGGTCAGAAAGTCAATCCGATCGGCCTGCGCGTCGGCATCAACCGTACCTGGGAGAGCCGTTGGTTCGCCAAGGGCGAGGAATACGCCGATCTTCTGCACGAAGATCTGAAGATCCGGAATTTCCTGAAGGAGAAGCTGAAGACCGCTTCGGTTTCGCGCATCACCATCGAGCGCCCGCACAAGAAGTGCCGGATCACGATCCACACCGCCCGCCCGGGCGTGGTGATCGGCAAGAAGGGTGCGGACATCGAGAAGCTTCGCCGCGAAGTCTCCAAGATGGTCGATGGCGAGGTGTTTCTGAACCTTGTCGAAGTGCGCAAGCCCGAAGTCGACGCCAACCTGGTCGCTGAATCCATCGCCCAGCAGCTGGAGCGCCGTGTCGCGTTCCGCCGCGCGATGAAGCGTTCGCTGCAGACCACCATGCGCATGGGCGCCCTGGGCTGCAAGATCATGTGCGGCGGCCGCCTGGGCGGTGCGGAGATCGCGCGGGTCGAGAAGTACTCGGAAGGCTCGGTGCCGCTGCACACGCTGCGCGCCGACATCGATTACGGCTTCGCTGAAGCCAAGACCGCCATGGGCATCATCGGCATCAAGGTCTGGATCTACAAAGGCGAGATCCTGGAGCACGATCCAATGGCTCAGGAAAAGCGCATGCTGGATTCCGGCGAGCAACGCGCTCGTTCCGGCCGGTCGTAAGCGGGAAGGGGAGCTAGAACCATGCTTCAGCCGAAGCGCACCAAGTTCCGCAAGGCGCACAAGGGCCGCATCCATGGCAACGCCAAGGGTGGGTTCACGCTGAATTTCGGCTCCTATGGCCTGAAGGCCGTGGAGCCCGAGCGCATCACCGCGCGCCAGATCGAGGCCACGCGCCGCGCGATCACCCGTCACATGAAGCGTGCGGGCCGTGTGTGGATCCGCGTGTTCCCGGACCTGCCGGTTTCCAAGAAGCCGACGGAAGTCCGGATGGGTAAAGGTAAGGGCTCGCCCGAGTACTGGGTGGCCAAGATCAAGCCGGGCCGGATCATGTTCGAGATCGACGGCGTGCCCGACGAGGTCGCGCGCGAAGCGCTGCGCCTCGGCGCGGCCAAGCTGCCGGTCAAGACCAAGATCGTCACCCGGCCTGGCGAGCAGGAGAGAGCCTGATGACGGGTGAAGACGTTCGCGCCATGAGCGACGATCAGCTTCAGGACGAGCTCCTCAAGCTGAAGAAAGAACAGTTCAATCTGCGGTTCCAGCAGGCCACCGGCCAGCTCGAGAACACCGCGCGCTTCAAGCAGATCCGCCGGGACGTCGCTCGTCTCAAGACGGATATGCGCCGCCGCGCGCTGCAAACTCAGGGGAGCTGAGGCCATGCCGAAGCGCATCCTTCAAGGCGTCGTTGTCAGCGACAAGCAGGCCAAGACGGTCGTCGTGCGCGTGGAGCGCACCTTCCTTCACCCGCTGCTTCGCAAGACCGTGCGCCGCACGAAGAAGTATCACGCCCACGAAGAAACGGGCGCGATCAAGGTTGGCGACCGCGTTCTGATCCAGGAATGCGCGCCGAAGTCGAAACTCAAGCGGTGGGAGGTCGTTCCCGAGCAGGCGTAAGCCTGATTTCGGGGATGATCCGCTGATAACGGAGGATCCACGATGATCCAGATGCAATCCAATCTGGACGTGGCCGATAATTCCGGGGCCCGCCGCGTGCAGTGCATCAAGGTGCTTGGCGGCGCCAAGCGCCGCTACGCCGGCGTGGGCGACATCATTGTCGTCTCGGTCAAGGAAGCCGCGCCCAAGGGCCGCGTGAAGAAGGGTGACGTGCGCCGCGCCGTCGTCGTGCGCACCGCGCGCGACATCAAGCGTCGCGACGGTTCCGTCATCCGCTTCGACAACAACGCGGCTGTCATTTTGAACAACAACAACGAGCCGGTCGGCACCCGTATCTTCGGTCCGGTGCCGCGTGAGCTGCGCGCCAAGCAGCACATGAAGATCGTCTCGCTCGCGCCGGAGGTGCTGTAAGCCATGGCTGCGAAGATCAAGAAGGGCGACAAGGTCGTCGTGCTCTCGGGCAAGGACAAGGGCAAGACCGGCACGGTCTCCCGCGTTCTGCCGAAGGACGGCAAGGTCGTCGTGTCCGGTGTGAACACGGTCAAGCGCCACCAGCGCCCGACCCAGACGAACGCCGGCGGCATCGAGGAAAAGGACGCGCCGATCCACGTCTCCAACGTGGCGCTCGCCGATCCCAAGTCTGGCGAACCGACCCGTGTCGGCTTCCAGATCAAGGACGGCAAGAAGGTGCGCGTGGCCAAGAAGTCCGGTGAGGTTATCGATGGCTGACGTCGCTGAATACGAACCGCGTCTCAAGGCTCGCTATCGCGAAGAAATTCGCGCGAAGCTGAAAGAGAAGTTCGCCTACAAGAACGACATGCAGATCCCGCGCCTGGACAAGGTCGTGATCAACATGGGCGTCGGCGAGGCCGCTCAGGATTCCAAGAAGATCAAGGGCGCGCTCGATGATCTTCAGGCGATCTCCGGCCAAAAGCCGGTGGCGACCAAGGCGAAGAACTCCATCGCGGGCTTCAAGCTGCGCGAAGAGCAGCTGATCGGCGCGAAGGTCACCCTTCGCCAGGATCGCATGTACGAGTTTCTCGATCGCCTGATCACGATCGCTCTGCCGCGCGTGCGCGACTTCCGCGGACTGAACGGCAAGAGCTTCGATGGCCGGGGCAACTTTGCGATGGGCCTGAAAGAGCACATCGTTTTCCCGGAAATCGACTATGACAAGGTCGAAATGATCCGCGGCATGGACATCATCGTGTGCACCACCGCCCGGACTGATGAAGAAGCGAAGGCCCTGCTGGCCGAGTTCGAGTTCCCGTTCACGAACTGACGCAGCAGGAGCGCGGGACCGGGGTGGTCCCGCACGCGAGGAGAAGAATTGAATGGCTAAGAAAAGCGCTGTCGAGCGGAACCTGAAGCGTCAACGCCTCGCCGCGAAATACGCGGCGAAGCGTGCGGAGCTGAAGGCTGTCGCCCGCGATACGTCGAAGCCCGTGGAAGAGCGGTTCTCCGCCCAGCTGAAGCTGGCCGGCCTGCCGCGCAATTCCGCGCCGACCCGTGTGCGCAACCGGTGCCAGGTCACCGGCCGTCCGCGCGGTTACTATCGCAAGCTGAAGATGTCGCGGATTTCTCTGCGTCAGCTGGCCAGCCACGGGTTGATCCCGGGCATGGTCAAGTCGAGCTGGTAGGGAGGGGATAAGATGTCCGTGAACGATCCGCTCGGCGATATGCTGACCCGCATCCGCAACGCCCTGATGCGCAACCGCACCTCTGTGACCACGCCGGCGTCCAAGCTGCGCGGCCGGGTGCTGGAAGTGCTGCTTCAGGAAGGTTTCATCCGCGGTTATTCGGAATCCACCGACGCAGCTGGCTTCAAGCAGTTCGAGATCGAGCTGAAATACTATGAAGGCGCTCCGGTCATTTCCGATATCAAGCGCGTGTCCAAGCCTGGACGCCGTGAATACCGCAAGGTCCGTGATCTCCCGCTCGTTCAGAACGGCCTGGGCATCGCCATCATCTCCACGCCCCAGGGCGTGATGAGCGATGCGGTGGCTCGCGCCAAGAACGTCGGCGGCGAAATCCTGTGTCACGTAAGCTAGGGGAGCAACCGACATGTCGCGCCTAGGCAAGCTGCCTGTCGAAATCCCCTCCGGCGTCACCGCTTCGGTGAACGGCGGCGAGGTGTCCGTGAAGGGCCCCAAGGGTGAGCTGAATTTCTCCGCGCCGCCGGCCGTGCGCATCCTCCATGAGGATGGCTCGCTGCGCGTGGAGCCGGCCGAGAACTCCAAGTTCGGCAAGTCCATGTTCGGCACCGCCCGGGCCCGGATTCGCAATATGGTTCACGGCGTCACGCAAGGCTATGAGAAGACCCTGGAGCTGGTCGGCGTGGGTTACCGCGCCCAGATGCAGGGTTCCGACCTCAAGCTGTCGCTGGGTCTGTCCCATGACGTGGTCTACAAGCCGCGCGCCGGGGTGAGCCTGTCCACGCCCAAGCCGACCGAGATCAAGATCGAGGGCGCTGACGCCCAGGCGGTCGGTCAGACGGCCGCCGAGATCCGCGGCTTCCGTCCGCCGGAGCCTTACAAAGGCAAGGGCATCAAGTATGTGGGCGAGTACATCCGCCGCAAAGAAGGCAAGAAGAAGTAGGGCAAGGTTATGAAGACTCCGCGCGATCACATGCGCCGGCGCGCTCAACGCAACCGCGCCCGGCTGAAGAAAATGGGGAACGGCCGCCCGCGCCTGTCGGTGCACCGCTCCTCCAAGCACATCTACGCCCAGATCATCGACGACGCGAATGGCGTCACGGTGGCCGCCGCGTCCACCCTGGAGCAGGGCAAGGACTCAAACGGCGCCACGGTGGAAGCCGCCCAGGAAGTGGGCAAGAAGGTCGCCGAGCGGGCCAAGGAAAAGGGCCTGACCGAGGTCGTGTTCGACCGCGGCGGCTACATCTATCACGGACGCATCAAGGCGCTCGCCGATGCCGCCCGTGATGGTGGTCTGAGCTTTTAAGGGAGCTGGCGATGGCACGAGAAGACAATCGCGGCCGCGACCGGCGCCGCAAGGACGAAGACAACGGCGAACCGGAACTGATCGACAAGCTCGTTCAGATCAACCGCGTCGCCAAGACCGTGAAGGGCGGCCGGAACTTCCAGTTCGCCGCGCTGGCGGTCGTCGGTGACGGCAAGGGCCGGGTCGGCTTCGGACAGGGCAAGGCGCGCGAAGTGCCGGAATCCATCCGCAAGTCCACCGAGGAAGCCAAGAAGATGATGATCCGCGTGCCGCTGCGCGAGGGCCGGACCCTGCACCACGACGCCAAAGGGCGTTGGGGCGCGGGCAAGGTCGTGCTTCGCGCCGCGCCTCCGGGCACCGGCGTGATCGCGGGTGGTCCGATGCGTGCGGTTCTTGAAGCGCTCGGCGTCCAGGACGTGGTGGCCAAGTCGGTCGGTTCGTCCAACCCGTACAACATGGTGCGCGCCACGTTCGAAGCCCTGAAGGCCCAGAACTCGCCGCGCTCCGTGGCCGCCAAGCGCGGGATCAAGGTCGCTGACCTGGTCGAGCGCCGTCAGGATGGCGCCAGCGCCCCTGAAGCGATTGAATCGTAGGAGGGCGACATGGCTGACAAGAAAACTCTCACCGTGCGCCAGACGGGCAGCGCCACCCGCCGTCCGCCGAAGCAGCACGCCACGCTGAAAGGCCTCGGCCTTGGCCGTATCGGCAAGCAGCGCGAGCTGGAAGACACCCCGGCGGTCCGCGGCATGATCGCCAAGGTCGCCCATATGGTTGAAATCGTTGAGGAGCGCGGCTAGGCCGCTGCTCCCAAAGGAGAGACGACATGCGCTTGAACGAACTGCGCGATAATGACGGCTCGACCAAGCCGCGCACGCGCGTCGGCCGCGGCATCGGCTCGGGCAAGGGCAAGACCGGCGGCCGCGGCGTCAAAGGTCAGAAGTCCCGCTCCGGCGTGTCCATCAAGGGCTTCGAAGGCGGTCAGATGCCGCTGCACCAGCGCCTGCCCAAGCGCGGCTTCACCAAGCCGAACCGCAAGCAGTACGCCGAGGTTTCCCTCGGCCGCCTGCAGCAGGCAGTGGACGCCGGCAAGCTTGACGCCAAATCGGCGGTCGACGGCGCCGCCCTGGTGGCCGCCGGCGTCGTGCGCCGCGTCAAGGACGGCATCCGCCTGGTCGGCGGCGGCGAGCTGAAAGCCAAGCTCGACCTCACCGTGGCCGGCGGCTCCAAGCCCGCGATCGCCGCGGTCGAGAAAGCCGGCGGCAAGGTCACCGTCACCGCGCCGGCCAAAGACAAAGCCGACGCGGAGTAGCATCCGGCGGGCCGCGTTCCTAACTGGAAGCGGCCCGTTTCTTCTATGCAGGAGCAGACCCCGCCATGGCGTCAGCCGCCGAACAGCTTGCCTCGAACATGAATTTCGGCGCGTTCGCGCGCGCCAAGGAGCTGCAGAAGCGCATTCTGTTCACGCTTCTGGTTCTGGTCATCTATCGCATCGGCACCTACGTGCCGGTTCCGGGGATTGATCCGGCGCAGTTCGCCTCCAGCTTTGAAGCTCAGCGCCAGGGCGTGCTCGGAGCGTTCAACCTGTTCTCCGGCGGCGCTGTGGAGCGTATGGCGATCTTCGCCCTGAACGTGATGCCGTACATCTCGGCCTCCATCATCATGCAGCTCATGGCGGCCACGGTGCCCAGCCTGGAGCGCCTGAAGAAGGAAGGCGGAGAGGCCGGGCGCAAGCAGATCAACCAGTATTCGCGCTATCTCACCGTCGTGCTGGCCACCGCGCAGGCGCTCGCCATCGCGTTCAGCATGCAGACGCCAGACCCGACGACCAACGCCACGATCGCAATCAACCCCGGTCCGTTCTTCGTCGGCACGACCGTCATCACGCTGGTGGGCGGCACAATGTTCCTTCTGTGGCTTGGCGAGCAGATCACGGCGCGCGGCGTGGGCAATGGCGTGTCCCTGATCATCTTCGCCGGCATCATTGCGGAAATGCCGCGCGCCCTGTTCCAGATGCTGCAACAGGGTGAGAGCGGTTCGCTTTCGGGCACGGTGATCATCGCCGCGCTTGTCGGCCTGGTGGTCATCCTGACCTTCGTGGTGTTCATGGAGCGCAGCCAGCGCCGGCTGCTGATCCAGTATCCAAAGCGCCAGGTCGGCAACAAGATGACGGGCGGTGAGTCGAGCTTCCTGCCGCTCAAGCTGAACACGGCGGGTGTCATTCCGGCCATCTTCGCGTCTTCGCTGCTGCTGCTGCCGGCGACCATTGCGGGCTTCTCGGCCCAGTCCGGCCCGGAGTGGCTGCGCACTGTTGTGGCGCTGCTTGGCCCCGGCCAGCCGCTCTTCCTGGCCTTCTATGCGTTCCTGATCGTCTTCTTCACCTTCTTCTACACCTCCATCGTCTTCAATCCGGACGACGTGGCGGACAATCTGAAGAAGTATGGCGGCTTCCTGCCGGGCATCCGGCCTGGCAAGCGGACGGCGGAGTACCTGGACTACGTTCTGTCCCGCCTGACGGTGATCGGCGCGGCCTACCTGACCCTGGTCTGCGTCCTGCCGGAAATCCTGAAGGCCCAGAACCAGCAGATCCCGGTTTATATCGGCGGCACAGCCGTGCTGATCGTGGTTTCGGTCACGCTCGATACCGTCGGACAGATCCAATCCCACCTGCTGGCGCACCAGTATGAAGGGCTCATCAAGAAGACCAAGCTGAGGGGACGCAAGCGATGAACATCGTTCTGTTCGGCCCGCCGGGCGCCGGCAAGGGCACCCAGGCCAAGACGCTCGTCGCCGAGCGCGGCTGGGTCCAGCTGTCCACCGGCGACATGCTGCGGGCTGCGATCGCCGCGGGCTCTGATCTGGGCAAGCGGGTCAAGGACATCATGGACCGGGGCGACCTGGTCTCGGACGCCATCGTAATCGAGCTGATCGAGGAGCGCCTGCCGGAAGCCGAGGCGGCCGGCGGTGCGATCTTCGACGGCTTTCCGCGCACCGTGGCCCAGGCCGAGGCGCTCGATCAGCTGCTGGCCGGGCGTGGGACGCAGATCGACAAGGTCGTGCGCCTGGTCGTCGACCAGGCCGAGCTGGTCTCGCGGATGGAGAAGCGTGCGGCTGAAGAGGGCCGCTCGGACGACACCGTGGAAGCCTTCAAGAATCGTCTGGACACCTACAACGCCCAGACCGCGCCGCTGATCCCGTACTATCAGGCCCAGGACAAGCTGGCTGACTTGGACGGAATGGGCGGCATCAAGGACGTCGCAGCGCGGATCAACGCCGCGCTGGACGCTTAAGGATCGCCGGTTCGCCGGGCTTGCCCGGCGGGCCTGAAAGATAAGCGCCTCGGGGCGGTCAACGCGGTTGACGGCGCCGGGGCTGAGACTATAAGAACCGCCCTTCGCTCGCAGAAGGGCAGATGACCGTGAAGCGCCGCTCGAACAGCGGCGCGCGTCATCTGCTTCGCGCGCTGCAGGGCACGAGGACAAGGAGAGCGTCATGGCGCGTATCGCCGGCGTCAACATTCCGACCAACAAGCGCGTCACCATCGCGCTGCGCTATATCCATGGCATCGGTCCGGCCAAGGCCGCCGAGATCTGCGAGAAGGTGGGCATTCCCGCCGAGAAGCGCGTCAACCAGCTGACCGACGCGGAAGTCCTGCAGATCCGCGAGACGATCGATGCGGGCTATATGGTTGAAGGCGACCTGCGCCGTGAGCGTGCGGTGAACGTCAAGCGCCTGATGGATCTGGGCTGCTATCGCGGCCTGCGCCATCGCCGCGGCCTGCCGGTCCGCGGTCAGCGCACCCACACCAACGCGCGCACCCGCAAGGGTCCCGCCAAGCCGATCGCCGGCAAGAAGAAATAAGGAGCGAGGATCATGGCCAAAGAACCGTCCCGCGTCCGCCGCCGCGAGCGCAAGAACATCACCGCCGGCGTCGCCCACGTGAACGCCAGCTTCAACAATACGATGATCACGATCACCGACGCCCAGGGCAACGCCATCGCCTGGTCTTCGGCCGGAACCATGGGCTTCAAGGGTTCGCGCAAGTCGACCCCGTACGCCGCCCAGGTCGCCGCTGAAGACGCCGGCCGCAAGGCCCAGGAGCACGGCGTGAAGACCCTTGAGGTCAAAGTGTCTGGTCCGGGGTCGGGCCGCGAGAGCGCCCTGCGCGGCCTGCAGTCGGTAGGGTTCACCATCACGACGATCCACGACGTGACGACGATCCCGCACAATGGCTGCCGCCCGCCGAAGCGCCGCCGCGTCTAGAGATTACCTGGCGCGCCTTTTCACAAGGGTGCGCCGCCGCCGCATTTGAAACTGTCCGGCGCCTTGCATCCCCCTTTGATGCTCGCGCCGCCGCCTCGAAGGGGTGATGTCCGTGATTGAGAAGAACTGGCCGGAACTGATCCGCCCGATGAAGCCGGAAATCGTGCCGGGCTTCGATCCCAAGCGCCACGCCAAGATCATCGCCGAGCCGCTGGAGCGCGGCTTCGGCATGACCTTGGGCAACTCGCTGCGCCGGATTCTGCTGTCCTCCCTGCAGGGCGCGGCGATCACGGCGGTGCAGATCGATTCCGTGCTGCACGAGTTCTCGACGATCAAGGGCGTGCGCGAAGACGTCACCGACATCATCCTGAATCTCAAGCAGGTCGCCCTGCGCATGCACGCCGAAGGCCCCAAGCGCCTGACCCTGACCAAGAAGGGTCCGGGCGAGGTGACCGCCGGCGACATCGAAGAGACCGCCGACATCGAGGTCATCAACAAGGACCACGTGATCTGCACCCTCGACGAGGATGCCGAAGTGCGCATGGTCCTGACCATCAACACCGGCAAGGGCTATGTCCCGGCGGACCGCAACCGTCCCGAGGACGCACCGATCGGCCTGGTGGGCGTGGACGCCCTGTACAGCCCGGTCAAGCGCGTGGCCTACCGCGTGGAGAACACCCGCGAAGGTCAGGTGCTGGACTATGACAAGCTGATCCTGGAGATCGAAACCAACGGCGCGGTGACGCCGGAGGACGCGGTCGCCTACGCCGCGCGCATCCTGCAGGACCAGTTCCAGATCTTCGTGAACTTCGACGAGCCCAACCAGGCGCGCGGCGATGTGGACGACACCCCGGAGCTGGACTTCAACCCGGCCCTCCTGAAGAAGGTGGACGAGCTGGAGCTGTCGGTGCGTTCGGCCAACTGCCTGAAGAACGACAATATCGTCTATATCGGCGATCTCATTCAGAAGTCCGAGGCGGAAATGCTCCGCACCCCGAACTTCGGGCGCAAGTCGCTCAACGAGATCAAGGAAGTGCTCGCCCAGATGGGCCTGCACCTCGGTATGGAGGCGCCCAACTGGCCGCCTGAGAATATCGAGGATCTGGCCAAGAAATATGAGGATCAGATCTAGGACGGACCGTCGCGAGACGTCCCGACCCTAGGTTCCAAGGAGAAGACCCATGCGCCACGGCGTCGCTCATCGCAAGCTCAACCGCACGGCCAGCCACCGCCGCGCCATGTTCGCCAACATGGCCGCCTCGCTGATCGAGCACGAGCAGATCGTCACCACCCTGCCCAAGGCCAAAGAGCTCAAGCCCATCATGGACAAGCTCATCACCCTGGCCAAGCGCGGCGACCTGCACTCCCGCCGTCAGGCGATTTCGAAGATCCGCAACACCGAACAGGTGGGCAAGCTCTTCGAAACCCTCGGGCCCCGCTATGCCGAGCGCGCGGGCGGCTATACCCGCGTGCTGAAAGCCGGCTTCCGCCACGGCGACAACGCGCCCATGGCCGTCATCGAGCTGGTGGATCGCGATCCCGAAGCCAAAGGCGCCGCCGACCGCGCGCGCCTCGAGGACGAGGGCGTCGCCGCAGAGGATTGATCCTCGCGTCAGCGCTGAAAGAATTAAGCCGCGTCCGGGCATCCGGGCGCGGCTTTTTCGATTTTCGCCTCAGCGGACCTCCCGGACGAGCACAGCGAAGATCCGGGACCATTCTGAGCAGGCATTCAAGGAGTTCCCGGCGCTCCGCTGACACTCCGGCCGGGATAGGCGCATTGTCTCGATCCAACTTGTCCCGGAGGTCCTCAAGGGCGCTCCGGGACCGTTCAGAAAAACGTGGCGCTACCCCTCCACCCCCAGAACCTCTTTCGCCAGGCGGCGATGCTCGTCGGTGATCGCTGAACCGACCTGGACGATGATGGTGGTCAGGACCGTGCCGTCATCAGCAAAGCCGACAAGCCCCAGAAAATCGGGGATGATGTCGAACACCCACAGGAAATACACCAGGCCGAAGGCCAGCGCCGCGCGCGCCTGAAAAGGGGTCGCCGGATCGCGCATGGCGTAATAGGCCGCCACCAGGTCCTCCAGAAAAGGGATCTGCCGGGCGACGCGCTTGAGTTTGGGCCAGAAGCCGGCTTCGACCTTCGCCTGATCACGCGCGAGCTGTTCGGGATCGACGTCGGCGGCTTCTTCGGTGCGTTCGCGGGCGACCTCGGCGGCGCGTTCCAGCGCCTTGGCGCGGCCGCCCTTGTAAAGCGGCGCATACTCGCCAGCGGCGCGCGCTTCGATGCGCGACAGCTCCCGCCCGCCCTTGCCGGGACGGAACAGCCGGATGGGTTTGTCGGTCCTGTTTGACGCCATGACGGCCTCCCTCAGTGCGCCCCCAGTGTAGCGGGCCGTCATGACGGGCGCACGACCCTTCCAGAATCGTCATGTTTCAGGGGGTGTTCAGGTAAGGTGGGTGTTCCTACATCGGTAAGCGTTGTTTTGTTGATCGAAGGGTCCGCCCATGTCCCGTATCGCCGTTCTGGCGCTCAGCGCCGCCAGCCTCATCGCCGCCCCGGCCTGCTCGCAGGAAGCCTCGCCTCGAGCTGAGCCGGATCCCGCCCCGGTCGAGCGCGTCGCGCCGCAGAGCCAGGCCCAGGTCCAGCTCTCCTTCGCTCCGGTGGTGCGCCAGGCCGCGCCCGCGGTGGTCAATGTCTATTCGCGCCGGGTGATCTCCCAGCGCTCGCCCTTCGCCGGCGATCCCATGTTCGAACGCTTCTTCGGGCCGCAGGTGCGCGAGCGCGAGGTGCAGTCTCTGGGCTCGGGCGTGATCGTGGATCCGTCCGGGGTCATCGTGACGAATAATCACGTGGTGGAAGGCGCCCAGGACCTGCGCGTCGTGCTGTCCGATCGCCGCGAGTATGAGGCCGAACTGCTGCTGGCCGATGAACGCACCGATCTCGCCGTCTTGCAGATCCGGGCCGAGGAAGACCTGCCGGTTCTGGCCTATGACGAGGATGGCGCCTCTGAAGTGGGCGATCTGGTCCTGGCCATCGGCAATCCGTTCGGCGTGGGCCAGACGGTGACCTCGGGCATCGTGTCGGCGCTCGCGCGCACCGATGTGGGCATCACCGATTACGCCTTCTTCATCCAGACCGACGCGGCGGTGAATCCGGGCAATTCCGGCGGTGCGCTCGTGGACATGGATGGCGAGCTGATCGGCGTGAACACGGCGATCTTTTCCCGCTCGGGCGGCTCGAACGGCATCGGCTTCGCGGTGCCGGTGGAGATGGTGCGCACCGTCGTCGCGGCGGCCCTGCAGGACGGAGAGATCATCCGGCCCTGGCTGGGCGCGCGGCTGCAGCCGGTGACCAATGATCTGGCGCAATCCATCGGCCTGGATCGCCCGCGCGGCGCTATCGTGGCGGAGATCTGGCCCGGCGGTCCGGCGGAAGACGCCGGGCTGGAGCGCGGCGACGTGGTCGTGGCGGTCGATGGGGTGGAGATCAATAACGAGGCCGGCGCCCGTTTCCGCTTCGCCACCCGCACCATCGGCGAGACGGCGGACCTGACCGTGCTGCGCGACGGCGAACGCCTGACCCTGACCGTGGAGGCCGAGCCGGCGCCCGGAGTAGCCGAAGGCGAAAAGCTGGATGTGCGCGGCCGCAACCCGTTCCAGGGCGCCGAAGTCGTGGAGCTGTCCCCGGCCTTCAATGAAGAAAACGGCCTCGACGCGTTCCAGACCGGGGTGCTGATCTTCTCGGTGAACCGCCGCAGCCCGGCGGACTATTTCGGCTTCCAGCCCGGTGACCGCATCATCGCCGTGGACGGCTCGGATGTGAGCTCTCTAGAGGATCTCGAAGCGGTGCTGGAGGCCAGCGACGGCATCCGCCGCTGGCCGGTGGAGATCGAACGGCGCGGGGAAAGGTTCAGCCGGGTTTTGTCGCTTTAGATGGTGTGAAGATGTCTCCCCCCGTTTACGGGGGGAGTGGCCCGAAGGGCCGAGGGGGGCATGCGGCGTCCGCGGTTCCCCCCCTCCGTCCGCTTCGCGGACACCTCCCCCGCAGGCGGGGGAGGACAACGAGATCGAACGGCGCGGGGAAAGGTTCAGCCGGGTGTTGAGTCTTTAAGGGCCTATCCCGGCCAAGCGAAGCGCCGAGCCGGGATCTGGTTGATCATCCTGCACACGGTCCGGGGTCTCGCTCACGCTCGCCCGGGATAGGCGCTACTCGCTTTTGCCCAGCGCCCGCCAACCGATATCGCGGCGGTGAACGCCTTGGGGCCAGTCGATGGCGTCGACGCCGGCATAGGCCCGGTCGATTGCCTGTTTCAAGTCATCGCCGACGGCGGTGACCGACAGGACCCGGCCGCCCTGGGCGGTCCAGTCGCCAGCCTCGTTCACGCCGGTTCCGGCATGGAAAACGGTGACGCCCTCGATCTCGTCCGCGGTCTTCACCCCGGTGATCACCGAGCCCTTCTCATAGGCGCCGGGATACCCGTTCGTGGCCAGAACCACCGTCGCTGCGGGCCGGGCTTCGGACAGCTTCGGCATCAGGGCGGTGAAGTCTCGTTGCGGCATCCCGCCCGTGGCGCAGGCGAGCAGGGCGGGGACAATGTCGTCTTCGAGCGACGCCATGAGGACCTGGCATTCCGGGTCGCCGAAACGGACGTTGAACTCCACGACCTTCGGGCCCTCCGGCGTGATCATCAGGCCGATGTAAAGAACGCCCTGATAGGGGTGACCGGCCTCGCGCAGGCCCTCGATCATGGGCTCGGAGATCTCCTCGTCGACCTGCTTCAGGAGCGCCTCTGTCATGACCGGGGCCGGGCAATAGGCGCCCATCCCGCCAGTATTGGGACCTTCATCGCCGTCCAGCAGGCGCTTGTGGTCCTGGCAGGCGGGCAGGGTAAGCCGGTTCACTCCATCGGTCAGGACAAAGACGCTGGCCTCCTCGCCGGGCATGAACTCCTCGATGACGAGTTCGGCGCCCGCCTCGCCGAACTTGCCGCCCAGCATGGCTTCAGCTTCGGCTTCGGCCTCAGCCAGCGTCGGGGCGATCACCACGCCCTTGCCGGCGGCCAGGCCGTCGGCTTTGAGGACGTAGGGCGCGTCCAGCGTGCGCAGGAAGGCTTTCGCGTCCTCAGGCTCGGTGAAGCGGCCATAGGCGGCGGTGGGCACGCCCAGGCGCGCCATGATGTCCTTGGCGAAGCCCTTGGAGGCTTCCAGCTGGGCCGGCTCGCGGTCAGGGCCGAACACGTCAAAGCCGCGCGCGCGCAGGATATCAGCCAGCCCGGCCGCCAGCGGCGCCTCCGGCCCGATCACGATCAGGTCCGGCTCGAGCTGCAGCGCGAGCTTCTCCAGGTTTTCCACATCGTCGGCCTTCACATCGAAGCAGGGCCCGATCCGGTCCATGGCCAGGCTGCCCGGCGCGGACCAGACCGTGTCCACCAGCGGGCTCTGGGCGATCTTCCAGGCCAGGGCATGCTCACGCCCGCCTGATCCGACGATGAGAATGTTCATTCCAGCACTCCGTAAGTCGACCGGGTGAATGGACGGGCGGGGCGGCAAGGTCAATGGGCTAACCTCTCTCCCCTCCTGAAGGGGCTTGAGCCGCGAAGCGGATCAAGGATCGCGGTAAGGGGAGCTGGGCGGTTCATCCTGCATCGGCGTCGGACGCTGCGCCGCTTACCCCACCCCAGCCCTCCCCTGGGAGGGGAGGGGAGGGAGAGCGCTCGGGCGCCTTCGAATTGATCCCGGTCGGAGACGAGTGGCTTTCAAACCTCATTCAGCGCGAAACCGCCTCCCTCCCCTTGAGGGGAGGGTCGGGGTGGGGTGAACACTCCGCCCTGCTGCACCTGAGCCCGAATCCGCGCTAGGGTCCGGCCATGACCGACGCACCCGCCTCCAACGCTCATGAATACACCGTCTCGGAGCTCTCCGGAGCCCTGAAGAAGACCGTGGAGGACACTTACGGCCATGTGCGCGTGCGCGGGGAGCTGGGGCGGGTGACGGTCGCCAGGTCCGGCCACGTCTATCTGGACATGAAGGACGAGCGCGCGGTCATCGACGCGGTCATGTGGAAAGGGCTGGCCTCCAGCCTGAATTTCCGGCCCGAGGAGGGGCTGGAAGTCGTCGCGGAAGGGCGTCTGTCCACCTTCCCGGGCCGCTCGAAATATCAGCTGATAATCGAACGTCTCGAGCCGGCCGGCGAGGGCGCGCTCATGGCGCTCCTGGAGGCGCGCAAGAAGGCGCTGGCGGCGGAAGGCCTGTTCGCGCCGGAGCGTAAACGGGATATCCCGTTCCTGCCGCGCGTGATCGGGGTGGTGACCTCGCCCACGGGCGCGGTGATCCGGGACATTCTGCACAGGCTTTCGGAGCGCTTTCCAGTCCATGTCCTGCTCTGGCCGGTGCGGGTCCAGGGCGAGGGCGCGGCGGCGGAGATCGCGGCGGGCATCGAAGGGCTGAACGCCCTGCCGGAGGGTGGAGGGATTCCCCAGCCTGACCTGATCATCGTCGCGCGCGGCGGCGGTTCCATCGAAGATCTTTGGGCCTTCAACGAGGAGATCGTGGTGCGTGCGGCGGCCGCGTCGCGCATTCCGCTGATTTCGGCTGTGGGTCACGAGACCGACACCACGCTCATTGATTACGCCAGCGATCTGCGCGCGCCCACGCCCACCGGCGCTGCGGAGCGGGCGGTGCCGGTGCGCCGCGATCTGGCCGAGCGCATCGCCAAGGACGCGCTGCGCCTGTCCGGCGCGCTGCAGCGGTCTCTGGATCGCAAGGCCTCCGAGCTGAAGAGCGCGGGCCGGGCGCTGGGCCGTCCCGACGCCCTGCTGCAAGGCGCGTCCCAGCGCCTCGATTACGCTGCTGACCGGCTGGAGCGGGCGCGCACGGCCGGTATTGATCGCGCTCGCGTGCGCCTGGACCAGGCGGCGGCGGGGTTGCGCCCTGCGGCGCTGAAGCGCGACATCGCCGAGCGGGGCCGAAGGCTGGCGGCGCCCGCCGGGCGGCTTGGCCCGGCGTTTCAGCGGTCCTTGGCGGACCGCGACAAGTCGCTCGCCTCGCTGGGCGCGCGGCTCAACTCGGTCTCCCACGAACGCGTGCTGGCGCGCGGCTTTGCGCTTGTCACGGACGCTGAGGGCCGCTTGGTGCGCTCAGCGACGGCGCTGGAGGACGGCCAGGCTGTGAGCTTGCGCTTCGCCGACGGCGAACGGGCGGCGCGGATCGGGGAGGGCGGCGAGGCCGTCCTGCCTGACCCGCCCAAGCCAGACAAGAAAACGCCGGCGCGAAGCTCGAAGCCGCGCCGGCGCACGCCCCCTGAGCAGGGGTCGTTGTTCTAGGGCCTTCAAGAGGCCTTGCGGATCTGCTCCAGGAACTTGGCTGCGTCGGTGCGCAGCTGCTCGGCCTGACGGCCCAGCTCTTCGGCCGCGCCGACCACGCCGCCGGCCGCACTGGAGGTTTCCTGGGCTCCGGACAGCACTTCGGTAATCGTGTGAGAGACCGAGCCGGCGCTGCTGGCGGTCTGCTCGGTGTTCCGGCTGATCTCGGCGGTCGCGGCGTTCTGTTCTTCCACGGCTGCG
This sequence comes from Alphaproteobacteria bacterium, assembly GCA_024742735.1. GTDB lineage: Bacteria > Pseudomonadota > Alphaproteobacteria > Caulobacterales > Maricaulaceae > Oceanicaulis. Next base: position 1,003,972 of record JANSXV010000001.1, on the reverse strand, counting down.
GAGATGGAGGCGGAAACCTGATTGACCTGATCGATGGAGACCGAGACCTTCTCGATGGCGGCGACCGCGTCGCCGACCACGGACTGCACGTGGGCGATCTGGTCGGAAATCTGCTCGGTCGCCTTGGCGGTCTGGCTGGCTAGCGTCTTCACTTCGCTGGCTACGACCGCGAAGCCCTTTCCGGCCTCACCGGCGCGGGCGGCTTCGATGGTGGCGTTGAGCGCCAGCAGGTTGGTTTGTTCGGCGACGTTCTCGATCAGGCTGACGATCTCGCCGATCTTCTCGGCCGCCTCTTTCAGAACGCCCATGGTCTCGCCGGTCTTGCGGGCCTGCTCGCTGGCCGCGCCGGAGGTCTGGGCCGCCTCGCCGGCGCGCGAGGAGATTTCCGCGATGGCGCTGGTCAGCTGGGACGCGGCGCCGGCGACGGACTGGGCCGTGGCGGTGGCTTCTTCGGCGGCGGCGGCCACCGATGAAGACTTCTCCTGGGTCTGGTCGGCTGTGGCCGACATGGCCCGGGCGGTCTGGCCGAGCTCTTCAGACGCCGCCGCGACGCTGTCCACGATGGCCGAGACGGTCTTCTCGAAGTCTGCGGCCAGACGCATCCGCTCGTCATTGGTGGCCTGAAGCGTCTTGGCCTCAATGGTGGACATGACCAGATCCATATCGAGCATGGCGGCCTTGGTCACGCTGTCCATGAAGGCCTTGAGCTCGCCTTCAGCCTTCTTCGCGCCCATGAAGCCGGCCTTGCCCAGAACCTCGCTGACGATGGCGCTTTGCACGCCGGCCACGATCTTGGCGTAGCCGCCGAAATACCAGTTGGGTTTGAGGCCGAGAGCCGCATGGGCGGCGCCGATCCGCTCCACGCTATTGAGATAATCCGCGTCGAACTTGGAGTCGCAGATGCGCATCCAGTGCTCCATCTGCTTGTCACGGGCGTGATCGCGCATGGCGTCGCTGGCGAACATCTTGTCGACATTCGGGTGCTTGGCGATGTCGCCGTAGAAGTCCTGCAGAACTTTCGGCAGGGCGGCTTTGATCACGGGTTTCAGCGTGCGCAGGCGGCCGCGGTCGGCCTCCACCAGGTCCAGAAACTGGAAGCGTTCAGTGAGATCAATCTTGGACATGGGAGTTCCCCCAGCAAAAAATCTCGCCATTGAACATGGCAACTGAACATGACCATTGAATGGGAAGGGTTAATAAAATCATGCGCGCCGCGAGGCCGCAAAAAATTTTAGATATCTATGAAGTTATTCAGCGGCGGTTGGCGGCTCGCACGGCCTTCAGGTAGGGCAGCGCCGTCCAGACCGTCAAGACGGCCAGGAACCAGACGGCCCCGAACCAGAAGATGATCACATGATCCCGCGTCGCCTGGCTGGCGCCTGTGACCGAAAGGATCGGGACGAACACAAAGGGCGCGGCGGTCACCGCCATCTGAAGGGCCGTCTTGATCTTGGCGTCCCTGGTGACGGTCAGAACCGTTGGCTCCGCCGCGTTCAGACGCAGGCCGGTGATGGTCAGGTCGCGCGCAATGATGATGGCGACCGGCAGGGCGAGCCAGAGGTCGACATTGGTGATCATGACGAAGGCGACGAGATAGCTGCCCACCAGCACCTTGTCGGCGATGGGGTCCAGCAAAGCGCCCAGGGCGCTCTCGGCGTTGAACCGCCGCGCCAGCCAGCCGTCGAACCCGTCGGACAGGGCCGCGATCAGAAGCACCAGGCCCGACGCGATGGCATAGCCGTTCGACAGCGCCTCGTTCTGAAGCTCGACGCCGGCATAGCGGCTTTCCAGCAGCAGGAAGGCCCCGATGGGGCCAGCGAGGCCCCGGGCGATGGTGACGGCGTTGGGCAGGTGGGTCATGGCGTCATCTGTCGGCGTGTCGCTCGCCGGTCCGTTCGGGCCGGACCGGCTCTCCCCCTCACCCTTACCCTCTCCCCCACGCGTGGGGGAGAGGGGGCGGTGAAGTCAGTGCAAAAAGGCGGCTTGTCAAAAGCCCGGTCTCCCTCTCCCCTTTGGAGGGGAGAGGGCGGGGTGAGGGGTGGGGTCCGTCACCCTCACTCATGAAAATGATCGTATATCTTTTTCGCCAGCGCTTTCGAGACCCCGTCCACGGCTTCCAGATCGGCCAGGTTCGCGCGCGCTACGGCGCGGGCGGAGCCGAAATGCTTCAACAGCGCGCTGCGCCGGTTGGCGCCGACGCCTGCGATATCGTCCAGCGGGTTTTCCTTGATCTGTTTGGAGCGCTTGGCGCGGTGACCGGTGATGGCGAAGCGGTGGGCCTCGTCGCGCAGGCGCTGAAGGTAATACAGAACCGGATCGTTCATGGGCAGGCGGATGGGCGCCTTGCCGGGCATGTAGAAGACTTCGCGCCCCGCATCGCGGTCCGGGCCCTTGGCGACGGCTGCGATGGGGACGTCGTCCAAGGCCAGCTCGGCCATCACTTCGAGCACGCTGGACAGCTGACCCTTGCCGCCGTCGATGAGCACCAGGCCGGGAACCGGCGCGCCCTCTTCGCGCTCCCTGGCCAGGCGCGTGAACCGGCGGCGCAGCATGGCCTTCATCATGGCGAAATCGTCATTGGTCGCCGCGTCATCGCCCTTCATGTTGAAGCGGCGATAGCTGGTTTTCTCAAAGCCTTCCGGTCCAGCCACGATCATGGCGCCCAGCGCGTTGCTCCCTTGAATGTGGGAGTTGTCATAGACCTCGATGCGTTCCGGCGGAGCGGCCAGATCGAACACTTTCGCCACCCCAGCCAGCAGCTGGGCCTGGGAGCGGCTTTCGGCCAGCTGACGGCCCAGCGCTTCGCGGGCGTTGGTGGCGGCGGCTTCCACCAGCTCTTTCTTGCGCCCGCGCTGCGGCTTGCGGATCTCCACGGCGTGACCGGCGCGCAGCGTCAGCGCCTCGGCCAGCAGATCGGCTTGCTCCGGCTCGACGCTCGTCAGGATCAGGCCGGGGGCGGGCTTGTCGTCATAGAACTGGGCGATGAAGGCGGAGAGCACCTCCTCCGGCGTGGCGTCGGCCTCATGCTTGGGATAAAGCGCGCGATTGCCCCAGTTCTGGCCGGCCCGGAAAAAGAAGATCTGCACGCAGGTCTTCCCGCCTTCCTGGTGGATGGCGATGACATCGGCCTCGTCCACGCCTTCCGGGTTCACGCCCTGCTGGGTCGTCACCGCCGCAATGGCGCGCAGCCGGTCGCGCAGGCGGGCGGCCCGTTCGAAGTCGAGGTTTTCCGAGGCCGCCTGCATGTCTGCTTGCAGGCGCTCGCGCAGCGCGTTGGAGCGGCCGCGCAGGAACTGGCTGGCCTCATCGACCAGCTCGCCATAGCGCTCGCCGTCGACATAATCCACGCACGGCGCTGCGCAGCGCTTGATCTGGTAGAGCATGCAGGGCCGGGACCGCCCCTCGTAGACGCTGTCAGTGCAGGTGCGTAGCAGGAAGGCCTTCTGCAGCGTGTTCAGCGTGTTGTTCACCGCGCCGGCGCTGGCGAAGGGCCCGAAATAATGACCCTTCCTGCGCCTTGCGCCGCGATGCTTGGTCAGCTGGGGCGCGTCGTGATCGGTGCGGATCAGGATGTAGGGGAAGGACTTGTCGTCGCGCAGGAGGATGTTGAAGCGCGGGCGCAGCTTCTTGATCAGGTTGGCTTCCAGCAGCAACGCCTCGGTCTCGGTGGCGGTGACCACGAATTCCATGGATCGGGTCAGCGAGATCATCAGCGCGATCCGGTTGGTGTGCCCGCCGGACTTGGCGTAGTTCGACACCCGGTTCTTCAGCTTCTTCGCCTTGCCGACATACAGCACCTCGCCGGCGTGATCGTACATGCGATAGACGCCCGGCTTGTTGGGCAGAGTCTTCACGTAAGAGGCGATGACGTCCGGACCGCTCAGGCCCTCAGGCGCGACCTGTTCCGGCGCGCTGGAGGCGCCGGTTTCGTCGTCGGGTATCTCGGGGCGGTCGGCTTTGGCCATGGGTCAAAGATAGGCCGGAGGAGGGATTCGGTCAGCCTTTGGAGCTGCGCCTGGTCCGGCGACCCTATTCCAGTTCGACAGCCTCGACGCGGCCGTTCTCCAGAACCAGCGCCAGCTCACCCTTCTTCAGGCGGATCGCCTCGGCGCCGAAGACCTGACGGCGCCAGCCTTTCAGAGCGGGAATGTCGGCCTCATCGTCAGCCGCCAGCTGTTCGAGATCGGGGACCGTCGCGATAAGACGGGCGGCCACGCCCTCCTGCTCGGCGACCACTTTCAGGAATAGCTTCAGCATTTCCAGGATCGGACCGGCATTGGGCGGGGCAGGCTTCTGCTTCTCGATCTTGGGCGCGTGGGCCTTGGGGTCTTCCAGGGCTGCGTTCAACGCCTCGATCAGGCGCTCGGCCGGCTTGGAGCGCTCGAACCCCTTGGGGACGGCGCGCAGGTGAGACAGCTCCTCCGGGCTGGTCGGGGCGGCGTGGGCGATTTCATACAGACCGTCATCCTTGATGATGCGGTTGCGCGGGATGTCCCGGGTCTGGGCCTCGGTCTCGCGCCACTCCGCAGCGGCCTTCAGGGCGGCGAGCCATTTCGGCGTGGTCTTGCGCAGCTTCAGGCGCTTCCAGGCATCCTTGGGATCCATGCGATAGGTCGCCGGATCGGTGACGGTCTTCATTTCCTCGGTCAGCCAGGCCTCCCGCCCGACGTCCTGGAGTTTCTGGCGCAGGATCGGGAAGAGATCGCGCAGCAGCGTCACATCGGCGAGCGCATATTCGGCCTGCTTGTCCGAGAGCGGCCGGCGCGACCAGTCGGTGAAGCGCGAGCCCTTGTCCACACCTTCACCCAGCAGGGCCCGCACCAGATTGTCGTAGCTGATGGAATCGCCCAGCCCCACCGCCATGGCCGCGACCTGGCTGTCGAACATGGGGCGCGGGATCAGTTCGCCGCCCTGGTGGTAGAAGATCTCGATGTCCTGGCGGCAGGCGTGGAAGACCTTCAAGACCTTCTCATCGCGCATCAGCGCCCAGAACGGCTCCAGATCGAGGCCCTCGGCCAGCGGATCGATCAGCACCTCCCTGTCGCCGCCGGCCGCCTGGATCAGGCAGAGCTTGGGCCAGAAGGTGGTTTCGCGCATGAACTCGGTGTCCACGGCGACGAATTCGGCCCTGGCGAGATCGGCGCAGGCGCTAGCGAGCGAGTCGGTGTCGGTGATCCATTCCATGGCCTGCGTGCTTAGCGCTCGCCGCGGCGTTTGGCGAGGGGGCGCGTCACGCCGTTTTCGTCTTAGCCCGGACCATCATGCGCCAGGTGAAATATCCCGCGGCGACAAGCGAACCGGCCGAGACGAACCAGAAGGCGGCGTAGACCGGCAGACCGGTGCGCGCGAGCACGAACAGGATGAAGGGACCCAGCGTCGCGGCGGCCCCGTTCAGGATGCCGCTGGCCGCCAGCAGGCGCCCGCGCCGCTCCGGGTCGGCCCGGCGCTGGGCCATGGCCTGGAGCGGGACCAGGAACAGCCCCCCGGACGCAGCTGCCATGAACAGGTCGATGAGGATCCGGCGATGCTCCGGCGCTTCAAGAAAAGCGGCGACGTTCATCAGCTCGCTGTCCGGGCTCCAGCCCGCCGTGTAGAGCGCTATGTCGGCGGGGAAGATCACCAGACCGCATGCGCCGATAACGGTGAAGATCAGCGCGTCCTCGCCCCGGTTCAGCACCCCGCACAGCAGCGCGCCGGTCACCGCGCCCAGCGTGAACAGAACCTGGAAGATCGCCACCACGCCCTCGTCGGCGCCGAGGATGTTGCGCGCGAACAGGGGCAGGACCGTCAGCACCGCGGCGCTGAGCATCCAGAACCAGGCGACGCCGACCGCCGGGCGCAGGACATCCTTGGCCCGCCACAGGAAGGCGACCATGCGCGCGGTTTCAGCGATGATGTTGAAGCGGATCTTCAGGCTCGGGTCATAGGCCGGCGCAGGCGTGCCCTGGCGTGCGCCGAGCCAGCCCAGAACCGCCATGACGATGAGAATGCCCCCGACCGCGTAAGGCCCCCAGCTCTGGGTGATCATCAAGGTCGCCCCGATGGCGCCGCCCAGGATCGCCACGTTGATGGGTCCCGACATCATGGCGTTGGCCGTCACCAGCTCTGAAGGCTCCAGCAGGGTCGGCATGGCCGAAGTGCGCGCCGGGATGAAGAAGGCGGTCTGGACCCCCATCATGAACAGCACGAAGAGCAGCACGTAGGGCAGCTCGAGGATGAAGCCGATCGCTGCGGCGATCATCAGAAAGATCTCGGCGAATTTCAGCACCCGCATGATCTTCATGCGGTCGTACCGGTCGGCGACCTGGCCGGCCATGGCCGAAAACAGGAAGATCGGCAGGGTGAAGATGGTCGCGGCGATGGGCGTCATCTGGTCCGGCGGCAGGTCCATGACCGTCAGGCCGGAGAAGGTCGCCAGCACCACCAGCGACCAGCGGAACAGATTATCGTTGAAGGCGCCGAACACCTGCGCGACCCACATGGGCACATAGCGGCGCTGGCCCATGAGGGAGACGGCGAGTTTCAGGCTCATCAGCGCAGTCCCTCTGCGACCAGCGCGTCGGTGCGCGATTCCACAACCCGCTCCAGCCTCTCCATGAACGCGTCCTTGTCCAGCCCCGGTTCGATCGGATCAAGGAACTCCACCACGACCCGGCCGGGCGTCTTGAAGAAGCTCTGCTGGTCCCAGGCAAGGCCCAGATTGGTCGCGACCGGCGCGCAGGGGCGCTCCAGTGCGTCATACAGACGCCAGACACCGGTGCGGTAGCGGTGCTTCTCGCCGGGCCTTGCCAGGTGACCTTCAGGATAGATCAGCACGTCGCGGCGGTCGGCCTGCAGGGATTTCATGCCGTCCTCCAGCCGGGTGCGGGCTTCCTCGCCGCCCTGATTGGACAGGACGATGGCCCCGATCTTCTTCAGGATCCGGCCGACGAGCGGAAACTTGTACAGGTGGTCGCCGGCCACGAAGGAAATCTGGGCGATGTGGGCGAGCATGACGAAACCGTCGCCCCAGCTCTGGTGCTTGGCGCCGATCACCACAGGCTCGGACGGCAGGCGCTCCTTGCCGCGCACCTCGACATGGACGCCGGCGATGTATTTCAGCGCAGTCAGCTGGGCCGAGCCGTAGAGCTGAAGGCCCCAGCCCAGAATCTTCCGGCCCGGCATGAGCGCCAGAAACGTGCACAGGATCGCGAAGTTCGCCGTGATCAGCCAGTAGGCGATAAAATAGGCGATGGAGCGGATCCAGACGGACACGGGGCGTTGGACAGGTTCGGCCATGGCGGCCTCCTCTCGGGTGAAATCGGTCATGATGGTCAGGCTTCCTGAATGGCGGCCAGCGCCGCGCGGGCGAGGGCGTCGGCCCGGCTCGCCATGGCGATGGAGAAGCGTCCGGCCATGCGGTGGGCGGCCGGCTGCAGCACCACGCCCAGGGCGGCGGCGGCCTTGATTTCGGCGTCGCCGTCCGGGCAGTCGCCGGCCGTCATGGCCTCGGCGATGCGTGCGGCGATGAGGGCGGTGGGATCGGGCCGGCCGGGACGGTCAATCTGGCCGAAACGGAACATGTGGGTGAGGTGATACTCGAACAGCGTGCGGTCTGAGTCCGCCGCGTCGCAATAGGCCGCCACGACCCGGCGTACAGCGTCTTCAAAGTCCGCGCTCTCCGCGATGGCGGTCTTCACCAGGGCGTACAGCCGGGCGTGAATGGCCTCGAACAGGGTCTCGGCCAGCGCGTCCTTGCTGTCGAAATTCTTGTAGATCGAGCCCTCTGACAGACCGGCCTCGGCGGCGATCTCCCGGGTGGAGACCCCGTCCACGCCCCGCGTCGCGAACAGTCCGAGCGCTGCGCGCTCGATCCGCGCCTTGGCTGTGCCATGGGTGGCGGTCACCCCGCGCACATCCTCGCCCAGCAGGGCTCTCTCACTCATGCCGACAGATCCGGCCATTCTGCGTCTCCTGTGCGACCCGCACGAAGGGTGTCCTGTGACCGCTCCCACTCAGGTTCCGAGCGGTGCGATCGGCGCATTGCGGTAAGTGAACGCTCACTCACAAACGCTTGATGCCAGATCGAGTCGGGCGAGTCAAGGTGAGTGAGCGTTCACTCACCTTGTTCTGTTGCGAAGTGCTTCGCTTCGTCTGTCGGGAAGCGCTTCGGGCGTTCTGCCGCGAAGCGTTTCGCGTGTTCTGTCGCGAAGCGCCTCTGGTCATTCTGGCCCCCGGGGCTCGCCGCCAGCGCGGAGCCTGATGCTTTGCGCGTCGGCTCAAAGTGAGTGAGCGCTCACTTTCTATCCCTGGCTCGTGGTGCGGGCTTCCGCTTCGAGCGCGCGGGTGCGGTCATTCACCCGCGTCTGCAACTGTTCGGTGAAGGCCTTCGCGTCCTCGCCGGGCTGGATCGGTTCGAGAAACTCGATCACTGCGCAGCCCGGGTTGAGAACCCGCTCCTGCTCGGGCCAGAAACAGCCCAGATTCGTCGCCACCGGCACGACGGGACGATTGAGGGCGCGGGCGAGCTTCCAGGCGCCGCGGCGGAAGCGCCGTCCGCCGCCCACCGGGGTCAGCCCGCCTTCGGGGAAGATGAGTGCGCTGCGGCCATCCGCGGCAAGGCGCCCGGCGCCGTCATCGAACGCGCCGCCGGCGCGCCGGCCCGCCGCATCGTCGACCACTACGGCTTCGGCCTTCTTCAGATACAGCCCCACCACGGGAAAGCGCAGCATGTGGTCGCCGATGACGTAGGCGAGGTCCTGATCGCGTGCGATGTGACACAGCCCGTCGCCATAGGACTGGTGCTTGGCCGCGAATACGGCGGGGCCCAGCCCGTCCAGATGCTCCAGCCCGCGATACTCGATGCTGACGCCGCAGATGCGCAGCCAGACCCGAAAAGCTTTGGCGTAGAGCCCGATGGCCGCCACCGCCGGACCGCGTCCAGGCAGCAGAAGGATCGGCGAACACACGATCGCCAGCGTTCCCGCCAGCGCCCAGAAGCCTGTGTGAAAAATCTGCGCTCTCATGACCGCGAGAGTAGGCGGGGCGCAGAGCGGAGCAAGCGCGCTCAGCGCTCCGCCGCTGGCCTGGTCGTGTCGTAATCGGCCCGCCAGGCCGGACAAAGCCACTCCGGCAGGTCGGGGTCCGGCCCCGGCTCGACGGGATCCAGCCAGAGGAAGTCGACATCCTGTCGTGCGGGCATCAACGCCCGGTCCACGCAGCCGATGACGCCCTCATGGGATCGCACCACCACGGTCTTGTTCTCCATGGCCGCGCAGGCCTCCGGATTGAATTCGAAACGTCCGCGCTCCTCGTACCAGTCCCAGCGGTCAGCAGCGAGCTGATAGACGGTGACCGGATCCTCGCCCGTGATCATGCGAAGATGTCCGGCGAGCCAGCCGGCCATGCCTTCGGGGTTGAAGTTGATGGTCTCGCTGGCATGCGCGAAGCCGACATGGAGATAGACGCCGTGATCAGGCAGCGGCGCGGTGTATTGCAGAACGTATTCAGCCGCCGTGCGCTCGCGCCGGTTGATTGCGTCGACTTGGACACCCTGCGCCACCAGTTCGGCGTCGGTCAGCTCCGTGTCGGCCTGATCATATCCGAACACCGGGAGATCATAACGGATCGCGACGCGCCAGATGTGCTGGTAGAACGGTGAGGCGCGATAGGCCGGAAACACGCCCACCGGGACTCGAAGAGTTCCGAAGTCTGTGTGGAAGGCCTGCGGAATGTTTTCACCGCCGAACATCATGGGGCGGCGCGCGCTGACCGCATCAAGAATGCAGGCGGACACATGGCGATGCCAGTCCACTTCATGATGTTCGTTCACAATTAGGTAAGGCTGCCCGGAGGCCTCAAAGGCCTCGACGATGGCGGCGATCGCGGGGTCGACCGCCGGAGGGCCGCTGGAAGACGCGTCCATGTCCGCCGCTCCATACGCGAATTCTTCAACCTGAACACTAGTGCGCCGATGCGGGCCCTGCCAACTTGTTTCCAGCCCGGTCTTGCCCCGTCCGGCCCGATCCATGACGGCGCTCCGCTGCCCGGCCCAGCTGCTCCACCTTGACAGGGAGGGGCTGTCGGGTGCTTTTCCGCACGCGACTTATTCCCTTCCGATTTGCTGTCAGGACCAAGCCCGATCATGCACGCCTATCGCACGCACACCTGCTCTGAACTGCGCGCCGCCCATGTGGGCGAGACCGCGCGTCTGTCCGGCTGGATCCACCGCAAGCGCGACCATGGCGGTCTCTTGTTCGTGGACCTGCGCGACCATTACGGCCTGACGCAGTGCGTGCTGGAGCCGGACAACGCGAACTTCGCCACGCTGGAGCGCATGCGCGCGGAGAGCGTCGTGACGGTGACCGGCAAGGTCGTGGCCCGTTCAGCCGAGACCGTGAACAAGAACCTGCCCACCGGCGAGGTGGAGCTGGTGGTCGACACGCTGGAGGTTCAGTCCGCCGCCGAGGAGCTTCCGCTGCCGGTGTTTGGCGAGCCGGACTGGTCTGAGGAGGTCCGCCTGAAGCACCGCTATATCGATCTGCGCCGGGAAAGCCTGCACAAGCGCATCGTGCTGCGCAGCCAGATCATCGACTCTCTGCGCCGCCGCATGGTCGAACAGGGCTTCCTGGAATACCAGACGCCGATCCTGACGGCCTCTTCTCCTGAAGGCGCGCGCGACTTCCTGGTGCCGTCCCGCCTTCATCCGGGCAAGTTCTACGCGCTGCCCCAGGCGCCCCAGCAGTTCAAGCAGCTGATCATGGTTGCGGGCTTTGACCGCTACTTCCAGATCGCGCCCTGCTTCCGTGACGAGGATGCCCGCGCCGACCGGGCGCCGGGCGAGTTCTACCAGCTCGACATGGAGATGAGCTTCGTCGACCAGGAAGACGTGTTCGCCGCCATCGAGCCGGTGCTGCATGGCGTGTTCGACGAGTTTTCCGGCGAGACGGCGGTGACGCCTGCGCCGTTCCCGCGCATCCCCTACGCCGAGGCGATGGCGAAGTACGGCTCCGACAAGCCGGACTTGCGCAACCCGATCGTCATGGAGCCTGTGACCGAGCACTTCGCCGGCTCGGGCTTCAAGGTCTTCGCCGGCATGATCGAGAAGAACCCGAAAGTCGAAGTGCGCGCCATCCCCGCGCCGAACGGCGGCTCCCGGGCGTTCTGCGACCGGATGAACAGCTGGGCCCAGAAGGAAGAGGGCCAGCCGGGTCTCGGTTACATCTTCTGGCGCGAAGAGAACGGCGCGATCGAGGGCGCCGGTCCCATCGCGAAGAATATCGGGCCCGAGCGCACCGAGGCGATCCGCAGCCAGCTGGGTCTGAAGCCCGGCGACGCGTGCTTCTTCGCCGCCGGCGAACCCAAGGACTTCGTCGCCTTCGCCGGCCGTGCGCGTGACCGGGTCGGCCGTGAGCTGGGCCTTTATGAAGAGGGCGTGTTCAAGTTCTGCTGGATCGTCGACTTCCCCATGTATGAGTGGGACGAGGACGAGAAGAAAGTGGAGTTCTCCCACAACCCCTTCTCCATGCCGCAGATGGACGCCGAGGCCTTCATGGCGCTGGACGCGGGCGATCACGAGACGCTGCTGGGTCTGAAGGCCTACCAGTATGACATCGTGTGCAACGGGGTGGAGCTGTCCTCGGGCGCGATCCGGAACCACCGTCCTGACGTGATGCTGAAGGCGTTCGAGTTCGCCGGTTACGGACCGGACGTGGTCGAAGAGGCCTTCGGCGGCATGCTGAACGCCTTCCGCTACGGCGCGCCGCCCCACGGCGGCATCGCGCCGGGCGTGGACCGCATCGTCATGCTGCTGGCGGGCGAAGAGAATCTGCGCGAAGTCGTCATGTTCCCCAAGGACCAGCAGGCCCGCGACCTGATGATGAACGCACCGGCGCCGGCCGAGATGCGTCAGCTGCGCGAGCTGCACCTGCGCACGGTCATTCCGGACGAAAAGAAGGGCTAGCCCCGCAAGGCTTCGCGGTCGCGGGCGGCGCCTACTGGCGCTTGCTTCCATCCAGGCTGCGCCGGCCGTCATCTTCAGCCGGTTCCGGCGCGGCGGGCGTCTTGGGCGGGGCAGGCGGCCCCGAGGGCTCAGGCGTACGCGGCTCACGCGCCCGGATCACCACCTGGGGATATTCGCCCGCTTCGATCTGTTCAAGGATCACCCGGATCGGCTCGCCGATCTCTTCGCGCCTGATCTCGAACGTCCAGCTGGCCGCCCCGGTCGCCGCAAGGTCCGCCTCAGCCTCAGCCAGCGCTTCGGCGGCGGCGGCCCAGCCCTCGCGCAGGGCTTCAGTCATCTCGGTGCGCAAGGAGTCGGTGAAGGCGGTCTCAGCCTCGACCTGCGCGAGGGCGTGGCGCAAGGCCTCACGGGCGCGCTCCATCTCGGCGCGCTGGCGTTCCAGGCGCGCGGCGTCCACCGACACCGCCGCCACAACGGCGCGAATGCCTTCGGTCGAGCAGGGCTGCAGGCGGATGCTGTCGGGCAAGCCGTCGATCCGGGCGCCGCAGGAGTGGCGGAAGATCGCCTGCTCCACGCCCTGCGCGCCGCGCATATCGACGCCGGTCAGGTTCACCGCCACGAAACGTGCGCCCTCCATCCGTGCGCCGCGCAGATCTGCGCCGGTCAGATCAGAGTTTTCGATGATGGCGTTTTCCAGTCGGACTGAGCGCAGGTCAGCGCCGGTCAGGCGGGCGCCGAAGAAGTGAGCCTCGTTAAAGCGGGCGCCGCGCAGCACCGCGCCGGTCAGATCGGCCTGGCGGAACACCGCGTCTTCGCCTTCCGCGTCCGCCAGATCGGCGCCGGTCAGATCGGACAGCAGCAAGACCGCGCCGTTCAGGCTCACACGCTGAAGGTTCGCCCCTTCAAACCGGACCCGGTGCAGCCGGGCCCGGTCCAGGCGAACGCCCGTGAGGTCAGCGCCTTCCAGAGAAACATTGGCCAGACGGGCGTCGATCAGGGATGCGCCTTCAAAGTCCGCCCCATCGAGAACCATGTCCGACAGGTGCGCGCCGAGCAGCTCCGCCCGCGAGAAATCGCTATTGCTGAAATCTCCGCCGAGGAAGCGCGCGCCGGCCAGGTTCGCACCCTGAAACTCACACGCCGCGCAATCTCCGCCGATCACGAGACGGCGATGGGGCTCATCTCCGGCCTGGGCGGCGCCGGCGCAGCTCAGAATAATCGTCAGGGTGATGAAGGAACGCAGCAACATGGGCGGCACGCTAGCGAACAGTGTTCAGCATTGCGACTTAAATCGCGGTAAGGCCCGGCAGGACAAGGGATCGCGACGCTGAGGCGCGTCGCGAGAGTCTAGCGGGTGATCGTGCTGCAGGGCGCCAGAGACAGACCGGCGGGCAGGCGCGTGGAGGCGTCTCCGCAAGCGGCGCTCAGCTGGCTCTGGGTCAGGCCGCGCGCGGTCTCCAGCTCGGCGCCGGACAGGTTCGTCCCATCCAGGCGCGCGCCGGTCAGATCGGCTCCGCCGAAATAGGCGCCCACGGCGTTGGCCCGCGACAGGTCCGCGCTGCGGAAGCTGGCGCCGGTGAAGCGGGCGCCGAACAGGTTCGCGATGCTCAGGTTCGCGCGGTCGAAGCGCGCGCGGTTCATGGTCGAAAGCGACAGGTCGGCCTGGCGCAGACGCGCGCCGGACACGTCCACGCCGGGCAGATCGCGATAGGCCAGATCGGCTTGAAACAGATTGCAGCCCGGGCACGACCCGCCAGCCTGAACTCGCGCGATCTCCGACGCGTTCTGGGCGACAGCCGGCACGCTGAGCGCGGCGGCGGCGAGCAGGGCGGCGGCGAGGTGTTTCATCATGGCACAATTCCGGGCGCTATTACGCAGTCTCCATCCGAAGCGCTGCAAGGCCGGGGCCGAGCCCTACCCTCCCGGCGGCGGGCCCGACCAGCCGCAGGCGTCGCAATCAAGCTCCGCGCCGCTTTCGATCAGGGTGAAGTGGCCGCATTCCGGGCAGGGTTCGCCATGGTATTTCGGCTCCGGCGCGGTCTTTGCGCGGCCGGACCCTGATCCGACTGAGCCTGATCCGCCGTTGCCGGCGGGTTTGGCCTCAGCGTTTTTCTCGGAATCCTTGCGCGCGCCGAGCATCACCACATTGTCGGGCAGCTGGCCGCGGGAGAAGCCGCGGGAGATCAGCTGGGCCGGGTCGGCATCGGAAACGTATTTTTCCTTCGCCACGCCCTGTCCGAGTCCTGCGGGATCGTAGCTCGACGGGTCGGTCTGAGCGAGATCCTCGCGGCCCAGATAACTCACGGCCAGCTCGCGGAACAGATAATCCAGGATCGAGCTGGCGTGCTTGATGGAGTCGTTGCCCTCCACATCGCCGGCCGGCTCGAACCGGGTGAACAGGTAGGCGTCGACATACTCCTCCAGCGGCACGCCGTACTGCAGGCCGATGGAGATGGCGATGGCGAAATTGTTCATGAGCGAGCGGAAGGCCGCGCCTTCCTTGTGCATGTCGATGAAGATCTCGCCCAGCGCCCCGTCGTCGAACTCGCCGGTGTGCAGATACACCTTGTGGCCGCCCACGGTGGCCTTCTGGATATAGCCTTTGCGCCGGTCAGGCAGTTTGCGCCGGCTGGCCGGGGTCTCGATGAGCTTTTCAACAACGCGCTCGACCACGCGTTCCTCCGCCACGAACGTGCGCTTGCCGTAATCGCCGCCTTCAAACTCGATCGTGTTGAGCAGATCGTAGAGCGCCTCGCCTTCGCGCCGGATGACGATGCCGGACAGGCCGCGCCGCGCCGCCGAAGCGGCCAGCGCGCCGGCCTCGTCCATGGAGGCGGAACCGGGCAGGGCGATTTCGAGACCGGCCGGAGCGCCCAGCGCCGCTTCGGCCGCTTCGGCCATGGCCAGGCGCGCTTCCACGCCAGGGTCGGCGAAAATCGCGCGCTGCTCCGGCGTGAGAGCCTGACAGTCATCCAGGCGTCCTGCGCCGTGGACGTATCGCTCCGCCGCTGCGATCTCGGCGGGGTCGACGCCCAGGGCTTCAAGCAGGCGCGGGCCGGCTTCTTCAAACTGGGAGGGGCTCAGCCCGCAGCGCCGGGCGAGCTCATCGCCCAGCGTCCAGCGATTGATGGCGAAGCGGAGCGGGGTTCCGTCAGCCAAGGCCGCATCGATGCGGGCAAAGGCGGCCTCGTCGACGCCTTGGGCCTTGAGCTGCTCGACCCATTGGGCCTTCAGGCCGGACAGGGACCGTGCGCCCAGAGCATGGCGGCGGGCGGCTTCAAGCGTCGCCTCGTCCGCCTGGCTGAGCGCTGCGCTGATCCAGGGCGCGAGCTTCGCTTCGCCGGGCTGGTCTATGGAGGCGGGCGGATGAACGCCCATGGAGCCGGTGTCCAGGAAGGCCAGCGACGGATCTGCGGCCTGGGCCAGCCGGACGGGCGCAGGGCTCGCTTCGACGGCGGCGGCGAGGATCGCTGCGGCGAAGCCCCGGCCTTCATCGCTGTCATAGCCAAGCGCGGCTGAGGTCACGGCAGCGCCCAGCCCGGCGATGGCCAGCGATCCGCCCAGACTTTCGGCGACCTGTCCCCACAGCGCCGCCGCGCCCTTCAGCGCTTCCACGTCCAGCGCGTGGGCCCGCACAAAGCGCGCCGCGTCGAGCACGCAGGCCGCCGGCGCCGGGGCGGGTGCATCGGTGAAGGTCAGGGCTGGAGCGCCATGGGTCCAAAGCGCTTCTGACAGCTTCAGGGCGAGCGCGCGCGCCGGTGTGCCGTCATCCAGCACCGCGTCGGCGTCGGCGGCGTCGAAGAAGGCGGCGTCCAGACGAACCGGCGGGGTCGCGACGGGCGCGGGCGCGGCGTCGAGACCGGCTTCCGGCTCCACGACGCCCAGCCGGGCGCGGGCGATGGCGCGCTCGATCATGGCGTCCGGCGCCCCGTCGCGGCGGGCCGAGCGCACGGCTCTCGCCAGCGCCCGGTTGCGGCGCGGATCGAAGCACTCCTCGTCCGAGCCGTCGCAATTCACGCAGGCCAGGGCCACCGCTTCAAGCCGCTCGGCCAGGATGCGCGCGCCCAGCGTGGCGGCGGCTTCGCCCATGGCAGACTGGTTCAGCGCGTCGAGCACGCCGGAGAGCTGGTCCAGCGTGGCGGGCTCCACCTCTGCGCCGGCGTGCAGCGCTTCGCCCCGCCAGATGCGCGGCGCCGGACAGGCTTCGCGCAGCAGGAGCGAGGCGCTCAGTTCTTCAGCGGCGATCTCGTTGTCCTCGAATGCTCCGGCGAGCTCGCCGGCGATCGCTGAAACAACAATCTCCGCATCGAGGTCCTCGTCGAAGTCGGCGCCGGACAGAACGCCCAGCGCCGCGACGGCCCTTGCGCTCCAGTCTTCGGGTGTCCGCGCGGTCGCGCCGGCGCCGGATTCGGCGTCGGGATCGCCCAGGGACAGGGCGCGTTCAGTCCAGCTCAGGGTGTCGGCGAAGGCGGCGTCGGGCCGGGTCAGGCGGCGCTGGACCATGGAAAGCTCCTCGCGGGCGATTCGAATCACCGCCATGGTACAGGGCGTTCGCCCGCGGAGTCGAAGCGCGAAGCGGCGTTATCGCAACGCTGGCCGGACAATTCATGGCTGAGCCGCGTCCGGCTCTGGACCGGGGCGGATGCGGGATGCATATACGGGCCAAGCTTTGTTTCGAGGACCGAAGGACGTCATGCTCGGCCTGCTTTCAAAAATCTTCACCTGGTGGAACGGCGCGTCCGCGGGCGCGGCCTTCACCATCTGGCGCTCCGGCGAACTCGTCGGCGAGGACGCGTTCGGCAACAAGTATTACCGCGAGCGCAAGGGCGGCACCGGCGCAGACGGCAAGCAGCGCCGCTGGGTGGTGTTCAACGGCTATGCCGACGCCTCGCGGGTGCCGTCGGACTGGCATGGCTGGCTGCACCACACCTTCGACGAGGCGCCCAGCGACACGCCGCTTCCCCGGCGCGCCTGGGAGCAGGACCATCAACCCAATCTCACCGGCACGCTGCACGCCTACCGGCCGAAGGGCTCTCTCCATGAGGGCTCCGAACGCCATCGCCAGCGCACCGTCGGTGACTATGAGGCGTGGACGCCGGGAGACTAGGCCATGCGCGGCGGCGCGGTGCTTGAAACCCTGCTCGGCCTTGCGGTGCTGATCGCTGCGGGCGCCTTTCTGTTCTACGCACAGGGGCGTCTGGACGAGGGACCGGGGCGCGACAGCTATCAGCTGACCGCGCGGTTCAGCACGGTCGGCGATCTGGCGCGCGGCGCGGAAGTGCGTGTGGCCGGCGTGCCGGTCGGCGCGGTGCAGGCGATCGAGCTGGACCCGCAGACCTATTTCGCGCAAGCCACGCTGACGATCCGCTCCGACATCGAGATCCCCGATGATTCCACCGCGAAGATCGCAGCGGCTGGTCTTCTGGGCGGCGCCTATGTGGAGATCGAGCCCGGCGGCGCCATGGAGGTGCTCGCGCCCGGCGGGGAGATCCAGTTCACCCAGGGCGCCGTGGATATGTTCGACCTCATCGGCCAGGCCGTCGGCGGCGGCGGATCGAACTGACGTCATGGTTCCGCCGCAAAGCCTTTGCTAGGATCGCGCTCATGAAGGGGACACTCTCAGCTCTGGCTCTGGCGCTTTGCGCTGTCACAGCCGCGCCTGCACTGGCTCAGGACAGCCAGTCGGGACAGTCTGCGCGCAGTTCGCAGCCTGGTTCCGTCGCGATCCTTCGCGGCCTGGACAAGGTCACCGCGCGCACCCGCGACTTCGAAGCGCCGGTCGGCGAAGAGGTGGAGTTCGGCGCGCTGGCCATCACGGTCCAGTATTGCCGCCGCCGTCCGCCGGAAGAGCCTCCGGAAGTGTTCGCCTTCCTCCAGGTCGATGACCGCCGCACCGACGGGTTCGGCGCGGAGATCGACGGCGAGCGGATCTTCTCAGGCTGGATGTTCGCGTCCAATCCCGCCCTCAATCCGCTGGAGCACCCCGTCTATGACGTGTGGGTGATCGACTGCAGGAGCTGAGCGCCTGGCAGGCCCTCGGGCAGCCTGAAGAAGTCGCCCTTCCTGGAAATCGCCGCCTTGAGCTGGACGTGATAATCGTCGCGTCCGATGGCCTGCGCCCCGAAGCGCTCCAGATGCTCGGTGGTGAACTGGGCGTCGAGCAGGCGGAACCCGCCGGCTTGAAGCCGGGCCACCAAGTGAACCAGCGCGGTCTTTGACGCGTCGGTGGCGCGGGAAAACATGCTTTCACCGAAGAACGCCGCGCCCAACGTCACGCCATAGAGCCCGCCGGCCAGTGCGCCGTCCTTCCAGCATTCAATGGAATGGGCGTAGCCGGTGGCGTGCATCTCGGCATAGAGCGACTCGATGGCCGGGTTGATCCAGGTCTCCTCCCGCCCCGGCGCCGGGCTGGCGCACGCGCGCACCACGGTCTCGAAACAGCGGTCCACCGTGACGTGATAAACGTCGCGCTTCACGGTCTTCTTCAGGCTGCGCGGGATGTGGAACCCGTCCAGGGGAATGACGCCGCGCTCGTCGGGATCTAGCAGGAAGATGCGCGGATCACCGCGCGATTCCGCCATGGGAAACACGCCGCGCGCATAACACCCCAACAGCTCTTTCACCCCGAAACCGCGCATGCTCCGCCCTGCCTGCTTTCAACGGTCATCATCAGGGTCTTGGGGGCACGATGAAAGGGGGTGAGCGGCCTCTTTCAGCGAAGAAGCGGGGATAAGCGCAGCATCTATCCCGGCCTGCGTCAAAAATGTCGCGTTTTAATTCATAGGGTTAACGCGCGATCCGCTGGAAACGCTCCGACCGGGGCGGGCCGGCGCTAGGGTTCAGGCATGGTCGAAAAAGACAGCGAGAACACCAAGGCCGGTCGCCGCATGGTGGACTGGATGGCCGCTCACGATCTGTGGACCCAGGGTCACGACGCAGCCTGGATCGCCGATCAGTACGGCGTGAACCGGCGCACCATTGCGGATCGCTGCGCCTGGATCGACGCGCACTTTCCGCCGTTCGCGCCGGTTCGTTTCAAGGCGGCTCTGGCCCGCCGCCTCGACGAGGCCCTTGTTTCGCTGGAACGCGGCGAAGCGGTCGAGGCCGAGCGGCGGGCCAAAGCGCTGCAAGCGATACTACGCGCCGCCGCTGCGGTGGAGGAGTGGATCATGGACAACGACACCGCCGCGAAGCCGGCTGAACCTGCGCCGGAGGCGAACGCTCACGATGACCCGCGCGCCGAACTGGAACGCCGCCTCGGAAATCTCCTTGATCACGAGCTTAAACGACGCGCGGCCCGAGGCGGAGCGGCTGACGCGCGATCAGATGCTGGCTCAGCTGATGGACGATCTGGCGGGGAAGACGCCGCAGGAGAACCGCTCGATCAATGAGAACTGGCTGCACTGGGCTCGCGAGGAACAGCGTCCTCCTCCGGGTGACTGGCTCACCTGGCTGTTCCTGGGCGGACGCGGCGCCGGCAAGACGAGGGCGGGGGCTGAATGGCTCCGCGCCCAGGTCCAAGCCGGCGCCGCACGCGTCGCCCTGATCGGACCGGCCTTCGCCGATGTGCGCGAGGTCATGCTGTCGGGGCCTTCAGGGCTTCTGAACATCGGACCTCAGGAGACCCGTCCGAAATTCGAAGCCTCCCGCCGCCGTGTCGTCTGGCCCAGCGGAGCGGTGGGCTATGCCTTTTCCAGCGAAGACCCGGACGGGCTTCGCGGGCCGCAGTTCGAAGCGGCCTGGGCTGATGAATTCGCGGCGTGGAAAAAGCCGCAGGAGACGCTGGACACGCTGCGCTTCGGCCTGCGCCTGGGCGCACGGCCGCGCCTGATGGTGACGACGACGCCCAGGCCGATCGCGGCGCTGAAAGCGCTGATCGCCGCGCCGGGTGTCGCGATCACGCGGGCGTCGACCGAGGCCAATGCGCAATATCTGGCGCCGGGCTTCATCAAGGCTCTGCGCGCCCAGTACGGCGCCAGCCGCCTGGCGCGTCAGGAGCTGGACGGGATTCTGATCGAGGATCCAGACGACGCCTTGTGGACCCGCTCCATGATCGATGCGGCGCTGGGCCTGGACGCGATCGAGGTGGAACGCGTGGTCGTGGCGGTCGATCCGCCCGCCAGCGCCACGGGCGATGAATGCGGGATCATCGCGGCCGGGTCAGCCGGCCGCGGACGCTTCAAGCGCGCCGTCGTGCTGGGCGATCACGCCCTGCGCGCCCGGCCGGAACGCTGGGCGCGGGCGGTGAGCGAAGCGGTGATCGTCCATGGCGCAGATCATGTCGTGGCCGAGGCCAATCAGGGTGGTGACATGGTCCGCGCCGTCCTCCAGGCCGCGGCGCCGGAGCTGACCGTCAAGCTGGTCCACGCCAGCCGGGGCAAGCGCGCGAGAGCCGAACCCATCGCCGCGCTCTACGCGGCGGGCCGGGTCGGTCACGCCCTGCGTATGCCGGCGCTGGAAGATCAGATGTGCGCGTTCGGGTCCGAGGGGGAGACGGGCAGTCCGGACCGCGTCGATGCGCTGGTGTGGGCGCTGGCCGCGCTGTTCGGCAAGGAGGCGGAGCCCAGGATGCGAAGGTTGTGAGGGGTCTTCGGCTTCACACCTCACCCCGATCCTTGATCCGCTTCGCGGCTCAAGCCCCTCCGAGAGGGGAGAGGGGGTAGGGCCTTTGAATATTCAGCGGCAGCCGCCGTCTCCCCCTCTCCCCCTTCAAGGGGGAGAGGGTCGGGGTGAGGGGGTGAGCCACGAGGTGGACTCGCCTGTTACGAGAATCTCGGTTAGCATTAGAACCATGTCCCGCCGAAAGCCTATCGCCGCCGCGCGCCGCCTGCGCCAAGACGCGACACGGGCGGAGCGGCGCGTCTGGAGCTTCCTGCGCCAGAGGCCTGGCGGCCTGAAGTTTCGCCGGCAGCATCCGATAGGTCCTTACGTGGCCGACTTCGCCTGCGCGGAAGCCAGGCTCGTGGTTGAGCTGGACGGCGCCAGCCATCTGGAGGCGGGGGCGGCCGAGCAGGACCAGCGCCGCACCGCTTGGCTCGAAAGGCAAGGCTGGCTGGTCGTGCGGTTCTGGAATCCACAGAGCTTTGAGGAGGTTGACGGGATCGTTGCAGCCATCGTGGAGCGGGCGCAGCGGTCATAGTTCGGCGCCACACCCCTCACCCCGGCCCTCTCCCCTCAAAGAGGGGAGAGGGGGAAACATAGTCACTGGCGTCTCACCCCGACCCACTCCCCCACAGTCGAGGGGGAGAGGGTCGGGGTGAGGGGGAGCGTCATTAGACGTTCAAGCCATAGAGACCCGAAAGGTCCCCCATGTTTCGAAAACTCTTCGGACTGGACGCGAAGGCGTCCGGACGATCCTTTGCGGTCTCTTTCGGGCCGAGCGCGGCGTGGAGTCCGCGCGGGTATGCGGCCTTCGCCCGGGAGGGATTTGGCCGCAACGCGGTGGCCCATCGCTGCGTGCGTCTTATCGCGGAGGCGGTTTCAGCCTGCCCGATCGAGGTCGCAGGCGAAGGGCGCCGCGCTGACGAGGCGCGTGCGCTTCTCGCCCGGCCCAATCCGGACCAGTCGGGTGCGGAACTCATGGAGACGGTTCACGGCCATCTCCAGGTCGCCGGCGATGCGTATCTGGAGATCACCGGCGGGGACGGCGCGCCGGTTTCGCTCTATGCGCTGCGGCCTGACCGCATGCGGGTGCTGACCGGGCCGAAGGGCTGGGCGGACGGCTGGGAATATCGCGCGGCGGAAGGTGCGCGCACCTTCGCGCGGGACCGGGCGAGCGGGCGCTCGCCGATCTGTCACCTGAAGCTCTTCAATCCGGCCGATGATCATTACGGCCTGTCGCCCATGGAGCCGGCCGCGCGCGCCATTGACGTGCACATGGCCGGCGGCGCCTGGGCGAAGGCGCTGCTCGACAACGCCGCACGGCCGTCCGGCGCTCTGGTCGTGTCCAGCCGCGATGGCGACGGCCGCCTGACTGAGCAGCAATACGAGCGCCTGAAGGACGAGCTGGAGGCGCTGCATTCCGGCCCGGACAATGCCGGCCGCCCCATGCTGCTGGAGGGCGGCCTCGACTGGAAGCCCATGGGCCACAGTCCCGCCGAGATGGACTTCATCGAAGCAAGGCGCGAAGCGGCCCGCGAGATCGCGCTGGCCTTCGGCGTGCCGCCCATGCTGCTGGGTCTTCCCGGCGACAACACCTATTCGAACTACCGCGAGGCGAACCTCGCCTTCTATCGCCAGACGGTCCTGCCGCTGGCGCGCAAGACGGCGGCGTCGCTGCAGGCCTGGCTAAGGCCCTGGGTGGGCGAGGATCTGACGCTCAGCCCCGATGAAGATGCGCTGCCCGCCCTGTCGGAAGAACGCGCCGCGCGCTGGCGCCGGGTGGGCGAGGCGGTGTTTCTGAGCGAAGACGAAAAGCGCCGCATGCTCGGCCTGGAGGCGCGCTCATGAGTGCGGGATCCTACGCCGCCCCGTCGCCCTTCAGGATCGAGCGGACGCTGACGCTGGGCGTCATCGTCACCCTCGCCCTGCAGACCGGCGGCGCGCTGATCTGGGCCGGGGCCGCCGGTGAGCGCATGGAGCAGATGGAGCGACGGCTCGACGATCAGGTGGCTGACACGGCGCCGGTCAATGAGCGCCTGGCGCGGCTTGAGGCCCATGCGGTGAACGTCCGTGCCAGCCTCGATCGGATCGAGCGCAAGCTGGATGAGGAGCCTTAGCGGGCTCTAAGCGTCTTGAACTTCCGGCCAGGCGGCGTCAGCCGCGCCGAGCCGGGACCTCCTGGCCTGTGATCCCACAGGTCCCGGCTCGTCGCGCTTCGCGCTCGGCCGGGAATTCATCTGCTTTTCAACGAGTATGGAGCTCGCCCATGACGGTGCGAAACGGCTCGGGCGGGATGCTCGAGGTGGCCGGCTACGCCAGCCTGTTCGATATCGAGGATCATGGCCGCGACATCGTGCGGTCCGGCGCGTTTCTCAGGTCTCTCAAAGCCAAGGGCCCGCGCGGCGTGCGCATGCTATTCCAGCATGACGCCGCCGAGCCGGTGGGCGTGTGGGAGGAGATCCGCGAGGACGGCCGGGGCCTGTATGTGCGCGGACGGCTGTTGTCCGACGCGCCACGGGGCCGCGCGGCGCTGGGCCTGGTGCGCGAGGGTGCGGTCGACGGACTCTCCATCGGGTTTCGCACCGTGCGGTCCGCGCCCCGTCCCGGCGGAGGGCGCGACCTTCTTGAACTGGATCTGTGGGAGGTCTCCATCGTGACCTTCCCCATGCTGTCCCAGGCGCGCCTGAGCGTGTCCGCGCCTGTGGCTGAACCCGCGCTGAGCGCGGCCTGACGCGCCCCTTCCTTCACCCCAACCGAAAGGATCCCCATGACCCGGGAGACCAAGATGGCCGCGCCTGGCGCCGAGGCGCGGGCGGCCATGCATGAATTGCTGGCGGCCTTTGAAAGCTTCAAGGACGCCAACGACAAGCGCCTCGACGAGATCGAATCCAAGCGCGCCGCCGATCCCCTGCTGGAGGAGAAGGTCGGGCGCATCGACACGGCGCTGAACGAAGCCCAGGGCAAGCTTGATCGCCTGGCCCGCGAAGCATCCCGCCCGACCCTCGGCGGAGCCTCTGAGGAGAAAAGCGCCGGGCGCGAGGCCTGGTCAGGCTTTCTGCGCACCGGTGAAGCGGCCCGGCTGGTGGAGGGCAAGGCCCTGTCTGTCGGTACAGCCGGTGACGGCGGCCATGTGGCCCCGCCGGAGACCGAAGCCCTGATCGAGCGCCTGGTGCGCGAGGTCAGCCCGATCCGCCAGATCGCCACGGTGAAGCAGACCAGCGCCCACACCTTCCGCAAGCCGGTGAGCCTGGGCGGGACGACCTCGGGCTGGGTGGCGGAGACCGCCAACCGGCCTCAGACCGACACCTCCACCCTGGATCTTCTGGAGTTCCCGGCGGCGGAACTCTACGCCATGCCCGCCGCCACGCCGGCCATTCTGGATGATGCGATGGTGGATATGGAGCGCTGGCTGGCCGAGGAGGTCCGCGACGTCTTCGCCGAGGCTGAAGGGACCGCCTTCGTCTCCGGCTCCGGGACCAACCAGCCCAAGGGCTTCCTGTCCTACACCAAGACCGCCGACGCTTCGGCGGCCTGGGAGGAGATCGGCTATCTGGCCACGGGCGTGGACGGCGACTTCCCGGCGTCTGACCCCACCGATGCGCTGATCGATCTGATCTATGCGCCCAGGGCCGGCTACCGGGCCAATGGCCGGTTCGTGATGAGCAAGGCGACCGTCTCGGCGGTGCGCAAGTTCAAGGATGCGGACGGCAACTATATCTGGCAGCCCAGCGCCGCTGCCGGTCAATCCGCCAGCCTTCTCGGCTACCCGGTGACCGAGAGCGAGGCCATGCCGGCGATCGGTTCGGACAGCTTCTCCATCGCCTTCGGTGATTTCGAGCGGGGCTATCTGATCGTGGACCGCCAGGGCGTTCAGGTCCTGCGCGATCCCTATTCGGCCAAGCCCTACGTGCTGTTCTACACCACCCGCCGCGTCGGCGGCGGGGTGCAGGATTTCAACGCCATCAAGCTGTTGAAGTTCGGCGTGAGCTAGGGCGCGGCTTCTCTATTCCGGATGAGGCGCCGCCCCGGTCGCCGCCGTTGCCGGCGGCGCCTCATCTCGCGCCTTCCAAGCGCTCTTTGTTGCCGCGATCCAGAAGCATGTTGAGGCTGCGACCATGACAAGGGTGATTAGATCAAACGTCGCCTGAAGTCCTTCGCTGGATTGATCCGTCCAAGAGGATGGAGCTGCGGCGCTCGAAAGCCATGCTCCAAACAGGAACAGAAACGGCGTGAGCCAGAGGATGCGCGCGGCGACATTGTTATGGGTGAAAGGTCGCGTAATAGCGATCAAGAAAATGCCCCGCAGCAGGTTCTGGTCGAACTCGATCTTGGACGATCTCAACAGCGCCTCGATCGAGTCGACCCCATCAGGGACGAGCCCCAATGGTCGTTCGACCGCGAGATCGAGGGCCGTCATCCAACCCCATCCCATGGCGATCGCCCAGGCGACTATGAGCGATACACGAACACCTTGCACCCACGGGCGGCTGAGGAATGCCGCGTAGGCGGCGACCATCGCGCCGAAGACGCTTTTCACCCACTGGAGCATCAAATGCCTCTTTCCCTCACGGCGCCGCCCGCCGCGGAGCCCGTCAGCCTGTCTGACGCCAAGGCCTGGCTGCGCGCCGGTCACGCCGAGGAAGACTCCCTGATCGGGGAGCTTCTGGCAAGCGCCCGCGCAAGGGTTGAGTCCGAGACCGGCCTGGCGCTGATCACCCAGAGCTGGCGCTGGACGCTGGACGCGTGGCCGTCCCGGCGGCTGTCGGCGTGTGGTCAGGCGGTCAGCCTGCCGGTTCGGCCGCTGATCAGCGTGCAGGCGGTTCGCACGTACGACGCCGAGGGCGCTTCGACCGCCATTGACCCGGCAGAGTATCGCGCCGAGCCCGGCGAGCCGGGGCGGCTCATCGCCGTCCTGCCGTTCAACCTGCCGCAGCCCGAACGGGCCGCCGGCGGGATCGAGGTCGACTTCACCGCAGGCTTCGGCGGGACGGGCGATGACGTGCCCGCGCCGCTGCGCGAGGCGATCCTGCGCCTGGTCGCGGACGCCTATTCCAATGTCGAACGCGCCGAGAGCGCCCGGCGCGGCGAGGGCGGCCTGCCCGATGCCGTGGACGCCCTTCTGCGCCCCTGGCGGAGGGTGCGGCTGTGAGCCCGGAGACCGCCTTTCAGACCGCTGCGCTTGATCGCCTGAAGGGCGATCCGGCTGTCAAGGCTGCGCTCGGCGACCCGGCGCGTGTCTACGCCATCGCCCCGAACGGCGCGCGCTTTCCCTTCCTCTCCACCGGGCGGGGTGAAACCGAGCCGGCTGACGGCTCGGGGACTGAGCTCGTCGACCATCGCCTGACCTTGCATCTGTGGGGACGGCGCGATGACAGGGACGCCGTAAAAGACGCCGCCGCCGCCGTGCGCGCGGCGCTCCACCAGGCCGATCTGACGCTTCCCGCCCCCTACGCCTGCATCCTGTGCCGGGTCGTCTACACCGACCTGTTCACGGGCGCGGATGGGAGGACATTGCACGCGGTGGTGCGGGCTAGGGCGTTGGTCGAAATGCTCTAGGATTGCAATTGCATAGGCGAGCCCGTATATAGAAGGCCAATACGAGGGCCGTGCGTTCGCAAACGCCTCGTTCAAGAACACATTTGCGACGTGATTTCAGCATCGTAACGCTATATTTACGCGGTTCGGTGCTTGTGGACGGTGTTCGGCTGGGTTCTTGTCTTCGTTGATGAGAATCGCCTAGTAGGGTGTTAGAAAGAGAGGGTAGACATGACCATTGAGGGAACAAGCCGCTCGGGGTTCGCGACTTCGATTGAGGGTACGAGCCGTTAGACTCGGACCAACGCGACAAAGAATCCGGCGAAAGCCGGTTTTTTTGTGCCTGGTGGGAAAATCTTGTGTTAGGAGATATTGTCTTGGAAAGCACGGGGAGCGTGTTCCTGCTGGCTGCTGCAGCTGCCGCAGCGCCGTTCAACTGGGCCCTGCTCCTTAACGGGGTTCAGCTCTGCGTGATCATCGGCGCCACGCTGATCGCCTACGTGACCTATCGGGACGCCCAGCGCCGCGAAAAGACGAACAACTCCTTCCACCACATCGCCAAGCAGACCCGTGACCACGACGTCATTCAGATGTTCGAGGAGTTCCGGCGCGTCCGCTCCGAACTCCGCGACGGTCATGAGGGCGCCTTCGGGCTGAAGCAGGTCGAGGGCAAGGTGATTGACCATCACCAACGCGCGTTGAATGCGGAAGACGTCGTCAAGAAGGTGTTCAATTACTACGAGGCGACGGCGATCGGCATGAAGCAATCCGCCCTTGAGGAACAGATCATCAAGGATTGGTGGCGGCGCAGCTATGTGCTGGACTGGACGGACTTCGCCGCCTACGTGCGCGAAAAGCGCGAGCGGGACGGCGCGCCCAAGCTCTACGTAGAGTACGAAACCTACGTGAAGCGTTGGGCCAATCACGACGAACGGCCCGACATCTAGCTGTCTGACCCCGTCCCAGACCATGATTCAGCCGCCCCTCGCCGGGCGGCTTTTTTCTTGCCTGAAACCCAAGGAGACCTGACATGGCCGCTCAAGCCGGCAAGGACGTGCTGATCGCCATCGGCGACGGTGTGGAGCCCCAGACTTTCGCCGCCATGGCGGGACTGCGGGCGAAATCGATCTCTCTCAATGCCCGTACGGTGGACGTCACGCACGCCGACAGTCCGGGCCGCTGGCGCGAACTGATCGAGGGCGCGGGCGTGCGCTCGGTCGCGGTGACGGGGTCGGGGATCTTCGTGGACGCCGCCGCCGACGAGACCGTGCGCAGCGTGTTCTTCGATCAGGCCCGGCGCGACTGGCGGCTGGTCATCCCCGATTTCGGAACGCTGGAAGGCCCGTTCCTGGTCACTGCGCTGGAGTATTCCGGCCGCCATGACGGGGAGGCGGCCTATTCGATCTCGCTGGCTTCGGCCGGGGCGGTGAGCTTCAGCCCGAGCGCCTAGTCGCGCGCGAGCTGCTCGTCGGCCAGGGCGTTGAGGCAGGCGCGGCGCGCGTCCACGTCGACGATCTCTTCGCACTCCGCCTCGGCCTGCTCGTCATAGACGTTCTGGAAGAAGCCGGCGCAGCCGGCGAGCGGCAGAGCGGCGAGCAATCCAAGCAGAAACCTTCGCATGACCAATCTCCGTTGCGGATGTTGGCCCCATCATCGCCGGTGCGCGGCGCCGGTAAAGCCGAACCGGGAATGATGACCCATGTTTAATCCTGAACGCGGCGAGACCGTCGTCGAGATTGGCGGCGCGCCTCACGCCCTGCGCTTCACATTGGGCGCGCTCGCCGAGATCGAACGCGCGCTGGGCGCAGAGGATCCCGCAGCCCTTGCCGCGCGCCTGAAAGCGATGCGGGCGCGGGATCTGCACGGCGTGCTGACTGCGATGCTTCGGGCGGGCGGCGCGCAGGCGCCGGAGCGGCTCGCCGCTGACGCAGAACCCGCAAGCGCGGCCCGCGCCGTCGCAGCCTGCCTGAAGGCGAATCTGGCATGAGCCCGGCCTGGGCGGAGCGTTTGCGCTTCGCCGTGCGCGGGCTGGGGCTCAGACCGGACGATTTCTGGGCGCTGACCCTCGCCGAGTGGCGCGCGCTGACGGCGCCGGAGCCGTGGAGTGCACCGCTTTCGCGGGGCGATCTTGACGATTTGCTGGCCGCTCATCCTGACCTCACTCGATCTGGAGACCGCCATGACCGATGATCCGATCAAGCAGCGCATGGACGCGGCGGAAGCCGCAGCCGCTGTGCGCCAGCTGGCGAAGGAGGGCGAAGAGGCCGCCTCGCTGCTTCAGGCCGCATTCGAGGAGGCCGGAGAGGCCATTTCGGATGCGCTGGAAGACGCCGCGCGGTCCGGCGAATTCAGCTTTCGCGCCATGGCCGAGGCCATCGCCCAGGATCTCGCCGCGCTGGCCATCGACCGGGTCTTCGACGGTCCCGTCGCCGACTGGACGGCGCAGGCGGGCAAGGGCCTGGCTGATGCGCTGGGGTCAGTTCTGGGTCAGCGCGCCGAGGGCGGACCGGTTCTGGCGGGCGAGCGCTATCTGGTCGGCGAGCGGGGCCCTGAAGTGTTCACGCCGGCCACGTCCGGCTCGGTTCAGCCTCAGGCCGCGACCCCCATCCATATCACCATCAACGCCGGGCCGGAGACCGCTGACGCGGTCCGCCGGTCCGAGCGCCAGATCGCAGCGGCGGTCGCCAGAGCTGTCACCCGAGGGAGCCGGATGCTATGAGCGCGTTTCATGATGTGCGCTTTCCCCTGTCCATCGGGCTCGCCGCCCGAGGCGGGCCGGAGCGGCGCACCGAGATCACGCCGCTGGTCTCTGGCCGGGAGGAGCGCAATGCGGTCTGGGCGGGCAGCCGGCGGCGCTGGGACGCCGCGCCGGGCGTGCGCAGCCTTGATGATGTGGCTCTGCTGCTCGCGTTCTTCGAGGCGCGGCGCGGACGGCTGCACGCCTTCCGCTTCGCCGATCCGCTGGATCACAAGAGCTGCGCGCCCTCCGCCGAACCGTCCGCGACCGACCAGCTGCTGGGGCAGGGGGACGGCGCGCACACCGAGTTTCAGCTGACCAAGACTTACGGGACCGGCGAAACGGCGTGGACGCGGGCGATCACCCATCCGGTGGAGGCTTCGGTTCTCGTCGCCGTTGACGGCGTCCCGGCGGCCTTCACAGTGCAGGACGGCGGGATCATCGCTTTGGGTGCGCCGGCTGCGAACGGCGCAAGCGTTACGGCCGGCTTTCGCTTCGATACCCCCGCGCGCTTCGACGCTGACCGGCTGGAGGTCACCGCAGAAGGGTTCAGGGCGGGCGATATCGGCGCGGTTCCATTGATCGAGGTGCGGATTTAGCGCTGGACACAGGCGGCGATGGAGGCCTTTCCTAGGCAGATCACTCAAAAGGGAGTCCCGCCATGATCCTTCTCGCGGCCCTTGCACTGCAATCGGCAACCGTGTCCGGGTCTCCCATCGTGGTGGACGGCGTGCGTGAGCAGCTTGCGAGTCAGATCACCCCTGAGGTGGTGGCTCAGATCGCGGCTGGCGCAGATCCGCAGCCGGTCACGATACCCTTCGAAGTCAATGGCTTCCGCACCCGCATTGAGGTGATGATCGACGCGCCGCGCGCCGAGGTGTTCGAGGCCGCCACCGGCGATGTCTCGCCCTGGTGGGATCACACGTTCTGGCCGGAGCGTCCGGCCGAGCTGGTGATCGAGCCGATCTTCGGCGGGGTCTTCTATGAGCGCTTTGAAGACGGCAAGGATGATGGCGTCATTCATGCCTCCGTCACCGGCGTCATGCCGCCGCAAATGCTGCGCATGGACGGTCCGCTGGGCCTGGCCGGCCGGGGCTACCAGCTGGTCACGACCTGGACGCTGGAGGAGGCGGACGATGGCGCGGCGACGCAGTTCATCATCGACCTTTCCATGATCGGAGAGGTCGACGCAGCGCTGGCCGGCACTGTCCGCCGTGTCTGGGTCCACTTCATCAATGACCGGCTCAAGCCCTACGTGGAGGCCGGCTGCCATCTCGAGCCTGAGGCGTCCTGCGCCGCGTTCGCTGAAGACTGACAGCGCCTCCCAGATGAGTTCCTGACGCCCCGGCTCTCCCGCCGGGGCGTTTTCGTTTCAAGGACATCCCATGATCGACATTCCCGCAGCTCTCCAGGCCAGGCTGGATGCGGGCGCGACGACGCTCGCCTGGTGCTGGATCATCACGCGGCGTGACGGCGCCGTGCTCGGCTTCACGGATCATGATGCGCCGCTGAACGTCGCCGGGACCGCCTGTGAGCCGGAAAGCGGTTTCTCGCCCGGCGCCGCGCGGTCGGAAGCAGCGTTCTCGCCTGCGCGCGCGGCAGTGTTCGGAGCGCTGACCTCTGAGCGGATCAGCGCAGCAGACATCGATAACGGCGTGTGGGACAGCGCGCGTGTGGAGGTCTACCGCGTCGACTGGTCGGAGCCCGGCCTGTTCTACAAGGCGTTCACCGGTGAAATCGGGGCGGTCAAGCGCGGCGAGACCGGCTTTGAGGCAGAGGTGGCGGGTCTGAGCGCGCGCCTCGATCGCCTGATCACGCGGGTGTTCTCGCGCACCTGCGATGCGGAACTTGGCGATGGGCGGTGCGGCGTCGATCTGGAGGCCGGGGGATGGCGGGACGCAGCGAGCGTGACCGCCGTGATCTCCTCACGCGCGGTGCAGATCAGCGGCGTCGAAGCCCGGCCCGCGGACTGGTTCACCGATGGCGTGGCGGAGTGGTCGAGCGGCGCCAATCAGAACGGGCGCAGTCGCATCCTGTCCCATCGGCCGGGCGATGCCGGCGCAGTGATCGAGCTTGATCCGTCCCCGTCCGCTCCGGTGCAACCGGGCGATACGCTCATCCTGACCGCCGGGTGCAACAAGCGCTTTGCGACCTGCCAGGCCAAGTTCGCCAACGTTAACAATTTCCGCGGCTGCCCGCACATGCCGGGCAATGACGTGCTTGTGCGCCCGGTCTCCCGCGAGACCGTCCGCGACGGCAGCCGGCGATGACGCCGGAGATCCGCGCAGCGGCTCTTGATGAGGCGCGCAGCTGGATCGGCACGCCCTACCGCCATCAGGCGAGCGTCAGGGGCTCGGGCGCGGACTGCCTTGGCCTGGTGCGCGGGGTCTGGCGCGCGCTTTACCGGGACGAGCCTGAAGCGCCGCCGCCCTACCGGCCGGACTGGGCCGAGCGGTTCGGCGAGGAGACGCTCCTGGACGCCGCGCGCCGGCGTCTCATCGAACAGAACTTCGCCTGCGCCGAACCCGGTGACGTTCTGCTGTTCCGCTACGCCGCCGGCCACCCGGCCAAGCACTGCGCGATTCTCTGCGCCGATGCGCGCATGATTCACGCCTGGCATGGGCGGACGGTCTGCGAGACCGGCCTGACTCCCTGGTGGCGGCGGCGGCTCTCCGGCGTTTTCGCTTTCCCTTCCAAACCTGCCCGGACCTGACGCTCATGGCCCAGTTCGCTCTCACCACCGCCGCCAATGTGGCGCGCGCCTATGTCGCTTCGATGGTCTCGCGCGCGATCTCCGGCCTGTTCGCAGAGCCGGTCCAGGGCCCACGCGTGGACGAGTTCTCCCTGCAGACCTCCAGCGAGGGCGCGACAGTGCCCATCGTCTATGGCCGCATGCGCACAGCGGGTCAGGTGATCTGGGCGGCCTATCCGGTCGAGACCTCCCAGACGCGCAGCGCCGGGGGCGGCAAGGGCGGTCCGAAGGTCACCGAGTACAGTTACACGCTCAGCTTCGCCGTGGCGGTCGCTGAAGGGCCCATCGGCGGGATCGGCCAGATCTGGGCCGACGGCCAGCCGATCGAGCGGGCCGGACTGGTGATGCGGGTCTACACCGGAGCCGAGGACCAGACGCCGGACCCGCTGATCGAGGCCATAGAAGGCGCCGGCCAGGCTCCGGCCTATCGGGGGCTGGCCTATGTCGTCTTTGAGGACCTGCCGCTCGATGAGTTCGGCGCGCGCATACCCAACCTGAACTTCGAGGTGTTCGCACCGACGCGTGCTGAAGCGGCGTCCGGATCCCTGGAGACATTGATCGAAGGGGTTTGCCTGATCCCGGCCTCCGGTGAGTTCGCCTACGCGACCCAGCCGGTCCTGCGCGAGATCATCGAGGGCTACGAACGCGCCGAGAATGTTCATACGGACCGTGCGCCGACCGACTTTGATGCGGCGCTGGACGATCTGGAGGCCCGGCTGCCGAACTGCCGCTCCGTGGCGCTGGTCACATCCTGGTTCGGCGATGATCTGCGCGCCGGAGACTGCACGCTGAAGCCCGGCGTTGAGACACGGGACAAGACCACCCGCCCCCTTATCTGGAGCGCTGCAGGGCAGACCCGGGCGACGGCCCATCTGATCAGCCAGGGCGAAGGCGGTCCGGTCTATGGCGGCGCGCCGAGCGATGAAACGATCATCGCCGCGATCAACGCGCTGAAGGCGCGCGGTTACGCGGTCACGCTGTACCCTTTCATTCTGATGGACGTCCCGCCGGGGAACGGCTTGCCCGACCCTTATGGCGGGGCGGAGCAGGCGGAGTTTCCCTGGCGCGGGCGGATCACATGCCATCCCGCAGCCGGCCAGCCGGGCACGGTGGACAGGAGCGCGGCCGCGGCAGGTCAGGTCGATGCGTTCTTCGGGGCGGTCGCGGCCGGTGATTTCGAGGTTTCCGCAGGTGCGGTGACGTACTCCGGCCCGGCTGGGGACTGGGGATTTAACCGCTTCATCCTCCACCACGCGGCTCTGGCTGCGGCGGCGGGCGGGGTGGAGAGTTTCATCATCGGCTCGGAGATGCGCGGGCTGACGCAGATCCGCTCCGGCGCCGCGACCTATCCGGCCGTGGCCAAGCTCAGGGCGCTCGCCGGGCAGGCGCGCGCGATCCTCGGGCCGCAGGTGAAAGTCAGCTACGCCGCCGACTGGTCGGAGTATTCCGGCCATGCGCCCTCGGACGGGTCCGGCGACCGCTTCTTCCATC
Organism: Alphaproteobacteria bacterium; assembly: GCA_024742735.1. Taxonomy (GTDB): domain Bacteria; phylum Pseudomonadota; class Alphaproteobacteria; order Caulobacterales; family Maricaulaceae; genus Oceanicaulis. The sequence continues at coordinate 970,915 of JANSXV010000001.1, read as the reverse complement.
TGGACCCGCTCTGGGCGGATGCTGACATCGATTTTGTCGGGATCGACTGGTATGCGCCGCTGTCGGACTGGCGGGACGGGACCGCTCACGCCGATGCGCTGGCTGGCGCTCAGTCCATCCATGACCCGGCCTATCTCAGCGCCAACGTCGAGGGCGGAGAGGGGTATGACTGGTTCTACGCCAGCTCCGGCGACCGTGATGCGCAGGTGCGCACGCCCATCACCGACGGCGCTTACGGCGAGCCCTGGGTCTGGCGTTACAAGGATCTGAAGACCTGGTGGGCGAATCCCCACCACGACCGTCCGGGCGGCGTGCGCGCGGCCTCGCCCACGGCGTGGATCCCGGAAAGCAAGCCGATCCGTCTGGTGGAGCTGGGCTGTCCCGCCGTCGACAAGGGCGCGAACCAGCCGAATGTCTTCATCGACCCCAAGAGCTCGGAGAGTTTCGCGCCTTACTATTCCAGCGGCGCGCGCGATGATCTGATCCAGCGCCGCTCTATCGAGGCGCTGATCGGCTACTGGTCCGAGCCCGGCCGCAACCCGGTTTCAAGCCTCTATGGCCAGCCCATGCTGGATCTGCCCCACTGCCACGTGTGGACCTGGGATGCGCGGCCCTTCCCGGAGTTTCCTGCGCGCACTGAAGTCTGGGCGGACGGGGAAAACTGGCGGCGCGGCCACTGGCTGACCGGACGGGTCGGGCAGTCGCCGCTGGCCGATATCGCCGCCGATATCGCCTCAAGGGCCGGGTTGGACAATCTTGATACCTCTTCGCTGCGCGGGGTGTTGGCGGGCTTCAGGATCGATGCGCCGAGCTCTGCCCGCGCTGTGCTGGAGCGCCTTGGCGCGGCGTTCGGGTTCACCCTTGCTGACAGGGCTGACGGGCCCGCGGCGATCCCGGTCAACGGGTTGAACACCCCTGTCCTGATCGAGCGCGACCGGCTGGTCGAGCCTGCCGATCCCGCCGATCGGCTGGCCTTCACCCGCGCCGCACCCGAAGAACAGATCGCCGAAGCGCGCCTCATCTTCACCGCTGATGACGGGGATTACCGCGCCGGCGCGGTCAGTGCGCGGGGCCTCGATCATGTTCAGGAGGGCGCGGTTGAGGTGCGTCTGCCCGCGCTGGCCGATCGCAGTTTGGCGAGGGAATGGGCGGGGGGTCTGCTGGCTCGCGCGCGAGCCGAGGGCGAGACCGCGCTTATGACCTTGCCGCCCTCGCTGTGCGCTCTGGAGGCCGGCGATACGGTGCAGCTGGACGTGGGTCCGTCCGGGCGCGCCTGGCGTCTGGCGGCGCTGGATGGATTGAACGCGCGTCCTGCTGAACTGACGGGCGCTCCCGCTGGGCCAGCCTTGATCGCCGGTCCGGAGCCCGGTGCGGCGTCCGGGCCGAAGCTGCCTGGACGCCCGCTCCTGCGCCTTCTGGATCTGCCGCCGGCGCCCGGCGAGGGCGCCGCGCGCGGCGGCCTCTGGGCGGTTGGCTGGGCGGATCCCTGGCCCGGCGCGCTGGTGCTGTTCGCCGGTGCGAGCGCTGAGGTCGCCGACGAACGCGCACGGATCACGGAGCCGGCCTGGTGCGGCGAACTCACCGCCGCCCTGGCGCCAGGCGCTGAAGGGCGCTGGGACCGCGCCGGCGCCGTGGAGCTGCGCCTGCATGACGGCGCGCTCTCCGCCTCGAACCTGGCCGCCGTGCTGGGAGGGGCCAACCGGCTCGCGGTGGAGACGGATCTGGGCTGGGAGGTCCTGGCCTTTGAGACCGCTGTACTGACCGGTCCGGACACCTGGCGCCTGACCGGGCTCTTGCGCGGCCTGGGCGGCTCGCCGTCCGCTGGCGCGGAGCCGGGCGCGAATGTCGTCGTGCTCGACGGCGCCGGGGTGGTCCTGCCTGTGACGGCGGCTGAGCGCGAGGCGCCGATCACTGTGATCGCCGTTCCGCCTGCAAGGACGCTGACCGACGCGTCGGCGCGTCAGGTGGAGGCGGTTTATGCCGGCGCCGATCTCGCGCCGCTGCGCCCGGTCCATTTGCGCAGCCGCTGGACCGGCGATGACCTCGCGCTGAGCTGGATCCGGCGGAGCCGGATCGACGCGGACGCCTGGACGGCCGGCGAAATACCCTTGGGCGAAGAGGCGGAGCGATACCGCGTCCGGCTTTATGACGCCGCCGACAGCCTCGTTGTTGAGCGCGAGGTTCAGATCCCAGGCTGGACCATCCCGGCGACCGAGCTCGCCAACTGGTTGCCTGGCGGCCTGACGGGGGCGTGGATGCGCGTCGCGCAGATCGGGGCGGGGTACGGCGCCGGCGCTGAAGCGATCGCGCCACTCGATCCCGTGATGCACGGCTGAGGTCTTTTCCCGGGCCTGCAGCAGGCGCATATGAGGCTGGTGCGCTCGCCGCCCCGGCGCGCGCCTGCTATCAGACCGGTTCCATGACTGACCCGTATGCGATTCTCGGCGTTTCAAAGTCGGCCTCGGCCGACGAGATCCGGCGCGCCTATCGAAAGCTCGCCAAGGAGCTTCATCCTGACGCACGCCCGGGAGACAAGGCCGCCGAGGAACGCTTCAAGCAGGTCGGTCAGGCCTTCAAGCTTCTGTCCGACCCAGAAAAGCGCGCCCGGTTTGATCGAGGAGAGATCGACGGTGACGGCAATGAGCGCCCGGCTTTCCATTTCCGCTCGCGCCCCGGCGGACCGGCCGGTGAGCGCGGACCCTCGGGGCGTTTTGAAGATATCTCCGATCTGTTCGCCGACCTGTTCTCCGATCCCGGAGCCCAGCGCGGGCGGCGCGGACGTGGCCCTGGCGCAGCGGGGCCGGGAGGCGCGGCCATGAAAGGCGCGGACCTGCGCGCCGGCGTCACGATCTCTCTGGAAGAATCGATTGCTGGAACCAAGCGCCGGGTCGGGCTGACCGACGGCCGGACGGTGGAAGTGTCCATCCCGGCCGGCGTCGAGGCGGGCAAGGTGCTGCGCCTGAAGGGGCAGGGATCTCCGGGTCGGGGCGGTCCGTCCGGCGATGCGCTGATCGAGATCGCAATTCGGCCTCACCCTCATTTTCGCCGCGAGGGCGATGATCTGCGCCTGGACCTGCCCATCTCCCTGAAAGAAGCCCTGTTCGGCGGCAAGGTCCGCGCGCCCACGGTCGATGGACCGGTCGAGGTGCGCGTGCCGGCCGGCGCCAATTCCGGCGCCCAGCTGCGCCTGCGCGGCAAGGGCGCGCCGAAATCCGGGGGCGGACGCGGCGACCAGATCATCAAGCTGGTCATAGACATCCCCCTCAATGACGCCGAGCTGGAACGGTTCGTGGAAGACTGGACACCGCCGGCGGACTATGATCCGCGCCGCCGTTTCCGGTCGTGACGTTTTCTGGCCCGAAACCTGAATGAACGCCCGAGCCCGTGTTCAGGGACGGTTCAGACCGCCACACCGATAGTGCGACCCATGATCAGAACGTTCGCCTCCGCCCTTGTCCTCGCCGCCGCGCTTTCCGCGGCGCCCGCCCATGCCGTCGCGGCTCAGGCCGCGCCGGCCGCCGGCGTGTCCGAGGTTCAGCAAGGGCTTATCAGCGAGCGTGAGGCCGTCAACGCGGCGCGGCGCGCCTATCCGCGCGCCAGCGCCATCAATGCCCGGTTCGTGAATTCGAGCCGACCGTTTTACGTGGTCCGCATGCAGGAAGGTTCGCGCCTGTTCGACGTTCGCGTCGACGCGCGCACCGGCCAGGTGCTGGGCTGACCGACTGGAGGGACACGCCATGCGCGCGCTCATCGTTGAAGACGATCCCGATCTGAACCGCCAGCTGCGCGAGGTGCTCGACCATGCCGGTTACGCCGTCGACGGCGCCGAGGATGGCGAGGACGGCTGGCATCTGGGCGATACCGAGCCCTATGACGTCATCGTCCTGGACCTGGGCCTTCCCAAGCTGGACGGGGTCAGCGTCCTGAAGCGCTGGCGGTCGTCAGGTGTGGCGACGCCTGTGCTGATCCTGACGGCGCGTGATCGCTGGAGCGAAAAAGTGGCCGGGTTCGACGCCGGCGCGGATGATTACCTGACCAAGCCGTTCCATCCTGAGGAGCTGCTGGCGCGCCTGCGCGCCCTGACCCGCCGTGCGGCCGGTCACGCCTCCTCGACGCTGGAGTGCGGCGATCTGAGCGTGGATACGCGCGGCGCGCGGGTGTTCCTGGCCGGTCAGCTCATCAAGCTGACCAGCCATGAGTTCCGCATGCTGAGCTATCTCATGCACCACCAGGAGCGCGTGATCTCGCGCACGGAGTTGGTCGAGCACATCTACGATCAGGATTTCGACCGGGATTCCAACACGATCGAGGTCTTTGTCGGACGCCTTCGCAAGAAGATCGGCTCTGACCGTATCGAAACCGTGCGCGGGCTGGGCTATCGTCTCGTCGATCCAGAGGCGGGACGCGTGGCCGGAACCGGGTGAACGAACAGTCGAATCAAAAACTCAGGACGGAAGGATCGCTCGTCCGGCGCATGGTGCTGGCCGCGCTGTTCTCTTCGTCCCTGCTGCTTGTCTTCGGCGCCGCCGGACTGACGGTGCTGTTCAGCCGTACGGTGTTCAGCGAACTCGATGACCGGCTGAGCGCGGTGACGGAATCCTTACTAGCCGACGTCCAGCTGGAGGATGAAGGCACGCTCACGCTTGCGCGCAGGCCCACCGATCCCAGCTATACCCGCACGCTGTCAGGGCGCTACTGGCAGGTCAGCTTCGCCGGGGCCGAGGATCCCATCACCTCGAGATCCATGGCTGGTGAGCGGCTGGATCTGGGCTCCCTCGCGGACGCAGCGCTTGCTGATCCCGGCGCGCGAATCATCGGTCGCCTTGAGGGACCCGATGGCGAGACGCTGCGGGCCCACGTCCAGGCGCTGACCTTCGGCGAGGACGGCCGATGGGTGCTGTTCGCGGCGGCCGAAGACCGTGCGCCGGCTGATCGGGACGTGGTGCGTTTCGCATTGATCGTTGCGGGCTTCTTCCTTGTTTTCGCGGTGTTGCTGGCGATCTCGATCGCCTGGCAGGTCCGCTATGGCCTGGCTCCGGTGTTGCGCATGGGCCGGGCGGTGGCCTCTGTGCGTGATGGGGAAGAGGCGCGCATCACGGGCGAATACCCGTCCGAACTCATTCCTCTGGCTGGCGAGCTGAACGGCCTGCTCGACCATTCCCGTGAGGTGGTGGAGCGCGCGCGCACCCATGTGGGCAATCTCGCCCATGCGCTGAAGACGCCCCTGACGGTGCTCAGCAATGAGGCGCGGGGCGCGAAGGGGCCGCTGGCCGACATGGTCGAGCGCCAGACCCGGGCCATGTCCGATCAGGTCGCGCACCATCTGCGGCGGGCTCGCGCTGCTGCGAATGCGCGCGCCATCGGCGCCCGGACGCCGGTCGGCGAGGTGCTCGATGATCTCGGCCGCACGCTGCAGAAGATCTATGGCCGTGAAGGCAAGACTCTGGACTGGACCTGCGATGACGGCATCGCGTTTCGAGGCGAGCGCCAGGATCTGGAGGATCTCGCCGGTAACCTGATGGACAACGCCTGCAAATGGGCGGAGCGCGAGGTGACGGTCAGCGCCGTCGGCCTTGAGGCCGGTCAATGGCGTCTGATCGTCGAGGATGACGGCCCGGGCCTGACCGAGGACCAGCGCCAGCAGGCGCTGGCGCGCGGCGTGCGTCTGGACGAGCAGGCGCCGGGGACGGGTCTGGGTCTGGCCATCGTGTCGGATCTGGCGCGCGCCTATGACGGGGTGCTGGAGCTGGATGTTTCTGACCTGGGCGGGCTTCGCGCCCAGCTGACCCTGCCTGGCGGCCGGCGCGGCCTGCCGGGCGCTGAAACAGCTCGTTAACGACGTTCAGGCAATCTTGAAACGTTGTATCAAGACTGGGAAGTCATGCCCGGCCTGTCCGATGACAAGATCGCGCGCGTCAGCGCGTTGATGGCGAGCCTGCCCGGCGACATGGCCGGGCGGATGTGCGCGGCTGCGCGCCAGGGTGATCCGGTGCTTGGACGGCTTCTGGACTATTGCCGGCTTGGCCCGGCCGCCAGCGCGCGCAAGCGCTTCTTCGCCCCGCTCGCCGATGTCAGCGGAGATCCGGACGCCTCCAGACCCTCGCGCGCCTACGCTCCTGAAGGTTTGCAGCAAAAGGTCTGGGACTGGCTGGGCGAGATCGCGCCGTCCGTTATTGTGGCTGCAGACCAGGCCGCAGCGGACTTCGAGGATAGTGCGCCAGGCCGGCTTGATGAGGCTCGCGTTGAAGCGGCCGACGCCATGCTCGCCAGTTTGAAAGCGGTCGAGGACGCGCCGAAGGCCGCCAAGAAGTTGAGGGCGCGCCTGGCGGTCGAGGACTTCGAGCCGGTGAGGCACCTGGCCGGGCTCCTGCGTGCCGCGCCGGTGATCCGAACAGCTCTAGACGGGCTGCCCGCGGTCATTACCGATTTCAATGAGACGCTGAGCAGTTCGGTCCGCGACCGGTATGAAACAGCGTCAGAAGCCGATCCGGATGCGGCCGTCTGGCTCCTGTTTCTGGTCATGGCGCGCATGGAGCGGCCCTGGGCGCTGCTGCGGGTGTTCGAGAAGATCGCCCGTCGAGGGGACGATCTGCTCGTGTCACGCACCGACATGGCCGAGATCGGTGATGCGCTTCTGCGTGACGCCGAGCATTATCTCCAGGGATTCGCCCGGCCTCCTGAAAATCGTGAGGAGGCCGAAGCGGCGGCTCGCTCGCTCGCCGATTTCGCCGCCGTTACGGTGGGGATGACCCGGGAGATCGGCATCCGAAAGGACGGAAGCTGGGGCAAAAAGCTGTTCGAGCTGCGCACCCGCGCCAGCGAGCAGATGACCGGCATTCACGAGGCCGCGCGCGTCGCCTTCAAGCGTGCGACGCCGGAGGAGGGCGGGGTCAGGCGCAGCTCAGGCCCGCCGCCGGCGCCGGGCGACGAAGGCTATGAACAGGCCTGCGCGCTGGGCTGGTTCCTGACCGTGAGCCGCGATGACGCCGGCCGGGCTGCGGTCGGCAATGCCCATCAAGGCGTAATCGACGAGATCAACACGCGTCTTGAGTCGCTGGCAGACAAGCTGTTGAGGGCGGCTGGCGGTCAAGGTGAGCAGGCCGAAGCGGCGGCTTTGCGCCTTGAAGAGGTGACGGGTTTGATGCGCGCCGCCGGCGCATCGCAGGCCGCCGAGGTCTTCCTGCGCCGCGTCGCCGCAGCCCGCGCCGCCTAATTTCCTTCAAGTCCGGGCCTTGAGCGACTATTTACCCGGTCATGACCGATCGACCCGACATCGCGCTGGAGCAGCGTGAACGCTGTGACGCCCGCCTGTCCTCGCCGAGCGCGGGGCGGAACAAGGCGGTGATCGCCGCTGCGCTTGCGGAGCTTCTACCTGAAAACGCTCACGTTCTCGAGATCGCGTCGGGCACCGGCGAACACGCGCTCGCCTGCGTGACGGCGCGGCCTGACCTCAGCTGGACGCCCAGCGAGCCGGATGCTGAGTCGCGGACCAGCGTGGATGCGTGGTCGGCTGACGCCGGCGGCCGGATCGCGCCATGCCTTGCCTGCTCCACGACCGAAGCCCGCTGGAGCGACGGGCTCGGCCCGTTCGACGCCCTGTTCTGCGCCAACATGATCCATATCGCGCCTTGGGAGGCCGCCGAGGGTCTGTTCAGAGGCGCGGCGGAAGTGATCGTCGAGGGCGGCCTGGTGTGCCTCTACGGTCCGTTCCAGGAAGGCGAGGCGACAGCGCCGTCGAATCTCGACTTTGACGCCAGCCTGAAGGCCCGCGATCCGCGCTGGGGCGTGCGCGCGCTCAGTGATGTCGATGCGCTGGCGCAAGGCCGCGGGTTCGAGCGCGAAGCTCGCCGCGAGATGCCGGCGAACAATCTTCTCCTTGTTTACCGTAAGACTGCCCCATGATCGGTGTGGTGGCGATATCCGGCCTGATCGCGATTCTGGCCGCGATCTATGTGGCCACACCCCTGGCGCGCGGCGGGCGTATCGCGGCCCTGGTCTGCGCCGGCCTGATCGCTGTCGGCGCGCTGGGCGTCTACCTGGTCAATGGCGAGCCGGACGCGCCGGGTCAGCCCTACTCGGCCATGATCGAGCGCCTGCGCACCGCCGATCCCATGTCCCTGAGCGCCATCGAGCAGGAAGAACGCCTGCGCGACGCGATCCGCAATGATCCCCAGGACATCCAGGCCATGGCGCTGCTCGGCCGCTACCTGTCCCAGACCGGACGCGAGCTGGAAGCCATCGCCCTGTTCGAGCGCGCCTTGCGCGTTGAGGAGACCGCGCGGACCTATTCCGATCTGGGCCAGGCGCTGCTGAACCTCAATGAAGGCTCGCTGACGCCGCAGGCGCGCACGGCGTTCGGGGAAGCCAACCGGCTGGACCCGTCCATGCCTGAGCCGGCGTTCTTCCTGGGCGTCGCCGCGTTTGAGGACGGTGATCGGTCCGAGGCGACACGGATCTGGACGGACATTCTGGAACGGCTTGAAGACGACGACCCGTTCCGCCAGGCCATCGCAGCGCGTGCCGGTGATCTGTTGTCCCGTCCCTCCGGTGGACCGGGCTCGGACGGTGCGGCGCCGTTCGCCGAAGCCGCCGCCAGCGGTGCGGATATGGACGCGCTGGTCGGCTCCATGATCGATGGTCTTCAGGCGCGTCTTGAAGCTGACCCCGACGATCTGTCCGGCTGGCTTTCCCTGGCGCGCGCGCGCAGGATGCAGGACCAACCCGATCAGGCCCGGGCCGCGCTAGAGGCTGCGCAAAGCCAGTTCGCCGGTCAGCCCGGCGAGACCGCCATCATCGCCGCCGTTGCGCGGGCCTTGCAGCTTGAGGAGAGCGACGCGTGAGAAAAGCCGTCCGCCGTCTCTGGATCACCCTGGCCGCTGGCGTGGTGCTCGTCGCCGCCGCCGCGCTGGCGCTGACCGCCATGCGTGACGCCATGGTGTTCTTCTATTCACCGGCCATGGTCGCCGAGAACCCGCCGCAGCCCGGGCAGCGCGTGCGCGTCGGCGGGCTCGTTGTCGACGGCTCGGTGGAACGCCCGGCCGCCGGCGGAGCGAACTTCACCGTCACCGACGGCGCCGGCGAAATCCGCATCCTCTACGCTGGTTCGCTGCCGGACCTGTTCCGGGAAGGCCAGGGCATCGTGGCCGAAGGCGTGTTCGACGCGCAGCTTGTGTTCACGGCGGACACGGTGCTGGCCAAGCACGACGAGACCTACATGCCCCCCGAGGTCGCACAGGCGCTTCGTGAAAGCGGCATGTGGCATGAAAGCGAAGGCGATCACGAAGGCTACGCCCCCGCCAGCACCTATGAGAACGAGGAGACCGGCCGGCGATGATTGCTGAGATCGGACGCTTCCTGATCGCGCTGGCCTTGCTGGCGTGCGCGGCTCAGACGATTCTCGCCTGGCGCGGCGCGGACAAGGGCGGGCGCGGCCCGGCCGCCGACGCCGCACGCGCGGCCAGTGAAGTCGCGGTGGTGGCGGCGGGCGCGGCGATGCTTCTGCTCATCGCCAGCTTCATTCGCTCTGATTTCTCGATCGCCTATGTCGCGGCGAACTCCCATGTGGACAAGCCGCTGGCCTACAAGATCGCCGGCGCCTGGGGCGGTCATGAAGGCTCAATGCTGCTGTGGTGCTGGATCCTGGCGATCTTCGGCCTGGCGCTGGCGCGCATCGGGCCTCTCGACGCGGCGCTGCGCAGCCGGGCGGTGAGCTTTCAGGGGCTGTTGCAGACCCTGTTCTTCGCGTTTCTGGCGCTGGCCTCGAACCCGTTCGAGCGGGCCTTTCCGGTTCCCGTGCAGGGCTCGGAGCTCAACCCGATCCTTCAGGACCCCGCCCTCGTGGTCCATCCGCCCATGCTCTACATCGGCTATGTCGGGCTCTCGACAGCGTTCGCGATCGCGGCGGCCGGCTTGGTGCAGAGAAGCGGCGGGCGCGAGCTGGCGGGCGCGCTGCGGCCTTGGGCGCTGGGCGCCTGGACCAGCCTGACCGCCGGCATCGCACTGGGCGCCTGGTGGGCCTATTACGAGCTCGGCTGGGGCGGCTGGTGGTTCTGGGACCCGGTGGAGAACGCCAGCTTCATGCCCTGGCTCCTGGGCGCGGCGCTGGTGCACTCGGCCATCGCCACCGAGAAGCGCGGCGCGTTTCCGGGCTGGACGGTCTTCCTGGCGCTGATCGCCTACATCCTCTCCATCCTCGGCGCTTTCCTTGTGCGCTCCGGCGTGCTGACCAGCGTGCACGCCTTCGCGCTCGATCCGGAGCGCGGCATGTGGATCCTCGGCATGCTGGGCGTGACGGCTGTGGCGGGCTTCGTCCTGTTCGCACTGCGCGCCGACACGCTGGGCGAGGGGGACGGATTTGATCCCACCAGCCGCGAAGCCTTCATCGGCGCCAACAACCTCCTGCTTGCCGTCACCGCCGGCGTGGTGCTGATCGGCACGATCTATCCGCTGATCATCGACATGATGGGAGGCGCGACCCTGTCAGTCGGCCCACCCTATTTCGACAAGTCCGCCACGCCGCTGATGATGGCCGCCGTCGCGCTCATGCCGCTTGCGCCATTCCTGCCCTGGGCCAATGGCGGGGCGAAGCCGGGCCTGAAGCAGATGAAGGCGGCGATCCTGCTGGTTCCGGTCGCCATCGTCGCAGGCGTCTTCCTCTGGGTCGGCGCGCCGGTGTTGGCCGTGATCGGCGGCGCCATCGGCGCCTGGGCGATCGCGGGCGCGGTCATGGATGTCAGCCAGGCCCTGCCCGTCGCCAAGGCGGGGACCGCCCGCTTCGCGGCCGTGGGCCGCGCGCTCGCCCATGCCGGGGTCGGTCTGATTGCGCTGGGCGCGGCCGCTGACGCCTCGCGCGCGCCGGAGCAGAATATCGCCCTGGCGCCGGGTGAGACGGTCGAGGTCGCAGGCCGCACGCTGACGCTGGAAAGCGTGCGCCGCGCCGATGGTCCCAACTACATGGCCGACCGGGCGCGCCTGGCGATCAATGGCGGTGAAGACGGCGTCATCATGCCGGAGCGCCGTTTCTATCCGGCCGCCGACCAGACCACGCGCGAAGTCGCCCTGCGCGCTGGGATCGATGGCGAGCTCTACGTCTCCATCGGTGAAGCCCGGACCCGCGAGGACGGCGCCGTGGCGTTTGAAATCCGCGCGGCGTTCCACCCGCTGATCTGGGCGTTGAGCCTGGGCGCGATTCTTATCGTGCTGGGCGGAGCGTTGGCGACCTATGCCCGTGTCGCCGCCGGCGCGCCCGTCAGGCGCTCCACGCCGGCCGGCGCGGCCGCAGCGGAGCCGGCGGAATGATGCTCGCCGCGCTGATCCTCGCCGCCGCCCTTCAGGTGCAGGCCGCTGACGCCCTAACCCTGCCGCCGGAGGAAGAAGCCCGCGCCCAGGCCCTGATGCGCGAAACGCGCTGCATGGTCTGCGCCGGGGAATCCATCATGGATTCCAACGCACCCATGGCGCTGGACATGCGCCGCTTCGTGCGCGAGCGCGTCGCCTCAGGTGAAACCGACGCGGAGGTTCAGCAGGCCCTGGTCGACCGTTTCGGCCACGAAGTCCTCCTTGACCCCGGCTTCAGCGGCCGCACGGCGATCCTCTGGTTGACGCCGCTGCTGCTGCTGGGGTTCGGCGGCGCGCTGCTGGCGGCGTCCATGCGAAACAAGCGGTCACGGGCCGGCTGATCAAAGCGTGATCGCCCTGTGACGCCGCGCCGCTTGCGTGGAGGACGTGTCCGCCTAACCTCCCGGCTGTCACAAGCAGGAGGGCGTCATGGCGCGGTCGGAAAAAGTCGAATTCAAGGGATCGCTGGGTGAAACCCTCGCCGCCCGGCTGGAACGCCCCGCCGGCCCGGCGCTCGGCTATGCGCTGTTTGCGCACTGTTTTTCCTGCTCCAAGGACATTCACGCCGCCCAGCGCATCTCCCGGCGCCTGACCGAGCACGGTTTTGCGGTGCTGCGCTTTGACTTCACGGGGCTCGGCGCCTCGGAGGGCGATTTCGCCAACACCAACTTCACCTCCAACGTCCAGGATCTGGTCAAGGCGGCCGAGTGGCTCGCCGAAGAGCATGAGGCTCCGAGCCTTCTGGTCGGCCATTCGCTGGGCGGGGCGGCGGTGATCGCCGCGGCGCCGCAGATCCAATCGGTGAAGGCCGTCGCCACGCTGTGTGCGCCGGCCGACGCCGATCACGTTCGCGAGCAATTCATCGATCGGATCGAGGAGATCGAGGAAGCGGGCGAGGCGGAGGTCCATCTCGCCGGCCGGCCGTTCCGCATCCGCAAGCAGCTCCTGGAGGATATCGAGGGCAAGGCGCTGGACGAGATCGTCGGCTCCATGAAGGCGGCCCTCCTGGTCGCACACTCGCCTCTCGATGAAACAGTCGCCATCAGCAACGCCACGCGCCTGTTCGTCGGCGCCATGCATCCTAAGAGCTTTCTGAGCCTGGATCATGCCGACCATCTGCTGACGAAAGAGGCGGACGCCTTTCACGCCGCCGACGTCATCGGCGCCTGGGCGGCGCGCTACGCCCACACCCGCCAGCTGCCCGAGCCGCCAAAGGCGAAAGGCGAGCGCTGCGCGGTCGCGTCCGAGACCGGACTCGGCGGCTTCCACAGCTGGATCCGGGCGGGCGAACACGCCTTCATCGCCGATGAGCCGGAGAAGGTGGGCGGCCTTGACGGCGGACCTCACCCCTATCAGCTCCTGTGTTCGGCCCTGGCGGCGTGCACGACCATGACGCTGCGCATGTATTCCAATCACAAGGAGTACGGGTTCGGGACGATCACGACGGAGGTGACCCATGAACGCGACAGCGACGGGCCGGCCGAGGCCCGGCAGGATGTCTTCCACCGCGTCGTCACCGTCGAAGGCGTGGACGACGAGGCCATGCGCGACAAGATCGTGGAGATCGCGGCCAAGTGCCCGGTGCACCGCACGCTCGAGCGCAGCTCCCGCGTCGAAACCGTCTACGGCTAGCCCGCCGGACCTGACTGCAATATTACAGCGTCGTAAGGTTACGGTAATATTGCCGTGACTTGCCATGCCTCATCACTGGGGTGACGGCGCGAAAAGCACGCGCCTCGCAACAACCCGCGACAAGGATCGCAAGGATCTCCATGAAGCTGACCCAGCATCTCCTCCTTCCCGCCGCCCTGTTCGCCGCCGCCATCGCTCCGGCCTCGGCCGCCGTCGTCCAGGAGGGCCAAGGCTATTCCTACGGCGCGCCCAATGGCGGCCCCTTGAGCTTCGCCGACCTCATCGAAGAAGTCAGCCCGGCGGTGGTGTCGATCGAAGCGCGCACGCCTCCCGGCGAGCGCAGTGGACCGGACCTGTCGGAACTGCCGCCGCAGATGCGCGAATTCTTCGAACGGTTCGGCGGCGCGCCGGACCGGAGCCAGCAGCGCGAACGGCGCTCGCAAGGGTCGGGCTTCTTCATCTCGGCTGATGGCTATGTGGTCACGAACAACCACGTGATCGACGGCGCTGAAGACATCACCGTGGGCCTCAGCGACGGGCGCGACTTTCAAGCCGAGATCGTGGGAACCGATCCGGAAACCGATCTGGCGCTGCTTCGCGTCGATGCTGATGTCGAGTTCGATTTTGTCGAGCTGGAGCGCGACCTGGAGATCCGCGTGGGCGACTGGGTCGTGGCCATGGGCAATCCCTTCGGTCTCGGCGGCTCGGCGACGACCGGGATCATCTCCGCCATGGGCCGCCAGATCGGCCCGGCCCAGGCCTATACCGACTTCCTGCAGACTGACGCCTCCATCAACCGGGGCAATTCCGGCGGACCCATGTTCGACCTGAACGGTAATGTGGTGGGCGTGAACTCCGCCATCATCTCGCCGACCGGCGGCAATGTGGGCATCGGCTTTGCGATCCCCTCCGATCTCGCCGCGCAGATCATCGATCAGCTGATCGATAACGGCGAAGTGCGCCGGGGCTATCTGGGCGTGTCTCCAGGTGATCTGACCGACGAGCTGAAGGACGCCATGGGCCTGGGCGCGGACGTGGAAGGCGCCCTGATCAACCAGGTGCTCGCCGGCACGCCGGCTGAGGACGCCGGGCTGGAGAACGGCGATGTGGTGCTGGAGGTCAATGGCCGCGCGGTCGAAGACGCCCGCGAGCTGACCCGCATCATCGGCGCCATCCCGCCGAATGAAACCGTGCGCCTTCGCATCCTGCGCGACGAGCGCGAGCGCACCATCCGCGTAACGCTGGCCGAACGCCCCGGTCAGGACGAGACGCCGGCGGGACCGGCTCTGGAGCCAGGCCAGCTGTCCATGTTCGGCATGGTGCTGGAAGCCCCCGATGAGGAAGACCGCGAGCGTCTGGAGCTCGGTGACCGGGGCCTCGTCGTCGCCAGTGTCGAACCGGGTTCGGAGGCGGCCTCCAAGGGCCTGCGCCCGGGCGATGCGATCCTGGAGGCCGGCGGCCGTGACGTGCGCACTCCTGAGGACTTCCGCGACGCGGCTGAAGACGCCCGTGCGCGGGGCCGCCAGGCTTTGCTGGTCTTCGTCGGCGGACAGGGCGGTCAGCGCCGCTACGCCGCGCTGGAACTGCCGGACGAGGAATAGCCGGTCCGGTTCGGGCAGGCTGAACATCAGGGGGCGCACATGCGCGTATTGATCGTCGAGGACGACAAGGAAATCGCCCGCAACATCGCCAAGATGTTGAAGGAGCAGGGCCATGTGGCCGACTGCGCCCATGACGGCGAGGACGGCCTGGCCATGGCCCGCGAAGGCGCCTTCGACGTGCTGATCGTGGACCGCATGATGCCCAACAAGGACGGGCTGACCATGATCGAGGAGGTCCGCGCCGAGGGCGACAAGACCCCGGTCCTGATCCTCTCGGCCCTCGGTGAAGTCGATGACCGGGTGAAGGGCCTGAAGGCCGGCGGCGATGACTATCTGGTCAAGCCGTACGCGCCGTCAGAGCTTATGGCGCGGGTCGACGCCCTGGCGCGCCGCCGCGATCCGGACGCCGGCAAGACGAAGCTGTCCTGCGGCGATCTGGAGATGGACCTGCTGGCGCGCACGGTCCATCGCGGCGGGGAGGCGATCCTCTTGCAGCCGCGCGAGTTCCGCCTGCTGGAATTCCTCATGCGCAACGCCGGTCAGGTGGTGACGCGCACCATGCTGCTGGAGAAGGTCTGGGATTATCACTTCGATCCCCAGACCAATGTCATCGACGTGCATATCTCCCGCCTGCGATCGAAGATCGACAAGCCCTACGACACCAACATGCTCCACACCGTGCGCGGAGCGGGCTATCGTCTGCAGCCGTAACGCCTGACCGACGCTGACCCGGAGCGCCTGAGTGAGCGAGACCCGCCAGACCCCGGCGCGCCGGCGACTGCCGCCGTTCCTGAAGACGACGGCCTTCCGCCTGACGCTGCTGTCAGCGGCGCTCTTCGCCTTGTCGAGCTTCGTGATCCTGACGCTGGTCTACGCCGCATCCGTCGGTCAGGCCATGCGCCGGGCCGACGCGGCGATCAGCGAAGAGATTACGCGCGTCGAGGCGCGCTTCCAGGCCGGCGGAACCCAGGCGGCGAACCGCTATATCGTGCAGCGCTCGGTGGGCGGGGGCGAGTTTCTCTACCTCCTGCTGGACGCCGAGAGCCGGCGTATCTCCGGCAACATCTCCGCGCTTCCATCGGCTCCGCCCGATGAAGAAGGGCGTGTGCGCTTCGTCTATGACCGCGCGCCGGCCGAAGGCTTCGGCGGCGCGGAAGAGGGGCGCGATGCGCGCGGGCGGATCGTGCCGCTGGGCGGGCAGAACCAGCTCTTCGTCGGCATCGACATGGAGGAGGAGGCCCGCTTCGTCGGCGAGACGTTGAACGCCGTGCTTCTGGCCTCAGGCCTCTCGCTGGCGCTGGGGATCATCTCCGGGGCGGTGGTCAGCCGGCGCTTCGCCCGGCGGCTGGAGACGATCAACGCCGCCGCGCGCACCGTCATGGCCGGACGCCTGGAGACGCGTGCGCCGCGCACCTTCTCCGGAGACGAACTCGATGAGCTGTCCGCCAATTTCAACGCCATGCTCGACCGGGTCGAACACCTGATGCAGCGGATGCGAACGGCCGGAGATTCGATCGCCCATGACTTGCGCCTGCCGCTCACGCGTATGCGCGGCCGGCTTGAGTCCGCCATCGTGGAAGCGGGCGACCTCGCCGACCGGGAAGCTGCGCTGGAGCAGGCCGTCGCTGACGTAGACGATCTCATCAAGACCTTCAACGCTGTTCTTTCGCTCTCTCGTCTGGAAGCCGGCGAGCGCCGCAGCGCCTTCGAAACCGTCGACCTGACCGAGCTGCTCGCCGACGTGGCCGAGCTCTATGAGCCGGTCTGCGAAGATCAGGGCCTGGAGTTCGACAGCGACTGTCCCGCCGGCCTGTCGGTGCAGGGCGACCGCGAGCTGCTGGCCCAGGCCGTCGCCAATCTCCTCGACAACGCCATCAAATACACGCCCGAAGGCGGGGCGGTCATGCTGCGCGGGCGCAAGACCAGCGCCGGCGAGGTGGAGATTTCCATCACCGACACCGGCCCGGGGATACCGGCCAATGAGCGCGGCCGTGTGCTGGAGCGTTTCGTGCGCCTTGAGAAAAGCCGCACCTTGCCCGGCGTCGGCCTCGGCCTGTCGCTGGTGCAGGCCATCGCCGAAGTCCACGGCGCACGCCTGACCCTCGATGACGGCCCCGGCGTCGCTCAAGGAGGTCACGGCCCTGGCCTCAGGATCGCTCTGTGCTTTGCGAAGGGGCGGTAAGGTTGCTCGCCAGTCCCTCCTCACACCGCTAGCCTTCCGCCATGTCCGCTGCCCTGCCAGATCGCATCCTCACGACGCTTCCCCTGACCGACTCCGCGCGGGCGAGGCGGGTGCGCGAGCGCGTTGGCGCTGGCGCTTACGAGCCCTGGGGCGAGGGGGCGGCGTTCCTGGACGCGGTCTTCGCCGCGGCGCCCTATCTGGGCCGGCTCGCCGCCCGGCGGCGCGAGACGCTGCAGCACCTGGCCGCCACCTCGCCGGAGGCGGTGATCGCCGACGCCTGTGCTGCGGCGCGCGAGGCTGGGCGGCTGGACGATGAGGCCGCCATCATGGCGGCGCTGCGCAAGGCCAAGGCGGATCTGCATCTCACCACAGCCCTGGCCGACCTCGCCGGAGCGTTCAGCCTGGACCAGACGGTCCTCGCCATCTCCGACTTCGCCGACGCCGCCGTGCAGGCGAGCCTGGAGGCGGCGGTCCGGCTGGCGGGGCTGGAGATCGATGATCCCGATGACCCGATCCCCGGCCTGTTCGTCCTGACCCTGGGCAAGCACGGCCAGCGCAGCCTGAACTATTCCTCCGACGTCGATCTGGCCGTGTTCTGGGAGCCGGAACACACCACGCCGCCGCCCGGCAAGGACCCCGTGCGCGCGCTGGACCGGCTGATCAAGCGCATGGTCCACCTGCTCAACGAGATCACGGCGGACGGTTATGTCTTCCGCATTGATCTGCGCCTTCGCCCCGACCCGTCCTCCACACCGTTGGCGGTCAATGCGGAGATGGCCCGCCACTATTTCGAAGCGGTCGGTCAGAACTGGGAGCGCGCGGCCTACGCCAAGGCGCGCGTCTGCGCGGGCGATCGCAAGGCTGGCGAAGCCTTCCTGAAAGATCTTCAGCCTTTCATCTGGCGCCGGGCGCTGGACTATGCCGCCGTGGACGATATCCGCGCGCTGGCCAAGCAGATCCAGGCCGTCGGCAAGCGCTCGAAAGTGCTCGCCGGCGGCCATGACCTGAAGCTGGGCCGGGGCGGCATCCGGGAGATCGAGTTCTACGCCCAGGTTCTCCAGCTGGTCTTCGGCGGACGCCGTCCGGCCTTGAGGCCGCCCGGCACGCTTCAGGCGCTGGAGACTCTGGCTGGCGAGCAGCTGATCAGCCGCGACGACGCCGAGGCCCTGTCGGCGGCCTATCGCCGGCTGCGCAATCTGGAGCACCGCATCCAGATGCTCGAGGACGAGCAGACCCAGACTGTTCCGAAGGATGACGGCGTGCGCGCCCGGCTCGCCGCTCTGGCGGGCGAGAATGATCTCGCGCGGTTCGACTCTGACCTGACAGCGCTGCTCGCAGATGTACACGCGCGCTTCACCGATCAGTTCGAGGACGGGGAGAGCCTGGCGACCGAGCAGGGCAGCCTGGTGCTGACCGGTGTCGAGCCGACGCCGGACACGCGCGCCACGCTTGAGGCTTATGGGTTCTCCGACCCGGACCGGGTCTGGGCGCGGCTGGCGGGCTGGGCGGCGGGCAAGGCGAGGGCCGCCCGGACCGAGCGGGCGCGCGCCCTGTTCTCCCGCTTCGCGCCGCGCCTGGTGGAAGGGCTCGCGGCCAGTGGAGACCCGGACGCGGCGTTCGCGCGTTTTGCAGCATTCTTTGAAGGCCTTCCCAGCGGGGTCCAGCCGCTGAGCCTTCTGATCAACCAGCCCGCGCTCGCCCGCGAACTGATCGCGATTCTGGGCCTCGCTCCGCGTCTGGCGGAAATTCTGGCGCGCCGGCCGGCGCTCATGGATGTGATGCTCGATCCCGCCTTCGCGGCTCCGCTGCGTGAGGACGCTGAAGATCGTC
This sequence comes from Alphaproteobacteria bacterium, assembly GCA_024742735.1. Classification (GTDB taxonomy): domain Bacteria; phylum Pseudomonadota; class Alphaproteobacteria; order Caulobacterales; family Maricaulaceae; genus Oceanicaulis. Next base: position 952,333 of record JANSXV010000001.1, on the reverse strand, counting down.
AGCGCGAACGCTTCGCGGGAGTCGCCGATCAGCCCTTCGAAGATGCCCTCAACGCGGCGCGGCGCCTGGCCATGGAGGAGCGTCTGCGCATCGGGGCCCAGCTGCTGCTGGCGCGCGCGACAGCCAGCGAGGCTGGCCGGGCGTTCGCCCTGCTTGCAGACGCCGCCATCGAGCAGATGGCGAGGGCGGCTGAAGCTGAAGTCGCGCGCCGCCATGGTCCGGCGCCCGGGCGCTGGGCGGTGCTGGGTCTTGGCAAGCTGGGCGGGCGCGAGCTGTCAGCGGATTCCGATCTCGATCTGATGCTGGTCTATGAGGCCGATGCGCCCCAGTCCGACGGCGACCGGCCCCTGTCCGCCGAAGCCTGGTTCGTCCGCTTCGCCCAGCGCCTGGTCACGGCGTTATCCACGCCCACCGAGGAAGGCGAGCTCTATCCCGTGGACATGGCGTTGCGCCCCTCCGGCTCGGCGGGGCCGATCGCGGTGCGCCTGTCGCGCTTCCATGAGTATTACGACAGCGGCGAGGCGTGGACATGGGAGCGGATGGCGCTCACCCGGGGACGGGTGGTCGCCGACAAGGGCCTTCAGGGCGAGGTGGAGGCCGCACTGGCCGAAGCGATCGCACGCCCGGTCGAGACGGAAACGATCCGGGCCGACGCCTGCGACATGCGCCTGCGGCTGCTGCGCGACAAACCGGCGAAGTCGCCCTGGGATCTGAAGCTGCGCGATGGCGGGCTGATGGAGATCGAATTCATCGCCCAGACCGCCCAGCTGACAGCCCGCGAAGCCGTCTCCCCGAATACGATTCATGCGCTTCAAGGCCTGGCCGAGCGTGGCGACCTTCCTGCCGCTGACGCTGATATTCTGGCGCTGATCTGCGAAGATTACGCCGCGCTGACCCAGCTGATGCGCGCCGCCCATGGCGGCGGGTTCGATCCCGAGCGCGCCAGCGTGCCCTTCGCAGCACGCCTGTGTGCGGCGCTGAATCTCAATGATCTCAGCGAGCTGGAGCAGCACCTGGCCTCGCGCGCCGACGTGGTGCGCGGCCTGTTCCAGCGCCATGTGGGACATGTGGGAGATGTTGCAGCAAGCCGCGACGGATCGCGCGGCGCCGGGACGTAGGTGAGGTCAGGGGGTGAGACGGGCCGCAGCGTGCGGCCTGACCCTGACTTGAGGAGTTGGTCTGATGAAGAAGATGATCGTGTTCACCGCCGCAGCTTCGGCCCTGATCTTCACCGGCGTCGCCGCCGCCCAGCACGGGCCGCGGGGCCACCACGGCCCCCATGGCGACGGCGAGCAACGCCGCGCCGGAATGGCGCTGATGATGCTGGGCGCGGCCGATTATGACGGGAACAACACCGTCACCCGCGCCGAAGTGGAACGCCTGCAGAGCGAGGAATTCGCCTTCCGAGACCGCAATGGCGACGGCTATCTGGACCAGGCTGACGCTTCGCCCACACGCCAGCGTCTGGCCGCGATGCGCCCGGACGGCGCAGAGGGCCGGCGCAGATTCGCGCCGCGCGCCGGCGAGCATCGCGAGGACATTGACGCCGACGGCGACGGCCGCATCTCCCGCGCCGAGTTCCTGGGCCGTGAGCTGCACCTGTTCGACCGGCTCGACGCCAATGGAGATGACGCAGTGAGCCCTGATGAGATCGATGCGGCGATCGAAGGCCGCAGCGAGCGCCGCGGCGCCCGCCGTGAAGCCATGCAGTGGTGGCGGGACTGATCAGGAAGTGTGAGGCATGCGGCCTGTCCTACGCGTCATTTCCGGTTCCCCTCGGCCGACGCGTGACAGGCCGCTGGCCGGCGACCGCGCTCTCGCTGACGGCGTCGCCCGCGGCGAGCGGGGCGCGGTCGCCGCGCTGACGCGGCGCTGCCTGCCCGTCGTGCACGGTATTGCGCGCCGCCTGCTGAAAGATTCTGTTGAGGCCGAGGATGTGGCCCAGGAGACCTTTGTGAAGGTCTGGCGCTCCATCCACACCTACGATCCGGAGCGGGCCCGGCTGGAGGCCTGGACGGGGAAGATCGCGGCGAACGCCTGCTATGACCGGCTAAGGAAGCGCGGCGAAGTCCTGCTGGATGAGGCCATGCCGGAGCGCGCCGACGAAGCGCCGCGCGCGGACGCGGTGCTGGCGGCGAAGGACAGCGCGGCGCGCGTGCGCGCCGCGGTCGACGCGCTGCCGCCGCGCCAGGCCGCCGCACTTGAGCTTTGCGCTCTGCGCGATCACACCAATATCGAGGCGGCCGAAATTCTGGGCGTCAGCGTGGACGCGCTGGAGAGCCTTCTGGCGCGAGCGCGCCGGACGTTGAAGACCGCGCTGGCTGAAGAGCACGGCGCTTTGCTGGACGGTCTGAGCGAAGGCCATGGAGGTCAGGCATGATGGATGAAACCCGGTTCAAGGCGCTGACCGAGGCCTATGGCGGCGATCTCGCCCGCTGGCCTGAGGCCGAGCGTGATGCGGCGGCGGCCTTCCTCGCGGAGCATCCGGAAGAGGCGGCGTCGACCCTCGCTGATGCCGCGGCTCTGGATCAGCTGCTGGCCTGTGCCGGCGGCGCGGGGGTGAGCCCGTCCCTGGAAGAGGCTGTTCTGGCGAGCGCACCCATCGCTGAGCCTGCCGCGTCGCCCCAGCCCGTACCGCGCTGGGCAGGCATCGCTGCGGCGTTCGCCCTGATGGTCGGCGCCGGGGCGGGCTGGATCGCAGCGCCTGGCGCGGATCCGTATGCCGATCTGGTCTCGGCGCAAGCCTTCGGCGCGCTGGAGAGCGCGGACGGGCTTGACGCCATCACTCAGGAGGACGCCCGATGAGCCGGGTCAATATCTGGATCGTGTTGCTGCTGGTCTCCGTGCTGGTCAACGGCGTTCTGATCGGCGCGGGTGCGCGCAGCTGGTTCGCGCCGGAGGCTCCGTCTGCGCCGTCAGCCGGGGAGGGCCCAGGGCGCGGCTTTGACGTGCGCGCCTTCATTCAGGCGTTGCCTGAGGAGGCGCGGGCGGACGCTCGCCGGCGGGCCATGGCCGAGCGCCGCGCCCTGCGCGATGATTTCCGGTCGGCTGGCAGGGCGCGCATGGAGGCCTATCAGGTGCTCAACGCCGAACCGTTCGACCCCGAAGCAGCGGCGGAGGCCCTGGCTGAAGTTCGCGCCGCCCGCGCCGCCATAGAGACGCGCACCGAAGGGCTGATCCTCGATATCGCCGCAGATCTGAGCGAGGAGGAGCGCCGCGCTGCGCTTGGCGCGGCCTTGCGTGCGCCTCGGGAACGAGGTGACGGGCGCCGGCCCCGGCCGGCCCCGGGGGGATCGTCAGGGCGCTGAGGCGCTCTCGCTTTCGAGGGGCTCGGTTTCGGCGCCGGGCTCTTCCCGAGCCTCGTCATCACGCCGGATGATCGCCGTGGCGGGAAGGGAGAAGGACACGGTCGTGCCTTTGCCCAGAACCGAGTCGATGCGCAGCGTGCCGCCGTGCAGCTCGATCAGGGATTTCGACAGGGCGAGGCCCAGGCCTGAGCCCTGGTGCTTCTTGGAATGCTGGTTCTCGATCTGCTCGAACGGGCGCCCGACCCGGGGCAGGTCTTCCTCTGAAATGCCGATCCCGCTGTCGGCGACCTGCATGACGATGCCGTCGGCCGCATCGAAGGTGCGAACCACGACCTTGCCCGCCTCGGGCGTGAACTTCACGGCGTTGCTCATGAGGTTCAGCAGAACCTGCTTGAGGGCGCGCGGGTCGGCTTCGATTTCGGGCAGGGTGTCGCCTTCCACGCTCAGCGCAATCTGCTTCTCCTCGGCGCGGGCGCGCATGATGCGCACGCATTGCTCGATCAGCTGACCGGGGTCGAGCGGTTCAGGCTGCAGCTGCATCTTGCCGGCCTCGATCTTGGACATGTCCAGAATGTCGTTGATCAGGGACAGGAGGTGCTGGCCGGAGCTGAGAATGTCGGCGACATAGTCCTTGTAGCGCTCATGGCCGAGCGGGCCGAACATCTCGCCCTGCATGATCTCGGAGAAGCCGTTGATCGCGTTGAGCGGCGTGCGCAGCTCGTGGGACATGTTGGCCAGGAATTCGGACTTGGAGCGGTTGGCCTCCTCCGCGCGGATCTTCTCCTGCTCGTAATTCTCCGCCAGCTCCTGAACCCGCTCCTGGGAGCGGCGCAGATTCTCAACGGTGCGGCGCATCTCGCGGTCGTTCTCACGCAGGGCCGCTTCCTGGCTTTTCAGGGCGGTGATGTCCGCGCCCACGCTCACCAGGCCGCCATCGGCGGTGCGGCGTTCGGAGTAGCGCACCCACCGCCCGTCGGCGAGCTCCAGGTCATAGGCGTCTGATCCAGCTTCGCCGTGGCTGTGCCTGACCGAGCGGGCCGCGCCGGATTCCACAGCGGCGTAGCTCATGCCAGGCTTCAGCGCGTCGTCGCCGAAGCCGAAGAAGTCGCGGAACTTGCGGTTCCACAGGATCAGCCGGCCCCGGGAGTCCCAGAGCACGAAGCTTTCGGTCATGGATTCCAGGGCGGCGCGCAGCCGGCTTTCCGCCGCCGCGACCCGGGCCTGGGCGCCCTTGCGCTCTGTGATGTCGATGGCGACGCCCACGATGCGGCGCGTCCCCGCCATGACCCGGCCGCGCAACTGCAGCCAGACCGCGATGCCGGCGGCGCGCACCTCCAGATCCACGTCCTGGTTCTGCGCCGCGCTGCGCAGGGAGGCGCGCACCCGGGCGCGGTCCTCGTCGCGAAGCAGGAGCAAGAGCTCCGGCCCGGTCATGACCTCGCCGGAGGGGCGTCCGATCAGCTGGGCGAAGCTGTCGGTCAGGACGACGTCATCGGTCTCCAGATCCCAGTCCCACACACCGCATCGCGCGCTTTCAATGGCCAGACGCAGCCGGCTCTCGGAGTCACGCAAGCGCGCTTCGGTCGCATCGAGCCTGTCGGTCTCCCGGCGCAGGCGGATCGACAGGGCGACCGCCGTGCCGAGCGGTGCGATGAACAGCAGGAAGTGAAAGATCAGCGTGCTGCGCCAGGCGGCCTGGTTAAGCCCGTCCGGCCCGAGGCTCAGCGCATGGATCGGCGCGCCGGCGACCGCGGCGGCGCCCAGAAGAAGCTCGCGGGCGCCATGCTGCGCGCCGGACAGAACCCCGCCGTTCTCGGCGGTTCGCGACACGGTTAGGGGATCGAGGCCCAGCCGCTCAGCGGCACGCGGCGCGCCGGTCACGGTCTGAGCAGGCGCAATTGCAAGGAGATAGCCGTCCGCGCTTGTCAGAAGCGCAGCTTCGCCCGCCGGGCGCTCAGGCAGCAGCACCTGCGGATCGAGGGCCGCGACCAGCGCACCCACAGTCCCGTCGTTCAAAGGCGCCGGCACGGCGAGCGTGAGCGGAAAAGCCTCTCCCGGTCTGACCGCCGAGCCGGTCTCCAGCGCTTCACCAGCAGCCAGTCTCAGCGCGGCGGCGTCGCCTGCGCCGACAAAGACCGCCTCTGCGTCCGGAATGAACAGCGCGGCGGCCGGAACAAGGCTGCGTCCGGCCAGGCGCTCCAGCGCGGCGCGTGCGGCGGCTTCGCGCTGGGGTGGGGGCAGAGCCTCCATCTGTCCGGCGATCATGGACAGCGCGGCGCTCACCTCTGCGACGCTGGACGACACGCGCTCGGACAGGAAGGCGGCCGTGCGCGCGCGCTCGGCTTCAGCTTCAGACAGAATGGCCGCGCGCTCCTGATTCAGCTTCAGGGCGATGACGCAGCCGAACACCAGCGAGAAGGCCAGAACCGCAAGCGTCACGGAGCGCGCAGCGGCGGCGCGGGGCCGAGGCGCATCAACGCCTTGGCCGCTCCGGGCGCGGCGCGCTCGGCCGCCGGACGCGTCGCGGGTTCGAATCATGAAGGACAAAGTACGGCGTGCGACGCCGCCGCGTCCAGCAATGAAGCGTTAACGCCCGTGATTGCGCCGCGTCTCCGGGGCCGATCTAGGCCGCGCCGGCGCTGCCGCTGACCACCTCAACAGGCGTGGTCCGACGCTCATTGCCGCTGAAGTCCAGTTCATGCCGGCGCCGGTCAGGGCCGAAGTAATCGGGCGCCCGGATGAAGCTGCGTGGCTTGTTCACACAGGCTGCGATCTTGGTCCAGAGCTGGTGGGCGTTGATGGGCTTGGCGCAAACCTCTGTGACGCCGGCGTCGCGAGCGCTAAGGATTCGTGAGCGCTCTGTGTGCGCGGTCAACAGGATAATCGGCACGAATGGATTGCGGCTGTCGTTGCCGGTCCGGACAATTCTTGTGAATTCGAGCCCGTCCAGGATCGGCATCTGGTAATCCACGATGATCAGGTCGACGGGTTCATGACGGGTGATGTCAAAAGCGTCGGCGGCATCCCGCGACTCATAAGTCCTAGAAATGCCAAAGCCGAGGAGCATGGACCGCACTATGTGGATCATGTGCGCATTGTCGTCGATCACGAGCGCGCTGACTTTCGACAGGTTCGCCATGTTTGCTCCGAAGCGCGGCGCCTAGAAATTGATCATGAGGCTGAGAGTGCTGCGGCTGAACTTGCGGTCCGGTTAACCTGCTGTGTTCACCCAGCGGCGTGAAACGGCGCGGCGTCATCGTCCGGCGCCGCCCGGACCGAGCGTACGGTTTCGGCGGCCTTGCGGGCGAGCGCGACCACGTCTGCATCTGCATCCGGATTTTCCGCGCCAAGGCGCGCGATCGCCTCAGCGATGGCGAGCAGGCGGGACGAATGCACGATCAGCCGGGCCTGACCTTCGATGCGGGCGGGGTCGCGGTCATACTCTGCGCCCGGCACGCGCCAGCCGCCCCAGTCACGCTCGTCTGTGACGATCACGGGATAAGTGCCAGGCTGGGGATGGTGCGCGCATTCCTCGGCCGATTGCCATTTGTTGCGCGCCCGCAAGAGCCGCCAGCGCCCTGCGTCGATTTCTTCCACCGCCTCGCCGGAGAGTTCGGCTTCCACGAAGTCACGGCCAAGCCCGCAGTCGTAGTAAATCTTCACCGGTTGCTCGACGTCCTTGACCCATTGGGGCTTCACCCGCTCGATCAGGGCCCAGGTGCCCACCGGCTTCACATAGACGCGCTGGTGCTTGTGATAGGCAGCTTTCGCCATGGCGGCCTCCTTGAAGGGGAGAGGTTAGGCGATCTCCCCTCAAGGTGGCGTTAAACGGCAGGGTTAACGGGGGCTTTCGTCGGTGGCGTCATCGACTTCGCCGGCATCAGGGTTCCACTCGTAGATCGCCTTGATCTGGCAGCGCTGAGCGGGAAACCCGTTCTGACGCGGGCCGAAGGCGCTATCGTAAGGGATGATGCTGTCAGACTCGCTCAGGCAGGACGAGTACTGGTCGAATGAGACCGATTGGGCCCAGTCGAGATCCTGGCAGGTCCCGAACGTCTCAACCAGATAGTGCTCGTTGACGCCGGCGTTGAGCACGATCGTGCGGCGGGTCGTCTCTCCAAAGCCTCTGATCGAGCGCCCGAAACAGATCCGGTCCACTCGCTCGCCAAGCCGCGGATCATCCGCATAGGCCTCCGGCGGGGACTGGTCCGCCGGACCGGTTGCGCAGGCCGCGAGCGCAGCGGCGCAGCCAGTCAGAAGGGTTGTGCGAAGAAGATTGAACATCTGTGTCCGTCTCCTGTTGTGTTGACGTCCCCGTCGCCTGGTTACGAGGTTAACACAGGATCGGATGTCCTGTCGCGCCAGGCTGGTTTGCCACAAGCGCGCGGGCGGATTACATCCTCGCGCCCATGAGCACGCTTCCCGCCCCTGATCGCCGCTTCTCCGTGGCGCCGATGATGGACTGGACCGACCGGCATTGCCGGGCGTTCCATCGCGTCCTGACGCGCCGGGCGCTGCTCTACACCGAGATGGCGGTGGATCAGGCGCTGATCCATGGTGATCCGCAGCGGCTGATCGGCTTTGATCCGGCCGAGCATCCCGTGGCGGTGCAACTGGGCGGCGCCGAGCCGGAAGACCTGGCGCAGGCCTCGAAGATCGCGGAGAGCTTCGGCTATGCCGAGATCAATCTGAATGTCGGCTGTCCGTCCGACCGGGTTCAGTCCGGCTGCTTCGGCGCCCGGCTCATGCTGGAGCCGGAGCGGGTGCGCGACTGCCTGATCGCCATGCGCGAAGCGGTGTCGGTCCCGGTCACCGTCAAGCACCGCCTCGGCGTGGACGATCAGAATCCGGAGGAGACGCTGTTTTCCTTCGTCGATACCGTGGCGCAGTCCGGAGTGACCAGCTTCACGGTCCATGCGCGAAAAGCCTGGCTCAAGGGTCTGAGCCCCAAGGAAAATCGCGATATTCCACCGCTCGATTACGACCTCGTGCATCGCTTGAAGTCTGAACGCCCGGACCTTGAGGTCATCCTCAATGGCGGCCTGAAGACGCTTGATGAAGCGATTGAAAATACACACGGTCTCGACGGCGCCATGGTCGGCCGCGCGGCCTATCAGACGCCCTGGATGCTCAGCGAAATCGACAGTCGCCTCTTTGGTGACCCGGACCCGGTTGCGGACCCGGTCGAGGCGGTGCTCTCCTACCGCCCCTATGTCGAGCGCCAGCTCGGTGAAGGGGTGAAGCTCCACGCCATAACCCGGCACATGCTGGGCCTGTTCGCCGGCAGGCCCGGCGCACGCAAATGGCGCCAGGTCCTGTCGGCGGACGCCAACACGCCGGGCGCGGACTGGCGCGTGGTCGAACGGGCGCTGGAGGCTGTCGCCGAGGCGCCGGAAAGCCTGCCGGCGTGAGCGAGTTCCTGCCCTTCTTCATCGCGCTGCTCGCGGTCGGCGCCGGCGCCGGACTGATCGCCGGCCTGTTCGGCATCGGCGGCGGCGTGGTCATGGTGCCTGCGCTCTATTACGTGCTCACCGCGCTGGGCTATCCGGACCACGCCATGCACGCGGCGGTCGGCACTTCGCTCACCGTCATCGTCGCCACGAGCCTTCGCTCCGTCGCGGCCCATGCGGAACGCGGGGCGGTGGACTTTCAGGTGCTGAAGACCTGGGCGCCGTGGATCGTGGTCGGCGCGCTGGCCGGGTCCGCCGTGGCCGATATGGCGCCGGGCCGGGTGCTGACGGGCCTGTTCGGCGCGGTGGCGTTGCTCCTGTCGGCGCAGTTTTTCTTCGGCCGCCCGGACTGGAAGCTGGCGGATGACCTGCCGGGCCTGCCGCTGCGCGCCGTTCTGGCCAGCTTTATCGGCGTGCTGTCGAGCCTCATGGGCATTGGCGGCGGGGTGTTCGGCGTCACGCTGATGAGCGTGTGCGGACGCACGATCCATCAGGCGGTCGCGACCTCGGCCGGATTCGGCGTGGCGATCGGATTGCCAGGAGCGATCGGATTCATGCTCGCCGGGCTGGACGAGGCCGGCCGGGCGCCGTTCTCGCTGGGCTATGTGAACCTCGCCGCCTTTGTGACGCTCGCCGCCTCGGCCGTCTTCCTGGCGCCCGTCGGGGCGAACCTGGCCCACAGGCTGAACGCCGCGCGCCTGAAACAGGCTTTCGCCATCGGGTTGCTGGTCGTCGCGCTGAACATGATCCGCGAGGCGGTGTTCGGCGGTTAGGCCTTCCGGCTCGTCCGATACGCCTGTTCCCGCGCTGGAAGCTCCGCCTTCACCGCCAGACGCTCATCCCTGGTCATAAGGGTCCACCGGCCCAGCTCATCCATCGTGCGGAAGCAGCCCACGCAGATCGTCTGCGCGGGGTCGACCAGGCAGATCTTTTTGCACGGGCTCCAGATCGGTTCGTTCATGACGGCCTGCCTACGGACCGCAGCGATTGGGCGCAAGCGCGTCTGGTCAAAAGGCCGCAGATCAGTATTGTGACGCGGTAATGACGGGGTGGGCTGCGCCAGGGGTGTCGCGCGGCCGCGCGCGAGGGATTTTCCAGCCATGTTTGAAGACGCCGGCCTGCAGCTGCGCAGCTTTCTGGGCGTATTCGCCTTCATCGCCATCGCCTGGGCGCTCGGCCCGCGCAAGAGCGTCCCGATCCCGCTCGTGATCGGCGCCGTGGCGGTGCAGTTCGTCATCGCCGTCGCGCTCTTCACTTTCCCGCCCACGCGCGCCTTCCTGTCCTCGCTGACGACAGTGGTGGAGGTGCTTCAGGCCGCCACGACCCAGGGCACCAGCTTCGTCTTCGGCTATATCGGCGGCGGGGAGATGCCGTTTGAAGTGCGCGAGGGCGCAGAGGGGCTGACCTTCTCCTTCGCCTTCCAGGCGCTGCCCATGGTGATCGTGCTGTCGGCGATCTCCGCGCTGCTCTGGCGCTGGCGGGTTCTGGAATTCGCCGTGCGCGGCTTCGCACTTCTGTTCCGGCGGATCCTGAACCTGTCCGGCGCGGCGTCGCTGGGTGCGGCGGCGAACATCTTCCTGGGGATGACCGAAAGCCCGGTCCTGATCCGGCCGCGCCTGCCCAGCATCTCCAAGTCCGACCTGTTCCTCATCATGACCGTCGGCTTCTCAACGGTCGCCGGCTCGGTCATGGCCATCTATGTCAGCCAGCTCAACGCCGTGCTGACCGACGCGGCGGGCCATATACTCACGGCCTCCCTGATCTCGGTCCCGGCCGCCGTCGTGCTCGCCCGCCTCATGCACCCCCAGGACGAGGCGCCGGGCGCGCCCACGAAAGAGAAGATCCCGGTCCAGCTCTACCACTCCTCCATGGATGCGCTGACGACCGGGGTGAATGACGGGGTGCGCCTGTTCATCAACATCATCGCCATGCTGCTGGTGTTCACCGCCATCGTGACCCTGGTGAATTTCATGCTGGGCGGCGCGCCCGACGTATTCGGCGCGCCCTTAAGCGTGGAGCGCGTTCTGGGCTGGATCTTCGCGCCGCTGGTCTGGCTGGCGGGCGTTCCGTGGGCCGAGAGCGGCGCGGCCGGAACGATCATGGGCTTCAAGACGGCGCTGAACGAGATCTTCGCCTATGATCAGCTCGCCCAGATGTCTGACGAGATGAGCCCGCGCACCCGCCTGATCATGACCTATGCGGCCTGCGGCTTTGCAAACTTCTCCTCGGTCGGCATTCTCATTGGCGGCCTGATCGCCGTGGCGCCCAGCCGGCGCGAGGACATCCTGAACCTCGCCCCGCGCGCGCTCATCTCCGGCACGCTCGCCACGCTCATGACCGGCGCGGTCATCGGCGCGCTGCCCATGGCCTTGTTCGGGTAGGCTTTTCACCGTCGGTGCTTCACCCCCTCACCCCGGCCCTCTCCCCCTTGGAGGGGGAGAGGGGGCAAGCTCTGACGTCTCAAGCTTCACCACACCTTCCCCCTCTCCCCTCGGGAGGGGAGAGGGCCGGAGTGAGGGGTGCATGGCATCTTAGTCTCCGCGCCTTGGAAACAGCTTGCTTCTGAGCCACCCCAGCGTTGAGTTGCCGGCAAACGCCTCCTTGTAGGCGGACTCCATGAAGGCGTTCAGGCCGGCGGGATCACCCAGCAGGCTCATACGGGTCTCGAACGGACCGTCGGGATCCAGCTCTCCGACCTTCTTCGCGGGTGCTCCCGCGACGACCGTATTGGCGGGGACATCCCTGGTGACGACGGATCGGGCGCCGACGATGGCGTTGTCGCCGATGGTCACGCCCTTGCCCACGAACGCCCCGTCGCCCAGCCAGACATTGCGGCCCAGCGTCACCGGCTTGTGCGCCGGGCGCGGATCGACGCGGTTGTAGACATCATGCCAGTCGCTGTCGGTGATCGTGACGTTCTTCGCCAGCAGCGCCCCGTCGCCGATGGTGATGGCGCCGGCCGCCAGGATCCGCACGCCTCCGGCGAAGAAGCAGCAGTCACCGATATCGATCCGGCCCGGGGCATCCTTGGGCGACCAGACGGTGAAGCTGACCGGCTGGTCCCGGCGCGAGACGATGTGGATCGCCTTGCCCGCGCGCACGTTCGGTCCGAACACCTCGACATTCCAGGGCCGCACGACCTTGGCGTGGTCCCCCAGGGCTTCGAAATGCGGCGCCAGGAACTGACGGACCCAGGCGTTCTCATACGCTTCCCAAAGGCTGTGCATCCAGTAAGGGCGGTGGTCACGGCGCATGGCGGGGGATATCTCTTGAGGTCATGAGCGAAGATCGTATCGAAGCCGCGATTCTGTCCCTTCTGGAAAACCGGGGGGCGGGAAAATCCATCTGCCCGTCGGAAGCCGCGCGTGAAGCGTTCGGGGAGGACTGGAACAGGCATATGCGCCATGTGCGCTCCGCCGCGGTGCATCTGGCGCGGCAAGGGCGGATCGTCATCACCCGCAAGGGCAAGCCGGTCGATCCTGAAACCTTCAAGGGAGTCTACCGGCTGGCCCTGCCGGGTGGGAAAGCCCTGGACAGCGGCAAGGCCTGAGCCTACCGTGTTCTTGTTTTGATCTGGAGACTATTTCATGTTCAACGAAGATTTGCTCAAACTCGCCAACGCGGTTGTTGCGGCGAACAGGTCCGGCGAGCTTGAGTCGCTGATCGCCGAGCATTACAGCGCAGATATCGTTTCGGTGGAGGCCGCCGAGGGCGATGGCGCGCCCCGGACTGCGGAAGGCCTTGAAGCCCTGAAGGCCAAGCATGACTGGTGGAACACCGCCATGGAGATGCATGGCGGGGAGGTCGAAGGGCCTTTCCTGTATGATCCCGACAAATTCGCCGTGCGCTACACCATGGACGCGACCAATCGCCAGACCGGGGAGCGCATGCAAGGCGCGGAGATCGGCCTTTACACGGTGTCCGGCGGCAAGATCGTGCGCGAGGAGTTTTTCTGGGCCGTTGGCTAGTCACGGGGCGTCGACCGCGAGCGAGCGCTTTCAAGACGTCGCTGCGCAGGCGCGCGCCTGCACGGTGTGTCAGCCGCATCTGGATCATCCTGTCCGGCCGGTGTTTCGCGGCTCGTCCACGGCGCGCATCCGCATCATCGGACAGGCGCCGGGAACGCGGGTCCAGGCTTCTGGCGTGCCTTTCACCGACCCCAGCGGCGACCGGCTGCGCGACTGGATGGGCGTGACCGAGGCGGAGTTCTATGACGAGGCGCAGATCGCCATCACGCCCATGGGGCTGTGCTTTCCTGGCCTCGACGCCAAGGGTGGGGACAGGCCGCCGCGCCCTGAATGTGCGCCGCTGTGGCAGGACCGGTTCACCTCAGCCCTGCCTGAAGTGTCTCTGACCCTGCTCATCGGGCAGTACGCCCAGAAGCGCTATCTGGGCGGCGAGCGCAAACAGACCCTGACCGAGACCGTTTCGCACTGGCGAAATTACTGGCCGCGATTTGTTGCGCTGCCGCATCCCAGCTGGCGCAATAACGCCTGGCTGAAGCGTAACCCGTGGTTTGAGAAGGAGGTTTTGCCGGCGCTGAAATCGCGCATCCGCAGCATGCTCGGCGGCGATGTTGACCGGACAAATTCCTAATGATCACGATAACTTGCGCCCGGCGAGCGCTTTGGCTATGCCGCAGCCGCGTCCCTGAAACGGACGCGTCTCGCAAACCACCTGAGCGCCGCTAGAAGCGCCGGTGAGGACGGGACCGGCGCATCCCCGCGCTGCTGATATCGCTTTAAGAGGACTCCCCGCCCATGAGCGTGTTCGAACACAAATCGTTCGACGACCACGAGAAGGTCCTGTTCGCCACTGATCCCGCCACCGGCCTGAAGGCCATCCTGGCGGTGCACTCCACTGCGCGCGGCCCGGCCGTGGGCGGGTGCCGCATGTGGACCTATGACAGCTCCGCCGACGCGCTGACCGACGTGCTGCGCCTGTCCCAGGGCATGAGCTACAAGAATATCATGGCCGACCTGCCCATCGGCGGCGGCAAGAGCGTGATCATGCGACCCTCCGGCGATTTCGACCGCGCCGCCCTGTTCGAAGCCTTCGGCCGCGCGCTGGAGTCCCTGAACGGTCAGTACATTTCCGCCGAAGACGTCGGGGTTTCGCCCGACGACATGGTCAACGCCCGGCGCGCCACGCGCCACGTGGTCGGCCTGCCTGAAGGCACTGGCGATCCGTCTCCGATCACTGCCCAGGGGGTGTTCATGGGCATCGAGGCCGCCGTGGAGCGCGGCCTGGGCAAGTCCGACGTGTCCGGCGTGAAGATCGCCGTCCAGGGCGCCACGGGCCATGTGGGCGCCTATCTGGTCAAGCGTCTGGCTGAGGCCGGTGCGGAGCTGTTCCTGGCCGACATCAATGAGCCGGCCCTGAAGGCCCTCGCCAGCGAGACCGGCGCGACCATCGTGGAAGATCCGAACGCCATCTATGATGTGGAAGCCGACGTGTTCACGCCGTGCGCGCTGGGCTCGATCATCAACGCCGAGACCATCGACCGGTTGAAGGTGAAGATCGTCGCCGGCGCCGCGAACAACCAGCTGGAGACCCGCGAAATGGGCGCCGAGCTGCAGAAGCGCGGCATCCTCTATGCGCCCGACTACGTGATCAACGCCGGCGGCATCATCAATGTGATGGGCGAGCTGGACAGCCGCTTCGACGCCGACTGGGTGCAGGGCAAGCTGCGCACGCTGAAGCAGACCCTCGGCGAGATCATGGACAAGGCCTCTGACGAAGGCCGACCGGCCAACGTGGTCTCTGACGAGATCGCCCGCCAGCGCCTGGCTGAAGCCGCCGAGAAGAAGAAGCTCGCCGCGTAAGGCGGACTTCGAAAATTTGCAAACCGGTGCGGCGGCTCGTATACGGGCCGCCGCATCTCATTAGGAGGACAGCCCCATGAACATCCAGACCCGCTTCGCCCCTCGCGTCGCCCTGTCTGGAGTTGTTCATGTCCATCTGCCTGTCCGCCCAATCGATAAGCCTGCAAACGCCTGACAGCGCGCGGCTTCTTTCCGACTTCACCTTCAGCGTTTCGACCGAGGCGGTCGGACTCGTCGGCCCGAACGGGTCGGGCAAGTCAACGCTGCTCAAGGCGCTCGCCGGCGAGATCGCTCCGGTGTCCGGATCGGTCACGCGGACCGGAACGGTTCTGCGCCTGGCTCAGATCGACTCCGATGCGCCCGGCTCTCTGCTGGACGCTCTGGGCGTCGCGGCGGCCGTCTCGCGCCTTGACCGCATCGAGCGGGGCGAGGGCGATGAAACCGATTTTGAGCGGGCCGACTGGTCGCTTCCAGCGGCAATGGATGAGGCGCTCGGTCGCTTCGGTCTTGAAGCGGTCGACCTCGACCGGCCGCTGACGACCCTGTCCGGCGGCCAACGCGCCCGCGCGGCGCTGGCCCGCGCCTGGCTGGAGCAGCCCGATCTGCTTCTGCTGGACGAACCCACCAATAATCTCGACGCCGAGGGGCGGGCGGCGGTCGCTGATCTGGTGCGCGCGTTCAGGGGCGGTCTGATCGTGGCGAGCCATGACCGGGCGTTGCTGGAGCAGGTCGACAAGATCGTCGCGCTGGAGCGGCCGGGCTGGTCCGTATTCGGCGGGGGCTGGTCAGCATACCGCGAAGCCCGGGATGCGGCGCTCGCGCGCGCCGAGCAGGCTCAGGCCGAAGCGGAGGCCGAGCTGCGCCTGGCCAAGCGCGCCGCGCTGGAAGCTGAGGCCCGGCTCGCCAGGCGCGCCCGCGCGGGCCGGAAGCTGCGCGTTGAGGGGCGTGAAGATCGCATGCTGCTTAACGCCCGGCGCCAGCGCAGCGAAAACACCGGCTCCCGCCTGGCGAAGACCGCAGACCGGATCCTCGGCGCCGCCGAAGCAGCCGCTGAGGACGCCGCCTCCGCAGCTCCGCGCCGTGCGCGTTTGAACCTGAAGACGCCGGACGTGGAGGTCCATGGCGGACGTCCGGTTCTCAGCTTTGAGGATGTGACGTTCGCCTACCATGGGCAGGCGTTGCTCAAGGGGTTGAGCTTCGAGCTTTCGCCCGGCGCACGGGCTGCAGTGACCGGTCCCAACGGGTCGGGCAAGTCCACCGTGCTGAAACTGGCGGCAGGTGTGCTGGAGCCTGTACACGGAGCTGTGCATCGCCGGGCTTTGCGTACGGCGCGCCTCGACCAGACCGTGGGAGATCTTGATCCGGCGCTGTCAGCGGTCGACGCCCTTCGCGCTCGCGATCCCGGCCTTACGCCGAACGCCGCCTACGCGGCGCTCGCGGCCTTCGATCTGCGCGCCAAAGCCGCTGAGAAGCCGGTGGGCGTCATGTCCGGCGGAGAGCGGCTGCGGGCGGGCCTGGCGCTGGTGTTCGGCGCGGCGGAACCGCCCGATCTCCTGCTGCTGGACGAGCCGACCAACCATCTTGACCTTGATGCGCTGGAGGCGCTGGAACAGGCGCTGAACGCCTATCAGGGCGCCATCCTGGCGGTCAGCCATGACGCGGCCTTCCTGGAGGCGATCGGCGTGGCGGATCGGATCGGGCTTACGCGCTGACGACGCTGGCGAAGTGAGGGTCGAGGCTCAGGCGCACGGCGTCGCCGGGCCGGATATTGTCAGCAAGGCCGGCGCGGGCCTGCACCTCGCGGCCGCTCTCCAGCCGGCAGACCAGCCGCGCATACCCGGCGGCCGCGCGGCGCTCGACGACATCAGCCAGCGCGCCGTCTTCGGCGGCGTTGCGCACCACCACGCCTTCCGGGCGCAGGAGGACGGTGACAGCGGCGCCGTCTTCGAAGCCGTCCGCCTCAACCTTGCCCAGCGCCGTATCGGCGGCCCCGGCTCGGATGCGCGCATCGAACGCCTCCACATCGCCCAGCAGGCGCGCAGCGGCGAGGCTGGACGGTTTGAGATAAAGGGCGTCGGGCGCGCCGGTCTGGATGATCCGGCCCTCGCTCATCAGCGCGATCTGATCGGCCAGAGCCAGGGCTTCCTCGGCGTCATGGGTGACGAGAAGCGTGGCGGCGTCGCTGGCGCGCAGGGCCGCCGCGCTGGTCTCGCGCAGCTCGGCGCGCAGGCGCCGGTCGAGACCAGAGAACGGCTCGTCCAGCAGCATGACGTCCGGTCCCGGCGCCAGGGCGCGCGCCAGCGCCACGCGCTGCTGCTCGCCGCCGGACAGCTCATGGGGGAAGGCGTGGGCACGGTGGTCCAGCTCGACGGCTTTGAGCTGGTCCAGCGCTTTGGCGCGGCGCTCGGACTTCGCGCCCTTCAGCCCGTAGGCGACATTGTCCAGCGCGTTGAGATGCGGAAACAGGGCGTAGTCCTGGAACACCACGCCGCAGCGGCGGTCTTCCGGCGGCAGGTGGACGGCGTCGCCCGACCAGACCCGGCCTTCAAACCGGACGGATCCGGCGTCCAGCCGCTCCAGCCCGGCGATGGCGCGCAGCAGCGTCGACTTGCCCGATCCGGACGGGCCCAGCAGCGCGGTCAGGCGTCCGCAGGTCAGAGACAGGCTCGCTTGGTCGACTGCAGGCCGGCCTGGCGCGAAGGAGACGGTGAGGGCGTCAGCCTCCAGCTTGCGATCCGCCAGGTGCAGCTCCTGCGGCTTCATCGTCCGGCCTCAGTGCGGGTTATGCGCCGTGCGATGACGATCATGGCCGGAAGCGCGATCAGGACGATGAGAAGGGCGGGCAAGGCCGCTTCGCCCAGCCGCTCGTCGCTGGCGTAGTTGTGGGCCGTCACGGCGAGCGTGTCGAAATTGAACGGGCGCAGGATCATGGTGGCGGGAAGTTCCTTCAACACCTCCACGAACACAAGCAGCGCAGCCAGCAGAGCGCCGGACAGGATCAGCGGCCTGTGCACGCGCCAGGCGGTCTGGGCCGGCGTCGCGCCCAGCGTTCTGGACGCTGCGTCCAGCGTCGGGGTGACCCTGGCCAGCGCGCTTTCCGCCGGGCCTATGGCGGCGGCGGCGAAGCGGGACTGGTAGGCGAAGATCAGGGCGGCGACGCCGCCGGTCAGAAGGACCGGGAAGGGGCCGCCGAACAGGCCGGTCCAGACCCCGTCGACGCCGCTCTGCGCCGCGCCGAGGATGGCCAGAACGCCGAGCGCTGCGACCGATCCGGGAACAGCGTAGCCCAGGCCCGCGAGCCTTGCCGCCGCGATGGCGCGCTTGCGTCCGCTGCGCAGGGCGTAAGCGGCGGCGAGGCCGAGGGCGGCGGCGACGGCGCCGGACAGGAGCGCCAGCATCAGCGAATTGCCGGCTGCGCTCATCAGGTCGCGCGCGACCGGCGCGTTCATGGCCCGCCATCCCAGACGGGCCATAGGGATGATCAGACCGGCCAGGACCGGCAGCGTGCAGGCGGCGATCGCGAGTGTCGCGAGGGGCGCTGACAGGACCGCCTTGCGTGGCGGACGCCGCCGCCCCGAGGCCGCCGACTGGCGCGCCCGGCGGCGCTGGGAGCGCTCCAGCGAGAACAGAAGGAAGGCGATGGCCACCAGGATCAGCGCCAGTCGCGCGGCGTCGGCGGTCGCGCCTTCGCCCGCCCAGGCCCGGATGAGGCCCACCGACAGCGTCGGCGCGCCCAGATGCACCACCGCGCCATAGTCGGCGAGGCTCTCCATGACCACGAGAGCGAGACCGGCGGCGACGGCGGGCCGCGCCATGGGCAGGGCGGCGCGGCGGAAGGCTTCGAAGGGTTTCGAGCCCAGCGTGCGCGCCGCGTCATAGGCGTCAGCGGACTGACCGGCGAAGGATTCCCGGGCCAGCAGATAGACATAAGGGTAGAGCGTCAGCGCGAAGATCAGCCCTGCGCCGACGGGGCCGCGCACGGTCGGGAAGACCCCGCCCAGCGGTCCCGCGGCCTGGGTCAGATCATACCAGGCATAGGCCGCCGCATAGGCCGGCATGGCCAGCGGCAGGGCGAGCAGCCATTCAAAGACCGAGCGTCCGGGGAAGGCGCAGCGCGCCACCAGAAACGCCAGCGGCGCGCCGATCAGGCCCGCGCCTAGAGCCGCAACGCTGGTGACCAGGGCGGTGTGGCCCAGATAGGCGGGCAGCCGGGTCGTCGCGATATGGGCCATATAGTCGGACCAGGGCCCGAACACGCCGAGCGCCGCGACCGCCAGGAGCGGTGCGGCGCATATGAGCGCGGCGATGCTGGCCGTCCAGACCGGATCGATCCGGCCGGTGCGCGCGCCTAAGGCCATCCGACGCGGTCGAATATCCGCTGGGCTTCGCCGGCGTTCTCGCCCAGGGCGTTGACATTGAGCGGGTCAGCCTCGACCGCGCCCCAGCCGTCCAGAACGGCGTTGTCGTAGGTCACGCCCTCGATGACCGGATACTCGTTGGTCAGCTCCGCAAAAGCGCGCTGGGCGTCGTCAGAAAGGAGAAACTCAAGCAGAGCCACAGCATTGTCGCGGTTGGGCGCACCCGCCGCGAGACCGGCGCCGGAAATGTTCATGTGCGCGCCGCGCCCGGCGAGATCGGCAATGACCAGATCCACCGCCTCGGCCGCCTCCATGTCGGCGGGATCCTGCGACCGCTCCAGGCGGGCGAGGTAATAATGATTGACGATGGCCACATCGCACTGACCGGTCGCGATGGCGCGGATCTGGTCGGTGTCGCCGCCCTGGGGCGGGCGGGCCATGTTGGCGACGATCCCGGCGGCCCAGCTTTCGGCGGCCTCCGCGCCTTCAGCCTCGATCAGGCCGGCCAGGAGCGACTGATTGTACACGTTGTTGGACGAGCGCACGCAGATGCGCCCGCGCCAGGCCTCATCGGCCAGTGCGGTGAAGTCCTGGATGTCGGCGGGATCAACCCGGTCAGCGGCATAGGCGATGCCGCGCACGCGCGCTGCGAAGCCGAACCAGTCGCCTTCGGGATGGCGCAGGTTTTCCGGAACATCAGCCAGCGCGTCCTGAAGTTCAGGCGCGGCCTGGAAGAGACCCGCCTGCTCGGCGCGCCAGAGGCGGCCGGCGTCCACGGTGATGACGACGTCGGCCTGAGACCGTTCGCCGTCGGTGCGCACCCGCTCGATCAGAAGATCGCCCGGCGCTTCGATGACGTTGACGGCGATGCCGGTCTGTTCGGTGAAGGCGGCGTAGACCGCGTCGTCGCTGGCGTAGTGGCGCGCGGTGAACACATTGACCTCGCCGGCGCCGGTCTGGGCGGCGGGTTCGCCACAGGCGGTAAGGGCGAGGGCCGCGGCGCTGAACGCGGCGGCGCGAAGGGTGAAGGACATGGATCGGCTCCTGCGATCAGATCAGGCGAGGCTCGCCTGGAGACATGGCCGCTTCCTTCGCACTTCTGAGAACGGTTCGCAAGTGCGGCGCCCAGCCGCGCCGGGAACGAAAAACCCCGCCTGGAGGTCTCCAGACGGGGTCATCGGCGCTGAGCGCTGGAATTGGTGGGCGATACTAGGATCGAACTAGTGACCCCTTCGGTGTGAACGAAGTGCTCTACCGCTGAGCTAATCGCCCTCAGCAAGGGGTGGTGAGATACCGGGCTGGTTGAGGGCGGTCAAGCGTGCGCGGCGCCGGGAAATCGGCCCTCAATCACAAAAAAATGAGCCTGAGGGCCTTCGTCACACTTTCGTCAAACAGAAAACTCACCTATAGGGGCGTCAGACGCACATGGCGCTTCGGTGCAGTGCGCTTGAATCCGTAACACCAAATGTCCCGCCCGCGTGCGCTGGTGCGCGCGGTCGAAGGAGGTTTCTCCCCATGGCCAGCAACGATTTCTGCACCCGTGAAGGCGCGCTTCGTCTGAAGGAACGTATCGAGTCCTACTGGAAAGAGCGCGGCTACGACGTGAATATCGAGCTTACCGAAGCCGGCTTCATGCCGGCGATGCGTTCGGCGCGCACCGATGTGCGCTCCAACATGGTCAACGGCATGCCCAAGCCCGCCAATGACCGCACGGCTGAGCGCCGCAGCGCCTAGGCGTTTGCGACGAGCCCGGCCAGAATGCCGGGCAACTCATCAAAGCGACGAAACAGCCGGTCGGCGCCCAGAGCGCCGGCCGGCTTTTCGCTGTAGCCGTCCTCAAAAATCACAGACCAGGCTCCCGCGGCTTTCGCAGCCAGCACATCAGGCTCCGAGTCGCCGACCAGTACGCAGGTTCGGTCCGCCGGTCCGCCGAGCGCCGTCTCCAGATGGCGAGGGTCGGGCTTCTTCGCCGGGGCGTCTTCCGGGCCGATGATGCGGACGAATCGGTTGCTCAGGCCGACCGCCTCCAGCAGCGGAACGGCGAGCCAGGTGGGCTTGTTGGTGCATACCGACAATTGCGCGCCGGCTTCGATCAGCGTGTCGAGCGCGGCTTCGACCCCGTCGAACGGCGCCGACTGGTCGGCGATGCCGCTGCGATAGCTGGTCAGGAAATGCTCCAGCCTCGCAGTCAGCGTCTCCTCATCGGGCACGGGAACGCCGGCGCGTTCATGGGCGCGCTGGATCAGCGCCCTGGCCCCTCGGCCCACCATGGCCCGCACCGCCGCCAGCGGAACCGGGTCCAGACCAGCCGGAAGAATCGCCGCGTTCAGGGCGCGCACCAAATCCGGCGCGGTGTCGACAAGCGTCCCGTCCAGATCGAAAGCGATGCGCGCGCCTTTCAACGAGGCAAGGGGCATGGGACGGCTCCTTCACGGACGCTGCGGCGGTGGTCGCGTGCGCAGTCCAGTTGGGCTATAGCCGGTCTCGATCCGTCTTTCGACCGCCTGTCCCATGCCGGGAGCCCCGTTCGCCCATGACCCATCGCCCCTGCGCCGCCGTGATTCTCGCCGCCGGACATGGCAGCCGCATGAAGTCGGCGCTCGCCAAGCCGCTGCATGCTGTGGCCGGCCGGTCCATGCTGGACTGGAGCCTGGATCTGGCGGCGGCCTGCGGGGTCGAACGCTCCGTCGTGGTCTGGGGCGCCCATGGTCCGGCCGTGCGTGACAAGGCCGAAGCCGCCGGCGTGGCCACCGCCTTGCAGGATCCCCCGATGGGCACCGGCGATGCGGTGAAGCAGGCGCGGGAGGCTCTGGCCGGCTTTGAGGGCGACGCCATCGTGCTCTACGCCGACACGCCTCTGATCCGCCCCGAAACCGTGGCGGCGGTGTTTCAGGCGCTGGAGACGGGCGCCGCGGTGTCCGTGCTGGGCTTTGAGCCGGACGAGCCGGGCGCCTATGGCCGCCTGATCGAAACGGTGGACGGCGATCTCGACGCCATCGTGGAAGCCAGGGAGGCCACGCCGGAGCAGCTGGCCGTCCGCCTGTGCAATTCCGGGGTTCTCGCCGCTGACGCCTCACTCCTGTTCGACCTGCTGGATGAGGTCACCAACGACAACGCCAAGGGCGAATATTATCTGACCGACGTGGTCGCGCTCGCGCGCGGGCGCGGCCTCTCCGCCAGGGCGGTGCGCGCAGACGAAGCCGAAGTGCTGGGGGTGAATTCCCGCGCCGATCTGGCGGCCGCGGAGGCTGCTTTTCAGGTCCGCGTCCGGTCGCAGGCCATGGCGAACGGCGTCACGCTGGTCGCGCCGGAGACGGTCTTCTTCAGCCATGACACGGTCATCGAGGCCGATACAGTGATCGAGCCCAACGTGGTTTTCGGTCCCGGCGTGACGGTCGGTTCCGGCGCGGTGATCCGGGCCTTCTCCCATCTGGAGGGCTGCGAGATCGCGGGCGGCTGCGAGGTCGGGCCCTATGCGCGCCTGCGTCCCGGCGCCGTGCTGGAGACCGGCGCGAAGGTGGGCAATTTCGTGGAAGTGAAGAAGGCCCGCCTTGGCGAAGGGGCCAAGGCCAACCACCTGTCCTATATCGGCGACGGCGTGGTCGGCGCGAAGGCCAATATCGGAGCGGGCACGATCTTCTGTAACTATGACGGCTACTTCAAGAACCAGACGATCATCGGCGAGGGGGCCTTCATCGGGTCCAACTCGGCGCTGGTCGCGCCGGTCACCATCGGCAAGGGCGCGATGACGGGTTCCGGTTCGGTGATCACCCGCGACGTGCCTGATGACGCCCTGGCGCTGGCGCGCGGCGAGATGGCGGTGAAAGAGGGCTGGGCGGCCCGCTTCCGCAAGGCCATGCAGGCCAAGAAAGACAAGCAGAAGAAGGGCTGAAGACCCTTCCCGAGGAGCTCCCCATGACTGATCTGATCGACCGCCTGAAGGACAAGAGCCTTCTTCGCACCGACTCCTATGTGAACGCCGCCTGGATCGCCGGCGAGGACCGGTTCGCGGTGACCAACCCCGCAGACCGCTCGGTACTGGCCGAGGTCGCCGATGTGGGCGAGGCGGGCGCGCGCAAGGCGGTCGACGCCGCCGACCAGGCTTTCCAGAGCTGGAAGAAGACCAGCGTCTATGAGCGCGCCCGGCTGATCCAGAAGTGGAATGATCTGATCCTGGAGCATGCCGACGATCTGGGAACCCTCATCACGGCGGAGATGGGCAAACCCTTCGGCGAGGCCAAGGGTGAGGTGATCTACGGCGCGGGCTTCGTGGCCTGGTCGGCCGAGGAGGCCAAGCGCCTGCACGGCGAAACCCTGCAGACGCCGTTCCCGGGCTCGCGCGGCTGGACCCTTCGTCAGCCTGTGGGCGTCGTGGGCTGCATCACGCCGTGGAACTTCCCCGCCGCCATGATCACGCGCAAATGCGCCCCGGCGCTGGCGGCGGGCTGCACCATGGTGGTCAAGCCTGCGCCCGAAACGCCGCTGACCGCGCTGGCGCTGGCTGAGCTGGCCGATCGCGCGGGCATTCCCAAAGGCGTGTTCAACGTGATCTGCGGCGATGCTCAGAAGATCGGTCCGGTCCTGACGGGCTCCGACGTGGTGCGCATGATCGGCTTCACCGGCTCCACCCAGGTCGGCAAGCTCTTGATGAAGCAGGCCGCCGACACGGTGAAGCGGGTCTCGCTGGAACTCGGCGGCAACGCGCCCTTCATCGTCATGGACGACGCGGACATCGAAAAGGCCGCTGAGGGCGTCATCGCCTCGAAATTCCGCGCCGCCGGCCAGACCTGCGTGTCGGCCAACCGCATCATCGCGCAAGGGGCGATCGCTGATCAGCTGGTCGAGGCGATCGCCTCGCGCATGGGGAAGCTGAAAGTGGGCTCCGGCTTCGACAAGGGCGTGCAGATCGGCCCGCTGATCCACGAAGAGGCCGTCGCGCGCGTCGACAAGCTGGTCCAGGACGCGAAGAAGCGCGGCGCGAAAATCCTCACCGGCGGTTCGCCTCTGGTCGATGAGCTGGGCGGCGCCTTCTACGCCCCGACCCTCATCGATGGCGGGAATGATTACGCGCTGGAGCTGGCCTGCTTCGAGATCTTCGGGCCGGTGGCATCGGTGTACCGGGCTGACGACGAAGCCGAAATCCTTCGTCTGGCCAATGACACGCCCTATGGCCTGGCGGCCTATCTCTACACAAGCGATGTGAACCGCGTGCACCGCATGTCCGAAGGCCTCGACTTCGGGATGATCGGGGTGAACGCGCCCATGGTCGGCAGCCCGGCGACGCCCTTTGGCGGGGTGAAGGAAAGCGGTATCGGCCGCGAAGGCGGCAAGTGGGGCGTTGAGGAATTCACCGAGATGAAATTCGTGCTTCTGGGCGGGGTCGATTGATGAGCGCTGCGCAGCAAAAACAGGCCGCCGCCGAAGCGGCGCTGGAGCTGGTGGAAAGCGGCATGACGCTGGGGCTGGGCTCCGGCTCCACCGCCGAGCTGTTCGTCAAGGCGCTGGGCGAAATGCTGAAATCCGGCGAGCTGTCCGACATCCAGGGCGTGCCGACCTCCAAGGCCACCGCCGATCTGGCCCTGGACGTGGGCGTGCCCCTTATCCCGGTCGACCATGTCCAGCGCATCGATCTGACGGTCGACGGCGCGGACGAAGTCGACGGCCAGTTCCGCCTGATCAAGGGGGGCGGCGCCTGTCTTCTGCGCGAAAAGATCATCGCCAACGCGTCTGACCTGATGGCGGTCATCGTGGACGAGACCAAGCTGGTCCGCGAGCTCGGCGCCTTCCCCCTGCCGGTAGAGGTCGATCCCTTCGCCTTCACGATCACCGCCAAGAAGGTCTTCGACGCCCTGCGCGCCTCTGGTGTGAAATCGCCCGACGTGACCCTGCGCCGGCGAGGCGACGGCACGGAGCCGCTTCTCACCGATGGCGGCAATTACATTCTGGACTGCGCGTGCGAGCGCATCCCCGACCCCGAGGACGCCGCCGAGCGCCTGGCGAACATACCCGGCGTGGTCGAGCACGGCCTGTTCATAGGCCTCGCCCGACTGCTCATCGTCGGCGACGACGACGGCGCGAAGGTGATGGAGGTTTAGGGGTTTTCCCTATTCCTCCGCTTCCGCCCCCGGATCGTGCTCTTCGAACCAGGCCAGGATATGCCCGACCTTCTGTAAAAGGCGCACCGGGCTCGCGCTGGCGATTCCGTGGGGGGCGCCCTGGATGCGCACGAAGCGGCTTTCCACGCCCAGCAGCTGGAGCGCCTGGAAGTATTGTTCAGATTCCGAGACTGGCGTGCGGCGGTCTTCTGATCCCACGAACACCAGCGTCGGCGTCGTAACGTTGGCGACATCGGCCAGCGGCGAGCGGCGCCAGTATTCCTGCGGGTCCTCCCAGACCGGACGCTCGAACCAGTAGTTCATGATCGGCGCCAGATCGGCGTGGAGGAAGAAGCTGGTCCAGTTGATGACCGGCTTGCCCACGGCGGCGGCGGCGAAGCGCTCGTCATTGCCGATGAGCTCCGCGGTCAGCACCCCGCCGCCGGACCCGCCGGTGACGAACAGGCGGTCCTCGTCGATGAAGCCGCGCGCGACCAGGGCGTCGATGCCGGACAACAGATCATCCACGTCCTGGCCGGGATAATCGTCGTCGATGAGATTGGCGAACTCCATGCCGTAGGACGTGGAGCCGCGCGGATTGGTGTAGAACACCACATAGCCTGCTGAGGCCATGAGCTGGACTTCAGCGGAGAATTGCGGGCCGTAGGCGGTGTGGGGGCCGCCATGGATCTCCAGGATCATGGGATAGGAGCCGTCGGGATCGAAGCCCGGCGGGTAGGCGATCCAGCCCTCGATCTCCAGCCCGTCGGCCGAGCTTTCCCAGGTGAAGCGTTCAATCTGCGCCAGCTCGCGGCGGCCCAGCGTGTCCGCGCTCAGGGCGGTGATCTCCCCGCGCACGCCGCGCCTTGTCCCCACGCCCACATCAGCAAGCTTGTAGGGGCTGGCGAGCGTCGCGGCCCAGCGGCCGTTGTCTGAGGCGGAGAAGGAGCCAGAGGTGTAAGGACGTCCCGTCGTCGTGCCGCCTATGGCGTCGGTCAGGCGGTCGAAGTCGCCGCCGCGCGCCGAGGTGCGGCCCAGCACCATGTGGCCGGCATCCTCGATCTGCACGAACAGGTCGCGGTTTCCGTCCCAGGCGAAGCCCGCCACCGGCCGGTCGAGATCGGCCAGAAGCTGGCGCGGCTCGCCGCCGGAAAGGGCGCGCACCATGAGCTGGGCGTCCATGTTGGAGAGCTCGCTGCGCGGACCGTGGGTGAAGGCGAGAGTCTGACCATCCGGGCTGACCTGCGGGTTGTATTCACCGCCGGGATAGTCGGTGACCTGGGCGATCTCCCCGCCCAGCGTGACCGAGACAATGTCGGCCTCGCGGAAGTCCCACCCGGTCTCGGCGAGTGCGCCATGGGAGAAATAGAGCGTCACGGAATCCGCGCCCCAGCTGAGCCCGGAGATTCCGCCGCTGGTGATGGAGGTGAGCCGGCGCGGCGTGCCGCCGTCGGAGGAGACTACATAAACCTGCTGGGACCCCGCCGGGATTTCGCCGATCCCGTCGGCATGGTAGCGCAGGTCCTCGTCGATCATGGCCGGCGGCGCCCAGTCCGCCCCTTCAGGCTGGTCGGGCAGGCCGATATCGACCTGAGGCTCCTCGCCGGCTTCGAACATGATGAAGGCGATCCATTCCCCATCCGGGGACCAGGCGATCTGGGAGGGGCCGGCCGGCAGGCTGGCGATCACCGCGCTGCGCGCTTCGCCCGGCCAGGCGACGCGCAGGCTGCTCTCCCCGTCCTTGGAGAAGGCGTAGGCGACGCGGCTTGAATCCGGCGACCAGGCCGGCCCGCTCGCAGACCCGTCCTCGGCCGCGATGGGGCGGTGACCCTCGCCGTCATAATCGATGACCCAGAGCCCGGAGCGGGTGGAGTCGGTCATGATGTCGTTGGTACGGCGCTGATAGGCGATGCGTTCGCCGTCCGGAGAGATTTGCGGATCGGTCGCATAGTCGAACGCGAACACGTCTATCGCCTGCAGCGGGCCGCCCTCGACGGGCTGGGCGAGGGCGTTCGCGCTCGCGGCCGCAACGACGACCGCAGCCGTGAATCGAACAATCATGAAGCTTCTCCCCGATTAATTGCAGGGAGGGTAGGGCGGGATCGCCGCCCTTCGCAAGCCGGTCAGGCCGCGCGAGCCAGGAGCTTGTTGCGGCTGAGGCGGAAGGGAGCGGTCGGCCCTTCGTACATCCCGCTGGCCCGCCCGATGATCAGGTCCGCGCCCCGGCGTGAGGCGCCGCGCGCGGTCTCCCAGTCGTTGCACCCGCTCAGGAAGACCTTCACCTTGTGGCGGCGGGCCTTGGCCATGAAGCTGTCGATGTCCGCCCGGGCGGCGCCGGTGAGGCGGGCCGGCAGCTGTGCGCCGATCCATCCCGCCCCGGCCTGGGCGTAGCGCTCCAAGGTGGCTGCGCCGAGCGGCGCCTTGATGAACAGGTGCGGAGAATGGGTGCGAACGATGCGGCCGGTCTCTGACAGAGTTGCGGAGGGCGCATCAGCCGGCGCGCCGTAAATGCATATCCAGATCAGCTGGCGCTGCTCGGCCGGAAGCTCGGACAGCGCGGTGACGTAGGCCGACCGCGTACGCGGTTGGGACAGGCTGGAGAAGCCGGCCGGCGTGATAAGACCGCAGCGGGTCCCCTTCGCCAGCAGCGCTTCGAGCTGGCTGGATACGGCCCGCAGCACCGCAAGGTCAAACTGTAAACGGTCATCGGCCCGCTTAAGCTGCCCGTCGAGATCGGGCGTCCAGCCGCCGTCCCGCTCGGCCACGGTGCGAGGGCGCACGAGAAAGCTCGCGACCGCCT
This sequence comes from Alphaproteobacteria bacterium, assembly GCA_024742735.1. GTDB lineage: Bacteria > Pseudomonadota > Alphaproteobacteria > Caulobacterales > Maricaulaceae > Oceanicaulis. Next base: position 924,497 of record JANSXV010000001.1, on the reverse strand, counting down.
CGCGATGGGCGTCCCAGGCCGCTTCAAAGGACAGCGCGGCCAGGGAGATCGCGTCGGAAGCACCTTGCGGCGCAGGCTTGTGAGGCTCGATGGGCGCGGAGCCCTCGTCGACAGCGTCAGCGGCCGCCAGAGCGGCGCGGAACTCCTCAACCGAAAGCCGCTCGCTGGAGCTTTCGACCGACAGCTCGGCCAGATCGGCGTCTCCGAGAAAGAAGCGTTCCATGTCGTGGCGGATTTTCTCTGTCAGCTTCGCCGCCGGGTCGCCGGAAAGGCCGGAGAACACGACCAGAAAGCCCGTGGCGCATGGAATGATGAGGTCGTCCTCGGCGACCTTTCGCTCAATGATCGTCCGTGTCGCGACAAAGACCCGTTCGCGCAAAGACGGCCAAAGATCGCCCGCAGCTTCGCGGACCCGTTCCATGTTCACGAACTGGTGCCGGCTCATGTCGACCTGATCGGCCTGAGCCAGACGGCGCTTGAGTTCGACCAGGACTGGGTCGGGCATGGAAAGTGGCTCCAGCTTGATTGGGGCCATCATACAGGACGCTTTATTGTAAAGAGGTAAGCGTTTGAGGGTCGGCGCTTCGCAGGCGCAGCAAAACCCTTCGCTGCGAAGGGCGTGTTTTGCCTGCAACACTTTTGTGAAAAGCAGAAATTTGGCGGCTGCGAAGCGAAGCGCCGACCCTCGCACGTGCATTGCGCGCTTCATCGGCGGCCTCAAATCAGTCAGTCTTATCAACGATGTGCTTTGTGCACTGCAGCAAAAAGGCGGCGTCGCCCACGACCGCCTGAGTCAACTCTGGAGGAGGACGCATCAGTATGATGTCCCGTTTCACCCGCACCGCCCTGTTCGCCGCCGCTTCATCGCTCGCCATCGGCTCGGCCGCCGGCGCCCAGGTGTTTGATCAGGTCGGCGGCGGCGAGCGCCGCACCATCGACGTGATCACCGTCACGGCCCAGCAGCGCGAGGAGAGCGCGCAGGACGTGCCGATTTCCATCGGCGCCTACGACTCCGAAGCGCTGGCTGCGGCTGGCGTCCAGGACATCAAGGACCTGATCTCCATCGCGCCGGGCCTGATGGTCACCTCGACCCAGTCCGAGACGATCACGACTGCGCGTATTCGCGGTATCGGCACGGTCGGCGACAATTTCGGCCTGGAAAGCTCGGTTGGCGTCTACATTGACGGCGTGTTCCGTTCGCGCAACGGGGTGGGCTTCGGCGATCTCGGTGAAATCGAGCGGATCGAGGTGCTGCGCGGTCCCCAAGGCACGCTGTTCGGCAAGAACACCTCCGCCGGCGTTCTGAACGTGATCACCGTCGGGCCCGAGTTCGAATATGGCGGCAATCTGGAATTCCAGTTTGGCGATTACGGCCACCAGCGCATCGCCGGCGCCATCACCGGCCCGATCATCGATGACGTGCTGGCCTTCCGGCTGTTCGCTGCGGACGGTCACCGTGACGGCTTCACCGACCTGATCGTCGAGCAGGGCGGCACATTGCAGACCGCAGATTCTGAAACCCGGGATTTCACCACGGTTCGCGGCCAGCTTCTGTTCACGCCGACGCCGTCGGTTGAGGCGCGTATCATCGTTGACAGCACGACCCGAAGCGAAGTGTGCTGCTCTGCGGTGTCCTGGGATTACACGGCAGCGGCAGCAGGCCTCGTCGGCGCAGTGACGCCGCCGGCCGCCGGAGGCGGCGTGGTCTTCCCGGCCGACCCTGACGCCCGCGTGGCTTACTCCAACCGGCTTTATAACCAGAACGTGGATGACTGGGGCGTGTCCGGCGAGGTGGATATCGACCTGCCGATCGGTACGCTGACTTCCGTGACGGCGTTCCGCAACTGGACCAACTCGCGCAGCCAGGACATCGACTATTCGGCGGCTGACATCGCGTTCCGCGACGCCGAGAACAACTACACCGACCTGACGCGCTTCAGCCAGGAAATCCGCCTGACGGGCCAGACCGACAATCTCGACTGGCTGGTTGGCGGCTTCTTCTCCCATGAAGAACTGCGCCTGGGCGACGCCATCCGGTACGGCGCTGACTGGGAAACCTATCTCGGTCTTATCGCGTCCGGCGGCACGAACCCGAACTTCGTCTCGTCGACGCTGAACGGTCTGGCCCTCGGTTTCCTGGGCGTTCCGGCCCTGCCGGGCTACACGCCGCTCGCTCCGGGCTCCTTCTTCCCGAACGGCTCTGGCGTGAACCAGGACGTGTATGATCAGACGGCGACCAGCTGGGCGCTGTTCACCCACAACACCTATCAGCTGACCGACGCGCTCTCGGTCACGGCGGGTCTGCGTTACACGAACGAGAACAAGGACGTGTTCGCCACGTTCGACACATCGCCGACGCCGGGCTGCTCGATTCTGGAAGCCTATGCGAACGCCAACCCTGCCACTGCGTGGAATCCGGTAGCGGCCTTCGCCGGTTCGCCGCTTGCGGGGCTCGCGCCGACGCTTTGCCTGCCCTATGCGCGCTCGGGTCTGGACGCCAACGGCTATGACCGGGAGCGCTCGGATGAGGAGCTGTCGGGCACGCTGCGTCTGACCTACGACGTGAACGACGACGTCATGGTCTATGCGGGCTACTCGCGCGGCTTCAAGGCCGGCGGCTTCAATCTGGACCGTCAGCTGAACGGTCCGACCGATGCGAGCGGCTACACCAATCCGGACAGCTCGTTTGCGCCGGAAGTCATCGACGCCTACGAGATTGGCTTCAAGTCCCAGCTGTTCGGCAATGTCGTCCAGCTGAACGGCAACGTGTTCCTGCAGCAGATCGAGGACTTCCAGCTCAATACCTTCAATGGCCTGGCCTTTGTGGTGGAGAGCGTGGATGAGTCGGAGTCCATGGGGCTTGAGCTCGACGCGTTCTGGGCCACTCCGATCCCGGGTCTCGACCTCTCGGCCGGCTACGCGTACGTGAACACGGAGTACTCCGAGGTGAACACGGGCGACCCGCTTGTCGACGCCATCGAGGGCAAGAGCTATTCGCTCTCGCCGGAACACTTCCTGACCGGGCAGGCGCTGTATGAGCGTCCGGTGTTCGACTCCCTGCTGTTCACCGCCGCGATCGATGGCCGCTGGGTGTCTGAATACAACACCGGTTCTGACCTCGATCCGGAAAAGGTTCAGGACGGCTTCGGCCTGATCAACGCCCGGCTGGGCATCGGCAGCGAAACCGACTCCTGGTCGATTGAGGTCTGGGGCCGTAACCTGACCGACGAGACCTACGCTCAGGTGGCTTTCGACGCCTTCGCCCAGGGCCGTCGTGGCGGGGCTGGCACGTCGAACGATCCGCGTGCGACGGCCAGCTACATGGCCTTCCTGGGTGCTCCGCGCACCTGGGGCGTGACCCTGCGCACCGAGTGGTAAACTCGGACGCATGACCTGACGACCGCGCCGCGGCCAGTCAGGGAGGAGCGAAGGCCGGGTCTGGCGACAGACCCGGCCTTTTGCTTGTCCAGCGCCCTTCGGGACTAAAGACCATAAAAAAGGCGGCGCCGATTCCGGCGCCGCCTTTGTCTCCGAGGGCGACCCTCGCCCTAGCGTTCAGCGATGCGGGTATAGGCGGGGAGCGTCAGGAACTCCTCGAATTCATCGGACAGCGCCATGGCCGTCAGGATCTCCTGGGCTTCGTCAAAGCGCCCGGCGGTCCAGGCGTTCAGGCCGACCTCCGCCTTGATGTCGGCGGCGGCCTTCTCGATGACGGCCGTGATGCGCTCCGCCGTGATCGCCTTCCCGTCCTCGGTCGTCGCCCCATGGACCCGCCACTGCCACATCTGGGCGCGGGAGATTTCCGCCGTCGCGGCGTCCTCCATGAGGTTATGGATCGGCGCTGCGCCGCGGCCCTGCAGCCAGCTGGCGATATAGCGGATGGCCACATCGGCGTTGCCGTAGAGGCCCGCTTCCGTGACCGTGCCTTCGTTGGGCGTGACCAGAGCGTCGCGGTCTTCCTTCACCTCGGGCTTTTTGGCGAGCTGATTCGCGCCCGGCATGACCTTGTCGAAGGCCTCCAGCGCGACCGGAACCAGCGCCGGGTGCGCGACCCAGGCGCCGTCATGGCCGATGGAGGCTTCGCGGGTCTTGTCGGCCAGGACCTTGTCCACCGCCGCCTTGTTCGCCGCTTCGTCGTTCTTCACCGGGATGAAGGCGCTCATTCCGCCCATGGCGTGGGCGCCGCGTCGGTGGCAGACCGCGATGACCCGCTCGGCGTAGGCGGCCATGAAGGGCGCGGTCATGGTGACCTGGGCCCGGTCGGGCAGGATCTTCGAGGCGTCGGTCTTCTGACGCTTGATATAGCTGAAGATATAGTCCCAGCGCCCGGCGTTGAGCGCGGTGATGTTCTCGCGCAGCTCATACAGGATCTCGTCCAGCTCGAACGCGGCCGGCAGCGTCTCGATCAGCACCGTGATGCGCACCGTGCCGCGCTTCAGCCCCAGCGTCTCTTCGCAATGGCGGATCACCAGCGACCAGAGGCGGGCTTCGAATCGGGTCTCCAGCTTGGGGATGTAATAGTACGGACCCGAACCGTTTTTCGCAGTCGTGGCGTGATTGTGAAGCAGGTAGAGCACGAAGTCGAAGAAGCCGCCGCCCATGGGTTCGCCATCGATGAGGACGTGGGCCTCATCCAGATGCAGGCCGCGCGCCCGGGCGATCAGCACAGCAGGATCGTCTTTCAGCGCATAGGACTTGCCGGAGGTCTCATCGGTGAAATCGATGGTGCGCGCATTGGCGTCGCGCAGATTGATCTGGCCTTCGATCATGTTGGTCCAGGACGGGGTGGAGGCGTCCTCGAAATCGGCCATGAAGCATTTCGCGCCGGAGTTCAGGGCGTTGATGACCATTTTGCGGTCCACTGGTCCGGTAATCTCGACCCGGCGGTCCTGCAGGTCGGCGGGCGCCTCGGGGACCGTCCAGTCGCCTGCGCGGATGGCAGCGGTTTGCGCGGGGAAGTCCAGCTGCTCCTCGCCGGCATCCAGTCGCTTCTGGCGGGCGTCGCGCTCGGCCAGCAGGCGTAGGCGTTCGGCGTTGAAGCGCCGGTGCACGTCGGCCAGCAGGGACAGCGCCTCAGCCGTGAGGATGGTCTCATAGCCGGGCCGCATCGGACCCAGGATTTGAACGCCTTCGGGCAGATCGCGCATCAGCCGCGCTCCTTCTTCTGTTTGCATCAAACGTCGTGCAGAGCCTCGCGCGCGGCGACGACGCCGTCGCGGTCAGCATAAATCCAGTCGCCGGGATGGATGACCGCGCCTGGCAGCGCAACCGTCACGCCGCGTTCGCCCAGGCCCCGCTTTTCGGTCTTCATGGGGATCAGCGCCAGGGCGAACACGCCGATATCTTCAGCTTCAAGCTCCGCCACGTCACGGACCGCGCCATGGACGATCACGCCGGCCCAGCCGTTCTTCGCCGCCTTGCCCGCCAGATCGCCGCCGAGCAGGGAGCGCTTCAGCGACCCTCCGCCGTCGACGACCAGGACGCGCCCCTCGCCGGGCTCGCTGACCGCTTCGCGCACACGGCTATTGTCTTCATGGGTGCGGATGGTTTCGGCCTGGCCGAAAAAGGCGTCCCGGCCGCCAAAGCTGTGAAAAACCGGCTCGAACACCTGCACCGTGTCGGGGTGCGCATCGCAAAGGTCGCAGACTGGGATCATGGCGAAATACCAGGTGTTGGATGTAAAGAGCGCCGGGAACGGACTTCCAGCGGTCCGGCCCGGCGCTCTTGGGATCGGGACTTCCAGCGGTCCCGATCACTTCGGCGAGGGGGCGCTTACGCACATCCAGCGGTGCGCATCGCGCCGTCCCTCAGACGGTCCGCACATCCAGCGGTGCGGACCGAACACGTCGCCGGCGCCTACTCGGCAGCGCTCGGCTTGAACTGGGCGGTCTCGGTGGACTCGCCCATGGCCGTGGTCGAGCTGGTCCCGCCCGAAAGCGTCATGTTGACCAGGTCGAAATAGCCTGTGCCCACTTCGCGCTGGTGACGGGTGGCGGTGTAGCCATCCTTCTCTGCCGCGAATTCGGCCTGCTGCAGTTCGGAGTACGCGCCCATGCCGCGATCGCGATAGCCCTGGGCGAGCTGGAACATGCCGTAATTGAGCTGGTGGAACCCGGCCAGGGTCACGAACTGGAACTTGTAGCCCATGGCGCCGAGCTCGCGCTGGTAGGTCTCGATCGTGGCCTTGTCCAGATTGGCTTCCCAGTTGAAGGAGGGCGAGCAGTTATACGCCATCATCTTGCCGGGATAGGCCTTCTGGATCGCCTCTGCGAAGCGCTTGGCCTCATCCAGGTTCGGCTTGGAGGTCTCCCACCACAAAAGGTCGGCGACTTTCGCGTAGGCCAGACCCCGCTTGATGCAGTGATCAACGCCCACGCCTTGCTTCAGGCGATAGAAGCCCTCTGCGGTGCGGCCGGCGTCATAATCGATGAATTCGTGGTCGCGCTCGTCGATGTCGGAATTGATCAGCGTGGCGCTCTCAGCATCCGTGCGGGCCACGGTGATGGTGGGTACGCCCATCACGTCGGCGGCCAGACGCGCGGCGTGCAGGTTGCGCTCGTGGGCGCTGGTGGGGATCAGCACCTTGCCGCCCAGGTGGCCGCACTTCTTCTCGGCCGCGACCTGGTCTTCGAAGTGCACGCCAGCGGCGCCGGCCTCGATGAAGGCCTTCATGATCTCATAGCAGTTCAGCGTGCCGCCGAAGCCGGCTTCGGCGTCCGCCACGATGGGGGCGAACCAGTCGCGGCTCGCTTCGCCGTTCTCGGCGACTTCGATCTGGTCGGCGCGCTGGAGCGTGCGGTTGATCTTCTTGGCCAGCTCAGGCGCGGAGTTCGCCGGATAGAGCGACTGGTCGGGATACATGGCGCCGGCTGTGTTGGCGTCGGCGGCGACTTGCCAGCCGGACAGATAGATCGCCTTCAGCCCGGCGCGGACCATCTGCATGGCCTGGTTGCCGGACAGGGCGCCCAGCGCGTTGATGTAGGGCTCGGAGTTCAGCAGTTCCCACAGCTTCGCGGCGCCGCGCTCGGCCAGCGTATGGCTGACCTGAACCGAGCCGCGCAGCTTGAGAACGTCTTCAGGCGTATAGTTCCGTTCAATCTGATCAAAGCGGCCGGGCTTGGCGGCCGGGATAATGTCATAAAATGACGTCATGACGCAGGTCCTTCGTGTTCGCGTGTTGTGAACATAGATACAGGCTTGCTGCTCCGCGTCGAGAGCCCCTTGCACAGAAAGGGGAAACGGCGTACACGAATGAGTGTTGTTGTTTTGTCGTGGTGTAAATAATTTACAATAGTCATGGCGGCTGGACAGGATAAGCTTTTCGCGGGGGCGCGCCTTCGCAGGCTGCGCAAGGATCTGGGCCAGACCCAGGCCCAGTTCGCCGACGCCCTGGCGGTGTCGCCCAGCTATCTCAACCTGCTTGAGCGCAATCAGCGCCCTGTGACCGCACGCGTCCTGCTGGCGCTGGCGGAGGCCTTCGACATTGACGTGCGCGCCTTCGCCGCCGAAAGCGACCGGCAGCTGGTCGCCGACCTGAAGGCGGCCGCCGGCGATCCCGTCCTCAAGGGCGTCGATCTTGACGCCCGCGACGTACAGGACCTCGCCGACGCCCATCCGCGCGCCGCTGAAGCCTTCGCCCGCCTCTACCAGGCCTATCGCGACACCAGCGCGGCGGCCTCTGATCTCGCTCTGCGCGCGGCTGAGGGCGGGGCAGGGGGCGCCGCGCTGTCGCCGCTCGAAGAAGTGCGCGACGCGCTGGATGCGGCCCAGAACTATTTTCCCGCGCTTGAGGAAGCGGCTGACCAGATCCGCGCCGGTTTGCCCGACGCCGATGCTTTCGAAGCCTCCCTCAGCCAGCATCTGCGCCGCAATCACGGCGCAGCGGTGCGCACCTATGACGACGAGGTCATGGGCGGGGCGCTGCGCCGGTTCGACTTTCACGCGCGCAAGCTCCTGCTGTCCGACCTGCTGGAGCCGGCCCAGCGCAGCTTCCACATCGCCGCCTCCATCGTGAATCTGGAGCTTGGCGCGGCGCTGGACGCGGAGGCTGCGCGGGCCTCAGGGCTCAGCGCGGACGCTGCGACGCTTTACCGGGCGAGCCTTGCGAACTACGCCGCAGCGGCGCTGCTCATGCCTTATGGCGCGTTTTACGAGGCGGCGGAGAAGACCCGTTACGACATCGACGCCCTGCGCCGGCGCTTCAATGTCAGCTTCGAGCAGGTCTGCCACCGGCTGACCACGCTGAACCGTCCCGGCGAGCGGGGCGTCGCTTTTTTCATGATCCGGGTCGATCAGGCGGGGAACATCTCCAAGCGGTTCGGCGGCGGGGTGCTGGCCTTCGCCCGGTCCGGCGGCGGATGCGCGCGCTGGCGGCTGTTCGACGCCTTTCGCGCGCCGGAGCGCATTCATGTTCAGGGCCTCGAACTGCCGGACGGGTCGCGATTCGTGTCGGTCGCCCGCGCCGTGGCCCGCCCGCTGGCGGCGGGCGGTGCGGCCATGCATGCGGTGGCGGTGGGGTGCGAGGCGAGCGAGGCGGGACGCCTGATTTACGAGTCCGGAGAGCGCTATACGCCCGTCGGTCTGTCCTGCCGCCTGTGCGAGCGGACTGACTGCGCCGAGCGCGCTTTCCCGCCCTTGCAGCGCAGCCTCGACCCAGAGCCTCACGTGCGCGGCGCCGCTCCGTTCACCTTTCGCGGCGATTAGCCGTTCGCGTCTGCAGCAGAATTCGTTATGGTGAGGGTGTACCGATCGCGGCGAAGGGACGCTGAACTCCGTTGAATCTTTCTCCTCGACGCAAGGCCGCCCTGATCATCGCCGCATTGCTGCTCGTTCTGGGCACGCTGGCGATTTACGCCAGCCCGCTCTCGGCCCATTCCCTGGAACGCCGCCTCGCTCTGGCCGCCGAAGATGCGCTCTACGCCGTCCGCGCAGACGGCTGGGTGCAGATGGAGGCTGACGGCCAGACGATCATCCTGTCCGGCCAGGCGCCGTCGCGCGCCGCGAAGGACGCCGCAATCCAGGCGGTCAGCCGCGCCAGCTGGGCCGGCGGGGCTGTTGCAGGCGGGGTCACCCGGGTCATTGATGAAATCCGCCTCGCCCATGAGGGCGAGGACGTGCGCCTGCGCGCCGATCTGTCAGGCGGGCGCCTGGTGGTGGCCGGCTTCGCCCCGGACGCTGAGGCCGCCGAACAGGTCCGGGCCCGGGCCGAGCGGCTCTTCCCCGGCCGGGCCGACGTGGACCTGCGCATCGCGCCAGGTTCTGCACGGGACGGCTGGGACGGCGCGGTGCGTTTCATGCTCGCCGAACTCGCCCGCCTTGACCATGGCGGCGGCCGCGTGGCCGACGGGCGGATCGCCCTGACCGGGCTCGCCTCCAGCGCCCAGACGCTGGACACGGTGCGCGCTGCATTCGAGGCGCCGCCCGCGGGCTTTCTGGCCTCGGCCCTGGTGCGCGTCGATGGCGGGGACTTCGAAGAGAGCGTGGACGATGCCCGCTTGTGCGACCTGCTGATCGAGGCCGCCATGGGCGAAGGCCGGGTCAGCTTCACGCCGGGACGCCCCACGCTGGCGGCCGGCTCTCAAAGCGTGTTGCGCCGCGCCGGCCGTGTGTTTGAAGCCTGTACGGTCGAGCCGCTGGTCGTGGCGGTGCGCGCCGAGAGCGGCGGCGAGGACGCTGAAGCACTCGCTTTGGAGCGTGCTGAGTCCATCATCGCGGCCATGTCCGAGGCAGGCTCGGATCGCGATCGCTTTCTGGCTGAAAGCGCGCCGGCCGATGCCGGCTCCGCCTTCCGGCTGGGCGTGGAGGCGACGGCGCAAGCGGCTGAAACGCCATCTGAAACTGAACAGGGCGCCGGCGGCGAATCCGCACCGGCGCAAACTGAAACTCCCGGCGACGCAATAGAGGGATAGGCTGATGCTCTGGCTGGTCTGGCATATGTGGGTCCTGCTGCTGCTGGCGTTCGCCGGCGGCGTCATCGCCGGTTGGATCCTGCGCTCACGCTCTGATGATGCGCCCGAGCCTGCGGCGATTGCGGCGCCTGCAGCTGCGCCCGAACCTGAAGCGGCGCCGCCCGCGCCCCACGTGCCCGCGCCCGAGCCGAAGGCGGACGGCGGCGAGACTGCAGCCGGGAACAGTCCGCGCGTGGCCGCCGCCTTCAGCGCACCGGAGCCGTCGGTGTCCCGGGACCCGGAGCCGGCGCCCGCGCCTGCAGCGGATCCGTCTCCTGCGAAGGACGCTGCGTCCGATGATCTGACCGCCATCAAGGGCCTGGGCCCGAAGGCGGCCGAAAAGCTGACCGCAGCCGGCGTGACCCGGTTCTCCCAGATCGCCGGCTGGAAGGCCGCCGACATCGAGAAGTACGATGAGGCGCTCAACGCGCGCGGCCGCATCGCCCGCGACGACTGGGTCGGCCAGGCCAAGGCGCTCAGCAAGGGCTAGAGCGGCTCTAGCTGTAGCCGATCCAGACCGCGATCATCAGCGCCAGCGAGCCGGCGATGGTCAGCTTGATCATCAGCGGCAGGATGAAGCGGAACCAGCGATCATATGGGATGCCGGCCAGGCCCAGAATGCCCATGAGAACCGCATTGGTCGGCACGATCATGTTCGAGAAGCCGTCGCCGAACTGGTAGGCGAGCACCGCCACCTGGCGGCTCACGCCCACCAGATCGCCGATGGGCGCCATGATCGGCATGGTGGCGAAGGCCTGGCCGCTTCCCGACGGCACGAAGAGGTTCAGCAGCGACTGCAGCAGGAACATGCCTACCGCCGACAGGGACGCCGGGACCTGGCTCAGCGGCGCGGCGAGCGAATTCACGATGGTGTGCAGCACCTGGCCATCTTCCAGGATCAGCGAGATGGAGCGCGCGAAGCCGACCAGCAGCGCGGTCGCGGTGAGCTGGGCTGCGCCCTCGATGAAGCTTTCGGCCGCTTCGTCCAGCTGCGGCCGGGCGATCAGGATCGTCGCGACGGCGAGGCCGAGGAACACGGCGGCCAGCTCGGTCAGCCACCAGCCCTGAAGCGTCACGCCGAGCACCAGAATGACGATGGTCGCGCCCATGGCCAGCAGCACCAGACGGCGCGGCCAGGTCATGGGCGGATAGGTCTCCGGCGCCGGGGCCTGAGCAGATTTCACGCCGGCGACGAGGCTTTTTGACGGGTCGGCCTTCACCCTCCGGGCGTAGCTGTAAACATGGTGAAACCCGATGGCGAAGATCGGCACGGCGATGACCAGGCGATACCACCAGCCGGACAGGGGCTGCAGCTCGGCGATGTCCTGGGCCACCATGACGGTGAAGGGGTTCATGAACGAGACCCCGTAGCCCACGCCATAGCCGACCACCATGATCCCGATGGCGGTCATGGAATCCAGCCTCAGCGCGCCGCACAGCACGACCAGCATCCCCACGAAGGCCAGATACTCCGCCGCCATGCCGAAGGCGGAGGAGAACACGCCGAACATGAACATGGAGGCGAGCACGAACAGCGCCAGACGGTCGCGGAACTGATCCAGCATGCCGCCGATCGCCGCGTTGATGGCGCCGGTCGAGCGCACCACCCCCAGAACGCCGCCGATCAGGAAGACGAAGAAGATCACGTCCGAGGCCGACGCCATGGCCCTCGGCACCACGCTCAGCAGATGCCAGACCGGCAGGGTCGGCGCGTCCTCGACTTCGGCATAGGTGCCCGGCACGACCATCATGCGCCCGGCCTCGTTGGGCTCCATTTCGAAGCTGCCGGCGGGCAGGATCCACGTCATGATGAGAGCGGCGGCCATCATCAGGACCATCAGGACCAGGGTGTGCGGAATGCGCAGCCAGGGCTTGCGCGGCGTGGCTTGGCTTGTCTCGGCCATCAGGTGGTCATCCCCCAAATCGGTCAGGACGTCATAGGGGAGGGCCGGGCCTGGAAGATCAAGACCTGTCGGTCTTCAACAGCCGCTCCGCCGCCTCGCTTGCGGGCAGACGGCCCTGCGCCACGGCCTGCTCCAGTTCCGCGGCGGCGGCCTTGACCTTCGGATCGGTATGGAAGGCCTCCAGCACGCGGGCCTCGACCATGGACCACAGCCAGCGCACCTGCTGTCCACGCCGTTTCTCGTCCAGCGCTCCAGCGGCCTCCAGCGCCTTGCGGTGCGCGGCCATGGTTTCCCAGAGCGTGTCGATGCCGTCGCCGGTCAGGCCGGAGCCCGTCAGCACCGCCGGGTTCCAGTGGGGCGAGACCGGGGCGAACAAGTGCAGGGCGGCCTCCAGATCCCGCGCGGCGCGACGGGCGCGGGTTTCGTTCTCGCCATCGGCCTTGTTGACGAACAGGATCTCCGCGATCTCCAGCAAGCCCTTCTTGATGCCCTGCAGCTCGTCTCCGGCGCCGGGCAGCATCAGGGCCACGAACACGTCGACCATGTCGGCGACGACCGTTTCGGACTGGCCTACGCCGACGGTCTCCACGATCACCACGTCATAGCCCGCCGCTTCGCACAGCAGCATGCTCTCGCGGGTCTTGCGCGCCACGCCGCCCAGTGTCCCGGCGCTGGGGGAGGGGCGGATGAAGGCGTCGGGATCGACGGCCAGCGCGCCCATGCGCGTCTTGTCGCCGAGGATGGAGCCCCTCGAGCGCGAGGAAGACGGATCGACGGCGAGCACCGCGACCTTGCGGCCAGCGGCTGTCAGGTGACCGCCGAAGCTCTCGATCAGGGTGGATTTACCCACGCCGGGCACGCCGGTCAGGCCGATCCTCCAGGCCTTCCCCGTGCGGTCCATGACGGCGGTGAGCAGATCGCGCGCGGCGGCCTGGTGATCGGCGCGCGTGGATTCCACCAGCGTGATCGCGCGCGCAAGGGCGGCGCGGTCGCCCGAGATTAGGCGGTCGGCGAGGTCGGCGGGAACAGGCGCGTTCATGGGCGGCAGATCACCGCGCTTTGACCGCCCTGGCAAGCATCAGGGCTGCGGCGCGCCCATGCCGCCTGCGACGGTGACCGCGTCATAGGCGCGATCGGGGCGCGGTTCGCCAGTGCCTGCGATGATCTCAAGGCTGACGGTGCGCCGGGCTTGCTGACCGGGGCTCAGGGACACGCCGATCCCGACACCCGTGCCGGAAAATCCGCCCGAGCCCCAGCTGCGCCCGACCGAGCCGCCAACCCGCACCGGAGAGCGGTCCGAGCCTTCCTCGCCGACGCGGCGGTCGACGACCTCGAACCAGTCATAGCCGTTGGTGAGCGCCAGTTCCGCCGCCCGCCGCAGGGCCAGACGCTCGACCTGGGCCTCGCTCGCCTCACCAGCGCCGGTGAAGCTCACCCGCCAGCGGTCGCTTTCAATACGGATGTCTTCATAACCGGTCCCGTTGGCCGTGCTTGACGCAGGGGCATAGACCGTGGAGGGCGCAGTGGCGCAGGCGGCGAGCGTGGCTGCAGCCAGGGTGGCGAATATCAATGCTGGACGCATGTCGGCGGTCCCTTCTTTCAAGCGTCCCCTCACGCCACCTTAACCCGGTCCGGCGCGTGAACAAAGCGCCGGGCGATGCGGGTCTAGCGTCTTGCGAGAATGGCGAAGAGAAAGGCCGCCAGCAGTCCCGCCGCCGCGCCGATCAGGGGCAGGGCGAAGACGCCCGGCAGTTCGGGGACGGTCAGCGTCGCCAGGTCGCGCCCGCCGGCCAGCGCGACGGTGAGGCCGCCCTCATGGATTCGCTGGAGATAGGCCGCCATGGCGCCGAATCCGGCGATGATCCCGCCGATCCAGAGCCCCGCGCCCCCCAGCCCAGCCGCGCGCAGCGCCAGCCAGATCACCAGAAAGCCGATGGCGGCGGGATAGGCGAACATCAATGCGGAGAACCAGACTGCTCCGGCGACCGGCATGAGCTGGCCCAGCGTCATATCCGCTCCAGCCGGATCCGTGGTCACGAAATGAACCATCATGCCGAAAACGCACGCTGCAGCTCCGAAAGCCGGCGCGATGATCAGTCCGGACAGAATGCCTTTGGCGTCGACCTGCATGGCCCGCCCCCTCTCAAACAACCCCGCTGGGGACCTTAGCGCAGGGGGAGGAGGATGGGGAAGGGCAGGGACGATGCGGCTGCGGCATTTGAAGGCGGGAGCGCATCTGACTGCAGCCTGGCCGGCATCCTGTGTGAGGCGTTGATTTTCGCCTGAACGCAGCCTTGATGGAGACCCGCCATGCTGACTCTTCTCGCCGCCTTATCGGTGCAGGCCGCTGAGCCCGCGGTGGACTTCTCGGGCGTGCAGGAGCCGCTCGGCGGGGAGCCGACACGCGTGCTGGTTCTGGGCACGACCCACCTGAACCAGCTGCCGGAGGAGGCGTTTGACCCCGCCCACCTCGCTTTGGTGCTGGACCGGCTGGAGGCTTTTGCGCCGGATATCATTGCGATCGAAGCCATCGACGGGCGCGGGTGTGACCAGATCCGGCGCTTCGCCCATCTCCATGAGGGCGTCTATGACCGATACTGCCGGAACCCTGAGCCGGCGCTGGATGAGCTGGGCATGACCCAGCCTGAAGCCGCAGCGGCGGCCTTCGCGCTGGAGGCGGATTGGCCACAGGATCCCGCAGCCTCAGACCGGCGCCGCCGCGCCGCGCTGCTGTACGGGGCGGGCGAGCCATGGTCAGCCGCAGTGCAGTGGGCGCATCTGGCCCAAAGCGAGCGTACCGCCGGAGACGGCGTCAGCGCCCAGCTGGCCGACCAGTTGGATCGAATGCTCAACTCGCGAAACGAGAACAATCTGATCGGTGTCCAGCTCGCCGCCCGGCTCGGTCTGGAGACCCTGGCGGCCATGGATGATCACACCGCCGACGCAGTCTATGCGCGCTCGCCGGAAAGCCTTGGGCCGGTCATCCAGTCGATCTGGAGCAATCCGCCCGCTGAGTCGATTGAGATGCGCGATGGAGCGCAGGCCTATCTGGGCTCGGCCGAGAGCGTGCTTGCGGGCTATCGATACCTGAACGCACCGGCCTACCAGGCCGCCGTCATCGCCGCCGATTTCGGCGCTGCGGCTGCGGCGCCGGACGAGAACGCCGTGGCGCGTCAGTACGTGGCCTGGTGGCAGGCGCGTGGTCTTCGTATGGCCGCCAATGTGATCGAGGCGGCGGGCAACCAGCCTGGCGCCCGGGTCCTCGTGATCGTGGGCGCCTCCCACAAACCCTATTTCGACGCCTATCTGGATCAGATGCACGACATTGAACTCGTCAGCGTCGATGCGGTTCTCCATGACTGAGACCCGTCAGGATGTACCCCTATTCGGGGCCGGTGCCCGGGGTCTGAGCCGATGGCATAAGCGCCTGCGAACGGTGATCGAGGAGCCTGCCATGCTGAAGCGTATAGATGACAGTCTTGCGCGGAGCATCAGGGCCATCAGCGGGAAGCAGACCGCCAGGGCGGCGGCCACGAAGCTGGCGATCGTCCTTGGCGCCGTCGGGCTGCTGATCGCCCTCGCTTCGGTCTTCGTGCCCGACACGGCCATGCTTTCGCGCAGGCGGGGAGCTGAAATCCCGGTCGATTGGGCCCTCTGGGTGGCGGCTGTGGTCTGCGCCTTGTTCGGCTTGCGCGCCTTCATGCTTCGCTCACGCGTCTAGCCGCTTTCCAGGCTTGAGGTGGAGGGTTGTCATTGAGCGTGCGGCGCCCATGTCCATGGGCTACGGCAGCAACCGAAAGGAGGACCTCATGGCCTCCCACCGCAGCCCCGACGCCGCTCCGGCCGATGATCAGGCCTTTTCTGAGGCGTTCGACGAAGACAAATCACCCAAGGACGCTGATCAGCGCCGGCCCGACCGTGACAAGGCGGACGCCGACGGGCCTGTGCAGCCCGTCGACGAAGCAATCGACGGCGACACGGGCGAGCGCTTCGGGGAAACCGTCCACGACGACGAGCCCATGCGCCGCCGCGAGGTCGCGGCCGATCAGGCGCGATCCGACGGCATCCCCGCCGGACCCAAGCCAGGCAAGCGTCGCGCGCCCGATGATCCGGACGCGGATGAGGACGGGGATGAAACGCTCGACAAGGATGAAAAGATCGACGAGGCGATGGATCAAACCTTCCCCGCTTCCGATCCGCCGCCGGTGAGACCGGGTGAGCCGTGATTCGTCAAGCGTTGATATCAAAGAGAAATCGGAGATATCCACAAGATAGACGGAACTGTTCTTGACCGGGCCGTAAGCAATTCGTTAACGTTCAAGTGTCGAAGGGGAGCCGCCCCGGCGCGGAAACGCGGAAGGACGGCGAACCGGAGACAGCCGGGCTCGAGGGTCGCGCACGCAGACCCGCCGTCCCGGGCAGTGCGGTCGGGAGACCGAACGTACTGATCGGACTGGTAGAGTCCGACGCTAGGCAAAGGGATCGCGCCAGAGATGGTTCGCCCCCGGAGCAAAGCCGCCGCCCGCCGCTTCCATCCCTCGGGGTGGAGGGACGGGCGGTAGGCATGTGCGCCTTTTACTTTCCCTATATTCAAGATGCCTGCGTCTTCGTCGACGAAGGCCCCTCCATTCCTGCACGCTGCGGTCTGCCGGGCGGGCCGCTCAGTCCGGGAAGGCGAGGCTGCTCACCGCCGCATCCGACGTTTCCGCGCGCGGCCTTGGCTTCAAGGCCGTCAGGAAAGGAGATGACACAGGCTTGCTTGGAATATAATAGCGGAGACGCACGAGTAATATTTCCCATACGGAAAGATGAGTATGGACCGCATCGACGCCCTGCGCCTGTTTTCCGCCGTGGCCGAGCTGGAAAGCTTCACCAAGGCCGCCGATCGTCAGGGTCTCACGCCCGGCGCGGCCTCGAAACAGATTTCCGCGCTTGAGGACCGCATGCAGGCGCGACTTCTGGAGCGCACGACGCGCTCGGTGCGCCTGACCGACGCCGGCCGCGCCCTGCTGGAGCGGGTGCGGCCCTGGCTGTCGGAATATGAGGTGATCGAGAACGGGCTGGTGGCGGAGCAGGCTGCGGCTGCGGGCGTGCTGCGCGTCGCCGCGCCGGTGGATTTCGGCGCGGAGCGCCTGCTCGCCCCGGTCACCGCCTTCATGGAGCGGTGGCCGAGCGTGGAGGTGCGCCTGGAGCTGGCCGACCGCATGGTCGATCTGGTCGATGAGGGGTTTGATGTGGCCGTGCGCATCGGCGCGCTGACCGACTCCAGCCTGATCGCCAAGAAGCTCGCCGACGCGCCCATGGCGCTGGTGGCGAGCGAAGCGTATCTGCAGGCCGCCGGCGCGCCGGCGCATCCGTCCGACCTGTCGCGCCATGACTGCGTCGTGGACCGCAACCGGCCTGCGCCGAACCTGTGGCGTTTCCATCGCGGCGAGGAGACCGCCGAGGTCAAGATCAATGGCCGGCTGAGCCTCAACGGCGCGCGCGCCGCCGTGGCGGCGGCCTGCGCCGGGGCCGGGATGGCGTGTCTTCCCGCCTGGGCGGCGGATCCGGCGGTGAAGGATGGACGGGTCGTCAAGGTGCTGGAGGACTGGACCCCGGACGGTCGTGAAATGTGGGCGCTCTTCCCCTCCAACCGCTATCTCGCCCACCGCGTCCGCCTTTTCGTCGACCACCTGGCGGTCTGGTTCAGGGACGGGCTTTAGGACAAGAACCCCTCCAGCCTCTCTTTCAGCGCCTCGACATCCTTCAGCTCGCATTCCCAGAGCGTCAGCGCTTCCCAGCCCTGATCGCCCAGCTTTGCGACGGCCTGGCGGTCGCGCTCGACATTGCGGGCGAACTTGGCGCGCCAGTAGTCCGCGTTCTGCTTGGGCTGGCGGGAGCCTCGGGGGCAGTCATGGCCGTGCCAGAAGCAGCCATGGACAAAGATGACTTTCCGGCGGCCGGGAAACACCAGATCGGGCGAGCCGGGCAGCTCCGTCCTGTGCAGGCGGAAGCGGTAGCCGAGCGCGTGGGTCAGCCGGCGGACCGTCATCTCCGGCTCCGTATTCTTGCCCTTCACCCGGCCCATGACGCGCGAGCGCTGTTCGGGCGTGAACACGTCGGTGGAGGACGCAGGGGTGGCGGCCTTGCGGCTCACCATGGAACCCGGCCGCGCCCGGCCAGCGTCCAGGCCATCCAGTTCCGGATCCCCGGCAGGCGGCAGCCCAGCGGCATCAAAAGATCGCGCAGCCAGCCGATCACGCGGGAGCCGGACTGGAAGACCGGCGTCAGCGCCCGGCTCATGAGGGTGTAATAGGTCGTCGCCGGGCTGCGGGCCGCCTCGAAGGCGGGCAGAGCGCGGGTCAGCGGTGCGTGGTCTCTCAGCGCGTCAGCCAGGGCGGCGGCGTCGCACAGCGCCAGGTTCGCGCCCTGGCCCAGCTGCGGGCTCATGGCGTGGGCGGCGTCCCCGATCAGGATCGTGTTTCCGCGCCGCCAGGTCGGGCAGACCCCGTCGCGATACTTCGCCGGCGCAAAGGCGTCGGCGTCCTCCACATCCGCGATCGCCGCGCCCGCGCGCGGCCAGTACCGCGCCACCTCCGCCTTGAAGGCCTCAAGCCCCGCGGCGCGCCAGGCGGGCAGGGCGTCGGTGCGCAGCGACCAGAAGAAGCTCACTCCGGGTCGGCCTTGCGGATCAGCCGGGTTATCGCCCACGGGCAGGAGGCCGATCATGATGCGGCACCCGTCATAGACCTGATCCAGCTCCCCATCGCGCAACCCGTCGGGATCCGGCCGGATCGCCCAGACCGCGCCCCAGGGATAGAGGTGCTCGCGCGTGCTCGGACAGACCGCATGGCGCAGCTGCGAGTGCGCGCCGTCCGACACGATGGCCAGATCAAACGCCTCGGTCTCCTCGCCGGTCTCCAGGATCAGGCGCGGGGCGCCCTCCATGTCGGCGATCTCCGCCACGCCCGAACCGGCCCGCCAGGCCGCGCCGCTGTCCCGGGCGGCGTCATGGAGCAGGGTGAACAGGCTGGCGCGGTGAATGCCGATGCCGATATCGCCGGGCTTGCCGTCGGCATAGCGCAGGTCCAGCACCGGCCGTCCCTTCGGCGTGCGTCCGATCAGTCGGGAAACGCGTGCCCCGCGCCTCTCGGCCTCGCTGCGCAGGCCTAGCGTCTCGAGCGCGGCGAGGCCTGAGGGCTGGAGCAGCAGTCCGGCGCCGACGGGCTGGGGCGTTTCGAAGCGTTCGAAGATCGTGACGTCATGACCGGCCCGGGAGAGGTGCGTCGCGCTGGCCAGGCCCGCAATCCCGCTGCCGATGACCGCGATGCGCATCGCTCTACTCCGCCGCGACCGCCGTGCTGCGCGCGTGCTCCAGCACCGGTTCGAACAGGTGGGACCGCAGGAAGCTGACCACATCCACCGCCACGCCGTCCCCGGACAGGTGCAGGGCGGCGCTCTCTCGAGTGGGCAGGCGGTACTCGTCCGGCAGGCCCATCAGGCGGGCATACTCGCGTCCGGTCAGGGAGCGTGTGCGCACCCGGCGGCCCTTCACGGTCATGATGAACTGGCGCGAGGATCCTCCGCCGGGGGTGCGCAGGCATCCGGCCAGGCCGTCAAAGCGCACTTCGGCGCGCTGGACCTTCTCGCCTTTCTCCACTCGCGTCCGGCGGTAGAGCGCTCCGACCTTCGCTTCGCCGCTGCGCTTGATCTCGGAGAGCTTCTCGCTGTTCGCCTTGCTCATGAGCGTGATGAAGCGCCGGGTCTCTTCCGGGCTGTGCCAGGCGACGCGGCGCGGCGGCTCCAGCACGTCTTCCAGCTGACGATTGGGGATGGGCGGAACAGGCAGGGCCCACCAGACCCAGCTTCTCTTCAGGGGCTCAGGCAGGCTTTGAGCGGCGCGGTGCACGGCCCTCGTGTGGAAGGGCGACAGGCTGTCGGGCGCTGACTCCAGAACCAGGTCGTCCGGGATCGGGATGTCCTTGCGCAGGGCGGTCACGAACAGCCGGGGCCGGCTTTGCGGCAGGAACCAGCGCGCGTCGATCTCCAGCGCGCCGAAGCGATAGCCGCCCGCATCCAGCGCCTCGCACAGGGCGGTGAAGTCAGCCCCGCCCGAGCAGGTCAGCAGCCCCGTGACGTTCTCGATTCCGATCAGGCGCGGCGCGCGGCCCTGTTCGTTCAAGGCCTCGATCAGGCGCCAGAACTGGTAGAACACGCCGGAGCGCTCGCCCTTCAGGCCGGATCGCGGACCGGCCAGCGACAGGTCCTGACAGGGAAAGCTCGCCCAGGCGAGATCGGCCTCTCCGGGCAGTTCGTCCGGCGTGACGCTGGCGATGTCGCCGGCGCGCAGATCGCCGCTCCCGAAATTCCCGGCGTAGGCGGCGAGCTTGGCCGGATCGATATCGTTGGCGAAGTCGCAGCGCCAGCGCGGGCCGAGCCCCAGCCGCGCCATCCCGCCGCCGCAGAAGAACTCGTAAAAGCCGTATCGGGAATCAATCGCCATCGCGTGAGCATAGCCGCTTTTGCAGGCGTGCGCCTGCGAGTAGGCTGTCTTCGTTGAGAGCTGGAGCCTGTATCGATGACGCCGCGTGTCACAAGACTTCTCGCCGCCGCCGGGCTGGCTGGTTTCGCCGCCGCGTGCGCTTCGACCGGGCCCGGTCCGGTCGCGTCTGACTTCGGGGCTGCGACGGCCAGCGCGCCTGCACCGGCCGCCACGCGCGCAGAGCCGCCGGGCTATCAGATCAACGGCATGGAGTTTTCCGGGGATCTGGTCTTTGAAGAGCGCGCGGGCCGGCCGATCGTGACCTACCGCCACGCCGTGGACGGGGCGCCGATGCTGATCGCGGAGCTCGATCTGGAAGCAGAATGGCTCGCAGACGGGGTTCAGCGCTTCGAAGGCCTGTCCGATCGCGGCGTCGACATGGAAGTGGCGCTTACCTCAGGCCCCTGTGAAGCCGGCGGACGGATGCATGCCCGCTTCGCGCGCGTTCAGGCCGGGCGCACGGTCTATCAGGGCTGCGCGCGCGAGACCGGTCCGGTCATCAGCTGGAGCGAGAGCCTGCCGCGCTATCTGGGCGCCGTTGAAGCCTGTCAGGCCGATGCCGCCAGTTCGTCCATGGCCTTCGTGCGCCGGGGCGGGGGGCATGTCATTCATGCGCGCACCGAGGATGGCGTGCAGGTGCTGCGCTATCGCTTCGAGGAGCGCGGGCGCTGGGACTGCGCGGTCAGCGGCGAGCGCGTACGCTGGAGCGTCGTGCCGGAACGGGCCGAACCTCAGGCCGGCGAAGGCGATCCGGTCTTCGCGCCGGGACGCATGCCCTCGGCCGGCGACGGCTGCTATCTCTATGAGCGGGTCCAGACGCCTGACGGTGCGCTGATCGGCGCGCTGGGCCAGGACGTCTGCTCAGGCGGGATGGCCGGAGAACCGGGCGAAGCCCCGTTCGGCTAGGCGGCACGGGCCGACTCGCGCCAGACATTCGGCCATGACCGTTCGCGATCTCCTCATGGCGTCCGCGCTTGCCGCCGCCGCACCCCTGGCTGCGGCCCAGGCTGACGGCGTACGCGATGTAATGATCGTGGATCGGGGCGGTCCCCATGTCTGGATCGCGCTGGACGCGGCGCCGCAAGGGATCGAGGCGCTGAGCGCCCCGGGACGGCTCTCCCTGATGCTCGCCGGCGTATCGCTGGACGAGGCGCGCCGGATCATTCCGGTCAATGGCGGGCCCTTGCGGAGGGTGACGGCGACGCCGGGAGAGACCGGCGCACAGCTTATCCTGGAGGGTGATTTTGCAAGCGCCGAGGCCGAGCTGCGCCAAGGCGGGGTCTGGATCGCGCTGGATGGCCGGCTGAGCGGCGACACCCCTGCGCGCGCCCCCCATGCGGTTGCTTATGACGGCGAGAGTCGCCGTTCCTCGACACCGTCGAGCGCAGACGGCCGCACGGCGTCCGGTCATGGTATCGGCGATGCGGCGTCAGGGCCGATGCCGGAGGAGGCTGCGGACGGACAGCACGGCGCTCAGGCCTGGGCGGCTCGTGACGTCGCGCCCTCGACTCTCGAACCGGCCTCGATGCCCGATCTTCCGCCGCCAGCGGGTCGAGATGACGGGCGCGCCGACGCCGGTTCTGCGGAAGCTGGCGTCGGGGCCGGTCCCGAGCAATCCGGCCCGTGCGACGCCACAGCGGCGGCGGTGCAGGAGAGCCCGTGGGATCTCGATGCGTTGACCCGGCATGCCGATTGTCTGGCCGGCCTCGGACCGGCGGCTCGTGACAACGCGGCGGGGCTCTATGAGCGGGTGCTGGCGTTCGATCCGACGCACTTTCGCGCGGCCATCGGCCTGGCGCGCATTCGCGAGGCTCAGGGGCGCGGTCAGGAGGCGGCGCAGTTGTACGAGCGCGCGGCCAACGCAGCGCTGACCGATGGCGAGGCGTTGGCTGCCCGCGCGGCGGCCGACCGCAGCCGGGACGACGAGGAGCGCTAGGCTTCCTCGCGCCAGGCCTTCACTTCGTCGTTCAGGAATTCGCCGAAGGCGGCGACCCGGCGCGAGCCGCGCAGCTCCTGAGGATAAAGCAGATAGACCTCGAAGGGCGGGCCGGCCTGTTCAGGCATGACCCGGATCAGACGGTCGTTTTCCCGCGCCACGTAATCCGGCAGTCCTGCCAGACCCAGCCCTGCCTCGGCCGCCTTCATCATGCCGTTGATCGTATTGGCCTCGATCAGCGGCTCGCGGGGACGCTCGCCCTCCTTGCGGCCGAGCGCCAGATGCCAGTTCAGGTTCGGGATGGGCGCCAGATGACGCGGGCCATAGGCGACATAGTCGTGGCGGTCGAGATCATCCAGCCCGTCCGGTTCACCCTTGCGCTTAAGATACGAGGCCGAGGCGTAGAGGTGCTGGTCGACCTGCATCAGCTTGCGCTGGATGACGTCGTTCTGGCTGGACGCCCAGGGCCGGATGGCGACGTCGGCCTCCAGGTTGGAGATGTCCAGCTCATGATCAAGCAACAGCAGCCGGATGCGGATCTGCGGGTAGGCCGCGTAGAAGCGCGCCAGGCGCGGCGCCAGCCAGATGGCGCCCAGCGCCGTGGGCGCGGTCACCCGAAGGGTCCCGCTCGGCTCGTCGCGCAGATCCTGCAGGGACGCATCCGCCAGCGTCACGCGGGCATGGATTTCTCCGGCGGCTTCGAACAGGACCCGGCCCGGCTCGGTCAGCAGCAGGCCGCGCGTGTGACGGTGAAACAGCTTCACGCCAAGATCGGTCTCCAGAGCGCTGATCTGACGGCTGACCGCCGACTGCGACAGGTGCAGCAGATCTGCTGCGCCCGTCAGCGAGCCGGCCTCGGCGGCGGCGTGAAAGGTCTTCAGCTTGTCCCAGTCCATCCCAGCGCGCCTGTCCTCAAACCCGGATCGTCATGCCGTCAGCCAGCGAATGGCGATAGGCCCGCCAGGCGGGGCCAGCGCCCAGCACCGCCGCAGCGGCGGTCACAAGCCCGACAATGGCCAGATCGTAGAGACCGGGCAGCAATTGGGGAATGAGAATTCCGAACCGGGCCTCCAGCAGGGGTGAGAACCCGGCAAGACCCGCATAGGTCAACCCGGTCCCGATCACCGCGCCGGCCAGCGCCAACAGCGCGCTTTCGGCTACCAGAAGGATGAAGACGTGATGGGGCCGTGCGCCCAGGGCGCGCAGGATCGCCATTTCCCGCCGGCGCTCGTTCAGGCTGGTCAGAATGGCGGTCAGGATGGACACAAGGCCGGTCAGAACCACGAAGGCCGCGACGGCGGCCAGGGTCCGCTCCGCCGCGCCGATGACGCTCCACAGCTGGGCCAGGGCGACGCCTGGAATCACGGCCTGCAGCGGTTCCTCGGGATAGGTGTTCACCTGCCTTTGCAGGCGCAGGGCCGCGACCGGCGTGTCCAGCCCTACAAAGAAGGCCGTGATCTGCTCCGGCGCGAGATCCATGGCGCGCAGCTGGTCGGCGGGCAGAGCGGTTCCCCGTCCGGTCGAGCCTTCCAGGTGGATGGCTTCGATGGCTTCCAGCGTGACGAAGACCGAGCGGTCCACGGGCGTGCCGGTGGGCGCGAGCACTCCGGTGATGGTGAACGGGTTGGCGTCATGCTCGACGAAACTGACCGAGCCCATGCCGTGGGCGACGACGATCTCCTGGCCGGTCTCATAGCCCAGTTCGCGGGCGACCTCGGCGCCGACGACCGCGTCGAACAGATCAGCGAAGGATGCGCCTTCAGCGAAGGTCAGGCTGCGGCCTGAGCCGTACTCGTAGTGCTCGAAATAGCCCGGCGTCGTGCCGACGACGCGATAGCCCCGGTGGGAGTCGCCCAGACTCACCGGTACGGTCCACGCCACGTTCGGGGCGCCGGCCACGGCCTGATAGCTTTCCCAGGTGATGTTGTTGGTCGCGTCCCCGATATGGAAGACCGAGTAGAGCAGAAGATTCACCGGGCTTGAACGCGCGCCCACGATGAGGTCGACGCCGGAGATGGTGTTCTCAAAGCTGGCCCGTGCGCCGTGGCGGATCTTCTCCACGCCCAGAAACAGCGTCACCGAGATCGCGACGGTCAGGATGGTCAGAAGCGCCGTGCCCGCCCGGTTCAAGATCGAGCGCAAGGCCAGGGACAGGATCGGGAAACGGGCGCCGCTCATGCCGTCACGCTCGCGGTGTTGAGATCAGACAGGTCGAGCGCGCGGTCGAAATGATCGGCGAGGCTTGAATCATGGCTGACGAAGATGAGCGCGGCGCCGGAGGCGGCGCATTCTTCCTTGAGAAGATCGATGAAGGCGTCGCGGCTGTCGGCGTCCAGCGCGCTGGTGGGCTCGTCGGCCAGGATCAGCCCCGGACGCCCGATCAGCGCGCGCGCTGCGGCCACGCGCTGCTGCTGACCCACCGACAGGGCGGAGGAGCGTTTCAACCAGAACTCCGCCGGGTCGAGGCCCAGCCGGTCAAGCAGGCGGCGGGCTTCGGCGTCCGCGCCGCCCGCGTCCGCCGCGTTTCGCGCCCTCTCAGGAGAGAAGCGGCAAGGCAGGGTGATGTTGCGGCCCACCGGCAGGTAGGGCAGCAGGTTGAACATCTGAAAGATGACGCCCAGGCGCGCGGCGCGGAACGCATCCCGCTTCGCCGCACCCATGGTGGTCAGGTCCTCGCCCAGCACCTCGATGCGTCCGGCCTGGGGGGAGAGGATGCCTGCAATCAGACCAAGCAGCGTCGACTTTCCCGAGCCGCTCGCGCCGCGCAGGAACAGGCGCTCTCCGGCGCGTACATCGAACCGGGCAATCGCCAGCACATCATCGCCATGGCGGTAGTTGAAACGGAGATCGGCGATTTGCAGCGCGGGCGCAGATTCAATCATGACTCAGACTTACCGCGTCGCCGAACCTCCGCCAAACCGATACATTCGACCGGACGCAACAAGGACTGTGGACCGGGCAGGTCAGCGTGATCCGTCCTGCTCGTCGGGGTCCTCGGTCGGGATGTCGTAAACCGTCACCTCGCCAAGCTCGCCACGTTCAAACAAGCGAAGCCGGCGCTCCTGGACGTCGATTATCAGCTGGCGGGTTTCACGCGGCAGCGGGTTGCAGGCCGAGCTCGGCGACTGCGGACCGTCACCGATCGAGCGGACATAAAGATACGAGCCGCCGCCACATAGCGAGCCGTTCGACATGTCGGCGACGCTGTATTCAAAGCGCAGCGGGCGATAGTCGTCGGAGCGGCTGAGGATGGTGAGGACATCCGGATCGGCGTAGCGGCGCAGGTGACGATTCAGATCATGCGGCCAGTCAGGGAAATATCGCTCTCTGGCCTCGAAATAGAGCGGCGAGATCCGCACGGGGTCTTCCGAGCTGTCCACGCCGCGCAGCGCGTTCACGAACTCGCTGCCGATTGAATCAAGCCGGCCCCACAGGTTTGACGCATCGAACGCGCGCGGCGACAGGGACGGTCCACCGATGGCGCCGGTATAGAAGCCGTACATAAGGCGCGGATCGTCGGACAGCGCGGGTACGATCTGGGTGCGGATGTCATCCAGAGAGATCGGTCCGCCCTCGATTTCGATGATCTTCGCTTCCGTCAGGCGTACGCCATCTATGAAAACGCGATCAACGCGGCCAAGCGGATACTCCCGGATCAGCTCATCGAGCATCACGATGTTGTGGAGGTTCAGCCAATACGCCAGCTGTTCGTCACGGTTGAGCGCCGAAACCGGGGCGGAAGCGTACAAGGCCTCGAGCTCGCGGCGGTAGTCGCTGACGGACTCCTTGTGAATGTCGTCCAGGGTATGAAACCAGATCCGGTTCGACTCGGTGCGGTAGCGCGAGTTGTTGGCCCGGTTCAGGCGGCTGCCGGTCGTGACGATGCGCACGCTCTCAATGCGCCGGTCGCTGGGCCCCACATTGAAGATGATATGGCCCAGGATCATCGTGAAGGCGTCGTAATCCACCGACAACTGGCTTTGCGGATCGTGGTCGGCGAACGTAGCGACCTGTTGCTGCGTCAGCGTCTGAGCCTGACCCGCAGCAGCGGCGAGCACGCTCATGGCGGCCGCGCCCAGCAAGGATTTCAACGTGGTCATATCGCCCCCTCCGAAACCAGCCCGGTCAGTCTGCGACCGGATCGCGGTGAATTAGCGCTGCGCCGGGCGCAACTCCAGTGAAACCGGTGTAATCTTCTCGCTGTACGCAATTAGCTCGTTCAGGCCGCGTCGGTGGCCTTGTCGGCGTCTTCTTCGCCCTTCACGCCCTCGGCCTTGCTCTCGTCGGGGCCGTTGAGGGCTTCCTGTTCGGCCAGGTACCGCTCAGCTTCCAGGGCGGCCATGCAGCCCATGCCCGCCGCAGTGACGGCCTGGCGGTACCGGTCGTCGGTCACGTCGCCGGCCGCGAACACGCCAGGGATCGACGTGGCGGTGGAATCCGGCGCGGTGACCAGATAGCCGCCCGCCTTGGTCTCCAGCTGGTCCTTGAACAACTCGGTGGCGGGCGCATGGCCGATGGCGATGAACACGCCGTCCGCCTTTCGCTCGGTGACCTCGCCGGTCTTCACGTTCTTCAGGTGGACCGTCTCCACGACCGGGAACGGCTTGGTCTGGCCGGAGATGTCCTCCAGCACGCTGTCCCAGACCACCTCGACATTGGCTTTGTTGAAAAGCCGGTCCTGCATGATCTTTTCCGCGCGGAAACTGTCGCGGCGATGCACAAGCGTCACCTTCGAGGCGATGTTGGCCAGGTACAGCGCTTCCTCCACGGCGGTATTGCCGCCGCCGACCACGACGACTTGCTTGCCGCGATAGAAAAACCCGTCGCAGGTCGCACACGCTGACACGCCCCCGCCTGCGAAGGTCTGTTCGCACTCAAGGCCCAGCCATTTCGCACTGGCGCCGGTGGCGATGACGACCGCATCGGCCGTGAAGACCTTGCCGCTGTCGCAGGTCAGGGTGAAGGGACGCTGGGACAGGTCGGCCTTGACCACGAGGTCATCGACGATGTCCGTGCCGACATGGGCCGCTTGGGCCTTCATCTGCTCCATGAGCCAGGGGCCCTGGATGACGTCGGCGAAGCCGGGATAATTCTCCACCTCGGTGGTGATGGTCAGCTGGCCGCCGGGCTGCATGCCGGAGATCAGGACCGGCTCCAGCATGGCGCGCGCCGCGTAGATCGCGGCGGTGTAACCGGCCGCGCCCGAACCGATGATGACAAGCTTGGCGTGACGGGTCTCGGCCATGGCGGGGTCTCTCGTAGCTTGCGTGCTTATAACGTCGCGCGATTGAACCGTGAGTCGGCGACTTCTCTCATTCAGTTTCAGCGCCGATATATCGATCCAGGAGCTCGATATTCCAGGGCCCCTCAGGATCGACGCTGCGATAGTCCTGCCGGTCCAGCTGACCGGAACGTATCAGAGCGGCGGCGTAAAGATGGCGCGCCCGATTGCCGGACCGGCAATGGATGACGACCTGGCCCGAGCTGTCTGCGAGCACCGCCGCCAGCTGGTCAGCGGTCATCGGACCGGATTGTCCGGTGGTTGGAACCCAGGCATGTATCACGCCCTGTCCGGCCACGGCGTCGCCGAGATCAAAGTCTATTCCCGAAACCTCGTCGGCTGTCTGCAGAGTGATGATCTTGTCCACGCCTTCAGCGCTCCAAGCCTCGATTTGGGCCTGATCGGGCTCTCCGGCCAAGGCGACCACCTCGGCCTGACTCTGAATCAACACGACAAGCGCAGCTGCGGTGATGGATATCATGAGGCGGCTCCGGCGTGATGGGTTGACTATTCAAGATCGGCGCGCAGACGAAGTATTTCAACCATCCGCGCCGCCGCTCGCCCGGTCTCGTCCAGGCCCGGCGCCGGCCAGGCTTCCAATCGCCCCAGGAACGGACGCACCGCGCCTTCGCCCTCCAGCGCGGCGTAGAGATAGCGGAACTTGCCCGGCGCGCCGTCCACCGGCAGG
This sequence comes from Alphaproteobacteria bacterium, assembly GCA_024742735.1. Classification (GTDB taxonomy): domain Bacteria; phylum Pseudomonadota; class Alphaproteobacteria; order Caulobacterales; family Maricaulaceae; genus Oceanicaulis. The sequence goes on along the minus strand of JANSXV010000001.1, from coordinate 896,217 downwards.
CGATAGACCGGCTTTCCCGCGCTCGCCGCCTCGCACAGCATGTTGGTGGAGTCTTCCGTCACGCAGATCCAGTCGGCCGCCGCCAGGAAGGCGAAATAGGGGTTCGGCCCGTCGCCCTCATGCAGCCAGACGGCCGGATCGCCGCCGAAACGCTCCCTCAGCGCCTGGCGCAAGGCCTGCGGGCTGCGCCGGCTCGGCGTGATCATGACGGATCCGGCCTGGGCTCGGATGCGGTCGACGGTGTTCAGCAGATGTGCGCATGCCGGGTCAGTGAAGCGGTGATGTTTGCTGTCGCCGCCGATCAGGATCGCCGCGCGCGGACCGGGCAGGGCGGCGAGGCGTTCGGCGAACTCCGCCTCGCCCTCTTTCAGGCGCTGAGGCGTGATGCGGTTGGGCGAGCCGATGATGTTGAACACGTTTGGACCTGACAGCCGGTCATGACGCGGGGCGATGATCAGGTCGAACAGGGCGTGATCGGCGCGCGGGTCCTGGACATAGACAAAGCGGGCGCGGGGCAGGGCCTTGCGATGGGTTTGGACCGCCCGTACGGCCGCCCGCCCGCAGCCGATCCAAAGGTCGACCTGTTCTGGGGGAGAAGGCACGGCGCCGGAGCGCGGCAGGTGCAGGGTCTCGATCGTCAGCGGAACCAGGCCGGCGAGCCGTTCAGCCAGGCCGAGCGCCTGGTTTTCAATGCCGCGGCGGCCGTCGGAGACGACAAGCGCGCGCTGCTGCAGGAGTTGTGCGCCGGCGCCTACTTCCACTGAACTTTCAGGATCTCGTAGCTCTTCGCGCCGCCGGGGGCGTTCACCTCCACCACGTCGCCGACTTCCTTGTTGATCAGCGCACGCGCGATGGGGGAGGACAGGGAGACTTTGCCGGCCTTCACGTCGGCCTCGTCGTCGCCGACGATGCGATAGGTGCTTTCCGCATCGGTGTCTTCGTCCACGATGGTCACGGTCGCGCCGAACTTGACGGTGTCGCCGCTCATCTTGGAGGTGTCGATCACCTGGGCGCGCGCGATCTTGTCCTCGAGCTCCTGCACCCGGCCTTCGATCCAGCCCTGGCGTTCCTTCGCGGCGTGATACTCCGCGTTCTCAGACAGGTCGCCATGCTCGCGCGCCTCGGAAATGGCGGCGATCACCGCGGGACGTTCCACGGTCTTGAGATGCTTCAGCTCTTCGTCGAGCGCCTGATGGCCCTCGGCGGTCATGGGAATCTTCTGCATTGAAATCCGGTATCTCTTGTCTTTTTTCTCGGCCGGTCGGACCTGAAGGGAATAGAACTCAGCCCTGGCCGGACCCCGTAGAGTAGGATTGCAGCGAGCGCGGTTCAAGCTTGCCTGCATCAATGGCCGCGATGGACTTCACCGCCGCGCGTGCGGCGCTCGCCGTCGTGTAGCAAGGAACGCGCAGTTCCAGCGCCGTGCGGCGGATCGAATAGCTGTCGATGAGGGAGCGTTGGCCTTCGGTGGTGTTGAACACCAGCTGGACCTCGCCGTTCTTGATGGCGTCCACGATGTGTGGCCGGCCTTCGAACACCTTGTTGACGCGGCGGACCTTGACGCCGGCCTGCTCAAGGGTCGTCGCCGTGCCGCCCGTGGCCAGGATCTCAAAGCCCAGGCCGGTCAGTGTCCGGCACGCCTCCACCATGGCCGGCTTGTCGGAGTCTTTCAGTGACACGAACACCGCGCCGGACCGGGGCAGGTTCACCCCGGCGCCCAGCTGGGCCTTGGCGAAGGCGCTCTCAAACGCGGAGTCGATGCCCATGACCTCGCCGGTGGAGCGCATCTCCGGACCGAGCACCGGGTCGACGCCGGGAAACTTGGCGAACGGCATCACGGCTTCCTTGACAGCGATATGACCGGGCGCGTCCGGTGGCGTGGGCAGGTCTTTCAGCATCGCCCCGGCCATGACCTGGGCGGCGACCTTCGCGACCGGCGCGCCGATGGCCTCGGCCACGAAGGGCACCGTGCGGCTGGCGCGCGGATTGACCTCAAGGACGAAGATCTCCCCGTCCTTGACCGCGTACTGCACGTTCATCAGGCCGCGCACGCCGATGGCCTTGGCCAGGGCGATCGTCTCGCGGCGCAGCTCTTCCACAGTGTGCTCGGGCAGGGAGTGCGGCGGCAGGGAGCAGGCGCTGTCGCCGGAATGCACGCCAGCCTCCTCGATATGCTCCATGACGCCGGCGATCCAGACCTCCTCGCCGTCGCAGACCGCATCCACATCCACTTCCGCGGCGTCGGACAGATAGCGGTCCAGCAGCAGCGGCGCCGCGCCGGAGACATGCACCGCCTCGCGGATATAGCGGTCAAAGCTCTCGGAATCGCGCACGATCTCCATACCGCGCCCGCCCAGCACGAAGCTGGGCCGCAGCACCAGCGGAAAGCCCAACTGTTTGGCGGCCACAGACGCTTCGGCCTCGGAGCGCGCGATGGCGTTGGGCGGCTGCTTCAGGCCCAGCTCGTCCAGCAGCGCCTTGAAGCGCTCGCGGTCCTCGGCCAGGTCGATGGCGTCCGGCGTGGTGCCCAGGATCGGAACGCCGGCCCGCTCCAGCTCGCCGGCGAGTTTGAGCGGAGTCTGCCCGCCATACTGGACCACGACGCCCAGCAGCTCGCCGTTTTCGCGCTCGGTCTCGATCAGCTCCATGACGTCTTCGGCCGTCAGCGGCTCGAAGTAGAGCCGGTCGGCGGTGTCATAGTCGGTGGAGACGGTCTCGGGATTGCAGTTGACCATGATGGACTCGATGTCCATCGCCTCGAACGCGAAGGCGGCGTGGCAGCAGCAATAATCAAACTCGATACCCTGACCGATCCGGTTCGGCCCGCCGCCCAGAATGATCGCCTTCCTGCGGCCCGTGGGCTCGCTCTCGCACTCGCCGCGCTCGTAGCTGGAATACATGTAGGGCGTCGCGCTCGCGAATTCCGCCGCGCAGGTGTCCACGCGTTTGAAGACCGGACGCACGCCCAGGCGCTTGCGCAGCGACCTTACGCCCGCCTCGTCATTGCCGGTCAACACGGCGAGGCGCGCATCGGAGAAGCCCATGGCCTTCAGGCTGCGCAGCCCTTCTGTGTCTTCGGGCAGACCCAGAAGGCGAACCTGCTCCTCCGCCTCCACGATCTCCTCGATCTGGCGCAGGAACCAGGGCTCATAGGCGTTGGCCTGCTGGATATCCTCCACCGACAGACCCTCACGGAAGGCCTGGGCGATGACCCGAAGCCGGTCCGGCGTGGGCTGGGACAGGGCGGCCATCACCGCCTGGCGGCGCGCGGCTTGATCCTCAGCGGTGTCGAGGTCGGGAATGTCGATCTCGTCAAAGCCCGACAGGCCTGTCTCCAGGCTACGCAGGGCTTTCTGGACGCTCTCCTGGAAGGTTCGCCCGATGGCCATGGCCTCGCCCACCGACTTCATGGAGGTGGTCAGCTGAGCCTTGGCGCCGGGATATTTCTCGAACGCGAAGCGCGGGATCTTCGTAACGACGTAGTCGATGGTCGGCTCAAAGCTCGCCGGGGTCGCGCCGCCGGTGATCTCGTTCTCGATCTCGTCCAGCGTGTAGCCCACAGCCAGCTTGGCGGCGACCTTGGCGATGGGGAAACCCGTGGCCTTGGAGGCCAGTGCGGACGACCGCGACACGCGCGGGTTCATCTCGATGACGACCATGCGGCCGTCTTCGGGGTTCACGGCGAACTGGACGTTGGAGCCGCCGGTCTCCACCCCGATTTCGCGCAGCACCGCGATCGAGGCGGTGCGCATGCGCTGGTACTCCTTGTCAGTCAGGGTCATGGCCGGCGCCACCGTGATGGAGTCGCCGGTGTGCACGCCCATGGGGTCGATGTTTTCGATGGAGCAGATGATGATGCAATTGTCGTTCTTGTCGCGAACGACCTCCATCTCGTACTCCTTCCAGCCCAGAAGACTCTCGTCGATCAGGACCTGACCAACGGGGGAGGCCTCGATGCCGGCGCGCACGATGGTCTCGTATTCTTCCAGGTTATAGGCGACGCCCCCGCCCGTGCCGCCGAGTGTGAAGGCCGGGCGGATAATGGCGGGCAGGCCCACGGTGGACAGCGCCTCCATGGCGCGCGCCACGCCCTTGGCGCGGTCATAGCCGATCACCGTACCGTTCTCGCCGAGGATATTCGGAGAGGAGACGACTGTCGCCTGCGGGTTCTCCAGGCCGATCCTGTCCATGGCGTCGCGGAAGCGCTCGCGGTCCTCGGCCTTGTCGATGACGTCGGCTTTCGCGCCGATCATCTCCACGCCGAACGCATCCAGGATCCCGCGCCGGTCGAGCTCAAGCGCGCAGTTCAGCGCGGTCTGGCCGCCCATGGTCGGCAGCAGCGCGTCGGGGCGCTCGATCTCGATGACCTTGGCGACCATCTCCGGCGTGATCGGCTCCACGTAGGTGGCGTCGGCGAGGCCTGGATCGGTCATGATCGTGGCTGGGTTGGAGTTCACCAGGATGACCCGGTAACCCTCATCTTTCAGGGCTTTGACCGCCTGAACGCCGGAATAGTCGAACTCGCAGGCCTGGCCGATCACGATAGGCCCGGCGCCGATGATCAGGATGGAGTTGATGTCGGTGCGCTTGGGCATGGCGGTAAGCCTTCTTGTCTGTCCGGAGCGCGCGCAAAAACCCGGCCCTGCAAACGGCGCAGGGCGGGCGGCGACTCGTTATCTGTGCTGAAAGCCGTCTTTAACGCGGCGCGGCGGGTTTGGCGAGGGGGCTGGGCTGCTTATCCCAACACCAGATCCCGCCAGAGCTGGGGCTGGATGCGGTCCGGCGCCTCGACCCGGTCCGAGACCATCCAGTAGGCGCGTTCGTGCAGCAGGGGGATCGAGCTCATCTCGGCGATGAAGATGCGCTCGGCCTCGCGCAGCAGGTTCAGGCGGTCGGCGGCTTCAAGCGCTTCGCTGGCCGCATCGATCAAGGCGTCGAAGGCGGCGCGCTGCGGTCCGGTCCAGTTGGTGTTGTCGGCGAAGCCGTCCCTGGCGAAGGGCTGGATCATGAATTCCGGATCGGATTTCAGCCCGCGGTCGAAGCGGGCGAGCGCCAGGTCGTAATCGCCGCCATCGACGGCCTGATACAGGTCGTTGGGATAAGTGGCGGTCAGCGTGGTCTGGATGCCCGCTTCGGCGAAGTCGTCCATGATCGCCACCGCGACCCGGTCCCGGTCGCCGGCGGTGGCGCGCAGATTGACGCTCAAGGGCGTGTCCGGACCGAAGCCGGCCTCCGCCAGCAGGGCGCGGGCGGAATCGGGCGCGCGGGCGGGCGCTGCATGGTCCTCGTCGGGAATGACGAGCGCTGTGGGCGCAGCTTCGCCATTGAAGAACTGGTTATTGAGCCGGCGCCGTCCGATGGCCAGCGACAGGGCCTGGCGCACGCGCGGGTCGGACAGGTGCGGCTTGGCGCAGTTGACCTTGATATAAGTCAGGATCGGGGCGGGATAGGCGCGCAGAAGGTCGCCGAGTTCGCCGCGCAGGAATCCGATCTGGTCGCTCGGCGGCCGATCGGCGAGGTCCAGGTCACCGGCCCGGAACCGGCGTGCGCGGGCGGCGGCGTCTTCGATCACCTGCACCTGGACCTGCTCGATCGCGACGCTGCCGGCCGCGTGGAAGCGCGGGTTCCGGTCCAGCGTGAACGACAGCGCGCTGCGTTCGCTCAGCAGATAGGCGCCTGCGGAGACCCAGCCTTCCGGGCGAATCCAGGCCTCCGGCGAAGCTTCAAGCGCATGGCGGGGCAGGGGGTAGAATTCGCGCATGAGCACCGGGAACAGAGCGACCGGCTGGTCCAGCTCGAAGATGACGGTGCGCAGGTCGGGCGCGCTGACCCCTATGGCTTCCGGGGAAACCTCACCGCGCAGCGCGGCGCGTGCATTGCGCACCGCGAAGAAGTCGCCGAGGTCCGCAAACCCCGAGGCGGGGTCGACGGCGCGCTGGGCGGTCCAGACCACGTCCTCGGCGGTGAGCGGCGTCCCGTCCGACCAGACGAGCCCCTCGCGCAGGATGAAGCGCCAGGTGCGCGCATCGGCGCTGCGCCAGCTGGACGCGAGCCCCGGCGCCAGACCGCCGGAGGGCGAATACTCGGTGAGCGGGGCGTGCAGCTGCTTGTAGAGCAGGGCGGAGGAGGCGAACTGACCGCGCAGCGGGTTCAGGCTGTCGGGTTCAGAATCGATGGCGACCCGCAACAGGGCGTCCGGCGCGTTTGAGCGCGAACCGCAGGCGGCCAGTACGGCGGCGGCGGAGCCGGCGAGCGCGGCGCGTCGGGTCAGGGTCGCCATGTCCGCTTCTCTCCCTCCCTAGACCGGCAGGAAGACGAAGTTGTTGCCGTAGCCCGGCTTGCCGGCGAGGGCGCGGTGATCCTTGTCCGGGTCAAACCGGCTTCGCTCGATCAGCTGGCCGCGGACCAGCGCCAGGGTGCGGTAGCCGAAGCTCTCCACATGGTCGAGCTCGTCATTGATGTCCCGGCCGGTATGACGCTCCTCAAGCTCGATGATCATGGCCGGCTTGTCCCGGGCGATCACCCCGCGAGCGCCTTCCAGAACCGCGCGCTCATGGCCCTCCACGTCGATCTTCATGAAGCCCACCGGCGGCGGGTCGAGGTCATCCAGCCTAGCGGTGCGCACAGTGACGCGCATGTGGGCGGCGCCGCCGACCTTGTCCGGGTTTAGCGAGGCGCCCTGATTGGAGAAGCGCCCGTCGCGGCCAGGGATCAGCAGTTCGGCTTCGCCCTCAGCATCCGACAGGGCCTCGCGCCGGCACAGGACCGGCTTGCGCGCGGCGCGCTGGAGCACGGCGAAAAGCTTCGGGTTCGGCTCGAACGCAAGAACAGCCTTGCTGAAGCGCGCCATTTCATGGGCCCAGATCCCGCGATTGGCGCCGATATCCAGGGCTGCGCGGCCCGGATCAGTCAGCAGCGGCACAAGCTTCAGACCCGGCTCGCCCTTCTTCAGCTCGCGCCGCACGATTCGTTTGAGTTCCAGACGGGCCGGGACGATCGCGCGCTTCAGGCGTTCTTCAAGCGTGGAGGGCGGGACGTTCAGATCGGGCATTCAGGCCTCACCATGTGGTTCTGACGCCAGCCCACAGCAGGCCCTCGTCTTCAGCCTTGATGACATGGCCAGGTGCATCGGTGAAGCGCGCTGCGAAGCTGGCCGACGTGCGCGCGTCCAGCGCCACGCGCCAGCTGGCCTCCATCGACACTTCGCGGCCGGACGGCGCCAGGGAGGCGCTGCGGCGCTCGAAGATCGTGCGATGGTCGGCGTCGAGCCCGGTCGGCACGATCGCCGATACTGCGCCGGTTTCGACTCGCAAGGGCTGGGACAGGGTCAGGCCGAACCGTCCGCCGGCGAGCGCCCGGTCCGCGCCGATGGTCCAGGCGGTGGCGCGAATCTCTTCTGTCAAACGCATGCCGGCCGGCAAGCTGAGATCGGTGTCGACAGCCTCGAAGCGCGCGGCGCCGCGCCAGCCCATGGGCAGGGCGCCGGACCACAGGGCGGCGGTGAAGCGGCTGTCGGCCGCGTCGCGTTCGCCGAAGCGATAGGCGAACAGCCCGCCGAGCGTTCGGCCCTCTTCCGAGCCGGTCCCCACTTCGAAGCCGAAGGTCTGTCCTTCAATCGAATAGGTGGCGGCGGCGGCCTGAAAGCTGTCTTCGCCTGAGCCGGAGAAGCGCATCTGTAGGGCGACGGGGCCGGCTTCGTACCGCAAGGCGCCCCACTCACGCTGGGCGGCGAAGCGGGACACGGCGCCGGAAAACGCCGTCTCCGAAAGAACTGAAACGCCCGCTGATCCCGCAGGCGCCGGCGCGGTGAAGCCGCGCCCGGCCGAGACCGTCAGACCGCCATCGGTGAAGCTGAAGCTCATATCCGGCTCGGTCTGGTAAATCTCTTCGGGCAGGTTGGTCAGGGCGTGCGGCTGATCAGGCGTCAGACGCATGTCGACTTGCGCCGGCCCGGCGGTGACGCGCGCGGTGCGCGCCAGGCCGGAGGCCGCCGCGCTCTCCATGGCGTCAAGACCGCCGGACACGATCCGGGCGTCAGGCGCTTGCGGTGTGAAGGTGAAGCCGCGGTCATAGCCGTCGCGCAGGATCGCATCGTCCAGCAACCCAGATGCCCAGAGCCAGTCGCCATAGGGCCCCGTCGGTGCGGAAAGCATCACCGAAACCGGGACGGCCTGCGACGTCCTGGTCATCTGCACGCTGGATGTTCCAACGGGCTGGAATGCCGCTTCCAGGTCCACCAGGCCGCGGCCGTAGATCGCGTCCGGGCCGGGGTCGCCTAGATCAACCGCCGTGTCGAACAGGATGGACAGGGCGTCCGCCCCGCTCAGATTGGGAAAACCGTCCAGCAGAAGCGCAAGGGCGCCGGCGACATACGGCGCGGCGAAGCTGGTTCCGCTGAACAGAAAATACAGGGGATCGCCATCGTCATCGTCCTCGCCAGGCGCAATGACCCGTTCGCCGGGAGCGACGAGAAAGAAGTTCTCGGCGCCCTGAGCACGGCTTGAAAAGCTGGAGATCACACCGTCCAGCGTTACGGAGCCGACCGCGACGGCAAGACCGTCGGCTCCGGGATCGGCTGCGAAGGTGGCGGGGAAGCCGGGGCTGGGGTCCGGCGCATCCTCGTCCTCATCCTGATTGCCGGCGGAGATGACCATCAGCACGCCAGCGTCGGCGGCGCGGCGCATGGCCCCGAAGGTCAGGCTCGAGCCATCGCCCAGTTCAGCGTCGCGTCCGAGGGACAGATTGATGATGCTCGCCCCGTTCGCTACGGCGTGATCAATGGCCCGGGCGGTGTTTGCATCCGAGAACGTGCAGCCCTCCCCGCCATCAATTTCGCAAGAGCCGACCGTGTCGGCGCGAATCGCCATGATCTGCGCGTCGAATGCGATGCCGTGCATGGCGAAATTGTCTTTGTTGGCCGCGATAACGCCGGCCACGCCGGTGCCATGCCCGTCCAGGTCATCAAACCCGCGATCACCGGCGATATCGACGCTTGAAGCGGCGATGCGGCCTGTGAACTCGGGATGACTTTCATTCAGGCCGGTATCGACCACGGCGACGACAATACCCTGGCCGGTCGCTCCGGCGCCGTAGGCCGCTGATGCGTTGAGCAGGCCGAGCCCGGTCCTGGGCCGGCCCGTGTCCGGGTCTGTACCGAAATACTCCGGCGTTTCGAACGATGCCGGCGGCGGCGGCGGCGGTGGCGGCGGAGGAGGAGGCGGCGGGGGAGGTGGCGGAGGCGGGGGCGGCGGAACCGGGGTGACCGGCGAGCCTGCCCCGCCGCCTCCGCCGCCGCTGCAGGCCGTCATGGCCGCTGCAGCGCCAAGAAAAACCGCCCCCAAAAGCGCCTTCTTGAAGGTCATGGCCACCTGTCTCTCCCTCGTAGCGTTGAGCCGTGTCCTCTGGATATAGCTCAATACGCGAGGTTAGACCGCATCGGATGAGGCGGCCAAGCGTCCGTGCGGCTAACGGTCCGCCAAAGTGGCCACGAAGGTTTCGAAGACGTTGAAGCTGTCCTGCGGCCCCGGGCTGGCTTCGGGGTGATGTTGGACGGCCGAGACCGGCCTGTCGGTCAGCGCAAATCCGCAATTGGTGCCGTCGAACAGGGACACGTGGGTCTCCACCGCGCCTTCAGGCAGCGAATCACGATCGACCGCAAACCCGTGGTTCATGGACACGATCTCCACCTGGCCGGTCCTCAGGTTCTTCACCGGATGGTTCGCGCCGTGGTGGCCCTGATCCATTTTCACGGTCTTCCCCCCCAGGGCCAGGGCCAGCATCTGGTGCCCCAGGCAGATCCCCAGCGTCGGCACGCCGGCGTCGATGACGCCCCTTATAGTGTCAAGCGCATAGGCACCCGTGGCCGCCGGGTCGCCCGGACCGTTGGAAACCAGCACGCCGGCCGGTTTCAGGGCGAGCACGTCTTCGGTGCTGGAGCGGCCGGGAGCGACTTTGACGCGCGCGCCGGCCGCAGCCAGGCGGCGCAGGATGTTGGCCTTCACACCGTAATCCAGCACGACCACCAGGGGGCCATCTTCCGGTCCGGTTTCATAGCCGGACGGCCAGGCCCAGCCGCTTTCGCGCCAGTCGCTCGCGGTTTCGCTGGCGACCGCGCCGGCCAGCTCTGCGCCCTCCATCGAGGGCGCATCGGCGGCGGCGGCCTTGAGCGCGTCAAGATCGAACCGTCCGTCGGCGGCATGCTGGACGGCGGCCATGACCATGCCGTGATCGCGGATGCGCCGGGTTATGGCCCGGGTGTCAACACCAGTGATCGCGACGATGTTGCGGGCCGCCAGCCATTCCTGAAAGCTGCCTTCCGCTCGCCAGTTCGCCGGCGGGGTCAGCTCGGCGCGTGCGACCATGCCGACAGCGGCCCGACGAGCGCGCTCGCCCACGGCTTCCTCGTCGTCAGCATTGGCGCCGGTATTTCCTACATGGGGGAAGGTGAAGCAGACGATCTGACCGGCATAGGAGGGGTCGGCGAGAATTTCCTGATGTCCGGTCATGGCGGTGTTGAAGCAGAGCTCGCCGACCGCCGTCCCGGATGCTCCGGCGCCGCGCCCGAACAGGACGGTTCCGTCCGCCAGGGCGAGGGCGGCGGTCGCCCAGTCAGGAGCCTCGGTCGCCGCTTTCACTTGATTCTTGATCGTGTCCGGCATACGTCCTCGCCTCCTGTCGCGCCGCGTCCGGTATGGGCTGCGGACAAACGCGCGGAACCTATGCGAGCACCCGTCCCTGGTCAAGGAGACAGGGCGGCTGTCCTTGCAAGGAGTTTCAAGAACTTAGGGGCTTTCAAGAGCCCCATGGAAGGCGCCGAATGACACTTCGTGATCAGATCATGTCCGACCTGAAGGACGCCATGCGCGCCAAGGACTCGGTGCGTGTCTCCACGCTGCGGCTGATCCAGGCCGCCGTGAAGGACCGTGATATCGCCGCGCGCGCCGCCGACCGGTGCGAGGGCTGCGATGTCGGCGAGATCCAGGCGATCCTTCAAAAGCTGGTCAAACAGCGCGAGGAAAGTGCGGACACCTATGAGTCCGCCGGCCGCCTTGATCTGGCCGAGCGCGAGCGGCGCGAGGCGGAGATCGTGCGCGAGTACCTGCCTGAACCCATGGGCGAGGGCGAGATCGCAGAAGCCGCACGCCAGGTCGTCGACGAGCTTGATGCGGCTGGCCTGAAGGACATGGGCAAGTGCATGGGCGCGCTGAAGCAGCGCTATACCGGGCGAATGGATTTTTCCCGCGCCGGGGAAACCGTGAAGACCCTGCTGCAGAACCGGGCGTAAGGCGCTAAGCTGGCGCCATGGCGCTGCCCGACGGCTTTCTCGAGGAACTCAAGACCCGCATCCGCCCGTCCGATCTGATCGGACGGACGGTCGCGCTCAAGCGTCAGGGCCGCGAGTTCGCCGGGCTGTCCCCGTTCAAGAAGGAGCGAACGCCCAGCTTTTTCGTCAACGACGAGAAGGGCTTCTATCACTGCTTCGCCAGCCAGGAGCATGGCGACGTCATCACCTGGCTGCAGAAGACGCAGGGGTTGAGCTTCATGGAGGCGGTCGAGGCGCTCGCCGCCGAGGCCGGTATGGAGGTTCCCAAGTCCGAGCCGGTCTCCGAAGAGGTCCAGGCCCGGCGCAAGAGCGCGCTGGAATGGATCGAGGCGGCTCAGGCCTGGTTCGTGCGCCAGCTGCAGACTCCTGCGGGGGAAGAGGCGCGGGCTTATCTGGAGCGGCGGGGGCTGTCGGCGAAGGACATGGAGACCTTCGGTCTGGGCTTTGCGCCGGACCGGCGCCGGGGTCTCGTTGATGCGCTGACCCAGAAAGGCGCCGAGATCGCCGACCTGGAAGAGGCCGGCCTGGTCATCGTCCCTGAAGACGGCGGAGCGGCCTATGACCGGTTCCGCGGCCGGGTGATGTTTCCCATCGAGGATGCGCGCGGGCGGCTGGTGGCTTTCGGCGGCCGGGCCCTGTCAAAGGATGTGCGCGCCAAATACCTCAACAGTCCCGAGACCAGCCTGTTTCACAAAGGCTCGCTGCTCTACCGCTATCCCCAGGCGCGCGCCCACGCCAACGATCCCAAGGTCAAGGCGCGTGGCCTGATCGTCGCGGAAGGCTATATGGACGTCATCGCGTTCGCGCGCGCAGGGCTGGCCCAGGCCGTGGCGCCGCTGGGCACGGCGCTGACGGAGAACCAGCTCAAACTGCTCTGGCGCGCCGGGTCTGAGCCGGTGATCTGCCTGGACGGCGACAGCGCCGGCACGCGGGCCGCGGCCACGGCGGCCGAGCGCGCCCTGCCGCTGCTCGAGCCGGGCAAGACGCTGCGCTTTGTGTTCCTGCCCGAAGGGGCCGACCCGGACGATCTGCTGCGCGAGAAGGGCGTCCAGGCGCTGAAGGACGCGGTGTCGGGCGCAAAGCCGCTCATCGATGTGCTTTGGGAGCGCGAGCTGGCGGTGGAGCCGCTGGATGATCCTGACCGCCGCGCGGGCTTCAGAAAGCGTCTGCGGGCCCTGGCGGCGAAAATCACCGATCCCGACGTGAAGGCGGAATACCGCGCCGAGTTCGACCTGCGCCTTGAGCAATTGTTCGCTCGAGCGCGGCCCGCCACCCGGTCAGGCGCCGGCGCCTGGCGGGCCGGGGCGGGCCGGGGCGGAAAATTCGGGCCTCCGCCGGGACCGAGCGGGGAATTGCGCAAGGCCCGCAAGGGCGATCACGCCCATCCCATGGCGCGACAGCTCATCGCGGCGTGCCTGGACTTTCCCGAGATTGCGGAGTCCCACGCCGAAATGCTCGCGGAAATAAGCTTCGGGCCGCTTGACAGCCTGCGCGACGCGATACTAGACGCGTCCTCTTCTGGGGACGTATGGCCCGATGGCGGACTGCGCGATGTGCTGGGCCGGCGGGGCTACAGAGCCGAACTTGCCCGTCTCGAGCCCGATCGCGGGCCGATGCGGGCCAGTCTTGGGGGTGAGGACGCCGATGCGAAGACCCGTGATGAGTCTTGGCGCCGGCTCGCCAGCACCTATATGGAACGAGTCGCGGATGACGCCCGTATCGCCGAGGAGCGCGCACGCCAGGCCCATGTATTCGAACAGGGCGATCCGCAAGCCTTTCAGAGTTTCCTCGCCGCAGTGCGGCGGGGCAGGAAGCGTTGACGCCGCTACGTGCTGAAGCCGAAGCGCGCCGCACACATACGCCAAGAGCGAAAGAACACTGCATGAGCAAAGCCGCCGCCGAAACCGCCGAAGCGCCCGCCGAAAACCAGGACGGCCCGCTGCTGGACCTGACCGATCAGTCGGTCAAGGCGATGATCAAGACCGCGAAGAAGCGCGGCGTGGTCACCCATGACGAGCTGAACAAGGTTCTGCCCAGCGAGGAATATTCTTCAGAGCAGATCGAGGACATCCTGGCCCAGCTCTCGGAAATGGGCATCACGGTGGTGGACTCCGAGGAAGATCTCGACGCCGACGAAGGCGGTTCGGCCGACGCGGACGAGGATGAGGACGACGAGGACAAGCCCAAGGCGGTCGCCAAGAAAGGCAAGTCTGAAGTCGCCGGTCAGAACACGACGTCGGCCCAGGACCGCACCGATGACCCCGTGCGCATGTATTTGCGCGAGATGGGTTCGGTGGAGCTGCTCTCCCGCGAGGGCGAGATCGCCATCGCCAAGCGCATCGAGGCCGGCCGCAACGCCATGATCCGGGGTCTGTGCGAAAGCCCGCTGACCTTTGAAGCCATCATGGTGTGGCGCGAGGAACTGCAGGAAGGTCAGGTCCTGCTTCGCGACATCATCGACCTGGACGCGACCTATGGCGGTGTGCGCGAAGATGCGACCGCCACCAGTGACAGCGACGACGAGGATGGCGAGGACGGCGAGGAGAGCCCGTCCTCCGAAGCCGGCTCGGCCGAAGCGCGCGGCAAGGATGACGACAAGGCCGACAGCGAAGACGGCGAAAGCCAGGACTCCGACGAGGACGATGACGATGATGACGGCGGCGCGCTGTCGCTGGCGGCCATGGAGGCTGAACTGCGCGACGGCGTCATGGAGACGCTGGACGCCATCGCCTCGGACTTCGATGCTTTCCGCCGCCTCCAGGACAAGCTCGTCAATCTGCGCCTTGAGGGCAAAGACTTCACCAAGAAGGATCGCGACACCTATGAGCAGGTGTTCGAGCGCATCGTGGCGAATCTCAATTCGCTGCACCTGAACAACGCCCGGATCGAAGCCCTGGTCGAGCAGCTGGAAGCCATCAACAAGCGTCTGACCGGCCTTGAAGGCAAGCTTCTGCGCATGGCCGAGGCCCATGGCGTGCCGCGCCTGGACTTCCTGAAGGCCTATCAGGGACAGGAGCTGGACCCGGACTGGGTTGAGTCCATGAAGGACCGCTCGAAGGCCTGGGCGCGCTTTGTCGAGCGTGAAGCGGTGGAAGCCGGCGAAATCCGTGAGCAGATCGCTGCGCTGGCCACCGAATCCGGCGTGCCCATCGACGACTATCGCCGCATCGTGGCGACCGTCCAGAAGGGCAAGCGCGAAGCAGCCGTCGCCAAGAAGGAGATGGTCGAGGCCAATCTGCGTCTGGTGATCTCCATCGCCAAGAAATACACCAATCGCGGCCTGCAATTCCTGGATCTGATCCAGGAAGGCAATATCGGCCTGATGAAGGCGGTCGATAAGTTCGAGTACCGCCGCGGCTACAAATTCTCCACCTACGCCACCTGGTGGATCCGTCAGGCCATCACCCGCTCCATCGCCGACCAGGCCCGCACGATCCGCATCCCGGTGCACATGATCGAAACGATCAACAAGATCGTGCGCACCAGCCGCCAGATGCTCCACGAGATCGGCCGCGAGCCGACCCCGGAAGAGCTGGCTGAAAAGCTCTCCATGCCGCTGGAAAAAGTGCGCAAGGTGATGAAGATCGCCAAGGAGCCGATCAGCCTTGAAACCCCCATCGGCGATGAGGAAGACAGCCATCTGGGCGACTTCATCGAGGACAAGAACGCGGTTCTGCCCATCGACGCGGCGATCCACTCCAACCTGCGCGAAACCACCACGCTGGTGCTGGCCTCGCTGACCCCGCGCGAGGAACGCGTCCTGCGCATGCGCTTCGGCATCGGCATGAACACCGACCACACCCTGGAAGAAGTCGGCCAGCAGTTCTCGGTCACCCGCGAACGCATCCGCCAGATCGAAGCCAAGGCGCTGCGAAAGCTCAAGCACCCTAGCCGGAGCCGCAAGCTGCGCAGCTTCCTGGATAGCTAGGGGCGACCCAAGCCCCCTGATCTGAAGAGCCCCGGTGCAAACGCCGGGGCTTTTTCCTTGCAGGCGCCGGGAATGGAATAGCCTGACGCCGCTTTCACTGGACCGGCGCACGCCCCCTTGCTAGCTGGAGCCCGGCTTCATGGAGTGGGTTGATGCGTGAGTTGTTTCGCCGCCGTCCGCGCGGTCTGCCGGTGTTCGGTTTTGTGATCGCGGCTGTGATCTTCATCGCCGATCAGATCAGCAAGCATGTCATCCTGCGCGTCGTCGATCTGGACAGGATCGGTCAGATCCAGGTCCTCGATCCGTGGTTCAACCTGTCCATGGTGTGGAATCGCGGGGTCAGCTTCGGCCTGTTCCAGGCCGACAGCGACTGGCAGCGCTATATCCTGATCGCGGTGTCGCTGGTGATTTCGGGCTTTCTGGCGATCTGGATGATGAAGGCGGAGCGCAGGCTCCAGGCCTTGAGCTTCGGCATGATCATCGGCGGCGCCATCGGGAATGTCGTGGACCGCTTCGCCTACGGCGCGGTGGCGGACTTTCTCGACTTTTCAGGGCTTTACTTCCCTTATGTGTTCAATATCGCAGACGCGGGCATCTCGGTCGGGGTGGCGATCCTGCTGCTCGACGCGTTCTTGAACGCAGATGAACGCAGTCGCGCCTGAAGGCAGGGCGCCCTGCGTGCTGGTCAGACGGCTCAGCCCTCTGTTACAAGGTTGATTGCAAACGAACCATGGAAGGTCTCGCCATGAGAGCCAGCGCCGTTTTCGCCGTTTCGATGGCCGCTCTGATCGGAACCAGCGCCTGCACCTCCGGCGTCCGCCAGGCGCTGGGCGCGGAACGCACGACGCCGGACGAGTTCCGTGTCGTCACCATCGCGCCGTTGAGCGTGCCGCCGGAATACGCCCTGCGTCCGCCCCAGCCCGGTGAGCTTCGGGCCGAAGACGTTTTCCAGGACCGCCAGGCTCAGCGCGCCCTGTTCGGCGATCTGGAAGGCTCCAACGCCACCGACGCTGAAATCCTCTTCGCGGCCCGGGCCGGCGCGGCGGACGCCAATCCGGACGTGCGCGCCCTGATCGATGGGGAAACCGCTGCGCTGGTGCGCAAGGATCGCAGTTTCGCCGACCGCATCCTGTTCTGGCGCGAGGGCGAGACGGTGGTGGTGCAGGGCGGTGATCCTGAACCCATCGATCCGGAAGTGGAGCGTGAGCGCATCGAGGCCGTCACCGGCGGCGGCGATGTGGAGATCGTGCGCCGGCGCGATGTGCGCCCGAAGCTTCCCGGGCTCTGAGCCCGCCTCACAGCGCTGATTTGACACGGCCTTCCCGCCGCCCGACAAAGGTCGGCAAAACAATTCGGGGAGGCCGTTTTCATGTTTGATCGTTCGATGTTCGCGATTGGGGTCGGAGCGCTGGCGATGACCGTGGCTGCGCCCGCAGTCGCTCAGGACGGCGATGAAGCTCTGACCGTGATCCACGCCGGCCAGTTGCTCGCCGCGCCGGGCGAGGAGCGGGTGCGCCGCGAGGTGTCCATCCTGGTGCGCGGCGACCGCATCGAGGCCGTCGAGAGCGGTTACGTGACGCCGGATGGCGCGGAGATCGTCGACCTGTCCGGCGCCTTCGTGATGCCGGGCTTCATCGACGCCCATGTGCACATCACCAACCAGCAGGGCCCGGGGCGGCGCATCGCCGCCTTCACCGAAGGTCCTGCGGACCGCGCCATCGACGGTGTTCTGTATGCGGGCCGCACGCTGCGCGCGGGCTTCACCACTATCCAGGATGTCGGCGGTAACATGGAAGCGTTGCGCGCCCTGCGCGATGGGATCGAGGATGGCGACTTCATCGGCCCGCGCATGCGCATCGCGGGGGGCGCGGTGACGCCCACGGGCGGCCATGGCGACGCCAATGGCTGGTCGGTGGAGGTGCTGCGAGAAAACGGCAGCCCCTATGCCTGCAACGGCGCGGACGATTGCGCGCGGGCCACGCGCCAGCTCGTCCAGGAAGGCGCCGACGTGATCAAGATCACCGCCACCGGGGGCGTGTTGTCCTCCACCGGCGCAGGGGTCGAGCAGCAATTCTTCCAGGAGGAACTCGAAGCCATCGTGGGCGCTGCGCACATGATGGGCCGGCGGGTGACCGCCCACGCCCATGGCGTCACCGGCATCAACGCCTTCCTGCGCGCCGGGGGAGATTCCATTGAGCACGGCACCTACCTGGACCGGGAAAGCATCCGCCTGTTCCGTGACAATGACGCGGTTCTGGTGCCCACCGTCATGGCCGGGGTCTGGGTCGCCGAACAGGCCGACGCGGGCTGGATGACGCCCTTCCAGGCCGCCAAGGCCCGCGTCGTCGGCCCGCAGATGATCGACATGGTCCGCCGCGCCCATGAGGGCGGGGTGACGATCGCCTTCGGCACCGATTCAGGCGTCTCCGCCCACGGCGACAACGCCCAGGAGTTCGTTCTCTATGTGGAGGCCGGCATGACGCCGGAAGAGGCCATCGCGACGGCGACCACCATCGGTGCCCGCCATGTCCAGCTGGAAGACGAGATCGGCCGCATCGCGCCGGGCTTTTCCGCCGACATCGTCGCGGTCAACGGTGATCCGCTGGCCGACATCGCCGAGCTGCTGGACGTGGACTTCGTCATGGCCCGCGGCGCGGTGGTGAAGAACGAGGAGTAGGGGGCGTAACCCCACCCCGAGCCTCCCCTGGGAGGGGAGGGAGAACGCCATCTCGCTAGCCGCTATAGTCTGACCTCGACAGTGAATGACTGCAATCTCGGTCGGCTGCGTCCCACCCTCCCCTTGAGGGGAGGGCCGGGGTGGGGTGAACTGCACGTCCAAGGTTTCAGAAATCGCAGGAACTCATGTCCCAACTCGACGACGCCTTTTCCGGCACCAAGCCGGTCGCTGACGCGCTGAAATTCGACCAGGCCGCGCTGGAAGCGTGGATGGATGCGAACGTTGACGTTTTCGCCGGCCCGCTCACCGTCGAGCAGTTCAAGGGCGGCCAGTCCAACCCGACCTACAAGCTCGTCACGGCGGGCCGGCAGTACGTGCTGCGCCGCAAGCCGCCGGGCAAGCTTCTGCCGTCCGCGCACGCGGTGGACCGGGAGTTCCGGGTGATGAATGCGCTTGGCGGAGCGGGCTTTCCTGCGCCGAAAATGCATGGCCTGTGCGAGGATGACAGCGTCATCGGCACGGCGTTCTACGTCATGGACTTCGTGGAGGGGCGGATCTTCTGGGATCCGTATCTGCCGGATCTGGAGCCGGCCGAGCGTGCGGCGATCTATGATGCGTCCAACGCCACGCTCGCCCTTCTGCACAGCATTGACTTCGAAGCCGCCGGCCTGGGCGATTACGGCAAGCCGGGAAATTATTTCGACCGCCAGATCGGACGCTGGACCAAGCAGTACAAGGCCGCCGAAACCGATCCCATTGCGGCCATGGACCGGCTGATCGAGTGGTTGCCCGCCAATGCGCCGGAGCAGGAACGCACGAGCATCGTCCATGGCGATTACCGCCTGGACAATATGATCTTCCACCCCACCGAACCGAAGGTCATCGCGGTGCTGGACTGGGAGCTCTCAACGCTCGGCGATCCGCTGGCGGATTTCACCTATCAGCTCATGCAATGGCGCACGCCCAAGGACATCCGCTCCGGCTTCCTGGGCGTGGACCTGAAGGCCATGGGCATCCCCACCGAGGGCGAATACGTGGCGGCCTATTGCAAACGCACGGGCCGGGAGGGCATCCCGAAGCTCGATTTCTACTTCGCCTACAACATCTTCCGCCTGGCCGGCATCGCCCAGGGCGTCTATGCGCGCTCCCAGCAGGGCAACGCCTCGAACGAACGCGCCAAGGAGCTGGGCGCGCTGGTGGCGCCCATGGCGGAGTATGCCTGGAGCATTGCAGAGAACGCGGAATTGTAGGCGGATCTAACCGCCCAGATGCGCCAAAAACGGCGAACCCAGCGCACCGGCCAGCACGAGCTCAAACGCTACGCCGCCGATATTGTAGCCGGTGGCGGTTTCCTTCTCGCGGTCGGCGATGATGGACACGATCCGTCCGATCGCCATGCCCAGCCAGTAGCAGCTGGCCGCGAAGCTCGCGCCCATGACCGCGCCGGCGCCGGCCTGAAAACTCATGGCGAGCGTCAGCAGCACCGCGCCGTGCAGCAGCACCAGCGCGCCGCCATAACTGGCGCGGAACTCCGCCCAGCCGCCCTTCCAGCGCGGGTCGGGCGCGAGGCGCACGACGCTTGCGCCCCAGCGCGGGTTGATGAGGCTCAAAAGGCCCATGATCGTACCCACGCAGGCAGCGATCGCGGCGAGGATCCAGGTCCAGTGGCCGGCGTCTTCCATGGCGTCAATCCTGAGTGATCAAAAGAATGCTTGGTCGGGAAGTAGGGCGCACCGACTCGATAGGAAGGGCAGAGGCTACACTCTACTCGCCGAACGGGTTCAAATTCGCCTCTAGACCAGGCTGTGGACGACGAGACCGGCGCCCAGAATCAGATAGCAGAGCAAGGTCGCCAAAGAGCCTGCGAACCGGCCGAAGCTGACGCCGGCGGTGCTCAGCATGCCCCAGGCGTGAAGAACGCGCCCCAGCGTGAACGCGACGCCCAGCACATGGATGGCGTAGGCCGGAACGCCCATAAGCGCGGCGATCAGCAGGCCGACGATGAAGCCGGGGAACCACTCTGCGTGATTGCCGTGAGCGCGTACCGCGCAGGCGACCTTTTCATGGCCGCCATCGCCCAGGCTGGTCTGGGTGGAGCGCCGGTTCATCGACACGTTCAGGCCCAACGCCATGAGCAGCAGAATATTCAGGCCGGCATACAAGCCGACCGAGAGAATTTCGAATGTATGGTCCATGACGCAGCCTCCCCCGCGTTGTTGATCAGGCGTCTTCGGGCGGCGGCTGGCTCGCCGCCTTCTTGATGGCTCCGGCCAGCGTCTGCGGACTTTCCGCGCCGGAGACGGCGAAGCGCCCGTTGAAAATAAAGCAGGGCACGCCCTGAACGCCCAGCGAGCGGTAGAAGCGCTCCTCGTTCAGGACCTCCCCGGCGTCGCGGTTTGTGGCCAGCAGCTCAGCAACCAGGTCGCCGTCCAGCCCGATCTCGGCGGCGATCTGCGCCAGCACGGCCCTGTCGCCGATATCGCGCCGCTCTTCAAAGAAGGCCTTGTGCAGCGCATCGAGCGCGGCTTCGCCCAGATCCTGGCCTTGCGCCCAGCGCACCAGGCGGTGGGCGTCCAGCGTGTTGGGCCGCATGGGGATTTCATCGAAGTTGAAGACGATCCCGACATCCGGAGCCGCGTCCTCCAGATGGGTGCGCATGGCCTTGAACCGGTCAGAGCCGCCGTCGCCGAACTTTGCGCGCATATAGTCGCGATAGGCCATGCCGCCTTGCGGAACGGCCGGGTCAAGCTGGTAAGGGCGCAGCACCGTGATCGTCTCCACCTCCGGCGCGAGACGGCGCGCCTCATCCCAGTAGCGCAGGCCCAGCCAGCACCACGGGCAGACCGGATCGGAGACGAGATCGACTTGAACAGGGCTCATGGCGGGCAAGGCTAGCCCAGCCGCTGAGTCGGTCAAATGTCTGAATTGGGAAACAAGTCCGTTTAAGCGCTCACATCGAGAATTTCGCCGACCATATCGCTTGCGGCGCGGATCGAAGTGGCCGCCAGGGCCGCCTCTTGATTAGCCCGGATCATCTCCACCTGCGCCTCGATGATGGAGGCGTCGAAGGAAGAAGGTGCGCGGCCGCCAGGCTCGGCGGGTGGTGGGGGGGCGAGGCTTCGCCCGGCGGCCGCGCTAGGAGCAAGTGCGTCTTGGGGGGACGCGGCAGGGATGGTCGATGCACGAACACGCGCGATCTGTCCTGACGCCTGCTCGAGACGCGCTGCGGCGTTCTGGAAGGCGTTCACGCCGGATGCGAAGACCGTGTTCATGACCAGGAAGATGGCGGGCATCGCCTGAAATTGCACGCCGAATCCGGAGAGGCGGTTAGGGAAGCGTAAACGCGGCGCTTACCGGTCCTCGTCGGAAACCGCCAGGCGGGTCAGCGCCTGATACACGATCTCGGACTGCTCTTCGCCAAGGCGCTCGTCGAGCTCCGCGTTGAAGGCGCGCAGGGTCTGATCGGCGCGTTCCGCCGCGCGGCGTCCGGTTTCAGTGAGGTCGACCAGCGCCCCGCGGCGGTCGGCGGCGTCCTTGCGGCGGGAAACCAGGCCCGCCTTCTCCATGCGGCCCACCAGCCCGGTCACCGCCGGCGCGCCGAGCGCCAGCACCTCGCCGATGGCGCCCATGCGCCGCTCGCCCCGGCGCAGCAGCAGGAACAGCACGGCGGCCTGACTCGCCGTCACGCCGGCTTCAGCCGACAGGCGCGCATCGGCGTCCCGGTGCAGGCGCCGGGCGGCGATCTCGATCAACAGGTAAAGCCGCCGGTCCACGGCGCGAACACGAGCCATTTGAGTAGTATGGCTCGATTCCTTCGCGCGTGAAAGAATTCGGTGTCAGGCCACTTCCTTGGGCAGTTTGAAGATCACGTCCTCTTCAGCGACGCGCACCTCTTCAACGGTGACCGGATGGCGCTCAGCGATCGCCGCCATCAGGTCCTCGACCAGCTCCTCCGGTGCGCTGGCGCCGGCGCTGATCCCGACGCGCAGTGCGCCGCCAAACCAGGTCCAGTCCACGTCATCAGCCGATTGCACCAGGTAGGCGGCCCTGGCGCCGGCGCGCTTGGCGACCTCCACCAGGCGCACCGAGTTTGAGGAATTGGGCGCGCCGACCACCAGAACCAGGTCCGCCTTGGCGCCGATGGCCTTCACAGCGGCCTGCCGGTTGGTGGTGGCATAGCAGATGTCTTCCTTGTGCGGCGCAGCCATGCCCGGGAACCGCGCCTGAAGCGCGTCAACGATCGCCGCGGTGTCGTCGACCGAGAGCGTGGTCTGGGTGACGAAGGCGAGGTTTTCCGGGTCCTCGGGCGTGAAGCTTTCCGCATCCTCAACGGTCTCGATCAGCGTCACCGCACCGTCAGGCAACTGCCCGATCGTGCCGATGACTTCGGGATGGCCCTCATGACCGATCAGCAGGATGTGCTTTCCAGCCCGGTGGTGACGCTGAGCCTCAACATGAACCTTCGAGACCAGCGGGCAGGTCGCGTCGACATAGAGCATCTGGCGCCGTTCGGCCTCGGCGGGCACGCGCTTGGGCACGCCGTGGGCGGAGAAGACCACCGGACGATCGCTCGGGCATTCGTCCAGTTCCTTGACGAAGACCGCGCCCATGGTCTTCAGCCGGTTCACCACATGCTTGTTATGCACGATCTCATGGCGGACATAGACCGGCGCGCCATAGCGGGCCAGGGCCTGCTCGACGATCTGAATCGCCCGGTCCACTCCGGCGCAGAAACCGCGCGGGCTCGCCAGAAGCAGCGTGAGATCCTGCGGTGCGGGCATGAAATCTCCGTTCGTTGAAGCGGGCGGGCGTTGCGGAGCCCGCGCCTGCGTCGTAGACACCGGTGTAACAGACCCGGCCTTGGCGACAAGGCTCAGGGTGGACATGCAAACTACCGACGTCTTGAAGGATCCGCCATGCGCCTTTCCGCCGCCAGCGTCCTCGCCGCCGCGCTCGTGATCACCGGCTGCCAGTCCGTGCGCGACACGCTGGGTGACCCGGAGCCCAATCCAGGCCCGTGCCCGAACGCGCTCGCGCTCTATGACGCGCACCGCCTGGTGGAGCTGAATGGCGAGGCGCTCGATTACGACAATGTCGGGTTCACCGCCGAAATTCTAAATGTCGTCGGACGCTGCCGTTATACCGATGCGCGCGTCAGCCCGATCGACATGCAGGTCGGGGTGCGCATGGCCTTCGGGCGCGGCCCTGCCGCGGTCGGGACGGAGAAGACTTATCAGCTCTTTGTCGCCGTCACCCGGACCGACAGCGTCGTGATTGATCGCCAGGTCTTCCCGGTCACCGTCCGTTTCGAGCCCGGACAGGACCGAGTCGAGGTCGTCGAGGAGTTTGACCCCATCACCATACCGCGGGCGACAGCGACGACGTCCGGCTCGAACTTCGAAGTGCTGCTGGGATTCGAGCTGACGGAAGAGCAGCTTCAGTTCAACCGCGAAGGCTTGCGGTTCCGGGTCAGCGCCGGTCAGAATTAAGCGACGCGGCCCCAGCGTCCTTTCGCCAGGAACAGATGCTCATGCCTTCCTTGCTCGACGCGCTGTCTGAACAGCTTGGCGCGGCGTTCACCGCTCAAGGGTTGCCGGCCGAGCTGGGCTCGGTCATCGAAAGCGACCGGCCCGATCTGGCCCCCTATCAGTGCAACGGCGCCATGGCGGCGGCGAAGATCGCAAAGAAGCCTCCGCGTGCGGTGGCGGAAGCGGTGGCCGAACACCTGAAGGCGCAGGCGCCGGATATGGCCGTGGAGATCGCCGGTCCGGGCTTTCTGAACCTGACGCCGCCCGCGCAGGCCTACGAGCTGCGCGCCGACGCGCTCAGCAAGGACGATCGCACCGGCGCGCGCCAGGTCGCTGAGCCCAAGACCATCCTGCTCGATTTCGGCGGGCCAAACGTCGCAAAGCCCATGCATGTGGGCCATCTGCGCTCGGCTGTGATCGGCGACAGCCTGCAGCGCCTGCTGGCCTTTCGGGGCCACAAGACGATCTCCGACGTCCATCTGGGCGACTGGGGCCTGCAGATGGGCCATCTGATCACCGAGCTGGAAGACGAGCAGCCGGGCCTGCCGTATTTCGACGCCGGCTTCACCGGGCCCTATCCTGAGAACAGTCCGGTCACGATCGATGACCTCTCGCGGCTCTATCCGCAGGCATCCGCGAAAGCCAAGGAAGACGCCGAGCGCAACAAGCGGTCCCAGAAGGCGACGGCGGAGCTGCAGGCCGGCCGGCCCGGCTATCGCGCGCTGCTGGCCCATTTCATCGCCGTGTCGATCAAGGCGTTGAAGGCCGACTATGAGGCGCTGGGCGTCCACTTTGACCTGTGGAAGGGCGAAAGCGATGTGGACGGCCTGATCCCCGGCCTGGTCGAGGACTTCAAGGCGCGCGGCGTGGCCGAGGAGAGCGAGGGCGCCTGGATCGTCCGGGTGGCGGAAGAGGGCGACAACAAGGAGCTGGCGCCGCTGATCCTGGTCTCGCGCACGGGCGCTGCGCTTTACGCCACAACCGATCTGGCGACCATTCTGGACCGCCGGAATGAGCAGGATCCTGACCTGATCCTCTATGTCGTCGATCTGGCCCAGAGCGATCACTTCGAACAGGTCTTCCGCGCCGCAGTGAAGGCCGGTCTGGCCGAGCCGGACGGTCTGGAGCATGTGAAGTTTGGCACTGTGAACGGCGCGGACGGCAAGCGCCTGCGCACGCGTGCGGGCGGCACGTTCAAGCTTGCTGATCTGATCGGTCAGGCTTACGAGCGGGCCGAAGCTCGCCTGAACGAGGCCGGGCTTGGCGCGGAGCTGTCGATGGCGGAGTTCAAGACGGTGGCCCGCGCCGTGGCCAACGCCGCGATCAAGTTCTCCGACCTCTCCAATGTTCGCACGACCAATTACATCTTCGATCTGGACCGCTTCGTCAGCTTCGAGGGCAAGACCGGCCCTTACCTTCTGTATCAGGCCGTGCGGATCAAATCGGTGATGCGCAAGGCGGCGGAGAAGGGGTTGGAGCCCGGCCCTGTGCAGGTGACCGACGCGGCTGAAGCTGCGCTGATCCGGCGCCTGGACGGGTTTGACCTCGCCGCCGCGCGGGCCGAGGCGGGGCGGGCGCCCCATATCCTGTGCGAGCACGCCTACAGCCTGGCCCAGGCGTTCTCCAGCTTCTACGCCGCCTGTCCGATCCTGCCGGAAGAAGACGCCGCCATCCGCGCCTCCCGCCTGCAGCTCGCCGCGACGACCCTGCGCCAGCTGGAGCTGGTGCTGGGCCTGATCGGACTGGACGTGCCCGAGCGGATGTAGCGGTCATGACTTTCGCCTTGCGTTTTTCGCAGACGACCCGCACATATCCGATATATCCGATACGCCCGTAGGCGGGCATGTATATAAACCCCTGAGCGAAAGCTTGGGGGTTTTTTATGCGTGTTGCAATTTTGATGGATGGCGGCTTCACCCGGGTGATGGGGCGCGCGGCGGGCTATCAGTACAATCCCGATTTCATTGTTGCGCTGGCGGACTGCGCGGTTGAGACGCCGGAAGTCCTGCATCGGGTGCTCTACTATGATTGCGCCCCCTATAACGGCACGCTGCCGCTCCCGGTCAGCGGCGTTGAGAAGGAATTCAACGCTTCGGGCCAATGGCTTGATGAACTCGCCCGCAGGAATTTGTTCGCTGTTCGGCGCGGCGTTCTGAAGTTCAGAGGTTTTGTTCCCAAGAAAATTCCAGTCTCTCCTCGCGCGCTGAGCGACGGAGACTTCAAACCCTCTTTCGAGCAGAAAGGCGTAGATATGCGTATCGGTCTCGATATGGCGGTTCTCGCCGCAAATCGATCCGTCGACCGAATTATTCTCATTTCGAACGACACGGACTGCGTCCCCGCCATGAAGCACGTCCGAAAAGCAGGGCTCCAACTGGTGCTTGGCAAACTTGCGAACCAGACCCCGCCTCACGAATTGGTAGTCCATGCTGATATTGTGCGGGAGGTCGCATTCCCGCAGCCTGATGAGGGATCGACTGATTGACTCGACTCGCGTCTTGGCTAGTTTTGCGCCCGCGCAGCAAAGCGTCGGGAGACGCGTTGGTGTGAGACTAAATGACGGCCCCCTTGCGGGAGAGACCGGCGAACAGGCCGGCGCCGAAGGCGCAACCGCCCCGGAAACGCTCAGGCGACAGGACCGCGAGGGATAAGGCCGACGCTGGAAAGCGGACGGAGCGGTTTGCCGTTTCGATCCCACCGAAGGAGCAATGCGCACGCCGACTGACGGCCGGACGGAGCGCGGGAATCTCTCAGGTTTGAAGACAGCGGGGGCGCGAAGCGGCGGACCGGGCACCGGGCGCTGCATCGCCGGACCACGCTTCATTCGCACCTTTGATCGAGAGACGCTCCATGGCCGATCAGCCGCTCCACAGAACCCCGCTTTTTGATCTCCACGTGGAGCTCGGCGCCAAGATGGTGCCCTTCGCCGGCTATGAAATGCCCGTCCAGTTCGAGGGCGTCATGGGCGAGCACAATCACACCCGCGAGAAGGCCGGCTTGTTTGATGTCTCCCACATGGGCCAGGCGCGCGTGACCGGCGAGGCCGGAGCGTTGGAGGCGCTGATCACGGCGGATTTGAGCGCGCTGGAGACCGGCCAGCAGAAATACACGCTGCTGCTGAATGACGAGGGCGGGATCATGGACGACCTCATGGTCTCCCGTCCCGAAGAGGACTTCCTGTTTCTGGTGGTGAACGCGGCCGTGAAGGGCCAGGACTTCGCCCATATGCGCGACCGGTTCGGGCGCCGCGCCGAGCTGATCGAGCTCGATGACCGCGCCCTGCTGGCGCTGCAGGGGCCCATGGCCAAGGACGTCATGACAGAGCTCTGCCCGCAGGCCAACGGGATGACCTTCATGACGGCGGGCCGGTTCGACATGGCCGGCCATGACGTCTTCATTTCGCGTTCGGGCTATACCGGCGAAGACGGGTTCGAGATTTCCGTCTCCGCGGCTGAAGCCGACGCTCTGGCGCGCAAGCTGCTGGCCGATGAGCGCGTGGCGCCGATCGGGCTGGGCGCGCGGGACTCCCTGCGCCTGGAAGCCGGGCTGTGCCTGTACGGCCATGACATGGACGAGACGACCACGCCGGTCGAGGCTGGGCTTACCTGGGCGGTGGCCAAGTCCCGCCGCGAGCGCGCCGACTTCCCCGGCGCCCGCCGGATACTGAAGCAGATCGAGGACAAGCCGGAAAAGAACCGTGTCGGCCTGGCGCTGAAGGATCGCGCGCCGGCCCGCGAAGGCACGGAGATTCATCACGAGGGAGAGCCGGTCGGCGTTGTGACGTCCGGCGGATTCGGACCCACGGTCGGCGGTCCGATCGCCATGGGCTATGTGCGCACCGACCTGGCCGTTCCAGGTACGAGCGTCGATCTGATGGTGCGCGGCAAGGCGCGCGAAGCTGAAGTGGTCAAGACGCCGTTCTCGGCGCACCGCTTCTTCCGCGGTTCATAATCAATAGGGGCAGGAGACATCCCATGAGCGAGACCCGTTACACCAAGGACCATGAATGGATCCGCATCGAAGGCGAGGAAGGCGTGATGGGCATTACGTCCTACGCCGCCGATCAGCTGGGCGACGTGGTGTTTGTGGAGCTGCCCGAGGTCGGCAAGAGCTTCAAGCAGGGCGATGAAATGGCCGTCGTTGAAAGCGTGAAGGCGGCCTCGGAAGTCTACGCCCCGGTCTCTGGTGAGATCGTCGCGGTCAACGACGCGCTGGACGGTGAGCCGGGCAAGGTCAATGAGGCGCCCGACGCCGACGGCTGGTTCGTGAAGATCAAGATCGCCGACAAGGGCGAGTTGGAAGGCCTCATGGACGAGGCTGCATACAAAGCCCACGTGGAGTAGCGATGCACCCGAGCGCGGCCTTCCATGGCGGAGCGGCTCGCGCGCTGGTTCTGGCGCGCCGGTACCCGTTTGCGACCCTTTCCGTCGCGGTGGGAGGACGCGTCGAGACGGTGCAAGCGCCGATCATACCGGTGATCGGCGCAGGCGGTGAAGTTGTCGCCTTCGAAGGCCATCTGGCGCGGGCGAACAGGGTGTTCGCCGCGCTGCAGGAAGCGGGCGGAGAGGCGGCCGGAACGGCTGTGTTTTCAGGGCCGAGCGCCTATATCTCGCCGTCGAGCTATGCATCGAAGCCGACCGGCAAGGTGGTGCCGACCTGGAACTATCTCGCCGCTGAAGCCCACGGGCGCATGGCGCTGAAGGACAGCGCCGAGGAGACCTGGGCCATCGTCGAGCGCCAGACAGACGTGTTCGAGGCCGGCGAGGCTGAACCCTGGGCGATGTCGGATGGCGATGCGGACTACATGGCGCGCCTGACAGCCGCCATCGCCGGCGTCCGGCTTGAAGTCGAGCGGCTCGAGGCGACCGAGAAGCTTAGCCAGAACAAGGCTGAGGCGGATCGCCACGGAGTGATTGCGGCGCTGAAGCAGCGCCAGGATGAAAACAGTCGTGCGCTCGCCGCACATATGAGCGAACTGGAAAGAGGCTGAACTGATGCGTTATCTGCCGCTGACGCCGGAAGACCGGCAGGCCATGCTCAAGACCGTGGGGGTCTCCTCCATCGACGCCCTGTTTCAGGACGTGCCTGAGGCGGCGCGCCTGGACGGTCCGGTCGATCTGCCCCGCCGGGCGACCGAGCTGGAGGTGGAGCGCGCCTTCACCCGCATGGCGCGCAAGAACACTGCGGCCGGCGAGGTTCCGTTCTTTGTCGGCGCCGGCGCCTACAAGCACCATGTGCCTGCGACGGTGGATCACCTGATCCAGCGGTCCGAATACCTGACCAGCTACACGCCCTATCAGCCTGAGATCAGCCAGGGCACGCTGCAGACCCTGTTCGAATTCCAGACCCAGGTCGCCGCCCTGACCGGCATGGATGTAGCCAACGCCTCCATGTATGACGGCTCGACCTCCTGCGCGGAGGCTGTGCTCATGGCCTGCCGCATCACCAAGCGGAACAGGGCGGTTCTGTCCGGCAATCTGCATCCCCACTATGCCGGCGCGACCCATACGCTGGCGAAATACATGGATATCGACACGGTCAGCCAGGACGCTCAGCCCGGTTCGCTGGACGATATCGCGGCTTCCATTGATGACGAGACCGCCTGCGTCGTGGTCCAGAACCCCGACGTGTTCGGCAAGGTTCATGACCTCGAACCGCTGGCGAACGCCGCCCACGCCAAAGGCGCGCTGCTGATCGCTGTGTTCACTGAGGTGGTGTCGCTGGGCCTGATGAAGAGCCCGGGCGCCATGGACGCGGATATCGTGGTGGGCGAGGGCCAGTCCCTGGGCGTCGGCCTGCAGTTCGGCGGGCCCTATGTGGGCCTGTTCGCCTGCCGCAATGACCGGAACTTCATCCGCAACATGCCGGGGCGCCTCGCCGGTGAGACCGTCGACGCCGACGGCCGGCGCGGCTTCGTGCTGACCCTGTCCACACGCGAGCAGCATATCCGCCGGGACAAGGCGACCTCGAACATCTGCACCAATTCCGGCCTCATGGCGCTGGCCTGGACCATTCACATGACCCTGCTGGGTCAGAGCGGATTCTCCAAGCTGGCGCAACTCAATCACGAGCGGGCGTGCGAGCTGGCGGACCGTCTGTCGGCGCTGCCGGGGGTGGAGCTGGTCACGGATGCCTTCTTCAACGAGTTCACGCTGCGGCTGCCGAAGCCGGCCGCTGGCGTCGTCGATGCCCTGGCGAAGAAGGACATCCTTGCCGGTGTTCCGGCGAGCCGGCTCTATCGCGGCGGCGCGTTCGACGATCTGCTGATCGTGGCGGCCACCGAAACCAATACCGAAGCTGATCTGGGGGCGTTCGAATCCGCCCTGAAAGAGGTGCTGTGATGGCCGCCTCGGCTCAGTCTGTCAGTTTAAGCGCTTCGCGCTTTCACCCCACCCCGACCCTCCCCTTTGAGGGGAGGGAGCGTGACGCCGCGACGCCTGGTGGGGATCGAACGCCGCCGGTGACGTCTCCCGCTTGTCGGGCGCATGTGCTTTCTCCCTCCCCCTCGGGGGAGGGCTGGGGTGGGGGGCGCACCCGCCTGCAAGACCTCAATTGGGAAATGGAGTAGAGACGATGGCGATGAACACCCAGGGCCGTCCCTCCAAGCCGCTCCACGTTTTTGACGCGGGCGCGTATGATGACACCTTCTCCGGATCGCGGGGCCTGGACCAGGCCGAGCCGCTGATCTTCGAGCGGGGCCATTTCGACAATTGCGGCGTGGATCTGGAAGAGCCCAAGGGCCTTCCCACGCGCCTGGGCGGTCTGGACCGTGAAGGCGAGATCGGCGTGCCGGGCCTGTCGGAGCCGGAGACCATGCGCCACTATGTCCGGCTGTCCCGGAAGAACTACGCCATCGATCTGGGGCTCTATCCGCTGGGCTCGTGCACCATGAAGCACAACCCGCGCCTCAATGAGAAGCTGGCCCGCCTGCCGGGCTTCGGCGACATCCACCCGCTGCAGCCGCAGTCCACCGTGCAGGGCGCGTTCGAGCTGATCGGCGAGCTGGCCCACTGGCTGATGACCTTGACCAACACGCCCGCGGTGGCCATGAGCCCGAAGGCGGGCGCCCACGGCGAGCTTTGCGGCATGATGGCGATCCGCGCAGCGCTGGATGCGCGCGGCGAGAAGCATCGCCGCCGCGTTCTGGTGCCGGAAAGCGCCCACGGGACAAATCCGGCGACCGCCGTGCAGTGCGGCTTCACCGTCGACGAAATCCCGGCGAACGAAGGCGGCCGTGTCGACATGGAGGCCTTCAAGGCCAAGCTGGGCGATGACGTCGCCGGGATCATGCTGACGAACCCGAATACGTGCGGCCTGTTTGAACGCGACATCAAGGAGATCGCCGACCTGATCCACGAGGCGGGCGGCTATTTCTACTGCGACGGCGCGAACTTCAACGCGATTGTCGGCCGCGTCCGTCCGGGCGATCTGGGCATCGACGCCATGCACATCAATCTGCACAAGACCTTCTCCACGCCCCATGGCGGGGGTGGTCCGGGCTCGGGTCCCACGGTGTTCTCCGAAGCCCTCGCGCCCTATGCGCCGGTACCCTACGTCAAGCAGGACGGCGAGACCTGGACCATGGTCGAGCACGAGGACGAGGCCCGCGCCGACGGCGCCGATCCGTTCGGCCGGATGACCGCCTTCCACGGCAATATGGGCATGTTCACCCGGGCGCTGTCCTACATGATGAGCCACGGCTCGGACGGGCTGAAGCAGGCCGCCGAGGACGCGGTGCTGAACGCCAACTATATCCTGGCGCGCCTGAAGCACGTCATGACCCCGGCCTTTGACGGCACGTGCATGCACGAAGCCCTGTTCGATGATCGCTTCCTGAAGGATACCGGCGTCTCCACGCTCGACTTCGCCAAGGCCATGATCGACGAGGGCTATCACCCCATGACCATGTACTTCCCGCTGGTCGTGCACGGCGCCATGTTGATCGAGCCGACCGAGACCGAGAGCATCGGCAGCCTCGATCGCTTCTGCGACACGCTGGAAGGCCTCGCCCTTGCGGCCAGGAGCGGTGAGACCGAACGCTTCACGGCCGCGCCGCGTCACGCACCGGCCAAGCGCCTGGACGAGACGAAAGCGGCCCGCAATCCGGTCCTGCGCTGGACGCCGCCGCAGGACAGCGCCCAGGCCGCCGAGTAGCTCCCTCGAGGTTGAATCAGGGCGTTTGCGCGCCCTGATTCTTTTCAGATGTCGGTGAAATCTGTGTCGGATAGGCGCCACACACACGGCCCGAGCGATCCGATGCGCTGCTTAAATACCGTGTCAGGCGCCCCGCGGCGCCTTGAACGCGGTCACTATCATCTAGAGATTAGAGGGGCGGGCGGCGTATGGTCGTCCGTGATAAACGGAGAACGGCCGTGGCGATCAACGAGCCGTCCAGTGGTTGGGGACGCAAACAGATGAACGGGGTGATACAGGCTGTCATCCGCGCCGTCGGCGTGGCGCTGGGCCTGTTCCTGATCGTCATCGCGATCCCGTTCGCTGTGACGCCGATCCCGCTGGGTCTGCCGCTGTTGATCCTCGGCCTTCTGATCCTGGCGGGCACATCCAAGACCGCCCACACCCTGATCACCAACTTCCTCAAGCGTCATCCGGGCCTTTGGAACCGCGTGAAGCACATCTTCGACCGGTTCCACAAGGACGAGGACAAGGGCGGGCAGGGTTAGGTCGGCGACGGCCGGCGCAGCGCGATTGCATATCCCATCTCATTAACGGGCAGGTCCGGTTGAGCAGTTTGAAGGTCCGGATCAGGACTCTGAAACCCATGACCTGTCCCGGGTCTTGCTTTCGCTCGCCCGGAATAGGCGCGCGTCCCGCCCAAACAAAAAAGCCCGGCGCGTGCACGCCGGGCTTCTCATGCTGTATGAGCTGTCGACCTAGTTCAGGCGATCCTTCACCGCAGCGATATCCGCTTTCAGCAGGGCGTTGCGCTGGGTCTTGCCGAGCTTGTCGGTCAGGAGCGCCTTGGCGGCGTCCACAGCAAGGTCAGCGGCCAGCGCCTTGACCTCCTTGGCCGCGGCGGCTTCGGCCTGGGCGATGCGGGTTTCGGCCAGAGCGGTGCGGCGCTCGATGCGCTCGGCAATCTCGTTTTTCGCATTCTCGCGCAGATAATCAGCCTCGGCCTTGGCCTGGGCGATGATTTTCTCCGCCTCGTCGGCGGCTTCAGCCTGCTTGCGCTTGTAGGAGGCCAGAAGCTCCTGGGCTTCTTCACGCAGGCGGCGGGCCTCGTCGAGTTCGGTGCGGATCTTTTCAGCGCGGGCGTCCAGCGATCCGCCGATGGCCTTGAAGGCTCCTGCGAAGTGCAGGACCACAAAGAAGACGATCAGACCAACGAAGGTCCAGAAGCTGGTGTCTGACAGGAGGTAGCTCATGTCTTACCCCTTCACACCATCGACGGCTTTTTCAGCGTCGGAGTCGGAAACTTCAAGCCCGGCCAGTCGCTCGGCGACCGTGGCGGCCGCGCCGGCGGCGATGGAGCGAACCTCGCCCAGAGCTTTCTCACGCATGTCGCGAATGCGCGCTTCACCTTCGGCCAGCTTGGCGTCCAGTTCGGCGTCCGCTTCACGCGTCGCCTCGGCGATTTCCCTGTCGGCCTCGGCCTTGGCTTCGGCGGCGACCGACTGGGCGCGGGCGCGGGCGTCGGCGAGGGCCTTCTGATAGGCCTGCTCGGTCTCGTCAGCCTGAGCCTTCATCTCGGCCGCGGCGTCGAGATTGTCGGCGATACGGTCGCGGCGTTCCTCGATCGCCCCGCCGATGCGCGGCAGGACGAAGCGCGACAGCAGCACGTAGAGCAGCACGAAGCTGATCGCGAACCAGAAGAGCTGGGACGCGAAATACGTGGGATCAAAGGGCGGGAACGCTGCTTCAGCAGCGTATTCAGCTCCCGCGCCGGTGGATTCGTCCGCCATCATGACGGTCTCCTCGAAGGCAGGCCTTGCGTGACGGTCGCAAACCGGACGCCGGTTTCACCCAGGCGTCCGGTCAGGACAGCTCGTTTCGGTTCGCGTCGATTAGACGACGAACAGAAGCAGCAGCGCGATGAGCAGCGAGAAGATGCCCAGCGCTTCGGTCACGGCGAAGCCGAAGATCAGGTTGCCGAACTGGCCCTGGGCCGCGCCCGGATTGCGCAGAGCGGCGGACAGGAATGAACCGAAGATGTTGCCCACGCCGACGGCCGCGCCGAGCATGCCGAGGCAGGCCAGACCGGCGCCGATGAATTTAGCGGCTTCCGCTTCCATGAGATGTGCTCCCTTGAACTGGTTGGATTGCGGGGAAAGGACGAAGTAGTCGTACCGGTCAGTGATGACCGGGATGCAGGGCGTCGCCCAGATAGATACAGGTCAGGATCGCGAAGACATAGGCCTGCAGGAAGGCGACGAGGAACTCAAGCGCGGTCAGCGCGACCACCATGAAGAAGGGCAGCACGCCGACGGCGGTGTAGATCCCGCCCGCTGCGCCCAGCATGATGATGAAGCCGGCGAACACTTTCAGAAGGATGTGACCGGCCAGCATGTTCGCGAACAGACGCACGCACAGCGTGACCGGACGCGAGATGAAGGAGATGATCTCGATCAGGATCACGAAGGGCATGATCGCCGCCGGCACGCCGGACGGCACGAACAGCTTGAAGAAGCCGAGCCCGTTTTTGATCAGGCCATAGCCCACGACGATGGAGATCACGATCATCGACAGCGCGAAGGTGACGATGATGTGGCTGGTGAAGGTGAAGCCGTGGAAGCCGGGCGCCGGGAAATAGGGAAGCATGCCCAGCATGTTGCCCATGAGGATGAAGGCGAACAGCGTGAACACGAAGGGGAAGAATTTCAGGCCTTCATCACCGGCGGTGTCCCGGATCATCCCGGCCACGAATTCATAAAGCAACTCGGCGACTGACTGGGCGCGGCCCGGAACCAGGGCGCGCTTGGACATGGCGAGCGCAAGCAGGCCGGACACCATCACCGTGGCGACCATCATGAAATAGCTGGAGTTCGTGAAAGACAAATTCACGCCGCCGACGACAAGCTCGAAAACCTCGTGGATTTCGAACTGCTTGATCGGGTTGGTCGCTTCAGCCACGCCCGGCCCCTTCATTCCCGGCGCGTCAGTCCGCGCCGTCCTGGTTGTTCACACTCTGCGCGGCCCGCACGACATTGAGCGTGCCCGCCGCGAAACCCAAAATTACGCCGACCAGAAGTCCCCAAGGGCTCCAGCCGAAGGCCCAGTCGGCCAGATAGCCCAGACCGGCCCCCGCGAGAACCCCGCCTGCGAACTCTGATCCATATCTCAACCCGAGACCCCAGCCCGTCGGGCCGCGCTCGGCTTCCTTTTCGCGTCTCGCCTCGAGCTTGGCGTTCAAACGTCGCTCGAAATCGTCGCGGTCAGGAAGATTTGAAATCGGAATGTCTCGACAGGACTGATGGTCAGCGGCCTGACGAAGACCTCCCCGTCAAGCGCGCGCACCCTATAAGCGGGTCTACCCCAAGTCAAGCAAGCTTGAGCGCTTGCTATAGCATTGTTTTAATTGAAGTTTGCAGCTTACTCGGCCGCCAGCATCGCTTCGGCGGCGCGCAGGTTCACCGAGACCAGCTGGGAGACGCCGCGTTCGCCCATGGTCACGCCGAACAGGCGGTCCATGCGGCTCATGGTGACAGGGTTGTGCGTAATGACCAGGAAGCGGGTCTCGGTCAGGCGCTTCATCTCGTCCAGCATGGTGCAGTAGCGGTCCACATTGGCGTCATCGAGCGGGGCGTCGACTTCGTCGAGCACACAGACCGGAGCAGGATTGGACAGGAAGACCGCGAAGATCAGCGCCGTGGCGGTCAGGGCCTGCTCGCCGCCGCTCATCAGGCTCATGGTCTCCATCTTCTTGCCGGGCGGACAGGCGTAGATCTCAAGGCCTGCCTCAAGCGGATCATCGCTTTCGGTCAGCGCCAGCTCGGCCCGGCCGCCGCCGAACAGGGTCTGGAACAGGCGCTGGAAATGGGCGTCGACCACTTCGAACGCCTCCATCAGGCGCGCCCGGCCTTCCCGAGACAGCGTATCCACCGCCTTGCGCAGGCGGGCGACCGCTTCGGTCAGATCATCACGCTCGGTCTTCAGGCGGGTGCGCTCGGCGTCGATCTCGCCGGCCTCCTCGTCGGCGCGCAGGTTCACCGCACCCAGGCGCTCGCGGGTCAGGCGGGCCTCGTCCAGGCGCCGTTCCAGCTCGCCGGAGGACAGTGCGGCGTACTCGCTGTTCTTCGCGCGCTGCTCGAGCGTCTCGGGTGATTCGCCAGTGGCGTCGTGCAGGCGCTCTCCGGTTTCCTCGACGCGTTCCCGGGCGGCGGTCAGGCGCGCCTGGGCGGCGGCGCGGGCCTCGCGGGCTTCCGCTGCGAGTTTCTCCGCCGCGCGCAGGGCCGAATCAGTTTCGCGCTGACCGATTTCAGCTTCGGCCACAGCATCGCGGGCCGCGGCGGCGGCTTTCTCCGCGTCACTCAAGGCATCCAGAAGCGCGGGGCGCTGGGCTTCCAGCTCATCCGGCCTGGAGCGCGCGGCGTCCAACGCCTCGGCGGCGTCCGCCTTCTGGGTGCGAATTGCGGTGAGGCGCTCACCAGCGCTCTGCTCCCGGCGCAACCAGTCGGCCTGCTCGCGTTCCAGGGCGGCGATCCGGTGGCGTCGCCCCTGGGCTTCGCGCTTCACGGTCTCCAGCGCCGCACGGGCGTCGGCGGCCCGGCCGCGCGCCTTCTCGGCGACGGAGCGGGCGGCCTCAAGTGCTTCGGCGCCGTCATCGGCGGCTTCGGCCGCTTCGCGTTCAGCGTTCGCCTTGGCGCACTCCTCGCGGGCGCTCTCAAGCCGGGCCTCTGCGCGCTCCAGCGCATCATTGAGGCCGGCCTTGCGCGCCTCGGCTCGGGCAGCTTCTGCGCGCGCATCGGCAAGCGCGCCCTCGGTCGCGCGCAGGGCCTGATCGGCTTCACGAAGACGGCCGCGCGCTGCTGAATGGTTGCGCTCGGCCTCCTGGACGGCCTCTGCGGCCTCGATCCGGGTGGCTTCAGCGGAGCTGACATTATCTTCAAGGCCGGAGGCGGCGTCTTCGAGCTCGGCGAGCCGGTTGCGGGTCTCCAGGCGCGCCGCAGCCGGGGAGGGGGCGCCGGCCTCCACCGCGAACCCGTCCCAGCGCCGCAAGGCGCCGTCGCGCGTAACCAGGCGCTGGCCGGGCTTCAGCTGCGGGGTGAGGCGGGTGAGGGCGGCCTCGTCCTCCACCACGCCGACGGCCTGCAGGCGCGCGGACAACACATCCGGCGCGCTCACCCGATCGGCCAAAGGCGTCGCGCCTTCGGGCAGGGCGTCCGGCGCGGCGCCGCCGCCGGCCCAGCGCCGGGGTGCGGTATCATCCAGGCTGGCTTCCAGATCCTCGCCCAGCGAGACCGCCAGCGCCTGCTCATAGCCAGCCTCGGCGCGCACCGCGTCCAGGGCCTGATCCTCAACGGCGCCGGAGGCCAGGAAGCGCTCCAGGCTCTTGCGCTCGGTCTTCATGGCGTCCAGGTCCGAACGCGCCGACCGGGCGGCCTCGCGCGCCGCGTCGGCGGCCTCACGCGCCTGTTCCAGCGCCGCCTCAGCCTGCTCCAAAGACCTCTGGGCGGCACGGGCGTCGGCCTCCAGCTCGCCGTGCTGAGCCTCCAGCGCGCTTAAATCCGGCGCAGCTTCGCCTTCGAAGGCTTCAATCGCCTCACGGGCCTTGGCGGCTTCGGCTTCAAGGCGCTCCAGCCGGCTCCGCGCGGCGTGCGCGTCCCGGCGGGCGGCCTCGCGGCGGGCGCGGATGTCCGAACAGGCCGCTGCCGCAGCGTCGAGCTTGCGCTCGGCTTCGGCGCGGGCCGTGTCTGCGTCTGACAGCACCGCTTCGGCGCGCGCCTGGGCGGCGGCGTCATTGCCGGACTCCTCAGCGAGCTTGGACAGCTGGTTCTTCAGGCGGTAGAGGGCCTGTTCAGCCTCGCCGTGAAGCTCGGCTTCGCGGGCCTCGGCGATCTCCAGCTCGGATACCCGGCTGGTCAGGCGCTCGATGGCTTCGCGCGCGGCGACCACGTCCCGGTCCAGCTGATCGCGCAGGCGTTCAGCATGGCGCAGCGCGGCGGCGGCTTCAGCTTCCTTCTCCCGCAGGGGTTGGACCTGAGCGTGGGCCGCTTCGCTTTCCTTGTTGGCGACCGCAGCGGCGACCATGGCCTTTTCGGCCTCGGCCTCGGCGTCCTTCACAGCGCTTTCCGCTTTGGCCAGGGCCTCGCCGGCTTCCCGCCAGCGGCGCAGCCAGAGCAGAGACTCAAACGCGCGAATGTTCTGGGACAGATCGCGATACCGGCCGGCCTGCTTGGCCTGGCGCTGCAGGGCGGCGTAGCGATTGTCCAGATCCTCCACGATCTCCTGAAGCCGGGCCAGGTTCGTTTCGGCCGCGTTCAGGCGCAGCTGGGCTTCCCGGCGGCGCGCACGCAAGCCTGCCACGCCGGCGGCTTCTTCCAGCACGCGACGCCGGTTTTCCGGCTTGGCGTTGATCAGCTCGGAGATCTGCCCCTGGCGGACCAGCGCCGGGGAGTTCGCTCCGGTTCCGGCGTCGGCGAAGAGGAGCTGCACGTCCTTGGCGCGGACCTCTTCGCCATTGATCTTGTAGTGTGAACCCTTGCCCCGCGTGATGCGGCGGACGACCTCCAGCAGCTCGGCGTCATTGAACTGGGCCGGCGCGCGCCGGTCCTGGTTGTCGATGGTCAGCTTGACTTCGGCATGCTCGCGGGCGGCGCGCGCATCGGTGCCCGCGAAGATCACGTCCTCCATGCCCGAGCCGCGCAGAGATTTGGCGGAGGTGGCGCCCATGACCCAGCGCAGGGCTTCCAGCAGGTTGGATTTCCCACAGCCGTTCGGACCGATCACGCCGGTCAGGCCTGCGTCAATGCGCAGCTCCGTCGGGTCCACAAAGGACTTGAACCCGGTCAGCTTGAGCTGGGTGAACCTCAACCGACGCCTCCCAAAGGCGCCGAGCGCCGGTGACCCGGTCTATTCGGCGCCGCCATCCCCGCCCGAGGCTGAGCCTTCGGCGCGAGCTTTGTAGTAAAGAATGATTCGCTCGAAAGTCTCGCCTTCGAACGTGGCCGGAATTGGACCCTGATCGTCGACGAGAGGCTGGCCGTTCACGGTGTAGACCGGACCGTCCGCGTCGGGGCTGGACCCGGCTTCAAGCAGATCACCGTTCAGGAAGAAGGTCGGCGTCGAGGCGATGCCTTCTTCCGACGCGCGCTCGCTCGCGTCGCGGACCGCTTGCAGATTGTCCTCGCTTTGCATGCAGGCGCGGAATTCCTCATCAGAAAAGCCCGCCGTGCGCGCGATCGTCTGGAACTGGGCCTGGGCGCGGCCTTGTTGCATGGCGGTGAACAGGGCGCGCTGCTGTTCGAAAAGCAGGTCGATGACGTCGAAATAACGGTCTTCAGGCGCACAGCTGGCGAGCATGAAGCCTGCGATCGCCAGGTTCGGCTGGCCGGTGATCATTTCGCGGAACACATACCGCACATCGCCGCTCTCGATGTACTCATCCACGGTCGGCTTGGCTGACGCATGCCAGGCCGCGCAGCCGCCGCAAGCCACAGAGGCGTATTCAACCATGGTCACCGGTGCGTCGGGATTTCCGATCGCCCGATCGCCTTCGCGCTCATACGCACTGCGCCCGTCCCCGGACGAGGATGCCCCCGAACAGGCGGACAGCATGAGCGCGGCGGCGCCGGCGGCGGCGAGGGTTCGCAGAATGGCCATGATCAGTCTTGCTCCTTCGATGAGGACGGCGCGGGCGTCCCGGCTTCCCGGGCGCGGACCGCTGCTTCGAATGCTTCCAGCACCGCGTCAAGCCCGCGCGGCTCCGGCGTGAAGGCTTTCACCTTGGTGATTCGGCGTTTCTTGGCCCGGCCCGGCGCGGCTTGCGCGCTGAGCGGGCCCTGGACGATTTTCAGTTTCTTAGGCGCCTTGCCGGCATAGCGCGCGACACGGTCCAGGATCTGGGGCGCCTGGGCTTCGGCCAGCGCCGCTGCGGGGCCGCGCGCGCGGATGACCAGCGTCAGGCCTGAGGCGCCGCCCTGGTATTTTTCCGGCCGGGTGTAGTTGGCGAGCGCGTCGCCGATGATGGCGGGCCAGTGTTCCTCCAGTTCCGACAGGCCGGGACCGAAGCGGGCGGAGAGCGGGCGCATCACCTTGCCGGCCGCACGCGCAGCGGCGGGCGGCGGCTTTGCCGCGCTGCGCCCCCGGTTGCGCTGCACCCAGGCCCAGCTCTCTTCCTCCGACAGCTCGCGCGCATCCCCGCGCGCGACCCGGCGGCGCGGCGCAGGCGTGGACAGTCTTGAAGAGGCGTCGTACCGGCTCATCTGGTCAGAAAAGCGCCCACAGCGCCGCCATGCAAGGGTTGAGGAGAGTTCGCCGTGTCACGCCCGCGTGAACAGGATGACGGTCTGGAGGCGCGGGCCATGCGCGCCGCCCTGCTGGACTGGTACGACGCTGAGGGCCGGACCCTGCCCTGGCGGGTGCGTCCTGAAGACCGGGCGCGCGGCGTGAGCGCTGATCCTTATGCAGTCTGGCTGTCCGAGATCATGCTCCAGCAGACCACTGTGCCGCACGCGACGCCCTATTGGCGCGCCTTTCTGGAGCGATGGCCGAGCGTGCATGATCTCGCCGCCGCGCCGCGCGATGACGTGCTGGCGGCCTGGGCGGGGCTTGGCTACTACGCCCGGGCCCGCAACCTTCACACGTGCGCGCAAGTGGTCTCGATCGAGCTGGGCGGAGCGTTCCCCGATACGCTGGACGAGCTGCGCAAACTCCCCGGCGTCGGAGACTATACGGCGAACGCCATCCGCGCCGTCGCCTTCGGCAAACCCGCCAGTGTGGTGGACGGCAATGTGGAGCGGGTGATCTCGCGGCTGACCGCGTTGGAAACGCCGCTGCCCAAGGCCAAGCCGCAGATCAAGGCCGTGGCCGCTGAGCTCGCCGACCCTGCGCGGCCCGGCGACTACGCCCAGGCTCTTATGGATCTGGGCGCGACCGTGTGTGCGCCGAAAAGCCCGGACTGCGCGGCCTGCCCCTGGTCTGTCTGGTGCAGGGCCAGAGCTGAAGGCACGCAGACCCGATATCCGCTGAAA
Organism: Alphaproteobacteria bacterium; assembly: GCA_024742735.1. Taxonomy (GTDB): domain Bacteria; phylum Pseudomonadota; class Alphaproteobacteria; order Caulobacterales; family Maricaulaceae; genus Oceanicaulis. Next base: position 855,611 of record JANSXV010000001.1, on the reverse strand, counting down.
GAGAAGAAAAAGCCCAAGCCGGTCCGGTGCGGCGCCTGCTTCCATGTCATGAAGGATGGCGCGCTCTGGCTGCGCCGGCGCCCTGAGACAGGCCTTCTGGGCGCGATGATGGAATTACCGGGCACGGGCTGGAGCGAGGCGCTGGATCTTTCTGAAATGGATCAGGTCCAACCCTTCCCGGCGGAGTGGCGCCATGCCGGGCAGGTCCGGCACGTCTTCACCCATTTCGAGCTGGAGCTGGACGTGTACTGCGCCGAAGCCCCGGCGGGGTGGACGCCGCCTCAGGGCGTGATGGTTCCCGTGCGCGATCTGGGCAAGGCCGGTCTGCCCAGCGTCATGATGAAGGCTGCGAAGCTGGGGCTTGAGCGGGGGCTGATCTAGGCGTCCATCTCGGCGCGGATGCGTGAGCGCAGCACGTCGATCGGGGCAAGCGCGCCGCCCTGGCGAACATGCCAGAAGGTCCAGCCGTTACAGCTCGGCGCATTTTGAACATGGGCGCCGACCTGGTGGATGGACCCTGTCGCGCCGGACGCGGCGACCGTGCCGTCCGCGCGGACCCGCGCGGTGCGCCGGCCCTGCGCGCAGAACAGCGTGTCGCCGGGCTTGAGAAGACCGGCTTCGACCAGGGCGCCGAAGGGAATGCGGGGCAGGGAGCGTTTGGACTGGGTGACCTGCAGGTTCTCCGCATCGCTGGGATCGATCGCTGCAATACGCTTCGTGGCGACATCCACATAAGCCGGGTCGGCCTCGATCCCGATGAAATGGCGGCCCAGCTTCTTGGCCACCGCGCCGGTCGTGCCCGTGCCGAAGAAGGGATCGAGCACCACATCGCCGGGATTGGTCGTGGCCAGAAGGACCCGGTGCAGAAGGCCTTCGGGCTTCTGGGTCGGGTGAGCCTTCTTGCCGTCGCGGTTCTTCAGGCGCTCTGCGCCCGCGCAGATGGGAAGGGTCCAGTCCGAACGCATCTGCACGCCATCGTTCAGCGCCTTCATGGCGGCGTAGTTGAAGGTCGGGCGCGCCTCCTTGGTCTTCGCGGCCCAGATCAGGGTCTCGTGGGCGTTGGTGAAGCGCGTGCCCTTGAAATTCGGCATGGGGTTGGACTTGCGCCAGATCACGTCATTGAGGATCCAGAAGCCCATGTCCTGCAGGAAGGCGCCGACGCGGAAAATGTTGTGATAGCTACCGATGGTCCACAGCGCGCCATTGGGCTTCAGCACGCGGCGCGCTTCTTCAAGCCAGGCGCAGGAGAACAGGTCATAGGCGTCGAAATCGCCGATCTGGTCCCAGTCATTGTCGACGGCGTCGACCTTGGAATTGTCCGGCCGGTGCAGATCGCCGCCCAGTTGCAGATTGTAGGGCGGGTCGGCGAAGACCAGGTCCACGCTCTCATCGGGCAGGGCCTTCATGACCTCCACGCAGTCCGCGTTGAGGATGGTATCCAGGGGGAGTTCAGTCTTCGCCGCGTTCGACACCGTGCAGGCCCTTCTCTCAGTGTTCTGATTCGAGAGAGGTGAATCGTTTCGCCTTACCCGAGGGTTAAGGCAGATTCATGATACGTCTTGTTAACCTCTGAGCGCCTTCGCGGCGGCCACCGGCGCATAGCTTAGCCGATGGATGGGGCAGGGACCGAATCGCTCCAGCGAGGCCTTGTGAGACGGGCTGGGATAGCCCTTGTGGCCGGCGAAGCCGTAGCCGGGAAAGCGAAGGTCGGCCTCGGCCATGATCTGGTCGCGCAGTGTCTTGGCGATGATGCTCGCCGCGGCGATCGCCGGCTCCGATGCGTCGCCGCCGATGATGGCGCGGGCCTCAACGGGCAGGCGGGGCGGAACGCGGTTGCCGTCGATCAGCGCCAGGGCCGGCCTGCGCGGCAGGGCCGCAAGCGCGCGGCGCATGGCCTCCATCGTGGCGTGAAGAATGTTCAGCCGGTCGATCTCGGCCGGCTCGGCGATCCCGACGCCCACCTGACAATGTGTGCGGATCACCTGCGCCAGCGCCTCCCGGCGCTTCGCCGTCAGCTTCTTGGAATCGTCGAGCGTCGCAAGCTCGGCATCATCCTCAAATCCCACCGGCAGGATCACGGCCGCCGCCACGACCGGCCCGGCCAATGGCCCGCGTCCGGCTTCATCGACGCCGGCGGTGAGCGTCCGGCTGGTGGAGATGAACAGATCTGGCGCAGGCGAATCCATGCGTGCCAGACTAAAACAAGCTCATCTGTCCGTCGCGTTCGATGGGCCGTTCGAAGAGGTCGCAGCGCAGGGTCACGCGCGGGCCGTCGAGGCCGTGCTTTTTCGCGGCGGCGCGGAAGCGTTTGGCGATGAGTTCGGCGACCGGGCCTTCGCCGACGCCGCGCACATTCCAGCGTGCGTCATAGTCTTTTCCGCCCCGGGTCTGGCGGATGAGGCTCATGACCTTCTCCGCGGCGGCGGGACGTTCGGCCTGCAGCCACTCCTTGAACAAGTCGCGCACTTCCAGCGGCAGGCGCAGCAGGACATAGCCCGCGCTCTTGGCGCCGGCTTCAGCGGCGCGCTGGAGGAGGTTCTCGATCTCGTGGCAGGTGAGGCCGGGGATGATCGGCGCGGTCATGACCGTCACCGGCACGCCGGCGTCAGACAGAGCCTTCACCGCCTCCAGCCGCCGCTCCGGCGTCGCCGCGCGCGGCTCCATGGAGCGGGCGAGCTTGCGGTCGAGCGTTGTGATGGACACGGCCGCCTTGGCGAGCCCCAGCTCCGCCAGTTCGCCCAGCAGATCCAGGTCGCGGGTGATGCTCGCTGACTTGGTGATCACGCTGACGGGATGCCTGAATTTCAGGCACGTCTCCAGCAGCGCGCGCGTGATGCGCAGGCGGCGCTCGACCGGCTGGTAGGGATCGGTATTGGCGCCGATGAGCAAGGGCTCGGGCTGGTAGCTCGGCTTGCGGAAGGTCTTCTCCAGCAAATCCGCCGCTCCGGGCTTGAAGAAGAGCCGGCTTTCAAAATCGAGACCGGCCGAATAGCCCCACCAGGCGTGGCTGGGCCGGGCGTAGCAATAGATGCAGCCATGTTCACACCCGCGATAGGGGTTGATCGACCGGCTGAAGCTGATGTCCGGGCTGTCATTGGTGGAGATGATGGTGCGCGAGGCGTCCTTGATCAGCGTGGTCTTCAGCTGCGGAGGGCTCGGATCGGCCTCGCTCCAGCCGTCGTCGAACGGCTCGCGCGACTGGGGCTCGTAGCGTCCCGACGTATTGGACACCGCGCCGCGGCCGCGCGGGCGCAGCGCTTCGGGCAGGGGATCAGACTTCGGGGGCGGAACGAAACGCTGGTTCATGGCCGGGACGGTGACTCTGAAAGCAGAACAATACAAGAACAAATTTCCGTTGACTCAGAGCCTGTGCGCCGCTTCAACCAGAGCCATGAGCCGTCTCGTCACCATCATCCCCGCGCTGAACGCCGCGGCCGGTCTGGCGCCTGTGCTGGAACGGTTGAGCGAGGCGGAGCGGCTGGGCCTCAGCGCCGGCCTGGTCGTGGCTGACGGCGGGTCCAGCGACGCCACGCGTGAGATCGCGCGGCGCGCTGGCGCGCGGATCGTCACGAGCGCTCGCGGGCGCGGCGCGCAGCTCGCCGCCGGGGCCGATGCGGCGGCGAGGCTGGCGAACCCTCAGGACTGGTATCTCTTCCTTCACGCCGACACGCGGCTCGAACCGGGCTGGGCCGGCATGGCCCGCGCCTTCATGACTGCAGAGCGCAACGCAAGACGCGCGGCGTATTTCCGCTTCACGCTGGACGATGCTTCCCATCGCGCGCGCCGGCTGGAGCGGGCTGTGGCCTGGCGGTGCCGGACGTTCGCCTTGCCCTATGGCGATCAGGGCCTTTTGATCCGGCGCGATCTGTATGAGGCGCTGGGCGGGTTCAAGCCCTGGCCCCTGTTTGAGGATGTGGACCTTGTCCGAAGACTGGGACGCCGCCGCCTGGCGGCGCTGCCGATCCGGGCGGTGACCAGCGCGGAGCGGTTCCGGCGCGAGGGTTATGCCCGGCGCTCGGCGAAAAATCTCATCCTGCTGGCGCGCTATTATCTGGGCGACAGTCCGCACCGTCTGGCGAAGGCCTACCGGTGAAGCCGCACCTCGTCGTTTTCACCAAGGCGCCGGTGATCGGCGGCGCCAAATCGCGCCTCGCCGCCGGGATCGGCAAGGTCCCTGCCTGGCGGGTCTACCGGTCCATGCTGGCGCGGCTGACCCGGGCCTTGCGTGATCCGCGCTGGACGGTGGCGCTGGCCGTGGCGCCGGATCGCGCGCTGGGGCGGCGGTTTCCCGCCGCATGGCCGGATGATCTGCCACGCGCCCCTCAAGGCGGGGGCGATCTCGGTGACCGGCAGGCGCGTGTGTTCTCCCGGCGCGCGCCGACTCTCGTCATCGGATCTGACGCGCCTCAGGTCACGCGGGCCGACATCGCCGCCGCCTTCAAGGCTCTGAAAGCGCACGACGCGGTGATCGGCCCGGCGCAGGATGGCGGTTACTGGCTGCTGGGTCTCAAGGCTCGGGCGCCGGCGGGCCTGTTCGACGGCGTGCGATGGTCCCATACCCGGACGCTGAGCGATCTGGAGGCGCGCATGCGTGCGCTCGGGCTTACCCGGATCGCGCATTTGCGAACGCTGCGCGATGTGGATGAGGCGGGGGATCTGAGGGCGTCGGCAGGACGCTGAACACCCTGGCGTCGCGGCCCATGCTCCAGACACAGGGACCTGTCCGCCATGTTCGGCGGAAGGCGGCCGCCCGGCGGCTGTCGGGCATGGCTCCGGGAAATCATGAATTGATTGACCGGCGGGATGTGGACGCCGCTCGCGCCGCCGCGTATCACCGCGCTGACATCCCGCCCACCTGATTTGAGCCTTGATCCATGCACGATATCCGCTTCATCCGCGAGAACCCGGACGCCTTTGACGCCGCCATGACGCTGCGGGGTCTGAACCCGCACGCCGAGCGCCTGATCGGGCTGGACGCCAAGCGCCGCGAGGCGACGACGCGCCTGCAGGAGCTGGAGACCGAACGCAACGCCAAGTCCAAGGAGATCGGCAAGGCCAAGGCCCAGGGCGACGACGCACGCTTCAACGAATTGCGCAGCGAGGTCGAGCGGCTGAAGGCTGCAATGGAGGAGGCCGCGGAGGCGGCCCGCACCGCCGAGGAAGTGCTCAATCAGCACCTTTCCGCCCTTCCGAACCGTCCAGCCGACGATGTGCCCGAAGGCGCGGATGAAAACGACAATGAGGAAGTGCGCGGCTGGGGCGAACCGCGCCAGTTCGATTTCGAGATCAGGGACCATGTCGCGGTGGGCGAGCGCCTGGGCCTCGACTTCGAGCGCGCCGCAGCCATGTCCGGCGCGCGCTTTGCGGTGCTCAGCGGGCCTCTGGCCCGGCTGGAGCGGGCGCTCTCGGCCTTCATGCTGGATCTGCAAACGACCGAGCATGGCTATCGGGAAATGAGCGTGCCCTACATGGTGCGTGACGAGGCCCTGTTCGGCACCGGCCAGTTGCCGAAATTCGCCGAGGACCAGTTCCGCACCACGGACAATTACTGGCTCATCCCCACCGCTGAAGTGCCGCTGACCAACATGGTGCGGGACGCGATCCACGCCGAAGGCGACTTCCCGATCCGCATGACCGCGCACACGCCGTGCTTCCGCTCCGAAGCCGGCTCGGCCGGCCGCGACACGCGCGGCCTGATCCGCATGCACCAGTTCCACAAGGTGGAGCTGGTCTCCATCACAACGCCGGAGCAATCCGATGAGGAGCTGGAGCGCATGACCAATTGCGCCGAGGAGGTGCTGCGCCGCCTGGAGCTGCCCTACCGCGTCATGCTGCTATGCGCTGGCGATATGGGCTTTTCGGCGCGCCGGACCTTCGATCTGGAGGTCTGGATGCCCAGCCAGAACACCTATCGCGAGATCAGTTCCTGCTCGTCCTGCGGCGACTTCCAGGCCCGGCGCATGAACGCCCGCTTCCGCCGCGAGGGCGAGAAGAAGCCGGAATACCTGCACACGCTCAACGGCTCCGGCCTGGCCGTCGGCCGGGCTCTGGTGGCGATCCTTGAGAACCACCAGAACGAGGACGGCTCGGTGACGATCCCGGCAGCCCTTCGGCCTTACATGGGCGGGCTTGAAAAGCTGACGCCGTGAGCAACGCATTCACCCCACCCCGGCCCTCCCCTCAAGGGGAGGGAGGAAGCGATGGCGCCGTCGCCCAGACCTGTTTGAGGTCGGCGATTTCATCCGCCCTCCCCCCTCGGGGGAGGGCCGGGGTGGGGGTGGCGCGCCACCTCAGCGCATTCCCCCCGCCGTCAGCTGCGCTGACACTTCCCCGGGGGGCGGGGGAGGAAAGGGGCGCGGCGCTATGACCAACCCCCGCATCCTTCTCACCAATGACGACGGCGTCGACGCGCCGGGACTTGAAGTTCTGGAGCATATCGCGCGCACGCTCAGCGATGATGTCTGGATCGTCGCCCCGCTGGTCGAGCAGTCGGGGATGAGCCGGGCGTTGACGTTGAACGCGCCATTACGCGTGACGAAGCGGGGTGACCAGCGGTTCGCCGTCCACGGCACGCCCACGGACTGCGTGCACATGGCGATGCATGGCCTGATCGAGGGCGCGGCTCCTGACCTGATCCTGTCCGGGGTCAATTCGGGGCAGAATATCGCCGACGATGTCACGGTTTCAGGAACGGTCGCGGCCGCCATGCAGGGGACCCAGCTGGGCGTTCGCTCCATCGCGATGTCGCTGGCCTACGGGTTCGAGGGGCGCGCCAAGATGCGCTGGGAGACCGCACGGGCGCATGGCCCCGCGATCCTGAAGCAGCTGCTCGACGCGCCATGGAGCGAGAACACGCTGATCAATGTGAACTTTCCCGACCGCGACCCCGACAAGGTGGCGGGAACCGAAGTCACCGTTCAGGGCAGGCGCGATCACAACATCCTGCACGCGGAGAAGCGCACCGATCTGCGCGGCAAGGATTATTACTGGCTGGGCTTCAAGGGACAGCTCTCCGATCCGCCCGTGGGGACTGACCTTCGGGCCGTCTATGAGGGGCGGATCTCCATCACGCCGCTGCATCTGGATCTGACCAATCACGACGCCCAGGTTCGTCTTGCGATGGCCTTGAACGCAAAGCCATGAACGCCGGTCCGGACACCCGCATGATCCAGCTGGTCATGGCGCTGCGCCGGGCCGGGATCTCCGACAAGCATGTTCTGGGCGCCATCGAGCGCACGCCGCGCGAGCAGTTTGTTCCGCAAGGCTTCCAGGACCAGGCCTTCGAGAACCGGCCTCTGCCCATCGATTGCGGCCAGACGATCTCCCAGCCCTATGTGGTGGCGGCCATGACGGCGGCGCTGAAGGTGGATGACCGCTGCAAGGTTCTGGAGATCGGCACTGGCTCGGGATATCAGGCCGCCGTGCTCGCGCGCCTGGCGCGCCGGGTCTACACGGTCGAGCGCTATCGCACGCTGGGCAAGGAAGCCGAGGCCCGCTTCGCGGAGCTGCGCCTGACCAATATCGTCACCCGCATCGGGGACGGCTCGCTGGGCTGGCCCGAACAGGCCCCATTCGACCGGATCATCGTGACCGCCGCGGCGCAATCGCGTCCCGATGCGCTCCTTGAGCAGTTGAAGCCCGGCGGCGTGTGCGTCGCGCCGGTGAAGGCCGGAGAGGTCCAGACCCTGATGCGCTACACGGCTGCGGAAGACGGCTTCCTCCTTGAGGAGGCGCTGTTCGATGTGCGCTTCGTGCCGCTGGTGCCCGGCGCCGCACGATCTTTCTGACGCCGGCGTAGCTGGTTGGTGCAGATGTGTTAGGATCAAGCCGGGCCGGGGCTACGCAGATGACTGGAGCATCCTATGACGCTGCGAACCACATGTCTGACCGCCGCCGCCATGCTGGCGGGGCTCGCCGCCTCCGGCTGCGCCACTGAGGCGGCGCCTGATCGCGCCGGCGCCAGAGCGGCCGAGGCTGATGCGGTGCTGGCGGACTACCGTCCGACCGGCGCGACGCGGAGCTGTCTGTCCCTTCGCTCCATCGACGACATCGAACCTCTGGACGAGACGCGCTGGCTGATCACGCTGAACAATGGCGACGCCTATCTCAACGAGGTGTCGCGCGGCTGCCGCCAGGCGACCAGCGACTTCACCTATCTTCAGTATGAGACGCCGACCGGATCGCTGTGCGCCAATGAGATTGTGCGTGTGATTGATCGAAGCGGTGGCGGCATTTCCGCCGGCGCATGCGGTCTGGGCCGGCACCAGGAGCTGGAACGCATCGCTGATTCGGATTGAGCCTTTACGGTCAACGTCCGGTTAACGCTCGCGGGGCGATGATGGAGCGGGTTTCGTCTCCGCCGCAAAGGTCGCGCCCGCGATGCGTGCACGCCGCTTTTATTACGCCGCCGCTGCAGCGGCGCTGAGTCTGGCCGCCTGCGCCAGCGATCCGCGCACGCCTGCGCCGATCCAGCGCGGCGCGGCGAGCGGGGCCTGCGGGTCGTCGGTGACGGTCAGCCGGGGCGATACGCTGTATTCCATCGCCAGCCGTTGCGGGACGAGCGTCGCAGAGCTGGCGCGCGAGAACGGCATTTCGCGGCCCTATTCGATTTCACCCGGTCAGCGCCTGTCCCTGCCGGGACCGGCCACCTACACGGTACGGCGGGGCGACAATCTTTATCGCATCGCGCTCGCCCACGGCATGACCACGCAGGAGATCGCCTCGCTTAATGGCCTGCGTCAGCCCTACACGATCTATCCAGGTCAGGAGCTGCGGGTGCGCGGTGAGCCGGTGATCGTCGCTGATCGCGGGTCTTCTCCGCGGCCCACGCCCACACCGCCGCCGCCCTCCAATCGTCCCGCGCCGCCTCCGCCGCCTCCGCCCAGCGCGCCGACATCGGTGGCGTTCGCATGGCCGCTGGACGGTCAGGTGATCGCCCGGTTCAACGAGGGCGACCTGCGCCTGGACGGCATCCGCATCCGCGCGCGCATGGGCGAGCCCGTCAGGGCGGCTGCGGCCGGCGAGGTCGTCTATGCCGGTAATGAGCTTCAGGGCTACGGCGAGCTGGTGCTGATCCGCCATGCCGACCGGTGGGTGACCGCCTATGGCCTGAATTCACGCATCCGCGTCGCCGTCGGTGACCAGATCAGCGCCGGGCAGCACATCGCCGACGCCGGCGCCAGCGGCGCAACCGAAGAGCCGGCCTTGCACTTCGAGATCCGGCGCGGCGTTCAGCCCGTCGATCCGCTTCAGCGGCTGCCGCGGCGCTGAATCGCCGCTCAGGGCTTGTTGCAACGCGCCCGCGCCCCGATATAGTCCGGCAACCGTTGAAACAGCCCTTTCCCTGCAAAGGATAACCGCATGCCGTTCGCGACCGATTCCATCCATCTCATGGCCGCCGCTGGCGGCGGAGGCATGGGCTACATGCTCATGCAGATCGCCCCGTTCATCCTCATCTTCGTGGTTTTCTATTTCCTGCTGATCCGTCCCCAGCAGCAGCGCATGAAGAAGCACCGCGAAATGGTGGAAGCCCTGCGCAAGGGCGACGAGGTCATCACCCAGGGCGGCCTGATCGGCAAGGTGACGCGTGTGGCCGACACCGAAGCCACCGTGGAGCTCGCCGAAGGCGTGCGCGTGAAGGTCATCAAGCACACCATCGCCGAAGTGCGCACCCGCACCGAGCCGGCCAACGACACTTCGAACGACAAGGACGGCTAGACCGACCTGAACCCGGACGGCGTCCCTCGCTGTCCGGGAAGGCCGAGGGCCGGATTGCGCCATGCTGTATTTCTCCCCCTGGAAGACCGGGCTGATCATCGCGGTCGTCCTGATCGGGCTGTTGTTCTCGCTGCCGAATTTCGTGCCGCAGGACCAGCGTCTGAACGCCGCCGGAGAACCGGTGGGCGTGTGGGCCACCCTGCCGCACCAGACCGTCAACCTGGGTCTGGACCTGCGCGGCGGCTCTCACCTGGTCTTCGAAGTGGATATGGAACAGGTGCGCGAAGAGCGCCTGGAGAACCTCCAGGCCGATGTGCGCGCGGCCCTGCGTCAGGACCCGCCGATCCTGTCGGCGCCTCCCGCCGTGGTCAGCGGCGAGGTCGTGGTGCGCCTGTCGCGCGAGGATGATCTGGACCGGGCGCTGGAGCGTCTCGACGACATCAACGAACCCGTCACCGGCGCCGGAGGGCAGCAAAGCCTGAACGATACGCTGACGATCAATCGCGGCGAAGATGGCCGCACGATCCGCGTCGGCATCACCGAGGCGGCGCTGGACTCCATCCGCCAGCGCACGGTTCAGCAGTCCATCGAAGTCATCCGCCGCCGGATCGACACCACGGGCACGACCGAGCCGACCATCGCGCGGCAGGGCGAGGATCGCGTGCTGGTCCAGGTGCCCGGCGAGAGCGATCCTCAACGAATCATCGATCTGGTCGGCACGACAGCGCGCATGACCTTCCATATGGTGGAAAGCGGCGTAAATCCCGGCCCCGATGGCCAGGCGCGCACGCCGCCGGGCGTCACCATCTTCCCCACCGAGGACCCTGGCGAACCCTATCTGGCGGTCCAGACCCGCGCGCTGGTGACGGGCGAGCAGCTGGTCAGCGCGGCCCAGGCCTACAACGAAAGCGGCCAGCCCTCGGTCTCCTTCCGCTTCAACACCTCCGGCGCCACCGCATTCGGCGAGGCGACCGCCAACAATGTCGGACGCCGCTTCGCCATCGTGCTGGACGATGTGATCATCTCCGCGCCGCGCATCCGCTCCGCCATCATGGGCGGGTCTGGTCAGATCGATGGCGGCTTTACGGTTCAGACCGCCAATGACCTGGCCAACATGCTCAACGCCGGCGCCCTGCCGGCGCGGCTTTCGCCGATCGAGCAGCGCACTGTCGGTCCGGGCCTGGGCCAGGACTCCATCGAGCGCGGTCAGATCGCCATCGCCATCGGTTTCTCGCTGGTGATCGTGTTCATGGTCCTGGCCTATGGCTTCTTCGGCATCGTTTCGACCGTCGCCCTGCTGGCCAACGTGCTGCTTCTGCTGGGCGGATTGTCCGGCCTTCAGGCGACGCTGACCCTGCCCGGCATCGCGGGCATCATCCTGACCATCGGCATGGCGGTGGACGCCAACGTGCTGATTTTCGAGCGAATACGCGAGGAGTACCGGCAAGGGCGAACCGTAGTGAACGCCATCGAGCAAGGCTATGACCGCGCGTTTGCTGCGATCCTGGACGCCAACGTGACGACCTTCATCGCCGCTGCGGTGCTGTACATGCTCGGCGCCGGCCCGGTGCGCGGCTTCGCGGTGACGCTGGGCATCGGCATCATCACGTCCGTCTTCACCGCTTTCGTGTTCTCCCGGCTGATGGTGGCGGCGTGGCTGCGCACGCGCCGGCCCAAAACCCTGGCGATGTAGGAGCGGCAAGTCATGAAAATCGCACTCGTCCGCTTCATTCCGGTCGACACGGACTTCCAGTTCATCAAGCTGCGCTTTGTCGCGTTCGCGCTCTCCGTGCTGCTGATGATCGGGTCCGCCGGCGCCTTCTTCGGCATGGGCCTGAATTTCGGCATCGATTTCCGCGGCGGCACGCTCGTGGAGATCGGCACTGAAGGCCCGGCGGATCTCGGCGCCATTCGCTCCAGCCTCGACGGGCTGCAGGTGGGCGATGTCCAGGTGCAGGAATTTGGCGCTGACGACGCCGTGCTGATCCGGGTGGAGCGCATTGATGTCGCTGACGCCATCGCGCTGCAGGAACGGATCAACGCGATGGGTCTGCCGGCGGCGGACAGCATTCTGAACGATGTGGTCGAAGATGATGACGGCGCCCAGCAGATCGTGCGCGGCGCGCTTCAGGCCCAGCTCGATCAGGACTTCACCGGCATTGACTATCGCCGGGTCGAAGTGCTGGGCGGGCAGGTGTCCCAGGAGCTGCAGGTGGCCGGCACCACCGCCGTTCTGGTCGCTCTGTTCCTGATGCTCGTCTACATCTGGTTCCGGTTCGAATGGCAGTACTCGGTCGGCGCGGTGTTGGCCCTGACCCATGACGTGATCGCCACCATCGGGTTTTTCGCGGTCACACAGCTGGAATTCAACCTGTCCACCATCGCGGCGATCCTGACGATCGTGGGCTATTCCATGAACGACACCGTGGTGGTCTATGACCGGATCCGTGAGAAATTCCGCAAGTTCAAGACCCGGCCGACGCCTGAAGTCCTGAACATGGCGATCAACAAGACGCTGTCGCGCACGATCCTGACCTCCGGCACGACGCTGGTGGCCATCATCGCCATGGCGATCATCGGCGGTCCGGCGCTTCAGGGCTTCGCACTCGCGCTGATCTGGGGCGTGGCGATCGGCACCTATTCCTCGATCTTCGTGGCCGCCCCGCTTCTGACCCTGACCGGGGTGAAGCGCGAAAGCGGCGAGGACGGTTCGAACGCCTTCATCGACAATGCGCCGTAGGGAAGACCCCGCCTACGCGGTTCCGCCCATCGACGCCTTCGGCGAGGGCGGTTTCCGCGTGGCCGGCGCGCGCCGGGACGGTCATGTCCTGATCATCGACGGAACCACGAAAGCCTGGTCCGTGGACGGTGATCCCAAGGCGCTGACGGCTTCGGACTTTCACGCCTTCCTTGCCCGCGCCGACAAGCCCGACATGGTCGTGCTGGGCCTGGGTGAGAAGCTCGTCCATCCCCCCGCCGACGTGCGCAAGGCCTTCCGCGAAGCCGGTGTGGGGCTTGAGATGCTGGACACGGCCACGGCCTGCCGGACCTATAATCTGCTCGCGGGCGAGGCCCGCCGGGTCTGCGCGGCGCTGATCGCGGTTTAGCGCCTTCGGTTCACTTCCCCCTCTCCCCTCCGTGGAGGGGAGAGGGGCGGAGTGAGGGGTGGACACCGTTGGCCGGCGAACGCGACACTCATTAAACTGAGCCGCACCCCCTCATCCCGGCCTTCTCCCCCTTGGAGGGGGAGAAGGGGAATGCGTCGCGTGGCATCGCATTATCCTCAACCACATTTCCGTGACCCCATTTGACCTCGCCGCCATCACCGCGCACATCTGCCCCAACTCAATCGACGATCGCCGGAGACCTTCATGGCTGACCAGTACGACTACGACCTTTTCACCATCGGCGCGGGTTCCGGCGGGGTGCGGGCGAGCCGCATGTCGGCGCTGAAAGGCGCCAAGGTCGCGGTCGCCGAGGAGCACCGGCCGGGCGGGACCTGCGTCATCCGCGGCTGCGTGCCGAAGAAGTACATGGTCTACGCTTCCAACTTCGCCAAGCAGGTCAAGACCGCGCGCGCCTATGGCTGGGACCTGCCGGAGAAGCCGTCCTTCGACTGGCCGTCCTTCCGCGACGCCATGAACGCCGAGGTGGACCGGCTGTCCGGCATTTATGCGCGAAACCTCAACAATACTGGCGTGGAGCTGATCGAGGAGCGCGCGGAGATCGTCGGCCCTCACGAGATCCGGCTGGTCCAGTCAGACCGGGTCGTGACGGCGAAGCATATCCTGATCGCCACCGGCGGAACCCCGTCCAAGGACTGGGACCTGCCCGGCGTGGAGCACACGATCACCTCCAACGAGCTGTTCCACCTGAAGAAACTTCCCGAGCACATCGTCATCGCCGGCGGCGGCTATATCGCGTGCGAGTTCGCGCAGGTCTTCGCAGGACTGGGCGTGAAGACCTGCCTGGTCTATCGCCGCGACACGGTGCTGCGCGGGTTCGACGAGGATGTGCGCACCTTCGTCCATGAGGGGCTGAAGGCGTCGGGCGTGCGCGTCATCACCCACACGGTTTTCGAGAAGATCGAGGAGACGCCGTACAAGCCGGGCTTCAAGACGGTCACCTTGAAGAACGGCGATGAGCTCATCGCCGATCAGGTGGTCTTCGCCATCGGGCGTAATCCGTATGTGGAAGGCCTGGGTCTTGAAAATGCCGGTGTCGAGCTGGACGAGGCCGGGGCAATTCTGGTCGATGAATATTCAAAGACCAATGTCGACCACATCTACGCGGTGGGCGACGTCACCAACCGGGTCAACCTGACGCCGGTCGCGATCCGGGAGGGTGCGGCCTTCGCCGAGACGGTGTTCGGGAACAAGCCGACCGCCTATGACCATGAACTGATCCCCAGCGCCGTCTTCACCCAGCCGCCCGTGGGCACGGCGGGCCTCACCGAGGCCGAGGCGCGCCGAACGGGGGCGGAGATTGATATCTACAAGTCCAGGTTCCGGCCCATGAAAGGCATGATCACCGATAATCCCGACTGGATGATGATGAAGCTGGTCGTGCGCGCCAGCGATCAGGTCGTGCTCGGCGTCCACATCGTGGGCGATGATGCGCCGGAGATCATCCAGGCCGTCGGCATCGCGGTGAAGGCGGGCCTGACCAAGGCTCAGTTCGACGCGACCTGCGCGGTTCATCCCACGGCGGCTGAAGAACTGGTCACCATGAAGGAAAAATGGACCCCGCCCGAGCTGAAGGCGGCGGAGTAGGCCTGCGTTCACCAAGTCCCGCGCCCCAGTGTCACGGCGGGGTTATCGCGCCGCAGCATTGGAGCTATCCTCTTCGACAAGGTCCGGACAGATGCGCCGGCCGATTGAGGATGAGATGACTGCCTGGAGCCCGGACAGCTGGCGTTCGAAGCCGGCGCTGCAACTGCCTGACTATCCCGACGCGGACGCCCTGGCGCGCGTCGAAAGCGAGCTTGCGCGCCGCCCCCCGCTGGTCTTCGCCGGCGAGGTGAAGCGCCTCAAGCGCCAATTGGCCAACGTGGCGGCCGGGCAGGCCTTCCTGCTTCAGGGCGGCGATTGCGCGGAAAGCTTCAAGGAATTCTCCGCCGAGACCGTGCGCGACACCTTCCGGGTGCTGCTGCAGATGGCGGTCGTCATGACCTTCGCCAGCGCCAAACCCATCGTGAAGGTGGGCCGCATCGCCGGCCAGTTCGCCAAGCCGCGCTCGTCCAACACCGAGGTGATCGACGGCGTGGAGCTGCCCAGCTATCGCGGCGATTCCATCAACGACATGGCCTTCACGCCGGAAGCGCGCGTGCCTGATCCAGAGCGCCTGATCCGCGCCTATGACCAGGCTGCGGCGACACTGAACCTGCTCAGAGCGCTGGCGTCTGGAGGGTATGCCGACCTGCACAACGTGCACCAGTGGACGCTGGATTTCCTGGCGGGCAGTCCGGCTGGCGAGAAGTATCAGGAATACGCCGACCGGATCGGCGAGGCGCTGGCCTTCATGCGCGCCTGCGGCGTGACGCCGGACGGGGCGCCGAGCCTTGAAGGGGTGGATTTCTTCACCTCCCACGAGGCGCTGCACCTGCCCTTTGAAGAAGCGCTGACTCGCATGGAGCGCGACACCGGCCGCTGGTACGCCACGAGCGGGCATCTGAGCTGGATCGGGGACCGCACCCGCCAGCCCGACGGCGCCCATGTGGAGTTCATGCGTGGGATCGAGAACCCTGTGGGCCTGAAATGCGGCCCGACGCTGGATCCCGACGAGCTGGTCCGCCTGATCGACATTCTCAATCCGCGCGACGAGCCGGGCCGCCTGGTCCTGTACGTGCGCATGGGCGCTGACAAGGTGGCCAATGGCCTGCTGCCGCTGGTGCGCAAGGTGCAGGCGGAAGGACGCAACGTGGTGTGGGCCTGCGATCCCATGCACGGCAACACGCACAAGGCGTCTAACGGCTTCAAGACGCGCGATTTCGACAAGGTTCTGGGGGAGCTGAAGACCTTCATCGAGGTGCTGCGCGCCGAAGGCGCCGAACCGGGCGGGGTCCATTTCGAGATGACCGGCCAGGACGTGACCGAGTGCGTGGGCGGGGCCGGACATCTGTCCGAAGCCGACCTCTCCAGCCGCTACCACACCCATTGCGACCCGCGCCTGAACGCCGATCAGGCCCTGGAGATGGCCTTCCAGATCGCTGATGCGCTCAAGCCGGCGCAAGGGATGAGCCGGGCGGCGGAGTAGGGGGCGCCAGCGGCCGTGAAGCGCCGCCGGTTTAAGTTGACCGCTCAGGCGTGCACCCTACCCTGATCAAAACAGGGGAAGGGCGCATGCCATCCATCGTGACTCGACTGGGCCTTCTGGCCGCGGTGACCCTTCTGGCCGCCTGCGGCGAAGGCCGCGAGGACGCCCAGACCGCGCGGCTTGAAAGCGGCGTGTTGTACAGGAATGACGGCCCGGAGCTTGACGCGGTCGACCCCCATAAGGCGGGCGGCGCCTGGGTGCAGGCTGTGACGGGTGATCTGTTTGTGGGCCTCATGCGCCGGGGACCGGACGGACGGCCTCAGCTGGCGCTGGCGGAGTCGTTTGATCTCTCCGAGGACGGGCTGACCTGGACGTTCTCCCTGCGTGAAGCCCAATGGTCCGACGGCCGTGAGATCACGGCTGACGACGTGGTCTACAGCTTCCGCCGTGCGGTCGATCCGGCGACGGCGGCGGCCTATGTGGAGGTCTTCGCCCCGGTCGTGAATGCGCGCGCGATCCTGGACGGACAGGCCGAACCGGAGACTCTGGGCGTTTCCGCCCTGGATGAGCGCACCGTGGAGATCCGCCTCGTTCATCCCATGCCCTTCCTGCCCCAGCTGCTCGCCGACGGGCGCGGCGCGGTGCTGCCCGGCCACGTGATCGAGGTTCACGGCGATGCGTGGACCCAGCCTCAGAACATCGTCACCAACGGCGCCTACACGCTGGTGGAGCGGGTGGTGGGCTCGCAGACCGTGCTGAGGAAGAACCCCCTCTTCTACGACGCGGAGAATGTCTGCTTCGATGAAGTGTTCAACTTCCCGATCAATTC
The DNA here is from genome assembly GCA_024742735.1 of Alphaproteobacteria bacterium. GTDB lineage: Bacteria > Pseudomonadota > Alphaproteobacteria > Caulobacterales > Maricaulaceae > Oceanicaulis. The sequence goes on along the minus strand of JANSXV010000001.1, from coordinate 838,810 downwards.
CCCGGAAACCGCTGCGCGGCGGGCCCGGTCGGGCGAGCTGGACATCGCGGCGAACGTACCGGCCTCCATGCTGGCCCGCGTGCGCGAGGAGCTGCCTGATCACATGCGCCAGGCCGTGCCGCCGGGAACCTTCTATTTCGTGGCCAATACCGAGCGCGATCCGTTCGGCGATGTTCGGGTGCGAGAGGCGCTGAGCATCGCCATCGACCGCGAGTTCGCCTTCACCGAGGTCATTCCCGACGGCCTGATCGTGGCGAATGGGCTGGTGCCGGACAATCTCGCCGCCCCCTATCCGACCGCTGATATCGCCTGGGGTGACGAGCCGGTGAGCGAGCGGCGCGAGCGCGCGCTGACGCTTCTCGCAGACGCCGGATTCGGGCCGGACAATCCGCTCACTTTCGAGTTCGCCTATCCCTCCGGGGGCAATGGCGACCGGATCGCGCCGGTCTTGCAGCAGGACTGGAACAGCCTGGCTGACTGGGTGCAGGTGGAGATCTTCAGCACCGAAGCGGCCATTCACTATCAGAACCTGCGCGCGGGCGAATTCGACGCGGCTCTGGGCGGCTGGGTCGCCTCGGTGCAGGACACCTCCTACATGCTCGACGTCATCGCCGAGGACGCGGCGGGCAACTTCTCCGGCTGGAGCGATGACCGGGTGCAGGCCCTGCTGGCCCAGGCTCAGGACGAGCAGGATGAGGCGGCGCGCGCCGCCCTGTTCCGCGAAGCTGAACAGATCGCGCTGGATGACTTCGCCATCGCGCCCTTCTTCCATTTCGAGCGCAACTGGATCGTGCACCCGCGCATCGAAGGCTGGATCGGGGGCATGATCGAGTACACGCCGACGACGCATCTGTGCGTGGCGGAGGCGGAGTAGGGCGCTACTCCGCCGCGTTGGCTTCCGGCTCACCGGCCATGAGCGTCGGCATCCAGTTCTCGTGCGCCTGCTTCAAGCGGATGATGTCCACCGCATGGCCGCCATTGATGCTGACGAAGCGCCCGCCGGCCAGACCCACGACCTCAACCGGCACGCCATCGGCCTTGGCCGCGGCGAGCATGGCTTCGGCGGCGTCAGGCCTGGCCGCGATCAGGTAACGGGCCTGATCTTCCCCGAACAGCCAGGCGAAGAGGGGGACAGGGCCGGTATAGGCCAGCTTGGTCCCGCAGCCTGACGCCATGGCCATTTCAGCGGCGGCGCAGGCCAGCCCACCGTCGGACAGGTCATGGACCGCAGCCGTGCGCCCTTCGCGGATCTGGGCGCGCACGAAGTCGCCATTGCGCTTTTCAGCGGCGAGCTCGACCTTCGGCGGGGCGCCGTCCTCACGGCCTTCCACTTCGCGCAGGTAGAGCGAGGCGCCGAGCGCGCCGGCGGTCTCACCGACGAGCAGCAGGACATCGCCCTCGCTCATGCAGCCATAGCCGGCGCGTTTGGCCATATCCGGGATCAGGCCCAGACCGCCCACGCCCGGCGTCGGCGGGATCGCCCGGCCATCGGTCTCGTTGTAGAGCGAGACATTGCCCGAAACGACAGGGAAGGAGAGGGCCTCGCAAGCTTTCGCCATGCCTTCCACGCAGCCCACGAACTGACCCATGATCTCAGGGCGTTCGGGGTTGCCGAAATTCAGGCAGTCGGTGATGGCGATGGGGTCCGCGCCCACGGCCGTCAGATTGCGCCAGGCTTCCGCCACGGCCTGCTTGCCGCCCTCGAAGGGATCAGCGGCGCAGTAGCGCGGCGTGCAGTCGGTCGTGATGGCGAGCGCCTTGTTCGTGCCGTGCACGCGCACAATGGCGGCGTCGGCGGGATCTTCAGAGCTGGCCGCCGTGTCCGCCATGACGTGGCGGTCATACTGGCTCCAGATCCAGCGTTTCGACGCCATGTCCGGCGTGCCGATCAGCTGGGCGAGGGTTTCGCCCAGATGCTCCGGCGCGCGCAGCTGGGCCGGATTGATCCGGGCGCGCGCTTCGGCCGGGAAGTGGGGCCGGTCATATTTCGGTGCGTTCTCCCCGATGGGATCAAGCGGCAGGTCGCAGACCACCTCGCCCTTGTGGCGCAGCACCAGGCGGCCATGCTCGGCGGTCTTGCCGATGACGGCCACGTCCAGATCCCACTTCCTGAAGATCCGTTCGGCCACGTGTTCACGGCCGGGCTTCACGATGATCAGCATGCGCTCCTGACTTTCAGAGAGCATCATTTCATAGGCTGACATCGCCTCTTCGCGCTGGGGCACATGATCGAGGTCCAGCTCGATGCCCAGCCCGCCGGAACTCGCCATCTCAACCGACGAGGAGGTGAGGCCCGCCGCGCCCATGTCCTGGATCGAGCTGATGGCGTCTTCGGCCATAAGCTCCAGACAGGCTTCGATCAGCTTTTTCTCGGTGAACGGGTCGCCGACCTGGACCGTGGGGCGCTTTTCTTCCGAGCCTTCGCCGAATTCCGCGCTCGCCATCGTGGCGCCGTGAATGCCGTCCCGGCCGGTCTTGGCGCCCACATAAAGCACCGGGAAGTCCGGCTCCCGGGCTGCCGCGGTGAAGATCTTGTCGGTGTCGGCCAGACCCACCGCCATGGCGTTGACGAGGATGTTGCCGTTATAGCCCTTGTCGAAATTGGTCTCCCCGCCGACCGTCGGCACGCCCACGCAATTGCCGTAGCCGCCGATGCCGGCGGCCACGCCGGAGACCAGCTGGCGGGTCTTGGGATGCTTGGGATCGCCGAAGCGCAGCGCGTTCATCAGCGCCACCGGGCGCGCGCCCATGGTGAAGACATCGCGCAGAATGCCGCCCACGCCGGTGGCCGCGCCCTGATAGGGCTCGATGAAGCTGGGGTGGTTGTGGCTCTCCATCTTGAAGATGGCCGCCTGCCCATCGCCGATATCAACAACGCCCGCGTTCTCGCCCGGACCATGGATGACGCGCTCGCCCTTGGTGGGGAACTTCGCCAGGTGGATGCGCGAGGACTTGTAGGAGCAGTGCTCCGACCACATGACCGAGAAGATGCCGAGCTCAACCAGGTTCGGCGCGCGGCCGAGTTCTTTCAGGATGATCTCGTACTCGTCAGCCGTGACATGCTCGAGGACGATCTGCTCGTCTATGCCTTCGGCGTAGCGCGGATTTTCGGCGAGCTCGGTCATGAGGCGCCTCCCAGCACGCTTTCAAACAGTTTCAGCCCGTCGGTTCCGCCATGATCGGCGTCCACGGCGCGTTCGGGGTGGGGCATCATGCCCAGCACATTGCCGGCCGCATTGGTGACGCCGGCGATGTCGCGGGCCGAGCCGTTGGGATTGTTTGCGTAGCGGAAGGCGACCTGGCCTTCGCCCTCGATGCGGTTCAGCGTCTCGTCATCAGCGAAGAAATTGCCGTCATGGTGGGCGATGGGGATGGTCAGCTCACGGCTCTCGCCATAGGCGCGGGTGAAGCGCGAGTTCGTCGTCTCCACCAGCACCGGCGCCTTCTCGCAGACGAAGCGCAGCCCGGAATTGCGCATCAGCGTGCCGGGCAGCAGCCCGGTTTCGGTCAGGATCTGGAAGCCGTTGCACACGCCCAGAACCGGCACGCCTGATTCGGCCTTTTTGATCAGGTCCGCCGTAATCGGGGAGCGCGCGGCGATCGCGCCGGAGCGCAGATAGTCGCCATAGGAAAATCCGCCCGGAACCATTATGAAATCAAGGCCTTCGGGCAAGGACGGCTCGCCGTGCCAGACCATGGCCGGCGCGGTTCCGGTGACACGCTCGATCGCCATGGCCGCATCGCGGTCGCAGTTCGAGCCGGGGTAAACGATGACGGCTGTTTTCATGACGCGCGCTTTAGCAGGCGGGAAAGGATTTGGGTAGCGGGAAGCGTGCGGGGATTCAGGAGTTATGGACAGCCTGTCTGCGCACGGGGGCCGTCGCCTTCACTCCAGCGGCAGGGTCCAGATCTCGTCGCCGACCACGACCGTGGCCTCAATGCGCAGGTTCGGCAAGCGCCGGCGCATGCAGGCCGGATCGTCGGCGCACACCGTGCCGGTGAACTCCAGCCCCATCAGATCGCGCAGCTGGGTCGAGGTGGGAAACCACCATTGGTGGGTCAGGTCGTACTCGATGCGCGGGCAGACATCGCCGATGTCGATCGCGCGCGCAGGACCCGGCTGCAGGCGATCATAGACTTCATCTGCGAAGCTAGGCCTGCGCCCCGCCGCCTCGAGCATTTGTCGCTCGCCGTCGCCTGAACGTACGTAGCAATCGTCACCGGTCCCGAAGTCTCTCACATAGACCCGGCGAGTCATGGCGGGAGAATAATGCATGCCCACCACGGCGTCGGGCCCGAAGGTCACAGTGTCGGCAGCTGGCAATGGAAGGCTGGCGCAGGCTGACAAACAATGGTCGTCGATGAACAGATGCAATTCGCGAGGGGCGACGACGCGGGCCATGACGAGCGCTCTGACGGCCTCACCCCCCGTGGATGTCACTGCGAGGCGGTTTGACCCTTCATACGCGTCCACGAACCTATCAGTGAACGCCGCATCAATCGTCCCGGAAACCCGAGGCGTGTCCGGCCCGGCGATGAGCCGGGCGGAGGTGTCCGGCGGAGAGCAGGCGGCTGGAAGCGCTGTAGATGCCAGGGCTATCAGTACTCGAACGCCTCTAGACGTGATGGGTTTCAATAATCGAGACCCCCTTGGGGATAGAGCGTTGCATGCGGACAGACCTTTGGGTCGGCGGTGATCACGGCGTCGCCAACGCGAAACGTCTCTCCTGGAGGGAACAGGCAGGAAACTTTCTCATGCGCCAAAGTAAGGTTGTCTGCGGCGACTGTTCCGCTGGTGGAAAGCCCATAATATAGGCGCAATTCATCGGTCGTCGGCAGCCAATGGTCGACTTCTTGGTCGTAGGAAAGCCGGATACAGCCGTCGACGTCATCCGCTTGGATGTTCTCCACACCCAGACGATCAAGCTGAACCATTCCTATACGATCCGAAACATGAGCCCAGGGCCCGTTGCTAAGAAGCGTTGCAAACCGATTGTGTTCGGCGATTGGACGACATTGCTCGGCGGCGGAGGGCGCATGGCGTTCGTAAATCGTTCTAAGCATATGTGGTGAGCCGTGGGAAAGCACCACCGGTTCGTCGATGAACGCTACCGACTTGAAGGTCGGCAATAAAACTTCAAGACATGATGAGCCGCACAGCCTGACTACCCGGGCGTCACCACCAAGCCATCGCCACTGCAGCGCTAACAGGCTTGCTATTCTGGCATCCCCTCCCGACGACGTGAAGGTAAGGTACCCATCGGCAAGCGCGGCCGGCGACGAGGCTGCTTCCTCGAAATCACGCGTTATTGGTCCGCAATAATCCACATCAATATTGGCACAATAAAACGGTAAATCGGCCGCTGGTTGCTCATCATGCTTTATATCAGCCAGTCCTGCCGCAACCAGACAGGCCGATATAAAGGCAAATGAGAGCGTATTACTGAGGAACATTGTATCCGTGATTTCGCATTACGTTTTCCATACATGCAATGTAATCATCTTTAATAAAATCGTCCCAATATCCTTCGTGTTCAATCATTTCTCCCTGAAAAACTTCCCAGCTATAACGAATGAAGTCGTCAAGCGGACCAACGTTTTCATCATGATAAATCGAGCCAACCTCTTCACACGGATTTGTAAGATACCGCTCAAGCGCCGCCGGCGACAACTCGCCTGTTCCGACCAGCGCGAACGTGTTCACCATATCAATGTATGCATTGCCCGTGTTAGTCGGGTCGAAGAAGCCTTGGCTCGCCATCGCGTCGCTGATGGGCGTGCCTGGGGGCAAGGCGTACTTGGAAAAAATACTCGTCCCTCCGGACACGGACTTCATTTCACTGACTGTCAAACTGCGCATTGGGGCCTTTGCGCTGACCGCCTCGCGCTCAACGCTTATTGACCGTGTCGTCGTAGATTTCTTTTCGAGACTGGTTTGTCGGCCAACGTACAAAGACCGACTTTGGCCGGCACGCGACGTAGATCAGGATTTTGGTCAGCCAAGCCACGAAGAGCCCTGCCAGTACGAGAATTCCAAGCGATTGCAGTAAAGTGAACGGCGCGAAGAGCTCAGCCCGGTTCAAATAGACCGCAAGGAGCAGAGGCATTGTGATCGAACCGATGGACAGGTTGATGGCGCCCGCTCGGCCACGCTGAGCCTCTGTTTCGAAGACATGGTGCAAGAGGATCAAGCCGAAGCTCGCCCGGTAGATGATGTCGGGTTGCACCATAAACGCGCTCCACTCGCTCGAAACGCAACAATACGCCAGCGTTCAAGTTGTGCAAGGGGGCGGGCCGCCGGGTGACGCGTATTTGCGAGCCGAACAGGATGCACGGCTTAGCGGGTCGCAAAAGAGGCGCCCGCTTAAGCGCTCAGCTCGATGTCGTAGCTTTCGATCACCGGGTTCGCGAGGAGCTTGTCGCACATCTCGGCGACGCGCTTGTGGGCTTCCTCAGCGTCGGCGGTGTCGAGGTCCAGCTCGATATACTTGCCCTGGCGCGCGGCGCTGACTTCGTCAAAGCCGAGATGGTTCAGGGAGGTGGCGACCGCCTGGCCTTGCGGGTCCAGAACGCCGGGTTTGAGATAGACGTGCACGCGCGCTTTCATGACTCACCTTCGTCGTTCGTCGCCGGGGCGTTGTCCTTCATGATTCCCAGCCGGCGCGCCACCTCGGCATAGGCTTCGGTGACATTGCCCAGATCGCGGCGGAAGCGGTCCTTGTCCATCTTCTCGCCGGTTTCCGCATCCCACAGCCGGCAGGAATCCGGGCTGATCTCGTCGGCCAGGATAATCCGCATATTGTCGTTCTGATCGTAGATCCGGCCAAATTCCAGCTTGAAATCGATCAGGCGGATGCCGACGGCCAGGAACATGCCCGACAGGATGTCGTTCACACGTACGGCCATGGCGATCATGTCGTCGATGTCCTGGGTGGCCGCCCAGTTGAACGCGGTGATGTGTTCCTCGGAGACCATGGGGTCCTCCAGCGCATCGTTCTTGTAATAGAACTCCACGATGGAGCGGGGCAGGGCCTCGCCCTCGGTCAGGCCGAGCTTCTTGGCGATGGAGCCGGCGGCCACGTTGCGCACGACGACTTCCAGCGGAATGATCTCCACTTCGCGCACCAGCTGCTCACGCATGTTGAGGCGGCGGATGAAGTGGGTGGGCACGCCCAGGGCGTTGAGGTGACCCATGATGAATTCGCTGATGCGGTTGTTCAGCACGCCCTTGCCTTCAAGAACGGCCTTTTTCTGGGCGTTGAAGGCTGTGGCGTCGTCCTTGAAATAGGCCACCAGCGTGCCGGGCTCGGGGCCCTCATAAAGGATCTTGGCCTTGCCTTCGTAGATCATCTTGCGGCGGGACATGGGCGATACGCGCCTTTTATGAGGCCGGCCAGGCGCCGGCGTCGTGAAATGAGAAACGGCCCGTCGCTACGGGCCGCCTTGTCTCACTCATACCCCGCCGGCCCGCCTGCCTGCAACACTGGGCCTGCGCCGCGATAGCGCGTTGAAGCAAGAGCGCGGGTCGGCTACCACTTCAATCGAAACGTCCACTTCCCGCACGAGGATCGCCATGTCCGGATTTGATGACCGCAAAAAAGGTCAGGAAAGCAAGTACGCTCACGATCAGGAGATGGAGTTCAAGGCGACCGCCCGCCGCAACAAGCTCCTGGGTCTGTGGGCCGCCGAGCTCATGGGCATCACCGGCGAGGATGCGGCTGAATACGCCAAGGAAGTGATCAAGGCCGACTTTGAAGAAGCCGGCCACGAAGACGTCTTCCGCAAGATTCGCGGCGATTTCGACGCCCGCGGCGTGGAGCAGTCCGACCACCAGATCCGCCACAAGATGGATCAGCTGCTCGAAGAAGCCCGCAAGCAGGTGCATGGCGAGGCCTAGATTCAGGCTGTCAGCTGAGGGCTGAGCCCGTCGTCCGGCGGCTGCGTTGATGTCGAGGCTTCACTCTGCATGGCGCGGACCGCCTGGCGCTGCATCAGCACCCCGGTGCTCCAGGGCACTGGAAATGATGCATCATTTCCTGACGTTCCATCAGGAAGTCATCGTCATTCATCGCGCTGCCGGCCCCCGTGTCCGACATGATACCGGCGATCAGCAGTGCGGCTGCAAGGTTGCCGGCTGATTCCTCCACCCGGAACTCCTCTGACATCAGGGCGTGCATTTGATCGATCAAGGGTTGGAATTCTGCGGACTCTTGTGCGTTCGCCGCGCGAATTGAAACGATGCGGCCGTTTCGGACTTCAACGAGGAAGGCCTTCCAGAAGCGTATGCCCAGAAACCGCTGCGGCGCCGTATCTGCTCCACGCCAAAGGACCTGACCGGCCGCATCGGACAATTCGAAGTCATATGCCCATCGACCGACGCCGAAGTTGAAAATCTTGTTGTGCAGCAGGAAGAAGACTGCATTCACGCCATCGTCGAGATAGGGCGCGAGGTCGGCCTGGCCATAGCCGGGGCCCCCGGCCGCAGTCCATTCTGCGGCGGCGGCGTTCTGGATGACGCCGTCCGGCGCCATCACCGCGACAAGGCCGATATCGTCGATATTCCTCATGCGGGCGGCCAGACCGCTCGAGGCGGGCTGCGCGCTCAGCGGCGAAACATCCGGCGGCGCCGGCCGGCCCGGCTCAACCGCACTACGCGCCGCTCCGGGGCGGCTTTCTCGGGACGCCGAGGCCTGGGCGCGGGAAGCGTATGTCGGCGAGAGGGTTCCGGTGATCTGGAAGGACCGCGTCCCGCGGCGTGGCTGATGTATCCGGTCCACGCGCGTCAGGTTCACGCCGAGCCGGTCGCCGTCGAGCGCAGTGAGAACCAGGCGCACGGACTCAAGCGTAAAGCTCGGATCGTCATTATCGCACAAGGGCGAGACGTCCCTGAAGCTGCGGTCAGGCTCGTAAGCGGCGCCGCCTGGAGCGGCGGGGTCGGAAGCGCCGATGGGCGCGTAGGCGCTGTAGCATCGGCGCGATTGATCATAGATCAGGGCGTGGCCGCGGTCCCCGAACGTGATCCGGATCCGGAAGCTGCCGCTGATCGGTTCGCGCTCTCCGCCTCGTATGGAAAGCGACCCTCCCTCAAGGGTCGCCGCGCCACCCCAGACGAGTTCTCCGCGCGCCTGCGTCGTCCCGGACCAATGATCGATAGGGTTTTCGGGCCAATCTGCGAGGGCTTCGCGGGGGGGTGCGCACACCGCGATCAGGAGAGCGGCCAGAGCCGCAAGAGGATTCACAGCGCCGCCAGACATCAGGCTTTCTCCAGCCTTGTCATCGTCGACCGGAGTATGGGCCCACTGATTTAAGTGTCAATCAGCAACCCGCCGGGCGTTCGCTCAACCCGCCCCAAACACTCGCTTGAAGATCGTGTCCACGTGCTTGAGGTGATAGGCCTCGTCGAAGCACGCTTCGATCTGATCGTCTGACAGGAAGCCGCGCACGTCGGCGTCGGCTTTCAGGTGCTCGATCAGCGGCCCGCCTTCATCCCAGGTCTTCATGCCGTTGCGCTGGACCAGGCGATAGCCGTCCTCGCGGCTGGCGCCGGCCTGGGTCAGCGCCAGCAGCACGCGCTGGGAATTATGGATGCCGCCATAGGCCTCCAGATTCTCCCGGCAGCGGTCAGCGTGCACGATCAGGCCTTCCACCATGCCGGCCGTGCGGTGCAGGGCGAAGTCCAGATGGATGTTCGCGTCCGGTCCGATGCCGCGCTCCACCGAGGAGTGGGAGATGTCGCGCTCATGCCACAGCGCCACGTTCTCCAGGGCCGGCGTGACGGCGGAGCGCACAAGCCGCGCCAGGCCCGTCAGATTCTCCGTCAGGATCGGATTGCGCTTGTGGGGCATGGCCGAGGAGCCCTTCTGCCCCTTGGAGAAATACTCCTGCGCCTCGCGCACTTCCGAGCGCTGAAGGTGGCGCACCTCGACGGCCAGGTTCTCGATGGCCGAGGCGATGAGCCCCAGCGCCGAGAAGTAGGCTGCATGGCGGTCGCGCGGGATGACCTGGGTCGAGATCGGCTCCGGCTTCAGGCCCAGCTGTTTCGCGACATGCACTTCAACGCTCGGATCGACATTGGCGAACGTGCCCACCGCGCCGGAAATGGCGCAGGTGGCGATCTCCTCCCGGGCGCGCACCAGCCGTTCGCGGCCCCGGGCGAACTCGGCGTAGAAGCGCGCAAATTTCAGGCCCATCGTGGTCGGCTCGGCATGGATGCCGTGGGAGCGGCCGATGCAAACCGTCGTCTTGTGCTCGAACGCCCGAGTTTTCAGCGCGGCGAGGACCCGGTCCAGGCCCTCCAGCAGCAGGTCGGCGCTGCGGGTCAGCTGGACCGCGAAGCAGGTGTCCAGAACGTCTGAACTGGTCAGGCCCTGATGGACGAAGCGGGCGTCTTCTCCGACCAGCTCGGCCAGATGGGTCAGGAAGGCGATGACGTCATGCTTCACCTCGCGCTCGATCTCGTCGATGCGCGCGACGTCAAAGGTCATGTCCTTCGCTTTCCACACAGCCTCGGCGGCGCGCCCGGGCACGACGCCCAGCTCGGCCAGCCGGTCGGTGGCGTGGGCCTCGATCTCGAACCAGATGCGATACTTGCTCTGGTCAGACCAGATCTCGGCCATGGCCGGACGGGCGTAGCGGGGAATCATGGTGCGTCGTCTCTTTCATCGTGTTGCCGGGCCGGGCGCTCGGCGAGGGCCGTCAGGGATACCCGGGCGCCGTCGGCGGGCAGGGCGGCGACCCCGACCAGCGTGCGCGCCGGCGCGGCGGGTTGCATGGCGTTGGCGAAGTTGCGCCGCCAGGCTCTGGCGACGCCCTGTGCATCAATCCGGCCGTCTTCGTCCACAACCACGTGCACGGTCAGGTGGACAATGTCGGCGCGGGACAGGTCGGCTGCGCTCAACGCCTCGTCCAGAATGCGCAACGCCGCGCCGGTCTGGCTCTCCACATCGCCGGTCACGACCCCGTCCTCACCAGGCGGCGGCAGGATCTGGCTGAAGGCGACCGTCTCCCCGCGCACGCCGCGCGCCGGGGCGTAGCCGCCGAGCGCGTCGGTGGATTGGGTGTAAGCCGGCTCGCCTTGCGACGATGCTGTCGGCGCAGGTCCGGCGTCCTCAGGCCCCTGCGAGCAGGCAGCGAGGCCGGCGAAAAACAGCGGCGAAACCAGAAAACAGCGCGTGAGGCGGCGCGCGCCGAGGGCGATCGCAGAAAGGGTGGAGGCCATGGTCATCAACCTGTTTACGGCGTGAGCGCAGAAGGCCTCGCGCAGGGGCGGCAAGTCAAGTCCGGCCCCTTACGCCTGGCCGAGCCGATTCAGGTCACGCTTCAGGGTCATCCCCGCGATGGCGAAGAGCGCCGCTGCGATCAGGAGCGAGGCCGCCGCCGCCGCCATGGCCATGCGCAGGGCTTCGCCCTCGCTCATATGGGCCTTGAGGATGTCGGACAGGGCGCCCACGAAAAGCGGTCCGAGGCCGAAACCGATCAGATTGTTGAAGAACGCGATGATCGCCGCCGTCTGCGACCGGAGCTGCGGGCTCGACAGGGTCTGAACCGCCGCCAGCCCCGGGCCAAGCCAGGCATAGCTCAGAGAAACCGGGATCACGAGCAGCAGCAGCGAAAGCTGACCGTCACGCACAAGGATCGCCGCGAGGAAGAAGGGCGAAGCCAGCGCCAGGCTGATCGCAGGCACATGGGCGTAGGCTGAGACATGGGTGCGCCCGATCCGGTCTGCGATCCAGCCGCCGCCCACGGCGCCCAGCACGCCGACCAGGAAGATCGGTCCCAGCAGGGATCCGACCGTCTCCAGCGGCAGGCCCTGGCTGCGCTGCAGGAACGAGGGAATCCACTGGTAAAGCCCGTAGCCGCCGAAACTGGTCGCCGCCGCGGCCGCCGTCAGCAGAAGAAGCGTCGGCGTGGTCAGAACGGCCCGGGCCGCGTCGAACGGGCGGGGTTTGGGCGCATCGGCGGGCGCCGGCGCGTCGAGGCGGCCGCGCAGAGGTTCGTGGACAAAGATCAGCAGGGCCAGCGCGACCAGAATGCCGGGCAGTCCCAGAATCACAAAGGCCCAGCGCCAGGACAGGGCGTCGGCGATCAGGGCGCCGAGGATCGTTCCCGCCATCAGGCCGATGGGCGCGCCGATGGTGAAGATTCCCAGCGCGAAACCACGCCGTGTCTTGGGGAAATAGTCCGACAGGACCGAATAGGACGGCGCCACGCCGCCGGCCTCCCCGGTCGCCACCCCGATGCGCGCCAGCGCCATGGTGAGGAAGCTGGTCGCGGCGCCGGACAGGGCGGTGAACACGCTCCACACCGCACACGCCGCGCTGATCAGGCGGACCCGGTGGGTCCGGTCGGCGAGCCAGGCGATGGGCAGGCCCATGGTCGCGTAGAACACCGCAAACATGGTCCCGCCCAGAAGGCCGAGCTGCCAGTCCTCTAGACCGAGATCGGCGCGAATCTGCTCCTGCAGCACCGCGAACAGCTGCCGGTCCATAAAGTTGATCGTGTAGACGAGCAGAAGGACGCCGAGGGCCATCCAGCCGGCTGCCGTAACAGGCTGCACGCATGGGCCCGGCTGACGCGCCGTACTTTCACTCATGGCTGTCAGGGTCCCATGCCAGGAAACTCGTCCCCGACGCGCATACCGCGACTCGTCGCGGCATGCGAGAGCGGGGGGACGCGCTTATGCCCCAAGCGTGGAGGCGCTCATGGGCTGTGTTCGGTCCAGCCAGCGGGAGGTGTCGGTCAGCGGATATTTCAGCCCGGTTCCGCAATTGAACAGAACCACGCGGGCGTCCCGTTCGATCAGGCCGTCCCTTACGGCGTGCTCCGCCGCCGCCAGGGTCGCTGCGCCTTCCGGGCACAGCAGCAGGCCGTCTTCATGGCCGCAGGTCTGGCGCGCAGCCTCGATTGCAGCGTCGCTCACCGCAAGGGCCGCGCCGCCGCTTTCACGCACGGCGCGCAGGATCAGGAAGTCCCCGATGGCCTTCGGCACGCGGATTCCGGCGGCCGTGGTATGGGCGTCCAGCCACTCCGGCGCATGCTCCTCTCCCGCTTCGAAAGCCTTGACGATCGGCGCGCACCCTTCGGCCTGGACGGCGAACATCTTCGGGCGTTCGGAACCGATCCAGCCGAGCTTCTCCATCTCGTCGAACGCCTTCCACATGCCGATGAGGCCCGTGCCGCCGCCGGTCGGGTAGAAGATCGCGTCAGGCAGCGTCCAGCCCAGTTGAAGGGCCAGCTCGATCCCCATCGTCTTCTTGCCCTCGATCCGGTAGGGCTCCTTCAGCGTGGAGACGTCGAACCAGCCCATCTCGTCCTTCAGCTGGCCCACGATGGCGCCGCACTGGTGGATCAAGCCGTTGACCCGGAACACATGCCCACCCTGGGCGGCGATCTCGCGCACATTCACCTCCGGGGTGTCCTCCGGGCAGAAGCACCAGGTCTCCATGCCGGCTCGCGCGCCATAGGCCGACAGGGCCGCCCCGGCGTTGCCGTTGGTCGGCATGGCCATGCGCGTCACGCCATAGGATCTGGCCATGGACACCGCCAGCGCCAGGCCGCGGGCCTTGAAGCTCCCCGTGGGCAGGCGGCCTTCATCCTTGACCAGCAGCGGCCCGGTCAGCCCGATCTTCGCGGCCGTCGCCGGGGTTTCCACGATCGGCGTATCCACCTCGCCAAGGCTCGTGACATGGGCGTCGTCGGCCACGGGCAGAAGCTCTCGCCATTTCCAGAAACCGGGAAAGCAGACCGGGCTGCGCGCGGCGATCTCATCGCGGTCGGCGGTTGTCTTGATCGCGTCCAGATCATAGCGCGCCAGCAGCGGCCAGCCTTCAGGCGACAGGTTCTGCGCCTGGTCTTTGGTGACCGTTGCGCCGGTCATGGAGCATTCCAGATGGGTGAAATGATTGGACGGCGCAATGCTCATGGGAGACCCTAGGGCTGACAGGGATAATCGATGGAGGCGGTCATGGCGGTGTTAGGCGTGGGCGGGGTGTTCTTCAAGTGCGCCGATCCGGACGCGACCAAGGCGTGGTATCGCGACGTGCTGGGCCTTGAGCCTAATGAATACGGCGGGTTCGACTTCCTGCACTCCGGCAGCGCGGAAGCCTTCGGACCGGGTGGACGCACGATCTTTTCGCCGTTTGGCCAGGACAATGACTATTTCGCGCCGTCCACCCAACCCTTCATGATCAATCTGATGGTCGATGATCTGGCCGCTCACCTGACGCGGCTGGAGGCGCACGGCGTGCCGCTGGAAGGCGAGCCGCAGACCTTTGATTACGGCAAGTTCGCCTGGGTCATCGACCCGGACGGCGTCAAGATCGAGCTGTGGGAGCCGGGCACGCCGCCAGGCGAATAATGCTCATCTCTCACAGCCATTCGTTTAAGAGACCGCAAGAGAGGCGCTCCGATGTGGACTGTGAATGAAAGCAATAACGAGCGTTGTCCAGGCTGTGTCGATGCCTTTGTCTCTAAAGATGAAATGCTGCTGCAGCACGAGTACTGGTACGCCGATGGGCCCCACCTCATCTTCAATGAACAGGGTGAGGCTTACAAATTTGAAGCCAAGAACGAAATTCTGACAGTCAAGCGCCGCACTGATCTTGATCTTAGTCGCGAGGAGTTGGCGAGGTTCATGGAATTCATTGAAACCCACCAGATCAGGCCCAGGGAGGTGAAGCCAGCGGGTCCGAACCCGATTCTATCCTTTCTGCGCCGCCTCTTCGCCGGCTAGCTCGCAGCGTCACAGCAACCCCAGCGCCTTGAAGCTCGCCGTGCTTTCGCGGCCGACCACGATGTGGTCATGAACCACAATATCGAACGGCTTGGCCGCGTCCCGGATGCGCCGCGTCATCTCGATATCGGCGTTGGAAGGCGTGGGGTCGCCGCTTGGGTGGTTGTGCACCAGAATGAGCGCGCTGGCGTCGAGCGCGATGGCCGTCTTCACGATCTCGCGCGGATAGACCGGGGCGTGGTCGACCGTGCCGGAGGCCTGGAACTCGTCGGAGAGCAGCCGGTTCTTCTTGTCCAGGAACAGGACCCGGAACTCCTCCGTGCTGGAATGCTGCAGCGAGGCGCGCAGATAGTCCAGCAGCGCCGACCAGGACGAGATGACCGTGCGGCCGGTCACCTGCTCCTTCGCGATGCGCGCGGCCAGGGCCTGGATCAGCTTCAGGTCCAGCGCAGTCTTCTTCGACACCCCCTGGATCTCGGTCAGCTGATGGACGGAGGCTGAACAGACCCGGCCCAGATCGCCGAAGCGCTTGATCAACGCCTTGGCCAGCGGCTTCACGTCCCGGCGCGGGATGGAGCGGAACAGAGCCAGCTCTAGCAGCTCGTAATCCTGCAGCGCCGCCCCGCCGGCGTCCGCAAAGCGCGCGCGCAGCCGGTCGCGGTGGCCGTGATAATGAGGCGTCTGCTGATCACAAGACGGCCGGGCGTCCGCCATGGCGGGGGTCTCCGTAATTCGCTTTTTAAAGACATAATGGCCAGCGCCTCGCCTGTCAGCCGAATTTCCAGCTTCGCTGCGGCGCCTCAACGCCGTGCACGGGCGCCTCATTCGCGGGCGCCGCATGCATGTTGCGCTGCAAAATATTCGCCGGGTCCTGACAGACGGGTCCAGGCGGGGAAGTCTCGAGCGCGAACCTGCTCAAGAGGAGAGCCGTCCATGGATGCGACGCCCTACGCCGCTGGAGACGTGGCCTGGATCCTGACCGCCTGCGCCCTGGTGCTGATGATGACCATCCCCGGGCTCGCCCTGTTCTATGGCGGCATGGTCAAGCGGGCCAATGTGCTCGCCACGCTGATGCAGGCGCTGGGCGCGGCCGGGATCGTGACTGTGGTCTGGGTGATCGCCGGGTATTCCTTCGCCTTCGGCGGCGGAGGCACGGACGTGTTCGGCGGTTTCGACCGCCTGATGCTCTCGGGGTTGGAGCTCGACAGCGTCGCGGCGGGGCTGCCCGAGCCTGTCTTCATTCTGTTCCAGATGACCTTCGCCATCATCACCGTGGCGATCATCGCCGGCGCAGCGGCTGAACGGGTCAGCTTCAAGGCCTGGATGATCTTCACGCCGATCTGGCTATTGATCGTGTACGCGCCCGTGGCGCACTGGGTGTGGGGCGAGGGCTTCCTTTATGACGCGGGCGTTCTGGACTTCGCCGGCGGCGCGGTCGTGCATATCAATTCCGGCGTCGCCGGTCTGATCCTCGCGCTGAAGCTCGGTCCGCGCCGGGGCTACCCCAAAGACGGTCAGCCGCCGCACAACCTGGTCCTGACCGTGATCGGCGCAGGCCTGCTTTGGGTCGGCTGGTTCGGCTTCAACGGTGGTTCGGCGCTTGGCGCGAACGCGCTGGCGGCCCATGCAGCCCTGGTCACACAGATCGCAGCGGCCACGGCGGCCCTCGTCTGGGCGCTGGCGGAGTGGATCCAGCGCGGCAAGCCCAGCGTGCTGGGCGCGGCGTCCGGCGCCGTGGCGGGCCTGGTCGGCATCACGCCGGCGGCCGGCTTTGTGGAGCCCTACGCCGTCTTCATCATCGGCGCGCTGGCCTCGCTCGCCTGCTATTTCGCCGTAACGCTGCTGAAGTCAAAGCTGAAATACGACGACAGCCTGGACGCCTTCGGCCTGCATGGGATCGGCGGTTTCGCCGGGGCTGTGCTGACCGGCGTGTTCGCCGCCGAAGCGATTGGCGGAACCGCAGGCGCGGTTGAAGGCAACATCCTTCTGGTCTGGACCCAGACCTGGGGCGCGCTTGCGGCCGCAGCCTGGTGCGCCATCGCCACCTTCGCCATCCTGTGGATCATGGAGCGCTTCATGGCGCTGAGGGTCGACGCCGAAGACGAAGTCACCGGCCTCGACGTCGCGCTGCATGGCGAGAGCGTGTAGAGGGGCGCGCTCTCGTCACTCTTTCCTCCCTGACTGGCCCCGCTTCGGATGCCCCCGAAGCGGGGTGTTTTTTGTCAGGACGTCAGGGCGAGCAGCGTCTTCACGAACGCCGTCATGGCGCGCGGCGTCGTGCTCTCCCGGTTCGTATGATAGTTGAACGTGGGCAGCTGCAGGGTCGCGCCGGTATAAGCGCCTTTCGAGGCGGCGATGATCTTGCCGAGCTCGGTGAGGCCCATGGACTTGGCCGGCTGACCCCGGCGGGCGCGGGCGTCGTTCTCCCGCTCGATGAAGCTGTCCTTGAAGATGATGGGCGCGCCCACTGATCCTGCGGCCGTTTCGAGCCGGGAGACCTGCTCGGAATTGAAGCTGGCCGTCGCATCGCGGCGTCGCAGGATCACCGCGCCAGCCAGCGAAGCCGCGCCGTCGTCGAAGGGCGTCGTGTCGCATACGACAAGGCCGTTCGTGGCGCTGAGGCCGCCGCCCTGCGCCCACTCCAGAACATGGCCCGCAGAGCGCCCGATCTCCTCCTCGGCCGTCACCAGAATCGTGCCGCCGAGGCCGAATTCGGCGGCGATCCGCAGCGCGGCGATGGAGACCGGATTGTCCAGCTGCCCGGCCAGATAGCCGGACTGGCTGCGATCCAGCGACCTGGAAAACGCGATCGGCGTGCCGGCGGGCAGACGGGGCAGGGCGGTGATCTTCAGGACTGCGCGGCCTTTCCCATCGAGCTCGGCCCCGGTGACGTCGCCATAGGCGATGCGTCCGCCGGTCTTGCGGTCATAGGCGAAGACTTCTTCCCCGGCATGGCGCTCATCCAGGGTCCGAACGAAGGCCTCGCTGGGGCTGGAGGCTTCGCCGTACTTGTCGTTCTTCACCGCATAGGCGGCGTAGATCGCCGCGCCATCTTCATCGATGACCGCGCCATGGCGGTCGCCATGGGCCAGGAAGACCGGCCCCGGTCTGCCCAGCGTGATGACGGCGAGATTGCGCGGGCGCGCGACCGTCGCGCCCAAGGCGGCGAAGTCGGCGGCGACATGGTCCAGGAACGGCGTTTCGTGCCCGACCACGGCTGGGAAGTCGAGATACTCGCAGGTCTTCGCCAGAACGCGGGCGAAGAGGTCGGCGTCGGCAGGCTGGTTCACGCTCAGATCTTCTCCACGAACACCGTGCCGGCCGAATAGCCCGCGCCGAAGGAGCAGATCACGCCACGATCGCCGCTCTTCAGATCATCAGAATGTTTGTGGAAAGCGATGATCGATCCCGCAGATGAGGTATTGGCGTACTCGTCCAGAATGGTCGGCGCATCCTCGCCGCCGGCCTCGCGGCCGAAGACCTTTCTGGCGATCATCAGGTTCATGTTGATATTGGCCTGGTGCAGCCAGACCCGGCGCAGATCGTCGGGCTCCACGCCCAGCTCGTCCATGTGGCCGCGGATCATCTCCGAGACCATGGGCACGACCTCCTTGAAGACCTTGCGTCCTTCCTGGACGAACAGCTTGTCGTCCTTGGGCGCGCCGTTCTGGATCGGCTTGTTGTCGCCGGTCGGCTTTTCGGTGCGGTTCAGGAAGCCGAAATTGTTGCGGATATTGTTGGAGAATTTCGTCTTCAGCTTGGTGCCGAGGATCTTCCAGCCGCCTTCACCGAGGTCATCGCGCTCCAGCAGCACGGCCGTGGCCACATCGCCGAAAATGAAATGGCTGTCGCGGTCGCGCCAGTTCAGGTGACCGGAGCAAATCTCCGGATTGACCACCAGGATCGCGCGGGCGTGGCCGGCGGCGATCTGGTCAGCGGCGGACTGGAGCCCGAACGTGGCCGAGGAGCAGGCGACATTCATGTCGAAGCCCCAGCCGTCCTCGATGCCCAGCGCGTCCTGAATCTCCACGGCCATGGCCGGATAACCGCGCTGCATGTTGGAGGCCGCCACGATCACGCCATCCACGTCCGCGGCGGTTTTCCCTGCGCGCGCCAGCGCATCCTGGCAGGCCTTGAGCCCAATTTCGGCGAGGATTGAGATCTCCTCGTTGGAGCGCTCCGGGATGAAGGGGACCATGCGGTCGATGTCCAGCACGCCGGCCTTGTCGACCACGTAGCGCGACTTGATGCCGGAGGCCTTCTCGATGAATTCCACCGAGGACGGGGACAGCGCCTCCACCTCGCCGGCCTCGATGGCGGCGGCGTTCTCGGCGTTGAACTTCGCCACATAGGCGTTGAAGCTGTCCACCAGCTCTGCGTTGGTGATGGACTCATCAGGCGTCCAAAGGCCCGTTGATCGGATGACTGCGGCGGTCATCAAGGTCTCCGTGCGGAATCTCTAAGTCTTTGCGTTGCACCCGCAACTTAGACCCATCCGGCGAGGCCCGCCAACCGTGAAGCGCCGTCTAGGGCTCGCCGCTCTCGCCGGTCTCCAGAGGCGCGCCCTCGATGACCTCGTGCAGGCTTCGCACTGGAAGGCGCTGTTCACCGTCGCCGTCCGTGCACGTCCAGTCCATGACGCCCGTGGGACCGTGCCGTCCGCCGGGCTCGCAGGTCACGTTCAAGGCTTCCGGCGGCGGCGGCTCATAGGAGCCGCAGGCGGCGAGCGCGCTCAAGCTAAGCGCGGCGAGCAGGAATCTCATCTTCATAGGGCCAGAGCCTTCACCTCCTCATGGCGCGGACAGCCGGTCAGATGGTCGTTCACCAGCCCCGTCGCCTGCATGAAAGCATACACGATCACCGGCCCGCAGAACTTAAATCCGCGTAATTTGAGGTCCTTCGACAGGGCCTTGCTGACCGGCGTGTCGGTGGGGACCTCCGCCATGGAAGCGAAGCGGTTCTGCACCGGGACCCCGTCGACGAAGCCCCACAGATACTCGGAGAAATCGATCCCGGCTTCGGCCATGGCGAGATAGGCCCGCGCATTGCCGATGGTCGCCTCGATCTTGGCGCGCGAGCGCACGATTCCGGCGTCGCTCAGGCAGCGCTGAATGTCGGTCTCACCATAGCGCGCGATGGTTTCCGGCTGAAACCCGTCAAAGGCCGAGCGGAAATTCTCGCGCTTCCTCAGAATGGTGATCCAGGCCAGACCCGCCTGGAACCCGTCCAGAACCAGCTTCTCCCAAAGCGCGCGGGCGTCGTATTCCGGCACGCCCCATTCGGTATCGTGGTAGGCGACGTAAAGCGGGTCGGTCCCGCACCAGGGGCACCGTTCGTTCACCGTGTCTCCTCCAGAGAGGTGAGATCATCGCGCAGGTGCGCGGCGATCCCGCCGGCCATGATCGGCTCGCCTGCCTCCAGCGCCTTGGCCAGCCGGTCCACGCGCACCAGCGCCAGAGCATGCGATCCGGCGGCGGAGCTGATCGCGCCGACCGGCGTATCTCCAGCCAGAACCTCCGTGCTCGGACCCGGCGCAGCGCCGTCGAAGCGCAAACGGACCGTGCGCTTCCTCACCCCGCCCTTGCGGTGCATGCGGCTGGCGACTTCCTGGCCGACGAAGCAGCCCTTCTTGTAGTCGATCCCGCCCATCCGGTCGTGATTGACGTCGGTGGAGAACACCTCGCCTGGGCCATAATCAGCGCCGAATTCAGGCACGCCCGCTTCAATGCGCGCGGCATGGTAGGCCGCCTCATCGGGCTCTGGGGTTCCAGCAGGCACGATGGCGCGCAAGCCCAGCCCGGCGCTGCGCGGATCCGGCACGGCGGCATGTGCGATGGTCCTCAGCTCCGCCTCGAAATCCCCGCGTGCGGCGGCGACAGTCAGGTCCTCGCGGCGCGTGATTTCGGCCTTGGCCCGGAGGCGATAGAGGCTGAAGCGCTTGATCAGCCCATCGGCCTCAGTCGCCGGAGCGTCGATCAGCAAACCGCCTTCGCCATCATCGAAGACTAGGAACTCGCACAGGATTTTGCCCTGGGGCGTGAGCAGGGCCGACAGCTGGACACCGCCTTCGCTCAGGTCTTCCGGTCCGCGCGTGATGACGCGCTGGAGGAAGGTGCGCGCATCCGCACCGGTCATGGCGATGACGGCGCGGTCGGGCAGGGCGGTGAGGAAGGATGTGGGCTCGGTCATGGCCGCCAAGGTGGGGCCGGAGGGCGCGCTCTGACAAGGGGGTGATGCGCCTGACCGCCCCGGCTGGCGCGGCCCGGCCTGACAGGCTAAGTGCTCGCTCCATGACACGCATTCTGTTCATCACGGCTACGCGCATCGGTGATGCGGTGCTGTTCTCCGGCCCGCTGGATCATCTGTCGCGCACGCATCCCGATGCCGAGATCACCGTCGCCTGTGGTCCGCTGGCTGCGCCGCTGTTTCGCGCTGCGCCCGGCGTGGCCGAAGTGATCGTCATGGCCAAGGGAAAGGCGGGCGGTCACTGGGTCGACCTGTGGCGACGTACGGCCGGGCGGCGTTGGGATCTGGTGGTGGACATGCGCGGCTCGCTGACAGGCTGGTTCCTGCGCGCGCGCGAGCGCAAGGCCAACCGGCGCATCCCCGGCCATGTCCACCGCCACCGGGTGATCGAGGCGGCCGCCGTGCTGGGTCTTGATCCGCCGCCGGGGCCGCGCCTGTGGCTCGATGAGGGGGCGCTCACCAAGGCGCGCAACCTCTTGCCTTCAGACCGGCCCGTGATCGCCCTGTCGCCGGCCGCCGCAGCGCGGTTCAAGGAATGGCCGGCTGATCGTTTCGCCGCTCTGGCCGAAGCGGTGACGAAGCCGGGTGCGGCGCTTGAAGGTGCGACGGTCGCCCTGTTCGGAGGGCCGGGCGATGAGGCGACGACGGCGGCTGTCGCATCAGGGATCGACTCGACCGATGTGATCGATCTTGCGGGCCAGCTGACCATTGCCGAGACTGGAGCGTGCCTGGCTCAGGCGCGGATCTTCGTCGGCAATGATTCCGGCTTGATGCACATGGCCGCCGCGGCGGGCGTGCCGACGCTCGGCCTGTTCGGACCGACCGACGAGGGCGTCTACGGTCCGTGGGGTGATCATGCCCGCAGCGTGCGCGCCGGCGGCGCCGTCACCGAGGCCGAACGCGGCCGCCTGAAGAACGCCGGAGAAAGCCTGATGGGCGGGCTGGACGTGGAAACCGTGCTGGACGCGGCCAACACCCTGATCACCGAAACGGCTGATTACTCCAGATAGGTCCGGCGCAACTGCTCGCTCAGCGCCTGACCGCGTTCGGCGAGGCCGGCGCGGGCGATCTCGGCCTCGGCGCCGCAGCGCACCCGCCGGCGCTCCCAGTCGCGGAAGCCTTCGTTGAACTTCTGGACCAGCCGGTCGCGATAGGCGCCGCGGGCTGGGGCTTCATGCTCCAGCAGCTCCAGCATGGCCGCGCGCCAGGTCTGTGAGCCGCGTCCCTCGCACTCAAATGCGATGGCGTGAAGGCCGCCCATGACCTCGGCCAGACTCTCCACCGGATAGGGATCGGCATAGCTCTGCGCCCGCACGGGAGCGGCGGCGGCGCAGACGATAAGCAGGATGACAGCAGCGCGCAGCATGGTCGGCGATCTAGTCCGGGTTCGCGGCGAGAGTGTGACCGGCCAGGACCACGCGGCTGCGCCGCAGCGCATCCCGGGTCATGTCCCAGCTTAACAGCGCCAGCGCTTCGTCGAACGGGAAAAAGGCGGCCTCGGCTGCGTCGTCGCCCGCCGCCGGCTCTCCACCGGTCCAGCGGGCGGCGAAGTCGACCATGACGTAGTGGCTGTCCTCATCGATGGCCTCGAACACGTCGATGAGGCCGGCGATCTCGGCGGTGACGCCGGTCTCCTCGGACAGTTCGCGCAATCCGGTCTCTTCAAGCGTTTCGCCGAACTGAACCTTGCCGCCAGGGATCGACCACATGCCCTTGTGCGGCGCGCGGCCGCGCCGGATCAGCAGCACGTCTTCGCCGCGCCAGACCACGAGGCCGACAGCGACGCGCGGGACCTTGACCGCGCCGGAGGAAGCAGAAGAGTGAGTATCCATGTGCGGACGATATGTGATCTCCTTGACCCTCGACCAGCTCGCCGAGCTGTTCGAGGTTCCCGACCGGCCGAATTTTGCGGCGAATTACAACGCCGCTCCGACGCAGGACCTTCCCGTGGTGCGCCGGGGGAAGGATGGCGAGGCGCGGCTGTCGCTGATCCGGTGGGGGCTGGTGCCGCACTGGTCCAAGGACGGTCCAAGCGGCGCCAAGCCGCTGATCAACGCCCGCGCTGAGACCGCCGCGGAAAAGCCCACCTTCCGCGCCGCCCTGAAGCGCCGCCGCGCGCTCATACCCGCCGACGGCTTCTATGAATGGAGCAAGGCCGAGGACGGTTCGAAACAGCCCTGGTTCATCACGCGCACCGACGGCGCGCCGTTCGTCTTCGCCGGGCTGTGGGAGCGCTGGGGCGAGGGCGATGAGACCGTGGACAGCTTCGCCATCCTCACCAACGAGGCCGGGCCGGACATCGCCGAGCTGCACCATCGCTGCCCGGTCATCGTGGAGACGCCGGACTTTTCCGCCTGGCTCGATCCGGACACCGATCCGCAGGGATTCTTCGGCGTCCAGCCTGAAGGCAAGCTCACCGCCCGCAAGGTCTCCGCACGGGTCAATAAAGTCCGCGAGAACGACCCGGACCTCACCGATCCGGTGGATTAATCCAGGACCCGCTCAAGCTCGGCGAGGATGACCTCCCAGGCCGGCGCGGTCGGATCGATCAGCTCGAAATGGCCGGCCTCCTCCAGCGTGATGACCGTCACGGCGTCTCCGGCGATCTCGGCCTGGGCCGCGTAGGCCATGCCCAGAGCCGGCGGCACGATGGGATCAAGCGCGCCGGAGATCACGACCTGCTCCACGCCCAGAGGCAGCATCGCGGCCGGGCTGGTGTCGGCGTACGGGTCGGCGGTCGCCCGGCGCAGGGAGTCGATGAGCTGATCGACGATTTCCGGCTCCCCGCAGCGTCCCGGACCGCGCGCGTGATAGGCTTCCAGGTCATTGATTCCGGCCAGGGTGATCGCCGCGCCGGGGATGAAGGGCTCGCTGGCCACGCCGTCGACGATGCCCAGACCCAGCTGGCCGCGCGCCGCCGCCCACAGGGCCAGATGCCCGCCAGCCGAATGGCCCATGATGGCCGTGCGGGTCAGATCGACCGGATGCTCGCGGGCGATATCGCGGGCCTCGTCCACCGCCATGGCGACGCTGCGAAAGGTGCCGGGATAGCCCCCGGTCTCGTGGCCGACTCTGGGGTAGGTGATGTTCCACACCGCGATTCCACGGGCGCGCAGATCGGCGTTGAGCTGGTCCTGCAGGATCGTGCCGGGAATCTCCGCCCGCCAGCACCCGCCATGGACCATGATCACCAGCGGGAAGGGGCCGTCGCCATGCCGGGACGCGTCCGGCAGCCAGAGCTCGCCATACTGATGCTCGCCCTCGCCATAAGCGATGCGCACGTCCGCCGCCTCGCGCGGGCGGTCGAGGAGATCGCGCCAGGAGATGGGGCGTTCGACGGCGGCTTCAGGCGCGGGCGGCGGAGCCGGCGTTTCAGTGGCGCAGGCGGCGAGGATGAGGGCGGGGGCGAGGAGGAGAGGGCGCATGGGTGAGAGTTTCCTCAAGCGGATTGCCGACTCCGCCATCTAACCAAATTATTGAATTCCCGGCCAAGCGCGAAGCGCGCAGAGCCGGGACCTTGTGGCTTATGATCGAAAAGGTCCCGGCTCGGCGCCCCGGATCAAATCCGGGGCTTGGCCGGGAGTTCAACAGGTGCGGCCCCTAAGGCGCTTCACCCACGAAGCTCGCCACGACCTTCTTCACCCCCGCCTTGTCGAAGGCCACGGTCAGCTTGGCGCCGTCGGTCACCTTCACCACGCCGTAGCCGAATTTCTGGTGGAAGACGCGGTCGCCGGGCTTCCACTTCGACTGTCCGCCCACCGAGCTGGCGTCTCCGCTTTCGATGAGCTGGGCCTTGCCGTCGATGACGCCGGGATCGGCGCGGCGGCCGGCGGCCTTGCTGGCCTGAAAGCGTTTCCAGCCGGGGCTCTCATAGCTGGAGCGGAACGGGTCAGACGGTTCGGACACGCCCTCAAAGCCCGGCCCGGCGTCGTAATAGCCGGTCTCGGATTTCGCTTCGCAATTATCCGGCGGCAACTCGTCCACGAAGCGGGACGGGATCACATTCTGCCAGCGCCCGAAGATCATGCGGTTGGCGGTGAAGGTGATCACGGCGCGCTCGCGGGCCCGGGTGATGCCCACATAGGCCAGGCGCCGCTCTTCTTCGAGGGCGGCGGTCCCGCCTTCATCCATGGAGCGCTGGGAGGGAAACACGGTCTCCTCCCATCCCGGCAGGAAGACCAGGGGAAATTCGAGGCCTTTGGCGGCGTGCAGGGTCATGATGGAGATCTCGTCGCCGTCTTCCATGCGGTCCGCATCGGTGACCAGGGCGATATGCTCCAGGAAGGATTCCAGCGTGTCGAACTCGCCCATGGAGCGCACGAGTTCCTTCAGGTTATCCAGCCGCCCGGCGGCCTGGGGGCTTTTGTCTTCGCGCCACATGGCGGTGTAGCCGCTGTCATCAAGGATCACCTCGGCCAGCTCGTCATGGCGCATGGCTTCGGCCTGCTCGCGCCAGCGGTCGAGGTCCTTCAGAAAGGCGATGAGGCCTGTGCGCGCCTTGCCGCGGATCTCGTCGGTCTGGGTCATCAGGCGCGCGGCTTCGGCCATGGACACCTGCGCCGAGCGCGCGGTCAGGGCGATCTTCTGAACTGAGGTGTCGCCGATCCCGCGCTTGGGCGTGTTGATCACCCGCTCGAACGCCAGATCGTCAGCTTCAGAGCGCACCAGGCGCAAATAGGCCAGCGCGTCGCGGATCTCCGCGCGTTCAAAGAAGCGCGGTCCGCCGATCACCTTGTAGGGAAGGCCCAGCATGATGAAGCGGTCTTCAAACGCGCGCATCTGCCAGGAGGCGCGCACCAGCACGGCGATGTCGTCATGCTTGCCGCCCTTGCGCACATGGCTCTCGATCTCGTCGGCCACGAACCGCGCTTCGGCCTCGCCGTCCCACAGGCCGGAGACCTGGACCTTCTCGCCGGGATCGTCCTCGGTCCATAGCGTCTTGCCCAGCCGCGCCTTGTTGGCGGTGATGAGGCCAGAGGCCGCGGCCAGGATATTGCCCGTGGAGCGGTAATTGCGCTCCAGCCGGATGACGGCCGCGCCGGGAAAGTCGGTTTCGAAGCGCAGGATGTTGTCCACCTCTGCGCCGCGCCAGCCATAGATGGACTGGTCGTCATCGCCCACGCAGCAAAGATTGTTCGAACCGCGCGCCAGCAGGCGCAGCCAGAGATACTGGGCGACGTTGGTGTCCTGATACTCGTCCACCAGCACGTAGCGGAACTTGCGGTGGAAATCGGCCAGCACGTCGGCGTTCTCCTGGAACACCGTGATGCAGTGCAGGAGCAGGTCGCCGAAATCACAGGCGTTCAGGACCGAAAGCCGCTCCTGATACAGCTTGTAGAGATCGCCCGCCTTGCCGTCGGCGAACTTCCACTTGTCCTCCTCCGGGATGCGGTCCGGTGTCATGGCCCGGTTCTTCCAGCCGTCCACGAGGGAGGCGAAATATCGCGGCGTCCAGCGCTTGGCGTCGATGTTCTCCGCTTCCAGAATCTGCTTGATCAGGCGCAGCTGGTCGTCTGTGTCCAGGATCGTGAAGCTCTGCTTCAGACCCACCAGCTCGGCATGCCGGCGCAGGATCTGGGCGGAGATGGAGTGGAACGTGCCCAGCCAGGGCAGCCCCTCCACCGCCTCGCCGATGATCGACCCGACCCGGTGCTTCATCTCGCGGGCGGCCTTGTTGGTGAAGGTCACCGCCAGAATCTGGCTCGGCCAGGCCTTGCCGGTCGCCAGAATATGCGCCAGCCGCGTGGTCAGCACCCGCGTCTTGCCCGTGCCCGCGCCGGCGAGGACCAGCACCGGGCCCTCCGTCGTCTCCACCGCCTTGCGCTGTTCCGGGTTCAGACCGTCCAGGTAAGCGGGGTCGGCGCTGGCGCGCGGACGGGCTGAAGCCTGCTGGGACAGCGGGATGGAGGACATGGACGCACCTGACGCAAACGGCGATTCGATAGAAGAACGAAACTAGCACACAGGCGCGGTGAGGCGAGGGGGCGGGGCAAGGGGCGCAGCTAACGATGCTCTTCCTCGCTGCGGCCCTGCAGGGCGCGGGCGTAGGCGGCGTGGGCTTCGGATATGGAGAGATAGTCGATGATCGCCGGGTCGCTGGTGGGGCGCACTTGCAGGCGCAAATGAAATGGCATGCGTTCTGGGGCTGTAGACCATTCTGTACGACAATCGGCTCTGCTCATCCATCTTGGCCTGAGGCTGCAAGTGCAGCCTAACGCGGCAAGATGCAGTTTCGCAGTTCGACGTCAGTGGTCCATTCCGGGCGGAGGCGGCCGAAATTGGCTCTTACGGTATAGACTTCGCCTCGCCGGGCGCCGCGCTCGAACGCTCTGACAAAATCCCGATCCCCCCGGCAGTAGGCGGTGAAGCCATTGCCGCGAAAGACAACGACGGCGCCGTCAAGCGCGCCGGAGTTTGCGCGATCGAAAGTCAGATTCTGCTGGACAACGACACCATTGAACTGGCGCGAGACACAGTCGCGATCCAGGATTGATCGGCGGGAGGTCCGTCGAATTGTGCGGCCTTGCTCGTTTACGTGCTCATATGTTGCAGTTTGCGAGAACGTGCATCGCCGCTCCGCGGCGTTGATGGTTGACGAAATGCCGCTGTACTGTGCTGCAGCGGCAGGTGCGCAAAGGCCGAATACCGTCGCCGTCAAGGCAAACGTGCTGATGAGCGTTATGCAATTTCTCATTTTGCGACTCCCCAAAGAGTAGCCTATGGTTGCATCTCGATGTTACACCTTTATGACATTCGGCCGGTCTCGCCACGACGCTCGTCTGCGCAGCTAACGATGCTCTTCCTCGCTGCGGGCCTGAAGGGCGCGGGCGTAGGCGGCGTGGGCTTCGGATTTGGAGAGATAGCCGATGATCGCCTGGTCGCCGGATCGTGCGCGAACGGGGGCGCCGTCAATGCTCTCGGCTGAAAAGTAGCCCATGATCCGCCCCAGATAATCGTCTTCGTAGACGAAGGGGCCGTCCGGCTTCACGGGCGCTTCGGCCTTGTCGACCGGGCTCATGATCTCGCGCGCGCGGATGGTCTGAAGGATGACGCGGGCGTCACCCTGGGACAGGTCGTAGCCATGACGCTCGACCTGCTTGTGGAAGAAGCTGCCTTTGGTGACCGACTGGGTGATGACCGTCGCCAGCGACACCGCCACCAAGAGCGCGATGGAGGCTTCGTAGCTGGCGGTCAGTTCGAACACGATCAGCGTCGTGGACAGGGGCGCGCCGAGGACCGCGCCGGACACTGCGCCCATGCCGACCACGGCGAAGAAAGCCGCGCCGGCGGTCGCTTCTCCGAACAGCTGGGTTGCGATGGCGCCGAACAGGGCGCCGAGCATGGCGCCCAGATAGAGGGACGGTGAAAACACGCCGCCGCCGAAGCGCGCGGCCAGCGTGATCACCGTTGCGATGAGTTTCAGCGCGATGAGGCCGGCGAGCGTGGCGATGGCGTACCCGCCCGCCAGGGCATTGGCGGTCGCCTCATAGCCCACGCCCAGCACTTCCGGCGCCGCTGCCGCGATCAGACCCACGGCCAGCCCGCCGAAAGGCGGCAGCGCCCAGAGCGGCCAGGACAGGGCCTTGGCCCGCTCCGCGACGAGGCGGGGCGCATGAATGGCGGCCAGGATGAAGGCGATGGCCAGACCTGCCGCGGCGGCGCCCAGGGGAATGACGGCGATGAAATCGAGGACGCTCGCCGGCTGGATCGCCGGCATGGCGAAGGCGGGCTGGGCGCCGAAATGAAGCCGGGCGACCAGCGCCCCGATCACGCTGGCCACCGCGACCGGCGCAATGGAGCGAAGGGCGTAATGTCCCAGAACCACCTCGAACGCGAACAGGGCGCCGGCGACCGGCGCATTGAAGCTGGCCGACACCGCCGAGGCCGCCCCGCAGGCCAGGATGATCCGCGCGGCGCGCGGGGACAGGCCCAGCGGGCGGGTCACAGCGCTGGCCAGCGTCGCGCCCAGATGCACCGCCGGCCCTTCGCGGCCCGCCGATCCGCCCGAGCCTAGGGACACGCTGGCGATCAGGGCCGACCAGAGACCGTGGGTCAGGGACATGCGCCCGCCTTTGATGGCGCGCGCCTCCATCACATCGGCGACGCCGCCGGCCCGGGTCTCCTCGATCCAGCCCCGCGCCATGCCGAGCCACAGAAGGCCGGAGACGATCACGCCGCCGATCAGGGGCGCGGCGATGATCTGCAGCGGGGACAGGTCGCGCGCGGCGCTCGCAAGCTGTTCGGTCCGGTCGGCGAAGGCGGCGAACTGGACAAGCTCAATGCCAAGTCTCAGGCCCAGCGCCGCGTAACCGGCGATCAGGCCGACCGCCAGCGCGGCGACCCAGAGCGCGGGCGAGCGCCCTTCAGCAAAGC
Organism: Alphaproteobacteria bacterium; assembly: GCA_024742735.1. Classification (GTDB taxonomy): domain Bacteria; phylum Pseudomonadota; class Alphaproteobacteria; order Caulobacterales; family Maricaulaceae; genus Oceanicaulis. The sequence continues at coordinate 809,460 of JANSXV010000001.1, read as the reverse complement.
TTGTGCGCAGGAATCTGACCGCGCGCGAAAACGGACTTTTCGACGGCTCGTCAGCCTGGCCGGATCGCGCTGGGTCGGAGTCGGTCATGGGTGAGGTTTTGCGGATGGCTCTGACCCGGTCAAGGCGCTAGGCTTCCAGGCGTGTGTGGGAGGCTGGGCCATGACTATTCTGCTCATGATCGCTGTGGCGGGCGCGCAGGCTGGCGTGTCGAGCGTCTATACCGAATTGACCGGGTGTGACGAGACGGACGACGGCGGCGGGCTGCTTGTGAGATGCGACGGCCATGCCGGCTGGGACGTTTATGTCAGCCCCGGCGAGCACTCGGCTTCACTGGCCTATTCCGGCCGCGCGATGAATGAGCAGTTCATGCAGAACCCGATCTCGGTGGGGATGGACCAGTATTTCTCCAACACGATCGAATGGCGCGTCCGTGAGGAGGCGGGGGGCTGGACGCCCTTCGCCACGATCCATCGCTGGATGGCGAGCACCCCGATCATTGATCCGGACACGGGCATGGCGACGGGCGAATCCCGGACCGATGCTGAAGTGCTGGTCGTCACCGCCCTGCGCGAGGAGGGGCCGATCGGCGCCTGCCATACGGCGTATCTGGACGTGCAGGAGGTGTATGACGCCAACACCGTCGCGCGCGCCTTCGCCGACTCCATGGCCGATGAGTTCCGTTGCGGAATTGATCAGCCCTACCGGATCGATGCCGGTGAAGCCGCCCGGCTGATGGAGCGGGGCCGGCTCTAGAAGATCTGGTAGAGAGGCAAGGGCCGGGTACACCGCACTTCAGTCTGAAATCGGGCGTACTCTCCCGGCGCTTTCAGATCAGCCGATAGTCGGCATCCAGCCCGGCTTCGCCGGCGCACGCAACCTCGCCCTTCTCGACCAGATGGATCATGTGACCGAGGACCGAGTGCGCGGCAGCCGGATGAAGCCGCTTGTCCACGTCGGCGTACATGTCCGCCACCATGTCCTTGATGCGGGTCCGCCCGGCCTTGAGCTGGGCGAGAATCTGGCGCTCCCGGGCGCGGCGGTGCTCGATATAGGCGTCCAGGAACGGGCCGGTCTCGGTGATGGCAGGGCCGTGGGTTGGGCGGATCGTGTCGAAATTCATGGCCCGGATCCGCTCAAGCTGGGCGATATAGTCGCCCATGGAGCCGTCCGGCGGCGAGACGACCGAGGTCGACCAGCCCATCACATGGTCGCCGGAGAACAGGGTATTCTCCTCTTTCAGTGCGTAACAGACATGGTTCGATGTGTGGCCGGGCGTGTGCAGCGCCGTCAGAGTCCAGCCAGGGCCTTCAAACACGTCGCCGTCTGCGACTTCGATATCGGGCCGGAACCCCGCGTCATCGCCGGCCTCCATGCGCACCTCTCCGCCTTCGGGCGGCGTGTCGGCCGGGCTCATGGCGTGGACCTTCGCGCCGTGCTTGGCCGCCAGCCTGGCCGCCAGCGGTGAGTGGTCCATGTGGTGATGGGTGACCAGCACGAACTTGATCGTCTCGCCCTCCAGAGCAGCGTCGAGCGCGGCCTCGTGATCAGCGTCCAGCGGGCCAGGGTCGATGACCGCCACTTCGCCTCCGCCGACGATAAAGACGCCGGTCCCTGTAAAGGTGAAGGGGCCCGGATTGGGTGCGATCAGCCGGCGCACAAGCGGGCTCAGCTGATCGCAACGGCCATACTCGAAGTCGAATTCGCGCACGAAGGGGATGGCGGTCATGGCTGCGGCGCTCCTTGCGCGGTGGTCAGGCGGCGCTCGCAATAGGCGCGCAGGCGGGCGCCGATCGCGCGCGCGCTGGCGAGCTTGCGATCCAGGGGCAGGGCCGTCGGGGGCCCCATGTCGGTCTTGTTGGCGTCGACGATCCAGATCGCGCCGGACGAACGCTCCCGCAACACGTCAACCCCGCCCCAGTCCAGGCCGAACGCCGCGCAGAACTCGCGGATCAAGGACCGCTCTTCCTCACTGAACACCGCACCGGGATCGAGCTCGCGTACTTCGGCGTTGGCGTTTGCGAAGCGCGCCGCGATCGGGCGGCGCTTCAGGAAGACCGCTGCGATCTCGCCGCCCACGGTCGGGCAGCGCAGATCTTCCACCATGCCGTCGGGCGCGGCGGTGTCGATGAGGCGCTGGTAGACCATTCCCGATTGCGGCGCGGCCGGCCCGTGAACCACGCGGCCGTCGTGGGCGCCATTGGCTTCGGACTTCGCCACCATGGGACCATGCCAGCTTTCCGGGCCCAGCGTCAGGGCGCGCCCGCTGACCTGCTCGAAAACGTCGGCGACCCGGGATTTGGAGACGTCCGCACATCGCCCGTTGATGATGGGCAGACCATGACCGGCGGGAATGCGTCCTTGCGTGACGTCCTCGAACACGAAGGCAAGGTCAGCTTCGTCAGGACTCTCTGCGATGCGCAGGCCTGACAGCTGCACCGCAGGCCAGATCAGATACCAGGGGCGGGGCCGCTCCGGCGCAAACCAGAGGCGCGGTCCGTCGCTGCGGATCGCGCGGCGCTCGGCTTCGACAGCCAGGTGAAAACGCAGCCAGGCCAACGTTTCGCCGACCACGCCAGGCTCAATGGGAACCCGCGCGCCGGTTTTGCGGACATGCACCGCTGCGCCATCCAGCTGGAAATCGCGCCACCAGGCCCGCGCCGCCATGAGAATCGCTCCCGCCTCACTGACAGGCAGAATACGAGCGTCTGTATCGGGCGCAATTCACGACCGGCTCACATCGGCGTTGAACCCCTGTCAGAGCGGTATGCTTCTTGCTGCCCGACGCGGGTCTTCAGAAGCGAGCCTGACATGAAAGACCGCCTCATCGACACTCTGCTCTGGACCAGCCGCCGGCTCCGATTCGCTGTGCTGGCGCTGCTGGCCGTGGCCGCAGTGAAAACGGCTGCGGCCGCACTCGACACGCCCCCGGATCCGGTTCCGGCGGGTGCGCAAATCCGGGGCGCCGACCCTGTCGCTCCAGGGTGACACATCGTCCCTCGGTGCGCACTGTGTGCGGAAACACTTGAGACTTCTTCATTAATCGCGCCTACTGCGGGCCAATCTTGATCGAAAACGGCTAAGCGCCCACAAACCCGCCTTCCGTTTGTCCTCCAGCTGGTCCGTTGCTCCATGCTCGGTTACGTCCTTCGCCGCATCCTTGTCGCCATCCCGACGATCCTCGTGATCATCACGGTGGCGTTTTTCATGATGCGCATTGCGCCGGGCGGTCCGTTCGACCTGGAGCGCCCCATGCCGGAGGAGATCCGCCAGAATATTCTGGCCGCCTACGGCATGGATCAGCCGATCTGGAAACAGTATCTGGACTATCTGGCAGGGCTGGCGCGCGGCGATCTGGGGCCATCGCTGAAATTCCGCGACATGGATGTGGCCGACATTATCGGTCAGGGCTTCCCGGTCTCGGCCACGATCGGCCTTTTATCCATGACGCTGGCCGTGCTGGTGGGGACGGTGTTCGGCTCGGTGGCGGCCCTGCGCCAGAATAATCCCTCCGACTATGCCGTGGTCGCCTTCGCCACGGTCGGCATCGTGATCCCTCCTTTCGTGGTCGGGCCGATTCTGGCGCTGACCATTGGAATCTATCTTGGCTGGTTGCCCTCAGGGGGGCTTGATCCCCGGCTAGGCATGACGCCGGACCGCCTGATCCTGCCGGTCATCACGCTGGCCTTGCCGCAGATCGCGATCATCTCTCGTCTCATGCGGGCGTCCATGATCGAGGTGATCCGGTCGAACTATATCCGCACCGCGCGCGCAAAGGGCTTGTCAGCGCCGGCGGTCATCGTGAAACACGCGCTTCGGAGCGCGATCCTGCCGCTGGTCAGCTATCTCGGCCCGGCGTCGGCCGCGCTGCTGACCGGCTCTATCGTCATCGAGCAGGTCTTCTCGCTGCCCGGGATCGGCCGGCAATTCGTCAACGCAGCGCTCCAGAGGGACTACACGGTCGTGATGGGCGTGGTGATCCTTTACGCCAGCCTCATCATTCTGCTCAATCTGATCGCAGATCTGCTGTATGCCGCGCTCAATCCGAAGGTGAAGTACGACTGATGTCTCTGATCTCCACGCCAGCTGAGAAGAGCGCCATGCTCGAGGGCGCGGCGGTCAAGGGCCGCTCGCTCTGGGAAGATGCTCAGAGCCGCCTTCTGCGCAACAAGGCGGCCGTATTCAGCCTCGTGCTTTTGGGAGTGCTGGTGGTGCTGGCCTTCCTGGGCCCGCTTCTGTGGATCCATGACAGCTCCCACATCTATCGCGACCGGGTTCAGCTGCCGCCGACCTTCGAGCATCTTCACATATTCGGAACCGACGCCCAGGGCCGCGATCTGTTCGCACGTACGCTGGTCGGACTGCGCATGAGCCTCATGGTCGGCGTGGTCGCCACCATGGTTTCGCTGGCGATCGGCGTGATCTGGGGCGCGACCGCCGGCTTCGTCGGCGGGCGTCTGGACCAGCTCATGATGCGTATCGTCGACGTGCTCTACTCACTGCCGTTCATTTTCTTCGTGATCATTTTGATGGTCGTGTTCGGACGCAACATCATCCTGATTTTCGTGGCGATCGGAGCCGTGGAATGGCTGACCATGGCGCGGATCGTGCGCGGCCAGACCATCTCGCTTAAGGGAATGGAGTTCGTCGAAGCCGCCCGGGCCGCCGGCGTCAGCCAGTTTTCGATCATTCGCCGCCATATCGTGCCGAACGTGCTGGGCCCGGTCGTCGTCTACGTGACGCTCACCATCCCGGTCGTGATCCTGGCCGAAAGCTTCCTGTCCTTCCTGGGGTTGGGCGTTCAGGAGCCGCTCACGTCGCTCGGCAACCTGATCTCCAATGGAGCCCGCGACATGGAGGTGGCGCCGTGGACCCTCTACTTCCCGGCGCTGACCATGATGGTGACGCTGTTCTGCTTCAACTTCATCGGCGACGGCCTGCGCGACGCGATAGATCCCAAGGATCGCTAGTGGCGCGCATGACGTGATGCCTCCGGGGGGTGTCTGTCAGCGCACCCGCTCCGCCCGAAATCTCCGGCCATCATGGCTCAGCTCCATGAAGAATGAACCGAGCAGGCCCCGCTCGATGGTCGCCGTCAGGCCAGCCTCCAGGTGGTGGGAGCGGATCGGGCGTATCTGGAAGCGGGTCCCGTCGGTCTGTCGCCAGACCTGGCCGTTCTCGAGGGTCACGAGGACACCGGTGCGGCTCTCGCGCACCGAGGCGACCGGCGCGTCGGTGATGCGCTCCAGCCGACCCTCGTCGTCATAGGCCGCAAGCGCACCATCCGAGAGCACTTGTGATCTCGCGGCTTGAGGCGGAGGGGCGTCGCCGGAGCCTTCGCCATCCCGCGTTGAAGTGCGCGCGCTGAACAGCCCTTGCAGACCGGATAGTGACGGCAGGGACAATCCGAAACCGTCTCGCTCGATCTCGCGCACGGCGCGGTGTTCGATGATGGCGATATCCCCGCGCTCAAGCGCCTGCGCGAAGCCGTCCACAGCCGCATCCAGACAGGCCGCGCGTTCGGCGCTCGCCTCGATCGCGCGGCAGGCGAGGAGCCGGTCGACCACGGGCGGTTCGCCTGAACCGTTACTGTCCTGCGCTTCGGCCTGGGCGAAGGTCAGCGCGGCGGTCGTCGCCAGGGCGAGTTTAAAGCGGGACATCATCTTACCTCCAAACACGTTCGCTCCGGCCGGCGCGTTCACGTCCGCGCGGCGGGCTTCAGCGCACCCGGCGCACATTCGTCGTCGCACCACGACCATTGATCCGAAGCACATAACCGCCGGTGCGCAGTCGGCGAATGTGGGCCTCAGCCTCGCCGCTGCGCGGCATGCGCATGCGCTCGGTCTCGGTCATCTCCCAAACCTGGCCATTGGTCATGTGAAAGCTGCCGCGCTGATAACCATACTCATCAAAGCGGCGTATCTGCATGATTACGACTTCAGCTTCGCCTTCGTCATCACGCTCGAGAACCCGGACACCAGAGGCTTCCGCGACCTGCGCCTCAGCGTCGCCCGCGCGGGCCGGTTCGGCGGCGTCGACAGCGTCATGGCGTGGTCCGCCGGGCTCGCTTTCGCTCGTGAACAAGGCGCCTAGAGACCGTGCGAGGCCGCCGACGCTTGGGGTCGGCAGCCCGAACGCCTCCCGCTCAGCCTGCTCGACCTGTTCGCGGCGCACGACCACGAACGCTCCGCCGGAGCGTCGTTCGGCCAGCGCGGCCGTCGCGTCATCGAAACAGGCCAACCGCTCTGCGTCGCCTGGCACCTCCCGGCAATCCAGAACAGGGGATAGCGGATCGTCTTCGGCCTGCTGCATGGCGTGGGCTCCGCCGGGGAGACACAAGGCGAGGGCGGCTATGGAGGCGCTGAAGCGGGTCACGGAGGGACCTCCTGATCTGCATGCGATGCATCCCCGCTGCGGCGACGCGTCGGGTTTTGCTTGAAACTCTACCCAGTTCTCTAGGAGATTAAGGTCACGTCAAGGCGGCGCGTGTTCATCACGAACTCATCGACCGCTGCACATAATGGCCATCCGCAGCGCTTCCGGCCCGCCGGACTGCGCATACCGCATCCAATCGCCCCGAAGCGGCGGGGCGCATGTCTCTAGGGGAACCTGCTCGTATGACAAGCTTTAGATCCTTCACCCTCGCGCTCGCCGCCGGCGCTTCTGCGCTTACGCTTGCAGCCTGCGGAGGCGAAGCGCCCGACAGCGACGTGGTGGTGCTCCATCGCGGCAACAACGCCGAACCGCTCTCGCTTGACCCGCACAAGGCGTCGGGCACCTGGGAAAACAATATCATCGGCGACATGTTCATCGGCCTGTTCACCGAGAACGCCGCCGGCGAACCGATCCCGGGCATGGCCACGGAATATTCGGTCTCAGAGGACGGCCTGACCTGGACCTTCACCCTTCGCGAGGCGCAATGGTCTGACGGCGAGCCGGTGGACGCCTATGATTTCGAGTTCGCCCTGCGGCGCATTCTGACCCCGGCGACCCTGGCGAACTACGCCTCGATCCTCTACCCGATCCGTAACGCCCGTGGCGTCAACGCAGGCGAACTCCAGCCTGAAGAACTCGGCGTGACCGCGCTGGACGAGCGTACGCTGCAGATCGAGCTGGAGTTTCCGGCGCCCTACCTGCCTCAGCTCCTGACCCACTACACCACCTTCCCGGTTCCCCAGCACGTGGTCGAGGAGCATGGTGACGCCTGGATTCAGCCGGCGAACATCGAAACCAACGGGCCGTACAAGCTGGTGCAGTGGCGCGCGAACGATTTCGTTCACGTCGAGCGCAACGAATATTTCTGGGACGACCAGAATGTCTGCATCGATGAGGTGTTCTACTATCCCACCGAACTCCAGGCGTCCGAACGCCGGGTGCGATCGGGCGAGTTTGACCTGACCGTCGACTTCGCCGGCCAGAGCCTGGATTTCCTCCAGCAGGAAATCCCGGATTATGTGCGTGTGCACCCCTATCTCGGGATCATCTATTTCTCGTTCAACACGACGATCGAACCGTTCGACGATCCGCGCGTGCGCAATGCGCTGGGCATGGCGATCGACCGCGAGTTCATCGCTGAAGAAATTCTGCGGGCCGGCCAGATCCCGGCGCACTCATTCGTGCCGCCGGGTGTTCCGGGTTATCCTGACACCGCCCGCATTTCCTGGTTCGATCAGTCCATAGAGGAGCGCCGCGCGCGGGCGCGCGAGCTGCTTGAAGAGGCCGGCTTTGGTCCCGACAATCCTCTGAGTTTCGAATACAATCACCGCACCACCGGGGATAACCCGCGTGTGGCGCCGGTGGTCCAGCAGGACTGGGAAGCGATCGCAGACTGGGTGGACGCGGAGATCGTCGGCATCGAGACCCAGATCCATTATTCCAATCTGCGTGCGGGCGATTACCAGCTCGGCGATGGCGGCTGGATCGGCGATTATAACGACGCCTTCAACTTCCTCTTCCTGGCCGAAACCGACTCGGTGCCGATGAACTATTCGCGCTGGTCCAATGAACAGTACGATGCGCTCATCGCTCAGGCGAATACCACGCTCGACACTGACGAACGCGGCCGGCTCATGGCCGAAGCCGAGCAGGTCATGCTGGATGAGATGCCGTACATCCCGATCGTCTATTACGTGAACAAGGCGCTGGTGAATCCGCGCGTGACCGGATGGGAGGACAATATCGTCCACATCCACCGCACGCGCTTCCTGTGCTTTGCTGATCAGGAAGGCCAGGACGGCTAAGGCGCAGCCAGAGCGCGGGAGGCGGCATGACGGACGGGCTCGACGAAGCCGCGCAGACCGCCGCCGAGCATGCCGCCGCTACGGCGGCTGAGCCGGGACGCGGCGCGAAGGCGCGCGCGTCCCGTCCCGCCGCCCTGGCGCCGGACGCGCCTGACGGCGTGTGTGCGAACTGCTTTACTCATCTTCAGGGGCCGGTCTGTCACAATTGCGGTCAGCTCGCCGACGAGTACCACCGTCCGGCGCGTGGGCTGCTCGGTGAGCTCGTTGAGGGACTGTTCGCCCTGGATGGACGCGTGGCCCGCACCATCCCCAATCTGCTAGGCCGGCCAGGGCGGATCACACGCGATTATCTCAAAGGCAGGCGGGCGCGCTACATGCCGCCTTTCCGTCTCTACATCATCGCCTCGCTCATCTTCTTCTTGCTTGTTCCTGGCCTGGATCAGGCCTCGGACGGTTTCTCCGAAACTGCCGCCGGCGTGTCCCAAGCCATGAGTGAAGCGGGTCCGACCCGTGCAGCGCTGCGCGAGCGCATGGAGGCTGAACTGCAAGCCTCCGTCGATGCCGGGGACATGACGGAAGAGGAGGCCGCTCAGGCGCTTGAATCCCTTGCGCGCATGGGCGTGATCGCATCTGGAGAAAACCAGGCGAGCGATGAACTGGCCTCTCAGGCCGCCCCGCCTGGTCAGAGCGAGGCGGCTGGGGCGGACGCAGGCGAAGCTCAGCCAGCCGGCCCGGCGCAAGGGGCGGAGGTTTCCGGCGCCGATTCCAGCTCGCATGTCCAGTTCATCGCCGGTCGCAGCGACGGACAGTCTGGAAGCGTCGTGATCGGGCCCGGCGGGGAGCCCGATCAGATCCGCCGCTTCTTTGCGCCGGAGGATTACGGTGAATCGCCGCCTGATTCGATCTTTCCACTTTCAGTCCGCCGGTTTCTGGGAGACCGTTTCGCCGGGGTCAGCGAGGATCCGGGCGGCTGGGTGGAGGCGACCCTCGACTGGGTGCCGCGCATCATGTTCGTCATGGTGCCGATCTATGCGCTTCTTCTCAGTCTGGTCTATGCTTGGAGGCGGCGCTTCTTTTTCTACGATCACCTGATCGTGTCGATGCACTTTCACTCCGCGCTGTTTCTCGCCATGGGCGCAGGGCTTCTGATCGGGTCGGGATGGGCGTTCCTGGCGCTGCTGGTCTACTCCAACATCTATCTCTACCGGCTCAACCGCGTGGTCTACGAGCGCGGACGCATCGCCAGCGGTCTGCGAACCCTGACGCTGGATTTTCTCTATCTGATCGTCCTGCTTTTCGGCTTCCTGGCCGTGCTGCTGCTCGGCGCGCTGGCCGGTTAACGCCCGGCGAGGCGCTGGATGAGCTGATCAATAACATCGGCTGTGCTGGACCGTTCTGGTTTGCGGATCAGGCCGACAGGTTCGTCCATCGCAAGACCCGAGAGACTGCGCGCAGCTGTCACCGCTTCATCAAGCCCGCCTTCAAGGTCGGCAAGGCCGTAGGAAACTGCGTCCGCGCCGGACCAGATCTGACCGCGCCCGAGCGCAGCCACGCGCGCCAGAGGCAGGTCACGGGCGTCGGCCACCTGCTCGAGCATCACCGCGTAGTGGGCGCGATCAATGACCGCTGCGGAATCGGCTGGGGGCTGCGAGGTGGGGCTAAGACTTGCAGGCAGACGGGACTCGCTTGCTCCCAGACCGACGAGCGCCGCCAACGAAGGCGTGATGATCTGATCGGCGGGAGACAGCGCGTAATAGGCGGCGCCGGTCGCCGCAGCGCCGGCGAGGGCGACCACCGGCTTGCCGGCGGCCTGGGCCCGCATGATCGCATCCGCGACTTCGAAGGCGGCCGGCGCAGAGCCTGACTGCGAATCGACATGAAGCACGATTGCTCGGACCTGATCGTCACGCAGAGCGCCGTCGATTTCGGTCGCCGTGCGGGACGCTGCGGCGGCGGTCAAAGGACCATCGATGCTGATGAGGGCGAAGGCGGCGCGTGGAGGGCGAGGGGCGTTGCGGCTGCGAAGGTAGGCTTGCGCCGACACGACCGCTAGCGCTTCGTCTTCTGGCCCCGACTGGAGTCTCGCGGCGCGCGCGGCCAAAGAAGATCCCAGCTGATCAATCAGCCCGCCGTCAAGCGCGGCCGCCGAATCAAATGCGCCGGATTGAAGCTGCGCAGCCACCCTGTCCTGAGAAAGGCCGCGCGCGTTGGCGATCATCCCCAGAATGCGATCTCCAGTCTGGGGCGCAAGGAACCGGTCAAGCTCTCCGGCGGCGCCTGGCTGTATGATCGCCAGAGGCGAAGCCCAGATCTCGTCTGCTCGGCTCGCGGCAATGTAGTTGGAAAGACCTGAAGTTCCGGCGTCCTGCAGGAAGGCCGTGACCGGCTTTCCGGCGCGCGACAGCCTGTCGAGCGCTCGCGACACAGACTCACCATGAGCCAGCGGCAGCGGCTTATCGCCTCCGACAAGCAGGATCGCGCCGGTGATCGCAGGATCGGATTGGGCGCGGTAAAGCGCTTCAAGAATGTCGATCGTCCGCGGCGCCGTCTCTGAGTCGCGCATATCGATTTCGATCAGATTGCCGCCCAGGGCGTCCAAAGACGACTCTGCGGCTCCGGTCGCCTGCAGGGCCGGCGTAACCAGCGCGCCGAACGCGAACAGGGCGAGCACAACGATCATCGCGCTCCCGACAAGCATGCCGAGGATCGATCCAAATACGCCGAACCAGAATTCACGCATGTTCGGGCCCCCTCCCGTCCACCTGCGCCGGCACCTTAGCCGCACTGCGAGCAAACTGGACAGGGGGCGATGCGCTGCTTTGCCGATCCCGGATCAGGCGTTGCCAGAAAGCGACGCTGTGCAACGGTGAGCGCCCAAGCAGGGGCGGAGCGGCTTGATGATCAGGGAGCGGGAATACTGGTCGGAGTAGCAGGATTTGAACCTACGACCCCCGCCTCCCGAAGACGGTGCTCTACCAGGCTGAGCTATACTCCGAACCGAGGCGCGGCTTATAGACAATGCCCTCAGGCTTGGCAATCGGTGCGGGCCGCTGTCGAGGCCCTGAATCGCAGCTCGGCGGAGCTGCAGTGCAGGCCGTTGCATTGGCCGCGAAGCCGGGCTATCTAGCCCGCCCCGTGGCCGGTCTCACTGGCCCTGCTGGGGCGTCGCCAAGTGGTAAGGCAGCGGTTTTTGGTACCGCCATTCCCAGGTTCGAATCCTGGCGCCCCAGCCAATCCTTCCTGTGAAGATGCACATCACCGTGCAGCATGGCGCATCCGGCTTGCTGCAACATCGCGCTGCTGAAAATTATTTGCAGGACTGCGATGCGCCGTCAGCGGACGACTATGATCCTGGAAACCTGGCGCGCTCGGCCCGTGAAATCAGGGCTTTCGACGACAAGCCGCTGGTGTCACTTGATCACCGCACTTCAGGAAATTAATCGCCGTTAACCAAGCTGTGGCGCCTTCCGGCGTGTTTGCGCGGTTGATTGCGCTGCAAATCGGGTGCTAGCGTTCATCCAAACGAAAGAGACGGTGGTCTACGCCGCATGACCGAGGGGAAGACTTAAAACCAGAATTTCCCTCGAATTTCTTTTTGTCCGGCGTTCTGAGAAGGGCGTCGGAGCGCGGTGCGCCGCGTTTTATTTGTTTGGGGGGCCGAAGCGTCCGTTGGGCGCCAGGCGCACCGACACAGCGAGGGAACCGGAAGCGCGCGGACCATGACGGTTCGCGCCGGCTACTGTGAGGCGAACATATGTCCAAGACGATGAAGGCTATCCGCACATCGCTGCTCGCCGGCGCTGCTGCGCTGGTTGCGGCGGGGGGCGCTCAGGCTCAGCTCGACCAGGCGCTCCAGGTGGCGCGCCAGTCCACCCAGGCGGGCGCGCAGGCGCAGGCCCAGATCGACAACCTGGCGGACCAGGCTGACAACGCAGAGCGCGAGTATCTGGCGCTGAGCGAGCAGATCGAATCCCAGCGGGTGTTTCTCGAGCAGCAGCGGGTGTTCCTGCGTTCGCAGGAAAACGAGCTGGCTGGTCTTCAGGCCCAGCTCGAGCGGGTCGGTAACATCGAGCGTGATCTGACGCCGATGCTGCTGGAGATGTTCACCGCGCTGGAAGACTTCGTGGCGCAGGACCTGGAGTTCCGGATGGAAGAGCGCACTGCGCGCCTTGACCGGATCCGCGAGGCCCTGGGCGACGCGCAGGTCTCGCCGGCGGAACGTTATCGCGTCCTGCTGAATGCGTATGAGATTGAAGCCTCCTATGGCCGGTCGCTGACCGCCTATGAGGAAGAGGTCGAGGTCGACGGCGTGCCCCAGCCCGCCCGCGTCCTTCAGATCGGCCGCGTGGCCATCATTCGCGAAGTCGACGGCGCTCTTGAAATTCGCACCAAGGACAATCCGGACTGGCGCCCCGTGCCGGGCTCCATGGCCGCTGACGTTGACCGTGCGTTCCGCATCGCCAACGAAGTGACCACCCCGGAAGTCTTCGTGGCCCCGCTGCCTGGGCCGGACGCTCAGTAAACCGGTCGAGACGGGAGAACATACCGATGAAAATGATCATCAAGACCATTGCGGCCGTCTCGCTGGGAGCGTCCATGCTCGCTGCGCCGGCTTTCGCCCAGGCTGACCGTCAACCGGTCACCTCTATTCAACAATTGCTTGACCGCGTTCGCGCCGACGCGCGTGACGCGGAAGCGCAGAACCAGGCCCGGCTTCAGGAATTCCGCCAGAATCGCGACCGCCAGGCCGCGCTCCTTGCCCAGGCCCGCAACGAACTGGCGTCGCTGGAAGCTGAAGCGGACCGGCTCACGGCGCAGTTTGAACAGAACGATCAGCGCATCGCCGAGCTGGACGCCCAGCTTCGCGAAGAGCAAGGCGCGTTCGGTGAGCTGTTCGGCGCGGCCCGTCAGGCCGCCGGCGAATTCGGCTCGACCATTGAGTCCTCGTCCATCTCCGCTCAGTTCGACGGCCGCCACGAGCCGCTGATCGAGCTGGCCAACAGCCGCACGCTGCCTGAGCGCCGCGAGCTGGACCTCATCTGGCAGACGCTTATCGGCGAGATGAACGCCCAGGCCCAGGTGGTGACCTTCCAGCGCCGCGTGCTCGGCCTGAATAATGGCGAGCCGCTTCCGGTGACGCGTGTCGGTCCGTTCCTGTCCATCGCCGACGATGGCGGCCCGCGCTATGTGCGCTGGTCTGCGGACGACACCAACAGTGCGCTGGGCTATGACCTGAAAGAACTCGAGCAGCAGCCTCCGGGCCGTCTGCTTGACGCCGCCAGCCGTCTGATCAACGCCGATCCCGGTGAGATCGTCGCCGGTCCGGTCGACCCGTCGCGCGGCGCTCTGCTGAACATCTACAAGGATGTGCCGGACCTTCGTGAGCGTTTTGATCAGGGCGGCATCGTCGCTCAGATCATCGCCGCGCTGCTGATCTTCTCGGCCGCCTTTGGCCTGTTCCGGCTCTTCTCGCTCCTGATGACCACCTCGGCCATCAACGCTCAGAAGCGCCGTTCGACGGCGTCCAAGTCCAACCCGCTGGGCCGCATCATGCTGGCCTATGAAGAGGTCAAGGACCGTCCGATCGAGACGATCGAGCTGAAGATCGACGAAGCGATCCTGCGCGAAACGCCAAAGCTGGAGTTCGGTCTGAACTTCCTGAAGCTGGCCGCCGGCGTCGCCCCGCTGCTGGGTCTGCTCGGCACCGTGACGGGCATGATTCGGACCTTCACGCAGATCACCCTGTTCGGCACCGGCGACCCCCGCATCATGGCGGGCGGCATCTCCGAGGCCCTTGTGACCACCGTGTCGGGCCTGATCGCCGCGATCCCGCTTCTGTTCATCCACTCCTTTGCGGCCAGCTTCGCGCGCGGCGCGCAGCAGGCTCTGGAAGAGCAGGCGGCCGGCATCATCGCGCGTCACGCCGAAGAATCCGCGGGCTAGAGGAACAAACCCATGGATCTCCAAGGCGCCCTCAATGGTCTTCAGGAATTCCTGGAGCGCGGCGGTCCGATCCTGAACTGGATCATGCTGCTGACCTTTGTGATGTGGGCGTTCATCCTGGAGCGGCTGGCTTATTTCGGCTTCGCCCATGGCGGAGTGAAGAAGCGGGTCATGCAGGAGTGGGGCGCGCGCAGCGACCATCACTCCTGGCATGCCCTGGCCATCCGGGATCAGCTCATCTCAGAGGTGAAACAGAAAGCGGAACAGAATGTGGAGCTCATCAAGACCCTGGTCGCGGTGGCTCCCCTGTTCGGGCTTCTGGGTACGGTGACCGGGATGGTCGCGGTGTTCGACGTGATGTCGATCTCCGGGTCCTCCGACGCCAAAGCCATGAGTGCGGGGGTGGCGCGCGCCACGATCCCCACCATGGCCGGCATGGTCGCGGCCCTGTCCGGGCTTCTGTTCTCCAACCAGATCGAACGCATGGCGAAGCAACGCGTGCACGAGCTGGCTGACGAACTCGAGGTGGAGTAGGTCATGCGCAGACGAGCATCGCAAAGGGGGAACGATCAGGCCGACGTCAACATGACGCCGATGCTGGATATCGTGTTCATCCTGCTGATCTTCTTCATCGTGACGGCCACATTCCTGCAGGAGCAGGGGATCGACATAGTTCCCCCGCCTCCGAACCAGAATGAGGAGAATCCGCCGAACAACACAGTCATCTTCGTTCAGATCGACGATTCAAATCGTGTGTTCGTGAATCAGGAGCAGACCAGTGAGCTTCGGGTGCTGGCCGCCGTATCGCGTATTCGCGCAGAGCAGCCGAATTCGGCCGTCCTGATCGAGGTTGCCGACGAGGCCGAGCACGGCACGCTGATCTATCTGATCGATGAGCTGCGCGCCAACTCGATCCCGGTGTCGTTCAACCGCCGCGAAGACGAACAATAGGTCGGGAGGAGTAACCAATGGCACGCCGCCAAAGCCGTGTTCTGCAGGATGATGCAGAGGTCGAGCTGGACATGACTCCCATGCTCGACGTGGTGTTCATCCTTCTGATCTTCTTCATCGTGACGGCGGTCTTCGTGAAGGAGCCGGGCATCGACCCGCTCCGTCCCGAGGCCCAGACCCAGGAGCGGGTTCGCCCGACCATCCTGGTCGCCGTTTCTGCTGACGATGAGATCTATATCGATGGCCGGGCCTATGAGCTCAGCCAGATCCGCAACGTCCTGGAACAGCTGCTCGCCCAGAACCCTCGGGCGGACGCCATGATCCAGGGCGATGACGAGGCGCCCGCCGGCACCGTTCTTGACGTGCAGGAAGTGCTTCAGGATCTCGAGATCGAGAACATCTACATCTCGACCGAAGATAACTAGGAGAGCATGATGGCCAGCATTATTCGTCTCCTGATCGGGGTTCCGATCGCCGGTGCGATCACTTTCCTGCTGTTCCAGCTCATGATCATCCTGATCTTCGAGGATCAGGTTCCCCTTGAGGAGGCTGGTGAAGAGCTGCGCATTGCGATCTCGGAAGAAGTAGACGATGTCGATATTCGCCAGCGTGAGGTGAATCTCGACGATGTGGAGCGGGTCGATCCGCCGCCCCCGCCGCCGCAGATCGAGCGCCAGCGGGCCGAGCAGCCGAACGAGGACATGTCCACGGTCGGCGGCGAACTCCCCGAGTTCGAAACCCCGGAAATGTCCGGCGACAATGTCAGCTTCGACGTGTCAGACCGCGACGCCCAGCCGATGGTTCGAATTCCCCCGCAATATCCTCCGCGGGCGGCTGAGCGGGGAACCGAAGGCAGCTGTACGGTGATGTTCGACGTGACGCCTGACGGCACGCCGACCAACATCCAGGCCACGACCTGCGACTCCATGTTTGAACGCTCGACTATCCGAGCCGTTGAGCGCTGGCGTTACGAGCCGAAGGTTCAGGACGGCACAGCCGTCTGGCGTCGCGGCGTTGTGACCCGCCTTGACTATCAACTTGATGACTAAGCGCGCCTGAAGCGCCGCAGGACCGAGATCCTGCGGCGCGGCGCGGACGGAGATTGACATGACCCGGTCCGAGTTCCTCGACCCCCGATCCCTGATCCGCAATGTCGGTGCGCTGTTCGTGGCCGCCGCCATCGCGTTCAGCCTTGCCGCTCCTGCTGACGCGCAGCGGCGGAACAATAACGACGAACAGAGCGCGGAAGGCCGCGTTCTAACGACACGCGTCGGTGAGCAGGTCATCCTGATGCAGGATGCCCTCATGGCTGAGAATTTTCAGGAGGTGATCCGCATCGGGACCCGCCTTCTGGCGACCGAGATGACTCCGTACGAAAGCAGCGTCGTCTATCAGCTGCGCGGCAACGCTTATTTCCAAGTCGATAACTATCAGGGCGCCATCAGCGACTTCCGGGCCGCCATCGATACCGGCGCCCTCGTTACCGATCAGATAATCGCATTCCGGACCAATCTCGGCCAGCTCTACATGGTCCAGGAGAACTACTCCGAAGCCATTCGTCAGTTCGAGCTTGCGGTCGATGCGGGGGCCGAGCTTAACGCGCGTCTGTCAAAGACCCTGGCGCAGGTTTACATCCAGGCGTCCCAGGCAACCGATAACGAATCCGAGACCATGCGCCTGATCCGCGCGGGTCTGCCCTATGCCGAGCGCTTCTACCGTTTGGAGTCGGACAAGAGCGAGTCCGAGTACGCGCTGATGCAGTTCTTCTATCAGCAGCTCGATCGTCCCCAGGATGAGCTGCGTGTGGTGCGCGACTCTCTGCAGGATTATCCGGGCACGCGCCGCGGCTGGCAGAACCTCGTCGCATTGTTCGCCCGTCTTGGCCGGGAGGAAGATGCGTTCGAGGCCAACAAGCTGATGTATCTCAACGGCCTGTTCCAGGAAGAGAACGAGCTGATCCGCCTGGTGCAGTATTACAGCTACTACGAAAATCCCTATCGCGGCGCCACGATCCTTGAGCGCGAGATGAATGCGGGCCGGATCCAGACCACGCAAGACAATCTGGAGACCCTCGCCAACATGTGGCGGCAGGCCGCCGAATTTGATCGGGCGATTCCGGTTCTGGAGCGTCTGTCGGAGCTCATGGGCGATGGCGAAACAGCCCTGCGTCTCGCTGAGGCCCACTTCCAGCTGAACCAGCCGGTCCAGGCCGAAGCCGCGCTCGAGACCGCCCTGTCCCGCGGCGGGTTGTCCAATACGGGCGCCGCCTGGGAGCTGCTGGGTAACGTGCGCTTTGAGCAGGTGGACAGCGTGACCGCCGACGCCGGCAAGGTGAATGAGGCGCTTGAAGCCTTCCGCCAGGCCGCGCGCTTCTCCGGCAGCCGAACCTCCGCAAACGGGTGGATCCGCTTCATCAACGCCCAGATCGAGGGTGAGGAGCGCCGCCGCATCCAGCGCATCCAGGTCACCATCGATGAGTGCCGTCTCACGCTTGAAGCCGAGCGGCGCATCCTGGTCCTGACCGGTGAAGTCGATGAAGACGGCCGCGTGCGCATCTCGGAAGACGCGTTCCCGGAGCGCTGTGCGCGCTACTTCAACCGCTTCGGCGAGCAGATCCGCGAAGCGAACATGACCGACGCCGAGTTCGAGGCGGCCCAGCAGCGCCGCGCCGAGCAGGCCGCCCAGCAACAGGCTGGCGGGTAGACCTATCAGTCACAAGCCTTGCCTGGAATTCAGAACCCCGTCACCTCTGGTGGCGGGGTTTCTGCATGGTGAAGGTTCGTGCTGACATGGCCCGCTTACCGCGCACTGTGGCTTGAATTCCCCTCACACTGGAAGCGGAGCGGCGCATCCTCATCCTGACCGAGGGACTTGATCCCGAAGCGAGGATCGCGATCCCTGACAACGCCTTCCCGGAGCGCTGCGCACCGTATTTCAACGCTTACGGCGAGCAGATCGCTGAGCCGGAGGCGGCGCCGAGCCAGTCTCAGCCCCCGTTCCAGCCGCAGCGTACAGGCCCTCCGGACCTGGACTCGCCCTTTTGCGAAGAGGTGCGGGCCGGCGTGATCGAGCAATAGCTCGCGCCTGCCGGGAGTATGTGTTAGGATTTCGATCTTGGCGGGAGTCTATCTCCAGCCGGCTCCCGCGCCGGCAAGGGAGATTGCGCCATGACCACCGCTGTTTTCATGCTTTCAGCGCCTTCGGGCGCCGCCTCCGGACTCGCCCGCACCCTGGGTGCGGGGCTGCGCCTTGTCGCCGCGCTCGGCCTCGCGGGCGCGATCACATTCAGCCTGTTCATGGTGATGCAGGCGCTGATCGCCAGTGATTCTGCCCCCGCCGCCGAGGTCGATGAGGCGCCGACGATCACGATCTCCTTTGAGGTGCCCGAGCGCGACGCCGTCAGGGATCAGCGCCGGCCGACCCTTGACCCGGTCGTCGCCCCGCCGCCACGGCCGGTCATCACCACTGAACGCGAGGCCCGGCCTGTAGAGACTGGCTATACTGTGCAGCCGCCTGTAATCGACGACCAAGTGGTGATGGACGGGACTGCAGACTTCGTGCTGGCGCCGCCGCCGCTGGCGACCCGCGTCGAGCCGATCTATCCCTCGCGCGAAGCCTCGCGCGGCGTCCAGGGCGATTGCACCGTCCGGTACGACATCCTGGCGTCGGGCCGTACGGCGAACCTCTCCGTGGTGTCCTGTGACTCCAGCGGATTCGAGCGTGCAAGTCTCGAGGCGGTGTCGGGCTGGCGGCATTCGGCGGCCAGGGGCCAGGATCCCAATGCAGTGGTGCGCCGCGGCGTGACCACCACGCTCGCCTTCCGGCTGGAGGACTGAACGCAAACGGCGCGGGCCGTCTGGCCCGCGCCGCTGCATTCAGACAAGCCGGTCCGGCTTTAGTTCCCGGCTGAGTTTTCGCCCGCTTCTGCCGATTCAACACTCGCTTGCGCGGCTTCTGCATCGGCGAGGCCCACGGTCATCAGGGCGAACGCCCATTCCTCAGCCCGTTCCTTCAGCGCATCGAAACGCCCGGATGCGCCGCCATGGCCGGCGCCCATATTCGTGCGCATGAGCGTCAGACCGTCATCGGTCCGCCGGGTGCGCACCCGCGCGGCCCACTTCGCCGGCTCCCAATAGGTCACGCGCGGGTCGGTCAGACCGGCCGTGGCCAGGAGGTGGGGATAGTCCTGCGCCGTGACGTTGTCGTACGGGCTGTAGCTCATGATGTAGCGATAGGCCTCGGCGTCCTCGATCGGGTTGCCCCACTCAGGCCATTCCGGCGGGGTGAGCGGCAGGCTCGGGTCGGACATGGTGTTGGTCACGTCCACAAACGGCACCGCTGCGATCACGCCAGCAAACAGCTCCGGCGCCTGGTTCATGGCCGCGCCGACCAGCAGCCCCCCGGCCGATCCGCCCATGGCGACGATGTTTCCTTCGGTCGTGAAGCCCTGCTCGACCAGGAACCGGCCGGAGTCCACGAAGTCGTTGAAGGTGTTGGTCTTGCTGTTCAGCTTGCCGTCCAGATACCACTGGTACCCCTTGGACATGCCGCCGCGGATGTGGGCGATGGCGTAGATCATGCCCCGGTCGACCAGGCTGAAGCGGGAGACCGAGAAGCCCGCCGGGATGGTGATGCCGTAGGACCCGTAGCCATACAGCATCAGCGGCGCCGAGCCGTCCAGCGCCGTGCCCTCGCGATAGAGCAGGGTGACCGGGATCATCTCGCCGTCGCGGGCCGGCGCCATCAGGCGGCGGACGACATAGTCCGAGGCGTCATGGCCGGAGGGGATTTCCTGACGCTTGATCAGGGTCCGCTCACGCGAGGCCATGTCATAGTCGAAGGTCTCTTCCGGCGTGGACGGGCTCTCGTAGGAGAAGCGCATCATGTCCACGGCGTATTCCATGCCGCCATCAAGCCCGAGGGCGTAGGCCTCTTCTTCGAACGCGATCTCGTGCTCCTCGCCATCGGCGAGATTGCGCACGATGATGCGGGGCAGGGCGTTCGCCCGCTCCATTCGGACCAGCCAGTCCTGATAGCCCACAAGCCCGTTGACGAGGACGCCCGGGCGATGGTCGATCAGGTCCGACCAGTTCTCCCGGCGCGGATCGTCCAGGGGGGCGGTCATGATCTTGAAGTCCACTGCGCCGTCCTGATTGGTGCGCACGAAGATCTGCCCGCCCGCCTCGGTCAGGGAATACTCCACGCCGCTTTCGCGCTCGGAGACGAGGATCGGCTCGGCGGCTGGATCGTTTGCGTCGAACACGCGCATCTCGGTCGTGGTGTGGTCGCTGGCGGACAGGACGATCCAGGTGTCGCCATCGGTCTTGCCGACGCCCAGGAAGAAGCCGTCATCGGCCTCTTCATAGATCAGCTCGGCCTCGTCGGCGTCCATGGCCTGGCGATAGACGCGCTTGGGCCGGTTATTGGCGTCGCGCCAGACCCAATAGAGCGTGCGGGAATCATTGGCCCATTCCAGCGAGCCATAGCCCTCATCGGTCAGGGTGGCGACATCCTCGCCGGTCTGCAGATCACGGATGCGGATCTCGTAGAACTCCGATCCGGCGGTATCGACCGCCCAGGCCATGTAGCGATGGTCCGGGGAGTGTTCGACCGAGCCGAGGTCGAAATACTCGATGCCATCCGCTTCGGCGTCGCCGTCCAGGATGATCTGCTCCTCGCCGCTCATCTCGCCGTTCTCATCGGCGGGACGGCGGGCGAAGACGGGATACTGTCCGCCTTCGCGGAAGCGGGTGTAGTAGAACCACGGCCCGTCACGCTCCGGCGGGGAGGCGTCGTCTTCCTTGATGCGCCCGCGCATCTCCGAATAGATGCGGTCCTCCAGCGCCTCCAGCGGCGCCATCACTGCGTTGTAATAGGCGTTCTCGGCCTCGAGATGGGTGCGGATGTCGGCCTGCAGCACGGACGGATCGCGCATCACCGTCTGCCAGTCGTCGTCGCGCAGCCAGGCGAATTCATCGACGCGCGTTTCGCCGTGCTGGGTGATTTCCTGCGGGCGCTGCTCCGGGGTCGGAGCCTCAAGGCCTTGCGCGCGCGCGATCAGGTCCTGCGGGGCGGTTTCGGCCATGGCGGTATCAGTCTCCAAAGTCGGGTCCGGCTCGCCGGCCTGATCGGCGGGCTGATCAGAGCAGGCGGATAATGTGAGAAACGCGCCGAGGGCGAACACCATCGGCGCGGGCGTAAAGGTCTTCTTGATCATGGGCATGATGTCCGGCGCAGTCGCCGACTCCCCTGGGTGATTGAGGGGCTCAGTTTTCGCCTTGTGCAGGCTTGAAGTCCAGCACCGCGCCATTGACGCAATAGCGAAGCCCTGTCGGCTGCGGCCCGTCGGGGAAGACATGACCGCCATGGGCGCCGCAATTGGCGCAATGGAACTCGGTGCGCGGCATGATCAGCTTGAAGTCCCTCTTGGTCTCAAGCGCCTGGTCATGGGCCGGCGCCCAGAAGCTGGGCCAGCCCGATCCGCTTTCATACTTTTCCTTGCTGGTGAACAGGACCTCGCCGCACACCGCGCAGGCATAGACGCCCTCGCGCTTCTCCGCATTCAGCGGACTGCAGCCCGGCGCTTCGGTGCCTTCAAAGAAGGCGATGCGGTCGACCTCCTCAGGCAGGTTCTCGCGGAGGGCATTGATTTCAGATGAGCTCAGACGAGCCATGGCCGGTCTCCATGCTTTTCCTGCACCATATAGGAACGGGTTCAGGCTGGATCGAGCCGTCTGATGGTCAGGATCGGCGTCAGCAGCGCGATCGCTGCGAGCACAAGGAACAGCCCGGCCATCGGGACAAGCGCGGACAGGCGCGGGCCCAACTCGGCGACGACGAAGCCCATGAAGAAGGCGCCGACCGGCATGCCGCCAAACAGGCCCAGCTGATAGACGCTCATGACCCGGGCGACCTTGTCGCGCGGCGCGTTTTCCTGAACTACGGCGCGCGACAGCGAGATCGCCACGCCGCCGCCCAGCCCCCAGGCGAACACCAGAACAAACAACGCCGGCAAGGCCATGGGGAGCGCCAGGAGGCCCATGGACACCACCGTCACCAGTTGGGCCAGCATCAGCGCCCGGCCCGGCCGCTCGATCGACCCGGCCCGCGCCAGCATCACATTGGCCAGAAACGCCCCCATCCAGAAGGCCACCAGCAGAAAGGCCAGCAGCCCGTAGCCGCCGTCATAGGCGTCGCGCACAAGGGTGGGCACGATCACGAAGAACCCCCCGCCGACGATAAGGCAGCCGACGGCCATCATCACCAGCGTCATCGGCGCGAGAATATTGGACCCGGTGACCGCGCGCACGCCGTCGGACAGGCTTTGTAGGACCGGTTCGCCGGTCGGCGCCGATCGGTTCAGGCGCGGCAGGAGAAGCGCGCTGCCCGCGCCGATCAGCAGGCCTGCGGCCTGGGCCGCGAATAGCGGCCCGGGCCCGAGGATCCCGGCGAGAAACCCGGCGGCCATTCCGGCGATCTGGGCGGCGAACTGGACGAGAGAGGCGATGATCACGGCCTTCTGAAGCGTGAGCGCGCGCCGGCCCATGAGCTGGGTCGCCCGTGTCACCGGGTTCACCGCGCTGTCGCGCGCCGGCATCATGAACGCGCCCGCCGTTCCGGTGAGCAAGGCGTAGCCGACCAGTAGCGCATAGCTGAGCTGATCCTGAAGCAGCAGCACCGCGAGGAGACCGGAGGCGCCGGCGGCCAGCAGCTGGAAGCGGAACATGATCTTGCGCCGCTCGAAGCGCTCCGCCAGCACGCCGGCCAACGGCAGAAGGAAAAGCATGGGCGCGGTGAGCGCAGCCTGGGCCATGCCGAGCCGTTCCGGGCCGGCCTGCAGCGTATAGTTGATGACGCCCGGGAAGAGCGTGGTCTGGAGTCCGAAGCCGAAGAACCAGCCGCTCACCGCAAGAAGGTAAGCGGTAAAAGGGGGTAGTCGCCAGGCTCGGCGCCTGCGGTCAGCCTGATCCAGCTTCAAGTCTCCTCCCGGCGGGGTCTTGCCCCTTTCGCTTATGACGCGCCTTGATGCTTGATACGCGGTTGATCTGCGAGGCGCCAGTGCGCAGTCGAAATATTGTCCGTACAAGCGGTCGTGCGGTCTTGTTTCCGTGATTAAGGCGTTCATTAACGGCCTCGCGCGATGCTGGCGGCCCTTCTGCTTGCAAGCGGGCTGATATGGCCGACGATCTTCAGACGTCCCAACTCATGGCTTCCGCCCCTGAACCGCCGGCGGGCCGGGCGCGGCTGCGCCTGACGCGCCGGCTGGCCGACATCGTGTGCCTGCCTGAGACCCGCGTCTCCCCACAGGAACGCTGGATGACGGCGGATGTGCTGGAAGAGCTTCTGCGCAACGCCGCGCCGGACCTGCGCGCCAAGGTCGCAGAGCGCCTGGCCGGTCAGGGTGACGCGCCGGCTGGGCTGCTGCGACGCCTGGCGCTGGATGCGTTCGAGGTCGCAGAACCGATCGTGCGCCGATCCCAGGCGCTGACCGATTTCGACATGATGGAGATCGCGCGTAAGGGCGGGCCGAGCCACCAGATGGCTCTTGCCCGCCGCGAACACGTTTCAGAGACGGTGGCCGCCTCGCTGGCGTCGTCAGGCGGTCCGGACGTTATTGCAGTGCTGCTGCGCAATCGTGGAGCGCGTCTTGCGCCGCAGACGACAGATTTTCTCGTCCGTGAGCTGCGGGAGAATGATCGCCTCGCCGAGCTGCTGATCAAGCGTCCCGAACTGCGCCCGAACCAGGCCTTCGCCCTGTTCTGGTCGGTGTCTCATCCCTTGCGCCGGCAGATTCTGGAGCGCTTCTCGGTCAGCCGGGCCATTCTCCAGGAAGCGGCGGCGGACGTATTTCCCCTTGCCGCGGGTGCTGCTGAAGTCGACCGCGATGTCGGCGAAGCGCTGCGTTACATCGATCGCCGCCAGCGCAATCGCGAAGCCGCCGAGCGCTCTGTCTACGGCTCGCTGGAGCGCGCGGTGGAGGAGTATGCACGCCGCGGAGAAGATCTGGAGCTGCAGGCCGAAATCGCCCGGCTGGCCGGAGTGCGTTCCGACCTCGCCGAGCGCTTGCTCGCCGACATGGGCGGAGAGCCGATTGCGGTTCTGGCCAAGGCGACGGGGATGTCGCGCGCCCATCTGGAGCTGATCGCGGGCAAGCCGGGTGAGGGCGCGGAGGCCGCGCGCGGTCGCCAGGCTCAGCTGGTCTTCGATACGCTGTCGGTGGACAAGGCCCAGACGGTTCTGCGCTACTGGAACTGGGTTTTCGAGCGCGGCCGCGCCGACTGAGTTTCAACAGGCCGTCACGCTTGCGTGTTCACGATATGTTTGCATGATTGCGGGCATGTCAGCCTCAAGCGCTCGCGCCTCCCTCTCCGCTCCGGCCCGCCTGACCGTGAACGGGGCGGTGCTGCTCGCTGACATCAGCGGCGCAGCCTTCGACGTTTCGACGGAGACGTTGCTCGTCGCCGATCTTCACCTGGAGAAGGGAAGCGCCTACGCCGCGCGCGGCCAGATGCTGCCGCCCTATGACACACGGTCCACTCTGAACCGGCTGGCTGACGCCATGGCGCGTCTTGGCGCCCGGCGGGTCGTCGCCCTGGGCGACAGCTTCCATGATCTGGGCGCGGATGGGCGCATCCATGACGACGACGCCCGCCAGCTCGCAACTTTGGTGAACTCGGTCGAGGACTGGCTCTGGATCGAAGGCAATCACGATCCCGAACCGCCGGCACGCTTCGGTGGACGAACCGCGCCGCAGATCGAACTGGGTCCGCTCACCCTGCGCCATGAACCTGGCCCGTATCCGGCTGAGGGCGAGATCGCGGGACACCTGCATCCCTGCGCGCGGGTCGCGGTGCGTGGCCGGACCTTGCGCAAGCGCTGTTTCGCCACCGATGGCCGCCGCTTGGTGCTGCCGGCCTTCGGCGCCTATGCGGGCGGGCTGAATGTGTGCGATCCGGCCTGGGCGGCTGTTTTCGAGCAGCGGCCCAACGCCTGGATGCTGGGCGATGCGCGCGTGTTTCCGGTGCGGGCCGCCAAGCTGCGTCCCGATTAAGTCCGCGCTTGCCATCACTGGCTCAAGCGTGAACCCTCCCGCGCAAATGAACCGCGTCTATGAGGAGGATGACCATGAGCCAGCGTGAGTTTGAAGTGGTGGTGTTCGGGGCGACCGGCTTCACCGGCCGTCTGGTGGCCGAGTATCTGGCCGCCGAGCATCCCGGCGTGCGCTGGGCCATGGCGGGCCGCTCGATGGACAAGCTGACCAGCGTGCGCGACGAGATCGGCGCGCCGGCCGACACGCCGCTGATCGAGGCGGACTCCTCCGATCCGGCTTCTCTGAAGTCGCTGGCCGAGCGCACCGACGCTGTCATCACGACGGTCGGGCCCTACCAGAAATACGGCGAGCCGCTCGTGCAGGCCTGCGTCGCGGCGGGTACGGACTATGTCGACCTGTGCGGCGAGCCGGCCTGGATGCGCGACATCATCGACCGCCATGACGGTGAGGCGAAGAAGACCGGCGCGCGCATCGTTCTGTCCTGCGGCTTTGATTCCATTCCCTTCGATCTGGGCGTGTTCTTCCTGCAGGAGGAGGCGATCCGCCGCTCCGGCGAACCGATCGCCCGGGTGAAAGGCCGTGTGCGCAAGATGAAGGGCACCTTCTCCGGCGGAACAGCCGCGAGCTTCTTCGAGACCATGAAGCGCGCCGGGGACGAGCCCCATATTCTGGAGTGGCTGAAAGACCCGTTCTCCCTGTCGGACGGCTTCACAGGGCCGAAGCAGCCTTCAGGCTCCAGACCCGTCTACGAGGAGGACCTGGGCTCCTGGTCGGCGCCGTTCATCATGGCCACGATCAACGTGAAGAATATCCACCGGTCCAACGCGCTTCTCGGTCACCGCTACGGCGAGGACTTCGTCTATGACGAAATGATGCTGACCGGTCCGGGCGAGGATGGCGAAAAGCTCGCCAACCATGTCGCCAACGACAAGTCCATGGCGGAAAACCCGCCCAAGCCCGGCGAGGGCCCGTCCAAGGAAGAGCGCGAGACCGGCTTTTACGAGGTGATGTTCACCGGGGAGACGGTTCAGGGCGACCGCCTGACCGCCGTGGTCGCCGGCGACAAGGACCCGGGCTACGGATCGACCTCGAAGATGATCAGTGAAGCCGCGCTCACTTTGCGGGAGACCCCGCGGGAGACCACGCCGGGCGGCGTCTACACGCCCGCGCCTGCGCTCGGCCAGGCGCTCATCGATCGCCTGACCCGCCATGCCGGCCTGACGTTCAGGATCGAGTAGGCGTTTAAAGGCTGAAGGTCGGCGACCAGCGGATGAAGGCGGCCGCCGACAGGCTGAGCACGGCCCCGAGAGTCAGCATGCCGCGCAGGGGCAGATACCATTCCGGAAAGACCGCGTCGCGGATGGCGGCGCGGTCCCAGAGATACTGGATCAGGAATCCCGCGATCAGGACGCACCAGCCGACCAGCTCAAGATTGAGCGTCAGTCCCGGCTGGCTCCAGACCTGAAGCGGCACGGCGATCCAGCCGGCCAGAGCCAGGGTCACGGCCAGCAGCAGGACGCCGGCGCGAGGCGCATCAGAGCGGATGACCAGTTCTGACGCCCAGCGCCCACCGGCGAGGAAGGACAGGATGACCGCGGCGTAGACCGGAAGCGCATTCGCCGCCTGCAATTCAGCCTGGCCGCCCAGTCCAAGCCCGATTGCGCCAGCAGCGAACGGGATCAGGCCGCCAAAGCCGAGAATGACTGCGATGAGAGGGGCGTCGCTCAAGCGTTTCATGGTGTAACTCGTCCTGTTCAGCGCCGTCCGCCGACGGCGGCGGCGGCCCAGCCGGCCAGCGCCGCCATGATCACCGCCAGAAGTCCGTACGCAAGGGGCTGGCCGTGTGCAAGGTCGAAGACCGCGCGCTCGATTCCCGCCTTGGCCACGGTCAGACCGGTGCGCCGCGTCGCGATCGGTGCGCCGTCGCGGAAGAGGTAGACGTCGACGTTATAGTCCCCGGTCGGCGCGCCCGAGGGCAGCGCCAGGCGTGCAATGAACAGTCCGCCCTCAAGGCGCTCTACGCCGTCAGGGTCCTCGGCGAACAGGCCCAGCCGGCTGCGCGCGCGCACCACGGCCTCGCGGTAATCCACGATCTCCGGGCCCAGCTCGGACACCGTCACGCCGGTCACACCCAGAAGCGTTTCCGTGCGCTCGGTCTCCGGCGCTGAAAGGCGCACATGGTCGGCGCCCAGCTGGTTGCGCCGCAGCGCGCCGAAGCTGGCGACTTGCTCAAGCGGCGCGGTCGAGGCCACCGCGAAGAAGGTCGGCGCACCTTCGAACCTGACCGGCGCGGCGTTGACCCAGATTCCCAGCACGCGCCGCTTCTTCATGACACGCAGATCGCGCTGGGGCCCGCGCACGGCGACGACGATGGCGTCGCTGTCCTCCAGCCCCTCCGCAGCGCCGAACACCACCAGCTCCGCCCCGGCGAAGTCGGAACGGATCTCCACCACGTCTTCGGTCAGGGCGGCTGCGATGCGCGCAGGCGGCGGGGTTCCCTCAGGCGGGGCGGAGCGGGCGGCCGCCGCCGAGGCGAGGGCGGCGACGGCCGCCGTAAACAGGGCGCTGAGCGATCTGATCATGGTCCGCGCGCCTCGATCAGCTCGTAGAGATCTGGCGGCGGCGCGCCGAGATCCCAGGCGAGCTTCAGGCACACCGACACGACCAGCAGGGCGAGCGCGGCGCGCAGCTCTTCAGCCGGGACCCGCTGGACGAACCGCGCGCCGATCTGGGCGCCGATCACCCCGCCGATGATCAGGATCGCCGCCAGCACGATGTCCACGGTCTGGTTCTGGGTCGCCTGGAGGACTGTGGTGAGCGCCGTAACGAACAGGATCTGGAACAGGGATGTGCCGATGACGACGCTGGTGGGCATGCGCAGCAGGTAGATCATGGCCGGAACCATGACGAAGCCTCCGCCCACGCCCATGAGGGCGGCTAGCGCGCCGACGAAGAAGCCGATCGCCAGCGGCGGGATCACGCTCATGTACAGCCCGGAGACCGGAAAGCGGGTCTTGAACGGCAGCGTGTCGATCAGGCCGCGCTTGCGGCGGGCCTTGCTGCGCGACCCGCCCGCTTTGCGCCGGCGCCGGATCGCATTGACGCTCTCCACCAGCATCAACCCGCCGATGACGCCCAGGAACAGCACGTAGCAAAGCGAGATCACCAGATCGATCTGCCCCAGACGCTGTAGCAGGGAAAACAACTGGACGCCGAAGACCGAGCCGAACACACCGCCGATGATCAGCACCAGCCCCATCTTTACGTCCAGCGTCTTGCGCCGCCAGTGAGCCAGGGCCCCGGAGACCGAGCTGGCCACGATCTGGTTGGCCTGGGTGGAGACGGCGACGGCTGGTGGAATCCCCAGGAAGATGAGGATCGGGGTCATGAGAAAACCGCCCCCGACTCCGAACAGGCCGGACAGGAATCCCACGCCCAGCCCCAGTCCGAGCAGGACAAAGAGGTTCAGCGATATTTCCGCGATGGGAAGGTAGATCTGCACCACGCTCCGCCCTAATCGGCGGCGGATCGTTCGAGACGGGCGACCAGGCGCGCATCCAGCGGCGCGCCGGGCTCCAGGCCTTCGGCGCGCTGGTAACTCACGATGGCGCGGCGCGTGAGGTCGCCCATGACCCCGTCCGCCGGGCCGGGATCATAGCCCAGCTCGGCCAGCAGAGTCTGGGTGCGCGCGATCATGCCTTGCGGTCCCGTCTCCCAGGGCTGAGCCGGGTACTGGCCCTGGGCGGACGGATCGGCCGGGCGCGGGGTGAAGTCCCGGGCGGCCTGCTCGGCGGCGGCGCGCGCCTCAGGGGTCAGCTCGCGCCGCAGGGCGGCGGCGCGTCCGGCCGCATCGGTGTCGCCCGCTTCAGCCGCGATCAGGAACCAGGCATAGGCGTCAGCGGCGCTTTGGGCGACCCCGAAGCCTTCCTGGAACAGCAGCGCCATGTTGAACTGGCTGTCGCGCACCCCGTGCAGAGCGCCTTGCTGGAACCACTGGGCGGCGGTCTGTTCCGCGTTCGTCACGCCTTCAGCGTTGATGAACAGGCCGCCGGCGTCATGCATGGCCTGGATATTCCCCACCTCGGCGGCGGCCACGACCAGGGCGCGCCCTGCGGCGGGATCGGCAGGCACGCCTTCACCGCGCGCCTGCATCAGGCCGAAGCGGCGCATGGCGTCCGGCACGCCCTGCTCGGCGGCGCGGCGCATGAGGGCGGCGCCGTCGGAGCGGGCCCCGGCCTCGAGACGCTGCAGCGCGAGCTGATAGCGCGCGACGGCGTTTCCGTTCGCCGCGGCTGTTTCCAGCGACATAGGCTCGACCGCGATCTGCGGCGCAGGCTCGGTCGAGGCGGCGGGCTGGGTCTGAACTTGATCTGACGGGGTGGTTTCAACGGTCTGGCTGAGCGAGGCTTGTGGATCGGTCTGCGGTGCGGTCTCGCCTGTCTCAGGCGTCAAAGGACCCGTGTCGGCAGCGGGCGCGGCGTCTTGCTCCGGAGCTGTCGAGCCGGGTTCAGGGTCGGCGAAAAGCGTGGACAGCGACCCGCCTTCGTCAGGCTGGGCGGCGCGGGCAGGTTCATCCCCGCCATTCAGCGCTTCCATGGCCAGCATGCCGGCCGCCGCCGCGACCGCCACGAAACCCAGAACGCTTGCTCCAATCAAGAGTTTGCGGCCGCCTCCGCCCTCCGAAGGTTCCGGCGGCGGGCTCCACTGGGTGGCGCTGGCGTTGGCGCGAACAGTCTTGCGCGCTGACGCCAGGAAGTCCGCGTCCGCTGTCGCGCCCAGGCGCGGTGCGGGGCGTTCCCGCGGGGGCGCGGGCGCCTCGGCCGGCTCTTCCACCTGCAACCGTTCAAGCTCGGGTTCGGCGGTACGCCGCGTGGGACGCGGCGCTTCGGCATCCATGACGAAGCTGTCGCGCACAGTGCCGGGATCGGTATCCCACTCACCGCTCGCGGCTTCATCGCGAAGGCCGGGGGGCTGGGGCAGGGGCGTGGACGGGTCCAGGCTGACTGAGTCAGCCTCGATCTTCAGCGCGGCGGCCTCGCCGGACTTCGCCGGTCCGCCACGCTGCTCGATCGCTTCCAGCCGGTCGGCCAGGGCGCTCATGGCGCGTTGCACCGGTGACAGGGCGTCGGCGGTTTCGGTGCGCGCCTGATCCAGCCGGGCGTGGACGCCCTGCATGGCGTCCTCGATGCGCTTGGCGGTGCGTTCCTCGCTGGCGCGGATGCGCTCGTCCAGATCAACGGCCCGGGGCGAGGTCTGCTTGGTCTCCAGCTTTTCAACGACCTGGGCCATGCGTTCGCCCGCCTGCTCGACTGCATGGGCCGACCGAGCTTCTGCCTGGTGCACCCGGTCGGCGAGGCTTTCGCCAAGGCGGGCCATTTGCTCGCCGATGCGGCGCACGGCTTCGGTGTTTTCCGCGCGCACGCGCTCCAGACGGGTCTCGAAGTCGGCCCGGCTTTCACGGCCTTCGCGGCGGCTCTCCACATCGTTGAACTTGCGTTCCAGGCGACGTTCGGCCTCCTCGATGCGCTTGTCGACGGCGCGCGCCAGGCGCGAGACCTCCTGGCCGATCCGGGCCAGCGCGTCGGACTGGCGCGTCTCGGCCCGGGTCAGGCGGGCTTCGGCGGCTTCCAGGGCGCGTTCCAGCTGCGGCGCGGCAGTCCCAGAGGCGTTCAATTCAGAGATCTGGCGGGCGCAGTCCTGACGGGTTTCGCGGATCAAGTCCGCCAGTTCGCGGCCCAGCAATTCAAAGCGCTGGTTGATCTCCTCGGCGCCGACGGCCTGACCGGCGCGGCCCTCAAGCGCTCTCAGCCGGACTTCCAGGCGCTCATGAGAGTGAGCCAGAGTTTCTGCGGCGCGGTGGGTGGCGTTCTCCGCCGCGATGATGCGGCCCTGCAGGGAGCGCGCGCGGTCTTCGGCGCCGGACAGGGCCTCTGTGCGGGCGCGCGCCTCGGCCTCGACCCGCTCGCGCAGATCTGTCTGCTCCGAGGCGAGCCGCCGCTCGCTTTCGGCGACCTGATCAGCCAGGGACTTCACCGACTTCAGCGCCTTCTGAGACAGGGAGGCGCGCTCCTCTTCGCGGTGGGTGAGATTATCGATCTCGGCCCGCATGTCGCGCTCGGTCTCATAAAGCCGGCCGGCCAGCTTGCCGAGCGCGCCTTCAACGGCTTTCAGGGCGGCCGGGTCGCTTCCGCCGGGGCCGCTGCGCTCCAGCTTGCGCACCCGGTCCAGAAGTTCGTCGTGCTGAGACCGGGCTCTCGAAAGGGCGGCGTCAAGTGCGCCGTCCTCGTCCTCGGCCTCGTCTTCCAGCGCATCCAGGCGCCGGGTCAGGGCGTTCAGCGACTGGTCGACGCCGGAAATCGCAAGGGTGGAGCGCCGCTCGGCGGCTTCGAGGCGTTCGGCCAGGCGGTCCACGACCGCGCGCAGGGCGTCGCTGTCATCATCATCGCCGCCGCCGGATCCAAACCCGGGGAAGTTTTCCAGCCGGTCATCCCAGCCGACGCCGGGTTCGCCGTCGTCCAGAATGACGCGGTTCAGCCATTCACCCAGAGTCAGCCCTTCCTTGCGCGCGGCCGTCTTGGCGATCGCGCGGGCGCGGGGATCAATCCCCTTCACACTCCAAGGCGCCCCGGACGGCATACCGACTCAACTCCCCTGCAGACTCGTCGACGGTAGCGGAACCGTTAATATTGTGTAAACCAGAGCTGCAGGCCCAACATCTGGTATATCCACAGAATAGTACGGGGGTTCCGCGACACGACCCTACGACATCAGCTCTCAGGAGCCGTTGATGCGGTTAACGCGGCGTAAAACTTACCAAAGCGTTTCGCGAAATTATCGCTGATCTTCACCCGATTCGACTCGGGGCGCAGGCGCCAGATCCGGGGCGAGGGCGCTGATGCGCTGTTCCAGAAGGCCGGATTGTTCGAGCAGCGGCGTCGGCGCACGGCCGGGAATGGCCCGGCCCAGGTCGAAGAACAGCCAGGCCGCATGGGGCGCGCCGGCCTCCAGATAGCGCCGGCCGAGATGCCAGTAAGTGTCCGGCGCATAGGGGTCGATCATCAGGGCTTCGGAAAGAAGCGCGGCTGGATCGAGATCGGGGCGGCTTTCCAGCCCCTCCTGACCCCAGGCCACCAGTTCATTCGCGACCATGATCCGCGCTGCGGCCCCGGCGCGATCGTCCCGGCCAAGAAAGCGGGACAGCTGGTTGACCGCCACAGCGTGCTGTGTTTCGCGCACGGCGGTGACGCCTTCCAGGGCGCGTTCAAAATCCGCATCGCCCAGGCCGGCCTGAGTCAGGGCGTTCAGCTCTCCGCAGACCAGGCGCGCGCTGCCGATCACCTGCTCCGGACAGGGCCCGAAATTATGGGTCTCCTGCACGCTCAGCAGAAAGGCCCCGGTCAGGTCGTTATCGCTGCGCAGCGTCAGCATCAGCTCGTAGAACGCGGCCGGATCGAGGGCGCCTGCGCCGTCTGCCTGGGCGGCTTCAACCGCGGCGACAGCCACTTCGCCGGCAAGGCTGGCGCGCGGGAGGACCGCGACCGCGTCCGAAGGGAGCGCGGGCGGGCCGTCTTCTGCGGTCTGCAGCACCCAGGTCTCCGTGCGGCCCTGCGGGCTGTCCGGGCTAAACACGGTGAAAGTGATCGCACACGGCGCGACGCCCAGCTGCCGGAAGGCCGAGATCAGGTCGGGATGCAAGGGCGCGCTGTGGCGAAGGAGCGCGAGCATGGGTTCAAGCTCGGCCGCCGGATCGCTCTGGCAAGGGCTGTCTTCGCCAGGCGCGAACCACGCTTGCGCGATGACCTCGCCGTCGTGGGAGGCGGTCAGGACGCCCGGCGCCTGGCCGATCTCAAGCGCGCCGGACTGGGCGGCGACGCCCATGGCCGCCTCCAGCCAGATCCGGTGAAACGTCCCGGCGGGGCCGAAGCTGATCTGCTCGCGCGATCCGCCCTGGGACAGGCCAGCATAGATATCGAGGCGCCGCCGCGCCTCGGCGTAGAGGCTGGAGTTGGTCACGCGGGCCGGCGCGCCGTCTTCACCAGGCTCGATCGTTACGAACCGCGCCGCACGCAGGTCGATCAGGGCGCCTTCACCGTCCGGATCATCCCACCGCGCCCAGTCCTCGCCCAGGCTGACGGCGAGGCGGGTTTTTTCGCCCGGTGCGCCATCCGGTCCGGCCACGCCGATTTCCCACACATGGGCCGAGGCGTCGCCGAACGGCGCGCCGCGCGCGGTTTCGTAAGCGTCCGGCGCCGTCGCCGGACTCTGTGCGGCGGCGGGCGCGGAGAGAAGGGCGCTGGCGAGCAGGGCGAGGCGCATGGCGGATCCTGTCTTGAGTTCAGCGTGGAGGTCAGCGCGCGAATGCGGCGCGGTCAAGGCGATGACCGCAAAGGCGTTTCCAGATCGCAGCCATATTGACGTTGACGTTCACGTCAACTTCGTTAGCTTGCGCGCCATGACTGAACGCAAGAGCAAGGCGGAATACACGATCCGCGAGCTCGCCGACCGGTTCGATGTGACCGCGCGGACCCTGCGCTTTTACGAGCAGAAAGGGCTTTTGAGCCCCACGCGCCGAGGCTCGACGCGGGTCTACAGTGCTGCGGATGCGGCACGCCTTGATCTGATTCTGCGGGGACGCCGCGTCGGCTTCTCCCTGGAAGAGATCAAGGAGATGCAGGAGATCGAGCGTCTGGATGAAGGCTCACGCATGCGGCTCGAGACCGCGCTGGAACGTTTCCGCGACCGGATCGCCACGCTGGAGCGTCAACGCCGCGACATCGATTACGCGCTCGCCGAACTCACCGCTGGCTGCCGCTGGTTGGAGGAGAAGATCGCCGATCGCGACCCGCCCGAGGACATCAAGCGCCGCGCGCGGGCCTTCGAGGCTTTGGCCGCAGCGCGCCTGAACGACTGGACCGAAGGGGCGAGCGAATGATGCGTGAAGCTTTCGCGACGCCGCCCCTGTTTTTCTCGACGCAGGCCGCTTGGCGCGGTTTGCTTATCCCCGTTACGCGACCCCTCCACGGAGACTGATCCATGCCCTCCTATACCGCCCCGGTGAAAGACCAGCTTTTCGTCCTCAACGACGTGCTGAACGTCCACCAGTACAACAACGTGCCTGGCTTCGCCGAAGCGACGCCGGACATCATTTCGGCCGTTCTGGAAGAGGGCGGCAAGTTCTGTGAGAACGTGCTCTACCCGCTCAACAAGGTGGGCGACAAAGAGGGCTGCACCCTGAAGGACGGCGAAGTGACGACGCCGACCGGCTTCAAGGACGCCTACCAGCAGCTGACTGAAGCGGGCTGGACCGCGCTGTCGGCCGATCCGCAATACGGCGGGCAGGGCCTGCCAGCCTATCTCAACCTCGCCTTCAACGAGATGATCACCAGCTCGAACATGGCGTTCGGGATGTATCCGGGCCTGACCAACGGCGCGGCGCACGCGATGTTCATCGGCGGGTCGCAGGAGCAGAAAGACCTCTACCTGCCCAAGATGTATTCCGGCGAGTGGTCGGGCACCATGAACCTGACCGAGCCTCACTGCGGCACGGATCTGGGCATGCTGCGCACCAAGGCCGTGCCGAACGGCGACGGCTCCTACGCCATCACCGGACAGAAGATCTGGATCTCCGCCGGCGAGCACGACATGTCCAGCAACATCATCCACCTGGTGCTGGCGCGCGTCGAAGGCGCGCCCGCCGGTGTGAAGGGCATTTCGCTCTTCGTCGTGCCGAAATTCATCCCCGATGAGAATGGCGAGCCGGGCGAGCGTAACGCGCTGCAGTGCGGCGGCCTGGAAGAGAAGATGGGCATCCATGGCAACGCCACCTGCGTCATGAACTATGACGGCGCCAAGGGCTGGCTCGTGGGCGAGGAGAACAAGGGCCTGCGCACCATGTTCATCATGATGAACGAGGCGCGCCTCGGCGTGGGTCTGCAGGGTCTGGGCCTGGCCGAAGTGGCCTACCAGAACTCCCTGGCGTTCGCGAAAGACCGCATCCAGGGCCGCTCGCTTACGGGGCCAAAGAACCCGGACGGCCCGGCCGACCCGATCATCGTGCACCCCGATGTGCGCCGCATGCTGATGAACCAGAAGGTCTTTGTGGAAGGCGCGCGCGCTCTGGCGCTTTGGACTGCGCTGCACGGCGATCTGGAGCACAAGTCCGAGGACGAGGCCACGCGCGAAAAGTCCGGCGACCTTATGGCGCTGCTCACCCCGGTCATCAAGGCCTACCTGACCGACAAGGGCTATGACTGCGTGTCCGAAGGCCTGCAGATCCATGGCGGCTCGGGCTTCACTCAGGAATGGGGCATCGAGCAGACCCTGCGCGATGCGCGCATCACCCTGATCTATGAAGGCACGAACGGGGTTCAGGCCCTCGACCTGGTGGGCCGCAAGCTGGCCATGGCCGGCATGCGCCCGATCAACACCTTCTTCGCCGAACTGGACGGCTTCATCGCCGAGAACGAAGGCGATGCGGATCTGAAAGTTTCCGTCGAAGGGCTGAAGGCGGTGAAGGCCAAGCTGCAGAAGGCCACCAACTGGCTGGTCGAGAAGGGGCTTGAGAACTTCGACAACGCCGGTGCTGCCTCGACCGACTATCTCCACCTCTTCGGCCTGACCTGCATGGCCTACATGTGGGCGAAGATGGCCAAAGTCGCCAACGCCAAGATCAAGGCTGGCGACAGCGATCCCATGTACGCCTCCAAGATGGTGTGCGCGAAATACTTCGTGGAGCGCTGGCTGCCGCAGGCCGACACCCATCTCGCCCGTGTCGAAACCGGCGCGGAAACCCTGATGGCGCTCGACGCCGCGGCCTTTTAAGGCCGTTTGAAACGCCTCGTCCGGACATCCGGGCGGGGCGTTCTTCTAAAAAAGACGACCCCTCGGGAGGATGACATGACCGCTCAAGTGCTCAACGTGCCGCGCCCTGAATGGCTCGATCAGGAAGACGTGAACATCTTCGAGGACGCCGTGCGCGGCTTCGTCGAGAAAGAATGCCTGCCCCATACCGATCGTTGGGAGAAGGAAGGCATCGTCGACCGCGATGTGTGGACAAAGGCGGGCGAGGCCGGCCTGCTCTGCCCGTCCTGCCCGGAAGAATACGGCGGGGCCGGGGGCAACTGGGCCCATGACTACGCCTTCCACATGGCCACCACTGAGGCCGGCGTGGAAGGCTGGGGCGCGTCTCTGCACAACTCCATCGTAGGTCCGTATGTCTGGCACTACGGCTCGGAGGAGCAGAAGAAGAAAATCCTGCCCAAGCTGGTCAGCGGCGAATATGTCGGCGCCATCGCCATGTCCGAGCCGGGCGCCGGATCGGACCTGCAGGGCGTCAAGACCACCGCGGTCAAGGACGGCAACGGCTACCGCATCAACGGCTCGAAGACCTTCATCACCAATGGCGGCACGGCGAACTTCATCATCGTCGTGGCCAAGACCGACCCCAAGGCCGGCGCCAAGGGCACGACCCTGTTCATGGTCGAGACCGACGAGGTGGAAGGCTTCCGCCGCGGGCGCAATCTCGACAAGGTCGGCATGAAGTCTCAGGACACCGCTGAGCTGTTCTTCGAGGATATGTGGGTGCCCGCCGAGGCGCGTCTGGGTCAGGAAGAAGGCCAGGGCTTCATCCAGCTCATGGAGCAGCTGCCCCAGGAACGCCTGCAGATCGCGGTCCAGGGCGTGGCCATGATGAAGCGCGCGCTGAAAGAGACCATCGCCTACGTCAAGGAGCGCAAGGCCTTCGGCAAGGCGATCCTGGATTTCCAGAACACCCAGTTCAAGCTGGCCGAGCTGAAGACCAAGGCGACCATCGCCGAGGTGTTCACCCAGCACTGCTCGGACCTGCTGATCAAGGGCCAGCTGGATGCGGCCACGGCCTCCATGGCCAAGTATTGGGTCACCGATATCCAGTGCGAGCTGATCGACGAATGCGTCCAGCTCCATGGCGGCTACGGCTACATGAACGAATACCCCATCGCCCGCATGTTCCGCGACGCCCGCGTCCAGCGGATCTATGGCGGGACGAACGAAATCATGAAGCTGCTGATTGCTCGGACGCTTTAGGACAACACCCCTCAACCGGGAGGAAACCCCATGACTGAAGCCTATATTTACGACGCCACGCGAACCCCGCGCGGCAAGGGCAAGAAGAACGGCTCGCTGCACGAGATCACCGCTCTGCAGCTGGCCACCCAGCAGCTTGAGGCGATCCGCGATCGCAACAATCTGGACACCTCATTCGTGGACGACGTGGTGCTGGGCTGCGTGTCGCCTGTGGGCGAGCAGGGCGCTGACATCGCCCGCGCCGCCGCGCTGAATGCGGGCTACGCCGAGACCGCGTCCGGCTTCCAGGTGAACCGCTTCTGCGCCTCTGGCCTTGAAGCGACCAACCTGGCCGCGGCGAAAGTCATGTCCGGCGAGGCGGACCTGGCCATCGGCGGCGGCGTTGAGGCCATGAGCCGCGTGCCCATGGGCTCTGACGGCGGCGCCATGGCCGTCGATCCGGAAATGGCGTTTGACCATTACTTCGTGCCCCAGGGCGTGTCGGCCGACCTGATCGCGTCGAAATACGGCTATTCCCGCGACGACGTGGACGCCTACGCGGTGGAGTCTCAGCGCCGGGCCGGCCAGGCCTGGAAAGAGGGCCGCTTCAAGAACTCGGTCGTTCCGGTGAAGAACCAGCTGGGCCTGACCCAGCTGGACCATGACGAGATCATGCGTCCGGAAACCGACATGCAGTCCCTGGCCAGCCTGAAGCCCTCCTTCGAGGCGCTGTCGGCCATGGTGGGCCTGGACCGGGTCGCCATCCAGAAATACCCGGACATCGAGAAGATCAACTTCGTCCACCATGCCGGTAACTCCTCGGGCATCGTGGACGGCGCCGCGGCGATCCTGATCGGCTCCAAGGAAATGGGCGAGAAGCTGGGCCTGAAGCCGCGCGCGCGCATCAAGGCCATGGCCTCCATCGGGTCTGAACCGACCATCATGCTCACCGGCCCGGCTCCTTCGGCGCGCAAGGCGCTGAAGAAGGCCGGCATGAGCCCGGACGATATCGACCTTTACGAGATGAACGAGGCCTTCGCCTCGGTCGTGCTGCGCTTCATGGAGGATCTGGGAGTGGACCACTCCAAGACCAATGTGAACGGCGGCGCCATCGCCATGGGTCACCCGCTGGGCGCCACCGGCGCCATGATCCTGGGCACCGTGCTCGACGAGCTCGAGCGCACGGGCAAGGGCACGGGCCTGGCCACGCTGTGCGTCGGCGGCGGCATGGGCACGGCCACCATCATCGAGCGGGTTTAATCCAAGGCATTTGAGAGCAGAAACAATGACCTACACACACTTCAAATTCGAGGTCGACGCCGACGGCATCGCCCTCATCACCTTCGACAGCCCCAACGTCTCCATGAACGTCCTCTCCAATGCCGTGATGGCCGAGATGGGCGACATGGTGGAGAAGATCGCCGCCGATGACGCCATCAAGGGCGCGGTGATCACCTCGGGCAAGAAAGCCTTCTGCGCCGGCGCGGATCTGTCCGAACTCGGCGGCGGCATGGGCGCTCTGGCCGGCAAATCTGAAGAGGAAGCCAAGGAAGCCCTGTTCGAGGTCGCCTATCGTCTGAACCAGTCCCTGCGTGCGCTGGAGACCTGCGGCAAGCCTATCGCGGCGGCCATCAACGGCCTGGCGCTGGGCGGCGGGTTCGAGGTGACGCTCGCCTGCCATTACCGGGTCATGGCGACCGACACCGGCGCCAAGCTGGGCCTGCCGGAAAGCCTCGTCGGCGTTCTGCCCGGCGGCGGCGGCACCCAGCGTCTGCCGCGCCTTGTGGGCGTGATGAACGCCGCGCCGATCATGCTGCAGGGCAAGCAGTTCGACGCCGAAACGGCAAAGGCCCAGGGCGTCGTCCACGAGATCGCGCCGGCCAGCGAGATCGTCGCCAAGGCCAAGGAACTGGTCAAAGCCGATCCCATGGGCGCCAAGCAGCCCTGGGACCAGGACAAGTTCAAGCTGCCCGGCGGCGGCCCCTACCACCCCGCCGGCATGCAGGTCTTCATGGGCGCATCCCCGATGCTGCTGAAGGAGACCTACGGCAACTATCCCGCCCAGCGCTACATCCTGTCCTGCGTCTATGAGGGCCTGCAGGTGCCCATGGACGCCGCGCTGCGCATCGAGAGCCGCTACTTCACCAAGCTGCTCATGCGTCCGGAAAGCCGGAACATGATCCGCTCGCTCTTCCTGTCCAAGCAGGCTCTTGAGAAGGGCGCGCGCCGTCCGGCCGGCCAGACCAAGGGCGAGATCAAGAAGATCGCCGTCATCGGTGCGGGCTTCATGGGTGCGGGCGTCGCCACGGTGTCGGCCCAGGCCGGCATCGAAGTGGTGCTGATCGACGTGAACCAGGAAGGCGCCGACAAGGGCAAGGCCCATGTCGCGGCGCACTTCGCCAAGGGCGTCAAGCGCGGCAAGCTCACCCAGGAAGCGGCTGATGCGAAGACCAATCTGGTCACCGCCACGACCGACTATTCCATGTTGAAGGACGTGGATCTGGTGGTCGAAGCCGTGTTCGAGAACTCCGAGCTGAAGCACAAGATCACCAAGGCCGCCGAGGAGCATCTGCCCGCCGACGCGATCTTCGGTTCCAACACCTCGACCATTCCGATCACCTCGCTGGCGAAAGCCTCCTCGCGGCCGGAAAACTTCATCGGCATCCACTTCTTCTCCCCGGTTGAGAAGATGATGCTGGTCGAGCTGATCGTGGGCGAGAAGACCGGCGACAAGGCGATTTCGCTGGCGCTGGACTTCGTGGGCAAGATCAAGAAGACCCCGATCGTCGTCGCCGACACGCGCGGCTTCTACGCCAACCGCTGCGTCATGCGCTATATCGAGCAGGGCATGTACATGCTGACCGAAGGCGTGAAGCCGGCCCTGATCGAGAACGGCGCGCGCATGGCCGGCATGCCGGTCGGCCCGCTCTCCCTGCAGGACGAGGTGGCCATTGATCTCGGCTACAAGGTGCTTCAGCAGACCAAGGCGGATCTGGGCGAGGCGGCTGTGGCCGGCCCCAACGCCACGGTGATCGAGAAGATGTATGATCTCGGCCGCTATGGGCGGAAGAACCAGAAGGGCTTCTACGTCTATTCCGACAGCGGCAAGCAGCTCTGGGACGAGCTCGACCAGTTCGCCCCGAACGGCAAGCTTCTGGACGAGCAGCCGAGCGTCGACGAGATCAAGGACCGGATCCTCTACGCCCAGGCCATCGAGGCCGCGCGCACCATGGAGGAGAACATCGTCGCCGATCCGCGCGAGGCCGATGTCGGCTCCATCCTGGCCTGGGGCTTTGCGCCCTATACCGGCGGGGTGCTGTCCTTCATCGACACCATCGGCGCGAAAGCCTTCGTGGCCCGCGCTGATGAGCTGAAGGGCAAGTACGGCGAACCCTTCAACGTGCCGGAGCTCCTGCGGGACATGGCCGCGAAGGGCGAGACCTTCTACAAACGGTTCAACCCGGAGAAGGCGGCGGCGTAACTCGCCCCCTCATCGCTGACATGACGAGCCCCGGCGTGCGAAAGCGCGCCGGGGTTTTTCTTTACTTCAATCGCGTTGAATTCCCGGCCAAGCGCAGCGCCGGGCCGGGACCTGTCTGCGAGCTCGCAGGGAGGCCCCTCGGCTCTGCGCCCTTCGGACTTGGCCGGGGATTCAGAAAGAGCGGAGGCTAACCTTCCAACCGCTCGATCAACTCCACCGCGCTCTCGGCGATCACGGTCCCCGGGGGATAGACCGCCGCCGCGCCCATCTGCAGGAGCGTCGGCACGTCTTCGGGCGGGATGACGCCGCCGACGACGATGAGCATGTCTTCGCGGCCCATCTCGGCGAGCTGGCGTTTGAGTTCGGGCACCAGGGTCAGGTGACCGGCGGCGAGCGATGAGGCCGCGACCACGTGGACGTCGTTCTCCACCGCCTGGCGGGCGGCTTCTTCAGGCGTCTGGAAGAGGGGACCAATATCCACGTCCCAGCCCAGATCCGCGAAGGCGCTCGCCACGACCTTCTGGCCGCGGTCATGGCCGTCCTGGCCCATTTTCGCGATGAGGATGCGCGGGCGCCGGCCTTCAGCTTCGGCGAAGCGGTCGGAGGCGGCCAGCGCGGTCTTGATCTTCTCGTCGTCGCCTGAAGCCTTCAAGAACACCCCCTGAACCGATTTGATCTCCGCCTTGTGGCGGCCGAAGACCTTCTCCATGGCGTCGCTCATCTCGCCCACCGTGGCGCCGGCGCGGGCGGCCTCTACGCAGGCCGCCAGCAGGTTGCCGTCAGAGCCGGCCGCATTGGTGAGCGCTTCAAGCGCTGTGTCCGCCGCCGCACTGTCGCGCTCGGCGCGAAGCTTTTCCAGCTTGGCGAGCTGCTCGGAACGGACCTTGGCGTTGTCGACCTTGAGGACCGGCACGTCTTCGGGTTCGGTCAGGCGGAACTTGTTCACCCCGACAATGGTCTGCAGACCGGAATCGATTCGCGCCTGGGTGCGCGCGGCCGCGTCCTCGATGCGCAGTTTCGGCACGCCTTCCTCGATGGCCTTGGTCATGCCGCCTAGCGAATCGATCTCGGCGATATGCTCCAGCGCCCGGGCGGCCAGATCATGGGTTAGCCGCTCCACATAATAGGACCCGCCCCAGGGATCGATGGCGTCACACAAGTGAGCCTCAGTCTCCAGAACCAGCTGGGTGTTGCGCGCGATGCGCGCGGAGAAGTCGGTGGGCAGCGCCAGCGCCTCGTCCAGCGAATTGGTGTGCAGGGACTGGGTGTGCCCGTCCACGGCCGCCATGGCCTCCACGGCTGTACGCGCCACGTTGTTGAACACGTCCTGGGCGGTCAGGGACCAGCCGGAGGTCTGGCAGTGGGTGCGAAGGGAGTAGGACTTGGGGTTCTTCGGATCGAAGCGCTCTTTGACGAGCTTCGCCCAGATCAGCCGTGCGGCGCGCAGCTTGGCCACCTCCATGAAGTAATTCATGGAAATACCCCAGAAGAAGCTCAGGCGCGGCGCGAAGGCGTCCACGTCGAGGCCTGCATTCACCCCGGCGGCGATGTAATCGAGCCCGTCGGCGATGGTGTAGGCCAGCTCGATATCGGCCGGGGCGCCGGCCTCCTGCATGTGATAGCCGGAGATGGAGATGGAGTTATAGCGCGGCATCTCCTCGGCCGTGTAGGCGAAGATGTCGGAGATGATCCGCATGGAGGGCGCAGGGGGGTAGATATAGGTGTTGCGCACCATGAACTCTTTCAGGATGTCGTTCTGGATCGTTCCTGAAAGCTTTGCGTGTGAAACACCCTGTTCCTCGGCCGCTACGATATAGAGCGCCATGACCGGCAGCACCGCGCCGTTCATGGTCATGGACACGCTCATCTGGTCGAGCGGAATGCCGTCGAAGAGCTGGCGCATGTCCAGGATGGAATCGATGGCCACGCCCGCCATGCCCACATCGCCGATGACGCGCGGATTGTCGCTGTCATAGCCGCGGTGGGTGGCCAGATCGAAGGCCACGGACAAGCCCTTCTGCCCCGCCGCCAGATTGCGCCGGTAGAAGGCGTTTGAGTCCGCCGCCGTGGAGAAGCCGGCATACTGGCGCACCGTCCAGGGGCGCTGGGTGTACATGGTCGGGTACGGCCCGCGATGGAACGGCGCCAGGCCGGGCAGGGTGTCGGCGAAGTCCAGCGCATCCCGGTCGGCGGCGGTGTAGGCGGTCTTCACCGGCACCTGCTCCGGCGGGGTCCAGGGATCGCGGGACGGGGCGGCGCCCGCGGAGGCGTTCGGTGCGCCGAGATCGATCTGGGTGAAATCAGGATGGCTCATGGTGCTCAGGCTCCCACGGCCTGCAAGGCGCGCGCGCCGTCGTCCAGCGCATCGCTTCGCATGTGAATGAAATGGTCGACGCCAGCTGTCTCAGAGGGCTTGCCGGCGATCCAGACCTCCACCTCGCCGCCGATCCTGATCAGCCGGGCGAGCGCTTCGCCTTGCTCGGCATAGGCCTCGTCGGTTCCGCAGATCACCGCGAGCGTCGCGCCGGACGCGCCGAAGGCCGCCACGCAGTCTTCCAGCGTCTCGTAAGCGTCAGGCGCCATCGCTTCGACACCGGCGACGGCCAGACGGTTGGCCGCGAAGGTCGCCCGGGCGTTGAAGTCGGCCAGCGGGCCGAGCGTCGCCAGAAACGCCTTTGGCCGGTCGCCGTTGGTGGCCATGAAGGCTTCAGCCCGTGCGCGCAGCGCTTCGAACGGTTCGGCCAGGCGCACCGGGCTGACCGGAGTCCATTCCGGTTCGGGCAGGTCGAGCACGCGCACCTGGGCGCCGGAGCGGGCCGCCTCGACCTTGCCGGCGAAGGGCTGGGGTTCGATGACGGGCGCGTCGAGCTTCGGCGCGGCGTAGATGCGGGTTTCGGTCTCCACGGCTTTCGCGTCGAGCTGCGGGAAGTGCGACACGCCGATGAGAGCATCCTTACCCTTGGCCAAAGCCTGACGGCGGGCGTCCAGAGATTTCGCGATTTCGCCCTGCAGCCAGCCGGACCTTACGGTCGAGAACAGGCCGCCGCGCCGCTCGATCTCCTGGAAGACCGCCCAGCCGGCCTCGGCGATGCGTGCTCCAAGGGTCTCGTGCAGATAGCCGCCGCCGGCCGGATCGGCGGTCTTGCCCAGATGGCTTTCCTCCATGAGCAGGATCTGCAGATTGCGCGCCATGCGCCGTGCGAACGGTGTCGCGGGACCCAGCGCCTCGGTGAAGGGCCGGACGGTCAGGCTGTCTGCGCCGCCCGCCGCGGCGGCGAGGCCTGCGCAGGCGTTGCGGATCAGATTGGTGTAGGGATCGCGCGCGGTCAGCATGCGCGCGCTGGTCACGGCATGAAGCTGCATGGCGCGCTTGTCTTCGCTGACGCCGAAGGCCTCGGCGACCCTGGCCCAGGCCCGGCGCGCAGCGCGCAGCTTGGCGATGGTCAGGTGAATGTCGGCGTCGGCGGCGAAGGAGAATTCCAGGGCGTTTGCGGCCTGGTCCGGGCTCAGGCCTGAATCGATGAAGGCGCGCATATAGCTGGCGCCGCCGGCGCAGGCGAAGGCGATCTCCTGGGCTTCCGATCCGCCGGCCTCGTGAGGTGCGGTGGCGGTGATG
Source organism: Alphaproteobacteria bacterium (assembly GCA_024742735.1). Classification (GTDB taxonomy): domain Bacteria; phylum Pseudomonadota; class Alphaproteobacteria; order Caulobacterales; family Maricaulaceae; genus Oceanicaulis. The sequence continues at coordinate 765,138 of JANSXV010000001.1, read as the reverse complement.
GCCACGGTCTTCACGCCCGGGACGGCTTCAGCAGCGTAGGCGGCGGCTTCCGCCGTACGCTGCAAGCGTTCTTCCAGGCTCGCCGCCCCGCCGCCAGCGAGGGATTTCTGCCCGATGGGCGACAGGCCGAGCCCGCCGCGTATCGTCTTGGGATCGAGGCCGGACTGCTCCAGCAGGGCCAGGAACAACGCCGCGGACTGGGGCGCCATGCGGCTGGGCTGAAGGTGCACCGGCGCGAGGTCCAGCATGACCCCGTCAAGCACGATCTTGAGTTCCTCCAGCGTGCGCGCCGCGACGCCGGTCTCACCCAGCGGATCCAGCTTGAGGGCGATCTCACTGGCGCCGCCGGACAGCTCTTCAAGGATGTGGGCGTTGGCGGCTTTCGGGTCGGGATGATCGACCGTCTGGCGAACGCCCCAGGGCAGGAACTCGTCGCGCTCCGCAAAGCCTCCGCGGATGAAGGGCGCCGCGCCGGGGGCTCCGCTGTCGCCGGCGTCCGCCAGGTCGGCGCGCGTGAAAAGCGGGCCGCGCTCGATCCCGTCGACGGTTGTGCGGATCAGGCGCTCGAAGGGCGCGCCTTTAAGGGCTTTGTCCGCCTCGGCGCGCCAGGCGTCGAGGTCGGCTGCGGGGAAATCCCCCGCGAAGGCGTGGAGAGAGTCGCTCATGGCGGTCTGCCTACACCGCACAGGCCCCTGAGAAAAGCCGGTCTGCGGCGTTGGAGAGGGCCCGGCGCAATCCGCCGTCCTGTCCGCCGCACCTAGGCTTGGCGCGTTTTCAACCGCGAAGAAGGACCGCCCGCCCATGAGCGACGCCACCCCCCGCCTTGGCCTTCCCTGGCTCATGCCGGCCCAGGCCCAGAAGCACGTCACCGTCAATGAAAGCCTGGGGCGCCTGGACGCCCTGGTGCAATGCGCCGTCCAGAGCCGCACGACCACCGCCCAGCCCGCCGCCCCGGGGGAGGGGGAGGCCTGGATCCTGCCGGACGGCGCGAGCGGGGCGGACTGGGACGGATTCTTCGAGCATGACATCGCCTATTTCCAGGACGGCGCCTGGCGGCGCATCACCGCGCGTGCCGGGCTGACCGCCTGGGTCGTGGACGAGGCGGCGCTGATCATGTTCGACGGCACGGGCTGGGCGGCGTTTGCGGATGCGATCACGGTGCTCAGCGACCTGACAGGACTGGGGGTCGGAACCGCCCCGGATATCGCCAACCCGTTCGCCGCCAAGCTCAACAGCGCGCTGTGGACCGCCCGCTTTGACGCAGAAGGCGGCACGGGAGACTTGCGCTACACGTTGAACAAGGAAGCGCCGGGAAACGTCCTTTCGCTTCTGTTCCAGTCCGCGTGGTCTGGCCGGGCCGAGCTGGGGCTGACCGGATCGGATGACCTGTCGCTGAAAGTCAGTGCGGACGGGGCGAACTGGACGCAGGCGGTCCATGTGGACCGGAACTCCGGCGCGCTGACCGCGCGGGCGCTGACGGCGCTCAACGGCGATGCGCTGGGAGGCTTGCGAAACCGGATCATCAACGGCGATTTCTCCATCCACCAGCGCGGCGGCGCGCAGAGCCAGCCTGCCTTCATGGACCGGTGGGTGCGCGTGCAGAGCGGCGGCGTCGGCCATGTGTTCACCCAGGAGAGTTTCGCGCCGGGGCAGTCTGATGTCCCCGGCGCGCCGGGCTCTTATTTGCGATGGGTGATGGATGCGGTCCCGTCTGACGCCTCCATCGAGCAACGCATCGAGGATGTGCGCACGCTGGCCGGTCAGACGCTGACCTACAGCTTCTGGGCCCGGGCGAGCGAAACGGTGAGCCTGCAGGCCCGCTTGCAGCAATACTGGGGCGGCGGCTCACCCGCGGCGAGCTTCGGGGACACCAAAGCCTTCGCGGTCGGGACCAGCTGGTCGCGGTGCGTCCAGACCGTGACGCTGCCCGATCTCACAGGGCGCACCCTGGCGGCGGGCCATTACCTGGCCCTGCGCCTGACCGTGCCGGCGGCCAGCGCCGCGCCGACCATCGAGCTGGCCGATGTCCAGCTGGAGCCGGGCCCGCTCGCCACGCCCTTCGAGCGGCGTCCGCGCAGCCTGGAGGCGGCCCTGTGCGCGCGCTATTTCCAGAGGAAGACCGTGCGCACCGAAAACGGGAACCGGCATATCGGCTTAAGCCCCATGCGCGCCGCGCCCACCGTCAGCCTCAGCGCGGGATCCGCAGCGCACATCACGCCCGCCGGATTTGAACTCACCTACACCACGGCCGCCGACACCACCGTCGACGCCCTCGCGGAGCTTTGATCATGACTGAGACGACCCCCGCCCTCACAGCGCGCTGGAGCGATGCGCGCCACGCCGAGATCATCGTGGAGCAGAACGGCGAGCGCCGCTTCGTCCCGGCTGATCCGCACAACGCCGATTACCGCCGGCTCGTGCACGGTGATCCGGAAACGGGGGAGGGGGCGGTGGAGATTGGCGAGCCGGCCGTCTAAGGCGCTTCGTCATGCCTGAAAATGGTGCCGCCACACAGATTTGAACTGTGGACCTCTCCCTTACCAAGGGAACGCTCAGATATGTTCTAAGTGCCTGTTTCTCATCGACTGTTTGTTTGTTTTCCATGGAAAAACAGGCGTTTAGACCTCGTTGGCTTTCGTATTGAGTGCGATGGAGTTCGACGCTTTTCGGCCTTGAAATTGGGACATACTTGGGACATTCTTGGGACGCTCTGGGGTTTTCAGGGACACTTCGAGGCGACTTGCTGTCTTCACCGCGTTGTCAGAACAGCCAAGCTGAGAAGCGTCCCAACGAAGTCCCCTCCAAATCCCCTCCTAGGGTTCGCCATAAGTCCTCAGGAAGTGAAACGCGCCGAAAATGCCCGAGAAACTCAAACTCACCAAGCGATCCGTCGAAAACGCCGAAATCCGTCCCAAACGGTACCGGATCAACGACACCGACCAGCCCGGCTTCTGCCTCTTCGTCTATCCGACAGGCCGCAAGAAGTTCGCCGTCCGCTATGTGACCGCCGAGGGTAAGAACTCAGACCAAATCCTCGGGGAGTACCCAAGCCTCCTCCCGGAGAAGGCCCGCGACATGGCCGCGAAGGTCCGCGCCGATGTCCGCAGCGACAAGAAGGACCCCGGAGCCGAGCGCAAGGCCACCCGCAAGAAGGGCGTCGAGAAGCGCGAGCGGACATTCAAGCGCCTCGGGGAACTCTATCTCGCTCACGAAGAGCGCCGCAGCGGTAAGAGGCTCTCGACGCTCCAGAAGGCCCGGTATCAGGTGGAGGCGAAGATCGTCCCCGGCCTTGGACACCGCATCGTCTCCGAAGTGGATCACACAGACATCATGGAGTTCCTTCTTGAGGTCCAAGCCGAGGCCGCAAAGCGGAGCGGTGGGACAGGCGCAGGGGCCGCGAACGACGCGCGCAAGTACCTCCTTCAGCTTTTCAAGCACGCCCACTTCCTGAAGTGGATCGAACTGGACCCCATGCAGCACATTGAGAAGTTCCCGGAGAAGCCGAGGACGCGCCGGGCCTCAGACGAAGAACTCCGCGCGCTCTGGACCCGTTGGGACGCCAAGGCGACAGGAGGCGACCCTCGGGCCGTCTCTGGGGCTCTCGCGCTTCAGTTCATGGCGTTGACGCTTCAAAGGGGCGAGGAAGTAGCGTCAATGCGGTGGGAGGAAATCGACTGGAAGCGGAAGGTCTGGACGCTCCCAGAGGGCCGCAAGAAGGAAGGCCGGGAGGCCGTTGTCCCGCTCTCCTCTCAGGCCGTCGCCGTCCTCGAAGCCGCCTTGGAAATGAACGGCGATCACGAAGGGCCTTTCGCAGGCCGCGATGGGGACGGGACCCTGAAGCGGAACTCCCTCACTCAGGTCTTCCGGCGTGACTGTGAGGTTCTGGGGATTGAGAACCTTACGCCGCATGACCTTCGCCGGACTGGCCGGACGGCCATCACAGACCCTGAGAGGATCGGTATGGAGCCTCATGTGGGGGAGCTGGTGCTGAACCACGCCACCGGCTCTGGCCTTCAGCGCACCTACGACCTTAACGCCTACCTCCCGGACAAGCGCCGGGCCTTGGAGGCTTGGGGGCGTCTTGTGGAGCGCATCGCGGCTGGCGAGGAGGCGACTGAGGAGGCCGCGTCCAACGTGGTTCGGTTCCCGGCCTAGCGGTGGGGCCAATGACGTTCTGAGGGGGCTCTGGTAGGTTGACCCGAGGAACCCTCTCGACGGTCATTGGCCCCCGCCTAAAACGCCGCTGAAGGGCATCACGGATCGGGGAAGAACTCTTCGTCAATCTGCTTAACCTCAAGCACGTTTATGACCCGGCACCCGACCCCGTAACGGATCATCAGGCGGGCCAATTCGTGGCCGTCGATAAGGACAATTCGCGTGCCTAGCGCCGCAGCCGTCTCTCGCGCGCTTCGGGAGAAGGTTGAGGCAGTAACGAAAATTCCCTTTTTGGCCTTCTTGATGTCCAGCGCTCCGAAGAAATCCCGGATCGCTCCGGGGCCGATATTGTTCCCTTCGCGATACAGCTTTGCCTGAACATATATCTGGTCAACGCCTAGCGGGTCTTGGTCTATGACCCCATCAACGCCGCCGTCACCGCTCTGGCCAAGGGTTCTGCCAGCGCCTTCATCTGCCCCGCCGTAGCCCATCGCCAGAAGAAGCGACACAATCACTTCCTCGAAGAAGGCAGGAGTTGCGTCTCGCAGCTTTTCGAGAAGCTCTGCCGCAAGGGCGTCGTTTATGAGCTTGTGCGCCGACCTGAGCTGTTCGTCCGGTGTCGCATCGTCCACGTCATCATCGGACTGCGATTGAGTAGGGCGAGCTGCGGCTTCATCGCCTGCATCGTCCTTCGTCATACTCTCGCGAAACTCCCGGTAGGCCTCGAAGCGCTCAAGGAACGCCATATTGATCTGCTCGTCGGTTTTCAGCGCCTCCTTCCCCGCCTCTGTAATCTGGAAGTAGCCGCGCTTCGTGGCCTTAACGAGTTCCGCTCGGGTCAAGTAGAACTTCGCCCAATGCACGCGATTGGCGAACCGCGTCTGCTTCCGGCTGGGAAGAAGCTCAGCCCGCTCTTCGTCTGATAGCCCCAGTTCGTCTGCTAGATCAGACACCGCAGCGCCTATGCGCGCTTCCTCGCGCGCCGCCGCGTAACTCAGCACCGGACGCATAAGCGATTGGAAGTCTGGTATCACGTTTCAATTCCCTGAATTGGTTTGCGCGTACAACCTGCGTCACGCCGCGTCACAAAACCAGCCCCAATGGGAACCTGCCCGGCTTCTTTATGTCCGCGATCTGCAACGCAAATGCCGGAACAGCAGAAGGCGGCGATGGGAATTGGAGTCCTCAGCTTCGATATCTGCGTATCACGAATGGGCAAGAAAATCAATAAAACAATTTAACTTCATGCACTTGAGGTCGGCGCGACGGATTCGTATTTCCAAGTTTCAGAGCCGCTCTAGGCTCCACGACACGCACACAAAGACGACCCGGTAGAGGAACTATGACGCTGCATACCGCTTCGCTGAGCTTCACCGCCTTCGACGGCTTCACGCTTCTCCATTTCGCCCGCAACGGACGCGGTTTCCATCTCGCTTGGGACCCGGCTCCGAAAGGCTCTCCCGCCTTCTTCGTTGAGCGAGAGCACACAGGGACGACGCTCCGGGCTGGTCCGTTTGTCCTCGACTTGGACCAATGGGAGGGCAAGGGCTCATGATGGATCGACGTAACCGCCACGACCTGCCGACCGTGCGGGAGATCGACCGGCTGGTCTCCCGCGTGGTCTCCGAGGTTCGCCTTGGAGACGCCAAGCGAGACGAGGCGCTGGTTCACTACAAGAACGCCGGGGAAGCCCTGATCGAGCTGAAGGCCGCGTGTAAGCACGGGGAGTTCGAGCCGCTGAAGGTGGAAATATCCAGTATACTGGACATCTCCCGATCCCGCATCGGGCAGCTCATGAAGCTGGCCCGTGAGTGGCCGGTGTCGTGGGACCGCTGGCAGGAGATATGCGGCAATAAGCCTAAGGAGGCCCCCGGCGAGCCCCTTAGGAACAGCCTTAAGCCTCCTACGCCTGACGCGCGGGACCTTTCCCACGCCATGAAGCTCATCGCCTTGAGAGACCGAGGGGCCAACGCCGATCCGAGGCTCCCCGCTGGTCTACCCTTCGGACACCTTCGGAAGCGCATTAGCCCCGCCAAAATCGCCGCCTATGGACGTGTCTGGGCCGAGGCTTGTCTTCTCGTAGGGCGAACGTCAGTGAGAGCGGGCTTCGGGCTTCGGCCTGCGGGGCTGGGGCCTGCTGAGTTCATGGACGCCTCTCTGGGACGTAGAGCCTCGGAGATTCCGTAAGTCATTGAAGTACAATGGCTTTCAAAAACCCAGTGTTATAGGGGACGAGTTCGCTCGCAATCGGCAACGCCCCTCCGCCAAGCCTCTGAAATCAAATGGATTTTCAAAACCCTCTGTAACACAGGAGACAGGTTCCGACCAAGGCCGATCCAAAACCCAGTGTTATAGGAGAAAGATCGCTCTCAGCCGCGCTCTCCAAGATCACCCATGATCGACGATGACGAAGACGAACCCAGAGACACTGCTCTGGGGGGAAGGGGGGCCAAGAGACAAACTGAAAGACATCTAAAGATACCTTCAGTCTCTCTTTTAGACCTTCCATAGCTCGACGACGAAGAAGACATCTCCGTAGTCATAATCTCAAAGACATCTTCAGGACCTCCCGGTGTTTCCTGAGGCTGCGCCTCTTGGCGTCCAAAGCTCACTCCTCAGGGAACACCGGGACGCCCTGAACTGCGTCCCTGAAGCTCCCTACGGTCGATGTGGGAGCGGTGGTCCTTATTGCTGAGATGGAGAGGCCCTCGCTGGCGTTTGCCGAAAGGTTGACGCAGGCGGGGGCCTCTTCGTTCGCGACCGCCTTCCCCGCGAAGACCGGGGCTTCAGCCAAACTCACGCCAGACCAGAAAGACGACCATGCGACCTATCGACTATTCGCCCTCGAAGGAGGAGCGCTACGAAGACCGCGTTCTCCTCGCAGGCGGCGGTTATGACCGACTTCGAGCGCTCGTAGACTTCGGACGTAACACCTTGGACCAAGCCTCCAAGGAAGCCTTCGACGCAGCCTTGAACGACGCACTCGACGGCAAGGACATCTCCCGATTTGAGGCTTTCGTTCACGACCTCAGTCAAGCCTATGAGGCGCAAGGAAGGTCCTTCCAAGGGCCAGAGAGCGCGCCCATGAGTGCGCCTATGGAACCGGCCTCATCTCCGTCCATAGGCGTTCAGCTCGAAGGGGTCTTTGGAAACGCTTCAGCCCACGAGATGAAGCCCGTCCCTGAGGCTCCGGCCTTCGAGACGCAATCCGACATGATCGCGGCCATTCAAGACCCGCGATACCGCAGCGACCCGACCTACGCTGAAACCGTAGAGGCTCGGATCGCCGCGACAGACTGGGACGCCTAAGCGCGTTCCCACTGTCTCTCAGCCGAGGACAAGCCTAGGCGTAACCAGCTCTCCGTCTGGCGTGAGCGGAGAGAGAGAGAAGCCGAACCATGCGACCGGGAAGCCTCCCCTAGGGCCTCCTGAGGCGCGGGTTCGGCTTCTTTTGTCATTCACGCCCCGCAGGCTGAAAGCAGAGGACCGGCCTCAGCCCCGCAAGCCGAAGGCTGAGAACAAGCTCAGCCCCGCAACCCATCCCAGCAACAACAAAAGGACCTCGATGATGTCTCACGCCGTCGAACAACTCTCCGCGTCTAATCTCACGGCCCTGAAAGCCACGCTCGCCAACGGCGGTTCCTCATACCTACTCTGCGAGGTGGAGAACGCAGGCCAAGCCTACGCCATCCGTATTGAACCGCAGGCCTATCGCATCTTGACTCTCGACACGGGGGCTCTGCGTTGTCCCAATGGCCTCGCGCGCGACAAAACCACGCTCCGCCAGCAAGCCGAGGCTCTGGGCCTCACCGGGAACCGGGAGGTAGACCTTCTCCTCCATGGCGTCCCTGCGGTGGCCGCTGCGGCCTATCAGGCCGTCCACAATATCGCCTCGGGCGGGGCCATGACCTCAGAGCCCCCGGCATGGGTACACCCTGACCTCGTAGCCGAGCGCAAGCGGGTCCATGGGCTGAAGGTGGAAACCACGACCTCCAACCCCGTTAATCGCGTCCGGCTAAGCCTCGACGGGCTGGCGTCCATCGAAGGCGATGTCTCCGAGGATGCAGGCTCTAAGGTCATAGGTAGGAATGGCGCGGGCTATCCGTCCATCCTTCTCGCCAAGCTCTCTCCCGACACCGCCCTGCGGATCGAACGCGGCGGCTTCGCGGTCTGGATCAAGAGCCGCAACGCAGACCATTGGTTCTGCACGAACACCAACGGGGTCTTGATGTCGAACCATCAAAGCCCGGTGAACGCCCTCGCAGCCCTGCGGACGGCCCTGAAGTCCCTCGACCGGGACCTGACGGCTTCCCAGTGGAAGGCCGCTGAGGCTCTCGCTTCCAAGCTGCCAACTGAGGCCACGTCCGCCCTACGCTTCCTGATCGGCTTCCTGACCTCCCCGGCCCAACCGGCGACCCTCCCGGACTGGGTTCCGGCTGCGGTCATCAACTACGCCAAGCGGCGCTAGGAGGTCCGGCGATGAAGACCGAAGACCGCTTCCTCATGGACCTCAATGAGGACCTCGCGCTGCGCTGCGATCCCCTTCAGCTCATCGTGTCCAAGCGCAAGGGGACCCGGAAGAACGGCAAGCCCCGCTATGAGAACCTCAAGTTCACCCGCGAGGGCTTCCACGGTGTTCTGAAGTGCCTGCGTCAACTCGCATGGCGCGAGGACCTCAAGCTCAACGCCACGCCCCTGCCGTCGATTGCAGACCTCATGACGCGCCGAGCCGTTGGGCTCTGCGACCGCATTGAGGAAATCAACGGCTGACCCGAAGGATTGAACACGCCATGCCCAAGACCGCCCGCTTCCCCGTTCACTTCCTCGTCTCTCCGTCCAAGGCCGTCACCCTGAGGGCCCGCGCCGGAGAGCCGGGGAAGGTCCAAATCGACGTGGACCCGCTCGCCACGACCACGCCTGAGACCCTCAGAGACCTTGGCCGATGGATCGAAGAGACGGCCTCTCGGATGATCCCACAGAAGCCCAAGCCTGAGGCGTAGTGAATGCGCGGAGCCAATGGCTCATGAGCCTGCGGGGCCAATGACCGTCTCACTGTCTCTGGTGGTCTACCCTTCGGATACCCCTAGACGGCCAATGGCCCCCGCCTAAAACGAACGTGAGGGCCATCCATGAAAGAGCCTGAAACCCAAGTCTGCCGAGACTGCGGTGAGACCAAGCCCTACGAGGCCTTCGTGAAACGCTCCAAAGGCGGACGCCTGACCCGCTGCAAGGAGTGTCAGAACGCCTACGCCAGACAACGCCGGGCCGAGCGCAAGGCCAACGCCCTTGAGGCTCTCAGGCTTGAGCGCAAGTCGAAAATGGAGCGGCTGACGGCTGAGGCCGTACCCCGGCTCCAAGCCGAGCGCCGGACCTACCTCGAAGGCGTTGAAGCTCACTATCAGCGCCATGAGACCTACCGCGTGTTTCCTGCGGAGTTTCTCCATGGCGTCCCGATGGAAGCCTCCGGGCCTTCGTATGAGTAGATCGCTTTGGGGCCTAGGCCTGTCCTCGGGCAAAGCCCTCCGGGGCCAATGAGCATCCGAGCGGCTCCGGTAGGTTGGCCTATGGACACACCGAGACGGCCATTAGCCCCCGCCTAAACCGCCGCTCAAGGCAACCCCAAGCCTCTCTGGTGGGGTCGAGATTTCGGCCCAAAAATCTGAGAGCCCGAAATCATCTATATCGAAGCGCGCTTCCCCCCGTACCCCCTCCCTGAGTTTCTGAAGGAAGCCGAGGGGGGAGGGAGCCGGGGCTAGTCCTCGGCTCATGAGCCTGCGGGAGGCCGCGTCTACCGCTGAACAGGAACCATGACCACGAACCACAACCAAACCACCCAACCTGAACCCTATGTCTCCCTGAACGATGCTGCTGAGTTTCTCGGTCTGAAGCCGTCTACCCTGCGGAAGTGGAGAGAGCGCGGAGAGGTGCCATTCCCCTGCTACAACATCGGGCGTCGGATCGCCTTCAAGCTCTCCGAGGTGGACACTTGGGCTCGCTCGCAGGCATTCAAGAGCGGGACTGAAGCACGTCTTGCGGCTGAAACTGCTGCTGCTTAAAGCAGACTTTGAGGCCTCATCGGCTGTCCCCAAGTGTGTCCTGAGGCCCGTTGGGAAGTTCGATCACGCTTGGGACATACTTGGGACAGCGGCAGTACTGGGGCCAAAAACCGTCCGTCTGCGGATTGAGACAAGCGCATATACTATTGTTTTTGCTGGGTAAGTAATGGTGCCGCCACACAGATTTGAACTGTGGACCTCTCCCTTACCAAGGGAACGCTCTACCCCTGAGCTATGGCGGCGCGATGGCGGGCCGGGCGACCGGCTTCATCGGAGCGGGGCGTATACCCCATCATCGCGGGCGCGCCAAGGCCGGGCTTGACGCGTTTTGCAGGCGGCGCCATTCGAGGGTCATGAGCGACCGCGACGCCAAGCCCTCAGCGCCCAAACAGCCCCCCAGCGCGCGCGAACAGCGTCTGGCCGAGGCCTTGCGCGCCAATCTGCGCCGGCGCAAGAAGCCTGCGAAGGACCCTCAGAAAAAACCCGACGCCGGTCCGCACTCGCCCTGATTTCGCCCGATGGGCCCGTCATCAGGACGAGGGGGCGGCGCCGTCACAATTCCACCAAGAGGCCTTCATGGATCGAATTCGTATTCGCGGCGGGCGTCCGCTGACCGGACGCATCGAGATTTCCGGCGCCAAGAACTCCGCGCTGAAGCTGATGGCCGCGAGCCTTCTCACCGAGGGGGCGCTGGTCCTGTCGCGCATGCCGCGCCTGGCCGATACCCGCTTTCTGGGCCAGCTGCTTGCTCATCTGGGCGCTGGGGTGGAGGAGCAGGACGGGGCGAAGCTGTCGATCCACGCCGCCGCCATCACCGATCCGTTCGCGCCCTATGATCTGGTGCGCAAGATGCGCGCGAGCTTCAACGTGCTCGGCCCGCTGCTGGCGCGCGAGGGCCGGGCGAAAGTCTCGCTGCCGGGCGGCTGCGCCATCGGCGCGCGGCCCGTCAATCTGCACCTGGAGGCGCTGGAGGCGCTCGGCGCGCAGATCGAGCTGGAGGAGGGCTATGTCATCGCGAAGGCGCCGTCCGGCGGCCTGACGGGCGGGCGCGTGACCTTCCCCATGGTGTCGGTCGGTGCGACCGAGCACGCCATGCTGGCCGCCGTTCTGGCGAAGGGCGAGACAGTGCTGGAGAACTGCGCGCGCGAGCCGGAGATCGCCGATCTCGCCGGCTGCCTGAACGCCATGGGCGCGCAGGTGGAAGGCGCGGGGGACGCGGTCATCCGCATCCAGGGCGTCGATCGTCTCCATGGCGCGGACTGGACGGTGACGCCGGACCGGATCGAGACGGGCACCTACGCCATCGCGGCGGCTGCGGTGGCGGGCGGCGACGTCACGCTGGCGGGCGCGGAGGCGGGCCATAACGGCGCGCTGTGGCGCGCCCTGGAGAAGGCCGGGGCGAAGGTGGAGACGGCTGGAGACGGCGTACGGGTCAGCCGGTCCGGCGCGCTGAAGGCCGTGGATATCGACACCGCGCCCTATCCGGGGTTCCCCACTGACCTGCAAGCGCAGTTCATGGCGTTGATGGCGGTCGCCGAGGGCGCCTCCATCATTCGCGAAACGATTTTCGAGAACCGCTTCATGCACGTGCCTGAACTGTCACGCCTGGGCGCGAAGATCCAGGTGCATGGCAATGAGGCGGTGGTGCGCGGCCCGGCGACGCTGAAAGGCGCGCCTGTGATGGCCACGGACCTGCGTGCATCGGTCAGCCTTGTCATCGCCGGGCTCGCGGCTGAAGGTGATACGATCGTGAACCGAATCTACCATCTGGACCGGGGATTCGAGCGCCTGGAGGAAAAGCTCTCCGCCTGCGGCGCCGAAATCATCCGTGAAAGCGAATAGGAAGAGGCCCGCCCCATGACCGCCACGGCGCCGCTGAGACTGATCGCGCGCGAGCCCGACGACGTGCCGCCGGTCTCCGCTGCGTTGCAGGACGCTGTGGGCCAGATCGGCGACTTTCACTATGAGCCCAATGCGCGGCGCTTCACCCTGGCGCTGAACCGCTATCGCTGGGAAGGCGCGCGCAAGGGCCGCGGCGAGCGGGTGCGCACGGCCCTGCAGGCCGGCGAGGTCACCGCCGCAAGGGGCCACAGGCTCAAGCAGGGCGCTGATGACGCCGTGGTCAGCCTGCTCAGCGTCACGTTCGAAGCCGGCGACCCGCCCTCGGGCGCGCTGGTCTTCACGTTCTCCGGCGGCGGTGTGCTGCGCCTGGAGGTGGACTGCGTAGATCTGGTGCTGGCCGACCTGTCCGACCCCTGGCCGGCCTCGGCGCGGCCTCAGCATCCTGACGAGCCGGAGGGCGGCGCATGAGCGATCATCATCTGGTTTCGGTGGAGCTGGACCAGCTGACCATCGGCAAGGCCGACGAGAACGTGGAGCATGAGCGCCGCGTGGCCATCGCCGACCTTCTTGAATCCAACAAGTTCGTCCCCGCCGGCTCTGAAGCCGGACCCTACGCCCTGCGCCTGGCGATCGAGGATCAGAAGCTGGTCTTCGACGTGAAGCGCGCCGACGGCTCGCCGGTTCGCATGTTCGTATTCTCGTTGGGGCCGCTGCGCCGCATCATCAAGGACTATTTCCTGATGTGCGAGAACTACTACTCGGCCGTCCGCGATGCGCCGCTGAGCCAGATCGAGACCATCGATATGGCCCGGCGCGGCGTCCACAACGAAGGCTCCACACTCCTGCGCGAGCGGCTGAATGGGAAGATCGAGGTGGATTTTGACACCGCCCGGCGCCTGTTCACCCTGATCTGCGCGTTGCACCGGAGGGGGGCGTGAGCCCACCGGCCGTCGTGTTCGTCTGCGCACGCAACGCCGTGCGTTCGCCCATGGCGGAAGGTCTGTGGCGGTTGCGCTTCGGCGATGACGCCCAGTCGGTGTCCTGCGGGATTGCGCCCGCGGCCTGGCCGGACGGGTTCATGATCTCGGTCATGGCGGAAAAAGGCGTGGATCTGTCAGGCTTTGAGTGCCGGGATCTGGCGGAAGCCGCTGATGATCCTGTCGAGCTGGTGGTGTGTCTGGCCGAGGAGGCCGGCCCGGACGCGGCCGCCTTCGCTGAGCGCCGGGACGCGGAATTTCAGTTCTGGCCCGTGGCTGATCCCACGACCGCTCCGGGCGGACGGGAGACCCGGCTGGAGGCCTACCGGGCCGCCCGGGAGGCCATCGACGCGCTCATCGCGCGCTATGTGCGCGAATCTGCGTAGAGTTTCAGTTCTCGACGGGGCGGGGGGTTCCGGCCTATATAGCGCGCCTGCAAAAGAACGCCGCGCCTAGCGCCAGAGGAGATGCATGTCGAAAGAAGAACTCCTGGAGTTCCCCGGTGAAGTCGTGGAACTCCTTCCCAACGCGACCTTCAAGGTCAAACTTGAAAACGATCACGAGATCATCGCCCACACCGCCGGCAAGATGCGCAAGAACCGCATCCGCGTACTGGCCGGCGACAAGGTCCTGGTCGAGATGACGCCCTACGACCTGACCAAGGGGCGCATCACCTATCGCTTCAAGTGACCGGCGCGATGGGGTCTGAACCCCGCGCGCCGCTCGTGCTGGCCAGCGCCTCGCCGCGCCGGCGCGAGCTTCTGATCCAGATCGGCGCCACGCCTGATCAGATCGCCCCTGCTGACATCGACGAATCCGAGCGCCCCGGCGAGACGCCGCGGGCGCTGGCCCTGCGTCTGGCTGAAGACAAGCTCGCCGCCGCGCAGCATCCAGGCTGCTTCGTCCTGGCCAGCGATACGGTCGTGGGGGTCGGCCGGCGCATCCTGCCCAAGACCGAAGCGCGCGAAGAGGCCGAGCGCTGTCTGCGCCTGCTCAGCGGCCGCAATCACCGGGTCTTCACTGGCGTCGCCGTGCGCGCACCCGACGGGCGGGAGGCGAGCCGGGTCGTGGAGACGAAGGTCAGTTTCAAGCCGCTGAGCGAGGGCGAGATCACGGCTTACCTGAACAGTGGCGAGTGGAACGGCAAGGCCGGCGGCTATGGCATACAGGGGCTGGCGGGCGCCTATGTGGTGCGGTTGATCGGCTCCTATACCGGCGTGGTGGGCCTGCCGGTCTATGAAACCCGCCAGCTGTTGAACGGATTGGGATACGTGTTTTGAGGATCGTCGCCGAGCAGAATGTGGGCGAGACCCGCGCCGCCGTCATGGACGGGGACCGGGCCGTGGAATTGCACCTGGAACGCTGGAGCGAGCGCAAGGCGCGCGCCGTGCGCGGAGAAGTGTTTCGCGGGCGCGTAACCAGCATCGAGGCGGGGCTGAACGGCGCCTTCGTAGCCCTGGGCAAGGGCCCGGACGGGTTCCTGCCCTTCGGCAAGAGCGGGCGCCCGGACGGGATGACCAACGGCTCGGCGATCGGTGTCCAGATCGCGCGCGAGCAGTTCCAGGACAAGGGGCCGACGCTCGCCCTGTTCGAGGTGGAGGACGGCGATGCGCCCGCCACCGTCGTGTCCGCGCCGCCCCTGGCTGAGCGCCTGTCCATGATGTTCGACGCGCCCGTGCGCACTCCGGCCGAGGCGGAGGTGAGTCTGGACGATCTGTTCGAGGCGGCGCTGGAGCCGGTCGTGGCCGTTCCCGGCGGCGGGCGTCTGATCATCGAGCCGGTGACGGCCCTGACCGCTATCGATGTCGACGCCTCCGGACGCAAGGCGCAATCCACCGGGCAGAAATTCGCCCTGGACCTGAACAAGGCCGCCGCGCGCGAGGCCGGGCGCCAGATCCGCCTGCGCGGGATTGGCGGCGTGGTCGCCATCGATTTCCTGCCGCTGAAGAAGAAGGCCGATCAGAGCGCGCTGGATCAGGCCATGAAGGGCGCCTTCCGCAATGATCCGGCCAAGATCGACATCGCGCCGTCCTCCCGCTTCGCCATCGTGGAGCTGGCCCGACAGCGCCTGGGCCGGGCGTTGCACGAGATCTGCTGGGAGCGCTTCGGCGTTGAGAGCGTGGAGACCTGCTCACTGGCCGCCCTGCGGGGCCTGGAGCGCGAGGGCCGGGCGAATCGGTCAGCGAAACTGGTGTTGCGCGCCGGCGCTGAGGTTCACGCCTGGCTGGAGGCCGACGCGATCGGCTGGCGCAAGTCCATGACAGACCGCCTTGGCGCGCGCTTCACCCTGGAGCTGGGCGAAGAGCTGGCGCCGCGCGGCTTTGATGTGAGAGCCTGAGTCCATGGCCGATCCCCAGACGACCGCTTCGCCCTGTCCGATCTGTAAAAAACCTTCGCAGAAAGCCTACCGGCCGTTCTGCTCGAAACGCTGCGCGGACGCCGATCTGGGCAAGTGGTTCTCCGGCGCTTACGCGGTCCCGGGCGAGCCGGTCGATCCCGAGGCGCTGCCGCCTCAGGAGCGTCCTCAGGACGACGACGCCTAGCGTTTGAACTGGCGCACCAGGAAGATCAGGATCACCGCGCCGATGAAGGCGGTGATGAAGGTCGCGATCAGCCCGCTGCCGGAAAACCCGACCAGGCCCAGCAGGAAGCCGCCGACCACTGCGCCCAGAATGCCGAGGCCCAGGTCGCCGAGGAGGCCGTAGGGCCGCTTGCCCTTCATGACGTAGCCGGCGAGATAGCCGGCCGCCAGGCCAATCAGAAGCCAGACGATCAATCCCATTTCCTGCTCCTTTGATGGATTTGCGCGGCAAGCCTAACATGCCCCGCCTTAGCGCCCAGCCAGCGAAGCGGCGATCGGGCTTTGAGTGCCTGCGTCCACTCTCGACATTAACCCTGCTCGCCCCAAGTTATAGACAGCAATCCGGGGAGGGGATGTTGATCCGATTTTCGACCATGGCCGCTCTGAGCGGCGCGATCGCCGCAGCCGGACTGACTGCGCCGGCCTTCGCGGACGATGCGCCGGCGGCCTCGCCCTTCACCTTCGAGGCGTCCACGCGCGTGCGCTACGAGACGCTCAGCGGCGCCTATCGCGCCGGACGCGGGGGCTCCGATCAGCAGCTCAGCTGGCGCACGCGCGCGCTGGCCGAATACGACGCGGGGCCGCTCACCCTCGGCGGCGAATTCTTCGATTCACGCGCCTGGCTGACCGATGACGGCAGCTATCTCACCTCCACCGCCATCAACACGCTTGAGATTCTGCAGGCCTATGTGCAGGCCGAATTCGAAGGCGGGGAGATCCAGGCCGGACGCTTCGTGATGAATATCGGTTCGCGCCGCCTCGCCGGGGAGAACTCCTTCCGGAACTTCCCCGCGAGTTTCGAGGGCGTGCGCGGCGTGTTCGCGCTGTCCGCGGACCTGACGCTGGACGCGTTCTACACCGCGCCGGTGAGCCGGCGTCCCGGCGACCGGGCCTCGCTTCTGGATAACGACCACGAGTTCGACGAGGGCGACTGGGATACGCGGTTCTGGGCCGCCCACCTGACGCGTGAGGAACTCGCTCCGGGTGTGACCGGGGAGGTTTATCTGTACGGCCTCAACGAAGACGGCGGGGACGACCGCTACACCTTGGGGGGCCGCATCTCCGGCGAACGCGGCCCGATCGATTTCGATCTCGAGATCATGCGCCAGGTCGGTCAGACCGGTGGCGGCGAGGATGTCGCTGCGGGCAAGGTTCATGCCGAGGCGGGTTACAGCTTTGAAGGCGCTTGGTCGCCGCGCGTGTCGGCCCAGCTGGTGTATGCCTCAGGCGATGAGGATCCGGGCGACGCGGAGGATAACGGTTTTGACCGGCTGTACGGCCTGCGGCGCGGGGCGCTGGGCCAGACCGGCATTTTCGGTCCGCTGGATGTGGAGAACATCGTCGCGCTCGGCGCCCGCGTCGAAGTGCGCCGAGGGCCGCTCCAGGCCCATGTGCTGGTGCAGGATGTGTCGCTGGCTTCGGATACGGATCGCTGGCGCCGGGCGGGTCTGCGCGATGTGACCGGCGCCTCCGGCGATCATGTCGGCCAGGTCATCGACACCCGCCTGCGCTGGTGGATCGCGCCGGACACATACCGGCTGGAAGCCGGCGCAGCCGTATTGTTCAAGGGCGAGTTCGCCACCGACGCGCCCGGCGCCCCGGCGGACGGGGATTCAATCTACAGCTATGTGATGCTCACCCGGTATTTCTAGTCTACGCTGGCGCGCAATCCCGCCAGCGAAAGGCCCGCCATGAGCAGCATCGACACGTCCGCCCCCGTCCTCGTCACAGGGGCGACAGGCTATGTCGCCGGCTGGGTGGTCAAGGCGCTGCTGGACGCGGGTGCGACCGTTCACGCCGCCGTGCGCGATCCGGACAATGCTGAAAAGCTCGCTCATCTGGTGAACCTGGCCGCCAACGCGCCAGGCGAGATCAAATTCTTCAAGGCCGATCTGCTGGATGAGGGCTCATTCGCCGAGGCCATGGCGGGCTGCCGGATCGTGTTCCACACCGCCTCGCCCTTCACCTCGAAGATCACCGATCCGCAGAAGGATCTGGTCGATCCGGCGCTGAACGGCACGCGCAACGTGCTTGAGGAGGCGAACCGGCAGGACAGCGTCGAGCGGGTGGTGGTGACCAGCTCGTGCGCGGCGATCTATGGCGACAATGCGGACCTGGCCGACGCGCCCGGCGGCGTGCTGACCGAGGAGATCTGGAACACCAGCTCGAGCCTGGATCACGTGGCCTATTCCTATTCCAAGACGGTCGCTGAGCGCGCCGCATGGGAGATCGCGACCGCCCAGGACCGGTGGCGGCTCGTGGTGGTCAATCCCAGCTTCGTGCTCGGTCCGGCCCTGCAGCCGCGTCCGACCTCGGAGAGCTTCTCCCTGATGAAGGGCTTCGGCGACGGCACGTTCAAGACCGGCGCGCCGCGCATCGGCATCGGGACGGTGGATGTGCGCGACCTCGCCGTGGCTCACATGCGCGCGGGCTTTTTGCCCGACGCTGAGGGCCGGCACATCATCTCCAATGAGGAGACCGACTTCCTGGGTCTGGCGGACAAGCTTCGGGACACGTACGGGGCGGATTATCCGCTGCCCAAGGGGCCGATCCCCAAATGGCTGGCCTGGCTGGTCGGGCCGATGCTGAACCCCATGACCACGCGCAAATACATCGCGCGCAATGTCGACATCGAGTGGCATGCCGACAACTCCAAAGGCGTCGAGAAGCTGGGGATGACCTACCGGCCCTTGAAGGAGACGCTGGAGGACATGTTCGCCTTCATGATCGAGGCGGGCTTCTTCAAGCGGGGATAGGGGCGCGCAGCGCCTCGCCTTGAAGCGGGGATAAGCGGCCTCCACTTGAGATAAGACGCGAACGGGTGAAGGCTGCCGACATTAAGACGGGGCCGCCGCCCGCCGCATTGATACGAGGGGGCAGGACGCCGGCCTTGCGTTGCTTCCAGAGCAAGGGCGCAAGGACCGGTCCGCCAGGAGATGAATTCGATGACTGAGACAAAATCCCTTCCTTTGCTGCCGCTGCGCGACATCGTGGTGTTTCCCCACATGATCGTTCCGCTCTTCGTCGGCCGCGAAAAGTCTGTGCGCGCCCTGGAAGAAGTGATGCGCGCGGACAAGCAGATCCTGCTCGCCACTCAGAAAAGCGCTGCGGATGATGATCCGGCGACCGACGCCATCTATGAGAGCGGCGTCGTCGCGAGCGTGCTGCAGCTTCTCAAACTGCCCGACGGCACGGTGAAGGTGCTGGTCGAGGGCGGCCGGCGCATGACGATCAAGCGCTTCCTCGATAACGAGGCCTATTTCGAGGCCGAAGCCGAGCTGGTCGAGGAAAACATTCCCGACGCCTCGGAGGCCGAGGCGCTGATGCGCACCGCCTCGGAGAAGTTCCAGGACTACGTCAAGCTGAACAAGAAGGTGCCGCCCGAGGCCCTGTCTGCGGTGGAAGAGATCACCGAGCCGGCCAAGATGGCCGACACGATCGCCGCGCATCTGGCGGTGAAGATCGCTGACAAGCAGGAGCTGCTCGCCAACGCCAACGTCTCCGAGCGCCTTGAAGCGGTGTTCGGCCTGATGGAGGGCGAAATCTCCGTCCTGCAGGTCGAAAAGAAGATCCGCAGCCGCGTGAAGCGCCAGATGGAGAAGACCCAGCGCGAGTATTATCTGAACGAGCAGATGAAGGCGATCCAGCGCGAGCTGGGCGAGGGCGACGAGGGCAAGGAAGAACTCGCCGAACTCGAAGAGCGCATCGAGAAGACCAAGCTCTCCAAGGAGGCCCGCGCCAAGGCCGATCAGGAGATGAAGAAGCTGCGCCAGATGAGCCCCATGTCGGCGGAATCCACCGTGGTGCGCAACTATCTGGACTGGCTGCTGTCCATTCCCTGGAACAAGCGCAAGCGCGTGAAGTCTGATCTGGCCCAGGCCGAAGCGATCCTGGATCGCGATCATTATGGTCTGGAGAAGGTCAAGGAACGCATCATCGAGCACCTGGCTGTTCAGGCGCGCACCAAGAAGCTGAAAGGCCCGATCCTGTGCCTGGTCGGTCCGCCGGGCGTGGGCAAGACCTCGCTGGGACGCTCCATTGCGGAAGCGACCAATCGCGAGTTCGTGCGCATGTCTCTGGGCGGCGTGCGCGATGAGGCCGAGATTCGCGGCCACCGGCGCACCTATATCGGCTCCATGCCGGGCCGGCTGATCCAGTCCATGAAGAAGGCCAAGCACTCCAATCCGCTCTTCCTGCTCGACGAAATCGACAAGCTGGGCGCGGACTATCGCGGCGACCCGTCCGCCGCGCTGCTGGAGGTGCTCGATCCTGAACAGAACGCCACGTTCAACGACCACTATCTGGAGGTCGACTACGACCTGTCCGACGTGATGTTCATCACCACGGCGAACACGCTGAACATGCCTCAGCCCTTGCTGGACCGCATGGAGATCATCCGCATCGCCGGCTACACCGAGGATGAGAAGGTGGAGATCGCCCGCCGTCACCTCATCCCCAAGCAGGTGACGAACCACGCCCTGAAAGAGGGCGAATGGACGATCACCGACGAGGCCCTGCGCGACCTGATCCGCTACTACACCCGCGAAAGCGGGGTGCGGAACCTCGAGCGCGAACTGGCGCGTCTGGCCCGCAAGACCGTGCGCCAGCTGGTCTCGGGCGAGGCGACGAGCGTCACGATCACGCCCGAGAACCTCAAGGACTTCGCCGGTGTGCGTAAGCACCGCTTCGGCGAGACCGAGGCCGAGGACCAGGTGGGTCTGGTCACGGGTCTGGCCTGGACCGAGGTCGGCGGGGATCTGCTCTCCATCGAGGCGGTCAAGATGCCCGGCCGCGGCAAGATGACGGTCACCGGCAATCTGCGCGACGTGATGAAGGAATCCATCTCGGCGGCGAACAGCTTTGTTCAAAGCCGGGCCCCGGCGCTGGGCGTGAAGCCGACCGTGTTCCGCAACACCGACATCCACGTTCACGTGCCCGAAGGCGCGACGCCCAAGGACGGGCCGAGCGCGGGCGGCGCCATGATCACCGCGATCGTGTCGACCCTGACCGGCATCCCGGTGAAGAAGGACGTCGCCATGACCGGGGAGATCACGCTTCGCGGCCGCGTTCTGCCCATCGGCGGCCTGAAAGAGAAGCTGCTGGCGGCCCTGCGTGGCGGCGTGAAGACCGTGCTGATCCCGCAGGAGAACGTCAAAGACCTGGAGGACGTGCCGGACAATGTGAAGTCCGAGCTGTCCATCATTCCGGTGGAGACCGTGGATGAAGTGCTCCAGAACGCTCTGGCGGGCGAAGTCGAGCCGGTGGAGTGGACCGAAGCCGACGCAGCAGCGCTCGCGGCCGTGTCCGGCGGCGAGGCCGGCGGCGAGCAGGCCCGGGCGCACTAGGGCGTCACAGCTTGGCGCCCTCTATCCCGGACGCCCGAAAGGGCGGTCCGGGACCCCTTGCAGAACAATCTCCGTGGTCCCGGCTCGGCGCGCTTCGCACCTGGCCCGGACAGGCGCAACATTCGCGTAAGGCGGCGCGATTCCTCACGGGGAGGGCTCATGGGGAGGGGGCGTGCGCGCCCGCGAGGGCGGGGCGGCGCGGCGCGTCTGACCGGGCGATCACGCTGAAACGCGATCACAGCTTCCGGCGAACGGTGATAATTCTCTCGAGCGTGCATCCAAATTGCGCTGCGGCGGCGACATAGGGATGCAAGCCCGCCGTTTCGGCGGCGCCTTCAGCACGGAGATAAATTGATGGACGGCTTCTACGCACTATTCAGCTCATACTGGTGGCTTCTGTTCCCGCTGGGCTTCTTCATCGCCGCCGGCTTCTCCAGCTACATGCGGTACAAGCGCACCCAGGCGAAGATCGATCTTTTGAAAACCTACGCGGCGTCCGGCAAGGAAGCGCCCGCCGATCTGATCGCCGGGCTGGACGGCATTGATGGCGGGAGCGGGGATTCCGATGACGGCGATGGGCGCGGCACGACCGTCTTTCTGGTGATCCTGTTTGGCGGGCTCGCCGCGGTTTTCGGCGCCGTCGGCTATCTGGGCCTGTTCGGCCTGGAAGGGCCTGAAGCCTATTTTGTCGCCGCGATCCTCGGGGTTCTGGCGGCCGCCTTCCTGTTCTCCGGCATTGCGGGCCGCGGCCGGCGGCGCGACTGAACCCTGAACG
Organism: Alphaproteobacteria bacterium; assembly: GCA_024742735.1. Lineage (GTDB taxonomy): Bacteria > Pseudomonadota > Alphaproteobacteria > Caulobacterales > Maricaulaceae > Oceanicaulis. The sequence continues at coordinate 743,407 of JANSXV010000001.1, read as the reverse complement.
CGGGGCGGCGCCGATGCTGACCGACGGCGAACTGGTCCAGGCCGCAAGGCGCGGTCAGAAGGGCGCCTTCACCGCGCTCATGACCCGCCACCAGAGTGCGGCGCGCAGCTTCGCGCGCCGCCTCAGCGCCGACCCGGGCGAGGCTGATGACATCGCCCAGGACGCCTTCGTCTTCGCCTGGAGCAATCTTCACCGTTTGCGTGCGCCCGAGCGGTTCAAGAGCTGGCTGCTGGGCGCGGTTCTGAACACGGCGCGCAGCCGCATGCGCAGCCGCGCCCGCCGGCGCGCGCGTGACGGCGCATGGCTCGACGCGGCGCCCCAGGCCGCCCAGGCCCCGGGCGAGGCCGCCGTCACAGCCGTCCAGTTGTTTCAGGCGCTATCGCTCGACCAGCGCGCCGCCCTGGCGTTATGTCATGGGGAAGGCTGGTCTCATGCCGAAGCCGCCGAGATGCTGGGTCAGCCGTTGGGAACGGTGAAATCCAACATCAGGCGCGCCAAAGAGAAACTGCGGACCCTGCTTGGAGAGCCATGATGACCAAGGTGGATGATGTGCTTTCGGAAGTCTGGGCGGCGACGTCGGATCCGCCCGCGCCCCTGGCGTTCAACGCCGCGGTTCTTGAACGGATCGCGCGCCGGCGCGCTCTGAGAGACATCGCGTTCGCCGCGATGCTCGCCTTTGCGGTCTGGGCCGTGGCGATGGCGCTCGGGCCGGTCCTCGCAGCCGAAGCCGGGCTCCTGAACGCGATCCTGACGACGCCCGCCGTGCTGTACAGCCTCCAGATCGTCATAGCGGGCCTGGCGGTGGTCTATGCGGTGCGCAACATGCCGGTCCTCAGGCGAAGCGTGTGGCCGCTGGGACTGAGGCGATAGACGCAACTGACGCCCGGCGCCGCCAGCCCCTGCGTCCCATCGCCCCTACCGTCTTTACGCGAACGCGCTATGTTGCGCGGGACCACAGCCATTCGCCTGATTGAGCAAGGGAACACAGCTCCATGACCTACCGCGCCCCGGTTCGCGACATTCGCTTTGCGCTGGAAGAAATCGCCGCCATGGACAGCCTGAAGGCCACCGGCGCGTTTCCTGAGTTCAGCTCGGACCTGACCCCGGCGATTCTGGATGAGGCAGGCAAGCTGGCTAATGACGTGCTGGCCCCGCTGAACTGGGACGGCGACCAGCAGGGCTGCAGCTTGAAGGACGGTGTGGTCACGACGCCCAAGGGCTTCAAGCAGGCCTACGAAAAGTTCGTCGAAGGCGGCTGGCAGGGGCTTCAATTCCCCACCGAAGCCGGCGGCATGGGCCTGCCCAAGGCGCTGGGCTGCGCGCTCATGGAGATGCTGCAGAGCTCCAACATGGCGTTCGGTCTCGGGCCCATGCTGAGTTTCGGCGCGATCGAATCCCTCATCGAAGTGGGCACCGACGAGCAGCGCGAGGTTTATCTGCCCAAGCTCATCTCAGGCGAGTGGACGGCCACCATGAACCTGACCGAGCCTCAGGCCGGGTCCGACGTGGGCGCGCTGCGCACGAAGGCCGAGCCCAATGGCGACGGGTCCTGGTCGATCACCGGCCAGAAGATCTACATCACCTGGGGCGAGCACGACTGCACCGACAACATCATCCACCTGGTTCTGGCGCGCACGCCTGACGGCGCGCCGGGCACCAAGGGAATCTCGCTGTTCCTGGTGCCGAAATTCATTCCCGATGAGCACGGAAATCCCGGTGAGCGCAACGCGGCGACGGCCATCGGGCTGGAGCACAAGATGGGCATTCACGGCTCGCCGACCTGCACCATGGAATACGCCGGCGCGAAAGGCTGGCTCGTGGGCGAGGAGTTCAAGGGCATGGCCGGCATGTTCATCATGATGAACTCGGCCCGCCTGAATGTGGGCGTGCAGGGCGTCGGCATCGCCGAACGCGCCTATCAGCAGGCGCTCGCCTACGCCAAGGACCGCCGCCAGGGCCGGGCGATCAAAGGTGAGGGCCCCGGCCCCCATGCCATCATCGACCATCCCGATGTGCGCCGCACGCTCGCCCTGATGAAAGCCAAGATCGAGGCCGCCCGCGCCATCTGCTTCCACGCCGCTGTGGAGGCTGACCTCGCTGTCCATGGCGACGACGCGGACGAGAAGGCCTGGTCGAAGCGGCGTGAGGACCTGCTCATCCCAATCGCCAAAGCGTGGAGCACCGATGTGGGCGTCGAAGTCGCCTCCATGGGCGTGCAGGTCCATGGCGGCATGGGCTTCATCGAGGAAACCGGCGCGGCCCAGCATTACCGCGATGCGCGCATCGCCCCGATCTATGAAGGCACGAACGGCATTCAGGCCATCGATCTGGTCGGCCGCAAGCTCGCTCGCGACGGCGGGCACGCCATGAACGAGCTGATCGAGGATATCCGCCAGACCGTGGAGGATTGCGCGACCAGCTCGAACCCGGAGCTGCCCGTGCTCGCCGAACGCCTGGCGCCGGCCTGCGACGCGCTGGAGCAGGCCTCGGCCTGGTTGCTGGATGCGTCAGACGAGGACCGTCTGGCCGCCGCCACGCCCTTCCTGAAGCTCGCTGGCGACGTCACCGGCGGCTGGCTGCTCAGCGTCGGCGCCGTGGCCGCCCAGCGCATGCTGAAGGAAGGCTCGAACGAGGCCCAGTACGCCAAGTCCCGCATCGCGCTGGCGCGTGTTTACGCCGAGACGGTTCTGACCAGCGCGCCGGGCTTGCTTGGTGACATCATGGTCGGAGCGGAGCCTCTGTTCGGTCCCGGCGAGGCGATGCTGGAGAGCGCATAGGCGGTCCCTAGAACAGAAAGCCCCAGGGATTGTCGTGGGCGCGTCCGTCGATCAGGCGGATGAGGCCCACGGCTGAGCGCACCACCAGCCAGATCCCGCCGAACAGCCAGACCAGCAGCCCGAGGCCGAGCAGCCACAGGGTGAAGAACCCCACGAGGAAGAAGATCAGCCCGTACCAGAAGCTGGCGATCTGGAACTCGAAATGGCTCTTCAGCCACGGGTCGGCCTGATCCCGGCGCACATAGGCCAGCACCGCGGCAATCAGCAGGGTCAGGCCGTTGGAGATCGCCACGAAGGCGAGCACATAATTCACGATCGCAAGGATTCGGTCGCCGCTCTGGTCGCGAGGGCTTTGCGGCGGGGCGGTGTCCTGGGGGCTCATGGGCGCTCCATTGGTCTGGCTTGTTAACCATGGCTAGCACATCCAGCGCTGGTCGCGTAGCGCCACGCTGAGCTTCGCGAATCGGCCCGATCACAGTGCATGGACACGGATTCATTTTGAATTCGCACAAACGTTGCTATTGAAGAAGCCTGTTGAGGCCGCGCCAGGGCAGGGCGGCGACTTGTGGGGAGTAGACCCGATGACCGATGCGCCGTCTCATCCCGACAGCCGGGCCCCGATCCTGGTCACCATGGGCGACACCGTGCCGGGCCGCGAGGTTGATCATGTCATCGGCATCGCTCGCGGTTCTGTCGTGCGCGCGCGCTTTTTCGGTCGCGACTTCATGGCGGGCCTGCGAAATCTGGTGGGTGGCGAAGTGACCGAGTACACCCAGCTCATGGCCGAAGCGCGCGAGCAGGCGCTGGGCCGTCTGGTCGCCCACGCCGAGCAGCTGGGCGCCGATGCGGTCGTCACGTTCCGCTTCGCCACCTCCACGGTGATGGAAGGTTCGGCGGAGATCCTCCCCTACGGTACGGCGGTGAAGCTCAAATGAGTGATCTGTTTCGCCGTCTGGCCGGCAAGGCCGCCGATGAATTCGGCGAGACGGCGCGCTTCCTGGGCGGCGTCATTGCTGTGTGGTTCGTGCTGGTCACCTTCGTGTTCGCAGCGTTCCACATCCCGTCGGAAAGCATGCAGCCGAGCCTTCAGGTCGGCGACCGGGTCCTGGTCTCGAAATTCTCCTACGGTTATTCGCGGCACTCCCTCCCGCTGGGCATCGGCTACGCCCTGCCGGACAGCTGGTCCGGGCGGATCTTCGGATCCCTGCCGGATCGCGGCGACGTGGTGGTCATTCGCGATCCCGATCAGAACATCAACCTGATCAAGCGCGTCATCGGCCTGCCCGGTGACCGGATCGAGATGCGCGGCGGCCGGCTTTACATCAATGGCGACCGGACCCCGCGCGATCCCCAGGGCACGGTGCGCTATCGTGACCGCAGCGGCGTGCTGGTCGAAGCCGCCGTCTATGTCGAGACGCTGCCCGGCGGGATGGAGCACACGATCTACGAGCGCTCCGACACCGCGCCGCTGGATGATGTCGGGCCGTTCGTGGTGCCGCCGAACAATCTGTTCCTCATGGGCGACAACCGCGACGCTTCCGCCGACAGCCGCGTGGCCATGGGGCTCGGCTATGTCCATCGCGACGAGGTGGTGGGCCAGGCCTGGACGGTGCTGTTCACCTTCGCCTCCTGCCGGGAGGAAGAGGGGCTGTTCTGCCCGCCCTGGCGGGTCTGGCGTCCTCTCTAGGCGCGCTCTAGTTTCTCCCGGACACAGGATTTCGGGAGAGCGCCATGAGCCTTGCAGGCAAGACCATCTTCATCACCGGGGCGAGCCGGGGCATCGGCGAAGCCATCGCCGTGCGCTGCGCGCGCGACGGCGCCAATGTCGCCATTGCAGCCAAGACAGCCGAAGAGCACCCCAAGCTGCCCGGCACGATCCACACCGCCGCTGCGGCCATTGAAAAGGCCGGGGGCAAGGCCCTGCCCATCGTCTGCGATATCCGTGACGAAGCCCAGGTCGAGGCCGCCGTGGCGAAGACCGTGGAGACCTTCGGCGGCATCGACATCGTGGTGAACAACGCCTCGGCCATCTTCCCGATGTCCACCAAGGATACGCCGGTGAAACGCTGGGACCTGATGCATCAGGTCAACGCGCGCGGCACCTATCTGGTGACCCAGAAATGCCTGCCGCATCTGGAGAAGTCAGAGAACCCCCACATTCTCGCGCTCTCCCCGCCGCTGGACATGCGCGAGATGTGGTTCGCGCCCCATGTCGCCTACACCAGCGCCAAGTACGGGATGAGCCTGTGCATCCTGGGCTGGGCGGGCGAGTTCCGCGGCGGAATAGCAGCGAACGCCATCTGGCCGCGCACCGCCATCGCCACGGCGGCCATCGCCAACGTGCTGGCCGGCGAAGAGGCGTTCCGAAACTGCCGCAAGCCGGAGATCCTGGCGGAGACCGCCTATCGAGTGATGCTGAAGCCAGCCGCCGAGTTCACTGGCAATTTCCTGATCGATGACAGCTTCCTTGTGTCAGAGGGCGTGACCGATCTGGATCAGTATTCCATGGAACCCGGCGTGGAGCTTCTTCCTGACTTCTTCGTGCCCGAGGAGCCCGCCGCGCCCGATGGCGTGAAGATCATGAACATCGCGCCGGAGCACTGACCCCCCGCTTTAAGGGAGCTGCGCGAGGCGGACAGGCCGCGTAGTCTGCCGCCATGACATCGCACGCCTCAATCAGTTTCAGGGACGTCGCCACCGATGCGGTGGTGTTCTGGGAACGTGGCCGCATCGCCTACAATCTGTTGCTCGCTGCGGCGACCGTTATGCTGTTGGGGTTTCCCGTAAACGCCGGCTTTCCCTGGCTTGAGGTCGTCTTCCTCGCGGTGGTGGCCAACGTGCTCTACTGTGCGGGCTACCTGCCGGATCTGGTTCTGCAGTTCACGCCCTGGCGCGGGGCCTGGCGCCACGCGCGCTGGCTGGTTCTGATTGCAGGGTGCGGCCTGGCGGGATGGATCGCGCTCGCCGTCGCATTCGCCATCGTGGCTGATTTCGGCGCTTAAGGCGCGGGCTCCGGGCGGGTCCGCGTGCGTCGATGCCTGTTGAAGCAGAGCCCATGCGAAAAAGGCCGGGCGTCGCCGCCCGGCCTTTCCTGTTTCAACGCGTCCGCTGGTGAAAGGCCTAAACCATGTCCTTCATCACCGCCGCGAAGCGTTCGCCCACGGTGTCCAGGAAGCCTTCGGTGGACAGCCAGCCCTGCTGGTCGCCGACCAGGAGCGCCAGGTCCTTGGTCATGTAGCCGGATTCCACCGTCTTGATGACGCAGGCTTCCAGCCGGTCGGCGAATTCCATGACCTTCTCATTGCCGTCGATCTTGCCGCGATGGTGCAGGGCGCGGGTCCAGGCGAAGATGGAGGCGATGGAGTTGGTGGAGGTCTTCTCGCCACGCTGGTGCTGGCGGTAGTGACGCGTGACGGTGCCGTGGGCGGCCTCGGCCTCGACCGTCTTGCCGTCCGGCGTCATCAGCACCGAGGTCATCAGACCCAGCGAGCCGAAGCCTTGCGCCACCGTGTCGGACTGAACATCGCCGTCATAGTTCTTGCACGCCCAGACGAAGCCGCCGCTCCACTTCATGGCGGCGGCCACCATGTCGTCGATCAGGCGGTGCTCGTAGATGATGCCTTTGGCGTCGAAGCCGTCCTTGAACTCGGTCTCGTAGACTTCCTGGAAGATGTCTTTGAAGCGCCCGTCATAGGCCTTCATGATCGTGTTCTTGGTGGACAGGTAGACCGGCCAGCCGCGTTCCAGGCCATAGCGCAGGGAGGCGCGGGCGAAGTCGCGGATGCTTTCATCGAGGTTATACATGCCCATGGCGACGCCGGCGCCGGGGAACTTGTAGACCTCGTGGGTCACCGGCTCGCCGCCATCGTCAGGGGTGTAGGTCAGGGTCAGCGTGCCGGGGCCGGGCACCTTCATGTCGGTGGCGCGGTACTGGTCGCCGAAGGCGTGACGGCCGATGACGATGGGCTTGGTCCAGCCCGGCACCAGGCGCGGCACGTTGGTGATGACGATGGGCTCGCGGAACACCACGCCGCCCAGAATGTTGCGGATCGTGCCGTTGGGACTGCGCCACATCTTCTTCAGGCCGAATTCCTCGACCCGGGCTTCGTCCGGGGTGATGGTCGCGCACTTCACGCCGACGCCGTAATGCTTGATGGCCTCGGCGGACTCCACCGTGATCTGGTCATCGGTCTCGTCGCGCTTCTCGATCGAGAGATCGTAGTATTTCAGATCGATATCCAGATAGGGCAGGATCAGCTTGTCCTTGATCAGCTGCCAGATGATGCGGGTCATCTCGTCGCCGTCGAGTTCCACGACCGGGGTGTCGACCTTGATCTTCGCCATGACGTCTCTTTCTTCTCAAAACACGTCGCGCGGCCGGGACTGGAAGGGGCTGGCCGCGCGGGACAGGTGGTGGACGAATGTCGCGGGCGGGTCTAGCACCGCCTCACCAGCGAAGAAAGGGCGCGGATGAGCGCAGACAGCATGACATGTGTCGCAGGCGGGCCAGGTGCTGAAACTGCGCCGGTCTTCATCCTGGTCGGCCCGCAGATGGGCGAGAATATCGGCGCCTGCGCGCGGGTCATGGGCAATTTCGCTATCCCTGAGCTGCGCATCGTCGCTCCGCGCGACGGCTGGCCGAACGAAAAGGCCGTGGCCATGGCCGCTGATTCTCCGGTGCTGACGGCCGCGAAGGTGTTCGACCGGCTGGAGGACGCGGTCGCTGACCGGCAGGTCCTCTACGCCTCCACCGGCACGCCGCGCCACATGACCAAGCCCACCGTCACGGCGCGAGAGGCCTGCTCGCGCGCGAGAGCCGAGATGGCGGCCGGTCAGACGGTCGGCATCCTGTTCGGAGCCGAGAAGTCCGGCCTCGACAACGCCCAGATCACCCGGGCTGACGCGATCCTCGCCCTGCCGGTGGACCCGGACTTCTCCAGCCTGAATCTCGCCATGGCCTGCGGGGTGATCGCCCATGAATGGCGCGCCGGCGATCCGGCTCCCCGCGGCTACTCCCCGGTGGAGGACCGCGCCACCCAGGCTGAGCTGGACGGGCTGTACGCTCATCTCCACGACGAGCTCGACCGGGCGGGATTCTTCTATCCGCCGGAGAAGACCCCGCTGATGATGCAGAACCTGATCAACCTGTTCGCGCGCGCCTCGGCCACGGTGCAGGAGGTCCGCACCATGAGGGGCGTCATCAAGGCGTTGGCGATCGGGAGAGGGAAGGCGCGCGTGTCGCGGGACTGAGCCATGACGAAGGTGATCGAGAAAACTCGCCGCCTGGATGACCCGCTCGCAACACTGCGCGAGCCGCAGGACAAGCCGCAGGGACGTTGGCGCATCGACATGACCTTCAAGGGCGGCGGCCAGTCCTTCAAGGGCGTCGCCTTCATTGATTTCGACGGCGCCGACCGGATCATCAGCCAGCGCGTGGAGATGACCATCAGCCGGATTGGCGTGCTGTCGGGCGGACAGATGCCGGTGGATGTGGAGGGGCTGGTGAACGGTCCGGACCTGACCCTGGACATCTACATTCTCGACGCGCCCTTTCGCCATAATGGCTTCAAGGCGGCCGCGCAGCAGACCCCGGACGGCTCTGCGTATGAGGGGCGCTACACGATGGAGTGCGTGAACCCTGACACTTGCGACTGTGACGGCATGGAAGGCCCCTTCCTCATGAGCCGGACCGAAGGCAGATGACGTCCGGGATCGCCGACGAGCATGTTGCGCGCCACGCCAGCGATCTTGACGGCCCGGCGCTATATCCAGCACTTCATCGAGAACCCGCATGCCATTGCGGCGCGGTGCTTCTACAAGGACGCCAGCAAGGGGCTCGAGCCCGATGTGCGCGCAGCTCTGATCTCGCTGGTGGTTGACCGCATCGTCTGGGAAGACTGGGCGACCGGCGAGCGCATGTGAACCGATCGCCGCGCCTGGAGAGACCTGGGGCCTCAGCCGGCGTTCATCAGGGGCGCGCACTCGCCATCCTGGAGCCGCTGTCGCAGCGTGCGCGCCACGGACGCGCCGCGATCGGCCAGGAAGTCCGCCGCCTGTTGAGAGGCCGCCGCGAGATCTGCGGTGTAGCTGTCTCGGCCCACGGGCTGGACTTCCAGTCCAAGGACTTCGCCGCGATAAACCCAGCGTTCAAAGGGATCGGTCTGGGGAAATTGCCAGAGCACGCGCTGGTCATCCATGGACCCGGTCGGCGTGCTCAGCCCGTTCGGCGTCAGCAGAAAGGCCCGGTCTATGCGCGCAAACTCATCCGCGGCGCCGATGACAGCGAACTCGTGAAGGATCGAAGCCGTGTCGCCGAACCGGTTGAAGATCAGCATTTCAAAGGCGTACCCGCCGACAGCAGACGTGGTCATCCGGGTCGTGTCGTAGATGGATTCCCCCCCGAGCGGGCTTTCCAAAATGATCTCGATCTCACCGCGATCATCGCTCCATTGCGCCTGACAGACTGGCGGCGCAGGCGACAGGGCGGCGAGAAGGGTGAGAGCTGAGGCGAGACTTGCGACCATAATCCACATTAGGCCCCGGCGACGGCCCCAGCAACGCCCCCAAACGCAGGCTCAACCCCACAGCGGCGGGCGCGAAATCATCAGCCAGACGATGGTCAGCACCGCCGCGAAGGCGGGAAAGCCGAAGACGAACCAGATCCGGTAGAGCGTGTCGAACCGGTCGGGCAGGGGCTCGCCGTTAAGGGCTGCGCTCTGGGCCAGCTGGCGCAGCCGCGCCTGGATCCAGACCACGGGCAGCCAGAACGCGCCGGTCACGCCATACAGCACCAGCGAGGCGATGATCCACGGCTCGCTTAATGACCACCCGGTCAACAGCGCCAGGAATACGCCGGTCACCGGCTGGGCGATCACGGCGGTGGCGGTGAAGATGAAGTCGGCGACCACGACCGAGCCGGTCACGTGGGCGATCAGGGCGGGATCGCGGGTGCGCACGGCGGCCACCATGAAGAAGGCGATGCCCGCGCCGGTGCCCAGCAGCACGGTGGCGCCGATCACGTGCAGCCATCGAAAGATCAGCTCGGCCAGCATCACGCGCGGCTCCTGAAGGTCAGGGCGATCAGCGCCAGCACCATCGCCGGAACGCTTTTGACCAGCGGACCCAGCGGGTCCAGCCAGAGCGCCGGCGTCACGAGGGTCGCCGCGCTGAGATAGCCCAGCGTCAGCAAGATCATGCCCCATAGCGCCAGCCAATGCGTGCGCGCGATCAGGACGCCGAGCCCCAGGGCGATGTCGGCGACCGACCCGCCGGCGACGAATGCGGCGGCCAGTCCCGGCGCCATGCCGGCATCTGTCAGAACGGCCCGCGCCGCCTCGGCGCTGACGAAGCCCATGACGCCGCTGACGATCCAGAAGGCGGCAAGCGTCAGGGTGATCAGCACGCGCAGCGGCAGGCTCACGGCGATGGCGCGCTCCTGGGCGCTGCTGTGCAGGTCGAGCAGGATATCCTCAGCCGACTTCAGCGGCGGATAACCCAGCGCCGCGCGCTGGGACGGATCGCCGGTGACGCCGTCGGCCATGACCGTCATGGCGGTGGAGCGCAACGGCCCGTTCCAGCCCAGCCGCGCGGCGGCGTCTCCGAGCATACCCGCCAGGTTCGCGAAGACCGGGGGCAGGGCGATGATGCCCGCCGGCGGCAGGCCCTGGCGTGCGCGCAATCCCGCGACCAGCTCTGCAAAGGTCACAGGCTCTGGCGCAACCAGATCCATCTCGATGGCTGTCAGCTCCCCGGCGAGGGCATGATCGGCGGCCTCGCTCGCCACCTCGCCGAGGCTGACGGGGTGAATAAGGCTGTCGGCGTGGGCGACGGGCTGGATGAAAGGCGCACCCGCGATTGAGCGCATCAGCACCGTGCCGCCATACCCGTCCGGCCCGATCACCAGCCCCGGACGCAGGATGGCATAGGCGAGCCCGCTCATCCGAACGGCCTGGTCGCCGGCGGCTTTGGTGCGGAAGAAGGCGGTGGAGGCGTCCGGAGACACGCCCGCCGCCGAAATCTGCACCCAGCGCTTCACGCCCGCCTCCCGGCATGCGGCCAGAACGGCGGCGACGCCGGTGTGGTGGACGGCTTCCAGACTGTAACCGCCGCCATCCTGCAGCGCGCCCGCGGCGTTGATCACCGCGTCGACGCCGCCGAGGGTCTGTTCCAGGTCGCCGGGCGGTTCCGCCAGATCCAAGCGCACCCATCGCGCCCGGGGTTCGCGCGCCGCACCGTGATCGGGGCGCCGCCCGGCGCCGATGACTTCCGCTCCGCGCGCAATCAGCGCCCGCGTGATCGCCAGCCCGATCAGCCCATACCCGCCCAGAACCAGAACCCGCACGCGTTTCGCCTTACCTGTCCCCGTGTGAGATCAGGGATAGGCGGCGGGGGAGGCCTGCGCCAGCGGTCAAATCGGCGCGGGGCAGGAGGGGGGAGTCAGCGCCAATACCCAGCCCCAATTGACATCCCCGCACCATCCCGCCATAACCCGCGCTCCCTCAAGGCCAGCGCTGTGCGTGCTGACCGCTCGTTCAACACCAACGGGCGACGCGTGGACCGCCGTTTTGATTGCGACAGCTAAGGGAGTGTCGCCGGGCCGCGTCGAATAAAGGAAGATCATGTCGAAGCGTCATACGCAGAAGTACAAGCTTGACCGCCGCATGGGCGAGAACATCTGGGGCCGCGCCAAGTCCCCGGTCAACAACCGCCCCTACGGCCCGGGCCAGCACGGCCAGCGCCGCGCCGGCAAGCTGTCGGATTTCGGCATCCAGCTGAAAGCCAAGCAGAAGCTCAAGGGCTATTACGGCAACATCACCGAGAAGCAGTTCAAGCGCACCTACGTGGAAGCCCAGCGCCGCAAGGGCAACACGGCGGAGAACCTGATCGCGCTGCTGGAAAGCCGTCTGGACGCGATCGTGTATCGCGCCAAGTTCGTGCCGACCGTGTTCAGCGCGCGCCAGTTCGTCAATCACGGCCACGTGAAGGTGAACGGCAAGAAGGTCACCATCCCGTCCTACCGCGTGAAGCCGGGCGACGTGGTTGAAGTGCGCGAGAAGTCCAAGTCCATGGCTCTGGTCCTGGAAGCCCTGGGCAGCGCTGAGCGCGACATCCCCGATTATATCGAGGTCGACGCCAAGGGCATGAAGGCCACCTTCACCCGCACCCCGGAATTCAACGAGGTGCCCTATCCGGTGAAGATGGAGCCGAGCCTCGTGGTCGAATTCTACTCCTCGTAATCTCGCGGGGACGATCCAGACGACAAAGGCCCGCCGGTTCGCCCGGCGGGCCTTTTTCTTGCCCGGTTCGGCTGTTGCTCTGATCAGAGCGGCGCTAGGGTAGGCCCGCTTGGCTGCGCGCCGCCAGTGAGAAGGACTTCGCCATGATCCGGATGACCGCCATCGCCGCACTGGCCATCGCCGCCTTCGGCCTCGCCGGATGTGCGACCGCTCCGGTCGTCGATCCGCGGCCAGGCTACGCGCCGGAACCGCTGGAGCCGGTCCTGGCCTTCCGAGAGGATGTAGCCGGCGATCTGGTGATCCGGGTCCAGTCCAATGGCTGCACCACGAAGGACAGCTTTGACGTGGTCATCACCGGCTCCGCGGCCGGGGGATGGTCCTTCGACATGGTGCTGACGCGCCTGCACGCTGACCGCTGCCGGGCCTTCCTGCCCCAGGGCGTGGCGTTGACCTGGACCAAGGACGAGCTGGGCCTGCCGCCCAGCGCGGAGGTCGTCCTGATCAATCCGGTGGAGAACACCGCGCCGCCGCGCCGGCCGCTGCCGGCCTATCGCTAGGAGGCGACCGGTCTCAAGCCGGGGCCAGGCCCTTGTCCTTGAAGAGCTGCTGCAGTTCCCCGGCCTCGAACATCTCCTTGATGATGTCGCAGCCGCCCACGAACTCGCCCTTCACGTAGAGCTGAGGGATGGTCGGCCAGTCGGAATAGACCTTGATGCCTTCGCGCACATCGTGGTCGTCCAGCACGTTCACGGCCGCGTACTCCACGCCGATATGATTGAGCACGTTGGCTACGACCGAGGAGAACCCGCACTGGGGAAAGGTCGGCGTGCCTTTCATGAACAGCACGACGTCGTTGTCGGTGACGGCGCTCTTGATCGCGTCGAGGGTGGCTTGGTCTGTCATGGCTCGCCTTTATCCAACTGGCATACTCAGGCTTGAAGACTTGGGGCGTCTGGCGCGGGCGGTCAAGCGTCCGGCGCGCGGGTTTCCAGCGCCAAAGCGTGCAGCTCGCCGCCCATGCGGCCCTTCAGGGCGGCGTAGACCATCTGGTGCTGCTTGACCCGCGGCACGCCCCGGAAGGCTTCAGCTGTGACGACGGCCTTGTAGTGATCGCCGTCTCCGGCCAGGTCGGTGATCTCCACCTCGGCGCCCTCGATCCCTTCACGGATCAGGCTGGCGATATCATCGGCTTGCATGGGCATTGGCGCGGCCTTTCGAATGCGTGGTACATCTCGTCCCTGATATGTAACGCTGCGTCGCGTCCGGCGCCATGGTCGGAGATGTCCCATGATCCGCTCGCTGCTCATCGCCTCGCTCAGCATCGCGACCCTGGCCGCCTGTGCGGCTCCCGATGACGGCGGCCCGGCTACGTCGTCAGGGGCGATTGAGTCCCCTGCAGGGAAAGAAGCGCGGGCGCTCATGGCGTTGGTCGACGAGTGCTCCGCCGGAGCGCCGGCTCGCGCCGTCACCGATCTGTGCGTGCTCAGCCATGACGCCATGGAAGGCCGCCTGGTCGGCACGCCCGGCAACGCCCTGGCGCGCGAATACATCATCAGCCGCTTCCAGCAGATCGGCCTTGCCCCCCTCGGCGACAGCTTCGAGCATCCATTCAGCTTTCAACGCCGCATCGACTTCCGAAATCCCGGCAGCCCACGTGAGACGATTGACGCGGTCAATCTGATCGCCCGCATTTCGGGTGCCGACAGCTCCAGGGTCATGGCGGTCACCGCCCACTACGATCATGTGGGGCCGGGCGAAACCAACGAGATCTATAACGGCGCCGACGACAACGCCTCCGGCGTGGCGGGCCTTCTGGCCGTGGCGGAGCATTTCATGATGAACCCGCCCGCCCATGACGTGCTGATCATCGCGTTCGACGCCGAGGAGGGCGGGCTGAACGGTGCGCGTCATTTCGTCGACAACCGGCCGGACGGGATCGGCGAGGTGGTGTTCAACCTCAATCTCGACATGCTGGGCTACAGCCCGGACGGGGATATCTGGGCGGCCGGCAGCTACCACACGCCAGGCCTTCTCCCGATCATCGAGGCCGCTGCGGATCGAGCGAGCGTGACGCTGAAAGCCGGTTACGACTTTCCCACCGGCGATCCGCGCGAGGACTGGACGCTTCTGTCCGACCACGGGCCGTTTCACATGGCCGGGATCGCCTTCCTGTATATCGGGGTGGAGGATCACGAGCACTACCACCAGCCCAGCGATGAATTCGGCATCATCGACCTGGCATTCTTCAGCGGGGTGGTGGATCTCGTCGTGGATGTCGCCGGGCGCGCGGACGCGGCCTTGTCTGAAATTGCTGTCATGGACGGACGGGGCGAGGACGGCTAGGCCCGTCGCTCTCATCAATACGCTGAGGTCTGTTGCAGCGCAGTAGTGCCTCTGACTGTGAATTTTTTCAGAAAATGAACAGCGTTCACTTTTCAATGGGTGGTGAGCACCCTAAGTCTGCTCGCGATTTAACGCCGGATCATCCGGCCCCATCGCAAGAGGAGACTTTCCATGGCCGCTCTCGTTCGTACCGTTTTCGCAGGCGCCGCATTGGCGCTGGCCGCAGGCGCCGCGTCCGCACAGGAGTGCCCGGCCGAGCCGGCCTTCGTGGCGGTCACCGGATCAAACTCCGACGTGCGCGCTTCCGCCACCTACGTGGCGCGCGCCGATTGGGGCGTCGCCCAGCACTTCGCCACTGAAGCCATCGAGTCCGGCACGTCCAGCCGCAACAAGGCTGCGGCTTACATCAATCTGTGCGCCGCGCTCGCCAACCAGCGCGACGCCGGCACGGCGGACGCCTGCGAGGCTGCGGTCACGCGCAGTCCGGAACGCTGGGAAGCCTTCACCAATCGCGGCGCGGCCTACTGGCTGGCCGGCGATCAGGACGCGGCCTCAGAAGCGTTCGCCCGCGCCGCCGAGCTGGCCGCTGACGAAGCCGCCGTCCAGACCAACTCGGCGCTGGTCAGCTGCGCGTCCTGAGGCGAGCCAGCATCGAGATGAAAAGGCCCGGCCGGCGCGCCGGGCCTTTTTGCATCCAGACGACGGCGCTAAGAGACGTCCATGAGCGCGACCCTGCTTCTCCTTGGCGGCCCGACGGCCAGCGGCAAGACCGCCCTGGCGCTTCACGCCGCTGAACGTCTGAACGGGGAGATCGTCAACGCGGACTCCATGCAGGTTTATGCCGGGCTCGACTTGATCGCGGCCCAGCCCAGCGCCGCCGAGAAGGCGGCCGCGCCCCATCACCTGTTCGCCAGTCTTGAACCTTCCGAGCGCTGCTCGGCCGGGCGCTGGTCCCGACTGGCGCTGGAGAAGATCGCAGAGATCGAGGCGCGCGGACGTACCCCGATCCTGGTGGGTGGAACGGGGCTGTACTTCAAGGCGCTGCTGGACGGTCTGGCCCCAGCGCCGGATATCCCCGACGCCGTGCAGCGCGCAGTTCAGGCGCTGTTCGACAGCGGCGGCCTGAGCGCCTTGCGCACAGAGGCCGAACGGCTGGATCCGGACGCAGCGGCGCGGATCGCCGCGGGGGATCGGCAGAGGCTGATGCGCGTCGTGTCGGTGGCGCGCGCGACCGGGCGTACCCTGTCCGAGCTTCAAAAGGACACCCGGCCGTTGATCGATCCGGGCACGGCGTGCGGCGTCGCCATTACCCCGCCGCGTGAGGCGCTCTATGCCCGGATCGAGGCGCGCTTTGACCAGATGATTGCTGCAGGTGCGCTGGAAGAGGCGAGGGCGCTTGCGGCGCGAGACCTGGACCCGTCACTGCCGGCCCTGAAGGCGGTCGGCCTGCCGCCGCTGCTGGCGCATCTGGCCGGTGAGACCAGTCTTGAGGAAGCGATCGAGACAGCGAAACGCGACAGCCGGCGCTACGCCAAGCGGCAATTCACCTGGTTCTCCAATCAGCATCCCGGCTGGGCGCGGATCACCTCTCTTGACCCGGACGAACAGCGCGGCGAGCTTGACCGCATCCTGTCTGAAGCCTTCCCGGAGTCATCGATATGAGCGAGGCGCTCTACGAGGCGCAGATCGATCTTGCGCCCGTGCGCGAGCGCACGATCGCCCTGATCGGCTACGGCAATCATGGCCGCTCCCATGGGCTGAACCTGCGCGACTATGGCGTGGAGCGCATTCTCGTCGCCCTTCGCGAGGGCTCTGCGAGCCGGGAAAAGGCCGAGGCTGACGGGTTCAACGTGGTGAGCCTGGCCGAAGCGGCGCAGCGCGCGGACATCGTCTCCATCCTCGCCGCCGACGAAGCCCACAAGGAGATCTGGGAGACCCAGCTGGCGCCCAACCGCAAGCCGGGCCAGGCGCTGATCTTCTGCCACGGCTTCTCCATCGATTACGGCCTGATCGACCCGCCCGCCGACTGCGACGTGATCCTGGCTGCGGCCAAGGGGCCGGGCGGGGCGGTGCGCAGCGCCTTTGAGGCGGGCGGGGGTCTGGTCGGGTTTTGGGGCGTGCATCAGGACGCCAGCGGTCAGGCCGAGGCCATCGCCAAGGCGTATCTGGCCGGTTTGGGGTGCGGGCGCGCGGGCATTTATGAAAGCAGCTTCAAGGAGGAAGCGCTCGCCGACATTCTCGGCGAGCAGGCGGTGCTGGTCGGCGGCATGTGCGCGCTTGCCCGCGAAGGCTTCGAACAGCTGGTCGCGGCCGGGATCAGCCCGCGTATGGCCTATATCGATACCGTCCACGAGCTGAAATACATCGCCGACCTGATCCACCAGCGCGGCATTCACGGCATGTACGCAGCCATCTCCGACACCGCCGAGTTCGGCGCCCATGAGGTGGAGGGCGCGATCCGAGAGGCCGTCCGCCCGGTCTTCCAGGCCATCGTGAAGGACGTCACCGCCGGCGATTTCGCCCGGCGCTGGGTGGCGGATTACGAGCAGGGCCGCGAGACGCTCCACGCGATGCGCGCCGAGGCTGGCGAGCATGCTCTGGAAGAGGCGGGTCGCGAGATTCGCGGGGCTGGCGCGCGCACGCGCTGAGACCGGCCCGCTTTGCGTGAGCGCCTTGTGCGAAGCCGCGCCGGAGCGTAGTGAAGCGCACCTTCAAAGACGGCCCGGCGCTTGCATCGCGCACGGCGCCAATATCGACACTTCAGGGCCGTTTCGCCATGGACGCGCTGCTTCGCTTTTTCACCCGGATGGACGCCCGCGCTGCGCGCGCGGTCTGGATCACGCTGGCGCTGTTCGCGGTGGTCGCGGCGGTGTTCGTCATCGGCCGGTTCGTGCTGGATATCGAGCCCAATTCGGTGCGCGACTGGTTCGCGAGCGCGGCCAGCGAGTGGTACGCGCTGCCGGTCACGATTCTGGTCTTCACGCTGCTGGCCTTCGTGGGCGTGCCCCAGTTCGCGCTGATCGGCGCGGCCGTGTTCGCCTTCGGTCCGGTGCAGGGCTTCATCTTCTCCTGGGTCGCGACGATGGTCTCGGCCAGCGTGGACTTCTGGGTCGGGCGCTTTCTGGGCGCGGACACGGTGCGCCGCTATGGCGGGCAGACCGTGAACCGCATCTCCACCTTCGTGGGCCGCAACGGCTTCTTCGCCAGCATGATCGTGCGAATCGTCCCCAGCGCGCCGTTCATCGTGGTGAACATGGCCGCGGGCGTGTCGCACATGAATTACTTCCACTTCATCGCCGGCGCCGGCGTCGGGGTGATTCCCAAGACGGCGGTCATCGCCTTCTTCGGCGGCTCGCTGATCGCCCTGTTCGCGGGCGGCGGCTGGGAGGCCATGCTGGCGCTGGCGGCGGCGGCTGCGGCCTGGGTCGGGTTCATGCTGTTCGCCCGCCGCCTCCTGCGCAGTCAGGATGGTCCGGTCGCGCCGGTTTCAGACCCGGACGACGACAAGCGCGAACATCGTTTCAAGCCGTAGGCGCGGCTTGCATTTAACGCTATTGCGTCGCACAAGAGACACACCTTTTGAAAATTCGCGCCGGCGTGTCCAAAAACGCTGGCGCCGCCGCATGAGACGGGTCGCCGCATGTTCTCCAGCGTCTTCGGGCTGCTTTCCGCTGATATCGCCATCGATCTGGGCACGGCGAACACGCTTGTGTACGTCAAGGGGCGCGGGGTCGTGCTGAACGAGCCGTCCGTGGTCGCGTTCAAGACCGAGAAGGGCCGCAAGCACGTCCAGGCGGTCGGCGCGGAAGCCAAGCTCATGCTCGGCAAGACCCCCGGCAATGTGGAAGCCATCCGGCCCATGCGCGACGGCGTCATCGCCGACTTCGACGTCGCCGAAGAAATGATCAAGCACTTCATCCGCAAGGTGCATAACCGCCAGACCTTCGTCAGCCCGCAGGTCGTCATCTGCGTGCCGTCGGGCGCCACGGCTGTGGAGCGCCGCGCGATCCATGAGAGCGCGGCCCATGCCGGTGCGCGCAAGGTCTATCTGATCGACGAGCCCATGGCCGCCGCCGTCGGCGCCGGGCTGCCCATTGATGAGCCGACCGGCTCCATGATCGTGGATATCGGCGGGGGCACCACCGAAGTCGCCGTCATGAGCCTGTCGGGCATCGTCTATTCGCGCTCGGTGCGCGTGGGCGGGGACAAGATGGATGAGTCCATCATCAACTACATCCGCCGCTCGGCGAACCTTCTGATCGGCGAGACCAGCGCCGAACGCATCAAGAAGGAGATCGGCTCGGCCACCCCGCCGCCCAAGGGCGAGGGCCTGACGCTGGACATCAAGGGCCGCGACCTCATGAACGGCGTGCCGCGTGAGATCGTGGTGACCGAAGCGATGATCGCCGATGCCCTGTCGGAGCCGGTCGAGCAGATCGTCGAGGCGGTGAAGCAGGCGCTGGAGGCCACGCCGCCGGAACTGGCGGCCGACATCGTGGACAAGGGCATCGTGCTGACCGGCGGCGGCGCGCTGCTGCGCAATCTGGACACCGAGCTTCGCGATCGCACCGGCCTGCCGGTGAGCCTGGCCGACGAGCCGCTGTCCTGCGTCGTGCTCGGCTGCGGCAAGGCGGTGGAGAATCTGCGCCTGTGGCGGCCGATCCTCGCCGAGGCGGTTTAAGGCGGTCCTGACCGGAGGCGGGCGTGGTTCAACGCAGATCGGCCCGGCGCCGCGACGAGGAGGGGGTCCGCTTCTCTCCCTGGCTGTTCGCCATCTGCTTTGCTCTGGCCGGAGCATTCCTCTACGCCGACAGGCCGGACCGGCGCTTCGAGCCTCTCAGCGATTTTCGCGCCAGCTTCAACGATGCCATGCTGCCCTTGCTGCAGACGGTCGACGAGCCCCTTCGCGGATTCGGCAATATGGGGCCGTGGTGGCGGCGCCATTTCGAGCTGGCCGAGGAGAACCGCGCCCTGCGTCTGCAAATCGCCGAGCTGCGCGCCTGGCGCGATGTCGCCCGCTCCCTGCAGGAGCGCAATGCGCGCTATCGCGAAGTGCTCGATGTTCAGGGTCCGGACGTGGGCCGGCGCATCACCGCCTGGACAGTGGCCGACCAGTCCAGCGACTTCGTGCGCTCCCGCCTGATCGACGCCGGGGCCGAAGACCGTGTGCGCAGCGGCTATCCGGTGGTCAATCTCTATGGCCTGGTGGGCCGCACCGTGGATGTGGGGCGGCAGTCTTCACGCGTGCTGATGCTCACCGACTTCAACAGCCGCATCGCCGTCATGGCCGACCGGTCCAACGCCCGCGCGCTGCTGGTCGGCGACAACAGCGACTTTCCGCGCCTGGATTACCTGGGGCGCGACCCCGACCTGCTGCCCGGCGACCGTATCGTCACCTCCGGCGATGACAATGTGATGCCGCGCGGTCTGCCCGTGGGAGAGGCCGTGATCGACCGCGACGGGCGCTGGCGCGTGGCGCTGTATCACCGCGTGGCTCCGATTGATCTGGTCTGGGTCTGGCCGTTCGAACCGGTTCCCGATCCCGCCGATGATCCGGTGAGCGTCCTGGAAGGGGACGGCGCCGCGCCGGTCGTGACGCCGGCTGCGGTTCCTGACGATCAGGGCGCGGAGGGTGAAGGCTGATGCGCGCGCCGCTGGACCAACGTTCGCCCTGGCCGGGCATTGCAGGGCTCCTGATCAGCCTGTGGCTGGCGCTTTCCATCGAGGCGGTGGCCGCAAGGCTGTTCGGCTCCGGCGCGCCGTTTCCGAATTTCGTGCTGATCGCCCTGTTCATCTGGTCGATCCGGCGGCCCTTCTTCGTCTCGCCGCCGTTGGTGCTGGTTGCAGGGCTGGCCCATGACCTGTTCTCCGGCGGACCGCTGGGCATCTGGGCGCTGGCGTATCTGGCCGCCTTCACCATTGCGCGTGACCGTGAGGCCGACGGATCGGGCGCCGACTTCGGTCCCATGGCCGCGCGCTTCACGGTGCTGACGGCCGTCGCGACGCTCGGCGCCTGGGCGGCGGGCTCGGCTTCGACAGGCTTTCCAGCCCCGCTTGGCGGATTGATCACCGAGGGGGTTTTGACCATTCTTGTGTTCCTGGCGTTCGGCTGGGCCTTCGCCCGGCGCAAGGAGCGCACGGCGTTTTACTAGAACCATCGGGGATTCGCCGGGGGGCGCGAGGTAGGAGCAGCGCATGCGCCGCGACAAGCAGGAGTCACAGGCCCGGTTCAACCGGCGCGCCCTTCTATTGGGCGGCGCTGGCGCGGCTGTGTTCGCCGGGCTCGGCTCACGCCTGTATTCGCTGCAGATCCTGGAGCAGGAGACCTACCGGCTCCAGGCCGACGACAACCAGTTCAATTATCGCCTGCAGCCGCCGGTGCGCGGCCGCCTTCTGGACCGGTTCGGCGAAGCGATCGCGGAAAATCGCGAGAGCTACCGCCTGCTGATCGTGCCGGAGCAGGCCGGTGATCCGCGCGCGGCTCTTCAGCGGCTGTCTGCCTACATGCCGCTGAGCGAAGAGCGGATCGAGCGCCTGCTGCGGCAGATCCGGCGCTCGCCGCGCTTTAAACCGGTCACGATCGCCGAGGACCTGGACTGGGAGACCTTCTCCCGGATCAACCTGCATCTGCCCGAACTGTCCGGGATCACGCCGGATGTGGGCGAGGTGCGCACCTATCCCCATCCCCAGGCGCTGGCCCATGTGACCGGATATGTGCAGACCGCCCCGCCTGAAGCGGCCAATGATGATCCGCTTCTGCTCCATCCCGGCTTCCGCATCGGACGCACGGGCGTGGAGGCGTCGCTGGACGAGCGCCTGCGCGGTCAGGCCGGCCAGCTGAAGGTGGAGGTGAACGCCTTCGGTCGCGTGCTGCGCGAACTGCCTGACCAGTCGATCCCGCAGGTCCCCGGAGAGGACATCGCCCTGACCATCGACACGCGGGCTCAGCGCAACGCGCTGGAGGTGCTGGATGGTCAGTCGGCTTCGGCGGTGGCGCTGGACGTGGAGACCGGTGAAATCCTGGTCCTGGCTTCCAGCCCCAGCTTTGATCCCAACGCCTTCGTGCTGGGCATCGGGCAGGAGGCGTTCAGCGCGCTGAACACCAATCCGTACCGTCCGTTGTTCAATAAAGCGACGACGGGGCTCTATGCCCCGGCCTCCACCATCAAGGGCATGGTCGCGCTCGCCGCGATGCAGGACGGGCTGATGACGCCGGGCGAGCTGGTCCATTGCACCGGTTCCACGCGGCTAGGCAATCGGACCTTCCACTGCTGGCGGCGCGAAGGCCATGGCCGCGTGGACATGCATGATGCGGTCAAGACATCGTGCGATATCTATTTCTACGAAGCGGCGCGCCGCCTGGGCGTGGACCGCTGGGCCGAGGTCGCCCGCCGCTTCGGCTTCGGCACGCTGTTCGATATCGGCCTGGACATCCCGACCCGCGCTGACGGCCTGGTGCCGACCCCGGCCTGGAAACGCGCGCGCCGCGGCCAGCCCTGGACCACGGGCGACATGTACAATGTCGGCATCGGCCAGGGCGATTTCCTGGCCTCGCCGATCCAGCTGGCGGTCATGACGGCGCGCCTGGCCACGGGGCGCATGGTCGAACCGACGCTTCTGCCCCGTACGCCGGGGCATGACTTCGAGCCCGTGGGCTTCAGCGCCCTGCATCTGCAGCGCGTGCGCGAAGCCCTGCGCGCGGTTGTCCACGAGCCGGGCGGAACGGCCTACTGGCCGCTGGACGCCGGGCGCGGGCTGAATGTCGACGGCGTGGAGATGGCCGGCAAGACGGGCACAGCCCAGGTGTATTCCATCAGTTCCGAAGAGCGCGCCGCGGGCGTGCGTGATCAGGAAGACCTGCCCTGGCGCCTGCGCAATCACGGCCTCTTCATCGGCTACGCTCCGGCCGATCGGCCGAAATACGCCATCGCCGTGGTCGTGGAGCATGGCGGCGGCGGGTCGACGTCGGCGGCGCGTCCGGCGCGCGACATTCTGCGGGATCTGATCGTGCGTGACCCGTCGAGCCGGCCTGTGGGACCGCTCGCGGCCAATGACGCCGTGCGCGGCGAAGGCGAGGGCTGAGCCATGGCGGTGTTCACCCAGACCGTGCCGCGCGGCGCCCGCCAGAAGCTCTACGAGATCAACTGGGCTTTCGTGCTTCTGATTTTGCTGATCGGCGTGATCGGCGTGGCGATGCTGTATTCGGTCGAGGGCGGCGCCTGGGATCCTTATGCGTCACGACACGTTGTCCGTTTCGCGTTTGGTTTCATGGTGATGCTGGTCGTGGCGATGTTTCCGCCCCGGTTCTGGATGGGCATCGCCTATCCCGCCTATCTCGGCGCGCTCATTCTGCTGGTGGGCGTGGAGGTCGCGGGCGAGACGCGCATGGGCGCTCAGCGATGGCTGGTGATCGGGCCGATGCAGATGCAGCCCTCGGAGTTCATGAAGATCGCGCTCGTGCTGGCGCTGGCCCGTTACTATCACGATCTGCCCGAGGAAAAGGTCTCCAGTCTTGGCGGGCTGATCATTCCGGCGGTGATGATCGGGGCGCCCATGGGGCTGATCGTCATGCAGCCGGATCTGGGGACCTCGCTGCTGCTGGCCGCCACGGGCGCCGCGATCGTGTTCATGGCGGGTCTGAGCTGGTGGGTCATCCTGGGCGCCAGCCTGTTCTCGGTCGGCGGGGCCGTGGTCTATCTTCAGTACTTCATCGAACCCTACCAGCTGGCGCGCATCCAGACCTTCCTCAACCCGGAAAGCGATCCCATGGGGGCGGGCTACCAGATCCTGCAGTCGCGCATCGCCATCGGGTCGGGCGGTGTGGCGGGCAAGGGCTATATGGAGGGCACGCAAGCCTCGCTGGACTTCCTTCCGGAAAAGCAGACCGACTTCATCTTCACGATGCTGGCCGAGGAATTCGGCTTCATCGGGGCCATCACCGTACTCGGCCTCTATGCGCTGGTGCTGGCCAACGCCATCATGATCGCCGCCTCTTGCAAGTCGGTCTTCCTGCGCCTGACCGTCATGGGCGTGGCGACGACCTTCGCCCTCTATGTCTTCATCAACACCGCCATGGTCATGGGGCTGCTGCCGGTGGTCGGCGTGCCGCTGCCCATGATCTCCTACGGCGGCACGGTGATGTTGACCGTTCTGTTCGGCCTGGGACTGATCCTGGGCGCCCACGTTCATCGCAACGCCGAGCCGCCCCAGGGCGCTGGCCTGTTCGGGTAAGGGCAGGCGCGGCGTCCGCCGCTTGACCGGGCAGGGCGGATCGCCCAACCTCCCGCGCCAATGCGCCGCACCTGCAAGGGCGGCTGGATTCGGACCGCCGCGCGCCAGCGTCTGGCCGGTCCCGGGGGAGGGAGATACGGCATATGGCGATGGGCGGCGCGAGCGCGCACGGTACGTGGAATACCCGGTTCGGCTTTCTGATGGCCGCCATCGGGTCCTCAGTGGGCCTGGGCAATTTCTGGAGGTTTCCTTACACCGCCGGTGAGAACGGCGGCGCGGCCTTCGTCATCGTTTACCTGATCTGCGTCGTGCTGATCGCCTTTCCGATCCTCATCGCGGAACTGTCCGTCGGCCGCCACGCCCGCGCCAGCGCAGTCGGCTCGACCCGCAAGATGGCGTTCGACGCCGGCGCTTCGGAGATGTGGTCCATCGCCGGCTGGGTCGGCATGGCCGGCGGCGTGATGATCCTGTGCTTCTACTCGATCGTGGCCGGCTGGGTCGCGGCCTATGTCCTGCAGATGATGCAGGGCGTGTTCGTGGGCCTGGAGCCGGACGCCGCGCGCGCGGTCTTCGCCGATCTGACGGCCAACACCGGGGCTGTGATCGGCTGGCATACCTTCTTCATGGTCGTCACCATCGGCATTGTCTGCTTCGGCGTGACGAAGGGGATCGAGCGGGTCGTGACCGTGCTTATGCCGCTCTTCTTCCTCACGCTCGTGGGCATGGTGATCTACGGGGCGATCGCCGGGGACTTCGGGGCTGCTGTCAATTATCTCTTTGTTCCGGATCTCTCCCTGACCGAGGAGGAGATCGCCGCCGGCATGGAGGCCAAGGCCATCGTGTCCTTCGGCGCTGCGAACACGGTCTCGCTGATCACGCCGAATACGGTGCTCGAAGCGCTCGGCCAGGCCTTCTTCTCCATCGGCGTCGGCGGCGCCATCATGATCACCTACGGGTCTTACCTGAGCCGCGAAGACAACCTGCCCCAATCCGCCGGCATCATCGCCGGGGCCGACACGCTGGTGGCGATCATTGCGGGTCTTGCGATCTTTCCGTTCGTCTTCCTGTTCGCCGAGCTGTCGGCGCAGGCTGGACCCGGGTTATTCTTCGAGGCGCTGCCGGCCGCCTTCGCCCAGATGCCGGGCGGACAGTGGGTCGGCACGGCTTTCTTCGCGCTGGCCTTCATCGCTGCACTGACCAGCTCGATCTCTCTGCTCCAGGTGATCGTGGCCTTCGGCGAGGAACACACCGACTTCGGCCGGGTGGGGTCGGCCCTGTTCTTCGGCTCGATCATCTTCCTGTTCGGGGTCGCCGCCGCCATGTCGGGCGACTTCTTCAACCTGCTCGACACCGTGTCCGGCAAGTTCCTGCTACCTCTGGGCGGCCTGTTGATCGCGCTGTTCACCGGCTGGGTCGTCTCCAAGGCGCTGATGCAGAGCGAGCTGCCTCAGGCGGGCGAGAAGTTCTTCGCCTACTGGCGTTTCACCATCCGCTGGCTGGCGCCGATCGCGGTGGGCGTGATCATCCTGTCCGGGCTCGCCGAGACCTTTGGCATCCCGCTGCCTTTGATCGGCGGCGCCGACGTTTCCGGCTAGGCTTGCCGCACGATGTCACGATGATCCGGCCCCGCCTGACAGGCGGGGCCGGTTTCGTTTCAGCGTTGAGGGAAGCTCAGCCGAAGCGGCGCGCGAAGGCGTCGGTGACGCGCACCAGCCCGTCGACCGTGCCGGGCTCGCCGGCGGCGTGGCCGGCGTCATGGACCAGGTTCAGGGAGGAATTCGGCCAGGCCTGGTGCAGCTTCCAGGCCGTCGCCGGCGGGGTCACCATGTCATAGCGGCCCTGAACGATGGCGCCGGGAATGTCGGCCAGGTGGGCGACATCCTCCAGCAGCACCCCGTCGCGCTCCAGGAAGCCGTGATTGACGAAATAGTGGGTCTCCATCCGCGCCAGGGCATCGGCCCGGCGCGGATCGGGGCTGGCCGTGGAGGGATCGGCATGCAGGCTGATCAGGGCGCTCTCCCAGCGCGCCCACTCCAGCGCATCGGCGCGGCGCATCGCCGGGTCCGGGTCCTGGAGGCGCGCGTGATAGGCCGCCAGCACGTCGCTTTGCTCTTCAGGCCGCAGCCGCCCGGCGAAGCGCTCCCAGGCGTCGGGGAACAGCCGGTTGGCGCCGTCGCGATAGAACCAGTCCAGCTCTGTCTTCGTGCAGGCGAACACGCCGCGCAGGATCAACGCCCTGGTGCGATCAGGATGGGCGCGCGCATAGGCGAGCGCCAGCGTCGCACCCCAACTTCCGCCGAACACGACCCATTGATCGACGCCGAACTGTGCCCGTAAAAGCTCCATGTCCGCGATCAGGCGGTGCGTGTCGTTGTCGCGGGTTTCCGCAAAGGGCAGGGATCGTCCGCAGCCGCGCTGGTCGAAAATCAGAATGCGGTAGCGCCTGGGATCAAAGAAGCGCCGCATGGCCGGGGCCGCGCCCCCGCCGGGGCCGCCATGCAGGGCGATGACGGGCAATCCGTCGGGGCGCCCACATTCCTCCCAGTAGATCTCGTGGCCGTCGCCGACGTCGAGATGGCCCTTTCTGGAGGGTTCGATGGGCGGATAAAGGCCCAGCCGCCGCGTTGATCGGTGAGTATCCATATCTGAAAAATCGCCGCGTTTCGGTCCCTGTGAATTTTCCTTTTGTTTACCCGAACAGTATGCGGTTTTATTCTACTGTGAAAGCGTCGCCGAGGGGGGCGTCGCCGGACCGCCGAAAGGACCTGACCGACCTTG
This sequence comes from Alphaproteobacteria bacterium, assembly GCA_024742735.1. Lineage (GTDB taxonomy): Bacteria > Pseudomonadota > Alphaproteobacteria > Caulobacterales > Maricaulaceae > Oceanicaulis. Next base: position 717,042 of record JANSXV010000001.1, on the reverse strand, counting down.
GCTGCACGCGCCGGATTCGTCATATCTTTCTTCGTTCTCGCTTCAGCGCTGTGTGCGGGCTGCACCACCGCGCCCATCGACATGAGCGCGGCCGACCCGGTGGAGTCCGAAGCCATGGCCCAGCAAGCCGCGCTGCGGGCCGCCGCCGCGGAATTGACGGCGCTGGTTGAGGATAGCGGCTGGTCGCAAGGCGCGAACCCGGCCGAGGCCGCCCGTGCGATGCTTGGACGCCTGATCGGCGGCGGCGATGAATCCCAGGAGCGGCCGAGCCCGGTTTCAGCCTATATCGAAGGCCATGACGCCCCATTCCGGTCGGCCGTGGCCGATGTCGAGATGCTGGCCGAGCGCACCCGAAGCCTGGCGGTTCTGGCGATCGCGGTGGCGAGCGCCGACGGGCGCCTGACTCAGGCCGGCCTTGCGCGCGACATCGCCGCCAGTGAAAGCGCGCTGGGCGCGGTCCGCCGGGCTGAAGGCTTCTTCGGGGCCGTGCGCGATGCGGCGGATCTGACCGAAGAGGAAGACGCGGCTTTTTCAAGCGCTCTGTCCGCCCTGCGCGAGGCCGAGATCGGCCTGGCGCGCGGCGCCGATGCTCTGGCCGAACGCCGCTGGGCCGCACGAAGCGGCCTGTTCGGCTAGATCATGGCGCTTTCCATCCCGGGCGACGCGCTCGACCCCCAGACCATCAAGGGCTTTCTGGCGCCGGACGAGGGCGAGGCGCTGCAGGCGCGCGCCATGGAAGCCGCCAGCGCCGCGCCAGGTCCGTTTGTGGAGATCGGAAGCTGGTGCGGGCGCTCAACCGTCTATCTTGGCCGGGCGGCGCGCGCCTGCGAGCGGTTCCTGTTCGCCGTCGATCACCATCGCGGCTCCGAAGAGCATCAACCGGGAGAGGGTTATCACGACCCCGACCTGTTCGACGCCGAGCTGGGACGGGTGGACACCGCGCCGGCCCTGCGCCGGACGCTGGCGCTGGCCGATCTTGAGGCCCATGTGGCCGCGGTGATCGGGCCAAGCGCTGCTGTCGGCGCGGCGTTCGGCGGACCGGCGAGTTTCGTCTTCATCGACGGCGGCCACGCCATGGAGACCGCTCTGGCCGATTATCGCGCGTGGGCCTGTCATGTGGCGCGCGGCGGCACGCTGGCCATCCACGACGTGTTTCCGAACCCGGAAGATGGCGGGCGCCCGCCCTATGAGATCTGGAAGCTGGCGTGCGAATCCGGCCTGTTCGAGCCGATCACGCGGGTCAATACGCTCGAGTTTCTGCGCCGGGTTTGAGCCAGGCGTCGGGCCGGGCGTGGCGGATCAGCATGTCTGACCCCGGGCTCAGCCCCTCCAGCGCATCGGCTGCGAGGACTACGGCGCCCGACGTCCAGCCCGGCCGCTCCTTCGGCCAGATCATGCCCAGCTCGAATTGCCAGCCCATCCAGTAGCCGTCCCCGCCCTTCGCGAGAGAGGCGAGGTCGGCGATCAGGCCGCGCGCGGTCTCCCGGCGGCCCAGCGTCAGGCAGGCGAGCGCAAGCTCGGCGGTTTCAGCGGCGGTGATCCAGGGCTCCTCGGCCACGCAGCGGCATCCCAGATCGGCGACCACGAAGCGGTCCCAGCCCTCGTTCAGTCGCTGCACCCCGGCGGGGCCGGGGATCGCGCCGGTCAGGACCGGATAATACCAGTCCATGGCGTAGCTGGTGCGGTCCACGCCCTTACGGTCGAACACCTCGGGCCGGTGGGCGAAGGCGCTGGCGATGGATTTGCGCGCCCGCGCCCACAACGGCTTCTTGCGGCCTAGGGCGTCGGCGATGCGAAGCCCCGCCTCGAAGCTCTTGTAGAGCGAGGCGTTGCCCGCGCGCAGGGAGTCAACCTGATCGAGGGGCTGATCGGGATCGGGGTCGCGCCAGACGATATCGCCAGTGTCGCGCTGGCGCGCCGCCACCCAGTCCAGGGCGCGCGTCACCATCTGCTCATGGCGCGCGATCAGGCGCGGGGCGTCCAGCGCCAGCGCGCAACGCAGCACGGTGACGGCGGCGTATCCGGTGAAATTGGTGTCGCGCGCGGTGACGGGAATTTCCGGCGGGGCGATGCGCTCACCGGTCTCGTCCATGGGAATGCCTGCGCCCAGCTCCCCGGTCCAGCCGCCATCGGCTTCCTGACGGTCGGCCAGGGCGTCCAGCGCGGCTTCCACTGCGGCGTCCCGGCCCGCGACCGCCAGCGCCATGGCGCTTTCACCGTGGTTCCAGGGATCCCAGACGCCCGCCTCGATCCAGGGAATGGACCCGTCGCGCTTCTGCAGCGCCTCGATGCGGTCCGCGCACGCAGCGACATCGACGCCGAGGGACAGGGCGCGCGGGCTCATGCGGCGTCCTTGTCGAAATACAGCGCCACCGACTTGCCCAGAACCGGGTTCAGCGCGGCTTCGGTCCAGCGGGTCAGGCGGGGCTTTTGCAACAGGTCCCATTCCAGCAGCTTGCGATAGGCGGCGACCATGCGGCTGTCCTCCTGGCGGTCCCACTTGGCGCAACGCAGCCACCAGTAGGGGCTGTGCAGGGCGTGGGCCCAATGCCGGCGATAGGATCTAAATCCGAACCCCTCCACCTGGCGCTTCAACTCTGCGTCCTTGAAGATGCGCACATGGCCGCCGGGCGTGTTCTGATAGCCCTCCGACAGGGCCCAGCAGATGGCTTCCGGCCAGTACCGCGGCACCGAGCAGGCGAACTTACCGCCCGGTTTGACGATGCGGGTGATCTCCGCCAGCGCCACGTCCACATCGGGCAGGTGCTCGAGCACTTCAGAACAGATCACCACGTCGAAGCTGGCGTCGGGGAAGGGCAGACGTTCAGCGTCGCCCACCGTCCAGACCGCGCTGCGCGGCGGCTCCTGCGGCGGCGGGGGCAGATCGAAAAACCCGTCCACAGCCACCTTCACGTCTTCAAGGCTGAGGTCGAGCATGACCACGTCTAGCGCGCGCGCGTGCCAGTAGAAGGCATGGCTGTGCCGGCCTCGCCCGCAGCCGAGGTCCAGCACGCGCTGGCCGTCCTTCAGGTCCAGCGCGTCAAGATCGAGGGTGACCATCATGCCGGCGCGCGCGCCTCCAGCGCCTCGTGGTAGAGCGCGATCGCGGCGGCGGCGTGCTTGTCCCAGCGGAACTGATTCTGTGCGCGCTCCAGGCTGGCCTCGCCCATGGACCGGCGCAGGGCGTCATCGCCGAGAACCCGGCCCAGCGCATCAGCCAGCGGCTCGGACTGTCCGGCGGGCACGACGATCCCGGCTTCGCCCGCCACTTCCGGCAGAGCGCCGCCGTCTGACACGATCACCGGCGCGCCGGTGGCCATGGCCTCGGCGGCGGGCAGGCCAAAGCCTTCAAACCGGGAGGCGGAGACGAACACGCCGGCGCGCCGGTACAGATCGACCAGATCGGCGTTTGACAGGCCGGATCTGAACGTCACCTGATCCATCAGGCCGGTGCGCTCCAGGGCGCGCTTGGCGGGGCCTTCGCGCAGGGCGCCGATGACGGTCAGGCGCGGCTCGCGTCCGCGCGCCTTCAACACAGCCAGGGCGTCGATGAGCACGTCGAGCCCCTTGATGGGCACGTCGGCGCTGGCCAGCGTGACGATGTGATCGCGCTCCCGCGCGACGGACGGATCGGGGCAGAACGTGGCGTGGTCTACACCGTTAAGGCTGACCGTCACTTTGGATGGATCCACCCCGCACCGCGCCGCATAGCTCGTGCGCGCTGCCTCGCTGACCGCCAGGAAGCGCGGCAGGCGTCGGGCGGCCTTCGCCTGGACGTCCACAAAGGAATGCCAGCGTGCTGTCAGCGCCCGGCGCCACCAGTTCGCCGCGCCCGCGATGGCGAAATCCCGGTCGATGGCGATGGGATGGTGCAGGGTGGTGACGACGGGCAGAACCTGGTCGACCCGCACCATGGCCGGCGCCAGGGTCTGGTTGTCGTGGACAACGTCGAACCGGCCGGCATTGTCCCGCACGAACTGGTCCAGGCGCCAGGCGAAGCTGAACATCTCTGCGAACGCGCCGGTGTTATGGGCCAGCCACTCGATCCGGTCGGCGGTGTTGAAGAGCGTGCCGGCGCGCAGCGCCAGGAAAGCGTTGGCCTCGGCGAACAGATCCAGCGAAGGCAGGCGCTCCAGCGCCACGCCGTCGTCGAGTTCAGGATAAGGCGGGCCGGAAACCACCGTCACCTCGCACCCCGCCTCCATCAACGCCTTCGACAGCGCACGCACGTAAATGCCCTGGCCGCCCGTGTGCGGGTTGGACCGGTAGCTGGCCACGAGGACGCGCAAGGGTCCGTGGGCTGAGGGAGAGGCGAGGGCGTCTTTCATCGGCGCGCGAAGCTATAGGCGCCGCCGCCCAAGGCCAAGAGCAAACAGTGTTCACCTTGAAGCTCATGCAGCGCTTTATGTGCGCTGCGGCGCGGTCTACACCGGCGCGTTATGATCCCGCGCCTCGCCTCCCTGCCGCGCTCGACGCGCTTCGCGCTGTTTTTCGGGGCCTTCTATTTCGGCTTCGGCGCCTATCTGCCCTACATGCCGGTCTGGTACGAGGCCCGCGGCCTGACGCCGGAGCTGATCGGGCTCGCCGCCGGCGCGGCCATGGCGGGCCGGGTGATCGCGGCCCCGCTCGGCGCCGCGCTCGCCGACCGCATGGCCAAGCGCAGACATGCTGTGCTCGGCTTCGCGCTGGGCTCGCTGCTGATCTTCCTGGCGCACATCCCGGCAAGTTCACCCTGGGCGATCGTGACCCTGGCGCTGCTGGCCGGAGGGGCGTTCTCCGGCGTCGTTCCGGTGATTGACGCCTTCGCCATGAACGAGGCCAGCCGGAGGCGCTTCGCCTTCGGTCCGCCCCGCTCCGTCGGGTCGGCTGCCTTCATTCTCGGCAATCTGGGCTGCGGCGCCCTGATCGGGGTCTACGGCGGGGAGGCGGCGCTTTACTGGACGCTGCTGGGGGCCGCGCTGGCGGTTTGCACGGCGCTACTCCTGCCGGAAGGCCGCAGAACTCAGGCGGCAGCGAGGGGCGAGACGCCGGCCGGCGGGCTCATCACGGCTTTGACGGCGGCCGGTCTCCCGCTGGCCTTCGCCGCGTCGGCGCTGATCCAGGCCGCTCACGGCTTTTACTACGCTTTCTCTGCGGTGGCCTGGCAGGCCGCCGGCGTGCCGTCGGCCTATGTGGGCGCGCTGTGGGCTACGGGCGTGGCCGCCGAGATCGTCTTCTTCCAGCTCAGCGCACGCCAGCTCAGCCATATCAGCCCGCCCATGCTCATGGCGCTGGGCGGCGCGGCGGCGGTGGTGCGCTGGATCGCGCTGGCCTTCGGGCCGCCGCTGCCGGTGCTGTTTGCGCTTCAGCTCCTGCACGCCTTCAGCTTCGGAGCGACCTATCTGGGATTCCTGCGCTATGCGACCGCCCACGCGCCGTCGCGCTATGCGGCTACGGCCCAGGCGGTGAACTCCGCCCTGGGCGGCGGTCTGGTGCTGGCGGCGGCGACCTATGCGTCGGGCTTTGCGTACTCGGCCCTTGGCCAGGGCGGCTTCGCCCTGATGGCGATCCCGTCATTGGCCGGACTTTGTTGCGCTGCGGCACTCGCGCACCGCGCCCGGATCGCGTCATAATCTGACCTCAACCGGCGTCGAGCGTATACGCGCCACTTTCCGGAGACATCATGGCGACAGCCGCCGAGACCTCAGATCAGACCGCCACGCTGACCACGCGCAGCGAGGACGGGCTTGTGATCCTGGAGCCGGGCGGCGACTGGCTGATCGGCGCCATCGGCAAATTCGACTCGGCGATTCGCCGGATCGAGGACGGATACGAGCCTGACAAGATCCGGATCGATCTGTCCGGTCTGCGCCGGATCGACACAGCCGGGGCGTATTTGCTGGGACGGGCGGTGAGCAAGTGCGGCGATCCGGACGGGGACTGGCATTATCTCGGCGGCCACGAGGCGGCCCGCAGCCTGATGGCCGACATGCGCCGGCGCCTCGCCCACTGCCCGCCGGAGGCCGAGGCGGACGGCGGCTTCATGGACGTCATGGCCCGGGTGGGGCGCGCCGTGGAGGATGCCTGGGAGGAAACCTGGGACACCTTCGCCTTCTTCGGGCGAGTGCTGACGACAGGCTTCGGGGTGTTCGCCCTGCCTGCGCGCATGCGCTGGACGGCGACCGTCCACATCATGGAGACCGCCGGGGTCAACGCCCTGCCCATCATCGCGGTGCTGTCTTTTTTCATCGGTGCGGTCGTGGCCTTTATGGGCGCGAACCTGCTGGAGACCTTCGGCGCTTCGGTCTTCACCGTGGAGCTGGTGGGCCTGTCGGTGCTGCGCGAGTTCGGCGTGCTGATCACGGCGATCCTGCTGGCGGGACGTTCCGACAGCGCGTTCACGGCGGCGATCGGCTCCATGAAGATGCAGCAGGAGATCGACGCCATGAAGGTGATGGGGCTCGACCCTTACGAGGTCCTGGTCATCCCGCGGGTGATCGCCTGCGTCCTCATGGCGCCGCTTTTGACCTTCGCGGCCATGGTGACCGGGGTTTTCGGCGGCCTGCTGGTCAGCTGGGCGACGCTGGACATCTCCCCGGCCTTTTTCCTGACCCGCATGCAGGACAGCGTGGACTGGAGCCACTTCATGGTGGGCATGTCCAAGGCCCCGGTCTTCGGCCTGGTGATCGCCATCATCGGCTGCCGCCATGGACTGAAGGTCGGCGGCGACGTGGAGAGTCTGGGCTCGCGGGTCACGACTTCTGTGGTGCAGTCGATCTTCGCGGTCATCGTGATCGATGCGCTGTTCGCCATGATGTATCTGGAGCTCGACATATGAGCCGCGGCGAGACCGTCATCGAGGTGCGCGGCCTGCGTTCCCAGTTCGGGACCCATGTGGTTCACGAGGATCTGGATCTGGAGATCCGGCGGGGGGAAATTCTAGGCATCGTCGGCGGATCGGGCACCGGAAAATCGGTTCTGATCAATACGATCCTCGGCCTCAAGCAACCTGAAGCCGGAGAAGTCTATTTCAACGGCAAGCCGCGCTCGGCCATGCGCCGGCGCGACCGGGACGCTCTGGCGCGCCGGCTCGGCGTCCTGTTCCAGGCCGGCGCCCTGTTCTCCTCCCTGACGGTGCAGGAGAACGTCATGGCGCCCATGCGCGAGCACCTGAAGATGCCGGTCTCCCTCATGCGGGAGCTGGCGGACCTGAAGATCGGCATGGTGGGCCTTCCCGACAACGCCGGCCCGAAATTCCCCAGCGAGCTTTCGGGAGGCATGAAGAAGCGGGCGGGCCTGGCGCGGGCCCTGGCTCTGGACCCGGACCTTCTGTTCCTGGACGAGCCCACGGCGGGTCTTGATCCCATCGGCGCGAGCCAGTTTGACGAGTTGATCCTGGAGCTCGGCCGGACGCTGGGCCTGACGGTTGTCATGATCACCCACGATCTCGACAGCCTGCACGCGATCTGTGACCGCGTGGCCGTGATCGCCGACCGGCGCATCGTGGCCGCGGAGCCGCTTGATGCGCTGACCCGTAATCCGCACCCGTGGATCCAGGAGTATTTCGGCGGCCCGCGCGGGCGCGCCGTGCTAAGACAGCCGCAAGGAGGCTGACGACATGGAGACCAAAGCCCATCACGCCCTTGTCGGCATATTCGTGGTGCTGCTCACCGTGGCCGGTGTGTTCGCGTTCCTCTGGCTGGCCCAGGCCACGTTCGACCGCGAATTCCGGGAGTATGATGTCGTCTTCGAGGGACCGGTGAGGGGGCTTCGCACGGCTTCGGAGGTTCGTTTCAACGGCATCCAGGTGGGCGAAGTCACGGATCTGGGTCTGAATCCCGACAACCCCGGCGAGGTGATCGCGCGGATCCGTGTGGACGCGGCCACGCCGGTCAAGGTCGACAGTTTCGCCCAGCTCGAACCCCAGGGTCTGACGGGGCTCTCCTATCTGCAGCTTTCCGCCGGATCGGCTGACGCGGCCCGGCTTGAAGGCCGTCCAGGCGATCGTGCGCCGCGCATCTACGCCCGGCAGGCGGCGCTGGATGAGCTGGTGCAGGGCGGGGAGACGCTGCTGGAATCGGCCCAGCTGACGTTCACGCGGGTCGGCAGGTTCCTGAATGACGAGAACCTGGAGAGCGCGCGCAACATTCTCAATTCGGTGGAGACCATCACGGCCACGCTCGCCGAAGAGGACCAGCTGGTCGAGGATCTGCGCCGCGCTGTGGCCAGTCTGGACCGCGCTGCGCAGGACATTTCTGCGGCCGCTCAGGGGATGGAGCAGTTCGGCGCGACGGCGGAGACCTTCCTCATAGAGGAGGTTGGCCCCATGGTCGCCGACGTGTCGTCGGCCTCAATCGAAGTCGACCGCGCCTCCGTCGAAACCTATGAAGCGATCGCGGCCCTGCGCCCGGGGCTGGAGGAATTCGCCAGCGACGGCCTGCCTCAGCTGAGCGCGGCGGCGCGCGATCTGCGCTCCCTGGTGGCGGCGCTGGAGCGCATCGCGCTTGAGCTGGAACAGGATCCGGCCGGCTTCGTGTCCCAGCCCGCCGGCGAAGAAATCGAGGTGCCCCAATGAGCCGTCCTGTGTCCCGCGCCGGCCTGGCCGCCGCCGCCTTCGCCGCCCTGATCGCCCTTCCTGGCTGCATATCGCTGCTGCCGGAGACCGAGCCGGACGCGCTGTACCGGCTGACGACCCAGTCCGCGCCGGAGACACGGACCGCCGCGGGCGGCGAGACGGTCGTCATCGACCGCATCGCAGCGCCGCGCGGCCTGGCCGGCGACAGGATCGCTCTCGAGCGCGACGGACGCATCGCCTACATGGCTGGTGCGGCCTGGCTGTCTCCGGCGCCGCAACTGCTGCACTCCGCCATCGTGGAGGCGGTTCAGGCCCAGGCGCCGGCGATCACGCCGGCGCGCGTCCAGGACGGCGTGTCCGCCCGCTATACCCTGGATCTTGAGCTGCGCCATTTCGAGGCGGTCTATGATGCAGGATCCAACGCCGCCCCACGCGTCCAGGTCACGTTGATCAGCCGGTTGATCGACCGCCAGACCCGCGCCATCGCCGCCTCACGCACACTCGGCGTCTCCCGCCAGGCCTCCGCCAACCGTCAGAGCGCCATCGTCGAGGCATTCTCGGCGGCGTCCGGCGAAGTCGCCAGCCAGCTGGCGGACTGGGCGGAAGGCGTGATCTGTGAGGGTGATGAAGCGCCGCAAGCGTGCGCCGGGTAGGGCGTCAGCCTGTCGACCTTACCCGACCGGATTGGTCAAAAGGCTCGCGGCGTCCGCGGCGGCGTCCTTGTCGATTTTCACCCGCTCTGCGGTGACCCGCGCCTTTCCCTCGGCGATTAGCTTCAGGCAGGCAGGATAGAGCTTGTGCTCGGCCTCCAGAACGCGGGCTGACAGGGTCTCCGCATCATCGCCGGGCAGGACCGGCACGGCGGCCTGGCCGATGATCGGACCGTCATCCATGTCGGGACGCACATAATGGACCGTGGCGCCGTGGATGCGCACGCCCTGTTCCAGGGCGCGCTCATGGGTGTGCACGCCGCGGAACGAGGGCAGGAGCGAGGGGTGGATGTTGATCAGCCGGTCCTTCCAGCGATCGACGAACCACGGCGTCAGGATACGCATGAAGCCGGCCAGCGCGATCAGCTGCGCGCCTGTGCCCTTCAGCTTCGCGTCCAGGTCTTTCTCGAAGGCCTCGCGCTCTTCATAGAGCGTGTGGTCGATGAAGCTGGCCGCGACCCCGGCCTTGCGCGCGCGCTCCAGCCCTTGAGCGCCGGCCTTGTTGGAGATCACCGCCACGATCTCGGCGGGGAAGTCCTCGTCCGCGCATGCGTCGAGCAGAGCCTGCAGGTTCGAGCCGCGCCCGGAGATGAGCACGGCGACTTTCATTTTCGCCATGGAGCCTACGCCGTCTTCAGGTCGCCGATGATGCTTGCGGTTTCTCCGCTCGCATTCAAGCGCTCAACGATCTTCCCGGCGTCCTCGGCGGCGGCGGCGGCGATCATGCCGATGCCGCAATTGAAGGTGCGGCGCATCTCGGCCTCGGCGATGGCGCCGGCCTCCTGCAGCCACTGGAACACCGCCGGACGCTCGAACGCGGCGTAGTCCACCTCGAAGGTCAGGTGACCGGGCAGCATACGTGGCGTGTTCTCGGTGACGCCGCCGCCGGTGATGTGGGCCAGGCCCTTGATCAGCCCGTCACGCACCAGCGGCATCAGCGATTTCACATAGATTCGCGTCGGCGCCAGCAGGGCTTCCGCGAGCGCCCTGTCCGGCTGGAACGGAGCAGGCGCGTCGAAGCCGAGGCCGGCATGGTCGACGACCCGGCGAATCAGCGAATAGCCGTTGGAGTGCGGCCCCGAGCTCGCCAGCCCGATCAGGACGTCGCCCGGCTGCATGGCGTCATGAACCGGAAGAAGCGCGCCGCGCTCCGCCGCGCCGACCACGAAACCGGCGAGATCGAAATCATCGCCGGCATACATGCCGGGCATTTCCGCCGTCTCCCCGCCGATCAGGGCGCATCCGGCCTGGCGGCACCCCTGCGCGATGCCGGAGACGATGGCTTCGCCGCGTGCCGGGTCCAGCTTGCCGGTGGCGAAATAGTCCAGGAAGAACAAGGGCTCCGCACCCTGGGCGAGGACATCGTTGACGCACATGGCGACGAGATCGATCCCGACCGTGTCGAGGATCCCTGACGCGATGGCGAGTTTCAGCTTGGTGCCGACCCCGTCCGTGCCGGAGACCAGGACCGGATCAGTGAATCCGGCGGCCTTCAGATCAAAGGCGCCGCCGAATCCGCCGAGCGCGGCATCCGCGCCAGGGCGGGCGGTGGACTTCGCCAGCGGCTTGATCCGCTCGACCAGGGCGTCGCCGGCGTCGATATCGACGCCGGATCCGGCATAGGTCAGGCCTTCAGGTTTCGGATCGGACACGGCGGCGGCTCCTTGCAGGTTCAAGCGCCGCTTCGTCCGGCGCTTTGAGGCCCCTGAATAGCCGCCTTTAGCTGTGGATGCGAGCCTTGCGCGGCGCCCGGCGGGGCTTCACCGCAGCGCCTGCTCGGCTATAGTCTCCCGCACGTGACCGCGAGGGGAAGAGGATGACGGCCATGGCCATTCTGACTGGACTAGCGCGCATGCTGCCGGCGCTCGCCGCGCTGGCGCTGTTCGCCGCGCCGGCTCTTGGCCAGGCCTATACGGTGCGCGGGATCGAGATCGACGCCACCGCCGACACCGCTTTCGAAGCCCAGCGCCAGGCGCTGAGCAGCGGCCAGACCCGCGCCGCCGAGCGGCTGATCCAGCGTCTCACCCTGGCGGAAGACCGCATGGAAGCCGATCTTCCGCCCATGACGGCGCAAACCGCCGCCGAACTCATCGCCGGGCTCCAGATCGCCGACGAGCAGCGCTCCTCGACCCGCTATCGCGGGGTTCTCACGGTGGAATTCGATCGCCGCGCGGTCAGCAATTATCTCTCCGGCCTCGGCGTTCCGTTCGTGGAAAGTCAGGCCGCGCCCATCCTGGTTGTGCCTGTGCTGGAATCCGACGGTCAGCGCCGCCTCTGGTCGACGCCGTGGCACCGGGCCTGGCTCGACGGCGGCTTCGATACGGCCCTCACCCCGTTCATCGCCCTGGGCTCGCGCACCGGACCAGACGGGACGCCGGTCGGCCGCGGTCTGATCACGGTGGAGGAGGCGGGCCGGCTTGACCGCGATGCGCTGGGCGCGCTCGCGCGGGCCTATGATGTCGACCGGGTCGCCGTGATCCTCGCGCGCCAGGGCGGTGACGCCGTGCGCACCGTCGGGGCGATGCTGGTGTTCGGCGACGAGGGCGTGACACGGGAAGATCTTGAAAGCGTGGCGGCCGGCGGCGGTTTCGCCGCGGCCGCCACCCGCCTGGTCGAGCGCCGCGAAGACGCCTGGAAACGGGGCGCGGTCGTGCGCGGCGGCGAGGAGGCCGAACTGTCGCTGACCCTGCTGTTTTCCTCGATCAATGAGTGGCGCGCGCTGCAGCAAGCCGTCGCCGGCGCCTCCCTGATCCAGGACGCCCGGCTGGACGCCCTGTCGCGCACGGGAGCGGAAATGACGATCATCCATCGCGGAACCCGCGATCAGGTCCGCTCCGAGCTCGCCGCCAGGGGTGCGCGTCTTGAAGAAGACGAGGACCTGGGATGGACCGTCCGCCCAAGGTGACCCGGACCGCGCAGCTCGCCCTCGATCTGCAGCTTGAGCCGGACTACCGCGCCGAAAGCTATTGCGTGAGCGAAGCCAACGCTTCGGCGCTGGCGCTGGTCAATCGCTGGCCGCGCTGGCGTCAGGGACACATGCTGCTGGTCGGCCCGCCCGGTAGCGGGAAGACGCATCTGGCGAAGATCTGGGCGGAACGCGCGCACGCTGAAACCGTTGCGCCGAGGGCGCTGGGCAAGGCGCTCAAGCGCATCGGGCGCGGGGCGGCCGTGCTCGTCGAGGACGCCCATGCCGGCCTGGACGAAGACGCGATGTTCCACCTGCTCAATCGGGCGGCGGGCGACGCCGGGGTGACGGTGCTGATCACCGGCGTCGGCGGTCCCGAGGCCTGGGGGGTGGCGCTCCCCGACCTTGATTCGCGCCTCAAGGCGGCCGAGGCGGCGGTGCTGCATGAACCCGACGACGCGCTGCTGCGTCAGGTCATGGAGAAGCTGTTCCGCGAACGCCGCACGCCGCTGGGGCCGGGCGTCATCGACTATCTCCTTGTGCGCATGGAGCGCTCCATCGATCACGCCCGTGCTTTGACCGCCTGGCTGGATCGCGCCGCGCTCGCCCAGAAGAAACCGGTCACGCGCGCCCTTGCGCGTGAGGGGCTGGCCGCACTATCCAACGCCTAGAGGCTGGGTCCGGCTAGGATCGCAGCGCCGCTCCAGGAGCTCGACGCCATGACCGACGCCGCATCCGCCGCCCCGGCGCGCCAGGCGCCTGACCTGGAGGCGCTCATGGCCTCGCCTGAGCGGTTCCTCAATCGGGAGCTGTCCTGGCTCCAGTTCAACTGGCGGGTCCTGGAAGAGGCGCGCAACACCAGCCACCCGATCCTGGAACGGCTGCGCTTTCTGTCCATTTCGGCCAGCAATCTGGATGAATTCTACATGGTCCGCGTCGCCGGACTGCGCGCCCAGGTGCGCAATGGCGTGGACCGGCCCGGCATGGACGGGCTGACAGCGTCTGAGCAGCTGGAGCGGATCAACGACGCGGCCTCCGAGCTCATGTCCGCCCAGCAGGAAACCTGGCGGGAGGTCCGCGATGCGGCGGCGGCTGAAGGGGTCAAGCTGGTCGGCGCGGACGAGCTGTCCCGGGACGAGCGCGCCTGGCTGCGCGATGACTTCCTGGCCCATACCCTGCCGGTGATCACGCCGCTTGCGATCGATCCGGCTCATCCGTTTCCGTTCATCCCCAATCTGGGCTTCGCGCTCGTCCTGAAGCTGAAGCGGGAGAGCGATGCGAAGATCATGAACGCGCTGCTCCCGCTGCCGGCCGGCGTGAAGCGCTTCATTGAAATTCCCACCGAGGAGAAGGACGCGCAGGGCCGTCCTGAGAAGCGCTTCATCGCGCTGGAGACCATCCTGATCCTGTTCGTGGATGCGCTCTTCCCGGGCTATCAGCTGGTGGGCAAGGGCGCCTTCCGGATCATCCGCGACAGCGATATCGAGATCGAGGAAGAAGCCGAAGACCTGGTGCGCGAGTTCGAGGCCCTGCTCAAGCAGCGCCGCCGGGGCGTCCTGGTCCGGCTGAAGATCGAAGCGAGCATGCCTGAAGAGCTGCGCCGCTTCATCATCCAGCAGCTCCACGCCGAGAAGCAGGATGTCCAGCTGGTCGACGGCATTCTGGGCCTGGCCCAGCTGTCCCAGCTGATCCCCGACGAGCGCCCGGAGCTGAAGTTCGACCCGTACGAGCCGCGCTTTCCTGAACGCATCAAGGACCATGGCGGGGACGTGTTCGCCGCGATCCGGGCCAAGGACCTGGTGGTCCACCACCCCTATGAGAGCTTCGACGTGGTGGTGGAGTTCCTGCGCCAGGCCGCAGCGGATCCTGACGTGGTTGCGATCAAGCAGACGCTCTACCGGACTTCAAAGAACAGCCCCATCGTCGCGGCCTTGATCGAGGCGGCGGAGAACGGAAAGAACGTCACCGCGCTGGTCGAGCTGAAGGCGCGCTTTGATGAAGAGGCGAACCTGAAATGGGCGCGCGATCTCGAACGCGCCGGGGTTCAGGTCGTCTACGGCTTCATCGAATACAAGACCCACGCCAAGATCTCTCTGGCGGTGCGCCGGGAGGGCTCCGAGCTGCGCACCTACGCCCACTTTGGAACCGGGAACTACCATCCGATCACGGCGAAGATCTATACCGACCTGTCTCTGTTCACCGCCGATCCGGCGTTCGGGCGCGATGCGGGCCGCATCTTCAACTACGTGACCGGTTATGCCCGTCCGAGCGGCCTTGAGAAGCTGGTGATCAGCCCGATCGGCATGCTGGACTTCCTGCTGGGCAAGATCGAGCGCGAGATCGGGAACGCCAAAGCCGGCAAGCCGGCGGCGGTCTGGGCGAAGATGAATTCGCTCGTACACCCGCGCGTGATCGACAAGCTCTACGAGGCCAGCCAGGCCGGGGTGCGCGTGGAGCTGATCGTTCGCGGCATTTGCTGTTTGCGCCCCGGCGTGCCGGGCCTGTCGGAGAATATCCGGGTCAAATCCATCGTCGGGCGCTTTCTGGAGCATAGCCGCATCGCCTGCTTCGCGAACGGCGCGCCCATGCCGAACCCCGGCGCGGAGATCTACATCTCGTCGGCTGACTGGATGCCGCGCAACCTGGACCGGCGCATCGAGACTCTGTGCCCGATCGAGAACCCGACCGTGCATCGCCAGGTGCTCGACCAGATCATGGTGGCCAATCTCAATGACGAGACCCAGTCCTGGTACATGAACGCCGACGGGACCTCCACGCGGGTCGAGCTTGGAAATGTGGACGATCCCTTCAGCGCCCACGCCTATTTCATGACCAATCCGAGCCTGTCCGGGCGAGGTCAGGCGCTGAAACAGGACCAGCCGCCGGCCTTCCCTTACGTGGGCAAGCGGCCTTGAAGACTGTGGCCCGCGCCCCCGAGCCGGACGTGCGCGATGTCGCCGTCATCGATGTCGGCTCGAACTCGGTCCGCCTGGTGCAGTTCCGGGTGGAGGGCCGGGCGCTCTGGCCGGTCTTCAACGAGAAGACCATGGCGGGCCTGGGCAAAGGCGCGCCGGAGACCGGCCGGCTGAATCCCGAAGGCGTCGAAGCGGCGATACGCGCGCTCAAGCGCTTCGCCATCCTGCTGGACGCGCGCGGCGTGTCCGAGCGCCGCGCCGTCGCCACGGCGGCCGTGCGGATATGCGAAGACGGACCGGCCTTCATCAAGCGGGTCCGCAAGGAAGCCGGGATGGAGATCGAGGTCCTGTCCGGCGAGGAAGAAGGTCGGCGCTCCGCCCTCGGCGTGCTGGCGGGCGTTGGGTCGGCGAAAGGCGTCACCGGCGATCTGGGCGGCTCGAGCCTTGAGCTGACGCGCCTGTCCGGCCGCGCGGTGGGCGAGGCGGTGTCCCTGCCGCTCGGCCCGCTCTCGGTCGGACTGGATGATCTGAAGAAAGCCAAGTCGGTCATCGACGCGCAGCTGGAGCAGGCCGCCTCCGTTCTCGCCGGATCCGGATCGGTGTTCTACGCTGTGGGCGGGTCATGGCGCGCGTTCGCACAGATGGCGATGTCGCTGGACGACTATCCGCTGCGCCTGCTGCATCAGTACGAGATGAGCGCCGCCAAGGTGGTCCGCGCCGCTGACTTCGCCGCCCAGCAGAGCGAAGCGTCCCTGCTGGCGATTCCCGGCATGTCAGCCAAGCGCGCGCCCATGCTGCCATACGCGGCCCTGCTGCTGAAGCGCCTGATGAAGCGCGGCGGGTTCAAGCGCGTGGTGTTCTCCGCCAACGGCCTGCGCGAGGGTGTGGTGTGCGCCGCCGCTCCTGAGCTCGTCAGTGAGGGCGATCCGCTCCTGTCCGGCGCGGATGCGCTGGCACGCGGCGCGGCGGTCGAGCGGGCGCTTGGTCCGGCGCTGCAGGACTGGATCCGGCCCGCGTTCAAGGGTGAGGCGGACGTGTTCGGGGCTGAGCGCGATCAGGTCCTGCGCGCCGCGGCGGCGCGCCTGACGGATATCGGCGCGCGCATGCATCCCGACCACCGGGCGGACCTGGCGTTCATGCAGACGCTGTACGCGCCGTTCGGCGGGGTCACCCACCCTGAGCGCGCCTTTCTGGCCATGGCGATCCATCATCGCTATGCGGGCCGCAAGCTCAGGCCGGACACCTGCGACGCCATGCGCTTGCTCGACGAGAGCCAGCGTGACGCCGCGATGAAGCTGGGCCTCGCCCTGCGCCTTGGCGCGGCGCTGTCGGGGCGCTCGGCGCGGGTGCTGTCGGGCTTCAGACTGACCCGCAAGGACGGCGTGCTCGTCCTCAAGGCGGGCGGATCGGCAGAGGCGCTCGTGGTGGAGCGCGGCCTCCAGCGTTTCGAACAGCTCGCCGAGGTATTGTCGCTGATCCCTGAGGTGCGCTAGGGCCCGCGACGAATTTTCGGGCGTTCCGTGCGGGCTTGCTATAAAAGACCCCGCGAGCGCTCATACTCATCTCACGGGAGACTGACACCGATGAAAACCCTCTGGATCACCACCGCTGCGACCGCCGTTCTGATCGCCGCCTGCGCCGAGCCTGCGCCCGAGGCGGACGACGACGCCGCCCCGGCTGCGACTGAAATGGCGGATGACGCGCCGGAGGCCGCCGATGACGGAGCGATGGGTGACGGGGACGGAGCCGCCGAAGTCGAGGACGCTTCTGAAGCCGCCGGCGCCGATCCGCTGGCCGCCGTGCTCGCGGATCCGCGCCGTGAAGCGGACCTGGACCGCGATGCGTTCCGCAACCCGGCCGCGACCCTGGAGTTCTTCGAGGTCGAGCCGGGCCATGCGGTCGTCGAAGCCCTGCCAGGCGGCGGCTGGTACACCCGCATTCTCGCGCCCTACGTGGCCGGTGAAGGCCGGTACATGGCGATCAACTATCCCATGGAGGTCTATGAAGACCTGTTCGCGGAAATGAATGACGAGACCCGCGCCCGTCTGGAAGGCTGGGAAACCAGCTTCGCCGGCCGGGTCGAAGAGTTCGGCGGCCAGGCTGACGGCCTGTTCCGCTTCGGCGCGGTGCCCGCTGAGGCCGAAGGTCAGGCTGACCGGGTCCTCTACATCCGCGCGCTGCACAACATGGCCCGCACCGGCCGTCTCGATGTCGCCGCTCAGGACGCCTTCGCTCTGCTGCGTCCCGGCGGAATCCTCGGCGTCGTCCAGCACCGCGCGCCGGCCGATGAAACCGATGAGCGCGCCACGGGCAGCCGCGGCTATCTGCGCGAAGCCGACGTGATTGCAGCCATGGAGGCGGCCGGGTTCGAGCTGGTCGAGGCCTCCGAGATCAACGCCAACCCGAACGACACCGCCGACTATGACAACGGCGTGTGGATGCTGCCGCCGACCAATGGCGGGGACACCGAGGAGCAGGACGTGCCGCCGCTCCAGTCGGTTGGTGAAAGCGATCGCATGACGCTGAAGTTCCGCAAGCCGGAATAGGCTGAGCCTGCAGCCCGGCGCTGGGCGTCAGCGCCGGGCTTTTCTCTCGGGTGGGGGCTGGAGAGATGAGCACACAGACTTCCGAAAGCGCGCGCCTCCCGGGCATCGCGCTTGACGACACCGCGCGTGAAACGGCGCGAGCGGCGTTGCTGTCGCTGCTCGCCGAAGCGCCGGTCCATCGCATCGCCATGCGCGACGCGGCCCGGCGCGCCGGAGTCGGGCTGGCCACGCTCTACAAGTATTTCGGCGGCAAGGAGGCCATGGTCACAGCTGTACTGGGCCCTGACCTTGAGCGGCTTGTGGACCGCCTCGGCGATGCTTCACGCAACGCCGTGGGCGTGAAAGCGCGCTTCAAGGCGGTCCTTGAGGCCAGCTTCGCCTTCGCCCGCGACCATGAACCGGCCGCCCGCGCCGTACTCCTCAACCTGCCGGCGGGCGTCTGGGGCGATGAGGAGAGCGAGTGGACGGCGCGCCGGCGCGCCGTGCTCGCCCATATCTTCAAGAACGGCCGCCATGACGGCTCCGTGCGCAGCGATGTGGAGCCTGACGAGCTTGCGGACCTGGTGTTCGGCGCCGTGGACCAGACGCTGGAACGTCTCCTGCGGACAGGCCGACCTGTCGATCCCGCGCGCCTGGCCGCCAGCGTGTTCTCCACCCTGTGGCCGGCGGTGAGCGCGGATTAGCTTTGTTAGGCTGGTGCGCCGAGCGCCGCGTGCAGGAGGCATAAAGCAACCGCATCATCCCAGCTCAGCCCTGCGCCGCCAGCGCGGAAAAAGCGCTTTCTCAAAGTCAGGCTTTCCCGGGGCCATAGCCCGGCTTTCCTGTCGGCCTCGCTCAGCGCAGTGTTTTCGTGAGCCGGCGGCGGCCTGTGAAGCGGCAGGTTCAAAGTGTCATGGTTCTCGCACCATGCGGAAACGGCCGCGTGGAACGCATCCTCCTCTTCGCTCCGCTCGGCAGGACGCGTGACGCGAGCGAATGTTGTATCGGTGACGCCGAACTCATCGGGTTGCGGAGGAGGAGATTGGTTATACTCTGGATCGGCCAGCGCTGACGCATTGACCGAATTCCAGGGCAGGCTCAGGCGTCGGTTTCCGGCCATCACGCCGATTCCTTCCGGACCAAATCCGATCTGGAGCTGCCTTGAGCCGATGAAGACCGACAGGAATGCATCGGCGCGTTCGCTCTCCTGAAGCGAGGTGGTGTGTTCGGTCTTCAGCTTGATGACGGTGAGGTGGCGCACCCGCAAAAGGCCGACGCCGGAGGCGAGTAAGCCGACTATGGCGAGGCCTGCGGACAAGATGTCGGCCAGGCTAACCGACACGACAGCCGGACAGTTCGCGCCGCTGCATCCAAGCGCGCGTTCAAACAGCACAGGCGTGACGTCAATGTATTCAAGCACAGTGCCGACCACGCCGACGGCGAAGGTGACAAGTGTGATCCAGGTCCATCGCCCGATCGCCTGCAGTGTACGGGTGACCTGAGTGCGTTTGCGCTTCTGCTCCCGGCGCAGACGCCACTGTCCGATATCATCGGGGCCTGCGGTGACAGTCTCGCTTATGCGCTTGAGAAACCGATCATCAAAATCGCCGGCAAGCGGCCCGGCATAGTCGGACGGCGCGGACGCGCCGGTATCGTCGATACGATCCATGGAAAAGCCCCCTCAAGCCCACCGACGGTATTTATATCGCAGGGTCCCCTCAGCTCAACGATGGATTTTGCTTGGGGGCCTGAAAGAAGCGTCTACGGCCCCGCCACCGTCGTGCGGTGGAGCAGGCGTTCGTGGCCGTCATAGCCGCCGGTCGCCATGTGCTGGGTGCAGCGATTGTCCCACATGACCAGCATGTCCGGCGCCCATTTGTGGGCGTACACGTTCGCGTCCGCGTGGCAGGCCTCATACATCTCCATCAGCAAAAGAAAGGCTTCCTCGTCCGATACGCCTTCGATCGTGCGCACATAGCCGGGATTGACGAACAGCGCCTTGCGCCCCGTCTCCGGGTGGGTCTTCACGATCGGGTGGAGCCGGGTGGCGTGGGCGCGCTGATCAGGCCGGATCGTCATGGACCGGTCCGGGCCGTCGTTTTCCCCGTAGACGCCATCTGGCGCGTAGGCGAGCCCCGCAGAGTGGACCGCCTGAAGCCCCTCGATGCGCGCCTTCGTCTCATCCTTCAGCGCGTCATAGGCGGCGTACTGGTTGCAGAACAGCGTGTCGCCGCCCACAGGCGGGATGATCTTGGAATGCAGGATCGTCGCGGCCGGCGGGGTATCCTGAAAGCTCCAGTCGGAATGCCAGGCGGCTGCAAAGACGCTCGCCCTCTCATCCGCGCCGCGTTTCACCTCGATGATGTGCGGGCGGTCGGGCAGGGGGGCGATGAAAGGGTCCTCGCCGAATTCGCCGAAATACCGGGTGAAGCGCTCCAGATCGTCATGGGTCATGGGCTGATCGGGGAAGGACAGCACGAGGTGATCGAGCCAGGCGGAGCGAATCTCCGCGACGGCGCCGGCGTCCAGCGGGCCGGAGAGATCCACGCCTGTAACTTCCGCCCCCAGCGCCGCGCCGGTGGGGCGGACATGAATGCGCGCCATTATGAGCCTCCCGTTTGCAGTCTTTTGACCGATGGTCCGCCGTGGGAGCGTGACGCGTCAAGCGCGCTCAGGCTAGGCTCGGCGTATGCTCGCTGTCGCGCTTCTCGTTTCCGCCGGTCTTGTGCTGGCCACGGTGATCCTCCAGATCGCCGGCCTCGCCGTGCTGATCTGGATGATGCGCTGGCGCGCGCGGCGCTTTGCGGGTTTCAGCTATGTCTTGCAACAGCTTGGCGTGATCCTGGCCGTGGTCATGGGCTTGTTCGTCGTACATGCCGTCCAGATCTGGCTCTATGCGGTGGTCTATCTGGCCATCGGCGCGTTCGAGTCCTTCGAGACGGCGCTCTACTTCTCCACGTCCAGTTTCACGACGGTGGGTTATGGCGAACTCTACATGAGTGCGCCCTGGCGGATCGTTTCGGCGATTCAGAGCGCCAACGGCTTCCTGCTGCTGGGCTGGTCGACGGTGTTTCTGATCTCGGTCCTTTCGCGCCTGCGCAGCGTCGAAATGGACTGGCTGGAGAGCCGCATCGAGCCGGAGCTGTTCAATCGCGAGAAAGACTAAGCGCCGCGCCCGCTTGCCGTTATCAAGCCGGGCGCGCTAAACCGGTCGGGTGAACCCTTCCTCCCCGCGCGAAAGGCTGGACGCGCCGATGTTCAAGAAAATCCTGATCGCCAACCGCGGCGAGATCGCCGTGCGCGTCATCAAGACCTGCAAGCGTCTGGGCATTCCCACGGTGGCGGTCTACTCCGAGGCTGACGCCGACACGCTCGCGGTTGAGATGGCCGATGAGGCGGTGTTCCTCGGCCCGCCGGCGCCGGGCGAATCCTATCTCGTCATGGACAAGATCCTGGCCGCCTGCGAGGAAACCGGCGCGGACGCGGTCCATCCCGGCTTCGGCTTCCTGTCGGAGAACGCCGCCTTTCCCAAGGCGCTGGCGGAGAAGGGCATCGCCTGGATCGGGCCGAACCCCCACGCCATCTCGGCCATGGGCGACAAGCTGGAATCAAAGAAGCTCGCCGCCGAAGCCGGCGTGAACACGGTTCCTGGCTTCAAGGGCGAGATCGAGGATGACCAGCAGGCCGTCGAGGTCGCCGCGGAGATCGGCTATCCGGTGATGATCAAGGCGTCCGCCGGCGGCGGCGGCAAGGGCATGCGCATCGCCCGGTCCGAAGCCGACGTGCGCGAGGGCTTCAAGGCCGCGCGCAACGAGGCGAAGTCCTCCTTCGGCGATGATCGCATCCTGATCGAGAAATTCGTCGAGAAGCCGCGCCATATCGAGATCCAGGTCCTGGGCGACAAGCACGGCAATGTCGTCCACCTCAACGAGCGCGAATGCTCGGTCCAGCGCCGCAATCAGAAAGTCCTGGAAGAGGCGCCGTCGCCCTTCCTGGACGCGAAAACCCGCAAGAAGATGGGCGAGCAGGCCGTCGCGCTGGCCAAGGCCGTCGATTATGACAGCGCGGGGACCGTCGAGTTCATCGTCGATCCGGACAAGAATTTCTACTTCCTGGAAATGAACACCCGGCTTCAGGTCGAACACCCGGTCACCGAGCTGACCCATGATATCGACCTGGTCGAGCAGATGATCCGTGTCGCCGCCGGCAAGCCGCTGGAGGTCACGCAAGCCGAGCTCAAGCCCAAGGGCTGGGCGGTGGAGGCCCGGCTCTATGCCGAGGATCCCTATCGCGGCTTCCTGCCCTCTATCGGGCGGCTGAAGCGCTATGTGGAGCCGGCTGAAGGTCCTGTGGGCCCGGGCGGTCTGCGGATCGATTCCGGCGTGCGCGAAGGTGACGAGATCTCCATGTTCTATGACCCGATGATCGCCAAGGTCATCGGCTATGGCGACAGCCGGGAAGCAGCGATCGACGCCCTGAACCTGAGTCTGGATCGCCTGACCGTGGAGGGGTTGCAGTCCAACAAGCCTTTCCTGGCCGCCGTGCTGGAGGAGGCCGATTTCCGCGCCGGGCGCCTCCATACCGGCTATATCGACGAGCACTTTCCCGAAGGCTTTTCCGGAACCGCTCCGAAGGAACACCAGTTGCGCTGGATGAGTGCGGCGGCCGCTTACGCCCACGCGCTGCTCGCCGAGCGGGGTTCAGGCATCACGGGACGCATCACGCCGGCTCCAGCGCCGGGCGAGCCGCACGCCTTTGTGGTGATCCTGGACGGGCAGGACTTCGCCGTGGAGATCCGTCTGGCGCACGAAGGCGAGGGCGGAGCCGAGCTTTGGATGCCGGCCCTGTCCAGCGATCCGCTGCGCCTCGTCACCGGCTGGACGCCCGGCCGCGCCCTGTTCGAAGGCCGCCTGGGCGAGGAGGACTTCGCTCTGGAGATCCGCTTTGGCGCGGAAGGCTATCAGCTGATCCATCGCGGCTATCGCGCGCCGGTTCTGGTGTGCACGCCGCGCGCGGCCGAGCTGCACGCCCGCCTGCCGGAGAAGGAACCGGTCGACACCGCCAAGCTGGTCACCAGCCCCATGCCGGGCCTGGTGGTCTCCATCGCCGTAGAGGCGGGCCAGGAGGTGAAGACCGGCGAGGCGCTGATGGTGGTGGAGGCCATGAAGATGGAGAACGTCCTGCGCGCCGAAGTCGACGGCGTCATCAAGACCGTCTCCTGCGCGCCGGGTGACAGCGTGGCCGCCGACGAGCTTCTGATCGAGTTTGAATAGGGCGACCTGACCGGACTGTCATTTGACAGCCGCGCGCCCCTCGCAGACCTTTACACAGAAGGGATTCGCGAGGAGGACGCGCACCATGAACATCGGACACGTATTGTTCAGCCCGAACGGGCGGATCGGCCAGCAGGACTACTGGATCGGTCTTCTGATCATCATCGGCGGCAACATTGTCGCGAGCTTCCTGCCGATCATCGGCTTCATTCTCTGGCTGGTCCTGGTCTGGGTGGGCGTTGCGGTCTACGGCAAGCGCCTGCATGACGCGGGCAAGTCGGCCTGGCTCCACATCATTCCCTGGGCGATCTCCATTCTCACCTTCATCATCGGGTCAGTGATGATCGTCGGCGGCGCGATCAGCGCAGGGGTCATGTCGGATGGCGGCGACCTGTCGCCGGAGCAGATCATGGCGCTGGTCGGCGCTGGCGGCGGCGGTCTGGCCGTGATGGGGCTCTCCACGCTGGTGTGGATCGGCTACACGATCTGGGTCGGCGTCATGAAGGGCGAGCCGGAAGCCAATGCTCACGGGCCGGTCCCGGGCGGTCAGGTCAATCCGGCGCCGGCGGCGTCCACGGGCCAGGGGCCGAGCGAAGGCTAGAGTTTCAACTGCGGCGGGGAGGGCCGTTATCATGAACGCAGGACTTTTCTTCAGCCCCAACGGGCGCATCACCAAGGGCCAGTTTCAGACCGGCGCCTTCGTGCTCATCGCGATCAGCTTTGTGCTTGCATTGCTTCCGGCTGTTATCGGCGGGACCATGCTGATGGCGGTCAGCGCCCTTTCGACTTTGATCGGGCTGGTCATGATCTGGTGCTGGATCGCGCTGTGGGTTAAGCGGCTTCACCAGGGCGGGATCACCGGCTGGATGACCATCCTGCTCGCGCTGGGCTGGTTCTTCGTGAACATGATCGTCGGCACGATCGTGACAGCCGTCATGGCGCCGGAGCTCATGAGCATGCAGCCGACAAGCGGCGACTTCATGGAGATCATGCAGCAGAGCATGGAAGCCTCCCGCGCTGTCGCAATCCCCAGCGCCATCGCCAGCGCCTTGGTCGGCGTCGGCTATGTGTTCGTGGCGAATATGGCTCTGCCCAGCCACGACAGTGAAAACCAGTTCGGTCCTGCGCCGTCCTGACCGGCGCCGGTTGTCCTTGTCCGGCGCGGCGCGGCGGGCCATATGCCCTGAACGCTTCGCCGGACAGGATTCGCCATGGCTGACCTGAATTTACGGGCCGCCTTCATTCCCGCCTACAGGGCCGGGCCGGACACGTACTGGCTGGGCCTCGGCGTCATCGCGCTGATCGATGCGGTGCGCCTGACGCTGACCGGCGGCGCCGGGATGCTGCCCTGGCTGTTCATCCTGTTCTTCACCGCCAGCATCAATATCAACCGGCTGCGCGACGCCGGGCGACAGCCGCCGCTGGTCATCATCCCCCTGGCAGCCGGGGTGCTGGCCAAGTCGATCACGGCCCTGTTCACCAGCGCGTTCATCGCCATGGACGCCTTCCTGGTGGCTCAGGGTGTCGACACCGGCGACAGCGGTCAGGTCATGGGCGTGGTCGGCGCGCCGGAGTTCCAGACCGAGTATCAGTCCTATCTGATGGAAAACCCCGACGTGATGGCCGAGGCGCTGCAGGCCGCCGCCTGGGCGTCCACCTGGGCCTATTGGCTGGCCGTCGGCGCCGTGGCGCTGTGGTTTGCGCGGATGCGGCCGAGGCCGCGAGCGGTCTAACCGCCTACACCGGCGGCTTGGTCGCCTCCACCGCTCCGAACACGCGTTCAAAGCTCTGTTTCAGCGCGAGGTCTGCGTCCTCCATCGTCACCGGCAGGCCGAGATCCACAAGGCTGGTTACGCCGAACCGCGGATCGGTGATGCCGCAGGGCGTGATGCCGCCGAAGTGCGCAAGATCCGGCTCCACATTCAGCGCGATGCCGTGGAAGCTGACCCAGCGGCGCAGGCGGATGCCGATGGCGGCGATCTTGTCCTCGCGCTCCGGCCCGCCTGGCTGGGTGCGGTCGACCCAGACGCCGACCCGGCCGCAGCGCCGCTCGCCGGTCACATTGAAGCTGTCCAGCGCGCCGATGATCCAGTCCTCAAGATCGCGCACGAACTTGCGCGCGTCCCGGCCGCGCTTTGTCAGGTCCAGCATGACATAGGCCACGCGCTGGCCGGGCCCGTGATAGGTGTACTCCCCGCCGCGCCCGGTCTTGTGCACCGGGAAGCGCTCCGGCTCTTTCAGATCGCTCTCCTGGGCGCTGGTTCCGGCGGTGTAGAGCGGATCATGCTCCAGAAGCCAGATCAGCTCGCCGGCCTCGCCCTTCGCAATGGCCTCGACGCGCGCCTCCATGGCCGCGACCGCATCGGGGTAGGGCACGCGGGCGGGGCTGACCGCCCAGCCGACGGGAGGAAGGGGCGCGGAAGTTTCTGTCATCGTGTCCTTGGCCTTAACGGGTCGGAAACCGGCGCGGAACATCGTGTCACCAACAGACAAGGGCAAGCCCCTTGCTGAACCGCAGCGAAGAAAGACATCCGCCGCCATGAGCCAGCTGGGCGCCGTACAGGTTGAAATCTCCGTGCTTCTGGGCCGGTCCAAGCTTCCGATTCACCAGTTCCTGCGCATGGGCCGGGGCGCGGTGATTCCGCTGGACGCCGCCGAGCATGACGAGGTGTGGATCCTGGCCAACAACCACCCGATCGCGCGCGGCGAGATCGTCATCCAGGGCGACCGGGTCGCCGTGTCGATCACCGGTCCGGCCGATGTGCCGGATTATTTCGCGGCGTAGACCTCACGCGCACCTGAGGGCTTCACAAACCCCGGCGGACTTGGTACCAGCCTGCCTTCCGAATTTCGCGGCCGTGGCGGAATTGGTAGACGCGCAGCGTTGAGGTCGCTGTGGGGTAAAACCCGTGGAAGTTCAAATCTTCTCGGCCGCACCACTCTTTTACGAGTGCGAACACGCCGCTCCGGTTTCCGGGGCGGCGTTTTTCGTTTCGTGTCCGGCACGACGCCTCGATTTCGCCGGGAAGACCGCCTAGTGTCGCAGTCTCGCAGCAATTCCAGCAGACAGGATGGCGGTTTATGAGCGAACCGGCTCAGGGGCTTGAGGACAATCCGGAAACCTCCCTCGACGACGAGGCGAGCCACCGTCTGGTGACCGAGCTCGCCGGGGCGGCGGGCGATGGTGATGCGCCGTTGATCCGCAGCCTGCTGGCCGACGTGCACCCCGCCGACATCGCCGACTGCATCGAGCAGCTGTCCTGGGAGAATCAGGACGCCATCGCGCGCCTGTGCCCTGACGTGTTCACGGGCGACGTGCTGGCCGAGCTGGTCGAGGACACGCGCGCGGACATCGTGGAGGCGCTGGAGCCGGCCTATATCGCCGAAGCCCTTGGCGATCTGGATTCCGACGACATGACCCATGTCGTCGAGGAGCTCGACGACGAAAAACGTGCGGCGGTTCTGGCCGAGCTGACCGATGAAGACCGGCAGTACCTTGAAAGCTCGCTGGCGTTCGAGGAAGAATCCGCCGGCCGCCTCATGCAGCGCGAGTTCGTGGCCGCGCCGTCCTTCTGGACCGTGGGCAACACGATCGACCACATGCGCAAGGCCGGTGAAGACCTGCCTGACCTGTTCTTCGAGGTCTTCGTCATCGACGAGGCGTTCAAGCCCATCGGCGGCGTGCCGGTCTCCCGGCTCATGCGCAGTCATCGCGATGTGAAGCTCTCCGATCTGATGAACCCGGCCAAGATCGTGATCCGGCCCGAGGACGATCAGGAGGATGCCGCCTACCTCTTTGAAAAGTATCACCTGATCAGCGCGCCGGTCGTCGATGGAGACGGCCGTATCGCAGGCATGCTGACCGTGGACGACATCGTCGACGTCATCCAGGAAGAGAACAAGGAAGACATGCTGGCCCTGGCCGGCGTGAACGACGCCGGTCAGGCCGATACAGTCTGGTCCAGCGTGAAGGCGCGCGCGCCCTGGCTGCTGGTCAATCTGGGCACGGCGGTGGTCGCCTCGGCGGTGATCGCCCTGTTTGAAGGCGCCATCGCCCAGCTGGTGGCCCTTGCCGTGCTCATGCCGATCGTGGCGTCCATGGGAGGCAACGCCGGCACCCAGTCGCTGGCCGTGGCCGTGCGCGCCATCGCCTCGCGCGATCTGACCATCTCCAACTCCATGCGCGTGATCTGGCGTGAACTCGCCGCCGGCACGGTGAACGGGTTGATCTTTGCGGTGGTCATGGGGCTGGTCGCCGCGCTCTGGTTCAACGACTGGAACCTGGGCTGGGTGATCGCGGTCTCCATGGTCATCACACTGGCTGCGGCGGGCCTGTCGGGCATTCTGGTGCCGCTGGGCCTGCGCCGCATGGGCGCGGACCCGGCCGTGGCCAGCTCGGTCTTCGTGACCACGGTGACTGATGTGGTGGGATTCTTCGTGTTTCTCGGACTCGGCGCGATGGTTCTGCTCTAATAGACTGCCGGGCGGGGCGAGATCGATGAGGCGGATGGCGTGATGAAATCGATTGCGATACTGGCCGGCGCGGTGCTGCTGGCGTCCATGGGTGCGGCCCAGGCCCAGGAAACGGCTGAGGGCGAAGCCCCGGCTGCAGCGGTCTCCGGCCTGAGCTTCTACACCCCATGGAGGGCCGGACCGTCCCTGGCCCATGCCCGCGCAGGCCTCGCCGCGGCGACGCTGGACGGTCGCATTTACGCGGCCGGCGGCGCCGGGCTGGTCGACCCGCGCGATGATTTCGACGTCTACGACCCCGCCACCGGACGCTGGAGCCCGCGCCCGGCCTTGCCGGAAGGGCTGGAGCGCTTCGCCATGGCCGAGGCCGCAGGAAGGCTCTACGTGGCCGGCGGGTATTCCGCCGAGAGCGGATCGGAGCCGAGTGCTGCGGTCTGGTCCTACGATCCGGAAGGCAATCTCTGGCGCAGCGAGCCGGAAATGCCCGGCGCGAAAGCCTCCTTCGCCATGCTGGCCCATGAGGGCCGCCTGTTCGCCTTCGGCGGCGAGGCCGGCGCGCCCGGCCTGTTCGTCCATGACCCTGAAACCCTGGAGTGGAGCGCCCTGCCGGCGCCGGCCGCCATCAACCGGCGCGGTGCGGCTGCGGTTGAATCCGGTGAACTCTTTTACCTGATCGGCGGCGCCCGCGCAGGCCAGGTCACGGCCCGGGTAGACATCTATGATCCCGCCGCAGGCGAGTGGCGGGTGGGTCCGGACCTGCCCGAACCCCGGGCGGGGCACGCGGCTGCGGTTCTGGACGGGGCGATCCATGTCTTCGGCGGCCGCAGCGCGGACATGCGCCGCACGGTCCAGGCCCATTGGGTGCTGGAGCCGGGCGCGGACACCTGGATTGAAGGTCCCGCCATGCCCAGCCCGCGCACGGAAGCCGCCGCCGCCACGCTCGAGGGTGAAGTCTGGCTGATCGGGGGCGGGGCAGGCGCCGGCTTTTTCGCCCCGTTCACGGCGGTCGACAGCGTCGACGTGCTGCAGGCTCCCGAGGACGGGTAGCGCGAGCCGCGCGGCAAACCGGCCCCGGCGTTGCATCGGCGCTCTCGTACAGGGCCTCGGCCGTTTCGGAACGGGACAGACATGAAACCGCGTTTGAAAGCCACACGCGCCGCGCGCGAACTGATCAAGGCCTACGAACCCTTCGTGCCTGAAGCGGTCCAGCGCGGCCGGCGTTTCGTCGTGGGTTATGGCCATACCGCCGCGGCCAAGCCGGGCGTGACCGTCTCGCGTCAGGACGCCGAGCTTCTGCTGATCTACGATGTGAGCCGCGCTGAAGCCGCCGTGAAGGCGTCCGTGGGCGATGACCTGGCGCCGGCCGCGCGCGACGCGCTGATCTCATTCGCCGCCTCCATCGGAACCGGGGCCTTCAAGGTTTCCGACGTGGCGCGTCTCGCCGCCGCCGGTCGTCACGCGGACGCCGCCAAGGCCATGGAAAGCTGGGTGCGCGCGGAAGAAGATGGCCGCCTGGTCGTGTCCGAGCGCCTGCAGCAGCGCCGCCGCGCGGAGAAGACGCTCTATCTTGAAGGCCTGAACGGCGGACCGGCCGAGCCGCCGGCCGACGCCGAGGAGCCGCGCCTGGGCGCGCTCATCGATGTCGACATCGCCTTTGAGACGCCGGACGAAGACGAGGCGGCCGCGCCCGAGCGGGTCGCTGAAGAGCCGGCCCCGGAGGCCGAAGCCCCCGCGGCAGAGGAAGCCGCGCGTGAAGTCGAACCGGAGCCTGAGCCTGAGCCTGAGCCTGAGCCTGAGCCTGAGCCTGAGCCTGAGCCTGAGCCTGAGCCGCAACCGGAACCCGCTGCTGAGCCGGATCCCGCCGGGCTGCCTGACCGCAAGGCCGAGCAGGACGCCGCTATCCAGGCCGTCATGGCCCGCATGGCCGGCGAGATTTCCGGCAGCATCGGCGCGGCGCCGGTCGCCACAGAGCCGCAGGCCGACGCCGCCGGGGATGCGGAGCCGGAGCCGGCGCCGGACTATTCCGGCGTGCGCCTGGGCTTCAGCTACCTGACGCCGGCGACCGTGTCGGTCGAGCCGGAGCCTGTGCCTGAACCTGAACCTGAGCCGGAAACCCAGCTGGCATCGACGTCCGAACCCGCCGCCATGCCGGGGCCGGTTTACGCCACCGTCAGCGTCGGGCCGTACACTCCGCCCTCCGATGTCGCGCCGCCTCATCCCGCCGAAGCGCCGGCGAGGTCCGGCGGCCTGTCCGGCGAAAGCGAAGGCCCGGACCATGACGAAGGCGACGAGGCCTACGCGTCTGGTGAGGACGACATGGATCTGGAACCGGCCATCGTCGCCGGCCCTGAAGCGCCCGACGAGCACCACGAAGCGCCCATGCCGTCTGAGGGGCGGGGCGACTGGGTCTATTCGGCCAATCTGGCCGTCGGGCTGGGTCTCGCCGGGTATGGCGCGTGGGAGCTGATCTCCAACATGGACGCCTATCTGGCCGCCGGCCTGGATTTCTCCCTCATCGGCCCGGTCGCCTTCGGCGCCGGCGTGCTGCTGTCTGCGGCGTCGGGCTGGTACGTGATCGGCGCCATGCGGCGCAAGGGCTGAGCGTTCAGGGACTTTGCATAAAGCTGGACCTTGCGCCAGACCGCCTTCATGGTGCCGGCGATGAAGGCCGGAGGGTGCCATGCCGGACGACTCCCTGAACAATGGCCTACGCTCGGCGTCATTGATGGAACGCTGACGCAGCTGTCACTCGGCGTCATTGGATTGATCCCGACGCTTCTGACCGTGTTGTTTCGACCCAGCGTGTTGCGCTCGCAGATCGCGGCGGTGCAGGACCACGGTCGAAGGGGGGTGCTGCTGGCGCCGGGGCCTTTCTTCGTCATCGGCCTGTTTGTCGGCCTGATCGGCGCTTCACTGGCGGCGCCCCGAGCGGATGGCGCGCTTGTGGCCATGGGCGAAAACGTCGCTTCAGCGGCCGGCGCCGGCCAGTTCTGGCAGGCTGCGTCGATCGCCGCCCCGCTCTTTGTCGCCGCGCTCGTACTGGGAATGCTTTTTGCCGGAACAGCGCTCGCCTGGCGTCTGCCAGGACGTTCACTTATCGCCGGTCTTCGGGCCGCGCAGTATGGTCTGTTCGGCCTGCTCATAGTCCTCAGCGCCGCTGAACCGGCTTCCAACCTCATCAGACCCGGCGGTGACAATGGCGTATTTGAGCCGGCGGTCTGCATCGGCGTGGCGCTCTGGACCGCTTATTTCCACGATCGCATCGGCGTCCAGGCCTGCGTCGCGCTCTGGCGGCGCGTCGGAGCCGGCGCGACCGTCGCGCTGGGCTCCGGGCTGCTCGCCGCCGCAGCCTATCTTTTGTATCGGATGCCCACGACCGCCCCAGCTTGACGCTTTTCACCGGCGTGGTATCTCGCGCGTCATGATCTCGAACCAGTATCCGACGCTCGATTTCCCCTTGGGCGACACGGCTGAAATGCTGCGCGACACCGTGCGGTCTTTCGCCTCCGACAAGATTGCGCCGCGCGCAGCCGACATCGATCAGAAGGACGAGTTCCCGGCCGATCTCTGGCCGCAACTCGGCGAGTTGGGTCTGCTGGGCATCACCGTGGAGGAAGAGCTCGGCGGGACGGGCCTTGGCTATCTGGAGCACTGCATCGCCATGGAGGAGATCTCCCGGGCGAGCGCTTCGGTGGGCCTGAGCTATGGCGCGCACTCCAATCTGTGCGTCAACCAGATCCGCATCAACGGCAACGACGCCCAGCGCGAAAAGTATCTGCCAAAGCTCATGAGCGGCGAGCATATCGGCGCGCTGGCCATGTCCGAACCGGGCGCGGGCTCCGACGTCGTCTCCATGAAGCTGAAGGCCGAAAAAAAGGGCGACCGCTACATCCTCAACGGTTCGAAGATGTGGATCACCAACGGGCCGAGCGCGGACACCCTCGTGGTCTACGCCAAGACCGACCCGAGCGCGGGCTCCAAGGGCATCACCGCCTTCCTTATCGAGAAGGGCATGGCCGGCTTCTCCGTCGCCCAGAAGCTGGACAAGCTCGGCATGCGCGGGTCTGAGACCGGCGAGCTGGTGTTTGAAGACTGCGAAGTGCCCGAGGAGAACATCCTGGGCGCCGTCGGCGGCGGCGTGCGCGTCCTCATGAGCGGGCTCGACTATGAGCGCGCCGTGCTGGCCGCCGGGCCTATCGGCATCATGCAGGCCTGCATGGACGTGGTCATGCCTTACGTTCACGAGCGCAAGCAGTTCGGCCAGCCCATCGGCGAATTCCAGCTCATCCAGGGCAAGATCGCGGACATGTACACGCGCATGAACGCCAGCCGCGCCTATGTCTACGCCGTCGCGCAAGCCTGCGACCGCGGCAAGACCACTCGCCAGGACGCCGCCGGCGCGATCCTGTTCGCGGCTGAAGCCGCCACCCAGTGCGCGCTCGACGCCATCCAGATCCTGGGCGGCAACGGCTATATCAACGAATATCCGACGGGCCGCTTGCTGCGCGACGCCAAGCTCTACGAGATCGGCGCAGGCACCAGCGAAGTGCGCCGCATGCTGATCGGCCGCGAGCTGTTCAACGCCAGCCGGTAAGGCCTCACCCCTCCCTTGAATGAGGGACTGCCCACGGGGCCGCTTGCGAGTAACCTGACGCCTCTATCTGGAGGTGTTCATGCTTGTCTCAATCTTCGCGGGCTTTCTGGGCCTTGCCGTGCTGGCGCAGGAAGACGGCCCGTCTGACCGCACCGTGTTGGAGACCTGTCTTGCCGAGGCGGAGACCGGCGGCGCGGTGCGCCCTGACGCGGCGCGCTGCATTGGAACGGTCGCCGAAGCCTGCATGCAGAAGAGCAGCGGCGGCAGCCAGGCCGTCGCCGCCTGCTACGCCCGTGAGCGCGAGGTCTGGTTCGCCGATGTTCAGGCGCTCGCCATGGGCGGGATATTCGCGCCGGGCCAGGCGGAATGGGACACCTATCGCGAGGCCCAGTGCCGCACGGAGGCGAGCGAGCACGCCGGCGGGAGCTTCGAGGCGGCGGCGACTGAAGTCTGCATGAACAGGATCACCGCGCTGCGGGCTTTGGAGCTGCGCGCCGGCGCGGCTCGGCGCTGATCCTCAGAACGGCGGCGCTGTGATCACGCCGCCGTCGCGCCAGAGGGCGCTGGGGCCGCGCTCGAGAGGCAGGACGCCGCCGGGGCCGAAATTGCGGTCATAGATCTCCGCCAGATTGCCGCGCGCGCGGACGGCCCGCAGCGCCCAGTCGTCCTCAAGACCAAGCTGGGCGGCGGAGCCCGGCTGCGGCCGCAGCATGCGCACCAGCACGGGAATCTCGGTCGTCTGAGCGGTCTCTACGACCGTGTCCGCCGTCACGCCGTACTCCTCGGCGGTGGCGAGCGCGAAGAAAACCCAGCGTACGATGTCGCCCCACGGATCGTCTCCTTCACGCACGCCTAATGCGAGCGGAGAGTAGGCGAGCGTCTCGCCGACATAGACGTGGTCGTCCGGATCGGGCAGGGCGATGCGCAGGCTTTCGAGCGCCGCGCGCCCGTCTGCGATGGCTGTGCAGCGTCCATCCAGATAGGCCTCGCGATACAGCTCCGCGCTGCCCAGGGGGACGATGTTGATGCGCGCGCTGGCCGCAGCAGCGAGGTCACGCATGATCACTTCGGACGGCCCGCCCGCGATGACGCAGACGCTGGCCTCGTCGAGCTGCGCCAGGGTTTCGATATCCCCGCCGCGCGGCGCCAGCACGGTCTCCACGTCTACGAAATAGGGCCCGACGAACTGCACGCCTTCGGTCGCGTCGCGGGTGAAGGTCCAGGTGGTGTTGCGCGCGATGATATCGATGCGCCCCGAACGCAGGGCGGAGAAACGATTTCCCGCCGTGACCGGCACGAACTCCACCGCGTCCCCGTCACCGAGCGTCGCCGCCGCGACAGCCCGGCACAGATCGCTCGCCATGCCGATCCATTCCCCCGACGCGTTCGCCATGGACATGCCCAGCTGGCCTGGATTGACGCCGCAACGCAGATAGCCGCGTTCCTGCACCTGCAGAAGCGTCGGCGACTGGGCGGCGGCCAGACCCGCGCCGGCGAAGATCAAGGCCAGGGCGGTCAGCAGGCGGGGCAAGAGCGCAGACATGGCCGGGCCTCCTACTCGAACGGAGCGGTGAACAGCATGCCGCCCTCGCTCCAAATGCGGTTCTTGCCGCGCTCAATCGGCAGCGCGCCGTTCGGGCCGAAGGCGCGGTCATAGATCTCGCCATAATGGCCCACGCCCTGAACCGCGCGCAGCGCCCAGTCCGGTTCCAGGCCCAGCGCCTCGCCGGATCCGCCTTCGGCGTTGAAGATGCGGCGCACGATGGGGTGGCGGCTTTCCCGGGCCATGCGCTGGGCGTTGATCTGGGTCACGCCCAGGCGTTCAGCCTCCAGCAGCGCGAAGAAGGTCCAGCGCACAATGTCCTCCCAGGCGTCATCGCCATGGCGCACCGCGATGGACAGGGGCGAGATCGCCAGCTCTTCGGTGATGAAGCGATGGGCGCCGGGATCGTCGAGGCCCGTACGCAGCGCTGTCAGGCCCGCCGCGCCGTCTGCAACCCCCACGCAGCGGCCCTCGCGATAGGCCTCAGTATAGCCCGCCACGTCCGCGACAGGGACCGGCTCGATCGTGACGCCGGCCGCGTCCTGCCGGTTGCGCACGATGTTCTCGGTGATGCTGCCCGCGATCACGCAGATCGGTTGACCGTCCAGATCTGCAAACGTCTCCAGCCCGCTTTCGGCGGTGACCAGGATGCGCTCGGTCTCCATGAAGTAGGTGGCGATGAAGTCCACGCCGAAGGCGGTGTCGCGGTTATAGGTCCAGGTGGTCGTACGCACGAGAATGTCGATCTCGCCAGACTGAAGCGCGGGGAAGCGCGTACGCGCGGTGACCGGCACGAACTCCACGGCGTTCGGCTCGCCCAAGGTCGCAGCGGCGAAGGCCCGGCACAGATCGACGCCCATGCCGTCCCAGGCGCCGGTTTCGTTTCGCACCGCCATGCCGGTCTGTCCCGGATTGACGCCGCATAGCAGCACGCCGCGCTCGCGGACGCTCTCAAGCGTGGGGCTCTGCCCTGCGGCGGCGCCAGGTGCAGCCAGCATCAGCACGAGGGCGAAAGCGGCGGACAGACGCATCATGACCGGAACCCCATGGTGTACAGCGCCGCCGCCGCCGCTCGCAGCTCTTCCCAGGTTCCCAGCGTCAGTGGCTCGCCGTCGCGGCCGAGCTGTTCGTCGCGCCAATAGCCGATGGCCTGCAGGGCGGCCTGGGTGTTGCCCTCATTGATATAGGTCAGGATCGGCTTGCGCTCGAACCGCTCCATGCCGACCGCATAGGCGACGATGGTCAGTGCTTCGATCTGCACCGGCTCGATCTCCGCCGTGATGCGGTTGGTGATCTGTGCCCGTACCCGGTCGAGGTCTTCGGCGAGCCATGCGGCGGCCTGCTCTTCGTCGACGCGGCGCGGGAACTCCTGTCCTGGTGCGATGCGTCCATAGCCCATGATGGATTGCGTCTCGCTGACCGGCTCGGCCTCGGCGCGGAACGCCATGTGCTGCATCAACAGCGCCTGGGCGATCTGCGGTTCGGCCTCCAGCTGGAACAGGGCCCGCTCGGTGTGGCGGCGCCGGTCCAGCCCGCGCACCACGGTCAGCTCCCCGCCGATCCGCGCCCGGTTCCACACAAGGAACTGGTCGGCGGCCGCCTGGCGGTTGCCGCCGTTGAGTTCGCGCAGGAGGGTGGAGCCGGCGACATTGCCGCGCCCGACATTGTAGGAGAGCGACAGGATCGCGGCCTGCTCATGGGGAGCCAGATCGGGCTCAATCGCCGGATCCAGGGCGCGCCAGTCCTGATTGATGTAATCGAGCAGGTAGCGCGTCGCCTGTTCTTCGGAAATGTGCATCCCCGGAACGATATCTTCGCCCGTCGTGCCGAAACCGATGGTCCAGACGCCCACGATGTCCTGATAGGCGTCCAGCTCCAGACCCTCGAACATGCGGATGAAATAGGCCGCATTGCGCAATCCGTCCCCGGTCTGAAAGGCGGCCCGGACCTGCTGGACCGGGGCTGCGACCGTCTCGACCTGCGGGCGGGCCGCCTCCCGCAACTCTTCGACCGAGGCGTTGGCGGCGACTTCGATGCCGCGCGATTGCAGGCTGCGCGCCAGGCGCACCTCGTGCAGCCGGTCGCGCGCTGCGCCTTCATTCACGGCCAGGAAAAGCGCAGTTTCGTAGGCGCGGCGGCGCGCCAGAGCTTCGTCGTGGACGATGGCACCGTCCACGACTTCAAATGACGAATAGGCCAGTTCCCGGGCCACCTCGATCTCGGCCCGGTCGCCCAGACGCCGGCAAATCGAGGAGGTGCGGAACGCTTCCACCGAAATCGACAGGGCGAAGGAGGCCAGCGCCTCCATCTGGTTGGCGTTCAGGGGCTCAGGCGCGCAATCTGCAACCGCCGAGCGCGCCCGGTTCAGGGCGCTGTCCAGCTGGATGCCTGGTTCAGGCTCGTCGACTCCGGCCATGGACGGGAAGGCGTTGATCAGCGCGCCGGCGCCCCGCCCGGTCTCGGGAAGCTCGAACAGGGCGCGCTCGATGGTGCGCCGCCGCTCCAGACTGATCCGCGCAGTCGGCGTCGGCGAGGACGCATCGCGTGCGAGGCTTTCGATGGCTTCGGGCAGGCCTTCGAATTCACCGCTTTCCAGCATGGTGTCGATCCCTGCGGCGTGCAGCCGGTTGGACGACGTCGAACTCGTAACCGACAGCACGGCGGCCTTCTGCCAGTCCTGCAGCCGTGCGGCGCGCGACTCGTTCAGGACGCGGCGCCACGCTTCCAGCCGGGCGAGCTCGGTCCCATCATCGGCCACGAAAGACCGTCCACTGCGTGACAGGGGAAAAGCGGCCTCGATGTTGAGGACTGTCAAAGTCGCCACCGTGTCGCTGACGGCCTGGATCGAGCGGGTCTCAGATCCGATGAGGCCTGAGATCTGTGAGCGGATGGGAGTGGCCTCGGCCTCGCGGCGGACCAGCACGGCGCGCTCGGCTTGATCGAGGCGCGCGAGCAGGCTGCGAGAGTCCTGTGCGCCGACCAGAGGCCCGGCGTCCGGGATGGCTTCCCCGAAACGGGTCATGACGTGCTGATGATCATCGCTGTAATCGGCGACGAGGACGTTCAGCTGATAGGCGACCTGCAGAATGTGGGTGTAGGGCGTGCGCAGCGAATCCACGAAAGCCTGGGCCAGGATGGATGGCTCGCTGGCGCTCATCTGATCGAGTTCGCCGCTGTCCTGGTATTCCGCCGTTCCAAGTATCTCCTCAGCGGCGCGCACCCGGCTGCCGGGGCCGGCGGCGAAGATCTGGATCTCGTTGGGCTCCAGCGTCTCTTCGGCCAGCGCCATGTCGATGACCGGTGTCGGGCCGCCTAGCAGCGGACCGGGCAGGGTGCGGTCCAGCATGATCAGCTTGATGCGCGGCTCTTGCCCGGCCGGCGGGCGGAAGCTGCCGGCGATGCGCACCAGCTCGGTGTCCACGGCATTTGGCGACCAGGCGCCGGCGTCCACGGGCACGATGTAATTCTCGCCGGCGACCTGGGCGGCGTGGCCGGAATGGTAGAAGACCGCCACCCCGCCTTCGCGCATGGCGCCTTCGAACACCCGCATCATCTGAACGGTCTCTGCCCAGTTCAGATTGAATTGCGGGCCGCCTCCGATCAGCGTGAAACCCTGCGCGCGCAAGGCGTCGGCGACCAGCTCGGCGTCGGCGCGCGCTCCCGGCAGTGAGGTGAAGTTGCGATATCCGGCATTGCCGATGACCAGCGCCACGCGCTCTTCCACCGCGGGCGGGTAAGCCGGCGCACGCTCACGCTCTTGCTCGCACCCTGAGAGGCTGACGAGCAGGGCGAAAAGGGCAAAGAGCCCGGAAAGGCGCATTGTCAGAGTCATGGCGTTGCTGCAGCAAAGCTTATGCCGTTCTGCTGCATGGGCCATGAGCGTTAAGTCGCGTTAACCCTGCTTGCGTGCCAGGTGTGGGAATTCAGCGACACCACTCAGGCGCACCGGTCATCGCGACAGGCGGGCCGAGATCGCATCCGGGCTGTGTTGCAGCGCCTTCACGGCGGCCTCGTAGCCGGCGCTGGCAGCATCATCGAAACGGCGCCATTCGCGCAGGTCCAGATCGGTGTCAGGCAGAACCAGAAGGTCGGCCTTGTCGCGATAGCGGGCATGCTGCTCGATCGTCGTGACCGTGGCCGCGCGCATAAGCAGCGAAGCGATGGGCGGGGGATCGGACAGGCCGTTCTTGATCGCCCAGCCGAAGAAGCCCGGCGGGTCCACGAAGTCCGCTGCCGAAATGGCGTTCGTGCGGGTCACGTCGCAGCCGATATTGGCGCCGCGATGGAAGGCCTTGAGCTCCTGGACGGGGAAATTGTTAAACACCGCCCCGTCCACCAGCACATCGCCGCGCCGCACCATGGGCGGCAACAGGCCCGGAATGGCGATGGAGCAGCGCAGGGCTTCCCGCAGCAGGCCGGAGCGATGCACGCACACCGCGCCGTCCGACAGGTTGGAGGACACGCAGAAAAAGGGCCGGACAAGATCATTGATCTCGGTCTCGCCGAAATGTTCCTGCAGGCGCCGGTCAACCTTGTGGCCCTTGATCATGGAGACTACCGGCAGGGTCCAGTCCGAAAGCGGATTGGTCTCCACGAAGGCCTTGCGCATGCGGTATTCCAGCTCGTCATCGGACCAGCCCATGGCCGCGCCGGCCGCCACGATCCCGCCCATGGACGCGCCGCAATAGAAATCGAACTCCAGCCCGGCTTCGCGGAAGGCGCGCACCGCGCCCACATGGGCATACGCCCGCGCTCCGCCGCCGGAGAGCACCAGTCCGAGGGAGCGGCCGCTGATCACGCGGGCGAGGTGCCGGATATCGGGGGAATGGCCCTGACGCCAGTGGAAACACCGCGCGGCGTCGGCGGCGTCGACCCAGTCCTGGGGGCTGGCCGCGCGCCGGTCGCCGCCATGGTGGACCATAACCACGTCGATCAGCTTCAGCCGCGCCGCCGGGGAGGGATCATCGGGCATGAGCGGCAGGGACGGCCGGGCGTCGGCCCGCGCCATGAGCCAGATCCGGTCGGCCCGCCCCATGGCCCGGCGCGCCCAGTTGCTGTCCGCCAGACGGGCGGTCAGCAGCACCACGTCATGCTCGGCCTCCAGCGCGTCGAATTTCGGCCCCGGCCATTCCAGCGCGGTCTCGTCCACCACCGCGGAGCTCACGCCAAGCGCGCTCAGGCTCTGCTGCAACAGCTCTCCCCGGCGCTCCAGATCGATGGTCGGGGAGGTGGAGATCAGCGCGAACACCTTCGGCTCGGCGCGCTGGTTCAGCGATCCGCCGCGCAGGCGGAACAGCATCATGCGCGCCAGTTCACGCATCAGGGAGCCGTGCTTGCGGGTCAGGCGTTCAAACGCGCTCTTGGGCAGGCGCACCAGCTCGCAATCGCGAAGCGCGTAGACGCTGGCTGAATGGGGCCGGTCCTCCACCAGCGCCATTTCGCCGATGGGCTCGCCCTTGCGGATATGGCCGACCAGTTCCGGACGTCCGTCCGCGCCCGTGCGGAACGCCGCCAGCGCGCCGGAGCGCACCAGGTAGAAGGCGTCGGCGGGCTCGTTTTCTTCGAACAGGGTCTGGCCTGCGGGCAGACAGAACCATTCCACCTCCGCCTCGACGGCGGAAAGCGCGGCTTTCTCAACGCGGTTCAGGAAGGGCAGGAAGTTCAGTCCGAGGGCCATGGGGCGCTTCAGTCCAGATATCGCCAGGTGTCCGCACCGTCGAAGGTGCGAACGTGAAGGTCCCTGATCCGCTCAGGATCGGCCAGGCGGAAATTCAGCTTCATCCTGTCGCCGTGTCCTGGGAGGCTGCGCCAGTGGGAGAGATTGCCGCAGCGGCCGCAGAACACGAAGGCGAGCATCTTATCGCCGGTAAGGTATTCGCGCGCCTGATTTGACTTCGAAAGCTCGGTCGCCGCAGGATCCACTTCGCCCCACAGCGCCCCGTAGCGCCGGCAGACGCTGCAGGTGCACCGCGCCAGATGCTCCGGCAGGTGCGGCGTGCGCCAGCTCAGCGCGCCGCAATGGCAGGCGCCGTCAATCATCGTCACCGTCCCTGGCCGGTGTCGCGGTCTTTGAGTCGGTCACCGGCCTCGCCCCCCACCCCGGCCCTCCCCCGAGGGGGAGGGAGACACACGTGCCGACTGACTGAGATTTATGGGGCGGCACTGGTGTCTCCTCCGCGCGCTGCGCCCGCTCAAACCCGAAGCGGCCGCGCGTGCCCTCCCTCCCCTTGAGGGGAGGGCCGGGGTGGGGTGTTGGTCGTCAGACGGCGACGGTCGGTAACGATCCCCCACCCCACACGCGAGGGGGAGGGAGGGCTCTGGGTTTAGCCGGTGGCTGAAGGCGCGAGCGTTCTCGCCATGGCCGCCCCCTCCGTCAGTCTCGCTGACACCTCCCCCGCGAGCAGGGAAGGGCATCAAACCGTCCAGCATCATCTGCGCCCCATCCGCTTGACGGGAGAGAGCGCTTTGAAATTCCCCTCCCGTTTCTCCGCCCGCGCGCCCATGGCTTCCATGATGTCTTCGGGACTCCAGTAGGAGGCCTGCAGCGTCATGGCGTGCTCCAGGCTGTCGGCGACCGTGTGGTCGCGGGCGTAGAGGAAGGAGCGCTTGGTGCCGGAGATGGTGAGCGGCGCCTTGGAGGCGATCTTCGCCGCCACGGTGTCCACGTGCTCGTGCAGGGCTTCAGGTGTCTTCAGCACGGCGTTGTAAAGGCCCAGCTTTTCCGCGCGCTCCGGCGTGAGCGTATCGCCGGTATAGGCGAGCTCCCGCGCCACCCCTTCCGGGATCAGCTTCGGCAGGCGCTGCAGCGTGCCGACATCGGCGAACATGGCGATATTCGTCTCCTCGATCCGCAGCCAGGCCTCAGCAGAGCCGAAGCGCAGATCGCAGGCGGTGATCATGTCCACGGCGCCGCCCACGCATGGTCCCTGCACGCTGGCGATGACGGGGAAGCGGGCGCGCTCGAACACCGTGAACGCGTCCTGAAGGGCTGTGGCGGCGGTCATGAAGGCTTCGCGCGCGCTGGCCGTGTCGGTCTTCAGCGCGGCCGGGTCGGTGAAGACGGAGATGTCCATGCCGGCGGAGAAGACCGGACCTTCCGCTTCCAGGATCAGCACCCGCGTCTGCCCGGCGTCGGACAGGGCCATGACCGCTTCGGGCAGCTCGCGCCAGAAGGCCGGCGTCATGGTGTTGCGCTTGTCGGGGCGGTTGAGGGTCAGCCGGGCGATGGGGCCGTCGGCCTCCAGGGCGAAGCTCTCGAAGGCGGGGGCGGAGGCGTCGGGCATGGTGGTGAGTCTCCGTTTGGCGGTGCAGTGCGCACCATCGGCCCAGCCGCCTGGCGCATCAAGAGCCGGGGGCGTGCGATTGTGCGACGCGCCCCGGTCGGCTAAGCCCTGCCGTCATCATCGCATCGCCTCAAAAAGAGCCCGCCCATGACCCAGCTCGCCACCCAGCTTGATCCCAACGCTGACAGTTTCAAGGCCAACGCCGAGGCCATGGAGGCCCTGGTCGCCGAGCTGCGCGCGAAGACGGCGGAAGCCTCGCTGGGCGGCAGTGAACGCGCGCGGGAGAAGCACCTCAAACGCGGCAAGCTGCTGTCGCGCGACCGGGTTCAGCGCCTGCTCGATCCCGGCTCGCCGTTTCTGGAGCTGAGCGCGCTGGCCGCGAACGGCATGTATGAGGGCGACGTGCATGGCGCGAGCATGATCACCGGCATCGGCCGGGTGTCCGGGCGCGAATGCGTCATCGTGTGCAACGACGCCACGGTGAAGGGCGGCACCTACTATCCCATGACGGTGAAGAAGCACCTGCGCGCCCAGGAAATCGCCCGGGAGAACCGCCTGCCATGCATCTATCTGGTGGACTCAGGCGGCGCGAACCTGCCCCACCAGGCCGAAGTCTTCCCCGACCGCGATCATTTCGGCCGCATCTTTTACAATCAGGCCAATCTCTCCGCGGAAGGCATCCCCCAGATCGCCGTCGTCATGGGCAGCTGCACCGCCGGCGGGGCGTACGTGCCGGCCATGAGCGATGAGACCGTCATCGTGCGCAAGCAGGGCACGATCTTCCTGGGCGGTCCGCCGCTGGTGAAGGCGGCCACGGGCGAGGTGATCAGCGCCGAGGACCTGGGCGGCGCCGACGTCCATGCGCGCGAATCCGGCGTGGTGGACCACTACGCCGCCGATGACGACCACGCCCTCCAGATCGCCCGGCGCATCGTGGCGGGGCTGAACACGGTGAAGCCCAAACAGATGTTCCTGGAAGACCCCGTCGCCCCGGCCATCGACCCGGCGAGCCTGAACGGCGTCATCCCGGCCGATGTGCGCCAGCCCTATGACGTGCGCGAGGTGATCGCGCGGCTGGTGGACGGCTCGGACTTCCAGGAGTTCAAGAAGCTTTACGGCGAGACGCTGGTCACCGGCTTCGCGCGCCTGTCCGGCATGCCGGTGGGGATCATCGCCAACAACGGCGTGCTGTTTTCAGAAAGCGCGCTGAAGGGCGCCCACTTCATCGAGCTGTGCTGCCAGCGCAAGATCCCGCTCCTCTTCCTGCAGAACATCACAGGCTTCATGGTGGGCTCCAAATACGAGGCCGGCGGCATCGCCAAGGACGGCGCCAAGCTCGTCACGGCGGTCTCTACGGCGAAAGTGCCGAAGATCACGGTCGTGATTGGCGGCTCCTACGGGGCGGGCAATTACGGCATGTGCGGGCGCGCCTTCGGCCCGCGCTTCCTGTTCATGTGGCCTAATGCGCGCATCTCCGTGATGGGCGGGGAACAGGCCGCCAGCGTGCTGGCCACGGTCAAGCGCGACGGGATGGAGCTGCGCGGCGAAGACTGGCCGGCCGAGGACGAAGAGGCCTTCAAGGCGCCGATCCGGGAAAAATACGAAGCCGAAGGCTCGCCCTACTACTCCACCGCCCGGATTTGGGACGACGGCGTCATCGCCCCGGAAGACACCCGCCGCGTGGTCAGCCTCGCGCTCTCCGCCGCGCTCAACGCGCCGGTGGAGGAGACGAAGTTCGGCGTCTTCAGGATGTAGATGTTGAATCCCCGGCCAACCCCGGACTTGATCCGGGGGCGGAGCCGGGGCCTCATCGCGAGCTCGCACACAGATCCCGGCTCGGCGCCGCTTGCGCGGCTTGGCCGGGAAGTCAGTGCGGGTTCCAAGCGCTTCCGCTTACGCGCCCGCGCCCCTCGCGCTATAATCGCGGCCATGGACCCTGCGATCGAAATCCTCAAAGGCCTCAAGCCCGAACTGCGCGAGCGCTTCGGCGTGACCGGGATCGCCGTGTTCGGGTCGCGGGCGCGCGGCGAGGGGCGACCGGACAGCGATCTGGACTTGATTGTTGATTTCGAGACGACGCCGACCTTCTTCGATCTGAGCGATTTTGATGACTTTCTGGTCGAGCGGCTGGGCGTCAGTGTGGACACTCTGACACGGCGTTCGATCCATCCTCGGCTGAAGGACGCCATCCTCGGAGAGGCTGTTTCGTTATGAAGCGGTCGCGCGGCTTCCTTGAAGACATGCTCGACTACGCCAGGCTCGCCGTCGAATATGGGACCGGACACACGCCTGATCAGCTGGAAGCGGATGTTCTGAGATACCTTGCGGTCCAGCGTGCGCTGGAGGTGATTGGCGAGGCCGCTAGTCAGGTTCCCGAAGGTGTCAGAACCGAGCTGGCGGCGATCCCGTTCCGCAAAGCTATCGCTATGCGGAACAAGATTATCCATGGCTATGGCACGGTCGACGCCGAAGTGGTCGTTGACACGATCAGTAACTCATTGCCTCAGCTTATCTCCCAATTGGAAGTCGCTCTCTCTGACACGCTGCCCGATGAGCGTTGATCCAGGTCCCGGCGCTCGCTTTGCTCGGCCGGGATAGGGGCGGAGAGTGATCCCGCCACCCCAGTTGCGCGTATACCGCTCCATGACCTGCAAGGAGCCGCCCCATGCGTTTACTCGCCAGCCTCGCCGCGCTGATCGCGCTTGTCACGGCGCCCGCCATGGCGACTGAGGAGCCGTCCTACACCCTGGTGGAGGCCCACGGGGATATCGAGATCCGCGACTACCCCGCGCTGATCCTGGCCGAAGTGGAGATGAGCGGGGACCGGCGCGAGGCGACCAATCGCGGCTTCCGGCCGCTGGCCGGCTACATCTTCGGCGGCAATTCGCCTCGCGAAGAGATCGCCATGACCGCGCCGGTGACGTCGACGCGGGCCCAAGGTCAGGAGATCGCCATGACGGCGCCCGTGACCAGCGAACCAGGGGGCGAGGGGAGCTGGCGGGTCTCCTTCATCATGCCGGAGCGCTGGACCCTGGACAGCCTGCCCGCGCCGGACGACGCCCGGGTGGAGCTGCGCGAGGTTCCGGCCCGGCGCGTGGCGGTGATCCGTTTCAACGGCCTCATGGGCGAGCGGCGGGTGGCGGAGAAGCTCGGCGAGCTGGAAGCGTTCCTGAGCGAACAAGGCCATTCGGCAGCGGCCCCGCCGACCTTTGCGGCCTATAATCCGCCCTGGATCCCCGCGCCCTTCCGGCGCAACGAGATCTGGATCGAGATCTCAGCCTAGCTCGGCGGCGCTGGGCAGAATCGCAAGGTTCGGCTAGCGTTCGCTGCAATCACGGAAGTCGAGACCCATGGTATACTGGCGCGACCACGATGACCGCGCGGACCTGATCGCAGAGGTCCACGCCCGGCCGCGTCCGGAAATACCGGCGCCGGCCTCGGTCTCGCGCATCGACCTGTTCGTGACGCCGGAAGAGGGCGACCTGCATTTCGCCCGCCTGCGTGCGCGCCTGGCGGATCTGGGCCAGCCTGTGCCTGATGATGATGCGCGCCATCACATCTACACCGAAGGCCCGCTCCAGGTCGCGTTCGAGCGCCATACCGAGTTCGTCTCCTACACGGTGCTGGATGCTGACCCGCCCGATGAGCCCTTCAAGGGCGATCCGTTGGGCAAGGCCCCCAAGGAGGCGTTCGCGGGCATGCCGGGCGGCCGTCTGTCGGCGGTGCGGCTGCATATCGTGAAAAGCAAGGACGGCAAGCTGGACGAAAAGCTGAGCAAGCAGGTGTTCGGCAAGTCCGATTTCGCCGCGAGCGCCATTCGCGGCGGCGCGGCGAGCCTGGCGGCCGATTTCGAGCCGGACGGCGACGGATACATGCGCTTCCTGGCATTTGATTCCACGCCCGCCGACGCGGTGCGCGGACGCATGGTCCAGCGCATTCTGGAGCTGGAGGCCTATCGCATGGCCGCGATGCTGGCCTTGCCGGTGGCGCGCAAGGCCGGATCGGCGCTGACCAAGCTTGAACGCGCACTCGATGAAACATCCGACCGGATCGCGGCCGGGCCCCATGCCGCCAAGGACCGCGACATCCTTCAGCGCCTGACGCGCCTGGCCGGCGAGGCCGAGCAGCTGCGCGCGAAGAACGACTACCGCTTTGCGGCGGCGCGCGCTTATGGCCGGATCGTGGAGGTCCGT
Source organism: Alphaproteobacteria bacterium (assembly GCA_024742735.1). Lineage (GTDB taxonomy): Bacteria > Pseudomonadota > Alphaproteobacteria > Caulobacterales > Maricaulaceae > Oceanicaulis. The sequence continues at coordinate 672,077 of JANSXV010000001.1, read as the reverse complement.
GACCAGCGTTTGCGCGCTGATCGTATCGAAGGCCATGAGCGCATCGGAGTCTTTATCGAACGCCGCCTGCAGCCGGCCCTGCGCACCTGCGAAGCCGTCGCCTCGCGCCAGCAGGCCGTGGCCGAGCGCGTCGACCGGGCGGTGCGCCTGCTGGCGACCCGGGTTCAGGTCGACCTGGAGGAGCAGAACAAGAGCGTGCTCGACGCCATGAACCGGCGCGCCGAAGCCCAGCTGAAGCTGCAGGAGACGGTCGAAGCCCTCTCAGCGGTCGCCATCACCTACTATGCCGTAAGTCTGATCTATTACCTGGCGCGCGGCGGGGAGGCGGCGGGCCTGAGCATACAGCCCTATATCGCGGCGGCCATCGCCACGCCGTTGGTTTTCGTGACCGCCCTGTTCGGGATACGCTGGGTGCGCAGCTGGCTGAAAGCCCGCGTCGAGGACCCCGGCGACGAATGATGCAGATCTGTCTGATCAACGCCCACCCTGATCCCGCGCCGGAGCGCTTCTGTTTCGCCCTGGCCGACGCGTATCAGACCGCCGCCGAACAGGCAGGCCATACCGTGTCCCGGTTCAACGCCGGGGAACTCGAGATTCCGCTTCTCGACAGCGCGACAGCCTTCGAGCACGACCCGCCGGTCGCCCTGACGCCGATCCGGGACGCGCTGTCCGATGCGGATCACTTCGTTCTGATCTACCCGCTCTGGCTGGGCAGCCTGCCGGCCAAGGCGAAGGCGTTGCTGGAGCAGATCGCCCGAGGCGGTTTTCTTCTGGACACCGGCGGCGACAGCTCGAAATGGCCGGCGCAGAAGATGGCGGGCAAGTCAGCCCGGGTGATCGTGACCATGGGCATGCCGGGCTTTGCTTACCGCCTGTTCTACGGCTCGCATTCCTTGAAAGGGCTGGAGGCCGGGGTTTTGAAGATCTCCGGCTTCAAGCCTGTCAGGGACACCGTTCTCGGCGGCGTGGAGATGGGCGCCGAGGCGCGGGCGAAAATGCTGGAGAAGGTCGCCGGGCTGGGCGCCAAAGCGGCCTGACCCACGCCTCACGCCCCTTGCCGCGGCCAGCGAGTTCGCGCCATGGTGGGTTAATCAGGCGGAGGGGGAACCCGAATGGATATCGTCGATCAGGTGCTCGACTTCATGCGGGCCGGGTTCAACTCGGTCAACGCGGTCCAGGGGCTGATCATCGCCTTCGTGGCGGCGCTGATCATGCCGGGCTGGAACCGGATTCTGGTGTTCACGGCCGCCGCGACCGTGGTTCATGTCATCACCGACGTTGTGATGCCGGTTGTTTCCGGCGGGGCCGCCTTGCGCCTTCCACCGATCCTCGAAGTCCCGTTCTGGCGCGAGGTCGGGTTCCTTCTGGTGGGCTATCTGATCATCATCGCCGTGCTTTTTCTGCTGCGCCGTATGCTGCTGAAGCGCTGACGACCGCGATTTGCGGGCGTGATGTTTCAGAGACATCGCAAGGATTTGCGGCGCTGCCGGGCTGACAGCCCTTGCTTTTCGTTAAGAATTTGGCAGGGTTTGCGCCATGAGCGGCGCAAACGCGGCGCTTTGGGGGAGCGAATAAAGCACTTACGGCCCGGCGGGCCGCTTTGCGAGGGGAAGCGCAATGGAATTTCTTGATCAGATCTGGACCTATGTGGAGCCGGTCTGGGCGTGGCTCATGGCCGGGCTGGATTCGTCCAGCCACGGCGCGGGCGGCTCGGTGAACTGGCTGATGCTGGGCGTGCAGATGGGGGTCATCGCCGTCGTGATGGCGCTGCTCATGCCGTCCTACGGCGCAATCCTGATCTTTACGGTGGCCAGCGTCATCGTCCACGTGGTGGTCGATCAGGTCCTGCCCATGGTGCAGAACGGCGCCAGCTTCGCCATGCCGCCGGTCACGGACATGCTCTACTGGCAGTACCTGGCCTTTGCGGGCCTGGCCTATCTGGTCGGTCTGACGGTGCTGTTCATCATCAAGTCGATCATCCTGCCGCGCTAGAGCGTCGGCCGCAGTCTGACCAGGGCCTCGCCGCCGGGATCCCGGCGGCGAGGCCTGCCTGCGTCTGAATGCAGGCTTGGCCGGCGCCGCGCAGCGCTCTAAAGCCTGTGGGCGGATACACGCTCACTGGAGGACGCCATGGTCGCCGAGAACGAAGTGCTGCTGGACGTGACGCGCGGCGGGGCCGCCATCATCACGCTGAACCGGCCGGAAAAGCACAACGCCTTCAACGCCGATATCATCGCGCGCCTGTCAGACATTTTCGAAACCCTGCGCGCCAACGCCGACGAGGCGAGGGTGGTGTTCATCCGCGGCGCCGGCAAGAGCTTTTCGGCCGGCGCGGATCTGGAATGGATGCAGGCCGCCGCAGACTGGACCCATGCCGACAATGTCGAGGATGCTCTCGGCCTGGCGCGCATGCTGCACAAGCTTCACGACCTGCCGCAATTCACTGTCGCGCTCGTCCAGGGCGCGGCCATGGGCGGCGGCGCGGGCCTGATGGCGGCTTGTGACGCCGCTGTCGCCGTCAAGGACGCCAAGATCCGTTTTTCCGAGGTGCGCCTCGGGCTGACGCCGGCGACCATCTCCCCCTTCGTGGTGCGCGCCATCGGCCCGCGCTACGCCAAGGCGCTGTTCGCCAGCGGCGAGGGCTTCGACGGGACGTTCGCCCACCAGATCGGCCTGGCTCAGTATGTCGTCGACACCGCTGACGAGCTTGACGACATGATGGAGCATCTTGGTCAGCTGGCCTTCCACACGGCGCCCGGCGCGGTGGCCGACGCCAAGAAGCTGGTGGACATGGTCGCCGAGGCCGATATCGACGACGGCCTTTTGCGCAAGACCGCCCACCAGATCGCCGACCGGCGCGCCAGCGCCGAGGGCAGGGAGGGCCTCTCCGCCTTCCTGGAGAAGCGCAAGCCATACTGGGCGGAGTAGCAGCCTGTGACGGCGTCGCAGCCTCAAGGGCGCGTCCTGGCGGACAGCGGCCTGGAGGCGTTCAGCGCGTCGTTGCGCGCGGCCATGGTCCGCGGCCCGGTCAGCCTCGCCCTGTTCGAGGCGATCCTGTTCGCCGTCAAACAGGTGTGGGCGGCCCTCTTCGGCATCGCGATGCTTGTCCTGCTGCTGGTCAGCTTTCTGTTCTGGCCGGACGACGCCGCGCTGGCGCGCTATGACGCCATCACCATCGGGGCGGTGCTGCTGCAGCTGGCCATGATCAGCTTTCGACTGGAGAGCTGGGCGGAGGTGCGGGTCATCTGCGTCTTCCACGCGGTCGGCACGCTGATGGAGATCTTCAAGGTCCATGCCGGCAGCTGGATCTATCCAGAAAGCGCCGACGCGATGCTCGCCGTCTTCGGCGTGCCGCTGTTCTCCGGCTTCATGTACGCCAGCGTGGGAAGCTATATCGCCCGGGTCTGGCGCCTGTTCGACTTTCGCTTCGACCGGTTTGCGCCGCTCTGGCTGCAGGCGCTGCTGGCCGTCGCCGCCTATATCAACTTCTTCTCCCACCACTACACGGTCGATATCCGCTACGCGCTGTTCGCGTTGAGCGCGCTGATCTACGGGCCGTGCGTGATCTGGCTGCGTCCCGATCGCAAGCATCGGCCCCTGCCGCTTTTGCTGGGCCTGATCTTCGTGGCCTTCCTGATCTGGTGCGCGGAAAACCTTGGAACCTATGCGCGCGCCTGGACCTATCCGGCACAGGATCTGGCGTGGAGCCCGGTGCCGCTGACCAAGATGGGCAGCTGGTACTTGTTGATGCTGATCAGCTTCGTTTTGGCGGCCACGGTGCGCGAGCGCGACGCCCCGCGTGCTTGAACAGCGCGCCGGACTGGCGCAAAACCCGCCCGACGCTTCAAGTAAGGCCCGCCATGATCACCAAGCTGCTCATCGCCAACCGGGGCGAGATCGCCCGCCGCATCCTGCGCACCGCGCACAGGATGGGGATCGCCACGGTCGCGGTGTATTCCGACGCCGATGCGAACGCCCCCTTCGTGCGTGAAGCGGGCGAGGCGATCCCTATCGGTCCGGCTCCGGCGCGCGAGAGCTATCTGAAGGCCGACGTGATCCTGGACGCAGCCCGCAGGACCGGCGCCGACGCCATCCATCCCGGCTATGGCTTCCTGTCGGAAAATGCCGGCTTTGCGCGGGCCTGCGCGGACGCCGGCATCCTGTTCGTGGGGCCGAGCCCGGAGTCCATCGAGGCCATGGGGCTGAAGGACCGCGCCAAAAAGCTGATGGAGGCGGCCGGCGTGCCGGTCACGCCGGGCTATCACGGCGAGGACCAGGATCCGGAGCATCTGAAAGCCGAGGCCGATCGCATCGGCTATCCGGTGCTCATCAAGGCGGTCGCCGGCGGCGGCGGCAAGGGCATGCGCAAGGTCGAGGACGCGGCGAAGTTCACGGAATCCCTCGACAGCTGCAAGCGCGAGGCGGCGGCGAGCTTCGGCGATGACCGGGTGCTGATCGAGAAATTCATCACCAGCCCGCGCCATATCGAGGTGCAGGTCTTCGGCGATGTGCGCGGGCGGGTGGTCCACTTCTTCGAGCGCGACTGCTCGCTCCAGCGCCGCCACCAGAAGGTCCTCGAGGAGGCGCCTGCGCCCCACATGACGCCTAATGTCCGCGCGGCCATGTGCTCCGCGGCGGTCAGGGCGGCCCAGGCGGTGAATTATGTGGGCGCGGGCACGGTGGAGTTCATCGTCGACGGCTCCGGCCCGCTCAGCGACGACGGCTTCTTCTTCATGGAGATGAACACCCGCCTGCAGGTGGAGCACCCCGTCACCGAGATGATCACCGGCTTCGACCTCGTGGAGCTGCAGCTGAAGGTCGCCGCCGGCGGGTCGGTGCCGGAGCAGGACCGCATCGGGATCAAGGGCTGGGCCATGGAGGCGCGCCTCTACGCGGAGGATCCCGCCACCGGCTTTCTGCCCTCCATCGGCGTGCTGGAGCGGCTCTCCCTGCCGCCGACAGCTGGCTCGGTGCGCACCGATTCCGGCGTGGAGCAGGGCGGGGAGGTCTCGCTTCACTACGATCCCATGATCGCCAAGCTCATCGCCCACGGCGCCACACGGGAAGAAGCCATCGACACGCTGACCGCGGCCATGGACGCCCATGTCAGCGTCCACCCTGTGAAGACCAACGCCGGCTTTTTGCGCCGCTGCCTGACCCATCCCGACTTCCGCGCCGGCGCCGTCGACACCCGCTTCATCGACGAGCGCCTGGACGCGCTGGCTCCCAAGGACGCCCCGGCGCTGACCTATGCCGTGGGCGCGCTCGTCATGGCGAATGGCGGCCCGCTCGCCGCGAACGCCGCCGATCCCTGGGACGTCGCCGACGGCTTCCGCATCAACGCCGCGCCCCATATCGAGGCGGGCCTGGACGCGGGCGAGCAGCGCCTGGCCGCGGCCTTCACCGTGGACGGCGACGCGCTCCTCGCTGCGGTCGGCGACCAGACGCTGCGTCTGGAGCGCTGCTGCTATGACCCCGCCGGGACCTTCGCCGCAACGCTCAACGGCCAACCCGTCACCGCCCGGTTCGAACGCCGCGGCCGCGCCGCGCTGGTCAGCATCCAAGGCGAAACCCACCTCGTCACCCGCTACGACCCGGCGGCCCTGGCCGAAGCGATCAGCGCGGGCGGCCAGATCAAGGCCCCCATGCCCGGCAAGGTTCTCTCGGTCTCGGTGAAAGCCGGCGACGCCGTCACCAAGGGCCAGACCCTCGTCGTGCTGGAAGCCATGAAAATGGAACACGCCTTGTCCGCCCCCGCCGACGGCGTGGTAGAGGCCGTCACCGCCACCGCCGGCGCCCAGGTCGGCGATGGGGACGTGCTGGTGACGCTGGCGGAGGGGTCACCGCCCGCTTAACCCGCTCTCGTCATCCTGAACTTGCTTCAGGATGACGACGGGAGTGAAAGCGGCGCCCGCCAGATTGATGCAGTGAAAGAACGGCGATAGCGTTTCTTCAGGTTCAATTTCTGCGGGTTGAGAAGACAGCGTGAGCGGGGACGGCGTCAGCACCGAGGCGATCAACAGCTTCATCGCGCGCTGGGCGGAGTCCGGTGGCGGGGAGTTGTCGAACACTCAGTCCTTCCTCAATGAGTTCTGCGACCTGATCGGCGTCCCGCGCCCTGAGCCCTCGAAAGAGGAGACCGCGCTCAACGATTATGTGTTCGAGCGCCAGGTGACCCGTAATCACGAGGACGGCACGAAATCCACCCGGCGCATCGACCTGTACAAGCGCGGCTGCTTCGTGCTGGAGGCCAAGCAGGGGTCCGAAGGCGGGGGGTCGAAGAAGGCCGACGCCGCCCAGGCCAATCTGTTCGGCGCGGAGGCCGGCAAGGCGCGCGCAGGGACCGCGAAGCGCGGAACGGACGGCTGGTTCACCGCCATGGTCAAGGCGCGCGCCCAGGCCGAACGCTACGCCAAGGACCTGCCGGGCGAGCATGGCTGGCCGCCCTTCCTGATCGTCTGCGATGTCGGCTATTGCTTTGAGATCTATGCCGACTTCTCCGGACAGGGAAAATCCTACGACCAGTTCCCCGATCGGCGCGGCTTCCGGATTCTGTTGGAAGACCTGCATAGGAAAGAAGTCCGCGACCGGCTGCGCGCCGTCTGGACCGAGCCTCACAGCCTTGATCCGGCGAAGGAAAGCGCCCGCGTCACCAAGGAGATCGCCGCGCGCCTGGCCAAGGTCGCGCGTGAGCTGGAGGCGCGCAAATCCAAGGACGGCAAGCCCCAGCACAGCGCAGAGCAGGTCGCCCTGTTCCTGATGCGCTGCCTGTTCACCATGTTCGCCGAGGACGTGAAGCTGCTGCCCGAAGGCAAGTTCACCGAGCTGCTGGGCGATCTGACGAAGGACGCGCGCAACGCCCATGTGGCGCTGGAAAGTCTGTGGCGTGAAATGAACGAGGGCGCGGCCCTGTCTGGCTGGCTGCGCGCCCCGATCCGGCGCTTCAATGGCGGGTTGTTCAAGGACGCCAGCGCCCCGCCGCTGACGGCGGAGATGGTCTCCGAGCTTCACATCGCCGCCAAACAGGACTGGCGCCAGGTGGAGCCGGCGATCTTCGGCACGCTGCTGGAGCAGGCTCTGGACAAGGACGAGCGCCATCGCCTGGGCGCCCACTACACCCCGCGCGCCTATGTGGACCGGCTGGTCACCCCGACGATCATGGAGCCCCTGCGCGAGGACTGGGCCGGGGTGAAGGCCAAGGTCGAATTGCTGCTGCAGGACGACAAGAAGAAAGAGGCCCTGAAGGCCCTGCGCGAGTTTCACGCCGAATTGTGCGAGGTGCGCGTGCTGGACCCGGCCTGCGGCACGGGCAACTTCCTCTATGTCGCCATGGAGCGCATGAAGCGTCTGGAAGGCGAGATCGTCGACGCCATCGTGGAGCTGGGCGGGCGCGCGCGGGCGGAATACCGCGACCACGCCATCGATCCGCATCAGTTTCTGGGGCTAGAAAAGAACGAGCGCGCTGTGGCGATCGCCGAGCTGGTCCTGTGGATCGGCTACATCCAGTGGCAGGTGAGGGCCGGCGGCATCGAATTCATCTATGATCCCGTGCTGCGTGACTTCCACAATATTGAGCACCGCGACGCTGTTTTGGACCACGGCGAGGGCGTGCTTCGCCGCGACGAGCACGGCAAGCCGGTCACGCGCTGGGACGGCAAGACCTTCAAGCCGCACCCCGTCACCGGCGAGGCCGTGCCGGACGACGCCGCGCGGGTGGAGATCTGGGATTATCCAAAGGCCAAGGCGGCGGCCTGGCCGGAGGCGGAGTTCATCATCGGGAACCCGCCGTTTATCGGCGGCAAGGATTTGCGCGCCGAGCTGGGCGATGGTTACGCCGAGGCGTTGTGGAAGGCCCACCCGGCCATGCCGAAATCGGCCGATTTCGTCATGTACTGGTGGTATCATGCCGCCGACCTGACGGCCAAGGCGGCCAAAGCGAAAAAGACCACGCCGCGCCGCTTCGGCTTCATCACCACCAACTCGCTGCGCCAGACCTTCAACCGGCGCGTGGTGGAGAAGGCCCTGTCCGGCAAACCGCCGCTGAGCCTCGTCTACGCCATCCCCGACCATCCCTGGATGAAAAGCGCCGACAAGGCCGCCGTGCGCATCGCCCTGACCGTCGCCGCGCCGGGCGAGGAGGTCGAAGGCGTTCTGGCCGAGGTGGTGCGGGAGGCCGGGTTAAATACGGATGCGCCGGAGGTGGCGTTGAAGGTGCGGGGTGGGGTGGTGACGCCGATGATCCGGCTGGGCGCGGCGGTCAGTTCAGCGAAGCCGTTGAAGGCGAATGAAGGGATTTGCAGCCCCGGCGTGAAGCTTCATGGGGCCGGATTTATTGTGACGCCGGAGAAGGCGGCGGCGCTGGGGCTCGGGAAAGACCCGGCGGTGGCCAAGGTGATCAAGCCCTATCGCAATGGCCGCGACATCAATCAAAAGCCGCGGGGTGTGCTGGTGATTGATTTGTTCGGATTGTCGGAGGCTCAAGCACATGCCGAATATCCGAAGGTGCTTCAGCACGTCGTTGATCACGTCAAACCTGACCGGATGCAGAACCGACGGTCAGTCTACTCGGACAGATGGTGGCTTTATGGCGAGCCTCGCCGGGAGCTTAGGGCAGCGCTCAAAGGTGTGAGCCGCTCAATCGTGACCACAGAAACCTCAAAGCACCGCTTTTTCAGCTTCATTGGCGACGATACGCTTCCGGATAACATGCTGATCTGTATAGCTTTAGGCGATTCCATCTCACTTGCGGTGCTGTCCTCGTCGCTCCACGTTGTGTGGTCCCTTGCAGCAGGCGGGACGCTCGAAGACCGTCCACGCTACAACAAAACCCGCTGCTTCGACCCCTTCCCCTTCCCCGACCTCACCGGCAAGCCGGCGCTGAAGGCGCGGCTGGATGAGCTGGGCGAGCGGCTGGATTCCTTCCGCAAGGAGCGCCTGGCCGAGCATGACTTCCTGACCATGACCAAGCTCTACAACGTGCTGGAGCGGGTGCGGGCGCTGGAGGCGGGGTCGTCAAACCCCTCTGAATTCCCGGCCAAGCCCCGGACCCCGTCCGGGGCGCAGAGCCGGGACCTCGATCAGGATGAGGCGCCGGACTCGCAGGGAGGTCCCGGGTCGCCTTCGGCGCCCGGGAATTCATACCCCGCAGGCGGGGGAGGAAAGGAGCCGGAAGAACCGCTGACCGAGGCCGAGCGCGATATCTATGAGGCCGGGCTGGTCGGCGTGCTGAAGGATATTCACGATCAGATCGACGCGGCGGTATTCGAGGCCTATGGCTGGCCGGCCGACCTCACCGAAGAAGAGATCCTGGAGCGTCTGGTCGCCTTGAACCATGAGCGCGCCGCTGAAGAAGCGCGCGGCCATGTGCGCTGGCTGCGCCCGGAATTCCAGAACCCCACGGGCGCGGAAGCCGTGCGCAAGGCCGAGCAAAGCGAAATCGTGCTGCCCGAGGCGGCAAGGGCCGCCGCCGGGATCGCCCTGCCTGCTGACGACGCGGCGCGCGCGCGCGCCGTGCGCACCGTGCTCGCCGCCTCGCCCCAGCCGCTATCGTCCGAAGAAGTCGCCGCCGCCTTCTCCGGCAAGAACACGCAGGCCAAGATCAAAAAGGTCGCCGCCATGCTCTCCATCCTGGAAGCGGTGGGGCAGGCGGAGGCGACGGATGATCACCGCTGGTTCGCGGGGGGGTGACATGCCGCCGCGGCGACACCCACCTTCGTCATCCTGAACTTGATTCAGGACCCAGTGGCGCAGGCGATGAAACTGGGTCCTGACTTTCGTCAGGATGACGATGGGGGCGGTTTAGAACTGTTCCGGATCAAGTCCGGGATGGCGACGCTTGCTCCAGCGATCGTCTTCCCCAACGCAAGTTGGCGCCCAGGGGGCGCCAAGCGCCAGCGCCCCTGCGACTCCCCGCCGCTTGCGGAACGCCTTAGCTGAGCGCATCTGTATGCGCATCCCGCTGCGGGCGGCGTTTTCGCGCCTGCGGGCGGTGTTTTTTGAGCGTTGTTTTGTTTGAGTGCGAGGGTGTTCCCATGACCAACGAACGGGACGGGTCCGTCTCCTTTACTGACGCCGCCGCGGCTTTCGCCGGGTCGGTGTTCTGCGGCGTCACCGGCTATATCGCGGCGGGGACCGTGATCTGGGCGGTGCTGATGGCGTTTCACGCGCCGGCCAACGTGATCGGCGGGGCGGAGATCGCCGCGGCGGCCGGTTTCATCGCGGTGACGGCGCTCCTGCTGCGCCATGCGCTGAAGCTGGCGCGGTCCGGCTGGGCGTAAGGGGAGGGCCTTCGCCGCACGGTCCGGCACGCTTCCTGCGTCTGTCCGCCTGACGGACGCGCGGGGCGTCCTGAAATGCGACGGAGGTCCCCCTCATGGCCGAACCTGTCCTGATCGACTGGAACGAAGACAAGCGCGCCGAGTTCCGCAATGGCGTGATGACGGCGCGCCACCGCCTGCACCTGGCGCCGGAATTCACCGACCTGGCGCTGGCCGCGCTGCTGAAACGCCATCCGCGTGAACTCTGTGATTTCTGCACCATGGGCGAGGATCCCGCCGACCGCGACAGCTGGCGCGCCGGCGATCCGGGATCGGCCACGGGCGCTGAGCTGTTGGAGGCGGTGCGTCAGGGCAAGCTGTGGATCAATCTGCGCGAGGCCATGAACACCGACCCGGTCTACAAGCCGCTGTTCAACGCCCTGTTCGCCCAGCTCAAACAGCTCAATCCCGGCTACGCGCCGCTGCGGGTCTATGGCGGGATCCTGATCTCCTCTCCGAAAGCCCAGGTCTTCTACCATTCCGACGTGTCCGAGACCCTGCTGCTCCACGTCAAAGGTCACAAGCGCTTCCGCATCTACCCCCCGCGCGGGCCGTGGCTGGAGGACCTCTCGATGGAGGAAGTCCTCCACAAGACCCAGACCGAGGATATCCCCTATGACCCGGCCTGGGACGCGGACGCGGCCATGGTCGATCTGACGCCGGGCGATTTCGTGTCCTGGCCGCTCCATGCGCCTCACCGGGTGGAGAATCTGGACGGGCTGAACGTGTCCATCACCTGCGAGGTGGTGACCCGGGAGTCGGTGATGAAGAATGCGGTGCTGCACGCCAATGGCGCCCTGCGGCGCATGGGCTTCAGGCCGAAGAGCTCCAGCCCGGACGGCGCTCAGGCCTACGCCAAGCTCGCGCTGTCAAAGAGCTGGAAAGCCTGGGAAAAAGTCTCCGGCGCTGCGTCGCGGCCGCTGCCGAAGTCGGAGACCACGTTCGACGTGGATCTGGCCAGCGACACCGGCTATCGCGACCGCGCGCCGGCCTGAGTTCCGCGCCTGCGACGAAAAAATCCGTTGGGGGACGGCGGGCGGCTCGCTAGGGAAGAGGGGTCCCTGGCATTAGGAGCCGCCCGCATGCTTCGTCTGATCTTCGCCGCCGCCTGTCTGCTCGCTGCGCCCGCCGCCTTCGCCCAGCTGCCCGAGCCGCTCGAACAGGCGCTGTCCGCAGCGCCTGGCGAGACGATCACGGCCGAGCGGATCGCCCTGCGCATGACGGTCAACGGCGAGGCGATCCTTGTGGAGATCCGCCCCGGCGGCGAAGGCCGCGACACCGCCTACACGCTGCTGCAGCCCGCCTCCGAAGAGGCGCTGAGCGAAGAGCAGGCGGAGATGTGGGCCGGGTTCAATCGCGACGACGAGGAAGACGCAGCCGACAGCGATCCGGGCGAGTCCTATTCCGTGGGCCGGTTCGACGCGGAAGGCCTGCGCGCCGCGATCGGCGCCAGCGCGACCTTGCTGCGCGAGGAGAACGGCCGGCTGGTCTATGGCTTCACGCCGCAAAGCCTGCCGGGACAGGGCGGCGAGGACGGCGAGCGTGACGCGTTGCTGGACAATCTGGCGGGCGAGATTGAAGTCGATGCTGAACGCGGTCACGTCGCCGAAGTACGCTTTGCTCTGACCGAGAGCTTCAAGCCCAACATCGCCGCGCGCATCAATGACTTCCTGCTGGAGCAGCGCTTCGTCCACGAGCCCGCCATCAACGGGCCGCGCTTTGCCGGGATGACCATGTCGATGGCCGGCTCGGCGGTGTTCCAGAGCTTCAGCCAGACCATGGAGATCGATCTGGTCTCGGTTCGCTACCCCGGCGCCGGGCCGCTTGAGGCGGGCGCGGAGTCGCCCTAGCTCTGACCTCATGCCTCTTCATCTCGTGAAGCTCTGCGTCGGGGCCGACGGCATCGAGGATCTGGAACGCTGGCGCGACACCTGCGCGCCGGGTGACCGTCTCATGCCCCATACGACCCGCATGACGCCCAAACGCGCGAAGGAGCTGCTGGACGGCGGCTCGCTCTACTGGGTGATCAAACGGGTCATTCAGGCGCGCCAGGAAATCGTCGAGCTGGAGGAGTTCGTCGATGAGGGCGGCGTCAAGCGCTGCACGATCTGGCTGAATAACGAGATCATCCCGACCGCGCCGGCGCCCAAGCGTCCGTTCCAGGGCTGGCGTTACCTGAAGCCAGAGCACGCGCCGGCAGATCTGACAGTCCAGAGCGGCGGCGAGGATCTGCCCGCCGAACTGCGCAACAAGCTGATCGAGATCGGGGCCTGGTGAGGCCTCAGCGCGGCGTCGCCGGGCGATTGTCGATCAGGCGGGTCCCGCCCACCTTCACCGCCGCCAGCACGCGGGCGGGACGATCCAGGGGGCCTTCAGGCAGCTGCGCAAGCGTGTCCGCGCACCGCGCTTCAACATAATCGACGGCGTCAAACGCATCGGCGGCGGCTGTCAGAGCGGCGGTCTGCGCCGTGGCGACGTCGCCGCCCCCCTCCAGCGCCTGTGCGAAGTCGGCGAGGATCACGTTCAGCGCAGCGGCGCGCTTGCGGTCTGTGTCGCTGAGGTAGGCGTTGCGCGAGGAGAGGGCGAGGCCGTCCGCCTCGCGCACGGTGACGCCGGGCACGATCTCCACGCCCAGGTCCAGATCCTCGGTCATGCGCCGGATCACCAGAAGCTGCTGATAGTCCTTCTCCCCGAAAACGGCGAGGTCGGGCCGGACCTGATTGAACAGCTTTGAAACCACGGTCGCGACGCCGGCGAAGAAGTGCGGGCGCGCCGCGCTTTCCAGCCCTTCAGCGGGACCGGACAGGCTGACAGTCGTGGAAAAGCCCTGCGGGTACATTTCAAAGGCTGAGGGCGCGTAAACCAGATGAGCTCCGGCGCCGGCGAGTTTGTCAGCGTCGCTTTCCAGGGTTCGGGGATAGGCATCGAAGTCCTCACCGGGAGCGAACTGGGCGGGATTGACGAAGATGCTCACGACGACGCGGTCCGCGCGCTCGAGCGCCTGCGTGACCAGCGCCAGGTGTCCGGCGTGCAGCGCGCCCATGGTGGGCACGAACCCGACCGTCAGGCCCTCACGCCGCCAGGCGGCGACGGTCTCGCGCAGTTCGGCGACCGTGTAGGCGGCGGGCAGAGGCAGGTCAGGGCGCATGGGCGAAACTTCCGGGCCGGGAGTGAGCGCGCGGACGCTATCGCCAAGGCGCGTTCGCAGGCAAGCGACTCGGTGTAAGCGAAGATCATGCTGGTTCGTCTGTTCCTTCCCGCCGCCTGCGGCTTCGCGCTTTCCGCCTGCGCGACGACGGGCCCTGAGCGCCACATCGCCCCTGTTCATCCCGAGGCGGCGGCGCTGGCTGAGTTGCTTGTGGCGACCGGGCGGACCGAGCCGGCGCGCATAGACGCGGCGCGCGCCGAGATGGCGGCCTTGAACGAAGCCTTGCTGCGCAGGCCCGAGGCTGAGGCTGCGCCGGTCGAACCGCAAAATTCGCAGGCCGTAAACGCTGAGCCGGGGCCGATGCCGGATCTGGACGGCGCGCGCAGCGTCATGAGCGCCGTGCATCTGGCGTCCTACCGTATCGCCGATCGTGCCGGCTCGGGCTGGCGCGAGCTGCAGGCGGAGCATCCCGCCCTCCTGTCCGGCCTTGAAGCGCGGCTGGCGCCGGTCGAGCTGGGCGAGCGGGGCGTTTTCCTGCGTTTGAAAGCGGGGCCGCTGGACAGTCCGGATGCGGCGAGGGCGCTGTGCGCGCGGTTCGAAGCGGCGGGCGCCTGGTGCGCGCCGTCCGATTTCAACGGCGAACGCCTGCGCTGACTTTCGTCGGCGGCCTCCCGCAAACGGTGTTTCGGCCCTATCTTCAAGCTCTCGACGCTTCGTAGCCGCGTGTTCAGGACGATCTCGTGACCGATCCCATTTCTGATGTTCAGTCTCCGCCGCAGACCGAAGCGCCCGCCACGTCCGGCCTGGCGCACCGCATCGTCGTGGGCAATGAGAAGGGCGGCGCGGGCAAGTCGACCGTGGCGATCCATCTGGCTGTCGCCCTGATGCGCCTGGGCAAGCGGGTCGGCGTCATCGATCTTGATCTGCGCCAGGCGTCCCTCAATCGGTATCTGGACAATCGACGCCGCTGGAGCGAAAGCCGGGGCGTGACCCTGCCCATGCCGGAGGAGGCGCGCCTGAGCGCATCAAGCGCGCGCAGCCTCGACGCTGCCGAGGAGCAGGAGCTGGCGAACTGGCGCCGGGCCATGGACGGGCTGCGCACGTCCTGCGACTTCATCATCATCGACGCGCCGGGCAGCGACACGCACTACAGCCGCCTGGCCCACGCCGAGGCGGATACGCTGGTCACGCCGATCAATGACAGCTTTGTCGATTTCGCCCTGCTGGCCGAAGTCGATCCTGACACGTTCGAGGTTGGCCGGCCCAGCGCCTATGCCGACATGGTCTGGACTGGCCGCAAGCTGAAGGCCAGGGCGGAGAAGACGCCGATCGACTGGGTGGTCATGCGAAACCGCGTCTCCACGCTGGATGCGCGCAACAAGCGCCGCGTCGGGCAGGGGCTGCGCGCTTTGTCCCAGCGTATCGGTTTCCGTCTGGCGCCGGGGTTCTCGGAGCGTGTGATCTATCGCGAGCTGTTCCCGGCGGGGCTGACCCTGATCGACCTGACCGAGGCCGGCTCGTCCATGACGTTCACCATGAGCCATGTGGCCGCCCGCCAGGAGCTGCGCGAACTGATCATCGTGTTGAAGCTGCCCGGCCTCGACGGCGCGCGGATCCCGTTCTGAGGCGGCCATGAGCATTCTGTTCGGCCTTCTCGCGGCCATCGGCGCCATGCTGGGTCTGGGCTATCTGCTGGCGCGGATGAAGACCAAGACCGCCGCCCAGACTCTCAGGGTTGTTCTGGGCGTCGGAGGCCTGTTGATCGGCGCCATCCTGACGGTGCGCGGGCTCGCTGCGGCGGGTCTGCCTTTGATCGGGGCGGCGCTGGGCCTGCTCGGGGTCGCTCTGAGGGGGCAGGCGCCCCCAGGCGGAGCTGACACCGGCCAGGGTGCGCCGCGGACGGGCTCCGCCGCCATGAGCCGGCGCGAGGCGGCGCAGGTTCTGGGCGTCTCTGAGGCCGCGTCCGAGGCCGAGATCAACAAGGCCTATCGCGAGCTCATGAAGAAGGTCCATCCCGACGCCGGCGGCAATGATGCGCTCGCCGCGCGGGTCCAGGAAGCCCGGGAAGTCCTGCTGGGCAAGCGCTAGATCGCGTCAGGCGCCCGGCGCGACCGTGAAGCAGGCTTCTCCGCGCGATTCCAGGCTGGCGCAGGCGGCGCGGGCCTGATCGGCGTCGAGGCCCGAAAACCTCGCCCGCCACAACGCCTGGCCATTGCTCGACAGGGCCGCCGTGACCGGTTCAGCCTGGCGCAGCACCTGGTTCACATCCATGTCGGCCACCGTTTCCAGACGCGCCATGGCGGCGGCGCGAGAGCCATAGGCCCCGACCTGGATCGACCAGCCTGCACCCAGCACCAGCCCCGGCTCGGAGCTTGCCGGGTCTTCGAAGATGACTTGGGCCGGCGGTGCGCCGGGACCGGCTGAGCCCATTGCGGCGGGCCGCAGCAGGCCGGAGAGTTCGGCGGTGAGAATTTCCTGTTCCCGGATCGGGTTCAGGCGCGGAACGTCGAGTGAAGCCAGCCGGCGGCCTTCCTCGCGAGCGGAGAGGGCGGTGAAACCAGCCTCGATAAGTTCGCGGGCATGGGCGTCGCGAACCGCCGGGCTCGCGCCGCCCATGATGACGGCGATCAGGCGCCGGCCGTCGCGCTCGGCGGTGGCGGCGACGTTGAAGCCTGAGGCGCGGATATAGCCGGTCTTCAGCCCGTCGACGCCGTCCACCTGACCGACAAGCGTATTGTGATTGTGGTGCGTGCGCCCGTTCCAGACGAAGGTCGTCTCGGCGAAATAGTTCCAGTATTGCGGGAAATCCCGGCGCAGGGCGTAGGCTAGGCGCGCCATGTCACGTGCTGTGGTGCGCTGGCGCGAGTCCGGCAGGCCTGAGGCGTTGGCGAACGTCGTTGAAGTCAGGCCGAGCGCGCCGGCGCGCTCGGTCATGGCGGCCGCGAACAGGGCTTCGTTCTCGCCAAGATGCTCGGCGAGGACCACGGCGGCGTCGTTGGCGCTCTGTACGATCAGGGCGCGGATCGCGTCCTCGACCGTTAGCGTATCCCCTTCAGCCAGGCCCAGATCGGAGGCGGGACGGGAGGCGGCCTCGGCCGACGCGGTCAGCGCGTCGTCCAGCGCCAGCTCGCCGGCCTCGATGGCCTCGAATGTCATGTAGAGCGTCATGAGCTTGGTGAGCGAAGCCGGGTAGCGCGGCGCATCGGCGCGGCGTGCGTGCAGGACCTCCCCCGTCTCCATATCCGCCACGAAAGCCGCATAGCGGTCGGCCCGCGATTCGCCGGTCAGCGATGCGGCCAGGAGCAGCACGAGGAGAATTGTGACCCGGATCATGGTCTGGAACACTCGGGTCGAACCGGTTTCAGGGCCGTTAACTCTCCGGCCTGACGGCATTTTTGTGCGGCGCACAAAAAGGACTTGATTTCCGCACCGGAAATGGCGATATTTGCTGCGGCTGCGAACAGCGGCCGAAGATTGGAGAGACAAGCGATGGCGACCGAAGACACGCCGAACAGCGAGAGCGCCAAGCCGGAAGCGGACACGTCCGCGCCCGCCAAGTCGACCGCTGCAAAATCGCAGTCCAAACAAGCTGAAGCCGCACCGGCGCGCAAGACGCCGGCCCGGGCGAAAGCGAAGGCTCCGGCCAAGGCTGCCTCTGCAAAGCCTGCTCAGACCCCGTCTGCGTCCAAGCCGAAGACCCGCAAGCCGTCCGAACCCCGTAGATTCCCAGGAGAGAACACCATGGCCGCCGCGAAAAAAGACGCCGCCACCCAGACTTTCGAAACCGTCACCACCGCTTCCAACGAAGCGATGAAGGAAGGCTTCGAGAAGTCCCTGACCGCCATCAACGAATTCAGCGCCTTCCAGAAAGACACCGTGGACGCCGTGATCGCCTCTGCGACCACCGCCACGAAGTCCATGGAAGAGCTCAACGCCTCCACCGTGGCCTTCGCCAAGAAGTCCATGGAAGACGGCGTGGCCGCCGCCAAGTCCATGGCCGGCGCCAAGTCGGTCCAGGAACTGATCGAGCTGCATGCCGACTATACCAAGTCGACGCTCGACGCCTATCTCACCGAAGTGAACAAGTCGTCTGACCTGGTTTCCTCCATGGTCAAGGACACGTTCAAGCCGATCAACGACCGCATGGCCGCCGCTGTGGAAGCCATGCAGTCCCAGCGCTAGGCGCTGCCACCCCATTGCGGCGCGGTTTGACCGCGCCGCTTCGGATCCTCCCTGACTGGCCCGGCGTTTTCACGCCGGGCCTTTTTTTGTCCGTTTCGGGCGCTGGAGTGTGGACAGGGCGCCTCAATCTGCGTTCGCGGCCTTGCCGGGGCTTCCCTCGGCAGGTCTGATGCATATTTAATCCTGTGTGAGACTTTCATGGACGTGAAGCCGCCTCACACCCGCGCGAACGGCGAAGCAAGATGAGCGAACCTTCAAAGCCGTCAGATCCGAACCGCGAAACCGGCGTGACGGTGAAGCCGCGCGCCAAGACCAAGCGGCCGTCCATGTACAAGGTGCTCCTGCTCAATGACGACTACACGCCCATGGAGTTTGTCGTCGAAGTCCTGATGGGGATTTTTCACAAGAGCACGGAGGATGCGACTCGCATCATGCTCCATGTGCACCAACATGGAGTGGGGGTGTGCGGCGTGTTCACCTACGAGGTGGCCGAGACCAAGGTGGCCCAGGTGATGGACGCGGCGCGCCGCTCCCAGCACCCTTTACAGTGCACGATGGAAAAGGATTAGGCGCTTGCCCTCATTTTCACCCGCTCTCGAACGCAGCCTGCACCGCGCCCTGACCACGGCGAACGAACGCAAGCATGAATACGCCACGCTGGAGCATCTTCTGCTCTCGCTTTGCGAAGACGATGATGCGGCTTCCGTCATGCGCGCCTGCGACGTGGATGTGGACGAACTGCGCGACACGCTGGTCGAGTATGTCGATGACGAGCTGACCAGCCTCATCGTTGACGATGAGGAGGACGCCAAGCCGACCGCCGGCTTCCAGCGCGTCATCCAGCGCGCCGTCATCCACGTGCAGAATTCCGGCCGCGACGAGGTGACCGGCGCCAATGTGCTCGTGGCGCTCTTCGCCGAGCGCGAAAGCCACGCGGCCTACTTCCTGGCCGAGCGGGACATGACCCGGTACGACGCGGTCAACTTCATCTCCCACGGCATCGCCAAGAAGCCCGGCGCCAGCGAATCCCGCCCCGCCAAGGGCGCGGACGAGGAGGACGACGTCGCCGAGGTCCTGTCCGGCGAGGACAAGGACAAGGACGATGTCCTGGAGGCCTATTGCGTCGATCTCAACGCCAAAGCCCGGAAGGGCGAGGTCGATCCGCTGATCGGCCGCGCTCACGAGGTGGAGCGCTGCGTCCAGGTTCTGTGCCGCCGGCGCAAGAACAATCCGCTGCTCGTCGGCGATCCGGGCGTGGGCAAGACCGCGATCGCGGAAGGCCTGGCGCGCAAGATCGTGGAAGGCGAGGTGCCCGAGGTTCTCGACAACGCGGTCATCTACTCCCTCGACATGGGCTCGCTGCTTGCCGGCACGCGCTATCGCGGCGATTTTGAGGAGCGGGTGAAGCAGGTGGTCAAGGCGCTCGAAGCGCGGCCCCACGCCATCCTGTTCATCGACGAGATCCACACCGTGATCGGCGCGGGCGCCACGTCGGGCGGGGCCATGGACGCCTCGAACCTCTTGAAGCCCGCTCTGCAATCCGGCGGCCTGCGCTGCATGGGCTCGACGACCTACAAGGAATATCGCCAGCACTTTGAAAAGGACCGCGCGCTCGCCCGCCGGTTCCAGAAGATCGACGTGGTCGAGCCCTCGGTGCCCGACGCGATCAAGATCCTGCAGGGCCTGAAGCCCTATTTCGAGGACTTCCACGACATCCGCTTCACCAATGAGGCGCTGAAGAGCGCGGTGGAGCTGTCGGACCGCTATCTCGGCGACCGGAAGCTGCCGGACAAGGCGATCGACGTGATTGACGAGGCCGGCGCGTCCATGCGTCTGCTGCCCCAGTCGAAGCGGAAGAAGACCATCGGCGTGAAGGAAGTGGAGACCGTCATCTCCAAGATGGCGCGCATTCCCCCGAAGTCGGTGTCGAAATCCGACGAGGCTGTGCTGAAGGATCTGGAAGCCTCGCTGAAGCGCGTCGTGTTCGGTCAGGACGAGGCGATCACGCGCCTGTCGAGCGCCATCAAGCTGGCGCGCGCAGGTCTTCGCGAACCGCACAAGCCCATCGGCTCCTACCTGTTCTCCGGCCCGACCGGCGTCGGCAAGACCGAAGTGGCCCGCCAGCTTGCCTCCACGCTCGGCGTGGAGCTGATCCGCTTCGACATGAGCGAATACATGGAGCGCCACACGGTCTCCCGCCTGCTCGGCGCGCCGCCGGGCTATGTGGGCTATGACCAGGGCGGCCAGCTGACCGATGCGGTCGATCAGCACCCCCATGCGGTCCTGCTGCTCGACGAGATAGAGAAGGCCCACCCGGACATCTTCAACATCCTTCTGCAGGTGATGGACAATGGTCAGCTGACCGATGCGAACGGCAAGAAGATCGATTGCCGCAATCTCATCCTGATCATGACCACCAACGCCGGCGCGTCGGATGCGGCCAAGGAGGCCATCGGCTTCGGTCGCGGCAAGCGCGAGGGTGAGGACCAGGCCGCCATCGAGCGCCTGTTCACGCCCGAATTCCGCAACCGCCTGGATGCGGTCATTCCGTTCTCCAGTCTCAAGCAGGAGGTGATCGGCCGCGTGGTCGAGAAATTCGTCCTGCAGCTGGAAGCCCAGCTCGCCGACCGCGGCGTCACCTTCGAACTTACCGAGGCGGCCACGCGCTGGCTCGGCGAACGCGGCTATGACGAAAGCTTCGGCGCGCGTCCCCTGGGCCGCGTCATCCAGGAGCACGTCAAGAAGCCGCTGGCCGAGGAGATCCTGTTTGGTCAGCTGAAGAAGGGCGGTGTGGTCAAGGTCGATGTTGACCCGGCCGACGCCGAACGCCTCGACTTCGAGATCATCCCCGGCGACCGGCTGAAAAAGCCTTCTAAGAAAGGCGGCAAGGCCAAGACCGCCGAGGAAGAAACTGTGCGGTAGGGCTCACGGCCGACCGCTGGAATGCAGAGCGCCCCGGCTGGAGACGGCCGGGGCGCTTCTTGTTTGCATCCATTGAAACCCCGGCGAGGCCGCTCGCGGCGCAGAGCCGGGGCCTCCGTGCGAACTCGCTACACGGTCCCGGCTCTACGCTTCGCTTGGCCGGGAATTCAACGTGGTTGCAGAAAATCTGCCACCCGCGCCACCACCCGCTCATCGCGCAGCACGCCGCGGTGCCCGAGATCATCGAACAGCTCCAGCTCCGCGCCGGGCCAGGCCGCGGCGATGCGCTCCGCGCCTTCAGGCGGGGCGATCTGGTCGTTGCGGCCGTGTAGGATCAGGGCTGAGGCGGTCATGGTCGGCGCATCCCTCAGGATGTCGAATTCCTCGGCGGGCGCGCCGAACCGCTCCGACACGGCTTCCAGCATCAATTCCACCGCGCGCGCCGACATGCCCATGGCCTCGGCTTGAAAGCGCACATTGCGGGGCAGGGCGTCGGGCGCGCCGAGGGAGACGACGCGTTCGGGCGACAGGCCATGGCGCGTGATCGCGCGCACCGTCGCGGGAAAGCCCATGGAGTGGCCCACCACCGCGAAGGGTTGGGCGAGCTGTGCAGCGAGGGCGCCGAGACCTTGAGCGAACCAGGGCAGGCCGGCGGTGCGGCCTTCGCTGGCGCCGTGGGCAGGACCGTCCACGAGGGCGACGCGCAAGCCCGCCTCGCACAGGGCCTGGCCCATCGTGGTCAGGTCCGCGCTGTCGGCCTCCCAGCCATGCTGGAGGAAGACCAGCGGGCGGTCTTCAGGCCCGCCCAG
Source organism: Alphaproteobacteria bacterium (assembly GCA_024742735.1). Classification (GTDB taxonomy): domain Bacteria; phylum Pseudomonadota; class Alphaproteobacteria; order Caulobacterales; family Maricaulaceae; genus Oceanicaulis. The sequence continues at coordinate 650,700 of JANSXV010000001.1, read as the reverse complement.
CCACGCGCGCTGGCGGCCCTTGGGACCTTTGAAGTCGAACGGCGCCAGCGCCTCCAGCCAGTCCCGGCCGGTATCGGTCTGCTTCCGGGCCTGCGGCGTGACGAAGCGCCGCCCGGCGCTGTCCTTGAAGGTGCGCGGCAGGACGGCGGCGGTCCAGTTGGCCGCAGCGATGAGGGCGGGGTTCACGGCGAGCCTCTAGAGCGCGGCCTTGATCTTGTCCGCAAGCGCGTTGAGTTCGTCCATGTCGGCCTGCTTGCCGCCGCCATGGCTCGCGAGCGCCTGACCCTCCCACTGCGGAATCACGTGGATGTGGATGTGAAACACGGTCTGGCCGGCCGGGGCGCCGTTGAACTGGACCACCGTGACGCCGTCAGGCTGCAGGGCTTTCTCGACGGCTGCAGCCAGCGCTTTCACCCGCTTCATGGCCTCCGCGGCGGCGTCTTCGGACAGCTCCAGCAGGTTGCGCGCCGGCTCCTTCGGCACGACGAGGCAATGGCCTTTCGCCTGGGGGAAGATGTCCATGAAGGCGATGGCGACATCATCCTCGAAGAGCTTCACGCACGGCGCCTCGCCGCGGATGATCTTGGCGAAGATGTTCTGATCGTCGTAGTCGCCGTGAAGGCTCATAGTCTTCCTCCGGTGTCAGGTCAGTCAGCCGTTTTTGTAAGGCGTTTCCGCCTCAAGCGCGACCCGTTCGGCCTCCACAGCCGGGCGTTCCTGCTCCAGGAAGTCGGCGACGGCGGCGCGCAGGTCTTCGTGGACGATGTCATGGGCGGAATAGACAAGGCGCGGGCGATAACCGCGGGCGAGCTTGTGAGCGCCCTGCGCCCCGGCCTCGACCCGCTTCAGCGCGCGTTCCAGCGCGAAATCAATAGCCTGATGGTAGCACAGCTCGAAATGGAGATTGTCGCGATGCTCCAGACAGCCCCAATAGCGTCCGAACAGCGCCTGCGACCCAATGAAGTTCAGGGCGGCGGCGATGTAGCGCCCGCCTTCATCCTTGGCCATGACTAGCAGGATGTCCTTGGCCATGCGCTCGTGGATCAGCCGGAAAAATTCGCGGTTGAGGTACGGCGCGCCCCATTTTCGAGCGCCGGTGTCCTGATAGCACTCGAAGAAGACGTCCCAGTGGTGCTCGGTCAGGTCTGCGCCATTGAGCTGTTCGATGGTCAGGCCCGCTTGCGCCGCCGCTCGCTCTTTCTTCAGCGCCTTGCGCTTGCGCGAGGAGAGAGCGGCCAGGAAAGCGTCATACGTTTCGTAGCCGTCATTTTCGAAGATGAACTGGATATCCTGGCGCTTCAGAAGCCCGGCTTCGGCCAGTTCTGCGCGCCCGTCCTCATAGGGGAACAGGACATGCCAGCTCGACGCGCCCAGCTGGCGAACGGCCTGGCGCGCGGCCCGGATCAAGCCGGCGCGGATATCGGGGTCGGCGGCGAGAATGCGCCGCCCCGTGGCGGGTGTGAACGGCACGCCGGTCAGAAGCTTGGGGTAATAGCGCCCGCCGGCTCGTTCGATGGCGTTGGCCCAGCCATGGTCGAACACGTATTCGCCGTAGGAATGGCTCTTCACATAAAGGGGCAGGGCGCCGATCAGGCGTCCATGGTCGTCTTCAGCGAGCAGGTGGCGCGGCGCCCAGCCGGTCTCCTCCACCGCGCTGCCGGAGGTCTCCAGCGCATCGAGATAGGCCCAGCTCAGGAACGGATCAAAAGCGGCGCCCGCCGGGTTCGCTACAGCGTCCCAGGCGGCCGGGTCGACCTCGGCCAGGCGTTCGATCATGCGCACGCGGATATCGGCCATGCCTGGTCAGCGCCCCTGTAGTTCCGTGGGGAACTTAGTGCGGGATGCGCCGCGTTTCACTGCTCAGCTGACCTCGATGATGGCGTCGACTTCCACCGCCGCACCGAGCGGCAGAACCGCGACGCCCACGGCCGACCGGGCATGGCGTCCTGATTCGCCGAACACCTCGCCGATCAGGTCAGACGCGCCGTTGATCACCTTGGGCACGTCGGTGAAGGCCGGATCGGCGTTCACGAACCCGCCCAGCTTCACGACTTGTTTCACCCGGGACAGATCGCCGCCGCAGGCGGCCTTGAACTGGGCGATGAGGTTGATGGCGCAAAACCGGGCGGCGCGCTGACCCGCTTCCAGGTCCAAATCCGCGCCCAGCCGGCCGGTGATGAGACCCTCCGGTGCGAAGGATACCTGTCCGGAAACATGGACTTGGTTCCCGGTCCGCATGAAAGGCACGTAGTTGGCGACCGGAGCGGCCGGTTCGGGCAGCACGACGCCGAGGGCTTCAAGCCGGGCTTCAATCTCGTTCATCTTTGGTCTCCCTGGTGTGATCAGCCGCCTCGCCGGGCGTTCAGCCTGTCTTGATGCATTGCAGCAGGATAGGCAATGTGGCGCGCAGGGCGAGAGATGAAGGCGGCGCTCCATGGCCGACGGCGCAGGCGCAAACAGGGGACTGGACCGCGAAACGTCGTTTCCGGCCCGTGACGGGCGCGTGCTGTGCGGCCGGATCTTCGCGCCGCGCGATCCGGCCGCGGTCATGGTCGTCAATCCCGCCACCGGTTTTCCCGCGCGCTTCTACTCCGCATTCGCTGAAGCGGCCCGCGAGCAGGGTTGGGCGGTGCTGACCTATGATTTTCGCGGGCAGGGCGATTCCCTGCGTGATCACGCCAGGCGTGATCCGGCGCGCATGATCGACTGGGCGCTGGAGGATATCCCCGCCGCTGCGCGCAAGGCGTGCGAGCTCTATCCCGGTCTGCCGCTGGACGTGGTCGGCCATTCGGTCGGCGGTCAGTTTGCGGCCTTCATCCCCGAGGATCTGCCCCTGCGCCGGGTCGCTTTGCTGAGCGCATCGGGCGGTTACTGGGGCAAGCAGAGCGCGCCATTGAAGTATTTCGCCTGGACGTTCTGGCGTGTTCTCGGGCCGGCGCTGCTGGCGACGCGCGGTCATATTCCCAAGGGCGCGTTCTGGTCCGGTGAGCCGCTGCCGCCCAATGTCTGGAAGGACTGGCGCGATTTCGGCGTGAACCCGGAATGCTTCCGCGACCGTTTCGCCGAGTTGGGCGTGAATGAGCGCTATCGCCGGTTCAGCGCCCCGATCCGGGCCTGGATCCCGGATGACGATCCCATCGCCAATCCCGCGACGGTGCGCTGGCTGCTGGCCTGTTATGAAAGCGCGCCCAGCGAGATGAAGATCGTGCGATGCGATGATCTGGGACGCGGGCCGATCGGCCATGACGGCCTGTTCCGCACCAAGATGGCCGACGTGTTCTGGCCTCAGGTCTTCCGCTGGCTGGCGCTGCAGCCCCAGCGGGCGGCGGCGGAGTAATCCTGACCGTGTACGTCCTCCATATCGCCAACAAGAACTACTCCTCCTGGTCGCTGCGCCCTTGGGTGATGCTGCACATGGCCGGCGTCGCCTTCGAGGAGCGCCTGCATCCCTTCAGTCCTGAAGGCCCGAGCCGGGACCGCTTCCTGGGGTTCTCTCCGACCGGGCAGGTTCCCTGCTTGCATCATGCTGGGCAGGTGGTCTGGGAGTCGCTCGCAATCCTTGAATATCTCGCTGAGCGCCATGACGGGTTCTGGCCGTCTGACCCGGCGGCGCGGGCCTATGCCCGTTCGATCTCGGCGGAAATGGCGGCGGGATTCTTCGCCTTGCGGGGCCAGTGCCCCATGAGCGTCGGCGTGCGCGTCCGGCTGAACGCGATCTCCGAGGCGCTTCAACGTGATCTCGACCGGCTTGACGGCCTGTTTAACGAAGGGCTCGAGCGGTTCGGCGGACCGTTCCTGGCGGGTGACGCGTTCACCATCGCTGACGCCATGTACTGCCCGGTCGCCTGGCGCATCCGATCCTATGATCTGCCGCTGAGCGAGGCCGCGTTGGCCTATGCGGCGCGCCTGCGCCAGCTGGGGCCCATGAAAGCCTGGGAGGCGGCGGCGCTCGCTGAGACCTTCCGTGAACCCGGCCATGATGAGGAGATCGCGGCGTTGGGCGCGGTGATCGAGGACCGGCGCGTCGCGGTCTAATCGCGTTTCAGCATGCGGCCTTTCACGACCGCGGAACCTCCGAACTTCTGGCGCGCGGCATCCATGGCGCGCTCGGCGGCGGCGCGCTTCAGGGCGTCGGGGTCCAGCAGGTCGCCGGCGTCCCCGGCGGCGGGCTCCAGGACCGAATAGCCCGCGCCGATGAGGCGATAGCGCTGACCGTCCGGCTCCCGGTCCAGAAGGTCGATGCAATTGCGGTAGAGCGTATCGGCCAGCTGGGCGGGCTGGTTCAGGGTGCGCCGCCGGGTGACCGTCTTGAACCGGTCGGTTTTCAGTTTGAGCGTGACCACACGCCCGGCTGTGGCCTCGGCCTTCATGCGGTCGGCGACCTTCACGCAGAGCGGCCAGAGCCGGTCCTTGAGCGCCTGCTTGTCGGAGACGTCGTCCTCGAACGTTGTTTCAGCCGAGACGGATTTGCGTTCGCGCTCTGGCTTAACCGCGCGGTTGTCTTCACCGCGGGCGATCTGGGCCAGGCGCAGGCCGGACTCGCCATAGCGCCGCGCCAGATCAGAGTCGCTGCGCTTTCGCACATCGGCCAGCGTGCGCAGATTGTCGGCCTCCAGCTTCTTTGCGAAGGCCGGGCCCACGCCGAACACCGCGCCGACCTTCAATGCGCCCAGGAACTCCGGCGCTTCGGCCTTGCCGATGACGGAAAAGCCGTGGGGCTTGTCGAGATCGGATGCGGTCTTGGCGAGGAACTTGTTGAAGGACAGGCCTACCGAAACCGTGACGCCGACCTGCTCGTGGATGCGCCGCTGCAGGCGCAGAAGCGTCAGGGCGGGCGGCGCGCCGTGCAGGCGTTCAGTCCCGGTCAGGTCCAGAAAGGCTTCATCGATGGACAGCGGCTCCACCAAAGGCGTGACGTCCTGCATCATGGCGCGGATGCGCCGGCCTTCCTCCACATACAGCGCCATGCGCGGCTTGATCACGACGGCGTCCGGGCAGGCCTTGCGCGCCTTGAACATGGGCATGGCCGAGCGCACGCCGTAAAGCCGCGCCACATAGCAGCATGTCGACACCACGCCGCGCCGGCCCCCGCCGATGATCACCGGCTGGTCCTCAAGGCTTGGGTCGTCGCGCTTCTCCACAGCGGCGTAGAAGGCGTCGCAGTCGATATGGGCGATCCCCAGCGCGTTCATCTCCGCGTGGCGGGCGATATTGCGGCTGCGGCAGGACGGGCAGGCTGCGTCATCGGCCTCCACCGGGGTCAGGCAGGCGCGGCAATAGCCCGGCGCGCTCATGAGGCCTCCAGCGGATTAAGCCATGCGGCGCCGCGCACGCCTGAGCTGTCGCCATGCACATTGCGCACGATGCGGGTCGTCAGCGCGTCGGTGAACGCCCAGCGGGAGATCTTGTCCTGCAGAGTTTCAGCAAGGCCGGGCAGGTTGGACAGCCCGCCGCCGAGCACGATCACCTCAGGGTCGGCGATATTGATCACCAGCGCCAGGCCTCGAGCCAGGCGCGCGGCGTGGCGCTCCAGGGTCGCCTGGGCGCGCGCATCGCCGGCGGCCGCTGCTGCGGCGATGTCCTCGCCGGTCAGCGTCTCGCCGGTCGTGCGCATATGGTCGGCTGCGAGGGCGGGGCCGGAGCACCAGGCTTCGATGCAGCCCGACAGGCCGCACTTGCAGGCCGGGCCGGGGACTTCGTCCGCCTCCGGCCAGGGCAGGCCCGCATGGCCCCATTCGCCCGCATTGCCGTCCTGCCCGGCATGAAGCCGGCCGTCGATCACCAGAGCGCCGCCCACCCCGGTTCCGATGATCACTCCGAAGACGCTGCCCGCTCCGGCCCCGGCCCCGTCGAGGGCTTCAGACAGCGCAAAGCAGTTGGCGTCATTGGCGCAGGCGACAGGCCGGCCAAGCGCTTCAGCCAGATCCCGGTCGAAGGGGCGGCCGTTCAGCTGTGTCGTGTTGGCGTTGCGCATGAGGCCTGTGCGCGGGCTGATCGATCCGGGATGGCCGACGCCGACCGGCAGGCCATCGGCGCCGATCTCGCTCTCGATCACGCGAATCAGCGCGCCGATCGCGGACAGCTTGTCTGCATAGGCTTCAGGGGTCGGAACCCGGCGTCGCGCGAGGAAGCGTCCGTCAGAATCGAGCGCGGCCGCCTCGATCTTCGTGCCGCCCAGATCGACCCCGATACGGACCATTTCGCCTTCCTTCGCAGTCACATACGTGTTCTTATCCTGTTCCGCCGCCTCCGAAAAGGAGGCCGACTCATTCTTGATTAAGGAAGATCGGGTTTACTGCGTCGTGGATGGTCAAGGGCTCACGCTAAAAAGCGGGGCCACCGGGGAAGGCGCGGTCTCATGCTGCAGGTCATGTCCAAAAAAGTTCTGATCGTTGAAGACAACGAGCTGAACATGAAGCTCTTTCGTGATCTGCTCGAAGCGCACGGTTTTGAAACCGTACAGACCCGCGAGGGGCTGAAGGCGCTGGACATGGCGCGGGAGCACAAGCCCGATCTGATCCTCATGGACATTCAGCTGCCCGAAGTGTCCGGCCTGGATGTGACCAAGTGGATCAAGAATGACGAGACGCTCGCCGCGATCCCCGTCGTCGCCGTCACCGCTTTCGCCATGAAAGGCGACGAGGAGCGGATCCGCGAAGGCGGCTGCGAGGGCTATCTGTCAAAGCCCATCACCGTGGCGACCTTTATCGAAACCGTCCGCAAGTTTCTCGACTAGGGAGCAGCCGGCATGAGCGCGCGCATCCTGGTCGTCGATGATATCGAGACCAACCGCCGCCTTCTTGAGGCGCGGCTGTCCGCTGAATATTTCGAGGTGATCGAGGCCGCTGACGGCGCTGAAGCGGTCCGCCGGGCCCGCGAAGATGCGCCCGACATTATCCTTCTGGACATCATGATGCCCGGCATGGACGGGTTCGAGGCCTGCCGCCTTCTCAAGGCTGACACGGCCACGAAGCACATCCCGGTTGTGATGGTGACCGCGCTCGATCAACGTGAAGACCGGATCAAGGGTCTTGAAGCCGGCGCAGACGATTTCCTGACCAAGCCTGTAGACGATGTCGCCCTGTTCGCCAGGGTCCGTTCGCTGCTTCGCCTGAAAGTCGTCATGGACGAGCTGCGCCTGCGCGAAGCCGGGCGGGATTCGGACGCAGAGATCGCCGGTGACGAGTTCCAAGGCGGTCATGTCGTGGTCGCCGGCGCTGATGAAAAGAGCGCGCGGCGTTTTGCAGGCATGCTTCCGGCGCCCTTCGATGCGTCACCGTGCTGGGAGCCGCTCGAAGCGCTGCGCAGGGCGCGCGAGACCGACCTTCTGATCATCGATCTGACCAGCCCGCGCTTTGACGGGCTTCGCCTTGCGGCCCGGGCGCGCTCCGATGCCGAGACGCGCCAGCTGCCCATTCTGGGCATCGTGGACAATGACGATCGTTCCGGCATGGTCCGGGCGCTCGATCTCGGAGTCACCGATGTCATCGCGCGTCCCGTCGATCCAGGCGAGCTGGCGGCGCGGGCACGCACGCAGATTCGCCGCAAGACTTACGCAGACGCCCTGCGCGACCGGTTGGAGGAAAGCCTGGAGATGGCGGTGACCGATCCGCTCACGGGGCTGCACAACCGCCGCTACATCATTTCACGTCTGCGGCAGGGCCTTGACGCCATGGAACGCTCCGGTGAGCGCGTCTCGGTCGCCCTTATGGATATCGACCATTTCAAGCGGATCAACGACACCTGGGGGCATCAGGCCGGCGACAAGGTGCTGCGCGGCTTCGCCGAGCGGCTCAAGCGGGAACTGAGGGCTGTGGATGTGGCTGGCCGCTATGGCGGCGAGGAATTCCTCGTGGTGTTCATGAACGCGGGCGGGGACTGCGCCCTTGAAGCGGCCGAGCGCTGCCGCGCGGCCATGGCGCGCGAGCCTTTCGTGCTGGCCTCCTCAGGTGAGTCGCTGGCCGTGACCTTGTCGGCTGGCGTCGCTGAAGCGCGGATCGGCGATGACATTGAAGACCTGCTCGCCCGGGCCGACTCCGCGCTTTACGAGGCGAAGTCCTCAGGCCGCAATCAGGTCCTGGCCTGGCGGCGCAAGGCGGCCTGAAACAGCTGAATCCGCACAGCAAAAAGCCCGCCCCGGGCCACCGGAGCGGGCTCTGTTCGTTCAGGAATACAGCAAGACCTACTTGATCTTGCCTTCCTTGAATTCGACGTGCTTGCGCGCCACCGGGTCGTACTTCTTCAGCACGAGCTTTTCGGTCATGGTGCGGGCGTTCTTCTTGGTCACGTAGAAATAGCCCGTACCCGCCGTGGAGTTGAGGCGGATCTTGATGGTTGTCGGCTTCGCCATGGTCGCGCACCTGCATAAAATCGTGAGCGCGCCGGAGAGGCTCCGGCGCTGCGAGCCGCGGAACATACGCGCACCGCTTCCGGTGTCAATCCTGTCCGGTGTCCTTTTCGCGCCAGGCGAACAGAAGATACAGCGCCGCCAGGACCGAGAACGCGATCATCAGACCGAACGGGTCAAACCCGTCCATGGCCGCGCCCATGACCGGCGGTCCCACAAGCGAGCCGATACCGTAGGCGAAGATGAAGGCGGCGTTGGCCGAGGCCAGGGCGCCGGGTTGCACCCGCTCGCCCATCAGCGCCAGCCCCAGCGTGTAGAACGCGCTCGCCAGCCCTGCGAACAGGAAAACCATGGGCAGGAGCAGGGTCAGGGTTGCGCCGGCCAGGGCGGCGAGAAGCGGGAGGACGATCCCGGCGGCGGCGACGGCGCGCAGCGTGGTCAGGCGTCCCACCCGGTCGGCTATTCGCCCGACGGGTATCTGGAGCGCGATCCCGCCCAGCGCAGCAGCGGCGACGATGATCCCGACCATGGCTTCGGCGAAGCCCAGACGCTCGGCATAGACCGGCACCAAAGTGAAGACGCCGGTCTCCATGGCGCCGAACACCAGGCCGGCCAGGATCGCCGGCGGCGCCAGCCGGGCCGCGCCGATCAGCGCCTTCAGTCCGGTCTCGCCGGCCGTGGGGGGGACCAGGTCCGGGCCGCGCAGGATCAGGATCGGAATCGCGCCGAGCACGAAGATCGCCGCGCCGGCGAACCAGGGCGCATAGCCTTGCGACCCCAGTGCCGCCAGCATGAGCCCGCCTGACCCGAACCCCGCTGACAGAACCGTGGCGTAGGCCGCGAGCAGGCTGGCGCGGTGTTCCGGCTTGGCCAGCTGGTTGATCCAGGTCTCGCTGCCTACGAAGATCAGGGTCACTGCACAGCCGGTCACGAAGCGCAGCACCCACCAGGCATAAACGTCCGGCAAAAAGGGGAAGGCGGCGATGCCAAGGCCGGTGAAAACGCTGGCGCTGGCCATGGCGGCGCGCGAGGGCAGGCGGGATAAAAGGAAGGGGATGAGCGGCGTCATCACGATCGTCGAGATCGCCGCCGCCGTGGCGTTCGCGCCGACCACCGCGCCGGAGCCGGTCATGGATTCCAGGTTCAGCGACACCAGCGGCATCAACAGGCCGAACCCTGCGCCAGCCAGCGCCGCGCACAGGATTGCGGCGATCAGGGATCGGGTCCGGGCATGGTCCGGGTTGGTGAGGGCGCGCGCGATCATGGCGCGCCGGGCTATAGCCGCGATTGCAGGCGCTGTCCCGCCCGGAAGCTGACTTTCAGCGGCCGCGGTCGCCCGCCGAGCGCGCCCGGCGCCATCTCCAGAAACGGTTCAAGCGCCGGATCTTCCAGCGCCGTGGCGGCGTTTTCCGGCGTCATCCAGACGGTGCGCTCGGCGCGCCCGCGCCGCTTGATGGAGTTGGAGACATGGGCGATGGACGCGGCGAAGACCCGGGCGTGGCGGCGCTGAAGGGCGTCGGCGGGGTCGATGGCGCGGCCCAGAAACGTCAGGGCGCGCCGGTCCGGGGCGAGGCGATGAAGCGCCAGCCGGCCCCAACCCCCGGCGGCCGCCAGAGCCGCACCTTGTGGAGAAGGCCGCGCGATAAGCTGGCCCAGCTCTTCATACACGGCCCGCAGCGCCGCATCCTGAAAGCTGGCGAGACGCGCGGGCTCCGCGCCGAGGCGCTCCTTCGATAGCCGCCCGCCAGGGACCTTCGCCGCGCCGTCGCCGGCTTCAACGCGCGACCACGGCGCCAGCAAATGGCCGTCCCGGCGCGCCAGGGCGATGCGGCGGGCCTGGACATCGACCAGCAGCAGGATCGACCCGTCTTGCAGGCGCGCGCTCATATCTCGTCCACCTGCGGACCCTTGCGGGTCACCCGCGCGCAGCGCACGGGCCGGTTCTCGCCCTTCAGGCGCGCGTCGAGTTCCGACAGAACGAACCGGGTGATGATGGGGATGTCCAGGCTATGGGCCTCGTCCAGCACCACCCAGCGCAGATCCTCCAGCTCACCGCTGCCGGTCAGCTCCGTCGAGCCATGAACCGCGTCGGCGTCAGCGCGGAAGAACCAGGCGTCGAAGCGGCGCGGGCGGCCCGGCGGCGTGATCGCGCGGGCGACCACGTCGAGCGGCGCTGCGTCGGGCTGGACGCCGGCCTCGGCGAACGCGCTCCATGCCGGTCTGGGTCGGGCGATGGCGCCGGGGCGCGCAATGAGTAGGCCGGTCTCCTCTGCGGTCTCGCGCAAGGCGGCGGCCGCCGCGGCGCGGGCGCGGTGTTCGCTCATCACCCTGGTCAACACATCGCGCACGGGCTTGCGCGGTTCGGCGGCCAGCGGCGCGTAGCCGTCGCCCCGGTCCACGCGTCCGCCTGGAAAGACATATTTCTGCGGCATGAAGACGTGACCGCCCGAGCGCCGCCCCAGCAGCAGCTCCGTCGTCCCGTTCGCGCGCTTGCGCGTGAGGATCAGGGAGGCGGCCAGTTTCGGGCGGCGATGCTTCGCCGGAATGTGGGATTTAGCGCTTGCGTCGGCCATGGCGATGTCCGGGACCGGAATGGCCTGAGCGGCCAGGTCGGCCGCCGCGTCCACCACGGCCCTTGGGCGGGGTTCCGGATTCGGGTGGCGTCAGCATGTCGAAAATCAGCCCGCCCGTCACCGGTGTCGCTTCCACCAATCGCACCGTCACCGCCATGCCCAGCCGGAAGCGGGCGCCGGTGCTTTGCCCGACGAGCGCGTGGGCGCTTTCATCGTGCATGAAATACTCATCGCCCAGGGAGGAGACGGGGCACAGCCCATCCGCGCCCGTCTCATGGAGGCGCACGAACAGGCCGAACCGGGTCACGCCAGTGATGCGGCCTTCAAATTCACTGCCCGTACGGTCAGCCAGCCAGGCCGCCACAAACCGATCCACCGCGTCCCGCTCCGCCGCCATGGCCCGGCGCTCGTTGGACGTCGTCTCTTCCGCGATCCGGTCGAGCTGGGCGGCTTCGGCGTCGGTCTGGCCGTCCGAGCCCAGCCCGTAGGCCCGGATCAGCGCCCGATGCACCATCAGGTCGGCATAGCGCCGGATCGGCGAGGTGAAGTGGGCGTATTTCGCCAGGTTCAGACCGAAATGGCCGATATTGTCGGTCTCGTAGACGGCCTGGGACTGGCTGCGCAGGACGACCTCGTTGACCGTTTCATAGTGGTCCGTGCCTTCAGACGTCTTCAGGACGCGATTGAAGCGCGCGGGCGTCACCCGGTCGCCCCGCGTCCATTTCAGTCCGACCGTGGGCAGGAAGTCGGCCAGGCTCTCCAGCTTCTGCGTGCCCGGCTCGTCATGGATGCGGTAGATGAGCGCCGTGCGCTTGTCTTCCAGCGCCTCGGCGGCGGCCACGTTGGCCTGGATCATCATCTCTTCGATGAGCTTGTGCGCGTCGAAGCGCTCGCGGACCGTCACGCCGGTCACCCGGCCGTCGGCGCCGACCTCGATCTTCTTCTCCGGCGCGTCGATCTCCAGCGGCTCGCGCCGGTCTCGCGCCTTCTTCAGGGCGGCGTAGGCGCCCCAGAGCGGCTTCAGGACGCCTTCCAGAAGGGCTTCGGCCTTGCCTTCGCCCTTGCCGTCGATGGCGGCCTGGGCCTGTTCGTAGGATAAGCCGGCGGCCGAGCGCATCCAGCCGCGAATGAAGCGTTGGCCGCGCTTGGTCCCGTCCCGGTCAAAGACCATGCGGGCGGCCAGGCACGGCCGCTCCTCGCCTTCGCGCAGGGAGCACAGATCGTTGGACAGGCGTTCCGGCAGCATCGGCACGACCCGGTCGGGCAGATAGACCGAGACGCCGCGCTTGCGCGCACCGCGATCGAGCGCGCTGTCCGGCGTGACGTAGGCGGCGACGTCGGCGATGGCGACCAGCACCACCCAGCCGCCTTTATTGGCTGGATCGTCATCGGGGGCGGCCCACACGGCGTCGTCATGGTCGCGCGCGTCGGCCGGGTCGATGGTGATCAGCGGAATGTCGCGCAAGTCCTCTCGCTTGCCCAGCTTGGCCGGCTTCACGCTGTCGGCCTGCTTCTGCTCCTCAGGTGTGAAGCCTTCGGGCACCCCATGTTCGGCCAGCGCGATCACGGAGCCGGCGCGGGGTGAGGAGGCGTCGCCCAGGACTTCCTCTATGACGGCGGTCTTCATGCCGTGACGGCGCTCGGAACTGATGCGCACCAGCACAAGATCGCCATCCTTGGCCTTCTCCGCTTCGCCGCGCGCGGGCAGCATTTCGTGACGGGCGCGCTTGTCGACGGGAACAAGGCGCGGCTTGCCCTGACCCTTGCGCAGGACGCACAGCGTACGGCTGGCCGCCTGGCCGAGCTTCTTCAGGATGCGCGCCTCATAGCCCCCGTCATCATCGGGGGAGAGGCGGGCCAGGATCCGGTCGCCGAGACCGGCGTTGGAGCCGCGCTCGCCCTTGCCGGGCGCCAGGCGGATGATCGGACCCTGCAGGTCTTCCTTCACCGGGCGGCACAGGAACTCGCCGTCCACGTCGCGGTCATGGATTTCCAGAACCGTGACCGAGGGCAGGGCGCCGGCGACGCGCCAGCCCTTCTTTTCGGTCTTCTGGATCTGCCCGGTGTCTTCAAGCTCCTTGAGCGCCTGCTTCAACGCCGTGCGCTGGTCGCCCTTCAGCTTAAGGGCGCGGGCGATCTCGCGCTTGGTGAAGGCGCCTTCGCCCAGCCGGATCGCCTCCAGCAGCCCTTTGCGGGTGAATCCATGGGCCTCGTAGGGGTCGGAACTCAAGAGCCCGCCTTCGTCGATTTCGACGCTGTTTTCTTCGCTGCAGGCTTCTTCCTGGCGGGCGCCTTCTTCTTCGCCGGGGCTTTTTTCTTCGCGCCGCCCTTGGCCGCCTTCTCCGCGATCAGAGCGACGGCCTCCTCCAGGGTGATCTCCTGAGGGTCCTTGCCTTTAGGAAGGGTGGCGTTGGTCTTTCCGTGCTTCACATAGGGCCCGTATCGGCCGCTCATGACGTTGACCGGTTCGCCGTCTTCAGGGTGGGCGCCGAGCTGTTTCAGCGGTTCGGCCGCCGCGCCGCGCCCGCGCGGATTGGCTTTCTTCTGGGCGATCAGGTCCACAGCGCGGTTCAGGCCGACCTCGAACACCTCTTCGGCGTTCTGAAGGTTCGCATAGGTCTTGCCGTGGCGCACGAAGGGGCCATACCGCCCGATGCCGGCCTCGATCGGTTCGCCGTCCTCGGGGTGCTTGCCGACTTCGCGCGGCAGGTCGATCAGCTGGATCGCCTTGTCCAGATCGATGTCGGACAGCGCCCAGCCTTTCGGAACCGACCCGCGCCGGGGCTTGCCTTCGCCCTCGACGCTCATCTCCAGATACGGCCCGAAGCGGCCGTCCTTCAGATAGATGGTCGCACCGGTCTGCGGATGTTCGCCCAGCGCGCCGTCGGACCCGGCCTGGGTCGGCGCATCGGACGAGCCCAGCGGGCGGGTGAACTTGCAGTCGGGATAGTTGTTGCAGCCTACGAACGCGCCATGCTTGCCCAGGCGCAGGGACAGCTCGCCCACATTGCAGACCGGGCAGATTTTCGGATCGCCGCCATCCTCGCGCGGGGGATAGATCAGCGGCGCCAGCTCCACATTCATCGCCTCGATCACGTCACCGATGCGCAGGTCCGCGATCTCCTCCACGCTGGCGGAAAACTCTGTCCAGAACTGGCGCAGCAGAGCCTTCCAGTCGAGATCGCCGGCGCTGACCTTGTCGAGCTGATCCTCCAGCGAGGCGGTGAAGTCATACTCCACATAACGCGAGAAGAAATTCTCCAGAAATGCAATGACGACGCGGCCCTTGTCTTCTGGGATGAAGCGCTTGTCCTCCATGTGGACATAGCCCCGGTCGCGCAGCACCGACAGGGTCGAGGCGTAGGTGGAGGGCCGCCCGATGCCAAGCTCTTCCAGGCGCTTAACCAGCGTGGCTTCGGTGAAGCGCGCGGGCGGCTTGGTGAAATGCTGCTCGGTGAAGGTCTTCTCAGCCCTGGCCGGGAGGCCTTCGCGCAGGCGGGGCAGACGGCTTTCGCCCTCCTCGTCCTCGTCGTCGCGGCCTTCCTGATAAAGCGCGAAGAAGCCCGGGAAGGTCACGACGGAACCGGTCGCGCGCAGGGCGAGTGACTTGTCTTCGTTCTCCAGATCGATGGTCGTGCGCTCCAGGCGCGCGCTTTCCATCTGGCTGGCGACCGCACGCTTCCAGATCAGGGCGTAGAGCCGGGCCTGGTCGCCCTCCAGCCGCATGGAGCCCGGCATGCGCGAGAAGCTCGTCGGACGGATCGCCTCGTGGGCTTCCTGGGCGTTGCGGGCCTTGGAGGAATAGGCGCGCGGCTTCTCCGGCACATAGTCGGAGCCGTGCTCATTGCCGATCACCGCGCGGGCCTCGGCGATGGCGCCGCCGTCCATGGAGACGCCGTCGGTCCGCATATAGGTGATGAGACCCACCGTCTCGCCGCCGATCTCCACACCTTCATAAAGCCGCTGGGCGGTCCGCATGGTGCGCTGGGCGTCGAAGCCCAGCTTGCGCGCGGCTTCCTGCTGCAGGGTCGAGGTGGTGAAGGGCGGGGCCGGGTGGCGCTTGGTGGGCTTGGCCTCGACCGCCGCGACCGAGAAGGCGGCCGACTCGATGGCCGCCTTCGCAGCGGCGGCGCGGTCGCCGTTTTCGATGCTCAGCCGGGTGATCTTCTTGTCTTCAAACCGGTGCAGTTTGGCGCGGAAGCTGGCGTCTGCGCCTTCGGCCAGCATGTCGGCCTCCACCGACCAGTATTCCTGAGGCTTGAACGCCTCGATCTCGCTCTCGCGTTCGGTGATCAGACGCAGGGCGACGGACTGCACACGGCCGGCCGAGCGCGCGCCAGGCAGCTTGCGCCACAGCACCGGGGACAGGGTGAAGCCCACCAGATAGTCGAGCGCGCGGCGCGCCAGATAGGCTTCCACCAGCTCCATATCCACATCGCGCGGATGGGCCATGGCTTCGGTGACGGACTTCTTGGTGATGGCGTTGAAGGCGACGCGCTGGACCTGCTTGTCTTTGAGGGCGCGGCGCTTGTTGAGCGCTTCCAGCAGGTGCCAGCTGATCGCTTCGCCTTCCCGGTCCGGGTCAGTGGCCAGGATCAGGCTGTCGGCGTTCTTCAGGGCTTCAGCGATGGCCTTGATGCGCTCTTTCGACTTGCCTTCGACCGTCCATTCCATGGCGAAGTCTTCGTCCGGGCGAACGGACCCATCCTTCGCCGGCAGGTCGCGCACGTGGCCGAAGCTGGCCAGGACCGTATAGTCCGACCCCAGATACTTGTTGATTGTCTTGGCTTTAGCCGGGGATTCAACGACGACGACGTGCATGGATCTGAAGACTCGCTCATGGCGCTGGGCCGCAGGCAGGGGCCTGCTCAGCAGCGGCGGAAGGTGGGGGCGGGGCCGAAGCCTGTCAACTGAACGGGCGCCGCAGCTCGGTTGCATAAACGCGGGCTTGCACTCAAGGGTGCACGGGATTACACAACCCGCCTTAGTTGTCTTTCTCGTAAAGACGCGTTCCGCGAGTATTTGCATGCCCACCAGCGATCGCGATCCGTTTGACCGCATGACTGAGCCGGCCTCGACCGAGGAGGCGGCGGCCTATCTCATCGAGATGCTGGCGTCGATGGCGCACTTCGCCAACATCTCCAACCTGCACAACTCCAGCGCGATGCTGGCGGCGGCCTCTCAGGTTGTCGATCAGGAATGCCGGTTGATGACCAATGGCCCGCCGAATTTCGGCGCCAGCCCGCCGGACCTTCCCTTCCCGTTCAATCAGAAGGATTGAGCCGGGTCGCTTTCGGGATAGGCGGCGCGCACCATGCCGCCCGGGCTGATGTCGGCGCGCCCGGCCAGCTCCAGCTCGATCAACGCCGCCAGAACGGCCCGGGCGGGAGCGCCGGTGATGCGGGCCAGCTCGTCCCTCGAGATGGGGCTGGGCGATAAAAGCTCGGCGATGCGCTCGCGCACACTGTCGGCTTCCGTCTCCAGGCGGTCAGGATCAAGGGGCTCGTCCTCGAACTCAAATCCCGACGGCGCCTCGACAGAGGGCCGGCGCGCCTGTTCCAGCACGGCGATGACGTCGTCGGCGCTTTCGATCAGGGCGGCGCCGTCGCGCAGCAGGCGGTTGGCGCCGCGGGCGCGCGGGTCCAGCGGAGAGCCGGGCACGGCCATGACCTCACGGTTCTGCTCCAGCGCATAGCGCGCCGTGATCAGGGAGCCCGACCGCTCGGCCGCCTCCACGACGACGACGCCCAGTGAAACGCCGCTGATGAGCCGGTTGCGGCGCGGGAAGTCGCGGGCCTGTCCCACATGGTCAGGCGGGTTTTCACTGATCAGCAGGCCTTGCTCGGCGATGGCGCGATGCAGGGCTTCGTGTTCGGGCGGATAGATGCGGGCGAGCCCGCCGGCGGTCACCGCAATGGTGCCGGTCTCCAGCGCTCCGGCATGGGCGGCGCCGTCCACGCCGCGGGCTAACCCGGACGCCACCACGACGCCACGGGCGCCCAGCTCCCGCGCCAGGTCGCCGGCGAAGCGCAATCCCACGCCGGACGCATTGCGCGCGCCCACCATGGCGCAGACCGGGCGTTCATCGGGATCCAGCGGACCCTTGACCGTGATGACGGGCGGTAAGGGCGACAATTCGAACAGGCGATCGGGGAACTCCGGCTCGCAGGCGCAGATCAGGCGCGCGCCGATGGCCTCGGTCCGCACCAGTTCACGTTCGGCCTCGGCGCGGGTCGCGGGCCTCTGCGGTTTGGCGCGTCCACCCCGGGCGGCCAGGCGCGGCAAAGCCTCGATGGCGGCGCCGGGTTCGCCATAACGGTCGATCAGGGCGTTGAAGGTGACGGGGCCGACGCCGGAGGTGCGCGCCAGGCGCAGCCAGTCCAGCCGTTCGGCCGGCTTCAGCGCCCGCCGCTTCACGTCGCCTTCGCGCCGATGCGCGGTTCTTCGCCCTTCAGGATGCGATCGATGTTGGACCGGTGCAGCCAGTAGATCAGGGCGGTCAGGAATAGCGCGAGTAGCGCGACGTCCTCGCGCCCGAACGCCAGGGCGAAGACCGGCGCGGCGGCGGCGGCGATCAGGGCCGACAGGCTCGACATGCGGAACAACAGCGCTGCGCCGAGCCAGGTGAAGCAGGTCAAAAGGCCCACCGGCCAGGCGGTCGCCAGCAGCGCGCCCAGGAAGGTCGCCACGCCCTTGCCGCCCTTGAATCTCAGCCAGACCGGAAAGCAGTGGCCCAGGAACGCCGCGCCCGCCGCCGCCAGACCGGCGGGCGTAGAGATGAGGGCGGTGAAGATCAGCCCCGCGAATCCGGCCTTGCCCGAATCCAGTACCAGGGTGAGGAAGGCCAGATCCTTGCGGCCGGTGCGCAGGACATTCGTCGCGCCGATATTGCCGGAGCCGGTCTTGCGGATATCACCCAGCCCGGCAAGCCGCGTCAGCACCAGTCCGAACGGCATGGAGCCGAGCAGATAGCCGCCAAGAACTGCGAATATGAGCATAAAAGGCGAATCGGTGATCATGAACTATCCTGCAGGTTGATGGATCATCACCCCGTTGACCATGGTGATCAAGACCCTGCCGGTCAGTCGCCGGCCTTCGAACGCGCTGGAGGCCTCGCAGGACAGACCGGAGCGGCCGTAAACGGTCGGTGCATCGGGATCAAAAGCGACAAGATCAGCCGGAGCGCCGGGCTCAAGACGGCCCTGGGCCAGGCCCAGTAGCTGGGCTGGCGTGCTGGTCACCGCGCGCAGCGCATCCACCAGCCGGACCCGGCTGTCGGCGGCCAGCGTGCACAGGGCCGGCAGCAGCGCTTCGAGATTGGCCGACCCGGCTTCCGCCTCAGGGAAGGGATGGGCCTTGGATTCGCCGGTGCAGGCGCGATGGTCGGAGACGAGGATGTCGATATCGCCTTCAGCCAGCGCTGCGATCAGGGCCAGCCGGTCCTCCTCGTCGCGCAGAGGCGGCTCCAGCCGGTAGCGCGCATCGAAAGCGCCGGTGTCGACGGCATTGAACATCAGGTGGGTGACCGGCGCAGTCGCGGCGATCTCCAGGCCGCGTGCGCGGGCCTGACGCAGGGCGGACAGGCCTTCTGCGGTCGTCACCCGGTCAAACAGGATCTGGGCGCCGGTGAGCTCAGCCAGCACAGCCCCGCGCTCGATGGCCAGGCGCTCGCCGGCGGCCGGGCGGGCGGGCAGGCCCAGGCGCATGGCGAGATCGCCCTCGTGCGCGCAAGTCCCAACTGCGAGGTCGGCGTCCTCGGCGCGCAGGGCGGTCCAGGCGTCGAAGGTCGAGGCGTAGCTGAGCGCCCGGCGGGCCAGGGCGGCGTCGCGGATCGGCCGTCCGCCATCACTGAGCAGGGCGGCGCCCGCGCGCATCATGAGACCGGCCTCGCCCAGTTCGCCAGCCTCGTCGACCAGCACGCCGGTCGGTAGCAGATTGACCGGGCAGTCCAGCGCCGCGGCTTCGATGGCGGCGAAGCGCTCCGGCCGCGACAGGCCGGGCTGGGCGTGGAGCAGGATCGTCCCGACGCCGCCGGCCGCCGCAGCCTGGGCCGTCGCAGTCAGTCCCGCTGCGCCGCCCGCGCTCATGAAGGCTTCCACGCGCATATCGATCAGGGCCGGCGCCAGCGCCTTGCCGCCCAGATCAATCACGTCCTCGCCATCGAGCGGCTGCAGATCGTCGGCGATCTCAACGATGTCTCCCGCGCGCACGCGCAGCGCACCGAGGCCGTCATGGTTGGAGGCCGGGTCGATCAGGCGCGCCTGGCGAAACAGCGTCATGCCCCGTCCTCCATGCCGTCCTGGTAGCGTGCGTTCGGCGCGCGCCCGGTCAGCAGCTCCAGCACCGCCATGCGAATGGCGACTCCGGCCTCGACCTGCTCAAGGATCACCGCGCGATCGGGATCATCAGCCAGCGCGCCATCGATCTCGACCCCCCGGTTCATGGGGCCGGGGTGCATCACCAGGCAGTCCGGCGCGGCGTGCTCCAGCCGGGCGTGGTTCAGCCCGTAGATCGCCGCGTATTCGCGGTCCGACGGGATCAGGCCGGGCCCCATGCGCTCCTTCTGGATGCGCAGGGCCATGACCGCGTCGCAGCCCTCGATGGCCTCGTCCAGATCATGGAAGACCTGCACGCCCCAGCGGTCCGCGTCGGCCGGAAGCAGGGTCGCGGGTCCGCACAGGCGCACCTCGGCGTTCAGGAGGTTCAGGAGCGACACGTTGGAGCGCGCCACGCGCGAATGCAGAATGTCGCCGACGATGCAGACGCGCTTGCCGCCGACCTCGCCCCAGCGCCGGGTCAGCGTGAAGGCGTCCAGGAGAGCCTGGGTGGGATGTTCATGGGCGCCGTCGCCGCCATTGATGACGCTGGCGCCGGTGACCTTCGCGAAGAAGTCCGCAGCCCCGGCCGCCTTGTGGCGCACCACCATGACGTCGGGGTTCATGGCGTTCAGGGTCAAGGCCGTGTCGGCCAGGCTTTCCCCTTTAGCAATCGACGCGGCGCCGGCGGCGAAGTTGATCACGTCCGCGCCCAGGCGCTTGGCGGCCATTTCAAAGCTCGCCAGCGTGCGCGTGGAGTTCTCGAAGAACAGGTTGATGACGGCGATGCCGTCCAGCGTGCGCTCATGACCGGAGCCGGACCGGCCGGCGTCGAAATGGACGTTCGCCCGCTCGAAAACCATGGAGACGTCGAGCGGATTGAGCGCGCCCACGCTGAGCAGACTCGCGTGAGGAAAGTCGTAGGCGAAACCGGCGCGGCTCATGCTGTGTTGCGTCCTCGCGTCCAGAGGCTGGCCCAGGGGCTGGCGCGGTATAGGCGCGCGCGCGCGGCGCGGCAAGGCCGCTAGAGGCTGAGCGCGAAGGCCGCCGCCACCGGCAGCACCGCCGCGCTGACCAGCACGGACAGGGTCAGCATGCCCGCGACGAGGCCGGTCTCGCCCTTGAAGTCGGCGGCGATGGCGTAGGTCACCGCCGCCCCCGGCGCCGCGCCGGCCAGGGCCAGCACGACGAGACCATCGCCGGATACGCCCATTATCATGGCGATGGCGATGAATACGAGCGCGCCCAGACCGCAGCGTAGCGCCGCCGCCGCGATCAATAGCCGAATGCGGCCTTTCAGGGCGGCGAAGTCCAGACCCGCGCCCATGGCCACCAGAATCACCGCCAGCGATCCTGCCCCCAGCAGCTCCAGCCCGCTGACCAGGATCGGCGCATGCTGACCTAGCTGGAGGAAGGACAGGATGATGCCGATCACGCACGCGATGAGGACCGGGTCGCGTACGATGCGCTTTACAGCGCCTGAGGCCGAGCCCGAGCTCGCCCAGGCGAAGCTGGCCACAGTAAAGCCGGCGCCGATCAGGACGCCCGCTGCGGCGACGGGCGCAGCGCTCAGTGGCGCGGCTTCGCCCAGCAGGCGTTCTGCGAGGCCCAGAGTCAGGACGAAATTCCACTGGACCGCGACGGCGCAAACGCTGGCGGCTTCACGGCGCGAGGCGCTCAGCAGGCGGGCGGTCAGGATGCCGGCGATGATCAGCGTCAGGCTGCCCAGCGCCGCCGCACCGGCAAGGCTGGCGGATCCGCTCGCGCTCAGATCGCTGCGGGCGAACAGGGCGATGAGGAAGGCGGGCAGCAGCAGGCGATGGTTCAGCGCGTTGATGCCCGCCCACAGCTCACGCGGCAGATAGCCGGTCGCACGCACGCCATAGCCCAGCGCGATGAGGCCGAAGATCGGCAGGAAGGCTGTCAGGATGAGCCCGGTCATCCGCCCGCGACCTGGATCCAGACCGGCAGGGCGATGAAGGCGGCGATGGTTGTGGCGGTGACGTGTCCGGCCATGAGCCTGGCGTCCCCGCCCATCTCGCTGGCCAGCACATAGCTCGCCGCCGCGCCGGGCGTCGCGCCGATGGCGGTGATCAGGATGAGGGGCAGGCCCTCCAGCCCGAAGGCCAGGCCAAGCCCGTAGAACACGGCCGGCGCGACGATCAGCTTCAGGCTGACCGACAGGCTCAACAGGGCCGGACGCGCCTTGAGGGCGGAGAAGTCCAGCCCGGCGCCGATGGCCAGCAGGATCAGGGGCAGGGCGGCCCGTCCTGCCAGCGCTGCGGTGTCGGCGACCGGTCCGGTCTGGAACCAGTCCAGCGCATTCGCGGCGGCGCCCGCCAGGCACGCCAGGATCAGCGGATTGGTGACGATGCGGAACGCCACGCGCTGGGCTTCGGGTTTGCGGTCGCTGGCGCCCCAGATGGTCAGGGCGGCCACGCACATGACGTTGATGATCGGCACGGTCGGGGCGAACACCAGGGCGGCCAGCGCCGCGCCCTCCGGTCCGAACACGGCGCCGGCCAGCGCCAGCAGAACAAAGCCGTTCCAGCGCACCGCGCCCTGAAACAGGCTGGTATAGGCCGGCCCGCCCACGGGCAGCGGTTTGAACGCCAGCGCGATGACGCCCATGGCGATGAAGGCCAGCGTCGCCGCGATCAGAAAGGGCGCGGCTTCTCCGCCCTGAAGCTCGGCGGTGGAGATGGTGGAGAACAAAAGCGCGGGCAGCAGCGCCTGATAGCTCAGCCGGTTTACGCCGGCCCACAGCTCGGCGCGCACGAGCCCCGTGCGCCGCAAGCCCCAGCCCAGCGCGATCACCCCGGCGATGGGGATGAGGGCGGTGACGACCGGGTTCACGCCAGCGGCCCGCCGTCTTCAGGCTTGGGCGGACCTTCGGCGGCCCGGTCGATGGCCGCTTCCAGGATCAGGGCGGCGGCCTGGGCGTCGACCAGATCCTTGCGCGCGGAGGGTTTCACGCCGGCCTCGATCAGCTGCTCCATGGCGCCGAACGTGGTCAGCCGTTCGTCCTGATAACAGACCGGCAGATCGCGGATGCGCAGAAGGTTCGTGACAAAGCTGCGCGAGGACTGGGCCCGCCGCCCGTCCCCGCCATCCATGTGGAGGGGCAGGCCGATCACCAGCCCCTTGCACTTGCGCTCGTCGTATAGCTCCAGCAGCGTCTTGGCGTCGAAGGTGAACTTGGTGCGCAGGATCGTCTCCAGCGGAGTCACCACCGTGCGCTGGGCATCGCACACCGCCACGCCCAGCGTCTTGGAGCCGGGATCGACGGCCATGAGCGGGCCGTCCGGGAGAAGGGCGGGGTGGGCGAAGATCATGGGGCGTGTTTAGGCGTCTGTGATGGGCGGGGGAAGGGGATTGAACCTCTCAATTGTCACGGCCCGGCGCGTCCGGGCCATCCATTCCGGATGGGCGGCGCTCCGCTTTGACGTTGCGGATTGGGTTCCCCGGACAAGCCGGGGAATGAAAGATGAGGAGGCCCTTGTCTTGCGCTGCAGCACCGGCGTTGCTACGCGTCCTGACGATTTCGCTTTTCATATCCGGAGCCTCCTTCATGTCCGTCACCAAGGACGATGTCCGGCGCATTGCGGCGCTGGCCCGCATCGCCGAGCCTGCTGACCGGCTCGACGCGCTCACCGACGAGCTCAACGGCATTCTCAAATGGGTCGAGCAGCTCGACGAGGTCGATGTGGGGGGCGTGGAGCCCATGACGACGGCCGCGCCGACCGTCCTGCCGCGCCGGAGCGATGACGTCACCGATGGCGGCATCCGCGACGACATCCTGAAAAACGCGCCGAAGTCCGAAGAGGGCTTCTTCGTGGTGCCCAAGAGCGTGGAGTAGGGGCCATGACCGATTTTTCCGCGCTCTCCCTGACAGACGTGCTCGCCGGGCTTGAGGCGAAGGACTTCACCGCCGTCGAGCTGGCCGAGGCCACGGTCAGCGCCGCTGAAGCCGCGCAACCCGCGCTCAACGCGTTCACCGTCATCGACGGGGCTCGCGCCGTGGACATGGCCAGGGCCTCCGACGCGCGCCGCGCGAAAGGGGAGGCGGGCGTGCTGGACGGCGCGCCCATCGCGATCAAGGACCTGTTCGCGGTCAAGGGCGTCACCACCACGGCGAGCTCCAATATCCTCAAGGGCTTTGAGCCGACCTATGAGTCCTCGGTCACCCAGAATCTGTGGGACGCTGGCGCGGTCTTCTTCGCCAAGACGAGCATGGACGAGTTCGCCATGGGCTCGTCGAACGAAACAGCGAACACCGGCCCCGTGATCAATCCCTGGCGCGCTGAAGGCTCGGACGAGAACCTTGTCCCGGGCGGTTCGTCGGGCGGCTCGGCGTCTGCGTTGGCGGCCGGCATCAGCTATGGCGCCACAGGCACCGACACAGGCGGGTCCATCCGCCAGCCGGCGGCCTTCACCGGCCTTGTCGGAGTGAAACCGACCTATGGCCGCTGCTCGCGTTGGGGCGTGGTGGCGTTCGCCTCTTCGCTCGATCATCCCGGCCCGTTCGCCAAGACGGTGAAAGACTCCGCCCTTCTGACCCAGGTCATGGCCAGCCATGATCCCAAGGACTCCACCTCCTATCCCGGCGAGGTTCCGAACTGGGTCGAAGCGGTCGGCAAGTCGGTCAAGGGTCTGAAGATCGGCGTGCCCAAGGAATACCGCATGGACGGCATGCCCGGCGAGATCGAGACCCTGTGGAGTAAGGGCGCCGAATGGCTGCGCGCGGCGGGTGCGGAGGTGGTGGACATCTCCCTGCCCATGACGAAATACGCCCTGCCGGCCTACTACATCATCGCCCCGGCGGAGGCCTCCTCGAACCTGGCCCGCTATGACGGCATGCGCTACGGCGCGCGGGTCGAGGGCGAGGATCTGATCGACACCTATGAGAAGACGCGCGCGGCCGGCTTCGGCAAGGAAGTCCAGCGCCGCATCCTCATCGGCACCTATGTGCTGAGCGCAGGCTATTACGATGCGTACTACCTCAAGGCCCTGAAAGTACGCCGGAAAATTCTGGAAGATTTCGAGCGGGCCTTTGCTCAAGTCGACGCCATCCTGACCCCGACGACGCCCAGCGCAGCGTTCGGCATCGGCTCGAAAGCCAAGGCCGATCCCATCGAGATGTACCTGAACGACATCTTCACCGTGACCGCCAACATCGCAGGCGTTCCGGCCATGAGCGTGCCGGCGGGCCTCGACGCGAGCGGCCTGCCGCTGGGCCTTCAGGTGATCACCAAGGCGCTGGACGAAGCGACCATGTTCACGGTGGCCGGGGCGATTGAGGATGCGGCCGGGTTCAAGGCGAAGCCGAAGCGCTGGTGGTAAGCCTTAGAGATGCAGCTCAAGGATTGGATTTTTCGGCAACTGAATGATCTGCGCGTACCCCTGCCGGGCGAACTGGTCGTTCATGTTGTGCTTGGCGCAGCATTGGGCGCGATAGCAGGGTCTGTGGTGTCCGCCCTGATTGATAGCGGTCGGGTCTATGGGCCCGGGATGATCATAATCATTGTTGTCCATATCTTGTTGGTATTCATATACATCTTCGCTTGCAGGCTGGCTGCGGTGTTTATTGGCGGCGGTAAGTTTGCGCTAAGCCTTGCGGCCCTTGCCCCTCCTGCCTTGCTACTTGCTTACCTTGACTTTGCTCTTGGCGGCGTCGCCGAAGGCCTTAGAGGCGCGGAAATGTTCTCGTTTGCGATCGGCGTTGCGTGGCTCGTGCTGCTTCTGGCTTGCGGTGTGACGCAGCTCCTTGTGCAACGGCACCCTGAAGTGCGACGCCTGTTCCAATGAAGCTCCCCCGCATCCTCCTCATCGCCTTCGGGCTGGTCGCCCTGTTCGGCGCCTTGCTCGCCACCGGGCGTCTCATCGGTGAGGGCGGGTGGCAGAGCGCCATCGGGATCACGCTGACGGTCACCGGCGTGATCGGGCTGCTGAACGTGGTGTTCTTCACCCGGCTGAAGGCGAGCCTGGACAAGATGGCGGACGACTCCAATCGAAAAAGCTAGGCGCAGCGGCGCCGCCCCCTCTCCCCCTTGGTCCAAGGGGGAGAGGGTCAGGGTGAGGGGGATCGCCGGCGCCGTTCCGCGTTCCGCCGGATCGTCTTGTGCCGCCCACCCCTCACCCCGGCCCTCTCCCCTCCCAAAGGAAGGGGAGAGGGGGCGGCGGCTGCGCTGGGCCGGGGTTTCAGGTAGCGTGTTCGTCTTAAAGCCAGGAGTTCCCCCATGCGCGCCATCTGGTACGAGACCCAAGGCCGGGCCGAGAATGTCCTCACGCTCAGCGAGCTGGACGAGCCGCAGCCTGGTCCCGGCGAGGTGGCGGTCTGGATCAAGGCCTCAGGCGTCAATCCCTCCGACGTGAAGATGCGTACCGGCGCACGCGGACCCATGGCGGTCGCGCGCCAGATCCCGCACAGCGATGGCGCCGGCGTCATCAAGGCGGTGGGCGAAGGCGTGGATCCGGCTCGTATCGGGGAACGGGTCTGGACCTTCAACGCCGCCTTCCAGCGCGCGGGCGGAACGTGCGCCGAGGTGTGCGTCCTGCCAGCCGAATTCACCGCGCCCTTGCCGGACGCCGTGAGCTTTGACGCCGGCGCTGCGCTGGGTGTGCCCGCGCTGACGGCTCATCGGGCTGTGACGGCGGGCGGACCCGTGGACGGGCGCGTCGTGCTGGTCACCGGCGGCGCCGGTGCGGTCGGCCATCAGGCGATTCAGCTGGCGAAATTCTTTGGCGCGGCTCAGGTGCTGACGACTGTCTCCAGCCCGGAGAAGGCCGAAGCGGCCTGGGCGGCGGGCGCGGATGAAGTCATCGACTATCGCCGTCAGGACGTCGCCGAGGCCGTAGAGAGCGCCACGAACGGCCATGGCGTGGATCATGTCGTCGAGGTGGAATTCGGCGCGAACCTGCGCCAGTCCCTCGCCGTGCTTCGCGAGCATGGCTCCATCGCGTCCTACGGCTCGGAAGGCGAGCGCACGCCGGAGCTGGCCTTCTATGACCTGATGTTCAGGAATATCAGCGTGCACAGCGTGTTCGTCTACAAGCTCACGCTGGAGCAACGGGCCAGGGCGGTGAGCGATGTCGTGCGCGCGCTCGGGGCCGGCGCCCTGACGCCGCGCCTCGACCGCGTCTTCGACCTGGAGGAGACCGCCGACGCCCATCGCCGGGTGGAGGACGCGGTGAAGATCGGCGCTGTCGTGGTGCGGGTTTAGGCGCCCCCACCCCGGCCCTCCCCCGAGGGGGAGGGAGCGGGTCGCCCCTTCCTCATGTGTATCAACGCCGTAGCGGCGCCTGTCGCCGCATCCTCCAGCGCGCTGAAGGGACAATGTTTCTCCCTCCCCTTGAGGGGAGGGCCGGGGTGGGGTGCTGACCGTCGCCTTCGATCATGACACCGCCCCGCTTGACGCAACGCCGCGACGCGTCTTCAAACGCAGGTGCAACATTTCCCTGACAGGACGCCCGCCATGCCGCTCGACGACACCGATCACACCTACCGCATTCCCGGCGCCACCGGCGACTGGGAGATCGTTGTGGGCCTGGAGGTCCATGCCCAGGTGAAATCGAAGGCCAAGCTGTTCTCCGGCGCGGCCACCGAGTTCGGCGCGGAGCCCAACACCCAGGTGAGCCTGGTGGATGTGGCCATGCCGGGAATGCTGCCGGTGATCAACGAGATGTGCGTGGCCCAGGCGGTGCGCACGGGGCTGGGGCTGAATGCCCAGATCAACGCCTTCTCGCGCTTTGACCGGAAGAACTACTTCTACCCCGACCTGCCTCAGGGCTATCAGATCAGCCAGTTCAAGCACCCCATCGTGGGCGAAGGCGAGATCGAGTGCGAGCGTGATGACGGCTCGCGCTTCATCGTCGGCATCGAACGCCTGCACCTGGAGCAGGACGCGGGCAAGTCGATCCACGATCTTGATCCCAACGCCACTTATGTGGACCTGAACCGCTCCGGCGTGGCGCTGATGGAGATCGTCTCGCGGCCTCACGTGCGCAGCCCTGGCGATGCGGCGGCCTATGTGCGCACGCTGCGCACGATCCTGCGCTATCTCGACACCTGCGGCGGAGACATGGAGAAGGGCCAGCTGCGCGCCGACGTGAACGTCTCGGTCTGCAAGCCCGGCGCCTATGAGAAATTCATGGAAACCGGCTCGTTCGAGCATCTGGGCACGCGCTGCGAGATCAAGAACGTGAACTCCCTGCGCTTCATCCAGCAGGCCATCGAGTACGAAGCCCAGCGCCAGATCGACATCATCGAGGACGGCGGCAAGATCGATCAGGAAACCCGCCTGTTCGACGCCAATACCGGCGTGACGCGCTCCATGCGCTCCAAGGAAGAAGCCCACGATTACCGCTACTTCCCCGATCCTGATCTTCTGCCGCTGGAGCTGGAAGACAGCTTCATCGCCGACATCAAGGCGAAGCTCCCCGAGCTGCCGTCGGGCAAGCGCAAGCGCTTCATCGAGCAGCTGGGCCTGTCGGAATACGACGCTTCGGTGCTGACCGCCGACAAGGACCGCGCGGACTATTTCGAGGCGGTTCTGGCCGGCGGGGCCGACGCCAAGCTGGTGGCCAACTGGGTCAATAACGAGCTGTTCGGCCGTCTGAACAAGGAAAGCCTGCCCATCACGGAAAGCCCGGTCAGCGCCGATCAGCTCGCCGGCATCGTCGGTCAGATCGCCGACGGCTCCATCTCCGGCAAGATCGGCAAGCAGGTCTTCGAGATCGTCTGGGAGGAAGGCGGCGATCCCCGCGAGATCGTGGAGAGCCGCGGCCTGAAACAGGTCAGCGACACCGGCGCCATCGAAAAGGTCGTCGACGAGCTCATCGCCGCGAACCCCGAGCAGGCCGCCCAGGTCAAGGACAAGCCCAAGACCATGGGCTGGTTCGTCGGTCAGGTGATGAAGGCCATGCAGGGCAAGGCGAACCCGCAAGCGGTCAACGAGATCCTGCAGAAGAAGTTGCTGGGCTAACGCCCCAACATCTCCCGCGCGCGCTCGAATACCTCGTGGAACATGCCTTCAGTGAGCCGTCCGGTATTCGTGTTGTAGCGCGAGCAGTGATAGCTATCGATCATCGTCACCGCGCCGTTCGGGCCGGGCAGGGCATGTTCGGCGCCGTGGGCGAAGGGATGGGCGGCGACGCGTTCACCCAGCGCTTTCAGGACGTTCTCGTGAGCGACGCGGCCGAGCGCGATCATTACTTCCAGCCGGGGCAGAGCGGCCATGCGCGCCGCCAGGAAGGGTCGGCAATTGGTCATTTCTTCGCCGATCGGCTTGTTCTGCGGTGGAACGCAGCGCACGGCGTTGGTTATCATGGCCTCTTCAAGCGCCAGATCGTCGTTTCCATCGGGGTCGAATGTCCCGGTGGAGAAGCCATACTTCGCCAACGTCGGATAGAGCAGGTCGCCCGCCCAGTCGCCGGTGAACGGACGTCCGGTGCGGTTCGCTCCGGTCCGTCCCGGCGCCAGCCCGACCACGAGCAGGCGTGCGTTCGCATCGCCGAAGCTTGGCGCGGCGCCGTTGAACCAGTCTGGATTCTGCCGGGCGTTCTCGGCTCGATATTGCACCAGGCGCGGGCAGAGCGGGCAGTTGCGCGGCGGCTCGGGCACGGCGTCCTTCACCGCCGCAGCGGACCTACGCGTCATCGTCCTCGTCGTCGTAATCGCGCTGACGGCGTTCACGGCCAACCAGCTTGCCCAGCTCAGCCAGCTCGATGAAGGCGTCGGCCTGGCGGCGCAGGTCGTCTGCGGCCATGGGCGGGCTGGACTTAAGCGTGGAGACCACGGAGACCCGGCAACCCTTGCGCTGGACGGCCTCGACCACCTTGCGGAAGTCGCCGTCACCGGAGAACAGCACGATGTGATCGAGATAGTGGGCCGCCTCCATGACATCGACGGCGAGTTCGACGTCCATGTCGCCCTTGATGCGCCGGCGCCCTGTATCGTCTGAATACTCCTTGGCGGCCTTGGTGACGATCTTGAAGCCGTTATAGTCCAGCCAGTCGATGAGGGGGCGGATCGGGCTGTATTCCTCGCTCTCGATCAGCGCGGTGTAGTAGTTCGCCCGGATCAGGCGCCCGCGCTTGCGGAACTCCTCGAGCAGCCGGCGGTAATCGATGTCGAAGTCCAGGGCCTTGGCGGCGGAGTAGAGGTTCGCCCCGTCGATGAAGAGGCCTAGGCGCTCGTTGGGATAGAAGGTCATCGGACCATGCCTTTCGCGGTATCAAAGGGTTCAAATCACGCTCACGGACGCATTTACATCGCGCTGGGAGCCAACCAATCATATGGGCGCTCAAGCCCGCTTGAAAACCTCAATTCAGCGCTGACTGCGCTGGAGGCTGCAGGCGTCAGCGTCATGCGCACGTCGCGGCCCTGGCGCACGCCCGCCTGGCCGGACCCGTCTGATCCGCCTTTCACAAACGGCGCCGCCGAGCTCGATACTCCGCTCGACAGCGTGATCCTGTTGAATTTGCTGCACGACATCGAACACCGCATCGGCCGGGTCCGAGGCGTACGCAATGCGCCGCGCACGCTGGATCTTGATCTGATCGATCATCGCGGCGAAGTGCGCTCCGGCGAAGCCGGCGGGCCGGCGCTGCCCCATCCACGCGCCCATGAACGCGCCTTCGTCCTCTTGCCCCTGCGTGAGATCGCGCCATACTGGACCCATCCTGCGAGCGGAACCTCGATACAGGCGCTGATCGCAGCCGCACCTCAGACCGACCGGGCCGCCTGCCGTCCGGCGGGCGGGGTGCTGCGCGCTGCGCAGGCTGGCTTGAAGCCTCAGGCCCGCTAAGGTATCAGGACCAGCTCTGATCTGCCCGTCCACAGCTAAGAAGGCGAACCGCCCATGGCCCGCGTCACCGTTGAAGACTGCATCGAAAAGGTCGACAACCGCTTCGAGCTGGTTCTGCTGTCTGCGCACCGGGCGCGGAACATTTCCGCCGGCGCCTCGCTGACGATCGACCGCGATAACGACAAGAACCCGGTCGTGGCCCTGCGCGAGATCGCCGAGGAGAAGCTGGACCTGCCTGCTCTGACCGAGAGCCTTGTGTCCGGCCTGCAGCGCGTGATCCCGGGCGAGGATGAGGACGAGCGCGATGGCCGTGGCGGCCAGAAGGCCGAAGACGTTCCCGCGCTGCCGCAGCCTGAAATGGACGAAGCAGCGATGCTGAAGGCGCTTCAATCCGACCGCGATGGCCCGGCTGACGGCCGACTTTAAGCCGTGAGCGCGGTCACGACCCCGTCCGCGCCCTTCCAGACCGCCGACGCGATCCCGAGCGCCGACGACCTTGTCGCGCGCGTGGTCGCTTATGATCCCAGCGTTGATGCTGATCTGATCCGGCGCGCCTACGACTTCGCCAAGCGTATGCACGAGGGCCAGACGCGCCATTCGGGCGGACCCTATTACGGGCATGTGGTCCAGGTCGCCATGCTGCTGGCCGAGCTGCGTCTGGATGCGGCGACCATCTGCACCGGCCTGCTGCATGACACGGTCGAGGACACGCCGGCCACGCTTGAAGATCTGACCGAGCAGTTCGGTGAGGACGTCGCCCAGCTGGTGGACGGCGTCACGAAGCTGGGTCAGATGCAGCTGACCTCCAAGCGCACCAAGCAGGCTGAGAACCTGCAGAAGCTGGTCGTGGCCATCACCAAGGACATCCGCGTCCTGCTCGTGAAGCTCTGCGACCGCCTGCACAACATGCGCACGCTGCATTACGTTCCCAAGACGGAGAAGCGGGAACGCATCGCCCGGGAGACGCTGGAGATCTACGCCCCTCTGGCGCGCCGCATCGGTGTGAACCGTGTGTGCGTGGAACTGGAAGACCTGTCCTTCCAGAACATGAACCCGGCGGGCTACCGCTCGATCGTGCGCCGCCTGGAAGACATGCGCGCCGAGCGGGCCGATGCGGTGTCCAGCGTGTCGGCGACGCTGGCTTCGGCCCTGAGCAACGCGCACATCGATTGCCGTGTCTTCGGCCGGGAGAAGAAACCCTATTCGATCTGGCGCAAGCTCCAGCGCAAGCATGTCAGCTTTGATGACATCGCCGACATCTATGCCTTCCGGGTGCTGGTGGCCGACCCGGCCGACTGCTACGCCGCTCTGGGCGTCGTGCACCAGACTTGGCGCTGCGTGCCGGAACGCTTCCGCGACTACATCTCGACGCCGAAGCCGAACAATTATCGCTCCCTGCACACCACGATCATCGGGCCGGAGAACACGCGGATCGAGCTTCAGATCCGCACCGAGGCCATGGAGCTCGTGGCCGAAACCGGCGTCGCGGCGCACTGGCGCTACAAGCAGGGGGGCTACGCCTATGATCCCAAGGCGGCGCGTGAAGCGGGCGGCGATCCCATCGCACGCCTGCGCCCGTTTGTTGAGATTCTGGAGCAGGGCGGCGATCCGGAGGAATTCCTGGAGCACGCCAAGCTCGAAATGTTCGCCAACGAGGTCTACGCCTTCACGCCCAAGGGCGAGCTGATCGCGCTGCCCGGCGGCGCGACTCCGCTGGATTTCGCCTACGCCGTGCACACGGAGCTGGGCCACACGGCCGTCAGCGCCAAGATCAATGGGCGGGACCGGCCCCTGCGCACCACGCTTCATAACGGCGACGTGGTGGAGATCGTGCGCGGCGGCGTGCGTCAGCCGCCGGCGGGCTGGGAGGACCTGGTGATCACCGGCCGGGCGCGCGCTGCGATCCGCAAGCTGATCCGGTCTTCGGAAATTGAGGAATTCATCCGCATCGGCAAGGTCATCGCCGAGCACGCCTTCCTGCGCGAAGGCAAGATGTTCCGGGAGGACAAGCTGGGCGATGCGCTCAAGCGTCTGGAGGTCGATGATGCCCCGGGACTGTACGAAGCGTTAGGCCGGGGGCGTGTCAGCTCGTCGGAGCTGCTGGAGGCGGTCTATCCCGGCTATCGTGACGTGCGCGGACGCCGCCCCCAGGATCGCGAGCTGATCGCGGACGACAAGGGCGGCCTTTACGTCCACGGGCGCGGTCTGACGCCGGGTGTAAGTCTGCATTTCGCCAAGTGCTGCTCGCCGATCCCGGGCGACCGGATCGTGGGCGTCATGCGGCCGGGCGCAGGGGTTGAGGTTCACGTCATCGATTGCGAGCGGCTCGCCGCGCTCGACGATGAAGAGACGCTGGAACAGTGGATCGACCTTCGCTGGGCGCCGGAAGCCCAGGCCAATGCGGTCTCGGTCGGTCGGATCGAGGCGACGGTGCGCAACGAGCCTGGGGTGCTCGCCGAAATCGCCGGCGCCGTGGGTGAAGCCGGCGGGAACATCACTTACGTGCGCACGATGGACCGGACCAAAGATTTTTTCTCCATGAGTTTCGGCCTGGAGGTCTTTGATGCGCGTCACCTGTCCAATATCGTCGCCGCGCTGAAGACGAGCGATCGGGTCATCAGCGTGCAGCGCGCGCGCAGCGCCGGCTTTCCAGACCCCGATCAGGCCGAAACGGAGGACGCATGACCGTCGACGAGGTGCTGGAAGAGTTCAAGGCGGCGGGGGCGCTGCTGGAAGGTCATTTCATCCTGTCCTCAGGCCTGCGCAGCCCGGTCTTCCTGCAGAAGGCGCTGGTCTTCCGCGACGCGGCGCGCACTGAACGCCTGTGCAAGGCGCTGGCTGAAAAGATCGAGTCCGCTGGTCTGGGGCCCTTCACCGCGATTGTGTCGCCGGCCATGGGCGGCATCATTCCCGGCTATGAGACCGCGCGCCAGATGGAGCTGCCCTTCATGTTCGTCGAGCGCGAGAAGGGCGAGTTCGCCCTGCGCCGCGGGTTCGAACTCACCGCTGCCGACCGGGTGCTGGTGATCGAGGACATCGTCACGACGGGCCTGTCTTCACGTGAATGCATCGCGGCGATCGAGAAGTCCGGCGCGAAAGTCGTCGCTGAGGGTTGTCTGGTGGACCGGTCCGGCGGCAAGGCCTCGGTCGGCGCGCCGCTGTGCGCGCTCGCGACGGTGGATTTCCCGGCCTATCCGGCCGACAAGCTGCCGCCGGAGCTGGAGAAAATCCCCGCCATCAAGCCGGGCAGCCGGGGGCTCGCCTGATGAGCGAGCGCTTGCGCCTGGGCGTCAATATCGACCACGTGGCCACGATCCGGAATGCGCGCGGCGGGGACCATCCGGACCCGGCCCGGGCTGCGGCGCTGGCGCACAAGGCAGGCGCTGACGGACTGACGGTGCATTTGCGCGAAGACCGGCGCCACATTCGCGACGGCGATCTGGAGGCGATCCGCAAGGCCTCCTCCCTGCCGATCAATCTGGAGATGGCCGCCACTGACGAAATGTGCGCCATCGCCACCGCCTTCCGGCCTCACGCCGCCTGCATCGTTCCGGAAAAGCGCGAGGAGCGCACGACCGAGGGCGGGCTGGACGTCGCCGGCGGGCATGGCCACATCGCGCCCATCGTGGGGAAGCTGAATGCGGCGGGGTGCCGGGTTTCCCTGTTCATCGAGCCCGATCCCGTTCAGATCGCCGTGGCCGAGGTGATCGGGGCTCCGGTCGTTGAACTGCACACAGGCCGGTATGCCGAGCTATGGAATGCGGGCGGCTTCGAGGCTGCGCGCGACGAGCTTGAACGGCTGAAGCTCGCCGCGGTCGAGGCGCGCAAGCGCGGGGTGGAGCCCCATGCCGGCCACGGTCTGACCTTTGAGAACGTCAAGCCGGTCGCCGCCATCACAGAGATCGCCGAGCTGAATATCGGCCATTTCCTCATCGGCGAGGCCATCTTCATCGGGCTGGACGCCTCGGTGAAAAAGATGCGCGCCCTCATGGACGAAGCCCGGGCCAGGTCGGCGGCGTGATCATCGGCATCGGCAGCGACATCATCGATATCCGCCGGATTGAACGCTCGGTGGAGCGCTTCGGTGAGCGCTTCCTGAACCGGGTCTTCACCGATATCGAACGCGCCAAGGCGCAAAGCCGCATGCGCGAGATCGACACCTACGCCAAGCGCTTCGCGGCCAAGGAAGCCTGCGCCAAGGCTCTGGGCACAGGCATTTACCGCGGCGTGACCTGGCAAATGATGGAAGTCATCAATCTGAAGGGCGGCAAGCCGACCCTGAAGCTGACGGGCGCTGCAGCCGAGCACATGGCCCGGCTCACCCCTGCCGGAATGACGCCACATGTTCATGTCACGCTGACCGACGATCATCCCTGGGCCCAGGCCTTCGTCGTCATCGAGGCGCTGCCGACATCATGAGCGACCCGCTATCCACTCCCAAAAGCGAGCCTGCGCCTGAGCCGGCGTCGCCGCAGCGCGCCGGGCGCCGCAAGCGCATCGCGCGCCGCATGCGCCGCGCCCGGCGCGGTGACAGCCTGTTCGCCACGATTGTCTGGGCCTTCATCATCGCCATGGGTGTGCGGGTCCTGTTGTTTCAGCCCTTCCATATCCCGTCTGAATCCATGCGTCCGGCGCTGGAAGCGGGCGATTATGTCGTCGCGTCGAAATGGCCCTACGGCTATTCGCGCTATTCCATTCCCTTCTCGCCGGACCTGTTTGAGGGCCGGGTGGCCGGCGCCTTGCCCCACCGTGGTGAGATCGCGGTGTTCCGCGCGCCGCACAATGGCGGTCAGACCTATATCAAGCGGGTGATCGGATTGCCTGGCGATATGATCGAGGTGCGCGCCGGTGGGCTGATCATCAATGGCGAGGCCGTGCCAAGGGGCCTTGTCGGCGAGGACAGCCGGGCTCGCCCCGGCGGAGGGCTCACCCGCTACCGGGTCTATGAGGAAATCCTGCCGGGCGGCGTCGGTTATCAGGTCCTTGATCGGGGCGAGGGAGACATGGACGATTTCGGGCCGGTCCGCGTGCCTGACGGCCATCTGTTCATGCTCGGCGACAATCGCGATGAAAGCCGGGACAGCCGCGTTGCGCCGCCTCTGGGGCCGGGGTTCGTGCCCGTGGAGAACCTGGTCGGGCGCGGCGATCTGGTCCTGTTGTCGGCCTCGCCGCAGCTGGAGCTCTGGCGTCCGTGGACATGGTGGCGTCTAAGGGCGGATCGCTTTTTCCTGTCGCTAGATCCAGACCCCTCCTGACCGCCGCCATGACCGACCGCATCACAGATTTCCAGACCCGTATCGGCCGGACCTTCCGCGATCAGGCCTTGCTGGAGCGCGCCCTGACTCACGCCAGTCACGGCGATGGCCGGTCGCGCGCCCAGTCCAACGAGCGGTTGGAGTTTCTGGGCGACCGGGTGTTGGGGCTCCTCACCGCCCAGACCCTGCATGAGCGCTTTGAAGCGATGAACGAGGGCGGGCTCGCCCACCGGCTCAACAGCCTTGTGAACAAGCAGGCCTGCGCGCGGGCGGCGCGGCGATGTCAGCTGGGCGAGGCGCTGCGCCTGTCGCCGGCCGAAGAGCGGCTGGGCGGGCGGGAGAAGGACTCGATCCTGGCGGACGCCTGCGAAGCCGTGATCGGCGCGCTGTTTCTGGACGGCGGGCTGGAGGCGGCGCGCAAGTTCTACGACGAATTCTGGGCCGACGAGCTGGCCGGTCTGACCAAACGCCCCAAGGACGCAAAGTCCCAGCTGCAGGAATGGGCCGCCAGCAAGCATCTTCCGGCGCCCGTTTATGAAACGATCGCACGCAAGGGCCCCGATCACCGCCCGGTGTTCGAGGTTGAAGTGACCATAGAAGGCTTGGCCTCGGGCCGCGGGGAGGGCAGCTCGAAGCAGAGCGCCCAGCGGGCTGCGGCGGAAGCTTTGTTGAAACAGGAGGCCGGCGATGGCTGAGGCTGAAACCACGCGCGCGGGCTTCGCCGCGATCATCGGCGCGCCGAACGCCGGCAAATCCACGCTGGTCAACGCGCTGGTCGGCCGCAAGGTCTCCATCGTGACGCCCAAGGTGCAGACCACACGCTTTCAGGTGCGCGGCGTCATGATGCGCGGCGCGGCCCAGGTGGTGCTGGTGGATACGCCCGGCGTGTTCAGCCCGCGCCGCCGTCTCGACCGGGCCATGGTCGCCGCCGCCTGGGACGGCGCCACCGATGCTGACGTGATCGTCCATGTCGTCGACGCCGCTGCGCAACTGAAAGGAAGCGGGCGCACCGTGGAGGATGTGGAGCGGGTCATTGAAGGGCTGAAGACGCACGGCCTGACCGCTATTCTCGTGCTCAACAAGATCGATCTTCTCAAGCGCGAGGAGTTGCTCTCGATCGCGCAAACGCTCCATGAAACAGGGGTTTATGGCGAGGTCTTCATGATCAGCGCCGCCAATGGCGATCGCATCGAGGATCTTGCTCAGGCGCTCGTCAAGGCGGTTCCGGAGAGCCCGTATCTATACCCCGAAGACCAGATCGCGGATCTGCCCCAGCGCATGCTCGCCGCCGAGGTGACCCGGGAAAAGCTCTATCTGCGCGTCCACGACGAGCTGCCCTACGCGCTGACGGTCGAGACCGAAAGCTGGAAGCCGCTCAAGGACGGCTCGATCCGGATCGAGCAGACCATCTACGTCGAGCGCGAAGGCCATAAGCCCATCATCCTGGGCAAGAACGGACAGACCGTGAAATGGGTCGGCAAGGCCGCCCGCGAGGAGCTGGAAGCCGAGCTCGACTGCAAGGTCCATCTGTTCCTGTTCGTGAAGGTCCGCCCCAACTGGGGTGAAGACCGGGCCCGCTTCTCCGCCCTCGGTCTGGACTTTGACGCTTAAAGGTGCGCGCGATGGAGTGGACCGATGAAGGCCGCATCATCGCTGTGAGGCCCCATGGCGAGACCAGCGCGGTTGTCGAGGTTCTGACCGCCGCCAACGGACGTCATGCCGGGCTGGTGCGCGGCGGGCGCTCCCGCACCATGCGGCCCGTGCTTCAGCCGGGAAATCGTGTCAGGGCGGTCTGGCGCGCGCGTCTGGAGGAGCATCTCGGCAACTTCCAGATCGAGGCTGATCAGCTTTCAGCGGGACATCTGATGGAGGACCCGCTGGCTCTCTCCGGTCTCAACGCCGCCTGCGCCATGGCCTCGGCCTGTCTGCCGGAACGCGAAGCCCACCCCAAAGTCGCCGATGCGTTCGAGATCCTGATCGGCGCGCTTGAGGATCGGGAACTCTGGCCCGCGCTCTATGTCCGCTGGGAGGCGGGGCTTCTGGCTGATCTGGGCTATGGCCTGGATCTGCGGCGCTGCGCGGCGACCGGTCAGGAGCATGACCTCGTCTATGTCAGCCCGAAATCCGGCCGGGCGGTCAGCGGCGAGGCGGGCGCGCCCTACAGGGACCGCATGCTGGCGCTGCCGGGTTTCATGGCCGGACGCGGAGAGCTTCAGCCAGGCGATATCGCTGCAGGCCTCAAGGTCACCGCGCATTTCATCCAGCGCCGCGTCCTGTGGCCGGCCGACAAGCAATTGCCCGACGCGCGTGCGCGCATGATCGAGCGGCTCGAGACGGCTGGCCTGTTGTAGAGCTAGTCATCCCGAGCCGGCGGCCTTCTCAAAGCCTTCTTGCGGGCGGTCTGGGCTTTCTGTTCCTTCTGCCGCTTCACCGAGGCCAGCGACGGCCTCGATGCCTTGCGCGGTTTGGGCGCCTTGCTCGCCTTGTCCAGCAGGGCGGCCAGGCGCTTGCGGGCGAGCTGGCGGTTGCGCTCTCTGGACCGGTCATCCTCGGCATGGATGATGATCACGCCCAGGCTGGTCAGGCGCGATCCCGCCAGGCGGCGGGCGCGGGCCTTCATGGCGTCGGGCAGGGGGCTCGCGGCCAGATCGAAGCGCAGCTGAACCGCCGTCTCGGCCTTGTTCACGTGCTGGCCGCCGGGACCGGAGGCCCGGGCGTAGCGCTCCTCAAGCAGGGCTTCATCAATCGTGATCTCGTCATTGACGCGCATGGATCAGAACGCCCCGCCGCGACCCTGGCCAGAGCTGAAGCGCCCTGCGCCTTCAACGGTCTCTCCGCTGGCGAGCGTCTTCATGCCGAACCGGACTTCGGCGAGCAGGGCGTCACGTTCCGGCAGGCTCCATTGTGACAGCGCGCTCTGGCGGTCATGGCGCAGGCAGGTCTGCGGGAAGGCGGCGATCTGCCCGGCCAGCTCGATCGCTGTCTCAAGCGTCTGGCCGTCTTCGCAGACCCGGTTGGCGAGGCCGAAGCTCAACGCTTCCTCTGCGCTGACACCCCGGCCGGTCAGGATCATGTCCATGGCCCGGCTCTGTCCGATCAGGCGAGGCAGGCGAACCGTGCCGCCGTCGATCAGCGGCACGCCGAAACGACGGCAGAAAACGCCGAAGACGGCGGACCGGGCCGCCACGCGCAGATCGCACCAGACGGCGAGCTCCAGTCCGCCGGCGACGGCATGGCCTTCAACAGCGGCGATCACCGGCTTCGATAGCGTCAGACGTGTCGGCCCCATGGGGCCGTCGCCGTTTTCCTCAACGCGGTTGGGATCGCCGTGTGCGATCGCCTTCAAATCTGCGCCGGCGCAGAACGTGCCGCCTGCGCCGGTCAGAACGGCGACGCTGACGCTGTCATCGGCGTCAAACGCGCGGAAGGCTTCGGCCAGGGCCTCGGCTGTCGCCCGGTCGACGGCGTTGCGCGCTTCTGGCCGGTTGATCGAAATGATGCGGACCGGGCCGCGTGTGTCGATCAGAAGGGTCATGGCGATCTCCAGCGCTCTCCTGGTCAGTTTAGCTGACCGGCTTCGCCAGCCCTAGAGGCCGTGGCGTTCGGCTGTTTGCCTGATCCACGCGGCGACGGCGTCGGGATGGCTCATGGGCGCCAGATGCCCGGCCTCGGCGAGCCTGTCGATAGCCACGCCGCGGCCGGTGAGGCCCTTGGTGTTCCAGACCGTGGAGCGTCTTTCCGCCTTCAGCACGCGCGTCCGGTGTCCGAGCTTGCGCGCCGGGCCGAGCACGTCATGGCGCTGGGCTTCGAAATTGGCCGCCTCCCACTGCGGGTCGCAGGCAAGCGCGACGCCGTCCGCGGTCTTGATCAGGCCGTCTTGGAGATAATCCTCAACAGCGCCCGGGGCCCAGTCTGCGAAGGTGGGCCGCTCACGATAGCGCGCCGAGACCGTGTCGCGGTCCGGCCAGCCATTGGTGCGCCTGCGCGCCAGGTCGCCCATGCCGATCCGCTTGCGGATGATCGCCCGCAGCGGCGTGCGGTAGGCGGCGTAGACCGGGCCGGGAAGGATGACCGGCTCAATCAGGGCCAGGGGCGGGGGGCTGTCCATGCGCGCCGCCGCCATCAGGCTGGACGCCGCGCCCATGGAGTGACCGGCCAGAAGGTCAGGCGGGCGGTCGAGCAGGCTGCAGAGCTTGACCAGGTCATCGGCGTAGAGATCCCAGCTCGTGTGCTTTGCGGGATCGGCGGGCAGGCGGGTGCGGCCATGTCCGCGCAGGTCCATGGCGACGATGTCGAACCGGCCCGACAGCCGGCCCAGCATCTGGCGATAAGCCGACCCGCAGAACCCGTTGGCGTGGGCGAAGACCAGGCGAGCCAGATCCGGCGCCGGCCAGCGCAGAAGCGCCATCTCACCGTCCTGAAACTGGATTGTGTCGCGAACCGGTTCGATCACGCTGCGCCTCGGTGCCTTGTGACTGTGATCACAAACTGGCGAGATTCCAGGTGCTGGCAAGGTTCGGGCTGGGCGAGGCCGCCTTGAGGCCCGATGTTAGGGATCTGACGCCGTAGGAGACCTGTGATGCGCCTGCTCGCCATTCTCGCCGCTCTGTTGCTGGCCATGCCGGCGGCCGCCCAGGAGCCGGACCTGCACGCGCCCTGGGACGGCATCCTGGCGAAATATCTGTCCGAGCACCCGGACGGGGTGAACCGGTTCGACTACGCCGCCCTGCGCAATGCGCCGGCCGACCGTGCTGTGCTGGAGGACTATATCGCCACGTTGGAGGCGGCCGCGCCGTCGCAGTCGAGCGAGGACGAAGCCTTCGCCTACTGGGCCAATCTCTATAACGCCGTGACCGTGCGCCTGATCGTGCAGGAGGCTCCCGACACTTCCATCCGTGAGATCCGGCCCCGCCTGTGGTCCATCGGGCCCTGGGGCGTCGACCGCGTCACGGTGGAGGGCGAAGCCCTGTCCCTGGATGATATCGAGCATGACATCATGCGGCCCGGCTTCGAGGCGGCCATGGTGCATTACGCGGTCAACTGCGCCTCCATCGGATGCCCGAACCTGAAACCGACGGCGTGGCGCGCCGAGGGGCTTGAGGCCGATCTTGAGGCGGCGGCGCGCGCCTATGTAAACCATCCACGCGGCGTCACGGTCACCGAGGACGGCCTGGTCGTTTCCAGGATCTATCGCTGGTTCCGGGAGGATTTCGGTGACAGCGAGCAAGGCGTCGTCGAACACCTGCTGCGCTTCGCCGAGCCTGAGTTGGCCGCGGCGATCGAGGCGAATCCAAGCATTGCGGGCCACGCATATGACTGGGCGCTCAACCGGCCCTGAGGGCGCTAAGTTGGACGAACAGGGCGTGAACCCTTATGTTGTCGGCCATGACCTTACGTCGATCCTTGGGGGCTGCGGCGTTCGGCGCGGCGCTTGTGCTGGCCGCGTGCTCCGGCCCTGAGGCCTCCCATCGCGGAGACACCCTCGAAGACATTCGCGAGTCTGGCGAACTGGTCGTCGTGACCGCGCCCGGCCCCACCAGCTATTCCCTCAACGAGGCGGGCGAGCCGGTCGGCTATGAAGTCGAGCTGGTCCAGGCCTTCGCCGAGCACCTGGGCGTTCCGGTGCGCTTTGAGGTGAAGGACAATCTTCGCGGCGTTCTGGCGGCTATTGCGGACGGTGAAGCCCATATCGCAGCGGCCGGGATCACCCGGACCGAGATCCGCGAGGACTTCTACACCTTCGGACCCAGCTACAAGACCGTGCGCGAGCAGGTCGTGTGCCGGCGCTTCGGCGCCCGGGTGCGCGAGCCGGGCGATCTCGCCGAAGTCGATCTCGCGGTCGTGGGCGGGTCGAGCTACGAAGAGACCTTGAGAGCCCTGAAGGCCGAGCATCCCGAAATCAGCTGGCGTCCGGTCGAGGCGCCCTCGGCGATGCCGCTGCTGGAGCAGGTGCAGGAGGAGCGCCTGGATTGCACGGTCGCAGACTCCACCCTCGTGGCCCATGCCCGCCTGAGCTATCCCGAGTTGCTCACGCCGCTCGATCTGGCGTCAGAGCGCAGTCTCGCCTGGATCACGGCGCCGGAGACGCCGGAGCTCATGGCGGCGCTGGAGGGCTGGTTCGCTGGCATCCACGAAGGCGAGCTGCTCGCCGATCTGGATGAGCGCTGGTATGGCCATACCCGCCGCTTCGATTATGTCGACACCGCCCGCTTCGTGCGCCGGATCGAGGAACGCCTGCCCGCCTTGCGCCGGCATTTCATCGACGCTGCGCAGGAGACCGGCATCGACTGGCGCTGGCTCGCCGCTCAGGCCTATCAGGAAAGTCACTGGGACCCCGATGCTGTCTCGGCGACCGGCGTGCGCGGCATCATGATGCTGACCCTGCCGACGGCCAACGAGATGGGGATCGAGGACCGGACCGATCCAGCTCAGTCCATTAATGGCGGGGCGCGCTACCTGCGCAATCTCTACGACCGGCTGCCTGAAGAGGTGACGGGCGATGACCGCCTGTTCAAGGCGTTTGCGGCCTACAATATCGGCATGGGCCATCTGTATGACGCCCGCCGGCTGGCGTTTCGTCAGGGGCTGGACGCCAATCTCTGGCCGGTGATGCGTGAAACCCTGCCCATGTTGACCGAGCCGGCGCACTACGAAACTGTGCGCTACGGTTATGCGCGCGGGCACGAGCCGGTTCAGTATGTGCGCAATATCCGGCGCTACCGCGTGCTTCTGGACCTGCACCTCGACCGGATCGGTCCGGAGACGGCGCGTGCTGATCCGGTCAGGGAAGAAGACACGCTCGACGGCTAGATCAGGTAGCGATTCAGCGTTGAGCGCAGGTCACGCGACAAACCCAGGCGCGCCCCCAGCAGGTAAAGCCCGCCAAGTTTGCGCTGGATGAAGATCAGCTCCGGCGGCGGCGCGTGATTGAAGCCTGATTTGCGCAAGCGCTCGCCGGCGGACTGTGTTTCGGTGATCAGGGCGGTGTCGGTGAAGTCGAACGGCTCACCGGCGCGGAGCGCCGCCATGGACCGCTCGGCCATGGCGGTTACAGCGCTCGCATGATCGCCGGATGTCCCTTCGCCGATGACGCCCAGGCCACGCAAAGCATCAGTCAGGTCCGACCGCTCGCCTTCAAGCGCGGCGGCCAGGACGGAGCGATATCGGCTGGATATCTCAGTCGGCACGGCCTGCACCGCGCCGAAATCGATCAGGCCGATGAGCGCGTCGGGTCCGGCATAGAGAAAGTTCGCGAAATTCGGGTCGGTCTGCATCAGGCCCAGGTCGAACAGCTCGGCCAGAGTCAGATCGGTCAGGGCGTCGAACACGCGTTCGCGTTCGCTCAGGGGCTGATCTGCGGCAGTCTCGATGGACCGGCCCTCCAGCCACGTCATGGCCAGCACGCCGTCCGCACACCAGTCCTCGGCGATGGACGGCGTGACGAAGCGACCATCGCCTCGCACGGCCTCCGCGTAGGCGGTGAGGTTCCGGGCTTCCAGCCCATAGTCGGTTTCGCAATGGAGCTGGCGCTTGGCTTCGCTGAGGAGCGGCTTGAGGTCCATGCCGCGTGGAACGAGGCCGGAGAAGGCGATCAGGGCGCCCAGCGCATCCAGATCGCTGTCGATGCTCCGGCGCACGCCGGGATAGAGCACCTTGATGGCGAGCGTGCGTCCATCCTTTGTCTCCGCCTTGTGCACCTGGCCGATCGAAGCCGCCGCGACAGGGCGCACTTCAAAACGCTTGAACCGGCGCAGCCAGTCAGGGCCCCAGCGTTCATCCAGCACCCGCCGCAGCTGGCGGGCCGGCATGGGATCGGCGCCGGCGCGAAGGCGGGACGCCGCTTGCGCAAATTCGGCCGGCAATACGCCGCCAGCATCCATGGAGATCAGCTGGCCGGCTTTCAGCGCCGCGCCGCGCAGGCGGGCGAGCTCGTCGGTAAAGCGTTTCGCAGCGCCGGGAGAGAAGGCGAGGTCGCCCCAGTCCGTCGAGCCGCCGTCGGCCAGCGCCTTGGCGCGCGCCTGGAGGGTGTCGCTCAACAGGCCAGCGCCAAGCGCCCCGTAGCGCGCCAGGCGGGCGACGCCCGCTGACGGGATCACCCGGCCGTCATTGTCTTGCCGACTCATTAAGACCTGCTTGTTTTGCGTACGAAGAAGGTACGCGCTGGCCGGATTGTCAGATCAGGTCAACGGCCCGGTCTGGTGCAGCCGGATCTTCAGCCCGCCATGGTCCACGAAGGGGCCGGGGGCCCCGAACGGCAGACCGGTGACCTTCGCCAGGCTGGCGTCGCTGGTGACCAGTCCGACCCGCCAGCCGGTGAAGCGCTCGCGCAGGACCTGACCCAGCCTGCGATGTACGCCGACCAGCGCCCCGCGATTGCTGACCCGCTCGCCATA
Organism: Alphaproteobacteria bacterium; assembly: GCA_024742735.1. Taxonomy (GTDB): domain Bacteria; phylum Pseudomonadota; class Alphaproteobacteria; order Caulobacterales; family Maricaulaceae; genus Oceanicaulis. Next base: position 607,009 of record JANSXV010000001.1, on the reverse strand, counting down.
GGGTGGATTGACGATGATGAGACCCGGCGGGCCATCGGGGCGTTGCAGCTCCTTCACAGCCACTGCTTCGAAGCGACACAGAGCGGCCACGCCGGCGCGCGACGCGTTTTCGCCAGCCATCCGGATTGCGCCGGGGTCTCTGTCCGACCCGTGGAAGCAAGCGTCCGGCGTCGTCGCAGCAGCAGGCGCAAGCCCGGCTTGCATCGCCGCCCAGGCGTCCGGGTCGAACCCGGCCAGCTGTTCAAAGGCGAAGCTGCGGCCGCGTCCGGGCGCCAGACCCGCCGCGATCTCGGCGGCCTCGATCACGAAGGTGCCGGATCCGCACATGGGATCGAGCACCGGCTCGGCCCCGTCATAGCCGCAGGCGCGCAGGAACAGGGCGGCCAGCGTCTCGCGCATGGGCGCCTTGGCCACGGCTTCCTTGAAGCCGCGCCGGTGCAGCGGCTCTCCGGCCATGTCGACGCTGATCGTGCAGACATTCTTCTGGATACGCACAAGGATGCGCACCGGTGCGTCGTCGCTGAGGGCGGGGCCCACACCGTCACGAATGGCGTTGCTGATCCGTTCGGCGGCGGCGCCGGCATGGTAGATGCGCGAGCCCTTGCAGCTGGCCTCCACCTTCACGGGAACTTCGGGACGCAAAAGGTCCGCCCAATTGATCTTGCGCGCGCGCTTGTCCAGCTGGGCGAGATGCGCAGCGGGAAAATGCGCGATGCGCACGAGAACCCGGCTCGCCCCGCGCAGCACAAGGCAGGCCCGCTGCGCTTCGGCCCAGCCGCCGGAGAGCGTCACGCCGCCGGGAACAGCGTGCGCCGATACAAAGCCCCGAGCTTGAGCTTCCTCGGCGAGGAGAGGCTCCAGCCCGGGTGCGCTGACGAGAAAAATTTCCAACGGGTCCATGGCGCGTTTGTAGCCTGCTGCGCCGCGCCTGTCCGCCTTTCCCGGCGCCGCACGAGATCTGCATTGACACGCGGCCCGCGGGTCGCCAAATGCGCGCGTCACCGGGGCGGATCGGTCCGTGTCCGGCGTATCGGGACCTTCCATCAGCCATGAGCGGAGCTCTGTTTTCTTCCGGCGATCCGGCCGTCGACCGCCGGGCGGACTTTGCGGAGACCCTGGCCTCGACCGGGGACTGGTCCGGCGCGATCGAGGTGCTGTCCGGCGCGCTTGATCTGGCGCCGCGCTGGGCGGCGGGCTGGTATCGCCTGGGCGAGTTGCACGAGATGGCGGGCCAGACCGATGGCGCGGTGCGCGCGTTCGACGTGGCGCTGGCGCTCAACCCGGCCGACCCGTTCGGTGCGAGCCTCAAGCGGTCTTTGCTGTTGGACGCGCCGGGCGCCGACTCCATGCCGGCGGCCTTTGTCGAGCTTTTGTTCGATCAGTACGCGCCGCAGTTCGAGCGGGCGCTGGTCGAGGGGCTGAAGTATCGCGGCCCTGACCTTCTGCTTGAAGCTTTAAAGGCTGATGGCTTTGTCTATGCCGCCTGCGTGCTCGATCTTGGGTGCGGAACCGGGCTCATGGGCGAGGCGCTGCGTCCCTTCTGTGTGCGCCTGGAAGGCGTGGACCTGTCGGCCGGCATGCTCGCGAAGGCGCGCGCCAAGAGCGTCTATGATCAGCTGGACAAGGCCGACATCGCATCGCTGACGCTTGAGGGGCCGCGCTACGATCTGATCGTGGCCGCCGATGTATTTATCTATCTGGGCGCGCTGGAGCACGTGATCAGCTGGTCCGCGAACTCGCTCCAGCCGGGCGGCCGGCTCGCTTTCACCGTCGAGCTTTCCGAAACCGGTGATATCGAACTGCGCGACAGCCGCCGCTTCGCCCATTCGCGCGCCTATATCGCCAGCCTTCTGGAGCAGGCCGGGTTCACCGGCGTTAAACTGCAGGACTGCGTCCTGCGGGCCGATCGCGGCTGTGACATCGCCTCGCTCGTCGTCACAGCCTGCGCACCAGCGGCATCGTTTGAGCGGACCCGTGACGGCGAGGATGAGGCGGCGTCCTGATCCGGCCTCCAATCTTCGCACTTGGTCTCGCGTGACACAATGCCGCCTCGCGCAGAGCGGCGGCTCAGCTGTAAACCTGAATAGACACATCCGGTGTAAGGGTATTCAGACAGCGAGGGCGCCATGCGGATCCTGCTCATCCATCCCAACTATCACTCCGGCGGCGCGGAGATCGCCGGGAGCTGGCCGCCGGCCTGGGTCGCCTATCTGTCCGGACCTCTGAAACGGGCGGGCTTCACCGACATCCATTTCCTCGACGCCATGACCCACCATCTCAGTGATGAGGACCTGCGCGCGAAGATGGAGGAGCTCCAGCCCGACGTGGTGGGGACCACCGCGATTACGCCGGCGATCTACACCGCGGAACGGGTGCTGGAGATCGCCAAGGAGACCGTGCCCGACGCGGTGCGTGTTCTGGGCGGCATCCACGCCACCTTCATGTTCAAGCAGGTCCTGTCCGAGGCGCCTTGGATCGACGTCATCGTGCGCGGGGAAGGCGAGGAGATTTTCGTCAATCTCATCACTGCGATTAACGATGGCGTGCTGCAGTCGGCGCGCTGGGACATCAATGGCCTGGCCTTCCGCGATGGAGACCAGATCGTCTCCACCGAGGCCGCGCCGACCATCAAGGATCTCGACAACCTCGAGCCGGACTGGTCCATGCTGGAATGGGATCACTACATCTACGTGCCGCTGGGCGTGAAGGTGGCGATTCCCAACATGGCGCGCGGCTGCCCGTTCACGTGCAGCTTCTGCAGCCAGTGGAAGTTCTGGCGCGACTACCGGGTGAGGGACCCCAAAAAGGTCGTCGACGAGATCGAGCACCTGGTGAACGAACACGGCGTCGGTTTTTTCATCCTCGCCGATGAAGAGCCGACGATTAACCGTAAGAAATTCATCCAGTTCTGCCAGGAGCTGATTGATCGCGGCCTGCCCGACAAGATCAAGTGGGGCATCAACACGCGCGTCACGGACATCATGCGCGACAAGGAGCTGCTGTCCTTCTATCGCGAGGCGGGCCTTGTCCACGTGTCCCTCGGCACAGAAGCCGCAGCTCAGCTCAAACTCGACACTTTCAACAAGGAAACCAAGGTCGAGGAGAACAAGGAGGCGATCCGGCTCCTGCGCGAGGCTGACATCTTCGTGGAGGCCCAGTTCATCGTCGGGCTCGACAACGAGACCGAAGAGACGCTGGAAGAGACCTACAAGATGGCCTGGGACTGGCAGCCGGATCTGGCCAACTGGGCGATGTATACGCCCTGGCCGTTCACGCCGCTCTTCCAGTCGCTCGGCGACAAGGTCGAGATCTTCGATTTTGAAAAATACAACTTCGTCACCCCCATCATGAAGCCGGCGGCCATGGAGCGCGGCGAGCTTCTGAATGGCGTGATGAAGAATTACCGGCGCTTCTACATGCAGAAGGCGCTGTTCCATTATCCCTGGCGCGGCACCGGTTTCCGGCGGCGCTACCTGCTGGGCTGCCTGAAGGCGTTTCTGAAGGCCGGGTTCCAGCGTCAGTTCTATGATCTGGGCAAGGCGAACTACTGGGGCCCGCAGTCGAAGAAGACGGTCAATTTCAACTTTGACCGCACCCGCACCATCGCGCCGGCCCAGATGGACGACTGGCAGGCCAACGCCGACAAGGCCGCGATCAAACGGGCGCGCCGCCTCGCGGAGAATCCAGAGCCGGTCAAAGCCTGTGGCGGCGGCGATCAGCAGATGGCCGAGCAGAGCGACGCCAAGACGTTGATCGACACCCGCTAGCGGAGGTGGCCATGGCGCTCGCCGTCTCGATCCCGAGCAATGCGGTCATCGGCCCGAACGCCGTCCTCCAGACGGAGGCTGCGCTGGTCGAGGCGGGCGGGCGTGATCTGGCCGAGCGCGTGTTCGCGCAAGCCGGGCTGTCGCACCTGCTCACGGAGCGCCCCGGGGAGATGATCGACGAGGAGATCCCGAAAGCTCTGTTCGCGGCCTTGTTTGAGTCGCTGCCGCGTGACGAGGCGCTCCGCATCGCCCACCGGGCCGGAGAGCTCACGGGCGCCTATATCCTGCACAACCGGATCCCGGGGGCGGTGCGCACGCTCTTAAAGGTGCTGCCGGCCCGCTTCGCCGCTCCGCTTTTGCTGAGCGCCATCCAGAAGCATGCCTGGACCTTTGCGGGCTCTGGCATGTGCACGGTCCGCAGCGGCGCGCCGTCGCGGATCGAGATCGAGAACAACCCGCTCGCCATGCCGGACTGCGCCTGGCACGTGGGCGTGTTCGAAGTCCTGTTCGGCTCACTGGTCAGCCCGAAGGTGCGCGTCGGACACGACCACGGTCCGAAGCTCGCCGGCGCGCCGTGCTGTTTCGAGATCGCGTATTGAAGGCTCGGGAATTCAGGGGGCTGGCGGCCTCGCGGCGGGGGTGTGGCGGGCGGCTGGCGGGCCGTTGACGCCGCCATGACGTGGCGGCGCGCCCTGAAAACTGGTGTTTCCGGCGGGTCTGATTACAACAGCCCGCAAGGAGAAGACCATGGCTTTCAAGACTGACGCATCCAAGATCAAACGCTGGCGTGAAGAGCGTCAGTGGTCCCAGGAACACCTGGCCGAGCTGGCCGGAGTCGGCGTGCGCACCATCCAGCGCATCGAGACCGGGGACGCCGCCTCGCGCGACACCCTCATGGCGTTGGCTGCGGCGTTTAATGTCGACGTCTCGGCGTTATCGGTCGATCCCGAGGAGGAAGCTCAGGAGATCGCCCGGCGCAAATTCGCCAAGGGCCTGGCGGCGGCGCGCGTCGGGCTGTGGGTTCATCTGGCCAGCTATGCGCTGGGCGTCCTGATCTTCATCGCCATCAGCGTGAGCGAAGGGGCCTTCGTAATGAAGACGCCGCTGATCTGGTGGACGGTTGGCGCTGCGGCCCACTGCCTGGTGATCTTCATCGTCTGGATCGCCGGGCGTGAGGCGGCGTCCCGCTGACATCTGATCGCCTCTATCAGCAAAAAAGCCGCGGCCCGAGCAGGCCGCGGCTTTTCAAGTCTGGCGCTCGGCGATCCTAGCGCAGCGCGCGCCGGACCCCGTCGATCACCTCGCGAAGTGCGTCGAGGCGTGCGGCTGTATCGCTCCCGTCCGCCGCGCTTGGCAGCTCGCGCGCCAGGCGGCGCAGCTCTCCAGCCAGATCGCGGTCGCTTGTGCCGGCGTCCACATGCTCTGCGGCCAGCTCAAGGGCTTCGTAGAGGCCCTGGGCCGGCTCGCCGGCGATGGCCTCATCGCGCATGAGCTGGTCGAGATAGGCGAGGGCCACCACCGGGTGGTCCGGCCAGCTCACCGGGAATTGCTGCTGCGGATTGAAGATGTCGCCCTGATCGGCCATGGCCGCGGCGGCGATCTCGTTAGCGGTCAGGTGCTCGCTGGGTTCAAGCGCGAAGACGTCAAGGCCGCGGCCGATCTCGGTGGCGTAGATGCGCCCGTCATACCAGTAGCTCGACCAGTACCCGCCTGAGGCCAGGATATCGGGATGAACCGGCCCGCGGTCGAAGAAACCGATCTCGTAGGCGTTCGCCGGATCGGTGAAGTCCAGCACGGAGATCCCGCCCTGGTACCAGGACTGCACGAAGATATCGCGCCCTGGTACGGGGATGATGGAGCCATTATGGGCCACGCAGTTCTCCACCTCTGACTGGTCGGTGGGGATCTTGTAATATCCGGCGAATTCAAGGCGTCCGTCATTGATCTCGTAGATCGCGTTGGCGCCCCAGGTGTCGGGATCCTGAGCCCGGCAGCGCGGCCGTCCGCCGCCGCCCCATTCGTCGGTGAACAGCACCACGTCGCCGGCATTGTTGAACGTGGCCGAGTGCCAGTAAGCGAAGCCCTGGTCGACCACGGCGTCGATCCGGGTGGGCGCGCGCGGGTCGGTGATGTCGAAAATGATCCCGTTGCCCGAGCAGGCGCCGGCCGCCAGGTTCAGGGAGGGGAAGACCGTGATATCGTGGCACTGGTCGGTGCGCCGCGTGTTTTGCGTGCCTTCGCCGTGGTCGCCGCCGGTCCACAGTCCGGCGATGCGCCCGGTGTCGTCGTCAGCGAACACGCGCGGGCTGTCGATGATCCGCGCGGCGGCCGGGTTCTCAACCGGAATCTCGATGACGTCGATGGAGAACAGCGCAGTGTCCTGATCGCCGGGCAGGCCGGACACACAACCGGCGAGCTCGTCTTCGGAACGCACCGAGCTGGTGCCGGAATTGTAGACGATGATGGTCTCTTCATCGGCCGACACCACCGAATGGGTGTGCGACCCGCGGCAGGTCTGCACCAGGCCCACCTGGCGCGGCGCGGCGGGGTTGGAGATGTCGAAGATGCGCAGGCCCCGGAACCGCTCCGCGCTGACATCTTCCGAGATGCCATGTCGCCCGCAGTCGATCCGCCCACGGGTCTGCTCCACCGACATCAGCATCAGGTCGCCGACGATGGACACGTCGCCCTGGCCGCCGGGGCAAACGATGGAGCTGATCAGCTGCGGCGCCTCATCGGTCAGGCGGTACATGTTGATGCCGTGATAATTCCCGACAGCCATGAGGTCGCCGGAGAAGGCCATGTCGGTGTTGGAGAAGCTCAGGAAGGGCGAGCGGCGTCCGAAACGGGGTTCGCGCTCCTCCTCATCGTCTCCCTCGGAGGCCTCGGTCGGCAGCTGCGGCGGCAGGCCGGCGGGGTTCTCCGGGTCGAAGAAGCCCGTGGGCTTGGGCAGGCTCGCCACCAGGGATAGGTTGGAGATCGCCTCTTCAGCGTCACGGAAACCGGCAGCCAGACCGTTGCGCGGGTCCGGTGACAGGCCGGCGAGCATCGTGTCCATGCGGCGGATTTCGGCTTCCTGCTCGCTGCGCACGTCATTGGCGAAGTCCAGCAAAACCGGATCATAGGCCGAGCCGCGCTGGTTCAGCAGATGGTCGACCATCTCAACCGCGCCGGCATGATGGGCGATCATCAGCTCCAGGAAGAGCCGGTCGAACTCGGTTCCTTCAGCAGCAGCAAGCGCGGCCATCTGTTCCGGGCTGGCCATGCCGGCCATGGTGGAATGATCGTGATGGGCGCCGTGGCCGGAATGACCCACATGCCCGCCATGCCCGCCGTGATCCATCTCCGTCGTCTCAGCGGCGGGATCGGGCGCGTGCTCACCGCGTTCGCGCAGCCAGGTCTGCATGAACTCGATCTCGTCTTCCTGAGTCGCGTCGATCCGCTGGGCGATGGCGTTCACGCCGGGATTCCCGGTGCGGTCTTCCACCAGCGCGGACATCTGAACGGCCTGGAAATGGTGCACGATCATGTCCTGCATGAAGCGCACATCGTCGGCGGAATAGCGGTTGTCGGCGATGCGGGCGGCTTCCTCCGCGCTGAGCTGCCGGCTGTCCTGACCCGGCGCTCCCGGTTGCACGATGGGCGCGTCCTGGGCCGCCGCCGCGCCGGCGATGAGCGCTGCGCACGCTGCGCCTGCAAGAAGTCGATCTGTGACGGTCATATAATCCTCCCCGGAATATTACCCGGCGTAAATTAGCCAGCCGCAGCCCCGTGGCAACTCGGCCAGCCCGACTGCGGGTCAGGCCTCGAATTCCACCAGGAGGTCCTTGGCGTCGATCTGGTCGCCAGGGCTGACATGGACAGCTTTTACAACGCCTTCGCGCTCGGCGTTGAGGCCGGATTCCATCTTCATGGCCTCGATGGTCAACAGGGTGTCGCCTGGCTTCACCTTCTGACCGGCTTTGACGGCCACCGAGCCCACCACGCCGGGCATGGGCGAGCCCACGTGATCGGCGTTTCCAGCTTCGGCTTTCTTGCGCTTGGTCTGGGTCACAGCCGCGCTGCGATTCGGCACCCTGACGGTGCGCGGCTGGCCGTTCAGCTCAAAGAAGACGCGGACCTCGCCGTCATCATGGGTCTCCCCGACCGCCTGGAGGCGAATGATGAGGGTCACGCCCGGGTCGATGTCCACCTCGATCTCCTCACCGGGCTCCATGCCGTAGAAGAAAGCGTGGGTGGGCAGGGCGCGCACCGGGCCATAGTCGGCGTCGCGCGCTGCGAACTCGGTAAAGACCTTGGGATACATGAGGTAACCCATCAGATCTTCACCGGTCGCTTCGCGCTGAAGGGTTTCGCTCAGTTCGGCGCGGACCTTCTCAAGGTCCGTGGGCGGCACGCCCTTGCCCGGCCGTTCCAGATTGGGCGCCTCGTCTTTCAGCACCTTCTTCACGATCGCGTCCGGGAAGCCGCCCGGCGGCTGCCCCAGATTGCCGCGCATCATGTCGATGACGGAATCGGGGAAGGTCACGGGCGTGTCCGGGCTCTCCACCTCGGCCCGGGTCAGGTTCTGGGACACCATCATCAGCGCCATGTCGCCGACGACCTTGGAGGAGGGGGTGACCTTCACGATATCGCCGAACATCTGATTGACCTCGGCGTACATGGCCGCGACCTCGTGCCAGCGGTCCTCCAGTCCCATGGAGCGGGCCTGGGCCTTCAGATTGGTGAACTGCCCGCCCGGCATTTCATGCAGATACACCTCTGACGCAGGCGCCTGCAGGCCGCTCTCGAACGCGGCGTAGTGGGCGCGTACAGCCTCCCAGTAGTCGGAGATCTCGCGCACGGCGGCGATGTCGAGGCCCGTGTCGCGCTCGGTGAAGCGCAGGGCCTCAACGATCGTGCCGAGCGTGGCTTGCGAGGTGTTGCCCGACAATGCGTCCATGGCGCAGTCCACCGCGTCCACGCCCGCCGCCGAGGCCGCCAGGATCGTGCCGGACGCGATGCCGGAGGTGTCGTGGGTGTGGAAGTGGATGGGCAGATCCACCGCATCCTTGAGCGCCGGGATCAGTATGCTCGCCGCAGCCGGTTTGAGCAGCCCGGCCATGTCCTTCAGGCCCAGCACATGGGCGCCGGCGGCCTCCAGCGCTTTGGCCATCGTGACATAGTATTTCAGGTCATACTTGGACCGGTCGGGATCCAGGATGTTGCCGGTGTAACAGATCGTGCCTTCGCACAGCTTGCCGGTCTCCAGCACCGCATCCATGGCGACGCGCATGTTCTCCACCCAGTTCAGGCTGTCGAACACGCGGAAGACATCGACGCCGCTGTCCGCGGCCTGGTGCACGAAGGCGCGCACCACATTGTCTGGGTAAGTGGTGTAGCCAACACCGTTCGCCCCGCGCAGCAGCATCTGGGTCATGATGTTGGGCATTTTCTCGCGGATGCCGCGCAGGCGTTTCCAAGGGTCCTCTTGCAGGAAACGATAGGCGACATCGAAGGTCGCCCCTCCCCAGCATTCCACCGAGAACAGCTCGGGCAGTTTCTCGGCATAGGCCGGCGCAGCCTTGATCATGTCATGCGAGCGCATGCGCGTGGCCAGCAGGGACTGGTGGGCGTCGCGCATGGTGGTGTCGGTGATCAGCAGGCGATCCTGCGCCTTCATCCAGTCCGCGACCGCCTGGGGGCCTTGCTCGTCCAGCAGCTGGCGGGTTCCCGCCGGCGCCGGCTTGATGCTGGTGGCCGGAGGCCGGGGGGCTGTGAGATCCGCGCGGGGTCTTGGCCGACCCTCGGTCTCGGGATGACCATTCACCGTGATGTCGGCGATATAGCGCAGGATCCGGGTCGCGCGGTCGCGCCGGGGTCGGAAATCGAACAGCTCCTCAGTCTGGTCGATGAAGGTCGTGGTGTATTCATTGGCCAGGAAGGTGGGGTGTTTCAAAAGGTTGATCACGAAGTCGATATTCGTGCTCACCCCGCGAATGCGAAACTCGCGCAGAGCCCGGTCCATGCGCGCGATGGCCGCGTCCGGCTCGGGCGCCCAGGCGGTGACCTTCTCCAGCAGTGAGTCGTAATAGCGTGTGATGATCGCGCCGGAATAGGCCGTCCCGCCATCAAGCCGGATCCCCATTCCTGTCGCGCCGCGATAGGCGGCGATGCGGCCATAATCGGGGATGAAGTTGTTGGTGGGGTCTTCGGTTGTGACACGGCACTGGATTGCGTGACCGTCCAGCTTCACGTCCGCCTGGCTGGCCGCGCCCGTGGCTTCAGCCAGCGTTGCGCCTTCGCTGATCAGGATTTGCGCGCGCACGATGTCGATTCCCGTGACCTCTTCGGTCACGGTATGCTCGACCTGAATGCGCGGGTTCACCTCGATGAAGTAAAACGCGCCGGTCTCCATATCCATCAGGAACTCGACGGTGCCCGCGCACTCATAGTTCACATGGGCGCAGACCTTGCGGCCGAGCTCGCAGATTTCAGCGCGTTGCGCCTCGCTCAGATAGGGCGCCGGCGCGCGCTCCACGACTTTCTGATTGCGCCGCTGGACCGAGCAGTCCCGCTCGAACAGGTGATAGATGCCGCCCGCTTTGTCGCCCAGGATCTGGACCTCCACGTGGCGAGCGCGGGTGATCATCTTCTCCAGATAACCTTCGCCATTGCCGAAGGCGGCTTCGGCCTCGCGCCGGCCCTCCAGCACCTTGGCCACCAGCTCGTCAGGGCCGTTGATGGCGCGCATGCCGCGCCCGCCGCCGCCCCAGCTGGCCTTCAGCATCAGGGGATAGCCGATCTCTTCGGCGTCCCGGGCGATGGCCTTCATGTCATCGCCCAGAACCTCGGTCGCCGGAACGACCGGCACGCCGGCCTCGATCGCCACGCGCCGGGCGCTCGCCTTGTCGCCCAGCGCGCGCATCGTCTCCGCGCGCGGGCCGATAAAGGTTAGCCCTGCCTCGACGCAGGCGTCCACGAAATCGGGGTTTTCCGACAACAGGCCATAGCCGGGATGGATCGCATCCGCGCCACTCAGGCGCGCGACCCGGATGATCTCCTCGATGGACAGATAGGCCGCGACGGGTCCCAGCCCTTCGCCGATCTTGTAGGCCTCATCGGCCTTGAAGCGGTGGAGGGAGAGCTTGTCCTCCTCGGCGTAGACCGCGACCGTCTTCTTGCCCATCTCGTTGGCCGCGCGCATGACGCGAATGGCGATCTCACCGCGATTGGCGACCAGGATCTTCTTGAAGGTCAAAGCACCGTCCTTTTTGTCCGGACATCAACCTAGGCCAGTCCGGCGCGGAATCGAAGGGCGAGGAGTAAATGTCTCTGCGTGGGGCTGTCACGGAACCGCAACACGTCAACGAATCTCCGCGGGCGCTCACTCTGGCGGCTTGTCATGACGCGGCGCCATCGCTTACCGTTCGATCGCGCGTTGAGGAGACCGCATGTCCGCTATACACCAGGTTCTCGTGCGCCGGTCCGTGCAATACCACCTGACGGACTGGTTCAACGAATAAGCACAGCCCCGCCTGACGCGGATGGCGGCGCCTCGCCTTTAGCCAGGCGAGTGTGCGCAGCGTTTCCCAATCTGATCGCACCACGCCCGAGCCTTAAGCCGCTCGCAGCGCGACGGTGAGGAAACGCCAGCGCCTCCGGGCTGAAGTCTCGCCCGCGCCGAACCGTCCATCGCATTCCACCGACAATGACAGGGGACCCGCCCGCACCGGCGCCGGAACGGCGCGCCGGGCGGCCGAAGGAGACGGACCATGACCAAGGACAAGCACACCCATCTGGCCGGCGTGATCGCCGCGCTGTACGCAGCCGGCGCGCTGACAGCCCCGAGCTGGGCGCAGGACGCCGAGCCGCAATCCACCGAGGCCGACGAGACGGCGAACGAACAGGGCGCAGACGACACCATCACCGTCGTCGGCTCGCGCATTCGCGGGCTCGATCTCGACGGGGCGGCGCAGGCCTTCCAGCTTGACCGCCAGGACATCGAAGACAGCGGCGCCACCTCGATCATCGACCTACTGGGCGATCTGACCATCACCGCCGGCGGCGGCGGCACGTTCTCGACCTCCACCGCGGGGCCGCTCAGCAGCGACACGCCGGTGGGCGCGGCGGGCGTCTCACTGCGCGGTCTCGGGACCAGCGCGACGCTGACCCTCATCAACGGCCGGCGGGCCAACGTGTCGGCGTTCGCCAACGGGCAGGAGAGCTTCATCGACGTGAACGCCATTCCGCTGTCTGCGGTCGAGCGCGTCGAAGTTCTGCCCAACGGCGCGTCCGCGCTCTATGGCGCCGATGCGGTGGCCGGCGTGATCAACTACGTGCTTCGCGACGACTATGTGGGTCAGGAGATCACGGCCTCCTACGGGAACTCCACCGCCGACACCGATGAGGGCCGGCTGAACGTCAACGCCGTGATCGGGCGTCAGTTCGGCGACCATAACGTCACGGCCGTGGTGGACTACTTCAAGCGCAACGCCTTCTACGAGCGCGACCGGTCCTTCACCGAGGACAGCGTGCGCCCAAGCCAGCAAGGCTTTTATCCCAGCTTCAACGACCTGTTCTTCCAGTTCTTCGACCAGACCGAGGAACCGGCCGACGGCGGTTGTCCGGCGGACCAGTTCGATAGCGGGCCGTTCGGGGAGTATTGCGAAGTCGATGTGAACGACTTCGTCTCCATCACCGACGAGATGGAAAGCGTCGGCGGGCTGTTCACCCATAACTGGCAGGTCAATGACCGTCTGAGCATCTTCAACGAGCTGCTGTATCAGAGCTCCGACAGCCGCGGCACGGGATCTCCGGCGAATTTCTCGCGCGCGCCGGTCGATCCGGAGAATCCCAACTGGCCGGCGGCCCTTCAGGCCGACATCGTCGCGGAAGGGGGAACGGTCGATTTCACCGACTATTACGGCTTCCCGATCTTCGCCTGGGGCAAGCTTCTGGACCCGCGCGCCGTCGAGGTGGAGAGCGAAAGCTTCCGCTTCACCACCGGGTTTGAATTCGACTTCGACAATAGCTGGACGCTTGAAGCCGGGCTGCTCTATGGCGGCAATGACCGCACCCAGCGCGGCGTGTCCGGGCTGGTGATCTCCGAAGCGTTCTACAACGCCAATCTCGGCAATCTGTGCTCGGACGGCACGACGGTACGGCGCTGGGATGTGGACCTGGAGCGTCCCTCGGCGAGCTTCTTCGGCGACACCTGCGAAGATGTCGGCAAGACCACGCTCTGGTACAATCCGTTCGGCGGTCAGACCGACCAGCCCGACGGCCTGAACGAACTTCTGGAGACGCGGGCCGAGCGCAACGGCGAGAGCCGCATGTACGGCCTTGATCTCAACGCCACCGGCGAGCTGTTCCAGTTTAACGGGCGTACGGTTCTGGCCGCATTCGGCGCGGAGTTCCGCCGCGAGGAAGTCACCGACACGCCCTCCGGCGCCGCGGTCGCCACGCTCGACAATCCCGAGCCGATCCTGGGCTTCTCGTCCACCAGCGTGGACGCCGAGCGCGATGTCTGGGCGGTATTCGGCGAGCTTTACGTGCCGCTGGCCGACACTCTCGATCTCCAGCTGGCCGGCCGGTACGATGATTACGAGGGCTTCGGCGGCGACTTCAATCCGAAAGTCGCGGTCCGCTACCAGGCGCTGGACAATCTGATCTTCCGGGCGAACTGGTCGACCAGCTTCCGCGCCCCGTCGCTCGCCCAGTCCGGCGCGGGGGTCCTTCTGTCCTCCTACACCATCGACTGCCAGGACACGCCCGGCGCCTGTGACGGCGACCCGATGGCCTCCGGCGCCTCGTTGCTGTCGGAAGATGTCGGCAACCCCGATCTGGGCGCCGAGAACGCCGAGACCTTCGGGGCCGGCGTCCTGTTCCGCCCGACCTCGGACATCGACATCAACCTGGACTACTGGAATATCCGCCACGAAGACCTGGTCGGCATTGATGAGGACGACTTCATCCGCCGCGCCCTGGCCGGCGAGTTCACGGTGGCCGGTCCCGGCGGCCTGCCGACCGGCACGCCGGGCCTGGAGGTCAATAACGGCTTCGTGTCCGACGCCCACTTCCAGATCACCAATCTGGGCTATCAGGAAACCAGCGGCGTGGACTTCAGCTACACCCAGTATATCGACGACACGCCCATTGGTGATCTCGCGCTGCTGTTCGATCTGACCTATCTGCTGGAGTTCGAACGCCAGGCCTCGCCGAATTCTCCGGTGGAGGAGCTGGCTGGCGATTTCCGCTATCCAGAGCTCCTGGCCAACGCCACCGTGCGCTGGACGCTGGAAGAGTGGCGCGCCTCGGTGACCGGGCGCTACACCTCAAGCTATGAGGATGATCCCAGCCCGCGCACGCTGGAAGCGGTCGGCCTTCCGACCGACGCCCAGGTGGACGTGGACTCCTGGTTCGTGCTGGACGCCAATCTCAGCTACGACTTTGCGGAGAACACCTTCATCCAGCTCAATGTCCGCAATCTTCTGGACGAGGAGCCGCCGCTGGTTCTGGGGTCGGGATCCAACGTGGATCTGATCAACCACTCCGCTCTGGGACGCTATGTGACCGTGCGCCTGCGCTACGGCTTCTGAGGCCCCCGCGCGTTTGCAAGTCCGGGCCGCGGCGAGGCATGCTTCGCTGCGGCCCGCCCTGTCCGGCGCCGGTCCCTGGAGATCTGATCCATGGCGAATCCAGAGCCTGCGGGTAAGGCCTCGCGCCTGCCTGACAGCTATCTCATCGTGTTCACGGTGGCGGTGCTGGCGTTCGCCGCCACCTACATCTTTACGCCCGGCGCCTTCGAGCTAGCCGCGAGCGCGGAGGGGGAACGCGCCCGGATCGATCCGGGCAGCTTCACCCCCGCCGACGGCCCGGACCCGGCGCCGCTGTTCGGAACCAGCGCCGACCCCGGCTTCCTCAACTTCCTGTTCGAGGGCCTGATCAGCGGGGACCGCTACTCGGCGACCGTCGGCCTCATGGCCTTCCTTCTGGTCGTCGGCGGCGCGTTCGGCGTCGTCATGCGCACCGGCGCGCTGGAGCGGATCCTCAAGGGCGCGCTTGAAAAGCGGACCCGGCCGTCCGATGCGCTCGTCGCTATCCTGTTCGTGGTCTTCTCCCTGGCCGGCGCGGTGTTCGGCATGGGCGAGGAGGCGATCGTCCTCTGCCTCATCGTCGTTCCAGCCCTGATAAGGGCGGGTTACGACTCCATCACCGGCGTGCTGGCCTGCTACGCCGCGACCCAGATCGGCTTCGCCACCAGCTGGATGAACCCCTTCTCGGTCATCGTCGCCCAATCCATCGCCGACCTGCCCGCCCTGTCCGGGCTGGGCTTCCGGGTCGCCATGTGGAGCGTGTTCACCACCCTGGGCGCCGGCTTCGCCTACGCCTACGCCCGCCATGTACGGCTGAAACCCGAGACTTCGCTCGGCTACGTGTCCGACGCCTACTGGCGCGAGCGCGAGCAGGAGCTCGACGCGGAGGCGACACCGGTCTCCCTCGGTGATTATCTCGTCCTCGCCGCGCTGGGCCTAGGCGTCGTCTGGATCGCCTGGGGTGTCGCGACGCAGGGCTATTACCTGGCCGAGATCGCCGCTCAGTTCTTCGCCATCGGCCTCGCCGCTGCGATCATCGGACGGGTCTTTGGTCTGAATGGCGTGGACGGCAACGCGCTGGTCGCAGCGTTTCGTGAAGGGGCCATGCAGCTCCTGCCCGCCGCCCTGATCGTCGCCGCCGCCAAGGGCGCGGTCGTGGTTCTGGGCGGGGATGATCCGACCGAGCCGAGCCTTCTGAACGCTGCGCTCCACGGCGCCGGGCAGTTCACCGGCGCACTGCCGGACTGGATGGCGGCGCTGGGCATGTATGTCAGTCAGAGCTTCATCAATCTTCTCGTGGTGTCCGGCTCCGGCCAGGCCGCGCTGACCATGCCGCTCATGGCGCCGCTGGCGGATCTGTCCGGCGTCACCCGCCAGACCGCCGTTCTGGCCTTCCAACTGGGCGACGGTCTGACCAATCTGATCGTGCCGGCCAGCGCCGCTCTCATGGGGTGCCTTGCGGCGGCGCGTCTGGATTGGGTGACCTGGCTGCGCTTCATCTGGAAGCCCATGCTGGCGCTGATCGTGCTCGCCAGCACCTTTGTTCTGATCGCTCAGGCGATCGGGTACTCCTGAAAGGGTTAACCATGAAATCAATTCTCCTGCCTGCTGCGGCGGCGCTTGGCCTCACGGGCGCTGCGGCGGCGGATCCTGGAACCCTTGTGATCGCCGGCGGCGCCCTCGACGAGGGGAACGCCGAGGTATTTGAGGCGTTCATTGACGCCGCAGGCGGGCCTGGGGCCCGCTTCGCCATCCTGCCCACGGCGTCGGGTTATCCAGCCGGGTCAGCGGCGAGCTTCGCAGAGGCGCTGGCCGCCTATGGCGTCGATCCGGCGAACATCGTGCGCGTCGATCTCGCCATTGTGAATGATCCCGAGACCGAAACGGTCAATGAAAGCGCCTGGGCCGGGAACGCCTCGGATCTCGACGAGATCGCCAAGATAGAATCTGCGGACGCCATCTGGTTCACCGGCGGCGATCAGGCCCGCATCACAGAGGCGCTGATCGAGGATGATGGGCGTGACACGCCGATGTTGTCCGCCTTGCGCGCGCGCCTTGCAGACGGCGCGGTGATTGGCGGAACGAGTGCTGGCGCAGCCATGATGAGCCCGGTGATGATCGTGCGCGGCGAGACGCTGCCGGCCCTGCTTGAATCGCCGATGGCGCTCGCCGACGGGACCGAAGCGCCGGAGACCGACCGCCTCGTTCTGGGGCGGGGTCTGGGTTTCTTTCCCTATGGGATCACCGACCAGCATTTCGAGCAGCGCGCCCGCCTGGGCCGTCTGGCGCGCGCGGTGCTTTCGGCCGGCGAGGCGCTGCCCATGGGCTTCGGCGTGGATGAGAACACCGCCCTGATCGCCGACCTCTCCACCCATGAGCTGACGGTCATTGGCGAAGGCGCGGTGACCATCGTGGACGCCAGGTCCGCGCAGACGGAGCCGGCTGGAGACGCGCTCAGCGTGCGTGGCCTTCTGGTGCATCTGCTCAGCGGCGGCGACGTGTTGAACATCGACACCGGCGCCTATGCGCCCGCCGGCTACAAGTCGGCCACGGTCGGATCGGAATATTTTGACCAGCCGGTGGTGTCCGGCGGGGGCATGGCCGTGTCGGGTGACACGCTCGCCGCGGTGCTCGGCGACGCCCTGCTGGACAACGCCGCCTCAAGCGCAGTCGAGCGAGTCTCTTTCTCCGGCGATGCCGGCGTCGTCTATCGGTTCCTGCAAATCGACGCCTCGGCGGGGTGGTGGGGCCGCAATCAAGCTGGCGAGGCGAAGTTCACCGCTGCAGCTGTGCGCTTCGACATCACGCCCGTGCGCATCACCGTCGCCCCCCTGTCCCGCGAGGCTGCGCAATGACCCCTTACGCCATAGCTCTTCACGGCGGCGCCGGAGTGAAGCCCGGACGCGATTACAGCCGCGCCGAAGCCCAGCTCAGGCGCCTCGCCGGGGATGGCGCCGAAGCGCTGAAACGGGGCGTGTCGGCCCTCGACGCCGTGGAGACAGCCGTGCGCGCCCTGGAAGCCGAAGGCCTGTGCGTGGCCGGTCGTGGATCGGCGCCGAACACCGCAGGCTATGTCGAGCTTGACGCCTCCATCATGGACGGGGCCGCGATGCGGGCCGGCGCCGTGGCGGCGGTGCGTGACGTGGTGCATCCGATCACCGCCGCGCGCCGGGTGATGGACGCGAGCGGCCATGTCCTGCTTGCGGGCGCGGGCGCCATGGATTTTATCGAAACGCAGGGGCTGGCCCGGGTTGAGGATCCGGCGAGCTATTATCGCATCCCTGACGGTGTAGAGCCGGCCGACTTTGACGATCCGAAGGCCGCCGCCCACGGCACGGTCGGGGCCGTCGCCCTGGACCGGCAGGGCCGGCTCGCCGCGGCGACGTCGACAGGCGGAACCTTCGGCAAGCACGCCGGGCGGGTGGGCGACACGCCGCTGATCGGACCCGGTACATGGGCGGACAGTAATGTGGCGATTTCGGCGACCGGTGTCGGGGAGGCTTTCATCCTCGCCGGCGGCGCAGGCGATATGGCCGCGCGCATGCGCTATGGCGGCGCGGACGTAAATGCCGCCGCAGACGCCATGTTGGCCGATGTGGCGCGCCGGGGCGGGGATGGCGGCGTCATCGCCGTCACGCGGTCGGGTGAAGTCGTCTTCGCGTGGAACTCTCCCGGCATGAAGCGCGCGGCGGCGGGCGCCGCAATCCCAGTATTCGCCGCAGTGGTTTGACTTCCAATCAAGCGGCCGGACCGCCGCAAGGCGAAGAAACGCCCGCAGCGCTAGGCGCGCAAGCGAGGACCGACTAAGCGGACGCGCTGGATGATCGGTCAAGTAACTGGCGGAGGCGATGTCCGCTGCATCGGGAATCCAACCTGTTCCGTGACGTTCCTATATGCCGTTGATATATAGGGTTTAAGCCCGCCCTTGTGTTCCGTGACGTTCCGCCTTATGTGCTGGTATCCGGTTCGGGACCGTATACTGGACCGTATACAGGAAGGGCTAGGCGATGCGGCGGAACCTCCACACCTTCACGGCCAAGCGCGTCGAGACGTTGGGTCCAGGCGTCCACAATGATGGCGGCGGGCTTATGCTGCGGGTCCAGAAAACCGCGACGGCGCACACGGGCCGGTCATGGGTGTTCCGATATTGGCTGCATGGTCGTGAGCGGCGCATGGGGCTCGGCTCGTACCCGCGCGTCACATTGAAGGATGCGCGCGAGAAAGCAGCAGATGCACGCCGCCTGTTAGATCGCGGTGTTGATCCACTGGCGGAGCGTCAAGAGGATCGGCGGCGGGCTCTGGCGGAGCACGCCAAGGCGGTGACGTTCAAGGAGGCCGCAGAAAAGCTGATCGCCGCAAAAGCGCCTGAATGGAAAAATGCGAAGCACGCCGCGCAATGGCGGTCCACGTTGGAAACCTACGCTTACCCGGTCATCGGGCGCTTGCCGGTCGCTGATATTGAGTTCGCCCACATCAAGAAAATCCTTGAGCCGATCTGGTCGCAGAAGGTCGAAACGGCCTCGCGCCTACGCGGGCGCATCGAGGCGGTTTTAGCTTGGGCAACAACGAGCGGGTTTCGCACCGGAGACAATCCCGCGCGCTGGACCAATGGGCTTGAGCACCACTTGCCCAGTCCTGCCAGAGTGAAAAAGAACGCTGGCGCATCGGGTTTCGGCGCCATGCCTTACGACGATGTTCCGGCGTTCATGGGCAAGCTAAAGGACCGTTCCGGCGCGGCTGCGGAGGCGCTGGCGTTCACGATCCACACCGCCGCGCGATCGGGCGAGGTCAGGGGCATGACATGGGCGGAGGTCGATCTAGGCGAGCGCGTCTGGACAATCCCGGCGGGCCGGATGAAGGCCGGAGCCGAACACCGCAAGCCGCTCAGTGACGCCGCCGTGCGTATCCTGCAATCCCGTCGCCAGCGTCACGGGTCGGAGGGCTTCGTGTTTGCATCCGACATGGCGTCCAAGGATGGCCAGCAGAAGCCCATGAGCGACATGACGCTAGGCGCGGTCTTGAAGCGCATGAAGCTAGAGGGCGTCACTGTCCACGGTTTCCGCGCGTCATTCAGGACATGGGCGGCGGAGGAAACCGATCATCCGTCATGGGTCGCTGAAATGGCGCTGGCGCACACCGTCAAAGGCATTGAGGCGCACTATCAGCGCGGCGATTTGATGGACAAGCGCCGGGCGCTGGCGGCGGACTGGTCGGCCTTTGTTGAAGGGGCGGCATAATGCGCGAGTTCACGCTAGAGCAGTTCGCAACCGAGGTTCACACGAATAAGGACTATCTCGCGCACCTTGCCCGTGGGCAGGAACCGAGTGTTTCGTCTTACATGGCGTGGTCGCATCTGGACGGGTGGAAAGCGGCCCATGAAGCCGGTGATGCATGGGCGCTATGGGCGGCGCTGGACGCATGTTCTCAGACGGGGCTTGCTCCGCCCGCATGGGCGAGCGATGCGCTGCACGCCGGCTTAGAGGCGATCCGTACAGGCCAGAAAAAGGGACTCGGTGAGGCGTTCCCCGCACTCACGCGCAAGCGCGGTCAGGCGAAGAATTATCGCCAGTACGACGATGATGTTTCGACTTGCTGGATTATCGCAAACGGTGAAGCTCGGCGCGGCGGGCTAGAGCAGAACGCCGTAGAGGATGCGCGCGAAGAGATCGCCCACATTCGCGGTGGCAAAAAGCCCAGCGCATCCGCAGTGCGCGACATGATCCGCGATGGTGAAAACCGATATGGCCGGATTGACTGGCCGCACGCTCGCAACCGTCGCTAACAGAAGCGCCTCCAGCGGCCTGAAGGAACACCGCCGGAGGCGCTAGGCGTGCCGATCAACACGCCGGGCGGCACGGAGAAACCGCCCTCTATTTGCCGCGCGCGTCTCTACGGAGCCGGGCGCGGCGTATCAGCGGCGGTAACAGGAGTGAAATCCGCCGCCGATCCTGTCATATGTCCCAGCCCACAAGCCGGCCCGCCGCTTCAATCTGCGCCGGGTCAAGATCAGCGTCTTTCGCGTCGGCCAGCGCCTTGATGATGCCGGACATGGCGCGCGCCCGTCCGCCGGCGTCGAACGCCTGGAGGGGTCGCATACAGTCGATCTCCACGGCCTGCCCGGTCTTCTGTGCGACTTCTTCGGCGATGCCCGCCGCGATCGGCTGGAGCATCCAGCTTGCAAGGTGGCGCTGCGCTTCGCGTACCAGCGGGCCTTGCGCGGCCTTGTCGAACATGGCGGGCAGGACGCCGAACACGGCCATGATGGAGCCGCGCGCCCGGTCCAGGCTTTCCGCCGTCATCGCCCTGGACAGGTCCGGTGTCACGTCCGCCGGGCGCCAGTCCTGCGATGGAGCCGCGCCGCCTGCGGCCTGGACATGCACACTCTCGCGCAGCAGCACGCGGCCACGCCGTCCACGAAACCCGCGTCCCAGCGCCTCCAGGTCGGTGTCCGGCGCTTCTGGAAACGGGATGATTTGCGAGCCCAGCGGGGCGGTCTCATAGACTTCCGACAACGCCGTTTCGACAGCCTGGAGAAGCCCAGCGGTCAGCGCCGCGCGCTTCAATGGAGCCTGCCCAGCCCAGGGCGCGGCCACGTCCGAACCGATCCGAAAATGCAGCGCCTCGCCAGCGAGCGCGGTTTCGCTCGTGCCGCCGCCCGCGTCTGCCATGCTCAAACGATAGGCGCGGGGCTCGCCGAGGCGTGTTGCAACGTCCCAATCCGCCGCAGGCACGAGCCGGTCACGCATCAGGAAAACGGCTTCGCCACGAAGCGCCAGCGATCGGGCGGCCAGCGCCAGGGTGCGCCGGTCCAGCAGGTCAAACCCCGTCACGTCCGCGATGGAAAGCCCATGTTCCCACAAGCTCACGCATGACTGCGTCGTGGCGGTCAGCTCGGCGATTCCCCGGCTGCCGCTTATCCATGCTTCGCGCGCGGCCATAAGCTCGGCGGTGAAGCCGGAGGCGGTGGCACGGGTCTCTTGTTTCGGCTCGGCGCGTTTGAATAGTCCGAACATCACGCCCTCCGATAAATCCGCAGCAGGTCGCCGGCGCCGCTCATGTCGATTGCGCGCGCCCGTCGCCACGGGTCGTATCGGGTGGACTCGCGCACGCCGCCTAATTCGATCATGTGAGAGGACGCGCCAGCCGGTGCGGGCTCGCCTTCAAGCTCGGCGAGATAGACCGCAAGGCGCCGATACGCCTCCAGCAGAATGTCCGGCGGAGCCTCACTGTCTCCGGCGCTCGCAGTGACCCGGAAGGCGTCACGGGTCGGGAGATAGAGCCCGCCGCGCGGGGTCGCGGCCAGCGTGACGGTTTCCCAGCCGGTCGCATCGTCGAACACCTCCACGGTGGAGATGGTCGCCGGGCGCAATGGCAGGTCAAATGCGCCGGGGCCTTCCACGATCCATTCCACGTCGCGGGCGTTCCAGCGCCATGCGATCCGGGTTTCAAGTTGCTTCCAGATAAACGCCGCCGGCCATGCATCCGCAGCAGCGGGCAGGTCTGCGGGCTTCGCCGGCCAGCTCGCCGGGTCGGATTCGTTTTGTGCGATCAGTTCCATGTCACGCCCTCCAGCGGCGCAAGGCTCGGCGCAATCCAGCGTCAGGGGCTTCACGGTGGCGCTGCACGGTCGCGCGGGCGGTGTCGTATGCGGGCCTTGTTACTAACGAGACTTCGGCCAGCATGGCGCGCGTGATCCGGCGGACCCGTGCGCCGTCCGGTGCGGTTTCCCAGGCTTCTCCGGTCGATCGCTCGGCGGGCAGTCTGAAACCCGGTGACAGGCCGGTGGACAGGCCGGCCTCCGCCGCTGCAATGGCGTCGTTTGCGTATCCAGCGCGAAGGATAGCCGGGGTTATCCGGGCCTCGATCTCCAGCGCCTCGGCGGTGTCGCGTAGGGTCAGCGTGCCGGAGCGGGTGGAGGCCAAGGGCCGGTCAAAGCTATGTGCGGCCAGCAGGTGCACGTCCGCGTCCTCGCGCATGGCGTCGGAGAACGCGCCCGGTTCGATCCGTTCGCGCACCTCGCGCCCGCCGGCGTCTGACAAGGTGGTTTCGGTTCCGTAGGGGAAACGGCCCGCGACAGTCACGGAGCCGTCGCCCTCGCGGCGGAGCTCCAGCCCGGAGGCTAGAGCCGCGCCGGCCTGGAGCTCCCCCGTCATCACTGAATGCCCGTCAGGACTTCGGACTGCGCCGGGCGGGATACCGTAACGTCCACGGTGGCAAGGCCGGTCAGGCGAAGCCCGCCGGACGCCGCGTCGGTGTACGGATCTCTTACCACGTCAACGCTTCCCCAAAGCCCGACGAAGGCGGGCGGGACGCCGGCGGCGTTTGTGGTCAGCAGAGCGGACGCCGCCGCGGGCGAGCCGGACGGTTCGGCCAGGGCGTTTGCGCTCATCGTGACATTGCCGCGCGGGATGTTGCGGGTGAGGTGGTCAAACTCGGTGAAGCCCGATCCGGTGTCGATATACGCTCCGTCCAGGGCGGCCCAGGTCTCCGGTCGGATCAGCAGGCGCACGGCCTCAGGCGAGCCCGCGGCATTGCTGGTCAGGAACCTCACAACGGCCTCACGGAAGGCACTCCAGGACGCCGCCGCGTCGATCGCGGTTTCAGTGATTCCGTAGGTGGACGCGCCAGCGATCAAGCCCAGGGGCTCGCCGCTGGACCCGCTGCCAAGGAACACTGCCTGATCCAGCGCCGCGCCGATCGCGCCGGCCATGTCGCGGCGTACCGCGGCCTCCAGAGCGGAGCCGCTTTGTTTGAGCGTCTTTCTCGTGATTTTCATTTGAACGCCCAGCGTATTGTCCGGGGCAAGCGGGCGGTCGGTGGTCGCGTAGGCGGTCGGGCTCGCCACGGAGCCGGTTTCGCTTGCGGCCCAGCCGGCGGAAACCGAGCTCGTCGTAACCGGCCATTCGACTTCACCTTGCCCGATCGTCACGGCCTGGACGCCCATGCGGCCGGCCACGCTCGCCGGAAACAACCTGTCGATGATCGGGCGGGTCTGCACGGGGTCGGGCGTACCGCTCGCCACGGTCTCGCCGGCGCGTTGTTCCAGGGCTTGCCAAGGTACGGGCAGGCCGCGGAAGTCGCCTTTAGACCGCAGCTCCTGGATGATCTCGGCGGTCTGGCCGGACAGTTCTTTTCCGCTGTCCAACGCCGCCGCAATCTGGCGCATCTCAAACGCGCCGAGCATGTCGGCCCATTCGCGTTGATCGCGCTTCTCCAGCTCGTCGCCAGCCTCGCGGCGTTCGCTGTCCTCCGCGATCAGCGCGGCGCGCAGTCGCTTTTCCAGCGTGCGGTATTCGGTGTCGAGCGCGTCAAGCTCGCGGGTTTCGGTTTCGCCAGGGTTTTCATTACCGGCCAGCACGGCCAGGCGCTCGCGCACCTCACTTTGCCGGCGTTGGATTTTCACAGATTCAAGCATGGGGAGGGGTCTCCATAAGTAGTTGTCGCCATTGTTGGCGTTCTGGACTTAGTTCAGGGTGCCCACATTCTTTGCGGGTCTTTTGTGTATGGTGTTGAGCGCAAAGCACCTGGAGATTATCCAAGTCAAAGGCGCGTTCGGGGTGAGTGCGGACAGGCAGGCGGTGGTCCACCTCCAGCCGGGTCCGCGCGCCGCATTGGACGCAAGCCCAGCCGTCGCGCCGCAGCGCCTGGAGGCGGAGGGCTTTCCAGCGTTTCGTTTTCAGCACGGCGCGGGAATGGCGGTGGTACTTCATGCCCATATCGCCTCCCGCCGTTTCGGGGTCGGTCGGCTGATCAGGCGTTGTCCCTCGGCGACGGCCAGGACCGCAGCAGCAGCAGGATCAATCCGGCCAAGCGCGCGGCCCTTTGCCAGCTTCGGGTTTCCGGCTGGATCGGTCATGCACACCGCGTCTGACAGCGCCGAGCGCAGCAGCAGGCTTTTAGGCGCGGCCACGCGGCGGTCATAAACAGCCCGGCGGAATCTTTCGATGTCTTCCGCGCCGTCGCGCCAGCCAAAGCCGCGCCAGATTACCGGCGCGCGACAATGCAGGGCGTCCAGGGCTTCGGAGACTTCGGATTGTTTGAACCGATCGGCGAGAATGGCGTGAACGGCCTCGCCTTCGACATGGGCGAGCACCTGACTAAGCCATGCCTCCACGCTCACGGTGCGGTCGCCAAGGGTCCGCAGCTCGCCGCGTTCGGCCATCTCGCAATATCGCTTGCCCACGCCGTCATTAAGCCCACGGGCGGCCAGCGACGGGCTTGATGGAAACCAGCCCAGGCACTCCAGCCGGCCCGTGTGCGGCCAGAAAAACGCCGCCGCCGTCATGGACGCGCTGCCGCCAAGGTCCAGCCCGATAACCACGGGTCCGTCCCGATCGGGCAGGGCGTCCACCTCGCACGGCTGCCATGCGTCGAGTTCGATCAGGACGGTGCGCGCCTCGATATTGACGCGCTCGTTTCTGTGGAGGTTCTTGAAGGCTGCCAGGGCGGAGCCGCCGCGCTCC
Organism: Alphaproteobacteria bacterium; assembly: GCA_024742735.1. Lineage (GTDB taxonomy): Bacteria > Pseudomonadota > Alphaproteobacteria > Caulobacterales > Maricaulaceae > Oceanicaulis. The sequence continues at coordinate 582,202 of JANSXV010000001.1, read as the reverse complement.
ATCGCCTGTTTCGCCGCGCGCAAGAGCCATGCTTTAGACGGCCCGATACCGTCCGGGCTTCCAGGATTCGCCAGCAGCAGGGACGGCCAGTCATCGGCGGGCAGGTCTGGCGGGGCCTTGTGCTCCTGGACATAACAGCCGGTCGGAGGCGTATCGAGCCAGCGCGAAAACGAGTTCGCATCGTCCGGCGCGCTTGTGCTGATCAGCAATCCGCGCCCGTCTCTTTTGCCTAACGAGGTGAGTAGCGCGGCCTCCATCTCATCGCCGCGCGACTGCATCCAGGCTGCCCGTTCGTCCAGGATCGCCAGTGTAGCAGCGCCGCCGAGCACGGCCTTTCCGGTGCTCGCCACGGCTTTGAACAGGTGCGGGCCGGAGCCGTCATCATATTCCAACTCCAGCGCCGCGCCTCGGCGCACCTTCACGTCATCGCGCTCGCCGAGAAAGGATCGGGCAAAGTTGAAACAGGTCGCCGCCTGGTCACGGGTGCGCGCCGCGACAACGATTTCACGCTGCGGCTGCGGGTCCCACTCGCCGAGCAAATGCGTCACGCCGAGCGACGCAGACAGGGCGGTTTTTCCAGCGCCGCGTCCGACTGACAGGCACGCCAGATTATTGCCTTCGGAGAATGCGCCTTCGATAAAGTCACGCTGGAAACCGGCCAGCCGCATTTGCTCGCCGGCCAGCTTGCCTTGCGAGATAGTGAGGCGTTGAACCGCGTCGATTATGGCGCCCGCCTCAGCCATGAAACCTCACAGCCGAAACAGTTAAGTCCCCTCGTCGGTCCCCCGGCTCAAAAGAAAAGGCGAGCATTGGGACCATCATGCGAGCGTCCCCATGTAGCGATACATGAGCGCGTCCTGATCCGGATTAGGCTGGATCGGTTCGACTTCTTTCAGCGCGATTGTCTCGCCGCCGATCTCCAGCTTGTCGCCGATCTTTGGGACAGCGCCGGTGTCCAGCACGTTGATAACGCCAATGCGTGCGCCGTCATCACGTCCAGGCGTGACGCCAAATGCTTCTTTCGATCCGGTGTCTAAGGCGCGCAGATTATGCGTGGTCTCGGTGGTGGTCGGGTTTCCCCAGGCATCGGTCCCGCCGTCATCAATGCAGGTCAGCACCGCGCCGCCGCCATACTTGGCGGTCAGCCGGTCAGCCGCTCGGCGGTGTCGATCAGTCGGGAAAACCATCCGTTCGCCTCCATTTCGGAACGTAACACGAACATCAACAATTAGCAAGCGATGGGCGTTATTATCGCCGATTTGTCACAAACGCTTGAGGGCGAACATGGGCAATTCGGCCCGGCGCTCCGGTTCGAGGGTCGCGGCTGCCCACTCCAGGTCTGCGATCAGCGTGCGCCGGGGTCGGGCCACACGCTCCAGCTCGGCGCGCAGTTCGGCCCATGCCGGCCAGTATTTGTTCCGGTCGGGCCATGCGTGGAGCACCTCGGCGACGACATCGCGCGGCCATTCGCGGAGCCGCTGGACATAAGCGCCCAGCCGCAACCGAGCCTCGGCCTCCGACTGCCTGCCTGTGACTAAGGCCGCGTTCATTGTCGCCAGCATACCGGCCAGCTCACGATCAGGGGCGGGCGCCTCTTGCTGCCGCAGCTCGCGCGCCGCCGCGATCATGTCGGAGGCGTTGCCCTTGTACCGTCGCCAGCCGATCGCCACGGCGCCGTCCTCTAGGTGAGGCAAGCCGCCGAGGGCGGAGCTATTCGCCTTCCATGCGGAAATACTCCAGCGCGAGGTCAGCCAGGCTTGCAGGGACGTTGCCGCTTCTCCCTCTTGCCGAGCCATGCACCGGTCGATCCCAGGCGCTAGGCTTTGAAGGCTTGGCGGGGTCGTTGAATTGATCTCTGCGACTGCGTTTCGCATCTCTCGTTCCATCTTTAGTTATGTCTTTAGTTCGGGGGGCGGGGTGGCCCGTGTTTAGGGCACCGTCTGGCCCGTGTTTCTGGCACCGTGCGGCCCGTGTTTCGTTCCAGGGGCTCGCCGGCTGCGGAATGGGGAACCAGTAGGTTTTGCGGCTGCGCCCACCGCTTGATCCGCGATCAGCAGAGAAGAATCGGCCTTCAATGTGTTTGCGGAGCATCCGGCGCACCGTGCGTTCATTGCTGCCGAGTTGATCGGCCAGCCGGTGCGGTCCTGCGTACGTCTGGCCGGTGGATTGGTTCGCATGAAGCGCCATGAGAACGCCGACGCGCGCGGCCAGCGGCGGAATGTCTGCGGTGACAAGGGCGAAGATCAGGTCTGTCTTAGCCGCCGGCGGAAAGCGCATCGCCTCGCCGGTTTCGCCTTGTCCTGCATCATTGTTCGGGTTATGTTCCACCCGTCGCTCCAATTCCATCCGCGCGACACTCTTTGCCCGCCGGAGCCTCCCCCAGCCCGGCGGGCTTCTCTTTTCAGCAGTGGTGTTCGGGCTCGCGCCCGTCGTGCTCCAGCTCTAGGTCCAGGCCGGAGCGGTCGCCGTGCGCCATTGTGCGGGTCCAGCCGAGACTCGGCTCATCGTCGCCGCCGTCCTCATCGTCGCCGCCGTGCTCTAGGTCGGGGTCAGCGGCGTAATGGTCGGCGAGGTCGATCAGCAGGCGGAGGCGATCGGGCGGCGGGCAGGGCGCGAACACGGCCAACTCATCGGCCAGCGCGGCGCACAGTTCGCGGAGGGTCAGGCCGGTCATTGTGCGCCCTCCGGCTTCACGGGCAGGTCCAGGCCGGAGCCGATCCGTTCGGCCTCAACCAAGGCGGTCTGGAGGTCAGGCGCGGACGCCAAGGTGGATTCGATCGCGCCAGCCGGGCCGGGCGTCGCCAGCAGGATTGCGACGCGATCAGCAGCAGCGCGGACGGTGATGTACGACGCGCGGGCGGTCGGGAGGTCGGAAACCGTCATTACGACGCCTCCCGCATTGCCGCGCGGGCGTCGATCCAGTCCAGCACCTCGCCAGCGATCCAGCCGGATGCGCGCGGGCCTAGCTTAATGGGTTTGGGGAAGTCATCGCGCGTATAAATTTGCGTCCGGCTCATTCCGGTAAGAGCATGGACTTGATCAAAGCGCAGAATACGCTTGCGCTGCATTTGTTCATCCATCGGAAAAACTCCTGTCGTTCGAGGACAGGTTCACCGTGGATCAATCTGGCACGCGATGGAAAGCAGCTATACTTATATCAGGTCCGGCGATAAGCTAGAATTGATAATGCTTTCAGTGCATAGGGGTCGATGAAATAATCATCGCTGGCGCAAATAATCGCTAGTCGGACATGCGCGCACGTCACCGTATACAGTACCGTATACAGCAGCGGGCAGTGATTAAAATATCATTGGTAAAACAAAGCACTAGGTGCGGTTTGTGGCGGAGGCGATGGGATTCGAACCCACGATACCCTTTTGGGGTATACTCCCTTAGCAGGGGAGCGCCTTCGACCACTCGGCCACACCTCCATTCACGGGTTTAGCCTGCGCGGGACGCCGCAATCAAGTTCGCCGGACCGTAGCGCTGCAATTGCCTCGGTGCGGTCTTTCGCGCGGGGGCGGCGCGCGCTATCTCCACAGCCATGAATGACGCGCTTCTTTCCGCCCTCGACACGATCACCGATCCGGCCTCCGGCGCGCCGCTGGGCCGGTCCGGCCGGGTCAGCGCCGCTGATCTGAAGGACGGTGTCGCCACCATCGTCCTGAAGGCGGGCGGCAAGGATGAGGACGCAGGCGCGCTGCGTGACGCGGTGAAGGCGGCGGCCGGTGCGGTCGAGGGCGTGGAGCGCGCCCGGGTGATCGTGGAAGCCGAACTGAACCGCGGCGAGTCCAAGGCGCGCAAGGCCGAAGCCAAACAGGCGCCCGCGCCGGCCAGGCTCATCATCGCGGTGGCGTCCGGCAAGGGCGGGGTGGGCAAGTCCACCGTGGCGGCCAATCTGGCGGCGGCGTGTGCGAAAGCAGGCCTGTCCACCGGTCTCATGGACGCTGACATCTATGGACCCAGCGCGCCGCGCCTGTTCGGCCTGTCCGACGCGCCGGGCCTGCGCAAGGCGGACAATGGCGGGATCGAGCCGCTCGAAGCCCACGGCGTGAAGCTCGTTTCCATGGGCTTTCTGGTCGGCGAGCGCGATCCGGTGGTCTGGCGCGGACCCATGGTCACCGGCGCGATCCGGCAATTCCTGGGTGAGGTGAACTGGGGCGATCTCGATGTCCTCGTCATCGACATGCCGCCCGGCACCGGCGATCCGCAGCTGGCCATTGCTCAAGGCGCGCCGATCTCCGGCGTCGTGATCGTCTCCACGCCCCAGGACCTGGCCCTCGACGACGCCAAGAAGGCCGTCGCCCTGTTTGATCGCACGGCGATCCCGGTCCTGGGCTTCGTGGAAAATATGAGCTTCTTCCTGTGCCCCCATTGCGGCGAGGGGACGGAGATTTTCGGCCGCGGCGGCGCCCGTGCTGAAGCCGAGCTGACCGGCGCGCCGTTCCTGGGCGAGATCCCGCTGCATCCCGAGCTGCGCAAGGCCAGCGATGAAGGGCGCCTGGTGGCTCTGGGCGAGGGGCCTGTGGCCAAGGCGTTCGAGCGCGCTGCAGCGGCGATGATCGAACAGGCCCACGCCGTCCAGCGTCCTGCGCCGGAGATCGTGTTCGAGGATTAAAGCGCGTCGAGCGGCAGCTTGAGGAAGCGGCGGCCTTGCGCGTCGGGTTCCGGCAGGGCGCCGGCGCGGATATTGGCCTGGACCGAGGGCAGGATGAGCTTGGGCGCCTTCAGCGTCGCGTCGCGCTTGGTGCGCATCGCCACAAAGTCCGCTTCGCTCACGCCGCCGCCCACATGGATGTTGTTTGCGCGTTGCTGGGCGACCGTGGTCTCCCAGGCGTACGCGTCGCGCCCCGGCGCCTTGTAGTCATGGCACAGGAACATGCGGGTCTCACCGGGAAGGGCGAACAGGGTCTGGATCGAGCGATAGAGCACGGCAGGGTCGCCGCCGGGAAAGTCGCAGCGGGCGGTGCCAAAATCGGGCATGAAAAGTGTGTCGCCGACGAAGACCGCGTCCCCGATCAGATAGCTCATGCAGGCCGGCGTATGGCCGGGGGTGTGGATGGCGCGGGCCTCCAGCGCCCCGATCTGGAAGACCTCGCCATCGCTCAGAAGCCGGTCGAACTCCGCGCCTTCGCCCGAGATTTCCGCCTCCAGGGCGTAGACCGGCGCGAACGCCTTCTGGGTGGCGCCGATCTCAGACCCGATGGCGATAGGAGCGCCATATTTTTCCTTGAGCCACGGCGCTGCGGAGATGTGGTCGGCGTGGACATGTGTCTCCAGGATCAGCACAGGAGTCAGGCCTTCCGCATCGATGATCTCCACGATCCTGTGCGTGCTGGTCAGCGCCGTGCGGCCGGAATGGCCGCAGAAATCCAGGACCGGGTCGATAATTGCGCAGGCTCTGGTCTGCGGGCAGGCCGCCACATAGCTGACCGTGCAGGTCTCCGGATCGAAAACGGCATGGACGTCGGGCTTGATCATGGCGAGGCTCGTGACGGAGTGTGAAGGCGGATCAATCTGAAGATGGAGGGTTACGGTGGAAAACTGGACGGTGCAACAAACGGCCGAAGCGCTTGAAAAGGGCGAGATCATCCTGGTGGATGTTCGCGAGCCTGATGAGTACCACGCCGAGCGAATCCGGGGCGCGCTGCTCTATCCGCTCTCCACCTTCGATCCGGCGGGTCTGCCGTTGGGGCAGGGGCGCAAGGTGGTTCTGCACTGCAAGGCTGGCGGGCGCTCGGCGCAAGCGGTTCAAGCCTGCATGGGCGCGGGTCTGGACGTCACTGCACACATGGCCGACGGCATGCAGGGTTGGAAGGCCGAAGGGATGACCTATTTCCGCTTCAACCCCGCCAGCGGCCGCATGGAAGAGGCGGCCGACTCCTAGCCGTCCAGCCCCTCCAGAAAGTCGCGGATCACCGCGGAGACCTGAACGGGACGCTCTTCTTGCGGCATATGCCCGGCGTCCTCGATCAGAACCAGCTCGGCGTTCTGCAGGGCGGCGGCGAAGCGGGGCCCGTGCGTGGCGGGGATCATGGCGTCACGCTGCCCCCAGATCACGACGGCCGGAGCCTCGATCTCGCGCAGCACGGGATTGGGATCAGGCAGCGTGAACTGCTCGATCCGCTCCACCAGCGCCTGGCCGACGCCTTCCACCCGCATCAAGGCGCCGATGCGCTCGATCTGGTCCTCGGAGATGCGTGTAGGGTCAGCGTAGAGCGCGCCCGTGGCGGCCTGCACACCAGCGGCCGGCGCCGTCGTCAGGAACAGGCGCACCTGAGCGGGGACAGGGGCGGGCTCATCGCCGACGCCCAGATTGGGGTAGCCGCCAGGGCTGATAAGGACCAGGCCGGTAACCCGGTCTGGATGGGCGGCGGCATAGCGCCAGCTCACCAACCCGCCCAGCGAGCTTCCGCCGATGACGAAGCGCTCCGGCGCGACTTCATCGAGCAGGGCGGCGACCTGATTGACGGTCTCCGGCACGGAATAGGCGCTGTCGCTGCGCACGTCAGAGAGAGCGTGGCCGGGCAGGTCGAAACGGATGATGCGGTAATCGGCCTCCAGGCTGTCAGCCAACGGCTCCCAGGTTTCAAGCGAGTGGGAGAAGCCGTGGATCAGCACGATGGCCGGCGCGCTTTCCGGCCCGCTTTCGCGCACGCGCCAGGTCTGGCCGGCCGCCTCGACCAGCCGGTCTTCGTCGGTCATCCAGGCGCTGCGCGCCTCGTCGAGCCCGGCGGGCTGCATCAGGAAGGCGAACAGGGCGATGAGCGCGACGATAATCAGGATCAGCGCGCCGAGAATGCGAAGCAACATGGGATCGTCCTAGGCGTTACGGTCGAGGAAGGCGTCGATGGCCTCGGCCGCGACGGGTTCGGTCAGCAGGGGGGCGTGGCCGACATTGGGCACGTCCACGCGGCTCATGGACGGGCTGCGGCGCGACATCTCCTGGACGGTATCTTCGGCCAGAAGGTCGGTCAGGGCGCCGCGCACCAGCAGGATTGGAACCGGCGCCAGCGCGTCAAAGAACGGCCAAAGGTCGGGCGGCGCGACATCACCGGCCTGGACCGGCTGGGAGATCGCCTTGTCATAGTCGAACGCGACAGTCCCGTCCTCGCGTTGCCGGCAGACCCGCCGCGCAAAAGCGAGCCAGAAAGCGTGCCCGGTCTCGTTGGGGAAGGCGACGCCGTTGATCCCGCGTACGGCCTCCGCCGCCTCGTCCCAGCTGTCGAACGGCCCGGCGCCGCCGACATAGCCCTGAATGCGCTTCAGGCCCTTGGGGTCGATCACCGGGCCGATATCGTTGAGCACGGCCGAGGCGACGACGCCGGGGCGGCTCGCGGCCATGATCATGGTCATGAGCCCGCCCATGGACGTGCCCACTGCGGCGACGCGCTCGATCCGGGCTTCATCGAGAAGGCCCAGCATGTCCTGGACATAGACGCCTGGATTGTAGTTCTCCGGCTTTGGGTCGTAGTCCGAGCGGCCCCGCCCGCGCACATCCACCGCGATGACTGTGCGGCCGGCCGCCGCGATGCGCGGCGCCACGTCTTCAAAGTCACGCGAATTGCGGGTCAGCCCGTGCATGCACAGCGCCGGCAGCTTGTCTCCAGCCCCGGACGCCGGGTAGCGGCGGTAATAGGTCTTCACGCCGTCCGGTGCGGTGAAGAAATGCTCGGAATAGGCGGTCATTCAGCAGCGTCCCTGTCTTCGGTCTCGATCGTCCGGCGCTCGGCCAGACGCTTGAAGCCGGCGGCGATGAACTGGGGCAGGCGCTCGTGCACAGCCACCAGGTCGGTGGACCGGCACTGCCCGCCCGACAGCGAATCAACGCGGCCGGTTTCGGCGAAGGTGAGCACCAGGGCGCCGGACAGGAAGTGATAACTCCAGTAGAGCTCCTCCTCCGGCGCATCGGGCAGAGCCTTTTTCAGCGCGTCCAGGAACCGGTGAACAATGGGGTCGAAGTACTTCGCCATCACCGCCGCGCCCCATTCCGGTGAGTTCGTCACCTGGCCGATCAGGGCGAAATAGCTCTTCCATCCGGGGCCGCCATGAGAGGACCGGTCCAGAAGCGGCTCGGTGAAGGCTTCGATAATGTCTTCGACGCTGGGACCGGCCGGCCCGGCCTCGCGCTCGCAGGCCTCCAGGCGCTCGATCCGGATCTTGTTCAGCTTCTCTGCGCGGCGCAGGAGCACCGCATCGAACAACTCGCGCTTGCCGCCGAAATAATAGGCGACCAGAGCAGGGTCGCTGTCGCTCGCCTTGGCGATCGCCCGGACCGTGACGCCATAGAAGCCCTTCTCCGCGAAGAGGCGTTCCGCCGCGTCCAGCAGACGCTGGCGCGTGCGCTCTCCGCGGCGGCTTGAGCCGGTATCGGGCATTGCTCGGGTCCGCGGGGCGGCTGTGACCATATCGCCTCACACCTTGGGTCTGATTGCGACCGAAGTCTATTGACCATTGACTTTTCATTCAACGTTGAAATTAATCGCGCCGAACGCTCGGGAACCGAAACAGAGCGCAGACGATATCAGGACCCCAGGGAGGCCCCGCCATGACCATCCGACGCAAACTCATCAATACCGCCGCGCTTCTGGCCGGCGCGTCCATGCTGCCGCTGTCCGCTGCGGCTTACGCTCAGGAAACGGAAGAGAGTGCGGCGCCGGGGCGCGGCGACGTGATCACTGTCACGGCGCGCCGTCGGGAAGAGAGCATCGTCGATGTGCCGGTGTCCGTGACGGCCTACTCAGGTGAACAGCTGGAGCGACTCGGCGCTCAGGACATCACATTCGTCGGGCAGGTCACGCCGAACGTTACGCTTGAAGTCTCGCGCGGCACGAACACCACGCTGACCGCCTTCATTCGCGGCGTCGGCCAGCAGGACCCGGTCGCCGGCTTTGAAGCCGGTGTCGGCATGTATCTCGACGATGTCTATCTGAACCGCCCCCAGGCGGCGGTCCTGGACATCTATGAAGTGGAGCGCATCGAAGTGCTGCGCGGTCCGCAGGGCACGTTGTACGGCCGCAACACCATCGGCGGTGCTGTGAAATACGTCACGCGCGGCCTGTCTGACGAGCCGGAAGCCTCGGTGCGGGTGAATGTCGGTTCGTATAACCAGATCGACGCGATCGTCTCGGCTTCGGCGCCCCTGTCAGAAGGTTTCCGCGTCGGCGGCGCCCTCGCGCGTCTGACGCGCGACGGTTTCGGTGAAAACCTGAACACCGGCCAGGAAAACTACAACAAGGACGTCTGGGCCGGCCGGCTTTCGGCCGAGCTTGATGTGACCCCGAACTTCCAGCTTCGCTTCTCCGGTGACTACACTGACGACAGCTCCGAAGCCCGTCAGGGCCACCGCCTGATCCCTGATCAGTTCCCGCCGTTCACTTATCCGGTGCTTGACGATGAGTTCGACACGCGCGCCGGCCTCGCCTTCCCGGAGCAGTCGGTGGAAGCTTATGGCGGCCAGATCACCGCGCAATGGGACGTGAACGACGCATGGACGCTCAAGTCCATCACCGCCTATCGCGAGGACGAAAGCACGACGCCGATCGACTTCGACTCGCTGCCCGAGGCTGACCTCGACGTTCCCGCGATCTACACCAACGAGCAGTTCAGCCAGGAGTTCCAGGCCCAGTATTCCGGCGAGCGCCTGAGCGGCGTCATCGGGCTGTACTACCTGGACGCCAACGCCTCCACCGCCTTCGACGTGATCCTCGCGACTACAGGCGCGCTCGTCGCGCTGCCCGGGCTGACGGCGCAGACCTTCGGCGATGTTGGTACCGAGACCTGGTCGCTGTTCGCCGACTTCACCTATGACCTGACCGACCGGATCGAGGTGTCGCTTGGCGGGCGCTATACCGAGGACGAGCGCAATTCCATCGTGCGCCGGACGACTTTCATCAACGGTCCGTCCGATCTGTTCGGAGGGAACGCCACAGCGATCGCGGTGACGTCGGATTTCGACGGAACAGCGACCTACGATGATTTCTCGCCCCGCTTCTCCATCGCATACCGTCCGAACGATGTGCACAACGTGTACTTCACCTACTCCCAGGGCTTCAAAGGCGGGTCCTTCGATCCGCGCGGCCAGACGACGGCGACGCCGGACTTCAACCAGGACGGCAATGTCACCCAGGACGAGATCTTCCAGTTCATGCAGTTCGACCCGGAAGAGGTCGACAGCTACGAGATCGGCTGGAAGGCCGACTGGGGTCCGGTCCGTCACTCGCTCGCCTACTTCTACGCCGACTATTCGGACATCCAGGTGCCGGGTTCAGTGGGCGTGGACACCGACAATGACGGCGTGGCCGACACGTTTACCGGCGTGACCACCAATGCAGGCGCTGCGACCCTGCAGGGCATCGAGTGGGAAGGCTTCGGCGTGGTTGATGAAGACTTCTTCACGCCGGGCGACGCCATCACCATCGCCTGGACGCTGGGCCTGCTGGACGGGGAATACGACCAGTTCGTCAACGCGTTCGGTCAGGACATCTCCAGCCAGGTCTCCATCCAGAACACCCCGGAGTACACGGGTTCGGCTACGCTGGGCTATGAGGCTCCGTCCTTCGGCGGCGACCTGAACCTATCCACGACGGTTTCGTTCCGCGGTGACAGCCAGCAGTTCGAGCTGCCCAGCCCGCTGATCGACCAGCCGTCCTTCGCGCTGTGGAACGCCAGCGCGGTCTGGACGAGCGGGAGCGGCAACTGGACCATGGGTCTGCATGGCCGGAACCTGACCGACGAACGCTACATCGTGGCCGGGTATGACTTCGTGAACGAGAACGCCAACGGCACCTTCACGCCGACGCTTGGGCTTGAAGGCACGCTGACCGGCTTCTACGGCGACCCGCGGACCTTCACCGCGACCTTCGCCTACCGCTACTAGGGGGCCTCTTCGGGGCTGAAGAGCGCCGCCGGACTGTTCGAACCGAACGGACCGGCGGCGCTTTTTCTTTGCGTAGCCCTTTGAATCTGCGCCATCATGGCAAGGAACGCGCAACAGACGCGTCATTCATAAGCAGACGCTCGGGGGAGGGACCATGAGCACCGCAAACAATCCGGCGGCCGCGCCCAGCGCAGGCTATCGCGTCTGGGTGCTGGCGATGCTGTTCATCGTCTACGCCTTCAACTTCCTGGACCGGCAGATCATCTCCATCCTGGCCATTCCGATTCAGGAGGAGCTGGGCCTGAGCGATCGCCAGCTGGGCCTTTTGGGCGGCATCGCCTTCGCTGCACTGTATTCCACGCTGGGCGTGCCCATCGCATGGCTGGCGGACCGGACCAACCGGACCTGGATCATCACGATCTCTTTGACGGTATGGTCAGGTTTCACCGCTGTTTGCGGCTTCGCGCAGAACTTCTGGCAGCTCTTCCTCGCGCGTGTGGGCGTCGGCGTCGGCGAGGCCGGCGGCGTCGCGCCGTCCTACTCTCTGATCGCGGACTACTTCCCATCCAACAGCCGGGCGCGAGCTCTGGCGATCTACTCGCTGGGCATTCCCATCGGCTCGGCTTTCGGCGTCGTCGCCGGCGCTCAGATCGCGGGCGGCAATCTGGGTGACAATCTCGACTGGCGCGCCGCGTTCATCATCGTCGGCATCGCCGGCATCGTCATCGCGCCGATCTTCAAGCTGACCTTGCGTGAGCCGGTGCGGGGCGGTCTGGACAAGAAGCCTGAGCCGCCAAAGACTGCGGAGCCACGCATAATGCCCGGCGGCGAGCCGGTAGCCCCGCCCAAGGCGCCGGGCTTCTTCGCGGTCCTTGGCGTCCTGTCCAAGAAGCCGAGCTTCTGGTTCATGGTCCTGGGCGCCTCCTGCTCGTCCATGATGGGCTATGGCGTCTTCTTCTGGATCCCCAGCTTTTTCGCGCGCAGCTTTGAGCTGGGCATCATCGAGACGGGCTGGCTGTTTGGCGGGGTGCTGTTTGTGGGCGGGAGCCTGGGGATCATCCTGGGCGGCGTGCTGGGCGATCTTATGGGCAAGGGATCCAAGAAGATGTTCGCGCTGGTTCCAGCGGTGGCCTTCCTCCTGACCTTCCCGATGTACATCGCGGGCACCATGGCGACGACGCCCCTGATGGCTGCGGCCCTGTTCGTCATTCCCACGGGTCTGGGCCTGGCCTGGCTTGGTCCGACGCTTTCGGCCTTCCAGCATCTGGCGCCGGCCAACATGCGATCCATGGCGTCTGCGGTGTTCTTGCTGATCAACAACCTGCTGGGAATCGGCGTGGGCGTGTACGTGCTGGGCGAACTGTCGACCCTGCTCACCCCGGCCTTCGGCAATGAAGCGCTGCGCTATTCGATCATGATCGGTGCGGGTCTGTATGTGGTCGCAGGAATCCTCTTCCTGATCGCCTCTCGCACGATCGAGAACGACTGGGAGAAGTAGGCATGAGCCCGTTCGGCCAGCTGGCTTCGCTCGCGGACATCCAAGCGATCGAAGACATCCCGCTGGCCGAACGCCTCGCCGCGCCGACCGCGTTCGGCTGCCTCAAGGCCGCCGCCGAGGCGTTCCCGGATCGCACGGCGATTCTCGATCTGGCCGACCCCGCCGAGCCTGACATGGTGCGGCGCTGGACGTATGCGCAGGCGCTGGAGCAGATCATCCGCTGCGCCAATGCGCTGCACCGCGCCGGCGGCGGCAAGCCGGCGGGGTATCTGCTGCCGAACCTCGCCGAGACCCATTTCGTCCTCTGGGGCGCGGGCGCAGGCTGCGGTGCGGCGCCGGTCAATCCTTTGCTGTCCGCAGACATCGTGGTGGAGATCCTCCACGCAGCTGAGGCCGGATGCCTCGTCACGACCGCAGAAGGCACGCCGCTGCACGCTGTGGCGAAGGAGGCGAGCGAGCGCCTGGGCGGCCTGCCGCTTCTAACAGTCGGTGAGGGTGGGTCGCTAAGGGCGGCTTGTGCAGAGGTCCCCGGTGACCACTTCGTGTTTGAGGGTGCGGACGACCCCAACCGCATCGCGGCCTATTTCCACACCGGCGGCACCACCGGAGCGCCCAAGCTCGCCCAGCAGACCCGCGCCAATCAGGCGGCCAATCAGTGGATGCTGCGCTGTGCGCTCGACCTGTCTGAAGACGACGTTGTGCTGACGGGTTTGCCGCTATTCCACGCCAACGCCGCGATTTTGACCGGTCTGGCCCCGCTCTGCGCAGGCTCGACCCTGCTGCTGGCCGGGCCAGACGGCTTCCGCAACAAGGCGCTCATGAAGGGCTTCTGGCCGCTCGTGGAGCGCTTCAAGGTCACGGTCTTCTCCGGCGTGCCGACGATCTACGCCAGCCTTCTCGATCATCCTGTGGGAGAGGCGGATGTCAGCTCGCTGCGTTATGGCCTGGTGGGCGCGGCGCCTATGCCGGTCAGCGTGTTTGAGCGGTTCGAGCGGAAGACAGGCATCAAGATCCTGGAGCTCTACGGCATGACCGAGAGCACGTGCGTGTCCACCTGCAATCCGAGAGATGGCGAGCGGCGGATAGGCTCCATCGGCACACGCCTGCCCTATCATGAGGTGCGCATTGGCGTTATCCGCGAGGACGGCCGGCTGGAGCGTTTCGCCGGCACCAACGAGGCGGGCGAGATCCTGCTGCGCGGACCCAGCGTGATCCCGGGCTACAAACAGGCGGACAAGAACGCCGGCGCGTTTCTGGAAGGCGGATGGCTGAACTCCGGGGATCTGGGGCGCATGGATGAAGACGGCTATGTCTGGATGACCGGACGGGCCAAGGACCTGATCATCCGCAGCGGCCACAATATCGATCCGGGCCTGATCGAAGAGGCGTTGTCGCGCCACGATGATGTGGAACTGGCCGCGGCGGTCGGTCAGCCCGACGCTTATGCGGGCGAAGTGCCCGTGGCCTACGTCACCCTTCGCGAAGGTGCGACGATCACCGCTGCGGATCTGGAGGCTTACGCCCGCGACGCCGTCGCTGAGCGTCCTGCTGCGCCGAAGGCCGTGCGCATTCTCGACCAGATGCCGGTGACGGCGGTCGGCAAGATCTTCAAGCCGGCTCTGCGCGAGCACGCTGCGATCGAGGCCGCGACGGCCGCGCTTCAGGCGGCCGGGATCGCAGGCGCGAAGATTGCGGCGCACACGGACGAGCAGCGCGGCCTGATCGTCATGGTGGCTGGGCTCACGAACGAAAACGCCCCGGCCGCAGCCGGGGCGCTTGAAGCCTTCAGCTTCGCATGGGAGCGGGCCTAAGCCGCCGCGTCGACCATGCCCATGGCTTTGACGAAGGTGGATGCGGCGTCTTCGCGCGCGCTCTCGCCCTCGGCGGCGAAAATCTGACCGTTCAAGGCCAGCGCCGCATCACCGTCCACTTCGGCTTTCTCCGAGGCCTCGCCCAGGAAGGCGACGGCTTCGCCCATGACGCAGACCGGCTTGTTGGCACGGATGAAATCCATGAGCATCAAGCGGCCATCCTGATCGGATGCGAGCCGATCGATGCTGGGCTTGCCGCCGGGCACGAGCAGGCCTGCGAAGGTCTTTGGATCCTGATCGCCGGGCGCGCCGTCGACCACGAAATTCATTTCTTCATTCGTTTCAGACCGGCCGGCCACCAGCGACTTATTCAGGCTGATCACCGAGGCCTTGTACCCGGCGCGCTCGGCGGCGCTCGCCACCAAAGTCAGATCGGAAGCGGAAAATCCTTCCGAGACTAGGACGGCGATCGTGCCGGCTTCACCCAGATGAGCCAGGTCGATGCGTTTCTGACGAGTGTGCGGTTTAGAAAATGCCACGTTTCCTCCTGGCGCCGCCCGAAGCGGCGCTCAACTGTGTAAAGATCAAGCGATGGTCAGATAAATGAGCGTTCGAGCAAAAATGTCAAGGTCCGAAAATAATTAAAGGAATAATATATGTAGAAAAAGGTTTTATAGCGGGAGTCCGAAGAATAAGATCCAGTGTTTAATCGAGTTTGACAGGCGCGAAAGCAGTGCTCCTTCGATATTAAAAACCATGATCCGGACTTTTGCGCGCTGATTCTGCGGGGGTCGCAGTGAGCCCGCTGCCGCTGGAGATGCGTTGGAGCTCGGTATGCCGGCCTCCTTCTCCGTCAGATCCTCGGAGAACGAACGATCGATGCGGTCGTGCGCGGACTCATAGCGCGATGCGCGTTTCCGGTTGTTTGCGTCATTCGTCGGGGAAGCTGTTGCAAACCTCGTCTGCGAGGGCATCTGGGTCTCCTGTGCTCTTGGACTGCAATCCATCGCTTGTGTTATCACGCTAACACGATATAACGCGCCTCGACATGAGAGGAGACGGCCATGGCGGCTGTGGAAACAGGGGCTGAAACAGCGGCTGGCGCCTGCGATGTAGAGGCGCTCTGTGCGGCGTTGCTGCAGCTGCGCGACGCCGACGAGGCGCGCCGCTTCCTGCGCGACCTGACGACCCCGGGCGAGCTGGCTGCCCTGGCGGAGCGGTGGCGCGTGGCGAAGCTGCTGGATGAGGGCGGCAAGTCCTATCGCGAGATCGCAGCGGAGACCGGCTCGAGTACGACAACGGTGACCCGCGTGGCGCGGTTTCTCACCCAGGAAGATCATCAAGGATACCGGCTGGTGCTGGACCGGCTCAAGGAGAGTGGAGCATGAGCGCAGGTGAACGCCTGATCGTGGCGGTCCAGAAAAAGGGGCGCCTGGCCGAGGGCGGCTTTGATCTGATCAAGCGCGCCGGCGTGAAGCTCGCCTACGGCAAGGACGAGCTTCTGCGCAAGGCGGAGAACGTCGCCCTGGATTTGATGCTGATCCGCGACGACGATATTCCCAGCTTCGTCGCCTCCGGCGCCTGCGATTACGGGATTGTCGGCGAGAACGTGCTCTACGAGGCCCAGAGCCGGACCGAGCGCCTGCAATCGTTGGAGATCGTCCTGAAGCTGGGCTTCGCCCGCTGCAGCCTGAAGCTCGCCGCGCCCAAGGACGGCCCTATCAAGACTGTGGAGGACCTACAGGGCCGCTCGATCGCGACAAGTTATCCGGGCCTGACGGCGAAATTTCTGGCCGAGCGCGGTGTCGAAGCCGAAATGGTTGAAATGGGCGGCAGCGTGGAAGTCGCTCCGCGGATGGGCGTTGCGGACGCGATCTGCGATCTGGTCTCCACGGGCGCGACGCTGGAAGCCAACGGGCTCGGAGCCTTCGAGACTGTGCTCGACAGTGAAGCGGTGCTGGTGCGCCGCTCCGATGTGGCGCCGGCGAAGGCGGTTATCGCTGACCTGCTGACTGAACGGTTCAAGGGTGTCATCGCCTCGCGCCAGACCAAATATATCCTTCTGAACGCGCCGCGTGACCGGCTGGAGGAGGTGCGCGCCATCCTGCCTGGCAATGATGCGCCGACCGTGGCGCCGGTGGTGGGCCGGGAGGATGTCGTGGCGGTCCATGCGGTGTGCACCGAAGAAGTCTTCTGGTCGACGCTGGAGAAGCTCAAGAGCGTCGGCGCGCGCTCGATCCTGGTGATGCCGATCGAAAAGATGATGGCCTGACATGCTGACGCGCGTGATCTGGAATCGAACCGGCGCTGAAGAGCGCGCCCGGCTGTTCGAGCGTCCGGCCCTGGGCTCGGATGCGTTCGAGGTGGCGCGCGGCATCCTGGAGGACGTCGCCCGGCGCGGTGACGCTGCTGTGCGCACCTATGCCGAGCGCCTGGATCAATGGGCGCCGCAGGACGGCTTCCGCGTCCCTCAGGCCGAGCTCGACGCCGCCGAGGCTGCCCTGGAGCAGGAGGACCGCGATGCTATCCTGGCCGCGGCGCACGCTGTCAGGAATTTCCACGCCGAGCAGGGCTATCGTGACTACACGGTTGAGACCTGGCCGGGCGCCACCGCGCGCCGGCGCGCCATGCCCATTGATGTAGCCGGGCTCTATGTACCGGCGGGCACCGCGCCGCTGGTCTCCACCCTGATCATGCTCGCCGTTCCGGCCCAGATCGCCGGCGTGCCGCGCATCGCGGTGATCGCGCCGCCGCGCAAGGGCAAGGGTGTGGAGCCGACCGTTCTGGCCGCTGCGAAACTGCTGGGTCTGGACGAGGTCTACGCCATCGGCGGGGCCCACGGGGTCGCGGCGCTCGGCTATGGCGTCGCGGGGTTGCCCAAGGCCGACAAGATCTTCGGGCCGGGCAACGCCTATGTGGCCGCCGCCAAGGCGATTCTGTCCCAGACGCCCGGCGGCGCGGCGGCAGATCTGCCGGCCGGTCCCAGCGAAGTCATGGTCGTGGCCGACGATGCCGCCGACGCCGACCTGGTCGCTCTCGACCTGTTGAGCCAGGCCGAACACGACACGCTGGCTCAGGTGATCCTCGTGGCGGGATCTGAAGACTTTGTCGATGCGGTCGAGACCGCTCTGGAGCGCTGGCTGGCGAAGCTGCCAAGAGCGGGCACGGCGCGCGCCGCTCTATCGAATTCCCGCGCTGTCATCTGCGAGGACGAGGCGGAAATGGTTGAGGCCGCTGACGCCTACGCCAGCGAGCACCTGATCGTGCAGACCGAAGACCCGAACGCCTTCGCCGAGAAGGTTCGCCACGCAGGTTCCATCTTCCTCGGCGCCTGGACACCTGAAGCCGCCGGCGACTACGCCGCCGGGCCGAACCATGCGCTACCGACCGCCGGCGCTGCGCGCGCCTATGGCGGGGTGACGGTCGAGATGTTCCAGAAGACAACCACCCTGCTGGAGCTCAGCGCGGAAGGCGCGCGGTCCATTGCACCCGCCGTGGAGCGCCTGGCTGCGCTTGAAGGGCTCGATGCGCATCGCCTCGCCATGGCGATCCGGCGCGAACGGGCGGAGGGAGAGACATCATGAGCGCAGGCCGTCTCGACCTGTCGGGCCTTCCCGACGAGAGCATCAAGGACGGGCTGGTGAGACGCCTGGCCACCTTGCTCGACGTAGGCAGTCAGCGCCTTGTGCTTGCGAGCTCGCCCCAGGACGCGCTGCGCGCCTGCGAGGCGGCCGGGGAGCCGGTTGAGGATGATTGTTCCGGCTCCGGCGTGCTGGCGCTGGATGACGAGCGTGTGGATTCAGACGTCACGCTGTTCCGTGTCGGGCCTTTGGAGGCGCCGCTCAGCGTGATCGTCGCGCCGGATGTCCAGATTGCTGAGGAGATCAGCGAGGAGCTGTCCCAACCGCCCGCAGTGCTGCTCAAGGCCGGTCTCGACGCTCTGCGGCCAGCGGCGCGGCTCAAGGCGCGCGCCGATCGCGACCAGCGCGACGGCTATCTCCAGCGCGCCGCGCCGCTGCTGGAAATGGTGCGCGGCGTGCGGCGGGCCCTGATGCAGCCCTACGGCTTCATGCTGGAGTGCGAGCCGAGCGCCCGGACGCGCCTGGCGGAAGAATTCGCCATCGACAGCTTCGCGGTCGGTGATCAGGCTGCGCTCTTCATCCCTGATGCAAAGACCGCCAAGGCGCTCGCCGACTGGATGGGAGCGGCGGAGGGCGCGAGGACCGCCTCGGCCCGGCGCACGACCAAGGAGACCGATATCGCCCTCAGCGTCGATCTTGACGGGCAGGGCGGGTCGATCAGCACTGGCGTGCACTTCTTCGACCACATGCTCGACCAGATCGCCCGCCATGGCGGGTTGAAGCTCGACGTGGTCTGCGAGGGCGATGTGGAGGTGGACGCCCACCACACGATCGAGGATGTCTGCCTGGCCCTCGGCGATGCGCTGCGCGAGGCGCTCGGCGACAAGCGCGGCATCGCCCGCTTCGGGTTTGAAACGCCCATGGACGAGACCCGCGCCAGCGTGTGGATCGATCTGTCCGGCCGTCCCTATTGCCGCTTCGACGGTGAAATCCCTGGTGAGCGGGTTGGCGACTTTCCCGTGGAGATGTGCGCCCACGCCTTCCGATCGCTGGCCGAGACCCTGAAGGCGGCGATCCACGTCAAGGTCGACGGCGAGAACGCCCACCACATGATCGAGTCCTGCTTCAAGAGCTTCGGCCGCGCCCTGCGTATGGCCAAGACGATCGAGGGCGACGCCCTGCCGAGCACCAAGGGGGTCCTGTGATGTCGGTCGCCGAGTGGGATTTCTCCCCCCGCCTGCGGGGGGAGTGGCCCGCAGGGCCGAGGGGGGCGGGCGCTAAGCTTCGTTCCTCCTGGGCCAGTCGGCCCGCTCTTCTGACTTCCATCGATCCACCGGGTCGATTGATCGGCTGCGCCGATCGTCGCTCACCCCCCTCCGTCCGCTTCGCGGCCACCTCCCCCGCGAGCGGGGGAGGAAAACATGGCCTTGCCGTGGACCTGGCGCCATGACCGTCGCCCTTATTGACACCTCCACGGCGAACATCGCTTCCGTGCGCTATGCCCTGACAAGGCTGAACGCACCCTATGTGCTGGCGCGGACGCCTGCGGACGCGACGGGCTGCGACCGGCTCATCCTGCCGGGCGTGGGGGCGGCGGGGGCGGCCATGAAGACTTTGGACGCGTCGGGATGGTCTGATGCGCTGCGCGCGGAACGCCGGCCGGTTCTGGGCCTGTGTCTGGGCATGCAGCTGCTGTTCGACTGGTCGGCGGAGAGCGGCTGCGGGCTTCTCGGTCTGATCCCCGGGCGCATCGAGCGGCTGGACCCGGGCGCGGCCGGACCCTGGCCCCATATGGGCTGGAATGCGCTGGAAGAGTTTCGCGACGGCGAGCTTCTCCTGGAAGGTCTCAGTCCGGGCGAGCGTGTCTATTTTGTCCACGGTTTTTACGCGCCGCTCGGCGATCACACCGTGGCCTCGGCTTCCTATGGTCAGCGCGTCACCGCCATAGCGCGGCGCGGAAAAGTCGCCGGCTGCCAGTTCCACCCAGAGCGCTCGGCCGGAGTCGGCGCGCGCATTCTGTCGAATTTCCTGAAGGGCGAGGCGTCATGATCATCTATCCCGCGATCGATGTTCTGGACGGCCGTGTGGTGCGCCTTGCCAAGGGCGATTTCAACGCGGTGACCGACTATGGCGGAGATCCTGTGGCTGCCGCCGAGGCCTGGCGCGACGCCGGGGCGGAATGGGTCCATATGGTCGACCTGTCCGGCGCCCGCGACGGCGCCAGGCGTCAGCATGATCTGGTGGCGGCCGTCGCTGCGACGGGTCTGAAGGTCCAGACCGGCGGCGGGGTGCGCAGCGAGGCGGACGTGGAGGCGATCCTGGAGGCTGGCGCAGCGCGCGCGGTCGTGGGCAGCAAGGCCGTCGCCGATCCCCAGTCAGTCATCGGCTGGATCGGCCGGTTCGGCGCTGAGACCATCGCCGCCGCCTTCGACGTACGCCTTGAGGGCGGGGCGGTCTATCCCACCGTGAAGGGCTGGACCGAGCGCTCTGACCGTACGCTTCTTGAGCTGTTGGCCGACTATAAGCTCGCCGGTTTGGCCCATGCGCTCGTCACAGACGTTGAGCGAGACGGGATGATGGAGGGGCCGAACATGGCCCTCTACGCCGATCTCGCCACGGTGCGCCCGGACATGGGCTGGCAGGCCTCCGGCGGGGTTTCAGGGCTTGAGGATGTGAAGGCGCTCAAGGCCGCAGGGCTTGCCGGCGTGATCATCGGCCGGGCCTTGTTCGAGAAGAAGCTGGACCTGAAGGACGCCCTGTCATGCTAGCGCGGCGCATTATTCCGTGCCTGGACGTGCGAGACGGGCGCGTGGTCAAGGGCGTGCGTTTTCGCGACCACGAGGATGTTGGAGACATCGTCGAACTGGCCGCGCGCTACAGCGCCGCCGGGGCCGACGAGCTGGTCTTCTATGACATCTCCGCCAGTCCTGAGGCCCGCACGGTGGAGCCCGAATGGGTCGGACGCGTGGCGCAGGTCATCGATATCCCGTTCTGTGTCGCAGGCGGCATCCGGTCGCTGGATGATGCTCGCGCGCGCCTTTTTGCGGGCGCCGACAAGATCAGCGTGAACACGCCGGCGCTGGAGAATCCAGACCTTGTTGACGCGCTGGCGGCGGAGTTCGGCAGCCAGTGCGTTGTGGTCGGCATCGACAGCCGGCTGAATGACGGCCAGTGGTGGTGCCACAAGAATACCGGCGATCCGACGAAGTCCTCCCAGGTCCCTCGCAGGACGCTGGACTGGGTCGCCGAGGTCACCCGGCGCGGGGCCGGCGAGATCGTGCTGAACTGCATGGATCAGGATGGCGTGCGCGAGGGCTATGACGTCGAACAACTCGCTGCGGTGCGGCCGGACTGCCCGGTCCCGCTGATCGCCTCGGGCGGGGCAGGCGCCATGGAGCATTTCCGCGATGTGTTCCAACAGGCCAATGTGGACGGCGCGCTGGCCGCAAGCGTCTTCCACAAGAGCGTGATCGAGATCGGCGCCCTGAAGACCTGGCTCGCCGGCGAAGGCGTGGAGATGCGCACATGAGCGAGCTGCCTGAGATCGATTTTGAGAAGAGTGGAGGGCTCGTCCCGGCCGTCGTCCAGAATGCCGACACCGGCGAGGTCCTGATGCTGGGCTACATGAACGCCGAAGCATTGACCGTGACGCAGGACAAGCGCCTCGTCACCTTCTGGTCGCGCTCCAAAGACCGGCTCTGGACAAAGGGTGAGACCAGCGGCGATGTCCTGAACCTGGTCAGCATCGCAGTGGATTGCGACCGGGATACGCTCCTGATTCAGGCGCGACCGGCCGGACCGACCTGCCATCTGGGCACGAAGTCCTGCTTTGGAGACGCGCCAGGACCCGGCACGGCGTTTCTCGGCGCTCTGCAGGCCATCGTGGAGGATCGCGCGAGCGCTGACCCCGCCGAAAGCTACACTGCGAGGCTACTCGCCAAGGGCCTTCTGAAGGTCGCCCAGAAGGTCGGGGAAGAAGGCGTTGAGACAGCGCTCGCCGGCGCGGCGGAGACCGACGAGGCGCTCCTCAATGAAGCCGCTGACCTGATCTTCCACCTCACCGTCCTGCTCAAGGCGCGCGGCAAGACGCTGGGCCATGTCGCCGCCGTGCTTGAGGCGCGGAACGCGGCGTCGTGAAAGAAAAGCCCCGGCGTCGCCGCCGGGGCTTTGCTGCCTGAACCTGGCGTCCCGCGCTACTCCGCCGGACCCCGTCGGCTGGGGCTCCTGAAATCATCCCCGAAGAACAGCGCGTTGGTCACCATGCGCGCGCTGCCTCGGTAATAGGCGCGGTAGACTGGATTGTCGGCGAACAGGATCACCGAGCCGGAGCCGCGGCGTTCTGCAAACACGACGCCTGCGCCGGCCAGACGCTCGCGATTGGCCTCTGAGGCATAGCCCGAAAGGATCGGATCGTCGTCGGCATAGCGCGCCACAAGGGCGAACGGATTGTCGGAGCCAGCGAAGACGTCGGTTCCGATGCGGTGCGTCGGCAGTGTCGTATCGCGATAGCCGAAGCCGAGCGGGTGGGTGATGTCGATCTCAGTTTCGAACAGGGCGCCGGAAATGGAGACTTCCGCATCCCAGGCCGAAATCGTCTCATAGGACGCCGGCTCGGCGTCGCCGTCGGCATTGTCGTCGTCCAGCCAGGTGGCCGAGCTCAGCTCGTTGTTGATGGCCCAGCGCGCCCCGCCGCGCACCCCGATCAGAACGCCGCCGTCGCGGACCCATTCGCCCATCGATTCAGCGACATCACTATCCACGCTGGAATACCAGCCATGGGGCAGGAGGATGTGGGTGTAGCGCGACAGGTCAGCGCGCGACAGCTCGCTGCCGTCGATCATGGTCACGGGCATGGCCTGCTGGTGATCAAGCATGTGCCATAGCTCGCCGGCGCCGTTGGAATCCACGTCCCGGCCCGTGACCAGCAGGATTTCCGGCTTCTCGATGTTGGACAGCGCGAACCCGCCGAGATCAGAGCCTGTCGCTGTCAACGCGGTGGTCGCTGCGTGGACTGTAACGCTGTCCTCGCGCGCCGCGCGGACCATCAGGGCATGGATTTCATCAGCCGAAACCGCTTGCCCTGCGACCGGCACGACGATGGCGCCGCGCCCCGGCTCGACGGTCCCGCGCGTTGTTTCCACCTCGGTTTCATCGGGCACGACGCGGGCGCGCACGCCGGCGTCGAGCAGACGATACAGGGCGCGCGGCGCGTAATAGCTGTCCCACTCCATCACATAGACGTATGGGGTCCGGTCCGGATCCGGCGCGGCGCGGTCAAACTCGGAGGCCCCGGCGGAGGGCGCGCTGGAGCCGAACAGTCCGGAGCGGATTTCGGAATAGTCGAGATCCCATGCCAGCGGCTGGGTCCAGCCGGAGACGTCGTAGAATTCCGACTTGTCCTCGATGATCCGGGTTTCGAACAGGCCGCGCACGATCCGGTACTGGTCCTGGGCCATGGGCACGAAGAAGCTCTCCCCGGCCGGGTAGGTCCGCCCGTCAGCGCGCAGATCCTGCGTCAGAGTGCGGACATCGACCCGGTGCACGTCCAGGATTTCCAGGAAGTCCGCGAGGCGTCCGCGGTCGGTGGAGGTGAAGACATAGCCGGTCAGAGGATCAGCGCCGGCCATGCGCCGGCTTTCGTTAAAGAACGCGCGCATGTGTGCGTGCAGGTCGCTGCGGCGGGCCTGGCCGGCGCGGATCAGCGCCAGGCCGACGCGGGCCTGCTGGCCGACCTTGTCGTCATAGCGCAGCACGCCGAACTCGGTCTCGCGCAGGATGCCCCGCGTGGAGCTCTGCTCGAACAGGTAGGGCACCGAGCCCAGAAGACCGGGATAGCTGGAGCCATAGCCCAGGTAGAAGTCATCAAAGACTTCCTCGGTCACATAAAGCGCGCCTTCGCTGTCGAGTTGCTCGGCGAGAAACGCGTTCATCTCGATGTTCAGATCAAAGGCGTCCTGGCTCAGGAGCGGGTGCAGGCCTCCACGCGGACCGGGAGAGAAAAAGTAGGTGGAATCGCTGCCCATCTCGTGCAGGTCGGCGGCGATGTTCGGCAGCCAGTCATGGGTGGCTGAGACCAGCGCCACAGCTTCGGGCTGGGTTACGGGGAGCCATTGGCGGTTGATGTCGAACCAGTAGTGATTGGTCCGGCCCCAGGGCCATTCGTTGAAATGTTCGCGATGCTGGGAATCCGCGACCGGAACGCGCGCGCGATGCTGGTTTGTCCATTGCGCGAACCGGTTCGCGCCGTCCGGGTTGATCATCACGATCTGGTTGATCACGACTTCGTCCAGCAGCGCCTCGACCTCGGGCCCTTGGGCGGCGGCGAGGAAGTAGAGAATGAGCGCGGCGCTGTCATAGCCGGACGCCTCAGAGCCATGAACGCCATGGGTCAGTTGAACGATGGCGGGATGATCGGCCGGAGGTGCGCCGGCCCCGGCGCGGCTGAGGCCAAGTTGCGTCTGCCGGATATCCTCGAGGCGTGCCTGATTGGCGGCGGAGGTGGTTGTGACCCGCAGGATCGGTCGTCCGAAATGGCTGCGGCCGATCTCCTCGACGCTCACCCGGTCCGACGCGGCAGCGACCGCACGGATATAGGCCGTGTGCATCTCAGGAGTGTAGATGATCTCGCCGATCTGAAAGCCCGTGATGTCTTCAGGCTTCGGGATCGCGGCGTCGTAGCTGACGCCCTGATCAAGCAGTGTTTCCACCGATTGCGGCTCGTAGGCGTGAGCTGGTGCGGAGACAAGGACGGCGGCGGCGATGAGGGCGGCGAAGCGGTGCAGCATGGGCGTGATCAGTTCCCGGATTGTCTGGCGAATGCGGCGACCGTACGCGCGGGGCCGGGGCCGTCAAGCAGGCAGCACTTTGTTTTCGCGACAGAAGGCTTATGTGCCCTGCGAACCGCCTTTGGAGATCTGTTGTGTTTCGCACCGTCCTGGCTTGCCTGCTGATCGCCGCTCCGGCCTGGTCTCAGGAATCGCAATCCGGCGATGTCATCGTCGTGACCGCCTCGCGCCTGACTGAGCCCCAGGGTGAGAGCGCCGTTCCCGTCGCGGTGCTGGACGAGGCGGCGCTGGAGCGTATCGGCGCGCACCATGCAGCCGAGGCGCTGAACCGGCTGCCCGGCGTGTTCATCCACCGCGGAAACGGGGTCGAACATCTCACCGCCGTTCGCTCGGCGGTCCTGACCGGCGGGGCGGGGGCAGGAAGCTTTCTCTATCTGCAGGACGGGATCGCCTTGCGCGCGCCGGGCTTCGCCAACATCAACGGCCTGATGGAAGCCAGCGATGCGCTCGCTGCGCGCCTGGAAGTGATCCGCGGACCGGGCGGCGCCGCCTATGGGTCCAACGCCCTGCACGGGCTGGTCAATGTGATCACGCCGGAGCCGGCCGAGGCTGGACGCGCGGTGACGCTGGAAGCCGGGTCTTTCGGCCGGTCCCGGCTGGAGGCGTACACAGGCGGCGAGACGGGTTTCGGCGCAGGCTATGCCGGGCTGTCAGTCCGCCGCGAAGACGGCTGGCGTGAGGACGCGTCGCTCCTGCGCTCGTCCTTTCTGGCGCGGGCCGACGGCCGGGTGGGCGCCACGGACTGGTCGCTGCGCGCGGCTCTGATCGATATCGATCAGGAGACCGCGACCTTCGTGAACGGCTTCAGGGCCTATGAGGACGAGGCGTTGTCCCGCCTCAACGCAGACCCTGAAGCGTTCCGCAATGTGCGCGCCGCCCGGGCGAGCCTTCATCTGACCTATGGACTCACCGATCAGGCGCGACTGGAGTTGGTGGGCTATGGGCGTAGCAATACCATGGACTTCCGCCTGCACTTCCTGCCGTCCGAAGCGCTGGAGCGCACCGGCCATGACAGCCTCGGCCTGCAGTCGGCGCTGGTCTGGGAGGGCGAGGCGACACGGCTGGCCGCCGGGGTCGACGCCGATCTGACACAGGGCTTTCTCTATGAGTTTCAGGAGCGTCCGACTCTCGGTCCGTTCGTGCAGGGGCTCCATTACGACTATACTGCCGACGCGGCGGTTCTGGCTGGCTTCGCACAAGGCCGTCATGAGCTGACTGCGGGCGTGACCCTGGAAGGCGGGCTCCGGGTCGAGACCACGCGGTATGACTACGACACCGCTGCACCAGCCGGTGCGACGGGCCGCTATCTGCGTCCGTCCGATCGTACCGACGACTTTACGACGGTCACGCCCAATCTCGGGCTGACCTGGCAGATCACCGACGCCACTCAACTCTACGCGCGGGCCGCGCGCGGGGTGAGGGCGCCCCAGGCCGACGAACTCTACCGCCTGCAGCCCGGTCAGGTCATCGAAGGTATCGAACCGGAAGAGCTCGACACGGTCGAAGCCGGTGTCCGGGTCAACTCCGGCCGCTTTGAGACAGAGGTGACCGTGTTCGCCATGGAGAAGCGCAACGTGTTCTTCCGAGACGCGGACGGCTTCAACGTGACTGACGGTCAAACCCGGCACCACGGCGTCGAGTTCGCCGGTTCGCTCGCCCTGACCGACAGCCTGACCGCCTCCGCCTCCGGCAGCTGGGCTATCCATGAATACGCCTTCGACCGTCAGGTCAGCCGCAGCTCGGAAGCGATCGTCGACGGCGCGCGCCTCGACACCGCGCCGGAATGGCTTTGGACCGCCCAGCTGCTCTGGACGCCGGTCGATGCGCTGGAGCTGGAGGCGGAATGGGTGCATGTGGGCGAGTACTTCGCTGACGCGGGCAACACCGCGCCCTATGCAGGCCATGACGTCACCAATCTGCGGGCGCGCTATAAGCTGACCCGTCAGGTCTCGGTCTTCACCGCGATCCGCAATGCGTTCGATGTTCGCTACGCCGAGCGGGCCGACTTCGCCTTCGGCGGCTATCGCTACTTTCCCGGCGAGCCGCGAAGCATCTCCCTGGGCGTTCGCATCAGCGGCTGAGCTTGCCGCGGCCCCTGAAAGCGGGGTAGCTCGACGCGTAGGCCTGCTTTCGGGGAGACAGCCGCCATGCCAGCCCGCACCGGCGCCCAGCATCTGATCGACGCTCTGTCAGCCAATGGCGTGGAACGCATTTTTGGTGTTCCTGGAGAAAGTTACCTCGCTGCACTTGATGCATTGGTTGAAGTGGATATCCCCTTCATTCAGTGCCGCCACGAGGCGGGCGCAGCGAACATGGCCGAAGCCCATGGCAAGCTGACAGGCCGTCCCGGGGTGTGCTTCGTCACCCGGGGGCCGGGCGCCACGCAGGCGGCGGTGGGCGTCCATACCGCCCAGCAGGATTCCACGCCCATGCTGCTCCTGGTCGGCCAGGTCCGCCGGGAGGATGAGGGGCGCGAGGCGTTTCAGGAGCTTGATTACGCCCACGCCTTTGCAGGGATCGCCAAGGCGGCGTTCGAAATCCGCGATCCGGCGCGTGTTCCTGAGCAGATCATGCGCGCCTATGCGCTGGCCATGAACGGTCGTCCGGGGCCTGTCGTGGTGGGGCTGCCCGAAGACATGCTGACCGAAGTGGCCGAAGCGCCAGCCGCGCGCACGCTTCAGGCGGCGCGCTGCGAACTTTCAGCCGGAACCGCCGCCGAGATCGCCGAGGCGGTCGACGGTGCGGAGCGTCCGATCCTGCTGGTCGGCGGGCCGGGCTGGGATGCGGCGAGCCGGGCTGATATCGCGGCGTTCGCGGAGGCGGCGTCCTGCCCTGTCGTGACAAGTTTTCGCGCCAAGCATCTGATTGAAAATCACCATTCCCATTACGCCGGCGAGGCGGGCATCGGCGCGAACCCGGCCCTGGTGGCCGCGCTTCGCGAGTCCGACCTGATCCTGGCGATCGGTCCGCGCCTGGGGGAAATGACCACCCAGAGCTACGACCTGTTCGACACGCCGGACGGGATCGCAGACCGGCTGATCCACATCCATTCCGGCGGCGAAGAGCTGGGCCGGGTCTATCGCCCGCACCTGGCCGTAACGGCGATTGCGGGTTCGGCCATGTCCGCCATCGCAGCTGCAGCAACACCGTCGCGCGCGGCGTCCCGGAAAAGCTGGGTCGCCGAACGCCGGGTCGCGTACGAGGCCTGGAGCACGCCGGTCGAGGTCTCCGGCGCCGTGAACCCGTCTCAGATCTGGTCTGAGGTGGCGGAGCGTTACGGCGACACGGCGATCCTGACCAACGGGGCCGGCAATTTCGCCGCCTGGCTGCATCGCTTCCACCAGCATCGGTGCTATCCCAGCCAGCTCGCTCCCACCTCCGGCGCCATGGGCTATGGCCTGCCGGCGGCTATCGCCGCAAAACTGCACCATCCCGATCGTCCGGTGATCTGCGCGGCCGGAGACGGGGACTTCCTCATGAGCCTGCCGGAACTGGCGACCGCTGTGCAGCATCGGGCCAACATCGTCGTCGCGGTGTTCGACAATGGGGCTTACGGCACGATCCGCATGCACCAGGAGCGCGCCTATCCTGGCCGGGTGAGCGGGACGCAGCTTTCAAATCCAGACTTCAAGAGGATGGCGGAAAGCTTTGGCGCTGCGGGATTTTTTGTGGATCGAACGGAAGATTTCATGCCCGCGCTGGACGCCGCGCTGAATGTCGGCCGCCCGGCGGTCATTCACGTCAAGCAGAGCCTGGCCGACATTGCGCCGGGAAAGCGTATGGCGGTTTAGACGCCGGGCGATCCGCGCTATCTCCGCCCGTACAGCCAGTAACCGGAGCCTTTCCATGTCCCAGACCTTCTACAATCGCATGACCGAAACTCTTGAAGAGATCGAGGCGGAGGGGCTGTACAAGCGCGAGCGGACCATCACCTCGCAGCAATTCTCCGAGATTGATGTGCGCGGAACAGACGGCGCGGAGCGCAATGTCCTGAATTTCTGCGCCAACAATTATCTGGGCCTCGCCAACCGGCCCGAGCTGATCGACGCGGCGAAGACCGCGCTGGACCGGTACGGATACGGCGTCGCCTCGGTGCGCTTCATCTGCGGGGCCCAGGACGTGCACAAGGAGCTGGAGGCGCGCATCGCGGCTTTCACCGGCCAGGAGGACGCGATCCTCTACGCAGCCGCCTTCGACGCCAATGGGGGCGTGTTCGAGCCGCTTCTGGGGCCGGAGGACGCCATCATCTCCGACGCTCTGAACCACGCCTCGATCATCGACGGCGTGCGTCTGTGCAAGGCCAAGCGCTATCGCTACGCCAATTCCGACATGAATGATCTGGAGGCGCAGCTGAAGCAGGCGCGGGCCGACGGCGCGCGCACCATCCTGATCGTCACAGACGGCGTGTTCTCCATGGACGGCTATATCGCCGACTTGAAGTCTGTCGCCGATCTCGCTGAAAAATATGACGCTTTGACCATGGTTGATGACTGTCACGCCCACGGTTTCATGGGCGCGAAAGGCCGCGGCACGCCGGAGCATTGCGGCGTGCTGGGCCGGATCGACATCATCACCGGCACGCTCGGCAAGGCGCTGGGCGGCGCCATGGGCGGGTTCACGGCGGCGAAGAAGCCTGTGATCGACATGCTCCGTCAGCGCTCGCGCCCCTACCTGTTCTCCAACTCCCTGGCTCCAGCCATCGCCGGGGCGTCCCTGAAGGCGCTGGACATGGTGGAGCAGGGCGATGACCTGCGCGCGCGGCTTTTCGACAACGCCCGGCGCTTCCGGACCGGCATGACCGACGCCGGGTTCGAGCTGCTGCCCGGCGAACATCCGATCATTCCGGTCATGCTGGGCGATGCGGCGCTGAGCCAGAAGATGGCTGACGCGCTGATGGAGGAAGGCGTCTACGTGATCGGCTTCTTCTATCCGGTCGTGCCCAAGGGCACGGCGCGCATCCGCACCCAGATGAGCGCAGCGCATACGCCCGAGATGATCGACCGAGCCGTGGCGGCGTTCACCAAGGTCGGCAAGGATCTAGGCGTCGTCTGACGCCGCCCGGCCCGCGATCGCCCGTAGCACCACGTTGAGATCACGCAGCGTTTTCGCGTCGAACGTGCTCAGAATGCGGCCGGCGTCAGCGTAGCGTTCGGTCAGCGCCTGGTCGGCCCGCTCTAGACCCATGGGCGTCAGCGCGATCCGGCGTACGCGGCGGTCGCTCTCGTCCACGCGCCGTGTGACGAGACCGGCGCTTTCCAGCCGGTTCAGGCAGGCCGTCATGGCGCCGGAGCTGATCATGACCAGCTCCATCAATTCAGCCGGCGTCAGCTCATGGGGCGGCCCGGCGGTGCGCAGCATGCCCAGCACGTCGTAATCGGTGAAGTGCCCGCCCATGGCCTCCACGATGCGCGCCCCGCGCGCCTGCATGCGCCGTCCGGCCACGATCAGGCGGCTCACCGTCTCCAGCAGGACCGGGTCGATATCGGGCCGCTCGCGGCTGAAACGCCGGACGACCTCATCGACGAGGTCTGGGCGGGCGGGCTCAGTGTCTGATTTTGTCATGGACGGTCTCTTGCCATCAAGATAATCCTCGGCCAATATCTTTATATCAAGAGAAAGGCCTCGCCCATGCTCATCTCCGCCTTGATCAATGCGCTCATCCAGCTGGCGGTCGCGCTGCTGATCGCCTGGCTGCCCTGGCTGATCTTCGCGCGAAAGCGCAGCGGGTTCCGTCAGTGGATCGGCCTGATCGCGCCCACGGCCACATCGATGGTCTGGGCTTTGGCTCTGTGCGCGGTATGGCAGGTGGTCACGATCGCCGTGTACTTCCTGCCCGCGTTCACCGAGCTGGCGGCCGGCGAGGGCACGGTGGCGGGAACCGTGCGCGAGAACGGGTTTTCGATCGAGACCCTCGTGCTCATCGCCATTCTGGCGCTGATAAAGACCGGCCTGGCCGAAGAAATCGTGTTTCGCGGCCTGATCGGAAAACGCCTGATCAACGCCTTCGGGTTCTGGATCGGCAACACCGCGCAGGCCTTGGTCTTCGGCGCGATCCATCTGGCGATCTTCCTCATTCCCGGCGGGTCGGAGTTCACCTGGACGCTGGGCGCGCTGGTCCTGCTCGTGCCCGGCATGGCCGGCTGGGTCATGGGATTCGCCAATGAGAGGCTTGGCAACGGCTCGATCGCCCCAGGCTGGCTGATCCATGGCTTCGGCAATGCGATCAGCTATCCTGTGCTGGCCTTCATGGTCGCCTGACCCCTGGGGCGGCGAACGGGGCAGTGGGGGTGGGCGTTTCGGCCCGGCTGGTTCATGCCATCTTTGACTGAGCCGTCGGCGAGGAACCCCTCGGGTCGCTGAGGGAAGGGCCTTCTCTGCGGCCCGCGGACATGATCAATAGGGGTGTTATCCGCGCCGCCATGGAGCCGCCGTCATGAAAGCCCTCGTCAAAGCCGAAGCCAAGGAAGGCCTGTGGATGCAGGACGTCCCGAAGCCGGAGATCGGCCCGGACGATGTCCTGATCCGCGTGCACATGACCGCCATCTGCGGCACCGACGTGCACATCTACAACTGGGATGACTGGGCGCAGAAGAACGTGCCGACGCCCATGGTCGTCGGCCATGAATTTGGCGGCGTCGTGGAGGCCGTCGGCTCGGACGTGACCCGCGTGAAGCCCGGCCAGCGCGTCTCCGGCGAAGGCCATGTGGTGGGCGAGAAGTCCCGCGCGGTCCGTGCGGGGCGCTTCCATCTGGACCCCGACACCAAGGGCATCGGGGTGAACATGCCTGGCGCCTTCGCCGAATATCTGCGCATCCCCGCCTTCAACGTGGTGCCGCTGCCCGATGATGTGGAGATGGAGCAGGCCGCCTTCCTCGATCCCCTGGGCAATGCCGTGCACACCGCGACCGCCTACGATCTGGTGGGCGAGGACGTGCTGATCACCGGCGCGGGACCGATCGGCATCATGGCCGCCGCCGTGGCGCGCCATTGCGGGGCGCGCCATGTGGTGGTCACCGACATCAACCCGGACCGCCTGAAGCTGCTGGTGCAGGTCTGCCCCACCGCCGTGCCGGTCAACACGGTGCAGGAAAACCTGCGTGAGGTGATGAACCGTCTGGGCATGCGCGAGGGCTTTGATGTGGGACTGGAGATGTCCGGCGCGGAACCGGCCTTCAACCAGATGGTCGAGCATCTGGTCATGGGCGGAAAAATCGCCATGCTCGGCCTGCCGGCCAAGCCCTTCAATCTGGACATGGGCTCGCTGATCATGCGCGGCATCACCTTCAAGGGGATCTATGGCCGCCAGATGTTCGAGACCTGGCACAAGATGCTGGCGATGCTGCAGTCCGGCCTCGACGTGTCGAAGCTCATCACCCACCGCCTTCCGGCCAAGGAATTCCAGACCGGCTTCGACGCCATGCGCTCAGGCAAGGCCGGCAAGGTGATCCTGGACTGGCGGGAGGTGTGAGGTGAGCGGGCACGACACGCTCCCTCTCTACTTCACTGAACTCCCCGAGCCCGAAATGCGCGCCCGGGCGCTCGCCTTTTACGAGGCGATGAAGGCGCGGCGCACGATCCGGGATTTCTCTGATCGGGCCGTGCCACGCGAGATCATCGAAACGGCGATCCTGACGGCGGGCACGGCGCCCAATGGCGCGAACCATCAGCCCTGGTGGTTTTCCGTGCTGGGGCAGGGGCCGTTGCGCACGCGGCTGCGCGAGGCGGCTGAAGCTGAGGAGCGCGCTTTCTACGCCGGCAAGGCGGGCGAGGAATGGCTCGACGCGCTGGCCCCGCTGGGCACCGACGCGAACAAGCCGTTCCTGGAGACCGCGCCCTGGATCATCGCGGTGTTCGCCCAGCGCCGCGGCGGGCCGAACCCGGGCGACCGGAAGAAGAATTACTATGTCTCGGAAAGCGTCGGCATCGCCTGCGGCCTGCTGATCGCCAGCCTGCACCAGGCCGGGCTCGCCACCCTGACCCACACGCCCAACCCCATGAGCTTCCTGACCGAGATCTGCGAGCGGCCCTCCGATGAGAAGCCGGTCATGCTGATCGTGACCGGCTACCCGGCTGACGGTGCGACCTATCCCGCCCACGCCGCCGAGAAGAAGCCGCTGGACAGGATTAGCGATTTTCGGTGATGGGCGAGCCGGCGACATTCATCATTGAGCAGGCCTATGCCTGGGACCCGGACCGTCACTTCGCCGCGATCGTGCGCTATGACGAGCTGAGCGAGGCGATGGAGGGGCAGGCCTCGTATGACGGTCTGCCGTCCGGCGAGGCGCAGCCGGGTCAGGTGTTCGAGGTGAAGATCAAGCTCATGGGCTGGCTGCCCATCGGACGCTGGCGCATTGAGGTGCTGGAGCGAGACGATGGGCGCCGAATCTTGCGCAGCTTTGAGTCCGGCGGCGCGGTGAAGAGCTGGCGTCACACCATCACGGTGACACCGCACGTTGAGGGCGGGTGCGTGCACCGTGACGCCCTGGAAATCGATGCCGGATGGCTCACTGGCTTCTACGCGGGCATGGCGAAGCGCATGTATACGCGCCGCCACGCCGACCGTTTGAGGCTTCGAGGGGAAGTCTAGGCGCTGACGCGGCGCGCCACGGCCGTCACCGACCAGATCAGGGCGATGAGCCAGCCGATCATCGTCCAGCCCAGCAGCAGGTTCGTCAGGAAAATGGCGAAACCATTGTGATGGCCGCGCGCCAGCGCGATCACTGTGGGCAGGAAATAGACCAGGGCGGCCAGGACCAGGATTTCCACGTCACGTCTCCTTTATCGACTTTCGATAAATATGGAGAACGTCGGCTCGCGGTTCAAGTGACAGGCTTGTAATGCACGCAACAAGAAGCCCCGGCGCAAGCGCCGGGGCTTCTGTCAGGTAATTGCGGAAGGTCAGCCCTTGGTGGGCATGGCCCCGCCTTCATAGTCGGCGTCGGGGAATTTGTAGTCCTTGTAGATCTCGCGCAGCTTGGTCTTCAGGATCTTGCCCGTGGCGCCCAGGGGCATCTCGTCGATGAACTCGATTCCGTCGGGCAGCCACCATTTCGGCACCTGACCGGCGAGATACTCGCGGATCGAATCCGCCGTGGGATTGGTGTTGGGCTTGGGCTGAACGACCAGCAAAGGACGCTCCTGCCATTTGGGGTGCGGGTGACCGAAGGCCGCGGCCATGGCCACATCCGGGTGGCCCATGGCGGCGTTCTCCAGATCGATGGAGCTGATCCATTCCCCGCCGGACTTGATCACGTCCTTGGACCGGTCAGTGATGGTCATGTAGCCGTCTTCATCGATATGGCCGACATCGCCGGTGCGGAACCAGCCGTCATCGGTGAAGCTCTCCGGCCCGGCGCCGCGATAATAGCTGGAGATGATCCAGGGGCCGCGCACATGGATGTGGCCGGCTGACTGGCCGTCGCGGGGCAGGACATTGCCGTCATCGTCGACGGCGCGCATGTCCACGCCGAACAGGAGCCGGCCCTGTTTGAGCTTGATCTTGACCTTCTCGTCGCCGGAGAGGTCCTCGTGCTTGGGCAGCAGCTTGCCGACCGTGCCCAGCGGGCTCATCTCGGTCATGCCCCAGCCTTGCTGCATCTCCACGCCGTACTCGTCCTGATAGGCGCGCAGCAGCGATTCCGGCATCGCCGAACCGCCCATGAGCACCTTGTGGACCGTGTCGATGCGTTTGCCGCTCTCGCGCAGATACTGGAGCAGCCCCAGCCAGACCGTCGGGACGCCGAGCACGAGATTGACCTTCTCGCCTTCGACCAGCTCCTGAATGGATTTGCCGTCCAGCTGGGCGCCCGGCATGACCAGCTTGGATCCGGCCAGCGCCGCCGCGTAGGGCACGCCCCAGGCGTTGACGTGGAACATGGGAACCACCGGCATGATGATGCCGTCCGCGCCCACGCCGACGGCGTCAGCAGTCGCCGACATCATGGCGTGCAGCACGGTGGAGCGGTGGGAATAGAGCGCGCCTTTGGGCTCGCCGGTCGTGCCGGAGGTGTAGCAAAGCCCGGCGGCGGAGTTCTCGTCGAACTCCGGCCAGTCATAATGCTCGCCCGCGTTCGACAGCAGCGTCTCATAGACGCTTTGCTTGGTCTTGATGTCCGGCTTGGTCGCTTCGCCGGTCATGGCGACCCAGTTCTTCACGGTCTTGCAGTGCTTGGCGATCGCGTCGACCAGCGGGGCGAAGGTCACGTCGTAGAAGACGGCCTTGGACTTGGCGTGGTTGATGATCCACACGATCTGCATCGGATCGAGGCGCGGGTTCGCCGTGTGGATGACGGCGCCGACGCCTGACACCGCATAGTACAGCTCCATGTGCCGGTGCGTGTTCCAGGCGATGGTGGTCACCCGGTCGCCCGGCTTGATCTTCAGCGGGCCGGTCAGCGCGTTGGCGAGGCGCTGCGAGCGGGCATGACAGTCCGCCCAGCCATAGCGGTGGAGTTCACCGGTGTCGGGCAGGCGGGAGACGATCTCCTGCTTACCGTGGTTCAAGGCGGCATGGCGCAACAGGTCCGCAATCATCAGCGGACGGTCCATCATCTGACCGCGCAGCATAGGCTTTCCTCCCTCAAGGCCGGACGGCGCCGTCGTTCCGCAGCGCTCGCCAGCGTGAAATTCAGCGCGCATCAAACGCGGCTGCGGCCGGTTTCGCAATCCCGCAGCGGCGAAAATCGCGCTTGAAAAACCGCCAAAATCCTTGTGGATACCATTCATGAGCCTCTTCACCGCCGCAGACGCGCCCACCTTTGATGACGTCCTGTCCGCCGCCGATCGCCTTGACGGTCTGGCGGTGCGCACGCCGTTGATCTCCAGTCCCACATTGGACGCGCGCATCGGCGCGCAGGTTCTGCTGAAGGCCGAGCCGCTCCAGCGCACCGGGTCGTTCAAGTTTCGCGGCGCCTATAACGCCCTGTCGCGGCTGGGGGATGAGGCGCGCCGACGCGGCGTCGTCGCGTTCTCCTCCGGCAATCACGCCCAGGGCGTCGCCGAGGCCGCAAAGCTGCTCGACATCCCTGCGACCATCGTGATGCCCAGCGATGCGCCCGAGATCAAAAAGGCCGGCGTCATCGCCCGCGGCGCCGAACTGAAGCTCTATGACCGGGAAACCGAAAGCCGCGAAGCGCTCGCCTGGCAGCTCTGCGAGGAAAGCGGCCGCACGCTGATTCCATCCTTCGACCACCCTCACATCATCGCCGGGCAGGGCACGTGCGGGCTTGAGGTGTTCCAGGAGCTGTCCGGGCGCGGGCTCAAGGCGGGGCGGCTCGTTTGCTGCGTCGGGGGCGGCGGGCTGATCGGCGGGATCAATCTTGCGGCCGAAGCGCTGTCACCCGAAACTGAAACCTTCGGCGCGGAGCCTGAAGGCTTTGACGATCATGCCCGCTCGCTCGCTTCTGGCGAGCTGGAAACCAATGAGCGCAAGGGCGGCTCGGTCTGTGATGCGCTGCTTTCGCCGGCGCCGGGCGAGCTCACCTTCGCCATCAACAAGCGGCGGCTATCCGGTGTCGGCGTAGTCAGTGATGACGAGGCCATGGACGCCGTACGCTTCGCGTTCGAGCATTTGAAAATCGTCGTGGAACCCGGCGGCGCAGCTGCTCTGGCGGCGGTGCTCAGCGGCCGCGTGGAACCGGCCGCCAGCGGCGTGACCGTCATCGTGCTGACCGGCGGGAATGTCGATCCGGGCGTGTTCGCCCGAGCGATCGGCGCCTAGCGCTCGCTCTCAGGTTCTTCGTCCGGCAGGGGTTCTGGCGCGCTGTCAGCCTCTGTTTCGGCGGCTTGCTCAACCGCAGCCGCCTCCGCCGCCAGGCGCTCGGCCTCGATCACGGCATCCACGAAGTCCGACGGAAGGGCGGGCAGATCCTGTGCGAAGCGCACGCCGACGAGGTCATTCTCGATCAGAAGAGGTGAGGGGCCGCCCTCTGACTGGCGCGCCCTATAGACCTGAAGGTTTTCAACCACGCGCTGGACGTAGTTGCGGGTTTCCGAGAACGGAATGCTCTCCACCCAGTCGATGGGGTCGATCACGCCGGTGCGCGGATCGCCATAATTCTCCACCCAGCGGCGCACGCGGTGGCCGCCCGCATTATAGGCGGCCAGCGCCATGACCAGCGCACCGTCATACTGGTCGACCACTTCTTCCAGGTGCGCCATGCCGAGGGTCAGATTGTAGTCCGGATCATCGGTCAGCCACTGGAAGTCATAAGGCAGGTCGAGCTGGGCGGCGGTGGCGCGGGCCACATGCGGCATCATCTGCATCAGCCCGCGCGCCCCGGCGCTGCTGACTGCGCGCGTGTCGAACTCGGTTTCCTGGCGGATCACCGACAGGGTCAGCGCAGCTTCGGGAAAGTACGGGGCGTTCTCGGGCAGGTCGATCATGGGATAGGCGCGTTCAGCCAGGATCATGCCCTGCAGGCGTCCGGCCTTGGCCGCCCGCACCGCCTGGCGAAGGCGCAGGTATCCAAGCGCGAGGTCGGCGAGCATGGCCTGATCGAGCGGCGAGGCCATCTCGTCGTCGTAGTGATAGATGAAGACCCGGAACAGATAGTCCGAATTCATCTCGGCGAGCAGGCGGATAGCCTGAATCTCCTCACGGGCATTGAATGCCGCGCGTTCGGCCTCGCTGGGCACAGGATCCGGCGGCAGATCCAGTTGGGCCGCATCGGGCCCAAGCGCCAGGATCGCCAGCTGGCCGTAATAGACGGTGGGGTATTCTGCGGCCGCCATGAACCGCTCGCGCGCCAGCTCCAGCTCGCCCGCCGCTTCGGCCGCACGGCCCTGCCAATACAGGGCGCGCGCGGTCGAGACCGCGGTGCGCACGCCTTCTTCGAGGCGGATGAAGTGCTCGAGGGCCGCGCCAGGTTCCTCGAGCCGGGTCAGGGCGAGCCAGCCGGCCAGGAACTCCGCATCAGCGAATTCCACGCCCGAACTCATCCCGTTATCGGCGGCCAGGCGATAAGCGGTCTGGAACTCTCCGTCCCGGACAAGGTCCAGGATCATCAGCTTGCGCTCGGTCCACATGGCCTCAAGCGCGCCGGTGTTCTCATAGCTGTCCGGCAGTTCCAGAAGCAGGGGCAGGGCGGCGGCGTCCATGCCCGACCGGCGCCGCCAGCGGGCGCGTTCATACACCAGGCCTGGGTGAGCCTGCAGGCTCGCCGGAACCGCGTCCACCGCCCGGTCCACGCCCGCGCTTCGGGCGGCCAGGCGCAGGCGCGCCTCGGCCAGCCGCCGTTCTCCGTCAGACAGCAACGGCATTACACGGCTCGCCGCCGTGCGCTGGCCGGACCAGAGCAGGAAGTCGGTGCGGGCGGCATGGTCTTCGCGCGTGAACAGATCGCCATGGGCCTGGTAGACTTCACTCTGGAAAGACAGGCGCATGGTCTGTTCGCGCCAGGCGGTTCGGATCTGCTCCTCGCCTTCTTCGATACGGCCCAGCTCCAGAAGCGCTGCGCCCAAGGCGACGCGGCCTTCCCCGGTGATCGGCGTGCGGTCCTCGAACCAGTCCACGATCAACGCGGCGCTGAGACCGGAGTCCTCGATCTTCCACTCCGCTTCGCGGCGGATCGACCACTCGCGCGGCCAGCCCTGAAGCTCGTCGAGAGCCCGGTCCAGGTCGGAGAAGGGTGCGCGCGCATCGCTGACCGCGAGCCGCCAGAGCAGGATCTGGTCGGCGACGGGATGCTCGATCTCGATCATCAGATCGCGCACCTCTGACCAGTCATCGTCATCGGCGGCGCGCATGGCTTGGCGGAAGGCGAAAAAATCGCTGTCGCTGAGAATTTCTGAGTGATTGGGCACTGCCGGCTTCAACCGCGGCGATGGCGCCTGAGCGTGAGCGGATGCGCCGATCACAGCGGCGAGAGCCGCGGTCAGGGTGATGCCGAGACGCTTCACGATGGTCATGCCTCCAGCTGGCCCAGCCCCTTGGGACTGGACTGTGGAACACGGTGAACGCGCTGGCAATGACGCCATGCGGCTCTTGGCGGGCGCCCAAGCCGCGCGTATGGTCCGCGCCCTTTGCAGCACACCTCTGGACACGCTCATGTTTCGCGGTTCCCTCACAGCTCTGGTCACGCCATTCAAGAACGGCGCCGTGGACGAGGCGGCGTTCGCCAATCTGATCGAGCATCAGATCAAGGCCGGGACGCATGGCCTGGTGCCCGTCGGCACGACCGGCGAGAACCCCACGTTGACGCGCGAGGAGCGCTTGCGCGTCGTCGAGATGTGCATCGAAGTCAGCGCCGGCCGGGTTCCGGTCATCGCCGGGACCGGCACCAACGACACGGCCTCCACGATCGAGCTGCAGCGTCACGCCAAGACCGTCGGCGCAGACGCCGGCCTTGTGGTCGCGCCGTATTACAACAAGCCGTCCCAGGATGGGATCATCGCCCATTTCGAGGCGGTCGCGAACGCGGTCGAGCTGCCCATCTTCGTCTACAATATTCCGGGCCGGTCCATCGTCGACATCTCGGTGGCCACCATGGCGCGCCTGGCCGCTCATCCCAACATCATCGGCGTGAAGGATGCGACCGGCGATATCGCCCGCGTCACCCGGCAGCGCCTGGCCTGTGGGGAGGACTTCATCCAGTTCTCCGGTGAGGACGCCAGCGCGCTGGGATATAACGCCCATGGCGGCCATGGCGCGATTTCCGTGACCTCCAACGTCGCGCCCGCGCTCTGCGCCCAGTTCCAGACCGCCTGCCTGGAAGGGCGCTGGGATGACGCCCGCGCGCTGAACGACAGGCTGCAGCCGCTGCACGAGGCCCTGTTCGCAGCGCCGAGCCCGGCGGCGTCGAAGTATGCGCTGTCTCTGCTGGGCCTGTGCGAAGCCGAGCTGCGCCTGCCGCTGGTTGAGTGTCCCGAACCGGTCAAGACGCAGGTCCGCGCCGCCATGCAGGGGTGCGGTCTGTTATGAGCAAGGACAAGTCAAAGGGCGACGGCCTGGTAGCGGTTAATCGCAGGGCGCGCTTCGACTATGAGCTGGGCGACACCTTCGAGGCCGGCCTGCAGCTGGTGGGGACCGAGGTGAAGTCCCTGCGCGACGGCAAGGCCAATATCGCGGAGGCTTATGTCAGTCCGGAGAAGGGCGAGATCTGGCTGATCAATTCAGACATCCCCCCCTTCAGCCACGGCAACCGGTTCAACCATGAACCGCGCCGGCCCCGCAAGCTGCTGCTGCGCAAGAAGGAAGTGAACCAGCTCTTCGGCGCCGTGGCGCGCGACGGGCGCACGGTCGTGCCGTTGCGGCTGTACTTCAATGATCGCGGGCTGGTGAAGCTTCAGATCGCGCTGGCCAAGGGCAAGAAGACCGTCGACAAGCGCGAGACCAAGAAGGAGCGCGACTGGAACCGGCAGAAGCAGCGCATCCTCAAAACGTTCGGCTGAGGCTGGATCCTAGCGCCAGCGCTCCAGGCTGACCCCGACGCTCTCTGCGTCGTTGAGTGCGGTGGTCTTGTCGATGGACAGCGAAAGGCGCGTGATCCGTGCATCGGCGAACATCGCATCGGCGATCGCCTGGGCCAGATCCTCCAGAAGGTCATGGTGGCGCGAGGCCGCGATGCGGCGCACGGTTTCTGCCAGCGCCGCGTAGTTCACCGCTTCGCCGAGCGCGCCGCCGGGATGGGCGGCGTCGGCGGCGACGTCGGCGTCCAGATCGACAACGATGGGCTGGGTGCGGCCGCGCTCGGAATCATATACGCCGACTTCGGCCTCCAGCTTCAGCCCCTTCACGCGCACGCGCATCCGCTCACCGGCGAAGTCGGGGCGGGCGGCGGTTTGTGCACGCACGGCGTCGAGTTTCATGTCGGGGCCTCTATATGGAGCGACGCGCAGCTATAAGCTGGAATGAGCCGTTAGAGAACCGCACGCGGCGCCGCCGGTGCAGACAGGAGAGCGACTTATGTCTGAATCGGAGCGTGGAGCGGTTCTGGTGACCGGCGGCGCCAAACGCGTGGGCCGGGCCTTCATCGAGGCGTTGGCCGAAGACGGTCACCCGTGCGCTGTGCACTACAACACCTCCTCAAAAGAGGCGGATGCGCTCGTTGAGCAGATCATCACCGCGGGCGGCGCAGCCTGCGCGGTCGGCGCGGACCTGTCGGACCCGGCGGCGGCTGAAGCGTTGATCGGGCGCGCAGCGCAGACCCTCGGCCCGATATCGCTGCTGGTGAACTCAGCCTCGATCTTTGAAGACGACCGCCCGGACACTATCACGGCCGACAGCTTCCACCGTCACATGGGCGCCAACCTGTTGGCGCCGGCGCTTCTGTCCAAGGCGTTCGCCGCCCAGGCGCCGCAGGGATCGCTGATCGTGAACCTGCTGGACTACAAGCTTTTCAACATCAACGCGGACTATTTCTCCTACACCCTGTCCAAGGCGGGGCTGAAGGCCATGACCGAGATGCTGGCCCGTGACCTCGCCCCCAGGGTCCGAGTCTGCGGCATTGCGCCAGGTCTGACGCTGCCGAGCCCCTATCACTCCAAGGAGGAGTTTGAGCGGCTGCACCATGACAATCCGCTGGGCGCAGGACCGACCACGGATGATCTGGTGCGGGCCTTGCGCTTCTTCAGGGATTCCGCGCCGGTCTCCGGCCAGATCGTCTGTGTGGACGGCGGCCAGCATTTCGATCCGCGCCTGACGCGGGACGTCTTTGGCGCGCTCTAATCCTCGATCCGCACCGACACGATGGTCACCGGCTCGACCATGAACTGGGGATACTGGAAATCGTCCGGCGCCGGTTCCGGGCTCGTCTCGCGCATCCAGATGTCCTCGACCACGTCCATGCCTTCGATCACCTGACCGAAGACGGCGTAGCCGGCCTCGTCGGGATTGCGCGTGCCGGGGCCGGCGTCCAGGCCGGGATAGTCATTGACCATGATGAAGAATTCGGTGGCGGCCGTGCCGACCTCAAATCGGCCCATGGAGATCGCGCCGCGCCGGTGGGTAAGCCCGGTCGCGGTCGTGGGCTCATGTTCGATGCCTTCAGCCCCAGGCAGGCCGTCAAAGCCATAGCCGCCCTGAATGAGGTTCATGGGGTCCACACCCTCACGCTCATTGTCGTCGCGGACCGAGCGGTAGAAGGACCCGCCATTGAAATGGCCGGCTTCAGCGTGGGCGATGAAGTTCGCGACCGTGATCGGGGCCGCGTCTTCGGCCAGCTCCACCGTAATTGACCCGGCGCTGGTTTCGATGATCGCCCGTGGCGGTGCGTCCGGCGCATCGCTGGTGGCGGAGCAGGCGACGAGCAGGGTTGCGGTCAGCGAGAGAGCGGTGAAACGGATCATGGCCGGACCTTCGTGATGATTGGCAACGATATCGGACAGCGCCGCAGCCATCGCGTCAATCCAGCGCTTGACCGGACAAGTTCGATGCGGCCATGCTCCTGCGCATGGAAACGCGCTATCAGTTCAGCTTCTATTTCACCGGCCCGCGGGGGTCCGGCTGAACCGGCGTGCGCCAGCGCGTTTCAGTCCGCCCCCGCCCTGACCGGCGGGGGTTTTCGTTTTTGAGGATGGTTTTAAGGCAGGCCCATGACCGCTACAGACCGCAATGACCGCGCCGCGCTACGCGCTTCCATCGATACGGTGGACCGGGAGATCCTTCGCCTGCTTGCAGACCGCCGACGCCTCGGCGAAGCGCTTGGCGCGCTGAAGGCCGGCGAAGTCAGCCCCGTGCGCGATGTGGAACGCGAACGCGCCGTCATCGACCGCGCCATCGCGGCCGGTGAAACGCTGGGTCTGGACGCGAAGTTCGTGGAAGGCCTGTTTCAGCTGATCATCGATGATTCCCTGCGGCGCCAGCGCGCCGGCCTGGACGCCCGCGCTGGCGACCGCATGCTGACCGAGGCGCGCGTGGCGTACCTGGGCGGGCCGGGCAGCTACTCCCACTTCGCCGCCCATAATCACTTTTCCGGCCGCTATTCCGGGGTCGTTCCGGTCATCGAGCGCGATTA
Source organism: Alphaproteobacteria bacterium (assembly GCA_024742735.1). Taxonomy (GTDB): domain Bacteria; phylum Pseudomonadota; class Alphaproteobacteria; order Caulobacterales; family Maricaulaceae; genus Oceanicaulis. The sequence goes on along the minus strand of JANSXV010000001.1, from coordinate 539,634 downwards.
CGCCTCGGTCTTCCGGGCCGTCGAGGCCGGCTCCGCCGATTACGGCTTTCTGCCCATCGAGAACACAGCGACCGGCGGCATCGTGGAGGTCTATGACCTGCTGCGCGAAACCCGGCTGAAGATCGCCGGGGAACACCATCAGCGCATCGAGCACGCGCTGCTGGGCAAGGCGACCGATATCGGCGCGGTGCGCACAATCTACGGCCACGCCCAGGCCCTGCGCCAGGCGCAGAACTGGCTCGGCGGCCGATCCGACATCCGCAAGGTTCCGGTTTCCTCGACCACGCGCGCGCTCGAGCGCGCGCTGGACGAAGGCCCGACGGCCGCCGCGGTGGCCGGTCCGGAAGCTGGCGGTCTGTTTGGTCTGAACATCATCGAGCCGAGCATTTCAGACCTGGTCGGCAACGAAACGCGCTTCGTCGCGCTGGCCATGGATCCGGCGCCGGCCAGCCCGCTTCTCCCGTGCAAGACCTCGCTGGTCTTCGTTACGGCGGATGAGGCCGGCTCGCTGATGACGGCGCTCGACGGCTTCCGCAATGAGGGCGTGAACCTCACCAAGCTTGAAAGCCGTCCTGTGCCCGGTGCGCCGTGGGAGCAGCTCTTCTTCCTCGACCTTGAAGGCCACGAGGAAGACGACGGTATCGCCCGAGCGCTGAAGCATCTGGAAGGCACGGCGAAATCCGTCCGGCGTCTCGGCTCCTACGGTTCAGACCGCTTGAAGCCGGCGGCGCGAGAGGCTTAAACGGACGGGAAGGGCGGTTAGCTCAGCTGGTAGAGCAACTGGTTTACACCCAGTAGGTCGGCGGTTCGACCCCGTCACCGCCCACCATTCGAGCCGGTCCGGCGAAGCCGGCCGAAACAGTCCGGGGGACTGTTTCGAGGTGAGAATGCCCCGGCAGGGGCCAAGGAACCGGTTCGCCGCCAGGCTAAGAAATCGATCCGGGGGGCGCCGGCTTACGGCGCGACCGTATGGGCATCCATGAACGCCAGGAAAGCGTCCCAGTCGGTGTCTGTGACGCCGTGGGTTCCAGGCCGGATGTGGCTGGCGACGCCGCCTGACGGATCGAACTCCGCCATGCGGTTCTGGATAAGGCCAGGCCTGTTGAAGATCGCCCAGGCGGGGCTCGCCGCCTCCGCTGCCCGGAAAGCGCCGGCGGGGTCAGCCCAGACATCGCGCCAGGCCGCCCCGATCAGCACCGCGCGCGGGGCGATTAGGGCCAGCAGGACATGCTGATCGATCGGAAGCTCGGCCCTGCCATCGGCATAGTCGCCATAGCGGGGCGCGAACCAGTGCGGATAGGTCTCCACTATGGAGGCGACGGGCTCGCCGACGCGGTCATTCTGCAGGGCTGCGCCCCCGGTCCCGGACTGGTGGGAAAGGGTGACGGCGATGCGCTCGTCACGGGCGGCGGCCAGCAGAACCGCCTTGCCCCGCCTTGAATGGCCATAGGCGATCAAGGGCGCATCGACGAAGCGCGGGTCTTCCTCGATCGCATCGATCACGCGCGAGATCGTCCACGCCCACAGGGAAATCACGCCGGGCCGGTCTTCGGCTCGGGGATCAAGCCCGAAGGCGCCGAGGGCGGTGTCGTGGAGGGCGGCGCTATCCGGTGCGATGTCGCTCTCATGCCAGGCGGCGATGGCGTAGCCATGGTCCAGAACCCGGGCCGCCGGCGGTCCGGAAATCCATTCGCCGAACAGGGGTCCGATCAGATCGGCGAGCCAGCCGTCCGCGTCGCAATAGCTCGGCGTGAAGCCGTCCGGTGCGGGCATGGCCGGGTCATGGAGCGCGGCCTGGAGCCCGCATTCGCTGGGAACGAGGAGGACGCCGCGCACCGGCCGGTCCGGCGCCGGCATGACCAGTGCAAGCTGCAGCGTGAGCGGTCCGGCGCCGTCGACCGGTATGGTGGCGTCAGCGATGAAGCGGTCGCCCGGCTCGGTCGAGGCGGAGACCTCGGACCATGCCGAAAGCGTCACCGGCCCGGGATCAGGTGGAGATGCGCCATAGATGTGGGTCGAAAGCTGCGCCAGCAGGTCTGGGCGCCGCTCGCGCCACGCCTGAAGGCGCGCTTGAGGGGGCTCGGGCAGGGACGCGAACAGGTCCGGCCGGGCCGGCGGACCGAGGGCGAGCGGATCGGCGGTGACCAGCACGTGGCGCACGGGCGTGCATGCGCTGGCGAAGCCGGTCAGCATGGCCAGCGACAGCGCAAGAAGGAGGGCGATACGCCGAAAGAGCCGCCTGGAAATCATGAGCAAACCCTATCGTCCCGCCGGCTGGCGCGTAAGTCACATCTGAGCAGGTGAATGTCAGTGCGCGGCGGGCTGCATCAGGCGCGCAAAGGCGCTTGACCGGTCCGCGCCCCGCATTTAGACAAGCGCCTCCTGACGCGGCGACGCCCGTCAGGCCTTGATCTGGGCGGGTGTAGCTCAGTTGGTTAGAGCGCCGGCCTGTCACGCCGGAGGTCGCGGGTTCGAGCCCCGTCACTCGCGCCAGTTCAGATCGAAAAAGGCCGCCCCGTCCGGGCGGCCTTTTTGTTTCCGCCTACTCGTGGCGAAGGGCCTCGATCGGGTCAAGCCGGCTGGCGCGCAGGGCAGGGTAGAAGCCGAACACGACGCCGACCGCCGAAGACGCGATGATCGCCACTCCGGCGATGGTCAGGTCCACCTGAACCTCGAAATCACTCACCCCGATCACCGATCCGAAGTTCTCCAGACCCAGAGCCGCGCCGACGCCCACGAGCAGGCCTATGGCGCCGCCCAGGAAGCACAGCACCACCGATTCGATCAGGAACTGGTTGCGGATGTCGGCCCGCCGCGCGCCGACGGCCAGGCGCAGCCCGATTTCGCGCGTGCGCTCGGTGACTGAAACCAGCATGACATTCATGATGCCGATCCCGCCCACGAGCAGCGTGATGATCCCGGCGGCCGCCAGCAGCAGGCCGAGGACGTTCTCGGTCTCGTTGAAGGCGCGGATGAATTCGGCGAAATTGCGCACGGAGAAATCATCCTCCGCGCCAGGTTCGATGCCGCGCCGGACCCGCAGATAGTCCTCAATCTCGGCGATGGCGACATCTATGTCCTCGCCCGGCGCGATCTCGACCCAGATGGTCTGAACCGGGTCGCGCACGCCGGGGCGCTCGAACCCGACCACGCGGTCGCGCACCGTGGATATGGGCGCGAGGATGATGTCGTCCTGATCCTGGCCAAACGAGCCCTGACCGCGCGGCGCGAGACGGCCGATGATCTCGAACGGCTGGTTGTTCAGGCGCACCGTCGCGCCGAGCCAGCCGCCGGTGGGGAATAGCTCGTCGATCACGGTCTGGCCAAGGATTGCGACCCGGGCCGAGCGCTGATTCTCAGACGCCGTGAACAGCCGGCCCTCGGCGATCTCCCAGTCGCGCACTTCGATATAGTCAGGATGAGCGCCCAGGATCTGGGTGGGCCAGTTGACCCCGTCGACGACCGCACGCGTATTGCCCTGAACCGTCCCGGAGGCGGCGACGATGACCGGCACGTCCCGGCGCATGGCGTCCACATCGTCGGAGGAGAACGGGGTCGCACTGCCCGCACCGCCGCGCCTTCCGCCTCGCTGGTCAGACCCGGCGCGGATGTTGAGCGAGTTCGCCCCAAGGCTGGCGATGCTGTCCTCAACCGCCTGAGCCGCCCCTTGGGCCAGCGAGACGGTCGCAATCACGGCGGCGACGCCGATGATCACGCCGAGGATCGCCAGAAAGCTGCGTAGCGCGTTGACCCTCAGGGCGGTGAGCGCGACGGCGAGGGCGGCGGCGAGATTCATTGCGAATCCTCCACGATGTTTCCGTCCCTGAACACGATCCGCCGCCGTGCGCGCGCGCCGACATCCTCTTCGTGGGTAACCAGAATGACCGTGATGCCCTGGGCGTTGAGCTGATCGAAGATGTCCATGACGTCGTCCGACGTCTTGCTGTCCAGCGCCCCCGTTGGCTCGTCAGCCAGCAGCAGGGACGGCTCACCTGCGAGAGCGCGGGCGATGGCGACGCGCTGCTGCTGGCCGCCGGAGAGTTGGGAGGGGTGGTTCTGCATGCGATCGGACAGGCCGACCATCTCAAGGCATGCTTCAGCCCGCGTGCGCCGCTTGCCCGCGCTCCACCCGCGATAGATCAGGGGCAGGGCGACGTTATCGAGGGCGCTGGTGCGGGCGAGCAGGTTGAACTGCTGGAAGACGAAACCGACCGACTTGTTGCGGAAGGCCGCCAGTTGATCGGGGGAGCGTTTCGACAGCTCGGCCCCGTCGACCACAAGCGAGCCGCCGCTGGGCCGGTCCAGGGCGCCGACCATGTTCATGAAAGTCGACTTGCCCGAGCCGGACGCCCCCATGATGGCGACGTACTCGCCCGCAGCGATATCGACATCGACCCCGTTCAGGGCGCGAATCTCCGAGCCTCCGAGCGAGTAGATCCGGGTCAGGCCCCGCGCTCGAATCAGGGGCATGGTCATGGGTCAGCCTGCCTCGCGCACGCGGGTGACGACCCGGTCGCCGGCCGACAGGCCCTGGCCAAGGATCTGGGTGTACTGTCCGTCAGTAAGCCCAAGGCCGACCGGACGGGCCTGCAGGCGGCCTTCCTCAGTTTCGATCCAGACCTGACCGCGCCGCACGTCCTGGCGCTGGTTCGCACGCTCGGCGGCCAGCGCGTCGTAACGGGCCATCTGTTCGGCGGTGAGGATCCCGGCCAGCGTGCGCCGGATCACGGCCTGGAAGTCCGGGGGAGGCCCGCCTGCGTCGGCCTGCATCTGCCGGCGCATGTTGGCGAAGGCTTCTCGCATGGCGGTCTGGACGTCTTCGCGCTGCTCTTCGGTCATCTCCAGCTGCTCGGCCAGACGGTCCATCATCTCGGAGCCCTGACCGTTCCCCCCGCGCCGGCCACCGGATTGCTCGGCCTCGACGACCAGCGCCTCCGCCGCCCCTCGCGGCGCGAATCTCAGGGCGGCGTTCGGCGCGGCGAGCGCCCCTTCCACCTGTCCGGTGACAATGGTGACGTTGGCGGTCATGCCCGGCAGCAGGCGGCCGCCGCGATTATCGGCTTCGATGACGACTGTGTAGGTGACCACGTTCTGTTCGGCGAGCGCAGCGAGGCGGACCTGAACCACCTCGCCTGAGAACTCCTGATCGGGAAAGGCGTCGACATCGAAAGTGACGGCCTGCCCCTCATCAATCTGGCCGATATCGGCTTCGTCGATCTGTGCCTCGATCTGAACACGCGCGAGGTCCTGGGCGATAAGAAACAGGACGGGGGCGTTGAAGGACGCGGCGACGGTCTGGCCCTCATCGATCTGGCGATCGATCACAACCCCGTCTATGGGCGCCCGGATGAAGGTGCGTTCCAGATCCACATTGGCGCTGTTCAGCGCCGCCTCGCGCTGCTGAAGCGAAGCCTGGGCGTTGCGCAGATTGGCGTTGGCGACTGCGACGCCCGCGCGCGCATTCTCGTATGCGGTCTGCGCGGTGTCGTACTGGGCCTCTGAGAAGGTGCCCCGCTCGCGCAAGGATTCAGCGCGCTCGAAGGCGCGGCCGGCGGCGGCGAGTTCGGCCCGCGCGCGCTGGACATTCGCCTGTGCGACGGAAACCTGGGCACGCGCGACTTCCAGGGCGGCCTCGGCCTCGCGCACGCGGGTCTCAAAAGTCTGCGGATCGATTCGGGCGAGGATATCGCCGGCGGAGACCGCGTCGTTGAAGTCGGCGGCAAGCTCGAGAATCTGGCCGGATAGCTGGGATCCCACCTCTACTGTGATCAGAGGGGCGATACGCCCCGATGAGGCTACGACCCGCTCAATGTCGCGTTCGACGATCTCCGCAGTTTCGATTTCAAGCTCGCCGGCGCCAGCTGGCGACGAATCACGAAATCCGAACCACCAGACGCCAGCGGCTCCGAAGGCGGCGACGAGCACGATGAGGAGTATACGGGGCAAAGCAAAATGGTCCTTGGATCAGCGCCGCGCTGGCGCCCGGCGAGCCTTCAATTCATGCCGCTAAAATGAGCCATGCGCCGCGTTTGGCAATGGCCCCGAAGCGCGCTGAAGCGCATTTGCAAATCAGTTGCAGACAAACCCGCCAAACCGGCTGTTTCAGGCCTGAAACGGGCGCGCTTTCGCCTTGCGGCTCGAAACGCATCCGACTAGCTTCCGGCCAAATCGCGGCCGGGCTTGTCCAGCGGCATGCGACGAGGTGGGGCGCGACCGCGCGCCGCGTCGCCGTGCTCCGCCCACCGGTCCATATCCGATGACAACGGCCCAGGTGCGACGGCGACATGAACGCGCTTCTTCTGGAATACCTTCCGATCCTGATCTTCCTGGCGATCGCTGCGGTGATGGGCGTGGCGTTCATCCTGGGCGCTTACATCCTGGCCCCGTCCGATCCGGACCCGGAGAAGGTGTCGACATACGAATGCGGCTTCAACGCATTCGACGATGCGCGCATGAAGTTCGACGTGCGCTTCTATCTGGTGGCCATCCTGTTCATCATCTTCGACCTGGAGGTGGCGTTCCTGTTCCCGTGGATATTCCCGATCTTCGACGGAAACATCTTCGCCTTCTGGTCCATGGCTGTATTCCTTGCCGTGTTGACGGTCGGGTTCCTCTACGAATGGCGCAAAGGCGCGCTGGACTGGGAGTAGATCATGGCAGACGCGACAGTCCCTGCGGGCGGCGCGGCGACCGCCAAGACCCCGCTGTACGATCCCAAGAAGCACGATCCGTTCTTTGACGGCGTCTCCGATCAGCTGGCCGACAAGGGCTTTCTGGTCGCGCGGGCCGACGACCTCATCACGTGGGCGCGCACCGGCTCGCTGATGTGGATGACGTTCGGCCTGGCGTGCTGCGCGGTGGAGATGATGCAGGCCTCCATGCCGCGCTATGACCTCGAGCGTCTGGGCGCTGCGCCGCGAGGGTCGCCGCGCCAGTCCGATGTGATGATCGTGGCGGGAACGCTGACCAACAAGATGGCTCCGGCTCTGCGCAAGGTCTACGACCAGATGCCCGAGCCGCGGTACGTCATCTCCATGGGCAGCTGCGCCAATGGCGGCGGGTATTACCACTATTCCTACTCGGTCGTGCGCGGCTGTGACCGCATCGTGCCGGTGGACATTTACGTGCCAGGCTGCCCGCCGACCGCCGAGGCGCTGGTTTACGGGATCCTGCAGCTGCAGAAGAAAATCCGCCGCGAAGGCTCCATTGAGCGCTAAGCCGGCGAGAGGACGCTGAGATGAGCACGACAGAAGCCCTCCAGGCCCTCGGCGAACATATCGCCGCTGCGCTGGATGAAGACGTCACGGGGTTCGAGGTCGCCCATGGCGAGCTGACGGTGACGATCCATCGCGATCGGGTGGCGAAAGTGATCCGTTTCCTGCGCGACGATGCCCAGTGCCGCTTTACGACGCTGATCGATATTTGCGGTGTCGACTGGCCGAGCCGCGCCGACCGCTTCGACGTGGTCTATCACCTGCTGTCCATGCACCTGAACCATCGCGTGCGGGTGATCGCCGCGACCGATGAAGACACGGCGGTGGAGTCCATCGTCGAGATCTTCCCGGCCGCCAACTGGTTCGAGCGCGAAGCCTTCGACATGTACGGCATTCTGTTCGACAACCACCCGGATCTGCGCCGGATCCTGACCGATTACGGCTTCCACGGTTATCCGCTCCGCAAGGACTTCCCGCTCTCCGGTTTCACCCAGGTCGTTTATGACGAGGAAGAAAAGCGGGTCGTCTATGAGCCGGTCGAGCTGGTCCAGGAATATCGCGACTTTGATTTCCTCTCCCCGTGGGAGGGCGCGAAATACGTCCTGCCGGGCGACGAAAAGGCCGAAGAGGGCAAGGCGTAAGACCCATGGCTGAAACAGACCTTCGCAATTTCACGATCAATTTCGGCCCGGTTCACCCGGCCGCGCACGGCGTGCTGCGCCTTGTGCTGGAGCTGGACGGGGAGGTGGTCGAGCGCGTCGATCCCCATATCGGCCTTCTGCACCGCGGCACCGAAAAGCTGCTGGAGCACAAGACCTACCTTCAGGGCATCGGCTATTTCGACCGCCTCGATTACGTCGCGCCCATGAACCAGGAGCACGCCTTCTGCCTGGCCGCTGAGCGCCTGGCGGGCATCCCGGTGCCCAAGCGAGGCTCCTATGTACGCGTCTTGTATTGCGAGATCGGCCGGATTCTCAATCACCTGCTGAACATCACGACGCAGGCCATGGATGTGGGCGCGCTGACGCCGCCGCTGTGGGGCTTTGAGGAGCGTGAGAAGCTCATGGGCTTCTACGAGCGCGCGTCCGGCGCACGCCTTCACGCCCATTATTTCCGCCCCGGCGGGGTTCACCAGGACCTGCCCCAGGAGCTGATCGACGACATCTTTGCGTGGACCGAGCAATTCGGTCAGCACATCGATGACCTCGAGACCCTGCTGACCGGCAACCGCATCTTCAAGGCGCGCAATGTCGATATCGGCGTGGTGAGCAAGGAAGACGCGCTCGCCTGGGGGTTCTCCGGCGTGATGGTGCGCGGCTCCGGCATGGCCTGGGACCTGCGCAAGTCCCAGCCCTATGAGGTCTATGACGAGCTGGAATTCAAGATTCCGCTCGGCAAGAACGGCGATAATTACGACCGCTATCTCTGCCGCATGGAAGAGATGCGCGAGAGCGTGAAGATTATGCAGCAATGCTGCGAGTGGCTGAGCAAAGACGCCAATCAGGGCGAGGTGCTGCCCACGGACACCAAGTTTGCCCCGCCGCGCCGGGCCGAGATGAAACGCTCCATGGAAGCGCTCATCCATCACTTCAAGCTCTATACCGAGGGCGTCCACGTACCTGAAGGGCAGGCCTACGCGGCCGTCGAAGCGCCCAAGGGCGAGTTCGGCGTCTACATGATCGCCGATGGCGGCAACAAGCCCTATCGCCTGAAGATCCGCGCGCCGGGCTTCCCGCACCTGGCCGCCATGGACCACCTGAACAAGGGTCACATGCTCGCGGACGTCTCCGCGATCCTGGGCTCGCTGGACATCGTGTTCGGGGAGATCGACCGCTGATGCTCGCCGCTGCAGCCATAGCGACCGAAGCCCGGAGCCCGGCCATGGCCGCCGAGCGCCAGCTCGCCGCCTACAATGCGCGCGATCTGGACGCCTTTGCGGCGTGCTTCGCGCCGGATGTGGAAGTCTATGAGTTTCCCGGCGTCCTGGCGATCAAGGGACAGGACGCATTCCGCACGCGCTATGCCGAGCGGTTCAAGTCCGAGGGGCTTGAGGCGATCGCCGTACACCGCGCCGTCATCGGCGATCGCGTGATCGACCATGAGCGCGTCTGGCTGAACGGGCGCGCTGCGAGCGAGCCGACCGATCTCGTCGTCATCTACACCGTGCGCGATGGGCTCATCGCGCGCGTGGACTTCATCAAGGAGGGGCGGCCCTCATGAGCGTGCGCCGTATCGCAAAGGAGCAGCCCGACAGCTTCGCCTTCTCAAAGGAGAGCCAGGCGAAGGTGGATTTCTGGCTGGCCAAATATCCTGAGGACCGCAAGGCCTCGGCCGTCATCCCGCTGCTCTGGATCGCCCAGAAGCAGGAGAACTGGGTCAGCGAGCCGGCCATGCGCGTGATCGCGGAAGCCTGCGGCATGCCGTACATCCGCGTACTCGAGGTCGCGACCTTCTACACCATGTTCAATCTCGGCCCGACGGGCACGCACCTGATTCAGGTGTGCGGCACGACGCCGTGCTGGCTGCGCGGCGCCGATACGCTGAAGGCGGTGTGCGAGAAGAAGATCGGACCCAAGGGCCGCGACCATGTCAGCGCTGACGGCAAGCTCGCCTGGGAAGAGGTGGAGTGTCTGGGCGCCTGCGCCAACGCGCCCATGGTCCAGATCTCAAACACCGAGGGCGATCTGTACTACGAGGACCTCACAGCCGAAGCGCTGGAGCAGATGCTCGATGATCTCGCCGCCGGCAAGGCCGTAAAGGCCGGGCCGATCTCCGGGCGGGCCTGTTCAGAACCGACGCAGGCCAAGGTGAAGGTGCTGGAAGACGCGACGCTCTATGACGGCTCGCGCGCGGCGGCCATCGACCTTCTGCCCAACACCGATGAGCGCAAGTCCGACCCGGAGCCGAGCACGAAGCGGCCCAGCAGTGCGCGCGCGAAGAGCAAGGCGAAGACCGGTCCGGCGACGGCCAAGCCTGCGCCCAAGGACAAGGCCGAGGCTGAAAAGCCCAAGGCCGCGCGTCCCAAGGCGCCAAAGAACAAGGACGACTGACCCATGGCGGCCGTGCGCATCATCCTTCTGATCGTGGCGACCGCGCTCGCGGCCTATTGGGCCCATGATTTCATTCAGACCGGAGAGCCCAGCATGCTTGTAGCCATGGGGCTCCTGGTCGTCGGCGTCGGCCTGGCGGTGCTCTCCGCGGTCGGCGGGTTGAAAAAGAGCGGAGAGAAGGGCGAATGACCCAGCTTCTGCAGGATAAAGACCGGATCTTCACCAATCTCTACGGCCGCCATGACTGGCGCCTGGAGGCGGCGAAGCAGCGCGGGTGCTGGAACGGCACGCGCGAAATGCTGGAACAGGGCCGGGACTGGATCATCGGCGAGGTGAAGAAGTCCGGCCTGCGCGGCCGGGGCGGGGCGGGTTTCCCGACCGGCCTGAAATGGTCCTTCATGCCCAAGGAGGTCGGCGCGCGCCCGCACTACCTGGTCGTCAACGCCGACGAATCCGAACCCGGCACCTGCAAGGACCGGGAGATGATGCGCAATGATCCGCATCACCTCATCGAAGGCTGCCTGATCGCCAGCTACGCCATGCAGGCCCATGCCTGCTACATCTATATCCGCGGCGAGTACCAGTACGAGCTGTCGGTACTGGAGCAGGCCATCAAAGAGGCCTACGACGCGAAGCTGATCGGCGACGACAACATCCATGGCTGGGACTTTCATCTCTATGTCCACCATGGCGCGGGCGCCTATATCTGCGGGGAAGAGACCGCGCTTCTGGAAAGCCTGGAAGGCAAGAAGGGTCAGCCGCGCATGAAGCCGCCGTTTCCGGCCAATGCCGGCCTCTACGGCGCGCCGACGACGGTCAACAACGTGGAATCCATCGCCGTGGTGCCGACCATCCTGCGCCGGGGCGCGGACTGGTTCGCGGGCTTTGGCCGCGACGGTAACACCGGCACGAAAGTCTTCTCCATCTCCGGCCATGTGAATGCGCCGTGCAATGTGGAGGAGGCCATGTCCATCCCGCTGCGCACGCTGATCGATCAGTATTGCGGCGGCGTTCGCGGCGGCTGGGACAATCTGAAGGCGGTGATTCCGGGCGGGTCATCCGTGCCGCTGATCCCCAAGGATATCTGCGACGACGTGCTGATGGATTTCGACGCGCTCAAGGAGCACAAGTCGGGCCTGGGCACCGCCGCCGTCATCGTCATGGACAAGTCCACCGACGTGGTGAAGGCGATCGCGCGCATCTCCTATTTCTACAAGCACGAAAGCTGCGGCCAGTGCACGCCGTGCCGGGAAGGCACCGGCTGGATGTGGCGCGTGCTGGAGCGCATGGCGCGCGGCGAGGCGGAAACCAGCGAGATCGATGATCTGCTGGACGTGGCCGGTCAGGTGGAAGGCCACACCATCTGCGCGCTCGGCGATGCGGCGGCCTGGCCGGTCCAGGGCCTCATCCGCCATTTCCGCCACGAGATCGAAGAGCGCATCGAGAACTACCGCGCCGGCCGGCCGGTGTTCACTGGCGCGGTGGCGGCGGAGTAGGGCACATGGGTGCATCGACGCCAAATCTTACTGTTCTGTTACTGCTTGTTTTATACGCGATCGTTGTCGTGTTCCCGTGCTGGCGGATTATCGCACGCACGGGCTTGCCCGGAGCGCTTGGTATTTTGGCGATTGTTCCGCTCGTGAACCTGATTTTGCTCTGGGTTCTCGCATTCATCGACTGGCCCGCCCTCAAGAAAGCTGGATCGGACAATGTCTGAGAATATGCGCACCATCGTCATCGACGGCGAGGAAGTCACCGTTCCGCAGGAGTATAATCTCCTGCAGGCCTCCGAGGCTGCGGGCCGTGAGATCCCGCGCTTCTGCTATCACGAGCGGCTTTCGGTCGCGGGCAATTGCCGCATGTGCTTGGTGGAGCTGGTCGGCGCGCCCAAGCCCGTGGCGTCGTGCGCCTTTCTGGTGAAGGACATGCGCGGCGGGCCCAATGGCGAGCCGCCGCAGATGCGCACGTTGTCACCGCTGGTGAAGAAGGCGCGCGAAGGGGTGATGGAGTTCCTGCTCATCAATCACCCGCTCGACTGCCCGATCTGCGACCAGGGCGGGGAATGCGACCTGCAGGACCAGTCCATGGCCTATGGCCGCTCCGGCTCGCGTTTCGCGGAGAACAAGCGCGCGGTCGAAGACAAGAATATGGGCCCGCTGATCAAGACGATCATGACCCGCTGCATCCAGTGCACGCGCTGCGTGCGTTTCTCCACCGAGATCGCGGGCGTTCCGGAGCTCGGCGCGACGGGGCGCGGCGAGGACATGGAGATCACCACCTATCTGGAGCAGTCCATGACGTCGGAACTCTCCGGCAACGTCATCGATCTGTGCCCGGTCGGCGCGCTCACCTCCAAGCCCTACGCCTTCAATGCGCGGCCCTGGGAGCTGAACAAGACCGAGACCATCGACGTGATGGACGCGCTGGGCGCCAATATCCGCGTTGACGCGCGCATGGGCGGCGTGCTGCGCATCATGCCGCGCATCCATGACGACGTGAACGAGGAGTGGATCTCCGACAAGACCCGCTTCGTCTGGGACGGGCTCAGCCGCCAGCGTCTGGACCGGCCCTATGCGCGCCGCGACGGCAAGCTGGCCCCGGTGGCCTGGGAAGAAGCGCTCGGCATCGCGGCGGAGAAGCTCTCCGGCGACGCGTCGAAGATCGGCGTGATCGCGGGCGACCTCAATGACGTGGAAGGCCTGAAGGCCGCCAAGGACCTGTTTGATGCGCTCGGCGTGACCAGCCTCGACTGCCGTCAGGACGGCGCGAAGATCGGCGGGCAGGGCCGCGAGGGCTATCTGTTCAACTCCACCATCGCCGGCATCGACAAGGCCGACGCCATTCTGATCGTCGGTTCCAACCCTCGCCTGGAATCGCCGGTTCTGAACGCCCGCATCCGCCAGCGCTGGCTGACCGGCAAGTGCGAGGTCGGCCTGATCGGCGAAGCCGCCGACCTGACCTACGAGTACGACCATATCGGAACCGGTCCGGCGGATCTTGCGGGCCTTTCCAAGAAGCGCACCGGCTTCATCAAGGCCCTGAAGGACGCTGAGCGTCCGATGATCATCGTGGGGCAAGGCGCTCTTGCGCGTGAAGACGGCGCTCAGGTGCTGCGCGCAGCGGGCGATCTGGCCGCCAAGATCGGCGCGGTGAAAGAGGGCTGGAACGGCTTCAACGTCCTGCACACGGCGGCGAGCCGCGTCGGCGCGCTGGACCTCGGCTTCTTGCCGGGCGAGGGCGGCCGCGACGTCGCCGGCATGCTCGACGGCGCGTCGAGCGGCGATGTGGAGACGGTGGTTCTGCTCGGCGCGGACGAGATCGACACGTCCAGACTGGGGCAGGCCTTCGTCATCTATGTGGGCCATCACGGCGACGCCGGCGCCATGCGCGCGGATCTCATCCTGCCGAGCGCGGCCTACACCGAGAAGAATGGGCTCTACGTGAACACCGAAGGCCGGGTCCAGATGGGCGCGCGGGCGGTGTTCCCGAAGGGTGAGGCGAAAGAAGACTGGGCGATCTTCCGCGCCCTGTCCGCGCGTCTGAACAAGACGCTGCCTTACGATGATCTCAATACGCTGCGCATGAAGCTGATCGAGGATCACCCGACGTTCGGCGAGATCGACCATGCACCGGGCGCGGCGAGCGCTGCGGACTTTGATCCGGCGCAGCTGGGCGCAGACGGCGATGTCTCCGATGCGCCGTTCGAAAGTCCCATCACGGACTTCTATCTGACCAACGCCATCGCGCGGGCTTCGAAAACCCTGGCGGAATGCTCCGCCATGGCCGCCGGCGCGCGGGCGGAACTGCAGGCGGCGGAGTAGGCCATGTACGATTTCGTCACCCAGTTCGGACCGCTCTGGGGCGCGCTCGCCTCGGTGGGGCAGATCCTCGGCTTCATCGTCGTGCTGCTGCTCTCGCTGGCCTATCTGCTGCTCATGGACCGCAAGGTCTGGGCGGCGGTGCAGCTGCGCAAGGGGCCCAACACGGTCGGCGCCTTCGGCCTGCTGCAGTCCTTCGCGGACTTCATCAAGTTCGTGGTCAAGGAGATCGTGGTGCCCGCCGGGGCGGACCGGCCGCTGTTTTTGCTGGCGCCGCTTCTGACCTTCATCTTCGCCTTCATCACCTGGGCGGTGATCCCGGTGGCGCCGGGCTGGGTCATCTCCGATCTGAATGTCGGCATCCTTTACATCTTCGCGATTTCCTCGCTGGGCGTGTACGGGATCATCATCGGGGGCTGGGCGTCGAACTCGAAATACCCGTTCCTGGGCTCGCTCCGGTCGGCCGCGCAGATGGTGTCCTACGAGGTCTCCATCGGTTTCGTGCTGGTGACGATCCTTGTGATGGCCGGGACCATGAACCTGACAACGCTGGTGGACGCCCAGGCGGGTGGGTTCTGGAACTGGCATGTGCTGTCGTTCGACATGCTGCCTTGGCCAGCCTTCCTGATCACGATCCCCATGTTCGTGATTTTCTTCATCTCCGCGCTGGCTGAAACCAACCGCCCGCCCTTCGACCTGCCCGAAGCGGAATCCGAACTCGTGGCGGGTTATCAGGTGGAGTACTCCTCCACGCCCTACCTCCTGTTCATGATCGGGGAGTACCTCAACATCGTGCTCATGTGCGCGCTAATGACGGTGCTCTTCTTCGGCGGCTGGCACGCGCCCTTCGATATCGCGCCCTTCACCTGGATCCCGCCGGTGTTCTGGTTCGCGATCAAGGTGGTGTTTTTCTTCTTCATGTTCGCCATGGTGAAGGCGCTCGTGCCGCGTTACCGCTACGACCAGCTCATGCGTCTGGGCTGGAAAATCTTCCTGCCGACCTCGCTCGCCGCCGTCTTCGTGATGGCCGGGATCGTGGTCTACACCAACGCCGGCCAGGCCATTTAGGACCTTTGACGATGAACCGGATCGCTCAAACCCTGCGCGGCGCCGCGCTCCTGGACTTCTGGGGCGCCTTTGCGCTGGGCATGCGCTACTTCTTCAAGAAGAAGCCGACCATCAACTATCCCTTCGAAAAGGGCCGTCTGTCCCCGCGCTTCCGCGGCCAGCATGCGCTGCGCCGCTACGCCAACGGAGAAGAGCGCTGCATCGCCTGCAAGCTGTGCGAAGCGGTGTGCCCGGCCCAGGCCATCACCATTGAGGCCGAACCGCGCGAGGACGGCTCGCGCCGCACGACGCGCTACGACATCGACATGGTGAAGTGCATCTATTGCGGCTTCTGCGCAGAGGCGTGCCCGGTCGACGCCATCGTGGAAGGCCCGAATTTCGAGTTCGCCGTCGAGACCCGCGAAGAGCTCTACTACGACAAGGAAAAGCTCCTCGACAACGGCGATCGGTGGGAACGTGAAATCGCACGGAATCTCGAACTCGACGCGCGCTACCGGTAGCGTTAAGACGGCGCCGAACACCTAGGGGAGCTGGGGAGATTCTTCTCACGCTCCGGTCTGTTTATTCTGCGGCGAGGTCCTCTCGCTGATCGTTCCAAGGGGGGCGAACGTGCTGGAAGCAGCGGCCTTCTACATCACCGCAGCCGTCGCGGTCCTGTCCGCGCTCATGGTGGTGTTCGCCAGGAACCCGGTGCGCGCGGTGCTGTTCCTGATCCTGGCCTTTTTCGCAGCGGCCGGCCTCTTCGTGCTGCAAGGGGCTGAGTTCCTCGCGATGATCCTGGTGATCGTCTATGTGGGCGCGGTCGCGGTGCTGTTCCTGTTCGTAGTGATGATGCTGGACATCGACTTCGCCGTCCTGAAAGCCGGCGTGACGGCGAATGCGCCGATCGGCGGTCTGGTGGCTCTGGTGCTGGCCGCCATGCTGGCGCTGACCGGCTTCGCCTGGATCGAATCCGAGACGGCGGCGGCCAATCTGCAATCGCCGACGCCGGCCGACATGACCAATGTCGCGGCCCTCGGGGACATCATCTACGAGCGCTACGTGCTGTTCTTCCAGCTGGCCGGCCTCGTGCTTCTGGTCGCCATGATCGGCGCCATCGTGCTGACCCTGCGCCACCGCGAGGGCGTGAAGCGTCAGGACATGCATCGTCAGGTCAACCGGACCCGCGAAGAGGCGGTTGAGGTCGTGGACGTCAAATCGGGCGAGGGGATCGGGTGATGATCGAGATCGGTCTGGGCCATTATCTGACGCTGGCGGCGATCCTGTTCACCATCGGGGTGTTCGGCATCTTCGTGAACCGCAAGAACGTGATCATCCTCCTGATGTGCGTGGAGCTGATGCTGCTTGCGGTGAACATCAACCTGGTCGCCTTCTCCGCTCATCTGGGCGATCTGGCCGGTCAGGTGTTCGCCCTGTTCATTCTCACCGTCGCCGCGGCAGAAGCCGCCGTCGGTCTCGCCATTCTGGTCGTCTTCTTCCGTAACCGCGGTGATATCGCGGTCGAAGGCGCCAACATGATGAAAGGCTAGGGCGGGTTCATGGCCTATATCGTCGTTTTCGCTCCGATCCTCGCAGCGATCATCGCCGGGCTGTTCCAGAAGCAGATCGGCGACCGCGCCGCCCAGCTGCTGACCACTGGCGGCACGATCCTGGCTGCGCTCGGCTCGGTGATGCTGTTCTTCGACGTGGCGGTCGGCGGCAACGCGCGCACCTATGAGGTGCTGCAGTGGATCGCCATCGGCGATTTCGACGTCAGCTGGGCGATCAAGCTGGATACGCTGTCCGTCGTCATGCTGGTCGTGATCACCAGCGTTTCCAGCCTCGTGCATGTCTACTCCTGGGGGTACATGCACGACGACCCGCACCGCGCGCGCTTTTTCGCCTACCTGTCGCTGTTCACCTTCGCGATGATCTCTCTGGTGACGGCGGACAACTTCATCCAGATGTTCTTCGGTTGGGAAGGCGTCGGCCTCGCCTCCTACCTGCTGATCGGATTTTACTACAGGAAAGAGAGCGCCAACTCCGCCGCCATCAAGGCGTTCGTGACCAACCGCGTGGGCGATTTCGGTCTCGCCCTCGGCGTCATGGCGGTCTACGCGGTGTTCGGCTCGGTCCAGTTTGAGGAAGTCTTCGCCCAGGTCCCCGACAAGGCCGATGCGATCCTCACCGTCTTCGGCATGAACTTCCAGGCGCTGGAGCTGATCGCCTTCCTGCTGTTCATCGGCGCCATGGGCAAGTCGGCCCAGTTCTTCCTCCACGTCTGGCTGCCTGACGCCATGGAAGGTCCGACGCCCGTCTCCGCGCTGATCCACGCAGCCACCATGGTGACCGCCGGCGTGTTCCTGATCTGCCGCGCCCATCCGATCTACGAGATGGCGCCGGACACCAGCGCCTTCATCACCTTCCTGGGCGCGGTCACGGCGCTGTTCGCCGCCACGGTCGGCATGGCGCAGAACGACATCAAGCGGGTGATCGCCTACTCGACCTGTTCCCAGCTCGGCTACATGTTCTTCGCGGCGGGCCTGGGCCTGTACTCGGCCGCCATGTTCCACCTGTTCACGCACGCCTTCTTCAAGGCGCTGCTCTTCCTGGGCGCCGGATCGGTGATCCTCGGCCTCCATCACGAGCAGGACATGCGCAAGATGGGCGGCATCTACAAGCTGCTGCCGGCCACCTGGATCCTGATGATCATCGGCACTCTGGCCCTGACCGGCGTGGGCATCCCGATTATTCTTGGCGGGCTGGGCTTCGCGGGCTTCTACTCGAAGGACATGATCATCGAGGAAGCCTTCATGATGGGCCAGGACGGGGTGAGCTTCGGCATGTTCGCCTTCTGGGTCGGCGTCTTCGCGGCCTTCCTGACCAGCTTCTATTCCTGGCGCCTGATTTTCATGACCTTCCATGGCGAACATCGCGGCGACAAGGAGACGCTCAAGCACGCCCATGAAAGCCCGGCGGTCATGCTGGTGCCTCTGGTCCTCCTGGCGGTCGGCGCGCTGTTCGCCGGCGGCGTGTTCAAGTCGGACTTTGTGGCCAAGGGCGCGCTGACCTTCTGGGGCGAATCCCTGCCGGCCGGACCCTACGCGGAAGGCAATTACGGCCATCTGGTCGAGGGTTATGGCGCGGATGATCATGGCGGAGCGGCGGCCGACACCCACGGCGCGGATGCGGTTGCGGCCGACAGCCATGGCGGGGAGGCGTCTTATGGCGACGACCATGTTGGCGAGCACGCCGGGCACCATCCGCCGACCTGGGTCCTCATACTGCCGGTGGGCGTGACCCTGCTGGGCTTCCTGCTCTCCTGGTACTTCTACATGATGAAGCCGGAGATTCCGCGCCGCATGGGCGAAAACCCGGGGCCGCTGCACCGCTTCCTCATCAACAAGTGGTATTTCGACGAGCTCTACCAGGCGACCTTCGTGCGCGGCACGGCGCTTCTGGGCGACTTCTTCTGGAAAGTCGGCGACAAGCGCGCCATTGACGGCCTCGGCCCGAACGGCGTGGCCGGAACGGTCATGGCCGGAGCAAGGCGCATCGCCCGCTTGCAGAGCGGATATGTGTATCACTACGCCTTCGTGATGCTGATCGGGGTGCTGGGCCTGGCTCTCTGGCTCATCGCCGGCGCGGGGGTCTGACGTAAAAAGCCATGCTTGACCAGCTTCCCATCCTTTCCGCCATCACCTTCCTGCCCACGCTTGGCGCCGTGGCGATCCTGATCCTGCGCGCGCTCATGCGCGGGGAGGACGCTGACGCTCTGGACAAGAACGCCAAGGGCGTAGCGATGTTCGTGACGAGCTTCGTGTTCGTCCTGGCCTGCCTTCTGGTGCTGGAGTTCGATCCCGACCAGGCCGGCTACCAGTTCGTGGAGAACGCGCCCTGGCTCGAAGCGCTCGGCGTCTCCTACAAGATGGGCGTCGACGGGCTCTCGGTGCTGTTCGTCCTGCTGACGGCTTTCCTGATGCCGATCTGCATCCTGGCGAGCTGGGCGATGAAGAAGCGCGTGGCCGACTACATGGCCGCCTTCCTGATCCTGCAGACGCTGGTCATCGGCGTGTTCTGCGCGCTCGATCTGGTGCTGTTCTACATCTTCTTCGAAGGCTCGCTGATCCCGATGTTCCTGATCATCGGGGTCTGGGGCGGCGCCAACCGGGTCTACGCGGCGATCAAGTTCTTCCTCTACACCTTCCTCGGCTCGGTGCTGATGCTGGCGGCCATGATCTACATGTTCGTCCAGGCCGGCACGACCGACATCGAGGCGCTGCAGGGCTTCGACTTCGCCCGCGAGGCCCAGACCTGGCTGTGGCTGGCCTTCTTCGCCAGCTTTGCGGTGAAGATGCCTATGTGGCCGGTGCACACCTGGCTGCCGGACGCCCACGTGGAGGCGCCCACGGCAGGCTCGGTGATCCTGGCGGGCATCCTGCTGAAGCTGGGCGGCTACGGCTTCCTGCGGTTTTCGCTGCCCATGTTCCCGGACGCGAGCGCCTACTTCGCGCCGCTGGTCTTCGTGCTGTCGATCATCGCCATCGTCTACACCTCGCTGGTCGCCTTCCGGCAGACCGACATAAAGAAGCTCATCGCCTATTCGTCCGTCGCCCACATGGGTTTCGTGACGCTCGGCCTGTTCACCATGACCGAGCTTGGCGTGCAGGGCGCGATCTTCCAGATGATCTCCCACGGTTTCATCTCCGGCGCGCTCTTCCTGTGCGTCGGCGTGATCTATGACCGTTTCCACACCCGCGAGATCGCTTTCTATGGCGGCCTTGTGCACAAGATGCCGGTCTACGCCGCCTTCTTTGCGCTGTTCGCCATGGCCAATGTCGGCCTCCCCGGCACGTCCGGCTTCGTCGGCGAAATCCTGACCATGATGGGCGCGTTCGAGGTCGATCCGCGTGTCGCCTTCGGCGCCGCGCTCGGCGTGATCTTCTCGGCGGTCTACATGCTGACGCTCTACAAGAAGGTCGTGTTCGGCGAGATGACGAATCCCAAGCTCGAAAGCGCGACGGACCTCAATGGCCGCGAATGGATCAACCTGTCGGTTCTCGCCGCCCTGACGATCTATTTCGGCTTCGTCACCACCCCGATCACCGAAACCACCCGCGCTTCTGTGGAAGCGCTCATCGCCCAGTACCAGGCCGCGCTTGTCGAGACCGTCGACGCGTCCGCTGAATCCATGACCGAAGGCTGATCGTCATGACGTCGTCCCAGCTCATCGCCGATCTCGTCCTGATGACGCCGGAGCTGATCCTTGCGATCGGCGCCATGGCGGCGCTTCTGATCGGGGTCTACTGGAAGTCAGAGCTTGGCGGCGCGCGCATGGCCATGCGCATCGCCTTCGGCCTGCTCATCGCCGGCGGCGCAGGCGCGATCTGGCTGGCCCAGGGGCAGGGCGGCACGGCCTTCTTCGCCGCCTTCATCGCCGACCCGTTCTCGCTTTACGCCAAGACGGCTGTGTTCCTTGCGGCCGCGGTCGCGCTGTTGCTGGCCTCACGGTATCTGGAGACGGAAAATCTCGCCCGGTTCGAGTATCCGGTCCTTATCCTGCTCGCCGCGCTCGGCATGGCGATCATGGTCAGCGCCAACGACATGATCACGCTCTATCTGGGACTCGAGCTGCAGTCGCTGTCGCTCTACATCCTTGCCGCCTTCAACCGGGATTCTCTGCGCTCGTCGGAAGCCGGGCTGAAATACTTCCTGCTCGGCGCGCTGTCGTCCGGCCTCCTGCTCTACGGCGCCTCGCTCATCTACGGGTTCGCCGGTACGACCGGGTTCGAGGGCATCGCCATTGCTGCAGCCCAGGACGGCACGAATGTGGGCCTGCTGTTCGGCCTCGTGTTCGTGATCTCCGGACTGGCGTTCAAGATCTCCGCCGCTCCGTTCCACATGTGGACGCCGGACGTCTATGAAGGCGCGCCCACGCCGGTGGCCGCCTTCTTCGCCACCGCGCCGAAGCTCGCCGCCATGGCGCTGCTCGCCCGGGTCCTGACCGAGCCCTTCGGTCCCATGATCGACGACTGGCGCCAGGTCATCATCGTGCTCGCCATCCTGTCCATGGCGATCGGCTCCTTCGGGGCTTTGATGCAGACCAATATCAAGCGCCTGATGGGCTATTCCTCCATCGGCAATGTGGGCTACGCGCTTGTCGGCCTGTCCTCGGGAACCCAGCTCGGCGTGTGGGCGGTGCTTCTATATTTCACGCTCTACATCATCGGCGTGGCGGGGGCTTTTGCGGTCATCCTGTCCATGCGGCGCTCTGAAGGCATGGTGGAGCGGATCGAGGATCTCGCTGGCCTGTCCCAGAGCCGCCAGGGTCTGGCGCTGGCCATGACGGCGCTGATGTTCTCCATCGGCGGCATGCCCTTCCTGGTCGGTTTCTTCGGCAAGTTCTTCGTCTTCTACGCCGCGGTCGAAGCCGGTCTGACCTGGCTTGTCGTTCTGGCCGTCCTCTTCTCAACCGTCTCCATCGCCTACTATCTGCGCGTGGTGAAGGTGATCTGGTTCGACGAGCCGGCCGGCGGGGAATTCCTGCCTGCTCCGGCCGGCGTCGCCTTCGTCAGCCGGGCTGCGGGTCTCGCCACAGTCGCGCTGCTGCCCTTCATGGTGATCATCATCGGCCTGGTGGTGAGCGCTGGCGGCTCTATCGGCGGATAGGACGGATTGGTGCGCTTCGAGGTCTTCGACGCACTGGATTCCACAAACGAGGAAGCCAAACGGCGCGCGCAACAGGGCGAGACGGGCCCTCTCTGGATCGTCGCGCGCGCCCAGACCGCCGGGCGCGGGCGTAGAGGGCGGGCCTGGACCAGCGCTGAAGGCAATCTCTTCACGACAGGTCTGTTCCAGCTGGACGCATCGCCGGCGCGTGCGGCCCAGCTCTCCTTCGCCGCCGCGCTTTCTGTCGGCGACGTCGCCGCGAGTGTGATCGGTCACGACGCGGTGAAGCTGAAATGGCCGAACGATGTCCTGGTCGAGGGGCGAAAACTCGCTGGCATTCTATTGGAATCCGGAGGCCATCGGGATGGCGGATTGTGGCTGGCGGTCGGGATTGGAATCAATCTCGCCCACCATCCCGACGACGCCGAGCGGCCTGCGACAGATCTTTCCGTTCATGGAGGCGTGCTGAAGCCGGAGGATGCTGTCGAGCGGCTGTCAGCACGTTTCGAGTATTGGCGTATGGTCTGGGCCGGACAGGGGTTCGCCCCGGTCCGGGAAGCCTGGCTGTCGCGCGCCTGGGGCCTGGGTGAATGCTGCACGGCCCGGCTTGAGGGCGAAACGGTCGAGGGCGTTTTCGCCGACCTCGCTGATGACGGATCGCTCAGGCTTGATTTGAATGACGGCCGCCGCCGGCTAGTGTCTGCCGGCGACGTATTCTTCCCCGGCCGCTGAAGCCGGGCCTGACAGGACAGACCTCCATGCTTCTGGCCATCGACTGCGGCAACACCAATACGCTCTTCGCCGTACACGACGGAACCGACTGGCGCGCCCAGTGGCGCACGGCGACCTATTCGGCGCGCACGGCCGATGAGTATGCAGTCTGGCTCAACCAGCTGCTCTCGCTTCATGACCTGTCGCTGAAGGATCTGACCGCCTGCGTGATCAGCTCGGTCGTGCCGCAATCCCTGTTCAATCTGCGCAATCTTGGACGGCGCTATATCGGATCAGAGCCGCTGGTCGTGGGTGAGCCGAGCGTGGATATCGGCGTGACGGTCAATCTCGCCCGTCCCCAGGACGCCGGCGCGGACCGATTGGTGAATGCGCTCGGATGCCGGGTGAAGTATTCCGGCGCCATGATCATCGTGGATTCCGGCACGGCGACGACCTTCGACGTCGTCAGCGCCGACGGTGCGTTCGAGGGCGGGGTCATCGCGCCGGGAATCAACCTTTCCATGCAGGCGCTCCACCAGGCCGCAGCCCGTCTGCCGCGCATCGCGATTGAAAAGCCGCAACGCGTGCTGGGCAAGGATACGGTCGGGGCCATGCAGTCGGGCGTATTCTGGGGCTATATCGACCTGATCGATGGCCTTGTGGAGCGGCTGAAAGCCGAGTACGGCCAGCCCATGACCGTCATCGCAACCGGCGGGGTCACCTCACTGTTTGAGGGCGCGACCCGCACCATCGACCATTTCGATTCCGACGTGACCATACGAGGCCTGCTGGAAGTCTGGCGCCGCAACGCGCCGGAGGCGGCGTCATGAGTCAGGACGAACCGCTCTACTTCGTGCCGCTCGGCGGCTCCGGCGAAATCGGGATGAATCTGAACCTCTACGGCTACGGGCCGGAGGAGGACCGCACCTGGATCATCGTGGATTGCGGCGTCACCTTCGGTGATCTGACGACGCCGGGCGTGGACATCATCACACCCGACCCACGCTTCATCGAGGAACGCCGCCACCAGCTCGCCGCCATCGTCCTGACCCACGCCCATGAAGACCATATGGGCGCGGTGGCTCATCTGTGGCGCACGCTGCGTTGCCCGATCTACGCCACGCCCTTCACCGCCTGGCTGATGCGCGACCGGCTGGCCGAGCACGGCCTGCTGGGAGAAGCGCCGCTGCATGAGATCGGCCTGAACTCCCGCTTCGAGATCGGACCCTTCGATTTGCAGATGGTCACGCTGACCCACTCTATCCCCGAGCCCAACGGCCTGATCGTGCGCACCCCGGTCGGGACCGTACTGCATACGGGCGACTGGAAGATCGATCCCGAGCCGCTGATCGGGGCCTCGACGGATATCGCAACGATCGAGCAGATCGGCCAGGACGGCGTCCTCGCCATGGTCTGCGACAGCACCAATGTCTTCACCGAGGGCGAATCCGGCTCTGAAGCGGGCGTGCGCGAAAACCTGACCGAGCTGGTCAGCCGGTATGACGGCAAGGTCGCCATCGCCGCCTTCGCGTCCAACGTCGCCCGCCTGGAAACGGCGGTGAAGGCCGCTGAAGCCAATGGACGGCGGGTCTGCCTTGTCGGCCGGTCCATGCATCGCATGACCCAGGCGGCGAAATCGGTCGGTCTGCTGGCGGACTTGCAGGATTTCGTTGACGAAGAGGAGGCGGGCTACTTCCCGCCGGACAAGATCCTTTACCTGTGCACCGGCTCCCAGGGCGAGCCGCGCGCGGCGCTGTCGCGCATCGCCGAGGGCAATCATCGCAATGTGACTCTGGGCGAAGGGGATGCGGTCATCTTCTCCTCCAGAATCATCCCGGGCAATGAGCGCGGCATCTTCGATCTGATGAACCGGCTGGCCGGGCGCGGCGTGAAGATCATCACCGAGAAGGACATGCATATTCACGTCTCCGGCCACCCTTGCCGGGACGAGCTGCGCCAGATGTACGCCTGGGCGAAGCCGAAGATCGCCATTCCGGTCCATGGCGAGCTGCGTCACCTGAAAGAGCATGCCGAGTTCGCCAAGTCATTGCAGGTGCCCCAGTCGCTGGCACCGCATAACGGGGCGGTGATCGCCATCACGCCGGATGGCGCGCGCATTGTGGATGAAGCGCCGTCGGGCCGGCTCCATGTGGACGGCAACTTCCTGGTTTCCGCCGAGGCCGAGAGCCTGAAAGAGCGCAAGCGTCTGTCGTTCGCAGGCCACGTCACGGTCGCCACCGTGCTGGCGGGCGGCGACCGGCTCGGTGCTGTGGATGTGCGGGCCATGGGCGTTCCGGAAACTGATGAGTTCGATCTGGACGACATGCTCGACGCGCTCGCTGAGGCCGCCGAAGAAGGCTTCAAGCGGATGGGCCGCAAGGAGCGCCAGGACGAAGCCGCCGTGGAAGAGGCGATCCGGCGGGCCGTGCGGCGGGAAGCCTCTCGCATCTGGGGCAAGAAGCCCCATGTGGAAGCCATCGTGCTGAGCGCGTGAACGGGGAGGGTGAGATGAAGATCGGCCGACTGAACCATGTGGGCGTCGCCACGCCCGACGTCGAAGCCGCCGCGAAGGTCTACGCCGAGCTTTACGGCGCGACCGAAGCGACCCCGGCGAAGGCGTTCGAGCATCTGGGCGTAAAGGTGATTTTCGTGACGCTGCCCAACATGCAGATCGAGCTGATCGAACCGGCCGGCGCGGACTCTCCGATCCATAAGTTCCTGGAGAGGAACCCCAAGGGCGGCCAGCACCACATGTGCTTTGAAGTGCCCGACATCATCGCGGCGCGCGACGCCATGGTCGAGCGCGGCGCGACGGTGCTGGGGACCGGCGAGCCCTATATCGGCGCCCATGGCGTGCCGGTCATCTTCGTGCACCCCAAGAATACCGGCGGCGTTCTGGTCGAGCTGATGCAGGACCCGGCTCTATATGCCGGCGAGGGCGCGCATTGATGGATACCTTCCGGCGTTATTGGGGCCACGGTCTGATCGCGGTGTGTGCGATCCTGTGGATCGCTCAGCTGTTTCTGCCTGATCAGGGCGTGGGCTTCGTGACCGGGATCGTCGTCTATCTCATCGTGTGGTGGATGGTTTTCTTCTCGGTCCTGCCACTGAAAGTGCGCGGCCAGTATGAAGACGGCGACGTGGTGCCGGGCTCTGAACCCGGCGCGCCGACTGATCCGCGCATCAAGGAAAAGATGTGGCTGGCCGCCTCGGTCACGGCAGTGATCTGGCTTGTGTATTTCGTTGGTTTCGAATTCGGGCTGGTGAGCCTGGACGCGATCAGCCCGGTGCGCCCGCCGGCCGAATACTGATTCGAATCAGCCGAAATTTCTGATTCGCCTAACGCTTCCTTTACTCAAGGCCGGCATCCTTTCGGGCGTTCGATCCGCAAAAGGCGGACGGTGGATGGGAGCAGCACATGAATGCGCTAAAGCGCGTCATGCTGTTAGGCGGGCTGGTTCTGGCGAGCGTCTATCTGGGCTATCACGCCTGGACGGGCGAGCAGGGTCTGCGCAATCACATGATCATCAAGGCCGAGATCACCGAGACGCGCGCGGAGCTCGCCGCCGTGCAGGCTCGTCGCATGGCCATGGAAGATCGGGTGGCCCGGCTGGATGACCGGCCGGGCGCGCCTGGCGTCGACGTCGACTATCTTGAAGAACGCGCGCGGGCCGTGCTGCGCTTCGCTCATCCCGACGAGATCGTCGTGGATGTCGACAGTGTTCCGTCTCGCTGAGCGCGCAGTACTTCGCAAGCGCACAAAATAACGTGCTTTACGCATACCCTCACGCCCTGTTAAACGCTGGATAACGCGAAACAGGGAGCGCGGACAATGACTTGTTCGTGTGTGAAGTAAATGGCGGCGCGCAAGTCCACCTCCAGCTCATCATCCTCAGATGAGACCAAGTCTGGCTACAAGCCCAAGCTTCCGGTCACTAAGGATCAGCTGACCTCCTGGTACAGGGATATGCTGGTGATCCGCCGGTTCGAAGAAAAGGCCGGTCAGCTCTATGGCATGGGGCTGATCGCCGGCTTCTGCCACCTCTATATAGGCCAGGAAGCCGTCGTCGTCGGTGTTCAGGGCGCTCTGGAAGAGGGCGACCAGGTCATCACCGGATACCGCGACCATGGCCACATGCTGGCGACCGGCATGGACCCGGACGGCGTCATGGCTGAACTGACCGGGCGCGAAGGCGGCTATTCCAGAGGCAAGGGCGGGAGTATGCACATGTTCTCCCGCGAGAAGCAGTTCTTCGGTGGTCACGGCATCGTCGGAGCCCAGGTGCCGATCGGCGCCGGGCTGGCCTTCGCCAACAAGTACAATGAGAACGGCAAGGTCTGCGCGACCTATTTCGGCGACGGTGCGGCGAACCAGGGCCAGGTCTATGAGGCCTTCAACATGGCCAAGCTGTGGAATCTGCCAGTCCTGTTCCTGATCGAGAACAATCAGTATGCCATGGGCACCAGTGTGACGCGCGCGAGCTCGGAAACCCACCTGTACAAGCGCGGCGCCAGCTTCGGCATCCCCGGAGACGAGGTCGACGGCATGGATGTGATCGCCGTCTATGAGGCGGCCAAGAAAGCCGCCAAGCACGCGCGGGACGGCAAGGGACCATACATTCTGGAGCTGAAGACCTACCGCTATCGCGGCCACTCCATGTCCGACCCGGCCAAGTACCGCACCCGCGATGAGGTCAACACCTATCGCGACACCAAGGATCCGATCGATCTGTGCGGCAAGAAGCTGATCGATTCAGGCTGGGCGGACGAAGACGCGCTGAAGGCCATGGACAAGGACGTCAAGGCGATCGTCAACAAGTCCGCCGACTTCGCCAAGGAAAGCCCCGAGCCTGATCCGTCGGAGCTCTACACCGACGTGCTGATCGAGGGGTAGGGCGATGCCGATCGACGCCAGCCTTCTCGTCCTCGCCGTTCTGATCTTCGTCGTGCAGATCGTTGTGCAGGGTGTGTTCTCCAATATCGAGCATCCGCCCAAGGTCATGCTCGGCGCGCGCGATGAGATGACCGACACAAGCGTGCTGGTTCAGCGCGCCAAGCGGGCCAATCAGAACATGATCGAGGCGCTGGTGATGCATGCGCCGCTGGTCCTCGTGGTTCTCAGCGTGGACCGCGCCAACGACATGACCGTGCTTGGCGGCTGGCTGTTCGTCGCGGGGCGTGCCCTCTACGCGCCGCTCTACTGGCTGGGCGTTCCTGTTCTGCGCACCTTCGCGTGGGTCGCAGGCCTCGCCGGCACGGTCATCATCCTTCTTCAAGTTCTTCCGTTTTCCGGAGCCGCCTGATGCCCATCGAAGTGCTCATGCCCGCCCTGTCGCCCACCATGGAAGAGGGCACGCTGTCGAGCTGGCTGGTGAAGCCGGGCGACACCGTCTCCTCCGGCGACGTCATCGCCGAGATCGAAACCGACAAGGCGACCATGGAAGTGGAAGCCGTTGAGGAGGGCACGATCGGCAAGCTCCTCGTGGAGGAAGGCGCGGAAGGGGTGAAGGTCAATTCGCCCATCGCGCTCCTGCTGGAAGAGGGCGAGGACGAGAGCGCGCTTGAGAATTACACGCCGGGCGAGGGCTCCTCTGAGTCTTCCAGCGGGGAAAAGGCGGCCTCCGACACGGACGAGAAGACATCAAAGTCGGAGAACAACGACCAAGAGGCGTCTTCGAAGCCTTCCAATTCCTCCGCCGAAACGGCGCCCGCCAAACCTCAGTTCGCCCGTCCCGACGCCTCCGATCCCGAGATCCCGGAAGGCACGAAGATGGTCGAGATCACCGTGCGCGACGCCCTGCGGGACGCCATGGCCGAAGAGATGCGCCGGGACGAGAAGGTCTTCGTCATGGGCGAAGAGGTTGCGGAGTATCAGGGCGCCTACAAGGTGACGCGGGGTCTGCTGGAGGAGTTCGGCGGCAAGCGGGTCATCGACACGCCGATCACCGAGTATGGCTTCGCCGGCCTGGGTGTCGGCGCGGCGTTCGGTGGGCTGAAGCCGGTCGTGGAGTTCATGACCTTCAACTTCGCCATGCAGGCCATCGACCACATCATCAACTCGGCGGCCAAGACGCTGTACATGTCCGGCGGCCAGATGGGCTGCCCCATGGTGTTCCGCGGCCCCAACGGCGCGGCGAGCCGGGTCGGCGCCCAGCACAGCCAGGACTATTCAGCCTGGTACGCCAACGTGCCCGGCCTGAAGGTCGTCGCGCCCTATGACGCGGCCGACGCCAAAGGCCTTTTGAAGGCGGCGATCCGCGATCCCAACCCGGTGGTCTTCCTGGAAAACGAGCTGATCTACGGGGAGACGTTCGAGATCCCTGACGTGGAGGACTGGGTCGTGCCCATCGGCAAGGCCAAGATCCGCCGCGAGGGTTCCGACGTCACCATCAGCGCCCATTCGCGCATGGTCGGCTTCGCCCTGAAGGCGGCCGAACAGCTTTCGGCCGAGTACGGCATTGAGGCCGAGGTGGTCGATCTGCGCACGCTGCGCCCGCTCGACAGCGAGACGGTGATCAACTCGGTCAAGAAGACCAATCGCATCGTCTGTGTCGAGGAAGGCTGGGGCCAGCACGGCGTCGGCGGGGAAATCGCCGCGCGCGTGACGGAGGAGGCCTTCGACTATCTCGACGCCCCGCCGCTGCGCGTCCACCAGAAGGACGTGCCGCTGCCCTACGCCGACAATCTGGAAAAGCTGTCCCTGCCCAGCGTCGAAGACGTCGTCGCGGCGGTGAAGCAGGTCTGTTACGTGGAGTAGGGGGTGATGGACAACGCGGACGCCCAGCCCTTCCTCGTCGCCCTGAAAACCGCTGACGATGACGTCATGGTCCAGATCGACCCCGAGGCGCTGCCCGGTCCGGAGCACGCAGGCATTCTGTTGGCCGATTTCGCCCGGCACATGGCCATGGCTCTTGCCCAGACCGGCAAGGCGGAAAGCCCGGACGCGGCGCTGGACACTATGCTGGACCTGTTCGAAGCGGAGCTGAACAATCCCACCGATACGCCCACGGGCGGGATCGCGAACTAGCCGGGGAGCGCCGCTGCCGTGACGGAGGCTGATGTGATCACCCAGATGGTGGAATACCAGAACATCCTCCTCATGGGGGTGTCGGTCTTCTTCACGATCATCTCGGCCTATCTGGTTGCGATCTGGGCGTTCCTGCGCCGGGCCAGCCTCAACATGCGCGCGTTCAGCTTCTTCTTCCTCTCGCTGGTCATCGCGTTTCTCGGCCGGCTGGGTTACGGCTCGGCGCTCATCCATGACGGCCTGGTGGAGACCCTGCGCCAGATCGCGCAGACCGACGGCTTGTCGCCCGCGGGTCTCGCCGCGCTCGGCAACGCGGCCTCCGGCGCCAACGCCATGATCCAGAACTCCATGTTCATCGCCATCATCGTCGTCTACATCGCCCTGTTCTTCCTGACGTTCTTCGCGCGCACGACGCTGAAGGACGCCTGACCTTCCATCCGGAGCCCTCTCCATGCCCATCGAAGTCCTGATGCCCGCCCTGTCGCCGACCATGGAGGAAGGCACGCTGTCCTCATGGCTCGTGAAGGAAGGCGATACGGTCAAATCCGGCGACGTCATCGCCGAGATCGAAACCGACAAGGCGACCATGGAAGTGGAAGCCGTTGATGAAGGCGTGATCGGCAAGATCCTGGTCGAGGCCGGCAGCGAAGGCGTGAAGGTCAACGCACCCATCGCGTTGCTGCTGGAAGACGGCGAGGATGAAAGCGCGCTTGAGGGCGTTGAGGCGGGGGGCGCGTCGTCCGGCGAGCAGCCGTCAGACAATAAGAGCGCTGCCGGCGCGACCGCTTCTCCCTCCCCCTCGGGGGAGGGGCAGGGTGGGGGAAGCCGCGACTCCGCCAAGGCTCCGCCCGCGCCTGCGGACAACAGCGGCGACCGCATCAAGGCGAGCCCGCTGGCCCGGCGCCTGGCCGCCGATGCGGGGCTGGATCTGGCCGATCTTGAGGGCTCAGGGCCCTATGGCCGGATTGTGAAGCGCGATGTTGAGACGGCGAAAGAGCAAGGCGCCTCGAAATCAGCGAAACCGGCCACAGGCGAAAGCAAACCCCAGAGCGCCCCGGCGTCTCAGGAGGCGCCCAGGGTCGACGAAGCCGAGCCGCTGGCCCGCTACGGCATCGAAGCCTCGCGCTATGAGATCAAGAAGGCTGACGGCATCCAGAAGATCTCCGCCAAGCGCCTGTCGGAGAGCTTCCGCGACGTGCCGCACTTCCCGCTCAACGTGGATTGCCGCCTCGACGCGCTGCTGAAATTCCGCAAACAGGTCAACGACAAGGCGCCCGAAGGTGTGAAGGTCTCCGTCAACGACATCCTGATCAAGGCGTCCGGCCTGGCGCTGAAACGCGTGCCCGAGGCCAACACCAGCTGGATCGAGGATGGGCGTGTCGCCTGGCACAAGCATGCCGATGTGTCGGTAGCCGTGGCTATCGAGGGTGGCCTGATCACGCCGATTATCTTCGACGCCGACCAGAAGGGCCTGGCTCAAATCTCCAAGGAGATGAAGGATCTTGCGACCCGGGCCCGTGAGCGCAAGCTGAAGCCGGAGGAATACCAGGGCGGCACGTTCTCGCTCTCCAATCTCGGCATGTTCGGCGTGACCTCGTTCAGCTCCATCCTCAACCCGCCCCAGGGCATGATCCTGTCGGTCGGCGCCGGCGAGGAGCGCCCGGTGATCACGGACGGGGCGCTGGCGAAAGCCACCGTCATGACCGTCACGCTCACCTGCGATCACCGCGTGGTTGACGGCGCGACGGGCGCACGCTGGCTGCAGGCCTTCAAGGGCTTCATCGAAGACCCCATGACGATGTTGATGTGAGCTCAATCGTGAGCCGGCCTCGCGTGGTCAATCTCGATCAGGCCCATCAACGCTTTGATGCGCCGTGGTCGCCCAAACGCATTGCCCGCGTGGATGGTTACGAGGTGAAGCTCGCAAAGGGGGAGGGCAGCTTCGCCTGGCATGCTCACGCAGAAGAGGATGAGCTGTTCTACGTGACGTCAGGGCGTCTGCAGATCGAGCTGGAAGATGAAGAGCCGGTCATCCTCGGGCCCGGTGATCTGACAGTGATCCCCAAGGGCCTGCGTCACCGGCCTGTGGTCGAGGCGGGACCAGTCCATATTCTGCTTTTCGAGCGCGCGGGGGTCGTCAATACCGGCGACGCCGAGGCGGGCGACCTCACCCAGATCATTGAAGACCTTTGAGCCGGCGGCCTCTTCCGGCGATGCTCAAAGCCGCCTAGGCTTGGCGCATGTCCCAATCCCAGACCGCCCTTGACGACATCATCCCGGTCCAGGAGCTGACCCAGCGCCTGCAGGCGCTGCTGGCCTGGGTCGAAGCCGATATCCTCAATCTCGACGTGGCGCTCCAGCTGGGTCTGGTCCTGACCGCCTTCATCCCGGCGCTGATTTTCGGACCGCGCCTGGCCGCGCTCGTTCGCGCGGCGACCAGGAAGTATTTCGAGATCGGGCCGGTGCGCCGGCTGATCAATGCGGCCATCGCGCTGATGACGCCGCTCGCGCTCTACGCGGTCATTACCCTGATGAAGGTGGGCCTCGGCGCGATCGACCGGCCTGTCGCCCTTCTTGACGCCGCGCTGTCCCTCCTGACGGCCTGGCTGATCATCCGGGCTGTGACGCTCGTCATCCGTTCGAAGTTCTGGTCAAACGTGGCGTTCTACATCGCGTGGCCGGTGGCCGCGCTCGATGTCTTCGGGTTGCTTGATGACGTCGTCATGCAGCTGCAGGCGCTGGCCATCCCGCTGGGTGAGACCGCGGACGGTGAACCGGTCCGGCTGACCTTCCTGGATATTCTGCGGACCATTCTCTACTTCGCCGCGCTGTTCTGGGCGGCGTCCATGGCCGGCCGGGCCATCGACCAGCAGCTTGAGAAGTCCGATGAGCTGTCCCCCGCCTTCAAGGCGCTGATCTCCAAGACGCTCGGCGTGCTGCTGCCGGTCATAGCCCTGCTGATCGCTTTGCAGATGACCGGCTTCAATCTGGCGACGCTGGCGATCTTCTCCGGCGCCATCGGCCTGGGCATCGGGCTGGGTCTGCAGGGGACCGTATCGAACTTCGCGGCAGGCTTCACCCTGCTGGCGGACAAGTCGATCAAGCCGGGCGACGGGATCGAGATCGACGGCACGTTCGGCTGGGTCACCGAAATGAAGTCCCGCTACGTCTCGATCCGAACCCGCGACGGCACCGAGATGCTGATCCCGAACGACCAGTTCATCATGAACGGGGTCATCAACTGGTCGCGCTCCGACAAGGTGGTCCGCCTGCACGCCCCGTTCGGCGTGTCCTACGCCACGCGGGACCTGAAGAAGGTGCAGCGCCTGGCCCAGGAAGCGGCGAAGACCGTGGAGCGTGTGGTGCCCGACAAGGACCCTGTCTGCAATGTCATGGAGTTCGGCGACAATTCGGTGAATTTCGATCTGCGCTTCTGGATCACCGACCCCCAGAACGGGCTCGCGAATGTGCGCAGCGATGTCTACCTGGCGGTATGGGAGGCGCTGCACGAAGCAGGGATCGAGATTCCTTTCCCGCAGCGCGACATCTACATCAAGGAGATGCCGGGGAAGGGCGAGGTCTAACCCCCACCCGTTGAAACTCCGGCCAAGCGCAGCGCAGAGCCGGGGCCTCGTGCAGACGGATGAACCAGGTCACGGCTCAGCGCCGCTTCGCGGCTTGGCCGGGATTTCAGTTCGAAATGAAGAACACCTCTTCCACCGGCTGGCCCAGCGCCCGCGCGATTTTCAGCGCCAGAAGCGCCGACGGTGTGAACACGCCGTTCTCCACCGTGTTGATGGTCTTTCGGGTGACGCCCACAGCGGCGGCGAGTTCGGCCTGGGTGAGACCGGCCTCGGCGCGCAGAGCCTTCATATGATTGCCGAGCGTCTGCGCGCTCATTCCCCGTCCTCGTGGCGGCTGTCATACCAGACATAGGAACCCAGGAAGCTGGCCACGGCGAGGCCGGTCAGGAGCTTGAGGAGGAGCTGGCCATCCACGCCGAAATTGGTGAGCGTCATGGAGATCACGACGCCGGCCGTAGTGATCCAGAACGCCGCCTCGGCAGCCTGTGCGCGGACCCGAAGGCTCCATTCATCGCTGAGGAGGTCGTAGACGCCGAGCTTCTTGGCGCGCCAGGCCTGCCCGAAAATGATGATCAGGGTCACAAGCCACAAGCCGAACCCTATGCCGGACAGCAGCAGCGATGGGCCAGTGAAGGCGCCGGGAATCTGGGCGGAGGCTGCAAAGCCGTCTCCAGCCTGCCAGGTGAAGAAACCTGCAGCGTTCAGCGCGAAGAAGATGCGCATCTGCGCGTTCAGCTTTTCTGCGACGTCCATCTTGGGCTCCCTGCTCACGTAACGCGAAGGTGACATCTAGACGTGGGGCGATGTAACGTCAAGGTGACGCCTTCAGACTACAGCAAGCCGATCTCGCGCAGGCGCTCCAGCAGATAGTCGTTGGCCGTGATCGGGTTCGGATACCGGTCGGGATTATCGGTGCTGATGCAGCCCGGCAGGGTTTCGATCAGGAAATCGGGATTGAAATGCAGGAAGAAGGGCGTCGAGTAGCGCGAGTAGGCCATGCGCTCCTTGCTGGGATTGACGACCCGGTGCGTCGTTGAAGGCAGCACGTTGTTGGTCAGGCGCTGCAGCATGTCTCCCACATTGATCACCAGCGCGCCTTCAGGCGGCTGGATGGACAGCCATTCCCCGGTGCGGGTCTTCGCCTGCAGCCCGGCCTCTTCGGCTCCCAGCAGCAGAGTGATGACATTGATGTCCTCATGGGCGCCGGCCCGAACGCCTGCCGGGTCGCCGTCGATGGGCGGATAGTGCAGGAGACGCAGGACCGAGTTGCCGTGATCGACGGTCCGGTCGAACCAGTCGTGTGCAAGCCCCAGATCGCGCGCGATGGCCTGGAGCAGGACCCGGCCCATCTCGTCCAGCGCGTCATAGAGCGCTTTGGTGGACGCATCGAACCCCTCGACCTCGGAAACCGCGACATTCGGCGGCATGGCGTCCGTCCAGGGCGAGCCCTCCGGCAGGTCACGGCCGCGGTGCCAGAATTCCTTGAGGTCCTTGGCGCTCTGCCCCTTGGCGTTCTCGGTCGCGAAAGGCGTGTAGCCGCGCTGGCCGCCGCCTTTGGGATCGAAATAGGCGCGCTTGGCCTCATCGGGCAGCGCGAAGAAGGCCTTGGTGTCGCTCAGCGCACGGTCGATCACACTCTGATCGATGCCGTGATCGGACACCACAGCGAATCCGATCTCGCGGAAGGAGCGTCCCAGGTCGCGCGCGAACCCGTCCGGATCGGACGTGGCGCGGGCGAAGGACACAGGCTCAAGGATATCGGGTGAGAGGGTGTCGGTCATGGGCCGTGTTTAGCCGCCTGACCGAGCGGAGTGAAGCGGGCAATTCGGCGGTCGCACCTGATGGGCCGTCATGTCGCGGGCTGCAGCTTTTCGGTCACGTCCGCCGGCCTTTGCGTCGGCGCGGCTTCAGAACCCGCATGGTCCGTGCTTATGTTCCTGACGCAAAGAGGGGGCGAGGGGCGCCGTGGTGGTCCGGGACGGACAGAACCGTGCTTACAGCACGCGCTATGGCGCGCGTGATCCCATGCTCGCGTCCTGGCCGCGGCTTCTGGCATACCTCATCTGGCGCACCGTCATCGCCATCGTGCGTCCCGGGGTGTTCCTTCTGCTTCTGATCGTCGGGGCCGCACTGCTCCTCTCGGCAATTCAGCGCGCGCCGGGTCCAGCTGGACCACAGCTGAGCCTTGATGAGCAGATCAGCCTGGCGTTCGCCAGCGCTGTTCCGGATCATTCCGACCGTCGCGGATTGTGGCTTGATGCAGTGGAGGGGGCCCTGCAATCGCGTCCTCGCGCCATGCCGGACCTGCCCCTCGCGGAGAGCTATCTGCAAGCAGCCATCGCGATCGAGGGCCATGAGGCACTGGCTTTAGCCCTGCTCGGTGCGGGGCGCAGGGGCGCCATCATCGAAGCGGATCTGAGAGGGCGTCCGGCCGGCGAGCGCAGCGCGCGGCTTGCGGCGGCGATTGAAGACCTTGTCGATAGCGGGCGGGACGCTGGCTTCGAACCGCCGACGCTGATCCTCGCGCCGCCGAGCCTTCGGGACCGGCTTTCCAGGGCCAGAAATCTTTACGGTCTGGCGCTTGATGAGGCCGGACGCTGGTTCGTTGATCCGCAAGGGCGCGCCCTGACGGTGGCGAGTCTGCCCGGCGCGCGGCGCGATGCTCCCGCCCTTTATGGCGATGTGCGTGACGTGGTCGTACAGGGCTGCGCCCTGGCTCAGGCGTCAGGCCGTCAGGTCGGCCAGTGCCGCGTCGGTTTCCTGCCCAAGCCTGACGCCGATCCGATCCTCGCCGGCCTCTCGCTGGCGGTCCTCTGGGCGGATGACCGAGATCGAACCGGGGCCCGGATCGTAAAGGCGGCCTATGCGGCAGGACACCTGCCAGCGCCGGTCGCTGAACGCATCGCCCTTGGGCCGGACCCAGTTCTGGGGCGTGAGGCGCTGCTCGCGTCGGTCATGCCGGTGCTGGTCGACGCCGGAGAAGCCTGGACCCAGCCGGTCCGTTTTGAAGACGCCCTGCTTCGTGGGGCTCAGGAGGCGGCCGAGGCGGCAAGGATCGATGCGGAGGGACGCTCAGAGGTGTTGGAGGCTATGGGCGTGGTGCGCCGGCAGGCCGGAGCCTTGGCCGCTTTGAGACTGAGCTCGGCGCTGACGGGGCCGCAGGACAGCGCGAGGCTGGCCCTGCTCGCAGAAAGGGCAGGGCCGCAACTCTTGGCGCTTTCCGATCTGTCCCCGACGGCGTTGAGCGCGCTATTGGTCGGGCCGCAACGCGCCGACGCGTGGCGTTGGTCGCGCTGGCCTGAGCGCGCCCGCATGGAAGCGCTGGCGGGTGCAGGCCTTGTCCTGGCGGCCTGGCTTGTCCTGTTTTCAAGCCTGATCGCTGGATTCCTGAGGGCCAGAGGCGGGCGGCCTGGATGGCTCGAGCGGCTCGACCGCACCGTCACCCGGTTAATGCTCGGAAAGAACTCCTAACGGAATTAAAGGGTTAAAACAGATTATTCTTAGTCGGCCTTAACCCTGCGCTTACCCTCCCGCGACATTCTCAACTCGTACGCTGCAAGACCGAAAAGGCATGGCGTGCATGGTGGGATGTGGGGATCGGACACGGTGAAAACACTGGTCCGTTCCTCCAACAAGCAGGGAAGACGATCATGGCTTTCACCGACGTAGAGACCGCTGAGGTCCACAACGCCATCAACACCGATCCGACCGGTGAGGATCTGTGCAAGCTGGGCCTTCTGTACTCGACCGGCCAGTGCGGCGAAGTCGACTACATCGAGGCGCACAAGTGGTTCAATCTGGCCGCTCTGATGGGCTCTGAACCGGCCAAGCACTATCGCACCGAAGTGGCTGGCGAGATGGACGGCGAGGAAATTTCCGCCGCCCTGTCAGCGGCCCGCGAATGGCTGGCGACCCGTCACTAGGACGCACGCCAGCCTGCGCTAACCGTTGAACAGGTTGTCCGCGAGCGCGTAGGCGAACGCGTTGTCGATCGGGATGATGTTGCGCACGTAAAGCTCGATGAAGTCATTGACTTCAGCGATGCCCGAACGCGGCACGAAGACGATGTCGTGACGGTCCAGCGGTATCGTATCGGCTCCGCCGCCACTCAGCGTTCGTGCCAGATCGACCCGGCGCAGCATGACGCCGCCATCCGCCGCGCGGCGCATGACGGCGACCTCTCGGCGCTGGGCGCGAATGGTCGGTCCGCCGGCCAGCATGACCGCTTCCAGCACGCCGATGCGGGCCGATGGCATGTCGTAGAGGCCGGGGTCTCGCACCTCGCCGCCGACCAGGATCCGCTGTGAGCCGAAGCTCGCCGGGCGCACTTCAACGATCGGATCTCGCAGCACGTTTGAATAGCGCTGCGCCACCGTGCGGGCGGCCTCAGGCGCGGTCATTTCTGACACCATCACCGCGCCGGCCAGAGGCAGATTGATGCGCCCGTCCGGTCCGACCGGGTATTCTCCCGATAATTCATCAGCGGTGTGGACCGTGACTTCGACTGCGTCGCCCGGGTAGACCCGGTAAGGCGCTGCGCTGTCGTCCCAGGGCTGGAAGCGCGACGGCTCGAAACCGTTCGAAGGCGCCGGCCCTCCAGACGATGTGCAGCCGGCCGCCGCGAGCCCGGTGAGGGCCAGAAGCAGGGCGCGTCGCGTCGTCATGGGCATGTCGGTTGGTCCGGGCTTGTTGAACGGACTCTGACATCACCGTGTTTGAGCTAAGGAAAAATTAAGCGCGTTAGGGCCCCATGCAGGCATGGATAACAGGTCTTCCTACGCTGCTCAGACTGACGCGCGCGCCCGCCCGCGCGAGCTGGACCTTTTCGACCTGGCGGCGTTTGTCTGGACGCGCAAGGTTCTTGCGCTCCTTATCGCGATCATCGTTTTCATTCCATTGGCTTTTCTGGCCTTCATCGCCATCAAGCCGAGCTATGAGGCGACCAGCCGCCTGCTCGTCATTCAGGACGAAAATGATCTCACACCGGGCGCTGCAGGCTCTGGCGGAGCGTTTACGCTCGATCAGGTCATGGAATCAGAAGCCGAGATCCTGAACTCGGACGCGGTGCGCCGTCTGGCTCTGGAAGGCCGCAGCGGCCTGGTCAGCTCGGCCCAGCTGTCAGCGCTCCGCGACGGATTCTCCGTCAGCCGAGCGCCGAACTCGTCCATTCTGGTTGCGAGCTTTGAGGGCGCAGAGCCGGATGTCGCGGCCAATACGCTCAACGCGATCATCGACGCCTATCTCAGCTATCGGGTCGAGCTTCTCATCGGCGGACCGGAGGGAGCGCTGGATGACAGGCTGGCCGCCGCCGAGACCGAAGCGGCCCGCGCCGAGGCCGAGCTTCGCGCATTCCTGAACACCCACAACATCTCCGACTACACGACCGAACGCGACGCCGTGCTGTCACGGATCTCAGACCTTCAGGCGCGTGTTCTGTCAGCTCAAGCCGACAGCCAGTCAGCGCGAGGCTTCGCGCGGTCACTGGCGAGTCGCCTCGCGAATATTCCGGAAACGATCGAGCTCTATGTCGAAAACTCCGTGACCGGCCAGCTGCTGGACCTGCAGGTGCGCCGGGAAGAATTGCTTGCCCGATATCAGCCTGGCGCGCCGCCGGTTCAGGCCGTTGACCGAGAGATCGCAGCGCTGGAGCGCTTCATCAACAATGGCGGTGCAGAGGGTCAGGGCCAGCGGCGCACCGGCGCCAATCCGATCTGGCAGGCTCTCGAGAGCGAAAGGCTCCAACAGGAATCCTACGCCAACTCCCAGGCCCAGCTCGCTGCTGCGCTCGAGCGTCAGCTGGCCGCGGCCCGTGATGAAGCCGACCGCCTGCGTGCGCTCGCCCCGGAGCATGACCGGCTAAGCCGCGCGGTGGAAGCCCGCGCCGACGCTGCGCAGCGCCTCTCAATTCAGGCCGCAGATGCATCGGCCCGCCGCAACGCGCCGTCTGGCGCTGCGGATGCGGTTCGCGTCGTGGAGCGCGCCACGCCCCCGGCCGAGGCCAGCTCGCTGCTTAAGCCGGCGCTCGCAGCCGTATTCATGCTGGCATGCGGCGTCGGTGTCGTCGTGGCGCTGTTCACGGGCTATCTTGATCATGCCCGGTCGCGACCGATCGCCCCGACCCCGGATCCGGCGCCGCAGCCGCGCCGGAGACCTGCGCCCGCTCAGGAGGGCGAGCCTGCACCGCAATCCAGCTCCCGGCCCCGGCGCAATCTGCCGGTGCTTGCGCGGGTTCCAGACTGGTCTTAGTCCGGCAGGCGTTAACCAGCTCGTTAACCAGATCGACCTAAAGCTCAAAGGCTCAAGGAGCCTTGTGTCCGTCCATGGTTGATCACGCGGATCTGGAAAGTCTCGCCCGGCGATTGGCCGGCCGCGCTGATCGCGGCCGGGCGGTGATGCTTGCGCCCGTCTCGAAAGGGGCCGGGGCGAGCGCGCTAAGCGCGCGCCTGGCTGCTTTGACGGCGCAGCTGTCTGGCCGTCCCAGCTGGCTCTACGATCTCGATTTCGCGGCGAACCCGCAGGCGTCCGGCGCCCGGCTTAACGGTCAGGCCTTCGCCGGCGAACTGTCCGGGCTCCGCTTCTGGCGCGCCGAGCCGGACAATGCCGGGCGTCTTGCCCTGCGCAAGCTGGAGAACGCACCGGTTTACGTCAGCCAGTTCGAGCGCGCCCCCGGCGCGGTGCGCCGCCTGACTTTCCATCCCTGCGCAGAGTATTGGCGGCAGGTCCGCCGGGCCTGCGGGCTGGCGATCGTCGACGCCCCATTCGGCAGTTCGGCGGCGCCGGCGCTGGCGGGCGATCTGGATGGCGTGATCCTGGTCGCGGACGCAGCCCGATCGCGCTGGTCCGAGGCTGAGGCGCTGGCGGATCGGATAGAGGAGGCGGGCGGGCGCGTACTGGGTGTGATCGTGAACCGCAGCGGCGGGGCGAGGTGACCCGGGCCGCGGCCCTGGCCGAGCACTGGCGGGCGTCGACACCGCGCCTGACCACCTGGCCTGCGATTGAGGCCGGGCTGGCGCTCATCGCCATGTTGCTCTTCTCCCAGGCCTTGCTGGGGCCGCTTCTGGCCGACCCTGCCGATCCTGAGGGCGGCGCCGTGCTGCGCCTGATCTGGCCGCCGGTCTATCTTCTGGCCCTTGGTTTGATCGCCCTCAATCCATCGCCGGTTCTACAAGTCGTGCTGCGCGCCTGGCCATTGGTCCTGCTCGGCGCACTGACCCTTGTTTCGGGCGCCTGGTCGATCGACCCGGGGCTGACGATGCGCCGGGGGCTTGCGGTCTTCATGACCCTGGTTTTCGCCCTCTGGCTGGCGGCCCGGTACAGCTGGCCGGACCTGATCCGCCTGATTGCACTGATGTTCGCAATTCTTGCCATCGGCAGCTTCATCGCCGGCGCACTCTTTCCGAGTTTCGGCGTGATGTATGAAATCCACGTGGGCGCCTGGAAAGGCCTTTGGTGGGAGAAGAACACCCTGGGCGGCTACATGGCGTTCGGCGCCGGCGCATTTGCAGCCGCAAGCGTGGCGGCGCGGGACCGGACGGAAAGCCGGATCTGGCTGGGGTTTCTTCTTCTGGCTGTAGCCCTGGTCCTTCTTTCGACGTCAAGAACAGCGCTGCTGGCGACGCTGATCTGCACCGCCGGGCCAGCCGCCATCGCACTGGCGCGCCGGGGCTTCGGGTTTGCGGTGCTGGCGATCTTCTCCGGTGTCTGCGGCCTTGGCGCGCTCGCCGGTGTGGTGATCATCGGCCCGGGCGTCATCCTTGAAGCGCTCGGCCGCGATCCCACGCTGACAGGGCGGACGGATATCTGGGCGGCGCTCGGCGACGCCATCGCGGCCCGGCCCTGGACCGGCTATGGCTATGGGGTTTTCTGGGAGATCGATGACGGCCCGGTCTTCTGGGTGCGTCAGGCGACGGTCTGGCCGGTGCCGACCGCGCATAACGCCTGGCTTGAGACCGCGCTGGCCATCGGATTGCCGGGCATGGCCCTGGCTATGGCCGTCGTGCTGGGTGGATGGCTGCGCGCACTGAGCCGTCTGTTCTCAGGCGTTGAGACCTACTGGGCGCTGCCCTTCATCACAGCCTGGATCGGCGTCAGCCTGTCCGAGAGCAACCTTCTGGTTCAGAACGGCATGATCTGGATGGTGCTGGCCGCGACGCTGGCCAAGCTTGCCGCGCGTACCCGCTAACGCGACGTCTTCGCCAGTGCTGCGCCGTAGAAGCGTGGCGCGAAACGGTCGAACCAGAACAGCTTTCCGGCGCCTTGCACCGCCTTATCGATGGCGGCTGCACACGGATCCGGACCAACGAGCCGCGCAGGCGCGATCAGAAGGCCGAACAGGACCGCCTGAAGCGCACCGATTCCCATCCAGACCGCCACCTCCGCCCAGGCTTTGCGTTCGGCCGCGTCCTGGCTGGGGCCCTGACCAAACGCGAACGCTCTGCGGGCCAGCGCGTTCCAGCTCCCACGGCGGGGATCGACATGCTCGGTCACACGCGCCGCGTTGGCCCATGCGAAGCGAGCGCGGCTACGGGCGAGGATTGAAAACAGGCGGTCGTCCTCACCGCCGGTTTCGTTCGCCGCCGGATCAAAGGGTGGCGACGGCAGCTTCCCGGCGCGCTGGTCGATGAGGGAATTTCCGCAGCCCCAGGGCTTCGTGGTCACGCCGTCCGGCAGCTCCGGCAGGCGAGCATAAAGCCGGCGCAGCCAGGCGGTGCGCGCTATGCCGGCGCCCTCAGCCTCCGGATCAACCGGCCCGAATACGACAGCCGCCCCTGTGGCGTCGGCGACGGCCGCGAGCGCCGCAAGCCAGCCCGGGTAAGCGCTTTCATCGTCGTCCAGCTGGGCGATCCGGTCCATATTGGCGCACGCGGCGAAACCGGCGTTGCGGGCGTTCGCGACGCCAGGCTGGCAGGCGTGCACATAGACGAGCGGGCAGGGCGCTTCAGCCTCCAGAGCAGCGATTACGTCCCGCGCGCCGCCTTCCGGAGAGTTGTCAGCCACCACGATCCGGTCAGGGGTCAGGGTTTGCGAGAACACGCTTTTCAGCGCCCGCTCGAGCGAGGCGTTGCGGCGGAAGGTCGGGATGAGGACTGCAAGCGTCATGCAGCGCCCCCCTCAATGCGGGCGAGCGCCTGGTTCATCGGCAGGACGTCGGCATTAACCGCCTCGACCGCCTCGACAACAGCGGCCAGGAATTCCGGCGTGCACCCCCACGTGGTTGGCAGGTCCTGGACATCATGGCCGTAGAAGATGAGCCAGCCCGGCTCGCGTGCGGCGTCACGCACGGCGTCGACAGCGCGCTGAAGCCCCGCCAGCCCGCCATCCAGCGGAACGGCTTTAAGCAGGGCCCGGTCGGCAGTTCCGCGATTGACGCCAGGCCGCACGCCGCGAAGAGCGCCGTAGCGTTTGATGAGCGCACGCTTCAGGCCCGCCGTCGCTTCGCCGTAGGGAAAGGCGAAGGTTTGCGCGGCATCCAGGCCGGCGTCTGTGAAGAATTCGGCGTTGCGCTCGACGTCTTCCAGGAAGCGGCTGTCCCGGCTGGATGAAGCATCGAGATGAGAGAAGCTGTGACAGGCGATCTCGTGGCCGTTCGCCGTCAGGCGGTTCAGGTCTTCGATGTCGAACATGGCTCCGTGGTGGGTCGTCTGGTCCTTGAACCCGCCTGCAGCAAAATAGGTCCCCGCCCACCCCCTG
The DNA here is from genome assembly GCA_024742735.1 of Alphaproteobacteria bacterium. Classification (GTDB taxonomy): domain Bacteria; phylum Pseudomonadota; class Alphaproteobacteria; order Caulobacterales; family Maricaulaceae; genus Oceanicaulis. Next base: position 496,824 of record JANSXV010000001.1, on the reverse strand, counting down.
GCTTCCAGAAGCGCTGCGCCCGTCGTGGCGGCGCTCCTGGGGAAATCGTCGAACGTGAAGCTGACCAGGGGCCGCGCCAGCTTAATCCTCAGCGGCGCGCGCGCGAAGGTGCGCGCGGACAGGCGCTGCAGCTTGCCGGACAAGCCCGAGGCCGGGATGTAGGCGGCCTCGCTCATGCTTTGACCGCCTTCGCGCCGACGCCGGCGCGGTAGAGCTTCAGGCCCAGCACACGCAGGTGAGCCGGCAAGGGCAGGCGCGCGGCGGTCGACCCGGCGAGGCGGGCGGCCCAGCCGAGCCTGAATCTCTGCAGCAGGAGGGCGAGCTTTGCGCCAGGGCGCGCAGCATAATCAGGATGGCGCTGCAGCAATCGTGCAAAGTTCTCGCCGGAGCGCGCGAACTTCGACAGGAGCTCATCGACGGTCTCGAGCCCGGCATGGCTGGCGGGATTGTCGATATGGCCGAGCCGGAATTGCTGCGCGGCGCTGAGCGCCCAGTCCACGTCCTCCCAGCCCCATCCTGCGTAGCTTTCTTCAAACGGGATCGTGTGAAGAACCTCGCGCCGGGCGGCCAGATTGGATGAGCACACCGCTGTCGCACCGATGCGCGACCGCTCTGCAGCATCCGCCGGATCGCTTGCAGCAGCGAGGCAGGCATGGACCCGGGTATCAGAGGTCGGAACGCCAGGCTTGTAGCCGCCGAACAGGGCGTCGGCGCCGGTATTCTCCATGGCGAGCAGCCAGCGGGTGATAAAGTCCGGGCCCGGGACCATGTCGGCGTCGAGAAACAGAAGCCAGGCCCCCCGCGAGGCCTGAGCCAGCCGGTTGCGGGCTGCGGAGCGGCCTCGATTGATCCGCGAGGTCAGAAGGGCGCAGGGCGACTTCAGGTCATTAACCGCCGATGCGACCAGGGAGTTGAGCGCATGATCCGGTCGGCCGTCATCGAGGGCGAGGATCTCCACACCTTCGGGCAGGGTGGTCGTCAGCGCCGTGATCAGGGGGCGCGGATCGTCATTGTAGAAGGGGATCAGCACAGAAAGCCGGACCGCCTGGCATTGCGCCCAGGCGGCATTGTGCAGCGTTTCCGTCATCGGGCCGGTCATGCCTGCGCCTCCTTCGGCGTGCTAAGCCGGGCCAGTACGAAAGACCGGCAACCCGCCACATCCAGCAGCAATGCGGCCGCGCCGTAGGCCGCAACGCCACCGCCCACCTTCACGATCAGGGCCGCGAATGCGGCGTCCGGTGACGGCAGGATCACCAGCACGACGGCCATGACGCCGGTCGCCAGGGCGGCGCTGGACCAGGCCTTCACAGGCACAGGCAAGGGGAAGGCGGCCCGGCCATGGACCGCGCAGGTCACAAGCGCAGCGCCATAGGCGATCACGGTCGCCAGCGCGGCGCCGGTCAGCCCGAAGCGCGGGGTCAAGATGAGGTTCAGGACAAGATTGAGGATGGCCGCGGAGGCCATGATCATCGCCATGGCGCGCGGCCGCCGGCCGAGGATGTAAGCTTCGTGGAAATAGAAGGTCATGATCCCGTTCATCAGGCCGGACAGCGCGATGAAGGGGATGACATTGGCGGCTTGCCCGGCGATCTCCGCGCCGATCAGGAGCCGGGCGACATCGCCTGACACCAGGGCGAGGCCGGCTGCGGCGGGAAAGCCGATCAGCGCCATGAGGCCGGCGGTGTTGCGTGCGACGTCCCGGGCTGCAGCGCGGCCACGATGCTCCAGGGCGGCGATCAGCAAAGGCCCGGTCGTCGTGCCGAGCCACAGAAATACGATGGACAGCGAGCGATCGGCCACGGCGTAGCCGGCCGCATAGGCGCCGGTCGCCGCTTCACCCAGGAAGGCCGCGATCACGAAGCGGTCGCCGACGCTGAGCAGGTGTTCGAAGATCAGGGACACGGCCACCGGAGCGCCATAGGCGAAGAACGCCGCGGCGCGTTTGGAGTCGGCGCGATCGCGCTTGGATTTCGACAGCAAAACAGGCGCATCGATCAGAAAGGCGATCGCGGCGGCCAGCGCCATTCCAGCGAACGGGCCGGCCGCGCCGAGCCCGCCTGCGCTGACGAACACGACGCCAAGCGCGAAACCGGCCGACAGCGTGAAGGTCTCCAGCAGCGAATAACGCCAGGCCTCTCCACCGGCGCGCCGGGTCTCCAGAGCGAGGGTCAGGCCGGACCGGATCAGCGTATAGACGAAGGCGAAGCTGCATGCGGCCTTAAGCTCGGCCCCGAGCGGCGCGAGCCAGAGAGCCAGTCCGCCCAGAATCGCGGCCGGAGCCGCAAGAAGGGCGTAGAGCTTCCAGGCGGTGAACAGCTGGCCGGGCAGACGCCCGCGTGCAGCGGCTCTGGCATGGTGGCGCGCTACGGCGGCATCGAGCCAGGTGAAGGCCAGCGTGCCGATCAGGGACGCAGCGGCCAGGATCAGGACATACCGTCCGTACTCTTCCGGCGACAGGAGGCGCGTGAACACAGCCACCGCGCCGAACCCGACGAGGCCTTGCGCCAGATAGACCGGCAGATACGCAAGGAGATGGCGATTAAGCATGAACCGTCCGCTGTCCTGACCCGCTGCGCCCCATGCAAGAGCGGGACCGGTCCGAAAACCCGGAATGAAATATGCATGGGCGGCCTGAAGACGGATTTAACGCTGTTCGTTTTGACTTGTTTTGACGCGTTGGAGGGCGGCTTTCATGGCCGAGGTCACAATCAAGACGGCGGACAAGCTGTCCCAGGATGAGCGCGCGGCGTGGCGTCATCTTCAGGCGCGCGCGCCGGAAATCGCCAGCCCGTATTTCTCGCTCGGCTATCTTGACGCCATGGCGCACGTGCGCGGTGATGTGCGTGTGGTCGTGAAGACTGAAGCCGGCGCGCCGGTCGCGTTCCTGCCGCTGCAGCTCGGCCTTCTCGGTCATGCGCGCCCACTTGGCGGACCGTTGAGCGATCACCACGGTCTTGTCGGTCAGGTCGGTGATGGAGAAGATCTGACCGAAATGCTCGCGCGCGCAGGCGTCAGCGTCTTCGACTTTCACGGTGCGCTCGGCGCCCAGTCGGCTTTCGCGGAGCTCGGAGGCGCCCCGGATGGGAGCTGGGTCATTGATCTGCGCGAGGGGTTCGACGTCTGGAAGTCACGGCGCAAGAAGCCGGGCGGCAATACGCTGCGGACCATTCTGGTCTCGGAACGCAAGCTGACCGAGCGCCATGGCGCGGTCGAATTCTGCTTCGACGACCGTGCGCCTGAAGCCCTTGAGGCCATGTTCGTCTGGAAGTCCGACCAGTATCGCCGGACTGGCCATTTCGACGTGTTTTCCGTGGCCTGGACCCGCAAGCTGGTGGAGGCGCTGCTCCGCTCGGAGGCGCAGTCTGGCGCCCGAGGCGTCGTGTCGAGCCTGAAGGTCGACGGCGAGCTGGCGGCCGTCCACTTCGGCATGATGGGAGGCGGTGTCCTGCATTACTGGTTCCCCGCCTACGATCCGGCGTTCCAGAAAGAAGGCAGCGGCAACGCCCTGCTGGTGCGCATTCTTGAAGCGGCCAGGGAACACAGCGTCAGCGAGATCCACCTGGGCGGTGGCGATTATCGCTACAAGGCGGCGCTGGCGGACTGGCAGTTCCCGATCGTCAGCGGTTTCGCGGGGACGGGCGCCGCGGCTGCGGCGCGGCGGCTCGCCCATGCGACCGAGACGCTGGCGGCCGAACTGAAGCTCGGCCCCCTGACCGATCTGCCGGGGCGGGTCTTCCGGCGCATCGACCGTATCGCTGGATTCCGCGCGGCGTGATCAGGCCATCGCGCAGAGCGGTCCTTGGGGTGGCGGCGGGGCTGAGCGCCGGCGCCTTCGCGCCGAGCGGTCTCAGACTGACGAGCCGGCCTGCATCGTCCCGTGAGAGTTTATGGCGGCGCGAAGACGGGCCTCACCTTCGCGGCGCAGTGTTCGTGCAGCGCCAGGTCTATCCGGAGCTGGACGGTCCCAGCTTTCTGGGCCCCGGACCTCTGGGATCGCCCGTCACCGATGCGGCTCTGGACAGTCTGGCCGAGGCCGGGGCGAATCTCGCCAGCTGGTCCGGGCCGGGGCCGTTCTCCGAGACGGCGCCGTTTGAAGTCGATCCGGTGATTGAGGACCATATAGCAACATGGCTCGATCGCTGCCTGACGCGCGGCCTTTTCACGACGCTTTGCCTGCGGTCCGGTCCCGGGCGCAGCGCGTTCGCCTTCCACCCCGAAGAGAGCTGGTATCCGGCCCGCCTCTATGATGACAGCCTCTGGCGCGACGAAGACAAGCAGGCGGCCTGGATCCGCATGGTCGTCTGGACGCTGGAGCGGTTCGGCGCGCATCCCGCCTGCGCCGGCGTGCTGGCCATGGAGGAGCCGAACGGGATGGATCTGGGGCGGCCAGAGGTCTGGCCGCGCATGGCGCGCGAAATTGTGGGGGCCTGCGAAGGGCGGAGCTTGGGCGCCCCCTTGCTCTTGAGCCCGGACAGGTGGGCGCGCCTGGAAGAAGCCGATGCGCTGCGTGAAGCGGCAGGACCCGCGCCGGTTCTGATCACCCATGACTATTCGCCGTGGCGGTACACGCATCCCAACGGGGCTGCGCATGCCAGGTTTGATCGCAAATCAGCCTCGCAAGCGCCTGCGCGGCGCCTGGGCGCGGTTGGCGTCCTGGAGTTTGGCGCTCCAGCGAGCGCCCCTGATCTCACGGACTATCTCCAGCACAGGATCGACGCCTATGAGGCGGCCGGGCTGAACTGGGCGGTGTTTCGATGGACCAGCGGCTGGACGGAGTATGAGCAGGCCGAGGGAGGGCGGGCCCTGAGCGAGGTCCCCGGCGCGCTGGCTGTCCTCAGGACCGGTTTTGCTGCGAATACCGTCCGCCCGACCCGTTCATAAGGCGCCGCGCGCATTGCCCGCGCCTGCGGGTTCGGGGTAACACGCTTGCAAGTCTGAAGCTTCGCGGGATGCCCCATGGCCGCGCCCATGCTCTCTGTCGTCATACCCGCCTATGAAGAGGCGGAGAGCATCGCCGAGGTGGTCTCGGAGGCCGTCGGCGTTTTCGATACCGCGTTTGAAAGTTTCGAGATCATCGTGGTGGATGACGGCTCGGCAGACGACACGGCCGGCGCGCTGGCGGACCTGTCTCAGAGCGAACCCCGGCTGAAAGTCGTTCGCCACCCCGAACGCTCAGGGAAAAGCGCGGCGCTGCGCACGGGCATGATCGAAGCGAAGGCCGTCTGGGTCGCGACCATGGATGGGGACGGGCAGGACGACCCGCGCTCGATCGTCGATATGGCCAAGGCAGTCGATCTGGCCACCATCGGGGAGGTCGGCGTGGTCGCCGGATGCCGGACCAACCGCACTGACGGCGCCAATCGAAAATTCGCGTCCCGTTTCGCCAATGGCCTGCGCCGCAGCCTATTGAACGATGACTGTCCGGACACGGCGTGCGGCCTGAAGCTGATCGTTCGCGACCTGTTTCTGGCCATGCCGTTCTTCGATGCGCTGCACCGCTATCTCCCGGCCTGGACCCGGCACCTGGGTTATGGCGTGGCGTGCGTGGATGTCGTGAACCGGCCTCGGGCGGCCGGCAGCTCGAAATACACCAATTTCGGCCGCGCGATCGCGGGTCTGTTCGATCTGATGGGCGTGATCTGGCTGATGCGGCGCACCCATGTGCCCGGCGGCCAGCTCCTGCTGCGCCCGGAAACGCGTGAGCGTGTGCAGTGAGCAACCTCCTGGAACGCCTGACTGATCGGCCGGAGCGTGGCGGACTGCGCCGGCCGGCCTGGATCGCCCTGATGCTGCTGGCCTTCATCGCGCTGGCGCCGGGCCTGTTCGCGATCCCGGCCATGGACCGTGACGAGTCCCGCTATGCCCAGGCCAGCCGGCAGATGATGGAGACCGGCGACTATCTCAACATCAATTTCCAGGAGTATGACCGGCACAAGCAGCCCGCCGGTTCCTACTGGCTTCAAAGCCTGTTCGCCCAACCCTTCGGCGGCGCGGAGGCGCCCATCGGGGCCCATCGCCTGCCGGGTTTCGTGTTCGCGCTGATCGCCGTCGCGATCACCGCGTGGCTAGGCGCGCGGTTATTCTCGCCTCCGGTTGGATTGGCGGCGGGCGTCGTGCTGGCGACGACGCTGGTTCTCAGCGTGGAGGCGCGCACGGCAAAGACCGATGCCGTCCTGCTCGGCGCCGGGATGTTCGCCCAGGCCGCGCTCATGGTGCTGATGATCGAGATAAAGCAGCGCCGCCCAGCCTTCTGGGGCTGGCCCGCCGTGCTTTGGGGCGCGCTCGGCGCCACGCTTCTGATCAAGGGTCCGATCTTCGCGATGATCACGCTGCTGACGCTGGCAGGCTTCGCCCTGTGGAAGCGTGATGCAGGTCTTCTGTTGAAGGTCCGCCCGCTGCCGGGCGTCCTTCTGGCGCTGGCGATTTTCACGCCGTGGTTCATCGCCATCAATCTCGCCACAGACTGGGCGTTCGCCCTGGAGGCGATCGGACACTCCATGCTGGGCAAGGTCGGCGAAGCGCAGGAGGCCCATTCTGGTCCGCTGGGCTTTCACCTGGGCATGACTGCGCTGACGCTGTGGCCGGGCGTGGCGCTTCTGGGTCTGGCGGGGCTGACCGCGTGGAGGCTGCGAGACCGTGATGAGGTAAAGTTCCTGATCGCCTGGATCGTGCCGACCTATGTTGTGTTCGAGATCGTGGCGACCAAGCTGCCGCACTATACCCTTCCAAGCTTTCCGGCGATCGGCCTTCTGATCGGGCTGGGCCTGACCCAGGCGGGCGTGCTGCTCGCCTCGGGAAAGGCGAAAGCGCTGCACTGGGTCTTCGCCGGCCTGGCGGCCGTCGTGGCGCTTGTGCTGTCAGCGGCGCCGGTCATCGCCAATCAGGAGCTGGATCAGCCCCAGACCTTCGCCGCCTATCTCACAATCGCGTTCGGCGTCGTGGCGGCCGGCGCGATCCTGGCGCTGGCGGCCCGGCCCTCGCTGGAACGCCTGTTTGTCAGCGGCGCGTCGGCGGCGGCGCTTTACACCTGCGCCTTCGCCTTCGCGATCCCGGCCATGGACCGGCTGTGGACGTCGGACCGGCTCGGCGATTTTGTCGAGACGCTTGAAGGCTGCCCGTCCATGGATGTGGTGATGGGCGGTTACCGCGAGCCGTCTCTGGCGTTCAATCTCGGCACGCAAACCTGGCTGGCCTATGACGGCGCCGACGCTGCGCGGGCGCTTCTGGAGCGCATCGATTGCGGCGTCGCGATTGTCGACGACAGGTGGCGGGCGGACTTTGACGCCGCCCTGTCAGAGGCGGGCGAAGGGGTGCGCGTGCTTGGCCGTTATGACGGCTATAACGCGGTCAAGGGCGACGATCTGTACCTGACCATCCTGACGCTGGAGCATTCGCGCGTCTCGGCGCCGCAAATCTAAGCCAGGTTGAAGCGCTCCAGCGCGGCCTTTGCGATCGGCCCGCCCCATTCCTGAACGAAATGGCCGCCCTCGGCGATCTCCATGGGCTCCGGGCAGTCCCTGATGGTCTTGCGCAGCCAGCTCATCGTATCCGGCCCCAGCACAGGGTCCTGCATTCCCACGGCCATGAAGCTCTCACCGGTCCAGTCCTGTGACCAGAACTTCGCCGCGGCCAGCCCGGTGTCCACGCCGTCCATGTCCGGCGAGACAGGTACGAGCTGGGGGAAGCGGCGTACGCCGGCCTTGTAGCGATGGTCGGGGAAGGGGGCGGAGTAGGCCGCCGCCTCTGGATCACTCATCCCCGGCGTCGCGCGCTGGAGCAGGCGCCCGACGTCCAGGTCAGGCGTGTTCGCCATATAGTCGCGCCAGGCCATGAAGCCCTCGCTCGCGCCCTTGCCGATCCCGATGGCGGTGTTCATCACCAAAAGCCGAGTGAAGCGGTCTGGATAGTCCATGGGCAGGGTGAGCCCAAGAACGCCGCCCCAGTCCTGACAGACCAGGCAGACATCGCTGAGGTCCAGACGCTCGATGAGGGCCTTCAGGGCATTGCGGTGCCAGTGGAAGGTGTAGACCGCGTCGTCGACCGGCTTGTCGGAACGGCCGAACCCGAACAGGTCGGGAATGACGACGCGTGCGCCTGCCGCGAGGAAGATCGGCGCCATCTTGCGATAGAGATACCCCCAGCTCGGTTCGCCATGCAGGCACAGAAAGACCGGCGCGCCGGTCCCGGGGCCTTCATCCACGACCGCCATGCGCAGGCCTTCATAGCCGGGCAAATCATCGATATAGCCAGGCTCGAACGACCAGTCCGGCAGGTCCCTGAAGCAGTCGTCCGGCGTACGCAGGGCTTCGACAGTCATAAGCGGCTCCATTGTTCGTCGAGCCCATCTTCGCGCGAAGCCGATTGGGTTCAATCCCTTGCGCCAAAGAAAACGGGCCAGGCGGCAGCGCCGCCCGGCCCGTGTTGCAGCTAGCCCATCGGCCTAGTTGCGCGGAGGGTAGAGCCCGTTCAGGGCGACACAGAAGCGCGTCACCTGGACAGGGGCGATATTGTTATGGGCCAGATTGCCACCGTTGTTCGCGATGGTCTCTGGACGTGCCGATTCGTTGAGTGCGCCACCGGTATTGTAGGCGTCCCCCGGAGCTGATTGCGGGAATTCGCCCCAGCCATGACCGTTGAGAGCGCCGACATCAGGTGCGTCCGCTGTGGCTTGAATCTGATGGCTGTGCGCCGGCAGCTCGGCCACGGTCAGCGTGACGTCTTCAATGCCCCAGCTCTGACCCTGCTGATACATGGACAGGCCTGGTCCCTGGCCGATCCCGACCGGCACGCGTCCGCGCAGATCCGGCAGGGCGAAGCTCGTGCGGCCATCGCCGCCGAACTGGGTTCCGTAGAGGCTGAACAGCGCCTGGTTGGAACTGATCGGCAGGAGCTGGCCAGCCGCTTCAGCCCATTGGTCGGGACAAAAAGTTGCCGGGAACATCCGCATCTCACCGATAAAGGGGTCGCCCACTTGGGCCTGCGCCGCAGGAATGGCGGCCAGAGACAGGGCGAAAATCGAAAGGCCCGCTTTCATCATCGAATTCATGGTCTGTCTCCTGATCAATTGCGCGGCGGATAGATGCCGACCATCGCCACGCAATGACGCAGCACCAGCACCGGTTGAATGTTCTGGTGGGCCTGGCTGCCGCCAGTGTCGGACACCGCGTCTGCACGTGCCGTCTGGTCGAGCGGGCCGTTCGCGGTATAGGCGTTGAACGTGCCCTGGAAATCGCCCCAGCTTGCGTTCTGCAGGCTCCGCGAATTCGGGGCCGCCGACGTTCCGCGCAGCGTATGACTGTGCTGCGGCATTTCGCTGATCGTCAGGGTCACCGTTTCCTGACCGAATCGCTGGCCGAGGATTCGCGGTGTGAGCCCCGGGCCTTGTCCGTGATTCATGGCCATGCGCCCGCGCATGTCCGGCAGGGCGAACGTGGTTCGCCCGTCCCCGCCGTAAGTGGTCCCATACAGGGAAAACAGCGCGTTGTACTGGCTGATGGGGATCAGGGATCCGTCAGCAAGGGCCCAGCCCTGGGGGCAGAAGGTGTAGGGCAGGATCCGCATCTCTCCGAGAACGGGTTGCTGCGCATTCGCAGCGGCGCCGGCGCCGAGGCTCATGAGCGCGGCGCTGACGGCTGTCAGTAAGAACTTCTTCATATCATTCGCCTCGCTCACGGCCGTGACGGATAAAGGCCCTGCATCGCCACGCAGTAGCGAAGGGCAAGGCTGGGCTGACGGTTCTCGTGGGACTGGCTCCCGCCGGCGGTGGAGAGCGCGTCGGTCCGCGTCGCCTGGGTCAAGGTTCCAGAGCTGCGATAGGAATCTATGACTCCGGTGAAGTTCCCGAACCCGGCATTGTTTATCGAGCTGGCGTTCCCGCCGGCTGAAGATCCGAGGACCGCATGGTTGTGCGCCGGCATCTCGGCGATCGTGAGCGTCACCCGCTCCTGGCCGGGCATCTGGCCTTGCTGGCGGAAGGTCAGGCCGGGGCCTTGACCGATTCCCATGGGACTGCGGCCGCGCAGATCAGGCAGGTTGAAGGTCGTCGTGCCATTGCCTCCGAACGTGGTGCCGTAAAGCGAGTACAGCGCCGTGTTCGATGTAATTGCGATGGTTTGACCCGCCGCGGGCTCCCAGAAACGGGGGCAGAACGTGTACGGGAAAACGCGAATCTCCCCGATAAAGGGCTCTTGCGAGGTGGCCTCAGGGGCCGCGATCACGGCCGCGCCAAGGGCGGCGGCCGCCGCCAGTGTCATGCGTATCATTTAATTCCTCCCAGCATCGCCGTCAGAGGGGCTGACGACCGTACAACTCTGCCTCCGATCGCGAACAACTGAAAGGAAAATCTTATTTTGGCGTCCCGGTATGGTTGTATGCCTGTTAACCAAGCTCTCGGGTCCTAGCGTATTGCCCGGTTGATTTCACGCCTGCGCCTGTTCACAAGCAGTCTCACAGAATATTGCTCAGGAGACGCTTATGGCCGGCTCGACGTTTGACATCATCGTGATTGGCGGAGGGCCGGGGGGATACGTCGCCGCGATCCGGGCTGCCCAGCTGGGCTTCAAGACCGCTGTCGTCGAGCGCGAGCACATGGGCGGCGTCTGCCTCAATTGGGGTTGCATCCCCACCAAGGCGCTGCTTCGCACGGCAGACATCTATGAGCTGTTCCACCGGGCGGCGGAATTCGGGCTGAAGGCTGACAATATCGGATTTGACCTCGATGCGATCGTGAAACGCTCGCGCAAAGTCGCCGGGCGGCTGTCTTCCGGCGTTTCGATGCTTATGAAGAAGCACAAGATCGAAGTGATCGAAGGCGAGGCCCGCCTTGAGAAGGGCGGCGAAGCGCCGAAGGTCGTCGTGAAAGGCAAGGACGGTGAGACCTCGCACTCCGCCAATCACGTCATCCTGGCGACGGGCGCGCGTGCGCGGACGATTCCTCAAGCTGGTCTGGCGCCCGACGGCAAGCATATCTGGACCTACAAGGAGGCCATGGTCCCTGACGCCATGCCGAACTCCCTGCTGGTGATCGGATCAGGCGCCATCGGCATGGAGTTCGCCAGCTTCTACGACGCCATGGGCGCGGATGTGACCGTGGTGGAGATGGTCGACCGGATCCTGCCGGCTGAGGATGCGGAAATCTCCGCCTTCGCGCAAAAGGCCTTCAAGAAGCGCGGCGTCACCATTCACACTGAAGCCCAGGTCGGCGGCCTCAAGTCGGGCGCTGACGGCGTAAAGGCCGAGATCAAGCTGAAGTCCGGCAAGTCCGAGACGCTACACGTGGACAAGGTGATTCTCGCCATCGGAATCACCGGCAATGTCGAAGGGCTTGGCCTTGAGGATCTCGGCGTCACGGTCGAGCGCGGTCATGTGGTCGCGGACGGTTACGGCCGGACTGGGGTGAAAGGGCTTTACGCCATCGGTGACGTGACCGGGGCGCCATGGCTCGCCCATAAGGCCAGCCATGAGGGCGTGATTTGCGTCGAGGCGATCGCCGGCCAGAGCCCCCATCCCATGGACAAGACAAACATTCCCGGATGCACTTATTGCCATCCCCAGGTGGCCAGCGTCGGCCTGACCGAGGCGAAGGCCAAAGAGGCCGGTCACAAGATCCGCGTCGGGCGGTTCCCGTTTGTCGGAAACGGCAAGGCCATCGCTCTGGGCGAGGACCAGGGCCTGGTGAAGACGATCTTCAACGCTGAAACCGGCGAGCTGCTGGGCGCCCACATGGTGGGTGCGGAAGTCACCGAGCTGATCCAGGGCTACGCGGTCGGCAAGACGCTTGAGACCACCGAAGCGGAACTCATGCATACGATCTTCCCGCATCCGACGCTGAGCGAGATGATGCACGAGTCCGTCCTGGATGCGTACGACCGCGTCATCCACATCTGACGTCGCTGGAACCTGTCCAAGATTTCATCTGACGGCTGCATCCAGGCAAACCGCCGGAAGCATCGTGTCGCTGAGGCCGGCGTTCCGCCGTCCACGAAGTCGAGAGGACAGGATATGAGATTGATCGTACTCGCCGCCGCCGCGCTGTCGCTGACGGCCGGCTGCGTCCAGGCCCAGAGCGGGCCGACCACCACGTTTGACGGCATCGCCGGCAGCCGCAACGTCGACACCGACGGCAATGTGGAGATGAACGGCGCCGCCATCAGCCTGAGCGGGCGCGTCGGCGGCTGGGTCGAGATGAACGGCGGCGCGGTTGATGTGGACGCGCGCATCGGCGGCGACCTGGAAGTCAATGGCGGAGCAGCCGATGTCACCGGGTCCGTCGGCGGGGCGACCCTGATCAATGGCGGCGCGGTGGAGCTGAACGGATCTTTCGCGGGACCGGTCGAGCTGAACGCCGGCGCGGCCGAGCTGACAGGGGACTTCGCTGAGGGCCTGACGGCCACGGTCGGGGCCCTGGAGTTCGCTGGCGAGGCGAGGGGTGAGGTCGTCATCAAGGGCTCCGGCCGGGAGCGTAACTGGCGCGGTCAGCCCCGCGGCGACCGCTCGGAAGTGGAGATCAACGGGCGTCTGCCCGGCGGCGCGTCGATCTGCGCCCATGAAGTGACATTCGGCGCGGACGCGAGCTTCGCCGGTCCGATCACCGTGCTGGCTGACAGCCCCCCGGTCTTCGCAAGCGGCGTCGATGTCTCCCAGGTGCGCTACACCGCGCGCGAAGGCGAGCGCTGCGACTAGACGCTCCGCCCACTGGCGAACGCGACAAGGCCTGCGGTCCCGCCGCAGGCCTTTTTCTTTCCCTGGAATCCCAAGGCATTCGATAAAAATTTATCGTTTTTCGAAAAAAAACTATTTGATATCGAGTTTCGATATGATATCGAGTTTCGATATGGTTGGTCGTACAGACGAAGCAAAAGGGGCAAACCCCGTGAAACGTCTCCTCCTCACAGTCGCCGCCGCAACGGCGATCATGTTGACAGCCTGCATCGACGTGGAGCTGGCCTCATCGGGCCAGGCCTCCGACGGAGAACGCGTCCGGCTGATCAACCAGTCTTCGGACTCCAGCGCATCAGACGGCGGCGACAAGACCGCCGGTGACGCCCTGGACACCGACACTCGCCGCGGCGACGCCGCAGACGCTCGCCCAAACGCGCACGGCGACGTGCGTGCCCGCAATTAAGCGGAAGGAAGGAACAATGATGACTGATTTCTTCAAGCGCCTTCGCAGTTTCGCCGCCGCAGCCCTGATCGTTGGGGCCGCAAGCGCGCCAGCCCTCGCCGGCCAGTATATCGGCGGTGACCTCAATCTTGAGCTCAATGAAACGGACGACGTCCGGATCTTCGCCGCCGACGTGAACGCGTCCGGCACAGTTCGCGGGGACGTGTTCGTCGCCGCCGCTGACGTTCAGTTCGAGGTGAACGTGGGCCAGGACCTCACCATCGCGGCCGCCGACATCAATATGGACGGCGAAGTCGCAGGTGACGCCGAGCTCTTCGGCGCATCGGTGTCTGTGATGAATTCTGTTCTCGGCGACCTGGAGATCGGCGCCGCGGATGTCGTGGTGTCCGCGATGGTCGGCGGTCAGGCCGAGATTCGCGGGGCCTTGGTCGTGATCGAACCCTCCGCTCACCTGGCCGGCGGCGCCAATATCGCCGCGCGCGAAGTCTATATGGAAGGCCGCTCATCGGGCAGGACCGAGCTTCGCGGCGCTGAAGTTCATATCAGCGGGGTCGTGGAGGGTCCGCTGGAGATCTACGCCCGCGAGGTGTTCATCGACGATGCGGCGGTGATCACCGGCCCGGTGACCGTGCGCTCGCCCAACCGGCCCAGTATCGACGAAGGCGCGCAGGTGGGCGAGCTGGAATATATCGAGACCCGGTTCGACATGGACGATATCGAATTTGATGGTCCGAACATCCGGTTCGCCGACTGGCCGGGATTCTGGGCGGTCGGAGGCGTGTTCGCTTCCAGCGCCTTCATCCTGGGCGTCTTTATCGCGTTGCTCTTCCCGCGTTCCATGGGCCGCATCTCCGAGCGCTTCCGCGCACGGCCGTGGGTGTCCGGTGGTCTGGGCCTGATCCTGTACGCGACGTTCTGGCTGATCATGCTGACGCTCGCGGTGCTGCTCGTGGCGACCGTGGTCGGCATCCTGCTGGCGCCGCTTGTGATCCTGGCGACACCGATCATGTACTTCCTCGCCTTCGTCTTCGGCGGCGTGGTGATCGGGGACCTGGTGTTCAACCGGTCTGGCGGTCAGGCTGGCTTCCTGTTGCGGGTCGGTTCGCTGGGGGCGGTCATGCTGGTGATCACAGCGCTGCATGTGGTTCCGCCGATCGGCATTCTCATCGGTCTGATCGTGAACTGCATCGGCTTCGGCGCCTGGACGCTGGCGATCTTCGACCGTCAGACGCGCGATGACGGGCCGGTGATCGACGGCGCGGCCGTTGCGGTCTGATCCTCAAGACCTGAAGGCGTGAGACGAGGGCCCGGCGGACAGATGTTCGCCGGGCCTTTTACTTGGCGCCCGCCTGCTTGAACCTTCCCCCTGACAGGTCCATGTTCCGCGCCATGGCTACGCTCATAGACGCAAAATCCGCCCGCGCCGCCCGGCATCCGGAAAAGCAGAAGCGCCCGGACACCGAAGTCCTGCGCAAACCTGACTGGATCCGGGTCAAAGCGCCCGCCGGCGGGGTCTTCGCCGAGACCCGCAAGACGGTGAAGGAGAACAATCTCGTCACGGTGTGCGAGGAGGCCGGCTGCCCCAATATCGGCGAGTGCTGGGCGGAAAAGCACGCCACCTTCATGATCATGGGCGACACGTGCACGCGCGCGTGCAGCTTCTGCAATGTGAAGACCGGCCTGCCCAACGCGCTGGACCCTGACGAGCCGCGACGCGTGGCCGAGGCGACCGCGACCATGGGCCTGAAGCACGTGGTGATCACCTCGGTGGACCGCGATGATCTGGCCGATGGCGGCGCGGAGCATTTCGCCGAAGTGATTCGCCAGATCCGCGCCCACTGCCCGGGCACGACGATCGAGATCCTGACCCCGGATTTCCTGAGGAAGCCCGGCGCGGCGGAAATCGTCATCGACGCCAGGCCGGACGTGTTCAACCACAATCTGGAGACCGTGCCGCGGCTGTATCTCTCCATCCGGCCCGGCTCGCGCTATTACCACTCCCTGCGCCTTCTGGAGCGCGTGAAGGAGCGTGATCCCTCCCAGTTCACCAAGTCCGGCATCATGGTCGGCCTGGGTGAAACCAAGGAGGAGGTGATGCAGGTCATGGACGACATGCGTTCGGCCGGCATCGATTTCCTGACCATCGGCCAGTACCTGCAGCCCACGCGCAAGCACGCCGCCGTCGCACGCTACGTGACGCCGGAAGAGTTCAAGGGCTACGAGACCATCGCCCGGGCCAAGGGCTTCCTGATGGTCTCCGCGACGCCGCTGACCCGCTCAAGCTATCACGCCGGGGACGACTTCAAGAAGCTGCGCGAGGCCCGTGAGGCGGCGCTGGCGGCCGGCCGGAAGGCCTGAGCGTTCCGATGAGCGCGGAGCATGTGGAGCGCCTTCGCCTGCGCCACAGGCCGGACGATCTGTTCGACCTCGTCAGCGATGTCCGGGCCTATCCCAAATTCATCAAGCTGATCAGCGCCATGCGCGTGACGCGCGACCAGGTGGAGGAGGGGACCGGCGTCCTCGATGCCGAGGCGCGCGTGCGCTACCGCTTCGTCCGCGAGAAATTCTCAACGCGCGTGCGCCTCGACAGGTCAGAACGGCTGATCGATGTCGACTACATCGCCGGCCCGTTCCATGACCTGGCCAATCAGTGGCGCTTCCATGCGTTGGATGACGGCTCGACCCTGGTGGATTTCTGGATCCGCTACCGCTTCGGCAATCCGGTCCTGCAGATGCTGGTCGACACCAACCGCACCCGCGCCATCCGCTATCTCATTGGCGCTTTCGAGGAAGAAGCACGCCGGCGCTACGAGACGGTGGGCACGAGCGAGTATCCGGTGGATGAGGCGCTGAAGAAGTTCGAGGCGGCGGGGCGATGAGGGCCATATAGGGTTAGTACTTCTGAATGATGTGACTGAATTCTAGCTCCAGATTGCGAACGTCCAGCCGATGGACGTCGCCCCTGAACGTATAAAGGTAGACCGGATCGGCCCCATCCACACGGACGATATAGGACTCCATTTGAACCATAGTTTTCGCAATGAGTTGTTTCACCACTCGATTTTCGTTGTCGATGATAAAAGCGTTTTGAATAAGTCCGAGAGTTCTGGGCAGTGATGTGCCGTCCTTGAATTCGTAATCAGCGAGCCCCACCCAACGATTTTCCTCGACCTGGTGACGGCTGAAAAATCTGTAGTGCGGCGCCTCTGGCGTGAACCACCATGTATGATCTTCCGATGGCTTGCGGCTGGCATAGTCGCCAGGAGAGAAACCCGGCACTTTAGCTCCTCACCTTCACGTACTCGCCAGGGGCCGGGCAGATCGGCTCCAGCTTGCCGCCGCCGGGCTCGCGCGCGGGGACCAGTTCGCTGTCCATGGCGTAAAGCCAGTCCTTCCAGTGCATCCACCATGAACCTGGATGTTCCTCGGCCTCGGCGAGCCAGTCTTCGCGGCTTTCGGGCAGCCTGGTGTTGACCCAGTGCTGGTACTTGTTGGCGTCGGGATGATTGACCACGCCGGCGATATGGCCGGATCCGGCCATCATGTACTGGACCGGACCACCGAACAGCTTGGCGGAGCGATAGACGCTGTCAGCCGG
Organism: Alphaproteobacteria bacterium; assembly: GCA_024742735.1. Lineage (GTDB taxonomy): Bacteria > Pseudomonadota > Alphaproteobacteria > Caulobacterales > Maricaulaceae > Oceanicaulis. The sequence goes on along the minus strand of JANSXV010000001.1, from coordinate 480,103 downwards.
AGCGATGTGGTCCTCCTTGGAGGCCTGCATGAAGATCGGGATCTTCACGTCCGAAAGGCTCAGGCGATGCCCGCCCAGCTCCAGCTGGCCTTTCGCCAGCATGTTCTTTCGATAGAAGGTGTCGAGATAATACAGATGCAGCCGCTTGGGCATGCGGGTCTGGTCGGCGTTCCAGTACAGAAGGTCAAAGGCTTGGGGCTGGCGGCCGAGCAGGTAGTTGTTGATCACGAACGACCAGATCAGGTCGTTGCTTCGCAGCATGTTGAACGTGTCGGCCATGGTCCGCCCGTCCAGCACGCCTCCCTGGGCGTCCATGAGGCGTTCGATCTCGCCGAACCATTCTTCGTCGATGAACACCAGAAGCTCGCCGGCCAGTTCAAAGTCATGCTGGGCGGCGAAGAAGGTGGCTGACGCGATCCGGTCATCGCCTTCCTTCGCCATCAAGGCCAGCGCCGTACCCAGCATGGTGCCGCCGATGCAGTAGCCCACCGTGTCGACCTGACGCTCGCCGGTGGACTCCTCGACCTTCTCCAGCGCGGTGAACAGGCCCTTACGGATATAGTCCTCGAAGGTGGCGTCCTTCATGTCCGGGGCGGGATTGACCCAGCTGATCAGGAAGACCGTGAAGCCCTGACCCACCAGCCAACGGATCATCGAGCTCTTCTCGCGCAGGTCCATGATGTAGAATTTGTTGATCCAGGGCGGCGCGATCAGCAGCGGGCGCTTGCGGACCTTATCTGTGGAGGGCGCGTACTGGATCAGCTCCATGACTTCGTTGCGGAAAATCACTTCGCCGGGCGTGGCGGCCAGATCCTTGCCGACCTCGAAGCCTTCCATGTCGGTCTGCGACAGAGCCAGGCGCCCGTCGCCGCGCTCCAGATCGCTGACCAGGTGCATGAGCCCGCGTGTGAGATTCTCACCGCGGGTCTTGTAGGTCTCTTCCAGCACGTCCGGATTGGTCATGGCGAAATTCGTCGGCGACATCGCGTCGACCATCTGCCGGGTGACGAACTGGACCTTGCGTTTGGTCGCTTCATCGACGCCCTTGGCGCCCGACACCAGCCCCATGAGGAAGCGCTGATTGAGCAGGTAGGACTGCTTCATGGCGTCGAACATGGGGTTGTCTGACCAGGCCTTGGAGCGCCAGCGCTTGTCGCCCTTCTCAGGCTCTATGGCGGGCGGCGTCTCTTCCCCGCTGAACAGGCGCTTGGTCGCACCGGACCACAGGTCGAGATAGCCGCGATAGAGATCGGACTGAGCCTGAAGCAGAAGCTCAGGGTCAGACAGGATGTTCTCCCAGGTCTGCAACAGTTCCGGCGTTGCATGCAGCGGGTCAGCCTGGGGCAGGAGCGACTGGTCGCCCTCCAGCGAGCGGCGCATGACATCGCTCATGAGCTTCTGGCTCTTCAGCGCCGTCTGCATGACGTTGCGCGAGACCTCTTCCAGATGCTCCAGCTCCTCCGGGCTCATCGGGTTGAACTGGTCGAAACTGAAGCTCACGGCATTTGGATCGGCCGGTTTCGCTTCGGCGCCGGCCGGTTTTGCATCCTTGGGAGCCGAGTTCGTCTTTGACGCAGGCGATTTCGCACCTTTGCCGGCCGGCCTGGGCCTGGTGGCCTTGCTGGCTGCGGCGCTGGCCTTGGCCGCCGGCTTCTTCGCGGCTCCAGCGGCCGGTTTCCGGCGTCTGGACGGGGCGGTCTTGCGCGGGGTTTCGTCAGCCATGACCGTGAACTCCGTGGAAGGGCGTGACACCAACTATACGAACCGTATAGAGATACCTGCGACCGCGTCCACCGGTCAGGAGGCCGCCGATTTCATCCATGGTCAGATTGCTCGCCATAAGTCTCGCCCTCGCAGCTCTCAGCGCGTGCGCCATCGCCCCCAATCCGGCTGAACCGGGCTGGGCCGATACGCTGCTGGCTGACGCACCGCCAGGCGAAGCGCCGGCTTCAGTGAACACCGAGCCTCTGGACCTGGATCTGCGCCGGGAGCTGCTGACGTCCGCGGTGACCACCCAGATGCGCGGACAGACCATACGCCTCGCCGGCCTGCGCCTGCGCGCGCCAACCCTTGATACCGCCGAATTCGTGGTCGAAGCGCGAGAACGCGCCCGGCCGCCTGAACCGCGTTGAATACCAAAACGACGAACACGTGAAAGGTCGATCCATGTCCAAGGGCCGCGCCCTCGAAATGCTCGCCAACCAGGCCGTTGACGCCGCCGAACTGGCCGCCATCGCTGCATCCAAACTCACCGGGCGCGGCGACAAGATCGCCGCCGACCAGGCCGCCGTCGACGCCATGCGGACCGGTCTGAACGCCATGGCCATGAAAGGCCGCATCGTCATCGGCGAAGGTGAGCGCGATGAAGCGCCCATGCTCTATATCGGCGAGGAAGTCGGGCTGGGCGAAGGCATCGAGATCGATATCGCCCTGGACCCGCTGGAAGGCACGTCTCTGACCGCGAAAGGCATGAACAATGCGCTCGCCGTGCTCGCCCTGGCGCCGCGCGGCGGCCTGCTGCATGCGCCGGACACCTATATGGACAAGATCGCGTGCGGTCCGGGTCTGCCGGCCGGCGTCATTGATCTGGACGCGACCGCAGCTGAGAACGCGACCGCGATCGCGCGGGCGCGGGGCGTGAAAGCTGAAGACGTGACCGCCTGCGTGCTGGATCGCGAGCGCCATGACGGGATCGTGGAAAGCCTGCGCTCTGCGGGCGTGCGCATCATGATGATCTCCGACGGCGATGTGGCCGGCGTGATCAGCGCCGCTGACCCTGATGGCGCCGCAGACCTCTATATCGGTCGCGGAGGCGCTCCGGAGGGTGTGCTCGGCGCTGCCGCGCTGCGGTGCCTCGGCGGCCAGATGCAGGGCCGTCTGCACTTCCGCAACGATGATGAGCGTGCCCGCGCCGAGCGGGCCGGCATCACGGACCTGGACCGCAAGTACGATCTGACCGAGCTGGCCTCCCAGGATTGTCTGTTCATTGCCGCAGGCGTGACCGAGGGTGATCTGGTGCAGGGCGTGCGCGAAGGCGCCGGCTATGTGGAGACCGAGACGCTGTTGCTCTCCTCGGTGACGGGCCTGCGCCGCAAGATCCGCACCCGCCGTCCGGTCTAGGAGACCATGGCGGGCGGCGACGCGCTTTTCGGTGTCCGGTCCTCCCTGAAGGGACGCAGCTGGCGGCTGACCCCGGCCGATGACGCGGTGGCGTCATCCATTGCGCGCACGGCAGGCGTCAGCGACGCGCTGGCGCGCCTGCTGGCGTCCCGGGGCGTGACGGCGGAGACCGCCGGCCGGTTCCTTGCGCCCAAGCTCAGGGACTTCTTCCCCGATCCGTCCAGCTTCACCGGCATGGACGCCTGCGCGGCCCTGATCTGGGACGCGGTGGAGGCTGGCTCCAAGATCGCCCTGTTCGCAGATTATGATGTGGACGGAGCAACCAGCGCCGCCCAGCTTCATGGCTGGCTGAGAGCGGTCGGCGCCGAGGCGCTGATCTACGTGCCGGACCGCATCGAGGAAGGCTACGGCCCGAACACAGCGGCCCTGCAGGGGCTGCACGAGGCCGGCGCGGAGCTGGTGATCACGCTCGATTGCGGCGCGGCGTCAGTGGAGCCGCTCGCAGCGGCTGCAAAGATCGGTCTGACCGTCGGTGTGGTCGATCACCACCTCATGGACGGCGTCCCGCCGCAGGCCGCTTCCCTGGTCAACCCCAACCAGCCGGGCGACGCCTCGGGCTGCGGCCACATGGCGGCCGCCGGGGTCACCTTTGTGCTGCTGGCGGCGCTGAACCGGGAAGGCCGCCGGCGTGGCGCATTCGAGGGCCGCTCCGAGCCGGATATCCTTGGCTTCGCCGATCTCGCTGCGCTCGGTACGATTTGCGACGTCGTGCCCCTGACCGGGGTGAACCGGGCGATCGTCACCCAGGGCCTGAAGCTCATGAGCGGCTGGGCTCGTCCCGGGTTAAAGGCTCTGGCCGAAGTCGCGGGCGTGACCGGAGCGGCGAGCGCGTATCACGCCGGCTTCCTGCTCGGTCCACGCATCAACGCCGGCGGTCGGGTCGGCAAGTCCGATCTGGGCGCCCGGCTCCTGATCACGACGGACCCGGTGGAGGCCCGCGCCATCGCCGAGCAGCTTGATGTCCTGAACGCCGAGCGCCGCGCGATTGAGGCCGAAGTTCTGGACGGCGCCGTGGCCCAAGCGGAGGCGGCAGGTCTTACCGACAACGACCCGATCCTCATCGCGGCTGGCGATCACTGGCATCCCGGCGTGATCGGGATCGCCGCCGGGCGGCTGAAGGAACGCTTCAACAGGCCTTCTATCGTGATTGGCAGAGATCCGGAAACCGGGCTCGCCAAGGGGTCCGGACGCTCGGTTCCGGGCGTGGATCTGGGCTCAGCCGTGGCGCGCGCGCGGGAGGAGGAGCTCCTGGTTGCGGGCGGCGGGCACGCCATGGCCTGCGGCCTCACCGTGCAAAGCGACCGGATCGAGGACCTGCGCGCCTTCCTGAGCGAGGCTCTGGCCGAGGCGTGGGCCGGCGCTGTGGAAGCGCGCCAGTACGCTGTGGACGCTATCGTTCATCCCGCCGCGATCGATTTCGAGTTCTGCAACGCATTGTCCGCCGCCGCTCCTTACGGGGCCGGCAATCCGGAGCCGCGATTCGCACTGGCCGACCTGCGCCGGACCTATGCTCAGCGCGTCGGGGCCGACCATGTGCGCTTCACCTTCCAGGCTTCTTCAGGTGCGACCGTGCAGGGCATCGCATTCCGCTGCGCCGATGAGCCCATGGGCCAGGCTCTGCTGGGATCGGGTGATGCGGTCTTCCACGCAGCGGGCAAGCTGAAGGCTGAGGACAACCGGTTCGGCAAGCGCGCAGAGTTGCATCTGGAGGATCTGGCGATCGCCGAATAGCGCTCGGGCGCGCCCTGGCGTATGCAAATTTCCGTTCACGCCGCTTGCAACGGGCAGGGGGCTTCGATATATCACCGCTCCACGCCGATGCGGGCCCTTCGTCTATCGGTTAGGACGCCAGGTTTTCAACCTGGAAAGAGGGGTTCGATTCCCCTAGGGCCTGCCATCGGCGTGTTTTTCATCCAGCCGCGTTCACTGCTTCACAGCTCCTTGAGGTGTGCGCGTTGACTTGCGCGCTCCTGCACGTCCTCATCGCGTAATGGCGGCCACGGCTTCAACTCCATCACCTTCTGCGCCCGTGATCATCATCGGCGCCGGCGTCGCCGGACTCGCCCAGCTCATGGCGCTGCGCGAAGCAGGCGTCGGGGCGCTTATCCTGGAAGCCGGCGACCGCATCGGCGGGACATGGCGGGACAATCGCTATCCCGGCGCACGCTGCGATTCAGAGGCTGTCTCGTATCAGTTCCTGGCCGATCCCGCCCTTGCCGAAGGCTGGTCCTGGATGGAGGTCTTCGCCGCCGGGACGGAAGTGCTGGCTTATCTCGAGCATGTGGCGCGATCGAAAGACCTGCTGCGATCCATCCACTTTGGTGTTCGGGTCCGGTCCGCCCGGTGGGACGGCGAGGCGCGGCTCTGGAGGCTGACTGACGACACCGGCGGGATACGCACCGCGCGACATCTGATCAGCGCCATGGGCGCCTTGTCGCAGCCGAAGCGCCCGTTGATCGACGGCTTCGAAGCCTTTGAGGGAGAGCTCGTCCATACAGCCGAGTGGCCTGATGGCGGTGTCGCACTCACCGGCCGCCGTGTTGCGGTGTTGGGCACAGGTGCGTCGGGCGTTCAGGTCATCCCGCCGATCGCCCGCGAGGCCGGCCATCTGACCGTGCTCCAGCGCCGGCCGCACTGGTGCCTGCCGCTCAACAACGGTCCAGCCGAACCCCTTGGACCTGAAGAACGCCGGGTCGCGGCCGCAGACGCCGCCAGGGCCTGTGCGAAGAGCGAAGGGGCCTTTCTGCACACGGCAAATCCAAGGCGCGCCCTAGGGGTCAGCGCGGAGCGCCGCGAACGGGTGTTTCAGGCCCTGTATGACGGCCCCGGCCTCGGTTTCTGGTTCGGCAATTACCGTGATGTCCTGACCGATCCCGACGCCAACGCTCTGGCCTGCGCATTTCTGGCCGACAAAATCCGCGCCCGGCTCGACGATCCGGGGCTCGCCGGGCAGCTTGTCCCGACCGAGCCGTTCGGGGCGCGCCGGCCGCCGCTGGAGCAGGGCTATTACGAGGTGTTCAATCGTTCGAATGTCGACCTTGTCAGCCTTGCTGCCGAGCCGATTCGCCGCGCTCTGCCCGAAGGTCTGGAGCTTGCGAGCGGGCGGGTGATCGCGCTTGATCTGCTTGTTCTCGCAACAGGGTTCGAGGCGGTGACCGGACCGTACCGCGCAACCGCGATTTACAACGGGTCGGGCGAGCGGCTGGACGCAGGCTGGCCGGATGAGATCGCGACCCATGTCGGCGTCATGGCGCCAGGCTTTCCCAATTTTTTCATGTTGGGCGGGCCGCAGAGCGCGGCCGTCATGTGCAACCAGCCGCGATGCCTGGAAATGACGGCGCAGTGGGTCGCCAGCGCCATCGGCCATGCTGAGCGATCCGGTGCTGCGCGTGTTGAAGCGCGGGCCGAGGCGGTGGCTGAATGGGGAGCACTCGTCGACGCTGTCGCGCCCCTGACCGTGATCGGCCGGCAGGGGTCCTGGTTCACAGGCGCCCCGGATCCGGGCCAGTCGCCAAGGCCGGGGTTTGCGTTCTTAGGGGGTGCGCCGGCATTTCGCGCCGCCATCGAGGCCGACATGGCCCAGGGCCATGCCAGCCTGATGTTTGAGGGACCGGACGCCTAGCCTTTGGCGCGCTCGATCGCCTGCATGATCAGTTCCTGCGCGCGGGCGACGCCGTGCCAGCCTTCGACTTTCACCCACTTGCGAGGTTCGAGATCCTTGTAGTGCTCGAAGAAGTGGGTGATCCGCGCCAACTGCGCTTCGTGGACGTCGGTGTAGTCCTTGATGTCGGAATAGAAGGGCGACAGCTTGGGATGAGGCGCTGCAAGTATCTTTTCGTCCTGCCCGCTTTCATCTTCCATCAGCAAAACGCCGACGGGCCGGGCGCGCACGACGCATCCCGGGATCAGCTCGGTCTGACCCAGCACCATGACATCGATCGGATCCCCGTCATCAGACAGGGTGTGCGGCATGAATCCGTAATTGCACGGATAGCGCATGGGCGTGTGGAGGAAGCGGTCCACGAACACCGTGCCGGCGTCCTTGTCGAGCTCGTACTTGACCGGCTGACCGCCGACCGGGACTTCGACGATGACGTTGATGTCCTCGGGCGGGTTCTGACCGCTGCTGATCTTCTCGATGCGCATGGCGTTCTCCGTCGAAATTTGGATTGTTGCGGCGCATAAACCGCGCCCGTGCGCCCGCCGCAAGGGGTTTTCTGCGGGCGAATAGGGACTCGCAGGCGCCCGCCGCTGGTGTAACAGTAAGGCGCGAGGGTTCGTAGACGCACAAGCCAGGCTTTGGGATGATCACACTTCGCAGCATTCTGATCGGGTTTGCCTGGCTATGTCTCGCAGCGCCGGGCCTGGCTTCTGACCACAGCTTCCAGGCCACCCTGGACCGCACGGCCGGGCTCGTTGTCGCTGAAGCGCGCAACGCAGTTTCGGACCCGGAGGCGCTTGAAGCGATCATCGCTTCGCTGGTGGCGCGCGATCAGATCGACGCAGCGATCGCCCTTGCGGACGCCGCCATCACGGACCCGGACGCGATCGCGGCGGGCCTGGCCTCGCCCAGGGTCTATGAACCGGTCATGGCGGCGATTTTCCGGCCCGACGACTACGATGGGCGTGCCGTCAGCGCCTACGATGTCAGCCTCCGGCAGCTCATCGCAGCGCACCGGTACGGGGCGGGTGAACAAGCGCTGCTCTATGATCTGCGCCATATCCGGCTCGCTGAGGCCTATCGGGAGTTTGACGTCAGCCCGGAGCCGATCCTGGCCGAATTCGGCGCTCTGGAGGCGATGATCGATATCCTTCCGCTCTGGAACGGAAATTATGACGAAACGTCCGGGGACCCCTTCGATTACTCGATCTCGTCCGTCGGGAGCTATTACGAGGAAGAAGCCTATCAGTCCGCCGCCCTCGAGCACGGAGAGGCCTCCGCCGAAGCGCGCGAGGCCTTGTGCCGGTGGGCGGAAGCACTGGGTGCAGCCTACTCCCTTGAGGAGGCTGAGCCGCTGCTAGCGCAGGCTTTTGCGGACCCGCTCGCCGCCTTGGAGGAGGCGACGCCGCGGTGCCGGCTGGCCGAGGCCCGTGTCGCACTTGCTTCCGGCCAGGTGAGCCGAGCGGCGGACGCCGTCGTGGCAGGCCTTGCTCAAGGCGCGCGGGGTCCGGCGGATGACTGGTTGAACGTCACCTTGATGGATGTGCATATTCGGCGCGCGGCTCCGCGAAGCGCGATTGACGTCTGGGCGGCCCTGTCAGACGGGCTGTCTGCTGAAAAGGATTTCCGCCTGTGGTGGCGAGGCGAATATGCCGCGGCCCGCGCCCAACTCGCGCTTGGCGAATGGGACGAAGCCCGCACCAGCCTGGAACGCATCCTGGCTCGCGCCGACCGGTTTGAAGACCTCGGCCTATGGGTGGAGCGGGGCAATGTCGTGCTCCAGTACGCTTCGGTGCTGGCCGAATTCGGGATGGCTGACGAAGCCGCCGTCGCGGCGGGGCTGGGCCTTCGGATCGTCTCGCCTGATCCCGTCGGCATTCGGGCGGACGAAGGCGTGGCTTTTTTGCTGGAAAGCCTGCTCGTCTGGGATTCCCAGGCGGATCGGTGCGATCCCCTCCTTGATCCGATCCAGATCGTCCATGGCGGCGGCATTCTGGGCGGGGCCGAAGTCGTCAATCGTCTGCCGCAAACCCACCCGGCGCGCATGGCGGCGGCCTACCATGTCGCCCGTGTTCAGCTGGAGCTGTACCTATGCAGCGGCGGTTTGCCGTCTGACGCCGGCTTCTTCTTCGAAGGCGCCATCGGGTGGCGGCAGCGGCCCCATCAATACTCCAGGGAGGCGCTTGAGATCGCCCTGACCGCGCCGGAGCGGCTGAACCAGTCGCCGACCCTGCTTCCCGACCCAGGCGTCAGCGAGCTCGGAATCCTGCATGTGGAACAGCTCTGGCATGCGCCCGCCGTGAGCGCTGCCCTTGAGTAGGCGGGAGTGGGTTTGGTCGATTGCGCGGGCTGGCCGGCGGCGCTAGCTTTCGAGCCATGATGACCCGATTGATCTCCAGCGTCCTTGCGGCGTTCTCCGCCCTGATGATCTCCACCGCCTGCGCTGTCGCACAGGTGTCTGACCCGACTGCACCGGATGCGGTCGTAGAGTATGGCGGGCCGGAACCGGTCGTGATCGACACCGCGAACGGGCCGGTGACGCTCACCGTCGAGCTCGCCGAGACGCCGGAAGCGCGTCAGCGGGGCCTCATGCATCGTGAGAGCATGGGTGCGGATGAGGGTATGCTGTTCGATTTCCAGGAAGAGCGCGTGGTCTCCATCTGGATGGAGAACACGCTGATCGGTCTCGATATCGCCTATATCCGCTCCGACGGAACAATCGCCAAGATCATCACCGGCGCGCAGCCCATGTCCCGCCGCCAGCTCTATTCCGACGTACCGGTCCTGTCCGTACTGGAGATCAATTCCGGCCGCGCCGCCGAGCTCGGGATCGCGCCGGGCGACGTGGTCCGGCATCGCTGGTTCGGGACGGCTGAAGACACGCCCGCCGCCCCTGCGGAGACGCAAACGGATGAAGGCGGGTCTGAACCGGACGAACGCGATGCAGAGGGTGAGCCGAGCGAGGGTTGAGCGGCTTGCCTTGGGCTGCGGCGCGCCGTACACCGCGCACGATGATCAAATAGCGGGGCGTAGCGCAGCCTGGTAGCGCATCTGCTTTGGGAGCAGAGGGTCGTTGGTTCGAATCCAGCCGCCCCGACCATTTCTTCAAACCGGTTCCATCGGGCCCGGATCACGACGAGGCGAGTGACGAGCATGTTCGCGCGGATCTACAGACCTTCGAAAACCGCCATGCAGTCCGGGCGCGCCAAGACGAAGCGCTGGCGCCTCGAATTCGAACCGTCCAAGGCCAAACGGCCTGACCCGCTTATGGGCTGGGCGAGCTCAGCGGACACCACGCGCCAGGTGAAGCTGGACTTCGACACCAAGGAAGAAGCGGTCGAATACGCGCGCCGCCATGGGATCGCCTTTCAGGTGCTGGAAGCGCGCGAGACGCCGCGCCGCATCAAGGTCTACGCCGACAACTTCTCCGCCGACCGCAAGGAGCCCTGGTCGCATTAGACCGGCTCACTCAGGCCCGGCGGGTTCGGCCCCGTAGCTCAACTGGATAGAGCACCGGACTTCTAATCCGACGGCTGCAGGTTCGAGTCCTGCCGGGGTCGCCAGCAGCTGGCGGCGTGCTAGTGCCCGCCGCCGAGGGCGCCGGGTTTCACCTGATAATCCACCGCGAGCTGGTAATCTGGGTCATCATCGGAATCGATCATGAGCTGGCCGGCGCGCGTCAGCAGGCTGTGGCAGTCTCGTGAGAGGTGGCGAAGGCGCAGCGTCTTGCCCTGGGCCTCATACTTGGCGGCCAGATCCTCGATCGCCTGTAGCGCGGACTGATCGACCACGCGCGAATTCATGAAATCGACGATGACAATCTCGGGATCTCCCTGGACATCGAAGAGCTCGGCGAAGTTGTCGGTCGAGGCGAAGAAAAGCGGGCCTTCGAGCACGTAGGTCTTGGCCCCCGGCACGGTCACGCTGTCATGGGAGGAGACGTGCAGGCGTTTGGCCGTCTTCCAGGCGTAGACCAGGGCCGAGACGATCACCCCGGCGACCACCGCCACCGCCAGATCGAACTGAACCGTCACCGCCGTCACCAGAATGATCACCAGGGCGTCCGACTTCGGAATCTTGCGCAGGATCAACAGGCTGCGCCAGGCGAACGTTCCGATCACCACCATGAACATGACGCCGGTCAGCGCCGCCAGCGGGATCATCTCGATCAGGCCGGACCCGAACAGGATGAAGCCCAGCAGGAACAGCGCTGCGGCGATCGCCGCGAGCCGGGTCCGGGCGCCGGACTGCACATTGATCACCGACTGGCCGATCATGGCGCAGCCGCCCATGCCTCCGAAGAAGCCGGTGATCAGGTTTGCGCTGCCCTGAGCCACGCACTCCTGGGAGGCGCCGCCGCGCTTGCCCGTCGCTTCGCCCACGACATTGAGGGTCAGAAGGCTTTCGATCAGCCCGATGGCCGCCAGGATCACGGCGTAAGGCAGGATGATCATCAGCGTCTCGAACGTGAGCGGAACGGCCGGAATGTGAAACTGCGGCAGGCCGCCTTCGATGGAGGCGAGATCGCCCACGCGCGGGGCGTCCAGTCCAAGGCCAATGACGATCGCGGCGGTCACAAGAATGCCGGCGAGGGGGGCGGGGACCGCCTTGGTGATTTTCGGGGTCACCCAGATCACCAGCATGGTCAGCCCGGTCAGCCCCAGCATCAGGGCCAGAGGCATGCCGGTCAGCCATTGAGCGTCGGCCAGGCTGTGGCCATGGCCGCCGCCGCCCGTACCGGGAACCTGGAACTGGCCCAGTTGGGCCATGAAGATCACGATCGCCAGGCCGTTAACGAAGCCCAGCATGACCGGGGTCGGAACCAGGCGAATGAACTTCCCCAGCCTGAATATCCCGGCCGCAAGCTGGAGCAGACCCATGAGCACCACCGTCGCGAACAGGTATTCCACGCCGTGCAAGGCGACGAGCGAGACCATCACCACGGCCAGCGCACCCGTGGCCCCGGAGATCATGCCGGGCCGTCCGCCGAACACGGCGGTGACCAGTCCGACGATGAAGGCGGCGTAAAGCCCCACCAGCGGCTCCACACCGGCCACAAACGCGAAGGCGACGGCTTCGGGAACCAGGGCGAGGGCGACGGTCAGGCCGGCCAGCACCTCGGTCTTGATCCGCGCCGGGTCTTTGAGGGACAGGACTGCTTCGGTCTCATCGGAGGGCAGGCGCGCGACGAGCGCGGCCAGGGTCGTCTTCACCATGGGAAAGCCTGTGGGCCAATCTTGAAAACAAAAAGCGCGGCCCTTGCGAACCGCGCGCGCTCCCCCTCACATGTCCGGACGCCGCCAGCAAGGGCGGGCGTGCAAGCTGGCTATGCGTCAGGCGAAAGCCTGCTCCAGATCGGCCCAGAGATCATCGACGTCCTCCAGCCCGATGGCGAAGCGCAGCAGAGCGCCATCCTCCTTCCAGGGGACCGCCGTGCGGCGGATCTGACGGTCGCAGGGCAGAACAAGGCTTTCGAACCCGCCCCAGGAAAAGCCCATGCCGAACAGCGTCAGCCGCTCCGCCATGGTCTCGCCGTCGCGTGGGCTGACACCGTCCAGAACGATGGAGAAGCAGCCGGCGGGCCCCGAAAAGTATTTTTTATATAGAGCATTATCTGGAAACTTCTCATGTGCTGGATGAAGCACATGGGCGACGGCTGGCAGCTCAGCCAGCCGCTCGGCGAGAATCACGCTGTTCGCCCCTGAGCGCTCCAACCGAAGTGACAGGGTCCGGAACCCGCGGAGCGCCAGAAACGCGTCGTCGGGGGAGACATGCTGTCCGTAAAGACTCTCGCGAGATCGCAGGGCCTCAGCGGCCTCGCTCCGGGCGGTGACGGCGCCGGCCAGGAAGTCTGAATGCCCGCCGACATATTTCGTCAGGGCCTGGGCGGCGTAGTCGATCCCGTGGTCGAGCGGGTTCATCAGGACACCGGCGCTCCAGGTATCGTCGATGACGGTCTTCGCGCCCACCGCCTGTGCGGCTTCGGCGATGGCGGCGATGTCCTGCACCTCAAAGGTCAGCGAGCCTGGTGATTCCAGCAGGATCATCCGGGTCTGATCACTGGTCAGCTGCTTGATGCCGGCGCCGATCCGCGGATCGTAGTAGCGCGGGGTGACGCCCAGGCGCGGCAGCTCCTCATCGCAGAAGCGGCGCACCGGGCCATAGACGCTGTCGGTGATCAGCACTTCGCCCGGCCCGTCTATGGCCGTTCTGATCGCAAGAACGACGGCGGCCAGCCCGGAGGAAGCCAATGCGCAGTGGTCGGCCTCATACAGCTCGCACAGCGCGCGGCGCAGTTCGCCATTAGGGCTGACGCCACCGCGGCCATAATGGCGGCGCGGCGGGGTCGGGCCGTAGAGCTCGTCGGTGGACGGGGCGAGGACCGTGGAGGCTCGTCCGACCGGTGCGTTCACATAGCCGTCCGCGCCCTTGGGGCGGCCGGAATGGATAAGGCGCGTATCGCGTTTCATGTCGACTGAGCATCCACGGTTCGTTACACCCTGCAAGTCTCGATATCGCTGAAAAGGGCGGCCTCGCAATGACAGCGCCCACCTTGTTCGACCTGTTCAGACCTCGCCGTCTGGCGCGCGCCGCGACGGCCTTCGCGTTGGGATTTGCGGCCTCTCAGAGCGATCTGGCGGCGGTCGGCGGGACGCTGGCGGAGGTGCGCGAGCGCGGCATGCTGCGATGCGGCGTCGATACCGGACTTGCCGGCTTCGCCGAAGAGCAGGACGGTGAATGGCGCGGCTTCGAGGTCGATCTCTGCCATGCCTACGCTGCGGCCTTCCTGGGCGACGCGGACGCCGTAGACTTCGTGCCGCTGACCACGGCGGAGCGCTTTGAGGCGCTCAGTGACGGGCGCGCCGACATCCTTTTGCGCAACACCAGCTGGACCTTCGCACGCGACGCCCAGCGCGATGTGACGTTTGTCGGCACGTATTATTACGACGGGCAGGGCTTCCTGACGCCCCGCGACCTTGGCGTTGCAAGCGCGCGCGAGCTGGACGGCGCGCGCATCTGCGTCATGCCGGCCACGACCACGGCCCTCAATCTTGACGACTACGCCGCGACCTACGGACTGAGCTTTGAAGAAGTTCTGGTCGATACCCCACAGGAGGGGCTGCAGGCCTACTCCGAGGGACAGTGCGAGGCCTTCACCAATGACGTCTCGTCCCTGGCCGGTTTGCGTCGCAGCCTGGACGGGCCGGAAGACCATGTGATCCTGCCGGACGTGATCTCCAAGGAGCCTCTGGGCCCGGTCGTGCGCGCCAGCGATCCCGACTTCGCCGAGGCGGCCCGGTGGGTGCTGTTCGCCCTGATTGCGGCCGAGGAATACGGCTTGACGGCGTCCAACGCCGCCGCCCAGGCGCAAGACGCGCGCAATCCCGAAGTCCTTCGCTTGCTTGGCGCCGAGGATGAGATCGGGGCGGCGCTCGGTCTCTCGCCCGACTTCGCCATGAAGGCGATCGAAGCCCGGGGCAATTACGGTGAAATCTTCGAACGCCACCTGGGGACCGGCAGCGCGCTCGGCTTGCGTCGCGGGCTGAATGCCCAGTGGACCCGGGGCGGACTGCTGTACGCGCCGCCCTTCCGGTGAGGCTTCAGTTGAGCCAGGGCGGAGTCGGCAGCCCCTTTTCCTTCAAGAATTCGGGATTGTAGAGCTTGGACTGATAGCGCGATCCGTGGTCACACAGGATGGTGACGATGGTGTGGCCGGGGCCGAGCTTGCGCGCCATGCGCACTGCGCCTGCGATATTGATCCCGGCTGAACCGCCAAGGCAAAGTCCTTCCTCCAGCACCAGATCGTAGAGGATCTTAAGCGCCTCTTCGTCCGGGATACGGAACGCCTCATCGATCTCCGCGCCTTCAAGGTTGGCGGTGATCCGGCTCTGGCCGATGCCTTCGGTGATCGACGTGCCTTCCGCCTTCAACTCGCCGTGCGCGTAATAGCCGTAGAGGGCTGCGCCGCCGGGATCAGCCAGAGCGATCTTCACGTCTTTTGAGCGCGTCTTCAGGGCGTCGGACACCCCCGCGATCGTGCCGCCTGAGCCGACGGCTGCGACGAAGGCGTCGACCTTGCCGCCCGTCTGGTCCCAGATCTCCGGCCCGGTGGTTTGAGCATGGGCGAGCCGGTTTGCGGTGTTGTCGAACTGGTTGGCCCAGATCGCCCCGTTGGGCTCGCTGGCGTTCAGCTCTTCGGCCAGGCGGCCGGAATAGCGGGCATAGTGGTTGGGATTGGAGTAGGGCACCGCATCGACCATGATCAGCTCGGCGCCCATGAGCCGGATCGCGTCGGCTTTTTCCTTGGACTGGGTACGCGGAAACACGATCACGACGCGATAGCCGAGCGCGCGGCCGACCATGGCCAGACCGATTCCGGTATTGCCGGCGGTGCCTTCCACGATCGTGCCGCCCGGTTTGAGCGCGCCGGATTTCTCCGCTTCACGAATGATGCCAAGCGCCGCACGGTCTTTCACTGAACCGCCCGGATTGAGAAACTCGGCCTTGCCGAGAATCTCGCAGCCGGTTTCCTGAGACACCTTGTTCAGACGCAGAAGCGGCGTGTGACCGATGAGATCGATGATCGAACGGGCGGGGGCGGACATGGGCGGCTCCTTGAACTGTCGGCGCGGAGGCTAGGCGCGTGACGTGCGATGTGCAACGTGATGAAAAAGCGCTCTCATTCATGTGATCCGTCTAGCTTGGCGGCACGTAGAACTGAGTGATGACACACAAACTAAACACCCTGCTCGATGAGGGCCTTGTACTGGACGCCGCTTCAGGGGCGGCGCCGGTCGCCGTGCGCGTTCTGGCCGCCTGTCAGGCGGAGCTGAACGACGACGCCGCCGGCCGGCTCAGCGCCGCCGAGACAGCGTTCGGCGCTTTGCTTGAATGTGGTCCGGTCGCTCCGGTCAGCATAGACCTCTACACGCGGACGGTGGCCGAACTCGGCGGCTTCGAAACAGCCGCCGCAGGCGAGGCGGTCACACAATCAAGCGTCTTTCCCAGGGCCCTTGAGCGCATTCTTTCCGATGGAGAGCCGATCGTCTGGGACCGCCGTTTCGGCGGTATGGAAGAATATGTCATCCACTCGCTCTGCGAGCCGGGCGTGCACGTCCGCCTTCTGAAGCTTCCAGTCGGGTGGCGGGCGCCGGAACACGCTCACGGGGGCGACGAGCTCACGCTGGTTATGTCCGGGGCGTTCCGCGATGAGGTTGGCCGCTATGGCCCCGGCGAGGTTTGCCATGCCGCGTCCGGGCATATGCACCGGCCGGTCGTTGATGGGGAGGAGGCGTGCCTCTGCCTGGTCGTCGAGTTCGGGCAGTTAAAGCCGACCAACCCCATTCTGGCCCTGGCCGACCGAGTGCTGGGCCGCCTTTTCTGACAGCAGACCACGAGGTGGTCATGACGACATTGATTTTCGGAGCGACGGGCGGTGTTGGTTCAGCGCTCGCACGCAAGCTGAATGCGCGCGGAGGCAAGGTCTTCCTCGCCGGACGCGATGAGGATGCATTAGGCGCCCTGGCCAAGGAGCTCGATGCTCCGTTCAAGGCATGCGACGTTCTGGACAGCGACCAGATCGAGGCCGCCGTCGAAGCCGCCGCGGACGACGGTGATCTGGCCGGGCTCGCATTCGCGGCCGGCTCGATCGACCTGGCGCCGCTGCGCCGCATGACACGCGACATGGCGCGCGAGAGCATCGAGCTCAATGCCGTTTCCGCCGCCGAGGCGCTGCGCCTGGCGGAGCCTCACTTGAAGAAGAATGACGGGTCGGCGGTGCTGTTCTCGACCGTTGCGGTGGGGCAGGGCTTTGTCAGCCACGCAGCGATCTCCATGGCGAAGGGCGCTGTGGAAGGCCTGACGCGGGCGGTTGCTGCAGAATGGGCGCCCAAGGCGCGCATCAACGCCGTCGCGCCCAGCCTTCTCGACACCGGCATCGCCCAGCCGCTTCTGTCCAATGACAAGATGCGCGACGGCCTGGCCAAGATGCATGCCCTGGAGCGCCTGGGCAAAGCTGACGACGCTGCGGCGCTTGCCGCCTTCCTGTTGTCTGATGAGGCTGGCTGGATCACCGGCCAGGTCTTCCCGGTCGATGGCGGCCGGTCCCGTGTGCGCACGAAAGGATAATCCATGCTGTTTCGCGCTTTCGCCCTGATCGGGGCTTTGCTCGCCGCCGCCCCGCTTGCTTTCGCTGATGGCTATCCCGAGCCTGCGGCAGGCGAGGAGATCGTGTTTGACGTCTACCGAAAGGGCGATATCGAGTTCGGCTCCCACGCGGTGCGCTTTGAACGGGATGGTGGCGACATCATCGCCCGCTCCACGATTCGACTGCGCGCCGGTTTCGGTCCCATCACGGCTTTCCGGTATGAGCATGACGCGGTCGAGCGCTGGCGCGATTGGCGCCTGCTGAGCCTTGAGTCGGAGACTTTGAAGGACGGAAACACCTACCAGGTTTCAGCCCGCCTGGAGGATGGCGAGATCCGCGTTAATGGCGAAGACCCGGACGAGAACCCGGTCTCGCTGACCCTTCAGCCGGAAATCCTGTCCTCCTCACACTGGCATGGCTACCCGCCCGAGATGACCCAGATGCTCAACACCGAGCATGGCACGGTCATGGAGACAGTGGTGGAGGATCTCGGAATGACCGAGATTGAAGGCGATGGCGGCATGATCGAGGTCCGCCATATCCGCCTGTCGAGCTCGCTGGTCGTCGATCTGTACTACGACGCCAACGGCCGCTGGGCCGGCTGTGAGTTCGAGGCGCGCGGCCAGACCATTCGCTATGTCCGGCGCGCCGACCCGGTCACGGGCTGATGGCGACGCTCCGCCTGGTGCTTGGCGACCAGCTGTCTGCGTCTCTGGCTTCGCTGCGGGACTATGAGGCGGGTGATGTCGTGCTGATGGCCGAGGTCGGCGAAGAAGCGACCTATGTGAAGCACCACAAGAAGAAGATCGCCTTTCTGTTCTCCGCCATGCGCCATTTCGCGGCGGAGCTTGAATCCCGGCAGATGTCGGTGCGCTACACCCGCATTGATGACGACGCCAACGCCGGCTCGCTGGCTGGAGAGGTCGAGCGCGCCCTTCAGGGCGGAGGGTTCGATAAGGTCGTGGTCGTCGAGCCAGGCGAACATCGTCTTCGCGAGGCGATGCGCGGGTGGTCGGAACACTTCGGCGTGCCGGTGGACATTCGTCGTGACGATCGCTTCATCGCGCCGCTGGATCGCTTCAACACCTGGGCCGAGGGCAAGAAGCGGCTGACCATGGAATACTTCTATCGCGAGCTGCGGCGCGAAACCGGCATCTTGATGGATGGCGATCAGCCTGAAGGCGGACAGTGGAATTTCGACCACGACAATCGTGAGCGCCTGCCGCCAGATATCACGATCCCCGAACGCCACCGCGTCGAGCCCGACGACATCACCCGCACGGTTATCAATCAGGTCGCCCAGCGCTTCTCCGACCATTTTGGAGATCTGGAGGACTTCTGGTTCGCGGTGACGGCTGAGGACGCAGAAGCCCAGCTCGACTGGTTCATCACAGAGGCCCTTCCCGATTTCGGCGCCTATCAGGACGCCATGAAGCAGGGGGAGGCCTTTCTGTTCCACTCGGTGCTCTCTCTATATCTCAACGCCGGCCTCCTTGATCCCCTGACGGTCTGCAAACGCGCGGAGAAGGCCTATTACGACGGTGTTGCGCCGCTGAACGCGGTCGAGGGTTTCATCCGCCAGATCCTTGGATGGCGCGAGTTCGTGCGCGGCATCTACTGGTGCTTCATGCCGGACTATCTGGAGCGCAATGCGCTGAACGCCCAGCGACCGCTTCCGGAATTTTACTGGACAGGCGAAACCGAGATGGCGTGCCTGCGCGATGCGATCCTCACGACCAAGCGCCACGCCTACGCCCATCACATCCAGCGCCTCATGGTGACGGGCAATTTCGCCCTGCTCGCCGGCATCGATCCCGCAGCGGTCAACGAGTGGTACCTGCTGGTCTACGCCGACGCCTATGAATGGGTGGAGGCGCCGAACACCCATGGCATGGCGCTCTATGCAGACGGCGGACTCATGGCGACGAAACCTTATGCGGCGTCAGGGGCCTACATCAACAAGATGAGCGATAGCTGCAAGTCCTGCCGCTATCATGTCACAAAGAAGAACGGACCGGAGGCCTGCCCGTTCAACTACCTGTACTGGAACTTCCTGATCGAGAATGAGGACGAACTCCGGGGCAATCATCGCCTGGGCATGATCTACAAGACGCTGGACCGCATGGGCGATGACAAGCGCCACGCGGTGCGCGAAGATTCCCGGCGCTTCTTCAAGCGCATCGGACTTGAAGCGGAAAGGAAAAGCGCATGACCGGGCCCTTCAACCCATCGCCTGCGAAACCCTCGGACGGGCTGTGCTGGGTCACGGGCGCAAGCTCCGGAATCGGTGAAAAACTGGTCGAGCGCCTTGTCCGGCAGGGCTGGCGGGTCGCCGTCACCGCGCGTTCCGAAGACAAGCTCAAGGCGCTCGAGGCGGCTCTCCCGGGCCAGGTCTTCGCCGCGCCTGCAGACATTTCGGATCCCGATGCGGTCAGGCAGGCGGTCGCCCGGATTGAAGCCGAGCAAGGCCCGATCGCGCGCGCGATCCTGAACGCCGGCATCTATCTCTCCATCGACGCCGCCAATCCGGATTTCGAGGACTACGCGAAGACGTTCGCCGTCAATCTCAACGGCACGGCGGCGTGTCTGTGCGCCATCACGCCGCTTATGGTCGAGCGCGGAGCAGGGCAGATCGCCATCGTATCCTCGGCGACGGCGTTCGGCGGGATGCCGACCGCTTCGGCCTATGGCGCGAGCAAGGCGGCGCTTGTGAACATGGCCGAATGCTACCGGATCGAGCTTCACCGCTACGGTGTTCTGGTTCAGGCGATCACGCCGGGCTTTGTCGAAACGCCGGCCCAGGACGATAATGAATTTCCCAAGCCGTTCATGGTCAGCGCCGACACGGCCGCAGGCCGTATCGTGTCCGGACTGAAATCAAAGCGCTTCGAAATCACCTTTCCACGCCGTTTCACCTGGATGCTCAAAGCGATCTACGCCCTGCCGCGCGACTGGCACATCAATCTGGTGCGCAAGCAGACCGGTTGGAACAAGCCGCCGTCGTGATCGCGACGGTCGCCGGTCAGGCTTCGCGGCTGACAGCGAACTGCGCCACGTCGATGCGCCCTGTGCGGAAGCCCGCCTCGCAATAGGCGAGGTAGAAATCCCACATGCGCTTGAACCGGTCGTCAAAGCCCATGGGCCGGATTTCGTTCCAGGCGTCGCCGAAGCGATGCAGCCAGCGGTTCAGCGTTTCCGCATAGTCCAGGCCGAACGCGTCCATCCCATCGAACTTCAGGCCGGCGCTCGAGAACTGCTCTTCCAGACGTTCGACGCTGGGCAGGACGCCCCCAGGGAAGATGTAGCGCTGAATGAAGTCGGCCCGTTTGGAATAGGTCTCGAACAGATCGTCCCGGATCGTAATGATCTGAAGTCCGGCCCGTCCGCCGGGCTTCAGGACTTCAGCCACTTTGGAGAAGAAGCTGGGCCAGTATTCCTGGCCGACAGCTTCGAACATCTCGATGGAGGCCACCTTGTCGTAGCGCCCGGTCTCATCGCGGTAATCCTGAAGCTTGATCTCGACCTTTTCGGACAGCTGGTGCGCCTGCATGCGCTCCAGCGCATAGTCCCGCTGCGAGGGCGAGAGCGTCAGGCAGGTCACGTTCGCGCCGATCTCTTTTGCGGCGTATTCGGCGAACCCGCCCCAGCCGCAGCCGATCTCAAGCACGCTTTCATCCGCCTTCAGATCAATGGAGCGGGCCAACGCCGCATATTTCTCACGCTGAGCGTCCTCCAGCTCTTGGTCCGGGCTGGCGAACTTCGCCGAGGAGTAGGTCATGGAGGGGTCGAGCCAGAGCTCGTAGAAATCATTGCCCAGATCGTAGTGGGCTTCGATATTCTTGCGCGCACCTGCTTTCGTGTTGGCGCGAAGGCGGTGGTAGAGCCAGTGGAAGAAACGGGTCACCGGGCCGCCCGCGACGATGCCGGACATCCGGTCAAGATTGGCGGAGAAGACCGTCAGCACCGCCGGCAGATCAGGCGTCGACCAGTCACCATCCATATAGCTTTCCGCAAAGCCCACATCTCCGCCGGCCAGAGCGCGGCGGATGACGGCGAAATTGGCGAGCCGGATCTCTGCTGAAGGGCCGGGATACTCGCCCTGAAAACTGATCTTGCGCCCGTCGGGCAGCACGACGTCCAGCGAACCTTCCTTCATTTTCAGGAGCATTTTCAGCGCGAACCGGCCGCCGCGCGGTATGCCGTCCAGGCGGTCGATCGCGCGCGGGTCGGCGGGAATCGTGAAGTCTTCAGCGGCGTAAGTCATCTCGGGCTCCGTCGCGTTTCCGCGCTTGAAGATAAACGCAAAGTCAGTTGTCACCAAGCTGGGCGGGCTCGTCATGGCCCAGCCGGGCCGTCGTCGCGTCCGCCGGCGGGGCGGGACGACTGTGATATTTCGCACCTTTGATCCAGAGACGCAGGGCCTCGAAATGGATCGCGGAGATCGTCTTCAGGGTGGACAGAGGCTGGGTCGCGGCGAGGCGGACGAGGGCGCCCGTAGTGAGGGCCTCGCGCTTCATCGCCATGGTGGCCATGAAGTCGGGACCGGCCTCGCGCTGCTTGAAGATCGTCAGGCGGAACTGGTCGTCAGGCTGGCGCAGCGTGAATTCGTAACGCCCGCCGATGTCGAAAAAGGGCGACACATGAAACCGCTTGTCCACACTCTGCCGCTCGGCCCCTCCGCCTTCACACGGCGCGACATAGGCGTGGTCGTCACCGAACGTGTTGTGCACCTGGTAGATGACGCCGCGCAGACGGCCATCGTCGTAGTCTTCGGCGAAATAGATGGAGAGCGGGTTGAACACATAGTTCAGCACGCGCGGCGCGCACAGGAGGCGGATGCGCGCATTGTCCACTGCGACGCCGGCTTCGGCGAAGCGCTCGTGCGCCCACGCCTTCAGCGATCCGCCGTCGCGCGGGCCGTGGTCTCGTTCAAAAAAGCTGTAAAGATTAAGCCGGTTGATCGAGAACAGCCGGCTCTGTCCAGCCGCCTCGGTCAAGCGATCCAGGTCCACCATCAGCGAGGCGATGCGATAGCTGAACCGGTGTGAGAACGGCATGCGCCGCTCATGGACTGTGCGTCCGATGTAGAGCTCTGCTGCGGCGGTCATTCGGCGGCCGAGACCTGTCCTGAAGGGCGCCCGGCGCCGGCGCGCTCCGCCCAGGGGCCGCCAGAGATGTCCCCTTCCGCAAAGGCCCAGGGGATCTGGCCGCCCAGGCGCAGGGCTGCGCGCAGCCCCGCCCGAAGACCGTCTTCGTGGAAGCCGTAGCCGAGCCAGGCCCCTGCGAACCAGGTGCGGCGCACCCCCTGGATCCGGTTGAAAATCCGCTGGGCCGCCATGCCCGGCGCGGTGAACTGGGGATGGTCGTACTGATAGCGCCCGAATGTCAGCGCCGGATCAGGTTCGCGGGCAGGGTTCAGCGTGACGAAGAGCGGCTTGTCGGCGGGTATGTTCTGCAGACGGTTCATGTCGTAGGTCACCGCCGCACCCGGATGTCCGGCTTCGCGCAGATAGGACCAGGCGGCGCGGGCGTTGCGGCGGCGCGGCACGAGCGTCTGGTCGCGATGAAGCACGGCTTCGTTCGGCGCGTAAGGGATCGCGGCGAGCATGTCGCGCTCCTCCGGGTCCGCATCGGCCAGCATTTTCAGCGCCTGATCTGAGTGACAGGCCAGAATGACCTCGTCGAAGCGATGGTCCTGACCCTCGGCATCGGTGACGATCACGCCGTCCGGCAGGCGGCGGACAGTCTCGACCCCCGGCCCGAACGTTGCGCCGGCCGCCTCAAGATCCGCCCTGATCTTCTGGACATAGACCCGGCTGCCGCCCTTGACCGTGCCCCATTTGGGCCGGGAGACGTGCATCAGGCGGTGATTGTTGAAGAAGCGAACGAACGCC
Organism: Alphaproteobacteria bacterium; assembly: GCA_024742735.1. Classification (GTDB taxonomy): domain Bacteria; phylum Pseudomonadota; class Alphaproteobacteria; order Caulobacterales; family Maricaulaceae; genus Oceanicaulis. The sequence goes on along the minus strand of JANSXV010000001.1, from coordinate 457,221 downwards.
TCGGCCGGGTAGGCTTCCATCTCGGCCTCGGTGGACGACCAGATCGCGGCGCCCATGGGCAGAAGGTAGTTGTGCCGGAACTGGGCGCTCATCGAGAGCTGATCGAGATACTGGCCCAGCGAAAGGCCGAACAGCGAGCCTGAGGCCAGGTCCTTCTGGGCCCGGTCATTGAACCGGAGGATGTCGCGAACCATGCGCAGGAAGGTCGGGCGTGCGAGGTTCATCGGATCGGCCAGCAGCCCGGACAGCCCGTTCGACGACCACTCCAGCGACTTGTCCAGCGAGAACCCGAAACTCATGTCTGAGCCGAAATGAGCGACGCCCAGATGCTCGAACAGAGCTGTCAGATTGGGGTAGTTCAGCGTGTTGAAGACGATGAAGCCGGTGTCGACGTCGATGGCCCGTCCGTCATAGTCGATCGTGACGGTGTTGGCGTGGCCTCCCAGACGATCGCGCTTTTCAAACAGCGTGACGTCATGGACGTCCCGCAGCGCCCAGGCGGCGCCCAGTCCGCTGACGCCGGCGCCGATGACGGCGATTTTCGACCGGCGGGTGAGGATGGGCTCGATATCGCTCATGCAGCGTCCTTGATCTTCTCAAATGCGGCGAGAGCGCGCTTGCGCGCTTCGCCATGGTCGACGATAGGCCGGGGATAATTCCGCCCCAGAACGACACCGGCCCTCGACAGGGTCTCCCGGTCCGCCGTCCAGGGGGCGTGAATAGCCTTCTTCGGCAACCCCTTAAGCTCTGGAACCCATTTACGCACATAATCGCCGTTCGGATCGAATTTTTCACTCTGGCTGACTGGATTGAAGATGCGAAAGTAGGGCGCGGCGTCCGCGCCGGATCCCGCGACCCACTGCCAGCCAGCCGCATTGCTGGCGAGATCTGCGTCCACGAGCGTGTCCCAGAACCAGGCCTCGCCGCGGCGCCAGTGGATCATCAGGTCCTTGATGAGGAAGCTGCCCACGATCATGCGTACCCGATTATGCATCCAGCCGGTGGCCCACAGTTCGCGCATCCCCGCGTCGACGATGGGATAGCCGGTAAGGCCCCTGGTCCAGGCTCTGAAGTGCTCGTCGGTCCCGGTCCAGTCGAAGGCGTCGAACCTGGGCTGGAAATTCTGGTCGGGCAGGTCAGGGAAATGGAAAAGAAGATTATAGCTGAACTCCCGCCAGCCGATTTCGCTGAGAAAGCTGTCGGCGTCTTCGCTTAAGCCGCCGTCGGCGTTGCGTACGGCGTGCCAGACCTGGCGTGGTGAGATCTCACCGAAATGGAGGTGGGGCGACAGCCCGGACGTTCCGCTGATCCCGGGGATGTTCCGGGCGCTGTCATAATCGGCCATGCGATGCTGGATGAAGCCCCCCAGACGTCCGTGTGCGCCGGGTTCACCCGGCGTCCAGGCATCACGCAGGCCGCCCGCCCAATCCGGCCTTTTCGGCAAGAGCACCCAGTCCTTGATCCGGTCAGATACAGGCGCCTTGGCGAATCGCACCGTGTCAGGGCGTCCAGCCGGCTCTGCGGGCGCATGATCGGCCTTCAGGGCGCGCCAGAAGGGCGTGAAGACCTTGTAGGGCTTGCCCTGCTTGGTGCTGATCTCCCAGGGCTCGACGATCAGCGCGCCGTTAAACGAGCGCGCCTCCACGCCGGCTTCGGTCAGCGCGGATTTGATCTGCTTGTCGCGGGTGATCGCCCAGGGCTCGTAGGCCCGGTTCCAGTACACAGATGCCGCCCCGGTCTCTTCGACCAACTCCGGAATAAGCGTCGCGGCGTCGCCCCGGCGCAGTGTCAGCGCCCCACCCAGTGCTTCAATGTCGCGCGCCAAACTCTCAAGGGAATGGTGCAGCCACCAGCGGCTCGCGCCGCCCATGGCCCACTCGCCGGCGTTCTCGTCGTCGAGCACATAGACCGCGATCAGCCCACGGCCGGATGCGGCGGCGGCGAGGAGGGCGGGGTTGTCAGAAAGGCGCAGATCGTTGCGGAACCATACAAGGGCGGGAGCGTCAGTCATGAAATGGCTTTGAATCTCAATGGCGATGCAGGCGCAGCGTAAGGCGTGACCGAAGATCGGTCATGGATTATTACGCGATACAAGAGATCTCGGATCAACGCGTCATGCAGCGCTGATCCGGCAGGAGGCATCCATCATGAGCCCGAACACCGTCGTTGAAGTTCCGCGCCCGTCCGGCGACGCCTACAGGATCGGTAATGACCTGCCGCTGACCATCATCGCGGGGCCGTGCCAGCTGGAAAGCCGGGAGCACGGTCTTGAGGTTTCCGCGGCGCTGAAGGAGATCGCGGACCGGGTCGGTCTGAATCTCATCTACAAGACCAGCTTCGACAAGGCGAACAGGACCAGCCTGTCCGGCAAGCGCGGCATGGGGCTGGAGGCTTCTCTGCCGGTCTTCGCCGAGATCCGCGAGACCACGGGCCTGCCGGTGCTGACCGACATCCACACCGCCGAGCAGTGCGCGATCGCCGCGCAGGCCGTGGACGTGCTGCAGATCCCGGCCTTCCTGTGCCGGCAGACCGATCTGCTGATCGCGGCGGCCGAGACCGGCAAGGTGATCAACGTCAAGAAGGGCCAGTTCCTTGCGCCGTGGGACATGGACAATGTGCTGGGCAAGATCACCGGCGCAGGCAACGCCAACATCCTGGCGACAGAGCGGGGCGTCAGCTTCGGCTACAACACGCTCGTCGTGGACATGCGCTCCATCCCCATCATGAAGCGCAGCGGCGCCCCGGTGGTGCTCGACGCCACCCACGCCGTCCAGCAGCCTGGCGGTCAGGGCACGTCATCGGGCGGTCAGCGCCAGTTCGCGCCGCATCTGGCGCGGGCCGCCGTGTCTCTCGGAATCGCGGCGGTCTTCATGGAAACGCATCCCGATCCCGATAATGCGCCCAGCGACGGGCCGAACATGATCCCGCTTGACCGGTTTGAGGAAATCCTGCGCGATCTGAAAGCGTTCGACGAGCTGGCCAAGGCGCGCCCGGTCACGGCGCTTTAGACAGGGGGCCGCCATGCAGCGCGAGCGCGCCGCCCGACTTCTGAAGCAGCTCAAGGATCGCACCGCCCTTGTGGTCGGCGATCTGATTTTCGACAGCTTCGTCTATGGCGGCGTTGAGCGGATTTCGCGCGAGGCGCCGGTTCCGATCCTGTCGGAGAAACGTCGCATGGCCATGCTCGGCGGGGCGGGCAATCTCGCACGCAACGCGGCGAGCCTCGGCGGGAAAGTCCGCCTTGTTTCGGTGATCGGCGACGACCCTGAGGGCGTATCGGCTGAACAGCTGGCGAAAGACGCCTGTGGTGATGATGCGCGGCTGGTTCGGGCGCCCGCGCGGGCGACGCCGTCCAAGATCCGCTATGTGTCCAATAACCAGCAGATGTTCTGCGTGGACCGCGACCCCCAAGCCGGGCTCGACGCCGCCACCCAGGACGCGGTCATGGCGCAGATCGAGGCCGCCATGCCTGGCGCAGACGTGGTGATCCTGTCCGACTACGGACGCGGTGTTCTGCAGCCCGATCTGATCGGCCGGATCATCGAGGCGGCGCGCGCGGCGGGCGTTCCGGTCAGCGTCGATCCCCGGGGCGCGGACTTCACCCGCTATGACGGCGCGACGGTGATCAAGCCGAACGCCGATGAACTGGCCTCCGAGACCGGGCGCCCGGTAAGCACCAATGACGACGCCGAGGCGGCGCTCTCGGCCTTGAAGGCGCGCCTGCCGCGCACCGACGCCCTGCTGGTCACGCGCGGCGGCGCCGGTATGTGCCTGCTGGACGCAGAGGGCCGCTTCCACCATCACCGCTCGCGCCAGCGTGACGTGTTCGACGTGTCCGGCGCAGGCGACACGGCGCTGGCGGCCCTGTCGCTGGGACTGGCCGCGCGGCTGTCGCTGCCGGACGCCATGGCGCTCGCGGACATGGCCGCCGGCGTTGCGGTCGGCAAGCCTGGCACGGCGGTCGTGACCGCCGAGGAAATTCTCGAAGACGCCGCCGTCGGCGCGGACGCGCCCGACTGGCGCATTCTCGACCGCAGTGCAGCGGCCGCGCTTTGTGAGCGCTGGAACGCGGAAGGCCTGCGGGTCGGCTTCACCAATGGATGTTTCGATATCCTGCATCCCGGTCACCTGGCGGTCCTGCGCCACGCCGCCTCGGTCTGCGACCGGCTGGTGGTTGGGTTGAACTCCGATGAGTCCGTCAAGCGGCTGAAGGGTCCTGATCGGCCAGTGAACGACGCGGTGACGCGCGCGGTCATGCTGGCTTCGCTGGAAATGGTCGACCGGGTGGTCGTGTTCGAAGAGGACACGCCTCAGGAGTTGATTGAAGCGCTGGCGCCCGATGTTCTGATCAAGGGCGCCGATTATGTCGCCGACGATCTGCCCGGCGCCGCGTTCGTAAAGAGCCGCGGCGGCGAGGTTGTCCTGGCGCCGCTGGTGCCGGGTGTGTCGACGACGCGCTTCGTAGACCGGCTCAAGGGGCTCTAGTTGCGCGGCGGATCGACGGGGATGACGTCAGCCTGGTCGACCTCGATGGGGTCTCCCAGCGGCGGCGCATAGCGGGCTTCTTCCGTGCGGATGGCGTCCAGGATTTCAAGCCGGCGCTGAACATCCAGCTGAAGATCGCGATAGAACAGGTTGAAGTCTGGCGAGCGCCGGTCCTCGCCCAGCCGCCCGGCGCGCCGCAGGGCGCTGGCGCGGGGGCGCTCGATCATCAACACGCCGTTCTGACACTGTGCTCCCGTCTGATTGGCCATGGCTGAGGGCGCATCGTCCAGCGTCAGGCCCTCCGCCGCCGCGCCGCCGCGATGGAGCCTGGCGGGTGCGAAATCCTCCGTCGTGCTCCACAGCAGCGGATTGACGCAGAGCAGCGCCCGATCCGTGACGAAGCTCAACTCACCCTCGCCATTCCAGGTCATGGAGCGCTCCGACAGCGCAAAGATTCGCTCGCGCTCATCCTGGCGGGCCGTGTTGTAGCTGATGACACAGCGCACATCCTCTGGGGTCCGGCAGGGGGGCAGGGCGCTCAGAGCGCCCTCGAACAGGTCGGTCGGCGTCGGCGCCTCGAGCAGGTAGGCCGCCGCGAGCCGGTTGCGCAGGCTACGGGACGGCGCGACCTGATCGATCAGCACCTTCAGGCCATGAAGCGCGCCCTGACCGACGCCGACCAAGATGATCGGCTGATCGTCATCAATGCGGGCCAGGAAGGCGTCAAACGCCGCCTGGATATCCTCAGACGCCAGCATCCGGGCGGAAACTGCATCCTCGCGATTGTTCATGAAGGTGTAGAGCGAGGCCTGCCGGTAGCGGGGTGCATAAAGCTGGCCGCCGCCGGCCAGGAACGGAGCCGCAAAGTTTGGAATGACGACCTCGGCGACCTCTTCAGCTTCCTGGGGCCGGTCATAGGGCGCGTTCCAGTGGGCGCCGCCGTCATAGGTGGTGGCGTGAATGAAAAAGACCGCCGGGGCCTCAGGATCCGGCGCCTCCGGCAGCGCCGCCCAGGTCTCTTCGAGGGCGTAGTCCGGTGCGGCGGGGGGCGTATAGGTCTGGAAGGGTATGCCGGGATCCAGAAGGGACTGGTAGATGTCGTCCCGGAATACGATGGACGCCGCCACAAGCAACGCCAGGAACACCGCGCCCGCCGCCAGCATGAGGCGCAGGATCAGGTTCGGGCGGCGTGCGGGCTGGTCTGTCGTCATGGGCTGACGCTAGGCTGCAGCGCACAAATCTGGCAAGTCTCGCGGCGCCTTGATTTCGCCGTCGCCGCACGGCAGGTGTCACCTTTGGGGCGCGCGCCGCCTGGCTTTCACTTGAGGACCCGTTCCATGCTGCGCTGGCTTCGAAACCGCTTCCTGACCGGCCTGGTGGTGGCGGCGCCCATCGGGATCACGATCTGGCTGATCATCACCTTCGTCAGCTTCGTTGACCGTGTGATCAAGCCGCTGATCCCGGCGCGGTACAACCCGGAGAGCTATCTGCCCTTCGCCATTCCGGGCATGGGCCTGCTGATCGGCATCCTGGCGCTGACGCTGCTGGGCGCGCTGGCGGCGAACATCTTCGGGCGGACCTTGCTGGATATCGGCGAGCGGATCGTGAACGGCGTGCCGCTGATCCGCAATATCTACTCCGCGCTCAAACAGATCGTCGAAACCGTTTTCCAGAGCCAGAGCAACGCTTTCCAGGAAGTTGTTCTGGTGGAGTATCCCATGGCCGGCAGCTATGCCGTCGCCTTCGTGGCCTCCCACGGCAAGGGCGTGATCAAGTCGGTCGTGGGCAAGGGCGACGAGGTGATCGGGGTGTTCATCCCGACGACGCCGAACCCGACCTCGGGCTTTCTGCTGTTCATCCCCAGATCGAAGGCCATCGCGCTCGATCTGAGCGTTGAGGAAGCGGCCAAGCTGATCATCTCCTTCGGCATGGTGACGCCGGACCGCCTGCCCGAGGGCGCGATCCCCGCTGATGCGCCGGTCAAGGCGGGGGCCGGAGCGATGCCTGATGATCCGGAGCGCGAGGAAGACGACGCTTCAGAAAAATCTGAAAAACCCTAGGATTTCGACACCTACTACGACTACTACCACCACCACGGCTTCGAGCCTGATCGTTCGGGTCGCTCCGCGCCGGCGATGTCAAAGAGCTGAGCGACATAATAGACGCAAGCGAGGCGGGGCGGAGAAGCGCCTCATCCGCTCCTCATCAGCCTGACGCCTTCATCGCGTTCGAACAGGTACAGCAGCACCCGCAGCGCCTCGCCGCGCTCGCCTTCGAACATGGCCTCCTTGGCCACCTCATAGGCCGCCGCATCGCTGGCGAGCTCCAGCAGATCGGCATGGGCTGCGAGATCGGCGATGCGATAGTCCGGCAGGCCCGACTGGCGCAGGCCCAGCGGATCGCCGGAACCGCGCAGCTTCCAGTCCTCTTCCGCGATGACGAAGCCGTCATCGGTGCGCCGCATGACGTCCAGGCGCGCCCGCGCCGTCTCACCCAGCTTCCCGTGATAGAGGAGGAGGCAGCGCGAGGCCTTGTCGCCGCGCCCCACGCGCCCGCGCAGCTGGTGCAGCTGAGCGAGGCCGAAGCGCTCGGCATGCTCGATCACCATGATGGTGGCGTCCGGCGCATCCACGCCCACCTCGATGACGGTCGTGGCGACCAGCAGATCGATCTCGCCGGCGCGGAACGCCTCCGCTGCGGCCTGCTTCTCACGCGCCGGCATGCGGCCATGGACCAGACCGACCCGCACGCCGGGCAGCATCTCGCCCAGCATGTGATGGCGCGCTTCGGCTGCGGCCATGTCGGAGACGTCGCTCTCCTCCACCAGCGGGCAGACCCAGTAGGCCCGCTCGCCCTGCCTGATGGCCCGGCCCAGACCCTGGACCACATCGCTCAAACGCTCGGCATTGATCACGCGCGTGTCCGGCGGCACACGCCCGGCGGGCTTTTCATCCAGCCGGCTGACGTCCAGATCGCCGAACGCGGCGAGCGTCAGCGTGCGCGGGATCGGCGTCGCGCTCATGGCCAGCACGTCGGGCGCCTGGCCCTTCAAGGTCAGCTTGCGCCGGTCTGAGACGCCGAAGCGGTGCTGCTCGTCGATCACCACCAGGCCCAGATCTGCAAAGTCCACGCTTTCCTGGAACAGGGCGTGGGTGCCGCAGACGACCTGGGCCTCGCCGCTCCGGATCGCCTCAGTGATCTCCGCACGCACGCGCCCCGTATCCCGTCCAGTCAGGGCCGCGACCCGCACCCCGGCCGGCTCCAGCAGTTCGCTCAGCACCTTGGCGTGCTGGCGCGCGACGATCTCGGTGGGCGCCATCAGCGCAGTCTGCGCGCCGGCCTCGGCGGCGTGGGCGGCGGCCAGGGCGGCGACGAAAGTCTTGCCCGACCCCACATCGCCATGGACCAGGCGCATCATGCGATGCTCGCTCTCCATGTCCGCCTTCGCGGCTTCGAACGCCTTCACCTGCGCGCCGGTCGGCGTAAACGGGGCGTGCTTCAGCACCGCCTGCACGATCCGCCCGTCACCGGACAAAGGCCGGCCCCGGCGCGCGCGCCGCTCCTTGCGGGCGATCTTCAGGGCCAGCTGATGGGCGAACAGCTCGTCAAAGGCCAGACGCCGGCGCGCAGGCGCGTCCGGCTCCAGCGCGCGGCCAGAGTCCGGGCTGTGCAGCGTCTCCAGGCTCTTGCGCCACGCGGTCCAGCACTCGCGGGTCCGCAATGCCTCGTCGATCCATTCGGGCAGTGCGGGGCAGGCCTCCAGCGCGGCGCGCACGGCCTTGCGCATCACCCCGGCGCTCAGTCCCGCCGTCAGCGGATAGACCGGCTGGAGAAGATCCGCCTCGGCGATCTCGTCGGGCGCAGCGATCAGATCAGGGTGGACGATCTGCACCTCGCTGCCGAAGCGCTCGGCCTTGCCCGACACCACCCGCCGCGTCCCCTCCGGCAGCACCCGGCGCAGATAATCGGCCCTGGCGTTGAAGAAGGTCAGATGCAGAAATCCCGTCTCGTCGCGCAGGCGCACCTTGTAGGGCTGCTTCATCGTGGGGCGCGGAATGTGCGCCTCCACCTCCGCCACCAGCGTCACCAGCCCGCCCAGATCGCCGGCGTCGCTGATGGACAGCCGCCGCGTGCGATCCACCAGCCCCGTCGGCGCCGTCAACGCCAGATCCTTCACCCGCGATCCCCCCGCCGCCTTCTCGATCAGCGCAGCGATGCGCGGCCCGACGCCCTTCAGCGTGGTGATGTCGGCGAAGAGGGGGAAGAGAATCTGGGGGCGCATGGGGCGGCAGTGTTGCGCCGAGGGGCGGAGAGGGGAAGAGCTGTGCGTCACCCGTTTGAATTCCCGGCCAAGCGCGAAGCGCGCTGAGCCGGGACCTCTCAGCGGTCTCGCTTGACCTTGACACAGGTCCCGGATCGGCGCCGCTTCGCGGCTTGTCCGGGAATTCAGCTCCTAAGACAAAGATGCCTCCTCGCTCTTTCCCAGCGAAAGCTGGGACCCAGGACTTCTAGACGCAGCGCATAGTGAAACTGGGCTCCAGCTTTCGCTGGAGAAGAGAGGGAAGGGTCGACACGCTGGGCCTGGGCCTGCCGGCCCGTTCGCTGCTTTGAAAGGGTCCCCCGGACCCTTTCATCCGCTTTGCGGACCAGCGCTCACCCCTTCACCCCCACCCACCTCCGCGCTACATACGCGGCCATGAGTGATGATCCCTTTTCCGATCCGAACACGCCGCTGAACCCCGAAGACCGGCGCAAGCGGCTGACCTTTCGCGCCTGGCGGCGGGGGTTCAAGGAGGCCGACCTGATCATGGGCCGGTTCGCCGAGGACAAGCTGGACGGCTTGAGCCCTGAGGAGGTCGACGAGTTCGAGCGTCTTCTAGATGCGCCGGACACCGAGGTCTATGCCTGGATCTGCGGGCGCGCGGAGACGCCGGAGAATTATGACGGGCCGGTGCTGCGCCAGCTGAAGGCCTTCCGCTTCGAGGCCAAGGCGGAGCTGGGCGACGGGCCGTCGGTTTAGGGTCCGCGATCAGGCTTTATATTCGTCATCCCGGACTTGATCCGGGACCCATCGGGGCGCTGCGTTGAACTGGGCCCTGAAACAAGTTCAGGGTGACGATGGACAAAAGGGCGCTCAGGCACTCGAGTGCTTGTGGAGGTAAAGACCCGCACCCCTGCCAATTTGGGGCTGCGGGCTATTTGCGTTTGAGGATTGAGCCGTGACCGATCTGGAACAGCTTGCACGCAGTGACAAAGCGCTGACCGTGTGCGGGGCGCCGGAGGGGTTTGATGCGCTGATCTTCTGCGATGCGCTGCGCGCGCGCGGCGGGATCGGCCTGTTCATCGCCTCGGACGCGGCGCGGGCGCGCAGTTTCGAGGCGGCGTGCGGCTTTTTCGCGCCGGATCTGGAGCGGGTTTCGCTGCCCGGCTGGGACTGTCAGCCCTATGACCGGATCTCGCCCAGCCCGCGCACGGCGGCGCGCCGGGCCGGGGCCCTGCATCGCCTGGCGAACCGGGGTGAGGGGAATAGCCCGCTGATCGTCGTGACCACCGTGGCCAGCGCGCTGCAGCGCTGCGCGCCGCGCATCGCGATGGCGTCGGGCGGTCTGGTCGCGCGCCCGGGTGAAACGCTCGATATCGAGGCGCTGAAACAGCATCTCGCCCAGAACGGCTATACCCGTGCCGCCACGGTGACCGAGCGGGGCGATTTCGCCATTCGCGGCGGCGTGGTGGATGTGTGGCCGGCGGATTCAGGCGAGCCTGTGCGTCTGGATTTCTTCGGCGACACGCTGGAGAGCGTGCGCTCTTTCGATGCGGAGACCCAGCGCTCTCTCGAACAGCTGAAGGAAGCCGCCTTCACCCCGGTCAGCGAGATCGTGCTGGATGAGGCCTCCATCTCGCGCTTCCGCTCCGGATTTCTGAAGCGCTTCGGCGCGGCCGGGTCGGGCGATCCCATCTATGACAGCGTCAGCGCGGGCGCGCGTCCGGCCGGGGCGGAGCACTGGCTGGCCCTGTTCCATGAGCAGCTCGACACCGTGTTCGACTATGCCGGCGAAGGCGCGTTGATCGGGCTGGATCCGCTGGTCAAGGACGCCCGCGAAGAGCGGCTTGAGCAGATCCAGGACTATTACGAGGCGCGCAAGGAGGCGGCGAAATCCGGCGCCGGCGCCATGGGCGCGCCGGCCTATCGCGCCATCGAACCCGAAGCCATGTACCTGTCCGAGGCCGAATGGGACGGGCTGCTGGAGGCGCGCGCCGCGCGGCGCTTCACGGCGTTTCAGGAGGCCGGGGAAAACACGATCGACATGGGCGGCAAGCAGGGCCGCACCTTCGCCGCTGAACGCCAGGCCGACCAGAATGTCTTCGACGTGGCCGCCAAACACGCCGTCTCCCTGCGCCAGTCCGGCAAGCGGGTGATCTTCGCCAGCTGGAGCGACGGCGCGTCGGAGCGCCTGGGCGGCGTGCTGGGCGAGCATGGCCTGGCGCCGATCCTGCCGGCGGAAGACTGGAACGCCGTTTCAGAGGCGCAGAAGAACGTCGTCCTGCGCATCGTCCTGCCGCTGGAGCGCGGGTTTGAGACTCAAAGCCTCGCCGTCATCTCCGAGCAGGACGTGCTGGGCGATCGCCTTGCCCGGCCACGCAAGCGCCGCAAGGCCGCCGACGTCATCGCCGAGGCCGGCTCGCTCTCGCCCGGCGATCTGGTGGTCCATGCCGACCATGGTCTGGGCCGGTATCTGGGCCTTAAGACGCTGGACGTGGGCGCGGCGCCCCATGACTGCCTGGAGCTGGAATATTCCGGTCAGGCCAAGCTCTACCTGCCGGTGGAGAATATCGAGCTTCTCTCCCGCTATGGTCAGGAGAACGAATCCGCGCAGCTGGACAAGCTGGGCGGGGCGGCCTGGCAGGCGCGCAAGGCCAAGGCGAAAAAGCGCCTGCGCGACATGGCCGACGAACTGATCAAGATCGCCGCCCAGCGCAACGCCCGCGACGCGGAGGTCATCGAACCGCCCTCAGGGCTGTATGACGAATTCGCGGCGCGCTTCCCGTTTGCGGAGACCGATGACCAGCTCAACGCCATCGACGACGTGTTCGAGGATCTGGGGCGCGGGCGTCCCATGGACAGGCTGATCTGCGGCGATGTGGGCTTCGGCAAGACCGAGGTCGCCCTGCGCGCAGCCTTCATCACCGCCATGACCGGCAATCAGGTCGCTGTGATCGCGCCCACGACCCTGCTGGCGCGCCAGCACTACAATAATTTCGTCGAGCGCTTCAAAGGCTGGCCGGTGAAGGTGCGCCAGCTCTCCCGCCTGGTCGGAGCCAAGGAGGCCGCCCAGACCCGCAAGGATCTGGAGAGCGGCGAAGTCGACATCGTCGTGGGCACCCACGCCCTGCTGGCCAAGACCGTGAAGTTCAAGCGCATCGGGCTGCTGGTGATCGATGAGGAGCAGCATTTCGGGGTCAAGCACAAGGAACGCCTGAAAGCGCTGAAGGCCGACGTGCACGTGCTGACGCTCACCGCCACGCCGATCCCGCGCACGCTGCAGCTGGCCATGAGCGGCATTCGCGACCTGTCCATCATCGCCACCCCGCCCGTCGACCGGCTGGCCGTGCGCACCTATGTGACGCCGTTCGATCCGGTGACGCTGCGCGAAGCCTTGCTGCGAGAACGCTATCGCGGCGGGCAGAGCTTCTTCGTCGTGCCGCGCATCAAGGATCTTGAGGAAGCCGCTGAATTCCTGCGCGAACGCGTGCCGGAGGTCAGCTTCGTCATCGGCCACGGTCAGATGGCCGCGTCCGAGCTGGAGGACGTCATGACGGCGTTCTACGAGGGCCGCTATGACGTGCTGCTCTCCACAACCATCGTGGAATCCGGCATCGACATTCCGACCGCCAACACTCTGATCGTCCATCGCGCCGACCGGTTCGGACTGGCCCAGCTCTATCAATTGCGCGGCCGGGTGGGGCGCTCCAAGGCGCGCGCCTACGCCTTCCTGACGACGCCGGCCAACCAGAAGATCACCGACGGCGCGGACAAGCGTTTGAAGGTGCTCCAGAGCCTGGACAGTCTGGGCGCCGGCTTCACCCTGGCGAGCCACGACCTGGACCTGCGCGGCGGCGGCAATCTGCTGGGCGAGGAGCAGTCCGGGCACATCAAGGATGTCGGCGTGGAGCTCTACCAGTCCATGCTGGAGGAGGCCGTCGCGAGCCTGCAGGGCGAGGAGCCCGCCGACAGCAAGGACTGGTCGCCGGCCATCAATATCGGCGCGGCGGTGCTGATCCCCGAGGACTATGTGCCCGACCTCGACGTGCGCATGGCGCTCTATCGCCGCCTGTCCGGCCTCGAGACAAAGCAGGAGCGCGAAGCCTTCGCCGCCGAGCTGATCGACCGGTTCGGCTCGCTGCCGGAGGAGGTGGAGAGCCTGATGCAGGTCGTGGCGATCAAGGGGCTGTGCAAGCGCGCGGGAATCTCCAAGCTCGACGCCGGACCCAAGGGCGCCGTGGCGACGTTCCGCGACCACGCCTTCGAGGATCCCGCACGGCTTGTGGAGCTCATGGCCAAGCGGCCTGCGGACTACAAGATCCGCCCCGACAATACGCTGGTCATGCGCGGCGAGTTCCCCGATGTCGCCGACCGTCTGAAAGGCGTGCAGCGCCTGCTGGCGCCCGTGGTGGACGCAGCCATGGCGGGCAAGCGCGCCGCCTAGGCGTAGGCGGCGAAGCGGCGCGGCTCCCGGGTGACCGAGAGGGCCGCCTCGATCGCCTGCATCGCGGAGGCGTCCCGGTCCGGTTCGATGACGTTGGAAGCCAGCGTCAGCCGGAAGGGCCGCGTCGGATCCGCGCCCTCATAGGCGGTGCATTCCGCGATGGCGCAGATGCGGTCAGCCACCATCTTGGCCTCATCCGCCGGGGTGTTCGGCAGGGCCAGGTAAAACTCGTCATCGGTGCGGCGAACGGCGAGATCCTCCGCGCGCACACAATGGCGCAGCATGGCCGCGAACTGGTCCAGGGCCGCGCCGATCCGATCAGGGCCGGCATCCGTTGGGGCGTGGGCGGTGAGGCCGACCATGGTCAGCCGCCGGCCGGTCCGACGCCGGTCCAGGAGCAGGCTGTCGGTGTGGCGAAGGCCGAAATCCGCGCCGAACAGATCGCTGCGCGCATCCATCAGGCTGGCGGCGCGGCACGCTTCCAGCATCGCCTTGGCGCGCCGGCGCCGGCGGCGTTCCATGCCCAGCGTCGTGATGCGCTCGCGCATTTCCGCTTCATCAGCATCGGCGGACAGAACATCCGACGCGCCGCGCGCAAAGGCTTCGTCGGCCTGGGCGTAGCCTTCGCCCCGGGTCAGCAGGATCGCCGGGGTGTGATAGAGGCGGGTGTTGCGGCGCATGGCCGAGCAGACTGTGTGGGCGAGCTCCGGGTTCGGGTCGGTGTTCAGAATGACCGCGTCGAATGCGCGTTCATGCAGATAGTCGAAGGCGGTGAAGGTCGAGAAAGCCGCGATCGTCTCCACGCGTGCGCCCGCCATGGCGTGCTGCAGGCGCATGAAGGCAGGGCAGGGCGCTCCGACGAACAGGATCGTGGACTCATCAGGGCCCACCTGGGGCGGCCCGGCGGGAACCCCGGCGGCCTGGGCGTCAGACATGCGCAGGCGGGCCATGTCCTCCAGCACGGTCAGACGCACCAGGGCGCGCAAGCGGCCAGCGATCTGAACCGCATGGGCCGGCGCGCGAAGGAAGGCGGCCGCCGACGGGTCGCGCACGCCGATGGACAGGTGGGGAATGGCGCCGGTTCCGCCTTCAATTTCGCCGAAAGAGACGATGGCGTCGGGCGTGTCCTGCTCGATGGCCTCGGCCAGTCCGCCCAGACGCTCCCGCCGCACGGACAGTCCAAGCGCCGAAAGGCCGGCGAGCGCTTCCGCGCCGGCTTCGTCGGCGTCATCAACCAGAATAATGGACAGGGCTCTGCCCATAGCCCCCCCGCGCGCTGACCCGGCCTCATTGTGGAGCCGTGTGTTCAGTGTCACAACCATTTTCCACCCAGACGTCTTGTTTGTTTATCGGACCGCCTTCATGCAGACCTCCAACAAAGCACAAGGGCCTTTGCGCGGCGTTAAAGTCGTGGAATTTGTCGGCCTCGGACCTGCCCCGTTTTGCGCCATGTTGCTCAGTGATCTGGGCGCGGATGTCATCCGGATCGACCGGCCCGGCGCCCATGGCGGCGGTGCTGAGGAGGTGCTGGCGCGCGGCCGCAGGTCGATCGGGGTCAATCTGAAAAAAGACGGCGCGGTCGACCTTTGCCTGGATATCCTGAAGTCAGCTGACATCCTGCTCGAGGGATATCGGCCCGGCGTAATGGAACGGCTGGGTCTTGGACCCGACGTCTGTCTCAAGGCCAATCCGAAACTTGTTTATGGCCGCATGACCGGTTGGGGCCAGCACGGCCCGCTCGCCCACGCAGCCGGCCACGATCTCAACTATATCGCGATCACCGGCGCGCTTGACGCCATCGGCCCGCAAGACAAGCCGGTCCCCCCGCTCAATCTTGTGGGTGATTTCGGCGGGGGGTCCCTGTATCTTGCCGTCGGCGTTCTGGCAGCGCTGCACCACGCCCGGGCGACCGGCGAGGGCCAGGTGGTGGATGCAGCGATCGTGGATGGCGCGACCCATTTGATGGGCGCCATCCACCAGCTGGCCGCCATGGGGCTCTGGGCCCAGCCGCGCGGCCGGAATCTGCTGGATGGGGGCGCGCCGTTTTATGACTGCTATGAATGCTCCGACGGCAAATTCATCTCGATTGCGCCGCTGGAGCCGGAATTCTTCGCCATCCTGATCGAGAAGCTGGGCCTGTCTGACCACGAGGGGATGAAGAACCAGTACGACGCCTCGACCTGGCCGGCCATGCGCGCGGCGTTCGAAGAGACATTCAAGAGCAAGTCCCAGGCGGACTGGTGCGCGCTGCTGGAAGGCACGGACGCCTGCTTCGCCCCTGTTCTGTCCACGGACGAGGCGGCGGCCCATCCCCACATGGCCGCGCGAGACAGCTTCACGGGCGTGGACGGCGTCGTGCAGTCAGCCGCTGCGCCGCGCTTTTCCCGCACGCCCGGCGCTGTCCAGGGGCCCGGACCCAAGCCCGGCGCGGACGGGGAAGCGATTCTGTCTGACTGGGGCTTTGATGACGGCCGGATCAAGACGCTGAAGGAGTCCGGCGTGGTGGGGTGAACCCACACCTGGGACACTTGAAACCCCGGCCACGCGGTCAACCGGGACATGGTGAAGGATGAACGCTGAGGTCCCGGCTCTGCGCTTCGCTTGGCCGGGAAATCAAATCGTCTTCTTTCAAACCCCGGTTCAAGCCCCGTTCAGGCCCGATCCGCTCAAGTCCTTTGCGCGGCGGCGGTTCCGGCGTATGTCAGTCCCGCCGGCACGCCGCGCCGCCCCGGACCTCCGGGCGGGCGCGCCAGCCGGTCCTTCCAGCCGGCCGGCGCGCCCCGAGCGCGGCGGCGCGGCGCCGAGCCCGACCGTGACCCATGCCGCGCCGATACCTGCCCGTCCTGAAATCCATATTCGCTGCGATCGGGCGAAATCCTGTCGTCAGGGTGTTCGTGCGCACGGTCGACCGCATGATGGCGCGCGAGGTGATGCTGTTCGCCGGTGGGGCGGGGTTTTTCGGCCTGTTGGCGCTGTTTCCGGCCGTGCTCGTCGGGATCGCGGTCTATGGCCTGATCTTCTCCACCGACGACGCCCTTAATCAGGTCACCCGCCTTGAATTGACCGGCGTCTTGCCGCCGGCGGCCAGCAATTTCCTGAACACCCAGCTCTCCGGGCTCGCCGGCACATCGAACATCTCGCTGACGGTTCAGGGCGCTGTGGCCGGCCTGATCGCGCTGTTCGCCTCAGCCCGCGGCGCGAAAGCCATCATCGCAGGGCTGAACCAGATCGCCCGGCGTGGAGATCTGCGCAACATTCTGCACTTCAACCTCCTGGCCATGGGCGCGGTCATGGCGGGCGGCTCGCTGCTGATCGCAGCCAATCTGGTCGTGCTGACCGTCCCGAACCTGGTCCGGCCGGCGCTGCGCTTCTTCGGGTCGGAGGCCGCTGACGCCGCCGCCGGCCTGTTCAATGAATGGACCGCCAGCTTCACCGCCATGCTGATCGCCTTGAGCCTTCTGTACCGCTATGTCATGCAGCGCGCGGGCGAGACCAGCTGGCGCGCCTCGCTGACCGGGGCGGGCGTCGCGACGCTGGCCTGGCTGGGCGCATCGAAGGGCTTCACGCTCTACGTGTCCACGGTGGTGAACCCGACGATCTATGGCCCGCTGGGCGCGTTGATCGTCTTCCTTCTGTGGGTGTACTGGACGAGCTATGCCGTGTTCTTCGGCGGCGCCTTCGCAGTGGAGATCGACCGGCTTCGCGAAGAGCGTGCAGGCGAGGCTGGAAACACGAACTGAATTGGGTATAACGGCGCTCTGTTTTTAAACGAGCGTTGAAACTCGACAGAGGAGAGGCCGACGTGGCTGACAAGATCTATGCAGACGCGAAATCAGCCCTTTCCGGGCTGACCTTCGACGGCATGACGGTGATGGCCGGCGGGTTCGGCCTGTGCGGCATTCCGGAGAACCTGATCATCGCCCTGCGCGATTCCGGCGCGACGGATCTGACGGTGATCTCCAACAACGCCGGCGTTGACGATTTCGGCCTGGGCCTGCTGCTGCACACCCGGCAGATCAAGAAGATGATCAGCTCCTATGTGGGTGAGAACAAGACGTTCGAGACCCAGTACCTGAACGGCGAGCTTGAGCTGGAATTCAATCCGCAAGGTACGCTCGCCGAGCGCTGCCGCGCCGGCGGGGCGGGCATTCCGGGCTTCTATACCAAGACCGGGGTCGGCACGCTGGTTGCTGAAGGCAAGGAGCACAAGGAGTTCAACGGCGAGACCTACATCATGGAGACCGGCCTGGTCGCCGATCTGTCCATCGTGAAGGCCTGGAAGGCCGACAAGGCGGGCAATCTCGTCTATCGCAAGACGGCACGGAACTTCAATCCGATGATGGCGACCGCCGGCAAGGTGACCGTCGCCGAGGTCGAGGAGATCGTCGAGGTCGGCGAGCTGGATCCCGATCACATTCATACGCCGGGCATTTTCGTGCAGCGCCTGATTCAAGGGCAGCATGAAAAGCGCATCGAACAGCGCACCACGCGCAGCTGATCAGCAGAGCTTTAGGAGAGAGACATGGCCTGGACACGCGACCAACTCGCCGAACGCGCTGCGAAAGAGCTTGCCGACGGCTTCTACGTCAATCTGGGGATCGGCATCCCGACCCTGGTGGCGAACTATATCCCTGAAGGCATGGACGTGACCCTGCAGTCGGAGAACGGCATGCTGGGCATGGGCCCGTTCCCGCGCGAGACGGAAGTCGACGCCGACCTCATCAATGCGGGCAAGCAGACCATCACCGAACTGCCGCACACCAGCTATTTCAGCTCGGCCGACAGCTTCGCCATGATCCGCGGCGGGCATATCAACCTGTCGATCCTGGGAGCCATGGAGGTCTCAGAGAAGGGCGACATCGCCAACTGGATGATCCCGGGCAAGATGGTCAAAGGCATGGGCGGCGCCATGGATCTGGTCGCCGGCGTGCAGCGCGTGGTCGTGATCATGGATCACACCAACAAGGCTGGCGAGACCAAGCTGCTGCACGAATGCTCCCTGCCGCTGACCGGCACGGGCTGCGTGGATCGCATCATCACGACGCTGGGCGTCTTTGACGTGACCGAGGACGGCCTGCTCCTGGTGGAGCTGGCGCCGGACGTCACGCTAGACGAAATCGCGGCCAAGACCGAGGCGAAGTACAAGGTCGCCGAAGGGGTGGCGGCTTAAGGCTTACCGTCATGAACTCCCGGCCAAGAGAAGCGCAGAGCCGGGACCTGCAGGATCAATCGGCAAGAGGCCCCGGCTCGGCGCGCTGACGCACCTGGCCGGGGGCTCATGTTTGGAATGTCCTCAACACACCGGCACGTTTACGGCGAGGCCGCCCGTGCTGGTTTCCTTGTACTTGTCGTTCATGTCCAGCGCGGTCTGGCGCATGGTTTCGATGACCTGATCCAGGCTCACCTTGTGCTGGTTCTCGCCCATCATGGCCAGGCGCGCGGCGTTGATGGCCTTGATGGCGCCGATGGCGTTGCGCTCGATGCAGGGGATCTGCACCAGCCCGCCGACCGGATCGCAGGTCAGGCCCAGATTGTGCTCCATGGCGATTTCCGCCGCGCACTCGATCTGGCTGTTGGTCCCGCCCAGCGCCGCGGCGAGGCCGCCGGCGGCCATGGAACAGGCGACGCCCACCTCGCCCTGGCAGCCGGCTTCGGCCCCTGAGATCGAGGCGTTCTGCTTGTAGAGCGCGCCGATGGCCGCGGCCGTCAGGAAGAAGCGCGCCATGGCGCCGGTGTCCTTCGTGCGCCGGTGATGGCGGTCGAAATAGCGCGCGACGGCCGGGATGATGCCCGCCGCGCCATTGGTGGGCGCGGTGACGACCTTGCCGCCGGCCGCGTTCTCCTCATTGACCGCCATGGCCCACAGATTGACCCACTCCATGGACGCCAACGGATCGGTCTCGGCTCGCGCCGCTTCGGCCATGAGCCGACGGCGCAAGGCGGGCGCGCGGCGCTTGACCTTCAAACCACCCGGCAGTTCGCCGTCGAGCCGCGTGCCGCGTTCGATGCAGTCCTCCATGGCCGAGGCGATGTCGGCGATGCGCGCACGCACCTCGTCCTCGGAGCGGAAGGCTGTCTCATTGGCCAGCATGATGTCGGGGATGGACATCCCCGTGCGCTTACCGATCTCCAAGAGCTCGTCGCACGTGTTGAACGGGTAGGGCTCGCCGGTCAGGGCCTCCGCGGCGGAATTGCGGCCCGCTTCGGCCTCATCGATGACGAAGCCGCCGCCGATGGAGTACCAGATCTCTTCGCGCAGCGCCTCGCCCTGATCATCGAAGGCGCTGAATTTCATGGCGTTCGAGTGGAAGGGCAGGCGGATCTCGCCCTTGAAGAGGAGGTCCGTTGCGCGATCGAACGCGACCTCACGGCGGTCCAGGAGTTTGATCGTCTTCTCAGCGTCGATCCGCTCGATCCGGCCCGGCAGGGCGTCGGGATTCGCGCTCTCGGGCTCCACGCCTTCCAGGCCCCACAGGATCGCCTTGTCCGTGGCGTGGCCTGAACCGGTCAGGGCGAGCGAGCCATAGGCTTCGGCCTGCACACGGGCGATGGCGGTCAGGCCGTGCTCGGCATCGATCCGTTCCAGGAACAGCCGCGCGGCCTTCATCGGCCCGACGGTGTGCGAGCTCGACGGGCCGACGCCGATCTTGAACAGGTCGAAGACGCCGAAATGCATCAGTCTTCGCCCAGCCCCCGGTCCGGGGTGAAGGCGTTGAAACAGATGATGGTCTGGGTGTCGGCCACGCCGTTGATCGTCTGGATCTTCTGGTTCACGAACCGGCCGATATCGGCTTCGGACGGGACCGAGAACTGGGCGAGCAGATCGAACGCGCCGGAGACCGAATGGACCTGGCGGGTTTCCTCGACGGTGTCCACGATCTTGGAGGCGACCTCATAGGTCCGTCCCAGCTCGCACTTGATGAAGATGTAGAACTGGCGCATGGCGCGCTTCCTTTCGGTTCAGACCTGTGTGCGGACCGTCCATAGCTCCGGAAACAGGCGGATATCCAGAGCCTTGACCAGATAGCTGACGCCGCCGCTGCCCCCGGTGCCGCGGCGGAAGCCGATGATGCGCTCCACCGTCTTCATGTGGTTGAAGCGCCATTGCTGGAACTTCTGTTCCAGATCGACGAGCTTCTCCGCGAACTCGTAGAGCTCCCACCAGCGTCCCGTGTCGAGATACACCTCCCGCCAGAACGCCTCCACAGCGTCGTTGGGCCGGTATTCCTCGCTCCAGTCCCGCTCCAGAACCTCAGCGGGAAGACCCGCGCCCTGGCGCGCGGCGAAGCGCAGGGTCTCGTCATAAAGGCTCGGTGCAGCGAGGGCGGCCTGCACCTTTTCAAGGGCTTCGGGTTCACGGGCGAACACACGGGCCATCTTCTTGTTCTTGTTGCCCAGGCGATACTCCATGCAGCGGTACTGCCAGGACTGGAAGCCCGAGCTCTGGCCCAGCTTGTCGCGGAAGCGCAGATAGTCGGCCGGCGTCATGGTGGCGAGCACCGACCAGGACTGGGTCAGCTGCTCCTGAACCCGGGCGATGCGCGCAAGGTTCTTCATGGCCGGACGTGACTGGTCGGCCCTGATCAGCGCGATGGCGGCGTCCAGCTCGTGCAGGCACAGCTTCAGCCACAGCTCGCTGGCCTGGTGGATGATGATGAACATCATCTCGTCATGCTCGTCGGTGAGCGGTGTCTGAGCGCCGGTGACCTGATCAAGCTTCAGGTACCGGCCATAGGACAGGTCGTCGGCCGGATCCCAGTGAATGTCCTCGCCGTCGAGATCGACGGCGGTGCGCAGCCGGTCGGCCATGGCGTGTCCTCCTTCTCAAGCCGGGGGATATCCGGCGCGAGGGCAGGGGGCAAGCGCAGCAAAGCGGTGACGAAGGCAGCTGCGGATCAGAACAGCTTGAAGCGCAGCGGCGGCAAATCGGCGGCCCAAGCTTCCACCTGCTGGCCGCGAGTCACAGCACCGACCCCAGCCGGGGTTCCCGTGAACACAAGGTCGCCGGGCTCAAGGCGCACCAGACGAGACAGGTGGCTCAGGATTTCGCCATTGGCCCAGATCATCTGCGACAGGTCGCCAGCCTGCCTCGGCTCGCCATCAACACTCAACCTGATCGCGCCCGAAGCCGGAGCCGGGCCAGGCCGGATGAGCCCGATCGGCGCGGAGGCGTCGAAGCCCTTCGCCATATCCCAGGGACGGCCCGCCTTCTTGGCCTCGGCCTGCAAGTCGCGCCGTGTCAGGTCAACGCCCACTGCGGCGCCGAACGTCAGCGAACCGGCCTCCTGAGGGGTCAGGTCCGCGCCCGAACCGCCGACTGCGAGCACTAGCTCGACTTCATGGTGCAGGTCCGCCGTCGCCGGCGGGTAGGGGACCGCTTCCGCCGTGATGACCGCGTCGCGCGGCTTGGAGAAGAAGAAGGGCGGCTCGCGGTCCGGATCGGCGCCCATCTCACGGGCATGGTCAGCGTAGTTGCGTCCGACGCAGTAGATGCGGCGCACCGGGAAAGCCCCGCCTCCTTCAACCGGAATTGTCGTCGCCGCCGGCGGCGAAATTACATGTGCGGTCACGTATCCGATCCCTCGCTCAACCCGGAGGACGGGCGCTTCGGCCGCTCACCCGCCGGACCGGCCACATCGTCGATCAGGCCGGAGAACCGGCGCAGCAGGTCGATCGGCATCGGGAAGACGATGGTCGACGTCCCTTCATTGCCGAGCTCTGTCAGCGTGCCGAGATAGCGGAGCTGCATGGAGCCTTCTTCGCTGGCCAGTATCTTGGCGGCTTCGGCCAGCTTCTGGGCGGCCTGCTGTTCACCCTCGGCGGAAATGATCTTGGCGCGCCGCTCTCGCTCGGCTTCAGCCTGGCGGGCGATGGCGCGGATCATGGAGCTGTCCAGGTCCACGTGCTTGATCTCGACATTGGCGACCTTGATGCCCCAGGCCTCGGTCTGGTCATCGAGGATCTGCTGGATGTCGGCGTTCAGCTTGTCGCGCTCGGCCAGCATCTCGTCCAGCTCGTGCTTGCCCAGCACGCTGCGCAGCGTTGTCTGGGCCAGCTGGCTGGTGGCCATGCGGAAATCCTCAACCTGGTTGATCGCCTTGTTGGGATCGACGATGCGATAATAGATCACGGCGTTGACCTTCACCGACACGTTGTCCTGGCTGATCACGTCCTGGCTCGGTACGTCTTCAGCGATGGTGCGGATGTCCACGCGCACCATCTGCTGGATGCCGGGGATCAGCAGGATCAGGCCCGGACCGGCTGTGCCGGTGTAACGGCCAAGGGTGAAGACCACGGCGCGCTCGTATTCCCGCAAGATCTTGATCGCTGATGACAGGATCACGATCAGGAGGACCGCGAAGGCGATGAACACGCCGAGATTCAGACCGAAATCAGCCATGGCTGACACTCCTTCAAATACGGACGCCGGTTCTGCAGGGGCTGGGGTGGCCGGCTTCATCTTGTTTTCCTCACCACCAGCGTCAGGCCTTCGACGCGGGTGACCTTGATCTCATCGCCTTGGGCGAGCGCATCGCTCGAGCGCGCCTTCCAGCGTTCGCCATCCACATGGACATGGCCCTGACCGCCAGACCAGTCCAGCACGGTCCCGGTCTGACCGATCAGACCCTGTTCGCCTGTCGTGACCTTGCGCCCTTGCGCCGCCAGACCATAGGTCAGCAGCAGGAATGCCGTTCCGCCGAGAACCGCCGTCGCGCCCGCGACCAGGCGCCAGTCCAGCCGGAACGCCGCCACATCTGTGTCGATCAGCATCAGTGCGCCGATGGTGAACGCGGCGAGCCCGCCCAGCGCCAGAAGGCCGCCGGACGCGATGAAGGCTTCCGCCACCAGCAGGGCGAGGCCGAGCAGGACCAGCGCCGCACCGGCGTAGTTCAGGGGCAGGGTGTTGAGGGCATAGAGCCCGACGATCAGACATATGATCCCGGCGACCGCCGTAATTGGCTCGAGCCCGTTGTAGAAGGAGACCAGCAAGCCGATGAAACCGAGATTCATCAGCAGGAATGCAATGTTCGGATCAGTGATGACCGCAAGGACCTCCTCAGCGAAGCTCTTCTCGATCCGTTCGATCTGTGCGCCGCTGGTTTGCAGGGTGAGGGTGCGCCCGGACTGCAGCTCGACGGTCGTCCCGTCGATGACCGTCAGCAAGTGCGGCAGGGAGTCCGCCACATGCTCGACCACGCCCAGGGAGAGGGCTTCGTCCGCCGACGCGCTGACGCCTCCTCGCACGGCGGCCTCGGCCCAGTCGGCGTTACGCCCCCGCAGCTCTGCGAGCGAACGGATATAGGCGACAGCGTCATTGACCGCCTTGTTGCGCAGAGCCTGGGCATTGCCCGGCGCGTCCTGCGCCGGGCCTGAGCCTTCGGCGGCCCCTTCGACGGCCGGATCAGTTCCTTCAGGCGCCGGCGGGGGCTCGGCTCCACCGCCCATCTGGACCGGGGTCGCCGCCCCGATGGCCGTTCCCGGCGCCATGGCTGCGATATGGCTGGCGTAGCTGATGAACGCGCCGGCGCTTGCCGCCCGTGCGCCTGGCGGGTGAACGAAGACGATCACCGGCAGGTCGGCGCCGAGGATCGCCTGGTTGATGTCCCGCATGGAGGATTCCAGCCCGCCAGGCGTGTCCATTTCAAGGATCAAAGCGGCCGCGTTCGCCGCTTCGGCGTCTGCAACGGCCCGAGTGATGAAGCTGGTGGTCGCAGGCCCGATCGGGCCGGTCAGCTCCGCCGTAAGCACAGTGCGTGAGCCGTCCTGACGCGCAAGCCCTGCGGACACGGACAACACAAGCCCCGCCAGTACCAGAATGGCGCCTAGAAATCGGATCAAATGTCCCGCTGACATGTCGCAAGCTCACTGCTCGGCTATGGGGCATGAGACTAGCGTGCACAGGCAGGCCGCCCAACTGAAATCGTTGAGCGGCCTCCCGGCTCAACAGCCCGTCCGCGCTAGCCCGCCGCGCGGCGCAAAAGGCTCGCCAGTTCAGCAAACCGCCGCGCGTCCACGCCTTCAGCCTCGTCACCCGCAGCCGAAACCTGATCGGCCAGCCGCCGGCCAGGCGTGCGTCCCGCTTCCCAGCGATCCAGCGCGCTCATCACCGTCGCGGCAAGGTCAGCCTCGATGGCCTCGCTGCGCTCAAGCTGAACGAGATAGGCGCGGGCCACGTCGGGGTGATCCTCCCAGACGATACGGGTCTGCGTCTGGACATTGGCTGTCTCGGGCGTCACCGCGCGCATGGCGGCGGCGAGTTCGGCTTCGGACAGGTGCTCGCTTGCGCGCAGCTCCAGCACGTCGACGCCGCGGGCGATCTCGGCGCCGTAGATCTTTCCCTCGTGCCAGTAGACCGACCAGTGGCCGCCGACAATCAGCGTCTCCTCGCTGATCGGGCCCCGGTCGAAATAGGCGATCTCGAACACGTTGCGCGGATCGGTGAAGTCGATCACCGAGATGCCGCCCTGGTACCAGGCCTGCACCATGATGTCGCGTCCCGGGACCGGGACGAGATTGCCGTTGTGGGCCACACAGTTCTCGGTCTCGCCCTGGATGCTGGGCAGCTTGAAGAAGCTCTGGCCCTCAAGCTGGCCGCCCTCAAGCGTCGCGATAAGATTGGCGCCCCAGTTGGCGGGCGAGTCCGCCGTGCAGCGCGCGCCGATCCCGCCGCCCCACTCATCGGTGAACAGCACCGTGTCGCCGGTATTGTTGAAGGTCGCCGAGTGCCAGTACGCCATGTCCGGATCAAAGAGCTCATCGATCCGCGCCGGGTTCGCCGGGTCGCTGATATCCAGCAGGATGCCGTTGCCGGAACATGCGCCCGCGGCGATGCCCAGCTCGGGATAGACGGTGATGTCGTGGCAGTGATTGGTGCTGGCGGTGCGCTGCGACGCGACGCCTGCGCGCCCGCCACGCCAGAGGGCGGCGATTTCGCCGGTCTCGACATCGCCGAAAATGCGCGGGCGGTTCACGATGGACGCCGAGCCCGGGTCATCAAGATCGACCTCGATGACGTCGATTGAATACCGGGCTGTTTCGGGATTGTCCTCCGGTTCGCCATCCGAGCAGATGCCCAACTCGTCGCCCGCCCGGACGCTGCTGGTGGCGGAGTTGTAGATGTAAAGGCGGCCGGGATCGCTCGGATCGGGAACGAGCGTGTGGGTGTGGGAGCCCCGGCACGTCTGAACCGCGCCGACCTGGCGGATATTGGACAGGTCTGAGATGTCGAAGATGCGGATGCCGCGAAACCGCTCTGCGCTCACCTCTTCCATCGGATCTCCGGCGCTGCAGTCCAGGCGCGCGCGGTTGTGCTCAACCGACATGAACAGAAGATCGCCATGGACCGAGACGTCATTCTGACCGCCCGTGCAGACCACCGAGGCGGCCAGTTCCGGGGCGCCGTCGACCGTGATGTCGTAGACATTGAACCCGTGATAATTGCCCACGAACATGTGGTCGCCGGAGAACGCGATGTCGGTGTTGGCCAGAGCCAGCGGAACATAGCGGGGCAGGGGTGGCAGCTCGTCCTCGGAGATGTCATCGCCGGCGTCTTCAGCGGCCTCCTGAGCTTCCTGGCGGGCGCGCATGGCCGCGCCGAAGGCCGCCGGATCGAACATGGCGTCCGGATCGAAGAATCCGTCAGGCATGGGCAGGGCATGGACCAGCTCCATGTTCCACGCCGCCTGGCCTGCGTCCTCAAGCCCCGGCGACAGGCTGGAGCGTTCATCGGCTTCGATGACCTGAAGCTGGGCATGGGCCGGGGCGAGAACGCCCGCGGCGATCAGTGTGGAGCACAAGAGCGAGCGGGTCAGGGTCTTCATGGCCGGTCGGCCTCCTCTTCTTCTTCGCCCGGGCTCTCAAGCGCGGACAGCATGGTTTCCATGCGCAGAATTTCAGCGGCCTGGTCGGCCGTCACATGGGTCAGGAACTCGGACAGCTGGGGATCTTCGCCATTGCCGGGCGCAGCGAGCAGGGCTTCGACCATGTCGAGCGCGCCCTGGTGGTGATGGATCATGCCCTCCAGCCAGAGCCGATCGAACCTGCGTCCTTCGGCGGCGGCGAGGGCGCGCATCTGATTGGGAGAGAGCATGCCCGGCATGAGCGGGACATCGTCGGGGTCCATGGCGGGACGGTCTGGCGCGTGACCGGCATGATCTCCGTGATCGCTGTGGCCTTCCTGATGGCCTGAGCGGCCGGTGTGACCGGCGCGGTGATCGTGTCCGGCATGACCGCCATGACCAGCGTGCAGCCCGGCATCCTCAACAGACTGGCCGCGCTCCTCCAGCCAGCGGCGCATGAACGTCATTTCGCTGTCCTGGCTCCGGGCGATCCGCTCACCCAGCAAATGCAGAACCGCGTTGTCCGTGCGCCCCTCGATCAGTGCATTCATCTCCACCGCCTGGGCGTGATGAACGATCATGTGCTGCAGGAACCTCACGTCCGCCGCCGTGTGCGAACTGCGGCTCATATCCACGGATTCTTCCGCCGTGATTGCGCGGCTCCCCTGACCCGGAGCTCCCGGGTTCTGGATCGGCGGCGCTTGCGCGCCCGCCGCGAACAGAGCCGCCGCACCGAGGCCGGCAAGGCAAGAAGTCAGCATCTGGCTCCCCTGCGAAGTCGATTTAGGTGTCGCAGCGCTCAAGTTAGCAGGCCGGCCCTTCCGGGCAAGACGCCGCCCTGGCGATCACGACCGCACTTCCTCCAACAGCGATGCTCCAGGCGCTGCCGGGGCTTGCACGCTGACCCAATCAGCGGCATCGCACGTCGTCATGACGCGCAACGGCTCTGCTTCCCGGTCCCTGACGCTCGACGCCATCGTCCTCGGCGCCGGGGCGGCCGGCCTGTTCTACGCAGCCCAGGCCGGGGCGGGCGGACTCAGGACGCTGGTTCTCGATCACTCGGCCAAGCCGGCTGAGAAGGTCCGGATCAGCGGCGGCGGCCGGTGCAACTTCACGAACATCCATACCACCGCGCAGAATTTCATCTCGGGCAATCCCCACTTCGCCAAGTCCGCGCTGGCGCGCTACACGCCCTGGGATTTCGTCGCGCTCATGGAGCGTCACGGGCTGAGCTGGCATGAGAAGACGCTCGGGCAGCTGTTCTGTGATCAGAAATCGAGCGCGGTGATCCAGCTCCTGCTGGATGAAGTCGCCGCAGGGGCCGGAGACGTGCGCCTCTCGGCTCCCATCGCCGATATCGGTCACGCCGACGGGCGCTTCACGGTCCGGTACGAGGGCGGCGCGGCGACGGCGCCGCGCCTTGTCGTGGCGACCGGCGGCCTGTCCATCCCCAAGATCGGAGCGACGGGGCTGGCCTATGACATCGCCCGCCGCTTCGGCCACACCGTCATCAAGCCTGAGCCCGCGCTCGTGCCGTTCACGTTCGAGGGCGCGGAGAAGGCGGCCTTCGCCGGCCTGTCCGGCGTCAGTGCGCCGGTCCGGGCCAGAGCCGGCGAGGGCGTGTTCGATGAGGCGCTCCTGTTCACCCACCGCGGGCTGTCCGGTCCGGCGATGCTGCAGGTCTCGTCCTACTGGCATGAGGGCGAGCCGGTGGAGATCGACCTGTTCGCGGGCGCCGACGGATCTGCGCAATTGCGGGCGCTGAAAGCCGGCCATCCCGCGAAGGGACTGGGAACGGCGCTGACGCAGGTCTTCCCGCGCCGCCTTGCCGAGTATATCGCTGAGTCCGGCCTGGCGCCGGCGTTCCCAAGGCTCGCAGACGCCTCCCATGCCGAGCTCGACGCCGCCGCCGAGCGGCTGTCGCGTTGGAGCGTCACGCCGTCGGGCACTGAAGGCTGGCGCACCGCCGAGGTCACGCGCGGCGGGGTCGACACCGCCGGGCTGTCGTCGAAGACCCTTGAGAGCCGCCACGTGCCCGGCCTCCACTTCATCGGCGAATGCGTGGACGTCACCGGCTGGCTGGGCGGGTATAACTTCCAGTGGGCCTGGGCGAGCGCCCATGCCGCCGCCATGGCGGAGCCCTGACCGAACGGAGTAGGATCAATGTTTATCTGGGGATCCATGCGGGCGCTCGATGGCGAGCAAACCGGGTCGCCGCACGCGCTCGTTCGGTTTCTTGAGCAATGCGTCGAGGCGGGATGCACCGGCGTAGACCTGGCCGACATCTACAACCAGGGCCGCTCGGAGATCCTGATCGGAGAGGCGTTCGCGCGTTCGCGGGAGCTTGCAGACCGCCTGCCCCTGATCGCTAAGGCCGGGGTTGTTTTCGCGACGCCGGAGGCTGCACTCCCGGCCCACCACTATCGCAACGACGCCGCGCACCTGCGAAGCGCGCTCGACGGCAGTCTGCGCCGCCTCGGCGTCGAGCAGGTCGAGACATTTCTCGTCCATCGCCCGGACTACCTCATGCGGTTTGACGAGACGGCGCGCGCCCTCGAGGAGATGGTCCAGGCGGGAAAGGTTCAAAAGCTTGGCGTATCGAACTTCTCCGTGTCTCAGCTTAACGGGCTGCAAGGCGCGCTCGCCGCGCCGCTTGGCCATCACCAGCTGGAATTCTCGGTCCTGGAGACACGCGCGCTGGAGGACGGGCGTCTGGACGCCGCCATAACCGCCGGCCATCGAGTCACCGCGTGGTCCCCGCTCGCGGGCGGCCGGCTTTTCAGCCAGAGCGACAAGGCGGCGGCGCGCGTGCGCGAAGCGCTCGGCGAGCTTGCAGGGGAGAGTGATCCAGACGGTCTCGCCGGTGCGGCTTTGGCCTGGATCGCGCGGCATCCCGCCGGGCCGGTCCCGATCCTTGGCGGGACCGATATTGAGCGGATCGAGCGCCAGTGCGCGGCCTTGAAGGCGACGGTATTCACGCCGGAGAGCTGGTACGCGGTGCTTGAAGCGTCGCGGGGGCAGCCGGTCCCGTGACCTCAAAACAGCCGCATTCGGCCGCCAGGCGACACTGAGAACGCAGACAGGAACGGAGATGGCGGATGGTGGCGGAGGAGGAGGGATTCGAACCCCCGGAAGGCGCAAACCTTCAACGGTTTTCAAGACCGCCGCTTTCGACCACTCAGCCACTCCTCCGTTCGGGCCGGTTTAGCCGCAGGTGGAGCGGGCAGGCAAGCGTTCAGGGCGGTCGGCCTCGTCATACAGAGCAGCAACGCCTCGTCATCGGCCCATGAATGGATCTCCGAACCTGATGCGCGTCGGCGCCGTGGTCCTTTCAGCCTGGCTGGCATCCTGCAGCGCGCCGGAAGGAGACCCGGCGCCTATCGACGCCGGCGATGCGCTCGCGCCCAGGGTCATGGAAGCGCCCGCCACCGCCGGCCGACAGGGCCGCGATGTGCGTTCGACCCAGACCGGGCTCGCGAGCTGGTACGGCGAGCCGTTCCATGGCCGGCCGACCGCCAGCGGCGAGATCTTTGACCAGACCGCCATGACAGCCGCCCACCGGACGCTGCCGCTGCGCTCGCTGGCTCGGGTGACGCGCCTGGATACCGGTGAGAGCGTTCTGGTGCGGATCAATGACCGCGGTCCCTTCATCGAGGGGCGCATCATTGATCTCAGCCGGGCTGCAGCCGCCGAACTCGGCTTCATTGATGACGGTCTGGCGCAGGTGAGAGTGGAGGCGCTCGGCCCTGCTGACGACCATGACCGCGCCGCGCGTTCGCGAATTCTGTCACGAAACTAGGTCCGACAGGGCTGGGCGCCACGCTTCCGCCTCCGTCCTGTAGAGGCTAGCCTGAAGCCTTCAGCCGAATCCGCCGGAGCCCGCCCATGATGCGCCCCCTGCTTCTCGCCGCCGTTCTCCTCGTCGCCGCGCCTGCCGCCTATGCGCAGAGCGCGTTTGAAACCGAGGCGACACACGCCGTCATCATGGATCATGAAACGGGTGAGATCCTGTTTTCAAAGAACGGATCGGAACCTATGGCGCCGTCCTCCATGTCGAAGCTGATGACGGCCCTGATGGTTTTCGAGGCGCTGGAGCGCGGCGAGCTGTCCCTAGAGGACACGCTGCCGGTCAGCGAAGAGGCGTGGCGGCGCGGCGGTGCGGCGTCCGGGTCTTCGACCATGTTTCTTGACGTGAATTCAAGGGCCTCTGTTGAAGACCTCCTGCGGGGCATCATTGTCCAGTCGGGCAATGACGCCTGCATCGTGGTCGCCGAAGCCCTGGGCGGAACCGAAGCGAATTTCGCCGATATGATGACCGAGCGCGCCCACGAGCTCGGCCTTGCCAGCGCCAATTTCGTCAACGCGACCGGGTGGCCGGATGAGGACCATGTGATCTCAGCGGCCGATCTTGCGCGGCTGGCTCAGCACATCATCGAGGCCTACCCCCAGTTCTACGATCTCTATAACGAGACCGAGTTCACTTATAACGGCATCCGCCAGTTCAATCGCAATCCGCTTCTGGGCTTGTTTGACGGGGCCGATGGGCTGAAAACCGGTCACACTTCGGTGGCCGGCTACGGTCTTGTCGCCTCCGCGCAGCGCGAGGGGGAGCGCCGCATCGTGGTGTTCAACGGGATGGACAGCCAGGCTGATCGCGCCGACGAGGCCGAGCGGCTGATGCGCGCTGCGTTCTCGCAGTTCGAGATCGAGGAGGTCGTCGCCGAAGGACGTGAAGTCGGCGAGGCCGAGGTTTATCTCGGAACCGCCTCCACCGTGCCGCTGCGCACAGCCTATGGGCTGACGATCGGCGGCCATCGGCGTGATCTGGATGAGATGAACGCCGAGATCGTCTATTTCGGCCCCCTGACCGCCCCGGTCACGGAAGGCGATCTTGTCGGGCGGCTCGAGATTTCGCTGCCCGATGGACGCACGCGGTCCGTCGACCTGGTGGCGGCGCAGTCCGTCGACCGTCTGGGCCTGTTCGGCCGGGCCGGGTCCGCGCTCGCCTCCATGCTGCGCGGCGGTTAGACGGCGCTCATGGCGCGGGGCCGGTTCATCACGCTGGAAGGCGGGGAAGGGGCGGGCAAGTCCACCCTCGCCAAGGGACTGGCGAACGCGCTTGCTGAGCGCGGCGTTGAAGCCGTCGTCACGCGGGAACCAGGCGGGACGCCCAACGCCGAAGCCTTGCGCGCGCTGCTGGTTGAAGGCGAACCTGGCCGCTGGTCGCCCATGGCTGAAACCTTGCTGCTGTATGCGGCGCGCGAGGACCATGTGCGGAACCTGATCGAGCCGGCCCTGGAGCGCGGGGCGTGGGTCATCTGCGACCGCTTCCATGACTCCACGCGCGCCTACCAGGGCGCGGCAGGCGGTCTGCCGGCGTCCCGGATCGCGGAGATCCATGCGGCCAGCCTGGGTGACTTCAAACCGGACCTGACGCTGATTGTGGATCTGGACCCGGCTGCAGGCCTTGCGCGCACGCGAAGCCGAGGCGAGGAGGCGACCCGGTTCGAGCGTCAGCCCGGCGCCTTCCACGCCGCCCTGAGGCAGGGATTTCTGGATATCGCCTTGGCCGAGCCGGACCGGTGCGCGGTGCTGGACGGCGCAAGGCCCGCAGAAGAGGTCCGTGACGCGGCGATGGCGGAGATCAACGCGCGCCTGGGCGGCCTGTCATGAGCGATGAGCTTCCCGAACCGGATCGGTCAGGCGAGCTGCCCCATCCCCGTCATGTCTACGATCTGTTCGGTCAGGACCAGGCGGCTCGAGCGGCGGAAGATGCCTTTGCATCTGGGCGTATGCACCATGCCTGGATGATCACCGGCCCCAGGGGCTGCGGAAAGGCGACGCTCGCCTGGCGACTGGCTCGCCGGGTCCTTGGCGCGGCGCCAGTCGACGAGGGCGCGCCGCTGGCGTCGGATCCGAACGACCCCGTCTGCCGCCGGCTGGAGGCCCGGTCCCATCCCGGCCTGTTGCTCATCCGGCGGCCCTGGAATGACAAGACCAAGAAGCTGCGCGGCGAGATCACGGTCGATGAAGCGCGCCGGGCTCCGGATTTCTTTTCCCGCAGCGCCTCGGATGGTGGCTGGCGGGTCGCCATCGTGGACAGCGCTGATGAGCTGAACACCAATGCCGCCAATGCCTTGCTGAAAACTCTTGAAGAGCCGCCGAAGCGTGGTCTCCTGCTGCTGATCGTCCATTCACCCGGACGCCTGCTGCCCACCATACGCTCGCGCTGCCGGCGCCTGACCCTGCGCCCGCCGGATGTGGAGGCCTGCGCATCCTGGCTTCAGGCCCGCCATGGCGTCGCTGCGAGCGACGCTCAGGGCGCCGCCGCACTAGCGGGAGGGGCGCCGGGGCGCGCGCTTGCGCTGCTGGAGACAGGTGCGCCAGCGCTGAAGGTCTCGCTGGACCAGGCGTTGAGCGAGCTGCCAAGGCTCGACAAGTCCGCCGTGATGAAGCTGGCTGACGCCGCGGGACGCAAGGACGGGGATGCGCTGAAGGCGGTCGTCCTCGATTTCCTGGGTGATTTCGCGCGGGAGCGCGCCCGGACAGAAGCGCTGGGCGGTTTCGGCGCGGGTCGTGCGCGTGCGTGGGTGGAGGCCGCCGATCGCCTTAACCGGCTGGCCCGTGACAGCGAAAACCTCTATCTCGACCCCAAGCAAACCGTTCACGCCGCCTTCGCCCTGCTGCAGGACGCGGCGGCCGCCTGAATTCGAGCCTTATCCATGCTGATCGACACCCACGTGAACATTCACGGCGAGGACTTTGCCGAGGATTTGCCTGAAGTCCTGGAGCGGGCGAGGGCGGCGGGCGTGTCCCCCATGATCGCCATCTGCTGCCGGCTGCACGAATTCGACGCCGTGCGCGCCATCGCGGAGGCGCACGAGGACGTGTACTGCACGATCGGCGCTCATCCCCACCACGCCAAGGACCGGCCCGAAATCACCGCCGACGAGCTGGTTGAAATCGCCAGTCATCCCAAAGTCGTCGCCATCGGGGAAACCGGGCTCGATTTCCATTACAATCACAGCCCGGCCGAGGCTCAGTTTCCCTCCCTGCGCGCCCACATCGAGGCGTCCCGCAGAACCGGCCTGCCCATCATCCTGCATTGCCGCGACGCGGATGAGCCCATGGCCGACCTGCTGGAAGAGGAGATGGAGAGGGGCGCCTTCCGCCCGCTTCTGCATTGCTATACCGGCGGTCCGGAGCTCGCCCGGCGCGCCGCGGCGCTGGGAAGCTATTTCTCCGCCTCAGGCATCATCACGTTCAAGAAAGCCGAGGATGTGCGGTCAGTCTTCCAGACGATCGTTCCGGACGACCGGGTCATCATCGAGACCGACTGCCCGTATCTCGCGCCTGTTCCACATCGCGGAAAGCGCAATGAACCGAGTTATTTGCCGCATGTTCTTGAGAAGCTTAGCGAACTTAAGGGCTGGGACGCCGAAGAGGGGTCGCAGCGCACGACCGCGGCTGCGCTCTCGCTGTTCAACCGGATCAGGGCGTGACCGGAGGGCCGGTCATCCGTGCGCGCATCCTGGGCTGCGGATCGTCCGGCGGCGTACCGCGGGCCGATGGTGATTGGGGCGCCTGCGACCCCGAGAACCCCAGGAATTACAGGCTTCGGTGCAGCCTTCTTGTGGAGCAGGCGGGCAGCCTGGAGGCGCTGTCGGCCGGACAGGCGACGCGCTTGCTGATCGACACATCGCCGGATTTGCGCCAGCAGTTGCTCGCGGCGGGTTCGCCCATGCTGGACGCCGTCGCCTTCACGCATATCCATGCCGATCAAAGCCATGGCATCGATGATGTGCGCGCGATCGTTTACCGAAAGCGCGCGAAGCTGCCGGCGTTCGCCAGTCCGAAGACGGCGGCGAAGCTGGCGCACCGCTTCGATTATATCTTCGAAACACCGCCGGGGTCGGGCTATCCGCCGCTGCTGGACCTGACCATTCTTGAGCCCGGCGCTGATCAGAGCGTTCAGGGCGCGGGCGGCGCGTTGTCATTCTCCCTGTTCGATGTGGAGCATGGCGGAATGCCGTGCAGCGGACTGCGGATCGGGCCGATCGCCTATACGCCCGACGTCAACGGGATGGACGAGACGGCAATGAAGGCCGTTTCCGGAGCCGGGCTGTGGATCGTTGATGCGCTGCGTGAGAAGCCGCATCCAAGCCATGCCCATCTGGCGATGACCCTTGGATGGATTGAGCAGGCCAGACCCAGGCTTTCCGTGCTGACCAATCTGCATGTGGATCTGGACTATTCAGCGCTCCGTGCGCAGCTGCCGGACGGCGTCAGACCCGCCTATGACGGGCTTTGCGCGACGCTGGACGCCGCAAGCGGTGAAGTGCTTGATGCCAGCAGGCCTTGAACAGCCGATTCCCATGGCGCAACTCACCCCGTCTCATTTCTCATAATATATCTTATGCGCAAAATGGAGGTTGATATGGCTGAACCCCGCAACGAACCCGCGCCTTCCGCCCTGCGCGACCTGACGCTCGCAGAAGACCCGGCCGCTCCGGCCATGGCGCGTCTGCTCAGCGTCATGGCCCGCCTGCGCAATCCGGACGGTGGCTGCCCCTGGGACCTGGAGCAAAATTTCGCGACCATCGCCCCCTACACGATCGAGGAAGCTTATGAGGTCGCTGACGCCATCCAGCGCGAGGATCTCAATGATCTGCGCGAGGAGCTCGGTGATCTGCTGTTCCAGGTCGTGTTCCACAGCCAGATGGCTGAAGAGCAAGGCGCCTTCCGTTTCGAGGACGTGGCCGCCGGCATGGCTGACAAGATGGTCCGGCGCCATCCCCACGTCTTCGGCGATGCAGACGAGCGCGATGCTGGAAGCCAGACCCGCGCCTGGGAGGCGCAGAAAGCGGCCGAGCGCGCGGAGAAGCTCAAGGACGACCTGTCAGTGCTGGCGAATGTTCCTCTTGCCCTGCCCGCCCTGACGCGCGCTGAAAAGCTGATGAAGCGCGCGGCCCGGGTCGGGTTCGACTGGCCGACCATTGAGGGCGTTTTCGCCAAGATCGACGAAGAGTTGGCCGAGGCGCGCGAGGCGGTGGATGAAGGCGATCCAGCTCACATCGCTGAGGAGATCGGCGATCTCCTGTCCACCGTGGTCAACCTTGCGCGCAAGCTTGAGGTCGACCCTGAAGCGGCGCTGCGGGCATCCAATGCGAAGTTTGAGCGCCGGTTTCGCTTGATCGAACAGCGCCTTGCAGAGAGAGGCTCAAGCGTTGAAGAGGCCGATCTCGACGCCATGGAGGCGCTCTGGCTTGAAGCCAAGCTGGCGGAGCGCGCGTAAGCGGTCCTACTCGGCCGCCTGCCTGGCCTGGCCCGCCTCAAGTCCCGGAAAGCGCGTGCGGAACCGGCCTGCATCGGGTTTGGACAGGCGCACCACTACGAAGGTGATCCCCGTCTCCGGCTCCACACGCTCCTCAAGCACTGCGCCGTTTTCGTGGACCCAGGCGAGCGCGGCGGCGTCGGATGGGCTGAATTTCAGCCGCATGAGCAGATCATTCTCGGCCAGCGCAGCCTCAATAAGGCCCATCAGCTCTGGAAGGCCCTGCCCCGTCGCCGCTGACGTCGCGGCCACCATCGGGGCATCGCCCTGGCGCGGCAGGCGCGCATGCCATTCCAGATCCTCGCGCTCATCGGGCTCGAGCCGGTCGACCTTGTTCCAGGCTTCGATGATGCGCTGCCCGGCCTCCGCCCCCGCGTCCAGGGCTTGCAGAACCGCCTCGACATCGGCCTTGCGGCCTTCATGGTCGGGATCGGCCATGTCGCGCACATGCACGAGAATGTCGGCCTCGCGGACTTCCTCCAGCGTGGCGCGGAAGGCTGCGATCAGCTCGGTCGGCAGGTCGGTGATGAACCCCACCGTATCCGACAGCAGGATCTTGCGGCCCGACGGCGTGCGCACGGCGCGTGTGGTGGGATCGAGCGTGGCGAACGGCATGTCCTTGGCGAGAACCTTCGACTTGGACAGCGCGTTGAAAATCGAGGACTTGCCGGCGTTCGTGTATCCGACCAGCGCGACCGTCGGCCAGGGCGCGGCCTGGCGGCGCTTGCGGTGGATCTCTCGGGTCCGGCGGACCTCGTCGAGCTCCCGGCGGAGCTTGGCCATCTTGTCGGCGAGGATCCGCCGGTCGGTTTCGATCTGGGTCTCGCCGGGACCGCCCATGAAGCCCTGCCCGCCGCGCTGGCGTTCCAAGTGCGTCCAGGTGCGCACCAGCCGCGAGCGCTCGTAGGTCAGACGGGCCAGCTCGACCTGCAGCCGGCCTTCCTTGGTCTGGGCGCGGCGCCCGAAGATCTCAAGGATCAGACCGGTCCGGTCGATCACCTTGACCTTCAGGGCTTTTTCCAGATTGCGCTGCTGCACGGGCGTCAGCGCTGTATCGACGATCAGGACCTTCGCGTCGCGCGCTTCAAGGTCTTCCCTGAGCGCTTCGACCTTGCCGGAGCCGAAGAATGTGGACGGTTCCACCCGGCGCAGCGGCTCGATCCTGGCGCCGGACAGTGACAAGTCCAGCGCCTCTGCGAGGCCTGCCGCTTCTTCCAGACGGGCTTCAGCGCGCTCCGGACCGGCGTCCGGGGTGGCGGGGTGAATGACCAGAGCGGTCTGCTCAGCCGGCGTGCGCTCGATCAAGCCTCGTCGTCTCCGTCCGCTTCGTCGCGTTCGAACAGGTCGACCGGCTGGCTCGGCATGATGGTTGAAATAGCGTGCTTGTAGACCAGCTGGACCTGGCCCTCGCGGCGCAGCAGCACGCAGAAATTATCAAACCAGGTCACCACGCCCTGCAGCTTCACGCCGTTGACCAGGAAAATGGTCAGGGGCGTCTTGCTCTTGCGCACGGAGTTCAGAAAGACGTCCTGGAGGTTCTGTTTCTTGTCGTTGGACATGGGTCCTGCTTCTTCTTGTTATTCGGGCGCGGCCCGCGTCGGTCAGCTACGTAATCCTGGTTACGCTGCACTGCAACCATGACCCGTTTCGCAGTCGCGCTCAATCCCGTGCGAGCATGACATAGACGGCGGCGGCGGCGGCGAGCACTTCAAGGCGGCCGAGCACCATCAGGAGCGCCGAAGCCGCCAGAGAGAGCGGGCTCTGATCGATCCAGAGCTCGCCGGCCAGCGGACCCGCATTGGTGAGCGCTGCACCCGACATGAGCCAGGCGCTTTCGAAATCGGCGCCGCCCAGCCCTATCAGAATCGCGCCGGCCGCAAGCGTTGCAGGATAAGCCAGCGCGTAGACCCAGACACCGGTCAGCGCCTCGTCGCTCACGCTCCGCCCGGCGTAGCGGGTCCGTACCGCAGCGGAGGGGTGGGACAGGACGGAAAGCTCGCCCCCTGCCCGCCTGACCAGCAACAAGACGCGCGGCATCTTGATCCCGCCGGCGGTCGAGATCGTCGAGCCGCCCAGCATGGCCAGCAGGACCAGCGCGGCTGCCGGCACGACCGGAATGTCGGTGACATGAAAGCCGGCCGTCGTGACCGCAAACACCACTTCGAATGCTGCAGGTGCAAACAGCGCGACGCCGCCGAGCGCCGCGAACACCAGACCGCCGCCGACCGCCAGGATGAGCATGGCCCGCATCTCGCCAGAGCCGCGCGTCGTTCTAAGGCGGGTCAGCGCCTCGTACTGAACGGCCATGTTCCATGCGCCAAGCAGACATAGCGCAGCGAGAACGACGATGCCCGGTACGCTCAAATTCCCCGCGAGACCGCCGGAGAAGGGCGCAAGGCCCGCTGTTGCGACGCCCGATAGCGCAAGGCACAGGGCGTTGAAGGCCCCTGCCCCCGACAACAGCAGGCCGAGACAGCCCACCCCGGTCACCAGGCCATAGGCCAGTCCCAATCGTCGGACAGCGCGGCCGAAATTGGTGAACAGGTCGGAACGCTCCACCGTCAGCAGGCTGGTGCGGCGGAGGCCGACGCCCCTTCGATCAAGGGCGGCGAAGACCGTGGCGGCCAGGACGAGGCTCGCCAGCCCCCCAAGCCAGGCGATCACACAGCGCCACAGGACCAGAACCCGCGGCAGGTCCTCCGGGACCGTCAGGACCGCGCCGGTGGTCGTCATGGCCGAATAAGCTTCGAACAGTCCGACCTTGACTGAGCCTTCGGCAGTCACGAGCGGAGCTGCAGCCAGAAGCGGCATCAAAATCCAGCCGAACAACGCCAGGCGCAAGGCGGCCGACGCTCCCGCCGAGCTGGTCACTCCGGTCGTGCCGGCCACCGCGACACCGCCGCCGAACCCGCCTGCGACGGCGGTGAAGAAAAAGCCGCGCGCCGCATCCAACTCACCCTCGAGCAGCGCCAGAGGCGTGAAAAGCGTGGCGAAGCCGGCCAGCACCAGCGCGGCCCATCCAAGGGCCCGGAACAGGCGGGGAGAGAGCGCCATGACCGCTCCTAGAAATATTCCAGGCTGACACGGAACATCTGCTCGACCTTCGA
The DNA here is from genome assembly GCA_024742735.1 of Alphaproteobacteria bacterium. GTDB lineage: Bacteria > Pseudomonadota > Alphaproteobacteria > Caulobacterales > Maricaulaceae > Oceanicaulis. The sequence continues at coordinate 418,751 of JANSXV010000001.1, read as the reverse complement.
CACTGCGGACTTCATTGCGAAGAAGATGACCCGGTCATTCTCCTCGACGCGCACATCGTCGCGCGCAAAGTAAACCTTGTCGCCGCGCACAAGGGCGCCGACAGAGACCCCGTCAGGCAGGTCAAGGCTGTCCAGCTGACGCCCGACGAGCGGCGATGTCGCCAGGGTCACGCCTTCCAGGGCTTCGGCCTGGCCGCCGGCCAGGGTCTGAAGGCCCGTGATCCGGCCCCTGCGGATATGTTGCAGAATCGTGGATACGGTAACCGAACGCGGATCGATCATGACGTCCACATCCAGAGCCGTCTTGACCGGGTGGAACGCCTGATCGTTGACCAGCGTCAGCGCTCGCGCGGCCCCTTCCCGCTTCGCCATCACCGCGCTGAGGAGATTGACCTTGTCGTCATTGGTCAGGCACAGCGCCAGCTCGCAGTCCTCCACGCCGGCCTCGCGCAGGACATCGCGATCAAGGCCGTCGCCATTCAGGACGACCGTGCGCCTCAGAATGTCAGCGGCGCGTTCCGCCTGGCTCTTGTCGCGCTCGATGAGGCGCACCCGCACCCCCCCGACACGCTCCAGCGCCTTGGCCACGTAAAGTCCGATATTGCCGGCGCCGATGATCACGACCCGGCGGGCCCGCTGCGCGGTGGCGCCGAACACGTCCAGGGCGCGCTTCACATGGCCCGCGGCGACGCTGATATAGACGTCGTCGCCGGGCATGAGCGGATCGTCACCGCGGGGTATGAACAGGGTCTTGTCGCGCTGTACGCCCACCACATCGAAGCCAAGGTCGGGAAACAGCTCAAGGATCTGATCCCTGGAAGAGCCGGCGACGGGTGACTCCTCGTTCACGACAAGCCCCAGGATCTGCATGCGTGAATTGGCGAACGGCGCGGTCGCGAAGGCGCCAGGCGTTTCCAGGCGTTGCAGGATGGAGCGGCTGACCTCCAGTTCCGGCGAGATCGTTACATCGACGGGCAGCGCGCCATGGCTGAACAGGTCGCCCCATCGCTTGTCGAGATAGCTTTGCGCGCGGACGCGGGCGATCCGGGTCGGCGTCTCGAACAGCGAGTGTGCGACCTGGCAGGCGACCATATTGGTCTCATCGGAGTACGTCACCGCCACGATCAGGTCCGCGTCGCGGATGCCGGCGCGCTCCAGTACATCAGGATGGGAGCCATGACCGACGACGCCCCGCACGTCGAGATCGGTCGTGATCCTGTCGATCAGCTCCTGCGACCAGTCCACGACAGTGACGGAATTGCCCTCGCCCGCAAGCTCTCGAGCGATGCCGTAACCCACGCGGCCTGCGCCGCACACGACTGCCTTCATAATGGTTTCCTGGAGCCGATCAGGACGCCGGCTCGGTGTCAGCGTCGCCGGTTTGACGGTCGGATGATCCGTTCACACCGAGCGTCTTCAATTTTCGATGCAGGGCCGAGCGCTCCATTCCAATGAAGCTGGCCGTGCGCGAGATATTGCCCCCGAACCGAGTGATCTGGGCCTTGAGGTATTCGCGTTCGAATTTCTCACGCGCGTCGCGCAGCGGCAAGGCGATCATGCGCTCCGCGTCGAACCCGCCGGTCTCTCCGCGCGCACGGCCAGCCACTTCGGACGGCAATGAGTCGAGCGTGACAGGTTGATCGGCATCGCCGCCGGCAAGGATCAGCAGACGCTCCACATTGTTGCGCAGCTGGCGCACATTGCCGGGCCAGTCATGGGCCTGGAGTGCGGCCATGGCGTCTTCGCCTATGCGCCGGCGGGGAAGGCCTGACATGGCGGTCAGGCGTTCAATGAAATGCTCGACCAGAAGCGGGATGTCATCGCGGCGCTCGGCAAGGCTCGGCACCTCCAGCGGCACAACCGCCAGGCGGTGATACAGGTCCTCGCGGAACCGCCCCTGGGCTATCAGGCTCCGCAGATCCCGTGCGGTCGACGACAGAACCCGCACATTGACTTCGACATCGGAAGCGCCGCCGAGCCTGCGAAACCGCTGTTCGACCAGCATGCGCAGCAGCTTGCCCTGGGTCGCGAGCGGCATGTCCGCAACCTCGTCCAGGAAAAGCGTCCCCCCGTGCGCCTGCTCCAGGAGGCCGACCCGCTCGACCGCGCCCTCAGCCTCCGAGCCAAACAGCTCCACCTCGACTCGATCAGGATCCATCATTGCGGCGCTGACCGGTACGAAGGGACCGTCCGCGCGCAACGAATGGCCGTGGATCATCCGCGCGATCAGCTCCTTGCCGGACCCCGGAGCGCCCGTGATGAGCACGCGCGAATTTGTCGGCGCGACACGCTCGACGGTTTGTCTCAGTGTGATGGCTGGCTGGGATTCACCGATCAGGTCGGAATGGACCTCGCTCTTCGCCCGCAGTTCTGCGTTCTCGCGGCGCAAGCGGCTGGTCTCAAGCGCCCGCTCGACCGTGACGAACAGCTTGTCCGATTTGAAAGGCTTCTCGATGAAGTCGTATGCGCCTTTCCGGATCGCCGCGACCGCCGTCTCGATCGTGCCATGTCCCGAAATGACAATGACGGGCAGCTCCGGATCGGCCTTCTTGATCTCGTCGAGCAGCTCGATCCCGTCCAGACGGCTGCCCTGGAGCCAGACATCGAGGATCGCCAGAACCGGCTTTCGTTGCCGGATCGCAGCCAGAGCGCCGTCGGCCTCGCCAGCGTAACGGGCTTCAAATCCTTCGTCTTCCAGAAGTCCGCCGATCAGTTCGCGGATATCCGCCTCGTCGTCGACGATCAGGATGTCGTGAGCCATGAGCGTTCCTTACGCCTCCGCATTGGCCGGGGCATCACTTGCGCCGGCGCTCGTCTCAAGCAAGGGGAAGGCCAGTCTGACCACCGCCCCGTTCTGCCCCTCGCCCGGTTCGTCCAGTTCCAGCCTTCCGCCATGGTCCTCCATGACTCGGCGAACGATCGCCAGCCCGAGCCCCGTCCCCTTCTCCCGGGTCGTCATGTACGGTTCTGTAAGCCGCGCCCGGTCCGCCGTCGGCCAGCCCAGACCGTCATCACGCGCCTCGATCACGCCGAAGCCATTATCCCTGTAGACTTGAACCTGTATGGTCCCGCCAGCCTTCTCCGTGCCGCTGTCCATGCGGGCCGAAACGCTCTCGGCGGCGTTCTTGAGTATGTTGGCGAGCGCCTGACCGGCGAGGCGTCCGTCGCATTCGACCAACACCGGCGCCTCGGGCGCGTTGAGCGGGACCCGGATATCCGGCGACGCGACCCGCTGGGCGAACACGGCGGCCCGCGCGATCTCAGACAGGTCGAGCTGCTCCATCTTCGGCGCCGGCATGCGGGCGAAGGTGGAGAATTCATCGACCATACGACCGATATCGCTGACCTGCCGTACGATCGTGTCGACGCAGCGGTCAAACGTCTCGGCGCCGACCTCTTCCACATGGCCGCGGTATTTGCGGCGGATTCGCTCGGCGGAAAGCTGGATGGGGGTGAGCGGGTTCTTGATCTCGTGGGCGATGCGCCGGGCGACATCGCGCCAGGCCGCATTGCGCTGGGCGGCGACAAGACGCGTCACATCGTCAAAAGTGATCACAAGCCCGCCCTCCTCGTCCGCCCCGGCGCGCACATTGAGGTTCACCACCGAGCCATCGGCGGCGGCGACATCAATCTGACGCTCGGCGATCTCGTCAGGGCGACGCTCCACGTCCTGAATGACGGTCAACAGCATGGGCGCTGCGTCACTGGCGTGACGGCCAACCAGATCGTCAGGCTCGCAGGCGAGCAGACCGCAGGCCGAGCGATTGACGAGGGTGATATGACCGGATTGATCAACTCCGATGACCCCGGCGCTGACCCCGGACAGCACGGCCTCGATGAAGGCGCGCCGGCGCTCGGCCTCGGCATTGGCGTCCAGAAGCGCGGTCCGCTGGGACGAAAGCTGCCGCGTCATCCGGTTGAAGGCCCGGCCGAGGGCCCCGATCTCGTCATCCTCGCGGGCGACCTGAACGCGCGCCGCAAGATCGCCGCGACGCACCCTCTCGGCGGCCGCGACAAGGCGGGACACCGGTCCGGTGACGTTCTGAGCGGCTGACAAAGCCAGCCAGACCGCGCCAAGCAGGATCACAATGGCCGCAAGCGCAAAAGCCGCAAGGAAGCCTTCCCGCATGCGCGCTTCCCGGGCGACGGCCTCATTGTAAGACGAAACAGCGGCCGCCTGGGCTGAGATGATCGAGAAATCCACATACCAGACACCGTACAGATAGGCGTCCTCGTAATTGGGCAGGCGGACCAGGAGCCGTACGAAATCAGGCTCGTCTTCGCGGGTGACCGGGCTTGACGCGGCCAGATCGCCCTCGTCTGCGATCTGGAACATCTCCTGGGTCGGCGCGGTGTAGGTCGGAATGTCGTCAGCCTCGGCGCTGCGCGCCAGCACCGTGGCCTGACTGTCGATCACATAGAGCGCCGGGATGTTCCTCAGCACGGCCTGCTGACTAAGATAGTTCCGGTAAAGGATACGGTTCTCGCTCAGCCCCTGAACGGCGTCGGGATAGGACAGATTGTCCGCCGCCGAGGTGAACTGAATACGGGCCGTGTTCAGCGCCAGGTTCGGCCAGGCCTGCGTCAGGTCTGCAGAGGCTTCCACCAGCGTGTTCACTCGCTCCCCGAACCAGAATTCGATGCCCCGGTTCAGCACCAGAGAATTGAACGCCAGCATCAAGAGCGCCGGCGCCAGCGCAGCGATCGCAAAGAGCGCCAGGAATCTCAGCTGCAGCCTTGGCGCAGGCTCGGCGAACCGCCGGCCCCGCAGACGCTCCAGGACCCGCGCGGCGGTCCAGACCGCCATGCCCGCGACCAGTCCGACCTCGACGGCGAGCAACAAGCGGAACAGAGTCCCGTCAGGTCCTGCGACCCCTTCCCCGGCCACAGCCATGAAGGCGAGCACCACAACCCCGGCCGTGGCGGCGGAAAAACCGAGCCCGAACAGGGAGAAGCGCTGGAGCGCTGCTGGTTTGAAGCGGCTGGCGGTCAAAGGCGAAACCCTGTCGCTCGATCCCGGCATAGTGACCGGTCTGTGACCCGTTTTCAACGACTGTTGCCGTTGAGCCGCAGTTTGCCCGCTTCCAGCAAGGCGTCAAGCTTGCGCGCAAAAGTATTCCGGTTCATGCCCAGCCGGCCGGCGGCCTCCTGCCGGACCCCGCCGGACGCTTCCAGCGCAGCGGCGATCAGGCCCGCCTCAAGGGTGAGGCTCGCTTGCGCAGCGATGTCATCGGACCCGCTCGCTTCCTGCGCAGCAAAGAACCGTGCTGCCGCGTCCATGAGGGCCTGCTTCGGATCACTGCCTCGGCCTGTATCGAGCGCGGAGCGCACTTCTTCGGCGCCGACCAGCCCTTTAGGGCACTGGGCTGCGATCCTCCTCGCGATGCGGCGCAACTGCGCGACCTCGCCCTCCCAGACTTGCGAATTCACAAAGCGCGACCCGTCCTCGCTGAGGGTGAAGGCACCCTGTCCGGCTTCCTCAAGGAAGTGCCGGAACAGCAGTCCCCGGTCCTCCCCGCGCACGCGCACCGGCGGCATCTCGATCAGCCCTATGGCCAGGCGCTCAAGCAGGCTTCGGCTCAGGCTGCCAAGAGCGTTGGCGTCCGCCGTTGCAACCAAGCGAACGCGCGGGGCGAAACCCGTTTCCAGGACTTCCTGAACAATTCGCCGGCTCCTGTCGCTCCAGCTTTCCGCACGGCGCAGCAAGAGCGTTCCCTCCGCGGCCGCCTCAAAGAGGGTGAACCTCTCTGCATCGAGGCGCTCTGGTCCAGCCTCGACCAGCGGGCCAGTCGCACCACTGTCCCGGTGGATGAAGCGGCCCGCCGCGGCGCGGCCAGATCCTTCAGGGCCCGTCACAAGCACTGGGTCACGCCGGGCGGCAAGGCGCCCGATCGTTCTGAATGCGTCCTGCATCGCAGCGGACCGGCCAATCAGATCGGGGTAGGTCTCTGACCGCGCCGGAGGCTGGCCCTTATCTTCAAGCGCCCTATTCAGAATAGATACAAGCTCATTGAGATCAAAGGGCTTTGGCAAGTACTCGAATGCGCCTGATTTGACCGCGCCGATGGCGGTGGCTGCTGTCGTCTGGGCGCTCATGACCACCACGGGGGCATCCGGGCGAAGCCGCGCGAGCTCCTCGATTCGGTCCAGGAAATTCTCCCGGCCCAGGAGCACGTCCGCCACAAGCGCATCGGCCTCTCTGGAGGCCATGCGGTCAAGGGCGGTGTCCGGCGACGCGGTCGAGCGCACTTCAAACCCGGCCCGTGAGAGCGCTTTGGAAATGACCAGGCGCAATGACTCGTCATCTTCGAGGACCAGAACTCGACGCCCCATCACCGAACCTCCCTGAGATACAGGTGAAACACCGTGCGCCCCGGCCGGCTTTCAAATTCGACCCCTCCGCCATGAAGGTCGGCGATCCGGGACACCAGAGCCAACCCAAGCCCTTCCCCGGCGGGCTTGTGCGTGACGAAGGGGTTGAAGATGGCGTCCTGAAGCTCGGCGGGCACGCCGGGGCCGTTATCCTCGACTGTAATCTCCAGGCGCGCCTCAGGCGCCGGGCCGCCGGGCCGGGCTCTGCGGTACCGGGTCGTCACCGAGACCAGGCCGCCTTCACCCTCAACCGCCTCGGCCGCATTGATCAGCAGGTTCAGAACCGACTGGCGGGCCAAATCCGCATCGGCGAGCGCGTCTGGCAGCGACGGGTCGAAATGCTCTTCCCAGCTGACGGTCGGCGCGCCGGCGACTCTTGCGGATTCAACAGCCTCGCGAACCAGAGCGTGGAGGTTCACAGGCTGCAACGGCCCGAGAGCGATATCGCCGACCTGGCTCCACCGGTCGGCGATCCGCCGGGCCCGGTCCAGTTCCCGAATGATCAGTGCGGCAAGTTCGGCCGTTTCGCGGTCCTGGCTCTGCACCATGAGCTGGGCCGCGCCGCGCGCGCCGGCCAGAGGATTCTTGAGTTCATGGGACAGCATGCGGCCAAATCCGGCGGCGGCTGTCGCCGCAGCCGAGCCTCGAGCCGCGGACACGCCTTCTGGAGACGCTCTGACAGAAACGCAAACGCCGACGCCGTCAGGCGCTGCATCAATAGCGAGGCGCAAGCCCACGGCGTCATGTGCGTCGTTCACCACGATATCGTGCGCGAAGACCTCACGATCCTCATCCAGGGCGCGGCGCACCATGGGCGCCGCAGCCGCGGCGATCGGTCCGCTATCGACAAGACTGGCTCCGCACAGCCTGCGCCGCGATCTGCCGAGGAGGGTTTCGGCGGCGGCGTTCACATACTCGATCTTCAGGTCGGCGCCGACCAGGATCAGACCGACGCGCGCCGCCTCCGAGGCCCGAGCGGCCGCCACCTCATCCGAAACGCTCACGCGGCGGCGCGGGTTTGGCGGGACGATGAGAACCGGTCGAGCGCGGCCAGCGCATCATCCAGGGCGCCGGCGCGGCATAGCTCGCCCCGCCAGCGCTTCGCCGCCGCCTCATCACATTCGGCCCAGTCCACGAAACTGGCGAAATGCTTGCGCATACATCGCACGCCGAGGCTTTCTCCATAAAGCGCCGCCGCATCGCGGGCCGCGTCCGCGAGGCTCGCTGCAGCCTTGTCGATATCGGGTTCGACAAGCGCTCCGCCGGTTTCGAGCGCCCGGCCAACGGCGCCTGGCAGCCAGGGCCGACCCTGGCTGGCGCGGCCGATCATGACCCCGTCGGCTCCCGATTGGCGCAGGGCCTCCCGAGCGTCGTCAGGCGTGGCGATATCGCCATTGACGATCAGTGGAAGGCTCACCGCCTCCCTCACCGCCCGCACCGCGGCCCAGTCGGCCTGATCCTTGTAGAATTGCTGGCGGGTCCGACCGTGGACCGTGACCATCTGAACGCCCGCTTCCTGCGCCCGCCGGGCGAGCTCCGGGGCGTTGATCGTGTCATGATCCCATCCGAGCCGCATTTTAAGCGTTACGGGAACCGACACGGCCTTCACCGTCGCCTCGATCAGGGTCAGCGCATGGTCCAGATCGCGCATGAGCGCAGAACCGGACAGCCCGCGCGTCACCTGACGCGCCGGACAGCCCATATTGATGTCGATGATGTCCGCACCAGCGTCCTGCGCCAGGCGCGCGCCAACATCCATCCATTTCGCTTCGCGGCCGGCGAGCTGGATCACGTGGGGCCCGCATTGCGGATCGCCTTTCATGCGCCGGATCACGTCCTCACGGCCCTGAGCCAGGGTTTCGCAGGCGACCATCTCCGACACCACGAGCCCGGCGCCCCACTGAAAAGCCTGACGGCGGATCGGCCAGTCGGTTACGCCGGACATGGGCGCGAGCAGAACCGGCCGGTCCACGCGGACCGGTCCGATGGAGAACCCTTTCAGTGCGGCGTCGTCGTATTTCATGGATGTGTCAGATACCGCGTCTGGACGCGCGCATAAAGTCACCGTAACGCTTGGACCATGAACGCGACTTCCTACACAGCCGTCATTGTGGCGGCCGGGCGCGGCGAACGGGCCGGCGGCGGCGAACCCAAGCAATTCCGCCCGATCGCCGGCCGGCCCATGCTGGCCTGGTCAGTTCAGACCTTCGCCGATGATCCGGCCTGCGCGGAGATCATCGTCGCTGTCGCGCCCGGCGGCGCGATGCAGGCGGCAGGCAGGCTCGGCGCCCTGGCCTCGCGGTGCCGCTTCGTGGACGGCGGTGAGACGCGGACAGGGTCCGTCCGTAACGCCGTCTCTGTCGCCGGCCAGCCGTGCGTCCTCGTCCATGACGCAGCGCGCCCTCTGGTCACTGCAGCCATCATCACCGATTGCCTGGCCGCACTTGAGACAGCACCCGCAGCCGCGCCGGCCATGCCCGTCGCCGATGCCCTTGCGCGTGACGGCGCCGAAGGCCTGGAGGCGATCGACCGTACCGGTCTTTACCGCATCCAGACCCCGCAGGCCTTCCATACCGGCGCCTTGCTGTCAGCCTTCGCAGCCCATCCCGGCGACTTTCCCGATGAGGTCTCGCTGGCCCGCGCCGCCGGTCTGGACGTGGCGCTGGTTCCCGGCGACGAGGCGAATTTCAAGGTGACCTGGCCGGAGGATTTTGAGCGTGCGGAGCTTGTCTTGAAAACTTCTAAGCCCCTGAGCCTGACCGTCACCGGCATGGGGTACGACGTGCATCGTCTGGTTCCCGGCGACGGCGTGCATCTGTGCGGGGTCTTCATCCCCTGTGACCTCCACCTCGTCGGCCACTCCGACGCCGATGCAGGCCTACACGCCATCACTGACGCGCTGCTCGGCGCAGCCAGCCTGGGCGATATCGGGGAGCATTTCCCGCCGAGCGATGATCGCTGGAAAGGCGCCGACAGCGTCCAGTTTCTGGAACACGCGGTGAGGATCGCCGCCGAGGCCGGCGCGAGGCCCGTGCACTGCGACGTGACGCTGATCTGCGAGCGCCCCAAGATCGGACCGCACAAGGCCGCCATGAAGCAGCGGGTCGCGGGGATCCTTGGCATCGCCGAGACCCGGGTGAACATCAAGGCGACGACCACGGAGAAGCTGGGCTTCACCGGCCGGGGCGAAGGCCTTGCCGCCGAAGCGGTCGTGACCTGCCAGGTTCAGGGGGCGACATGACGACGCCGGCGCACGCTCTCGCTCACCAGGTGCTCGACCGCGCAAAGGCGCGCGGCGTCATGGTCGCGACGGCGGAAAGCTGCACCGGCGGTCTGGTCAGCGCCGCGCTGACGGAGATCGCAGGGTCGTCCGCCGTCATGGATCGCGGCTTTGTGACCTACACCAACGAGGCCAAGCAGGACCTTCTCGGCGTGCGGCCTGATACGCTCAGGCGCTTCGGGGCGGTCTCCTCGCAGACCGCAGCCGAGATGGCCGCCGGCGCGCTCGCCCGCAGCCAGGCTCAGCTTGCGGTCTCCATCACAGGCATCGCCGGACCGGGGGGCGGGAGCGCCGGTAAGCCTGTGGGACTGGTCTGGTTCGGCCTGGCCCGGGCAGGCCGGGATACACGTACCGTCGAACGCAGATTCGGGCATGTCGGGCGCGGCAGGGTGCGGGCCTTGAGCGTTGAAACCGCTCTCACCCTGCTGCGCGACGCCCTACGCTAAGCCGACGCAATCCCCACCAAAAGAAAACGGGCGGCTCCCTGAGGAACCGCCCGCTTGAAGTGTGAGCCGTAAGTTCCAGTAAAGCTTAGCGCTTGGAGAACTGGAAGCTGCGGCGGGCCTTCTTGCGGCCGTACTTCTTGCGCTCCACCGCGCGGGAGTCCCGCGTCAGGAAGCCGCCGGCCTTGAGCACGCGGCGCAGGCCGGGCTCGTAATTGACCAGGGCGCGCGAGATGCCGTGGCGGACAGCGCCGGCCTGGCCGGACAGACCGCCGCCCTTGACCGTGCAGACCACGTCGAACTGGTCGACGCGCTCAGCAGCTTCGATCGGCTGGGCGAGCACCATGCGCAGCACAGGGCGCGCGAAGTAGACTTCCTGATCGCGGCCGTTGACGGTGACCTTGCCGGAGCCCGGCTTGATCCAGACGCGCGCGATGGCGTTCTTGCGCCGGCCGGTGGCGTAGGCGCGGCCGTGCTCGTCGATCTGCGGCTCGGAGAGGACTTCCTCCTCCGGCGCCTCAGGGGTGATGTCCGACCCGGCGTCCTGCAGAGCGGACTTCAGGTCTTCGAGGGACCGAGTTTCTTCAGCCATGCTCAGCTCCGCGCGTTCTTGGTGTTCAGGGACTTGAAGTCCACCACTTCGGGCTGCTGAGCCTCGTGGGGGTGGTCGCCGCCGGCGTAGACGCGCAGCTTCGAGAACTGCTGGCGCGCCAGCGGGCTTTCCTTCGGCAGCATGCGCTTGACCGCCGCTTCCACGACGCGCTCGGGGAACTGGCCCTCGAGCACTTTGCGCGGGCTCGTTTCCTTGATGCCGCCCGGGTGACCGGTATGGCGATAGTAGCGCTTGTCATTATACTTGCGGCCGGTGAACACCACCTTGTCCGCGTTGATCACGACAACATGGTCGCCGGTGTCCACGTGGGGGGTGTAGTCGGGCCGGTGCTTCCCGCGGAGACGAGTGGCGATGTAGGCGGCGAGACGGCCGACGACGGCGCCTTCCGCATCAATAACGACCCACTTGTGCTCGACCTCTGCGGGCTTGGCGGTAAAAGTCTTCATCGCGTCAGCCTTCGGGTTGAATCCAGATGCGCCGGAGACCATCCCCGGCGCGAAGCCGCGCGTACCTACGCCCGGCGCGCACCAGCGTCAACAGCTGTTTGAAAAATTCAGCAGAAATAGCGGCTTAAAGATAAGGTATCTGAATACCGCATATTTCAGCCCCCCGGGATATCCATTGATCTGATCACGGGTTAAACAGGGCTCAAAGCGCCGCTGGAGGGTCGACCATGTCTGTTTCACGCCGTTCATTCCTGCGCCAGGGCGCGGCGGTGAGCACGGCTTTCGCTGCCCTGCCCGCCCTCGCCGCTTGCGGACGGGCCGATCCGGCCAGCCACATCAATGAGGTCGAAGGCTACGGGCCCCTGCGCGCGGACCCGCGAGGCCTGTTCGATCTGCCCGATGGTTTCGATTACGTCACCTTCTCCGACACCGGCGAGACCATGGATGACGGCCTGCTCGTGCCTGGAGATCATGATGGCATGGCGTGCTTCGCCGGCCCGGACAATCTGGTCACTCTGGTGCGCAATCATGAGCTTGGGCCCGATGAAACCGGGCTTTCCCCCTTCGGTGAGAACGCCGAGCGGATCGGGCGCGTGGACGCCAGCCGCATCTATGACAGCCTGCCCGACGGCGCGCCATTCCTGGGCGGAACCACGACGGTTCATGTCGATCTGGCCACCCGCCGGCCCGTGCGCCAGTTCCTGTCGCTTGTCGGCACGGAAGACAATTGCGCCGGGGGACCGACGCCCTGGGGCAGCTGGATCACCTGTGAGGAAGCACTGTCAAGGGCCGGCGAGCTGGGCGCCCAGGATCACGGCTTTGCCTTCGAGGTATCGGCAAGCGCGACCGGTCTAGTGGACCCGGTGCCCTTGCGCGCGATGGGGCGTTTCAATCGCGAGGCTGTCGCCGTCGATCCGGGCACAGGCATCGTCTATCAGACCGAGGATGACCGTCCGAGCCTGATCACGCGTTTCCTCCCGGATCATCCCGGCGAGCTGTGGCGCAGCGGCCGGCTGCAGGCGCTTGCGGTCCAGGGTCGTCGGGGACTGAACACCTATAACTGGCCCGACAGCCCGGAGCGCGTTGAGGTCGGCGTCCCCATGGCGGTCAGCTGGGTTGAACTCGACGCGATCCACAATCCCGACAATGACCTGGCTGTGAGGGCCGTCGCAGCGGGCGCCGCAACATTCACCCGCGGCGAAGGCATGTGGTTCGGGCGCGGCGAGGTGTTCTTCTGCGCCACCGATGGCGGTCCCTCCCAGATCGGCCAGATCTGGCGATATCGACCCTCGCGCTTTGAAGGTTACGCTCAGGAGCGCGAAGCGCCGGGCGAGCTGACCTTGATGGTGGAGACCACCGATCAGCGCATCCTTGAAAAATGCGACAACCTCACCGTGGCGCCCTGGGGGGACCTCGTCGTGGTGGAAGACGGCGACGGTGAGCAATACATACGGGGTGTGACGCCGCAGGGCCGGGTCTATACCATCGGCCGCAACGCCAGCCCGGACGGCACGGGCGAATACAGCGAGATCACCGGACCATGTTTTTCACCCGACGGAACCACGCTCTTCTTCAACGTCCAGAACGGGCCGGGACGCACCTTCGCCGTGCAGGGGCCCTGGGCGCGGCGGTCCTCTTCGCCGGTCTGACGTTAGGCGCCTGCGACATTTCAGAGCCGGAGCGCCCGTCGACAGCCAATCCCGATCTCGACGTGCGCGAAGCCGTGGTCACGAGCGCCTTCTTGACCTCGGAACGCGCTGGCGCGCTGACCTTCCTTCCCAGCAGCGATGAACCCTGGCGGGGCCTGATCGCTGCGGCTCTGGTCGATGGCGGCTTTGACGTCTTCACCATTGACGGCCTGCGGGTCGTCAGTGCGAGCGGGCCCCAGCTGACCGCCCTCGCCCCTGCCCCGGAGTTCCCACTGCGCGGTGAAGTCTTCCCGCTGGTGTTCGGCGCCGATCTGGACGGGCAGCTGCGCGGCTACGCCATCATCCGGGAGGCTGAAGATGTGGCCGAGCTGCCGCTGGAAGGTCCTGGCGCTGAAGGGACCGTGAATGCGGCCTGCCTGTTCGAGACCGGCATCGGCTATTTCGACCTCGCGCTCCTCGGCGAGAACGCGCAGGCCCGCATCGTTCGGGTCCGTGACGCGGGTGGGGCCGGTCTGGACCTTGAAGTCCGCGCCGAGTTCGACCTGCCGTTTGCGGCCCGCAATTGTTCAAGCACGGGCGGTGATGACGCCTTGCTGGTTTCAAGCCCGAACTCGGGCCTGGCGCGCGTGAACATCAATGGCCGTGTCGAAGCCATCGAAGCCGGGCGCAGCATTGATGATGTGAGCTATACCGGCCTGCTTGGCCGGCCCGTCGCACTGACCGTATCGGCGGAGACTGGCCGGATGGGCGTCTTCGATGCCCGCAACCTCCAGCTTCTCAACGAGATCGTCCTCAATGACGGCATCAACGCGCCGGGTTTCCAAAGCCCGTCTGCGCTGGCGGTCACCGAGTCAAATTTCGGCGGAATGGCGTTTTCGACCGGCGTGATTGCGGTCTACGACCGCGGGGATGACCGGGTCAAGCTGGTCGCGCGCGAAGTCATCGGCCGCGCAGTCATGTCCGAGGAGTCCTGAGCCGGAAGCGCCCTCGCGGCGGTCCATGCCGCCGCGCCCGCCGTCAGGAACAGCGCAATCGCCCCACCCTGATGCAGCAGCGACAGGGACAAGGGCGCGGCGGCCATCAAGGTGACGATGCCCAGGACAACCTGCACTGCGATCACGGCGGGCAGGATCAAAGCGAAGTTCCGCATCACCTTGTCGCCGCTGGAGTGATAGGCCCAGGCCAGCGCTCCGGCCGCGATCACCAGCATGTAGGCGAACCAGCGGTGGTTCAGTTGAACGGCGGGCCGGCTTTCAAAGATCGCCTGCCAGAACGGCATGCCGCTTAAATACCCGTCTGGGATCAGCTGCCCGTTGAAGCCAGGCCACGTTGTGTGGATGGTCCCGGCGTCGAGCCCCGCCACGAAGGCGCCCAGCGCCACCTGCCCGAGCACCGCCGTCCAGAACGCGGCCGCCCATGGGAAATAACGGGTGTGCTGAAACACTCGGGTCTCGCCATACCGCAATTCAAGCGCGGTCCAGAGCGTCAGCCCCAGGATCAGGAACGCCATGGTGAGGTGGGTGGCCAGGCGATACTGGCTGACATCCAGCCGCTCCGTGAGCCCGGACGACACCATCCACCAGCCGATCGCGCCCTGCAGCCCGCCCAGAGCGAACAACACCCACAGGCGCGGACGCAGACGCGTCGGCGCCCGGCCGGACCACAGGAAGAAGACGAAGGGCAGAAAGTAGACGAGACCAAGCGTGCGCCCGAGCTGGCGATGACCCCACTCCCACCAGTAGATGAACTGGAACTCGGCCATGGACATGCCGCGGTTCTGCATCTGGTACTCAGGGATCTGGCGATACAGCTCAAGCTCACGTTCCCACCCGTCCTGCGTCAGCGGCGGGATGGCGCCGGTCACAGGGCGCCACTCAGTAATGGAAAGTCCGGAATCGGTCAGCCGCGTGGCCCCGCCCACCAGGATCATGGCGCACACGAACAATCCCACCACGACAAGCCACCAGAACATGGCCCGGTCCGTCTCCGGCGCCGAGAAGGGCTTGGGAATAGAGGTGTCGGCGGAGGTCATGGCGGCGCTCATTCTGCTGACGGCGAGCCCGTAAATATCCACCCCGCCCGCACTTGCAAGCCACGCGCGCCGTTTCGCCGCGCATGGCCCATTCCTTCACCTTGAGGACTGGTCAGCGCAGCCCTGCCGGCTTACCCTTTACGTCAACGTAAGGGAGGAAACCGCCATGTCGCTAGAGACGTTCCGCAAAGAGACCCGCGCCTGGCTGGAGGAGAACTGCCCGGCTTCCATGCGCAAGCCGATCAAGTCCGAAGCCGACATCTGCTGGGGCGGCAAGACCTGGACGTTCGCCAGCGAGGACCAGAAGGTCTGGCTTGAGCGCATGGCGGAGAAGGGCTGGACCGTCCCGACCTGGCCGACCGAGTACGGCGGCGGCGGTCTTTCCAAGGAGGAAGCCTTCGTCCTGAAGGAAGAGCTGAAGGCCATCGGCGCGCGCTCTCCGCTGGACAGTTTCGGCATCTGGATGCTCGGCCCGGCGCTTTTGAAGTACGGAACCTATGAGCAGAAGCTGGAGCATCTGCCGCCCATCGCGCGCGGTGAGATTCGCTGGTGCCAGGGCTATTCGGAGCCAGGAGCGGGCTCCGACCTGGTCTCGCTGCGCACCAAGGGCGTTCTGGACGGCGACACCTACACGGTGAACGGCCAGAAGGTCTGGACCAGCTACGCCGACAAGTCCGACTGGATTTTTGCGCTGGTGCGCACGGAAGCCGATGCGCCGAAATACAACGGGATCTCCTTCCTGCTGATCGACATGGACCAGCCGGGCGTCTCCACCAAGCCGATCAAGCTGATCAGCGGCAAGTCGCCCTTTTGCGAAACCTTCTTCGACGACGCCAAGGCGCTGGTGAAGAACCGCGTCGGCGAGGCCGGTCAGGGGTGGGAGATCGCCAAATACCTTCTGTCCCACGAACGCGCCGGCATCGTGTCTGAAGCCGCCTTCGGCGGGTTGAACCCGGTGAGCGCCGCTCACAAGGCGGGCGAGGTCGAGGATGACGGCCGCTTGTCTGACCCTCTCCTGCGCGGTGAAGTCGCCAAGCTCACCATCGACGGGCTGGCCTTTGACGCCACCATGCGCCGGGTGAAGGAAGAAGCCGACCATGGCGAAGGCGTCGGCGCACGGGCGTCCATGCTGAAATACATCGGCACCGAGCTGAACAAGAAGCGCAATGAGCTCAATATGAGCGCGCTGGGCTCTGACGGTCTGCTTTGGGAAGGCGAGAACGAAGGCGACGGGGATGTGGCCAGGTCCTGGCTGCGCAGCCGCGCCAACTCCATCGAGGGCGGGACCAGCGAAATCCAGCTGAACATCGTCGCCAAGCGCGTCCTCGACATGCCGAGCGCCTGAAGACATTTGAATAAGGAATTGAAATCATGAGCTTTGTCCTGAACGAAGACGAGCAGATGATGCGCGACTCCGCGCGCGGCTTCTTCGGCGAATCCGCGCCCGTGAGCGCGCTTCGAAAGCTGCGCGACGACAATGATCCGATCGGATTCTCGAAAGATCTGTGGGCATCCATGGCCGAAATGGGCTTTTGCGGCGTGCTGGTGCCCGAAGACCATGGCGGAGTGGACCTCGGCTACGCGGCCGCCGGGCTCATCCTCGAAGAAATGGGCCGCCACCTGACCAGCTCGCCCTTCATCGCAACCTCGGTGCTCGCGGCTTCGGCCTTCAATCTGGCGGGAACCGACGCCCAGAAGGTTGAACACCTGCCGAAGATCGCCGCGGGCGAGGCAATCTACGCCTTCGCCATCGATGAACGCGCGCGGCACAATCCCGGCCATATCGAGACCCGCGCGACGAAGGATGGGAACGGCTTCCGCCTGTCGGGCAAGAAGCGCTTCGTGGCGGCGGGTACAGGCGCAGACACGCTGATCGTCGCGGCGCGCACTGAAGACGACAAGATCAACCTGTTCCTGGTCGATCCCAAGGCCGCCGGCGTCAGCCTCCAGTCCAGGCGTACAATCGACAGCCATATGCCGGCCGACTTCACCTTCGAGGACGTGAAGCTCGATGGCGATGCGCTCCTCGCTGGAGCCGATGACCCGGAGAAGGCCTACGAGCAGATCCTCAACGCCGGACGCGCCTGTCAGGCCGCCGAGAGCCATGGCGTCGCCGTGCAGGCGTTCGACACTACGCTGGAGTACCTGAAGGGCCGCGAACAGTTCGGAGTGTCCATCGCCACGTTCCAGGGCCTGCAACATCGCGCCGCCCACCTTTATGGCGAACTGGAGCTGTCCCAGTCCCTGGTGCGGCGGGCCCTGACGACGCTGGACACCCAGCCCAGCCAGGCGCCGCTCTGGTGCATGGCCGCGAAGGCGAAAGCCACGCAGGTGTCGCGTCTGGCGACCTCGGAAGGCATCCAGATGCATGGCGGCGTCGGCATGACCGACGAATATGATATCGGCCTGTACTACAAGCGCGCCCAGGCCGCCGGCGAGTTCCTCGGGGATGATCATTTCGGCGCGGGCGAGGTGGCGCGGTTGTCGGGCTACTAGGCACGAGACAAAATCGGGCGGGCGCGGCAAGATCAGATCATGACCGATGCGCCTGTCCACAGAGATGCAGCTGCAGCCCGCAGGCCCCGGCGTCCCGCCGGGGGCGCCCTCGCGCGAGCGATACTGATCGTCGCCCTCGCCTTCCTGCCTTTAGGCCTGATCCTTCCCGTGCTTGAGACGACCCGGTTGTGGGTGTTCAAGTCGAGCTATTCCCTGATCGATACGGTCCACGCACTCATTCAGGAAGGCGAGTTCGCGCTGGGCGCGCTCATTGCGCTGTTCTCCCTGCTGACGCCAGCGCTCAAAGCCCTGGCGGTCACCGCACTCCATCTGCGGCCGGCCGGCTCGGGCGAAAGCGGACTCGCCCGCTGGGTCGACCGCCTCGGCAAATGGTCGCTGACCGATGTCCTTGTGGTGGCGCTGCTCATCGTTCTGGCGTCAGGAACCGGGCTGGATCTCGCAGCTGAGCCTGGCTTGTGGTTCTTTGCGTCCAGCGCGGTGCTGCTGATGATCGCCTCGGACCTCGTGGTCCGGGACCTGCGCGCGAAATAGGAAATGAATGGTCGGAGCGGCCGGATTCGAACCGGCGACCCCCGGTCCCCCAGACCGGTGCGCTAACCGGGCTGCGCCACGCTCCGCCCATATGAGCCCCGGTCCGGTAAAGCCGGGACCGGCCTTATAAGCTTGGCGCAGCCTGCGGGCAATGCCCTTGCGGCGCCTGGTCTCCTCCACACTCAGTTCGCGGCGTGATGCGCCTCCAGAGCTGCGTCCAGGCGGGCCTTGGCGCGCTCCAGCTTGGTGAGAATCGCATCAAGGGAGGCGGGATCGGCGGGAGGCGAAGACGACTCGGCCGCCGCCGCATCAGTATCCGTTTCCGCGAACAACGACGCCTCTGATCCTGCCTGCTCAAGGTCCGGGTCCGTGGCGGCGGGCGCCACCGACTCACTGGTGCGTTGAGCGCCCGGCGCCGCGCCCTGCCCGATCGCGCAGACATCGGCGACGCCATGATCCTTGAGGTATTTCTGTGCGCCCTTGATCGTATAGCCCTCTTCATAGAGGAGCTTCTTCAGGCCATTGAGCAGCTGGATGTCCTGGGGGCGATAGAGCCGCCGTCCGCCGGCGCGCTTGACGGGCTTGAGCTGCGAGAAGCGGCTTTCCCAGAAGCGCAGGACGTGGGCGGGAAGCCCGGTTTCCTCACCGGCCTCAGAGATCGTGCGATAGGCGTCGGGCGACTTGTCCGCCATGGAGCCTCGAAAACTACTTGGAAAGCGCCGCGTCGACCCGTTCCTTCAGGACCTGGCTCGGTTTGAACACCAGCACCCGGCGCGGATCAATCGGCACTTCCTCTCCGGTCTTGGGATTGCGTCCCACGCGCCCGTTCTTGTCGCGCAGAACAAACGACCCGAATGAGGAGAGTTTCACGCTGTCTCCGCTGACGAGCGTGTCTGAGATCATGTCGAGGACGGCCTCCACCAGCTCGCCGCTCTCCTGGCGTGGAAGACCGACCTGCTGGTGCACGGCGTCGGCGAGGTCAGCGCGTGTAACGGTCTTTGATCCCATATCTCTCCCCAGCGGTAATGCGTTGAAATCTGATGCTACGCCTGCTCAAAGCAGGCGGTCAACGTTAACCATAAGCTCGCGCTTAATAACGCGCTAACGCGGCGCCCCAGGTGAAGCCGCCGCCGAGCGCTTCCATAAGGATGAGTTGCCCTCGCTGGATACGCCCATCCTGGATTGCTGCGTCAAGCGCCAGCGGGATGGAGGCCGCCGACGTGTTTCCATGCTCGGCCACGGTCGAGACGACCTGCTCGACCGGAATGTTCAGGCGATTGGCGACACCCAGAAGGATCCGCTGATTGGCCTGGTGCGGAACGACCCAGTCGACTTCATCGATGCCGATCCCGGCCATTTCGGCCAGCTCGGTCATGGAGCCCGCGATCTTCGTGACAGCGTGGCGGTACACCTGATTGCCCTGCATGCGCAGATGCCCGACAGTCTTGGTCTGCGACGGCCCGCCGTCGACATAAAGCAGGTCCTTGAAGCGGCCATCCGAGCGCAGATGAGTTTTCAAAACCCCCTGCCCGGTCTCCTCCGGCGATCCGTCCTCGGCAGTGAGAACGACCGCGCCGGCGCCGTCACCGAACAGCACGCAGGTCGTGCGGTCGGTCCAGTCGAGGATGCGCGAGAAGGTCTCCGCCCCGATCACAAGAGCGGTTTTCGCCTGGCCGCACCGGATGAAATTGTCTGCAGTCGTCAGGGCATAGAGGAATCCGGAACAGACCGCCTGGACATCGAAGGCCGCTCCTTCGGTGATGCCCAGCTTGTCCTGCACGATGGTGGCGGTCGCTGGAAAGGTCAGATCCGGAGTCGCCGTCGCCACGATAATCAGATCGACATCGCCGGGGACCAGCCCTGCATGGTCGAGCGCCCTGCGCGCCGCTTCGGCGCCCAGGTCAGACGTGTACTCGCCGTCAGCCGCAATATGACGCTTGGCGATGCCGGTGCGTTCCTTGATCCAGGCGTCGCTCGTCTCCACCATGGCTTCCAGCGCCGCGTTGGTCAGGACTTTCTGAGGCAGGTATGAACCCACGCCTGCGATGCGCGAATGGCGAGGGGTCACGCCGTTTCTCCTTCGCGGTCCTCGAAGGCCGCCTCATGCGCTGAAAGGCGCGCCAGATTGTTTTCGATCTCGCTCAGGAAGCGGCTGTCCGCCATCTCAAGGGCGATCCTCAGCGAGGTGGCGTAGCCGATCGCATCGGTTCCGCCGTGGCTTTTGACCACGACCCCGTTAAGCCCCAGAAACACGCCGCCATTGACGCTGCGCGGGTCCATCTTGGAGCGCAGGGTGGAAAGCGGGCCCAGGCTCAATAGCGCCGCGGCCATCTTGCCCAGCAGGCTCGAGGTGAGCGATTCCCGCAGCCAGCCGCCGACCAGGCGGGCCGTGCCTTCGGCTGTCTTCAGCGCGATATTGCCGGTGAAGCCATCGGTCACGACGACATTGGTCGTGCCTGCGGAGATGTCATCCCCCTCCACAAAGCCGCGATAGTCCATGTCGAGGCCCGCCTCGCGCAGCATCGCATCGGCGTCGCGAATCATCTGGGAACCCTTCAGCTCCTCCTGGCCGACATTCAGGAGCCCGACCGTGGGACGGGCGACGCCGTGAACGGCGCGATGGAAGGCTTCCCCCAGCACCGCGAACTCAACCAGCTGCGCAGGGGTGAGCTCCACATTGGCGCCGACGTCGAGCACGGTGGAAAATCCGTCCGGCGCCGGCCAGCTGGCCGCGATGGCCGGGCGATGCACGCCCGGCTTCATGCGCAGGATAACCTTGGAGATCGCCATGAAGGCGCCGGTGTTCCCGGCGGACACTGCGACCTGGGCTTCGCCGGCTTTCACCGACTGGACCGCATTCCACATGGACGAGCCGCGCGAACGGCGCACCGCCTCGGAGGGCTTGGCGGACATGTCCACCTCGCTCTCCGTGTGGCGAATCTCGCAGACGGACTTGAGGTCGCCATGGCGTTCGAGCAGAGGCTTCAAGCGCGCCTCATCGCCATGCAGCAGGAAGCTCACCGGCCGGCGGCGGCCCTTCAGGAAGTGCGCGACACCGTCGATGACAATGTCCGGCGCGTCATCGCCGCCCATGGCGTCGATGGAAAGAACCAGCGATGGCGTCATACGAAATCCGTCAGAAGACGTTCTAAAACAAGCGCTCGCTCAAGCCCGGGAGCGGCGCGGCGAACCTTACCGATCAGCCTTGAATATGCAAGCAAAGGCGCCGGCCGTTAAGCCGCTGAAGGAAAACGTGGCGCTTCGCCCCGCAAGATCGCTTCGCCGTCCTGATCGGCCAGATACCGCTCTGCGGCGAGCGCGTAGCCGGCGATGCGCTGAGCGGCCGGACCCGCCTCGGTGATGGTCTCCGCCTCGCCATCGGACGCAAAAAGATTCCGCTCGAGAATCAAAGCAAGCGCGTCCTGGTCGGGATCATCCAGAACCGGCTCGTAGGCCGTGGCGCGTCCGTAAAACGCCTCGCCCATCTCCTTGATGCGCTTGCCGACCGACAGATCACCCGTGCCCATCTCGCGCAGGCCGGCGTCCATGTCGTCAAACAGAATATCGAACACGAGCTGATTGAAGTGCTTGCCCGCATCGCCCAGCGGCCGCAGGCGCCGGAAGACCAGCACGGCGTGCAGCACGATCATGTCGAACCGGCCGTCCACGGTATCCGGTGCGCCGCGCTCGCCAAACAGGAACGGGCGGCGCGAAGCCTCCAGCAGAGCCAGATACACCTGGCGCGCGGGCGCCTTCATCGGGTCTTTCTTGAACAGACGGTCGAACATCAGTCGGGCGGCTCCCCAATCGGCGCGCTTGAAGCTATGGTGCCGATCCGATACGTCAACGCGAGCGTCTGCGCCAGTCTCTGGGGCGGCGCACCGAACAGGCCAACGAAACTCTGGCCGAGAGAAGGGACGCCTTGTCCATGAAACTGCGCCGCGCCGCCCTCATCGCCGCCCTGGCCGCCTCCACCGCCCTTGTGGCGGCCTGCAACCCGACCCTGCGCACGCACGGCTATCGCTACACCGACGGCGAGATCCCGGAGTTCACGCCGGGCGAGGACACCCAGGCGACGGTGCTGTCCACGCTCGGCAACCCGTCCACGCGCGGCATGTTCGACGACAATACCTGGTATTACATCTCCGCGACGCGCGAATACCTCGCCTATCTGCGCCCGGACACGCGCGAACGCCGTGTGATCGCGATCCGCTTTGATGAGGACGGCGTGATCAGCGCGGTGGATGAATACGGGCTGGAAGACGGCCGCGTGGTCGCGTTCGTGGATCGCGAAACGCCGACGCGCGGCCGCGAGCTGACCCTGCTTGAGCAGCTGCTCGGCAATGTCGGCCGCCTGCCTGGCGAACAGTTCGGCGGCGAACAGAACCTGCCCGGCGGCGCCGGCGGTCCGCGCCCGGACGGCAACTAGTCACCGTCCGCCTCAAAGGTTCAGAACAAAAGAAAAAGCCCCGGCTCGTTGCTCGAGCCGGGGCTTCTGATTCACGCAGCTGGGACCTGTCAGGCCCCGAACCCGGCCAGCACGGCCAGCATCAAGAGCGCCACGATGTTGGTGATCTTGATCATCGGGTTCACAGCCGGTCCGGCGGTGTCCTTGTAGGGATCGCCCACTGTATCGCCGGTCACGGCCGCCTTGTGGGCTTCAGAGCCCTTGCCGCCGTGATTGCCGTCCTCGATGTACTTCTTGGCGTTGTCCCAGGCGCCGCCGCCGGCGGTCATGGAGATCGCCACGAACAGGCCCGTGACGATCACGCCGAGCAACATGGCGCCGACGGCAGCGAGCGCCTCGTTCAGGTCAGCGACGAAGTAGAGCACGGTGAAAAGAACGATCGGAGCCAGAACCGGCAGCATGGACGGGATGATCATTTCCCGGATCGCGGCTGTGGTCAGGATGTCCACGGCGCGGCCGTAATCGGGCTTCTCTTCGCCCTTCATGATCCCCGGCTTCTCCCGGAACTGACGGCGCACTTCCTCCACCACAGCCTGAGCCGCGCGGCCCACGGCCGTCATGGACATGCCCGCAAACAGGAAGGGCAGCAGCCCGCCGAAAAGCAAGCCGACAACCACGTACGGGTTGGACAGCGAGAAGTTCACCGCGATGCCTTCAAAGAAGGGATAGGCTTCAGGGTTGGAGGAGAAGTAGTTCAGATCCTCGGTATAGGCCGCGAACAGCACCAGGGCGCCCAGACCCGCCGAGCCGATGGCGTAGCCTTTCGTAACGGCCTTGGTGGTGTTGCCGACCGCGTCCAGTGCGTCGGTGGTGTCGCGCACCGAGCCTTCCAGCTCGGCCATTTCCGCGATGCCGCCGGCATTGTCGGTGACCGGGCCGAAGGCGTCGAGCGCCACGACCATGCCGGCGAGCGCCAGCATCGTGGTCACGGCGATCGCGATGCCGAACAGACCGGCCAGATTGAAGGTGGTCACGATGGCCACGATGATCACGAGCGCCGGAAGCGCAGTGGCCTCCATGGAGACCGCGAGGCCCTGGATCACGTTGGTGCCGTGCCCGGACTCTGAGGCCTTCGCCACCGATTTCACCGGGCCGTACTCGACACCGGTGTAATACTCGGTGATCCACACGATGAGACCGGTGACCACAAGGCCGATCAGGCCGCAGAGGAACAGATCCATGCCCGTGATGGTGAGACCGCCGGATGACGTCACCTCACCGCCGAAGCCGATCACGAAATGAGTCGCGACCGCCAGACCGCCCAGCGACAGCACCGCCGAGGCGATGAAGCCCTTGTACAGCGCGCCCATGACATTGGTGCTGCCCTTGCCGAGCTTCACGAAATAGGCGCCGATGATCGAGGCCACGATGCACACCGCGCCTATGGCGAGCGGATAGATCATCATGGCGTCCAGACCCACATCGCCCGCCGTTGAGCGGAAGAAGATGGAGGCGAGCACCATGGTCGCCACGACGGTCACGGCATAGGTCTCGAACAGGTCCGCGGCCATGCCCGCGCAGTCGCCGACATTGTCGCCCACATTGTCTGCGATGGTGGCTGCGTTGCGCGGATCATCCTCGGGAATGCCGGCTTCGACCTTGCCGACCATGTCGCCGCCCACGTCGGCGCCCTTGGTGAAGATGCCCCCGCCCAGACGCGCGAAGATGGAGATCAGCGACGCGCCGAAGCCGAGCGCAACCAGCCCATCGATGATCGTGCGCTGACCCTCAGAGGATTCAAAGCCGTTCCCACCGGTCAGCAGGGCGTAGTAGCCAGCCACCGCGAGAAGCGCCAGACCGGCCACAAGCATGCCTGTCACCGCGCCGGCCCTGAAGGCCATGGACAGGCCCGCCTGCAGGGAATTCTTGGCCGCCTCGGTGGTGCGCACATTCGCGCGCACGGACACCAGCATGCCGATGAAGCCGGCTGCACCGGAGAGCACGGCCCCGATCAGGAAGCCGAGCGCCACGATCCAGCCCAGCAGGAAGCCGACCAGGACCAGGATCACCACGCCGACGATCCCGATCGTCGTGTACTGACGCTTCAGGTAGGCGTCCGCGCCCTCCTGGATCGCAGCAGCGATTTCCTGCATGCGTTCATTGCCGGCGCTGGCCGACAGGATGGAGCGGATCTGCACCGCACCGTAGATAATCGAAAGCAGGCCGGCGCCGATCGCCAGCCAGAGCCAAAGCCCTTCCATCGCCATGTCCGTAATTCCCCGTATCAGGCGTTATGATCCAGAGGCGCCCGCCACATCGCGTGAGGGTGTTTTATCTGTGTGCGATGCAGTTCAAGCCCTCCCCGTGCCAAGGACTATGCCCAAGGCCGCAGAGGCGTGCAACACCAGCTTTTCTTTGAAATTATGGGCGTTTTCTAATGCAGGGCGCGGATATCGTCGCCCAGGAGATCAAGACGCTCGATCCGCGATTCGCCGATCACTGACCGCGCCGCCGCCAGCATCGCTGCGTTGGCGGCGTCCTTGTTCAGCGTCATGTCCGGATTGAGCGTCATGGGCGTGCGATGAGCGGCCCTGACCATCTGGTCGACGATGAAATGCATGTCGTCGGTCACGGTGAAGGCGTTGACCCCGCGCGCAAGGCAAAGACGCGGCGTAACAAAGGCGTAGCCGTAAAGAGCGCCGTGATCGACGACCGGAATCACTAGGGCGGACGTGCCTGCGTCATTGGGGCAGCTCTCCACATCCGCAGAAAAAGCCTCGACAGCGGCGTCAGCCCGCGCTTCACGATCGCTGTAGCGAATCAACGCCCCCTCCGAAGACGCCTCCGGAGCAGGAGGGGCCGCCGCAAGGCTGAGGGCGATGAGCGCCGGTGTGAGCGTGCCGAAAACCATTTCTGGAGGGTCGCACAAAGCCGTCAAAAATGGGTGAATCCCCAGTCATCAGGCGTCAACTCGGTTTCGCCGAGGCGCACCGTGACCTGCGGAGCGCCCTTCTCAAACCGGCCGATGAGGGCGGCCGGCAGGCCGGCCCTGGCGAGCTCGGCGATCAGGGCCTCAGGCTCCGCCGTCGCCAGCAGCAGCTCATAATCGTCTCCGCCGGCGGCCAGCCTCAGGCGCGCCGTCGCCTCGTCCTGTTGCTTCGCCATCCATGCCTGCGCCGGCGCCGAGGCCGGAACCGCTCCAAGGTCGATATCCAAGCGCAAATCTGATGCGGTCGCGAGATGCCGGGCGTCGGCGAGCAGACCGTCGCTCACATCGATCGCGGCGCGGGCATGGCGGCGCATGGCCGCAAGCGCCGGCAGGCGCGGTTCCGGCGTCAGCGACCGGGCGACGAGATAGGCGGTATCGCCGCGGGATAGCCCAAGATCACCGCCCTGGAGCGCTTCAAGGCCCAGCACCGCGTCCCCTACCGTTCCAGTCACGATGAGGCTGTCGCCCGGACGCGCCCCGGCTCGGCGCAGGGACAACCCCGCAGGGCGGCGTCCGAAGGCCGTGACGGCGATGGTCCAGGGACCAGGCCCCCGCGTGGTGTCGCCGCCCATGAGGCGGACGCCGTAACGTTGCTGCTCGGCCAGAAGGCCTCTGACGAACGGCTCCGGCCGGGCGGACACGCCCTCTCCCGGCCAGGCGATGTTGAGGCAATATCCAAACGGCCTGGCGCCCATGGCGGCGAGGTCTGAAAGGTTGACCCGCAGCGCTTTTCGGGCGGCCAGCTCCGGGTCTCCGCCCTCCGGGAAGTGCCGGCCCTCTATGAGCGTGTCCGTGGTGACGGACAGAGTCTCGCCGGGATCCAGGTCTATCAGCGCGCCATCATCTTTGAGGCCTGCGGCGCCGGGCGCACCCTCGCTGAGCGGCGCAAGGCGGCTCGCGATGAACTCGAATTCGCCTTCCCCGCTCATCCGCCGGTGTCAGACGGCGCCCCGCTGCGGGTCTTGCGGGCGAGCGCATCCAGCGTGGCGTTGATGAAGCCAGGCTCAGGCCCTTCGAAGAAGGCCTTGGCGATGTCGACATACTCGTTGATCACGACGCCGGTCGGAACGTCGGCGCGCGCAACGAGCTCATAGCCGCCCGCCCGCAGGATGGCGCGCACGGTGGAGTCCAGGCGGGAATACTTCCAGCCTTGCTTCACCACCGAGGCGGCGAGGGAATCGACCTCGTCCTGGCGCGCGACAATGCCTTTGAGTAGGTCCTCGAAGAAGTCCTCGTCGGACTCGATATAATCGCCCGGCTCGTCGTCATATCCGAACTTGTGGTTCCGGAACTGCAACACGACCGCCTTGGCTCCGGCGCCGGTCAGCTCCATCTGGTAGAGCGCCTGGACCGCGCTGAGCCGCGCCGTGCGGCGCAGACGCGCGCGCTGCTCGCTGGCGTTCTCGCGATCGCCCGCAGCCTCGCTCATCGAGCGCTCCCGAACCGGCGTTTCAATTCCAGCATCCTCAGAGCCGCCTCGGCCGCGTCCCGGCCCTTGTTCTTCTGATCGACATGGGCGCGGACACGGGCCTGCTTGATGTTCTCGACGGTCAGTATGCCGAGCCCGACACACACGCCCTTCAGCGACAGGTCCATCAGACCGCGCGCGCTCTCGCCGCACACATAATCATAGTGGCTGGTCTCGCCCCGGATCACGCAGCCCAAGCCCACATAGGCGTCGTAGGGCTTCGCGCCGGCTTCCGCCAGGGCGATGACGCCGGGAATCTCGAAGGCGCCGGGCACTTCGATCACCTCAACCTGCGCGCCTTCCGCCTCGCAATACGCTTTCGCGCCCGCGACGAGCTGCTCGGTGATATCCTCGTAAAACGGGGCGGCGACCAGAAGGACGCGCGGCTTATCGGCCATCCCGGCCTCCTTCGATTTCGCGCTGTTCGACGACCTCAAGGCCGTAGCCGTCAAGGCCGACAATCGTCTGCGGCGCGGTGGATAACAGGATCATGCGGCGAACGCCGAGATCCAGAAGAATTTGCGCTCCCACGCCATACTCGCGCAGGCGGCGCGCCTCGCGCTTGTCGGGCGGATCGACCGGGGCGGCGCCGAATCGTTCAGTGATGGCGGTTGGATTGGTTTCGCGGATGAACACCATGACCGCAGGCCCGTCATGACCTGCCAGCGCCTTCACGCCCTGCTCCACCAGCCCGGCCCGGCCGTTGACGGCGGCCAGGACATCATCGGTGAAGCTGACCTTGTGCATGCGCACGAGCGTGGCGTCCGCCTTGCGCGGGTCGCCCTTAACCAAGGCGACGTGTTCGAAATTGTCGACCAGGGAGCGGAACACCACGAGCTTGAACGGACCGCCCCAAGCGGTCTCGACCTCGCTGTCCAGGCGTCGCTCCACAAAGCGGTCATGCTGGCGGCGATAGGCGATCAGGTCCGCGATCGTGCCGATCTTCAGGCCATGGCGCTGCGCAAACCCGATCAGGTCGGGCAGCCGCGCCATGGAGCCGTCCTCCCTCATGATCTCACAGATCACGCCGGAGGGGTTGCAGCCGGCCAGGCGCGCGACATCGACGGCCGCCTCGGTATGGCCGGCCCTCACCAGCACGCCGCCATCGCGCGCCACCAGAGGAAACACATGACCCGGTGAAACGATGTCGTCGGCCGATCTCATGGGATCGATCGCCGTGGCGATGGTCAGGGCGCGATCATGGGCGGAGATGCCTGTGGAGACGCCCTCACGCGCCTCGATGGAGACGGTGAAGTTCGTGGTATGACGGCTTTCATTGCGCTGGCTCATGAGCGGCAGTTTCAGCGCTTCGGCCCGCTCGGTCGTCAGCGACAGGCAGATCAAGCCGCGGCCATGCATGGCCATGAAGTTCACGGCTTCCGGCGTGGCGAACTGGGCCGGCAGGACAAGGTCGCCCTCATTTTCCCGGTCTTCGGCGTCCACCAGGATGAACATGCGCCCGTTGCGCGCATCCTCGATGATGTCCTCGATGGGAGAAAGCGGGCTTTCGTGGCTGGAGGCGTCGGTCATTGCGCGCGTTCCGGTTCCGGCGCGGCGGCCCGCGCGTCCATGAGCCGAGCGGCGTAGCGCGCCATTACGTCGGCCTCAAGGTTCACGTGCGCTCCGCGCTGCAGCCGGCCGAGCGTCGTCACTTCTGCGGTATGCGGAATGATCATCAGGTCGAAGGCGTCGCCGTCGACCCGGTTCACGGTCAGAGAGACGCCGTCCACACAGATCGAACCCTTCTCGGCCACAAACGGCGCGACATTGCCCGGCGCCTTGACGGTGAAGGTGATCCAACCGTCGGAGTCGACCCGGTCGAGAACCTCCCCGACACCATCGACATGGCCCTGCACGATATGCCCGCCCAGCTCGTCGCCGACTTTCAGCGAGCGTTCAAGGTTCACCGCGGTTCCAACCTCCCAGGCGCCCAGCGTGGTGCGCTTCAGCGTCTCCGGAGACACCTCGACGACGTGGCGCGCGCCGTCTCCGGCCGCTTCCACGCTGACGACCGTCAGGCACACGCCGTCATGGGCGACGGAACATCCGATCTCGAAACTGGCAGCTTCATAGGGACCTGCAACGGTGAAGCGATGCACCCCGCCGGGCTCCACCGCTTCGATACGGCCGAGCCCCGTGACAATTCCGGTGAACATGGGTCAGGCCCTTTCGTACAGTTCCAGGAGATCGGCGCCGACCTCCCGCACCGATACGCGCTTAAACATGGGCGCGTCTTCAAGGGCCTCAAGGTTCAGCGCTGCGACGCAAGGCCGCCCGTCCCCGCCCAGGATCTTCGGCGCGCGGAACCAGGCGATGCGGTCCACAACGCCTTCCGCAAGCGCGGATGCAGCCAGCACGCCGCCGGCTTCGATCATCACCGAGCTCACGCCGGCATCCCTGAGCACCTCGAGCGCTTCGTGAAAATCGGCCCGCCCTGAGGCTTCAAGGGCGACCTGCCGGCAGTCTGCGCCGGCGGCGGTGAGCTCTGCCGGGTCAACGCCTGGACCATGGATCAGCATGGCCGGACCGGCTTTCAGGAAGGCGCTGTCGGGCAGGCAGCGCAGCCGGGTGTCCATGACGACTCTGAGCGGCTGGCGCTCGGCGAGCACTCCGCCCGGGCGCGCTGTCAGTTCGGCGTCATCGATGAGCAGCGTTGTGATCCCGGTCATGACGGCGTCGTGGGCGGCGCGCATGTCATGCACCTCAGCGCGCGCTTCAGCTCCGGTGATCCATTTCGACGTTCCGTCGGCGAGCGCGACCTGCCCGTCCAGGCTCGTGGCCAGCTTCAACGTCACGGTCGGGCGGCCGGTCACGCTCATGATCCGGCGTCGTCCCCATCCTCATCCTCCGCGCCGGACAGGCCGTGCTCCTTGATGAACTCGGAGAAGTCCTCGACTTCCTTGAAGTCCCGGTAGACCGAGGCGTATCGCACGTAGGACACCGTATCGAGATGGCGCAACCCATCCATGACGAGCCCGCCGATCGTTTTCGAGGGCACATCCGGCTCACCGCCGCTTTCAAGGCGCCGCACGATGCCTGAGATCATCTGGTCGAGCCGGTCCCGGTCGATCGCCCGCTTCTGGGTGGCCAAATCAACGGACTTGGTCAATTTGGCGCGGTCGAACGCTTCGCGTTTTCCGTCGGACTTCACCACATGAAGATCGCGCAGCTGGACCCGCTCGAACGTGGTGAACCTCGCGCCGCACCCTGGGCAGAGCCGCCGGCGGCGGATCGCCTGACCATCCTCGGCGGGACGGGAGTCCTTCACCTGCGTGTCAGGATGGGCGCAGAAGGGACACCGCACGGTTCATCAGCCTTGATTGAGATCAGGATAGATCGGGAAACGCTCGCACAGCGCGATGACTTCGTCACGCACGCGCGCTTCAACGGCGCTGTCGCCGTCCTTGTTCGCGCTCAGCGCGTCGAGCACCTCGCCCATAAGCTCACCGACCCGGCGGAATTCCGCGGCGCCGAAGCCGCGCGTCGTTCCCGCCGGGGAGCCCACGCGCAGACCGGACGTGACCGTCGGCTTCTCCGGGTCGAACGGCACGCCGTTCTTGTTGCAGGTGATGTGCGCGCGTTCCAGCGCAGCTTCGGAGATGTTCCCGGTCAGGCCCTTGGGGCGCAGATCGACGAGCGCCACGTGGCTGTCGGTACCACCCGACACAAGGTCCAGCCCCGCTTCCGACAGTGCGCCGACCATCGCCTTGCAGTTTTCCACCACGCTCGCGGCGTAGTCCTTGAAGGCCGGCTGCAGGGCTTCGCCTAACGCAACAGCCTTGGCCGCGATCACGTGCATGAGCGGGCCGCCCTGAAGACCGGGGAAGACGGCGGAGTTGAACTTTTTGCCCAGATCAACGTCGCGCGAAACGATCATGCCGCCGCGCGGACCGCGTAGCGTCTTGTGCGTCGTGGTGGTGCAAACGTCCGCGTAAGGAACCGGGTTGGGATAGGCGCCGCCGGCCACAAGGCCTGCAAAGTGGGCCATGTCGACCAGAAGATACGCCCCGACTTCATCGGCGATCTCGCGGAAGGCCGCGAAGTCGATGGTGCGCGGATAGGCCGAGCCGCCCGCGATGATCATCTGCGGCTGAAGCTCTTTGGCTTGCTCGCGCAGCAGGTCGTAGTCGATCAGAGCATCGGCTTCCCGCACGCCATAATGATGGGCCTCGAACCACTTGCCCGACATGTTCGGGCGCGCGCCGTGGGTCAGGTGCCCGCCCGCCGCCAGATCGAGACCCAGAATCTTGTCGCCGGGCTTCAGGAGCGCGAGAAACACCGCCTGATTGGCCTGGCTGCCCGAGTTGGGCTGAACGTTGGCGTAGGCCGCGCCGAACAGCTTCTTCGCCCGCTCGATCGCAAGGTCTTCGGCCACGTCCACGAATTCACAGCCGCCATAATAGCGCTTGCCGGGATAACCTTCGGCATACTTGTTCGTCAGCGGCGATCCCTGGGCCTCGAGGACCGCGCGAGACACGATGTTCTCCGACGCAATCAGCTCGATCTGAGTCTGCTGGCGCCGGATCTCCTTCGCGACCGCATCGGCCAGTTCAGGATCGGCCGCGCCGAGCGAACGGGTGAAGAAGCCGTCGGCGGTTTCGCGAACAGGGGCGTCAGCCATGGCGCTGCTCCGTATTGCTGAGACGCCCCGTACATACGGCCCGGCGACCCCGTCGACAACCACTCACGGCTGCGCTGCTTTAACTCAGCGCACCCACCCCACATTACAATCACAGGACAAATTACTTTCATTCAAACGTAGCATTTACTTGCATGGTCTGAATGTTACTACTAGACACCAGTTATCGAGTGCGATTCGTTCGCTCAGCCCACTGCTGTCAGGAAGAGAGTTATGACGGAAGAAGCCATTCCAAACATTGATAACGAAGAACTGCTGCGCATGACGACCGACATCGTTGCATCTTTTCTTACGCACAACTCGGTTCCAGCCGAGAACGTGCCGGAGATGATCAAGTCGGTTCACGCGACCATGAAGGAAATCTCCGGCGACGCCCCGAAGCCCGAGGTGAAGGCCAAGCCCGCCGTGCCGGTCTCCAAGTCGGTCACCGATGATTACATCGTGTGCCTGGAAGACGGCAAAAAGCTCAAGATGCTCAAGCGGTATCTGCGTTCCCAGTTCGACATGAGCCCGGAAGACTATCGCCGCAAGTGGGGCCTTCCGGCTGACTATCCCATGGTCGCGCCGAACTACTCCAAGCGCCGGTCCGAGTTCGCCAAGGAGATCGGCCTTGGCCGCGGCGGCCGTAAGAAAAAGGCCAAGTGAGGCCCGGTTTCGCCTGACCTATACGATGACGCCCCGGCCGCCGCGCCGGGGCGTTTTGTTTTCGGGGTCTTCTTCATCGGGGCTGGCGAGCCCGAGCTTGCGGATCAATTTGCGCAGGGCGATGCGCTCAAGATCGGCCTGAGGCGTGTTCACCGGGCCGCTGACATAGACCTCCTCGCCGGTGATCCCGTCGACCGCAGCCACGCGCACATAGTCGCCAAGGGTGATGAACTCGAAGATGACCTCGCGACCCGATAGCGGATCACGATCGGTCATCACGCCACCATGGACGCCGCGTGGCGAGCGTAGACAGCGCGCAGGGCCGTCACCAGCTCGTCCATCATCCCATCATCGTGCAGAGGCGTGGGGGTAAAGCGCATCCGCTCGGTCCCGCGCGGCACTGTGGGATAATTGATCGGCTGGACGTAGATCCCGTGCTCTTCAAGCAGTTCATCGGTCATGCGTTTGCACAGGACCGGATCGCCCACTTTCAGCGGCACGATGTGAGTCTCGCTCTCCATCAACGGCAGACCCGCATCGCGGAAGCGCTGCTTCAGCTCGGCGGCGCGGGCCTGGTGCTGCTCTCGCAGGTGATGGGCGCTTTTCAGATACTCCACGCTCGCGCGCGCGCCTGCAGCGAGCGCCGGCGCCAGAGAAGTGGTGAAGATGAAGCCGGGCGCCCACGAGCGCACCGCGTCGACGATCACCTCATCGGCGGCGATATACCCGCCCATGACGCCATAGGCCTTGCCCAGCGTGCCTTCGATGATGTCGAAGCGGTCCATGAGGCCTTCGCGCTCGGCGATGCCGCCGCCGCGCAGGCCGTAAAGCCCGACCGCGTGAACTTCATCGAGATAGGTCAGCGCGCCATATTTCTCGGCGAGGTCGCAGACGCCCTCAAGCGGGCCGATATCGCCGTCCATGGAATAGACCGACTCCAGCGCGATCAGCTTGGGCGCATCTTTAGGCGCGGCCTGCAGTAGCTCCTCCAGGTGCGCCAGATCATTGTGCCGCCAGACATGCTTCTGCCCCCCGGCGTTCTTCACGCCTTCGATCATGGAGGCGTGGTTCAGAGCATCGGAAAAAATGATCAAGCCAGGCAGGATTTTGCCCAGCGTCGCGATGGTCGCCTGGTTGGAAATGTAGCCCGACGTGAACAGAAGCGCGGATTCCTTGTCGTGCAGCTCCGCCAGCGAACGCTCAAGCTCCACGTGATAATTGGTGGTGCCGGAGATGTTGCGGGTGCCCCCCGCCCCGGCGCCGACATCGTCGATCGCCTGCTTCATGGCGCCGGTCACGCAAGCGCTCTGGCCCATGCCCAGATAGTCGTTGGAGCACCAGACCGTCACTTCGCGCACATCACCGTCCGGCGTGCGCCAGTGAGCACGGGGAAACTGCCCCTTGATCCGGCGCAGATTGGCGAAGACGCGATAGCGGCCTTCGGCGCGGACACGAGCGAGGGAGGCTTGGAATGCGCTGCGATAGTCCATCTGATCTGCGCCGGAGCCAAGGCCGGCGGCTCTCCATTCAAGAGGGGCGAAGCTGTCGTCAAACAGACATAGACCGAAGCCGGGCGCGCGTCTTCCCCTCAGGACCAGATGTCGCGCCTAGTCTTTGAAAGCGTTTCGCAATCTCACTTGACGCCCGAGCCAAGCTCACCGGCGAGCATCTTGATCACACCGGAGAAATCCAGCTCCGCGCCGCCTTCATCATTGAACTGCTGATAGATTTCGCGGGCGCGACGGCCCATGGGCGTTTCCACGCCGGCCTCTTCAGCGGTCGCCTGGGCGAGCTTCAGATCCTTCAGCATCATCGGGGCGGCGAAGCCGGGCTTGTAGTCCCGGTTCGACGGCGCGGCGGGAACTGGTCCCGGCACCGGGCAATAGCTGGTCAGCGACCAGGTCTGCCCCGACGCCTTCGAGGCGATATCGTAGAAGTTCTGCGGGTCCAGCCCAAGCTTCATGGCCAGGTTCAGCGCTTCGCATGTGCCGATCATGTGAATGCCCAGCAACATGTTGTTGCAGATCTTTGCGGCCTGACCGGCCCCGGCTTCACCGGCCCGGATCACCGCCTTGCCCATGGCGTCAAGGATCGGTTCGGCCCTGTTGAAGGCTTCCTCCGGCCCGCCGACCATGAAGGTCAGGGTCCCGCCTTCGGCCGCCGCGACGCCGCCGGACACCGGCGCATCGACAAAGCTGAAGCCCTTGGCTGCGGCCGCTGCGCCGACAGCGCGCGCGGTGTCCACGTCGATCGTTGAGCAATCGATCAATACGGCGTCGGCGCGCGCGAGCTCAAGAATACCGTCCGCGCCCTCGTAGACCGATTTCACATGGGGACCGGCCGGCAGCATCGTCACGACCGCATCGGCGCCGGTCACAGCGACCGAAAGCGTCGAGGCCGCCCTGGCGCCTTTCCCGACCAGCGCCTGCACCGCCGCTTCGTTCAGATCGAAGGCGCGCACGGCGTGACCGGCCTTGACCAGGTTCGCGGCCATGCCTGAGCCCATGTTTCCAAGCCCGATGAAAGCAATCTCGGCCATGAGCGGCCTCCCTGATGGTTATGGTTTGCGCGCTTATACACCCCACCCCGGCCCTCCCCTCAAGGGGAGGGTGAAGCGCAGGCGCCGGACGCTGATCAGATTCCGGCAGAGACCGGAAAGCTCTCGCGACGCGCACATCAGAGCGAAGCACTCCTCCCTCCCCTCCAAGGGAAGGGTCGGGGTGGGGTGAACAATCGCCTCAGTCCAGGAACGTCATCTCGTCTTCGCCGCCCAACGACGTGAAATAGCCGTCGATGTCGGCTGAGCGCGCTCCCCAGTTCGGGGCGTTGTCCTTGTCGAGGATCACCGCGCGCACGCCTTCATAGAAGTCCGAACCTTCCGCCAGGAAGCGCATGGAGACACGCAGATCCTGGACCATCACATCGCGGAAGCTCAGCGCGGCGCCCTTGCGCAACGCGGCCAGCGTGACCGCGACGGAGGTCGGGGATTTCGATTTCAGGATGGAGGCCTGCTTCTTGGACCATCCGTCGCCCGCGTCTTCGAGGCGATTGAGGATCGCATCGGGATCATCGCCCGCGAACGCCGCATCGATCAGGCCGAGCGACAGGCTGAGATCGGACGAGCCGGCCGGCGCGCCGAATCCGTCCAGAAGCTGGTCGATCCGCTCGCCGTCATCATCAAGCTTCTCGTGCTCCAGGGCGTGGATCAGCTCGCCGAAGCGCTCGGTCGGCACGTAATGGGTGGCGACGCCCGCCGCGATGCAGTCGGCGGTCTTCAGACGCGCGCCGGTCAGGCCCATCCAGGTTCCGATCTCCCCGGCCAGGCGCGGCAGGAAGAAGGCGCCGCCTACATCGGGGTGAAAACCGATCCCGGTCTCCGGCATGGCGAACAGGGTCCGGTCGCCCGCGACCCGGAACTCGCCATGGACGCTGATCCCCACGCCGCCGCCCATGGTCACGCCGTCGATCAGGGCGACATAGGGCTTGGGATACTCCGCAATCAGAGTGTTGAGCCGGTATTCGTCCCGCCAGAACTTCCAGGCCCGACCATCGCCCGCCTTGCCGCTCTCGGTGAGCATGCGGATATCCCCGCCGGCGCAGAAGCCTTTCTCGCCCTCTCCATCCACAACGACGGCTTTGACCTCAGGGTCGTCGCGCCATTCCAGCAGCGCGGTCGTCATGGCCTCGACCATGTCCTGGTTGAGGGCGTTCAGAGCCTTGGGGCGGTTCAGCGTAATCCGGCCCACATCGCCGGTTTTGCGGATGATGACGTCTTCGGTCATTTCAGCAGGTCCTTTGCGATGATGACGCGCATGATCTCGTTCGTCCCTTCCAGGATCTGATGGACGCGCAGATCACGCACGATGCGTTCGATGGGATAGTCCTTCAGATAGCCATAGCCGCCATGGATCTGCAGCGCCTCGTTGGCGATGCGGAAGCCCAGATCGGTCGCAAAGCGCTTGGCCATGGCGCAGTATTTCGGCGCCGACGGATCCTTGCGGTCGAGCGCATCGGCGGCGCGCAGCAGCATGAGGCGGCTGGCGTCGAGCTCGGTGGCCATGTCGGCGAGCTTGAACTGGGTGGCCTGGAAATCTGCGATGGACCGGCCGAACTGGCTGCGTTCTTTCGCGTAGGCCAGCGCCAGGTCAGTGGCTTCGGCGGCGCCGCCCAGCGAGCAGGCGCCAATATTGATGCGCCCGCCATTCAGCCCGTTCATCGCGAATGTGAAGCCCTGCCCCTCCTCGCCCAGGCGGTTCTCCACCGGCACGCGGCAGTCTTCAAAGCTGACCACGGCGGTCGGCTGGGAATTCCAGCCCATCTTCTTCTCGTTAGCACCGAAGGACAGGCCGGGCGTGCCCTTCTCCACCACAATCGTGGAGACGCCCTTCGGTCCATTGTCGCCGGTCCGGCACATCAAGACGTAGAGATCGCTCGTCCCGGCGCCGGAGATGAAGGCTTTAGAGCCGTTGATGACGTAGTGGTCGCCGTCGCGAACCGCCTTGGTGCGCATGGCGGCTGCGTCGGAGCCTGAGCCTGGTTCAGTCAGGCAGTAGGAGCCGATCAGATCCATGGCGGTCAGCCTGGGCAGCCAGCGCTGGCGCTGGTCTTCACTGCCCCACGTATCGATCATCCAGCTCACCATGTTGTGGATGGAAATGAAGGCCGCGGTGGAGACGCAGCCCCGGCTGAGCTGTTCGAAGATCAGCGCGGCGTCGACCCGGCTCATGCCCGATCCGCCCACATCGTCTCTCGTGTAGATGCCGGCGAACCCCAGCGCCGCGCTTTCCTTCAGCACGTCGACGGGGAAGTGTTTCTTCTCGTCCCATTCAGCGGCGAATGGCTTCAGCCGGTCGTCGGCGAAGCGGCGCGCGGCGTCCTGAATCAGCGCCTGGTCTTCAGTCAGCTCGAAATGCACGGAAAAACCTCCTAAGACTCCGGCTGCGACCTAACCGGCGCGCCGGCCTTCTTCAAGTTCATGACCCGCGGAGATACACCGCCATGGCCCAGTTTCCCACCACCCGCCTGCGCCGCATGCGCCAGCATGACTGGTCGCGCCGCCTGATGCGGGAGAACACGCTCACCACCGACGACCTGATCTGGACCCTCGTCGTCACCGACAAGGCCGAGAGCGAACCGGTCGCGGCCATGCCGGGTACGAAGCGACTCACCTTCGCCGACGCGGCCAAAGCCGCCGTCGAGGCGCGCGCGCTCGGCATTCCCGCGATCGCCATCTTCCCCAATATCGATTCCAGCCTGAAGGACGCCCGCGGCTCCCAGGCCGATGATCCGAACGGCCTCGTCGGTCAGGCGATCAAGGCGATGAAGGACGCCGCGCCCGAGGTCGGGATCATCTGTGACGTGGCGCTCGACCCGTTCACCGACCACGGCCATGACGGGCTGATGGAGAACGGGATCATCCTGAACGATCCCACGATCGAGCGCCTGTGCCAGCAGGCGATCTGCCAGGCGCGCGCGGGCTGCGACGTCATCGCGCCGAGCGACATGATGGATGGCCGCGTCGGGGCGCTCAGAGCGGCGCTGGACTCCGAAGGCTTCGAGGACGTGATGATCCTGTCCTACGCGGCCAAATACGCCTCAGCCTTCTACGGACCCTATCGCGACGCCATCGGCTCCTCCGCAGCCCTGCAGGGCGACAAGAAGACCTATCAGATGGACCCGGCGAACACTGACGAATCCATCCGCGAGGTGGAACTCGACATCGCCGAAGGCGCGGACATGGTCATGGTCAAGCCGGGCCTGCCCTATCTGGATATCGTCGCCCGCGTGAAGGACGCCTTCGCCCTGCCCACCTACGCCTTCCAGGTCTCCGGCGAGTACGCCATGATCGAAGCGGCGGCGGCCAATGGCTGGATCGACGGCGAACGGGCGATGATGGAGAGCCTGCTGGCGTTCAAGCGCGCCGGCGCGGATGGGGTTCTTACATACTTCGCGCCTCGGGCGGCGAAGGTGTTGGGAGGCTAGGCGATTGTTACGTTTCGCGCTCTGGTTCTTTGGGGCCGTGCTCTCGCTTGTCCTCGCAGCATCTCTGTTTCTCCATATTGAACACTTGCGTTGGGAGCGCCCGTCAGACTCCCAGGCGCGAGCTTGGATCAGCCGGCTCACCGATCGTGAGATTGGTCCGGAACATCGAGTCATTTCGGCGCGCAGAGAGGGCTTTATTGACTTCAGCGGCTGCGTCCTGATCGAGGTCCAGGGAGACTTCGACGCGATCCTTGGCGAAGGTCTTGAATCGCCGGAACTTAGACGCATGGGAATATCATGTCCCGAGGGTTTCAACCCAACGGGCGAAATCGAGCGCTCCCCGCTTCGGTACGTCGGAGGTCGACAATTCGGCCCTGGCGATTTTTTAGTCGTACACGGCTCCTTCGATGGCCGCTATCTGCTGTTCTATTATGTCGCCCTTTAGCCAGCGGGCTCTTCCCGCCACC
The DNA here is from genome assembly GCA_024742735.1 of Alphaproteobacteria bacterium. Classification (GTDB taxonomy): domain Bacteria; phylum Pseudomonadota; class Alphaproteobacteria; order Caulobacterales; family Maricaulaceae; genus Oceanicaulis. Next base: position 380,270 of record JANSXV010000001.1, on the reverse strand, counting down.
CTCGCCGCCCAGGCGCTCCACCGCACCGATCCGCATACAGGCGCGGTGATCGCGCCGCTGCACGCCTCCACGACCTTTTTGCGCGATGAGAACAACCAGCTCGTCGGCGCCATGGACTATCGACGGCCCGAGGGACCAACGGAGCAGCATGCAGCAGACATCCTGACGGCGCTGGAGGGCGGAGTGGACGCCCGACTCTTCAGCTCGGGCCTGGCCGCAGCGGTGGCGGTGTTCGACACGGTGAAGCCGGGTGCGACGATTCTGGCTCAGACGCAGATGTATTACGGCGCGAAGAAGCTTCTGCAGAGACTTGATTCAGATAAACGAATTCATCTCGCGCTTTTCGATCCGTCCATCGATGGCGACCTCGCCGCCAAAGCGCGCGAACACGAACCCGAACTGATCTGGATCGAGACGCCGGCCAATCCCGGCTGGGCTGTGGTGGACGTCGCAGGCGCCGCGCAGATCGCCCGCGAGACCGGCGCGGTTCTGGCCGTAGACGGCACCTGCGCCCCGCCCTGCACGACGCGCGCGCTCGACCTGGGCGCGGATCTCGTGATGCATTCGGCCACCAAGTACCTGAATGGCCATTCCGACGTGCTGGCCGGCGCGGTCGTCACCAAAGCCCAGAACGAACGCTGGGCGCGGCTCTGCGACGGTCACGCGCTGACCGGCGCGGTTCCGGGGAGCCTTGAAAGCTGGCTGTTGATCCGGGGCATGCGCACGCTTTTCGTGCGCTTTGAACGCCAGAGCGCCAACGCCCTGGCCCTGGCTCAGGCGCTTCAAGGCCACCCGAAGCTGGAGGCGGTGCTTTATCCCGGTCTGCCCGATCATCCCGGCCACGCCATCGCCGCCCGCCAGATGACCGGCGGTTTCGGCGGCCTGCTATCGGTCGTCGTCAAGGGCGGCGCGCCTGACGCCGCGAAGCTTGCCGCGTCGACGGAGGTCTTCCTGCAGGCGACGTCCATCGGCGGGGTGGAAAGCCTGATCGAACATCGAAAGCCTATCGAAGGCCCGGCCAGCCCGACGCCGGACGGTCTGGTGCGCCTGTCCTGCGGGATCGAGGCCGAAGCCGATCTGATCGATGATGTGATGCAGGCGCTGGAGCGGGTCTAATCCAGCTTGCCCAGCGCAGGCAGGCTCCACTTGAACACGATGGCGCAGCCCCGCAATGCGAACGCGGACACCGCCCCCAACGGCGCCGCCCAGCTCTCACCAAGGCCCAGAGAGACCGCCGCCACATAGATCGCCGCCCCGAAAAGCGCGGCCAGCGCATACACATCTTCGCGGAAGATCAGCGGCACATCGTTGACGATCACGTCGCGCAAGACGCCTCCAAACGCCGCGCTCAGCACGCCGGTGACCAGGGCGATGGACCAGTGCGCGCCCGCATCAAGCCCGGCCTGCGCCCCGAGGACGCAGAACACCGCAAGCCCTCCGGCGTCAGCCCAGACCAGCGCCTTGCGCCGGGCCCCGGTTTCGCCTCGGACCAGCTCCGAGCCGTAATACCCGACGACACCGGCGGCCAGCGCCACGGCCAGATACTGCGGCGCGGCGATCCAGTAGACCGGCAACGCGCCCAGCAGGACATCGCGGATCGTACCGCCGCCCATCCCCGCCGCCGCGCCGATCACGGCTGCGCCGAACGGGTCGAGGCCCTTGCGCGCCGCGATGATCCCGCCGGTCAGGGCGAACAGGGCGATGCCCGCGAAGTCCAGCCCCAGAAAAACCAGAGCCACCGTAGCGATCTCGCTCACGGGGCGGTTCCTGCCGCGGCGAAATGGCCGGCGAGCGCGGTCAGGGCCAGGATCATCACCAGCCAGACGCCTGCATTCACATAGACCGAGCGCTTGGCGGACCGCCGCTCCAGCCAGGTGCGCGGACGCACGCCCTTGAAGAAATACACCAGCAGCGCGGCGAGATTCACGGCCACGACATTGATGGACAGCAGCAGGGCGGCGCGCGCCGCCAGGCTCCACTCCCCCGCGCCGGCCAACAGACCGGCGGCGGCGGCGGGCGGCAACAGCGCCACGGCCACCATCACGCCGACCAGGGCCGCAGGCAGTCCGGTGGCGATCGACAGCGCCGCGGCGGCGCCGGCGGCGAGCGCGAGCGCAGGGGAATCCAGCCCCACCACCGTGCGGCTCATCAGCTCGTCGCTCAGCAGGTTCGGTTCATAGACCAGCCCAATGGCGAAACTGATCCCGAGCCCAAGGGCCAGTCCGGCGACGGCGGTTCTAGCGGCCTTCGCCATCAGCGCCAGGTCCCCCAGAGCGGATCCGAAAGAGAAGGCCAGGATCGGGCCCAGCAAGGGCGCGATCACCATGGCGCCGATCACGGCGGCCACGTTGTCGGCGGACAGGCCGAACACCACCACGATCGTCGACAGCGCCGTCAGCAGTGCAAAGTCGGTGTTCAGCCGCGCGCCCTTGGCGATGTCCTCATACATCTCCTCACGGAGGGCGAGCGTGCGTTGCTGGCGGCTGACGGTCTGCTCGGCGCTTTCATCGACCTTGGGAGCGGTCGCCTCCACCGGCAGAACGACGAGCCGCCAGTCCTCTTCGCTGTCGAGGATCGCCTGGATGGCGTCGATGGCCTTCTGGCCGTCGCCGTCGCGGAACACCAGGCGCAGGAGGCGCCGGCCACGATCGTCCGGTTCGGTCAGGCGGTGGTCCAGCGGCTCGGTCTTCAGCGTCGCCTTCAAAAGCGGCTGAACGCGGTCCCCATCGGGAAAGGAGACCTCGATCAGGCGCATCAGGGCTTGCCTTTGTCGGCGTTGTTCAACCGCGCGATCAGGCTGGAGGTGTCCCAGCGTTCCCCGCCCATGGCCTGCACCTCGGCGTAGAACTGGTCCACGAGAGCCGTGACAGGAAGGCGGGCTCCGTTGCGCCGGCCTTCTTCAAGTGCAATTCGAAGATCCTTGCGCATCCAGTTAACAGCAAACCCAAAATCGAATTCGCCATCGACCATCGTGCGCCAGCGGTTCTCCATCTGCCAGCTCTGCGCCGCGCCTTTGGAGACCGCATTGATCACCGTCTCCGGATCAAGCCCGGACTTCTGGGCGAAGTGCAGACCCTCCGACAGGCCCTGGACCAGGCCCGCGATGCAGATCTGGTTGACCATCTTCACCAGCTGGCCCGATCCGGCCTCCCCGGCGTAGGTGATCGCCTTGGCGTAGGCCTCCATGACCGGTTCGGCGCGCTCAAACACCACCCGGTCCCCGCCGCACATGATGGACAGCTGACCGTTCTCGGCCCCGGCCTGGCCGCCGGAAACAGGCGCATCGATGAAGCCGATACCGCCGGCTTCCTTTGCGGCGTCGTGAAGCTGCCGGGCGAGCTCGGCCGACGCCGTGGTGTGGTCCACCAGGATCGCGCGATCCTTCATGGCTTCCATGGCCGGCTCGGCGACATCGCGCACGTCGGCGTCATCGCCCAGGCACATGAAGACGATGTCCGCTCCGTCCACGGCTTCCTCGATCGAGGCGCAAGCGTGTCCTTCATGGTGGGACGCCCAGCGGCGCGCCTTCTCCCCGGTGCGGTTCCAGACCCGGACCGAATGCCCGGCTGCGGCCAGGTGGCCCGCCATGGGAAACCCCATCACGCCCAGGCCCAGGAACGCTGTATCAGCCATGAAAGATCCTCATTCCTGAACTCAGAGCGCACCGTCAGCGCTGGCGTAGGCGGAGCGGTGAAACACCAGCGCCGGCGAGCGCCTTGGCTGGTCGAACCCGGTCACCCGTCCAATGATGATGTCATGATCGCCGCCGGGATGCACCGCATCGCGCACGCATTCGAGCCTCGCCACGGCGCCGTCCACCAGCGGGGCGCCGCCCTCGCCGGCCGCCCAGCTGGCCCCCGCCGCCTCCAGATCGTCTGACTGGGCGCAGGCCGTAGCCAGCTCTTCCTGATCGGCGGCCAGGATATTGATCGCGAACACCTCAGCGTCACGGAACAGCTGGTAGCGCATGCTGTCCCTGGCCACCGACCACAGCACCAGCGGCGGGTCCAGGCTGACGGAGGCGAAGGAATTGATCGTCATGGCGCGGGCCGAGCCATTGTGCAGCAGGGTCACCAGCGCGACGCCCGTGGGATAGAGGCCCAGAGCATCCCGGTATTCACGCGCCTTGTCCAAATCATGTCTCCTGATTCGCTGCGACAACCCCGCCTTAACCCTGTTGGTGCATGGTCAGGTCAAAGAACAGCGCCGGAAGGTGGGTGGATATGGCCTCGGATCAACCGATCGTCATCAAGAAAGTCAAGAAGGGCGGCGGTCACGGCCACCATGGGGGCGCGTGGAAAGTCGCCTATGCCGACTTCGTGACGGCCATGATGGCGTTCTTCCTCATGATGTGGCTGATCAATAACACCGAGCCGGAGCAACGCGAAGGGATCGCGGATTATTTCGCACCGGCAAGCGTTTCGCGCTCGGAGTCCGGGTCAGGCGGCGTGCTGGGCGGGACCGCCTTCGGCAATGACGGCGCGCGCGGGTCAGGCTCGGCCTCTGTTGTCGACCGCCTCGCCCCGCCGCCCGTGGAGAGCCGCGAGCGCGAGCAGGAAAGCTCTGAGACCGGCGGCGGCGAACGCACCGAACCGGAAGTGAGCACCGACGCCGTCGCGGACGCCCTGGCGCGCCGGGAGTCGGCGGAAGTCGCCAGCGCAGAGCAGTCCCTGCGTCAGGCGCTTCAGGACATGCCCGAACTCGCCGAACTGTCCAACCACGTGATCATCGAACAGACCCCGGAAGGCCTTCGCATCCAGCTTATCGATCAGGAAGGACGTCCCATGTTCCAGCCGGGCCAGGTCGAGCCCAATGAGCGTGCGCGCGTCCTGCTGCGGGCCGTGGCGGACATCGCCCTCACCTTGCCGAACCGCATGACGGTTTCCGGCCATACTGACGCGTCTCCGGCCCCCAGAAGCGGTCCGTCGAACTGGCAGCTGTCCTCGGCGCGCGCCAACGCGGCCCTTGGCGTCATCCTCGACGCCGGCCTGCCTGAACACCGGATCGCGGAAGTGCGCGGCAAGGCGGGCGCGGAACCCCTCTTCCCCGATGATCCCTATCTGCCAGGCAATCGCCGCCTGTCGATCACGCTGCTGCGCGAGGCGCCTGTGATCCCGCCCGGCCACCGCCTTTAGGCCCTCCGGCTCCGGCGCTGCCACGGACAGCTTTATCGCTTCCGTGATTCCTCGTTAGGATCGGTCTTTCGCCGGCGCGCCGCGCCGCAACGGGGCAGGTCCTTATGGAAGAACACCTCTCAGCGCTGAGCGACTGGCGCATGTGGGCGGTCCTGGCCGGCGTGGCCGCGGCGATCGTCTTCTATTGCTGGGAGCGTTTCGCTCTGGAGATGGTGTCCGCCGCCATTGTCGGAGCGGCTCTGCTGTTCTTCCAGCTATTCGGACGTGAGGGCGATCCGGATGCGGCGGCTTTCCTGTCCGGCTTCGCGAACCCGGCCCTGATCACCATCATGGCGCTGCTGGTCGTCGGTCAGGGCGTTTTCCATACCGGCGCGCTCGACGGCCCGACCCGCACGCTTCTGTCCATGTTCGACGTGCGGCCCAAGCTCACCATCGTGGCGCTTTTCGCCCTCGTCTTTCTGGTCTCGGCCTTCCTGAACAATACGCCGGTCGTCGTGATGTTCATCCCGATCCTGGCGGCGATCGCTGCGCGCATGAAAGGCTCCCCGTCCGCCTTCATGATGCCCCTGAGCTTCATCTGCATCTTCGCCGGGATGACCACGCTGATCGGCTCCTCCACCAACCTCCTGGTGTCGGACGCCCTGAACGACGCCTCAGGCGAGGGGCTGAGCTTCTTCGACCCGCTCTATCCAGGCGTGCTGCTGGCGGGCGCCGGGATCCTCTACATCACCTTCATCCTGCCCAAGCTCCTGCCCAAGCGTGCGGACATGGAGTCCGAATTCACCGGCGGCACGGGCAAGCAGTACATCGCCCAGATCGAAGTGACGCCTGAGCATCCGCTGGCCGGACAGAAACCGGTCGCTGGCCTGTTTCCTGATCTGCAGGACATGACGGTGCGCATGATCCAGCGCGGCGAGCAGGCCTATCTGCCGCCTTTCGATGATATCGAGCTGCAGAACGGCGATCTTGTCATCGTGGCGGCGACCCGCAAGCGCCTGACCGAGCTCCTGTCCAGCCGCCCCGAATTCGTGCGCGGCGTTTTGCGCTCGGCCGGTCCCAAGGACGCGCCGACGCCGGGCGAACGGCTGGCCCTCACCGAAGCCGTAGTGTCCCCCGGCTCACGCCTGATCGGACGCACGATCCGCCAGATCGGCTTTCGCCATTCAGTCGGCGCTCTGGTGCTCGGCGTGCAGCGGCGCTCGCGCATGCTGCGCGCACGCATGGGAGAGATCCGGCTGGAGGCCGGCGATGTCCTCCTCCTGTTCGGGTCGGCGGACTCCATGAAGCGGCTGCGGGCCGACCGTGACGTGCTGCTGATGGAATGGGCGACCAGTGATCTGCCTGACATCCGTAAAGCCTCGCTGGCGCGCGCGATCCTGCTCGGTGTGATCCTGCTGGCCGCGACCAGCCTGTTGCCGATCGTGGTCGCCTCCATTCTCGGCGCGGTGGCGATGATCGCCACCGGCTGCCTCAATGTGCGCCAGGCCGCGCGCGCCTTCGACCTGAAGCTCTTCATGCTGATCGGCTCGGCCTTTGCGTTGGGCGAAGCCATGGACGCCTCCGGCGCGGCGAGCGTCATCGCCTACGGCGTCGTCGCTACGTTCGAGCCGTTCGGCCCGGCTGCGCTTCTCTCGGCCCTGTTCTTCGTCGTGATGGTCCTGACAAACGTGCTGTCGAACAACGCCACCGCCATTTTGTTCACGCCCATCGCTGTGGGCGCGGCGGCGCAGGCGGGCGTTGATCCCTATCTTTTCGCGCTGACCGTGCTTTTCGCCGCGAACACCTGCTTCGCCACACCCATCGGATATCAGACCAATCTGCTGGTCATGGGGCCGGGCAAATACAAATTCGCCGACTTCCTGCGGGCCGGAGCCCCGCTCTCAATCCTGGTCTGGCTTGTCTTCACCGCCTACGTCACGGTGAGTTTCTCCCTGACCCCGTCGGGGTTAGGATAAATTCGAATCCGCCACCAAGGGACCGATTGGCTTGACCCGCCCGTTCTCCGCAAAACAGCTGCCGTTCTTCCTGACCGCGCCGTCGCCCTGCCCCTATCTGCCCGGCCGGATGGAGCGCAAGGTGTTCACCAAGCTCGACCTGGTGGACGGGCCGGGCCTGAACGACACGCTGACCCATGCCGGCTTCAGGCGGTCCCAGTCCATACTCTACCGGCCGGCCTGCGAGCGATGCTCGGCCTGCAAGTCTGCGCGCATCATCGCTTCCGAATTCGTCCCCTCGCGCACCCAGCGCCGGATCCGCAATCGCAACGCTGATCTGTTGCGCATCACCAAACCCGCCGACGCCACGCCTGAACAGTTCGCGCTCTTGTCGCGCTATCTCGACGCGCGCCACGGCGACGGCGACATGGCCGGCATGGACTTCTTCGACTTCGCAGGCATGGTCGAAGATGGCGCGCAGCGCACCGAAATCGTGGAGTATCGCGACGAAAGCAGTGCGCTGGTCGCCGCAGTGCTCATCGACCGGCTGCAGGACGGGTTTTCGCTGGTCTACAGCTTCTTTGATCCCGAGCTTGACCGTCGCAGCCTCGGCGCCTTCATGATCCTCGATCATATCGACAGGGCCCAACAGGACGACCTGCCTTACGTGTATCTTGGATACTGGGTGCACGGCAGCGACAAGATGGACTACAAGGCGCGCTATCGACCGCTCGAGATTCTGGACCCGACGGGCTGGCGGCTGTTGACCGAAGACGAAGGCGCCCAAGCGCAAGCCCGGGCCGAACCGAGCGAGTGAACAACAAAAAGCGCGCCGCTGAGCAGGCGTGCGCAAGGGGGAGAAACGCCATGGATCGCCGCACATTCCTTTCCGGCGCCGCCGTCGCCGCCGCCGGCGCGGCGTCAGCCTGTTCCCAGCAATCCGGCGAGGACACCGCCCCGGCCGCCCCGGCGGTGAATCGCGGCCGCACGCGCCGCCTGCGCATGGTGACCACCTGGCCGGCCGGCTTCCCTGGCCTTGGAACGGCCGCAGAGCGGACCGCGCAGTTCATCCAGGAAATGTCCGGCGGCGCCCTTGAAGTGCAGGTCTATGGCGCGGGCGAGATCGTCGGCGCGTTCGAGGTGTTTGACGCGGTCTCCAACGGCGTCGCGGACATGTACCACGCCGCCGAGTATTACTGGCAGGGCCGTTCACCGGCCTACAATTTCTTCTGCGCCGTTCCCATGGGCATGACCGCCCACGAAATCATGGCCTGGGTCGAGTATGGCGGCGGTCAGGCGCTGTGGGACGAGCTGGCGGGACAGTTCAATCTCATCGCCTTCCAGGCCGGCAACACCGGCCACCAGATGGGCGGCTGGTTCAAGCAGGAGGTCAATGCGCTGGAGGACTTCCGCGGCCTGCGCATGCGCATTCCCGGCCTTGGCGGATCGGTGATCCGGGAGCTGGGCGGCGCGGCCGTCGCCCTGTCAGGCGGCGAAATCTACCAGTCGCTCCAGTCCGGCGCCATTGACGCGACCGAATGGGTCGGGCCCTGGAATGACCTGGCTTTCGGGTTCTATCGCGAAGCGCCATTCTATTACGGCCCCGGCTTCCATGAGCCCGGCTCCGCGCTTGCCGTCGGCCTCAACCGCGGCGTCTGGGACTCCCTTCCCGCCGATCAGCAGGCGATCATCAAGGCGGCCTGCCGCGCGGCGAACAACCAGTCGTTGGCCGAGTTCACCTATCAGAACGGCCTCGCCCTGCGCACCCTCACCCAGGAGCACGGGGTGCAGCTGCGCACCTTCTCCGATGAGATCTGGACCGAGGTGGCGCGGATTTCCGAGCAGGTCGTGGCTGACACGGCCAACGCCGATCCGCTCTCCCGCCGGGTTTATGAAAGCTATCTGGAGACCCGCCGCCTGGGCCGGGACTGGGCGAGCATTTCCGAAGCGCCCTATTACCGCCAGCGCGAACGCGTTCTTGGGCGTTAGAGCTGGTCCATGCGCGCGGGCGACGTCCTCCTCCTGGTCCTGATCGCTGCGACGCTCGCCGGGCTCGCGATCGACGGTGCGACCGGCGGCGCGCTCGGCGGGTGGCTCAGCGCCAATCTGTCGGCGATGGGACTGACGGCGGGGCAGATCATCGGCTGGATCGGGCTGGGCCTCAGCCCGCTGATCCTGCTCCCCCTGATCGCCGGGCTCTGGGGACGGTTCGCGCGCCTGCCTGCATTGCTTGAGGATCTCCTGCGCCGGGGCGCGCTGGCCATCGACGCCATCTCCATCACTGTCGCCGACGCTGTGCGCTGGTCGGCGCTTGCGCTTGTGGTGATCACCGCCGTGATCGTGATTCAGCGTTATGTCTTCGGAGTTTCCATCACAAAGCTGCAAGAAAGCGTGATCTACCTGCACTCCATCCTGTTCCTGCTGTCGAGCGCGAGCGCGCTGCTGACCGGCGGGCATGTGCGGGTGGACATCCTCTATTCCAAGCTCACCGATCGCGGCCGGGCCTGGACGGATATGGCGGGCGTCTATTTCGCGCTGATCCCCATGAGCTGGCTGATCCTTGAGACCTCGCGCTCCTATGTGGGCGGCGCCTGGCGGATCCTGGAGCGCTCACGAGAGTCCGACGGCCTGCCGCTGGTCTTCCTTCTGAAGACCGCCATCCCTGTTTTCGCCGTTCTGATGATCCTGCAGGGCCTGTCCATGGCGGCGCGCGCCGCCCTGACACTTTCGGGCCGCGAGGCTCCACCGGTCGGCGAAAACGCCGGCGATCACGAGCTTTAGGGGCGGGCCATGGCGCTATTGCTGGAAATCCTGCCCTTTCTGATGTTCGTGGCCGCATTTGCGGCGCTCCTGCGCGGCTACCCTGTGGCGTTCACCCTCGCAGGCGTCGGCCTGGCGTTCGCGCTGATCGGTCTGGCGCTTGACGTGTTCGACCCGCTGCATCTGCGCGCCTTCCCCCAGCGCATCTACGGCAACATCATGGAGATGGATAAGTCCATTCTCGTGGCGGTCCCGCTCTTCGTCTTCATGGGCGTGATGCTGGAGAAATCCCGTGTCGCCGAAGAGCTTCTTGAAGCCATGGGCGCGCTGTTCGGCACTCTGAGGGGCGGTCTTGGCATCTCCGTCGTGCTTGTCGGCGCCCTTCTGGCGGCCTCGACCGGGATTGTCGGGGCGACGGTCGTCACAATGGGGCTTCTGTCCCTGCCGACCATGCTCAAGCGCGGCTATGATCCGGCGCTCGCCTCCGGATCCATCGCCGCCGCCGGAACGCTCGGCCAGATCATCCCGCCGTCCATCGTGCTCGTACTGCTCGGCGACCAGCTCAGCTCCGCTTACGCCGAAGCCCAGCGGGCCCAGGGCATCTTCTCACCCGACATCGTTTCGGTGGGCGACCTGTTCGCGGGCGCGCTCATCCCCGGGCTTCTGCTCGTGGGGGTGTACGTGCTCTATCAGGTCGGCTCGGCGGTCCTGCGTCCCTCAGGATCGCCGGCCATCCCCAGGGACGAGCTGCAGGCCGACTGGGGCAAGATCCTCTCCGCCCTTATTCCGCCGCTGATCCTGATCATCGCTGTACTCGGCTCGATCCTGGGCGGTCTGGCGACGCCGACCGAGGCGGCTGGCGTGGGCGCGGTCGGCGCGACCTTGCTCGCCGGGTTCCGCAACGCCGGCGCTGAGAGCAATCCCGCGCTTGGCCGCTGGATCGTATTCGCCAGCGCAGTCGCCCTGCTCGCCTTGATCGCCTCGGTCTTCTTCGTCGACCTGCGCGCCGGCGAGGCCTCCGCTGGGCTCACAGTCGCCTATGCCCTGTCTGCGGTCGCTGCGGCGGGCGGCCTGTTCGCCCTGGTCCGCCTGTTCCGAACCGGCGTGCTCGATGCGGTCATGAAAGCCACCGCCCAGATCAGCGCCATGGTGTTCGTGATCCTGATCGGCGCCAGCCTCTTCGCCCTGGTCTTCCGAGAGCTTGGCGGCGACGAAAGCGTGCGCCACGCCCTGGAGGCGGTTCCCGGCGGGGTATTCGGAGCGCTCGCCGTAGTCATGCTGGTGATGTTCGTGCTCGGTTTTTTCCTCGACTTCATCGAGATCACCTTCGTGGTCGTTCCGATCGTGGCGCCGATCCTGTTGATGATGGGGGTCGACCCGGTCTGGCTGGGCGTGCTCATGGCGCTGAACCTGCAAACCAGCTTCCTGACCCCGCCCTTCGGCTTCGCGCTGTTCTACCTGCGCGGCGTGGCCCCGCCGGAGCTGACCACAGGCGCGATCTATCGCGGAGCGGCGCCGTTCGTGGTGATTCAGCTCCTCGCGATCCTGGCGGTGGCGACCCTGCCCTGGCTGGCCACATGGCTGCCCGGCGTGCTCTATGATTAGACCATGACCGGAGACGATCCCCGCCTCGCCCTCCAGCGCGGCTTCATAGCCGCGCTTGCGCTGACCCTCACGGTCATCTTTCTCTGGATGATCAAGGACTTCCTGAGCGCCCTGTTTCTGGCCGCCGTTCTTGCGATCTTCCTGTTTCCGCTCCAGCGCCGGCTGACCAGGCTGTTCAAGGGCCGCAAGGCGCCCGCCGCCAGCCTGGTCCTGATCATCGCGGTCTTCGCCGTGCTGATCCCCCTCCTGGCGCTGCTGACCCTGGTCGCCCAGCAGGCGGTGGAGGTCGGCCAGACCTTCATTCCCTGGCTGCAGGAGCAGATCCGGAACTTCCGCGCCGAAGGGCTGGCAGGCCTGCCCGACTGGTTGCCGTTCAAGGATGCGCTCGCACCCTATCAGGCCGAGATCGCCCAGCGCCTGACCGAGACGGTCGCCGGGCTCGGCGGTGTCGTCATCGACGGAGTCCGGCGGGCTGGCGGCGGGGCGCTGTCCTTCGTTCTGAACACAGCGATCCTGCTCTTCGCCCTCTACTACCTCCTGACGTCGGGGCCCGGCGCCATGAAGTCCGGAATGGACCTTCTGCCCATGCGCCCGCATGACCGCGAGTTGCTGGCCGAGCGGACCCTGTCGACCATCCGCGCCACCGTGAAGGGCACCTTCGTCATCGCCGTGATCCAGGGCGTGCTCACCGGTATCGGCCTTGCCGTCGCCGGCGTTCCCGGCTCCGCGTTCTGGGGCGCTGTCGCGGGCATCCTCTCCATCATCCCCGGGATCGGTCCTCCCCTGGTCTGGTTGCCCGCAGCCATCTGGCTCTGGGTGACGGGCTCGCCCGTTCCCGCCGTGGCGCTCGCGGCCTGGGGCGCGCTGGTGGTCGGGGTCATCGACAATCTGCTGCGCCCAATTCTGGTCGGTCAGGACGCCAAGATGAGCGACGTGCTGGTGCTTCTGTCCACGCTGGGCGGCCTCACCCTGTTCGGAGCTGTCGGAATCATCGTCGGCCCGCTGATCGCCGCCCTGTTCACCTCGGCGTGGTATATCTACGCCGAGAGCTACAAGGACCTGCTTGCAGCCCAGGACAAGTCAGAGAGCGGCTAGGCGGCCAGCCCTGCCGGCGGCGGCACGTCGGTTCCACCGGCATAGCGCACCAGCGCCTCGATCCGCTTTTCGATCGGGGGATGGGTCGCAAACGCCCCGAAAAAGCTCGTGGACTGATCGTCCAGGAACATCTGGCGCACTTCGCGCGGCGCGTTGTCGACCTTCGACCGGCCGGTGATCTTCTCCAGCGCGCCGATCATGGCGTCCGGATTTCGCGTCAGCTCAACCGCCCCGGCGTCGGCCATGAATTCGCGCCGCCTCGACATGGCGAACCGGATCGCGATGGCGAGCACCCAGCTCAGCGCCACGATGGCGAGCGCGATGAGCAGGATCACGCCTGCATTGCCGGACTTGCCGCGTCTTGACCCGCCTGCCCGGGCCAGCGAGCCGCGGAACATGCCCCGGGTCATGACCTCTCCGACGAAGGAGATAATCCCGGCGAAAATCACCGCGATCACGAGCAGGCGCACATCATGGTTGCGGATATGGCTCAGCTCATGGGCGAGCACAGCCTCAAGCTCGTCATCATCCAGCCCGTCCATCAGACCCCGCGTTACTGTCACGGCGGCGCGCTTCTCACTGAGGCCCGATGCATAGGCGTTCATGGCCGAGGTCTCGATAATCCGCAGCGACGGCATGGTGAGCCCGCGCGAGATGCACAGGTTTTCCAACAGATTCCAGAGACGCGGCTCCTCCTCCCGGGTCACGGACCGCGCGTTCATGGAGGCGTCAATGATGCGCTGGTGAAACACCCAGGCGATGGCGAACCAGATCGCAACGGCGATCACCAGGTAGGGAATGGCCGCGATCGCGTTGTGGAGTGCGCGCCGGTGGATACCGGCGAGCGACAGGCCCGCTCCGCCGTCCACGGCGAAATAGCTGACGGCCAACAGCTCGCCCGCATACCACAGCGCGAAGACAAGCACCGGAAACCCCGCCAGCAAGGCCAGCGATTTCAGATTATTGTTCCAGATATGGGTGCGCAGGCCGATTGCGGTCATTCCATTGGCCTTCGCGGTGCACCCTCATGACGCCGACTGGCTGTCCTCCCTCCCCCTTGGGGGAGGGTCGGGGCCGGGTTGGCGAGCCTGAGCAATAGGCTGGCGCCTTCACCCCACCCTTGCCCTCCCCTCAAGGGGAGGGAAAAGGGACGAGGGCTCATCATGGGGCGGGCTCCAAATTTGCCGGCGAAACCTAGAACTTCACGCTCGGAGCAGCGCGCTCGGTCGCGGCCACTTCGAAGAACTCTTCCGCCTTGAAGCCGAAGGAGTTGGCCAGCACGACCGCCGGAAACTGCTCGATCGCCGTGTTGTATTCCGCCACCGCGTTGTTGAAGAAGCGCCGGGCTGCGGCGATCTTGTTTTCAAGATCGGCCAGCTCGGTCTGGAGCTCCAGGAAGTTCGTGTTCGCCTTCAGGTCGGGATAGCTCTCGGCAAGCGCGAAGAGCTGGCGTAGCGCGCCGGACAGCATGTTCTCGGCCTGGGCCAGTTCTTTTGTAGACCCGGAGACATCAATGGCCGTTTGCCGCGCCTTGATGACGTTCTCCAGCGTCTCTTTCTCGTGGGACGCATAGCCCTTCACGGTCTCGACCAGATTCGGGACCAGATCGTGGCGCTGTTTGAGCTGGACATCGATATCGCCCCAGGCCTGCTTGGTCGTCTGACGCAGCGCCACGAGGCGGTTGTAGATCAGGATGACGACCAGGCCGACAACGACGATGAGGCCGAGGATGATCAGTTCCATGATGGGCTAGACTCCAGCTGGGGCACGATGCGCCCGATAAGACTTCATGAGGCTACATCGCCTCGTCGGCAACGGCTAGCGCGCGTCGAACTTGAGGTTTGAAAACCCTTTCGGCGCCATGCGGCCGGCCTGGGCGCGCTTGGCTTCATAGAGTCTCCAGGTCTCCACCTCGTGGCGGCGGCCGGCCGGGTCGATGCGAACGAGGCCCTCGGCGCCGTCGAAGATCGCGATATCGGCGACGGCTCCGCCTTTACCGCCCATCAGGCGCACGCCCTTGCCCCGGGTCATCTCCGGAATTTCGTTCAGCGCGAAGACCAGCAGCTTCTTGTTCTTGCCAAGCACCGCGACCTTGTCACCGGCCGCTTCGATGACGAAGGTCATACGCTCGCCCGCCTGCACGTTCAGGACCTGACGTCCCGCGCGCTTGGAGGCCGGCAGCTCCTTTTCCTCGGCGATGAAGCCATGACCGGACGTCTGGGCCAGCAAGAGCCTGCGCCTGGGATCGTGCTTCATGAGCGCGATAGGCTGCGCCTCTTCATCGAGATCGACCATGAGCCGGACCGGTTCGCCGAACCCGCGCCCGCCGGGCAGCTTGGACGTGTCCAGCGTGAAAACCCGGCCATTGCTGGCGAACATCAAGAGCTTGTCCGTCGTCTCGGCTTTGACCGCGAAGGCCGTCTCATCACCGTCCTTGTGCTTCAGGGTCGACAGATCGTCCTGGTGGCCTTTCAGGGCGCGGATCCAGCCCATCCTGGACAACACGACCGTGACCGGTTCGCGCGCGATCAGCGCCTCTTCCACTGCATCGGCGAGATCGTCCGCCGGCGCCTCGGCGAAGGTGGTGCGGCGAGCGCCGAGCGCAGTGTCCTTGGCGAAGGTCTTCTTCACCTCGGCGATCTCGCCATCGACCTTCTTCCACTGCAGCTCCTCAGACCCGATCAGGGCGTTCAGCTCGTCGCGCTCACCCTGCAGGCGTTCCTCCTCGCCCTTGATCTCCATCTCCTCCAGCTTGCGCAGGGCGCGCAGACGCATGTTGAGGATGGCTTCGGCCTGACGCTCGGTCAGGTCGAAGGTGGACATCAGCTTGGCCTTCACCTCGTCCTCGAACCGGATGATGCGGATCACCTCGTCCAGATTGAGGTAGGCGACCAGATAACCCGCCAGCACCTCAAGGCGGTCCTCCACCGCCTCCAGCCGCTTCTCGGCGCGGCGCGTGACCACGACACGCCGGTGATCGAGCCAGATCTGCAGCGCC
The DNA here is from genome assembly GCA_024742735.1 of Alphaproteobacteria bacterium. Taxonomy (GTDB): domain Bacteria; phylum Pseudomonadota; class Alphaproteobacteria; order Caulobacterales; family Maricaulaceae; genus Oceanicaulis. The sequence goes on along the minus strand of JANSXV010000001.1, from coordinate 364,743 downwards.
TCCTTCAGGCCAACCACGCGCGGCGCGCCTTTGGGATCAAGGATGTTGAGATTCAGCGGGATGCGCACCTCAAGATCGGTCAGCTTGTAGAGCGACTCCATGAACAGGGCGGGATCAACCGTGCGGCTCTTCGGCTCCAGCACGAGGCGAATATCCTCCGCGCTCTCATCCATGATGTCGGCGAGCAGCGGCAGCTTCTTCTGGTCCAGCAGCGCAGCCATCCGCTCGATCAGCTTGGACTTCTGAACAAGGTACGGAATCTCGGTGACGATCACGCGCCACTGGCCGCGGCCCAGATCCTCTTTCTCCCACCGTGCACGCAGGCGGAAGCCCCCTCGCCCGGTCTCGTAGGCCTCCAGGATCGTCTCCTTCGGCTCCACACAGATTCCCCCCGTGGGGAAGTCCGGTCCCTCGACATAATTCAGGAGCGTCTCGGTGCGCGCGTGCGGGGTCTTGATCAGGTGGCGCGCCGCGTCACACAGCTCGGCGGCGTTATGGGGCGGGATGTTGGTCGCCATGCCCACCGCGATCCCGGCCGATCCGTTGGCGAGCAGGTTCGGGAAGGCCGACGGCAGGACGATCGGCTCTGAGTCCTCACCGTCATAGGTCTCGCGAAAATCCACGGTCCCGGCGTCATAGTCCTGCAGGACGAGACGTGCGGCTTCAGTCAGGCGCGCCTCGGTGTAACGCATGGCCGCCGCGCCATCGCCGTCCACATTGCCGAAATTGCCCTGGCCCTCGACCAGCGGATAGCGGCTGGCGAAATCCTGGGCCAGACGGACCAGAGCCTCATACACCGCCTGGTCGCCATGGGGGTGAAACCGGCCGATCACGTCGCCGACCACGCGCGCGGATTTCTTGAAGGCGGACTCCGGGTCCAGCTTCAAAAGCCGCATGGCGTAGAGCAGGCGCCGGTGCACCGGTTTCAGGCCATCCCGCGCGTCAGGCAGAGCCCGCTGGGTGATGGTGGAGAGCGCATAGGCCAGATAGCGCGAGGACAGAGCCTCCTCGAAGCTCTCCTCGAAAATCCGTCCGCCCTCGCCGGTGAACTGCTCGCCCATGACCGCCTCGTGATTCGCTTGGCCTGCAGTATAGACATGGCCGTCCGGGCTATCGCGAGCGCGCGATGCGGTTTTGCACAGCTGTTCACCAGCGGGCACAAAAAACCCCGGCGCGAGGCATCGCGCCGGGGTTCTTCATTCAGGCTGAGCCGCTGGTTCTAGCCGACGATCTCGTCGTCGGAGAAGAAGAACGGGATTTCTTCAGCGGCGGTTTCCGGGGCGTCGGAGCCGTGCACGGAGTTGGCTTCGATGCTCTCGGCGAATTCCTTGCGGATCGTGCCGGGCTCGGCGTTCTCCGGGTTCGTGGCGCCCATGACTTCGCGGTACTTGGCGATGGCGTTCTCGCCTTCCAGGACCTGGACGACCACCGGGCCGGAGATCATGAAGCTGACGAGATCATTGAAGAACGGACGCTCCTTGTGCACGCCGTAGAAACCTTCGGCCTGTTCACGGGTCATCTTGATGCGCTTCTGGGCGATGATGCGAAGGCCGGCGTCTTCGATCTTGGCGTTGATCTTGCCGGTCAGGTTCCGCGCGGTGGCGTCGGGCTTGATGATGGAGAAGGTGCGCTGGGTAGCCATGGTGATGTGTCCTTTGGGCGGAGCGGATGGGGAGGATTTCGCGGCGGCTTATAGCGGCGCTTCTTATCGCTGTGAAGCCGTGCTAGTCCGCGCGTCCCATGCTGCACGTCAACGACCTCACCCACCGCATCCAGGGCCGCGTCCTGTTTGATCAGGCGACGCTCTATGTGCCCGCCAAGACCCGCATGGGTCTCGTGGGGCGCAACGGTACGGGCAAATCCACGCTGTTCCGCCTGATCCTGGGCGACATTGCGCCCGATGACGGCGCGGTGCGCGTGCAGCCTGGCGCCCGGGTCGGAACGGTGGAGCAGGAAGCGCCCGCCGGGCCGACGGCTGTGATGGATTATGTGCTGGCCGCCGATAAGGAGCGCACCGCCCTCCTCGCCGAGGCCGAGACCGCGTCCGAGCCCAATCGCATCGCGGAGATCCAGACCCGTCTCGCGGACATCGACGCCCATTCCGCGGAGGCGCGCGCCGGCGCGATTCTCAACGGCCTTGGGTTCTCCACGGTCGATCAGGGCCGCGCCTGCTCGGAGTTTTCCGGCGGCTGGCGGATGCGCGTGGCCATGGCCGCGACCCTGTTCGCGAACCCCGACCTTCTGCTGCTGGACGAGCCGACCAACTATCTCGACGTGGAAGGCGCGATCTGGCTGGAGACCCACCTGGCGCGCTTTCCCGGCGCCGCGCTGATCATCTCCCACGACAAGGATTTGCTGAACGCCTCGGTCCACGCGATCGCGCATCTGAAGGACAAGAAGCTGTCCGTCTGGGAAGGCGGCTACGACCAGTTCCAGCGCCAGCTGGCCGAGCGGCAGCGGCTGCAGATGAAGCTCCTGGACAAGCAGGAAGACGAGCGCCGCAAGCTCCAGGCCTTCGTGGACCGGTTCAAGGCCAAGGCCAGCAAGGCCAAGCAGGCCCAGAGCCGGGTCAAGCGGCTCGAAAAGATGGAAACCATCGCCACCGTGGTGGAAGATCCGGTCGCCCCCTTCCATTTCCCCGGCGCGACACGGCGCATGGGCAATCCGCTGGTGCGGTTCGATGATGCAGCGACCGGCTATGGCGAGGGAAAACCGATCCTGACCGGCCTGAACCTCAATATCGATGTTGATGACCGGATCGGGCTTCTCGGTCGGAACGGGGCGGGCAAGTCGACCTTCGCCAAGCTGCTGACCGGCGCCCTGCCCGTCACCGAAGGCCGCATGGGCATGCATAAGAAGGCCGTCGTCGCCCACTTCGCCCAGCACCAGATCGATGCGCTGAGCCCGAAACACTCGGCCTATTCCCATGTGCTGGAGCGCATGGAGGACAACACCGAGGCGGAGCGGCGCGCGCGGCTGGCCCGCTTCGGCCTGCCCGCCGACCGCCAGGAAACCCCGGCGGAGAAACTGTCCGGCGGCGAGAAGGCGCGCCTTCTCATGAACCTCATCACCTTTGACGGCGCGCACCTGCTGATCCTGGACGAGCCGACCAACCACCTGGACATCGACAGCCGCGCAGCGCTGCAGACCGCCATCAACGAGTTTTCCGGCGCAGTGATCGTCATCTCCCACGACCGGGACCTGATCGAATCTTGCGTCGACCGGCTCTGGATCGCGGCGGATGGCACGGTGAAGAGCTATGATGGCGATCTGGACGACTACAGGCGCGAATTGCTCGCGGGCGAGGCCCGCCCGCGCAAGCCCGGCGACGCGCAAGGCGGCCAGAAGACCGAGCGCCGGCGGGACGCCGCCGCAGCCCGCGAGAAGCTGAAGCCGCTCCGGGCTGAAGCCGCGAAGCAGGAGCGCGAGATCGAACGGTTGAAAGGCGTGCTGGAGAAGATCGACGCCGGCCTCGCGGTGCCGAACCTGTGGGAGAAGGACCCGGCGCTCGCCACGGACCTCACGAAGAAGCGCGCGCGCTGCGTGGAGATGATCGACGCTGCAGAGATGGCGTGGCTGGAGGCGGAAGAGGCGCTGGAAGCGGCGAAAGCGGCGGCTGGGGTTTAGCCCCTACCCGCACTTCACCTCGACGACCGTGTCATGGGTGTCGAAGACGATATTCAACCGGTCCAGGCGCACATCCATGGTGATGGCGTCATCAGGTCCGTAGACCCGGTGGGGAACCGGAAGACTGTCCTGATCAATCTCCCCCACTTGCTGGCCTAGAAGAACCTGATAGGCCTCGGCCGGACAGTCCGCGGCGTCGCCGGTGCGGTCGATTACGGTGTATTCGCTGCCGTCAGGGCCGGTCTCACGCCTGATGTCCGGATCGCCCGGTTCAGTCATCGTGGCGCACCCGGTCGCTGCGGCGGCGAACAGGATGGCGGCGGCGAGGCGGATCATCATGCCTTCTTCTCCCAACGGCCGGCGTCGTTCTGGCGCCAGTAGCTCACAAGCGTACCGAGTTTCTTCTGCGCCGCCCAGAGCGCGCGCGCCCGGGCGAGGCTGGTCTCGTCAGCGGCTTCGAACATGACGACGACCCGCTCCCAGGGATCGACGGGACCGGGATCGGCGCCGTCCAGGCAGAACAACATGCTCGCCTGATTGCGGTTTTCCGCTTCAGAGCTCAGCAGAATGGGCTGGTCGGCGTCATGCTCGCCGCCGGCCTGTCCGTGGGGCAGGAAGCTGTCCTCGCGGAACGTCCACAGATGGGCGTCGAGACTCGACAGTCTCTGCTCGTCCTGGCTCACCACAAGAGCGCGCCCGCCGCGCTGCTGGAGCTTTGTGAGAAGCTCCGGCAACGCGTCTTCCACGCGGGCTTGCTCCAGATGGTAGAACCAGAGTTCAGCCAAGCCCTACGCCTCGTAGTAATCCCGCACCAGGCGGTCCAGAAGGCGAACGCCATAGCCCGTGCCGAACAGCGGATTGCGCGGATCCTTCGAGCTCGCGTTCATGCCGACGCCTGCGATGTCGATATGGCACCACGGCTTGTCGTTGACGAAGCGCTGAAGGAACTGACCGGCGGTGATGGATCCGGCGTTGCGGCCTTCTCCGATATTCTTCATGTCCGCGATGGGGCTGTCGATCTGCCGGTCGTATTCCGGGCCGAGCGGGAAGCGCCAGACGGTTTCGTCGGACGCCTTGCCGGCCTTGAACAGGTTGTCGGCCAGCTCGTCATTGTTGGAGAAGATGCCCGCATGCTCCTGGCCGAGCGCGATCAGGATCGCGCCGGTGAGCGTGGCGAGGTTCACCATGAACTTGGGATCGAACTCCTTCTGGGCGTACCAGAGGGCATCGGCCAGCACGAGGCGGCCTTCCGCGTCGGTGTTGAGGACCTCGATGGTCTGACCCGACATGGAGGTGACGATGTCGCCGGGACGCTGGGCGTTTCCGTCCGGCATGTTCTCCACAAGGCCGATCACGCCGACGGCGTTGACTTTCGCCTTGCGGCCGGCAAGCGCGGCCATGGCGCCGACAACCGCGGCCGAGCCGCCCATGTCGCCCTTCATCTCGTCCATGCCCTGGGCCGGTTTCAGGGAGATGCCGCCGGTATCGAAGGTGACGCCTTTGCCGACGAAGCAGACCGGCTGGTCGCTCGCCTTCGCGCCGTTCCACTTCATGATGACCATCTGGGATTCCTGAACGGACCCCTGCCCCACGCCGAGAAGCGCGCCCATGCCGAGCTTCTTCATCTCCTTTTCGCCGAGCACCTCGACCTCAAGACCAAGCTTGTCGAGACCCTTGCAGCGCCTGGCGTATTCTTCCGGGCCGAGCACGTTCGGAGCTTCCATGACGAGGTCACGGGCGAGATCAACGCCGTCCGCCACCGCACCCCAGCTTTTCCACGCCGCCTTGGCCGCCTTCACGTCGTCTACGACGATCTCGACAGACCCCAGCGACGGCTTCTTGTCGTCAGACAGCTTGGTCCGGTACTTGTCGAAGCGGTAAGCGGCCAGGCGCGCACCCAGCCCGGCCCGGCCGACACCCTCTTCATCGGTGACGCCTTCCAGGTGGATGGACACGGTTTTTGCGCCGCCCGTGAGCAAGGACTTCACCAGGCCGGCTACGGCCTTCTCGATCCCGTTGGCGGTGAGATCAGCCTTCTTGCCGGCGCCGAACAGGACGATGCGGTCGGCATCAACGCCATTGGGTGCGGAAATCTCAAGGAGATCGCCGGCGCCGCCCTTGAACCGGGACGCCTTCATCGCCTTGCTCAGCGCACCGCCAGTCGCCGCATCGAGCGCCTTGGCGGGTTCTGAAAGCGTACGCCCGTCGAACACCGCAGCGGCTACAGCATCGCCCGAAGCGGCGTCGGAAAACTTGATCTTCATCGGTCTTTCTCCTCAGGTGCGGCGCGTCAGATCATCTGCGCGCCCGGCACGGAACATCGGATGCGCCAGTGGTATCGCATCAAAACCCGCGTTAGAAGACGCAAAACCCAGCCCGCCCCATCCTCAAACTCGTCCGGCCCATGACCCTTTTCCAGCGCTACATGTTCCGGCAGCTCCTCTGGCCATTCCTGGCCAGTATGCTGGCGCTGTCTGGCCTGGCGCTGCTGACCCAGTCGCTGTCCAATCTCGACCTGATCGCCGACCGCGGCGACACGGCGCTGGCGTTCTTCCTGATCACGCTTCTGGCGATGCCCCAGGTGGTCGCACTTCTGCTGCCGGTCGCGGCCTTCATCGCCTGCGCCATCGCGCTGAACCGCATGGTGGGTGATTCCGAGCTGATCGTGGGCGCGGCCGCGGGCATGAACCGGCGTCAGCGCCTCACCCCTGTTCTGCGGCTCGCGGCCTACATCGTGCTGGCCAATCTCGTCATCAACCTGTTCATCCAGCCCGCCAGCTTCCGACAGATGCGGGAGCTGCTCTATGAGATCCGAACCGATATCGCTGCGAGCTTCATGCGCGAAGGTGAGTTCATCCAGCTGGGTGATTCGGTGACTTTTTATGTTCGCGACATCGGTGACGACGGGGTCATGAACCAGGTTTTCATCGAAGACGGGCGCGGAACGGCCTCGTCCGCCTACGCCGCTTCACGCGGGGTCATCGCGCAGACAGAGCGCGGCCCGGTGATGCTCCTGGAAAACGGCGTTCTGACCCAGGTCGACGAGGCGGGCGTGCTATCCCGCCTCAGTTTTGACCGGTACGAGTTCGCGCTGACGGCCTTCGTGGATTCTTCTGCGGCGTTCGTCTTCAAGGACTCAGACAAGTTCCTTCCTGAACTTCTGGAGCCGTCCGCGTCCGATATCGCGCGCGCTCGTGGGGCCAGCGAACTGTATGCCGAGGGCCATTACCGGCTGTCCTCACCGCTCTACAATCTGGCTTTCGCCCTGATCGCGGCGGCCGCCTTCTTCGCAGTGGAACACCGCAGGACCGGATATACGCGCTACGTGCTGATCGCCGGCGCTTCAGCACTCATCCTTCGGCTGACCGGTTTCGCCGTTCAGGCGGCGGCGAGTTCTGACGCCTCTCTCAATCCTGTGCAGTACGGCCTTCCTCTGGCGGCCTGCACGATCGCGATCGGCTTGATCATCGCCCCGGCTCTGAAGCGAAGAGGCGGCGGAAACACCCTTAGGACGGCGCCGGCATGAACCAGCTCTGGCGCTATATCTTCATCCAGACCCTGATCGGGGTTCTGGCGGCTGCGGCGGTGATTGTCGCCGTGATCGTGCTGATCGACTATGTCGAGACTTCGCGCGACATCGCGACCCGTGCGGACATCAATGCGCTGGAGGCCCTCCAGTTGACCCTGCTGAAGGCGCCGCTGCTGGTTCAGGAGACCGCGCCTTTCATCATTCTTTTCGGCGTCCTGTTCACATTCTTCCGATTAAGCCGGCGCAGCGAACTGATCGTCATGCGGGCCTCAGGCTACTCCGCCTGGCGCATTGTCGCACCGGCTGCGGTGCTGTGCCTCATTCTGGGCGCCGCCAGCGCCGCGCTCCTCAATCCTGTGGGAGCCCAGACCAATGCCCGGTTCGAACAGATTCGCGAACGTATTTTGGATGGCCAGGTCGGCGATGCAGCACGGAGCACGGGTGAAGTCTGGCTCCGCGAACTCAGCGCTGACGGATTCACCATCATCACCGCCGACCGGGTCGAGCCGGACAGCGCATCGCTGATCGGTCCGGTCTTCAGACAGTACCGCCTCAACGACGGCGCGCCGGATCTGGAGCGCCTGATCAGCGCCGACGAGGCCCGTCTCACATCAAGTTTCTGGCAGCTGTCCGGCGCTGTCGAGGCTGAAGCCGGAGAGGCCGGCCGGCCGGTCGGCGAGCTTGGCCTGCCGACCCGCATTCAGCCGCAAGCGCTGTTCGAGCGGGCCCGGTCGCCCGGAGCAATCTCGTTCTGGAACCTGCCCGGCGTCATCGAGTCAGCGCAGGCTGCAGGCCTGTCGTCCCGGCCCTACGAGCTGCGTTGGCACGGACTGCTGTCCCAGCCCCTGCTCCTGCTGGCGGCCGCATTGATCGCCGCCGCAGCAACGTTTCGGCTGCACCGCATGGGCGGCGCGGCGCGATTCGCGGCCGCTGGCGCCGTCGCCGGTTTCGGCCTTTACTTCACGCAGGAGCTGCTGCTCGGACTTGGGGCCTCCGGCGCCTTGGACCCGGTCACAGCGGCCTGGTCAGCGCCGGCGATGTTCGCCCTGGCCGGTCTGTTCTTCATCGCGTCAACCGAGGACGGCTGACGCTGACCGCGCCCGGTCATTGCGTCAGAGCGCCTGATCGGTATGTTTCCCCCGATATCTTCAGACTGGAATTCCATGGTCGTCCGAACCGCTCTGATCTCCCTTGTCATCCTGCTTTGTGCAGGTGCGCCCGCAGCCCAGGCTCAACAGGTTGAGGGCATCGCGGCTGTGGTCAATGACGAGCCGATCACCACGCTGGACGTGCGCAACCGCATGCGCCTCATCATCTCCTCAGCCGGCGTACAGCCGGACGAGGCGCTTCTGGCGCAGATCCAGGAGCAGGCGATCCGGGGCCTGATCGAGGAAACGCTTCAGCTTCAGCAGGCGGCGGAGTTCGATCTCAACGTCGACGAGGCCGAGGTGAACTCTGCGCTCGCAGACGCTGCGGCGCGCAATGGCGCGACCGTCGAGGACGTGCTGGCCGACCTGCGCGGCAACGGAATCGATCCGGAGACCCTGCGCAGCCAGCTGCGCGCTGAGATCGCGTGGCAGATCATGGTCAGCGGCCGCTACCGCTCACGCATCGCGATTTCGGATCAGCAGATCGAGACCGCTCTGGAGCGCCAGGCCCAGGCCGCCGCCCAGGAACAGTTCAATCTCGGCGAAATTCTGGTCGAGGTCCGCGGCGGCGAGGCCGGTGAAGAGCAGGCCATGCAACGGGTGCAGGCGGTTTACGGCGCGCTGCAGCAAGGCGCGCCATTCCCGCAGGTCGCCCAGCAGCTTTCAGACGCAGCGAGCGCCGGGCGGGGCGGGCTGATCGGCTGGACGCCTGCCAGCGCGCTGCCCGAACAAGTCCGGCAGATTGCGGTGCAGCTGCAGCCGGGCCAGATATCAAACCCGATACGGGTCCCTGGCGGGTATCAGATCATCGCCCTGGTCGATCGGCGCGAAGGCCAGGTCGTCGAGCAGCTCAATCTGATCCAGGTGACGCTGCCGGCGTCGCGCGCCAGCGCGCTGGACGATCCGCGCGGCTCGCTTGAGCGGGCGGCCGGAAACCTGAACAGCTGCGAGGGCGTGCGCGCACGCTTCGAAGGCGTTGAAGGCGTCATCGTCACAGAGCTTGGCGAGCTCAGCGCGAACGCTCTGATCCCCCAGATCCGTGATGCGCTCAGCGGCCTTGAGCCCGTGTCCTCCACCGGCGTGCTGGACACCGCCGCTGGCCTGCAGCTGTTCGTACTCTGTGATCGCCAGCTGACCGGTCCGGGCGTTCCGAGCCGCGAGCAGGTCGAGCAACAACTGATCAGTCAGCAACTGTCCCTGCTGGCCCGCCGCTGGCTGCGAGATCTGCGCCGGGACGCGACCGTCGATATCCGGTGAGCGCGCCGTCGTCTGCTGGCGAGCTGCTCGCCGTCACGCTCGGCGACCCGGACGGGATCGGACCGGAGATCATCCTGAAAGCCTGGATGGCCCTGCGTGACAGCGACACAGCTTTCGCGATCCATGCCGATCCCAGCCTGCTTCAGCCCGCCGCCCAGCTTCTCAACGCGCCACGCCCGGAACCCGTGACAACGCCCGGCGAAGCGCGCGCAGTCTTTCAGGACGCCCCGCCTGTCTTCGCCCTGCCGCCCGCCCAAAGCGGGCCGGCGGCTGCGATCGCCTCGATCGAGGCGGCGGTGGCCGCCGCCCTGGCCGGAGACGCCGCGGGCGTCGTGACCGCCCCCGTCTCCAAAACACGGCTCTACAATGAAGGCTTCGCCTTTCCCGGCCATACCGAGTTCGTCGCGCATCTGAGCAAGACGGCGCCCATGGACGGCGCGCGCGGCCCCGTGATGATGCTCGCCGGGCCGGAGTTGCGCACCGCGCTGGTCACGATTCATCTGGGCCTGCGCGACGCCATCGATCAGATCACCCTCGAGCGCATCGTGCACACCGCGCAGGTCACGGCTGAGGCGCTGGTCCGCGACTTCGCGATCGAGAAGCCGCGCCTGGCCGTGGCGGGCCTGAATCCCCATGCGGGCGAGAACGGCGCGCTCGGCTTGGAAGAGATCGAGATCATCGAACCGGCGGTCGCTCAGCTGCGAGCGCTCGGGATCGATGCTCGCGGCCCCCTTCCCCCTGATACGATGTTCCATGCTGAGGCGCGCGCGACCTATGACGCCGCAATCTGCCTCTATCATGATCAGGGGCTCATCCCGGTGAAGACGCTCGACTTCCACGGAGGCGTGAATGTCACGCTGGGCCTTCCGGTGATCCGCACATCGCCCGACCATGGAACGGCCTTTGATATCGCCGGAACCGGTAAAGCCCGCGCCGACAGCCTGATTGCGGCCCTCAACCTCGCCCGGTCCATGGCGCAATCCCGGTTACGGCTCCGGACCGTGTCATGAGTCTCGACGCCCTGCCCCCCTTGCGTGAGGTCATCGCCGAGTACGGGCTGAACGCCGACAAGCGCTTCGGCCAGCACTACCTGCTAGACCTCAATCTCACCGCGAAAATCGCCCGGCTTTGCGGCGACATGGCCGAGGCCAGCGTATTCGAGGTCGGCCCGGGACCGGGCGGGCTGACGCGCGCGCTGCTGGACGAAGGCGCCGGCCAGGTTATCGCCATTGAGAAGGACCGGCGCTTCCTGCCGGCACTCGACGCCGTCAACGCCGCCTCGGGTAATCGGCTCGCCGTGATCGAGGCGGACGCCATGAAGGTCGCGGAACCGGCGATCGAGACGATGTTTCAACGCCGGATGCTGGCCTCGAACCTTCCTTACAATGTGGGCACCGCCCTGCTGATCAAGTGGCTGAACGCCGAGCCGATCTGGTGGGAGCGCCTGGTGCTGATGTTCCAGAAGGAAGTTGCAGAACGCGTCGTCGCCCGTCCCGGCGACAAGGCCTATGGCCGGCTCGCCATCCTCACCGGCGCCGTGGCGTCGGTCCGCTACGCCTTCACCGTACCGGCCCGCGCCTTCACACCGCCGCCCAAGGTCGATAGCGCCGTCGTCGTGCTTGATCCGCTGCCCGAGGCGTCGCGGTTCACGGATCTGGAAGCGCTGTCGACCGTGACGGAAAGCGCCTTCGGTCAGCGCCGCAAAACGCTGCGTAAATCTCTCGGAATGGCCGCATCGCAGTGCGGCGCAGCGCCGGAGACGCTTCTTGCATCAGCTGAGCTGGATCCAGCCGCAAGAGCCGAGACGATTGCGCCGGAGGGTTTCTTCGCCCTCGCCCGCGCCTGGCGCGCAGCCAAGGTCTAGGCGATCTCGCTCTCTCCGCGCACGAAGCGGCAAACCTCGGAATTTTCGCAGGTCTCCACACCATTCAGCGGCCCGCTCCAGAGAATTCCGCCGTCCTTGATCATTGCGACGTCGTCGGCGATGGCTCGCATGGACACCATGTCGTGGGTGATGGAGACCGCCGTTGCGCCCAGCTGCTTCACCTGCCGGCTGATCAGCTTGTTGATGACATCGGCTGTAACCGGATCAAGCCCTGTCGTCGGCTCATCGAAAAACAGGATCTTCGGCCGCGCCGCGATCGCGCGGGCCAGAGCAGCTCGCTTGAGCATCCCGCCGGAGAGCTGGCTCGGGCGCTTGTCGGCGACATCATGGTCCAGATCGACCTGATCAAGCGCTTCAAGCGCACGTTCGCGGGCCTCATCGGCCTGCATGTGATCGCGGTGCAGAAGTCGGAAGCTCACATTCTTCCAGACCGGCAGGGAGTCAAACAGAGCCCCGGACTGGAACAGCATGCCGATCTGGGCGACGCCGGGATCGTCCTCCTGGCCCGGGCGTACGGCGCGGCCGTCAATCTCGACACGGCCTTTGTCCGGCGCAATCAGGCCGAGCGCGGTCTTCAGCATGACCGACTTGCCCTCACCGGACCCGCCGATGATCACCAGCGACCGGCCTTCGGCGGCTTCGAGCCTGAGCCCGTCCAGCACGGTCTGGCGTCCAAACCGGATCGTGACGTCTTTCCAGGCGATCTTTGCGGTCTGGGTCATGGCCTACACGAACAGCGAGGTGAGCAGGAAGTTGGCGGCGAAGATCAGAACGGCGGCGGAGACCACGGCGTTGGTCGCGGCGCGCCCCACCCCTTGAGCGCCGCCCTGGGCGTTGTACCCGTGATAGCAGCCCATCAGGGTCAGCAGGAAGCCGAACACCGCCGCCTTGATCAGGCCGGAGATCACGTCCCATCGCTCCAGGATGTCGACCGTGTTGCGCACATAGACCGTCGCGTCGAAATCCAGCGTGTTGGTGGAGACCAGGAACCCGCCGAACACGCCGATCACATCGGCGATGAAGACAAGGATTGGCAGAACGATCACGCCGGCCACGATGCGCGGCGCGATCAGGTAGCGCATGGGATCGGTCGACAGGGTGTGCAGCGCGTCGATCTGTTCGGTCGCACGCATGGCGCCGATCTCAGCGGCGATCCCGGAGCTGACCCGGCCGGCCAGCATCAGGGCGGCGATGACCGGCCCCAGCTCGCGTACGATGCCAAGCGCCACGATGTTCGGCACGAAGCTTTCGGCGTTAAAACGCGCCCCGCCGGTATAGATGTTCAGCGCCAGCGCCGCGCCGGTGAACAGCGCCGTGAGCCCGACCACGGGCAGCGACAGAAACCCGATCCGGAACAGCTGACCCAGCAGCTGCCCACCGAACCAGGGCGGCCGGACAGCCGCAGCGAGCGCCCGGATCGCAAACCAGGTCACTGACCCGGCCGCGTGCAACAGCGTCAGAACGCCCGCCCCGACAGCGCGCAGCGGGTTCATGCCAACCCTCCATAGCTGCGCGCCACACGCGGGCCGATCCCCGTCAGCAGTTCATAAGGCAGCGTGCCAGCCAGGCCCGCCAGCGCGCTGAGATCTCCTCCGAAGAACCGGGCTGAAGCGCCATTGCGGGCCGCAGCGGCGCAGTCGGTCACGTCGATCACGGCGAGATCCATGGACACCCGTCCCAGCAGCGGCGCTTTCGCGCCGTCGATACGGGCGTATCCTCGTCCTGACAGCGCGCGGGGCAAGCCGTCGGCGTAGCCTGCTGCAATCGTGGCGGTGATGCGTGGCCGGTCCGCCACATAGGTGGCGCCGTAACCGATCGTCTCGCCTTCGCCGACCTCGCGCAGCTGAAGGATAGGCGCCTCGAGGATCGCGACAGGCTCCAGACTCTCAGGGGCGGCCGGTCCGGCCGTCGCGCCGAACAGACCGATCCCCGGCCGGGTCAGATCGAAATGGAACGCCTCGCCAAGGAGCACGCCGCCTGTATTGGCGAGACTGGTGCGCACTCCGGGGAAACGCGCGGCGATATCGACGAAAAACTCGCGCTGGCGATCATTCAGGGGTGAGGCTGCGTCCTCAGCCGACGCCAGATGACTCATCACCAGGCGCAGATCGATATCGCTCAACGCGCCCCGGGCGTCGCCAAGCGCACGCGCCTCGGCCAGCGGAACGCCCAGACGGTTCATCCCGGTGTCGACATGCAGAGCACAGGGCCCCGCCGGGGCCGCGATGAAGGCCTCGAGCTCCGGTGTGCTGTTCAGCACTGCGCCGAGGCGCTGCTCGACGAACTGGGCGCGCAGCGACGGCGCGTAGCCGTTCAGCACCCAGATCTCCGCCTCACCATCGCCAAGGGCCCCGCGAAGCTCGGCGCCTTCATCGGCGGTCGCCACGAAGAAGGTCCGGCACCCCTCCCGCACCAGACGGCGCGCCACGGCAGGGGCGCCAAGCCCGTACGCATCCGCTTTGACGACAGCCGACGTCTCAGCGCCCGGCGCCCGAGCGGCCAGACGCGCATAATTGCGCGCGATCGCATCCGGATCGACGAGCAGCCGCGCACTCAGGCGCCGGTCAGGATCAAGGTGACGGGCATCGGCCATGACAAGCCCAGATATGGCGCGTTTTGAGGCTCGCGTCTTCCCCGCGCCCGCAGCGAGCTCAGATCAGTCGAACCCGCCGCGATCGGGCAGTGCGAGATCGGAGAACTTGGTGCGCTCGGGATCGAAGGCGACCTTCACCGAGCCGATCGGGCCGTGGCGCTGCTTGCCGATGATCACGTCGGCCTGGTTGCGGATTTCACGCATCTCGTCTTCCCAGGCGAGATACTGCTCGGTGCCTTCCTTCGGCTCCTGCCGCTCCAGATAATAGCTTTCCCGATACACGAACATCACCACGTCGGCGTCCTGCTCGATCGAGCCGGATTCGCGCAGGTCGGAGAGCTGGGGCTTCTTGTCTTCTCGCTGTTCGACCTGACGGGAGAGCTGGGACAGCGCGATCACCGGAACGTTCAGCTCCTTGGCCAGCGCCTTGAGGGACTGGGTCACCTCGGAAATTTCCTGCACCCGGTTGTCTGTCCGCGAAGAGCCGGTCACCAGCTGAAGATAGTCGACGATGATGCAGTCCAGCCCCTCGCGGCGCTTGAGGCGCCGGGCGCGGGCGGTCAGCGCCCCGATGGAGATGCCGCCGGTATCGTCGATGAAGAGCGGGATCGAGTTAATCTCGGACACCGCGTCCTTGATGTCCTCGTATTGGGCGCCGTCAATCTTGCCCTGGCGGATATGATAGCTGGAAATGCCGGTATAGTCGGCGATCAGGCGCGTCGCGAGCTGTTCGGAGCTCATCTCCAGCGAGAAGAAGGCGACCACCCCGCCCTCGGTCGTCTTGCGCTGGCCGTCGGAGGTCTCCTCGGCCGCATAGGCGCGCGCGACGGAGAAGGCGATATTCGTCGCCAGCGAGGTCTTACCCATGGACGGGCGGCCGGCCAGAATGATCAGGTCGGAGCGGTGCAGCCCGCCAAGTTTCGCATCCAGACTTTTCAGGCCCGTGGAGATCCCGGACAGCCCGCCGCCGCGCTGATACGCGGCCGACGCCATCTTCAACGACTCTTCCAGCGCCTCGTGGAACGGGCGCAGCGTGCGTTGGGTCCCTCCGGTCTCAGCCAGCGCGAACAGGCCGCGCTCGGCTTCTTCCAGCACGCTTGTCGCGGGTACGGAGTCGATGCTGTCGAGCGCGTTGTGGGAGACCCCCTCCCCGAACCGGATCAGCTCCCGGCGCAGCGCCAGGTCGTAGATGAGACGGCCATACTCGGTCGCGCTCGCCGGCTCGGGCGCTTCGCGCATGAGGTCAGCGAGATAGACCGCGCCGCCGATTTCAGCCATGCCGGGATCACGCTCGAACCGGCTTTTCAGGACCACGGCGTCGGCCAGCGAGCCGCCGATGATCAGCTGGGAGGCGGACTCATAGATCCGCGCGTGCAGCGGATCGTAGAAGTGATCGGCCTTCAGCCAGTCGCCTACGCGCTGATAGACTTCATTGTCGTACAGCATCGCGCCGAGCAGAGCCTGCTCGGCTTCGATATTGTGCGGAGGGGCGTGGGGATCATCGGCCTCGTAGGCCGCAGCGGGGTTTTCTGTTTCGGCGGTCATGGTCGTCCGCTTAGACCATGGGAATCGGCAATTCGAGACTTGACCTTCAAAGACAGTGTTTTTCAGCCATCCACAGGCGCCTGTGGATAACTCGAATTCCCGTGAACCCGCCTCACGCAAGCGAATCGGCGCTGCCTGACGCGGGACGGGAGCGATGAAAAAAAGGCGGTGGAAAACCGGGTCCGGCGCCGCCCATTGAACCGTTCGCGCGCCGGCGCGCACCTTGGTTCCTGTAACGCAAGGACGACGCCCATGGCTTCTGAAAAGGATCGCGCGCTGGACGCCTATCTCGCCGCTGGCGCAGCCGCGGGCGATCGCGTGCTGACCCGGAGGCTGGTCGCACGCTGGACCCCGCGCCTGTCCGCACTGGCCTGGCGTCTGCTGGGCCACGCGGAGGGTGTCGAGGACGTGGTCCAGGACGCCTGGATCGAGATCCTGAAGGGCGTGTCGCGCCTGCGCGCCGTAGAGGCCTTCCCCGCCTTCGCGTTTCGGATCACCCAGCGCCGTTGTGCGCGCCGCATCCGCTCCATGCAGGCCGATCGCCGTCTTGAGCAGGCCGTGGAGGCCGAACCGGCGCCGGCGCTAGAAGATCCCGATCAAAGCCTGGACGCCGGCAAGGCCGTCCGCGCCATGGCGGCCCTGCCGCCGGATCAGCATGCGGCCCTGTGGCTCCATCACATCGAAGGTTTGAGCGTGAGGGAGATCGCCCTCTCGCTCGACGTCCCGGCGGGCACGGTGAAGACCCGCCTCATGCATGGCCGGCGCAAGCTGGCCGCGCTTCTGAGAGGAGGAGATCATGAGTGATCTCGACAAGCTGATCGAGGATACGCTGCGCGAAGCCGATGGCGGCAGGCCCGGCGCGGGCGCGGAACCGGGATACTTCAAGCAGGCCATAGCGCTTTTCACGGGCCGAATGGCCTGGGTGCACTGGCTGATCATGATCGCCCAGGCGCTGTTCTTCATCGGCGGGGCCTGGTGTGCAGTCAACTTCTTCAACGCCCAGAACGCGCTGGACGCCATGCGCTGGGGCCTGCCCGCGACGGTCCTCCTCATCTACTCGGCGATCTTCAAGTCCACGCTTGGACCGCAAATGGAGACCAACCGGCTGCTCATGGAGATCAAGCGGCTCGAGCTTCGCCTGGTTCAGGCCGAGGCGCGCCGCAACGAGACAAGCTGATGCGCACTGTTCTGACGATTTGAGCCTGCCGTCCGACTGGTTCTTTCCAGTCCACGCGGTGGCCCCGGGTCAGGCAAGATGGAGAACCATTCGGTGGTTCTCCATCGCCACGCCGTCGGGATGCACGGTCTGCGTCTCGACGAAGGACCAGCCGCGCTTGTCGAGAAATCGCCGCATGAGATGGCTCGCTTCGACGGTCAGCGTCTTCAGCCCCGCCGCGCTCGCAGCCTCGATCAACGCATCGTGGAGACGGCCGGCAAGGCCGTCGCCCTTGCGGTCCGGGCGAACGAAGGCGAGGTCCAGCAGGCCGTCACCGGTGAGTGTGAAAACGCCGGCGAGGCCTTCATCATCTTCGGCGACAAGCACGGTCTGGCCGGCGAGCCGGGCGGCCATCTCAGACCCCGAACGCGGCGCAGGAGACCAGGCCTGGCGTTGGGCTTCGTCATAGGCGCCGGCGGCGCCGGTATGGATGGCGTCATGGATCAGCAGCGCCAGAGCGCCCAGGTCGCCGCAATGGGCCTTGCGGATCACGTCCGTCATGATTGACACCCCCTGAAACAAAACGGGCGGCTCGAAACCCGAGCCGCCCGTCAAGCAATGCAGTCGTGGACCGGCAGGCTCAGGCCTGCTCTTCGTCCTCGGACGCGTCGGCCGCTTCGCCTTCCGCGTCATCCTCAGAGCCTTCCACGAGTTCGTCCGGCTCGGCGCCCGCTTCGAACAGGGCGGCGGCCTGGGCTTCAGCCAGGGCGCGATCCTCTTCGGCGGCGGACTGAATGACGTCCTCGCCCTGGGCCTGGCGCTCGGCCTCGTCCTCGGTGCGCGCGACGTTGATGGTCACCATCACGTCCACGTCCGGGTGCAGGACCAGGCGGATTTCATGAAGGCCGAGCGTCTTGATCGGCTGGTTCATGTCCACCATGCCCCGGGTGACCGGGAAGGCGTCGGACGTGGCCGCATCGGCGATGTCGCGGGTGGACACCGACCCGTAGAGCTGGCCGCTCTCGGACGCCTGACGGATCAGCACGAAGCTGGCGCCGTCCAGGTGCGCGCCTTCGGTGCGGGCCTTGTCGGCGCGCTCGGCGTTGAGTTTTTCAAGGGCTTCACGCTCGCGCTCAAACCGCTCCAGATTGGCCTTGGTGGCCCGGAGCGCCTTGTTCTGCGGCAGAAGATAATTGCGGGCATAGCCCGGACGCACGTCGACCACGTCGCCGACGCCGCCCAGCTTGTCCACGCGCTCAAGAAGAACGAGTTCCATGATCAAACGTCCTCCTTAATCGACTGAGTACGGCAGCAGAGCCAGAACGCGCGCACGCTTGATGGCGCGGGCCAGCTCACGCTGCTTCTTGGCGGAAACGGCGGTGATGCGCGACGGCACGATCTTGCCGCGCTCGGACATGTAGCGCTGGAGCAGCTTGATGTCCTTGTAATCGATCTTCGGCGCGTTTTCGCCGGAGAACGGGCAAACCTTGCGGCGGCGCTGGAAAGCGCGGCGCGCAGGGATGTTCGAAATGGACTGGTCAGCCATCTTGGATCCTCCTACCGGCGCTCGCGGCGCTTGCGGTCATCGCCCTTGCGCAGCACGGCGCTGGGCTCTTCAGTCAGTTCGTCCACCTTGACGGTCATGTGACGCATGATGTCGTCGGCGTACTTCTGCTTGAAGTCGATGGCGTCCAGGACCTCATTGCCGGCTTCCATATCCAGGTAGCCGTAGTGACCCTTGCGGTTCTTGGCGACGCGGTAGGCCAGGGTGCGCAGACCCCAGTACTCGGTCTTGTGGACCTTGCCGCCCTTTTCCTCGATGAGGGCCTTGAGCTCCTCGATCGTGGATTCCACCTGCGCCGGAGAGGTGTCCGGGCGCGCGATGAAAACGTGCTCGTACTTGTTCATCAGTGACTTTCGTCCCTTCTTGAAGGGCTGCGGCGCGGGAGGGCCGAAGGGCCGGACCATCCGCGTCGGTTCCTCAGGTCCCCGCTCTCCCAACCAACGGGAAAACGGACCACGGACAGAGGACCGCAGCCGGTGAAGGCGCGGGTCATACGGGAAAGGGGCGCAGATGGCAAGCGGGGTTGGGCTAAGCCAATTTCGAGAGAAGCCGCTGACAGGCGGCCTTCAACCGTGGCAGCTCGCGGGTGATCACCAAGCTGATAACTGCCTCGTCGACCTGATCATAGCTATGGCGCAGGACATTCCCGATCCCGCGCACGCCTCGCCAGTCGATTTCAGACGCTTCGTCCTCGACCGCCGGGCCGAGCTTGACCGCAGCCTCGGAGACGATCAGCAGCCGCCGCTCAATCGCATCGCGAAACACGTCACTCCGGCTGACAGCCGACATAACCCCGCCTGCACGCGCAACAGCCAGTTCAATTCTCTCAATTGAATAAAGGATGTCGCGCAATCGACGCTCTGGATCGCTAGAAGGCACGCACGGCGTCCCTGTCAATGCGGGCCGCGAGTTCAGGGTCGCGCGGCGGAAACTCAACCACGTCGACCGGTGCGCCGAAACAGTCGCCAAGAAGGCCCGCAGCGCCGAAAAGCGCAAGCGGATCGTGATCCGCGCCGATCTCTATGGCGAGATCGATGTCTGAACCAGTTCCGGAGACGCCTCTCGCAGTGGAGCCGAACACCCGCACGCTGAGCACCCCGTAGCGCCCGCGCAGTTCGTCCCGCGCAGACCGGATCGTGGCGATGACATCATCCCGGTTCATGGATCCTCTCTAGCACGAGGCCTGATGCTCGTGAATCCATAAAGCTGTCGGCGCAACGCTTGCCACTCTCCCACACACCGGTGTACCCCGCCCGCCACGAAAAACACTGCAAGGGAGGACGCCATCCATGGCGCTTGCATTCACCTTTCCCGGTCAGGGCAGCCAGGCTGTCGGCATGGGCGCGGCTCTGGCGCAGGAGTTCGCCGTCGCCCGCGAGGTCTTTGACGAGGTCGACGAGGCCCTGGGCGAAAAGCTGTCCAGGGTCATGGCCGAGGGACCCAAGGAAGAGCTGACCCTGACCGAGAACGCCCAGCCGGCCATCATGGCGAACTCCATAGCGGTCATGCGCGTCCTTGAGACGGAGTTCGGGGTCGACGTGACGGCGGCGCAATATGTCGCCGGTCACAGCCTGGGCGAATACTCCGCCCTGTGCGCGGCCGGCGCGTTGCGCCTTGCGCGGACGGCGAAGCTTCTGAAGCTGCGCGGCCAGGCCATGCAGCGCGCCGTGCCGAGCGGTCAGGGCGCCATGGCCGCCCTGCTGGGTGCGGAGATGGAGCAGGCCGAGGCCGCCGTGAATGCGGGCAAGAGCGCGGGCGTGGTGTCAATCGCCAACGACAATGCGCCCGGCCAGATCGTGATCTCCGGCGCAAAGGAAGCGGTGGAAGCGGCGCTGGCCGCGGCCAAGGACGCCGGCGTGCGCAAGGCGATGATGCTGGACGTCTCCGCCCCTTTCCACTGCCCGCTCATGCTGCCGGCGGCAGACGCCATGCGCGAGGCGCTGTCTGAGGCGACGATCAACACGCCGTCAGTGCCCGTCGTCACCAACGTCTCCGCTGAAGCCGTCACTGACCCGGAAACCATCCGCGCCCAGCTGGTCGAGCAGGTCACCGGCAAGGTGCGCTGGCGCGAAAGCGTGGACTGGATGCACAGCCAGGGCGTCTCGACCTTCGCCGAAGCCGGCGCCAAGGTGCTGGTCACCATGCTGAAGCGTCACATCAAGGAAGCCGAGGGCGTCGCGCTCGCCAGTCCGGCCGAGTTCGAAGCCTTCGCAGCCTCCATCAAGGGATAAGTCATGTTTGATCTTTCCGGTAAGAAAGCCCTCGTCACCGGCGCGACCGGCGGGCTGGGCTCTGAAATCGCCAAGGCGCTCCATGCCTGCGGCGCCCAGGTCGCCCTGTCCGGCACGCGCGAAGAAAAGCTGAAGGAACTCGCCGCCGAGCTGGGCGAGCGCGCGGAGGTTTGCCCGGCGAACCTGTCGGACGCGGACGCGGTGGATAGTCTGCCCAAGCAGGCCAGCGAGGCCATGGGCGGGCTGGACATCCTGATCTCCAACGCCGGCATCACGCGCGACCAGCTGCTCATGCGGATGAAGGACGAGGACTGGGAGACGGTCATCAAGGTCAATCTTGAGGCTCATTATCGTCTGTCCAAAGCCGTGCTGCGCGGAATGATGAAGCAGCGCTGGGGCCGCATCATCGGCATCACGTCGGTGGTCGGCGTCACCGGCAATCCGGGCCAGACGAACTACGCCGCCTCCAAGGCCGGCATGATCGGCTTCACGAAGGCCCTGGCCCAGGAAGTCGCCGCCCGCAACGTCACCGCCAACTGCGTGGCGCCGGGCTTCATCGAATCGCCCATGACCGATGCGCTCACTGACGATCAGCGCTCAGCGATTCTCACCAAGGTGCCCGCCGGACGCCTGGGAACCGGATCTGAGATCGCCTCGGCCTGCGTTTACCTCGCCAGCGAGGAGGCCGGCTACGTCACGGGTCAGACCCTGCACGTCAATGGCGGCATGGCGATGATCTAGACTTGCAGGCCCGGCTGAACGCCGAGGCTTGCCAGAGGGCTGGACGCTGGCGTACGGGATACCAGCGTGTTATCAGCCCGCACGCTGAGTTAACCGGGTGTCCCTGACGCCCCAATGATCATTAATGGAGTCGCGGTCGCCCCATCTGTCAGGCCGCGCAACAGGTGAAAAGGGTCCGACATGTCCGACGTTCTGGAACGTGTGAAGAAGATCGTTATCGAGCATCTCGATGTTGAAGAAGACAAGGTGACCGAAAAGGCCTCCTTCATCGACGATCTCGGCGCCGACTCCCTCGACAATGTCGAGCTGGTCATGGCGTTCGAGGAAGAGTTCGACATCGAAATCCCCGACGACGCCGCCGAGCACATTCAGACCGTCGGCGACGCGGTGAAGTTCATCTCCGAAAAGCAGGGCTGAGGCTTCAGGCCCGCTCATGACCAAGCGCCGCGTCGTCGTCACCGGGCTGGGGCTTGTCACCCCGCTCGGCTGCGGAACCGATCACGTCTGGAAGCGTCTTCTGGATGGTGAGTCCGGTCTTGCCAAGATCGAGCACTTTGATGTGTCCGACCTGTCCAGCCACGTCGCCGGGATCATCCCGCGGGTGGACGGGCGCAATGGCGGC
Source organism: Alphaproteobacteria bacterium (assembly GCA_024742735.1). Taxonomy (GTDB): domain Bacteria; phylum Pseudomonadota; class Alphaproteobacteria; order Caulobacterales; family Maricaulaceae; genus Oceanicaulis. The sequence goes on along the minus strand of JANSXV010000001.1, from coordinate 342,845 downwards.
GGCGAAGGCGTGGCGGGGTCCTTCGACCCGGAGGCCACGCTGCCTGCGCGCGAGCGCAAACGGATCGACGAATTCATCCTCTACGCCATCGCAGCAGCGGACGAGGCCCTCGCCTCCTCCGGCTGGGAACCGAAGAGCGAGGAAGACAAGGAACGCGCCGGCGTCCTGATCGGATCGGGAATCGGCGGGCTCCAGACGATCTATGACGCCTCGGTCACTCTGCATGAGCGCGGACCGCGCAAGCTGTCGCCATTCGTCATCCCGGCCATGCTGATCAATCTGGCCTCCGGTCAGGTCTCGATCCGTCATGGACTGAAAGGGCCGAACCACTCCGTCGTCACCGCCTGCTCCACAGGCGCCCACGCCATCGGTGATGCGGCTCGTCTGATCGCCTATGGCGACGCGGACATGATGGTCGCCGGCGGCGCGGAAAGCGCGATCACGCGGCTTGGCTATGGCGGCTTCGGCGCTGCGCGCGCCCTGTCCACGAACTTCAACGACAATCCCAAGGCGGCCTCGCGTCCCTGGGACAAGGACCGTGACGGCTTCGTCATGGGTGAAGGCGCCGGCGTCGTCATCCTGGAAGAGTACGAGGCGGCCAAGGCGCGCGGCGCGACGATCTACGCCGAAGTTTGCGGCTACGGCCTGTCCGGCGACGCCTACCACATCACCTCCCCGGCCGAAGACGGCGATGGCGGGTTCCGCTCCATGTCCGCGGCGATCCGTAGCGCGGGTCTGACCCCGGCTGACATCGATTACGTCAACGCCCACGGCACCTCGACGCCCAAGGGCGACGAGATCGAGCTGGGCGCAGTAGAGCGCCTGTTCGGCGACTGCGCCGGCGATCTGGTCATGAGCTCGACGAAGAGCGCCATCGGCCACCTGCTGGGTGCGGCTGGCGCGGTGGAGGCTGTGTTCTCGATCCTTGCCATGCGCGACGGCATCTGCCCGCCGACGCTGAACCTCGACAATCCGTCCGTGGAGACGCCGATCAATCTGGCGCCCCACAAGGCGGTGAAGAAGGACATCAACGCGGTCCTGTCGAACTCCTTCGGGTTCGGCGGCACGAACGCCTCCGTGGTGTTCAAGCGCGCTGACTAGGCCCGGGCGATGTCCGAAGGCGAGCCCCAGCCGAAAAAGCCTGGCGGTGCAGGCAAGATCCTCGCCTGGATCGCAGGAACATTGCTGGCGCTGGCCCTGATCGCAGCGGCAGGCGCGTTCGGTGGATGGGTCTGGCTCAACAACCAGTTCGAAGCCCCAGGCCCGGCCGGAGAAGCTGAGACCGTCCTGCTGCCGCGCGGGTCCGGCCTGATCGCCATCGCCAGCCAGCTGGAGCGCGAAGGGCTGATCGACGACGCGCGCCTGTTCCGGATCATGGTCACGATCGACGGCGGCGACCGGTCCCTGCGTGCGGGCGAGTTTGCGATCCCTGAACAAGCGACCATGCAGGAAATCTACGACATCCTGCGCTTCGGCGATACGATCCAGCATCCCGTGACGGCCGCTGAGGGCCTGACAAGCGCCATGATCGTGGAGATCGTCAATGCCGCAGACGTGCTGACTGGTGAAATCGCCGAAGCGCCTGCGGAGGGCGCGCTGCTGCCGGAAACCTATCTGGTCGACCGGGGAACCTCCCGCCAGGCTGTGATCAATCGCATGGCCGCCGCCCAGACCGCCCTGCTCGATGAACTCTGGCCGAACCGGGCTGAGGATCTTCCCTACGACACGCGCGAAGAGGCCATCATCCTGGCGTCCATCGTGGAGAAGGAGACCGGGATCGGCGGCGAACGCCCTCTGGTCGCCGGCGTGTTCGTCAACCGCCTGCGCCGCGGCATGCGCCTGCAGAGCGATCCCACGATCATCTACGGCCTCACGCAAGGGTATCCGCTGGGCCGGGGCATCCGCCGCTCGGAGCTGGATAACGCGGACAATCCGTACAATACCTATCAGATCGACGGCCTGCCCCCGACGCCCATCGCAAACCCGGGCGAAGCGGCGATCCGCGCGGTCCTCAATCCGCCTGAGACCGACTATCTGTTCTTCGTCGCCGACGGCACGGGCGGTCACGCCTTCGCCGAGACCTATGCCGAGCATAATCGCAATGTCGCCCAGTGGCGGCGCATCGAGCGCGAGCGCGCCCGCAGCGGAGGGTGACTATGACTGCAGCGCTTTCAGGCATGACAGGGTTCGGCGCCGCGAACCGGTCCGGTCCCTTCGGTGAAGTCAGCGTCGAAGCCCGCTCGGTCAACGGCAAGGGTCTGGACCTGCGCCTGCGCCTGCCCTCCGGTCTCGACGCGCTGGAGGGGCCGATCCGCGAGATGGCGCGCACGCGGTTCAATCGCGGCTCCGTGACCGTCACGGTTTCCCTGAGCGCGCCTGAAGGCGCCGCGGGCGTGCGCATCGACGCCGAGCGTCTGGAGCTTTTCGCCAAGGCCGCCTTCGAGCTGTCCAACACGGGCCGCGCCGCGCCCGCGACAGCCGGTGAACTCCTGGCGTTGAAAGGCGTCGTCATCGCCGATGACGCCGAGCCTGCGAGCGTCGAACCCGAGGCGCTGGCTGCTGCAACGACTGAAGCCGCCAGCGAGGCCTTCGCCGGCCTTCAGGCCGCGCGTGAAGCGGAGGGCGCCGCGCTCGCCGAGATCCTTGAAGAGCATATCTCGGAGATCGAATCCCTGCGCGAGGAGGCCGCATCCTGCGCCGGCGCCCTGCCCGCCGCTATCAAGGCGCGCATCAAGGCGAAGTTCGACGAGCTTCTGCCCTCCGGCCTTGATCCGGAACGCCTCGAAGCCGAGGCGGCGGCGCTGGCCGTCAAGGCCGATGTGCGCGAAGAGCTCGACCGCCTGAAAGCCCACATCGCCGAGGCGCGCAAGCTCATCGCGGCCGGCAGCCCATGCGGCCGCAAGCTCGATTTCCTGTCCCAGGAATTCAATCGCGAAGCCAATACGCTATGCTCGAAAGCCGCCGACCCGGAGCTGACCCGGGCGGGCCTGGCCATGAAAGCGGCCGTCGATCGCATGCGAGAGCAAGTCCAGAACGTGGAGTAAGCCATGAGCGCCGACCTGAGAGGCCCGCGCGGACGTGGCACGCGTCGCGGCATCATGCTGATCCTGTCCAGCCCGTCGGGCACCGGCAAGACCACGCTCGCCCATCGTCTGATCGACCAGAACCCGGATCTCGTGTGGTCGGTCTCGGCCACCACCCGTCCGCCGCGCAAGGGCGAGACCGACGGTGAAGATTACTTCTTTCTGTCCGACGCGGACTTCCAGGCCAAGGTCGAGGCTGGCGAGTTCTTCGAGCATGCCGAGGTCTTCGGGCGGCGCTACGGCACGCTGAAAGCGCCGGTGGAGGACGCCCTGTCCATGGGCCGGGACGTGATCTTCGACATCGACTGGCAGGGCGCGAAGCTGCTGACCGAGCAGGCGCCGCGCGACGTGGTTCGGGTCTTCCTTCTGCCGCCGTCCCTGAAGCTTCTGAAGGACCGGCTGGTGCGCCGCGGCCAGGACAGCGAAGACGTGATCAATTCGCGCATGAACCAGGCCAAGGCCGAGATCGAGCACTGGAGCGAATACGATTATGTCGTCATTAACGACGAGTTCTCCCGCGCCCTTGAAGAACTCGCCGCCATCCTGCGCGCCGAGCGCCTGAAGCGCATGCGCCACCCCTGGCTGACCGATTTTGTCGAGGCGTTGCTGGAGGAGTGAGGATTCTGGTCTCGCCCTAGTCCGTGCGCGCTTTGACCAGGGCGCCCACCGACAACAGGAACTCCACAAGACCTTTCAGCCTCTCCTGTCCAAGGTAGCCATGTTCGGCCGACAGCCCCTCCCAGGAGATCGTCTGGTTCTGAAGGAGAAACGCCGCTGCATCCCCCGCCGCGCCCAGGTCATGCGTCTGTCCTCCCGTTCCCGCCTCCAGCCTGTCGCCGTCGATGGTGCGCACGAGGCGCACGCGTGCTGCATTGACCTGGTACCATTGCGGAGGTCGCACCGCCGGCAAGTCATAGCCGCCCGGTTGCTCGCCACGCTTCAGCTGAGCGCGCTCCACGGCGTTCCGCACTCCCGCCGCCTGGATAAGCGACGCCGCCTTACCGGCCAGGCGGCTTAACACCTCGCTGGTCGGCGCGCCGCCCTGGAGGCGATGGTCGGGGATCCATTTTCGAAACTCCGGGTCATGCCTGGCGACCTCCTTTGCAAGGTCGAACAGATCCAGGCCGGTCAGAGGCTCGATGGAAAACGTGACATGGAGCGACGGCCCGGACATGGCCAACGCGTCGTGATACTGGCCGCGCGGCAGATACAACGCCTCTCCTGAGCGCAGGGTCAGCTCCTGCGCCAGCCCTCCCTTGTTGGCTTCATAATAGCGTGCTGTGGCGTCACCGGGGGGCAACGCTTCCGAGGGATGCTGAGCCCGACCCTGGTAGATCCGCCAGCGCTTCTCCCCCTCTGTCTGCACGACCAGCACATCGGTCGGGTCGTAGTGGCTCCCGAATGCCTGCACACCCTGAAAGGAGCAATAGACATTGGCGGAAACTTTCGCACCGAGCGTCTCGCCGAGGGTCTTCACCACAGCGCGAACGCCCGGAGACGCATCCTCCATCTGAGCCGCGATCACGCTTGCGCCCATCCCGAGAAAGCTCATCACCTTGGCGGGATCGGCCCGGCCGCTCCCGTCTGGCCCGTTGCAATAGAAAGGCGGTAGAACCGGACGCTGATCCATGAACAGGCGAAGGTTAGACCGGTTCCAGACCGGCAACGCTTCGAGCGCCCGGTTGAACGAAGCCCAGCTCAAGATTTCACTCCGGGCAGGAGCAGCCTCACTCAGGTGAACCGGCTGCATGTCCTGCACGTCGCTGAAAAAACGATCCGGCTTAAGCGGTGCAAGCAAGTCATTGAACGATAGCGCCATGTGTCACCGGGCTCTGAGAAGATTGCTGAGGGTTGAGTCTTATATCGAAGTGGAGCGCAAGCTGGCCAGCAAACAGCCGATAGACTGCTACGAATCGCGTAGACTAAGAATCAGTCCGGCAAGAGTTGCGAAATGCCCCGATCCGACACCGTTTATGTCTGCCAGTCCTGCGGGACGGTGCACGCCAAGTGGGCTGGGCGGTGCGATGCGTGCGGGTCGTGGAACACGCTTGTCGAGGAAGCTGGCGGCTCCGCGCCCCTGGGTGGCGGGGCCAAGGCATCTCCGGCCCGTTCGGGACGGCGCTCGAAGCTGGAGCTGGTCGATCTGGGCAGCGACACTGAAGACCCGCAGCGCTTTGAAACCGGCATCGCAGAGCTTGACCGAGTCGCCGGCGGCGGACTGGTGCCGGGTTCGGCGGTGCTGGTGGGCGGTGATCCGGGGATCGGCAAATCGACGCTTTTGCTTCAGGCCGTCGCACGTCTGGCTCTGAGCGGGGCGAAAGCGGTTTACGTCTCCGGCGAGGAGGCCGCCGATCAGGTCCGCCGGCGGGCAAGGCGGCTTGGTTTGGCCGATGCGCCGGTGGCGCTGGCGGCGGAGACCTCGCTTGAGGTCATCCTCGACGGCCTCAAGAAGGAAACGCCGGACGTCGCGATCATCGACTCTATCCAGACGCTCTGGTCGGACCAGCTGGCCGCAGCCCCGGGCACCGTCGCCCAGGTGCGCGCCTGCGCCCAGGAGCTGGTGCGGTTCGCCAAGAAGCGGAACACTGCGGTGATCCTGGTCGGTCATGTCACCAAGGACGGCCAGATCGCCGGGCCGCGCGTGGTCGAGCACATGGTCGACGCCGTGCTCTATTTCGAAGGCGAGCGCTCTCACCAGTTCCGGATTTTGCGAGCGGTGAAGAACCGCTTCGGGCCGACTGATGAAATCGGCGTGTTTGAAATGGCCGACGCCGGGCTGCAGGAGGTGGCGAACCCGTCCGCCCTGTTCCTGGACGGGCGCGGTGAAGCGGCCTCAGGCGCGGCGGTCTTCGCCGGGATGGAAGGCACGCGCCCGGTTCTCACCGAGATTCAGGCCCTTGTCGCGCCTGCCGCCTTCGGCACGCCGCGCCGCGCGGTCGTGGGCTGGGATTCCGGGCGCCTCGCCATGGTGCTGGCGGTTCTGGAAGCGCGCTGCGGGCTTGGATTCGGCGGCCGTGACGTATATCTGAACGTCGCCGGCGGATTGAAGATCGGCGAACCAGCAGCGGACCTTGCGGTGGCGGCGGCCTTGATCTCTTCCTACCTCGACGCCCCCCTGCCCTCGGACGGGGTGGCCTTCGGCGAGATTTCCCTGTCCGGCGATGTGCGTCCGGTCGGCCGCTCCGATGCACGCCTGAAGGAAGCCGCCAAACTTGGATTCAAGCGCGCCCTGGCCCCGGCCGGGGTTGACGGCGCCGGACTAAAGATGGACGGCGTGGACACCGTCCAGGCGCTCGTACGCCGGCTCGGCCAGGACGCAGACTAGGTCTGGGAAGGCGCGAAGGAGGAACCATGGAAGGACTGGCCGGTTTCGATCTCTTCGCCCTCGCCGTGCTGTTCATTTCAGGCGTCATGGCGCTCATGCGCGGCTTCGTGCGTGAAGCGTTGACGATCACCGCTTTCGTGGCTGCGGCGCTTGCCGCGCTGTGGACGCGGCCCGTGCTGGCCGGATTGCTCATCGGACCGACGGGCTCGGGACTCCTGGCCAATCTGATCGCCATGGGGGTGGTGTTCCTGCTGGTCTATCTGGCCGTCAGCTTCATCACCGGCTCGCTGCAGAAGAACGTGAAAAGCGGCGAGGACGTCACCACCATCGACCGCACTCTGGGTTTCGTGTTCGGCCTGGTGCGCGGGGTCGTCATGCTCGGCCTGCTGGTGCTGGTGCTCAACAATACCATGCCCGGCGCGAACCCGGCCTGGCTGACCAGCGCGCGGGTATACCCTGTCGCCGACGCCACAGCGCGCCTGCTTCAATCCCTGGCCCCGGACGGGAGCTGGGCGGCTCAAACTGCTCCGGACTCGGAAGAAGAGCTTGACCGCGAGGGTCTGGATAGCCTTATCGAGCGCAACACAAACTAAGAGGCCCGCCGATGAGTCTTCCGACAATGACCTACGACGCGGCGAGCGATCGCCCGCGCGAGGAATGCGGGGTGTTCGGCGTGAAAGGTGCGGCGGAAGCCTCCGTGCTTTGCGCCTTCGGGCTCCACGCACTCCAGCACCGCGGCCAGGAGGCCTGCGGCATCACCAGCTACAATGCCGGACGCTTTCACTCCGAGCGGCATCTGGGTCTGGTGGGCGAGCATTTCACCGACCCTGACCGCCTCAAGGCCCTCGCCGGGTCCATGGCGATCGGCCACAATCGCTACTCCACCTCAGGCGCGCCGGTGCTGCGCAATGTCCAGCCGCTCTACGCCGATGTGCGCGGCGGGGGCGTGGCGCTCGCCCATAACGGCAACCTGACCAATGCCCGCAAGCTGCGCACCGACCTGGTCGCCGACGGCGCGATCTTCCAGTCCACCTCGGACACTGAAGTCATCCTGCAGCTGGCGGCCCGCTCCAGCGAGCCCGGCGCGGTGGACCGGCTGGTTGACGCCATGGCGCAGGTCGAAGGCGCGTTCGCGCTTGTGGCCATGACCAATGACTGCCTGATCGGTGCGCGCGACCCGTTGGGCATTCGCCCGCTTGTGATGGGTCAGCTCGACGGCGCCGTGATCCTGGCCAGCGAGACCTGCGCCCTGGACATGATCGGCGCGACCTTTGTCCGCGAGATCGAGCCGGGCGAAGTGGTCATCGCGGCGGAAGGCGGCGTGGATCAGGTGGAAAGCGTGCGCTTCGCCCCGCAGGCCGCCGCGCGGCCGTGCGCCTTCGAATACATCTATTTCGCCCGGCCGGACTCGGTGATCGACGGCATCTCGGTTTACGAAGCGCGCAAGCGCATGGGCATCCGTCTCGCTGAGGAGACGCCGGCGGATATTGATGTCGTCGTGCCTGTGCCTGATTCCGGGATGGCTGCGGCCATGGGCTTTGCTGAAGCCATCGGCAAGCCGTTTGATCTGGGCATTATCCGCGCTCACTTCGCAGGACGCACCTTCATCCAGCCGACCCAGGCCAAGCGCGATCTGGGCGTGCGCCGCAAGCACTCGGCCAATGCCGCAGTGCTGCGCGGCAAGAAGGTCCTGCTGGTCGACGACTCCGTGGTGCGCGGGACGACGTCGAAGAAGATTGTCCAGATGGTCCGGGAGGCCGGCGCGAAGGAAGTTCATTTCCGCTCGGCGTGCCCGCCCATCAAGTTCCCGGACTTCTACGGGATCGACATGCCCATGCGCGAAGAGCTGATGGCCGCCAGCCACGATCTGAAGAAGATGGAAGCGATGCTGGGCGCTGACAGCCTGGGCTTCCTGTCGGTGGAAGGCCTGTACTGGGCCATCCGAGGCGAGGAACGCAACGAGGCCCGCCCTCAGCTTGCCGATCATTACTTCACCGGGGATTACCCCACCCGCCTGGTCGACCGCGACGGCGCGTCGTCCGACAGGGACCGCCAACTTTCCCTTCTGGTTGACGCATGACCCACACCCCCATGAAAGGCCGCATCGCGCTGGTCACCGGCGCGTCGCGCGGCCTTGGTTATTCCATCGCCCTGAAGCTGGCTGAAGCCGGCGCCCATGTCATCGCCACGGCCCGCACGCAGGCCGGGCTTGAAGAACTGGACGATGCGATCAGCAAGGCGGGCGGCTCGTGCACGCTCGTTCCGCTGGATGCCCAGGCGCCGGACGGTATCGAGAAGCTGGCCAAAGCCGTGCAACAACGCTGGGGCAAGCTCGACGCCATGGTCGTCAACGCCGGCGTGCTGGGCGAGCTGATGCCGGCCGCGCAGCTGACCTCGAAGGTCTGGAACGAGGTTCTGGCAGTCAATCTGATCGCGCCGGCGCGTTTGATCCGGGCGTTCGAGCCGCTCCTGAAGCAATCCGACGCTGGACGCGCGGTGTTCACAACGTCTGGCGTTGGCAGCCGAAGGGCGAAGGCCTACTGGTCCGCCTATGCCTCGTCGAAAGCGGGACTGGATATTCTGGTTCAGAGCTGGGCGCGGGAGATCGATGGCGGGACGCTGAGGGCGAACCTGGTCAATCCCGGCACGGTGCGCACACGCATGCGAGCCAAGGCGGCGCCGGGCGAGGACCCGATGAGCCTGCCCCACCCCGATGAGATCGCGCCGGTCTTTGTAAGCCTCTGCAGCCCCGAAGAAACCCGCAACGGCGAGATCGTCGACGCTCAGGGCTGACGGCCTTTCCATTGCTGCAAGGGGCGATCCGCGCTAACCTCTGGTTAAGAAGTGACCGGAGGGGACGAGGTCATGCGGTTCATTCAAGGCCTGACCGCTACCGCAGTGCTGATCGCAGCCTCAACTGCGGCGTATGCGCAGCAAGCCCCGCAGATCGACCCCGAAGTTCTGCGCCGGGCCCAGGTGCTGGATCAGTCCCGCGTTCAGCTGCCTGACCGCCTGCAGGCTGATCGTGTCCAGGCGGACGAACCGGATTTCAACACCGGCTCCGGCTATCAACTCAACGAGGGCAACGGGCTCTGGTACGGCTGGGTCAATTTCGACCAGGACCGCCAGCTGGGTTTGCTTGAAGGCCGCCTCGCCAATCTGGGCTGGCGTGAGCAAGCCGGCGGCGTACGTTTCGCCACCGGGCAGCGCGAGGGCGCGCGGATCATTCGCTGCGGAACCGGCTCCAACACCTGCGCCCTGCCCCAGCCGGACAGCCCTGACGCCCTGATCGCCGGCGCCGGATCCGGCTTCATCCGCATTGATTTCGCCCAGCCGGTCTCGGCGGTCACCGCGCTCGTGGCGCCGGATCGCGGCTTCGGAACCGAGCCCGAACTCTTCGTCATGGAGGGCTGGCGCAACGGGGACACCGCCGCGGTCACGCGCGGCGAGGTGCAGATCTATGACAGCAACGCCCAGGGGTGGACACGCCTGACCCTGTCCGGACTCGCCGATGCGACCCGGGCGACCACTGCGGCCACCGCCGCCGCGTCCGGTCAGGAATTCGACTATGTCATCATCCGGGGCGTGACCGCGAACGGGGCTGAAACCCGCACCCCGATCGTTGTGGACGCCCTGCGCTTCGCCGACCGGTACGGCCCGACGCCGTTCGACTCCCTTGGCCCGCGCGCCGGCGGACTTCAGGACATGCTGGAAGAGACCCGCCGCCTGGGCGCGACCTTGACCTCGCGCGGCGAGATCGTTCAACAGGGCGGCCGCCGCGAAGGGCTGCGCTATCCTGTGGCTGAGCGCATGCGCATGCCCATGGACCGGCCCACGATCCGCAACGCCGCGCTGCGCCAGCGCCAGATCATGGCCATGGATCTACCCGAGGTGGCCGGTCTTCGCGGGCGTGAGCCCATGACCGTTCCCATTCTGGCCCCTCTGGGGATCTTCAATGGCGAAGACCCCGCCGCCGGCGCCGCCGATCATGTGCGCTTCACCGGACGGCAGGACTACTTCCACCTGCGCTTCAACAGCGAGATCGGCCGCGTCGTGATCAGCGGCACGCGCATCGTCACCCCCGGCCGCGCAGACGAGCCAGGACCAGGCGAGCTTCAGATATCTTCGGGCTATGATGGCGCCTACGCCAGCTTCAATCTCTATGGCGCGGCCTATTCGGTGCGGGTCGCCTGCGGGACCGAGGAGATCGACGAGCCGTGCAATGATCCCGAGGCGCTGCGGACCTTGCTCGACCGTCTGATCCTGTGGATGCCTGAGGAGGGATAGGTCATGAACATGTTCGCCCGCCTCGCCATCGCCATGCCGGTTTCCGCCGCCCTGTCGCTGGGCGCGCTTTTTGGACTTGATCAAGCCGGTCTCTCGCCGGGTCCGGACTCAGATCCGCCGCCCATCGACAGCCCGGATCCCGAGCCTGATCCGGAGCCTGATCCTGATCCCACGCCGCCGCCTGTCGATCCCGAACCGGATCCAGAACCCGAACCTGATCCCGGTCCTCCTGAGCCGCTGGACTTTGATCACGCTGCGCCGGGCGACCTGCTGGACACCACGATCGAGTTTGAGGACGGTTCACCCGATCAGGAGGGGTCCTCGGCCCACCTGGCGGACGAGGGCTACACCGATCCTCAGGTCTTCGCGCCGGACATGCGTTTCCCGCTGCGCTCGGGCCCGGCCTACGCCAATTCACAGATCATGCTGCCCACGCGAGGCGCGGCCTATTACCCTTCGCGGAGCCGGGATGCGGACGACACTATCGTCGATGTCTGGCTGGACGGCGTTCGATACGAACGGCCCTGGGGTGATCAGAACGCGCCGCAGAATTTCGCCTACCCCTGGTTCGATAATTTCTGCGAGGTCCGCTATAGCGGCAATGCGCGCTGCGGCTCCGGCCGCGGACACCAGGGCCAGGACATCCGCCCGGGCTCGTGCACCCACAACCACATCGTCGTCGCGGCGGCCGACGGCGAGCTGGAGACGCTCTCACCCCTTTCGGTCGATCTCTATGCCGACGACGAGGCGGGCACGGTGTATCGCTATCTCCACCTGGACCGCCCGCTCCTCGTGGATCTGGAACCCGGTGAAACCATCGAGGTCACAAAGGGTCAGCCGATCGGTTTCCTGTCGAACATCTCTGACAACGAGTATCCGATCACGCGCCTGACGACGGTTCACCTCCATTTCGAGATCTGGGCGGGCAGTCCCGGCGGATCAGGGCCGCTGCCGCCCTACACCAGCCTTGTGGAATCCTATCGCCGCCTGGGCGGTGAGAATCCGCTGAACCACGAGCCGCTCGACCAGATCGGCACCTGCAGCTATCCCGATGGCGGGCTCGGGCCGACCCGGGCCGAGGTGATCGCGGCGCTGGAGGCTGAAAGCGTCGAGACCGAAGGCGAGTAGCGCGCCGCGCCATTGCCGCGCGCGGCGAATGGCCTGAAAATCAGAACCATGGAAGCGCGCGCCCCCCATATCCTCGTGGTCGATGATGACGACCGCATTCGCGACCTGCTGGCGCGTTTCCTGCGCGAACGCAGCCTGCGGGTCAGCACGGCGGCCGACGGCGAGCGGGCGTTGAAGCTTTTAGGTCAGATGCAGTTCGACCTGGTGATCCTCGATGTGATGATGCCCGGCGTCGACGGGTTCGAGGTCACCCGGCGCCTGCGCGAAATCGGTGAGACGCCGGTTCTCCTCCTGACTGCACGCGGCGAGCCGGAAGACCGGATCAAGGGCCTGTCCCTGGGCGCGGACGACTATCTCGCCAAGCCGTTCGAGCCGGAAGAACTGGCCTTGAGGGTCCAGGCGATCCTGCGCCGCGCGGCGCCGCGGCGGCGCGGGCCTAAGTCCGTGGTCTTCGGCGACTGGACCTTCACGCTGGCGACAGGGCGCCTGGACCGCGCCGGGGCGCCGGTGCGTCTCACCGGCGGGGAAGCTGCGCTGCTGAACGCCCTGGCTTCCCAGGCCGGCGAGGCTGTGTCGCGCACGGCCTTGTCAGAGAACGCCGCCGCCGGCGCCGGGGAGCGCGCGGTCGACGTGCAGATCACCCGCCTGCGCCGCAAGCTGGAGGCCGATCCCAAGCAGCCCATCTGGATCCAGACCGTGCGGGGCGAAGGCTACAAGCTGGTGGCCGAGCCGATCTTCGGCGATCCGGGCTGAGGCGCGGGTCATGAGACTGTCGATCAAACGCTTCCTGCCCAAAGGCCTCTTCCAGCGATCCCTGCTGATCATAGTCCTGCCCGTCGCGCTGATGCAGGCGGCCGTCACCTGGGCTTTCTTCGAGCAGCACTGGCAGACCACCACGGCGCGCCTGTCCGAGACCGTGGCTGGAGACGTGTCCATGGTGACCGCCCTTTATCAGGACGCCGGGCCCGGGGGTTTCGACGAGGTCGCCCGTATCGCCTTCGAGACCACAGGGCTCAGCGTCGATTTCCGGGAGGAGGACGTCCTGCCGACGACGCGACGCACCGCTTTCTTCCGCGTGCTGGACCGGACCCTGCGCCGGGCGCTCAGCACGCGTCTGGACGAGGCGTTCTGGTTCGACACCACCCGCTATCCCGAATATGTCGACATCCGTGTCGCCGTGGATGGCGGCGTGCTTCGCTTCATCGCGGCGCGTGAGCGCGTCTTCGCCACGACCGGGCATATCTTCGTCATCTGGCTGTTCGGGGCGAGCGCGCTTTTATCCACCGTGGCGATCCTGTTCATCCGCAATCAGGTCAAGCCGATCCGTCAGCTGGCCGAAGCCGCCGAGGCCTTCGGGCGCGGCCAGGATGTGGAACGCTTCAAGCCCGCCGGGGCGCGCGAAGTGCGCCAGGCCGCTCACGCCTTTCTGGACATGCGCGCCCGCCTGAAACGCCAGCTGGAACAACGCACCCAGCTGCTGGCCGGCGTCAGCCATGATCTTCGAACGCCCCTCACCCGACTGCGCCTGCAGCTGGCCTTGATGCCCGCCAGCGAGGAGCGCGACGCGGCTCAACGCGATCTGCGCGACATGGAGACCGCTCTTGAGGAATACCTCGCCTTCGCGCGCGGTCAGGCCGGAGAGGAGCCAGGCGCTGTGGATCTTGTCGTCCTTTGCGAGACGCTGTCTGATGACGCGGCGCGCGAAGGGATCGATATTCCGCTTGATTACGCCATCGATACGCTGGTCATCCACGGCCGCGAGGGCGCGCTGAAACGCGCGCTGGGCAATCTGGTCAACAACGCCGCCGCCCATGGCGAAACCGTGCGGCTCAGCGTGGCGCAGAATGGCGGACGGGCGGAGATCACGGTGGATGATGACGGGCCGGGCATCGCGGCGGAGGATCGCGAGGACGCGTTCAAGCCGTTCTCGCGCCTGGATGAATCGCGCAACGCCAACCGCAATGGCGTGGGCCTGGGCCTCGCTATCGCCCGCGACACGATCCGCGCCCATGGCGGCGAGCTGCGTCTTGAAGACTCGCCCCTTGGCGGCCTTCGAGCACGGGTGACGCTGCCGGTCTGACCCGGGCCCGGCGGCGGCGGCCCCACTCTTGCTGACCCCTCCCCTGCACACGACTGCGCCATGGGAGGGCGTATTGTTATGAAACGCTGGTTCGAAACGGCCATCGCGCTTGGCCTCACGCTGGCCGCCCTTGGCGCCTCGCTGGCCCAGGCTCAGGCCCTCGGCCCGGAAGGGCGCGCCTATGCTGTGGAGACCCGCGAGGGACGCTACACCGCACAGCTGCAACGCAACGGACGGTATGAGGACAGCCGCGGCGCACGGGGGAGTTGGAGCTTTGACGGGCGCACCGTCTGCATGATCGTGACCCCGCCGCGCGAGCGTGAGTACGAGGCCTGCGTTCCGTTCCGCGATCTTGAGGTCGGTGAAGCCGTCGTGACCCGGGGCTGGACCCCGGACGGGTCACCGGCCCGCGTAACCCGCGTGGAATAGCTCAGGATATGGTGCTATCGTCCGCACAATACGCTGCGAGGGGCTGCAGCGCCTACTGAAGGGGAATCCGCATGGGCAGAATTCTGGCTCGATCGACCAACGCGACCATAACCATCTTTCTGGCGTTTCTGCTGTCCTACGCGATGCTCGTCGGCTTGGCCCTGACCTCGCCGCAAACGCTGACCTGGCTGCTCGACGGATCAGAGATCATCGAAGACGCCCTGACCCACACGAACCTGCCGAACGAGTACAATAACTGGCTGCGGATTTTCGTGGGTGAGGAACAAATCCTGTTTCTGTTCTTCGCAATCCTCGCGCGGATCGTCATAGCAATCGTCGGATCGTCCTTCAGCGCCGCCATCGGCCGCAAGCCGTCCTAGAACCCCAGGCGCCCGGGCTCGCCTGGGGTCGGGTGTTCGGGTCCATCTGCTCCAACGCCAGCTGAAGCGCAGCGATGTGGATCGGCTCGTCTGAGGCGTGAGCGCGCTCGATGACGGCGTCGGCGGCCCGATCAATGACGCCGGCCCATTCAGCTTCAAGCGCCTCGTCGTCGGGGTCGTCCTTGCCGGCGTACTCCCGCCACTCGAAATAACTCGCAATCACCCCGCCCGCGTTCGCCAGCAGGTCAGGCGCGCTCCAGCGCCCGCGCGCTTCGAGGACGCGATAGCCCCGCCCTGTCACCGGCGCGTTGGCGAGCTCGATCAGGACCGGCGCGCGGACCCTTGCCGCGTCCCACGCCGTGACCACGTCCGACAGCGCGGCCAGCGCCAGTATGTCGGCGTCCACCGCCAGCACCGCGTCCGGATCATCCCTGTCGCCGACCTTGCCGGTCCCCTCCTTGCGGCGCTTGACCTTACCCAGATCAAGACCGTCGAGGTCGATCGCCAGAGATCGGGAATCCGATACGGCGACAATGCGCGCGCCCTCGGCGACGGCGGCTTCCGCGAAGGCCCGCCCTGCCTTGCCAAAGCCCTGAAGCGCAATCCGCGGGCCCCGCTCGCATACGCCCGCCCGGCACAGCCGGCGAAACACGCGCCACGCACCTCGCCCAGTGGCGCCCGAGCGCAGATTGAGACCGCCGCTTTCGACGGGCAAACCGGTCACGGGCGCACGCGCGTCACCGGGCGCGCCGCCGAGCGCCTCGGCCATGGCCTCCATCTCGCTCTGGCCGGTGGCGATGTCAGGCGCAGGGACATCGGTTTCGGGACCGAGCACGTCGTCAAACGCCTCGGCATAGGCTTTCGCGATGGCGTGGCGGGCCTTCTCATCCAGATCGGAGGCATCGACGCGCACGGCGCCTTTCGCTCCGCCGAAGGGCAATCCGACGAGGGCGCATTTCAAACTCATAAGCAGCGCCAGCCGCTCGCTTTCAGCCATGTCGGCGCCGGGATGAAATCGCACGCCGCCCTTGGTCGGACGGCCCGCCTGTTCAAAGCGCACCCGGAAGGCTTCAACCGAACCGCCGTCCCAATCACCCTCCAGCGTGCGCTCGGTGCGATCGCTGGGGGCCGACAGCTGGTTAACCGCGTTGGCCATGGCAGGTCCGTGCGCACAACGGCGCAAGCGGGCGCGGAGATCTTCAAGCGGATCGAATTTAAAAAGCGACACGGCGCCTCGGCGTTTGGCTGCGAAAGGCTTCTTGATGTGCCCCGGATCGCCGCGGTTTCAATGCAGGGATGATTGACCCAGACCGCCCGCCCCGCTTCCATGCGCGCCGACACAGAACCGATCGGGGAGAGATTCATGTTCAGAACCATCGCCATGGCGCTCGGCGCCGCCAGCTTCATCACCGCGCCCTCCTGGGCGCAGGATGAGGCGGAGACGCGCGAGCCGCGCGTCTGGGAAAGCCGGGGGCAGATCACCGCGGACGGCGAGCGCGTGCGCTATCGCGTCGTGGCCGGGGAGACCTTCCTACGCGATGACGATGGTAACCCGACTGGGTCGATCTTCTCCACGGCTTATCTGCGCGAAGGCGTCGAGGATCCGCGCGAGCGGCCCGTGGCCTTTGTGTTCAACGGCGGACCGGGCTCCGCCTCGCTGTGGCTGCACATGGGCGTTTTCGGGCCGCAGCGGGTCGTTCTGCCGTCCAACGCCGAGGATGACGGCGCGGCGCCCTTCGACATCCGAGACAACCCCGAGACGCTGCTCGATGAAGCCGATCTGGTGTTCATCGATCCGGTCGGCACCGGCTGGTCGCAGGCTCTTGGCGACACCGATCCGGCTGAGGAATTCTGGGGCGTCGATGAGGACGCGGCCTCGGTCGCCGAGTTCATCCGGCGCTGGCTGGCTGAAAACCGCCGCTGGAATTCGCCGAAATATCTGATCGGTGAAAGCTATGGCACGACGCGGATCGGCGCGCTGATGCGCCAGCTGGAAGCCGGCTGGAACGATGTTTCAATCAACGGCGTCGTGCTCGTCTCCGTCGTGCTGGACTTCAGCCTGGATCACACCGCGCCGGGCAATGATATCGGCTTCGTCGGCCTGTTCCCGGGTTATGCAGCCACCGGCTGGTATCATGAGACCATCGACCGCTCGGCCTGGAACAATGATTATGAGGCCTTCCTGCAGGATGCGCGCGACTGGGCCGTCGACACCTATCTGCCGGCCCTGGTGCGCGGTCACACCCTGTCCGAAGCCGACCGCCGCCAGGTCATCCAGCGCTATGCCGCATTCACCGGCCTGTCAGAGGCCTATCTCGACCGCGCCGATTTCCGGGTGACGCTGTCGCAGTTCCGCACCGAGTTGCTGCGCGATCAGGGCCTGTCCGTGGGCCGGTTTGATTCCCGCTTCACAGGCGTTGAGCCGCTCGGCAACGCCGACAGCCCGGAGGGCGATCCGTCCGGCTACGGGATCGACGGCGCCTATACCGCCGCCATGCTGGACTACTTCACACGCACGCTCGGCGTGGAGATCACCGAGCCGTATACGACGCTCGGCGGCGTACGCCAGTGGAACTGGGACGCCGGCCCGGCGGGCGGGGAGAATTCCTACGTCAACGTCTCGCCCTGGCTGGAGCGCGCCATGCGCCAGAACCAGGATCTGCGCGTCCTGGCGACCAACGGGATCTACGATCTCGCCACGCCCTTCTTCGCCACAGAAATGACGTTCAACCGGCCGGGCTATTACGATCAGGACCGGATCACCCTGACCTACTACCCGGCCGGACACATGATGTATCTGCACCAGCCGAGCATCGAGCAGCTCGCTCAGGATGTTCGGGACTTCATCGAATAGGTCCGCCGCCGCATCGTGATGGCCCGGCAAGTCCGGGCCATCCCTTCGGCACGGCCTCGCACCAGTCACGCGCGGCCTGAATAGGTCCTGGGGAATGGCCGGGATCGCCGTCGGCGCTAGCTCTTGGCGTAGGGGTTCTTCTGACCCTTCACGATCAGGCGGATCGGTACGCCAGGCAGGTCGAAGGCTTCGCGCAGGCCATTGACCAGATAGCGCTTGTAGCTTTCAGGCAGCTGGGCGGCGCGGCTGGTCATCATGACGAAGGTGGGCGGGCGCGCCTTGGTCTGGGCGATATAGCGCGGCTTGACCCGCCGGCCGTCCACGGCAGGCGGCGGGTGGCGCTGGATCATTTCGGCGAGCCAGTCATTGAGGTCACGGGTCTTCACGTTGGCCGACCAGTTGGCGTGCAGCGCGGCGACGGCCGGCATGATCCTGTCCAGACCGCGCTCGGTCAGACCGGACACCGGGACGAGCGGCGCGCCCTTCACCTGCGGCAGAAGGCGCTCGAATTCCTCTCGCAGCTCCGCGAGCTTGGCCTGCTTGTCCTGAACCAGATCCCATTTGGAGATCAGCACGACGAGCCCCCGGCCTTCATTGGCCACGCGGTCAGCGATAATCAGGTCCTGCTTCTCGAACGGGCGTTCGGCATCGACCAGCAACAGTACGACCTCGGCGAAATCGATGGCGCGGATGGAGTCGGCGTTGCTCATTTTCTCAAGGCGGTCATCGACCTTGCCGCGCTTTCGAAGCCCGGCGGTGTCGTGAAGGCGGACCTGACGGCCCTCCCACTCCCACTCCACGGCGATGGCGTCCCGGGTCAGGCCCGCCTCCGGGCCGGTGATCAGGCGGTCCTGACCGATCAGGGCGTTGACCAGGGTGGACTTGCCCACGTTCGGACGGCCCACGACCGCGATGCGCAGGGGCGCGGTTTCGTCATCCCGGTCCCCGTCCTCGGCGTCGGGATCGACTGCGACATCGATCTCGGGTTCGCACAGCTCGGCCAGCCGGGTATAGAGATCGCTGATCCCCTCCCCGTGGGCCGCCGAGACCGGGATCGGTTCGCCCAGCCCCAGGCTCCAGGCTTCCGCCACGCCCTCTTCTCCACGCCGGCCTTCGCACTTGTTCACCGCAAGGATCACAGGCTTGCCGGCCTTGCGCACGATGGCCGCGAAACGTTCGTCCAGCGCCGTGACGCCCTCGCGGCCGTCGATCAGGAAGATGATGAAGTCGGCCTCGGCCAGCGCGGCTTCGGTCTGGGCGCGCATGCGCGCCTCGATCCCATGCTTTTCATCCTCGTAGCCCGCCGTGTCGATCAGGCGGAAGGTCAGGTCACCGATCGTGCCGCGCGCCTCCTTGCGGTCACGGGTCACGCCGGGCCGGTCGTCGACGATGGCCAGCTGCTTGCCCGCCAGACGGTTGAATAGCGTCGACTTGCCGACATTGGGTCGGCCAAGAATGGCGAGGCTGGGAACGCGGCTCACGGCGACAAAGCTCCGAAATACGAAAAGCGGCGCGGCCCTGGTCTGGCGCGCGCCGCTTCAAACTCCGTTCTAGATGCGCCTTCAGCGCAGCGCAATCAAGCGCCCGTCATCGGTCAGGACCACAAGGGTCTCATTGGCGATGACCGGCGCGATGAAGACCGGGTCGTCCAGGTCGCGCTCCCCGATGCGGTCTCCAGTCGAAGGATCAAGCAATACCAGCTCGCCTTCCGAAGACGCCACGACAAGCCGGCCGCCCGCCAGAACCGGTCCGGCCCAGCTGATCCGGTCCCGCCGGCGGCGTTCATTGCGGAACGACGGCAGGCTGGTGATCCAGCGCACCTCACCGGCATCACGGTCTATCGCGACCACTTCAGCGCTGGTCGTGACGATGAAGAGATAATCGCCGGCGATGTATGGCGCATGAAGTCCGCTCGCGGGCAATGTCCAGCGCCGCTCTCCGCTGCGCAGGTCGAAGGCGGCCATGATGCCGGAATGGCTCATGGCGTAGACGCTCTCGCCCAGGATCACCGGGCTCGCTGCAATGTCGTTAATCGACGACAGCGGCGTCAGCCCGCCTGTCCGCGTCAGGGAGTCAGACCAGAGAACCGTGCCGTTCGTGGCCTGCAGGGCGACGATCTCGCCAGAGGTGAAGGGCGCGATCACCGTCTCACCGAGCACCGCGACGCTCGGCGCCGTGATCAGTCGGGCGGTCTCGGAGATGGAACGGTGGGTCCAGAGCACCTCCCCGGTTCCCGCGTCGAGCGCCAGCAGCTCGTTGTCATCGGTCGTCACATAGACCCGGCCATCGGCCACAGTCGGTGCGGCGTGGAACGGCGTAAGCGCGGTCTGGCGCCAAAGCTCCTCACCGCTGGATGCGTCGAGCGCCACAATGAAATGTCCGCCCGAGTGGGCGTAGAGCCGGCCGGCGTCCCAGGCCAGACCGCCGCCGAAGGTGAGAACCTGATCCCCGCGCGAGCCCACAAAAGGCACGAACGGAACAAGCCCGCCGCCTCCACCTTCGCGTTCGGCGCCGCGCAGACGGACCGACCAGCGCTGATCGCCATTCTCAAGGTCGTGACCACTGACCCGGCCCTCAGCGTCGATCGCATAAACCACACCGCCGGCGATGACCGGCCGGGCATTGATGCGGCGATTATTGTTCGACCCGGCCCCGGCGTCGGCGCGCCACAACCGGCCAAGATCACCGGAAGCGCCGGTATGCTGCATGGCGTGGGTCGGATAGCCGTCGGGCTGAGGCCAGGCGGTGTTCACATAGCTGCGCGGCAGCACCAGAGGCCCGGAGCTATCGGCACTGAGCTGTTCTTCCAGCTGCAGCACCGAGATCCGTTCCGACTGGGCCGGCGCATTCGGGTCATCGCCGTCCTCGCCCCCAAACGGGTTCAGGTTCTGGATCCGCTCGCCGGCGCCGCATCCGGCGAGCAGCAGCGCCGCCAGCCCAGATGTGGCCAGGTGTTTCAACGCAAAAGGCTTCACTGGCCATTCTCCTCGCCGGGTATGACTGCGTCGTCGCTTGGAGCGGGCTCTTCAGCCTGCGGACCGGCATCCTGCGCGGACGCCGGGGCATTCTGGCGGATAAAGACCAGCGCTTCGGCCGCCCGGCGCGATACGCCCGG
Source organism: Alphaproteobacteria bacterium (assembly GCA_024742735.1). GTDB lineage: Bacteria > Pseudomonadota > Alphaproteobacteria > Caulobacterales > Maricaulaceae > Oceanicaulis. The sequence continues at coordinate 322,164 of JANSXV010000001.1, read as the reverse complement.
CGGCGCGTTCAACGCGATCGCCAGAAGGTCGTAGGCGCGGCGCGCCTCGTCCCAGCGCTCGTCACGCAGGGCGGCGGCGGCCATCAATTCGCGGGCCAGCGGCCCAAAGGGCGCTTCGCCCTCGGTCAGCGGCGTCAGGCGGATCGTGAGATCGTCGTAGGACAGCGAGTCATATCGCGCGAGCGCCGCCTTGTACTGGGCGAGCTGCCGCGTGGTCGGCTCAGGCGCACGCTCGGCTGCAAGTTCGAAAAGACGGCCCGCCTCGTCAGCCTCGCCCTGCTGAAGCGCGATCTCGCCCTGGCGCAGCAAGGCCAGCGCGGCGTATCCGCGGGGCCCGGACTCAGCAAGCGCGGCGAACCCGGACTCGGCGCGCTGCAGATCACCCTCTTCAAGCGCAGCAGCGGCGTCCATGTACTGGTCGGATGCGGCCGAGGCCGACGCGCCTGAGCGCCACTCCCAGAACTGGTAGCCGGCCACGGAAATGACGATGGCCGCGGCCGCGCCGCCGACCCACGGGCCCCATTCGCGAAGCAGCGCCTGATAACGCTCCTTGCGCAGCTCTTCTTCTACTTCGTCGAAAACGTCGACCAAGGCGGTGCTCCGAACCGAAAATCAATATCGGGGCGGACCCTAGCGGCGCCCTTGAAGGGTAGCAATACGCCCTTGCGGCGCAGACGCCTTTCGAGTCAGCGCTTTTTCGGTGCGTAGACTTCGTCCGGGCCCGGGAAGCGGCGCGCCCGGACGTCCTCGGCATAGGCCTTCACGCCGTCGGACATGGCGCTCTTCAGGTCGGCGTAGCGCTTCACGAAACGCGGCGTCCAGTCGAACAGGCCGAGCATGTCCTGAGTGACCAGGATCTGTCCGTCGCACTTGGCGGAGGCGCCGATGCCGATGGTCGGCGCTTTCACCTGAGCGGTGATCTCCGCGGCAAGATCCTCGGCGACCCCTTCGATCACGATGGCGAAGGCTCCCGCCTCATCGGCGGCGACGGCTTCCTCGATCACGCGGCGGCGCGAAGCGTCATCGCGTCCCTTGGCCTTGAATCCGCCTTCGGCCAGCGCCGCCTGCGGCCTCAGACCCACGTGGCCGATGACCGGGATGGCGCGCTCGGCGAGGTATCGGATCGTATCGGCGATGAAGACCCCGCTTTCCACCTTGATCGCCTGACAGCCGGTCTCACGAAGCACGCGCGAGGCGTTCTCGAACGCCTGCTCCTTGGAGGCCTCGTAGGTGGAGAAGGGCATATCCACGCAGACCAGCGCCCGGTTCGAGCCCCGCATCACCGCCTGGCCGTGCAGGATCATCATGTCCAGCGTCACCGGAATCGTGTTGGGCAGGCCGTGCACGACCATGCCGACCGAGTCCCCGACCAGCAGAAGGTCGCAGTGTTCGTCCAGCAAGGCCGCCGTGGGCGCGTCATACGCCGTCAGGCACACCAGAGGCTCACCCGATTTGCGCGCGCGGATATCGGGCGGCGTGATGCGTTTGACGGCGGCCTGCTTCTGGGCGGACATGGATCTGCGCTCCGGCGGTCGTTGAAGATCGCGCGGAGACTAGCGGCTTTTCGCAGCCGCACAAATGCACGCTGTCAGATCGCGGTCAGACGCCCCTTGGGAATGATCCACGCGACGCCGAGCGCCAGGGCTGCGAACAGGCCGGTGACGATGGCCTCCGGGCCCATGAAACCGGCCGCCTGCCCCAGAACGCCGTCGAGGTGCTGGAGCGGACCGGAAATCAGGCTCTCGAGCTGACTGCCAGCAACAGCCGAACCGGTCGCCCCGGCCCCGCCGAGCGCCAGCAGGCGTGTGCGATCTGTCCGCCCGAGCTGTGAGACCACATGGGCGGTGAAAACGGGATCCTCCGCCGGGGGCGCAGCCTCCTGAAACATCGCGCTGAGCTCCGCGTCGAAGGCTGCATCATCCGCAGCTTCGACCGCCATGGCGTCATCATTCATGGTCATGCCGCCGCCTCCTTGCGCTCGAACCACGCCTTAAGCTTGGCCCGTCCGCGATTAACATGGCTCTTCACCGTTCCCAGGGGAAGCCCGGTTGCGTCCGCCGCTTCAGAATGGCTGAGCCCGCCTGCGAAACACATGACCACGCAGGCCCGCTCTTCTTCGCCCAGCTCCGCCAGCGCCCGGTCCAGATCCACCCTGGCGCCTGGCGCGCCGGGCTGGGTGGACGTTTCGTGGGGCTCTGCCTGGAGCCGCTCCAGCGCGCGGTCTGCTGACTTGCGTTTGCGCGCACTCATCAGGAACTCGTTGTACGCGATGCGGCACAGCCAGGCCCGGAAGCTTCCCGCGCCGGAATAGCCGGATATCTTATTGAACGCCTTGACGAACGTGTCCTGGGCCAGATCGTCCGCAAGGGCGTGATTGCGGCACAGCCGCATCAGCAAACCGCGCACCGCCTGCTGGTGGCGCGTCACCAGCGTCGCGAACGCACGCTGATCGCCTGCCGCAAGCACCAGAGCGATCAGCTCTGCATCATCACCAGTCATGAACCGTCCCCGCGAGCGTCACGACCTATTCCAGGTCGCGCTGCTTCTTGCGGTTGGCGGCGTTGGCCAGGCCGAACAGCACGAGCACGACGCCGATAAAGCCAGGGAAAGACGCTACGGCGGCCATGATCGGCATGGCGGTTTCGTCTTCGACCGTCCCGATCGCGTAGCCAAGGACCAGCAATGCAGCCGCGATGGCGATCAGGATCAGACCGGCCTTCAGGTCGCCGCCCTCGCTTTTCTTCTGCGGCATGCCGAGCGCCTTGATCGTTTCCGCATCCAGCGACTGACCATTTCGCGAAGCCTCGCGCACCGTCTCAAGAATGGCGCGCTTGTTCTTTGAATTAAAATAGAAAACCGTCAGCACGATGGCGACCACCATGATGAATGGCGCCAGGGGGATCAGTACGTCTTCCACGGCAGTGTCTCCTTCATTCAAACCGGCTTCCTTCAAGCCGTTCAAACAATCAGATGCCAGGCGGCGCGGTTTCGGATGCAAATCCGATGATCGCCACGCCGAAGAGCTGCATGTGGAAGAATGCAAGGAGAGCCGAGGCTGTCAGGCCGATCAGAATGACCGCCGCATCGCCGCCCCAACTGCCCGCATGAGCAAAGTGCCCGCCGCGCGCATAGGCTTCGATCAGGAGCACCGCAGACCAGACGCAGAACGCCCCGAACAGGATGACCGATGCGATCTCGCCATTGGCCAGCAGGTGCGATCCTGACCACAGGAACACGCCCAAGGTCATGGGATGCCGGGTGAAGGCGCGGATATGGCTCGGCACATAGGCTGCAATCAGCAGCACGATCGATAAAGGAACCGCGACAAGAGCGACCGTGCGGGTCCAGGCCGGAGGACTCCAGATCGCCTCGGACGGGTGGGCCAGGATATGGCCGTAAATAACCAGCGCCAGACCAATCGCCGACAGGACTGAGTAGAAGACCGCCCAGAGCGGCTCTCCGATCACGCGCACGGCCAGGGCCCGAATTCCGATGAGCCGCGTCGTGTGAACGCCCAGCAGGATGATCAATCCGGCGATCAGAACGGCCATGGCTCTCCCCTGTCCCTCTATGAGCCGGCTGACCATAGAGCGACTCTGCGCCGCAAGGCGACCCGGTTCGCCACAGAGATCGAACAGGCTAGATACAGGCGCTCTGCAGGGAGCCCCCGCCATGCCCGCCCTCGTGCGTTTCCTGATCCGCCACGGCCTGATCGGCTTCGTCATCGGCGTCGCCTTCACAGCGCTCATCCTGGTGCTGGACATAGGCTCGATCCGGTCAATGACGGCCGGCAGCGGCGAAGGCCTGGGCGTGAGGCTGCTTCTGGCGTTCTTCGTCTGCACGACATTCGCCAGCGCCCAGATGGGCGTTGCGGTCATGTGGCCTCCGAGCCGGAAGGTCGATCCCATGGCGCCGCCGGACGACGATGAAGAGGCCGGTCGATAGAACGCAGCGCAAGCCACATTACAGCGAGGTCACTTCCAGCAAGACCTGCGGGACGTTATGCATCAGTCATGCGATGGCGAGCGTGAAGTCCGCCAGAAGACAATTCGATCGGGGAACATTGACCATGCGCAGACACCTCCTCAGCGCCGCCGGCGCCGCCGCCCTCGCCGCGGCCCTTGCGGCCTGCCAGCCGGGCGAACAAGCCACCCAGACCGACGCCGCAGCCACTGAGGCCGAAAGCGTGCAGTCAGAGACCTCTCAATCGTCCGCGGCCGCCGAGACCCGCAATCCGCTTCTGGCCGATTGGGACGGCCCGTACGGCGGCGTGCCAGCCTTCGACGAGATGTCTCTTGAATATCTCCCCGAGGCGATCCGCGTGGGCATCGAACGCCGCGCTGCAGAGTATGACGCCATCGCGAACAACCCCGAGCCGGCCACCTTCGAGAATACGATCGTGGCCATGGAGCGGGCCGGAGACGATCTGGGCCGGGTCTTCGTCTACTGGGGCATCTGGTCGTCCAACCTGTCCTCGCCGGAGTTCCGCGAAATCCAGCGCGAGCTGGCTCCGGAAATCTCGGCCGCCAGCTCGGCGATCACCCAGAACCAGGAGCTGTTCGCCCGCGTACGAGCGGTCTACGAAGGCGAGGAGATGCAGACGCTGCGCCCGGATCAGCAACGCCTGGTCCAGCTGACCTATGACAGCTTCGCGCGCAACGGTGCGACTCTGACCGGGGACGACGCCGAGCGTTACGCCGAGATCCAGCAGCGCCTGTCGGAGCTGCACACCCAATTCTCCAACAACGTCCTCGCCGATGAAGAAGGCTATGTGACCTACCTGTCGGAGGACCAGCTCTCGGGCCTTCCCGAAAGCTTCGTGCGCTCCGCCGCCTCCCTTGCCGCCGCCAGGGAACGCGAGGGCGAGTACGCCGTCCTGAACACCCGCTCCTCCATGGATCCGTTCCTGACCTATTCCGACGAGCGCGACCTGCGCGAGACCGTCTGGCGGACTTATTACAATCGCGGCGACAACGGCGACGAGCACGACAACAACGCCATCATCGCGGAGATCCTCCAGCTGCGCGATGAGCGCGTGGAGCTGCTGGGATACGACAACTACGCCCAGTGGCGCCTGGAAAACCGCATGGCGGGGACCCCTGAGCGCGCCATGGAGCTGATGCTGACCGTCTGGCCGGCCTCGGTCGCGCGCGTGGAGGAGGAAGTCGCCCAGATGGAGGCGGTCGCCGCCGAGCTCGGCCATGATATCGGCGAGATTCAGCCCTGGGATTACCGCTACTACATGGAGAAGGTCCGCCAGCGCGAGTACGACCTGAACTCCGAGGAAGTGAAGCAGTACTTCTCAATCGACGCCCTGCGCGAGGCGATGTTCTTCGTGTCCGGCGAGCTGTTCGGTTTCGCTTTCGAGGAAATCACCGACGGCTCGGTGCCGGTCTTCCACGAGGATGTCCGCGTCTGGGAGGTCACCGACAGCGAGAGCGGCGACCATATCGGCCTGTGGTACCTTGATCCATTCGCCCGTCCGGGCAAGCGCTCCGGCGCCTGGGCGACCAGCTATCGCGGCCATACGACGTTCGACGGACAGGAAACGGTTCTGTCCTCCAACAATTCCAATTTCATTCAGGGTGCGCCTGGCGAGCCCGTCCTCATCAGCTTTGCTGACGCGACCACCTTCTTCCACGAGATGGGTCACGCCCTGCACGCCCTCTCCTCGAATGTCGCCTATCCCACGCTGAACGGCGGGGTGCGCGACTACACCGAGTTCCAGAGCCAGCTTCTGGAGCGCTGGGTGCTGACCGACGAGGTCATCGACCGCTTCCTGCGCCATGCCGAAACCGGCGAGCCGATGCCCGACGATCTGGTGGACCGCATCCGCGCGGCCTCCACCTTCAATCAGGGCTTCGCAACGACCGAATATCTGGCCAGCGCCCTTGTGGACATGGCCTATCACACGACCGACCCGGAAGGCATCGACCCCGACGCCTTCGAACGCGAAACCCTTGAAGGGCTGGGCATGCCCGACGAGCTGCCCATGCGTCACCGCAGCCCGCATTTCGGGCACATCTTCTCCGGCGAGGGCTATTCGGCGGGTTATTACGGCTACATGTGGGCCGATGTGCTGACTTCCGACGCGGCGGAAGCCTTCGCTGAGGCGCCGGGCGGCTTCTATGACGCCGAACTGGCCGAGCGCATGGTCGAAACCCTGTTCGCCCCGCGCAACTCCATCGATCCGGCCGAGGCCTATCGCCAGTTCCGCGGCCGCGACGCCACAGTCGAACCGCTGATGCGCGATCGCGGCTTCCCGGTCCCCGGCGAAGACGAATAGCGCCTGGCGTACCCTGACGAGAGCGGGCGGCCTGGAAGGGCCGCCCGTTTTCGTTTCAGCCGCGGCCTTGACCTTCCCATGATGGCAACCCCCATCTTGACGGTGTATCGCCGCCGGGAGGCCGACCATGGATGGATCGAACGCCGCGAAACGTCTCACCCTGGACGTGGAGGGCATGACCTGCGCGGGCTGCGCACGGCGCGTGGAGCGCGCGCTCGCCGAGGCGCAAGGCGTTCAGAGCGCCAGCGTGAACTTCGCCGCGCGCACCGCCGATCTGGAACTGGACCCTGATGCCGACGCCGAGGGGCCCATCCGCGCCGTGCGTGAGGCCGGATATGACGCGGCGCCGAAAAAATCGTGGGCTGAACGCACCGGCGCATCGGACGCCGAACAGAGCAGTCATGGCGGTTCGGACGCCCACAACCCTGGCGAAGCCTCGACCGCTCAGCTGGTGTTCGCCGCAGCGCTGACCCTGCCGATCTTCACCATCGAGATGGGCGGCCATGTCTTTGCGCCCCTCCATGACGCCGTCATGGACACCATCGGCCGGCCGGCGCTGAACTGGGTCTTTCTCGTGCTCGCCGGGCTGGCGCAGTTCGGCCCGGGCCGGATCTTCTACACCCATGGTCTGCCCGCGCTGCTGCGCGGCGCGCCGGAGATGAATTCTCTGGTGATGCTGGGAACCAGCGCGGCCTGGGGCTATTCAGCCGTGGTGACCATCGCGCCGGGACTGGTCCCTGAAAGCGCCCAGGGCGTCTATTTCGAAGCCTCCGCCATGGTGGTCACGCTGATCCTGCTGGGCCGCTGGCTTGAAGCGCGCGCGCGGGGCCGGACCGGCGAAGCCGTGCGTAAACTTCTGTCCCTGCAGGCCAGGACCGCCCGCGTGCGCCGCAACGGTGAAACCGTCGAGCTTCCAGTCGACGAGGTCCAGCCCGGCGATGAGATCGAGATCCGTCCGGGCGAGCGCATCCCGGTCGACGGCGAGGTGATGTCGGGCCGGTCCCATGTGGACGAAAGCATGATCTCCGGCGAACCGGTACCGGTCGAGAAAGCCGAGGGCGATCCGCTGACGGGCGGAACCGTCAACGGCTCCGGCGCCCTGGTCCTGCGGGCGTGCGCCGTCGGCGAAGATACGGTGCTCGCGCGGATCGTCGCCATGGTGGAGCAGGCGCAAGGCGCCAAGCTGCCCGTCCAGCAGCTGGTCGACCGCGTCACCTCCGTCTTCGTGCCAATCGTGATCGGGCTGGCCGCCCTCACCTTCGCCGTCTGGCTGATCGCCGCCGGATCGCTCAGCGCCGCGCTGATCAACGCCGTGGCGGTCCTGATCATCGCCTGTCCCTGCGCCATGGGCCTGGCGACGCCGGTCTCCATCACGACCGGGACCGGACGGGCTGCGCAGATGGGCGTCCTGTTCCGCAAGGGCGACGCGCTGCAGACCCTGAGCCGGGTGAAGGTCATCGCCTTCGACAAGACCGGCACGCTGACCGAAGGCAAGCCGACGCTGACCGACCTGCACACAGCTGATGGCTTCACGGATAATGACGCCCTTCAGCTGGCCGCGTCAGTTGAGGGCCGCTCCGAACACCCGATCGCACGCGCCATCGTGGCCGCCGCCGAAGACGGCGGTCTGTCGCTGGAGGACGCGTCGGAGTTCCAGGCGGACGCCGGCTACGGCGTCACCGCCCGCGTGACCTCCCGCAGCGTCAGCGTGGGCTCGGCCCGGCATATGGCCCGTCTCAACATCGACACCGGCCCGCTCAGTGACGCTGCGGCCGCGCTGCAGAAGGCCGGCAAGGCCGCGCTTTATCTGGCGGTCGATGGTCAGGCGGCCGCGGTGCTCGCGGTCTCCGACCCTTTGAAGCCGTCGGCGAAGGCGGCGGTCCGCGCCCTGAAGGCGCGCGGGATCGAGACCGTCATGATCACCGGCGACGCCGAGGCGCCGGCGAGAGCGGTGGCGGACAGGCTGGGCATCGAGATCATCCACGCCGAGATCGCGCCGGGCGACAAGGCGCACACTGTGAAGGTATTGCGTGAGAGATTCGGCGTAACCGCCTTTGCAGGAGATGGAATTAATGACGCGCCCGCCTTGGCTGAAGCCGATGTGGGCCTCGCCATGGCGGCGGGAACCGACATCGCCATCGAGAGCGCGGACGTGGTCGTCATGGGCGAGGATCTGACCCGTGTGGCCGACGCCTTCGCCCTGTCCAGGGCGACGCTGACCAACATCAAGCAGAACCTGTTCTGGGCGTTCGGCTACAACGCGGCGCTGATCCCGGTCGCCATGGGCGCGCTGGTTCCGTTCGGCGGGCCCGCCCTGTCGCCGATCTTCGCGGGCGCGGCGATGGCGGCCTCCAGCGTCTGCGTGATGTTCAATGCGCTACGCCTGAAAGGCTTCAAACCCGCCGGAGCCACGCCATGATCACCATCGGAGACGCCGCCGAGCGCTCCGGCGTCAGCGCCAAGCGCATCCGGCATTACGAGAGCATCGGCCTGATCGATGCGGCCGATCGCAGTAAGGCCGGCTACCGCCTCTATGACGCCCGCCAGGTGGAGGAGCTCGGTTTCATCCGGCGTGCGCGCGATCTGGGTTTTTCCATCGAGCAGATCGAAGACCTGCTGGCGCTGTGGCGTGACCGGGAACGGTCCAGCGCTGACGTGAAGCGCCTCGCCCTGAAGCACGTGGCGGACCTGGAAGCCCGCATCGTCGAGCTGCAGGCCATGGCGGGCGCCCTGAAGCACCTCGCCGCGACGTGTCAGGGCGATGACCGCCCCGACTGTCCGATCATACAGGGGCTGGCCGGCGCACCTGCGGCGCCGCGCACAGGTGGCAAGGCGCCGCGAACGCGCTAAGACACGGGCCATGACCGAGACCCTGACGATCCGTCGCCCCGACGACTGGCATCTGCACTTGCGCGACGGCGAGATGCTGAAGCTGGTGGCGCCCTACACCGCGCGCCAGTTCAAGCGCGCCATCGTGATGCCGAACCTGGTTCCGCCAGTCACCACGATCGCCGCGGCTGCGGCCTATCGCGAGCGCATCCGCGCCGCCGTCGGCCCGGACAGTGATTTCGAACCGCTGATGACGGCCTATCTCACCGACACCATCGATCCGGACGAAGTCGCGAAGGGGTTTGAGGACGGGGTCTTCACCGCCTGCAAGCTCTACCCGGCCGGCGCCACGACCAACTCGGACTCCGGCGTCACCGACATCCGCAAGATCGACGCGGTGCTGGCGCGCATGGCCGAGATCGGCATGCCGCTCCTGGTTCATGGCGAGGTGGTCAGCGCCGATATCGACATTTTCGACCGGGAGAAGGTTTTTCTGGAGCGCATCCTCGGTCCGACGCTTGACCGCTTCCCCGATCTGAAGGTCGTGCTGGAGCACATCACGACGGCGGACAGCGTCGAATTCGTGAAAGCCGGCGGATCGAAGATCGCCGCGACCATCACCGCCCACCACCTGCGCATCGACCGCAATGACATGCTGGTCGGCGGCATCCGCCCGCACATGTACTGCCTGCCCGTAGCCAAGCGCCGCCAGCACAAGGAGGCGCTGCGCGAGATCGTCACCACAGGCGATCCGAAGTTCTTCCTCGGCACGGACTCAGCCCCCCATGAGCGCCACGCCAAGGAGAGCGCCTGCGGCTGCGCGGGCATCTTCTCCGCCCCGGTCGCCCTTGAAAGCTATGCAGAGACCTTCGAGGAGCTTGATTGCCTGGAAAAGCTGGAAGGCTTCGCCAGCGAACACGGTCCGCGCTTCTACGGCCTGCCGCTCAATGAGGACACCGTCACGCTGGAGCGCAGCGGGCTGGACGTGCCAGCCGCCATCGATTCAGGCCGCGCGGACCTGACACCCTTCCACGCGGGCGAGCGGCTGAGCTGGCGGCTCAGGAGCTGACCGGCGCTTCGGACCAACGCCGGGCGTCCACACCCCGGATCAGCAGATAGAGCGTCAGCAACCCTTCGCCCAGAAGCGCCGGAACGATCACAACGAGCACGCCAAGCAGGGGAATGGCGGCGAACAGATCCGGGACGAGCAGAATCCCGAACCCGTCCAGGAGATACCCGACACCCGCCAACGTGATCAGCACGGCCAGAATGGCCGGCAGCCCGCGCGTCTTCAGCGCCAGAACGCCAAGCAGGACCAGATGCACGCCGAAGAACAGGAGCGTGTAGGTGAACCCCGCGCTATGGGCGCGGATGAGTTCGTAGGCCGCCACGTCCGGCGCTGCGAAAAGCGATGCGTCAGACGTCGCCGCCCTCAGGGCGATGACCAGAAGCACCACAAACGGAATGTGGGAGATCGTGTAAGCCACGCGAAACAGCATGGTCAGGCCCGTCAGCTTCGGCGCCAGCGGGCTGAACAACACATAGAACGCCCAGGCCACGATCAGGTCGGCGAACAGCACCAGGAACAATGCGGCGATGGCGAGACGGAACCCGGTTTCATGGGCGGTGATGTTGGCGAGCGTCGCCGCCGCGTCGCCGCGCACGAGCATTCCTTCCAGCACACCGAAATTGGCGCCGATGGCAAGGATGAAGATGGCCAGATAGGCCAACCCCGCGATCCGGGCGTAAAGGACAGGGTTCATGGGACTGACGCTCCGGTGCGGCTTGTGGCGTTTGCTGACGGTCCAGCCGTCCAGGCAGAAACGTCACTCTAGCCGAACCGGTCAGACGCTGGCTGCTAAAATCCGCGTAATCCTGGTCGACCTCACGGCGCGCCGGGCGCAATGTCGAAGTGGAGCACCTCTTCCCGCACGCCGAGCTTTTCATAAAGCGCAATAGCCGGCGGATCTTCATAGTCGGCCTGAACATAGATCACCCATGCCCCGGCCTCGCGAGCGATCGGTTTGAGCGCTTCGATCAGCGCTGTCGCGGCGCCCTGCCGGCGATGAGCTTCTGCCACTGCGAGATCGTAGATATAGACCTCGGCGCGAGCTTGCTCGAGCTTGTCGAGAACATAGGCGACCAGTCCGCCGATCACCGTTTCGCCCTCGAAGGCGCACAGGACGATGATGTCATGGCGAGCGAGCCGGTCCGCGAGATAGTCGTCGCTCGGCGGCTGGGCCTGATAGCTGCCGGGATCTTCGAACGCCTCAGCGAAGAGCGCATTAAGGGCTCTCATGGCCCCAAGATCGGATGACCCGAGACGGCGCAGGACAAAGCTCATGGGCGCCTCCCGATCTCAGTAATGCGGCGGCTTTTCCGGCGCCGCGACGGGAATGCCGGCCTCCAGCTCGGCGATGCGGTTGTCGGAAGCGGCAAGCCGGGCCTTCAGCCGCTCGATATCTTTGCGCTGCAGCGCCAGCGCTTCAGACAGGTCCTCGATCACTCGTTCCTGCTCGGCGACATGGGCTTCCAGACGGGCGAGGCGGTCTTCGGTCATTTCCCTACTCCCACTCGATCGTGCCCGGCGGCTTGCTTGTCACGTCATACACCACCCGGTTCACGCCGCGCACTTCGTTGATGATGCGGGTGGCCGTTCGGCCCAGGAAGTCGTGGTCGAAGGGGAAGTAATCCGCCGTCATGCCGTCGGTGGAGGTCACAGCGCGCAGGGCCAGCACGTTATCGTAGGTACGCGCATCGCCCATCACGCCGACGGTCTGGACGGGCAAAAGCACGGCGAAGGCCTGCCAGATGCTGTCATAGAGCCCGGCCTTGCGGATTTCCTCGATATAGATGGCGTCGGCCTTGCGCAGGATGTCGGCCTTGTCCTTGGTCACTTCGCCGGGGATGCGGATGGCCAGACCCGGCCCCGGGAAGGGGTGGCGGCCGATAAAGCTTTCGGGAAGGCCCAGCTCACGGCCGAGCGCCCTCACCTCGTCCTTGAACAGTTCGCGCAGCGGCTCCACGAGCTTCATGTTCATGCGCTCGGGCAGGCCGCCCACATTGTGGTGAGACTTGATGGTCACCGACGGCCCGCCGTCGAAGCTGACGCTCTCAATCACGTCGGGATAGAGCGTCCCCTGGGCCAGGAAATCCGCGCCGCCGGCAAGCTTCGCCTTCTCCTCGAACACGTCGATGAACAGCTTGCCGATGGTCTTGCGCTTCTTCTCCGGGTCGCTTTCGCCGGCGAGCGCGGTCATGAAGCGCTCTTCCTCGTCCGCGGCGACCAGGGGGATGTTGTAGTGCTCGCGGAACAGCGAGACGACCTGATCGCCCTCGCCCGCGCGCATCAGGCCGGTATCCACGAAGACGCAGGTCAGCTGATCGCCGATGGCTTCGTGGATCAGCACGGCGGCGACGGAACTGTCGACTCCGCCGGACAGGCCGCAGATCACACGGCCGGAGCCGACCTGCTCACGAATCTTGGCGATGGCCTCGTCCTTGAACGCGGCCATGGTCCAGTCGCCGCGCATGCCGGCGATCTCATGGGTGAAATTGCGCAGCATGAGCGCGCCGCGCGGCGTGTTGGCGACCTCCGGATGGAACTGCACGCCGTAGAAGCGCCGGCCTTCATCGGCGATGGCCGCGAACGGCGCATGGGTCGTCGCGGCGATGGGGTGAAAGCCCTGCGGGATCGCGTTCACGCGGTCGCCATGGCTCATCCAGACCCGTTCCAGATGCCCGACATCCCCGAGCCCGGCAAAGAGCGGGCTTTGCGCCGTGATCTCGATATCGGCGCGGCCGAACTCGCGTTCTTCGGCCGGCTCGACACTGCCGCCCAGCTGGGCGCACATCGTCTGCTCGCCATAGCAGATGCCCAGGACCGGAACGCCCAGCTCGAAGACTTTCTGCGGCGCGCGCGGCGTGCCTTCCCCGTGAACGCTCGCCGGTCCGCCGGACAGGATCACGGCCTTCGGCGCGTATTTGTCCAGGAAGGCGTCATCGACGCGGTTGAACGGGTGCACCTCGCAATACACTCCGCTCTCGCGAAGCCGGCGGGCGATGAGCTGGGTGACTTGCGAGCCGAAGTCGATCACCAGCGCTTTTTCATGATGGGCGTGAATCTCGGTCATGGTGCGTCTTTAGCCCTCACTCGCGCGCGTCTCCAGCACGCAAACATAAAACCCGTCCGTGCCCGTGCGCGCCGGGGTCAGCTGGATCGCGCCGAAGCGGGCTTCCAGATTCGCAAGGCGCTCCTGCGCGCCTTCAGCGAGGCGTCCGGATGCGGCCATGGCCATGCTCGCCGGGACCGGTGTGAAGCCTTGGAACGCGTCCAGGAACGCCGCGACCCGGTCTTCGTTCTCGTCGGGGAGGATGGAGCACGTCACGTAGACCAGGCGCCCGCCCGGCTTCACGTAGGCTTGCGCCTTGCTCAGCACTTCGTCCTGCTCGGCCATGCGGCGTTTGAGGGCTTCCGGCTTCAGACGCCACTTGCTGTCCGGGCGCCGGCGCCAGGTGCCGGAGCCGGAACACGGCGCGTCGATAAAGACGCAGTCCATGGAGGCTTCCAGGTCGAACAGGGTTTCAACCTCCTTGCCGTCGCGGACCTGCACATTGCGCGCGCCGGCGCGCTTTAAACGCGGCCAAATGGCTTTGAGGCGCCGCCCGTCATAGTCCCAGGCGTAAAGCTGGCCGGAATTTTCCATGAGCGCGGACAGGGCGAGCGTCTTGCCCCCTGCGCCGGCGCAGTAATCAAGGACCTGGCGCGCCTTGATGTCGCCGGCCGCAAGCGCGGCGAGCTGGGAGCCCAGATCCTGGACCTCAACCCAGCCCTTGCCGTAGGCGGGGATGGCTTCCGCGCCCGGCGCCTTGGCGCGCGGATCGGTTTCGGGAATGCGGATGTGATCCAGGCAAAACTCGCCGGTCACGGCCGACTTGATCTTCGCCTGCACGGCGGCCAGCGCCCGCTCCGGCTCGGACTTCAGCGCGTTGACGCGCAGATCCACCGGCGCGCGGCCCGCCATGGCGAAGCCTTCGGCGGTCGCGTCTTCGCCATAGGCCCGGCGCAGCGAGCCTTCCAGCCATTCCGGCGCTTCGGCAGCCACGTGGATCGGCTTGTCCCCGCCCTGGGCGGCGCGCAGAAAGCCGCCGCGCTCGGCCGGTGTCGGAGGTTCGGGCGCGTGCTCATCATCGGCGAAGGCCGCCTCGATCTCCTCGACCGAGACGCCCCAGGCGACGTGATAGGCGCCCAACACAAGCGAACGCGGCGTATCGTCGGCCATGGCGTCGCGCAAGGAAGCGCGGCGGCGCAAGGCGTCGAGAACCAGGCCCGAGATCCAAGCGCGGTCCTTGGAGCCGGCGTAGCGGTTGGCCTTGCCCCAGTCACGCAGAGCGTCCTTGACCGGCTGATGCCGGTTCATGACCGCGTCGAGCACCTCGATCGCGGCGGCGACGCGGCCTCCATCCCTCATCAGCTGGGCGTGGGATAGTTCGGGGCCTCGCGCGTGATCGTCACGTCGTGGACGTGGCTTTCCTTCAGGCCCGCGCCGGTGATGCGCACGAACTCGGCCTTCTGCTGGAATTCCTCGATCGTCTTCGCGCCGGTATAGCCCATGGCTGCGCGCAGACCGCCGACCATCTGGTGCAGGATCGGACCGATCGGGCCCTTGTAGGGCACCTGTCCTTCGATGCCTTCGGGAACCAGCTTCATGCGGTCGGTTACTTCCTTCTGGAAGTAGCGGTCCGCCGAGCCGCGCGCCATGGCGCCGACGCTGCCCATGCCACGATAGGATTTGTAGGAGCGGCCCTGGTACAGGAACACCTCGCCGGGGGCTTCCTCCGTACCGGCCAGCATGGAGCCCATCATCACGCTGTGGGCGCCCGCCGCGATGGCCTTGGCCATGTCGCCGGAATACTTGATGCCGCCGTCGGCGATGATTGACCCGTCAAAGCCTTCACACGCCCGGCGGCAGTCCATGATGGCGGTCAGCTGGGGCACGCCCACGCCGGCCACGACGCGCGTGGTGCAGATCGAGCCCGGCCCGATGCCGACCTTCACCGCGTCCGCGCCTACGTCGAAAAGGGCGCGCGCGCCGTCATAGGTCGCGACATTGCCCGCAATGATCTGGGTGGCGTTGGAGGCCTTCTTGATGCGCTTGACCTGGTCCAGGACGCTGGCGCTCATGCCGTGGGCGGTGTCGATCACCACCACGTCGACGCCGGCGTCGATCAGGGCTTCCGCGCGCTCATAACCGGCATCGCCCACCGTGCTGGCGGCGGCGACGCGCAGGCGTCCCTGGGCGTCCTTGGCGGCGTTGGGATGCGCTTCAGCCTTCAACATGTCCTTGACGGTCATCAGGCCGACGCAATGGCCCTCGTCATCCACGACCAGCAGGCGCTCGATGCGATGCTTGTGCAGCAGCCGGCGCGCCTCGGCCTGGTCGACGCCCGGCTTGACCGTCACCAGGTCGCCACGGGTCATGAGGCTTGAGACCGGCTGGGTCAGGTCGTCGGCGAAGCGCACATCACGGTTTGTGATGATGCCGATCAGCTTGCCGTTGGGACCGACACCGTCTTCGACCACGGGAATGCCGGAGATCCCATGGTGATCCATGATCGCCTTGAGCTCCGACAGGGGCGCGCTGGGCGGGATCGTGATCGGATTGACCACCATGCCGCTCTCATACCGCTTCACCCGGCGGACCTCTTCGGCCTGCTCCTCGACCGTCAGATTTCGATGAACCACGCCGATACCGCCGGCCTGGGCCATGGCGATGGCCAGGCCCGCCTCGGTCACGGTGTCCATGGCGGCGGACATGATAGGGGTGTTCAGGCTGACCGAGCCGGTCAGGCGGGTGCGCACATCGGCTTCAGCTGGCAACACCTCGGACGAGCCGGGCTGCAAGAGCACGTCGTCAAAGGTGAGCCCCTCTCGAATCTGCATGGGGAGGCCTCCTTCTCTCTTGCGGGGCCGCTTTAACAGGTTTCCAGCCACGAGCAAGGGGGGGCTCGGACTCGCGGTCCAGTCGGGAAACCGTTTGACAACCAAAGCGCGGAAAATTTCAGGCTGGATAAAATTTTTTCGGATTGGCCCATGCCCTCAGTCAGCGCATCCCTTGATCACCTCCTTGAACACACGCCGGCGCTGGTCGGCGTCGCGACCGTCGAAGGCCGCTTTGTCCGGGTCAGCCGCGCCTGGACCAGCTTTCTCGGACTGTCGCTGGAGGACATCGAGGGGGCGGACTTTATGGGCTTCGTCCATCCCGAAGATAAGGCGGCCACCGAGGCGGCGCTCTCCCAGCTGGATCGGCACAAGCCGGTGATCGATTTCGTGAACCGGTATCAGGACTCGACCGGTGAATACCGCCGCCTTTCGTGGCGATCGGACCGCGGGTCCGACGGACTGATCTACTTTACAGCTCAAGATGTGACGGACGCCCAGCGGCTGAACGAGACTCTTGAAGCCTCCAACGAGCGCCTTCGCCAGGTCGCTGAAATCGCCGGCATCGGCGGCTGGGTCGTGGACCTGGTCAACAACACGGTGTTCTGGGACGAGACCACAAGGCGCATTCACGAGGTGCCGGACGACTATGTTCCAAATCTCGAAGCGGGTGTGAACTTCTACGAGGGTGAGGCGGCAGACAGGATCAGCCGCGCCGTTCAGGAGGCGATCGAGAAGCGCCAGCCGTGGGATGTCGTCCTGCCATTGATCACCTATAACGGCCGGCGCATATTTGTACGCGCAAGCGGACGGCCGCTCGTCGTCGACGGCGTGGTCGCCCGCCTGACCGGGACGTTCCAGGACGTCACCCAGTCCGAAGAACACGCCGCACAGCTTGAGCGCAGCCGCGCCGCGGCGGAAAACGCCAACGAAGCCAAATCCCGCTTCCTGGCCACTATGAGCCATGAGATTCGTACCCCTCTCAACGGCGTGCTCGGCATGGCCCAGCTGCTGCAGCGTACTGATCTGGACGACCGGCAGAGCTTTTATCTGCAAACCCTTCGCGATTCCGGCGCCGCCCTGGCGAGCCTGGTGGACGACGTGCTTGATCTGGCCCGTATCGAAGCCGGAGAGGTCCGGTTGCTCGATGAGCCCTTTGACCTCAACGAACTGATCTCGACATCCCGCAGCGCCGTCACCGCACAAGCCGCCGAGAAGGACCTGCTCGTCACCGCATCGCTTAGCCCGGCCCTGCCGCACTTCGCGCGAGGCGATGCAGGCCGGCTGAAGCAGGTTCTGATCAATCTGTTGGGCAATGCAGTGAAGTTCACCGAAACCGGCCGCATCACTCTGCAAGCCGAGCCCGGACCTGAGGGCTTCATGCGCATTACGGTCACGGATACCGGGCCCGGCGTGCCCGACGCCATCAAGGACCGGATATTCGAACGCTTCACCCAGGCCGATTCCTCCAGCACACGCCGTCAGGGCGGCGCCGGGCTGGGACTGGCGATCTGCAGCGACCTCGTGGCGCTCGCCGGAGGACGACTGGGCGTGACCAACGGGCCAGACGGCGGGGCCTGCTTCTGGGTGGAATGGCCGCTGGGGACGGGCGTTGCGCACGCGCCGGCCGCGACCGAGGCCTCATCCTGCGCCGTCAAAGTCCTGGTGGCCGAAGACAACATGGTCAACGCTCTGATGCTTCAGGAAGCGCTGAGCCAGTCCGGCTACACGGTGATCCACGCCCGCAACGGACGCGAGGCGGTCGATATGGCGCTGACTGAACATCCCGACGTCATCCTGGTCGATGTCCACATGCCCGAGCTGAACGGTCTGGAGGCGATCGAACAGATCCGGGAACGCGCCCCGGCCCCGGCGCCCTTCCTTGTCCTGACCGCCGATGTCACCGCGGAGACCCGCGAAAAGATCGATCGCGCGAAACCGCACAGCGCATTCAACAAGCCGGTCGATATCGACGCGGTGCTGAAAGCGGTCGGCGATCTTCTACCGCCCGAACCGGACCGCCTGAGCGCCTAGGCCGCTTTCGCGGTCACCGGCTCCGGTCCGCTCCAGCGGGCGCGGGTGTTCAGATACAGGTCAGGAGCGCCGATATTGACGCGGCGGCGCGCCTCTTCCAGCGGCAGCGGCAACAGCGAGGCGAGATCAGCTGTCGGGAAATGCTCCGCCGCGCGCGCCAGGCCCACAGCCTCTCGCATCATCTGTCCGATCGGCCAGGACGGGATTTCCGCCCGGATTCGCAGACCCGCCAGAGCGCCCAGCAGACGCGCGCCCCGGCTGCCCGTGTGCAGGCCGGAAAACACCAGCAGCAGCGCCTCGCCCAGCGGATCGCGACCGTACCGCGTCAGCACATGATAGAGATCGTGCGTCAGGGCCCCGTGATAATGGAGCCAGTACAGATCGGGCCACTCCGATTTCAGCCGCGCCATCATCTCCGGCGCATTCGCCAGGGCCGCCTCGTGCACGCCCAGAGGCTGCAGGCCCTCGGTGTCCAGATAGTGCAGATAGGCGGCCGCGAACGTGCCCGGCCCGTAGCTCTCCAGTGTCTTCCGGTCCGTCAGGGTGCGTCCGAGAGCCTCCGGATCGGCCAGAAAGCGCCGACCGTAAGCGGAATTGAAGAAGCGCTCGTAATAGGCCTCGTTCGACCGCCCGTTCACCGCATTGAAGAAGGCGAAGACGTACCGCGTGTCGTCACGATCGCCGACCAGATCCATGAACGCCTTCGCAGCCTTGAGCGGCCGGATAGGCTGGCTGGGATAGCGCGGGCGTGCCTCTTCGCTCATGACCGACTCCGTTGACGCATACGTAAAGTGAACAGTGTTCACTTCCATGCGTCAAGGTTCGCGCCAAAGCGTCCAAAAAGAATTAATCGCCGCCATGATCCGGATCCGCCGGCCTGAACCCCTGTGCGATCAGGAAAGTTTCCGCGCTTTCCTGGCGGCTGGCCGGCGGCTTGTAGTGGCGGACCTTTTCAAACCGCGCCTTCAACAGGTCCAGAAGCTCGCCGGTAGCGCCGCCCTGGAAGACCTTGGCCACGAACGCCCCGCCGGGCTTCAACACGTCCAGAGCGAAATGGGCGCCCGCTTCCACAAGGGCGACGATCCGCAAATGGTCGGTCGCCTTGTGGCCGGTGGTCCAGGGCGCGAGGTCGGAGACCACAAGATCGGCCTGACCGCCCAACGCCTCTTTGAGCGTCTCGTCGGCGCCGGGCTCGGTGAAGTCCAGCGTCAGAAGGATCGCGCCGGGCACGTCCTCCATTTCCAGCAGGTCGACGCCGGCCACGTGGCTCGCGCCCCGGCGCAGGCAGACTTGCGTCCAGCCGCCGGGCGCAGCGCCCAGGTCGGCGACCCGCATGCCTGGCTTGATCAGATGGAATTTCTCGTCGAGCTCGATCAGCTTGTAGGCCGCCCGTGAGCGGTAGCCATCCTGTTTGGCCCTGGCCACATACGGGTCATTCAGCTGACGCTCAAGCCAGAGCTTGGAGGAATATTTGCGCCCGCGCGCGGTCTTCACCTTGGTGTGGAACTGCTTGGCGGCGCGGGCGTCGCCGCCCTTGGTCACAGGACCGGACCGGCGGCGCCGGCGCTCTCCGGATCCGTCTCCCGAACCATCATTCGATCCAGCGCTCATGACTCGCCTTTCGCGTCTTTTGGACGCCCGCCGCCGCGCTTTCCGCGTTTGCGTTTCGGCCGCATCAGGTTGAGCAGCATGCCTTCGCGAAGCCCCCGGTCGCCGATGCGAACCTTCTCGGTCGGCCAGGCGTCCATGACCGCCTCATAGATGGCGCAGCCGGCCAGGACCAGATCGGCGCGCTCGGTCCCGATGCACCCTTCCTTCGCCCGGCCCGCCACGTCCTTTGACGACAGCCGGCCGCAGGCCGCGCGCGCTTCCGCCGTGGTCATCCAGAGCCCGTCGACCCTGTCGCGCTGATAGCGGTCCAGGTTGAGATGAACGCCCGCCACCGACGTCACAGTTCCCGATGTCCCGATCAGATGGGCGCGGCCCTCATGAAACAGTTTCTTCAGCCTCTTCGCCCCGCGCGGCGGACGCATGCGCGAGGCTACATAGGCCTTCATCTCCTGATACCAGGCCGCCCGCTCCCCATCGCCTTCCGGCTCCGGGAACCGATCGGAGAGCGTGACCACGCCCAAGGGCATGGAGAACCAGCCGCGCAAAGGCGGCTTGCCGCCGGATGCATAGCCGCCGCGATTGCGCCATTCGGCGAGATCCACCCAACACAACTCGGTCGATCCGCCGCCGATATCAATCACCAGCGCGGCGTCCAGGGCTTCATCGAGCAGGTCGAGACTGCCCTGAACGGCCAGGCGCGCCTCCTCCTCGGCGGTGATCAGCTCCATGGGAAGGCCGGTCTTCTCGCGCACCCGCTCGAGAAACTCTTCGCCATTATCCGCCGCCCGGCAGGCTTCCGTCGCGATCGCGCGCAGCTTCGTGGCGCCGCGGCGCTCGAAGCGGTCGGCGCACACCTGAAGCGCCTCCACCGCCCGGTCCATGGCGGCGTCGGACAGCCGTCCGGAAGCGGCCAGGCCTTCGCCCAGCCGCACGATCCGCGAGTAGGCGTCGATCACGCGAAAGCCGCGCCCGGTGCGCCGGGCCATGAGCATGCGGCAATTATTGGTGCCCAGATCGATCGCGCCATAGACCAGGTCATTGCTCCCTGATCTTCGGCCTCGAGTCCGGTTGGCGCGCGCCGGACCGGAACCGGCAGCGTCCTTGGCCATTTTCGGTCGTCCTCGCTGGGCCGCAGCACCGCCCGGCGCGCCTGATCGGGCTGCGCCGCACACGGATCATCCCGCGAACCCCTTGTTGCAGTTTGAACTCAGGATAACACGCCCGGCGACTCGCGAAAGCGCAAAACCTGAAGCTCCTTCGCTCAGCCTCTGGACCGCAGGCGGTTCACGCATATTTCATGGGGTCAGCGATACAAATGCGAACCATGACCACCATGCGCCAGGCCAAATTCATGATCGGCGACGTCGTGCGCCACCGCCTCTTCCCGTTCAGAGGCGTGATCTACGATGTGGACCCTCAGTTTGCGAACACCGAGGAGTGGTGGCTCTCGATCCCCGAGCAGATCCGGCCGGCCAAGGACCAGCCCTTCTACCACCTGCTCGCGGAGAACGAGGAAAGCTACTACGCGGCTTATGTCTCCGAGCAGAACCTGTTGCCGGACGCCCATAACGGCGCCGTCGGCCATCCCCAGACCGCGGAGATGTTCGAAGGCTTCGACGGCGATCGATACGTGCTGAAAGCCGGCGCGAGCGCCGCGAACTAGGGCGCAGCGCTATGCCTCGTACCGCACGACGGTCTGCTCGATCGCGCCGAAGATCGACTTGCCGGCTTTGTCCAGCATCTCGATGCGCACGGTGTCGCCCGGTGTCATGAAGGGCGTTTTCGGCGCGCCGTCATAGATCGTCTCGATCATGCGGATCTCGGCGATGCAGGAATAGCCCTTCCCGCCTTCGCTCACCGGCCTGCCCGGGCCGTCATCGAGCTTGTTGGAGATCGTGCCCGAGCCCACGATCGTGCCGGCCGTCAGCGGGCGGGTCTTGGCGCAATGGGCGACCAGCTGGCCGAAGTCGAACGTCATGTCCACAGCGCATTCCGGCTCGCCGAACTTGTTTCCATTCAGCCAGGAATGAAGCGGCAGGTGCACCTTGCGGCCGTCCCAGGCTTCGCCCAGCTCATCCGGCGTCACGGCGACCGGTGAAAACGCGCTCGGCGGCTTGGAGTTGAAGAAGCCGAACCCCTTGGCCAGCTCCGGCGGGATCAGGCCACGCATGGAGACGTCGTTGACGATCATCAGCAAGCGGATCTGCTTGGCCGCGTCGTCCGCCGACAGCCCCGCCGGACCGTCGCCGGTGATCACAGCGACTTCAGCCTCAAAATCGCAGCCCCAGCTGTCATCGCCCAGGGGGATGTCTTCGCGCGGGCTCAGGAACTTGTCGGATCCGCCCTGATACATCAGGGGATCGGTCCAGAAGCTGTCGGGCAGCTCGGCGCCGCGCGCCTTGCGCACCAGCTCCACGTGATTGACGTAGGCCGAGCCGTCGGCCCACTGATACGCGCGGGGAAGAGGACTCATGGCGTCACGCTCGTGGAAGCGCTCGCGCGGGATCGTCTCGCGCTCCAGCTCTTCGGCGAGCGAGCGCAGCGCCGGCTCGCAGCGCTCCCAGTCATCGAGCGCGGCCTGCATGGTCGGGGCGACCTGAGCGGCGTCCGCGCACCAGGCCAGATCATGGGACACCACCACCAGGCGGCCGTCGCGGGTTCCGTTCTTCAGCGTGGCGAGTTTCATGAGGGGTCCTTTTGATCTTGGCAGGCTCATTTACACCCCACCCCGACCCTCCCCTCAAGGGGAGGGGGAAGCAGAGCGTCGTCCCGTCGTCGTGCATTCTTTCTCTCTCCCCCTTGAGGGAGGGTCGGGGTGGGGCGCCCTACTCCGCCGCCTTCGGCTTCCAGCTGTTCACATACTCGGCGTTCTCGACCGACGCAGCGCCTTCGCCCACCTCGAGCGGGTCGCGGGTGTCGATCATGACGGCATACTCATCCGTGGCGGGCTTCTTCTGCTCCAGCATGTTGTTCAGCGCCTTGGGATGCGGGCCGTGGGTGAAGCCGGAGGGGTGGAAGGTCATCATGCCGGCATCGATATTATCACGGCTGAAGAAGTCGCCGGCGTGGTAGAACAGCACCTCGTCGTAATCGTCATTGTTATGGAAAAACGGGACTTTAAGGGCGCCTGGATCGGTTTCGAACGGGCGCGGAGCGAAGGTGCAGACCACGAAGCGGTCCGACAGGAAGGTGGTGTGGGCGCTCGGCGGCAGGTGATAGCGGTGGCTCATGAGCGGCCGGATGTCCTTCACGTTCAGGCGCACCGGATGCAGCTCGCCATGCCAGCCCACCGCGTCGAGCGGATTGTAGGGATAGGTGATGGTGGAGACCTGGCCGCGCTTCTTCACCGCGACGGTCCATTCATGGTCCTCGTCAGCCTGCTGGGCGCGGAAGGCGTCATCCATGGCCGGCACGTCCAGGATCGCCGGATCGAAGACGGCGTGCGGCCCGGCGAGGCCCCGGTCCGGCAGGGTGTAGTGGGTGTTCGTCGCCTCGACCATCAGAACCGCGGTCGGCTCGGACGGGCTCAGCCGCCACATGGTCCCGCGCGGCAGCACGATGTAGTCGCCCGCCGCGTACGCCAGATGCCCGAAATCGCAGAACAGCGAACCGGCGCCGGTATGGATGAACAGCAGCTGGTCGCCGTCGCCGTTGCGCGCCAGCGCCGTCATCGGCCCGTCCAGCTTCCAGAAGCGGATATCGGTTGCGTTGTTGTGGAGGACGCTGGCCGCGCTCCAGGGCGTGTTTTCAGCAGCGTTGAGCCTGGTCAGGTCGAAGGCGCGGGGCTTGAGCGGCCCGTCGAAATCGCTCCAGCCCGTGGGCGGGCGCTTGTGGTGGAGGAAGGCGGCCGGGCCGAAGAAGCCCTCCTTGCTCATCTCGCGCTCATAGGTGCCCTCAGGCATGTCGGCATGGGCCTGGCGCGAGGCGTTCCCCTCCACCCGGCTGGCGTAAATCCACTTGCGAGACATGGGCGCGCTCCTTCACCGGTCAGCGAGTCTGCTGCCGAATTTAGTTACATTTGAAACTAAATGGAAGGGTTGTCAGCGCAGCCGCGCCTCTGGAAATTCTGAGTTCAGCGCCGCGCGGAACCACACTACCTTGCGCCGACGATCACACGCCATCTGGGAAGCAGGCATGAGCTCAGACGACAAGAAGGCAGAGAGCAGCGATGGATTGCGGCGCGGCGGGATCAATCTCGGCGCCTTCATCGTGGTGCTCGGCTTCGTCTGGCTGGTTTTCGACAACCTTGCGCTCGCCCTCCTGTTCGCTCTGGTGTTCGCCGGCGGCGCCGAGGCGGCTCAGCGGATCGGGAAGAAAAGCGACTGAGGCCCGGCTAGATCAATGCCGCTGCGTCCCGATCAATCGAAGCGCCGGCATGGCGGCGAAGACAAGCTGCGCTGACACGCCCAACAGCCCGGCCGGCTCCAGCAATCCTGCAGCGAATTCACCGGCTGAGCGCCCGAACGCCGCCATGGACAGGCTCAGCTCGGCGGCCATCAGCAAGCCGAACGCACACGCCCCCATGACCAGACGCCCGGAGAGCGTTGGCGCAACGGCGAGGCGGTGCGTCAGGAATGCGCAAGCGATCCAGGACAGGCCGAGAATGACAGGGGTTTCCAGCGCGACCGCTGGAAGAGCCCCGAGCATTGGCTCGACTACAAAGACCCGAACCGTTCCCAGGATGAACCCGGCCGCAAAGACGATCGCGGAATAAGCAACGCCCGCCAGAAGGGATCTGAACAGGGCGGCTTGCAGCGCCCTATTCCTCATCCCCGAAAATCGCCACGACCGGATCGCCGCCGTCGACAAGGCTCGCGCGGTACATGCCGGCGGTGTTGAAGCGCCAGAGCGGTTCGCCGCCGGCGATCATGATGACGCCGCCGTCGCCGCCGAGCCCGGTCAGCTCGTCCATGATGACGGCGTCCAGCGCCTCGTCCGCGCTCATGCCGGTCTCGAAATAGGTGCAGATGCGCGCCGCGATATTCAGCCGGATGAAGTACTCGCCCGTCCCGGTGGCGGAGATCCCGCAACCCGGCTCGGCATAGGTGCCCGCCCCGATGATCGGACTGTCGCCCACCCGGCCCCAGCGCTTGGCGGTCGTACCACCCGTGGAGGTGCCCGCCACGATCTCGCCGGACTGGTCGCGCGCGACGACGCCGACCGTGCCGAAGGCGTGTTCGCGCTCCATCAGGTCCAGCGCGCCTTCATTGACCGGCTCGGCCTGCGGGGCGCCCTCGGGCCGTGGCGGCACGGGCAGGCCCATGCGCATGGCGGCGCGCGCCATGGACGCCCAGCGCCGCTCGGTGAAGAAGTAGACATTGTCGACCTGTTCCAGCCCCTGTTCGGCGGCGAAGCTCTCTGCTCCCGCGCCGGACAGCATGACGTGGGGGCTGTCCTCCATCACGGCCCGCGCCAGCGAGATCGGATGGCGCACGGTCGTCACGCTGGATACTGCGCCGGCCTGGCGGTCGGACGCGCGCATGATCGAGGCGTCCAGCTCATTGCGGCCTTCGGAGGTGAAGACGGCCCCTCGTCCGGCGTTGAACTTGGGATCATCCTCCAGCACCCGGATCACCGCCTCGACGGCGTCCAGCGCCGAGCCGCCTGCGGCCAGGATTTCACCGGCCGCCACCGCCGCGTCATTCATGGCGGCGCGATAGGCCGCCTCAGTCTGAGCATCCAGCGCGCCGCGCTCGATCACGCCGGCGCCGCCATGGATGACGACGGACCAGGACGGCTCGGCCTCCTGGGCCGAGGCCGCTCCCAGACAGAGCGAAGCGGCGAGTGCGAGCGTGCGGATCATGGCGGCCTCCAGCATGACAATTTTCGGCGTGAGTCGAGCACCCGCCGCGCCGGGAGGCAAGCCGGTTCAGCCCCTGCCCTGAAATCAGAGCGCGGCGGCCGCAGGCGTCCCACCGGCCAATTCGGACAGGACCGCCTCAAGCGTCACGGCCCGGCTCAAGCGTCGCGCGGTGTCGCAGCACAGGGCCCGCGTATCGCCGGCCGCCCATTCACCAACGTCGGCGCCGCCGATAGCGCCTTCGACCAGGCTCAGGCGGACGCGCCGGTCCTCGGCGTCATACAGCGTGCTGGTGAGCGACATGGGTGCGGAGAAGCCGATCATGTAGGCCTCCGCTCCCATGGAGCTTTCCAGAATGCCCTCCATGTCGGGGTGAGCGAAGGCGGACACTCCCGCCCGGCGCAGCAGCACTTCGCCCGGCCGGGGCTCGCAGCCCGGAATCGGCTGGGTCAGGCCATGGCCGGCGATCACCGGGCCGCCCTGGTGGAGCTGGGCGTGAACGACGGTCCACCCCGCCCGGCGGGCCTGGGCGATGAGGTCGGCGCAGACGGCCGATATCTCATCCCCGTCCGGATCCGCAAAAGGACGCCCCGGCGCAACGAATTCCTGCTGGAGGTCCATGCACAGCAGGAGGGGAACAGTGAGAATCATGACGCAGTCACCTTCTTATGGGCCGGCGCGTTCTGCGCGGGCTTCGGAACAGGCGATCCGTTCCGGTCGCGATATTGGGCCGGACAGGCGCCGCGTTCCGCCGAGCGATCAAGCGGTCCGGGAGAATCCCATTCGCCTTCCGGCCTGTCGAGCACCAGCGGGTCGGTATCAGCTGTCAGAGCATCGGGATGGGCGTCATAGATCGCTTCCATCTCGGCGTAGGCCCGGTCGGAGAATACGAAAACGCCGCGCTCGGAACGATGGATGAAGCCATAGCGCTTCCAGTAAGGCACCAGGTGCGCCTGAACCTGTCCGATGAAGCGGGTGTAGCCCTTGCGCCGGATCACCTCGACCGCTTCGGCCATGAGTCCTTTGGCGACCTTGCCCGAGCGATGGCCTTCACGCACGCAGACCCGCTCAACCTTGGCGAAGCCGTTGAACCAGCGCAGCCGCAGGCAGCCCAGGGGCTCGGCCCCGGCCTCGGCGATCAGATGAGTGGCCCCCGCCAGATCGTTGCCGTCGAATTCTTCTTCATAGGGGCACGCCTGTTCGCGCATATAGACCAGCGCGCGGACCACCGCGATCTTCTGAACATCGTCCATGGTTCGCGCCACACGCACAGTCAGCGGCGCCTCGAAATCGTCGATCCGGCTGCCGTCCATGATCTATGAGCCCCCTGTTTCGACGTGCTGGTCGTCTTCGGCGACCGGAGCCGCCGGTACCCAGCCAAGCCAGGCCGCCCCTGCACCGGGCGCATCCAGGGCCGCCGTCATCATGCGGCCTTCCCGGCTGACGGGCCTTGCAAAAAGGGCGATGTCGGGAAACGCCTTGCGCCGCGCTTCGGTGACGGCGCGCACGACTGCGTATCGGGACTCCGGCGTCGAACCGGCCAGGCACCACACATAAATCGCCAGCGCCCGTTCCTGCGGTGCGGCGAGATGATCCATCTGGGGGTTCTCTGGGTCAAAGCGGCCGAACATCAACGCCTCATACCCAGACCGATTCAGGAAAAGCAGGGCGATGAAGCCTTCGGCCTCTCCCTCCCCATTGCGGCGGATGAAGAAGCAGCGCCCCGTTCGACGCTCGCACGCCTCGACCGTCTCAGCAGCGACCAGGCCGCCCCCAAGAGTGCTTTCTCCCACCGCCAGCGCATCCTCGATATCCGTTCGCGCCCGCGACGCTGTGAACCCGCGGCGGTCGAACACGGCGCAAAGCACGCCTGTCCGCAGCTGATCTGGTCCTGCGCCCTCGCCTTGAAAACTGTGGTCGTCCATAATTGCCCCGCGCAACGTTAAGAAGTTGTTTACTTTTGGAGGCGGGCAGGCGCTTCTGCGATTGTGGAATAGGGCCTATTCGCAAATCGGGACGGCATGGAGCCATGAGCGGCAAGGCGCAGAAATTCGACTGGGACGACCTGCGGATCTTCCACGCTCTGGTGTCTGCGGGCTCCATGAATGCGGCGGCGCGCCGCCTCGGCATCGGTCAGCCCACCGTGAGTCGGCGCCTTGAGCAGCTGGAATCTCGCATCGGCGCCCGGCTGGACACCCGCGGAGCCGACGGAGTGGAGCTGACCGACGTCGGCGAACGGATCTGGGCGCAGGTCCAGATCATGCAGGCGACCGCCGGCGATATCGACCGGATCGCAAACCAGGCTGACCGCGCCGACGCCGGCGCAGTGCGCATCTGCGCGCCCGAGGGCGTGGCCGGCTACTGGATCGCGCGCCACCTGCCCAGTTTCATGGAAGCCAATCCCCGCATCACGGTCGAATTGACGACACGCATCGAGGGCGACGCGCGGCCCGATCAGGCGGACATTTCGCTTCAGGTCACCGAGACCAAGCGGATGAACCTGGTCGCAACGGAGCTGGCGACGCTGCACTACACGCCCTTCGCCTCACGGCGCTATCTGGACACCTACGGCCCGCCAAACGGCCTGGCCGACGTGCTCAATCATCGCATCGCCGACCTGGTCTCCTACAGCCAGCAGCGCGATCACTGGCCGAAGGAAGCCAGCGCCATCAAGGAGATGATGCAACCCACCCTGACGTCAGACAGCTCGCTGGCTCTTGCCGAGGCCACCAAGGCCGGCGCGGTGATCGCCATGATGCCGACTTACGCAGCCCGGCTGGAACCGGCGCTGGTGCATATCGATATGGAGCTGAACGTCCCGATCACGCTTTGGATGGTCTACCACCCGGATCAGCGAAGGGTGACGCGGGTGCGCAAGATGCTCGACTGGCTGCGCGAGATCTTCGACTCCGCGCGCTATCCCTGGTTCCGGAAAGACTTCGTCGCGCCCGGCGATTTCGCGGAGATCGAGACGCTCCACGTGCGGGGCGAACGGCCCAAGCCGAAACTGCTCTGACCGCCCGCCGACAGGACTGCGCAGCCTCGCTCAGGGCGTCAGGACAACCTTGCCCTTCACACGGCGATTGAGCAGATCCTCGAAGGCCTTGGCGTAGTCGTCCAGGCTATAGGAGGCGCTGATCTGCGGCTTGAGCTTGCCGGCCTCAAAGAAGTCGAAGATCTCCTTCAGATTCTGGGCGTTCGCGCGGGGCTCACGCCCGACCCAGGCGCCCCAGAACACGCCCATGATGTTGCGTGAGTTCAACAGCGCGAGGTTCAGCGGGATTTTCGGGATCGGTCCGGCGGCGAAACCGATCACCAGATAGCGCGCATCCCAGCCAGAAGCGCGAAGCGCGGCTTCGGAGAAGTCGCCGCCAACGGGATCGTAGACGACATCGACGCCCTTGCCGCCGGTCAGCTCCTTGGTCCGGGCCTTCAGGTCCTCCTCGGTGTAGTTGATCACCTCGTCGGCGCCGTTCTGCTTGCAGAACTCCAGCTTCTCCGCCGAGGACGCCGCCGCGATGACGCGGGCGCCCATGGCCTTGGCCAGCTGAACCGTAGCGATGCCGACGCCGCCGGCGGCGCCGAGGACCAGGATCGTCTCCCCCTCCTTCAACCG
Organism: Alphaproteobacteria bacterium; assembly: GCA_024742735.1. Taxonomy (GTDB): domain Bacteria; phylum Pseudomonadota; class Alphaproteobacteria; order Caulobacterales; family Maricaulaceae; genus Oceanicaulis. The sequence goes on along the minus strand of JANSXV010000001.1, from coordinate 293,048 downwards.
CGCCCTATCCTTCAAGGCATGATAGCTGGTGCCGTAGATCGTGGTCAGCGCCGCGCCCTCCTCGAACGACATCGCCTCCGGCATCGGCACGACCTGGCTCGCAGGCACAGGCGCCTTTTCAGCAAATCCGCCCAACATGGTTGCAGCGATCACGCGATCACCGGCTTTGACGCCCTGAACGCCGTCGCCAAGCCCGGAGATGACGCCGGCGACCTCCATGCCGGGAACGAAGGGCGTGGGAGGCTTCATCTGGTATTTTCCCTCGACCAGCAGGATGTCCGGGAAGTTAACCCCGGCGGCCTTCACGTCGACCATCACGAAGCCTTCGCCGAGGGGCGGTTCCGGCACATCCTCCACCGAAAGCTGGTCGTAGGGGGCGAATTCCTTGCAGACGAGCGCACGCATGGCGGGGGACCTCCAATGGGGTGTTCTTCAATGGCGGCGACACGTTAGCGCGCTTTGGTCACGACACAAGAAAGCGCCCTGCAGGATCGTCCCGCAGGGCGCTTCATTTGCACGGTCAGTGCGTTTCGCCCGTCAGAAGGAGTAGCGCACGCCCGCCTCGAGGATGTGGCTGGCGTTTTCCACGTCGAGATCAGCCGGGATCAGCGAAGACTGGGTTTCCGCGTCCGCGCTCTGGCGCCAGCGATACCCGGCGTAGAGCTCTGTGCTGTCGGACAGCGCATAGGAGCCGCCGGCCATGATCTGGTAAAATCCGACCATCTCCTTGTCGGACACGATGGGGGTCGCCGACGGGCTGTAATCGACCTCGACCTCAGCGACGCCCAGACCGCCGCCGATATAGGCGGTGAAGGGCGTGTTCTGGATGTCGAAGTCATAATACCCGTTGATGGCGTAGCCGACGGTGGTGACCTCGCCCTGGCCATCCGCGACAAGATCACCGACCGTCACACCAAGAGGCGCGGAACCGGTGATGAGGACGGCGGCATCCGCCGCGCCCAGCGCATTTCCGCCGGCGGTCACGCCCGCATGGGTGTCCACATCGGCCGAGGTGTAGGAAATCTCACCTTCGACTCTGAACACATCATTCAAGCGCCAGCCATAGGCGGCTGACAGGAACAGCCCGGTGTCGAACTCCGTGGTCCAGCCCACCGAGGTTCCCTCCGGAAGCGTCGTACCCGGCGGAACGGCGACGCCGTCACCTGTGACAAAGTCTCGCGAGAACGCGCCGGAATTGTCGCTATCGGTCTGGAAGTTGAAACCGGCCGAGCCGGACACGTATTGCTGGGCGCCGGCGGCGGCGGAAAGGCCGGCGGCCAGGATTGCTGCGGTGGTGGTGGCGGCGAGACGCTTCATGGAAACCCTCCGTGATTTACCTGTCATGGAACGGCGATGCGCCGGCGCAGCGCGCCTGGGCATGCCGGCGAGCCTGCAGCCAATGACCACACCGCACGCTCGTGTCTCGTATATGCGATATACGAGCATTCTTTCAAGAGCGGAGGCGCGGCTTTCGCCTGCACCGGGTCTGGTCCATTCAGCCAGCTGCCTTATGGCATCTGAAAGGCCTCGCCCGGTTCTAGGGGTGGCGTCACGAGGATCGGTCCGTACACTGCCGTCCGGGCTGGATACGCGGACCCTGATTCCGCAAGGGGCGAGGTGGATATGGCTGGACAGGCTGCAGCCCGGTCGGGCGGACGCAAGGACGAGCTCCTGGGCGAACTCGCAGCGATAGCGGTGGCGGAACGGTCCGCACCGGTGAGCCTGCGCCAGTTCGCCATCAAGGCGGGCGTTTCCGAGCCGACCTTGCGCCACTATTTTGCAGACCGGCAGGGCGTGGTGACCGCCATTATCGGATTTTTCGCCGAAGGCGCACGCGACTGGCTGAAGCGCAGCGCCGAGCCGGCCGGGTCGGTCGAAGAGGCGGTGCGCGGCTATGCCAGCCTGGCGCTTGAGGGTGCGGATACCGACACCTTCGCGCAGGCCCACGCCTTCGCGCTCGTAGAATCCATCCACGATCCGGTTGTGGCGCGCGCGTATCTTGATCTCATCGTGGAGCCGTCGCTTACGGCCATAGAACACCGGCTCGCGCCAGCGCTGGACCCGGATGGTGAATTTCCCGACCGCGTGCGCCATGGCGCCATCAGCCTTTATGCGCCGATCCTGATCGCGGTCGTGCATCAGCGCCTGCTGCGCGGCGCCGAAGCGCGGCCTCTGGATATGGGCGCCTTCTTCAATGATCTGAGCGAGCTGTTCGCTCACGGGCTGAAGCTGGGGTCCTGACCATGGCCGATGACGCACAGCCGTCCCGCATCGATGAAGAGGCGCTGCACACCTACTCTCCGAGCGTCCAGCTGAACCTGAATATCCGCGGTCTCGGCCTTTCGGCGACGCTGGCGATCAATGAGCGCTCCGCCGCCCTGCAGGCCGAAGGGCGCAAGATCAGCCGGTTGGGGCTTGGCCAGTCCCCCTTCCCGGTTCCCGACATCCTGCAGCGCGCCCTGCGCGAAAACGCCCATCAGAAGGACTATCTCGCCGTCCAGGGTCTGCCGGCCTTGCGGGCTGCGATCTGCCGTTACCTGAAACGCACCCAGGATCTGGATTTCGATCCCGAAGACATCCTGATCGGCCCGGGCTCGAAGGAGCTGATGTTCCTGGTCCAGCTGGTCTATTATGGCGACCTCGTCATCCCAACGCCCAGCTGGGTGAGCTATGCGCCGCAGGCCCAGATCCTGGGCCGGCCGATCACCTGGCTGCCCACGCATCCGGAGACCGGGCTCGGTGTGACCGCTGACGCACTCAGGAAGGTCTGCGCCGATGACCCGCTGCGCCCGCGCCTCCTGATCCTGAATTCGCCGGGCAATCCCACAGGCACGGCCTACACGCCGGAGGCTCTGGCGGAGATCGCCGCGGTGGCCCGCGAACACCGCCTGCTGCTTCTCTCCGACGAGATTTATGGCGGCGTGCAGTTTGACGGCCGTCACCAGTCCGCCGCCCGCTTCTACCGCGGCGGCACGATCATTTCCGACGGCATCTCCAAATGGGCGGGCTCCGGCGGATGGCGCCTGGGCTTCTTCGCCTTTCCCAAGTCGCTGGCCTGGCTCCGCAAGGCCATGGCGGCGGCGGCGAGCGAGACCTACACGTCCGTCTCGGCGCCCATTCAGCACGCCGCCATCGCCGCCTTCGAAGGCGGCCCGGAAATGGAGCTCTATCTTCAGCGCTCCAGAGCCGTGCTGGGCGCCTTGGCCGACCATGTGTCCGCGCGCCTCACCAGGGCCGGCGCCCGGGTCAATCCCATCAAGGGCGGCTTCTACGCCTTCCCCGACTTCGAACCCCTGCGGAATCGCCTGGCCGCACGCGGTATGACGACCAGCGCCCAGCTCTGCGAAGCGCTTCTGGAGGAGGCTGGCGTGGCCACCCTGCCCGGCTCCGCCTTCGGCCGGCCCGAGCATGAGCTGTCCCTGCGTCTGGCCTTCGTGGACTTTGACGGGGCGAGCGCTCTGGACGGTCTTGCAGCCGGTGAGACGCTCGACGCGGACTTCCTGAAGCGCCATTGTGGCCGGGTTGTCGAAGGGATAGAGGCGATGGCGCGCTGGGCTGAAGGCTAGCGCCGCGCCCGCATACAGGAACGCCGCACCATGGACGCCGACTTCTGGGGCGATGTCTTCGCAACGCCGGGTCTCGGCGTCTGGATGCACATCATGGGCTGGGTGTTTGCGCTGGGCGCGATCTTCATCTTCACCCGGCTCCTGCGGGGCGGCTTCAACGATCTGGCTGAAATCGCCCGCTCCCGCTACGCCACAGCAGGCGAACGCTGGCGCGCCCGATCCCGATACCCCGGACGCATCGCACTCCTGGCGTTCGCCTCACTCGTGGGCGCCGGCGGCTTCGCCCTGACGCTCTTCATCCAGGGCGCGGTGGTCCTGTTCATCTGGACGCAGATCAACGCGTAGCAATCAGGGTTGTTCCATCAGCTCGACGACGATGCCGGACGGGCTGCGCACCGCCGCCCAGCGGATTTCACCGTAAGGCGAGAGCCTGCGCTCACCCGGTCCCGCCGCAGGCTCGGCCCCGATTTCGGCGAGCTGCGCCAGCGCTGCATCCAGGTCCTCGACCGGCAGACGGACGCCCAGGATCCCGAGATTGGGCGGGCGCGCCCTGTCGGAGAAATCCTGGCCGGACAGCCCGACGAACTGCATCAGCTCGATCCGGCCATCCTCGCCAGGGCGCTGCTGCAGGATCGCTGTCCGGCGGGGAATGTCATCGGACAGGTTGTCGGGCAGCCCGTGATTGGTGTCGACCTCGACCGGGTCGATGTAATCACCTGCCCAGAAGGGCGAGAAGCCAAGGCCCTGCTCGAAGAAGACCCGTTCCGCCTCGATGTCATGAACCATCGCCATGGTGTTGAATGGGTAGGAAAAGCCCGCGAGATCATCCCAACCCTCGATCGGCGGATCGACCCGGGAATAAACCGCCAGATTCACGCCGTCGGGCAGGCGCACCACGACATTCTTGATGATCAGACCGCCGAAATCGAAGACCTGGGGCTGGTTGAAGACCGACCAGCCGCGCCCATGGGCGGCGTCCATGACCTCTGACGCCTCCTCGGCGCGAACCATGAGGGAGAACAGACCGCCCTGATCCCAGACCTGGGCGCCGGGACGGATGAGCTCCTGTTCGACCCCGTCAAAGCGCACGAGCCGGACCCAGCCGACGGATTTTCCGGGCGAGGCCAGCAGCTCATAGGCGCCGGACGCACCTTCAGGCAGGCCCCAGGCCGACAGCCAGGCTGGATCCAGCGCGCCGGTCTCGCGGACCTCATAGCCGGCCACCTCCACCATGAAGTCGCGCGTCGGCGCGAAGGCGCGCACGCTCACCACCGCCTCCTGCCAGCCTCGCCCGGTCTCGGCGGTGAAAACCGCTTCGCCGTCCGGTGCAGCGCGCGGCGATTGCGCTTCAGAGCAGGCTGAGAGGAGGCAGGCGGCCGCAAGGGCCGACATCAGAGACACAAGGCGCATGGAGCTCTCCAGACAGGTTCGAGCCAAGACTGCCCTATTTGTCCGGACGTTTCAAAGCGCCCTAGCCCCAGAGCGTCCGGTCCGGCGCGCTGACACGCCCATTATCGTAGGTCAGTCCCGGCTCGCGATCCTTCGCCATGAGCAAGGGACCATCAATGTCCACGAAGCGGCACATCTGGGCGATCACGAAGGCCGGCGCCATGGACAGGGAGGTGCCGGCCATGCATCCGACCATCAGCGCGTAGCCGCGCGCCTTCGCTTCGCGGGCCAGCTGGAGCGCGCCGGTCAGTCCGCCGGTCTTGTCCAGCTTCACATTGATCACCGAATAGCCCGACGCCAGACCCTCAAGATCGGCGACGGTCTGGCAGCTTTCGTCCGCTCCGACGGGGATCGGCCCGGAATACCCATTGAGACCCGCATCTTCGCCGGCGGCCAGCGGTTGCTCGATCAACGCGACACCCAGCGCAGCCAGGCGCGGCGCGGCGTTCTCCAGCACGTCCATGGTCCAGGACTGGTTGGCGTCCACGACAAGAACAGCGTCCGGACGGGCCTCGCGCACGGCGGCGACACGCTCAACAGGCCGGTCGGCGTTCAGCTTGATTTTCAGGTGGCTGGACGGGCCGGTGCGGGCCTGCTCCGCCATGATCTCAGGTTCATCAAGAGAGATCGTGTAGACCGATTGGACCGGGTCGGACGGCAGGCCGGTGAGCTCGAAGACGGACTTGCCGGTCTGCTTGGCCGTCAGATCCCACAGGGCGCAGTCCAGCGCATTGCGCGCGCCGCCGGGGGGCAGCAGCTCCTGCAGCGCTTCGCGGGTGATCCCCGCCTCCACGTCGGTCCGAACCCGCTCCAGATCCGCCAGGATCGAGGCCTGGGTTTCGCCGAGATAGCTGACCCCGACCCCCTCGCCCTGACCGGTGATCCCGTCTTGCGACACACGCACATGAACCAGCGGGAGCTCGGTCCGCGTGACGTAGGCGATCTTGAACGGCCGGGCGTACGCCCAGCTCTCAGCGGTGATCTCAAGCTTCATCCTTCGCTCCCGGCATTCAGAACCGCATCCGCCAGACGCGCCGCACCGAAACGGATCGGATCGGCCGCCGGCAGACCCGTTTCCGCCTCAGCCGCCGCCAGCGCCTCGCTGGCCGCCGCCTCGTCCAGCTTGGAGGTATTCAGCGAGATCGCCACCGCCTTCACAGCCGGGTTCGTCAGACGCGCCATGCGCAGATGCAGGTCGATGCACTCGGTCAGGCTGGGCGTTGGAAAGTCGGGATAGGCGTTGATCGTCTTGCGGCCCGCCTCGTGGCAGATGACAAGGGCGTCCGGTTGGGAGCCATGCAGCAGGCCCAGCGACACGGCCGCAAACCCGGGATGGAACAGAGAGCCTTGCCCCTCGATCACGTCCCAGTGGTCCGCCTCATTGTCCGGGGAAAGCTCCTCTGCGGCGCCGGAGGCGAAGTCGGCCACGACCGAATCCATGGGCATGCCCTCGCCTGCGATGAAAATGCCGGTCTGGCCCGTGGCGCGGAAGGTGGCCTTCGCCCCCGCCTCCACCATGGCCTGGTGCAGGGCGAGCGCGGTGAATTTCTTGCCCAGGGCGCAGTCGGTCCCGACCATGAGCACGCGCTTGCCGGACCGCTTCCGGCCCGTCCCCACCTCGATGCCGGCGGGCGGCACGCGCACGTCGATCATGCGCCGTCCGAGGCGCTTTGCGGCCTCGCTCAAAACCGGATGCGCATTCAGCTTGCCGTGCAGGCCGGCGGCGAGATCCAGACCGGCCTCCATCGCCGCGAGCAGGTGCGGCGTCCAGCTTTCATGGAGCTTGCCGCCAATCCCGGTGATGCCGACGACCAGCGTCCTTGCGCCAGCCGAAACCGCCTCCTCGAACCCCAGCGTGGTCAGCCCGACATCGGCGGCGCTGTCGTCAATCCGGTACTGCCCTGCACAGCGCTCGGGCGCCCAGAAGGCGAGACCCCGGCCGGTCTTGGCCATGTCCGCGCTCTCCGCGCCGCCCAGAAAGATCAGGTATTTGGGATGCAGTTCGATCATGGCCGTGTCCGTTGCGCAGGGTCAGCGCCTATTAGTCAGGCGCGCCGGGGAGAAGCGCAAGCGTGCGGCTCTGGCGGAGCGCATTCAACGCGTTAGAGTGACGACATGCCGCGCCGGAGCCGCATCCATGGGCGTTGAGACCGCCATCAACATCGCCGAGCTGCGCGAACACGCCAGGCGCCGCCTGCCGCGCATGGTCTTCGACTATATCGACGGCGGGTCTGACGATGAGCAGACGCTGGCCCGCAATACGGCGGCCTTCCGCGAGCGCGAGCTTCTCTTCAATGTTCTGGCGGGCGTCACCGATATCGACCTGTCCGTCGAGATCCTGGGGATGAAGAGCCCGGTGCCCTTCATCCTCGCGCCCACGGCGGCCCAGCGCCTGTTCCACCCGCGCCTGGGCGAGCTGGCCGCTGCAAGAGGCGCGGCGCGGTTCGGGGCGCCCTACGCCGTCTCCACACTCGCCACGCAGCCGCTGGACGCCATCGCCGGGGCCCATCCCGGTCCCAGGATTTTCCAGGTCTATGTCTGGAAGGACCGTCAGCTGGTCGCGGACATTCTCGACCGGGTCCGGGCGGCGGGGTATGGGGCCCTGGCGCTGACGGTCGACGCGCCCGTTGCAGGCAATCGCGAGCGGGACCGGCGCAACGGCTTCACGATTCCAGTATCCCTGAACACGAAGACCGTGCCGCAGGCTCTCAGCAAGCCGGGCTATCTGCTCGACCTCCTGCTTGGCGGGCCGGCCCAGCCGGCGAACTTCCCCCTGCCCCACGCCGGCGACGTGATGACCCATATCAACACTCAGTTCGACCGGTCCATCAGCTGGGACTATGTGTGCTGGCTGAAGGACGCGTGGGGCGGCCCGCTCGCCATTAAGGGCCTGTCCCGTCCCGATGACGCCGTGCGCGCGGTGGAGGCCGGCGCGGACGCAGTCTGGATCTCCAACCATGGCGGACGCCAGCTCGACACCGCCCCGGCGACCCTCGACACCCTGCCCGCGATCCGCGACGCCCTCAAAGGCCGCGCCCAGATCATTCTGGACGGCGGGATCACGCGCGGAACCGACATCGTGAAGGCCCTCGCCCTGGGCGCCGACGCGGTGGCCGTCGGCAAAGCCTATCTCTACGGCCTCGCCGCCGGCGGCGAAGCCGGCGTCGCCCGCGCCGTTGAGATTCTCAAGAACGAGACAGAGCGGGCGATGGCGCTCGTGGGACGGGCGAGCGTGGCGGAGCTGGGGAAGGATGTTCTGGCGGGATAATAATCTGCGATGGTGTGGCAGAGAGCTTGCGTCTTCGGCACGAAATTCGCACCATCATCCAACGAATGACTTCTTTGGGGCACGCAAATTGGGATACATAGAGAAATCAAGCGCCGACGATGAGGTGGTCATCATGAAAGTACCACTTCACTGGTCCATTTATATATTTCCAATAATTGTAACAGTATTCGCCCTTACCATTTCGCCGTTTACTCTTGGCCTCACCCTCCTATTAATCCCCTTAATATGGATCGAACCGCTGACCACGGAACGAGGTATTACGAACCGCCGCGTCATTCTGAAGACGGGGTTCTTTAATACTCGAACTGAGGAGATTCAGTTGGCCTCGATTGAAACGGTAGAGTTCCAACAGTCAATCTTCGGGAAGCTATTCGGCTATGGACGAATAAAAGCGACCGGGCGAGGAGTAAGCGACGTTTCGATATCGGTTGCGCCGCAGCCCTATGATGTCAAAAAGGCAATAGAACGGGCGCAGCGAGATACGTCCCGACACACCTAAAGGCCTTCGTCTAAAGAAAAATGGTGCCCAGGGGCGGAATCGAACCACCGACACGCGGATTTTCAATCCGCTGCTCTACCAACTGAGCTACCTGGGCGGCGGGGCCGAACCGCAGCTCGGCCTCGCTTGAGGTCGCGGGTTATAGGGCGGGCGGGCTTGCCTGTCCACGCCCTTTGCGCAGCAATTTCAACGCCGGGCCGCGAGGCAGGCGCCCTGCGGCGCCTGATCACATCGCCGCTTGACCGGCAGGGCGCGGCTTGTGCCCTCGCCGCCCGCCTGCTACGCGCCTTCACCATTCGCAAATAAGACACAAAAGCGAGGCTCCCCATGAAGCGCGCCGTCTCCGTCAGCGCCGTCGCCCTCCTCATCGCCCTGGGCGAAGGCCCGGCGGCTCTGGCTCAGTCGCCCGAGGACGTCATCACCGTCACCGCCGGACGCGCGGCGGGCGCCGAAGCCGGAGACCGGCCGGTGAGCGTGCTGACGGCTGAGTCCCTGCGCGCGTCGGGGCTGAGCGATCTGGGCGATGCGCTGGCCTTCGACCCGGCGGTGACGGGCTCTGAGTTCAATGATGATCCTGGCACCCAGAACAACACGTCCGGCACGTCCAGCGTCAATCTGCGGGGCCTCGGCCTTGGGGCGACACTGGTGCTCATCAACGGTCAGCGCCAGACCCCGGCCAGCGTGGCGAGCGATGACGGGGCGAGCTTTGTGGATCTCAACGCCCTGGTCCCAGACATCGCCGTGAGCCGCGTGGAGATCCTGAAGGACGGGGCCTCGCCGCTTTATGGTTCGGACGCGCTGGCGGGCGTGGTCAACGTGATCACCCGCGACCGGGTCGAGGGCTTCACCGTGGAAATCGAGGCGCGCGGACCCGACGGGCTGGAGAGCGGTGGCTTCACATCGATCCTGTCCGCGATCGCGGGCGCGGAGATCGCCGAGGGCGTCCATGTCACCGGGGCGATCTCGTTCCGCGATATCGACGGGTCGGAAGGCTTCGAGACCGATTTCATCCCCGGCACGGGCCTGTCCGCGCTGGGTCAGCCGGGCGCATACTACATCCCGGCGCCCGGCGGCGGTTTCGAAGTGACGACGCCCTCAGGCGGGCCTCAGGCGATCATTGATCAGGATTGTGCGGCCGGGGGCGGTGTTCCGCTGGTTCTCGGCGCGGCGACGGCGTTCGGCGATCCGGGCTTCTGCAGGCTGGATTACGGCCAGTTTTTCTCGCTGATCCCCGACGAGCAACGCCTGAACCTGTTCGGCGCGCTGACCGCGGATCTCGGCGAAACGCAACTGACCGTCCGGGCCGCCTATGCCGATCAGGATCTCAGCCGGGGCAACTCCCCCTCTCTGCCCGCTTTGAGCTTCCCGACGATCCCGGCGGCGAACCCGGGCAATTATTTCGGCCGCGACGTAACCTGGCTCGGCCGGCCCCAGGGCGTTTCCGCAGGCGCTGCGCGCCGCGATTTCGAGCATGACACGCTGCGCGTGGACGCCGAGCTGGCGCGCGACTTCGCCTTCGCCGGACGGGACTGGACCGGCACGCTCACCGCCAACTATTCGCGTAATGACCTGACCGCGACGATCACCGACACCGTGGCGAGCCGTCTTGACGCCGCCATCAACGGGTTTGGCGGCCCGGACTGCGCAGCCGGCGCGGCGGCGGGCGATGAGAGCGCAGGCTGTTTCTGGTTCAACCCGTTCGGCTCGGGCTCGGTCGTCACCGATCCCAGCGACCCGCGTTCGAACGATCCGGCACTGCTGGACTGGCTGGTCGGGGAAGACGTGCGCGACAGCTCGGCGAGCCTGGCCAGCCTTGAAGGCGTCATGGCGACGGACGCCGCATTCAACGCACCGGGCGGGCCGGCCTCACTGGTGCTGGGCGCGCAGGTGCGGCGCGAAACCCTGGACGTGGATCATCGCGACCTGTTCAACGCCGACGCCTTCCTGTTCATCGTGGGCGGTCCGGACTATGACGGCGAGCGCGACGTCGTCTCCGCCTTCGCCGAGACGGTCATCCCAGTCAGCGACCGGTTCCGGGTCCAGGCCGCCTTGCGGCACGAGGATCTGGACGCCTTCTCCTCCACCGACCCCAGCCTGTCGGCCGCCTTCGACGCAAGCGACGCGCTGACCCTGTCGGCGGGCTGGTCGCGGTCCTTCCGCGCGCCGTCCCTGCACCAGCAGGTCAGCGCGACGACGACGCTGCAATCGCTGGCCGTCGGCGCCCAATCCCTGTTCCGCCCGGTGCGCACCGTCGGCGATCCGACGCTGGAGCCAGAGAGCGCGGACACCTTCACCGCGTCCGCTGACTGGTCGAGCGATAGCTGGTCAGCCCGGCTTGATTTGTGGCGCATCGAGGTGGAGGACCTGATCGTTGAAGAGAGCGCCAATGCGATCCTCGCCGCCGATCTGGCCGATGACGGCGTGTTCAACGATCCGCGCGTGGAGACAAGTGTGGCCGGCGACGTGACGCTGGTGCGCGCGCGCTTCGTCAATGCGCCGTCGGTGGAAGCCCAGGGCTTCGACATTGCGGTCGACCGCACGCCGGTCTCGCTGGGCCGTTATGGCGCGATCGGCTTTGGAGCGCAGGCCGTCCACACCGCCGACTACACGCTGACCGATCCCGTGCTGGGCGCGACGATCGAAGCGGCGGGCCAGCGCAACTTCACCAACTTCGCCCGCTCGCTCCCGCAATGGCGCGCCACCGCCTACGCCGACTGGTCGCTGGGAGCGTGGTCCGCGCGCGCGACCCTGCGCCATATCTCGGCCTATGACGATGACGAGAACGGCGGGGCTGAGATCGAGGCGTGGACCGCGCTGGACCTGCAGGCACGCTGGGAGCGCGACCAGCTCGCCGTGACGCTGGGCGCGCTGAACGCCACCGACGAGGCCGCGCCGGTCGTCAACACGCCGCTGGGCTATGACACCAAGGTCCATGATGCGCGCGGACGGGTGCTGTATGCGCGGGTGAGCGTGAGCCGGTAAGACAAAGGGCGGGCCGATACGGCCCGCCCTGATCCTGTTCGTCAGCGCTGAGCGGGCTTAAGCGCCCTGCTGCTCCTTCGCGCCGCCCTTGGACTTGGCGTAGATGTAGAGCGGGGCGGCGTCGCCGGTGACGACTTCGCCGTTCACCACCACTTCCTCGACGCCATCAAGGCTCGGCAGGTCGAACATGGTGTCCAGCAGGATGCCTTCCATGATGGAGCGCAGGCCACGCGCGCCGGTCTTGCGCATGATGGCCTTCTGGGCGATGGCGCTGAGCGCATCTTCAGTGAAGGACAGGCCGACGCCCTCCATCTCGAACAGTCGCTGATACTGCTTTACGAGCGCGTTCTTCGGCTCGGTCAGGATCTGGATCAGGGCGCCCTCGTCGAGATCCTCCAGCGTCGCGATCACCGGCAGACGGCCGACGAATTCCGGGATCAGACCGAACTTGGTCAGATCGTCCGGTTCGCATTCGCGCAGGACATCGCCCTGGCGGCGGGCGTCGGGATCGCGCACATCGGCGCCGAAGCCGACCGCGCTGCCCTTGCCGCGCTGGGAGATGATGCTCTCAAGCCCGGCGAACGCGCCGCCCACGATGAACAGGATGTTCGTGGTGTCGACCTGCAGGAATTCCTGTTGCGGATGCTTGCGCCCGCCCTGGGGCGGCACGGAGGCGACAGTGCCTTCCATGATCTTCAGAAGCGCCTGCTGGACGCCCTCGCCCGACACGTCCCGGGTGATGGACGGGTTGTCGGACTTGCGGCTGATCTTGTCGATTTCGTCGATATAGACGATGCCGCGCTGGGCGCGCTCGACATTGTAGTCCGCGCTCTGCAAGAGCTTCAGGACGATGTTCTCCACGTCCTCGCCCACATAGCCGGCTTCGGTCAGCGTGGTGGCGTCGGCCATGCAGAACGGCACATCGAGAATGCGCGCCAGCGTCTGGGCCAGCAGCGTCTTGCCGCAGCCCGTCGGGCCGATCAGCAGGATGTTGGACTTGGACAGCTCCACATCCTGGTTCTGGCTGGCGTGATTGAGGCGCTTGTAGTGATTGTGCACCGCGACCGACAGCACCCGCTTGGCGGTCTGCTGGCCGATCACATAGTCCTGCAGGACCTGGAAGATCTCCTGCGGGCTGGGCACGCCCTCTTTCGATTTCACCAGCGAGGTCTTGTTCTCCTCGCGGATGATGTCCATGCACAGCTCGACGCATTCATCGCAGATGAAGACGGTCGGTCCGGCGATCAGCTTGCGGACCTCGTGCTGGCTCTTGCCGCAGAAAGAGCAGTACAGCGTGCTCTTGCCGTCGCCTGTGGTCGCCTTGGTCATGCTCGCTCCAGTCCGTCCCGCTTCAGTGCGCAACGCTGCTTCGTCTGCTTCGCCGTTTGACCCTGCGCCCCGATTCGGGAGGCGGATCGTTCAGGCCTGAGGCCTAGCAAGATCAAGGCCGGACCTTAGCGAAACGTTTTCAAAATGCATTCGACCACACGGCGCGCGATGCGATCAAGCGCCCTGAGCGGCGAAAGCGCTGCTGAGTTGCACCCGCCCGGCGCCCGGCTAAGGTCGAAGCGGGGGTGAAATTCGCCTGAGGAGCGCACCCATGATCCTGCGTCTGACCCTGATCGCCGCCGCCTTCCTGCTGACCGGTTGCTACACGGTCGGCGGGGATCGAATGGACCGTCAGTCCCTGTCTCCACAGGAAGTGCGCGAGCGCATCGAGGCCTATCAGCGCGAAGAAGCCGGGGGACAGGACTGGCTCATCATCACCCAGGTCAGAGGCGGCCAGACCGGCGTCATCGACACCGTCCTCACCGATCTGGAATACACCGACACGCAGCTCTGCGGGATTCGCACGCAGTGGCGCCGCCCGCGCGGGGGTGTGGAATGGCGCAATTTCGGATCAGGCGGCTCGCCGGGCTGCTTCGACTACGCCGACATCGACGCCGTGCGCCATGAACGCCGGACCGCAGCCGACAATGCGAACGGCGTGGCGGGGACCGGCCTGATCCTCGTCATGTCACCGTTCTTGTTGCCGTTCTACATTATCGGACTGGGCGGCGCGTCAGGCGGCTAAGCCGCCAAGGCGTCCGTCCTACGCCGCTTCGGGACCGCCGCGCTTTTCGTAGACGTGGTCGATAAGGCCGAACTCGCGGGCCTCTTCGGCGTCCAGATAGGTGTCGCGGTCCAGCGTCTTCTCCACCGTCGCCAGGTCCCGGCCGGTGTGCTTGACGTAGATGTCGTTCATGCGCCGCTTGATCTTCAGGATATCTTCGCCGTGCCGCTCGATGTCGGCCGCGGTGCCGCGGAAGCCGGCGGAGGGCTGATGCAGCATGATCCGCGCGTTCGGCGTCGCGAAACGCATGCCTTTCTCGCCCGCGGTCAGCAGAAGCGAGCCCATGGACGCCGCCATGCCCACGCAGGCCGTCGCCACCGGGCAGCGGATGTATTGCAGCGTGTCATAGATCGCCAGGCCCGCGCTGACCGAGCCGCCCGGCGAGTTGATATACATGGCGATTTCTTTTTTCGGGTTTTCCGACTCAAGAAACAGCAGCTGGGCCACCATGAGGCTGGCCATGTAGTCCTCGATGGGACCGGTCACGAAAACGATTCGCTCCTTCAGGAGCCGCGAATAGATATCGTAGGCGCGTTCGCCGCGGGCCGATTGTTCGACCACCATCGGCACAAGCTGGGCCATGACCTCGTTGGGATCCTGCATCCGTGAGCTCCCGTCGCGCACAAGCGTTCTGAAATTGGAAGCGGGCCGGACGGCCCGCCTGCCCTGCACTGTGGCAAGGCCCGCGCGCGGGCGCAAACCCTAAGGGCGCCCGCGCACGCAGTCGTTCAAGCCTAATCGGAGGCTTTCTTGGCCGCAGGCTTCTTCTTGGCCGCCGGCTTCTTGGCGGGAGCCTTCTTCGCAGCGGGCTTCTCGTCCGCCGCATCGTCCTTCTTCGCAGCCGCCTTCTTGGCCGGGGCCTTTTTCTTGGCGGCCGGCTTCTTCTTCGGCTGGGCCTCGACCTCTTCATCGGAGAACAGGGCTTCGCGATCAACCTCGGTCTCGCTCACATCGGCGAGCTCCAGGATGTAGTCGACGACTTTTTCTTCATAGATCGGCGCGCGCAGGCTCTGAAGCGCGCCGGGATTCTTCTGGTAGAAGTCCACGACTTCCCGCTCACGGCCGGGATAGCGCGAGGCTTCCTGGTTCACCGCGCGGGCGATCTCTTCCTGGGTGACGTCGATATTCGCAGTGCGGCCCATCTCGGCCAGCACGAGCCCCAAGCGCACGCGGCGCTCGGCGATGGCGCGATAATCGGCCTTCAGCTCGTCGTCGGATTTGGCCTTGTCCTCGTCATCGAGCTCGCCCTTCTCCTTGGCCTGCTCGACTTCACGCCAGATGGCGTCGAATTCCTGGTCGACCATCTTGCCGGGCAGGTCGATCGTGTTGTGCGCCTCATCGATCTGGTCGAGCAGGGCGCGCTTGACCTTCATGCGCGAAGCCTGGGCGTGCTCCTGCTCGAAGCGCTGCTTCAGAGCGCCTTTCAAGGCGTCCAGATCGGACAGGCCCAGCTTCTCGGCCAGGGAATCATCGATGGCGGTTTCGGCCGGCGCCTGCACGTCGGTGACCTCGGTCTCGAACACCGCTTCCTTACCGGCCAGGTGCGTGGCCTGATAATCTTCCGGGAAGGTGACGGTCACATCGACCTTGTCGCCCGGCTTCGCGCCGATCAGCTGCTCCTCAAAGCCCGGGATGAACTGGCCCGAACCGATCACCAGCTCGGCGCCTTCCGCCGTGCCGCCGTCGAAGGCTTCACCGTCGATGCGGCCGATGAAGTTGATCACCAGCTTGTCGTCGGCCTTGGCCTTGGCTTTGGCGCCGGTTCCGCGGCTCTCATAGGACTGGGCCTGCTTGGCCAGTTCGCCCAGCGCTTCGTCGATCTGGGCGTCAGCGACCGGCGCGACCGGACGGGTGACCTTGAAGCCCTTGGGATCGGCGGTCTCGAATTCTGGCATGATCTCGAGCGAAATCTCGAACACGAAATCCGCGCCGTTCTTGATCACGTCGTCAGCGTCGGACTTCACGTCCACCGCCGGCTGGCTCGCCGGGCGCAGCTTGCGCTCGTCCAGGACTTCCTGTGTCTTTTGCGGGACCATCTCCTGCAGGATGTCGCTCATGATCGAGGGGCCGAACATCTTGCGGATATGGCTCGCGGGCACCTTGCCCGGGCGGAAGCCCTTCAGGCGCACATCGGGACGGATTTCCTCGATCTTCGCAGTCAGTTTCTTTTCGAGATCACCCGCCGGAGCGGTGACCTCGAACACGCGCGAGAGACCTTCGGAGGATTTTTCAACAACGTTCATTGCGAGCCAGGCCCTGTTAGAGGTTCGGTCGCCGCCCACTCTTGCGCGGCTTGACTTTTTCGAAAAGCGCGCCCCGGCGGCGGCTGGAGTGAGCGCGCGTTATGTCACGCAGGTCTGCCCTGTGCAACGGGGTCGCAGCGGTTGAGGTGTAGCAGGGGTGAAGGGGGCGCTGAAGGAGCCGCTCTTGGTCCTTGCCGGAGCTTTCTCACCTCGAAACAGTCCCTGGACTGTTTCGCCCGTCTGTGGCGGACCGGTTCGAATGGTGCGGGTGAGAGGACTCGAACCTCCACGTCGTAAGACACTGGAACCTAAATCCAGCGCGTCTACCAGTTCCGCCACACCCGCAGCGAGCCGCACATGTACACGCAGCACGCCCGCAGGTGAAGCGCGCGGCGCGGCGGTGTATGCAGGTCGCCTGTCCTGACCGCCCGAGGCTTCTAGCGATGACCGACCCTGTCTCTGAAATCCGCACGCCCTTTGACTGGGAGCACCGCTTCCGCAACGAAGATGCGCCGTGGGAGCGCGGCCATGTGCATCCGGCGGTGGCGCACTGGCTGGAAACCGGCGCGCTGAACGCGGGCGAGCGGGTCTATGTCCCCGGCTGCGGACGCGGTCGGGAGCCGAAGGCGCTGGCCGAAGCCGGGTTGGACGTCACGGCCAGCGATGTCGCGCCCAGCGCCGCGGCGTATCAGTGGGAAGCGCTGCGCCCTTACCCCGACGCCCGCATCATCGAGGGCGACAGCCTGGACTGGCGGCCCGACGAGCCCTTCGACGCGCTCTATGAACAGACCTTCCTGTGCGCGATCCATCCCCATCAGCGCGATGTTTATGAAGCCATGGCGTTTCAGGTGCTTAAGCCCGGCGGCAGGCTCCTCGCCCTGTTCATGCAGAGGGACGAGCGCGGCGGGCCGCCCTATGGCTGCTCGCTTGAGGCCATGCGCGACCTGTTCCCCGACCGCCGCTGGATCTGGCCGCAGGACGACGCGTTCGTCCCCTTCCCCCACCCCAATCTGGGCGGCAAGGCGGAGCTGGGCGGGGTTCTGGTGCGGCGGTGAGGTCCAAGCATGTCAGGTGGCGAAGGCCATCGACCTGATTATGTATACGGGCTCAAAGTCATGGCCGAAAATGACAAATGTACGTTCACGATGTTCTTTGACGACAGAGATAAGGCTGCTCGCCAACCCCAGGCCCGCGCAGGCTCTGTAAGGTGTCGTCTCAGCCAGCGTTGTAGGGCCCGAAGTCGTCAGATGCATCTCTAAGCCTTGAAAGTATGACTCGATATTTTCTGCATCCTTTGGGACGATGAAGGCGGTCTGATAGCCTGAGCGTGATTTCTTATTGAACCGGACACGGTCCCGGAATCCCACTTGGCGATGCAAAACGAAGCGCCGGGGCGCCGACCAACGCCAGGGCCGCCAATCGCGCGTGCTGCGACTCTCAAGAAGCAGCGTTTCGCGAAAACGACCCTGGTGGCACTCATCGGCGAATGATCTGAACACCGAAACGCCGTGATCGGGAATGGTCGCGTCGCAATCCAGTTCGCTGTATCGAACCTGATGATCCAGATCAGACGTCACTGATACGGTCGCCCCTTCATTCTTCCGGCTCGCGCAGTTGGGAACCGCCCTCGCCGTCTTTCAAAGCCACAGCGGGCGCGGTGGAACCGGCGCGCGTTTCAGCCGGCCTCGCCGCTCTTGCCCGCACGCCGATCGCCGTGAGCGGCGCGAAGCGCAGGACGAAGACCGCCGCGCCCAGCCCGATGATGAGATTGCCGGCGAACATGCCCCAGATGACGCCGGCGGTTCCGGCGATCATGCCGCCCGCCCAGGCCAGGGGTATGATGAGCAGAAGGCCTCGCGCGGCGTTCACCGCAACGCCCAGCAAGGGTCGCCCCAGCCCGTTGAACCCGGCGCTGGCGGCCATGGCGATGCCGTAGCCGAACACGGCGAAGGGCGCGATGTCCCAGTAAATCTCCGCAACGCCCTGCCCGTCGGCGCTGGGCAGGAAGAGCGGCGCCAGATAATCGCCCAGGACGAACAGGATTGCAGCCACGCCCAGCCCCCAGGCGGTGCAGAACAGGAAGGCTTTCGCGAAGGCCTCGCGCACCCGGCCGGTCGCGCCGGCGCCGCCATTCTGGCCGGTGACGGGGCCGATGCAGCCCGACAGGGCGAAAAGCGGGATCAGGAAGAAGGCCTCCACGCGCATGCCGACGCCCACCCCGGCGACGGCGGCTTCACCGAAACCGGCCACGGCGGCGAGCACGGCGGTGTTGGTGATAGGGCCAAGCGTGTTCGACCCGGCCGCAGGTCCGCCGACCCGGGCGATCTCGCGCCAGTTCCACAGGATTTCTTCAAACCCGGGCCAGGACAGGTCGATGATCTTCTCGCGCACGATCAGGACCGCCATCGCCACCACGAAGACGATCATGTTCGACACCAGCGTCGCGATCGCCGCACCCTGAACCGCCATGGCGGGCACAGGCCCCCAGCCGAAGATGAAGAGCGGGTCGAGCGCCATGTTGATCACCGCGCCGCCGATCATAATCAGGCTCGGCACGATCGCATCGCCCAGGGCGCGCAAGATGTTGCTGGCCACCATGGGCCCGACCACGAAGACGATGCCGGCGAACCAGATCTGCATGTAGTCGCGCACATGGGGCATCATGGCTTCGCTCGCGCCCATGGCCCGGAAGACCGGATCGATGACCGTGATCCCGATAGCGCTGACGATGGTCACGACGATCAGGGACAACGTCACTGCATCGGTCGCCACGCGCTTGGTGCGGTCATCATCGCCGCGGCCAGCCGCGCGCGCCACCACGCTGGCCGCGCCGGAACCCAGCCCGATGGCCACGCTCATGACCAGCATGGAGACCGGGAAGACGAACTGCACGGCGGCCTGCTGGGCCGTGCCCAGCTTGCCCACCCAGTAAGCGTCCACCACGCCGACCAGCATCATGGCGATGATGCCAGCGCTCATGGGCAGCAGCATGCGCCAGAGATGACCGAAGACCGGTCCGGTAGTCAGATCGCGCGCTTGCCGGCCAGCAGCCATGGGCTTCCCTTCGATACGAGCTCGCTCAGCAAACTAGGCCGAACCGGACCGGCCATCCATGGCCGGGCTGGAAAGACCGCCGGTCCTAGCCCTCATCAAGCCCGGTCAGATCAAAGCTGGCGAGGCCTGCAAGGTTCACGATGTCGGAAACGGGCGATCCGACGCGGGCGATCTGCACGCTCTTCTCCAGCCCGATCAGCAGGCCCTCGATCACCGTGGCGCCGCCCGCCGCCTTCAGCAGGCGCGTGGCGATGGAGGCGGAGTGAACCGCCGGCATGACCAGCACGTTCGCCGCATCGGTCAGGCGCGAGAACGGGTAGACGGCGTGATGATTGGGATCGAGGGCGATATCCACCGCCATCTCGCCTTCGTATTCAAAATCGGCGCCGCGCTGATCGAGGATTGCGACCGCCTCCTGGACCTTCGTGGTCCGGTCGCCCGGCGGGTTGCCGAAGGTGGAATAGCTCATGAAGGCCACGCGCGGGGACAGGCCCAGGCGCCGGGCGGCGCCCGCCGCGCCTTCAGCGATCTCCGCCAGGCAAGGCGAATCGGGGAACTCGGTCACGTTGGTGTCCGCGATCACCAGCGTGCGTCCGCCGGCGACCGCTACAGAAAGACCCACCAGGCGCTTGCCCGGCGCATCGTCCAGCACCAGGCGCACATCGGACAACGTGTTGGTGAAGTGGCGGGTCACCCCGGTCACCATGCCGTCCGCGTCGCCGAATTTCAGCATGCAGGCGGAAAAGACGTTCCGGTCGTTGTTCACCAGGCGCTGCACGTCGCGGCGCAGATAGCCCCGCCGCTGCAGGCGCTCATAGAGCCAGTCAGCGTAATCGGCGTTGCGGTAGGACAGGCGCGCATTGCGGATCTCCAGCTCGCCCTCCGGCAGGCCCAGCTCGCGCATATTCGCCCGGGCGACATCATCGCGCGCGACCAGGATCGCCTGGCCCAGCCCCTGGGACTGGAAAGCGTGGGCGGCGCGGATGACGCTGGGCTCCTCGCCTTCGGCGAACACGATGCGCTTGCCGGCGCCCTTGATCTTGTCGGTGATGCGCTGTTGCAGCGTGGCCGTCGGGTCCAGGCGCCGGGCGAGCGAGCGGCGATAGCTGTGCTCATCCTCCACCGCGATCCGGGACACGCCGCTGTCCACGGCGGCCTTCGCCACATAGGGAGGCACGAAGCTGATCAGGCGCGGATCGAAGGGGGACGGGATGATGTAGTCGCGCCCGAATTTCAGACCTTCAGCCTTGTTCGCGGCGCCGACTTCGTCAGGGACATCCTGGCGGGCAAGGTCAGCCAGCGCGTGGGCGGCAGCGAGCTTCATCTCTTCATTGATCGTGCGCGCGCGCACGTCCAGAGCGCCGCGGAAGATATAGGGGAAGCCCAGCACATTGTTGACCTGGTTGGGGAAATCGGACCGGCCTGTGGCGATGATCGCATCTGAACGCACCGATTTGATCAGGTCCGGCATGATCTCCGGCGTCGGATTGGCCATGGCGAAGATGATGGGATCGGCCGCCATGGTCTTGACCATGTCCGCACTGACGATGCCGCCCGCCGACAGGCCGAGCATGACGTCGGCGTCCTCCATCGCTTCAGCCAGCGTGCGCCGCTCGGTCTTGCGGGCGTGGCGGCGCAGACGGTCATGCAGATCCTCGCGCCCGTCATGGACGACGCCGTGCATGTCCACGATGGTGACGTGCTCGTCCTTGACGCCCAGGGATTTGACCAGCTCCAGCACGGAGAGACCCGCAGCGCCCGCGCCGATCAGCACCACCTTGATGTCTTCGAACTTACGGTGGGTCAGGGCGCAGGCGTTGATCAGGCCCGCCGCCGCGATGATCGCCGTGCCGTGCTGGTCGTCGTGGAAGACCGGAATATCCAGCTGTTCGCGAAGCCGCGCCTCGATTTCGAAGCACTCAGGACTGCGGATATCCTCCAGATTGATCCCGCCGAAACTGTCGCCGAACCCGGCCACGCAGTCCACGAACCGGTCCGGGTCGGTATAGGCGATCTCCAGATCAAAGGCGTCGATATCGGCGAAGCGCTTGAACAACACCGCCTTGCCTTCCATCACCGGTTTCGACGCCGCCGGGCCCAGATTGCCGAGCCCCAGGATCGCCGTGCCGTTGGAGACCACCGCCACGGTGTTGCCCTTGGAGGTGTAGTCATAGACCGCGTCGGGGTTTTCGTGGATCGCGCGAACCGGCGCCGCCACGCCCGGCGAATAGGCCAGCGCCAGATCGCGCTGGGTCGCCATGGGCTTGGTGGGCTTCAGGGCGATCTTTCCGGCCGGCGCGGCGCGGTGCAGCGCAAGCGCGTCTTCGTCGGTTTTGGAGAGTTTCGAGTCGATGTCGGACATGAGGGCTTCTTGGGGCTTGTGCGTGCGGGTGGAGCGAGGGAGTCGATGCCCGCGCTTCTATGCGTAAAGCCCGGCTTCGGCTAGCCGCTCCCTGGCCCGATCCGATGCAAGGCCGCCATGCGCGCCCGCCGGTGCGCCAAAGCGCCCAATGCGGACGGCAAATGCCGCAGCACCGTCTCCACAGTCGCGCCCGGTCCGCACCGGCGCCCAGCATCCCCATGAATCCAGACCGCCGCGCTGGCCGCATCGAAGGCGCCCTCGCCGCTGGCCAGAAGCGCCCCGATCAGACCGGCCAGAATGTCGCCGGTACCAGCCGTCGCGAGCCTTGCGGACGCATGGACGTTGACCCTCGCCACGCCATTCGCCGCAGCGATGACGGTATCAGGCCCCTTGTGAACGATGACGGCTCCGGACCGCTGCGCCGCTTCGCGCGTGACCTCGATCTTGTTGAGATCGTCGCGGCCCGCCAGATCGGGAAAGAGCCGGGCGAACTCCCCGCCATGAGGCGTCAGGACGACCGGACCGTTCACCGCTTCGAACAACGCATCCGGTTCATCGGCGAAGCAGGTCAGAGCGTCGGCGTCCAGCACGAGCGGCCGGTGAGTCTCAAGCGCCGCGAGCACGCGCGCGCGAGTCGACTCCGCGACGCCGGCGCCGGGTCCCAGCACCGCCGCACTGGCGCGATGATCCTCCAGAATGTGTCTGAAATCGCCTGCCGGATCGAAACCGCGCGCCACAAGCGACCGGCTCGCAGCCGCGACCTCTTCCAGCGCTCCGGGCGGGCAGAGCAGCGTGACGAAGCCCGCCCCGCCCGTCAGGCCGGCCGAACCCGCCAGACGCGCCGCGCCGCTGGCGCCAGCCGGACCGGACAAGACGCACAGCCGGCCCCGGCTGTGCTTGTGCGCGTCGACCGCCTGATCACCGCAAACCTTCGGCCACAGCTCCGGCGCGTTGATCTGCGCGCACGGCTGCGCCGCATCGCGCCAGCCGTCGGGAACGCCGATGTCGACCAGAACGATCTCGCCGCATTCAGCCCGGCCGGGCTGCAATAGGTGAGCCGGCTTCAGGCGATGAAAGGTCACGGTCAGGTCGGCCTTGAACACCGGACCATCTGAGCGCGCCATGTCACCATCGATCCCGCTGGGAACATCCGCGCTGACGGTCACGGCGCCGTGAGCACGCCGCGCATTGCAGGCCGCCGCAAGCCGCCGGGCTTCGCCGTCCAGCGGCCGCGCAAGGCCGGCGCCGAACAAAGCGTCGATGAACAGGCCGAATCGCGACGGATCGCACTCTTCAAGCGGCTCCACCGGGCCGGTCCAGCCGGCGGCCGCACGCGCCGCATCGCCTCTCAGCGCCTTGCGATCGACTAGGGAGAACACGCTCACGGGCCAGCCGGCCCGCTGCAACTGGACCGCCGCTTCCCAGCCATCCCCGCCATTATTGCCAGGACCGCACAGGACCGCGCAGGCGCGCGGGGCCCACCGCTGCATGATGGCGCGCGCCAGGCCTGCACCTGCGGCGTCCATCAAGGCGGCGCCGGACCGCCCCTGCTGAATGGCGTAGCGGTCAGCCGCGCCCATGGCGGAGACGGTCAGAATGTCGGTTCGGTGATCCATGGCGGCCTCCCTGCGGCGCGGCGCCTGCAAAACGTGCAAGGGCGCCTCCCCATGAGGCGCCGCATCGAAAGCAGCACCCCGGCGGCGCGCTTCAGCTTGCTCCCGTCTGCGTGCGCCCCCAAGCGTAAACCCGCGACTGGAGGCCCCGCATGAAGAAAATCGAAGCGATCATCAAGCCGTTCAAGCTCGACGACGTGAAGGAGGCGCTGCAGGAAATCGGCCTGCAGGGCCTGACCGTGACTGAAGCCAAGGGCTTCGGCCGGCAGAAGGGCCATACCGAGCTCTATCGCGGCGCAGAATATGTCGTGGACTTCCTGCCGAAGATGAAGATCGAGCTCGTCGTTCCCGACGCGCGCGTGGACGCCGCCATAGAGGCGATCCAGAACGCCGCGCGCACCGGACGCATCGGCGACGGCAAGATCTTCATCACCCCGGTGGAAAGCGCGATACGCATCCGCACCGGCGAATCCGGCGACGACGCGCTTTGACGCGCGCCTCGCCACCTCACCCTCACCGTCACAGTAAGAGGCTGTCATGTCTGACAAAATCCTGAAGCAGATCAAGGACGAAGACATCGAGTACGTGGACCTGCGCTTCACCGACCCGCGCGGCAAGCTGCAGCACGTCACCTTCCACCGCGACATGGTCGACGAAGATTTCTTCGAAGACGGCCAGATGTTCGACGGCTCCTCCATCGCCGGCTGGAAGGCGATCAACGAGTCCGACATGACCCTGATGCCCGACGCGGACACCGCCGTGGTCGACCCGTTCTATCAGCAGACCACGCTGACTGTTCTTTGCGACATCCTCGAACCGTCTTCTGGCGAGGCCTATAACCGCGACCCGCGCACGACCGCGAAGAAGGCCGAGAAGTTCCTGGCTGCATCCGGTGTCGGCGACACCGCGTTCTTCGGTCCTGAGGCCGAATTCTTCGTATTCGACGATGTCCGCTGGAGCACGGAGCAGAACGAGACCGGCTACAAGCTGGACTCTGAAGAAGGCCCCTATAATTCCAACGCCTCGATCGAAGGCGGCAATCTGGGCCACCGCCCGGGGCCCAAAGGCGGCTATTTCCCGGTCAATCCGATCGACTCAGGCCAGGACATGCGCTCGGAGATGCTCTCGGTCATGGCCGAACTGGGGCTGCAGCCGGAAAAACACCACCACGAAGTGGCGCCCTCGCAGCACGAACTTGGCATGAAGTTCAACACGCTGACCAAGATGGCCGACAACATGCAGATGTATAAATACATCGTGCACAACGTCGCCGCCGCCTACGGCAAATCGGCGACCTTCATGCCGAAGCCTGTCTACGCCGACAATGGCTCGGGCATGCACGTGCACCAGTCCATCTGGAAAGGCGGCGAGCCGCTCTTCGCCGGCGACAAGTACGCCGACCTGTCGGAGACCTGCCTCTACTACATCGGCGGCATCATCAAGCACGCCCGGGCGATCAACGCGTTCGCGAACGCCTCGACCAACTCCTACAAGCGTCTCGTGCCAGGCTTCGAAGCGCCGGTCCTGCTCGCCTACTCAGCGCGCAACCGGTCGGCCTCCATCCGGATCCCGCACGTGCCTTCGCCGAAGGCCAAGCGCCTGGAGACCCGCTTCCCGGACGCCGCCGGCAACCCGTACCTGACCTTCACGGCCCTGCTCATGGCGGGCCTGGACGGCATCGAGAACCAGATCCATCCCGGCGATCCCATGGACAAGGACCTCTATGACCTGCCGCCGGAAGAACTGTCGGATATCCCCACGGTCTGCCACTCGCTGCGCCAGGCGTGCGAAGCGCTGGACGCCGACCGCGACTTCCTGAAGAAGGGCGGCGTCATGGATGACGACCAGATCGACGCCTATATCGATCTGAAGCTGGAGGAGGTGCAGCGTATCGAGCACCATCCCCACCCGGTGGAGTTCGACCTGTACTACAAGGTCTAAAGCCCTCGGGCGTCACAGACGCTGGACCGGCCGGCCGCGAAACCCGCGGTCGGCCGTTTCATTTAAGCCGTATCCTGCATCCAGCCCGTATCGACGCAGGGAGCGCCATGCTTTAGTAACTTGATCCAACGCCTAAGGTCCGCATGCTGCGGGCTGATTTGCGCCTGACCGGAGACCGCCATGCGCCGCAGCCTGTTCGCCGCCGCTTCCATCCTCGCCCTGGCCGCTTCGCCGGCTTTCGCCCAGGAGCCCGAGGAGACGATCGACGATACGCGCGAAGAACCGGTCGATACGGCGACCGCGAATAATGGCGCTCCGGCCAACCTGATCATCGGATCGACCGGCCGCGTGCAGTTGCGCAACCCCGCCGCTCCGGCCGTGACTGTCAACTCCGACAACACCCTGACCATTGAGTCAGGCGGCCGTGTCGAGGTGCTCGACACCGACGCGGACGGGAATGACACCGACCTGAACGGAGCTATCGGCGTCCAGATGCAGGACGGCGTCACGGGCGACATCCTCCATGGCGGCACGATCAACCTCGGTGACAGCTACACCGCCGCAGCGACCGAGGGCGACATCGACGTGGATGGCGACGGCGTGACGGACGCAGAGGACCCTGAAGCGGACGGCCCCTTCGCACGCGACAGCAACAAGACCGGACTGCTGATCGGGAATCTGGCGGCGGACGGCGTGACGGCGGCGCCCGGCCAGTCCGGCGTGACCGGCGATGTGATCATGGAGGCGACGTCCTCGACCAATGTCGCGGGTCAGGACAGCTTCGGCGTGCGCACCGTCACGCAGATCGATGGTGACTTTCTAGCAGACGGGCGCATCACGGTCCGGGGCGAAAATTCCCGCGCCATTTCGATCGAAGCCGGCGTGACGGGCGATGTCTCGGTCGCCCGCGCTGAAGTGCTGGTCCCGGGCGGCGACGGCGTTGCGATCGAAGGCGATGTGGGAGGCGGCGTGCGCTTTGTCGCCGGCTTGCGCGTAACAGGGTATCGCATCAGCCAGCGCGCCAGCGAACTGCTGACCGCCCAGCTTGAAGACGAAGACATTCAAAACGCCGGTTCGGCGATCATCATCGCCGGTTCGGTCACTGACGGCGTATTTTTCAGCCGGGCGGCAGGGATCGACTTCATCAGCGGCGGGACTGCGGTCGAGATCGCTGGTGACGCCGGCGACACGCTGACCATCGGACGCACAGAGCTGCCCGATGACTTCCTGGCGGCTTCCGGTGAGGAAGACGACGACGATGATCGGGAGCTGCTGGACCACGCGGTGATCAATCAGGGCACGATCACCGCCGCGGGCACGATCGACGGCAAGAACGTTCTGGCGTTTCTGGTCGCCGGACGGGACGACCAGGGCGATATCCGCGCCGTGATCCTGGAAGGCGATGGATTCCTCAACGAAGGCAGCATCATCTCGACGGCGTACGACGGGAATGCGATGGGCGTGCAGTTCGGCGACGGCGCCCAGGCCGACACCCTCCAGAATAACGGGGTGATCGCGGCGCGCGGTCTCATCGGGTATGACGAGGACGGGTTCGCGGACGACGACCCGGATTTGGCGGGAGTTCAGGGCAGCTACGGTCAGGCAAGCGCGGTTGCCGTACACCTGTCTGCTCAGTCTGCGCTGCGCCGGCTGTTGAACGAGGAAGGCAGCATCATCGCCAACGTCCAGACGGGCGTGGATCCCACGGCATCCGAGGCGGTCGCGATTCGAGCCGACTCCGACAGCCTGGACGAAATTCATAACACCGGCACGATTGTGGCCTCCTTGTTCGGCACGGCTCCGGAAGATCTTGCTGACCGTGAGGCGCCGGCGCTGATCGCCGTTGACGCCCGAAACCATGGCGGCGGCCTCACGATCCGGCAGACCCAGGCCCTGGATGAGAACGGCGACGCGACTTCGACCACGCCGGCGATCGTCGGCGACGTGCTGTTCGGCGACGGAGACGACACGCTCGATCTGCAGGCCGGAACGCTCGACGGAGATGTCCGGTTCGGGGCCGGCGTGGATCGCCTGATCCTGAACGGGGCCAGCATCACCGGCGCCATCAACGATTCAGATGGGCAGCTGACCCTGGAAGTCACCGATGGCCGCATCACACTGTCCGGTGAGGAAAGCCTCAGACTGACCGAAGCCCTGTTCAATGATGGCGGCAATCTGGACATCGTGATCGATGTCGACCAACGCCCGGACGCCTTCATGATCGCGTCCGGCGGCATCACCTTCGCCGCCGGGTCGGAGCTGGCCGTCAGCCTTGGAACCCTCATCGACGGCGGGGAGTTCGAGGTGGTGTCCGCCGGCCAGCTCACGATCGATAACGAGGCCACGCTCACCGCGACTGAAGCGCCCTATCTTTACAACGCCCAGATCCAGCGCTCGCCGACGGATGCGAACACGCTGGTGCTCTCGCTCACGCGCAAGACCGCCGAAGAGCTGGGCATGAACGCCAATCAGGCCGCCGCCTACGAAGAGGCCTTCGCCGCGCTTCAGGCCGCAGAGGCGGTCGGGGCCGCCTTCGCCGGAATTCGGTCCGCTGAAGACTTCTTCAACGGTTACAATCAGCTGCTTCCTGAGTACGCGGCGAGCGCCATCCAGTTCGCCCTGGCCAATAATGACGCCGCCAGCGGCGCGCTGTCGGCGCGCCTGCGCAATGCGCGCCTTGCACCCGATGACATGGCGGGCGTCTGGGCCCAGGAGTTCGGCTATTTCGCCGACCGCGCCGGCGGGGCGTTCGGACCCGGCTATCGCGGCCAGGGCGTGGGCCTGGCGATCGGCCTCGACCGGCCCATCGGCCCCTTCTACGCCGTCGGCGTGACCCTGGTGGGCGCGGCCAGCGAGATCGAGGAGATTGACGGCTTTGACGAGCCCATGGTCGCGCTCTCGGGCCAGCTTGGGACCTATGCAGCGACTGAGATCGGTGGGTTCGACGTCTCCGGCTCGCTGGGCATCGGCTATGATCATTTCGAGACGGAACGCCAGCTGCTGATCGGGGACTTTTCGTCGGTCAACACCGCCGAGTGGTCGGGTTGGCACCTGGCCGCCAGCGCAGTCGCCGGCCGTGATTACACGCTCGGCTCCTGGGTCGTGCGGCCCGAGGCGAGCCTGACCTGGCTTACGCTCTTTGAAAGCGGATTTGAAGAAAGCGCCGAGGACGACGCCAACTCCGGACTGGCCCTGATCGTCGATGATCGCGAAAGCACCAGCTTCAGCGCGGCGGCCACGATGAACATCATCCGCCGCTTTGGCGACGACCGCTCCTGGTGGGCGCCGCACCTGCGTTTCGGCTACCGGGGCGAATTCGCCGATGCGACGGCGGAGACGACGGCGCGCTTTGGTGAAAGCGGCTCGCCCTTCACCTTGCGCTCGTCCAGCATCCCCGGCTCCGGCTACCTCCTCGGCTTCGGTCTGAGCGCAGGATCGGACTACTCGACGTTCACATTCGCCTATGACGCCGATGTCCGCGACGGTTTCGTGCGCCATGTCGGAAGGCTCGTCATTCGCCTCACCTTCTAGGCGAATTCGTTTGCACCTTCGGTTATATCGTGGCAGCGTGTGCTGGTCTTCGCCGCCATGACCCCATGCACAGGCGGAGAAGGCGCTTGAGGCTGGCGCGTGCGACGCAGGCGCGCCGGCCTCTCCTCCTTTCGCCGGCGACAGGCTCTAAAGCGGCCTTCCCCTTTGCATCCGTGAGCCTTCGCCGGCGCCCCTTTCAAGCCAGGGCATTCACCGGCGCTTAACCACGCCGGGTGCAATACTCCGACATGGTCCGGAGATCTGTACTGCTTGCACTTTCCAGCGCCTTTCTGGTGACGGCGTGCGCCTCCGGCCCGCCCGATCAGGTCCATGACGCCTGCCTTATCCTTGAAGACAATCGCGCCTGGTGGCGCGATCTGCGCCGGACCGAGCGGCGCTGGGGCGTGTCGCCCGGCACGCAGCTGGCCTTCCTGAAGCGCGAAAGCAGTTTCAATCGCAACGCCCGTCCGGCCCGCACCCGGCTTCTGTTCATTCTGCCTGGTCCGAGGCCCAGCTCGGCGTACGGCTATGCGCAAGCGCTCGACACGACCTGGGACTGGTATCGGGAAGACACCGGCCGGCGCGGCGCGGACCGCGACGATTTCGGCGACGCGGTGGACTTCATCGGTTGGTATTCCAGCATGAGCCAGCGCCAGTCCGGGATCAGCCTTGATGATCCTTACAATCTGTATCTGGCCTATCATGAGGGCCATGGCGGCTATAACCGCCGCACTTACCGCGGCAAGGCCTGGCTTCAGCGCGCCGCACGGGAAGTCGAGACCGACGCCCAGCGCTATGACGCCCAGATCAGCCGCTGCGGGCGGCGGCTGGATCGCAACTGGATCCCGTTTCTGTAGACAACTGGGCGCTGATCTGAACCGCGCCCTTTCCTGAACGCACCGCCGCCGTGCACTGTGTCGGCTGACATGGCCAGTGATTCGCAAAACGACCTGTTCGGCGGCGCGCCGGACCCAAAGCCGGAGAAGCCGGAGCAACCGAAGGCGGTTGCGCCTGCACCGAAGGCTGAATCAAAGCTGGCAGCAGCGCCGTCCCGAACAAAAGACGCGCCATCCCAGCCGGGGGGCTATGACGCTTCCTCTATCGAGGTGCTCGAAGGCCTGGAGCCCGTGCGCAAGCGGCCGGGCATGTATATCGGCGGTACTGATGAGCGCGCGCTGCACCACCTGTTCGCGGAAGTGCTCGACAACTCCATGGACGAGGCGGTGGCTGGCCACGCCGACCGGATCGAGGTTTCGCTCGACGCCGACGGCTATGTGACGGTCAGCGACAACGGCCGGGGCATTCCGGTCGACCCACACCCGAAATTTCCCGACAAGTCCGCCCTGGAAGTGGTCCTGACGACGCTGCACGCGGGCGGCAAGTTCTCCGACAAGGCCTATCAGACCGCCGGCGGCCTGCATGGCGTGGGCGTGTCGGTCGTGAACGCCCTGTCCGAGGAGCTGGTCGTGGAGGTGGCGCGCGAGCGCACGCTCTGGCGTCAGGTCTATGTCCGCGGTCTGCCCCAGGGCCCGATCGAAAAGGTGGGAGCGGCGCCGAACCGGCGCGGCACGTCCGTGCGGTTCAAGCCCGACGCGGAAATCTTCGGCCCGCGCGCAACGATGAAGGCCGCGCGCCTGTTCACCATGGCGCGTTCGAAAGCCTTCCTGCGCCGCGGCGTGGCGATACGATGGTCCTGCCCGCCGGAGCTGGTGGAGGGGACGGACATTCCGGCCGAAACCACCCTCTCCTTTCCCGGCGGCCTGGCGGACCGGCTCGCCGAAATGGTCGGCGGCGCGAACCTGGTCACCGAGGCGTTCTCCGGCCGGGTCGAGCGCGACGGGCGCATGGGCGCGGTGGAGTGGGCGGCGGCCTTCTCAGAGAACGGTTTCGGGGACTCTGACGGGTTCTGCCAGAGCTATTGCAACACCGTGCCCACGCCCATGGGCGGCACCCACGAGCAGGGCTTGCGTGCGGCGCTGTCCAAGGGCCTGCGCGCCCACGGAGAGCTGATCGGCGCCAGGAAGGCCGCCCAGATCACCGCCGACGACGTACTCGGCGGCGCCGGCGTGCTGGTCTCGGTCTTCCTGAAGGATCCCGAGTTTCAGGGCCAGACCAAGGAGCGCCTGTCCACGGCCGAGGCCCAGCGTCTTGTGGAGCAAGCGATCCGTGACCAGTTCGACCACTGGCTCGCCGCCCGCCCGAAGGAGTCCGCGCGCCTGGTCGAATGGGCGATCGAGCGCGCCGAGGAGCGCCTGAAGCGCAAGCGCGAAAAGGACGTCAAACGCCAGAGCGCGACGCGCAAGCTGCGCCTTCCGGGCAAGCTGGCGGACTGCTCGCGCCAGGCCGCCGAAGGCACCGAGCTCTTCCTGGTGGAGGGCGACTCCGCCGGCGGCTCAGCCAAGCAGGCGCGCGACCGCCAAACCCAGGCTATTCTGCCGCTTCGTGGGAAGATCCTGAACGTGGCCTCGGCTACAGCCGACAAGATCGCGGCGAACCAGGAGATTTCAGACCTTGCGCTGGCGCTTGGCGTTCAGCCCGGCAAGCGCTTCGACCTTGATGATCTGCGCTACGAGAAGGTCATCATCATGTGCGACGCCGACGTGGACGGCGCCCATATCGCCGCCCTTCTGGCGACCTTCTTCTATAAATCCATGCCCGGCCTGATCGAGGCGGGGCGCCTCTACATGGCCCAACCGCCGCTCTACCGCCTGAGTCAGGGCGGCAAGACGCTCTACGCCGACACGGACGAAGAAAAGGACCGGCTCATCGAGACCGAGTTCAAGAAAGGCAAGGTGGAGGTCGGCCGGTTCAAGGGTCTGGGTGAGATGACGCCGCCGCAGCTCAAATCCACCACCATGAACCCGGCCACCCGCTCCCTCGCCCGGGTGCGCGTAACCGACGAAATGCGCGAAGTGGCCGATCAGCTCGTCGAGACGCTGATGGGCAAAAAGCCCGAGCTGCGTTTCCAGTATATCCAGGACCACGCGCCCTTCGTGCATGAGGTGGATCTTTGATCCGCTCACTGCGCGACGTAATACATTAACGCCTTCCCTCCCCCGTCAAATTTCGCGAGGCTCTGCGCGCATTACGGCCCGCGCTGTGAGTTTGCGCGGACACCTTTACGGGGAGAGTTCATGTCCATTGATTTCAAGACGCTGGGCGCGTCGATCGCGGCGCTCGCCGCGCTGGGCCTGGCCGGTTGCTCCAGCGGCGCCGATGACGGCGGGGAAACCGAAGAGCGCGGCAGTTCCGGCGAAACCGAAGTGGTGCGCTATGACGCGAACCCCTTCCCGTCCACCTACACCCCGTTTGAAAGCGGCGTCACCCTGATCCAGGGCGCGACCGTCTTCGACGGCGTCGGCGGTGAGTTCGCCAATACCGATATCCTGGTGGAGAACGGCCGGATCAGCGCGATCGGCCAGGGGCTCGAGGCTCCCGAAGGCGCGACCATCATCGATGGGGCGGGACGCTATGTGACACCGGGCGTGATCGATATCCACTCCCACCTGGGCGTCTATCCTTCGCCGAGCGTGAACGCCCACAATGACGGCAATGAGGTGACCGGGCCGGTCACGGCGGAAGTCTGGGCCGAACACGGCGTCTGGCCGCAGGACCCCGGCTTCGACACCGCGCTGGCCGCCGGCGTAACGACGCTGCACGTCCTGCCCGGTTCGGCCAACCTGTTCGGCGGACGGGGCGTCACGCTGCGCAACGTGCCCTCACGCACGGTCCAGGGCATGAAGTTCCCGGACGCGCCATACACCCTGAAGATGGCCTGCGGCGAGAACCCCAAGCGGGTCTATGGCGGCCGGGGCCAGGCTCCGGGCTCGCGCATGGGCAATTTCGCCGGCTACCGCGAAGCCTGGCAGGAGGCGGTGGAGTATCGCCGCGCCTGGAACGAGTACTGGGAAGCCGCCGAGGCCGGCGAGGACGTCAGCCCGCCACGGCGCAATCTGGAACTCGACACGCTGATGGGCGTTCTGGACGGGGAAATCCTGGTCCAGATGCACTGCTACCGCGCCGATGAGATGGCGCAGGTGATGGATATGGCTGATGAGTTCGGCTACCAGGTCACGACCTTCCACCATGCTGTGGAAGCCTACAAGATCCCGGACCTTCTGGCCGATCACGGCGCCTGCGCGGCGGTCTGGGCCGACTGGGGCGGGTTCAAGATGGAGGCCTATGACTCCATCCCGGAAAACCTGGCGCTGACCGATGCGGGCGGCGCCTGCGCCATGATCCACTCGGATTCAGATCTGGGCATCCAGCGCCTCAACCACGAGGTCGCCAAGGCGCTCTCGGACGGGCGGGCCATGGGGCTGGAGATCTCCGACGCGCACGCCGTGTCCTGGTTCACCAGCCGCCCGGCCCAGGCGCTCGGCATTGATGATCAGACCGGCTCCATCGAGGAGGGCAAGCGCGCCGACATCGTCATCTGGTCGGGCCATCCCTTCTCCAGCTACACGCTCGCCGATCAGGTGTTCATCGACGGGGCGCTCATGTTCGACCGCGCCGATCCAGAACGCCGGACCATTCGCGACTTCATGCTCGGCCAGCCCGGCGAAGGAGACTACTAAGATGAAAACGCTTCTCCTGTCCCTGGCCGCCGCCGCCAGTTTGACTGTACCGGCACTCGCCCAGGACGTGCTGGTGATCAATAACGGCCGGGTGGTCACCAACACCGATCGTGGCATCATCCAATCCGGTACTGTGGTCATCCGCGACGGCGCCATCGTCTCTGTCGGCGAACCCATCGAGTTTGAAGCCGAGGACGTGCGAGTGATCGACGCACAGGGCGGGTGGATCACGCCTGGCCTGTTCCACCCGCACACCGAACTCGGCCTGATCGAGGTCGGAGCGGAAGGCTCCACCCGCGACGACGCCGCCTCCGAAAGCCATTTCACCGCAGCGATCGACGTCGCGGACGGCTTCAACCCGGCCGGCACGCACATCGACGAGGCCCGGTCAGAGGGGATCACGCGCTTTGCCGTCTTTCCGTCCACCGGTTCGGCGATCATCGCCGGGCGCGGCGGCCTGGCCAGCAGCACCGGCGAGCCTGGAAGCCTGTTCGCCACACGCCGCTTCATGCTGATAGATCTGTCTGATTCCGGCGCCAGCACCGCAGGCGGATCGCGTTCGGCGAGCTGGGCCTTCCTGCGCGCCGCCATCGAGGATGCCCGCTTCTATCCCGGCCGCTTCATGGCCCACCACGAGGGCGACGCCATTGATCGCTATGATGCGGCGGCTCTGGCGCCCGTCGTTCGGGGCGAAATTCCTCTGGTGATGATGATGGACCGGGCCAGCGACATCGCGAGGGCTCTGGACTTCAATGCGGCCTATCCCACGATCCGGATCATCATCGCCGGCGCCGCCGAGGCGCATCTGATGGCCGAGGAGCTGGCCGAGGCGGACATCCCCGTGATCTATGATCCCATGCGCAACCTGCCGGACAGTTTCGACACGCTGGCCTCGACCAATGAGGGCGCATCCATCCTGCACGACGCGGGGGTCCGCACCGCGTACACCACCGTCGGGTCTGATCTGTATTTCAACCCGCGCCTTCTGACCCAGCACGCCGGCATCGCGGTCGCGCACGGGGCGGAGTGGTCCGAGGCCTTCCGCGCCATCACCCTCACTCCTGCGCAGATCTTCGGCGTCGGCGATCAGTACGGCGCCCTGGCGCCGGGCTATGCCGGCGACGTGGTGGTCTGGAACGGCGACCCGCTGGAGGTCATGAGCGCGCCGACGAGCGTCATCATCGGCGGCGAGATCCAGAGCCTGGAAACGCGCCAGACCCGCTTGCGCGATCGGTACGCCGAGGTCGTGCGCGAGGGCGGTGCGGCCTACCGCCATTAGGGCTGTGGAGGCTGGCGCATAAGCAACAGCCTTGCGCCAATGTGTTGCAGAGAAGCCGGCCGCGTTGACAGCGCGAGCCGGCTTCGTATGTTCCGCCCGTCGCAACGCGCCCGAAGGCGGGCGCCATGGATTCGACGCTGAACTCCGATACGCCATGACAACGCGGCCTTAAGCGAGGCGCATGACTTTCAAAGACCTTGGGCTCAGCCCCGACCTGCTCTCGGCCATCGCCGACGCCGGCTACGACACGCCAACCCCCATTCAGGCCGGAGCGATCCCAGTCGCGCTGACCGGCCGCGACGTGCTGGGCATCGCCCAGACCGGCACCGGCAAGACGGCGAGCTTCACGCTGCCCATGATCGAGCGCCTGGCGCGCGGCCGCGCCCGGGCGCGCATGCCGCGCTCGCTCATCCTTGCGCCGACGCGCGAGCTGGCCGATCAGGTCGCCGAGAACGTCACGACCTATACCAAGTATCACAAGCTCTCCATGGCGCTGCTGATCGGCGGCGTGGCGTTCGAGCCGCAAAAACGCCTGATCGACCAGGGCGTTGACATCCTGATCGCGACCCCGGGCCGCCTGCTGGACCTGGTCGAGCGCGGCGGTCTGATGCTCATGGGCATCGAGATCCTGGTCATCGACGAAGCCGACCGCATGCTGGACATGGGCTTCATTCCCGATATCGAGCGGATCCTGAAGCTGCTGCCGCCGCGCCGGCAGACGCTGTTTTTCTCCGCGACCATGCCCAAGGAAATCCAGCGCCTGGTCGACACCTTCCTGAAGGATCCCGAGCGCGTTGAGGTGTCCAAGCCGGCGTCGGCTGCGGAGACCATCAACCAGCTGATCGTGCGCACCAGGGACGGCCAGCCCAAGACCAAGCGCGAAGCGCTGCGCGCGGCCATCAACCGCGAAGGCGTGAAGAACGGCATCATCTTCTGCAACCGCAAGCGCGACGTGGACATCGTGGCCCGCTCGCTGCAGCGTCACGGATTTTCCGCGGCGCCGATCCACGGCGATCTGGACCAGTCGACCCGAACAAAGACTCTGGCCCAGTTCAAGTCCGACGAACTCCGCTTGCTTGTGGCGTCCGATGTCGCCGCACGGGGTCTGGATATCCCGGCGGTGAGCCACGTGTTCAACGTGGACATTCCGCGCAACGCCGATGACTACGTCCACCGCATCGGCCGCACAGGCCGGGCGGGCATGCAGGGCGAAGCGATCACCATCGTGACCCCTGAAGACCGCAAGGCGCTGGCCAAGGTCGTCGAGCTGATCGGACGCGAGCCTGACGAGCTCAAGCTGAACGGCGAGCAGCCGGAACCCGTCACGGCCGATGAAAACAAGGCCGAAGCCGCGCCGTCCATGCCCGATGATGCAGCCGATGAAGGCGCGGCCTCAGACACCGGCGACAAGCCTGCGCGCAAGTCGCGGTCCCGCAGGGGCGGACGGCGGCGCAGCAGTGCGGAACCGCGTGAGGAAGCGTCGCCCAAGCCGGCCACGACTGAACAAACCCGCAGCTCACGGCCGAGAGAGACCGAGACGGCGTCGGCTCCCGGTTTCGGCGATCACGTCCCCGACTTCCTGCTGCGTCCCGCCCTTTAGGCTGGCTGGACGGCTGTTTACCTGATCTTTCCTTTCCTGCTGCATAGTCCGCTACGTAATTTGGCGGGCGACACCGCCTGAAAGAAGTTCGGGGGTTGCAGGTGACAGGACGTTTACAGACGGCGGAAGGCCTGGAGATCGCGCGCAGGGCGCTTGATCTCATGGCCGATCATGCGATCTCGCCGACTCCGCAGAACTATGCGCTCTTCACCGCCTTCATGGCGGATTCCAATCCGGAGCTGTGCACAGAACTCCAGGGCGCGCTTCATGCAGGCGGCCCGGTGAGCGCGGATTTCCTTGAGGATCTCTACGACCGGCACTTCACTTTCAAGCGCATGCAGGATGCTGTTATTGACGCCGGCGGCGCCATGAGCCGCGAGCTGGGAGCCGTCGTGAAAACACTTGAGGCGGCTGAACGTGACACGGCGGCCTATGGCGAAGCCCTCGCCGGCGCATCCGGTCAGCTGGGCTCGACCACGGACAGCACCGCGATCAAGCGCATGGTGGAAGGCCTGGTTTCGGCCACCTCGCGCATGCAGCGCCGGTCGCGTGATCTGGAGCGCCGCCTGCAGGAGACGTCCCAGGAAGTCGACCAGCTGCGGTCCAACCTGGAAAAGGTCCGCGAAGAAGCGATGACAGACGCCCTCACCGGCGTCGCCAACCGCAAACGGTTCGACGAAAGCATGCGTAAAGCGCGCCGCGATGCAGACACGAAGGGTGAGCCGTTCTCGCTGATCCTTTGTGATATCGACCACTTCAAGCGTTTCAACGACACCTGGGGCCACCAGACCGGCGATCAGGTCATCCGGTTCGTGGCCGCCTGCCTGTCCCGCTTCTCTCGGGAGCACCATATCGTCGCGCGTTATGGCGGGGAGGAATTCGGAGTCGTGTTGCCTGCGACCGGCATCGATGAGGCTCGCACCATTGCAGAGAAAGTTCGGTCGACGGTTGAGAGCAAGCGCTTGCTGCGCAAGTCCACCAATGAAGATCTCGGCAATATCTCTGTGTCGCTCGGCGTGTCCCAGTTCCGCGACGGAGAGAGCGTCGAGGGCCTGATCGAACGCTGCGACACCAATCTCTACAAGTCCAAGCAGACGGGCCGGAACCGCATCACGGTGGATAGCGGCGCTGCCGGAGCCGCAGCGGCCTAGCCCACGAAGACCTGACATCTGGCATCTGCCCTGGCGGCGCGTTTCGGTGCAGTCTTCCGGTGAGGAGGACGCAACGATGGCAGACAAGCTTCAAGGCGAGGCTAATTTCACCTGGCGTGGCGCCGATGTGTCGCGCCTGGAAAACCTGTCGGACATCGTGTTCGCGCTTGTGATCACCCTGGCGGCGGCGCAGAGCGTTCCTACGAGCTTTTCTGAGCTCACCGGCCTGTGGCGCGAGGCGATATCTCTGGCTCCCTGTTTTGCACTGCTGCTGGTCATCTGGCGCATGCACCATGTGTTTTTCCGGCGCTACGACCTGCAGGACGGCGTGACGCTGTGTCTGAACGCCGTCTTGCTGTTTCTGATCCTGGTCTACATCTACCCGCTGAAATTCATGGCGGATTTCGTCGTGGACTTCTTCACGGGCGCGTTCAGCAGCGACGCAGCCGTCGACGCAGTGCTGAGCTTTGCTCAGGTGAAGTGGCTCTATGTCATCTATGGCGGGTTCTTCGCAGCGCTCTACGGCGTTTTCGCCCTGCTCTACGCCCATGCCCTCAGACGAGCGGATGATATCGGACTGAACGCCCGCGAACGGGCCTACACGCGCTTTGAAGTCGAACAGGGTATCGGGGTCGGCGTCCTGTCGGCCTGCATCATCGTGCTGGCCTTTATCCTGCCTGCGGAGCTGTCGCCGTTTGTCGGCGCCCTCTTCGCACTCATGGGCATCAACGCCTATGTCTGCGGCGTCAGAGCCGAAGCCCGGGCCAAGGCCGCAGAAGGCGCAGCGGCCTAGCGCTTCTTCGATAGAGCGAGGTCGAGCGCCCGGCGACCCCATTCACACGCCAGCTCGGGCTCATCGAGAGCGGCTTCCGGCAAGCGGCGATACCCCATCTCCGCAGGCTCTCCGGACTTGGGCGTGAACACGAAGGCTCCGCACCCCTCCGCCTCAAGGTCCTCAGCCAGCGCGCCTTCGGCCTTGATATGGATGACGTCGTCGGCGATCAGGGCGAACATGAGGTCATGGGCATAGACGCCCGCCCCGCCGAACATGCGGCGCGCACGCGTGGGTCCCAGGCCGGAGAACAGCTCGCAGGCGAAGTCCATGAAATCCTGCGAGACCGCCATGTCAGGCGTCCGCCGGCGGCTCGGTTTCGATGAAACTGGCGCGAGCCTGCCACCGCTTGGCGAAGGCGTCGAGCTCAGGGTATTGAGCGCGCCAGTCCAGCTCGGAGAAGCGCAGGTCGAGATAGCACAGCGCCACGGCCACGCTCAGCGCGCCCAGATCGACGGAGCGCTCGAACTGCTGGCGGTCTGAATCCAGCGTTTCAAGCGTTCGGCGGATGCCCGCCTCCCACCGTCCGGACCAGTAATCCCACTGCAATTTCTTCTCGCGCTGCATCTCGATGCGCCGGCCGATGGTCAGGTCAATGAGGCCGTCGGCGAGGGCCTGCTGGCGCATGACCAGTATCCGGCTCTCTCCGCGCGCCGGAATCCAGTTCTCGTCGTCGAGCCCGTCGATGTATTCGCAGATCAGCGGGGAATCCATGAGCGCCGGCCCGCGCTCACGCTCGAGCGCAGGAACCTTGCCCAGCGGATTGAGCGCCTGCAGCTCGGACGGATCGTCCAGCGGCTTGGTCTCGATCACCTGGATACGGGTCTCCAGGCTCTTCTCGATGATCAGCGCCCGGCACTTGCGCGCATAGGGCGATGTCGGAGAGACGTAGAGTTTCACGGAAATGACGCCCCCTGCAGCTGTGAAGGGCAATCTGGCCCAAGACCGCGAGGTTGCAAGCGTCCGGCGCAGATGAGCTGGGGAAAGCGGCCGGCCCCCTACAGCTTCGCCGGGGTCAGGGTGACGCTTTCCCCACAACCGCACGCGTCTGTCTGGTTGGGATTTTTGAACACGAACTTGGCGTGCAGCGGCGTGACTTCGTAATCCAGCTGTGAGCCGATCAGGAAGAGAAGCGACTTGGCGTCCAGAACGATCTCGACATCCTGGTCCTGCACGCGCTCGTCCATGGGCTCGGGCTCGGCCACATAGTCCATGGTGTATTCCATGCCCGCGCAGCCGCCGTTCTTCACGCCAACCCGCAG
This sequence comes from Alphaproteobacteria bacterium, assembly GCA_024742735.1. GTDB lineage: Bacteria > Pseudomonadota > Alphaproteobacteria > Caulobacterales > Maricaulaceae > Oceanicaulis. The sequence goes on along the minus strand of JANSXV010000001.1, from coordinate 253,705 downwards.
GAAACCCTTGCCGTTCTTGGCCATGAGCGATTTCACGCGCTCGGCGGCGGCGTCGGTCAGGGTGATGGCCTTGGGGCGTTCGCGAACCATGGCGAGCCTCCTTTAAAGCATGTTCAGCGTGAGCTTGGCTTCTTCGCTCATCCGGTCCGGGGTCCAGGGCGGATCGAAGGTCAGCGACACGTCGGCGCGCTCCACGCCGTCCACGGTCTCGCAGGCATCCTTGACCCAGATCGGCATCTCACCCGCCACCGGGCAGCCCGGCGCGGTCAGGGTCATCTCCACCTTCAAGAGGCCCTCCGCCTCCAGGTCGACCTGATAGATCAGGCCGAGCTCATAGATATCGGCGGGAATTTCCGGGTCATGCACGCTCTTCAGCGCCGCGATCACATCATGGGTGATCCGCTCGATCTCGGCGGGCGGCAGGTCCGGCCCCACGCCCGAAGTCGCCGCGCCAGGCTCGGCGGCGGCGTGCGCCTCCGGCTCGGCCGGGGCGCTCAGATCGATCAGGTCGCGTTGGCGTTCGGTCATGTCATCACTCATCATCACCCCCATCTAGATGAGGAAGCTCTTCGCCTTGTGCAACGCCTCGATAAAGGCGTCCACCTCAGCGACAGTGTTGTAGGGCGCAAAGCTCGCGCGCACGGTTCCCGGCACGCCGTAGCGCTTCATGAGCGGATGGGCGCAGTGGTGGCCGGCGCGCACCGCAACCCCGTACTTGTCCATCAGCTGGGCCAGGTCATGGGGATGAGCGCCGTCGATGGTGAAGCTCACGATGGCGCCCTTGTCCTGAGACCGGCCATACAGGCGCAGCCCGTCCACATCACGAAGACCGGCTTCGGCGTGGTCAAGAAGCGCGCGTTCATGGTCCAGCGCCGCCGTCCGGTCCAGCGCCTGGACCCAGTCGATGGCCGCGCCGAGACCAATCACGTCGGCGATGGCGGGCGTGCCGGCTTCAAACTTGTGAGGCACGTCGGCGTAGACGACCCCGTCCTCGCTGACCTCGGCGATCATCTCGCCCCCGCCCTGATAGGGACGCAGCCGCTCCAGCCAGTCACCCGCCGCATAGAGCGCGCCGGCGCCATTGGGGCCGTACAGCTTGTGGCCGGTGAAGACGTAAAAATCACAACCGATCCCGGCGACATCGACGGGCATGTGGACCGCCGCCTGGGTCCCGTCGAACAGGATCGCCGCGCCGTTCGCGTGGGCGATCTCGGTCAGGCGCCGGGCCGGGTTCACCGTGCCGAGCACGTTGGACATGTGCACGAGACTGACGAACTTCGTGCGCCGCGTGAACAGGGCCTCATAGGCCTCCATATCCAGCGTCCCGTCCTCGGTGACCGGGATCCACTTGATCACCACGCCCTTGCGCTCGCGCAGGAAGTGCCAGGGCACGATGTTGGAGTGGTGCTCCATCTGGGAGAGGATGACCTCGTCGCCCTGTTCCAACGTCGCGCCGAAACTGTCGGCGACCAGGTTGATGGCCTCGGTCGCGCCCTTGGTGAAGACGATATGCTCCGGTCCCGGCGCATTCAGCAGGCGGGCGACCTTGCCACGGCTCGCTTCAAACGCCTCGGTGGCTTCGTTGGCCAGCGTGTGCAGGCCGCGATGGACGTTGGCGTAGGAATGACGCCAGACATTCGCCACCGCTTCTATGACAGCTTCGGGCTTCTGGGCCGAGGCCGCATTGTCCAGATACACCAGAGGCTTGCCGTTCACCTCACGCGAGAGGATCGGGAACTGGACGCGCAGCGCCTCAACGTCGAAGGCAGGCCTGGACTTGGCGAGTGCCGTCATATCAGCGCCTCCAGGGCGGATTTCAGCTGGACGGTGAGCACCTCGCGCAGCTCTTCGTCTTCCAGCCGGTCGATGGGGTCCGCCAGGAAGCTTTCGGTCAGCAGCGCGCGGGCCGTCGCCTCGGGCAGGCCTCGCTGGCGCATGTAGAACAGGGCGTCCTCGTCGATGGCGCCGAAGGCGTTGCCGTGGGCGCAGACGACGTCATCGGCGTAGATCTCCAGCTCCGGCTTGGCGTCGATCTCCGCGCACTCGTCCAGGAGCAGGCCGCGATGCTGCATCTGGGCGTCTGTCTTCTGGGCGGGCTTCTCCACATGGATCTTGCCCTGAAAGACGCCTCTGCCTCCCTTTGCCGCCGCCCCCTTGAACAGCTCTTCGGTGGTTCCGTCAGGACCTGCATGGCGCACCAGCGAGGTCTGGTCGAGATGCAGGCCCGGGCCCAGCACATAGGCGCCGTTCATGGAGAGGTGCGCGCCGTGGCCGGCATGGGCCACATGGGTTTCAAGGCGGGCGAGCTTCGCGCCGAAGCCCAGCGTCGTCTGCTTGGCGGTCGCGCCGGCGGACAGGCTGATGCCGCTGGTCACGACCAGCGCGGCGCCGGGCGCCTCCCGCTGCTCGATCACACGGGTCAGGGTCGCCCCCTCGCCCAGCACGATATTGATGGCGATATTGGCCAGCGCGCCGTCCTCGGCGCGGTAGATTTCGTGCAGGGTCGCGGTCACGCCGGCCGGCACGTTGACGGCGACGATGCGATGACCGGCGGCCTCGCCGCTGAACTCCAGCGTCAGGCGCTCACCGTCAGCAAGCTCGAACACCGCGCAGTCACCGCCCAGCGCAGCGGCGAGGCGCGGCATGATGAGGCCCGGCTCACGCTCCAGCTCGGCGACGGCGTCCGGCTGGCGCGAGGCGTCAAGCTCCACCGCGCCCGGCGCGGACGGGAAGCGGGCCAGGACCGTACGAAGGTCCGTCCACTTCCATTCTTCCACCCGGCGATGCGGCAGGCCGCGCTCTTCCAGCAAGGCCCTCAGATCGCCGGCGGGCAGCGCCTGGACCAGGGCGGTTTCAAAGTCGGAAAGTTTCACAGGCGCCGTCACTTAAGCCGCCTCCCCCGAGGCGTATTTGTCATAGCCCTCTTTCTCGAGCTCCATGGCGAGCTCAGGCCCACCGGTCTTCTGGATGCGGCCGGCGGCCATGACGTGAACGACATCGGGCTTCAGATAATCGAGAAGGCGCTGATAGTGGGTGATGACCAGCATGGTCCGGTCGGGGCTGCGCAGGGCGTTCACGCCCTCGGCGACGACTTTCAGGGCGTCGATGTCCAGGCCGGAATCGGTCTCGTCCAGGATCAGAAGCTTCGGCTCCAGCATCAGCGCCTGGAAAATCTCCATGCGCTTCTTCTCACCGCCGGAGAAGCCGACATTCACGGGCCGCTTCAGCATTTCGTTGGAAATGCCCAGCTTCGCCGCCGCTTCACGCGCCTTCTTCATGAAGTCCGGCGCGCTGACCTCGTCCTCGCCGCGCGCGCGCTTCTGGGCGTTCAGCGCCTCTTTCACGAAGGTGAGGGTCGGCACGCCGGGGATCTCCACCGGGTACTGGAACGACAGGAAGACGCCCGCCGCCGCGCGCTCTTCCGGGTCCATGGCGAGCAAATCCTCGCCCGCCAGCGTCGCGCCGCCGCCGGTGATCTCATACCCGTCCCGGCCCGACAGAACGTAGGACAGGGTGGACTTGCCGCAGCCATTGGGTCCCATGACGGCATGCACTTCGCCCGCCGGGGCGCTCAGCGTCACGCCTTTGAGAATTTCGCGGCCATCGCCCGCTTCAGTTTCGACGCGGGCTTCCAGGTCTTTGATCTCAAGCATGTGTCTTCGTCCTTTCGCGCGCGCGTCAGTTCGACATCGCGGCGCTGCAATAAACCTCTTCAGGACGCGGGGCGTCCTGCGTGATCAGCGCGCACTGCGCGCCCTCTTCGTCAAACGTGATCGCCACCGTCGCCTCGACCGGAATGGCGAGCCCGTCGCGAGCATGGAAGGCGACATCGTGCCGGCCGGCTGATCCGCGCGCGTGAACGGCGAACAGGCCCGGCGCCGCCGCCTCGACCGTGTGACCGTACACAGGCTCGCCTTCAGCGTCGGCGAACCCGTCGCCCGTCCCGAAGGCGATCCGCCACTCCGAGTTCACCATCCCCGTCGATAGCGGCAGCAGCAGGTCGTCCAGACCGTCCCCGTCGAGGTCGGTCAACTCCGGCGGCAGAAACCCGCGCTCCAGCGGATAGGACAGGCGCTGAACCGGCGCGCCGTCCACAGCGACGACGAGGATGTCGACCTCCCGCGCCCGGGGACCTTCGGGATCGAACTCGAACACCAGCCGCCAGCCAGTTCCGTCCCCGGCATCCAGCGCACAGGCCACCCGTGGCTCCAGCTCCGGCTCGGAACAGTCCGGATAGACCATGGCCTGAAGGCTCAATGCAGATAGGGCCGCAATCACCATCATGCGCTCTTCCCGCTCCCCTTCACGCGGCCGGCGCGATAGTCGGCCGCCGTGTGCTCAGGGTCTGTTTTCGCGCCGGCGGCGGCGAACAGCGCCCCGCCGCCGATCACGCCCAGAAACACCAGCCCCATCCAGCCGCCGGAAAGGCCTTGGGACGCCACATCCACCCACATGAGCGCGCCAAGGCCGATGAGCGAGGCGCACGCCGCGATGCACGCCCAGCCTTCCCAGCTCACCGGCTGTACCGTGTGGGGCATGGGCCGCGCGGCGCTGTCAGCGCTGCGGCGGGCGAACCAGTAGCGGTGGGTCATGGCTGCGGCTCCGCCAAAGGCGCGAGGCCCTCTGGGAAGATATCGTGATTTTCCAAACGCATCCGAACGCCTGTCTGTTGCAAGAAATCGAACGCCGCCTCGTGAGCAAAAGGAAACCCGCGCGAGAGATGCCCCCACATTTCGCGCCCGAGATATCTAATCTCAGCGACCTGTACTGCGCGCAAAGAATGGACCCAAACCATCAGGCCCGGCGCAGCTACTTGCCGACCTTGCTTCTGCAGATCGACAATTTGCCTACTCAACCTGCCAGTCAGGTTTGGATCAAGTTCAGCTTCTATTGACGGCCTCAGAAGATTGATGCCGCTTTCAAGCAGCACATGTCGATATTCGGAGGCTTGCGCGACAACGAACCCAAGTTCATGACCGTCGCTTCCCCGCAGAGAGTCCACCCAATTCTGGATATCTTTCCTCTGCTGGCCACGCGCCCAATTCTCGATCATTCGACCGAACATCAGTCTACCCCACGCTCCCTTCCAGGCTCACCTTCAGGAGCGCCTGGGCCTCTACGGCGAACTCCATGGGCAGGGTCTGCAGGACGTCGCGGCAGAAGCCGTTGACCAGAAGGGCCACGGCCGCCTCTTCGTCAAGGCCGCGCTGGCGGGCGTAGAAGAGTTGCTCTTCGCTGAGCTTGGAGGTCGTCGCCTCGTGCTCCAGCGTGGCCTTGGGGGTCTTGGCCTCCACGTAAGGCACGGTGTGAGCGCCGCACTCATTCCCGATCAGCAGGGAGTCGCACTGGGTGAAGTTGCGCGATCCGGTCGCGTTCTTGTGCACCGAGACCAGGCCTCGATAGGTCTGGTCTGACCGCCCCGCCGAAATGCCCTTGGAGATGATCCGGGACTTCGTGTTCTTGCCCAGATGGATCATCTTCGTGCCGGTGTCGGCCTGCTGGGCGCCGTTGGTCACCGCGATGGAATAGAACTCGCCCTGGGAGTTGTCGCCCTTCAGCACGCAGGAGGGGTATTTCCAGGTGATCGCCGAGCCGGTCTCCACCTGCGTCCAGCTGACCTTGGAGTTGCGGCCCCGGCAGTCGGCACGCTTGGTCACGAAGTTGTAGACCCCGCCCTTGCCGTCCGCGTCGCCCGGCCACCAGTTCTGAACGGTGGAGTATTTGATCTCGGCATCGTCCAGCGCGACCAGCTCCACGACGGCGGCATGCAGCTGGTTTTCATCGCGCATGGGCGCGGTACAGCCCTCCAGATAGGAGCAGTAGGCGCCTTCATCGGCGATGATCAGCGTGCGCTCGAACTGGCCGGTGCCTTCCGCGTTCATGCGGAAATAGGTCGACAGCTCCATGGGGCAGCGCACGCCCTTGGGGATATAGACGAAGGAGCCGTCCGAATAGACCGAGCTGTTCAGCGTCGCGAAGAAGTTGTCCGTGGGCGGCACCACGCTGCCGAGATACTTGCGCACAAGCTCGGGATGCTCCTGCACAGCCTCGGAGATCGACATGAAGATCACGCCGGCTTTCTTAAGCTCTTCCTTGAAGGTCGTGGCCACCGAAACGGAATCGAACACCGCGTCCACGGCCACCTTCGGCTTCTCACGCGCTTCGGCCGCCGTCTCCACAGCGCCTTCAACGCCCAGCAGCACCTCGGCTTCCTTCAGCGGGATTCCGAGCTTTTTGTAGGTATCGAGCAGCTCTTGGGGAACTTCGTCCAAGCTCTTGTATTTGGCCGCATCTTTTGGCGCGGCGTAATAGATCGCGTCCTGATAGTCGATGGGCGGATAGCCGACCTTGGCCCAGTCGGGCTCCTTCATCTGCTTCCAGCGCGCAAACGCCTCAAGACGCCAGTCCAGCAGCCACTGGGGCTCGTTCTTCTTCGCGGAGATGAAGCGCACCGTGTCTTCAGTCAGACCCTTGGGCGCGTACTCCTGCTCGATCTCGGTGGAGAAACCGTACTTGTACTTGTCCGCCTCAAGCTTGCGGACGTCTTCGATGGTTTCCTTGACGGCAGGCATTTACATCCTTCCTCGTCGTATCAGACGGCGGCGGCCGCTCTGGGCCGCACGCGTTCGTAGTTTGACAGCCAGGCGTTGGCGAAGCGGTCGATATCGTCCTGCGTCGTCGTCCAGCCCAGGCTGATCCTCAGGGCGGTTTTAGCGTGTTCCTCGCTGGCGCCCATGGCGTCGAGCACCGCGCTCTTGCGGACCTTGCCCGAGGAGCAGGCCGAACCGGCGCTCACTTCAAAGCCTTCAAGATCCAGGGCGATGACCTGAATTTCGCTGGGCCAGCCCGGCGCGGACAGACAGGTGGTGTTGGGCAGGCGCTCAGCTTCCGCGCCCCAGATCACCACCTCTGGCGCCTTCGCCTTCAGGGTCTGCTCAAGCCGGTCGCGCAGGGCGCGCTGGCGATCCGCCTCACCGGCGTCCGCCGCAGCCGCTTCGACCGCAGCCGCGAAGCCGCAAATGCCGGCGACATTCTCAGTACCGCCACGCCGGTTCTTCTCCTGACCGCCGCCATGGATCAGCGGGGCGACCTGGGCGTCGCAGGCCGCGATCAGCGCGCCGGCGCCCTGCGGTCCACCGGCCTTGTGCGAGGACAGCGCCGCGAAATGGGCGAGCGAGCCGGCGAAATCGAAGTCGGCCTTGCCGGTCATCTGCACCGCATCGATGTGGAAGTAATGCCCCGCCTCGCGAATCAGGCGCCCGGCCGCCGCGTAGGGCTGGATCACGCCGGTCTCGTTGTTGGCGGCCATCAGGGCGATCAGGAGGGACTCATTACCTGAGTCATTTAGTCGGGTTTCCAACCACGACAAATCAACCCGGCCGCTTGTATCCACCGGCCAGATTTCGACGGGCAGGCCGCTGGCCTCGGCCGCCGCGCGCACCGCCTCGTGCTCGATCGCCGAGATGATGAGACGCTCAACGCCCAGCTGGCGGGCGGCGTGGATGGCCAGCGTGTTCGCTTCGGAACCGCCGGAGGTGAAGACGAGGTCTTCTGCGCGCGCACACACGTGGCGGGCTATGGCGGCGCGGGCTCGTTCCATGGAAGCCCGCGCCGCCCTGCCCGCTGCGTGCACCGAGGAGGCATTGCCCCCGGCGCGCAGGGCGTCCGCGACGGTCTGAATCGCCTCGGAACGCACCGGAGCGGTGGCGTTATGGTCCAGATAGACCCTCACTCCGCCGCAGCCTCCATCGCCGGTTCGCCGGCATGACGCAGAGACGCGCCAAGCACGCGGCGCTCCACCACGTCCTCCAGCGTCACGCCGTTCAGGAACAGATGAATGTGCCGGCCCAGCTCATCCCACAGATCGTGGGTGATGCAGCGCCGGCCGCCATCCATGCAGCCCTTGTTCTGATGCTGGCAGCGCGTCACGTCGACGGGCTCTTCAACCGCCAGCATGATGTCCGCCACCCGCGTCTCGGCCAGCGAGCGCGCCATGCGGTAGCCGCCGCCTGGACCTCGCACGGACTTCACCAGCCCGGCGCGGCGCAGCTTCGCAAACAGCTGTTCGAGATAAGACAAAGAAATTTCCTGGCGCGAGGCGATATCGCCCAGCGGAACCGGACGGTCCTCGCTGCTGCGCGCCAGGTCGGCCATCGCCATGACGGCGTAACGCCCTTTGGTGCTCAGCTTCATATTCAGTCCCTCCCCTGATAAAGCCGCACGCCACGCTCGCACTGGTGGGCCTTGCCGTGCTAAGAGGCCGTTTCGCCGTACGAACCTGGCGTCGGGAACGGGAATTAGGTTCCCATACCGCCAGGTCAAGAATTTGGATCGCTTTTTATATCTGGTGCTGTCTCCGGGGGCAATCAATACCCGAGCGCAGGACTCAGGAAAAGACCAGCAGGACCGTCTCCCTCCATGCCCGACGTGATCATTCCCGGCCCCGCAGGCCGTCTTGAAGGCAAGTACAGCCCCGCCAAGGACCCGACCGCGCCGATCGCGCTGGTCCTGCACGCCCACCCCAAGGGCGGCGGCCATATGGAAGCGCCGGTCAACGTCATGATGTATGACGATTATAAGGAGCGCGGCTTCTCGGTCCTGCGCTTCAATTTCCGGGGCGTGGGCCGCAGCCAGGGAACCTATGACCAGGGTCTGGGCGAACTGTCCGACGCCGCCACGGCGCTGGACTGGGCCCAGGCGCACAATCCCAACGCACAGTTCTGCTGGGTGGCCGGTCACTCCTTCGGCGCGTGGATCGCCATGCAGCTGCTCATGCGACGGCCGGAGATCGCAGGCTTCGTCGCGGTGGCGCCGCCGACGAACATGTACGACTTCACCTTCCTGGCGCCCTGCCCGGCCTCAGGCCTCATCGTCCATGGCGATTCCGACGCCATCGTCCCCCATGACGAGATGGAGCGCGCCATGAGCAAGGTGCGCACCCAGAAGGGCATCACGATCAGCACCGACATCATCCCCGGCGCCGGTCACCTGTTCTCCAACCATGTGGAACAGCTGCAGGCTTCCGCGAAGGCCTATCTCGACAAGCGCATCCCCCAGGTCGTCGTGGAGCGCCGCGAGCAGCCGGCGGGGTCACGGCGCTAGGGGCGGATTGCCGAGGTTCGCAACCCGCCTCAGGGGCGAGATGAAGTCACCTCATCAGTTATCCGGTTGGCGACCTGGCCGTCCTCATCGAGGGCTTCCCAGATGACTGTCATTTCATCGGTCGCGAGCGGATAGAGGCTGACCTGTGCCGGCAGCGGCCTTTCAACATGCTCTCGCCATCCCTGGACATACCGCCCCACGCCGTCACGCTGCATCACCGTCACACGCAAAGCGGCGCTGTCGGCCAGCGCCTCGGGGATCGGCCCCGAAAAGACGGTGCGGTGATTGCAAATCCAACCTTCAGGCGCGACGAAACCGTTGCTGCGTGCGGCGGGTCGATCCACGACATTAATGTCATGGATCGGCCGATGCGGTTTGAAATCTGACTTAAGGATGCAATGAACGACATTGGCGCGCACTTGAACCACTATCGACACCACCTCGAAGTCCACATGCGAAGGGCACGGGAAGAATTTGTCGGTCCAGAAATCGGAGAGTTCCGAGAGCGCGTTGTCGATCGAGACAACTCGCGCGCCTGACAGGTCTTGCAGGTGACCGGCCAAGCCGGTGGTGAGACCGCCATTGCGCGTGTGGAACTCGCGGTCGGCATGGCCGGGTCCGACATGGACGAACACCGCGCCGTCCAATTCCTGTCGATCCAGGGCGGCAAGGAGAAACATGGCGCTTGATCGATCGCGAATATTCCACCTTGAGGGATGATAGCCCGCCTCGGCCAGGGACCGCCGGTCCACCGTCGCAGGCCCTACCCGATCATAGCCCTGGAGCGTCGCTGCACTTTGACCAGCAACGTGGAAAAGATCATCGAAATGCGGGCTTGAAATATAGTAGCCTTGTATCCTTGTATGATCATAAGGATGCGGTTCAATGCTTTCAGCCGCTCGCAGAGTCTCCGCCGCTAACATCGGCACATGTAGGAGCTCGGTCAACTCGCTATAAAAGCAGGCCGAAATAAAACGCGTCACGCCGTCTGAATGCGCCTCATTGGAAACAATGAATTTGGGCCCGTAGGCGCGAATATGCTCTGCGGCTTGAGCAATGGCACTGCCGGAAAACACCGCCTGACCTTGAACATCGCATGCCCTACATGAAATTAAAGATAATACGCTAAATATGCATAGAGCGAACCATCGATGCAAAAAGACCAACGAAATCGTCTTCGCAGCCAGCCTTATGCGCATAACCAAGCCATTGACCGTCGGAGTTGCATTCCAAAAAGACAATGTCCCCACCTCTGTCCATTATAAAATCAAAGACTCCATACTCCAATCCCATATAATATAAATACTTGAAAATCTTTTCTTTTATTTCTTCTTTAATATCTGCAGGTTCATAAACATTGATGTGTTGCGAAAATCGCCAGTCTGCGCGATTAAGCTCGTGCACCTTCGAATGGATTGCTAAACTGGCAACACCGTCCCGCGTAGCGAGAACTCTTAACTCGTCTACTTTACCTACATACTCGTATTCTAAATACCTTTAGACACATACGGATGCAACTCTCAGCTGATTCCCATGCTCGGAAAACGGGTTGCATTTCAAAATTGTTTTGAGACCACCCGCCCCCCGCTCAGCGCCTGCTTCACGCCGGTCGTGCCCGGCCAGCTGATGGGCAGGCCCTTCGCCGTGCGGGCGGCGAGGAAGGCGAAGGCTTCGGCTTCGATCAGATCACCGCGCCAGCCCACGGCCTCGGCTGTCACCAGCGGCAGGGCGCAGGCCCGCGCGATGCGGGCCATGAGGTCCTTGTTCTTGCGACCGCCGCCGCAGACGATCAGCCGGGACGGCCGTTCCGGCGCGCCGTCGAGCCCCATGGCGACGGTGCGCGCGGTGAATTCGGCCAGCGTTGCGGCGCCGTCTTCGATGGTCAGGTTGCGCGCGGGGTCTAGAGAGAAGTCCCAGCGGTCCAGAGATTTCGGGCCCATCTTGGCGAAATGGGGATGAGAGAGAAGCTCTGCGAGCCCGGCTTCCAGGATCCGTCCGCGCGCACTGAGCGCCCCGTCCGTGTCCATCACCCCGCCAGTCTTTTCCGCCACCCAGGCGTCGATGAGGCCGTTGCCCGGTCCGGTGTCGAAGGCGGTCAGCTCGCCGGTGCTTCCGATCAGGGTCAGGTTCGCCACGCCGCCGATATTCAGAACGCCGATGGGCGTTTCAAGGCCTGAGGTCTCCACCAGCGCCCGGTGCCAGGCCGGGGCGAGCGGCGCGCCCTGCCCGCCGGCGCCCATGTCGGCGGTTCGGAAGTCGAACGCCACGGCGCAACCGAGCCGGTTCGCCAAGGCCTCGCCATCGCCAAGCTGGCGCGTGCGGCCGCTCTGATCGCCTTCGGGCGGGATGTGGATGACGGTCTGACCGTGGAACCCGACCAGGTCGAGCTGCGCCGAGGCGATTCCGGCCTTCTCGCACAGCGCGCCGATGGCGCGGGCATGGGTCTCGGTCAGAACCGCCTCGGCCTCGGCGAATACCTCAGGCTCCGGCCCGTCGAAACGCCAGGCGAGCGCGGCGTCCACGGCGCGCTGCAGCACGGCGCGCTCCTCTCTGGTGTAGGCGGTCTCCGCACCCGGCCCGAAGCGCAGGACTCGCTCGCCGTCAGTCTCGATCAGCGCGGCGTCCACCCCGTCAAGCGAGGTGCCGCTCATCAGTCCGGCGCACAGCATGGCGCTCATCCTTCCTCGTCCGGCGGCGGCCCGTCGCCTTCAGGCTCCAGCTCCGCGTTGGCGGGCGCATCCTCATTGGGTTTTGGAGCGTCGGGGTCATCGACCGCGTCCGGTCCAGGCTGCAGTTCACGCCGGCGCGCCTCGAGCGCTTCGAGCTCGCGTTCGGCCGACGTGCCTTCAAACATGCGCCGGAAGACGCCCGGCGCCAGGGCCGAGAGCGGATTGGCGGTCACACGGGTCTGATCGAACGGGCCGGATGCGGTGAAGGTCACGCCGATGACGCCCTCGCCCTGTCGCCCGGTGAACAGTTCGCCGAAAACCGGAAGCGAGCCCAGAACCGAGTTCACGCCGTAAGAAGGCAGGATCGTGCCGTCCACCTCGATGCGCGGATCTTCAAAGTCGACGATCCCGGTCCAGGTCACGCCCAGCGCCGGGCCGACGACGCGGCCGTCACGCATCTCCAGCGTGCTGTCCTGCCAGACGAAACGGCCGTCGAGCTGGTCAAACCCGATGCCCTGACCTCCCAGCAGGCCCGCCAGCCCCTCCAGAGACCCGGCCGCCAGGACCCTCGCCAGCAACGGCATGCGCTCCAGGACGAACGCATCGGCGATCAACTCGCCTTCAATGGGACCTTCGCCGCCTGCGGGCGGCGCCATGGCGTCGATGCGCAGATTGCCGCCAGCCGCATTGTCATATCCGGCGAGCGCCGTCAGGACGGCGCCGGCGTCGCCGGTCTCGACACGGAGGCGGCGCGGCCCTCCAGGTGCGTCCGGCTCCGGCGCGAAGGACAGCTCAACCGGCGCCTCGCTGTCCTGGGTTCGCGCCGACAGGCTCGCCTGTTCAAGACCGTCCGGCCCCAGACGGGCGGTCAGACCGACCCCTGTAAAGCCCACATCGCGCACCAGAACGCGGGCGATGGCCGCTTCAAGCGCCACTGGAGCATTGATGGCCAGCCCGGCGCCCGGCGCGCCGATGCTGAAAAGCTCGCCAGCGTCGAGATAGTCGCCGGTCAGCTGGAGCCTCAATACGCCGTCAAGCCCCTCCGGCCGGTCGGCGGTGAAGGCGAGATCCATGCGGCCGGGAATATCCAGCGTCTGCACATTGGCCGCCGCAAGCCGGCCGTCAGCGGCGATCTCGGCGTCAGCCCTCAAGGTCAACGCAGCCGCGTCAACGCTCAGGGATCGCAGCGCCACACCGCCTTCGTCCGGGAACTCGGCCTCGAAGGCGGCGGCGCCCGGCTCACCGGGCGCTTTCTCCCAGAGATCAGCCGGCAGGGCGACGGCGGCCTGCTCCAGGTCCAGGGCCAGAGACACCGTGCGGAAGTCGAAGCCGCGCCCGGTCACGACGCCCTCAACACCCACCGCGCCGTCCAGAAAGCGCCGCAGCGGCAGACCGAGCTGATCCAGGCCGCGCGCGGTCATCAAAGTGGACAGGGTGACCTGGCTTGAGTCGGCGTCATCACCGAGGCCGAACGTCTCGCGCCATTGGATCTGCGTGCGCGCGCCGGCCAGATCGGCGACGCCGTCCGCTGTCAGGCCCTGCTCATCGGCCTCAATCTCCACAACGCCGTTCTGCAGCCGCACTCCCTCAAACCCCGAGGGCGCGGAGACGCTTTCAAACCGCCCCGACGCCGAATAGCCCAGATCCTCAGGCGGAACCGAGCGCAGCATGGGCCTGCTGATTTCAAAGCTCATCGTCCCCTCGCCCTCGAAGGCGGACGGGTCGATGCCGTAATTGTCGTCCAGATTGAGCGGCGGCTGGGCGAGCAGGCCGAGCACCGCCTGGACCGGCCCCCGCCCCGTCCCACCGAACCGCGCCGGTGCTCCCTTGGGATTAAGGCGGGGCGCCTCGACGAAGATCGTGTCGATCTGCAGATCACCGATCGCCCCGTCGCGCCCGGTCAAGGAGAGAGAGTTGCCGCGCAGGACCGCCTCTCCAGACAGGCCGGTCAGCGGCGTCATGGTCGACATGTAGCGCACATCGGCGTCAGAGAAGGCGAAGCTGAGATTGAGGTGCTCATCCTCAAGCGCCCGCGCCGCGAGGGCCGAAACGGGGATGTTCAGATCGAGACGCGCATTGCTGAGATCGCCTGCAAGAATGCTGTCGCGCACCCAGTCCCGCGCCCCGAGGGCGAAGTCCACCGGCCAGTGGCGCAAGATGTCCGCCTTGGTGAGCATTCCGCGGATCGGGCCGGTGAGCTGGATGTCGGGAAGCAGGCCGGCGTCGGTCTGAGAGAGGGCGATCCGGCCCTCCAGCTCGGCGCGGGCGCTGGGCAGGTCGATGTCCAGACGATCAAACTCGATCCGCGGCGCCGCGCTGTCGAGACGGCCTGCGATCGAGGCGGCGTTCCAGACAAGGCTTTCGGGAAACAGGCCCGGCCAGTCGAAGGCGCCGGCCGCCGACTCGATCTCATAAGCGGCCTGGGTCGGCAGCGCGCCGTCGAACCTCGAGAGGTCAAAGATGCGCCCCGTGATGTCGAGATCGATCAGATCTGACTCAATGCGGACCTTGTTGATGTCGAGCGCGCCCGCATCGGCATCCAGGACGACGCTCAGCTGAGCCGCGTTCAACGCGAAACTCCGCCCGCCTGCGCGCAGCGTTCCCGGCTCGGCCCGCAGTTCAACGAGCGCGGTGCGAAGGCCCTGCTCAGCCGAGGCGTCCAGGACCAGATCCAGCGCCATCGGCGCGTCGACGGCCGCCAGCCGTGCGAACGCCCCGCGCAAAGGCGCAGCCGTAGCCGGCACCAGATCGCGGATCCGCAGGTCGACAAAAACCGATGCAAGGTCGCGCCCCGCTTCAAGGCGCAACGCCACGGGAGACAGGCCGGCGCCTGTGATCAACCCGCCGGACAGATCGGCCGCCAGGCCGGTTTCATCGAGCGTGAGCTGAGCGCGCGCGTCCTGAAAGATCAGGGACAGGTCGCTGGCTTCGTCGATGACCCTGAGGTCCACGTCCCTCAGATCGATCTCCCGAAGGCGCGACAAGGGTCCTGACCCCTGAGAATCAAGGCCGCTGGCGAAGGCACCGAGCCGTCCTCCGCCTGGGCCCTCACCGGAGTTCTGTCCACGCACCGCATCCGGTCCGCCCAGACCCGCGTACAGCCGTCCGTCTACCGCCCGCAGCAGCGTGAAGGATCCCCCGCTCGCCGTGATCCGCACCGGCGCGGCGCGGCCGGTCATCAACAGGTCAAGCGCCAGCGCCGTCTCGACACGCGGCGCGGAAACGACGACCTCGCCGCCCGCACGCGCCGCGCTGACATCGAGCGCCGTGACGACCAGAGCGGCTGCGGCGGGATCAAAGCTGACCTCGAGCGAGCCGATCGAGGCGATGTCGGCGTCCACGGCGCTCAACAGCGCTTCCGTCGCGGCCGGTCTGAAGGCCTCGGCGTCCAGCGGACCTTCGGCGAGCCGCCACAGAAGCGCAGCGCCGCCGAAGATCGCCAGAGCCAGAAGCGCAGCGAGCGCTTCCAGCACATACAGGACAGCAAGGCGGGCTACGCGGCGCATGGTGATCAGACAATGCCCATGGCGGCGGGACTGGACGAGACGCGTTCGGCGGACAATGTTCGCCCTCGCTTGCCCGGCGCCACGCCGGATCCATCAACGAAGGAGTGCGTGATGAGCGAACTGAAGCCCGGTGACAAGGCCCCCGACTTCACCCTGCCCGCTGACGGCGGCCGGACGGCGTCTCTGTCTGAATTCGGCGGCAAGGCGGTGGTCCTTTACTTCTATCCCAAAGACGACACCCCGGGATGCACGAAAGAAGCCATCGGCTTCACAGAGGCCGCTGACGCGTTCGACGCCGCCGGCGCAGTGGTGATCGGCGTGTCCAAGGACACCGTAGCCAAGCACGACAAGTTCCGCGACAAGCACGGGCTGAAGGTGATCCTGGCCTCCGACGCGGACGGGGATGTCTGCGAACGGTACGGAACCTGGGTCGAGAAGAACATGTACGGCAAAACCTATATGGGAATTGAACGCGCGACCTTTCTGATCGGTCCTGACGGCTCCCTGAAAGAAGTCTGGCGCAAGGTGAAGGTGCCCGGCCACGTCGAGGCCGTGCTTGAGGCGGTCAAAGCCCTGTGACCCGACCCGGCGTGCAGGCGGCGGCCGCCGGCGTCCTCAGCCAGGGCGATCCGGCCGCCAAGGTGAAGGCGGCACGGGCCTGCGCAGCCGCCTGGCGGGCGGGTGACCTGGCGACGCCGGCGCCGGGTGCGCCGTCCCAGGCGCCGCAGCGCCCTGCGCGGCCTGACCGTCCCGAACTGAAACCGCCTGGCCAGGTTCCACGCCGGCGCCTTGGGACCACAGCTGGGCGTTTCGCCCTTCTGCATGCCGTGGCGCATATCGAATTCAACGCCATTGATCTTGCGTTCGACCTGGTGGCCCGCTTCGGCGGCGATGAGCAGATCGGCGAAACGAAGCGCGCCGCCTTCATCTCAGACTGGATCAGCGTCGGCGATGATGAAGCGCGTCATTTCGAGATGGTGCGCGCCCGCCTGCAGGCGCTGGGCGGGGATTATGGCGACCTGCCCGCCCATGACGGTCTCTGGAACGCGGCGGAAGACACCGCTGGGGATCTCGCCGCGCGCCTTGCAGTCGCGCCCATGGTGCTGGAAGCGCGGGGCCTGGATGTGACGCCCGGGATGATCGAGCGGCTGCGAAGCGTCGGCGACGGTGACAGCGTTGACGTGCTGACCGTGATCTACACCGAGGAAGTCGGCCATGTGGCCGCCGGGCGGCGCTGGTTCGAAGCGGTTTGCGCCACCCGGGGCGCGGATCCGAAGACGCAGTTCCAGGCTCTGGTCAGCCAGTTCTTCAAGGGCGATCTGAAACGGCCTTTCAATGAAGAGGCGCGCGGCGCTGCAGGCCTGCCGGCCGACTGGTACGGGCCGCTCGCCGGCGCCGAAATCTGAAAGAACGGCGCCCGGTTTGCATCTGCATGCCGGTTGAGCGTATCAACCGTATGGAAAGAAACGCAGCTCAGGCTGCGAAAATGTTGATATTCGCCGCGTCTTCGTGCCACTTTGCTGGCGCTGAGGGGCACCTGGAAATTTTGGCTGGCTGGCGCGGATGGTGAAACGGCTACTCGAAGGGCCCTGGGCCCATATCAAAGAGCGTTTTCCGGATCGGCAGATCTACCACCGCACCGAAGGTCAGGTGCGTTATTTCGCCGTGACCACGGAAATGCAGCTGACCGCCATCGCGGGCGTTTGCGTCCTGGCGGTGTGGCTGGCGATCACCTCGGTGAACATGCTCCTGGTCGATACCGAGAAAAACCAGATGCGCGCCGAGCTGGCCGCGATCGCCGAGCGCCATCGCGAGGAGCTGGAGGAAGCGCGCGCCTCTGAAGCGGCGGCCCTGGCCTACGTGGAATCGCGCACCAGCGCCTTCGACCGCACCGCCGGCGAGTTCCAGCTGCGCCATGACACGCTGCGCCGACTGCTCGATTTCGCTGACGATCTGGGGGTCGGCGACACCGATCAGAGCCCAAGCATGGAAGACGGCCGCATTCTCATGGCCGCCAATCCGGCCGATCCTGATCCGCGCGCCTCGCTCTATGACCCCGCCGCAGCTTCGGTCAGCGATGACCTCGCCGAGGATCGGGTCCAGGGCCTGCTCGCCGACCAGGAAGCCGCCCTGGCTGAAGCGGAAGACTCCGCCGAACGGCGCCTTGAAAACCTGCGCGCCGTGCTGCGCCTGACCGGGATGCGGGTCGAGGAGGCCGAGGAAGCCGGCCCGCTCGACGCCGAGGGCGGCACCGGCGGCCCGCTGATCGAGCTGGACGCGGCGCCCATGTTCACCGAAGCGCTGGACCTGGAAGACCCGTTCAACGCGCGCGTCGCGCGCATCGCGTCCCGCCTTGTGGAGGCCGAGCGCCTTGAAATGCTGCTGACCGCCGCGCCGCTTGCGGTTCCGGTGGATGGACCCTACCGCCGCACTTCGCCCTATGGCCGGCGCATCGACCCATTCACACGGCGGCTCGCCTTCCATGCCGGCTCGGACTTCGCAGCCTACCGCAATGCGCCCATCATCGCCCCGGCGCCGGGACGGGTCGTTTACGCGGGCTGGCGCGCCGGGTATGGTCGCACGGTCGAAATCGATCACGGCTATGGATACCGTACGCGCTTCGGTCACCTGCACTCGATCGATGTGCGCCGCGGTGACGCCGTGGACACAGGTCAGCGCCTCGGGGGCATGGGCTCGACCGGCCGTTCGACCGCCACGCACCTGCACTACGAAGTGTGGTTCCGCGGCGCCCACGTAGACCCTGAAGATTACATTAGAGCTGGTCGCTATGTTCACTAAAAAAGACCCCTCCTCCCCTGACGCCGCCGGCGCATCCGCCGCCCCCTCAAAGAGGTCCGCCATGAAGTCCAAAGCTCCATCGATCCTGTCCGCCGACCTGACCGTCACCGGCTCCATCGTCTCCGACGGCGAGGTTCAGCTGGACGGAACCGTTGAAGGCGATGTGCGCGCCAGTTCGCTGACCATCGGCGAAGAGGCCACGGTGA
This sequence comes from Alphaproteobacteria bacterium, assembly GCA_024742735.1. Taxonomy (GTDB): domain Bacteria; phylum Pseudomonadota; class Alphaproteobacteria; order Caulobacterales; family Maricaulaceae; genus Oceanicaulis. The sequence goes on along the minus strand of JANSXV010000001.1, from coordinate 235,423 downwards.
AAGGCGAAGTCGTCGCTGAGAACGTCGTCGTGCGCGGCCGCGTGGAGGGCTCGGTGCGGGCCCGCCAGGTCCAGCTCGCCGCGACCGCCCGTGTCGAAGGCGACGTCGTTCACGCCAGCCTCGCCATCGAGAGCGGCGCCTATTTCGACGGCCACTGCAAGCGCTCCAGCGACCCGCTGAGCGAAACCAAGTCCGGCTCCACTGTGAAAGCCGCGCCGAGCCCGGTCGCCAGCAACGACAAGCCTGCTGAAAAGCCGGCCGAGAAAAAGGCTGAGCCTCCCGCTGCGCCGCCGCCCGGCCCGAGCAGCGAAGCCAAGCCCGCCACCGCCATGAAGGACCCCTTCGCGGCGAAGTCGTAGGTTTTCAAGACGTATGCAATGGAAAGGGCGGCTCTCACGAGCCGCCCTTTTTTCTAAATGGCTTCACGCCTCACCCTGAGGTGCGAGCCGAAGGCGAGCCTCGAAGGGTCAGTCGCCCGCTGGGGCGCTCCTTCGAGGATCCTGCTGACCCAAGAGTCCCTCAGGATAAGCTTAGGGACTGGGACCCTACCCCGCCTCGGTCTCGGCGCCCACGCGCTGAGCCAGCGCCGCGGCCATGAACGGATCGAGATCACCGTCGAGGACGCCGCCTGTGTCGGAGGTCTCCACGTTGGTGCGCAGGTCCTTGACCATCTGATAGGGCTGCAGGACGTAGGAGCGGATCTGGTGTCCCCAGCCGATATCGGTCTTGCTTTCGGCCTGAGCCTGTGCGGCGGCTTCACGGCGCTGAAGCTCGATCTCGTAGACCCGCGCGCGCAGCATGTCCCAGGCGTTCGCCCGGTTCTTGTGCTGGGAGCGCTCGTTCTGACACTGCACGACGATGGGGCTGTCCTCACCGGGCATGTCGTAGGTCAGGCGCACGGCGGAATCGGTCTTGTTGACGTGCTGACCGCCCGCGCCTGAGGCCCGGTAGGTGTCGGTGCGCACCAGCTTTTCATCGATCTCCACGTTGATGGAGTCGTCCACCAGCGGATAGGTCCACACGCTGGCGAAGCTGGTATGGCGCCGGCCTGAACTGTCAAAGGGCGAGATGCGCACCAGGCGATGGACGCCGGCTTCGGTCTTCAGCCAGCCATAGGCGTTCTCGCCTTTGACCAGCATGGTGAAGGATTTCAGCCCGGCCTCCTCCCCGCCCTGAGCCTCGACCACCTCCACCTTGAAGCCGGAGCTTTCCGCCCAGCGGGTGTACATGCGCGCCAGCATGGCGGCCCAGTCCTGGGCTTCGGTGCCGCCCGCGCCGGGGTGGATCTCCACATAGGCGTCATTGCCGTCGGCCTCGCCGGACAGAAGCGCCTGCAGCTCGGCGCGCTGGGCGCGGACTTTCAATGCCTTGAGGGCTTCAGTCGCCTCGGCCTCCAGCTCCTCATCGCCCTCCATCTCGGCGAGTTCGGCGACTTCGAGATTGTCGCTGAGTTCGGCCTCGATCTCGGTCACGTCGGTCATGGCCGACTCAAGCCGGTTGCGCTCGCGCATCAGGCTCTGGGCGTGGGTGGGATCGTCCCACAGCGTGGGGTCTTCAGCCTTGGCGTTCAGCTCGTCGAGGCGTTTCTGAGCGGTATCCCAGTCAAAGACGCCTCCGTAGGAGCGCGGCGGACTGTTCGACGGCGGCCTTGAGGTCGGCGATTTCAGTGCGCATGGGAAGACTCCTGAAGCAGGTCGGATTCGAGGTTACAGAACGAGGAGATAGCAACGCTGTGCGCGGGCGTACAGACCGGCGCGCGCTTGAGCTGAGCCGGGGTCAGTAAAGACCGCCCAGCTCGTCGTCCTCGTCCTCGTCGTCCTCGTCCTGGGCGCCTGAAGTGCTCTGACCACCGCCCAGGGCGCCGGAACCGAAGCTCAACGCCTCTTCCATGGCGGTCGCGCCGCGCTGAGGCTGGGTGCCGGGCTGGAAGGCCTCAAGGATCGTGCCGGGCCGGCCGATCACGGACGGTTCGCCTGTCTCCCGATCGACCGGGGCGAAGGCGACGCCGTCGGGCACGCGGAAGGGCGCGACAGGATAGCTCTCGAGCACCGGCCCCAGGAACCCGGCGGCGATGGGCGCGGCCACGCGGCCGCCCGCCTCGCCGGAGCCCAGCGGGAATGGCGTGTCGAAGCCCACATAGACCCCCACGATCAGATCCGGAGAGAAGCCGACGAACCAGGCGTCGCGGAAATCGTTGGTGGTGCCGGTCTTGCCGCCCAGCGGCCGGCCGAGCGCGCGCAGCGCCGTGCCGGTGCCGCGCTCCACCGCGCCCTCCAGCATGTGCACGACCTGATAGGCGGTGACGGGACTGATCACGTCCTCGCCGAGCTCCGGAAGATCCGGCTCGGCCAGACCCGGCGTCCACTCCTCCACGTCGCAGCCGGTGCATTCACGCTGGTCGTGGCGGTAAATCGTCTCGCCGGAGCGGCCCTGAACACGGTCGACGATGGACGGCTCGATCAGGCGGCCGCCATTGACCAGAGCAGCATAGCCGCCGACCAGATCCATGAGCGTGGTCTCGCCTGCTCCCAGCGACATGGCCAGCGTCGGTTCAAGATTGTCATAAATGCCGAAGCGCTCGCCGTAGGCGGAGATCGGTCCCATGCCCATCTCCTGGGCCAGACGCACCGTCATCACGTTGCGCGACAGCTCCAGCCCGCGCCGCAGGGTGGACGGTCCATAGAAGACTTCGGAGTAGTTCTGGGGACGGTAGAAACGCATGTCGGCATCGCCGGAGGCCACGAAGGGCGCGTCCAGAATGATCGAGACCGGGGTGTAGCCGTTGTCCAGCGCCGCAGCGTAAACAAAGGGCTTGAAGGACGAGCCCGGCTGACGCCGGGCCTGAACGGCGCGGTTGAACTGGCTCTGGGCGAAGGAATACCCGCCCACCATGGACAGGATGCGCCCGGTGAACGGGTCGATGGCGATGATGCCGCCATTCACCTCAGGCACCTGGCGCAGGCCGTAATGGTCGTCCTCGACCGTCTCGTCCGGCGCATCTGCGGCGGCCAGCGGCTCGACCAGGACCACATCGCCCAGCTCCAGCACGTCGGAGGCGCGCTCGATACGCGGACCGAGCGTCGGGAAGCCGTCCTCGTCCCGCCCCGGCTCACGGGCCCAGGTCAGGGCATAGAACGGAATGACGCCGCGCGAACGGTCCTCGAACCCTATCGAGGCCTCTGAATCAGTGACCTCGAGGACGACAGCCGCACGCCAGCCCTCGTCCAGGTCTGGCGGGGTCTCGACCTCCGCAAGCTGCACCGGCCAGTCTTCGAAGCCTTCAAGCGTCGTGAGAGGCCCGCGATAGCCGTGGCGGCGGTCATAATCCTCCAGCCCGGAACGCAGGGCGGCGCGGGCGGCGAGCTGCATGGAGGTGTCCAGCGTCGTCCGGATGGACAGCCCGTTTTCGTAAAGCTCTTCCTCGCCATAGAGATCGAACACTTCACGGCGCACCTGCTCGACGAAATACTCCGCGGCCAGATACTGCTCGCCCTCCAGACGGTCGACCGTTTCCAGCGGAAGCGCCATGGCCTGCTCGGCCTGGGCCTGAGTGATGTAGCCGTTGGCGACCATGCGCGAGAGCACGTAATTTCGCCGCCCGATCGCCGCTTCCGTGCGCCGGGTGGGGTGGTAATTGTTCGGCCCCTTGGGCAGAGCCGCAAGGTACGCGACCTCGTGCAGCTCCAGCTCATCAAGGGATTTGTCGAAATAGTTCAGAGCGGCCGCCGCAATGCCGTAGGAGCGGTTCCCCAGATAGATCTCGTTCAGATAGAGCTCGAGAATCTGGTCCTTGGTAAAAGCCCGCTCCATGCGGCGGGCGATGACGATCTCGCGAACCTTGCGCTCGATGCGCTGGTCGGAGGTGAACAGGAAATTCTTGGCGACCTGCTGGGTGATTGTGGAGCCGGACTGCAGCGGCGCGCCGGGATTGCGCAAACGGGTGAGGATCGAGCGGATGCCGCCCCGGATCATGCCGATGTAATCGACGCCGCCATGCTCATAGAAGTTCTTGTCCTCGGCGGACAGAAAGGCCTCGATGACTGACGGAGGAATGTTCTCGATGGGCACGAAGACGCGATGCTCGCGGGCGTACTCGGCGATCAGGCGTCCGTCGCCGGCGTGGACCCGGCTCATGATCGGCGGGCTGTATTCGGCCAGCTGCTGGTATTCGGGCAGATCCTCGGTCACGCGCACGACGTAAACGGCCGCGGCGATCACGCCGACAAACGCGAGAACCACGGCGGCGCCGCCGCCCCAGATCACGGCGCGCATTGCATTGCGCCAGGTCAAAAGCTTCATGACGTCCTCATCACCGCCGGGTGCAGAGCTGCTCCGGACGGGCAGTGCCCCTCGTCAGCGGCGACATTATGGCCTGAACGCCGCGATTACCAGCGCGGCGGCTGGTTTGTTCAACGCGTGGACCGTGATCCGCCGGCCTGGGCGATGTAGCGCGGAGACGGCTCACCGTCGGCGCAGCGTCCGAAACGGCTCTCGATGGCGGCCATGGCGGCCTGCATCAGCCGGCGCTGCTCGCGCGGATCGTTCAGGCGCTGAGCGTCCTCACGGTTGGTCAGGAAGCCCATCTCGAACAGGACCGACGGGGTGCTGCCATCAGTCAGCACCGCGAAATTGGCCTGCATGGGCTGGTCCCGCCACAGACGCGCAGTCCGCCCGACCTCGGTGCGCAGCGCTTCGGCGAAAACTTCGGACTCGCCCTCCTTGTTGGCGAGGGCCATCTCCACAAGAATGCGCGTGACTTCTTCCGGGCGATTGGTGTCGACCCAGTCGCCTTCCCGGATCGCCCGGGTGCGCGAGCGGTCCGCCGCCCGGTGATTCATGGAGTAGACGGTGGCTCCGCGCGGACCGGAATTGTCCCCGGCGCTGTCGGCATGGAGCGAGATGAACAGGTCGGCGCGCGCTTCCCTAGCAATTCCCACACGGTCTTCAAGCTCCACGAACACGTCTGTGTCGCGGGTCATGATGACTTCGTAGCGCCCGGTCGCATTCAGCAGGTCGCGCAGGATCAGACCGGCGGCCAGGTTGACGTCCTTCTCGTGGCCGCCGCCGAAGCGGGCGGTCGCGCCTGGATCACGCCCGCCATGGCCGGGGTCGATGACGATCCGCGCGACCTCGCACTGGGGCGCGGCGCCGACCTCTTCCATAATGATGTCATCCAGCGTCAGGGTCTGGGCCGGAAAGCCGGAGGTGCGCTCGAACGCCGCTTCACTGACCGGCTCGATATCGATGACCGTGCGGTAGCCGCCATCGGCCGGATCGAGCCCGAAGCTTTCCCGCACCATGAACGGCCGGGTGAGCGTGAATACGAGGCGCGGTGCGCTGGCGTTCTCGTCAAAGCGGAAACTGCCCACAGGCCCCACGCCGCGCCCGGCGCCGGCGGGCAGAGCGCCGACGTCCCATCCGGCTTGATCAAACTGCACAACCAGGCGCGCAGCAGGCTCGGACAGAGCAAAAGCGCGAAACTCAACCGGTTGGTCGGTTTCGATGACGATGCGCGTGTAGTCCGGGTGCTCGCCGAAGCGCACCGCCGTAATATCTCCGGCCAGCGCCGCCGCGCTGGCGCTGGCGGCCGCCGCAAGCGCGCAAAGGAGCGTCTTCATCATTGAGACCACCGTCACCATCGCGTTCGTCTCGCTTCTTCCAAAGCGTTCCACCGCCCCGGGCCTGTCATTTTTCGCAGGCGTTTCTCCATGGGCTTTGAGATCCAATCCTAGCGCGCCCGCCTTTCGATTCGGTTAGCAAGACGTTTATGATGTCCTACCACGGACTCGCTCGCTTTTCATCGCCGTGGATATGGTGCAAGGTGCATCTCGCAGTGCTGGTTCGAGGAGCCATCTTCGACCTCTCGAAAGCACGGCGCGACAAGAGTTTAACGGCTGACGCGCGATTCTCCGCCAAAGGCGGACGCGCCGGCGCCGACCCGAACACGAACAGGTGCTCACCCCGGCCCGCCGGACGCGCCTGAAGGATCAAGACCCATGCGCGCGGCGCAGACGACCGTTTCGACATTGCGTGTTTCAACATCGCTGACGAACCGTCCCGGCGCGCGCCTTCACAACAGCCGCACAGGGATGCTCCGGCGCTTCGCGCCCGGCCGCTCCCGGCTGCGGCATGGAGCGCTGAATGTCCCGCAAAATGCTGATCGACGCGGCCCACCCGGAAGAGACCCGGGTCGTGGTCGTCGACAACAACCGCATTGAAGAATTCGATTACGAATCCGCCAGCAAAAAGCCCATTCGCGGTAATATCTATCTGGCCCGGGTAACCCGGGTCGAACCGTCGCTTCAGGCCGCCTTCGTGGAATATGGCGGCAACAAGCACGGCTTCCTCGCCTTCAACGAGATCCATCCCGATTACTACCAGATCCCGTATGCTGATCGCGTGGCCTTGCGCGAGCAGGAAGAGAAAATCGTTGAAGAAACCGCTTCCGAGCCCACCGAAGAGGGCGAAGAGGAAAGCGCGGTCGACGAGGACGATCTGGTCGAGGAGCAGGCCCGCAAGCGCCGCAACTTCCTGCGCAAGTACAAGATCCAGGAAGTCATCAAGCGCCGCCAGGTCCTGCTGGTCCAGGTCGCCAAGGAAGAGCGTGGCAACAAGGGCGCGGCCCTGACCACCTATCTGTCGCTGGCCGGCCGCTACTCGGTGCTAATGCCGAACACGGCGAGAGGCGGCGGGATTTCACGCAAGATCACCAACGCCGCTGACCGCAAGCGCCTGAAGGGCGCGGTGTCCGAACTGTCTGTGCCGGGCGGCATGGGCCTGATCATCCGCACCGCCGGCGCGGACCGCACCAAGACCGAGATCAAGCGCGACTACGACTACCTGATCCGCCTGTGGGAGAATATCCGCACCACGACGCTGGAGAGCTCCGCGCCATCGCTGATCTATGAGGAAGGCAATCTGGTCAAACGGGTCATTCGCGACCTGTATGACAAGGATATCGAGGAAGTTCAGATCGAAGGCGAGCCCGCCTACAAGGAGGCCAAGGCCTTCATGAAGATGCTGATGCCCAGTCACGCCACGAAGGTGAAGCACTACAAGGACGACACGCCGCTCTTCCTGCGGCACCAGGTGGAAAGCCAGCTCGAAGCGATCCACTCGCCGGTCGCCCAGCTGAAGTCCGGCGGCTACCTGGTCATCAATCCGACCGAGGCGCTGGTCTCCATCGACGTGAACTCGGGCAAGTCGACCAAGGAGCGCAATATCGAGCAGACCGCCGTGCGCACCAATCTGGAGGCCGCCGAGGAAGCTGCCCGCCAGATGCGCCTGCGGGACCTGGCCGGCCTTCTGGTCATCGACTTCATCGACATGGACGAGAGCAAGAATGTTCGCGCCGTCGAAAAGAAGATGAAGGATGCGCTCAAGCGCGACCGGGCGCGCCTGCAGGTGGGCAAGATTTCCCAGTTCGGCCTGATGGAGATGAGCCGCCAGCGCCGGCGCACCTCGCTGGTGGAAGGATCCACGGACATCTGCCCTCACTGCCAGGGCGCAGGCCATGTGCGCTCGATCGAGTCCAGCGCGCTCGTCGCTCTGCGCACGCTGGAGGAAGAAGGCGTGCGCGGGCGCACCGCCCATATCAAGATCGCCTGCGCGCCGGATGTGGCGCTCTACCTTCTGAACGAGAAGCGCGATCACCTCAACGCCATCGAGGCGCGCTACGACATGCGCGTGACCGTGGACGCGGATGCTTCTCTGGTTCGCCCGGCCTGCAACACGGAGCGGCTGGAGACTCGCCGCGAAGCGGCTCGGGCCGAAGCTGCGGCCGCCAGCGACGGCCCCGCAGTGACCGCTGACGTCGTCCAGCGGGCCGCGCCGGCCCAGGCGCCGTCGGACGATGGCGGTGACGACGATGTTGACGGCGGCGAAACGCAGGAACGATCCGAGCGCAAGTCCGAGAGCCGGCCTGACGACGGTGATGGAGACAGCGGCAAGAAGCGCCGCCGGCGCGGACGCCGCGGCGGCCGCAATCGCCGGCGCCGAGACGACGACCGCAGCGAGACGCAGGACGAAGCCGGCGACGGCCCGTCCGACGCTGTGTCGGCTGATGACGCCTCGGACGCAAGCGTTGACGACTCCGGCGGCGTCCTGCCGGTGATCAACCCCACCGGCGGCGACGCCTTCGAAGCTGACCCCAGCGAAGCCGCGCCCAAGCGCAAGCGCCCGTCGCGGCGGCGCAAGAGCGCAGAAGACTCCAACGCGCAGGCCGCCGAGGCGACCGAGGCTGAGACCGTTGAGGCGGCTGAACCCGCAGTGGTGGAGAAGGCTGAGGCTGAGGCGAAGCCCAAGACCCGCCGCCGCCGCCGGAAGACGACCGACGAGGATGCGCCCGTGCAGCCTGAGGATGCAGGGGCGCCTGCCGCTGACGCTCCGGCCGAAGCTGCTGCGGACGCTGAGACTCCGGCGGAAGACGAGAAGCCCAAACCCAAGCGCCGCACTCGGCGCAAGACGGCTGATGCTGACGGCGAGACGGCCGAAGCGCCTGAGGCGGGCGCGGAAACACCCTCAGCGGATACGAAGCCGGAACCTGCACCTGAGCCTGCGCCGGCCAAAGCCGATAGCGGTGCGGAAACCCAGGACGAGCCTGGCAAGGCCGGGGCGACCGGCGAAACCGGGGAAGATGACGGCAAGCCGCGCAAGCGCGGCTGGTGGCAACGCTCCGGCAAGTTTCTGGGGCTTTGAACGACGGACGATCAGGCCCGCAGCCGTATGCGCTGTGGGCCTGGGTCCAGTGACTGCGGCGGATCGGGGTGCGCTGCGCCGCAGTCTTGTCTAGATTTGAACTGAAGCTGCGGGCTTGAGGGGGCTCGTGGAACGCCAGGAGGCGCACCCATGACGAGACAATTCCAATCCGTTTTGCGAATCGCAGCCTTGGCCGCGATCACGGTGATGCTCGCCGCCGCCCCCGCCTTGGCGCAGGGCCTGATCCGGGACACCGAGATCGAAGCGGTCATGCGCGAATACACCGACCCCATGCTGGTGGCGGCCGATCTCGATCCCGAGGCCGTCGATGTCTATCTGATCGGGGATATGTCCTTTAACGCCTTCGTGACGCAGGGACAGAACATCTTCCTGCATACCGGCCTGATCATCCGCGCCGAGAACCCTGGCGAGATCAAGGGTGTCATCGCCCACGAAATCGGCCACATCCAGGGCGCTCACCTGGCGCGCATGGGGGATGCGCAACGCGGCGGCATGGCGACGATGGCCGCCTCGCTGGGCATCGGGATCATCGCCGCGCTCGCAGGCGCGCCGGACGCCGGCGCGGCGATCATGGCCTCAGGGCCTCAATTCGCCACGCTGGACATGCTGCGCTACTCGCGCGGCCAGGAGGCCGCCGCCGACCAGGCTGCGGTGCGCCTTCTGACCGCAACGGAGCAGTCCGGCCGGGGTCTGGTCTCCACCTTCGAACGGCTGGCCTACCAGGAGCGGCTCTCGTTCGCGCGGCGCTGGGAGTATTTCCGGTCTCACCCGCTCTCCACCGACCGGGTCGCGGCCTTGCGGCGCAATGTGGAGGCGAGCCCCTATGCCGACGTGCCAGACAGCCCGGAGGAGATCGCCGAGTTGCAGCGCATCCAGGCCAAGATCATCGGCTTCATGGCGCCGCCCGGCCAGACCTTCGACCGCTACCCCGAGACCGATACGAGCCTGCCGGCTCACTACGCCCGGTCGGTCGCCTGGTTCAAGCAAGGCAGGACAGATCGCGCGATCCAGGAGGTCGACGCGCTTTTGCAGATGGAGCCTGACAACCCCTTCTTCCACGAACTGCAAGGTCAGATCCTGTTTGAGAGCGGCCGGATCGCGGACTCCATCGCGCCGCAGCGCCGCGCGCTGGAATTCCTGCCCGATGCGCCGCTCTTCAAGATCTACCTGTCCCGCTCCCTGATCGCCGAGGGCGACGATGAGGGCCTGCGCGAAGCGGTGACGCTTCTGTCCCAGGCCCTCGTCGCCGAGCCTGATAATTCCTTCGGCTGGTTCCAGAAGTCGCTCGCTCACCAGGCTCTTGGAGAAGTCGCCATGGCTGAGCTGGCGACCGCGGAGCGGTACTACGCCGTGGGGGACGAGATGCAGGCTCATATCTTCGCCCAGCGCGCCCAGGACGCTCTTGAGCGTGGAACGGAGGCCTGGATTCGCGCCTCGGAGATTCTGGCGGTGACCCAGCCAACGGACCGGGAACTGCGCGAATGGAACCGGCGCGAGCGCGAACGCCGGCCCAATTTCATGACACAACTGTGAGCCGCGCGGCTATGGCGCACCCGCGCTGCGGCCGCTAGAACGCCGCGTCATAGACCCAGCTTCAGGAACCCCCATGCCCCGTACTTTCCTCGCCCTCGCCTTCGCCCTCGGCCTGTCCGCCTGCGCGCCCGGAGACGGCGCCGAGGCGCGCCAGTCGGCTGATCCGGACCGCGAGGCGATCGAGCAGATCGTGCGCGAATACCTGGTGGAAAATCCCGAGGTGATCGAGGAAGCCCTGATCGAGCTGCAGCGGCGGCGGCGCGAGGCTGAGCGCACCGCGCAGGCGGACGCCGTCGACGCCATGGCCGATCGCATCTATGGCGACGCCCGCGACCCGTCCGCTGGGTCGGAGGACGCGCCCGTGACGATTGTGGAGTTCGTCGACTATCGCTGCAGCTTCTGCGCCCTGTCGAACACCTGGCTGCAGGCCACGATGGAGGAGCATGGCGACGATGTGCGCGTGATCTTCAAGGAATTCCCGCTGCGCGGCCCCGACGCGCTGGAGGCCTCACGCGCCGGGCTGGCGGTCTGGCGCAATCAGCCCGACCTCTACATGGACTTTCACAACGCCCTGTTCGACGCCAACGGCCCCCTGCCCTCCCAGCGCATCGACGAGATCGCCGGCGAAGTCGGTATCGACGTCGCGGCCATGCGCACGGCCATGGAGGACGAGGCGATCACTGAACAGCTCGATGAGATCCGCGCGCTCGGCCGCGAGATCGGCGTGCGCGGCACGCCCTTCTTCATCGTCGGTGGAACCATCATTCCCGGCGCGGACCTCGATGCGCTGGATCGCGCCCTGAACGCCGCACTGGAGGCGGCTGGTTAGGTCGACCGCAAGAGGATCTGGTCGCTCCGGGTCAGGAAGTCATCCGCCTTTAGCGCGGGTGGACGCCGCCATGGCCGGTTGGTCCATGCCAGAACCACGCCGAGTAGGGCCATTATCGCCATCACAGGCGCAACAACGAGCAGCCGGTCCGCGTCCACGTTCTCCAGATAGGCGACGATCGGCAAACTGGCCCCGAAGCTTGCCATGGCGAGCCCCATCACAAACCAGGCGATGCGCCAGCCCAGCCCATCGCCCAGCACCACCGGCGACGCATGGCCAAGTTCAGCCAGGCGCCGGACAACGGCTTCGACGAGATCACAAAACGCCCGTGAATCCGGCTCGTGATCCCAGCTGGCGGAGGGCGCGCTGCAGGAGATGCGCATCCTCGATCCACGAATGCTACAAATATCAAGGTACGCAAACCGGATAAGGCGCACATCACGCCGCGAAAAGCGGACCGATTGGATATCGCTCCATACGATGCTCTCGCAATCCTCGCCCGCTGCATCAACGCGCGCGATCCCGTCGCTGGTGAGCTCAAACGAAAGGTGGCCGCGCGCCGCTGCGGGCCGGAACGAAAAGCGCGCAGTGGTCTCCATCACATCAGGCCTGCCCAGCTTCGCAATGCACCAACCAGTCCCAGCGCTCGGCGTCATCCGGGCGAACCCGCGCCCAGTCTCCGTCGCCGCGCCGCTCCATCCTGTAAGCGAGCTGGAGACCTCTGAACGCAACAGACGTATACCGAAAATGCATGCGGTCCTGACGCACGATGCGCTCTCCGGTCTGCGGGTCCTGAAAACTATAGAGCCAGTCACTGGCGATGAGCCGGCTGTTGCCTGCGCCGCCGACATCTTCCTGGTACTGAAATTCGCGGCTGTGGAGCCTTCCCTCGAATATCGCAACACCATCCTTGATGTAGGTGATGGTCCCCTCGCCCACGCGTACGACGTCGTTTAGATCGCGGCACCCGGCGCCCCGATCCCAGCCCCAGTCGCCATAGGCGTCGGCGGCCGCCTCGATGTCAGCACGGTCAATCAGCGGGCCTCCGCACCCGGCCGCCAGAGCCGAAAGGACCCAGATCAGCCCGACCGGCTTGCCCCCCCGGCCCTTCGTCATTGCGGCGCCAGCCCTGCCTGCGGGACAGGCTGGTAACCAAGACCGGAAAGAACCAATCCCACACTCGCGCCGGCGAACGCGCCGGAAACTAATGGCGCGACAGCGAGCGCGACGCTGGGCAGCGAGGCGGCGGCATCCAGCTGCTTCAGAAAGCCGCCGAACAGAATCCATGAAAACGCCGCCCCCGCCACAGCGAGCGCTGGAACGAAATGAACAGTCCTTCGCGCGGTGAACAGATGCACGCCAAGCCAGGCCGCCAGAATGAAGGGCGTGCCGATCACATAGCTGACAAACCCGCCCACGATCATGGACAGGATCCCGCCTCCTATGACGCCGGTCAGCAGATCGCCCTCCGGGCCAGCGCTATAACCGCCGCTGAAGACAAGGGGCAAAAGTCCAAGAAACACCAGTAGGCCGCCGATCAGGCCAGCCTGCCCCGGCGCCAGGATCAAGGCTCCGACAAGTCCTACCGGTCGCGCCCGCCGCATTTCCTGCATCGCCCACCCCTTGCTTTGTCAGAGGCAGGGTGCCGCTGAGCACGCCCACCAGCAACTGACCAAACCGGTCAGGTCAAGCGTGGCACGTCGTGGCGCGGGAGAGCTCTCAGATCAGCCCCGCCAGCGGGCTGGAGGGATCGGCGTAGCGCTTCTTCGCCATGCGGCCGGCCAGATAGGCTTCGCGGCCGGCGATGACGGCGTGCTTCATGGCGCGAGCCATTCGAACCGGGTCCTTCGCCTCGGCGATGGCGGTGTTCATCAGGACGCCGTCACAGCCCAGCTCCATGGCCACCGCCGCGTCCGAGGCCGTGCCGACCCCGGCGTCGACGATCACCGGAACCTTCGCCTCTTCGATGATCAGTCGGATATTGACCGGGTTCTGGATGCCCAGACCTGAGCCGATGGGCGCGCCGAGCGGCATGATCGCGCAGGCGCCGGCGTCCTCGAGCTTCCTGGCGTAGACCGGGTCGTCAGAGCAGTAGACCATCACGTCGAACCCCTCCTTCACCAGCATGTCCGTGGCGCGTAGCGTCTCGGCCATGTCCGGATAGAGGTGCTTTGGATCGGACAGCACCTCCAGCTTCACAAGGCTCCACCCGCCCGCTTCGCGCGCGAGGCGCAGCGTGCGCACGGCATCCTCGCCGGTGAAGCAGCCCGCAGTATTGGGCAGGAAGACGTATTTCTGCGGGTCGATGTGATCGACCAGGCGCGGCTGGGAGGGATCGGACAGGTTCACCCGGCGCAGGGCCACGGTGATCATCTGCGCGCCAGAGGCTTCGAGCGCCCGGGCGTTCTGCTCGTAGCTTTGATACTTGCCGGTCCCTATGATCAGCCGGGAATGCAGCGTGCGCCCGGCGACGGTGAGAGGCGTGTCCTGAATCGGGGTCCGGTCGTCCATGGCCTCAGCCTCCTCCCACGAAGTGCACGATTTCCAGCCGGTCGCCAGTTTCGATGGATATCTGGTCGTAGCCTGAGCGCGGCGCGATCTCCAAATTGCGCTCCACCGCCACCTTGCGCGGATCAAGGCCGAGATGCTCCAGCGCCGAGGACAGGGTCAGCCCGGCAGGCAGCGAGCGCAGCTCACCGTTCACGTAAACGTCGACCGCGGAGGCCGGAGCTGAACAGTTGGCGCGGGGATTGCTTGTTTCCATGGTCAGTCACGTCGTAGAACCGGACAGGTCAGTCAAGGCGTCATGCACGCCGGAGCGCAGAATTTGAAGCCCCTACACGTTCTAAACGGACCGAATCTGAACCTTCTGGGGACCCGCGAGCCTGAAATCTATGGCCGCGAGACCCTGAAGGATATCGAGGCGCTGTGCCGGGAAACCGCGCAGGGTCTGGGATTCGACCTCGCGTTCGAGCAAACCAACCACGAAGGCGTGCTGGTCGATCTGATCCAGCGTGCGGGTACGGACAGTTCAGCCTTCGTGCTGAACGCTGGCGCCTACACCCACACCTCGATCGCGCTGCACGACGCGATTAAAGGGGTGGACGCGCCTTGCGTGGAAGTGCATCTGTCCCAGCCTGCAGCCCGTGAAGCGTTCCGCGAGATCTCGTTCGTCGCGCGCGCCGCAGCGGGATCAATATCCGGCTTCGGCGCCTACAGCTACGTGCTGGGCGTGCAGGCCGCCGCCCGCCTGGCCAAGGCCCGGGCGCAACAGGACTAGAAGGAAGGGTTTAACCCCATGGCGTCGAACACGTCCCGCCCCCAGATCGATTCCAAGCTCGTGCGCGAGCTCGCCGACATCCTCAAGGACACCGAGCTGACCGAGATCGAGGTGGAGAGAGGCGAGCTGAAGATTCGCGTCGCCCGCAAGATGGAAGCCGCCCCGGCAGCCTATTACGCCCCGGCTCCCGCCGCTGCGCCCGCGCCCGCCGCTGCTCCCGCCCCGGCTGCCTCGAGCGCCCCTGAAGCGCCCGCGTCAGGTGAAACCAAGTCGAAAGCGGGTGCGATCACCTCGCCCATGGTCGGTACGGCTTACCTGCGCCCCTCCCCTGACGCCGATCAGTTCAAGAAGCCCGGCGATGCGGTGAAGGAAGGCGAGACCATTCTGCTGGTCGAGGCCATGAAGACCTTCAACCCCATCACCGCCCCCAAGTCCGGCACGCTCACCGAGCTCCTGGTCGAAGACGCCCAGCCGGTGGAATACGGCGAAGCGCTCTTCGTGATCTCGTAAGAAGCCGCGGAGCGCGCCATGTTCGACAAGATCCTCATCGCCAATCGCGGCGAGATCGCCCTGCGCGTCCACCGGGCCTGCAAGGAGATGGGCATCCGCACCGTGGCGGTCCACTCCGAGGCCGACGCGAACGCCATGCACGTCAAGCTCGCCGATGAGAGCGTGTGCATCGGACCGCCGCCGGCCGGGCGCTCCTATCTGAACATCCCCCAGATCATCGCGGCCGCCGAAGTCACCGGCGCCCAGGCGATCCACCCCGGCTACGGCTTCCTGTCGGAAAACGCGCGCTTCGCCGAGATTGTCGAAGCGCACGGCATGACCTTCATCGGTCCCAAGCCAGAGACCATCCGCCTCATGGGCGACAAGATCACCGCCAAGCAGGCCGCCGCCGAGGCGGGCATCCCGGTCGTGCCTGGCTCCGACGGCGCCATCAGCGACATGGGCGAAGCCCGCCGCGTGGCGAAAGAGTGCGGCTTTCCGGTCCTGATCAAGGCCGCTTCCGGCGGCGGCGGGCGCGGCATGAAGGTCGCCCAGGACGAAGCGTCTCTGGAGAGCGCGCTGCAGACCGCGTCTTCGGAAGCCAAGGCCGCGTTCGGCGACGGCGCGGTCTATATCGAGAAGTATCTGGGCCAGCCCCGCCATATCGAAATCCAGGTCATGGCCGACGAGCACGGCAATGTGATCCATCTGGGCGAGCGGGACTGCTCGCTGCAGCGCCGCCACCAGAAAGTGCTGGAAGAAGCGCCTTCGGTGGCGCTGGACGCCGAGGCGCGCGCGAAGATCGGCGAGATCGTCACGACCGCCGTGCGCAATATCGGCTATCGCGGCGCGGGCACGGTGGAATTCCTGTACGAGAACGGCGAGTTCTATTTCATCGAGATGAATACCCGCCTGCAGGTGGAGCACCCGGTCACTGAAGGAATCACCGGGGTGGACCTTGTGCGTGAGCAGATCCGGGTCGCCGCCGGTCAGGAGCTGGAATTCACCCAGGACCAGATCCAGTTCGAAGGCTGGGCCATCGAGTGCCGCATCAATGCGGAGAACCCGGAAACCTTCACGCCCTCGCCGGGCAAGGTCACCGAGTTCCACGCCCCCGGCGGCCTCGGCGTGCGCCTGGATTCAGCGCTCTACGCCGGATACCAGATCCCGCCCTATTACGACTCCATGATCGGCAAGCTCATCGTCCAGGGCCGTGACCGCCCGGAAGCGCTGATGCGCCTGAAACGCGCGCTGGGCGAGATGGTGGTGACGGGGGTCGAGACGACCATCCCGCTGCACCTCGCTCTGTTGGAGGAGCCGGCCTTTATCTCCGGCGATTATCACATTCGCTGGCTGGAAGGCTGGCTGGCCGAGCGGGCGAAGGCGAAGGGCTAGGCCGAGTCGGGCGGCTCGACCTCGCCCCGGATCTTGTCGCCGGCATCGCGTTCGGCGATCCCCAGCTCGTAGGCGGATTGCAGATTCATCCAGAATTCCGGCGTCGTGCCGAAGAAGGCGGCGAGCCTGAGCGCCATGTCCGCGTCACAGCGCGCACCCTTGAGCAGGCGCACGACACGCTGGCGGTCGACACCAAGCCGTTTGGCGAATGTCGGCGCTTTCAGGTCATAGTCGGGCAGAAAGTCTTCGCGAAGGTGATCGCCGACGCTTTGCGGCGTAATCCGTACATATCCATCCATGGTCGGCTCCTAATGCCGTTGTCGGGTGTCCAGCCCGTTCCCCTTAGTGATAGTCCTCAAACTTCACATCAAACGCGTCGCCATTCTCGAACCGGAATGTCACCCGGTATTGCATGTTCACACTGACCGACCACCGCCCGGCCATATGGCCTTTCAGCTGATGGAGGCGGTGCGACGGCGGCGTTCTGAGATCCTCAATTCGCGTCGCGGCCGCGATCCGGCTGAGAACCCGGTAGGCTCGAGGCGCCAACTCCGACGGCATGCCCTTCGGCGCTTGACCTCCGGCAAGGCCCTCGGTCTTCTTGTCAGCGAACGAACGGATCACCATCGACCCCAAGCATCCAGGCCCCGAGTGTAACGCAGAGCGTTACGCAGCGCAACCCGAATGTACCGATGGTCGTTACGCTGCAGCCGTCTCGATGGGAGGTCACCCCTCCACGATGTGGTCCTCCAGATCCTCGTCGGCGACTTCGGTTTCGCTGACGAGGCCGCCCTTCACGCTGATCCCCGCGCGCTCGACGCTTCCTGGATCGCCGGTTTTCAGCGGGTGCCACGCGGGCAGCGGCTTGCCCTCATGGAGCAGGCGGTAGGCGCAAGTGTCAGGCATCCAGGTGAGCTCGCCGATATTATCCGCGCTCAAGCGCACGCAGGACGGAACGCGGGCGTGGCGGTTTTCATAGTCGCTGCAGCGCACCGTCTTCAGGTCCAGCAGCCTGCAACCGACATTGGTGCGATAGACCGTGTCGTCGCCCTCGTCCTGCAGCAGGACCACACAACACTTCCCGCAGCCATCGCACAGCGACTCCCACTCATGGGAGGTCATTTCGTGCAGGCGCTTGGTTTCGTAAAAGGGAGGCTGATCGCTCATGGCCTGAATTTAGCCGTGATCGGCCCGTCTAGACAGGCGATAACCCAGCCCTCACAGGAGCACCGCCATCACCTACCGTGCCGACCAACGCGAAAGCCTGACCCGGCGCCTGATCCGCCTTGTTCCAGCGGCGATCGCGGGCGTCGTGGTGATCGTGCTGATCGGGAGCGCTGTCGGCGGAGCCATCGCGTGGCGCTGGGCGTTTCACGACCTCCCAAGCCTGCCGGAGAACAGCGCCGATTTGTGGGAGGTGCGCCGCGAGCGCTCTGTCACCCTTCTGGCCGCCGACGGTTCAGAGCTGGCGGTCCGAGGACCGCGCTACGCCCGGCCGGTGACGCTGGACGAGCTGCCGCCCCACGTGCCCCAGGCCTTCATCGCCATCGAGGATGTCCGTTTCTACGAGCATGACGGGGTGGACCGGCGCGGGCTGGCGCGCGCCATGGTCGCCAACATCCAGGCCGGCTCTGCGGTCCAGGGCGGCTCGACCCTGACCATGCAGCTGATCAAGAACCTGGTGCTGTCGCCGGAGCGAACGATCCGCCGCAAGGTGCAGGAGATCCGCCTGGCGCTGGCGCTGGAAGAACGCCTGAGCAAGCAGGAAATCCTCGAGCTCTACCTGAACCGGGTCTATCTGGGCGAACGCGCCTTCGGGATCGAAGCAGCCTCGTATCGCTATTTCAACAAGCCCGCCTCCGAGCTGACCCTGGCGGAAGCCGCCCTTCTGGCCGCCCTGCCCAAGGCGCCCAGCCGTTTGGCGCCGACCGTCAACCTGGAAGAAGCCCGAGCCCGGGCGCGCTCCGTCCTTCTGGCGATGGTGGAGGCCGGGTTCATCACTTCCCTGGACTATATCGGAGCTGTGGCCGAGCCGGCGACGCTGGCCGAGCCGGAAGCTGATCCGCGGGACCCGGGCCTGTTCGGCTATGTGTTCGATCACGCCCTGGCGCAGGCCGAAGCCGAGTTGGGCGAAGACCTGCCGGACGTAATCACCCTGCACACTACGATCGACGCTGACCTCCAGTCCTCAGCGCAGACCGCACTCACCGCCGTCATGGATGAGCAGGGCGACGCGCGAAACGCCGGTGAGGCGGCCCTGCTGGCGATCGACATGGGCGGATCGGTGCGCGCGATGATCGGCGGGCGGGACTATCAGGACAGCCAGTTCAACCGGACGACCCAGGCGCTGCGCCAACCCGGCTCCGCCTTCAAGCCGATCGTCTTTGCGGCGGCGTTTGAAGCCGGGATGGACCCGGCGACGGCCTTTCGGGACCGCCCCATCGAAATCGAGGGGTGGAGCCCGGAGAATTATGGCGGCGGCTATCGCGGCCGGATCACGATCGCTGATGCTCTAAAGCGCTCGGTCAACACCGTCGCCGCCCAGGCCGGCGCCGAGACCGGCGCAGATGCGATTGCAGAGATGGCCGCGCGCCTGGGCATCACCACCCCGCTCAACCCGGTTCCCGCGCTATCACTGGGTACAGGCGAAGTGCGCCTTATCGATCTGGTGGCCGTCTATGCGGCCTTCGCCAATGACGGCCGGCGCACGGCGCCGGTGCTGCTGACCGAGGTGCGCAATGCGCGCGGGGATCTGCTGTGGGCCGCCCCGGAGCCCGCACCGGGCCAGCCAGCAATCGAGGAAGAGCATGCGCGGTGGATGTCCACCATGATGCAGAGCGTGCTGATCGACGGCACAGGCACGCGCGCGCGTCTCCCCGGGCGTCAGGCGGCAGGCAAGACAGGCACCAGCCAGCAGAGCCGCGACGCCTGGTTCGTGGGGTATACCGCCCAGCTCGCCGCCGGGGTCTGGGTCGGCAATGATGACGACACGCCCACGGACTCCGTCACGGGCGGACAACTGCCGGCCGAGATCTGGCGGCGGTTCATGACCGAAGCCCATCGCGGCCTGCCGGCTGCGCCTCTCAGCGCCCCAGCGCCCCAGCGCAGGACCGAGCGCGAGGAAACCCTGGCGGCGTTCTACTCGGACTTGTCGGCGCGCTTTGAAGCGGTCGCATCCGGGGCGTCATCGCCCTGAGCCGAAAGCAGCGCCTTGAGCTCTGAGAGCTCGGCGCGCATGGCGCGGACCTCTTCCAGCAGATGCTCACGCTCTCCATGGGCTTCGTTCTGGCGCTCGGTCTCGGCGTCGAAATGCTTGGACTGCATGGAGTCCACAATCACCGCGATGAACAGGTTCAGGACCGCGAAGCTGGTCAGGATGATGAAGCCGACGAAGAAGATCCACGCAAACGGGTGCTGCTCGATCACCGGGCGGGCCACGCCCATGGACCAGCTCTCCAGCGTCATGATCTGGAACAGGGTGAAGGCTGACCCGCCCAGATTGTTGAAGAATTCCGGGTGTGTTCCAGCGAACAGCTTCGCGCCCATCACCGCGGCCACATAAAAGATCACGCCCAGCACCAGCATGATCGCGCCCATGCCGGGGATCGCCCTGGCCAGAGCCTCCACGACCGAGCGCATCTCAGGGACGACCGAGAACAGGCGGAACAGGCGCAGTACGCGCAGCGCGCGCAGGACCGAGAACGATCCCGCCGCCGGGACCACCGAAATCGCCACCACTGCGAAGTCGAACAGGTTCCACGGCGAGGTGAAGAAGCGCAGGCGCTGCACGACCAGCTTCAGAAAGATCTCCACCACGAAGACCGCGATGATGGCCTTGTCGGCATAGGTGAGCACCTCCTGGACCTGCGCCGGCCAGTCATAGGTCTGAAGCCCCAGGATCGCCGCGTTGATCAGGATCAGGCCTGTGATGGCGTTGCGGAATGCGGCCGACTGGATGAAGCGCGCGAGCTTGCCTTCGGAACGGGATGGGGCGGCGTCGGCCATGGAGCCGGTCCTTTTGCGGTCGGAAGCGGTGAACGCGAACCGTTAGCCGCACCGGCGGTCGGGTGCAATCGCTTCGACGCTGCAAGCTTTCAGAAACTCCCGGGCGCGGATACTGGATCCATGATGATGCTGGCGTTGATCCTGGCTGCGCTTCAGGGCGCAGGCGAACCCAACCTGCAGATCCGCGAGGGCCATGAGCGGCGCGGTGCGCTGCTGACTCGCATGGACGGTCTGGCGGCTGAAAGCGCGCCCGCGTGCGCGGCGGCCTGCGACCTGAACATGAGTTGCCGCGCCTGGACCTGGCGCGCGGGCGATTCCTATCGCGCGGCCCGCTGCGACCTCCAGGCCCACGTGACTGCGCCGAGCCCCAGGCCAGGCGCGGCGACCGGCCTTTCGACAGCCTTCGTGGCGCAGATCAACGCCGCCATGGATCGGCCGCTGACGGCGCGCGAACGCGCGGCGGCCCGCGCTACGGAAGGCGGACCCGCCCCGGCGCCGGTCGAGGACGCTGAAGATGACGAGCTCGCGGGCGGCTGAAACGCAGCTCCCGCTGCACGCGTGCACTGAATTCGCAAAAACCTATTGGTAAGCGCGTTCAGGCACGGTTTCTTTACTGCTCCCGGTCATGCTGGTTTCGATCCCGTGATGCGGAGAAACCGATGGCTGTCACCAGCAAGCTGCACAAGCTGACCGAACTGGCCAAGGAGAAAAGCTCCGAGCGCCGGCGCGCCTTGCTGCGCGAAGTCACCGACCTGTTTTTCGACGCCCCGCCGAAGGCCGGCGGCGGCGAGATGCGCCAGTTCGACGCCGTGCTGCAGACCCTCGCCAGCCAGACCGCCCAGGACGCGCGCGAAGAGCTGTCCCGCCGCTTCGCCGATGCGCCCCTGGCTCCCAAGGGCCTTGTGATGCAGCTGGCGCGCGACGCCATCGAGGTGGCCGGCCCGATCCTGTCGAAGTCCGGCGTCCTGACCGAGGAAGACCTGGTCACTATCGTTCACGAACGCGGCCAGGAACATATGCGCGCCATCGCCGAGCGCGAAACCGTGCCGGAGCGGGTCTCCCACGCCATCGTGGAGCGCGGCGACGACGCGACCGTGGCCGGTCTGGTGCAGAACCCCGGCGCGAAGCTGTCCCGCCAGACGTTCGAGACCGTGACCCGCCGCGCCGAAGAGAGCGAAGTGCTGCAAGGTCCGCTGGTCGACCGCGCGGATACGCCTGCAGACCTGCTCAATGACCTGATGATGGTCGTGGAGAGCACGCTGCGCGAAAAGATCATGGAGCGCTTCGACCGGCTTGAGCCGGGCGTGCTTGAAGCCGCCCTCGCCGCCTCCCACCAGCGCCTGGAGTCCCGTCTCGCCGAAGACCGTGATGTCGCTGAAGCTCGCAAGTTCATTCAGGCCCGCAAGGTCCGCAGGGAGCTCGACGGCGCGCTGCTGGTCCGGCTCCTGCGGGAGAAGAAGAAGGTGCATTTCTGCGTCGGCTTCGCAGAGCTGACCGGCATCGATTACAACGCCGCGCGCCGCGCTCTTGAGCACGAGAGCCCGGATGGTCTCGCGCTGGTGTGCAAGGCCGCAGGGATCGAGAAGGCGTTGTTCGTCACCATCGCGGTTCTGCGCGACGGCGCCACGAACGACGCGTTCAACAACGCGCGCGAGATCGGCCAGGTCTATGAGGCGCTGACGCTCGACGATGCGCAGCGTGCGCTGCGCTTCTGGAAGATGCGCACCAACGCCGCGGCCGCCTAAGCGGCTACTCCTCCCAGAGTTCGGAGCGGAATCGCATCTGCGGGCGCTCCTCACGGACCTCGACGATCACCGCGTCGGTGAAGGTCAGGCCATTGCGGTCCGTACTGCTCACCGTAATCCGGTGAACGCCGAGGGGAAGGTCCTGCGGAAGCTGCACCGTCCACAAATGCATGTTGCGATCAGCGACGACGCGCTGAGGCTGCGGCATGGCGGGCCCGAACGTCGCGCCCTGATACAGCTCGAAGCCCTGCGCACGCGGATCGCCGGACCGGCTCTGGTAGGCGTAGCGCCCGACTGTGAGCTGACGCTCCACAGACGCCGGATCCGCATATGCCGACCCGATGCGCGGCGCTTCGCCTGCGCCCTCCTGCGTGCGGGTCATGGCGAGCTGGCGGCCATCAGGAAGCGTCGCAGCGACGATGGTCTCCGCAGAGCCGGCCCAGACATTGGCGGTGACCAGTACGCCTTCAGCCAGCTCGGGAGGGGTGATGATTCCCGTATCCGGCAGGTCGTTGACAGTGAGCGGCGGCAAGGGATCGCGCGTCTGCCAGTCTTCCGCGCGCCAGGCCATGATCGCCTCATACCAGTTGCGGAACGCCGGTGTGGACAGGCCCGCCCACTGTCCACGCTCCGGATCAATACGCTGGCCCAGATAGCGCTCGGCATAATTAGTCCCGGTAAAGTCCAGGTGGAGATAGCCGTTCGGCGCGCCCATGCGCTGGAGCGCCATGGGATTGCCGTCCACGTTGAAGTCGCCCTGATACCAGGCGCCCGACGCCGCCCCGGCGATGATGTGGCGGAAGGGCAGCGGTCCGGTCCCGGTGTTCTCGGCCCAGCCCTCGAAGATCTGGCCCGGCGCATGGTTTTCGATCGTGTGGGTATGGCCTGACAGCGACAGGGCGGGTCGCCCCTCCACCAGGGCGTGGATGCGGTCCAGATTGTCGGTCTGGTGCTTGTCCGAGCCTGCATCCACGAAACTGACGAACGGGATGTGATGGGCCAGCACGATGAGGCGGTCCTCAGGCGTGTGCGCCAGCAGAGTCTCCAGCCAGGTCAGCTGGGTCTCGGTCACACGGCCGTTATAGGTCGGCCGCTCGCCCTCGGCGCAGAACGCATGGCCGGTCGCCGCGTCCTCCGGTCCGCACGGATAGATGACGTTATCCAGAACCACGAAGAGCGCCTGGCCCATCTCGAACGCGTAGTAGTTCGGGCCCCAGATGCGCCGCCAGCTGTCCGCGGAATCGTCGTCCGAGCGGGCGTCGAAATCATAATCATGATTGCCATGGACCATCCATTGGGGCGCGCCGGCCATGGCGCCGACCTCGATCAGGCGCGGCAGGATGCCCAGATCATCCCCGACGACGTCGCCGACATACAAAAGGCAGTCGTCAGCGCCGAGACCGGCGTTCGCGACATCGGTGATCACCCCGTCGCGCAGCCAGCTGATCTCCTGATTGGAATAGGTCTGGCTGTCGCCGATCACCGCGCAGGTGAAGTCCGCGCCCGCCGCGCCGTCCTGGATCAGCGGAAAGTTCACCGCCGCCGGCGCCGGACCGGTATCCGGCAGGCCGCCATAACGCATCTCATAGCCCGTCCCGCCGGGCTTGTGGGTGTAGGAGAATTGCGGAACCAGATTGCGATCCGTCGGCACGCGCCAGCCTGCGGGCTGGATCACCGACAGGTCCATGTCCTCGCGTACAGCGAGCTGATAGGTCCCATCCTCGCTGGTGCGAACAACATCAAGCCCGTTCGTGACCAGCACGCCGGGTATGCCCGCCTCCTGCCGGTCGCGGCGGGAATTGCGGTTCTCGTCGTGGAAAACCACGCCGGTGATGGTGTCCCCGCCGCCGCCGCGAACCACCTCGGGCGCGCCGATATAAGGGTCGGCCAGCGCGGGTGCGGACATGGACGCAAGCGAGACGGCGGCGAACAGGCGAACGATCATGGCTGACCCCGGGGCTAGGCTGATAACCATTCGCGCTTAGCAGCCGCCCGTGACGGCGATGTGACGATTTCCATAGCTGAATTAAGACCTATCCCGGACGTTCGAAGAGCGATCCGGGACCGGTTCGCGATACCCGCCAAAGGTCCCGGAGCGCGCAAATGCGCGTCCGGGATAGGCGCTATATCTCGGTTGCGCCGGCCGGAGCGCGGCGATCCCGCGCCAGAGCGTCCGCGAAGCGGTGGTTCGTGTCGCGGTGCCCCGCCTCGTCCTCACGCACCCGCAGCACCACGTCACGCAAGCTGGCGTCCGCAGGCAGGTCCCAGTAATCGCGCGCGATCTGCGGCGCAGGACCGTCTTCCAGATCCCCGGCGTCGATGGCTGCGAGATAGCCGGTATAGCTGATCACCGCCTCTTCCTCGAGATAGGCCACGAAGCGGTGCGCGGTGCGCGGCGCGAACAGATAGAGGAAGAAATAGGCGTTATAGAACAGGCCTTGCGCGATCATGATCAGCCCGCGCTCGAGCGCGCTGGGTTGGGCGACCTTGATGAAGGTCATCAGGTGCATGCGCTCATTCTCCGCCTCGTCCAGGAGCTCGCGGATCCAGCCCTGATCATCGCGGATATGGCGCAGCGCTTTCAGGTGCTGCAGAAGGCCGCCAACCATGCCCGGCACGGCGGCGACCGTCTCCAGCACGACGGCGCGGTGCCCGTAGCGCTTGCGGAAGAACAGATCGGCGAAAACGCGCATGAAACGCACCATGCCCAGCGCGATGCGGTCGCGCAGATTTTCAGGGGCGCGGCGGGCGCGCAAATCGACTTGGGGACGCGGTTCCATCTCTCTCTTTCCAGATCCAGTCGGTTTTCGTGGATCTGGAGATAGCGTCCGCCCGGCTCCGGCCCAGACGAGCGCATTTATGTCGCAGGCGTACTGAGTGCGCTTAGATGGCGGCGACGGAGCCTTGCTCTAGCTGAGCCCGCCCTTGTCCAGCCGCGCCTCCAGCTTCGCCAGAAGCGTCATGAGCTGGTCACGCTCCGCCCGTGTGAGCTCATCAACCATCGCCTGCTCGTACTGCAGCGCGAGCGGCGCGACCTCGGCGTAGATGGCTTCCCCCTCGCCCGTCAGCGTAATATCGCTGGCGCGCTTGTCGGATGGGTTGGGCCGGCGGGTCACCAGGCCGCGCGTGTCCAGCCGGCGAACGGCGCGGCTGACCGTGACCTTGTCCATGGCGGTCGCTTCGCACAGGCCTTGCGCCGTCAACGCAGCGCCGGCGCCCAGCACTGCGATGATGCGCCATTCCTGGATGGTCAACCCGAAGCGGGCTTGATAGGCGCGCGCGATCAGGCCAGAGGCCTTGTTGGAGACCACGCTCAGGCGATAGGGCAGGTATTCGGGAAGGCTAAGGGCTCGGGAATCCGGACCAGCGGTACGCGTTGCCGGCTTGTCGTCCATGTCGGCGCATCCCCCCACCCCGGCCCTCCCCCGAGGGGGAGGGTGAAATTACGGGGCGACTATTGTGGCTGAAAAGCCAAGCTCTCGGATCGCTGCAGAAGCTGCGGCCTCCTCCCTCCCCTCGAGGGGAGGGTCGGGGTGGGGTGAGGCGCCCTCCCCGGACCGCTCACCGGCCGCAAACCCTACTCGGCCGGTTCGGTCTTGATCACGCCGCGGCGAATCTGGTCGAGCTCGATGGATTCAAACAGGGCCTTGAAGTTGCCTTCACCGAAGCCTTGATTGCCCTTGCGCTGGATGATCTCGAAGAAGATCGGCCCGATATTGGTCGTGGTGAAGATCTGCAGCAGCAGGCCGTCGCCGTTCTCCGGATCACCGTCGACCAGGATGTTGTTCTTCTTCAGGCGGGCCAGGTCCTCGCCATGGCCGGGCACGCGCTCGTCGACGAGCTCGTAATAGGTCTCCGGCGTGGACTGGAAGATCACGCCATGTTCGCGCAGCTGCTCGATCGTGGCGTAGATGTCCGAGGTCGTCAGGGCGATGTGCTGGATGCCCTCGCCGTTGTATTCGCGCAGATATTCGCTGATCTGGGACTGGTCGTCGGAGCTTTCGTTCAGCGGGATGCGCAGCTTGCCGCACGGCCCGGTCATGGCGCGCGACAGGAGACCGGTGTGCTGGCCCTTGATGTCGAAATAGCGGATCTCACGGAAATTGAAGACGCGCTCATAGAAGCCCGCCCAGGTGTCCATATTGCCGTTGAACACGTTGTGGGTCAGGTGGTCGAGGACTTCCAGGCCCACACCGCCCTTGTCTTCCGCGCCGGCGATGGGCTCGAAATGATCATCGTAGATTGTCTGTTCGCCGTATTTGTCGACGAGATACAGCACCGACCCGCCGATGCCCTTGATGGCCGGGATCGTCTCGCCGTCAGTCCAGATGCCCTCGCCGAATGGTTCGGCGCCGCGCTCCAGCGCGTCGGCATAGGCCTTCTTGGCATCCTTCACCCGAAACGCCATGGCGTTCGCGCTCGGCCCATGAGCGGCGCGGAACTCGGCCGCCTGGCCGGTTTCTTCGCGATTGACCAGGAAGTTGATATCGCCCTGCTTGAAGCGGACGATGTCCTTCGTCTTGTGCCTGGCCAACGGCGTGAAGCCCAGAAGCGTGAAGAGCTGGGCGAGCTTCTCCGGCTCCGGCGAGGTGTATTCGACGAATTCGAATCCGTCGGTGCCGAGCGGGTTTTTGAACAGATCAGCCATGGCGGGCTCCTTTTGCGGCGGGGGCGGCGGCGGGCGGCTTGATCAAACAGCGCCGCACCGTCATCGTTGCTGGAGGAAAATAGTATCATTTGCAACTAATTTCACCCCTTCTGTGCGAGTGACTTGTGGAGATGCGCCCATGAAACTGGTTTTGCACGGTTATTTCCGATCCGGGACGACCTATCGCGTACGCCTCGCGCTGAACTGGAAGGGGCTGGATTACGACTATGTCCCGGTCAATCTGGTCGCGGGCGGCCAGCGCGAGGCCGCGTATCTGGCCACAAACCCGCAGGGCCTCGTTCCTGCCCTGGAGGCCGGAGGCGACATCCTCACCCAGAGCCCGGCGATTCTGGAGTGGATCGAGGAGACCTGGCCGGATCGCCCGCTCCTGCCGGCCGATCCCACCCTCCGGGCGCGCGTCCGGGCCTTTGCTGCGGTGATCGGTTGCGACATCCATCCGGTGCAGAACCTGCGAATACTGAAAGCCGTGGGCGGGGACCAAGGCGTTCAGTCCGACGCCGCAAAAGCCTGGGGCAAGCACTGGATCGAGGCGGGCTATGACGCGCTGGAGACACTGGCCGCAGACGCGCCGGGCCAGAACGGGTTCCTGTTCACCGATGCACCGACAATGGCGGAGATCTACCTGATCCCGCAGATGCTCAATGCGCGCCGCTTCGGCGTGGATCTCAGCGCCTACCCCCGCCTCTTGGCGGTGGAAGAAGCCTGCAACGCCCTGCCTGAATTCCAGCGCGCGCTGCCGGAAAACCAGCCGGACGCCGGCTAGCGCCTGAACCAGTCGCCGCTCTCGATCAGGCGCGCTTCGTCAAGATCAAGCCGCCACACATACACCCACGCACGCCGGTCAGGCTTGATCAGCGGTATCTGGATGCGTTGGTACCGCGATCGTTGCGGGTCGCCCGGCCAATAGCCCTCGAAGGCGTCGAGCGCCGGCATGACGCCGGCGTCGCGCACTTCGAACAGCTCGCCGGTCACTTCGCCCTCGCTGATCACAAGCCCGGGATAGGCGCCCAGATCGTAGAGCAAGCCGGGTATCACGCATGGACCCAGCGGCGCGAAGGCGCTGGCCAGGCCGAAGCGCTCAAACCCGCTCTCCCCGCTGCGCAAAAGGCCGTAAACGGCGATGGCGTCGCCGGCGCGGACCTGCGTCACCGCCCGCCTTTGAAGATCGGCTGGAACTTGCCATAGCTCAGCGAACGCCACAGCCATTCGGCCGGACCGAAGCGGAACAGGGCGAGCCAGATCGGCGAGATGATCAGCTGGGCGATCCAGACCGCGACCACGATCTGGACCTGCTCGACGCGCTCCAGCGTGCCGTACAGGCCCAACCCGACGCCCAGGACCAGCATGATCGTGGTCTGGGAGAGATAGTTGGTGAAGGCCATGCGCCCGGCCGCCGCGAAGGGCGTCCGGATCAGCTTCATCCAGGGCGCCTTGCAGACCAGCATGATCACGCTGGCGTAACCGAACGCCACGGCCACGCTGGCGAAGGCGTTGACGGCCTGGGTGGTGAAGATGGTCTCCGGCGTGAACCCGGCCGCCAGCGCCGCCGAGCCGGACCACCACAGCGCGCCCAGGCCCGGGACCAGCGTGATCGCGGCGCTGATTGCATAGGCGCCCGCGCTCCAGCGCGCCAGCAGGAAGCCGGACTTGAACAGCGCCATGCCGATCAGCATCACGCCCAGAAGACGCGGCGTGAAGGCGATCAGGGAGCTCAGGAGCGCGACGGCGTTGCCGATCGCGTTGAACACCCGGCTCTCCAGGAATCCGGCCTGATAGGCGCCGACCCACATCTCCAGCGTGTCGGCGTCGGGCACAGGTCCGAAGGGGGCGGGTTCATACATTTGCGGGCTGAGGGTCGAGGCCCAGCCCTGCACCACGATAAGGGCGTTGGTCAGACCGATCCCCACCACGCCCCAGATCAGCAGCTTGGGGACGGACATGCGCCGGAACATCACCGCGATCATGCCGATGATGGCGTAGGAGGTCAGAATGTCGCCGAACCAGAGCACGAAGCCGTGGATCAGGCCGATGACGAGCAGCCAGCGCATGCGGCTGTAATGCAGCTTCAGCGAGGCGCCGGGCTCGTCGCCGACCATGAGCATGATCCCCGCCCCGAACAGGCAGGAGAACAGGGTGACGAATTTCAGCTCGAAGAAGACGTGCATCCCAAGCCACGCCAGCCCGTTGGCGCCCTCCACGCTCATATGGGCGGGCGGATAGCTCTGGACGCCCCAGTACATGAAGAAAAAGGCGGCATTGACCATCAAGATGCCCATGACCGCCAACCCACGCAGCACGTCCAGGCTCTCGTACCGGTCACCGGCCGACACCGGCGCCCGCTTGGCGTCCGCCTGCGGATCCGCCTGAGGCCCGCTCTGGTCGACTGTCTGGTCTGTGCTGGTCATCGCCCGCTCCCCGATGATGAAACGCCCATGACACTTTTTCCTGTCGCGGCCCGGCGGGCAAGCCCGGCCGCGCGTCCGATGGCCTGACCGGGGCTGTCCATTACCAAGATTTCACACGACCACGCTTGCGCGCCCACGGGACGCCGGACATAAGAGATTGCATATCGCGTGGGAGGCGCGGGTCATGAGCTTGGTGTTCGACATTCTTCATCTCGCCGTCGCCGCCCTGTTGGCGATCATCGGGATCGGATACGAGCGCGAGGAAGAATGCCCCCCGGTGCGCTTCCAGCCCGCCGCTGAAGTGCAGATGGCGGACGCTGCCGCCCAGCGCGACGACGCGGTTGTGATCGAAGCCTCCGACTGCGAAAGCTCCCGCGGGACCGTGCGGTTCCCGGCGCTTTAAATTCGTCTCATTGAATCGTAGAACTGTCGCTTGCCGCAACGCTGCGCCCGTCACAGGTGCGCGCCCGGCGCGGTCGTGATCCGTCATGGCCTGATGTTTTGCGTTTCCAGATGAGGCGATATGTCCGGCACCTCCAAGACCGCCGAAACCGACGACACCCCGGCTGACGCCGCGGCCTCGGACGAGACCGGCTTCTCCGAAAGCTCCGGCGGCGCGCTGGACACCGTGCGCCGGTCGCCGCCAGCCGCCCACCCCGTTCCCGAGGCGCCGTCCGGCGGCGGGGGTGGCGGCTGGATCGCTTTCGCCGGCATCGCGTTCGGCGTTTTGTGGTTGGGCGGCGCGGGCGCCTATCTGGCCGGCTATAGCGACCTCACCACGATCACCCCGGCTCAGCTTGCAGGCCTTTCGGTCTTCGCCGTTGCGCCCGCCCTGCTCTTCATGCTGTGCGGCCTGCTGGGCCGCGAGGTCGCCCGGTCCGGCGCCCGCTCGCGGCGCCTGGATGCGGCCGTGGCGCGCCTCACCTCTCCGTCCGCGCATGCCGACGCCGACGCGGCGCGCCTGGCCGATGCGATCACGCTGCAGGTCGACCGGGTGAACGCCGCCATGGAAAGCGCCCTGGCGCGCCTGGCCGCCATGGAAGAAGTCATCGGCCACCATGCCGAGACGCTGGAGGACAGCTCCGGACGGGCCCAGGCGAAGACCTCAGAGATGGTCAAGGCGCTGCGCGCCGAGCGCGAACGCCTGTCCGACGTCTCCGACGGGCTCGACGACAAGGCGGCCCTTATTGCTGCGGCCATCCAGGATCAGTCGAAAATGGTCGCCGCCGCGGCGGAGCTCGCCGAGGCCAAGGCCGGCGAAGGCGAACAGCGAATCCGCGCCGGCGCCGACCGCCTCGCCGCAGCCGGCAGGGCCGCTGAAGAGGCCGGCGACCGTGTCGCGCTCGCGCTGGATGCCCGCGCCACGGAGCTGCGCGACTTCTCCGACCGGCTGAAGGAGCGCACCGACGGGCTGGAAGCGTCCTATCTGAAGCATCGCGACCGGCTGGGCGAAGCCAGCGAGACCCTGCGCAAGGAGCAGGAGAAGATCGCCGCGGCGCTGGACTTCCACAAGGCCGAGCTGGAGACCATGTCGCGCACTGCGCGTGACGGCGCTGAATCTCTCAAAAGCGCGGCGAAGACCTCCAGCGAAGTCTTCGAAACCGCCGTCGAGGAGGCGCTCTCGCGCGCCCAGAATCTGGCTCAGGTGATCAACACCGAAAGCGAGGAGGCGGCGAAGGCGCAGGAAGCCGCGCTGGATCGCCTGCGCTCGGCCGCCATGGCCGCGCGCCAGACCGCGGAAGAAGCCGGCCAGACCTTCACCGGTCAGGCTGACGCCGCCGAAGCGGCGCTGGAGCGCGTCAGCGAAGCCGGGTTCGAGGCGGCGCGACGCTCCGACGAGGCCTTCCAGGCCCGCCTGCGCGAAGCCGAGGAGCTGACCGAAAAGGCCGCCCGCGCCGCCGAAAACGCATCTGCCGCCGTGAAGACCCACCTGTCGGAGACCCTGCGCAGCGCGAAGGAAGAAACCGAGCGCGTCGAGGCTCAACTCAACGCCCTGCGCGAGCGCATGGAGGAGGCGCCGAAGGCGGCCCGAGAGCATGTCCAGGCCATGGAGCGCATGATCAGCGAAGGCCTTGAGACCCTCAATCGCAGCGCTGCGGACGCCACCGATCAGGCCCGTGAGATCGACGCGCAGTTCCAGGCGCGGATCCGGCAGAATTACGAGCTTCTGTCCGACTTCATCCTGCGCATGGGCGGCGTCGCGGGCGGGCGCAAGCCGATCGACCTGGCGGTCAACGAAGTCCCCGATCCCCTCATGGGCCGCAAGTCCGAACGCAAGGTCCTGCGCCGTCCGAAGAACGACCAGGATGACGCCGAGGCTGAAGCGTCTTCACCGCTCGGCGATCCGGCCCCTGACGTCGAGCCCGAGGACACGACCCGTCCCGAGCCCACGCCCGAGCCAGACGAAGACGCCCGCCCCCGCCGCGAAGGCGGATGGCGCTGGCGTGACCTGCTCGCCAACATGGACGAGGACGGCGAGCCCCCGAAGAAGGGCAAGTAAGTCGGCGGGGCATCATGCCCCTACCCCGCCGCGCGGCTGGCCTTCTTGCGCTCGTGTTCCAGCAGGAGCTTCTTGCGCACTCGGATGGACTGGGGCGTCACCTCGACGAGTTCGTCGTCATTGATGAATTCCAGCGCGTATTCCAGCGTCAGGCGGATGGGCGGGGTCAGCACCACGGCTTCGTCCGAGCCCGAGGCGCGCATGTTGGTCAGCTTCTTGCCCTTGAGCGGGTTGACGATCATGTCCTCTTCGCGCGCGTTCACGCCGACGATCATGCCTTCATAGACTTCCACGCCGTGGCCGATGAACAGCTTGCCGCGCTCCTGGATATTCCACAGGGCGAAGGCCAACGCCTTGCCGGAATCCATGGAGATGATGGCGCCCTTGGGCCGTTGTCCGACTTCCCCGGGCGTCTTCGGCGCATAGTGGTCGAAAGCATGGAACATCAGGCCTGAGCCCTGCGTGAGCGTCAGGAATTCCGACCGGAAGCCGATCAGGCCGCGCGTCGGGGCCATATACTCCAGGCGCACCCGGCCATTGCCGTCGGGAACCATGTTCTTCAGCTCGGCCTTGCGCACGCCGAGCTTCTCCATGACGCCGCCCTGGTGGTCTTCCTCCACGTCGATGGTCAGGGTCTCGAACGGCTCGCACACGACGCCGTCGATCTCCTTGGTGATCACCTGCGGACGACCGACCGCCAGCTCGAAACCTTCCCGGCGCATGGTCTCGATCAGCACCGACAGGTGCAGCTCGCCCCGGCCCGAGACGGTGAACTTGTCGGCGTTATCCTGCTGGACCACGCGCAGGGCGACGTTGTGGATCAGTTCCCGGTCCAGGCGTTCCTTGATCTGGCGGGAGGTGACGAACTTGCCTTCCCGGCCCGCGAACGGGCTGTCATTGACCTGGAAGGTCATGGAGATGGTCGGCTCATCCACGGTCAGCGGCGGCAGCGCCTCGACCGTCTCCGGGTCGCACAGCGTGTCGGAGATGTTCAGCGGGTCAACACCGTTGAAGGTGATAATGTCGCCGGCGCTGGCGGACTCACGCTCCACCTTTTCAAGCCCGTGGAAGCCGAAGACCTGCAGCACCTTGGCCTTGCGCGTCGCGCCGTCGGCGCCGACCACCGTGACCTGCTGGTTCTTGCGCAGCGTGCCGCGCCGGATCCGGCCCAGGCCGATCACGCCGGTATAGCTGGAATAATCCAGCGCGGAGACCTGCAGCTGGAGCGGCGCATCGGGCGCGACCTCCGGCGGAGAGACCCGGTCCACAATGGTCTGGAACAGCGGGGTCAGGTCCTCGCCATGACTGTCCGCATCAAGGCTCGCCCAGCCCTGCAGGGCGCTGGCGTACACGACCGGGAAGTCCATCTGCTCGTCATCGGCGCCCAGCCGGTCGAACAGATCAAAGGTCTGATCCACGACCCAGTCCGGGCGCGCGCCGGGACGGTCGACCTTGTTGACCACCACGATGGGTTTGAGGCCCAGCGCCAGCGCCTTCTTGGTCACGAAGGTCGTCTGGGGCATGGGCCCGTCGACCGCGTCGACCAGCAGCAACACGCAATCGACCATGGACAGGACTCGCTCCACCTCGCCGCCGAAATCGGCGTGGCCGGGCGTATCCACGATATTGATCGCGTACTCGCCCCAGGTCACGGCCGTGTTCTTGGCGAGGATCGTAATCCCGCGCTCTTTCTCCAGATCATTGGAGTCCATGACCCGCTCGATCTCGCCGGCCCGGTCGCCCAGGGTTCCGGACTGCTTGAGCAGCTTGTCCACCAGGGTGGTCTTGCCGTGGTCCACGTGGGCCACGATGGCGATATTGCGAATGCGCTCGACCGGAGCGGTCATGGGCGATGTCCTTTGAATACGGGGAGGCGTCTGTTTCTATTTGCGCGCGTCATACAGGGGTGCGGGCCGTTCGGCTAGCGCTGGAAGCGCAGCAAAGCCTCCGCTAGTGTCCGTTTCAACATAAGCCCTTGAGGAGACGCCATGCTGCGCCCTGTCTTCACCGCCCTCGCCGCCCTGTCCCTGAGCGCCGCCGCAGCGGCTCCGGCCCCGGCCGAATCTGTGGAGTTCTTCCAGGTGGACGGCGTCACCTACGACGCTTCTGTTCCCGCCTTCGAGGACCATGCCGGATACGAGATCGGCGAGCGGCCGGTGCGCTTCTCCGATATGATCGCCTATCTGCGCGAGATCGAGGCGGGTTCCGACCGGATCAGCGTGGAAACCATCGGCTACTCCCATGAACGCCGGCCAATCCTGACCTTCACGGTCACCAGCCCGGACAATCACGCGAACCTGGAGACGATCCGCCAGACCCACCTTGACCGGCTGGAAGGCCGGGCCGCGCCGGATGCGGCCCCCATGGTCCTGTGGATCAATTTCGGCGTCCACGGGGCGGAGACGTCCTCCATGGATGCCGCGATCCCGCTGCTCTATCACTATGCAGCCGCTCAGGGGCCAGAGGTCGAAGCCCAACTGAATGACGCCGTGATGATCTTCACCGTCGTGTTCAATCCCGATGGCCATGCCCGCCGGATCGACCATGTGGAGACCTTCTGGTCCTACGCTGACAACACCGACATCAATGATGAAGCCCATAACCTTTGGGTCGAGGCGCGCACGAACCATTACTGGTTCGACCTGAATCGTCAGTGGCTGTTGCTGACCCAGCCGGAAAGCCAGGCCTGGATCCAGGAATGGCACCGCTGGAAGCCCATGGTTTCAGCCGATTATCACGAGATGGGCTCGTCCAGCCCGTACTACTTCCACCCCGGCGAGGAGCTGCGCCGTAATCCGCTGATTCCTGAACGCGCCCGCGAGTTGACGCAGGCGATCGCGGAGCGCCACGCCGCCTTTCTGGACAGCGAGGCGCGGCTTTACTGGAGCGAACAGGGCTTCGACAATTTCTACATCGGCAAGGGCTCGACCTATCCCCAGATCAACGGCTCTCTGGGCATCCTTTTCGAGGCCGGCGCCGCGCGCGGCGGCGCGGTGATGACCGAGCGCGGCCTGGTGGAGACCGCCGACAATGTGCGCACCCAGGTCCGCACGGCGCTGACGACCATCGAGGGTTCGCTGGACCTGCGTGAGGAGATCACCGCCTATCAGCGCGACTTCTTCGCCGAGAACGCCCGCCAGGCCGAGCGCGGCGGACGCACCGGCTGGGTCTTTTCCGCCGAGGGCGACCCTGAGCGCGCCGCGCGGTTCGTGCGCCTTCTGCGCATGCATGACATCGAGGTGACCCGCCTGACTGCCGACATGACCGTAGACGGACGCACCTATGAGGCGGGGTCCAGCTACTACGTCCCCACCGCTCAAACCAATAATCGCATGATCCGCGGCATCTTCGAACGGGTCACCGAGTTTGAGGAGAACATCTTCTACGATGTCTCCGGATGGACGCTGCCGCTGGCCTATGACCTGGACTACGCCGAAGTGCGCAGCGGCATGTTCCGCTCCGCCCCGGCCGGCGAACCGGCCGACGGCGAATTTGAAAGCGCACCGGCCCCGGACCGCGCGCCCTACGGCTATGTCTTCGACTGGTCGCACACCTATGCGCCGCGCGCGCTGAACCGGGTTCTGGCCGCCGATATCATGGCCCGCGCGGCCATGGACGAGAGCGCGGTCGATACGACCCAGGGCGAGGTCACGCTGGGCCGCGGGGCGATCTTCGTGCCGCTGGCTCGCCAGGACGCGACGCCGGCGGAGATTCACGCCATCATGGAGACGATCGCGGCCGAGGACGGCGTGCCGGTCTTCGCCGCCACGTCCGGCCTCACCCCGGTCAGCGGGCGCGATCTGGGTGGCGCCTCGTTCCGCACTCTGGAGGAGCCCCGCGTGGTGCTGGCCTATGATGGCGGGCTGTCTCGCTATGATGTGGGCGAAGTCTGGTGGACGCTGGATTATCGCCACCGCATGCCAGTCACCATCGTCCACAAGGACGATCTGGGACGTCTGGACTGGACTGAGTACACGCACCTGGTTCTCGTCGGCGGGAACGCCGCTCTCTCCGAACGCATGACCGAGGCGGTCCAGGACTGGATCCGGGGCGGCGGCACGCTGATCGCCACGCGCGACGGCGCCCGCTGGGTCGAAGGCGAGATCCTGGGCCGTGAGCGGGAGGAGGACGACGAGGACGAGGCGGACAACGACGCGCCTGAGCGCCTCGACTTCGCCGAGATGGACCTGCGCGACGCCGAGCATGTCATCGGCGGAGCGATCTTCGCCGCTGACCTCGACATCACCCACCCGCTGGGCTTCGGCTTTGCGAACCGGGAGCTTCCGGTCCACCGCAATGAGAGCTTCACGCTGATGCGCCCTGAGGGCGACCCTTACGCCGTGCCGGTGCAATACACGAACGACCCGCTGCTGACCGGCTACGCGTCGCAGCGCCGCCAGGAGGAGATCGCAGGCACGCCCTCCGTCGTCTCGCAGCGCATGGGCCGGGGCGCCGTGATCCTCATGGCCGACAACCCTGTGTTCCGGGGCACCTATCCTGGAACCGAGAAGCTCTTGATGAACGCCATCTTCTTCTCAGGGCTGATCGACCGGCCGCGCGGCGATTACGAGGCGCAGGACTAGGCGCGCTTGCGGGCGAGCAGGACGCTCGCCCCGCCGGCCTCGGGGTCGCTGATCACGAACGCCTCAAGCTCGACGCCCAGCGCGTCGAGCTTGTCGGCGTAGGACTCCTTGCTGAAGCTGGCGTGGTAGACCGGCTCGCCGCCCACATGGCCGATCGCCTCCCCGGCGCGCGGCCCGACGGTCAGCATCAACGGACCGCCCGGCTTGAGGTGCGCGCACAGGCGCTCCAGTCCTATCCGCTGCTCGGCCGGGCTGAGGTGAAAGAAGCCGTGCCAGCTCAGCACGGCGTCGAAGCTCTCCTCGAGATCCAGCACGCGCATGTCCGCCACGCGCCAGCGTGCGGTCGGGAATCGCTCGGCGGCGATGGCGATCATGGGCGCGGCGTAATCTACGCCGGTCAGCGCGTAACCCCGCTCAATGAACCAGCGTGAGACCGGATCGCCTGTCCCGCACCCTGCGTCGAGGACCGAGGCGCCGGCGGGCAGGTGTTCTGCGAAGCGCGCCAGCCAGGCGGCCTCCAGGCCGGACTTGTTCCGCTCGGCATCAAAATGGGCGGCCTGGCGCTCATAGACCGCCTGCATGCCCTCTCGAATCGCCTTCCGGTCCATGATCGCGCCTCCTTCAGCCGGTCACCCGGCTGCGCCAGCAACACAAAAACCCCGCAGCGGCGGCGCTGCGGGGTTTGTCATGTCTCAAGGCCGACGAAGCGGTAAGGCTCAGTCGTCTTTCGGCGTCAGGATCTGCTTGCCGCGATACATGCCCGACTTCAGGTCGACATGGTGCGGACGGCGCAGCTCGCCGGAGTCCTTGTCCTCGATGTACGCCGTCGTGGAGATGGCGTCATGGCCGCGGCGCATGCCGCGCTTGGACGGGGTCGTTTTACGCTTGGGGACCGCCATGGGTCTCTCCTGAATTCGAATGCGAAACCGATCGCGCACCGGAAACCGGCGCGGCTGAGCGGCGGGTGATACTCGCTTCAGCGCGCCGAGACAAGCCTTCCGTCGGCAAAACTACACCAGCCGGCTCTGCTCCAGCGCAGCGGCGACGAAGCTCGCGAACAGCGGGTGCGGTGCAAACGGGCGCGACTTGTACTCGGGGTGGAACTGGACCCCGATGAACCAGGGATGGTCGGGATATTCCACGATCTCCGGCAGGACGCCGTCCGGGGACAGGCCGGAGAACACCAGCCCCGCAGCCTCCAGGCGCTCGCGATAGTCGATATTGACCTCGTAGCGGTGCCGGTGGCGCTCGTGGATGGCCGCTTCGCCATAGATCTCGGCCACGCGCGATCCCGGAGCCAGCTGCGCCGGGAAGGCGCCGAGCCGCATGGTGCCGCCCAGGTCCCCGCCCTCATAGCGCTGGACGATCTCGTTATCCTTCACCCATTCCGTCAGAAGGCCGACGATGGCTTCACCGCCTTGCCCGAATTCCGATGAGGTGGCGGTCTCGATCCCGGCGAGATGACGCGCAGCTTCGATCACGGCCATCTGCATGCCAAAGCAGATGCCGAAATACGGCACGCTGTGCTCGCGCGCGAAACGCGCCGCGGCGATCTTGCCTTCCGCACCCCGTTCGCCGAACCCGCCGGGCACCAGGATGGCGTGCACGTCCTCCAGGGCGGAGAGATTCTCCGGGTCCTCGAACTGGCTGGCGTCCAGCCATTTGACCTTCACCTTGACCCCGTTGGCGATGCCGCCATGGGTCAGGGCCTCCAGCAGCGACTTGTAGGCGTCGGCCAGCACGGTGTACTTGCCGACCACGGCGATGGTGACTTCCCCGTCGGGATTGTTCACCGCGTTCGCGATGCCTTCCCAGACCGACAGGTCAGGCTGGGGCGCGTCAGTCAGGCCGAACTTCTCGAGAATGACCGTGTCCAGCCCCTCACGGTGATAGGCCATGGGCACGTCGTAGAGCGAGGCCGCGTCCCGGCCCTCGATCACGGCCTTTTCCGGCACATTGCAGAACAGCGCAATCTTGCGCTTGTCGCCTGGATCGATCGGGATTTCGCACCGGCACAGCAGCACGTCGGGCTGGATGCCGATGGACAGCAACTCCTTGACCGAGTGCTGGGTCGGCTTGGTCTTCATCTCGCCGGCCACCTTGATGAACGGCAGCAGGGTGACGTGCAGGAACAGCGCCTTGTCGCCGAGCTCCTGGCCCAGCTGGCGCAGGGCTTCGAAGAAGGGCAACCCCTCGATGTCGCCGACCGTGCCGCCGACTTCGCACAGCACGAAGTCCACATCGCCGGCGTCGGACAGGACGAAGGCCTTGATGGCGTCAGTGACGTGGGGGATCACCTGAACGGTGGCGCCCAGATAATCGCCGCGGCGCTCGCGCTCGATGATCTCGGAATAGATCCGACCGGTGGTGATGTTGTCGCTCTGGGCCGCCGAGACGCCGGTGAAACGCTCGTAGTGTCCCAGGTCCAGATCGGTCTCCGCCCCGTCATCGGTGACATAGACTTCGCCATGCTGGTAGGGGCTCATGGTGCCCGGATCGACATTGAGATAG
The DNA here is from genome assembly GCA_024742735.1 of Alphaproteobacteria bacterium. Taxonomy (GTDB): domain Bacteria; phylum Pseudomonadota; class Alphaproteobacteria; order Caulobacterales; family Maricaulaceae; genus Oceanicaulis. The sequence continues at coordinate 196,761 of JANSXV010000001.1, read as the reverse complement.
GGGTCCAGCTTGCGCAGGCGCACCTTGTACCCGCGCGCTTGCAAAAGCGCGCCGAGAGCGGCTGAAGCGAGGCCTTTTCCAAGGGAGGAGACCACGCCGCCGGTGATGAAGATATAACGCGGCATGGGCGGACGGCTTAGCGCAGAATCGCGCCGGCGCAAAGCGCCCGCACCCCTGCGCGGCGACATTTCGCACGGGTTTGAACAGCTAGAGCGCCCGGACCAGGAACCAGACCCAAAGCGCGCAGAGCGCCGTGAAATTGACCGAAAACACCAGACCGCGCAGGGGCACGTGAGTTGTCAGGGTCTGGACGCCGGTGTGCAGGACTCGCCCGGCGAAGAACGCCCAGGCGAGCCACAAGTCCGCCGCCGTCGCCATGGAGGTCGCCCACAGCGCCAGCATCAGCGGGTGGAACAACATGGGCGCTTCGAACTGGTTGGACAGATTGGCCGCGATGCGCGCCGCGCGCCCTGCATCCCCGCCCGGAGTGAGGAGATCGCCATAGCGTCCCCGCCCGCCCATGACGTTCAAGAGACGCTCAAACGTCAGCCACAAATATAGAAAGACGATCAGGCCCAGGTGCGCGGCGACCGGCCAGAGGATTGCGGAGGAGTCGGCGAGCGGTTGGACGAGCGCCGACATCACGGCTCTGCTCTAGCGGCCCGGGATTTCCGGCTCGTCCTCGGCGGGGGGCTCGCCATCGGCCGGGGCCGGCTCTTCGGACGTCGCATCCGAAGGCGCATCGCCGTCATCTGAAGGCACGTCGTCAAAGTTCAACGGCAGGCCGGACCCGTCGGCGTCGTCACCGCCCACACGCTCGATCACCGACTGATTTTCGGTGCTCACATTAGCGATGATGGCCAGCAGGATGGAGTTGCCCATGAACACCGCACCCAGGATCATGGTGGTGCGAGTCAGAAGATTGCCGGCTCCGCGTCCGCTCATGGCGCCGCCCTGCCCCCCACCAATGCCGAGCGCGCCGCCTTCGGAGCGCTGCATGAGGATCGTTGCGACGAGGCCGGCGGCCACGAGCACATGGATGACGAGAAGGACGGCTGTCATGGCGGATCCGCGCTAGGCTGAAATGAACACGCAGCGGACCTCCGCCGCGCTAACTGGCCGCGCGTTTTAGCTCAGCCTGATCCTTAGCGCCACCATCTGTCTGCGCTTGGCTGCTTCCAGCCTGCGCCATGCGCTTCTGCAGCATCTGCGCGGCGCGTTCGATCTCCTCGGCCGAGCGCTCGATGCCGTCATCTCCGGCGTAGGCCACATAAGCCGCCATGGCCAGTTCGCGCGCGAGCGAAAGGTTTGCGACGGTCAGCCCGTCGCGTTCCCGCAGCTCCGCGCACACTTCGCACAGCGCCCGGGCGACCCGTGTCGCCTCGCTGGACCGCATGTGCGACAGGCGCATGCGCACCTCGCGCGCGCCTTTTTCAAACTCGGACAGGTCCATGGCCGGGGTCCGGCCCGCCTTCAGCTCCCGCTCGGCGGCTTCCGCGCCGACGATTACCCGCAGGCACAGGCGGCGCAGGCGCTCGGAATCGACCGTCCGGCGCGCCTCATCGATCCAGGCGCGGGCCTTGTTCAGCGCATCGGCGTCATCTTCGACGACCGCCTTGAGCATGTTCGGCGCGACGATCGGCGGCGCTGAACTTCCGCCGCGGCTGGCGTCCTTGCGCCGATCAGGGCCGATATAGTCACTGGTCACGATGAAGGGCTTGCGCGCCTTGACCAGCGTGCGGATGCGCTCTTCGGCGAAGCTGGTGGAGAACGGGCGGATGACCACGTCGTCCGCGCCGCAGCCGACCGCCTCACGCACGAGACCGGTATCGCGCCTCCAGCTGGTCAGCAGGATTGAGCAGAACGGGTTGTTGGACATCTCCCCGGACCGGATGGCGCGCACCAGGCGAAACACTTCAGCCTCGTGATCGGAGGTTTCCGCAATGATCAGGTGCGGCGCGTCATCCTGCAGAGCGCGCTTGAGCTCTCTGAACGCCGTGAACGAAGCAATGTCGCGAAAACCCAGCTGCTGCAGGGCATAGCGTGTCGTGCGGAGGTTCACATGAACCGGATCATAGAGCGCAATGCTGGCGCGTCCGTAATCGCTGTCAGCCATCTCACCACCCCGCCGCAGGCTCTTGCGGCCCGCATTTCGGCTTATCAACAGACAGGGTGAGACAAATTCCTTGAGATCGGATTACTGACCCGCCGCGATGATCGCTGCGAAGTCCTCCGCCTTCAGGCTCGCTCCACCGACCAGAGCGCCGTCAATATCGTCCTGGGCGAGGAGTTCGGCGGCGTTGGCCGGCTTGACCGAGCCGCCATACAGGATCGCCGTGACGTCCCCATGGCCACCCGGCAGGGCGGAGCGCAGCGCTCGATGCATGGCCTGGGCGTCTGCGGCGCTGGCGGTGCGCCCGGTCCCGATGGCCCAGACCGGCTCATAGGCGATGACCAGCGAGCCCGGCTCGCACTCAGGCAGGCTCGCCTCGAGCTGCGCGGTGACGACCGCCTCGGCTGCTCCGCTCTCGCGTTCCTCGAGCGTTTCGCCGACGCACAGGATCGGCGTCAGACCGGCTTTCAACGCCGCTTCGGCTTTGGACCGGACAACAGCGTCCGCCTCACCATGATCGGCCCGGCGTTCGGAATGTCCGGCGATGACATAACGGCAACCCAGATCGGCCAGCATCGGCGCGGACACGTCACCGGTATGGGCGCCGGACACGGCCGTTGCGCAATCCTGACCGCCGAGGCTGATCCAACCAGGCAGACGCGCCGCAAAGGACGAGATCAGCGTAAAGGGAGGACACAGCGCCACCGCGCGCACGCCGGGACCGTCCGGCAGGGCGGCGATCATCGCTTCAGACCAGGCCAGGTCCGCCGTCAGCCCATTCATTTTCCAATTGCCGACGATCAGAGTCTGGCGCATGGAGGTCCCCCTTCATCAGACCACTGCGCAAGCAGCGGGTAGCGCGGCATAGCAATGCTGACGCGGCGCGGCAACGCACAGGCGCCCGCGCTTGCCGCTTCGAAGGCGCGCGGCTAGGGTCCGGCGCATCCATTCCATCCACGCTCTCAGGCATACCGGCGAACCCTCAATGCTGACATTCATCCGCGCCCTGGCCCGCAACCCAATCGTCGGCGGCATCATCGTCGCGCTTCTGATCGCGGCCTTCGCTCTCTTCGGCGTCACCGACGTGTTCACCGGCGGAGGCAATGCTGCGGTTCTGGTGGGACAGGAGCGAGTGAGCGTCCAGGAGCTGGGCCGCGCCTATGATCGCCGCTTGCAGCAGATCCAGCGGGAGAACCCGCGCTTCACCCGCGAGCAGGCCGAGCAGTTCGGCCTTGGCGAGCAGGTCGTGCAGGAAATGACCGCCATGGCGGCGATCGACGCCAAGACCGGCGAGCTGGGCCTGTCTTTGTCCGACCAGCGCCTGTTTGAAGCGGTTCGCGCGATCGAAGCCTTCCAGAACCCATTCAGCGGCGACTTCGACCCACAGACCTACGCCTCGCTCTTGCGCGAGAACGGCTACGCGACTGAAAGGCTTTTCGAAGCTGATCTGAGCGAAGAGATGACCCGGGCCCAGTATCTGAACGCCATTCTGGGCGGCGTCGCCGCCCCGGAAATGCTCGCTCGGACCCGCCGCGCATATGAAGAGGAGCGCCGGACGGTTCGGGCCCTGCTCATACCCCCGAGTCTCGCCGGTGATGTAGCCGAGCCGACCGACGAGGACCTTTCGGGTTTCATCAGCGAGAACGCCCAGGTCTTCCGGCAACCCGAGCGCCGCCGCTTCACCCTTGTGCGCGCCAGCCCGGAGCTTTTCGAGCGCGACGTGGATGTCAGCGAGGAGGACCTGCGCGAGCTGTACACGTTCCGGCTGGAGAACGGTGAGCTCAGCGATCCGCCCACGCGCAGTCTCACCCAGTGGCTGGCGCCCGATCAGGCGACGGCTGAAGCCGCCGCCGCGCGCATCGCCGCCGGCGAAGACGCCGCCGCCGTGGTCGCCGAGCTGGGCCTGGGCGAACCGGTCGCGCTGGAGACGGTCGAGGCCTTTGAGGTGCCAGACGCTCAAATCGCCGAAGCGGCGTTCGCGTTGGGACAGGGCGCGGTCGAAGCCGTCGAAGGCCGTCTTGGCTGGCGTGTGCTGCGCATCGACTCCGCCGTCGACCCGGTCGCCCCGACCTTTGAAGAGCAGCGGACCCTCCTCGTCACCGAGCTCGCCGGCGACCAGGCCGAAGGCATGATGCTGGACGCCGTGGCCGTGTTTGAAGAGGCCCGCGGCGCCGGCGCGACGCTGGAGGACGCCGCCAGCCAGGCCGGTATTCCGGCCGAGCGATTTGACTGGCTGGCCTCGGATGGATCCAGCCCGAACGGGTTCCGCGCGTTCACGCTTGGGGAATCGCCGGAAGTGCTGGAGAACGTATTCTCCCTGCCGGTCGGCTTCGCTGGCGATCTGACGAATTTCGGCGATACAGGCTATTTCGTCGCCCGGGTGGACGCCATCGATCCCTCCCGCCTTCCCGAAGTCGATGAGGTGCGCGACCAGGCCAGCACGTTCTGGCGCCTGCGCGAGGTCGACAACCAGCTCCAGGCCCTGGTGGATGACGCCCTCGCCCGCGCGGAAGCCGGCGAAAGCCTGAACGACATCGCGGCGGGTCTGGACGGCGCACGGGTCGAATCCGCGACTTTGGGACGGACCGAGACCGCCGGGCCGTTCAATCGGCAGCTGGTCGGCCAGGCTTTCAGCGTCGAACAGGGTCAGCCCTTCCCGGCCCGTGCCGGCGACCAACGCACGCGCGCAGTTGTGATCGTGGACGCCGTGATCGCGCCGCAGGACCGCCCGGTCTCTCCCGAGCGCCTGGCGGCGCTGAATCAAGAGCTGGGCAATGACGTCGCCATCGCGCTGGAGAACGCGCTCCTGACCGGATACGAGGTGCGTCAGGACCAGCGCCTGATCGATCTGGCGCTTGGCCGGATCGATCCCAACGACTTCCAGTAGAACCATGGCCGACTTCGCTCCCGATCCCGCAGCCGCTGCGGAAGCGGTGGCGGCGGGCTCGCCGGTGCTGCTGACCGCACGGCGGGTCGATGACCTTGAAACGCCGGTTTCCGCCTATCTGAAACTGGCTGGAGACGGTGTAAACACCTTCCTGCTGGAGAGTGTGGAAGGCGGCGCCTATCGTGGCCGCTACTCGGCCATCGGGATGGATCCCGACCTGATCTGGCGCTGCCAGGACGGCGAGGCCGCGATCGCCCGGGCCCCGGCGGCCGGTATGGCGCCGGGGGCTTTCGAACCCTGCTCCAGGGCGCCGCTCGACACGCTGCGCACCCTGATCAATGAAAGCCGCATGCCCCTGCCCTCGGGCACGCCGCCCATCGCGGCGGGCCTTTTCGGCTATCTGGGGTATGACCTGGTCCGTCAGGTCGAGCGTTTGCCGGAGCGCGCTGCTCCTGATCCGCTGGGCACGCCTGACGGCCTGCTGATCCGCCCGCGCGTCATGCTGATCTTCGACGCGATCCGTCAGGAAATTCTTGCTGCGGCTCCGGTGCGTCCGCGTGACGGTGAAGACCCGGTCCTTCAGGTCGAAGCGGCGCGCCGTCGCATCGAACAGGTCTTTGCTCGCCTCGACCGGCCTGCTCCGGGCCATGCCGAGGGCGTGAAAGTCCCGCCGGAACAACCGGTCTCCAACATGAGCGACGACGCGTTTCGCGCAAACGTCGAAAAGGCCAAGGCCTATATCAAGGCCGGCGATATCTTCCAGGTCGTACCCAGCCAGCGCTTTTCCGCCCCGTTCTCGCTCCCGCCCTTCTCACTCTATCGCTCGCTGCGGCGGACCAACCCCTCGCCCTTCCTTTATTTCTTCAACATGCCGGGCTTTTCCATCGCCGGGTCCAGCCCGGAGATCCTGGTCCGCCTGCGCCAGGGCAAGGTGACGGTCCGGCCCATCGCCGGCACCCGGCCGCGCGGCCAGACCGAGGATGCCGACCTGTCCTTCGAAGCCGACCTGAAGGCCGATCCCAAGGAGCGCGCCGAGCATCTGATGCTGCTCGACCTGGGACGCAATGATGTGGGCCGCGTCGCCAAGCCTGGAACCGTGCGCGTGACCGAGCGCGAGATCATCGAGCGCTACAGCCATGTCATGCATCTGGTCTCCAACGTCGAGGGCGAGCTCGCCGACGGCGAGGACGCGGTCAGCGCGCTCATGGCGGGCTTTCCAGCCGGCACGGTGTCGGGCGCCCCGAAAGTGCGCGCGATGGAGATCATCGACGAGCTGGAACCCCACCGGCGCGGTGTCTACGCCGGCGCCGTGGGCTATTTCGGCGCCGACGGCGACATGGACGTCTGCATCGCGCTGCGCACCGCTGTCATCAAGGACGGCCGCATGAATGTGCAGGCCGGCGGCGGGGTCGTGCTGGATTCCGATCCTGAAGCCGAACGCATGGAGAGCGTGAACAAGGCCCGCGCCCTGTTCCGCGCGGCGGCGGAAGCCTGGCGGTTTTCCTAATCGTTCGAAAGCGCCCGGACCGTGACGATACGGACGCCGGCGGCCTCGGCGCGCGCCGCCAGCCCTTCAAGCGCCTCGAAGGTCTCCGGCCTTGGATGGGCGATGGCGATGGCCTGCCCGGTCTCCAGCGCCTGCCGCAACGCGGCCTCGATCTGGGCGTCGATGGCGACGGGGTCCCGGTCATGGTCCAGGAACACATCGCGCTTCAGGGCGGCCAGCCCGGCGGCCTCGGCGGCGGACGCAGCCTGGGACCCCGGATGGGTGAGCGAGTCCACGAAAACCAGGCCCGCCCAGCGCTCATCCATGGCCGCGAACACCGCGTCCATGGCGGCCCGGTCAGCCGTCATCCGGCTGCCCATGTGATTGTTGAAGCCGACCGCGCCGGGGGTCCGCGCAAGGGCGAAGTTCAGCCGTGCGGCGAGCGCGCCGGCGTCCAGCGCCTTGGTCAGGGCGTAGGGACCGGGATCATCAAGCCCCACGGGCTCCATGGGCAGGTGAATGAACAATTCCCCGCCGGCCGCGGTCACCAGAGCGGCGATATCGGGCGCGTCGTCGGCATAAGGCAGTACGGAGAGCGTCACCGGCATGGGCAGCGCGAGCGCGCGTCGTGCCGCGGATAGATCTGCAATGTCATCCATGATGACCGCGAGCCTGGGAGCGCCCTCGACCGCCGCGTCGCGGACCGCCTGCCCCGGCTCGTCAGGCGCGGCCGCCACGGCCTGCGGCGCTTCCTCGGCCGAAGCCGGGGCAGGCGCCGCCGTGCGGAGCTCGAAGACCGATGCGGCGGGCTCGTTCGCGGCTCGCGGCGGCGCATCAGCCCCGCCCGCCCCCGCGTTGAACGCCAGGCTGGCCGCCAGCATGAGGCCCGCGCCGAGCGCGGCGCCCAGATGGGGGGCGAAGGAGGATAATCCGCTCATGGCGCTGTCATTAGCGTGAGTCGGTGTTGGCGCGGACGCCTTCGCCGCCCTATTGTCCCGCACTGCAACACGACAGGGACGCGCCATGCTGCTGATCATCGACAATTATGACAGCTTCACCTTCAACCTCGTGCACTACGTCCAGGAGCTGGGCGCAGGCGTGAAGGTGGTGCGCAATGACGCGCTGAGCGTGGACGAGGCGCTGGACCTCAAACCCTCCGGTCTGCTCATCAGCCCCGGACCCTGCGACCCGGACCGGGCGGGCATCTGCCTGGATCTGCTGGCCGCCGCGCCCGACGATCTGCCGATCCTGGGCGTGTGTCTGGGCCATCAGGCCATCGGTCAGCATTTCGGCGGCAAGGTCGTTCAGGCCAAGGCCATCATGCACGGCAAGACCAGCGCGATCGAGCATGACGGAACCGGCGTCTTCGCCGGCCTGCCCTCGCCCTACACCGCGACGCGCTATCACTCGCTGTCGGTGGACCTGCCGGAAGGGACCGAGCTGGCGGTCAACGCCACGACGCCGGACGGCGAGATCATGGGCCTGCGCCACAAGACCCGGCCCATCCACGGCGTCCAGTTCCATCCTGAGAGCATCGCCTCTGAACATGGCCACGCCCTGCTGGCGAATTTCCTGGCCCTGACGGGTCTTGAAACCGCACGCCGCGCAGAGCCGGCCTGATGAGCGCGCTGAAGCCGGCCATCACCGCCCTCGCCGCAGGGCGCGAGCCTGTCCCCGATACGCTGAAAGCCGCCTTCAACGCGCTGATGGAGGGCGAGGCTGATCCCGTCGAGATCGGCGCCTTCCTCGTGGGCCTCGCCGCTGTGGGAGAAAGCCCGGCCGCGCTGGCCGTGGGGGCCCGCGCCATGCGCGATCGCATGACCCGGATCGCCGCGCCCGCCGGCGCGGTCGACACCTGCGGCACCGGCGGGGATGCGCGCGGGACCTGGAACATCTCCACCGCCGCCGCCCTGGTCGCCGCCGGCGCGGGCGCGATCGTGGCCAAGCATGGCAACAAGGCCGCCAGTTCGAAGTCAGGCTCCGCTGAAGTGCTGGAGAGCCTGGGCGTCAATCTGTTCGCCAGCCCGGCCCAGATTGAACGCGCGCTTGCCGAGGCGAACGTCGCCTTCCTGTTCGCACAAGCCCATCACGGAGCCGTGCGCCATGTGGGTCCCGCCCGCAAGACGCTGGGCGTGCGCACCATCTTCAACCTGCTGGGCCCGCTTTCCAACCCGGCTGGCGCGAAGCGGCAGCTCCTGGGCGTGTTCGATCGCAAATGGCTGGTCCCCATGGCCGAAGCCCTGCGCGATCTCGGCGCGGAGGCGGCCCTGATCGTTCACGGCTCCGACGGGCTGGACGAGATCACGACGACAGGCGTCACATATGCCGCCGAGCTGCATCCCGACGGCGCCGTCACCGAATATGAGATCACCCCGGAGGATGCGGGCCTGGCCCGCGCAGCGCTGGATGATCTCAAAGGCGGGGAGCCGGACGAGAACGCAGCGGCCATCCGCACCCTGCTCGACGGCGCGCCGGGCGCCTATCGCGATATCGTGGTGCTGAACGCTGCGGCGGCGCTGAAGCTGGCGGGGCTGGCGGACGATCTGAAATCCGGCGCAGCGCTCGCCGCCGCCGCGATTGATGACGGCCGCGCGAAACAGGCGCTGGAGCGCCTCGCCGCAGCCAGCCATGGAGAGACGGTATGAGCGACGCGCTCAAACGCATCGAAGCCTACAAGCGCGAGGAGATCGCCGCGCGCAAGGCCGAGCGCGCCTATGACGCCGTCGCCGAAGCGGCTGAACGCGCCGATGCGCCGCGCGGCTTTCTGGGCGCGCTACGCCGCAAGGCGGAGGAGACCGGCGTCGCGCTGATCGCCGAAGTGAAGAAGGCCAGCCCCTCCAAAGGCCTGATCCGCGCCGACTTTGATCCGCCGGCGCTCGCTGAAGCCTATTCAGACGGCGGCGCGGCGTGCCTGTCCGTGCTGACCGACGGACCCAGTTTTCAGGGCCATGAGGAGTTTCTGATCGCGGCGCGCGCCGCGGTCAGCCTGCCGGTCCTGCGCAAGGATTTCCTCTACGAGCCCTGGCAGGTCGCCGAATCGCGCGCGCTGGGAGCAGACTGCATTCTGGTGATTCTCGCCGCCGTGGATGACCCGACGGCCGGCGCCCTCATCGAGGAGGCCTTTCGCTGGGACATGGATGCACTGGTCGAAGTCCATGACGAAGACGAGATGCGCCGCGCCCTCGCCCTGCCTTCGCCCCTGGTCGGCGTGAATAATCGCAATCTGCGCACGTTCGACACATCCCTGGCGACGTTCGAACGCCTCGCCCCCATGGCGGGCGCAGACCGATTCCTTGTCGCGGAAAGCGGCATCTTCACCCCTGACGACGTGGCGCGGGTCCGCAAGTCCGGCGCACAAGGCCTGTTGGTGGGTGAAAGCCTGATGCGGCAGGACGATGTGGCCGCCGCCACACGGACCCTGCTGGGAGCTTGAGCCCTTCACTTGACGTTAACTCCGGAACAGTTATAGAACACCGGTACAGTTTCCGGTTTTGTTCCAGACGTCGAGGACGCCATGCTCACCAGGAAGCAGCACGAACTTTTGCTGTTCATCAACAAGCGCCTGTCGGAAGACGGCGTCTCCCCGTCCTTCGATGAAATGAAGGAGGCGCTGGGTCTGGCGTCGAAGTCCGGCGTTCACCGGCTGGTCAGCGCGCTGGAGGAGCGCGGCTTCATCCGCCGGCTCGCTCATAGGGCCCGGGCTCTGGAAGTCCTGAAAATGCCCGGCGGGTCCCAACCCGCCGCGCCCGCCGAAGTGGGCTCGAACGTGGTCGAGGCGTCCTTCGGACGGTCCCAGGCGTCAGGTGAGGAGCGCAATATCGAAGTGCCGGTGCTCGGCCGCATCGCCGCCGGCGTGCCGATCGAAGCCATCCAGCACGAGACCGACCGGTTGAGCGTGCCCAGCGCCATGGTCGCTGGCGGCGAACACTTCGCCCTGGAGGTCCACGGCGACTCCATGATCGAAGCCGGCATTCTGGATGGCGATACGGTGATCATCCGCCGCTCCGACACGGCCGATAACGGCCAGATTGTCGTGGCGCTGGTGCGCGACGAGGAAGCCACGCTGAAGACCCTGCGCAAGAAGGGCGGGTCCATCGCCCTGGAAGCGGCCAACCCGGCCTATGAGACCCGCATCTTCGGCCCCGGCGAAGTGAAGGTTCAGGGCAAGCTGGTCGGCCTGATCCGGCGCTATCACTAGCGCTTCAGCGCCCTGCCGCCGCTAGAGCTCGGCCGGACGTGACCAGACGCGCCGGTCATGTCCGGATTCAGCGCTGCGCAGACGCACGATCCGGCCCTCGCGGACCCAGAGCTCGGTTCCGCCGCTGTTTTCTCTTGCGGTGTCGTCCAGCAGAAGCGCCTCGCATCGTCGCCGCCGCCAGGATGTGGCGCGTCCGTCAAACACGACGATGTCGACGCGCCGGCAGTCCTCCGCGAGCGCTTCGGGCCGGCTGGTGATCGCCAGCTTGAGCCCCTCCTGCGTGACGCCGGTACAGCCCAGCGCGTCGCATTGCAGCGCCGCGCGCTCCGGCCGGGCGCCGCCCTCGCCGGCTCTTTGCAGGAAGACACCGGTGTCGAAGCGAGACCGGCGAAGGCTCGTAGCCTGCAGACCCGACTCGCCTTCGAAGCGCGCCAGCACGACGCCGGCGTCGCTGATCATCACCGCAGGCGGACTTTGCAGCTGCCACAGGGCCAGCGCCGCGATCGCCACGATCATGCCGCTCAGGCGGACCAGCCCGAGGCCCAGCGTCGCGAGCGCGAAGCCTGCGCCGTAAAGCGCGATCACGGCGCCGTCAGCCGCGACGACCGACACGCCCGCCCCCTGAAGCCCGGCGGTCCAGTGCGCGATGGCGAGAACGACCCTGAGACCTGCGTCCATGACCATGAGGGCCGGCCCGTCCAGCCCGACGGGCGCCAGAACCAGCGCGACCGCGCCGGCCGGCATGACCCAGAATGTGAAGACCGGCATCGCCGCCAGATTCGCGATCAGGCCGTAGGCGGCCATGCGCTGGAAATGAAAGGCGGCGAAGGCCCCGGTCGCTGCGCCCGCTACGACGCTGGTCGTGGACAGACCGCCCAGGGAGTCCAGGGCCCGGTCGACCAGGCCCGGCTTGCCGTAGCGCTCCGGCTTGATGCGCATCCAGACGTCGTAGACCGCGATCAGCGCCGCGACCGCCGCGAAGCTCATCTGGAAACCGGCTTCGATCACGCTTTCCGGCGCGAGGATCACCACCACGAACGCCGCCAGTGCCAGCGAGCGCATGGAGAAGGCGCGCCGGTCAAGCAGCACCCCGAGCAGGACGACCACCGCCATCACCCAGGCGCGCTGGGTCGAGACCGCCGCGCCGGACAGCACCAGGTATCCGGTCGCGGCGAGAAGCGCGATGATCGCGGCGGGTTTTCGGGGATCGTGCGCGCGCGCATAGGGCTCGATGGCCGCGAGGACGAAGCGTGCGGCCATGTACACCCCGCCCGCGAACAGCGCCATGTGCAGGCCGGAAATCGCCAGAATATGGCCAAGGCCCGACAGGCGCAGGGCTTCGGCGTCCGCCTCGCTGACACCCGAGCGCTCGCCGGTCAGGAGGGCGGCGGCGACGCCGCCGGTGCGCTCCCCGGCCCTGGCGCGGATGCGTTCGGCCAGCTTCCAGCGAAAGCCCGCGAGCGCGCGCTGAACCTCCTCGCCCGGCGCAATCTCAGCGGCGTCGAGATCAGAGATCGCGAAGCCGGTGAGCGCAACGCCGTCGAACCAGGCCGCCCGCGCCGGGTCGTATCCGCCCGGAGCCGCCGGGCCCGGTGGGCGGGACAGCACAGCCCTCACGGCGATGGCGTCACCGGGGATGTACGCGCCGAGCCGGGCCCTGATCCGCACGCGCCGGGGCGGATCGTCCGCCCCGTCAAGCGAGCGCACCCGGATCAACAGGCGCGGGCGCGACCCACCGCGCTCCACCGCTTCAATCCAGCCTGTGACCTCGACCGCGCGATCTGAAACCGCGATGGGCGGCGGGGCGCTCGACAAGGTCCGATTCTGAGCGAGGCTGAATCCCGCGATCAGCGCAGCGCTGAGCAGGACGGTGAACAGGGCGGTGGCGCGCCCCCGCACGAAGGCTGCACCGCAAATCAGGACGAAGGCTGCGAAGAGGCCGAGCGGAGCCACGATCCGCGGGGGCTCGAACGGCGTCATGAAGTAGGCGGCCGCGCCGGCGCACAGAACAGCCGGGATCCAGATGACCAGGCGCGAGATATCCGGCGCAGTCACGCCAATCGGCGCGCCGAAGACCGCGTCGAGCCGGCGCCCCCATGGCCCCAGCTCGCGCATTGCGGGAATATTCGTCTGGCTCACTCGCCAATAATGACGCGAAGCTCAGACGGAGACTATCTCTTCGCCGCAACGCCGTGCTAAACACCCGCTGACTTCGCAGCGCAACACGACATTCGCACGTGCAACACCGGCTCGATATCGTTAGGCAATTGTCCGCAGCGTCGGCGGGGCGACCCCGCCAGCAGCGCGATGCTTCGAAAGTCTGGCTTCACAGGGCGGCGGGAGCGGTGAAAAACCGCATCGCCGCACGCGCCGATCGGGCCTATCTCCACGCAGTGAAGGCTCAGGCGGCGTATGGACAAGGGAATTCAATCGGCCTCGTGCCAGGCGCCCAGGCGCCTTATCGCGGTCAGCTGACTTAAAAGGATCCGTCCGCCGGCGCCCCTCACACCGTCCGGCGAAAAGGTGGGTCGAGAAGAACGGGGATTAGCAATGGAAAACAAGATCAAGGCCAAGGGCACGGCTCAGCTCACAGTAAACGGGGAGACCTATGAATTCCCGGTCTATGAGGGGTCGGTCGGTCCCGATGTGATCGATATCCGCAAGCTGTATTCCAGCACCGGCCTGTTCACCTTCGATCCGGGCTTCACCTCCACAGCCAGCTGTGAAAGCCAGATCACCTATATCGACGGCGGCGAAGGCACGCTGCTCTATCGCGGCTATCCCATCGATCAGCTGGCCGACAACGCCAGCTTCATCGAAGTCGCCTACCTGCTGACCAATGGCGAGCTGCCGAGCGCCAAGGAGCTCGAAGAATTCGACTGGACGATCCGCCGGCACACCATGCTGCACGACCAATTCGACCAGTTTTTCCGCGGCTTCCGCCGCGACGCCCACCCCATGGCGATCATGGTCGGCACGGTCGGGGCCTTGTCGGCCTTCTATCACGACTCAACCGACGTGAATGACCCGGTGGCGCGCACGGTCGCCAGCCACCGCATGATCGCGAAAATGCCGACCATCGCAGCGCGCGCCTATAAGTATTCTATCGGTCAGCCCTTCATCAGCCCGCGCAACGAGCTGGACTACGCGACGAACTTCCTGCGCATGTGCTTTGCGGTGCCGGCGGAGGACTACGTCCCCTCGCCGACATTGTCGAAGGCGATGGACAAGATCTTCACCCTGCACGCCGACCACGAGCAGAACGCCTCGACCTCGACCGTACGTCTGGCCGGCTCGTCGGGCGCCAATCCGTTCGCCTGCATCTCCTCGGGGATCGCCTCGCTGTGGGGACCGGCCCATGGCGGCGCCAACGAGGCGGCGCTGAACATGCTTCGTGAGATCGGCTCTGTGGACAAGATCCCGGAATACATCAAGAAGGCCAAGGACAAGGACGATCCGTTCCGCCTGATGGGCTTCGGTCACCGGGTCTACAAGAATTACGACCCGCGCGCGAAAGTGATGCGTCAGACCTGCCACGAGGTGCTCGACGAGCTCGACGTAAAGGACGATCCGCTGCTGGCCGTCGCTATGGAGCTGGAGAAGATCGCTCTGGAAGACGAGTACTTCGTGGAGAAGAAGCTCTACCCGAACATCGACTTCTATTCCGGCATCACCCTGAAAGCCATGGGGTTCCCGACCGAGATGTTCACCGTGCTGTTCGCGGTGGCGCGCACGGTCGGCTGGATCGCCCAGTGGTCGGAAATGATCGACGACCCCAGCCAGAAAATCGGCCGGCCGCGCCAGGCTTTCACCGGCTCGCCCCAGCGCGACTACGTGCCGATCGAGAAGCGCTGATCGGCCGACACGACTGAAACCAGGGAAGCCGGCGGGGTCAGGCCTCGCCGGCTTTTTCGTGTCCGCCCTTGCGTTCGGCGATCGCGAGGGTCGCTGCAGCCGCTTCACGGCTGGGCTGGGTGGCGCCGGCCATGCGCGCCGTCACCGATCTGAGCTGGTCAGACAGAACCGCTCTGCGCTCGCGATCATCCAGCAAGGCCGACACGGCCGAAGCCAGCTTCTCGCCGGTACAGCGCGTCTGGACGTATTCCGGGATCAGCATTTCATCGGCGGCCAGGTTGGCGAGCGAGATGTATTTCGCCTTCATCAGGAAAAAGCGCGCCGCCGCCCAGGCCAGCCAGCCCAGGCGATAGGCCGTCACCGTCGGCGTTCCGATCCGGGCGAGCTCCAGGGTCACCGTGCCCGAACAGGCCAGCGCAACATCTGCCGCGTGATAGGCGTCGCGGCGCTCGCCGGTGTCGGCGATGATCAAATCCTCAAGCCCCGGCTCTTTCGCGATCAGTGCGCGCGCCTCCTCAGCGATGGACGGGCTCAGCGCAGTGGCCAGCCGCAGCTCCGGGCGCTCGGCCTTCAACCGCCGCGCCGCATCGGCGAAGCGCGGGAACAGCCGGCTCAGCTCGCTGCGGCGGCTGCCGAACAGGAGCAGCAGCAATTGATCGTCAACCGCGACGCCATGGCGGTCGCGAAAGCCCGCCCCATCGCCGGACAGGTCGCGTTCCAGCGCAGGATTGCCCACGAAGGTCACGTCCAGGCCATGCGGCTCGAAGTAAGGCGCGTCGAACGGGTGGATCGCGAGCAGATGGTGAAAAGTCTCAGCGGTGACTTTCGCCCGGCCTCTGCGGGCGGCGAAAACCTGCGGGGCGACATACTTGATGCGCGGCGCCTGCGGCAGGCGCTCGGCGAGCTTCCAGGCCGCGCGCAGCATGAAACCCCAGCTGTCGATCAGGACGACTGCATCCGCGCCGAAAGCTGCGGCCGCCTCGGCGGTCTCTTCGGCGCGCTGGTGGACCAGATTGATGATTTTCAGGCCGTCGAAGAGGCCGAACACCGACAGCTCGGATATGTCGAAAGGCGAGATGACGCCCCGCGCGGCCATTTCCGCGCCGCCGACCCCTGCGACTTCGACATTCGGACAGGCTGCGCGCAGCGCATCAATGAGATCCGCCGCCAGCGCGTCACCGGACGGCTCAGCCGCGACGAGGAAGATGCGCGGCGCGCGCTCAGTCATCGCCGACGCTCATCTGTTCGGGCGCGACACCCCACACGAACAGGCCGGCGGCGTCCGCCGCCGCCGCCACCGCCTCCCGGCCCAGGATCAGCGCCCCGCCCGCGGGCGCGGCGACACCGGCCAAACCGGCGCGGGCCGCACCTTCAATTGTAGAGACGCCGATCACCGGCAGATCGACGCGGCGTTCCTGACCGGGCTTCGGCCGCTTTGCGAGAACCCCACGCCGCGCCTGGCTCTGACCGCGAACGGCCTGAGGCAGCGACGCGACCCTTGAGAGCATGGCGTCAGTGCCCTCCTGAGCCTCCACAGCAAGGACCAGCCCATCGGCGACGACAGCGCCCTGGCCGATATCCTCCGCCCCGATCACACCCGCAACATGCAGCGCCTTCAGCGCATCCGCGCGGCTCTGGTCGTCTGGACCGATAGCTCCGACCAGGCCTTCGCGCACAGTGAGCTGCGAGGCGATCTCATCAGCCCCCACGACCGCGAGCCCCTCAGCCTCGAAGATCCGCACAACGGCGCGCAGCAAGGCGTCATCGCCCCGCGCGGCTGCCGCCAGCACCTTCGGGAAGCTCGCCACAGCCTTCATGTCGAGCTTGAGATTCGAAAAATCCGGCCGGGGCACGATCCCCGCAAAGCATACCGCGTCGCACTGAGCGGCCGCCAAGGCTTTGAGCACGCCTCCAAGCTGGCCCAGCCCGACGCTGACCGGAGCCTCATAGCGTTCAGGCTCGGCGAAGCCCTGCAGCGCGATCACGCACGCCAGGCGGCCCTCGCGACGAGCCGCCTCGGCGACATGAACGGGAAGCTCCCCGCCCCCAGCAATCAGTCCGAGACGCGACCAGGCCATGGCGGTCTCCTAGCGAGGAGCAGGAAAGCAGAGCGGACGGCGGGCGGGCGCGCGCAGGAAGGTGATGATGGACTGGACTTCGTCCCGGCTCTCAAAGATGCGCGCCGTGTCCTCGACACGTTCGGTGAATGCGCCCTCTTCGGCGAACAACAGCCGATAGGCCGCGCGCAGATCGTGGATCACCTCGCGCGAGAAACCCCGGCGTTTCAGACCGACCAGATTGAGTCCCGCCAGATAGCCATGATTGTCCGCCATGCCGAACGGGATGACGTCGCCGACGACTGCCGCGCCGCCGCCGACGAAGGCGTAGCGCCCGATCCTGCACTGCTGGTGAAGCGCGGAAAGCCCGCCCATGATCACGAAATCGCCCACATCCGATCCGCCCCCGACTGCGACATTGTTGGCGAAGACGACATTGTCGCCGACCACGCAGTCATGGGCGACGTGCGCTCCGACCATGAAGAAACCGCCGGAGCCGACCCGCGTCACGCCGCGCGAAGCCTTCGTGCCCATATGCATGGTCACATGCTCGCGCAGGACGTTGCGGTCTCCGATCTCCAGGCTGACCTCGTCACCATCCTTGTGCTTGAAATCCTGGGCCGGCGAGCCGAGCGCAGCGAAGGGGTGGATGATGCAGTCCTGACCGATCGTCGTGCGACCGGTTATGCTGACATGCGACAGCAGCTGCGTGCGCGCCCCGATCCGCGCCTGCGGCCCTATGATACAGTAGGGACCGACTTTAACGCCCTCACCCAACTCCGCGCCGTCCTCGATAATGGCGGTGGGATGGATCTCCGCGCTCATGCTTCAGGCTCACGTGGAGCGGAAGTGGCCGAGAAGGCGGCGTCGGCGACACGCACGCCGTTCACCCGCGCCTCTCCCTCGAACATGAAGACGCCGCGCCGGTTCTTCACGATGCGCACCGGCATCTCCAGCACGTCGCCCGGACGGACCGGCTTGCGAAAGCGCGCCTTGTCCACGCCGAGAAAGAAGATCAGCGTGTTGGAGATGTCAGCATCCAGCGTCTTCGACATCAACAGAGCGCCGGTCTGAGCAAGCGCTTCGATGATCAGTACGCCGGGCATGACCGGATTGTCGGGGAAATGGCCGGGAAAATGCGGCTCGGACGCGGCGACGCATTTGATTCCGGTAATCGACTGCCCCTCGAGAAAATTCTCGGCGCGATCAATGAGCAGAAACGGGTAACGGTGCGGCAGACGACGAAGAATCTCGTCCGGGCCGATCAACTGTCCGCTGGCGGCCTGATCCTGGCTCATTTGCCCCCCTTGTCCCGTTTGCGTTTACCCGCCGCCTGGCGCAGCCACGCGGTTTCTCTCATGAAGCGCTGGATCGGCTGAGCCGGTGAGCCGGCCCAGGTTTCTCCTGCAGGAACGCCGCGCATGACGGCCGCATCAGCGGCCAGACGCGCCCCGTCCCCGATGACCAGATGGTCGGCGACGCCGACCCGTCCGCCGAACTGGGCGCCGGCGCCGACCGTGACGCTCCCCGAAATCCCGGCGAACGCAGCCATGACCGCATACGGTCCGACCTGCACATTATGGGCGATGTGGCAGAGATTATCGATCCGGCAGCTTCGGCCAAGCCGCGTATCGCCCAGCATGCCGCGGTCGACCGTGCAATTGGCGCCGACCGTCACATCGTCCTCGACAATGACACGGCCAATATGGGGAATGGAGATCAGGACATCGCCATCGGGCGCCAGACCGAAGCCGGCCTCCCCCAGAACGGCGCCGGCATAGATTTCGCAGCGCTCGCCAATCAACGCGCACTGTATCGCCGCCCGCGCCCCGATACGGGTGTCGGCGCCGATCTCGACGCCTGGGCCGATGACCGCTCCCGCGCCGATCTCCGCACGCGGGCCGACCTGAGCATCGGCGCCGATGATCGCGCCGGGCGCGATATGGGCGTCCTCGGCGATCCGCGCGGTCTTGTCGATGAGCGCGCCGCCCTCATGGCGGCGCAGCGCGATCAGCTGCGCGGTGGCGCGAGCGAAAGCCGCCTTGGGATTGTCGCTGACCAGGGTTGCGGCCGCGCCTCGAACCTGCGCCGCCGCCTCTTGCGACGGCGCAAGGACGACGCCGCCCTCAGCGTCAAACGGTTCGCGCGGCGTTTTGGCGAGAAAGCACAGGGTTCCGGGCCCTGACGCCGAAGGCTCGACAGGGTCGGTGACGCGAACGGCGCTGTCGCCCTGAACGACAGCGCCGATACGCTCTGCGAGCCCGGAAACGCCTAGCGGACCGAGCCGCTCGAAAAAGCGGGGATCGGCCCCCATGGCGTTCGCCTTACTGCTGGGCGGCCCCGCCCTGACCCTGTTGGGGCAGGCGGACGCGGTTCACCGGCGTCGTGGCGATACGCTGGTTCAGTCGCTCGATAGCGGCCGCGGTGATGTCTATGCTCTCACCGGCGTAGACCACAGCAGACCGGTCAAGCAGCACGGCCGCGCCGCGCTCCTGAACGATTTCCTGCAGGACGCCCTGAAGCGTCTCCAGAACCGGCTGCATGGCCGCACGTTCGGTCGCGACGATTTCCTGCTGGGCCTGACGACGGCGCAGTTCGAACTGCTGGGCGTCCTGCTGCAGCGTCTGCAAGCGTGACAACAGATCCGGACGCTGGCGGATGGCTTCCTCTGACAACGCCGAGGTCTCGGCGGTCAGGGCCTCGTTTTCCTGCTGGATGGACTGACCCAGCGGGGCGAGTTCAGCCTGGATTTCCTGTCCGATGCGCTGAAGCTCGGTGGCGATGTGCTGGCCGACAGCGCTTTCGCGCAAGATGCGCTCCTCGCTCATGACCAGGACCTGCTGGGCCTGGGCCAGAGCGGCGAAGCCGACCGCAAGCGCGAGCGCGGCTGCCACGGCGCGGACTGGCGCGCCAAGGCGGGCGATAAAGTGGCGTTGCATAAGTTAGAACCCTGTTCTCGTACTGAAGCGGAAGAAGCGGCCGCGGTCATAATCTTCCTTCACGAAGGCATGCGCGAAGTCGAAACGGACCGGACCGAAAGGCGAATCCCAGAACACGCTGAGGCCCGCAGACGCGCGAGGCGCCAGTTCATCGACGGTGTAAACGGCGTCCGCGGAGCCGTCATCGGGTATCTGATCTTCATCAGGCAGCAATCCGAGCGTCCCGACTTCGGTGAAGAGACTGCCGCGGATGCCGTATTGCTCCGGCAGTCCCAGCGGGAACGTCAGCTCAGCCGCACCGATGGCGTAGAAGTTGCCGCCCAGCGCATCACCCGACACGAACGGATCATCATTGTCCTCCGTGGTCGCGCGCCTCTGGACGACGCGAGGACCGATACCGGCGGTCTCAAAGCCCCGGAACGAGTTTCCGCCCTTGAAGAAGCGGTCGTTGATCCGGGCGGTGTCACCCCCCCAGGAAAACAGATACCCGGTTTCACCCGTCACACTGAACACCACGTCGCTGCGGAATACATTCCGATAGATGCCGGCCTGCAGCTCAGACCGGACATAGCGAACATCGCCCCCAAATCCGGCGAAATCTTGATTGAAGGCCACACGGAAGCCGTTGCGAGGCTCGACCGGGTTGTCCAGACGGTTCCAGCTCAATGAATATCCGAACAAAGACGTGACGCGGGATCCGGCGGCGCGCTCAATGGATGCCGTGGATCCTTGGAAGGCGCGCACTTCGTCGCTGCGCAGCGTGTAGCTGACGCCCGCCTGAACGGCGCGGGTCAGCGGGAAGCCGGCGCGCAGCGAGAAACCGGTCGACTCAGTCTCGAACGAGGCCTCTCTGGAGAAGTCGGAGCGCACCTGGAACAGGTCGAAGCCGGCGGCCAGGTTGCGGTCCAGAAAGCGCGGCTCGGTGAACCGGATATCCACCTGCTGACGGCGCGAACTGGCCGACACGCGGAAGCGCAGGAACTGTCCGCGCCCGCGCAGGTTCCGCTCGGAGATGGAGAAGTCGATCAGGAAGGCGTCGGTCGACGAGAAGCCGGCCCCGAAGGCAAGTTCGCCGGTCGGCTGCTCGGTCACCTGGACCTGGACCTGGGCGCGATCCGGCCTTGAGCCCTGGATCGGTTCGACGCTCACCTCTTCAAAGAAGCCCAGACGATTCACACGGGATTCCGAGATATTCAGGAGCACCTGGTTGAAAGCGTCGCCTTCAACAATGTCCAGCTCACGCCGGATAACGCGGTCCAGCGTGCGCGTGTTCCCGATGATGTCGATGCGCTCGATATAGACGCGCGGGCTTTCGTTGATGACGAAGTTGATGTCGACCGTCTGGTCTTCACGATTGACCGAGACCCGTGGGTTGACGTCGACGAAGGCGTACCCGGCGGCGCCTGCCGCGAAGGTCAGCTGATCCACGGATTCCTCGATCAGGCTGCCCACATAGAGCTGGCCTTCCTGGGTCGGCAGCCCGGCTGCGAGAAAATCGGTGTTCAGGTCTTCGATCGCCGTCTCGACCGTGATCTCGCCGAACTGATAGCGGCGGCCTTCTTCCATGTTGAACGTCACATAGAAGGCGGACTGGTCCGGCGTCAGTTCCGCGACAACGGAATTCACGCGGAAGTCGGCATAGCCGCGGTCGTTGTAGAATGTGCGCAGCTGCTCGCGGTCATACTCGATCCGGTCGGGGTCGTAATTGTCGTTCGAGGAGAAGAAGCGCCACCACCGCGCCTCGGTGGTCACGATCTCGCCGCGAAGCTCGCGGTCGGAATAGGTCTCATTGCCCAGAAAGGCGATCCGGCGCACGCCGGTGACCGGGCCTTCGGAGATTTCAAACACCAGATCGACACGGTTCTGGGGCAGCTCCACGATCTTCGGCGTGATCTGAGCGGCGAAGCGTCCCGACTGGCGGTAGACCTGCAGGATGCGCTGCACATCGGACTGCACCCGGGCGCGCGTGAAGATCGCGCGCGGCTGCAGCTCGATCTCTTCAGTGATCTTGTCATCGGCGATCGCGCGGTTTCCCTCGAGAATCACGCGGTTCACGATCGCGTTCTCCTCGACGAACACGACCATGGCCGGTCCGTCGATGGCGATGCGGACGTCGGAGAACAGGTTCGTGCCGTAAAGCGTCTGGATCGACAGGTTGATGAGACGCGGATCGGGAATCTCGCCTGGGCGCACCAGCAGATAGGAGAGGATCGTGTCCGCCTCCACGCGCTGATTGCCTTCCACCTGGATGCGCAGGACCGGCTGGATGGCCTGCTGGCGTGGAGCAACGGCCTGCGGCGCAGCGCCGTCCTGCTCCACAAGGCCTTCAACGACCGCTTCAGGTTCGGCCGGCGCGTCTTGCGCCGCCGCCTGGCTGATGCAGGTCACGGCCAGCCCTGCCAGGATGGCCGCAAGGCCCTGGATGATCGCCTTCATCAACGCTCTCATTCCTCGTCGCGCACGCCGTACTCAAGAGAACAGAGCGCGCAGATAACTCAAATCATTCCAGGTGGCCACGATCATAACTCCTATCAGGAGCATGAAACCCACCCTGAACGCGGCATCTTGCAGCGCCGCGCTCGGCGGGTGCTGCGTAACAGCCTCGTAGGCGTAATACACGAGGTGGCCGCCGTCGAGTACCGGGATGGGCAGGAGATTCATGAGTCCCAGCGCCACCGACAGCAGCGCGGAGAAGGCCAGAAGCGAGATCGCGACGCGTCCGGCCCGTTCCAGCGCGGTCGGGCCTTCTCCCGCCGCACCTGCAGACGCCGCACCGCCCGACGCCGCAGCATTGGCCACCTGACCAGCGGTCGTGGCGATCCCCAGCGGTCCGTTCACATGCTCCAGAGAGGCCCGGCCGGTGACAAGACGGGCCATATAGCTGGCGATCGTTCCGGCGATCTCGAACGTGCGTTCAACGCCGTGGATGGGCGCCTGCACCAGATTGCAGCATACCCGGGTGCGTTCAGCTTCACGTGAGAGCCCGATCCCCAGGAAACCAAGCGCCCGTTCGCCGCCCAGACCATCCTCCCGCATGCGCCGCGCGGGCGTCGCCGTCAGCGCCACCGTTTCGCCATTGCGGCTGACGGTGAAGTCCACCGGCACGCCGGCGCGGACACCGACGTGCTGCATCACGTCCAGGAAGCTGTCGACGCGGCGGCCGTCCATCGTCAGGATTTCGTCGCCAGGCTGGAACCCCGCCTCCGCCGCCGGCTCGCCGGCCTGTACGACGCCGATCAGCGGCTGCACCGTCACCTCGCCACGCGCCAGACCGATAACGGCGAACAGCACCGCCGCCAGGATGAAATTCGCAACAGGTCCGGCCGCCACGATGATGGCGCGCTGCCAGACCGGCTTGAAATGCAGCACGGTGTCGGCGTCGGTGCGCTCCTCACGCAGGCGGGCCAGGGTCTCGCGGTCCGGAGCGCTGGCCGCATTCTCGTCGCCCCGGAACCGGACAAAGCCGCCCAGCGGCAGCGCAGAGATGCGCCACTGGGTGCCAAGACGGTCGGTCCAGCTCACCAGCGTCGATCCGAATCCGATGGAGAAGGCCTCGGCATGGACCCCGAAGACCCGCCCGGCCCAGTAGTGACCGAGTTCGTGGATCACCACCACGAACGAGATGACCGCCAGGAAGGCGGCCACGGACAGAAGGCCGGAACCGAGAAGGTCGATCATCAAGTCTCCGCTTTATCGCAGGACGCTCAGGCCTGAATGCGTTGCTCGCCACGCGCGGCTACGGCGACGCTGGCCAAACGGCGGCCTTCTGCGTCGGCGGCGTAGACCGCTTCGAAATCGGTCGGCGCGATCTGGCTGTAACCCGATCGCTCCGCTTCGCCCAGAGCGTCAGAAACCGCTGCGGCGATGTCAAGAAACCCAATCTTACCATTCAGAAAGGCGTCCACCGCAATCTCATTGGCCGCATTGAGGACCGCTGGCGCGCAGCCGCCGGCGCGGAAGGCTGCGCGGGCCAGATCCAGCGCCGGGAAATTGCGCGGATCAGGCTCGAAGAAACTCAGCGTGCCAAGCCGCGCCAGGTCCAGGCGCTCCACACAGGTCTCCATGCGGTCGGGGAAGGCCAGCGCATGGGCGATGGGCGTGCGCATGTCCGGCGCGCCCATCTGGGCGAGCAGGCCGCCATCGGCGTACTCCACCAGGCCATGGACGATGGATTCGGGATGGACCAGCACGTCGATGCGGTCTTCCGGCAGATCGAACAGGTGGCACGCCTCGATGATCTCGAGCCCCTTGTTCATCATGGTCGCGCTGTCGACCGATATCTTTGCGCCCATGGACCAGGTCGGGTGGGCCACCGCCTGAGCGGGCGTCATGGACGCCATCTCCTCCAGACTGGCTGTGCGGAACGGGCCGCCGGACGCGGTCAGGATGATCCTGCGGATGCCGTCCCGGCGCGCCTCATCGAAGGCCTGGAAGATGGCGTTATGTTCTGAATCCACCGGCAAGAGGGCGGCGCCGGACCGGCGCGCCGCATCCATGAAGAGCGGGCCGGCGCACACGAGCGCTTCCTTGTTGGCGAAGGCGACCTGGGCGCCGCGTCGCACCGCTTCGAGCGTCGGCTTCAGCCCGGCCGCGCCGACAATCGCCGCCATGACCCAGCCTGCATCCATCGCGGCCGCATCCAGCACGGCGCCCTCGCCCGCCCCGCAGGCGATCCCGGTCCCGTCCAGCGCTGATTTCAGCGCAGGGCCCGCCTCTTCATCGGCGACGGCGCAGAATTTCGGACGGAAACGGCGGGCGGCCTCGGCGAGACCTTCGACATTGCCGTTGGCGGTCATGGCCACCACATCGAATGCGCCCTCCGGCGCCGAACCGATCAGGTCCAGCGTGGACCGTCCGACCGAGCCTGTGGCGCCGAGCAGCGTGACGGTGCGCGCGGTCATGATCCTCCTCCCGGCCAGCCGCCCGGCCCGATCAGCGCCCAGGCGCCGGCGAGCAGCGTGGCCAGCATCAATGCATCCACCCGGTCCAGCACGCCGCCATGACCGGGAATGAGCGAACCGGCATCTTTCACGCCGAAGCGCCGCTTGGCCAGAGACATCAGAAGATCGCCCAGCACCGCCGCCACCGCCGTCGGCGCGGCCACGAAAACGGCCTGCGTCGCCGTGACGCCAACCCAGTCGGCCAGCGACAGACCCGCCCCGACCCCGAATGCGAGGCCGGCGATCAGACCCGCCCAGGTCTTGTTCGGGCTTGCCGCCGGCAGAAGCTTGGGCCCGCCGATCCAGGAGCCGGCGAGATAGGCGAAAATGTCCGCAGCCCAGACCACGGCCAGCAGGAAGATCACCGCCTGCAGCCCGCCATGCTCCCCGCTGCGCAGGCTCACCAGCACGGCTACGGTCCCGGAGACGTAGGCGACTCCGGCGAACGCCTCCCAGGCGCGCCCGCGAGGCCAGCGATCGGCCATGGCGCCGACGGCTCCGGCGAGGATCCAGAACACGGTCCAGCCATAGGCGTCCTGGGCCGAAAGGAGTGCAGCGCCCACCGCCGTACCGGTCGCTGTGGCGAACGCGCGCGGCGGAGCGGCCTTGTCGGACATGCGCACCCATTCCCAGGCCATGGCGGCGGCGAACGCGGCGATGAAGATCGCAAAGGCATGGCCGCCGGCGACCACGAGTCCCAGGGAGACCGGACCCAGGATCAGGGCGGAGGCCGTCCGGCGCAAAAAGACCGGATCGCCGGGCGGGCGCCGCCGCGCTCGATCCGGATCAGGACTTGACCGCGCCATAGCGCCGCTCCCGGCGGGCGTACTCGACCAGGGCGGCGCGCAATTCAGCCTCGCCGAAGTCCGGCCACAGCACGTCGGTGAAATACAGCTCGGCATAGGCGGCCTGCCAGAGCAGAAAATTTGAGATGCGATGCTCTCCACTGGTGCGGATCACCAGATCGGGATCCGGCAGCCCCGCTGTGTCCAGGCACTGCGCAAATCCAGCTTCATCGAGCCCATCAAGCCCGCCCGGCCCGTCGGCAGCGCGCTGAACAGCGCGCACCAGCTCGTCACGCCCGCCATAATTGAACGCGATGATCAGGTCGAAGCGGTCATTGGAGGCCGTGCGGGTCTCGGCGCGATGAATGATCGCCAGCAGATCCTTCGACAGGCCTTCCCGGCGTCCGATCATGCGCACGCGCACGCCCTCGCCGTGCAGCCGGTCCAGGTCAGTGTCCACATAGCGGCGTAAAAGGTCGAACAGCGCGTCGACCTCCTCCACCGGGCGGCGCCAGTTTTCCGTCGAGAAGCTGAACAATGTCAGCGCCTCGATCCCGGCGTCGCCCGCCGCGCGCACGGTCCGGCGCACGGCTTCAACGCCTGCATGGTGACCGAATGCGCGCGGACGGCCGCGCGACTTCGCCCAACGGCCATTGCCGTCCATGATGATCGCCACGTGACGGGGGACCGCACTCTCGGCTGCGTCGTCGGCCATGGCGTGCGCCTCTTCGATCCTGGCCGCCTCTCGGGCCGTCTAGACCTGGGTGATCTCGTCCTGCTTGGTCTTCAGCATCTCGTCAATCTCGGCGATCTTGGCGTCGGTCGCCTTCTGGACGAGGTCGGACTGCTTCTTGTGCTCGTCCTCGCTGATGTCGCCGTCCTTCTCGGCGCGCTTGAGCGCGTCCATGCCGTCCCGGCGCACATTGCGTACGGCGATACGGGCGTTCTCGGCGTAGGAGCTGGCGGTCTTGGCCAGTTCTGCGCGGCGCTCTTCATTCAGCGGCGGGATCGGTATGCGCAGGGTGGCGCCCTCGGAGACCGGGTTGAGGCCCAGTGAGGAATTGCGGATCGCCTTCTCCACCGCGCCGGACAGGCTGTGGTCCCAGACCTGAACCGTGATCATGCGCGGCTCGGGCGTAGTGACGGTCGCGACCTGCGTGATCGGCGTCGGGGAGCCGTAGGCGTCGACCCTGATGGGATCGAGCAGCCCGGCGGACGCGCGGCCCGTGCGCAAACCGGAGAATTCCTTCTTCAGGCTGTCGACCGCGCCGTCCATGCGGCGCTTGAGGTCCTTGAGATCGTAATCGGCCATTCTTTCCTCCAAGGGCGGGGCGGTTCAGCCGCCCACCACCGTGCAGACGCCTTCACCGTCGAGCACCTGCGCCAGACGTCCGGTCTCGCGGATATTGAACACCACGATCGGGATCTGATTGTCGCGCATCAAGGTGACGGCCGAAGCGTCCATGACTTTCAGATCGCGCGCCAGAACGTCCATGTAGTCAAGGGTTTCAAACCGCTCCGCGTCCGGGTTCGTCCGCGGGTCACTGTCATAGACGCCATCAACGCCGGTGCCTTTGAACAGCGCATCGCAGCCCATTTCCGCAGCGCGCAGAGCGGCGGCGGTGTCGGTCGTGAAGAAAGGATTGCCCGTTCCGGCCGCGAAGATCACGACCCGGCCCTTTTCCATATGCCGAATGGCGCGGCGGCGAATATAGGGCTCGCACACCGTGGTCATCGGAATTGCGGACTGGACCCGGGTGGACACGCCCTGGCGCTCCAAGGCGGTTTGCATGGCCAGCGCATTCATGATCGTGGCCAGCATGCCCATATAGTCGGCCGCGGCCCGGTCCATGCCCTTGGCCGCAGCCGAGAGGCCGCGGAAGATATTCCCGCCGCCGATTACGAGGCACATCTCGTACCCGGCGGCGACCGCCGCGCTCACCTCGCCTGCGATGCGGTCTGCGGTCTCCATATCGATGCCGTAGGGCTGGGCGCCCATGAGCGCTTCACCGGAGACTTTCAGAAGAACGCGCTTGAAACGCCCCTTCGGCTTTCCGGTGGTCTCAGTCTGGCTCACAGGGCCCCTCCCCAATGCATCGAATCAGAAGGCGGGCGCAGTCTAGCCTTTCACGGCGGCGGCGACTTCAGCCGCAAAGTCTTCTTCTTTCTTCTCGATGCCTTCGCCCAGAACCATGCGTACGAAGCCGGTCAGCTCGATCGGGGCGCCGGCGTCGGCTTCGGCGGCCTTCAGCGCGTCGGCCACGGACTTGTCCGGGTCGAACACGAAGGCCTGCTTGAGGAGGACAACTTCTTCGTAGAACTTGCGCAGACGGCCTTCGACCATCTTTTCAACGATGTTCTCCGGCTTGCCGGACTGGCGGGCCTGGTCGGCGAAAACGTCGCGCTCTTTCTGGACGATGGCCTGGTCCACTTCAGATTCCGTGATCGCAACAGCCGCAGCCGGAGATGCAGCGGCGACGTGCATGGCGATCTTGCGGCCGATTTCAGCCAGCACAGCCTTGTCGCCCTCGGATTTCAGCGCGATCAGAACGCCGATCTTGCCCATATTCTCGGCCGAGGCGTTGTGGACATAGGCGGCCACAACGCCGGGATCGACGGCCAGGGCCGAGGCGCGGCGCACGGACATGTTCTCGCCGATCGTGGCGATGAGATTCGTCATGGTGTCCGAAACAGACGACCCGTTCGCCATCTTCGCAGCGAGCAGAGCCTCGGTTTCCGGGGCGTCGACGGCGAGCGTGGCGATCTCGGAGACCGCATTCTGGAACAGCTCGTTGCGGGCCACGAAATCGGTCTCGGAATTCACCTCGAGCGCGGCGGCGGCCATGCCGTTTCCGCGCTCGACAGCGGTCACCGCCACCAGACCTTCCGCCGCGACGCGGTCAGCCTTCTTCGCGGCCTTCGCCAGGCCCTTCTTGCGCAGCCAGTCGATGGCCGCGTCCATGTCGCCGTCGACTTCGACGAGCGCCTTCTTGGCGTCCATCATGCCGGCGCCGGTCTTTTCGCGAAGCTCCTTGACGAGCGAAGCGGTGATCTGAGCCATGGTAGGTCTCCTGTAAAACGCTGGGGAGGCGTCGGTTTTATTCCGACTTGGTCTCTTCTTCGGCGACGGGCGCGGCTTCCTCGGCCGGCGCTTCCTCAGCCTTGGCAGGTTCGGCCGGCGCCTCTTCCGCCGGGGCGGCTTCAGCGGCTTCGGTCACGCCCAAGGCTTCCGGGCTAGGCGCTTCGCTTTCGCCCAGATCCATACCCAGAGCCGCCTGGCTGTCGGAGATGCCGTCCAGGACCGCATCGGCGATCAGGTCGCAATACAGCGCAATGGCGCGCGCCGCGTCGTCATTGCCCGGGATCGGGAAATCGATCGGATCGGGATCGCAGTTGGTGTCGACCACGGCCACGACCGGGATGCTCAGGCGCTTGGCTTCCTGAATCGCGATCGCTTCCTTGTTGGTGTCGATCACGACCATCAGGTCCGGCGTGCCGCCCATCTCCTTGATGCCGCCGAGCGAACGCTCAAGCTTCTCACGCTCGCGCGAGAGCATCAGGATTTCCTTCTTGGTCAGTCCGGTCGGACCGCCCTGGGCGTCCAGCAGGCCTTCCAGCTCACGCAGGCGGCCGATGGACTTGGAGATGGTCTGCCAGTTGGTCAGCGTGCCGCCGAGCCAGCGATGGTTCATGTAGTACTGGGCGCAGCGCTGGGCGGCAGCCGCGATCGGCTCGGACGCCTGACGCTTGGTGCCCACGAACAGCACACGGCCGCCGGAAGCGGCCACCTCGCGGACCTTCACCAGAGCCTGGTGCAACAGCGGCACGGTCTGGGACAGGTCGATGATGTGAATGTTGGCGCGCTCGCCGAAGATGAAAGACTTCATCTTCGGGTTCCAGCGGTGGGTCTGGTGACCGAAGTGACAGCCAGCCTCGAGCAGCTGGCGCATGGAGAATTCAGGGAGAGCCATCGATGTGTTTCCTTTTCCGGTTGGCCTCCACGGAGCGGAGCCGGCCAGCCTTCCCCGCCGGAGCGGGTCGGAGATGGACGCGGCACCGGAGCGACGCCTGACCATCAGGCGCCGATAGCTCCGCGTGCGGGATTGCGCGCGCTTATACGGGTCATGACGCCAGGCTGCAAGCGCTGGCGCGCGCCTCAGCGCAGGTGAGGCGAAACCGGGGGAAATCCGCCGCCGGAGACGCTGTCTAGAGCTGCTCGACCGCGTCCACCCCGGCCACCGCCTTTATCGCCGCGCGGGCGGCCGGATCGATGGCGTGCCGCCCCGGCAGGCGGATCTCCGCCATGCGCCCATCGGCGAGCGGTACAACTAAATGCACGCCGCCGCGCGCGCCCTCGCGCTCATCGGCGCGCTCCATGCGCTTGCGCACGCCGTCCAGAGCGGCGACATCGCAGATATGGATCTTCAGCCCTTCCCCGGCGTGCTCGGCCGCAAACGGATCGATCAGGTCGGCCCCGTCGACGATCAGGCGCAGCCCCTCCTCCTGTTCCTCAATCTTCGCGTTGATCATGACCGCCGAGCCCGGCTCCATCACCTCGCGCACCTCGCGCAGAACTTTGGGAGGAACCAGCGCCTCGAACTCGCCGGACGGATCGGACAGGGTCACGAAGGCGAACTTCTCGCCTGAGCGCCGGGAGACCTTCTCCTGCTTGCGCCGCACGACCGCGGCCAGACGGGCAGCCCGCGCGCCCTCCGCCGCCTTGGCGGGCAGCTCTGCGAACAGCGCCACGCCGCGCCGGGCGAGCGAGGCGCGCATCTCATCCAGCGGGTGGCCGGACAGGTAGAAGCCGACGGCGGCGAGCTCTTCATCGAGGCGCCGCACCGGGTCCCAGGGTTCGATATCGGGCAAGGTCGGCCGAGCCAGCCCCGATCCACCGCCTTCAGCCGGGCCGCCGAACAGGGAGACCTGGGCGCTTTCGCGCTCCTCGGCGGCCTTCTGGGCCATGGCGATCAGCGTCTCCGCCGCCGCGAGCGCCCGCGCCCGGTCTGGCTCGAGGCTGTCGAAGGCGCCGGACCGGGCCAGGTTCTCGAACGCGCGCTTGTTGATCTGGCGCGGATCAACCCGCTCGGCGAAATCGAACAGATCCTTGAAGGGCCCGCCCTCACGGCGCACCGACGCGACATGCTCCATGGCCGCGAAGCCGACATTGCGGATCGCGCCGAGCGCATAGCGGATCTTGCCCTCCTCCACCGAGAAGTCGGCTTCGGACGCGTTCACGTCGGGCGGCAGAACCTCCAGCCCCATGCGCCGGGCTTCCTGGAAGAAGACGGCGAGCTTGTCGGTGTTGGCGGAGTCCAGGCTCATCAGAGCGGCCATGAAGGCCACCGGATGGTTCGCCTTCAACCAGCCGGTCTGGTAGGCGATCATGGCGTAGGCTGCGGCGTGGGACTTGTTGAAGCCGTAGCCCGCGAATTCGGCCACCAGATCGAAAATGTAGGACGCCTTGGCCTTGTCCACGCCGCGTTCTTCAGCGCCTTCCTGGAAGCGGACGCGCTGCTTGGCCATCTCCTCGGGCTTCTTCTTGCCCATGGCCCGGCGCAGCAAGTCGGCTTCACCCAGCGAGTATCCGGACAGAATCTGGGCGATCTGCATCACCTGTTCCTGGTAGATGATGACCCCGAAGGTCTCCTTCAGGATCGGCTCCAGATCAGGGTGCAGGTAATCGGGCTCGGCCCTGCCGAACTTCCGGTCGACATAGACGTCGATATTCTTCATCGGACCGGGGCGGTAGAGCGAGATCAGCGCGATCACATCCTCGATCGTGTCCGGCTTCAGCTTGCGCAGCGTGTCGCGCATGCCTGAGCTTTCCAGCTGGAACACCCCGATGGACGCGCCGGAGGACAGAAGCTCATAGGTCGCGGGATCGTCAAAGCCCAGCGTGTCGAGATCGGGCCGTTCCTCCCCGGCGCTCTCGATATAGTTCAGCGCCCGGGCGATCACGGTGAGAGTTTTCAGACCCAGGAAGTCGAACTTCACCAGGCCGGCCGGCTCGACCCATTTCATGTTGAACTGGGTCGCGGGCAGATCGGAGCGCGGGTCCTGATAAAGCGGGACCAGCTCGGTCAGAGGCCGGTCGCCGATCACCACGCCCGCAGCGTGGGTGGAGGCATTGCGGAACATGCCCTCCAGCTGCAGCGCCACTTCGAGCAAGCGATCGACGAGCGGGTCCTCCTCGCGCATCTGGCCGATCTTCGGTTCGATCTTCACCGCTTCGGCCAGCGTCGTGGGCTGGGCTGGATTGTTCGGAACCAGCTTGGCGATCCGGTCGACCAGACCGAAGGGCAGCTGGAGCACCCGGCCCACGTCGCGCACCACGGCCCGAGCCTGCAGCGTGCCGAACGTAATGATCTGGGCCACGCGGTCGGAGCCATAGCGGTCCTTGACGTAGCGGATCACCTCCCCACGCCGGTCCTGGCAGAAGTCCACGTCGAAGTCGGGCATGGATACGCGTTCTGGATTGAGGAAGCGCTCGAACAGCAGACCGAAGCGCAGCGGATCCAGATCGGTGATGGTCAGCGACCAGGCCACCAGAGAGCCCGCGCCCGAACCCCGCCCCGGCCCGACCGGAATATCGTTCGCCTTCGCCCACTGGATGAAGTCCGACACGATCAGGAAATAGCCGGGAAAGCCCATTTCCTTGATGATCTTCAGCTCGTATTCCAGCCGAGTCTCATAGTCCTCGCGCGGAGCGGCCGCCTCGACCTTGGCCAGGCGCGCCTCCAGGCCCTCGCGGGCGCGCACGACGAGCTCTTCAGCTTCGTCCCGGTCTCCCGCGGTCGGGAAGCGCGGCAGGATCGGATCAGCCGTGCGCGGCCGGAAGGCGCAGCGCTGGGCGATCTCCAAAGTCGTCTCGATGGCCTCAGGCAGATCGCTGAAGCGCTCCGCCATGGCTCCGCCGGACTTGAAGTCATGCTCCGGGGTCAGCTTGCGCCGGTCCTCCTGGCTGACATAGGCGCCTTCGGCGATGCACAGCAGGGCGTCATGGGCGCCGTAGAGCTCGGGCCTGGGGAAGTGCGGCTCGTTCGTCGCCACGATGGGCAGGCCGCGCCCGTAAGCGCGATCGATCAGATAGTCTTCCGCCGTCACGTCGTCGGCGCGGCCATGGCGCTGGAGCTCCAGGTAGAGCCGGTCGCCAAAGGCGGCCTGCAGCCGGTCCAGGAGCGCATCAGCCGGACCGGTCCGGCCCGCGCAGACCAGCCGGTTGAGCGCGCCGTCATGGCCGCCGGTCAGGCAAATCAGCCCGTCATTGTGCTCCAGGGCGCGCTCGATGGAGATGTGCGCCTCGTCCGTGGCGCCGACCTCCAGATAGGCCGCTGAGGACAGCTTCATGAGATTGGCGTAACCGGCCTCGTTCTGGGCCAGCAGCACCAAAGTTCCGTCCGGCGAGGACCGGTCCCCAGGGCGCGGCGGCTCCAGCTGGACCGACAGCGTGCAGCCGATGATGGGCTGCACGCCCTCGCCTGACAGCACCTCGGAAAACTCCAGCGCACCGAACAGATTATTGGTGTCCGTAAGCGCGGCGGCCGGCATGGAGAGCGCCTTGCACAGCTCGGCGGTCTCCTTGATACGGATCGCCCCTTCCAGCAGCGAATAGGGCGAGCGCACGCGCAGGTGCACGAAGGGCGTGGCGTCCATGGTCGGCGGCTCCGGGCGGCGCGTCGATTCGATACCCGCCCAGACTAGCGCGCGCGAGGCGCCCCGGTCAGCCGGCGAACGCTGCGCTGAGCGACAGGGCGACTCCCATGAAGCCCAGGATGACGGCGGCGGAGGTCAGGTCTTGCAGAAAATCACGCATGGAACTTCTCCCTATCGAACAAGCGCCTGCGCGCTTATTCCTGTTTTGTTCCCTTGCATATTTTCTGCTTTTGTTCTCACCGTCAAGCTGTTTCGAATCAATTGTGGAAAGCTGAAACGGAACAGGAACTTGGAGCCGGCTCAAGCGGGCTCGGTCTCGCCGGCCCATGCCGTGATGGCGCCGTTCTTCAGTGTGACAACCCGGTCCATGCGCTCGGCGAGCGCGAAGTTGTGCGTCGCGATCAGCGCTGCGGCGCCGGCCTCCCGGCACGCCGCCTCCAGCGCCGCGAACACCTGATCAGACGTGGTCGGATCGAGATTGCCCGTGGGCTCGTCGGCCAGCACGATGGCCGGACGGTTCACAAGCGCCCGCGCGATGGCGACGCGCTGTTGCTCGCCGCCGGAGAGCTGGCCGGGCCGGTGGTTCAGGCGCCCTTCAAGGCCCAGCGAAACCAGCCGCTCTTTCGCGTCCGACCTGGCCTGGGCCGCCGATGCGCCGGCGATCCGGCGCGGAAGGGCGACATTCTCCAGAGCGTCCAGTTCCGGCATGAGATGGTGGAACTGATAGACAAAGCCGATCTGGCTGCGCCGCACGGCCGTGCGCTGGGCTTCCGACAAGGCGAGCGCATCGCGCCCGGCGATCGTGACGGACCCGGCGGTCGGCTTCTCCAGCAGCGCCGCGGCGTGCAGCAGCGAGGACTTGCCCGACCCAGACGGCCCGACCAGGCCGACCAGCTCGCCGGGGAAGAGATCAAAGTCCGCGCCGTCCAGCACCACCAGGCGCTCGCCCTCGGTCTCGTAGATGCGGCTCAGGCCGCGCAGGGACAGGACCGGTTCACTCATAGCGCAGCGCCTCCACCGGATCGATGCGGCCCGCCCGCCAGCTGGGCGGCAAGGTCGCCAGAAGCGCGGTGAAGAAGCCCCAGAAGGCCACGAAGACAACCTCGCCCCAGTCCAGCCGCGCCGGCAGGCGATAGAGCGAATAGACCTCGGGATCGAAGATGTTCACGCCGCTGACGAAGCTGACGAAATCCTGGATCGGGCCGATGAACGCTACGACCAAAAGGCCCAGCACGATGCCCGCCGCCGTACCCAGAACACCCACGGCTGCGCCCGCGATCAGGAAGATGCGCGTGATGGCCCCGCGCGTGGCGCCCATGGTGCGCAGAATGGCGATGTCGCGGGTCTTGTTCTTCACCAGCATGACGAGACCGGAGATGATGTTCATGGCGGCGATGGCCACGATGATCATCATGATCAGCCGCATGGCGACCCGCTCGACCTGCAAGGCATTCCAGAAGGCCTGGTTCTGGCCGCGCCAGTCCAGGATCAGCGTGCCGTCCGGGGCGATGGCGCGGATCGCGTCCTTCACAGCGTCCGGCGCATCAGGATCAGCCACGCGCACATCGATGAAGTCGCCGTCCTCGGGCCGGTTGAAGAACAGGGCGGCCTGCTCGATCGGCATGTACACCAGGATCTGATCCAGGTCCTGCACGCCCACGGTCAGCACGCCCGCGACGGTGTAGCGCTTGGACCGGGGCGTCACGCCCAGGACCGTGGAGGCGCCGCGCGGTGAGACCAGCGTCACCTCGTCGCCGGCGCGCACGCCCAGCGTCGCCGCCATGGCCGAGCCGATGACGATCCGGTCGCCGCCATTGCGACCCTCGCCGAAGCCTTCAAGCGAACCCTGGATCAGTCCGCCGCCAGCCTCGCGCGCACCATTGGCGCCGGTGATCAGATCAAAGCGGGCGAAGTCCTGGGGCCGCACGCCTGAGACCTGCGCGAAGGTGGCGTTGCGCCCGGCCGTCACCAAAGCCTGGCCGCTGGCGACCGGGCCGGCCTGGCGCACATCGTCGAGCGCGAGGATCTGGTCTGCAAAGTCGCCGGAAGCAACCGGGCTGTCGCCCGGCATGTAGACATAGACATGGGGCTGAACGCCGAGCAGACGGGTCAGCAGCTCATGGCGGAAGCCGTTCATCACGCTCATCACCGCGATCAGGGCGGTCACCGCCAGCATGATCCCGACAAACGAGATGACCGAGATCAGCGTCACCCCGCCCTGCTTGCGCCGGGCGCGCAAGTAGCGGATCGCCAGCATGAATTCAAAGCCGGAAAACGGCCCGGCGCCGCCGGCGCTCTGCTGGGCGGCTGCTTGCGTCACGAGAAGGCGCCTTCGGCCAACCTGGCGACCGCATCGGCGAGGCTCAGCTCGTGACGCTCGCCGGTGGCGCGCACCTTCACCTCGGCCTTGCCTTCTTTCAGGCCGCGTGGCCCGATCACCAGCTGATACGGCAGGCCGATCAGGTCCATGGTCGCGAACTTTCCGCCGGCGCGCGCGTCGGTGTCGTCCAGCAGCGGTTCCTTGCCGGCGAGCGTCAGGGCGTCATAGGCGTCCTGACAGGCCTGATCGGTTTCGGCGTCGCCGGCCTTCAGATTGATGATCCCGACGCCGAAGGGCGCGACGCTTTCCGGCCAGATGCAACCATTTTCGTCGTGGTGAGCTTCGATGATCGCGCCCATCAGGCGGGACACGCCCACGCCATAGGAGCCCATGTGGACCGGACGGTCCTGGCCGTCGGGGTGGGTGACGACCGCCTTCATGGGTTCGGAATACTTGGTTCCGAAATAGAAGATATGCCCCACCTCGATGCCGCGCGCGGACACGCGGTGCTCGGCCGGGGTTTCGGCCTCGAACCGCGCCGAGTCATGCATCTCGTCGGTGGCGGCGTAGAGCGCCGTGCGTGCATCGACCACCGGCTGGAGGTCGCCATCAAAGTCCAGGTCAAGGCCGGGCGCGCCCATCTCAACCAGGCGGGCGTCGCAGAACACCTCGCTCTCGCCGGTCTCGGCCAGGATGATGAACTCGTGGGACAGATCCCCGCCGATGGGTCCGGTGTCGGCCCGCATGGGCACGGCTTTCAGGCCCAGCCGCTGAAACGTGTTCAGATAGGCGGCGAACATCTTGTTGTACGACATCCGCGCCGCGGCCTCGTCCAGGTCGAAGGAATAGGCGTCCTTCATCAGGAACTCGCGCCCGCGCATGACCCCGAAGCGGGGGCGGCGCTCGTCGCGGAACTTCCACTGGATATGATAGAGCAGCTTGGGTAGATCCTTGTAGGACCTTGAATAGGCCCGGAAAATCTCCGTGATCATTTCCTCGTTGGTCGGCCCGTAGAGAAGGTCGCGCTCATGGCGGTCCACAATACGCAGCATCTCCGGGCCGTAGGCGTCATACCGCCCGCTTTCGCGCCACAAGTCGGCCAGCTGAAGCGTGGGCATGAGCATTTCAACCGCGCCGGCGCGATCCTGCTCTTCACGCACGATCTGTTCGATCTTCTTCAGCACCCGGTGCCCCAGCGGCAGCCAGGCGTATATGCCGGCCGCCTCCTGGCGGATCATGCCGGCGCGCAGCATCAGCCGGTGAGACACGATCTGCGCCTCGCCGGGAACTTCCTTCAGGACAGGCAGGAAAAAGCGGGACAGGCGCATGGCGTCAGGGGCTCGCGAATGAGGTCAAGAACAGAGCTTGAGACTTAGACCGCAGCGGCGCCGGTGCGCAACAGAGGGTGTGAGGGGTGTTCAGCCTTCGCTGCCTGAACCCCCGGCCAAGCGAAGCGCAGCGCCGGGGCCTCGTTGCGAGCTCGCACAAAGGTCCCGGCTCGGCGCCGCTTCGCGGCTTGGCCGGGAGTTCAATGATCAAGTGGGCGAGATCCCCTACCCCGCCGCGATGGCCCTGCCGCCGGCGTAGATCGCCGCCGCACCCAGCTCTGCTTCGATGCGCAGAAGCTGATTATACTTGGCGGTGCGGTCGGAGCGCGCCAGAGAGCCGGTCTTGATCTGACCGCAGTTCGTTGCAACGGCGAGGTCCGCGATGGTGGAGTCTTCGGTTTCTCCGGAGCGGTGGCTCATCACCGCGCCGTAGCCGGCGCGCAGGGCCATCTCCACAGCGTCCATGGTCTCCGACAGCGTGCCGATCTGGTTGACCTTCACCAGCAGCGCGTTGGCGGCGCCTTCCTCGATGCCGCGGGCCAGACGTTCAGGGTTCGTTACGAACAGGTCATCGCCGACCAGCTGGCAGTCTCCGTCCAGCGCCTCGGTCAGCGCCTTCCAGCCGTCCCAGTCGTCTTCGGCCATGCCGTCTTCGATCGAAATGATCGGATAGGCGGCGACCAGCTTTTTCTGATACGCAGCGAAGTCCGCCGAGCTCAGCGTCTGGCCAGCCCCTTCCATGACGTACTTGCCGTCCTTGAAGAACTCGGTCGAGGCCACGTCCAGCGCAAGCGCCACCTCATCGCCGGGCTTGTAGCCGGCGGTCTCGATGGCCTTCATGATGACGTCAAGGCAGTGTTCCGCGCTCTTCAGATCCGGCGCGAACCCGCCCTCGTCGCCGACATTGGTGTTGTGGCCTTCGGCTTTGAGCTGCTTCTTCAGGGCATGGAAGATCTCCGCCCCGCAGCGCAGGGCTTCGGAGAAGGTCGGCAGGCCGACCGGCATGATCATGAATTCCTGGAAGTCGACCGGATTGTCCGCGTGGGCGCCGCCATTGAGGATGTTCATCATGGGCGCGGGCAGGATGCGCGCGTTGGACCCGCCCACATAGCGATAGAGCGGCAGCCCCGTGGCCGAGGCGGCCGCCTTCGCCGTCGCCAGCGACACGCCGAGGATGGCGTTCGCGCCGAAATTGGCCTTGTTCTCGGTGCCGTCAGCCTCGATCAGGGTCTCGTCGATCAGGCGCTGGTCCTCAGCTTCCATCCCGGCGATGGCCTCGAAGATTTCGCTCTCGACCGCGCGGATCGCCTCGGTCACGCCCTTGCCGCCATAGCGCTCGCCGCCATCGCGCTTCTCCACGGCTTCGTGGGCGCCGGTGGAGGCGCCGGACGGGACGGCCGCGCGTCCGAAGCTGCCGTCCTCCAGGGTCACGTCCACTTCGACCGTCGGGTTGCCCCGGCTGTCGAGAATTTCACGCGCAGCAATATCGATGATGGCGGTCATGGCGGGGCTCCTGGAGCGAGGGCGGCGAAGGCCGGGGAGGATTTGCGCGCTTCATAACCGAGCCCGCCGGTTGCGCAAAGGCCCGAACAGTCAAAGCCCGGTATGGGCCTGGATCGCGGCGGTCACCCGGGCATTCAGACGCAGCGGGTCGAGGCCTTCGGCGAGCTCAGACTCGGTCTTCGCCGAGGCGATGGCCTTATCGCGAAGCCGCTTCCAGAGCAGGAGCAGGAAGCCGCCATGATCATCCGGCGCCCATCCTTCGAGGGGCTGGGGTGTTGCGAGGGTCTCCAGGAGCGCGCCATCGCGGGGTTCGCGTGTTGCGGGGGCGCCAGGATGGGCGGTGAGATGCTCGGCGATGTCAGACAGC
Organism: Alphaproteobacteria bacterium; assembly: GCA_024742735.1. Taxonomy (GTDB): domain Bacteria; phylum Pseudomonadota; class Alphaproteobacteria; order Caulobacterales; family Maricaulaceae; genus Oceanicaulis. The sequence continues at coordinate 158,327 of JANSXV010000001.1, read as the reverse complement.
GCTCTGCCCCGGTCCTCGCCCCAGTGCTTGATCCGGACGGCGCGCGACACATGGCTCAGCCGGTCCAGATGCACATCCAGCGGATCGCGCGCCATGGCGCCGATAAGGGTCGGGACGTTGGTCCGGTCGGGCCCGACCTCTCCGCGCCGGCGGAAGGCGGAGAGATAGGCCGCCGGATAGGTCTCCCAGGCTGTCAGCCAGTCGCGCAGGCGGCGCAGGCGCGTTTCCAGAGGCGTGAGCGGAAGGTCCATGCGCGCGCTGAGGCGCCGATCATGCCACGGAAAGAAGATCAGCTGCTCCTCCAGCCGCGCCCAGATGCGCGCCAGATGCGAGCCGTCCCAGACCGGCTCGTAGACCACGCAGTACTGCGCCAGCAGCGCCTCGCGCTCAGCCGGCGTCCAGACCGCATAGCCGTCCAGCGCCAGCGCGCTGACCCGCTCAGGCGCGATCAGCGCGGCGCTCATGGCCGTGCCGGCGCCGGTGTGAAAGCCGTACAGTCCCGCGCGTTCGATGCCGAAAGCGTCCAGCACGGAGAGCGCGTGGCGGGCGAAAGCCTCGCTGTCGGGCTCGTCATGGCCTAGCGGCGCCGACAGGCCGTTGCCCGGCGTATCGATGGCGATGACGTCGAACCGGTCCTCCAGCGGCGCGGCCACGCCGTGCAGGGCCGAGGCGCTTTCCGGCGAGCCGTGGAGCAGGAGCACCGCCGGGGCGCCGGGCGTGCCGGCCCGGCGATAGTGCACCGCGCGCCCATCGATGGAGAGCGCGCCGCGGACGCCCCAGCGATGGTCGGACTCGCTCACACCTTCCGCATTCACAGGGCGACCAGGGCCTTGCCCACATTGGCGCCGTCCATCAACCGCTCGAATACCGCGGGAGCCGCTTCCAGTCCCTCGGCGCGATCCTCGGCGATGGTCAGCGCACCGGAGCGCACCAGCGGCGCGACCTCGTCCATGAACCTGTCCCAGCGGTCGTAGAAATCATACACCACAAGCCCGTGCAGCTTCGCCCGCTTGCCGATGATCAGGCCCGTGGGGATGCCCGCCGGCGGCGCATCGGCATGATACTGGGCGGCCAGCCCGCACAGGACCGCCCGGCCATAAGGTTTGAAGTTGGACAGGGCGAGCGTGAGCATGTCGGTCGAGACGTTTTCGAAGTGGACGCTCAGCCGCCCTGCAACACGCGCAGCCAGCTGATCGGCCCAGCCTTCGGCCTTGTAGTCAAAGCAGGCGTCGAAGCCGTAGCTTCTCTCGACAAGGGCGCATTTCTCCGCCCCGCCGGCGATGCCGTAGACCTCCGCCGCGCCGCGCGCCCGGGCTATCTGACCGACACAGCCGCCCACCGCGCCGGCGGCGGCGTCCACCAGCACCATATCGCCCTCGCCCACACCGGCCAGCTGCGTCATGCCCGCCCAGGCCGTCAGCCCTGGCATGCCGAGGCTGGACAGGAACACCGATCGATCAAGGCCTTCAGGGTCGATCTTCCGCGCTCCGTCCGCAGGGACGGCGGCGAACTCGCGCCAGCCCGCCTCCATGACATAAGCGACATCGCCGACCGCGTGCGTCTCGCTGCGGCTCTCGACCACCTCGCCGACGCCATGGCCGGGGATGGCCTCCACGCCGGCCTGCGGCGGCGCCTCGCCCATGTGACGGCCGCGCAGGCGCGAGCCCACATAAGGGTCCATGGAAATGTGGGATAGCTTCACCAGCACGCCGCTATCCGGACAGTCCGGGCGTTCAGCCTCGATCAGCTCGAAGTCCGCCGCGCGCGGCTTGTGGTCGATGGCGTGTCTGAGGACGACCTGTTTCATGAGGCGACGCTCCGGAAACGCTTGGCGATCCACCCCTCACCCCGACCCTCTCCCCTCCGCGAGGGGAGAGGGGGAGACAGTTCCAAGACCTTTCCGCCCCCTCTCCCCCCGCTTGCGGGGGGAGAGGGTAAGGGTGAGGGGGTGAGCGCTGGTCGGCGATGCCGATCAATCGATCCAGTGGATCGATTGAAAGCAGCGAACGGGCCGGCAGGCCCCGCAAAAGAGGCGGCCCTCAAAGCTCCACCACCTCGACCAGCAGTCCGTCCGGGCCTTTCAGCACGCCGGATCGCTTGCCGCCATAGATCGCGCCTTCACGGACTTTGGGCTCTTGAGTCCAGTCCCCGCAGACCGTGTCGAAGTCCGGGTGCAGGAAGCTGCCCACGCTCGCGCCCGGCCACATCATGCCGTCCTGGCGCGGGCGCGGCGTTGCGGCGTCGGGATACTGGTCGACCTCCAGGAACACGTCACGCTCGTGAATGCCGGTGGAGATCGTGTGCATGTCGGTACGGGGCGTGCCGTAGGCGTCGGCGAGCATGTGATATTCGATGTCCATGACGCGGCCGGTCTCAAAGCCCAACGTCTTGTCCAGCCATTTCAGGGTTGCGTGCATGTCGGACGCGCCTATCACAAGGATGAACAGCCGGTCGATCGGCGCGGTCGCGCGCGGCAGATCATAGGCGGGAAGGTCGTCGCGGATCTGGGTCAGATACACGATCTCCCCGTCCGGGCCTTTGACCTGCATGGGATAGATCGCCGGCAGGCCCTCGATCTCGCGCGGCGGGCCGATGACTTCAAAGGGGCTGTCCTTCACCCGCTCATGGACCGCCAGCACGTCCTGCACGCAGATCTCGATGGCGTTCCAGCCATAGGTGCGCAGCGGCGCGTAGCCCTCCACCGCCGGCTGCTCCACAAGGCGCAGATAGATCTCCGCGCCTGAGGCCGGCTGCATCACCACCGTGCGCGCATCCGCCGCTTTGGGCGCCTCGAAGGCTTCGGCCAGGTCCGCGCCCAGCGGGCCGCGCTCGATGGTCGTGTAGTCGAGATAATCGCGATAGCGCGCCTCGGCGGCGTCGAGATCGGAAACGGAAAGGGTCGCGGCGCGCAGGAGCTTCATGGATTATCGGCCTTCTTTCATGTCAGGTCTGAGTTGGTATACCATTTACCCGACGCCCTGACGCAAGCCCGGAAGTGATCCACCATGCGCACCGCCCTCGCCGCCGCTGTCCTGTTCGCCGCCCCCGCTTTCGCCGAAGCCCCGCCTGTCACGTCGCCGGATGATCGGACGGCGACGCAGATCATCGAACGCGCGTATGAGCACGCCGGCGGGGACGCCTGGGTGAACCCGGAAAGCCTTTTGATGGAGGGCTATGGCCTGTTCTGGCGGGGCTCTGAAGGCTTTGTGAGGTATGAGCCCTACCGCATGTGGCGGGTCTATCCCCAGGTGAAGGACGACGCCCACGCCGCCGACGGGCGGGTGCGCATCGAAGCCTTCAATGACGGCGACGTGGTGTTCCAGATCGCCTTCGATGGGACGCAAACCTACGACCAGAACGGGCTGGTGGAGGAAGAGGCTGACTCCGAGCGCTGGAGCAGCAATTTCGGCTTCGGCGTCATCCGCCACGCCCTGGACGAAGGCTATGCGGTCCGGCGGGGCCCCGATGACTATGTGGACGGCGCGCCCGCCTACACGGTCCACATCATCGATCCGGCGGGCGGAGAAACCCTGTTCAACATCCGCACCGAGGATTTCGCGGTCGTCCGCGTCGGCTTCGACACCCCGCGCGGCTGGCATGAGCGGATCTATTCGCAGTTCTACCGCAACGAGGACGGCGGCTGGCTCCAGCCGGGGCGCGTTCGCCTTTATTATGACGGCGTGAAGGCCAACGAGATCTACTGGACCAGCTTCACCACGGGCGAAGAGTTTCCCGTGGAGATGTTCCGGCTGGGGGAGTGAGGCTCCCTCACTGCCCCCCCGGGCGAAGCGCGGCGCAGACCTGGGGCCTCGGGCTGCAATATCCAAGAGGTCCCGGCTCGGTGCCGCTAAAGCGGCTTGGCCGGGAACTCAGACAGAGGTTCCGCCTCCCCCCGACATCCCGGGCCTGACCTGGGACCCAGTTGCGGCGGCCACGCCCTGAGTCCTGAATCAAGTTCAGGACAACGAGAAGGTAGTCCGAATCCAGCACTCACAATGGAATATTATCGTGCTTCTTCCAAGGGTTGGAGAGCTCCTTGTTCCGCAGTGTGCGAAGCGCCTTGATCAGGCGCACGCGGGTGTTTCGCGGCTGGATCACGTCGTCCAGATAGCCGCGTGAGGCCGCGACGAACGGGTTGGCGAAGCGGTCTTCGTAGGCCTTGGTGTGGGCGGCCATCTTGTCGGCGTCGCCCAGGTCAGCGCGGTGGATGATCTCCGCGGCGCCTTTCGCGCCCATGACCGCGATTTCGGCGGTGGGCCAGGCGTAGTTGATATCCCCGCGCAGGTGTTTCGACGCCATGACGTCATAGGCGCCGCCATAGGCCTTGCGGGTGATGACGGTGAGCTTGGGGACCGTCGCTTCGGCATAGGCGAACAGGAGTTTCGCGCCGTGCTTGATGAGGCCGCCATACTCCTGCTTGGTGCCGGGCAGGAAGCCAGGCACGTCCACGAAGGTGATGATCGGGATTTCATAGCAGTCGCAGAAGCGCACGAAGCGCGCGCCCTTCTTCGAGGCGTCGATGTCCAGCACGCCGGCCAGGCTCAGCGGCTGGTTGGCGACAAAGCCCACCGTGCGCCCTTCCAGGCGCCCGAAGCCCGTAACGATGTTCGCGGCGTAGTCCGGGGCGATCTCGTAGAAGTCGCCCTCGTCGGCGACCTTCTCGATCAATTCCTTGATGTCGTAGGGCTTGTTGGGGTTGGGCGGCACCAGGGTGTCGAGGCTCGGCTCCACCCGCGTCGGGCTGTCAAAGCTCTTGATGGCGGGCGGGTCTTCCCGGTTCGACAGCGGCAGATAGTCGATCAGGCGGCGCACCTGGATCAGGGCTTCGATATCGTTTTCAAAGGCTGCGTCAGCGACGCCGGACTTCTTGGCGTGGACCGACGCCCCGCCCAGCTCCTCGTGGGTGACGACCTCGTTGGTGACGGTCTTCACCACGTCGGGACCGGTCACATACATGTAGGAGGTGTCCTTCACCATGAAGATGAAGTCGGTCATGGCCGGGGAGTAGACGTCTCCGCCCGCGCACGGGCCCATGATCACGCTGATCTGCGGGATGACGCCGGAGGCGAGCACGTTGCGCTGGAAGATCTCCGCATAGCCGCCCAGCGCGTCCACGCCCTCCTGGATGCGGGCTCCGCCGGCGTCGAACAGGCCGATGATCGGCGCGCCGTTCTTCAGCGCAGCGTCCTGAACCTTGCAGATCTTGCGCGCATGGGCGAGCGAGAGCGACCCGCCGAAAACCGTGAAATCCTTGGCGAAGACATAGACCAGCCGGCCATTGATCGTGCCGGAACCCGTGACGACGCCGTCGCCGGGAATTTTCTTGTCGGCCATGCCGAATTCGGTGCAGTCGTGTTCGACGAACATGTCGAACTCTTCAAAGCTGCCCTCGTCCAGCAGGACCTCCAGACGTTCGCGCGCGGTCAGCTTGCCCTTGTCGTGCTGGGCGGCGATGCGCTTTTCACCCCCGCCCATGCGGGCGGCGTCGCGCTTGGCGTCAAGCTGGTCGAGAACGGCTTTCATGGGGCGCTCCAGAAGCGTGAAACGGAATGTCACACACCGCTCTAGCACCGCTTTGTCGACGGGGGCAAACGGGGCGGGCTCTATTGCTCAATGGGCGATTGATTTCCCGGCCAAGACCTCAGAGCGGCGCAAAGCCGGGCATTCAAGAGGATTGAGCCGGCTTCTAAACCCCCGCCCGGTCCAGCGTCCGGAACAGGACTTCGCAGGCCAGCAGATCGCGCTTGCGGTTGGCCGCGGCGACGGCGGCTTCGTGATCTTCGCCCCAGCGCTCAATCTGGTAGTCCTCTTCCAGTCGCGAGGCGGCGAAAACAGCCTCCCCATCCCCTTCCTCCTCCAGGAGCGCAAAGGCGAGCACGGCGCTGGTCAGGACCGGCGTGGCGGAGACAAGTCCGGTCAGCCGCAAATCGTCCAGAGCCAGGGCCCGGCCTTCCAGCGCTTTCAAAGAGGCTTCCGGCTGGGGGATGGCTGTCAGCGAATGAGTCGCCTCCAGCGGCGCGTCCAGCGCCGTGCGCGACCAGGCCAGGTACGGGTCCCAGATCCTGGCCTGACGCTCGGCCAGTTTCGCGTCGTCGGAGCGATAACAGAGGAGATCCGTGGACGCGTATTTGGCGATCTCGGCGGCTGCGCCCTCGCGCGCAACATTCATGCGGTCGATCGCGACATGGCAAAGCCGGGTCAGCGGCATGGTGAAGGGGTTGATTCGCTCGACCTGGTTCTCCCACTCATTGGCGATGGCGTGGGCCAGGTCTTCGGCGGGAACGATCAGTGCATTCTTGTCTGGCGTGCGCACCTGCCGACCATCCAGCATGACGCCATAGCCGCCTTCTGCGCCAGCGACGCCCGCCTGCTTGTAGAAGCGGCGGGGAAGCTCGCGATTCTCGGCTTTGGCTTTCGACATGCTCATGCGGCGTCGCCCTTGTCGTCGGTGTGCGTTGAAGCGCCAGTGTGAGCGCCGGGCGCAAACCCGTCGAGCGCGGCGTTCAGCCCGCTGAACGCGTCGTGGATCTCATGGGCGCCGCCCGCGGCGATCTCCTGCGGCGTATGGAAGCCCCAGGTCACGCCATAGGCGCCGGCGCGGGCGTTGCGGGCCATCATCATGTCCCAGCTGGTGTCGCCGATCACGACCGTCTCCTGCGGCCGCGCTCCGACCTCGTCCATGGCGTCCAGCACCATGCGCGGGTTCGGCTTGCCGACGCCGTGATCAACGGTCTGCAGGGTCTGGAAAAAGCGATGCAGGCCATGATGCTCGAACACGATGTCGAGGCCCCGGCGCGCCTTGCCCGTCGCCACGCCCAGCAGCCAGCCTTCATCGGCGAGGCGCTCCACCGTTTCGCGCGCGCCTTCATAGAGCGGCTCGTTGAACCCGTCTTCAGCGCGCATCTCCACGAAGGCCTGCTTGTAATAGGTCGCAAGCTCCGGGATGCGTTCGGCGGGATAGTCCTCCGGCGCCAGGCGCAGCACCGCCTCGGTCAGCTCGAGACCAACGATCGTGCGCGTGCGCTCATAGCCGATCTCGCCCAGCCCGGCGCGCTGGAAGGCCCGGTTCATGGCTTCGGTGATGACCTGGCGGGAATCCACGAGCGTGCCGTCCACATCGAAGACCGCGAGCTTCAGATCGCTCATTCCAGCGCTTCCTCAACCAGCATCAGATTGTCGGCGGGGTTGAAGCCCAGCGCCGTGAAACTGTCCTTCATGTGCGCGGACAGCTCCGCCTCCAGCACCAGCGGCGGCTTGCCCGTGCGGGGAATCTCCAGCTTGCGCGCATGCAGGTGGAGCTTGTGGGACAGGCCCTCAGGGACGGGCACGTCGCACGTGTATTTCCCGTCGCCCAGAATCGAATGTCCCACGGCCGCCAGATGGACCCGCAGCTGGTGCGTCCGCCCGGTTTCAGGGCGCAGCACGACCCAGCAGGCGCGCTTGCCGGCATTGTCGGCGACGGCGTAGCGCGTGATGGCGTGCTGGGCGCCCTCGTCGCCATGGCGTGCGGCGACCATAAGCTCGCGATCGCCGTCCGGGCCGGTCGACTTCTTCATGAAGCCTTTGATCTCGCCGGCTTTCGGCACGATCAGACCCAGCGCGATCGCCCAGTAGGTCTTCTTCACGTCGCGGGTCTGGAACAGGCGCGACAGGCGCTTGGCGGCATGGCCGGTCTTCGCCACGACGATCAGGCCGGACGTGTCCTTGTCCAGGCGATGAACGAGGCGCGGCTTCTGATCGCCCTTGCCGAAGGCCTCAAGCAGGCGGTCCAGATGGCGGCTCTGCTTCGAGCCGCCCTGCACCGCCAGCCCATGGGGCTTGTTCAGGGCGATCAGCTCGGCGTCTTCGTAAATCACAAGCGAGCGCGCGAACGCGGCGTCTTCGTGCGACAGCGGCGCGCTCTCCTTCACCTCGCCCGGATCGGGCAGCGGAGGCACGCGGATCGCCTGGCCTTCCTCAAGGCGCTGGGCGCCCTTCACCCGGCCGCCGTCGACGCGGATCTGACCTTTGCGCAGCAGCTTCTCCACCATGCCGTGGGGCACGTGGGGGAAGCGCTTCTTGAACCAGCGGTCCACACGCATCTCCGCCTCGTCGGCGGTCACCTCAAGGGTCTGAACCCCGCTCATGATCCCAGCACCCTTCGCGCGATCAGCATGCCGACGAACACCGCCAGCACGCTCAGCATGACCGTTCCCGCCGCATAGGAGAACGCCGTCAGATAGGCCTTGCGCTCGATGAAGATCACCACGTCCAGCGCATAGGCGCTCATGGTGGTGAAGGCGCCCAGGAACCCCACGCCCAGCGCAAAGCGCAGCTCCGTGGCGTCGGCCCGGCCTGCAAACGCCAGCCACCCTACCAGCACCCCGATCAGCAGCGAGCCGCCCACATTCACGAGGAAGGTGCCGTAGGGCAATTCCGGTCCCAGCACGCGCAATCCGGCCTGGTTGACCAGATGGCGCGAAACCGCGCCAAGCGCGCCGCCAAGCGCGATGAGGAGAAGGTGGTTCATGGGGCGGAGGGATAGGCGGGAGGCGGGTTGGCGGCAAGGGTCACGAACCACCCCTTCGCTCGCGCCGCAGCGCCCGCCATGTCTCCAGCCGCTCTTTCAGCTGCGCTTCCCGGCCGCCGTCCTTGGGCTGATAGAAGACCGGGCGGTCTTTCATCTCGTCAGGGAAGTAGTCCTGGCCGGAGACCCCGCCCTCAGCGTCGTGGTCGTACTCATAGCCCTTGCCGTAGCCTTCGCCCTTCATGAGCTTGGTCGGGGCGTTGAGGATATGCTTGGGCGGCATGAGGGAGCCGGTTTCCTTCGCGCTCCTCTGCGCAGCTTTCCAGGCTTTGTAGACCGCGTTGGATTTCGGGGCGCACGCCAGATGCACGACCGCCTGGGCCAGCGCCAGCTCGCCTTCAGGGGACCCCAGGAAGTCATAGACGTCCTTGGCCGCGAGCGCCGCGTGAACGGCGCCGGGATCGGCCAGGCCGATATCCTCATTGGCCATGCGCACGATGCGGCGCGCCAGATAGAGCGGGTCCTCGCCTGCTCCCAGCATGCGCGCCAGCCAGTAGAGCGCGGCGTCCGGGTCCGACCCGCGCACGCTCTTATGCAGCGCGCTGATGAGATTGTAATGCTCCTCGCGGTCCTTGTCGTAGACCGGGGCGCGGCGCTGCAGAGCGCCGGCGAGATCGGCTGGCTCCAGCGGCTGCTCCGGCGCGAGCGCGAAGATTTCTTCGGCGAGGTTCAGAAGATACCGCCCGTCCCCGTCGGCCATGGCGATCAGGCCTTCGCGCGCGTCGGCCGTCAGCGGCAGCGGCTTGTCCTCCAGAGCTTCAGCACGGGCCATGAGCTTCTCCATGGCCTCGGCGTCCAGGCGCTTCAGGACCAGCACCTGACAGCGCGAGAGCAGCGCGGCGTTCAGTTCGAAGCTGGGATTCTCCGTGGTCGCGCCGACCAGGGTGATGATCCCCTCCTCCGCCACCGGCAGGAAGCCGTCCTGCTGGGCGCGGTTGAAGCGGTGGATCTCGTCCACGAACAACAACGTCCCCTTGCCCGAGGCGCGGCGCGCCCGGGCCCGGTCGAAGGCCTTCTTCAGATCCGCGACGCCTGAGAAGACCGCCGAGATGGCGTCGAACTCCAGCCCCGCCTCGCCCGCCAGCAGCCGCGCGATGGTGGTCTTCCCAACGCCGGGCGGTCCCCACAGGATCACCGAGGACAGGCGGTGCTGAGCCAGCATGCGCCCCAGCGGTCCGGTCTCGCTGATCAGATGGTCCTGGCCCACGACCTCGCTCAGCGCTTTTGGACGCAGCCGGTCGGCCAGCGGGCGCGGCGCCTCGCTTTCAAGGCCTGCAGATTGGAAAAGATCAGCCATGGCCGCGACTATGGGTTAGACTGCCCACGCGCCGCAACGGCGCTGTCAGCTGCGGGACAACGTCATGAGCTCCAATCAACCCACGCCGGTCGTGCCATACCTGTCGGTGCGCGACGGGATGAAGGCCATCGCGTTCTACGAAGCCGCCTTCGGCGCGGAACGCGCGGACGTCTATGAATTTGAGGGCAAGGTCGGCCACGCCGCGCTGAAGCTGAACGGCGGGGCGCTCTACCTGGCCGATGAATTTCCCGAGCACGAAGCCATGACCGGCAATGTGGCCCCGCCGACGCTGGGCGGGCGCACGACGACGACGGTCAATCTGAATGTCGACGACGCAAAGGCCTGGTTCGACCGGGCGGTGAAGGCCGGCTGCGAGCCCATCCGGGAGGTGACTGAGGAGTTTTTCGGCGCCCATGGCAAGGTGCGCGATCCCTTCGGCCATGTGTGGTCGCTGGTGACGCTGAAGGGTTAGTCGCCGCCGATCCCCAGGCTCTGGCCCACATACATCAGCGAGCCCAGTGCGCCCGCGATGATGGCCGCAAAGCCGAACCAGGGCTCCCAGCCCTGCACCATGCTGATCAGGTTCACGATGAAGCCCGCGAGCGCGGGCAGAGACCATTTGAAGACCTGAAATCCGGTCACCGCCGGGCGCTGGCGCTTGTCGTCTTCGTTCATGATCGGGTCCTTATCGAATGCTGCACGCTGGCGCATGCGGTTCTCTTTTGCGCGGCGCATGTGTATATGGCCCGCCTCGCCTTGAACAGAAACGCTGCTGATGTCCGACCTGTCGCTGGAAATCTCCAAGGACTTCACCTTCGACGCCGCCCACCATTTCGGCCACAAGGATGAAGACCACCCCTTCTCCCGCCTGCATGGACATTCGTTCGCGGGCACCGTGACCCTGCGCGGACGCCCGGCGGCCGACAGCGGCATGGTGCGCGATTTCTGGGAGATCGAGGCGGAGATCGAGAAGATCCGCGACCAGCTCGACCACCGCCTGCTCAATGACGTGGACGGCCTGGAGCATCCCTCCCTGGAGGCCATCGCCCGCTGGGTGTTCGAGCGGCTCGATCCGGCCCTGCCCGGCCTTGTCGCGGTGGAGATCCGCCGGCCGAGCTGCGGCGAAAAGGCCATGATGCGCCGCGGCTGAACCGATCCGGCTTCGCCGCAGCAGTGAAGCGGTCTAGGTTCATGGCAATGCGCCGCCCTTTCATGATCCTCGCCGCCGCCCTCAGCCTGTCCGCCTGCGTCTCGCCGGCGACGACGGACCCCGCCGAGCTTCCGTCCGGGCAGTGGAGCCTTGATCCCGCCCACGCCAGCGTGACCTGGCAGGTCCGCCATCTGGGCCTGTCCTGGTACACCGCCCGCTTCGATGCCGCCGAGGCGAGCCTGAGCTTTGACCCGGCCAATCCGCAGGACGCGCAGCTGACCGCCATCGTGGACGCGGCCTCGGTCTCCACGGGCGATCCCGACTTCGACGATACCTTGCGCGGGTTGGGCTGGCTGGCCGCAGACCGCCACCCCCAGATCGTCTTCCGCTCAACCCGCATAGTGGTCACCGGCGAGACGACGGGACGCATTCATGGGGAGCTGACCTTGAAGGGTGTCACCGCTGAAGCCGTTCTGGAAACAGAGTTCTACGGCGGCACGTACAACCCGCTGGAAGGCGCGCAGGCGCTGGGTTTCGGAGCGTACATGACGATTGACCGCACCGATTTCGGGGTCGGAAATCTGCCCGGGAACTTTATCGGCGATGAAGTTCGGCTACGAATAGAGGCGGAGTTCCTTCGCGACTGACCTTCCGGAGACGATCATGACCGCCGAAACCGCCCCCTCGCCGACCCCCTCCAGCCGCTACACGACCGTCGCCATCGCCCTGCACTGGGTGATCGCGGTCATGCTGGTCTCCATGGTCTTCTACGGCTGGTGGATGGAGGAGCTGCGTGACCTGGCGCTCGCCGGCGAAATGACCTTCGGCGAGGTGCAGGCGGCCTATAACTGGCACAAGACCGCCGGGATCATCATCCTTGTGCTCTCGCTTGGGCGTCTGGCCTGGCGACTGACCCATCCCGTCCCGCCGCTTCCCGCCGCGACCCCGGGCTGGCAGGCCTTTCTGGCCCGCTTCACCCATGTTGCGTTCTATGCGGTGATGATCGGTGCGCCCATCGGCGGCTGGGTGACAGCGTCTTCGACGCAGTTCCCGACGCACCTGTTCAACGTGGACGCTCTGACGCTGCCGCGCCTGCCGGTGCCGCAGACCGAGGGCTTCTATGAGCTGGCCGGCTCCATGCACGGCGCAGGCGGATGGGTGATCCTCATCCTGCTGGCACTGCACGCCGGGGCCGCGCTGAAACACCATTTCATCGACCGGGACGGCATCCTGCAGCGCATGATCCCCGGACTGAACACGCCGCCACAGACCAAGGGCTGAGGCGCAGCGGCGATCATTGAGATTCGGGAAGCCGGTTGTTTCCGCCACCCGCCTTGAGCGGGCGGCGCGGCGGCGTATCTATGGCTCAGCATCGAAGCCTGCTGATCAAAGGATTGCCGACCATGCGCCGCATTCTGTCCGCCATCTCTGTCGCCATGCTCCTGGGGTCGCCGGCCTTCGCCAGCGACTGGCTCATTGATTCAGAGGCCAGCACGGTGGAGTTCGAAACGACCGTTTTCGGCGGATCGACACGCGGCGAATTCAGCGATTGCAGCGCCGATATCACGCTGGATCCGGCCGACCTGTCGACCGCCCGCATCGAGGCGATCGTGCGCACCGCGTCCGGCGCCATGGGCAATCGCGATTACCAATCCGCCCTGATCGGCGGGCAGGGCCTGGATCCGTCCGGCCATCCCGAAGCGCGCTTTGTGTCCGAAGATATCCGCGCGGCCGAGGCCGGCTATGAAGCCCACGGCGTTCTGTCGATCAAGGGCGTGGAGATTGAGCTGGTCCTTCCCTTCACGCTGGAGATCAACGGCGACCGGGCGGTGGCCGAGGGATCCTTCACCGTGGATCGCAATACTTTCAGCGTGGGCGGATCGGGCTGGGGCGATGTCGGGTCTGAGGTCGAGGTCCTCCTTCACATCGAAGCCGACCGCGCCGAGTAGCCGGCCCGTTGCAGCCTGGCGCTGACCGGCGTAAGCAGCCGGATATGCGTCCGCCCCCGCCCCAGGAAACGCCGATTCTGAGCGCTGATGATCCGGCTGCGCTTGATCGCGCCGCCGACCTTCTGGCCCATGGCGGTTGCGTCGCCCTGCCCACCGAAACGGTCTACGGCCTGGCCGCCGACGCCTCGTCGGGCGAAGCGGTTGCGGGCATCTACGAAGCCAAGGGCCGCCCCCGCTTCAACCCGCTCATCGCCCATGTCGATACGCTGGAACGCGCGCAGACGCTGATCGAGCTGCCGGATCTGGCGCTCGACCTCGCCAGGGCCTTCTGGCCCGGCCCGTTGACGCTGGTGGCCCGGCGCAAGCGCGATGCGCCTGTCAGCGACCTCGCCGCGGCGGGGCTGGAGACGCTGGCGGTGCGCTTGCCGGCCTCCCGCGCGCTTCAGGCGCTTGTGGACCGGCTTGACCGTCCGCTGGCCGCACCCAGCGCGAATCCCTCCGGACAGGTGAGCCCAACCCGCGCCGACCATGTGAAGGCGGGCCTGAACGGGCGCATTCACCTGATCCTCGACGGCGGCGCCTGCCCGGTCGGGGTGGAGAGCACCATCGTGTCCTTTATTGATTCCGACGGCCCCGCCCTTCTGCGCCCGGGCGGCCTTGCGCGCAGCGCGCTGGAAGCGATCACAGGTCCGCTTGCGGCGCCTCAGGCCCAATCTGCAAACCCTGCCGCGCCTGGCCAGCTGGAGAGCCACTACGCCCCAAGGGCTGCACTGCGACTTAACGCAACCGCCGCCAATCATGGGGAATCCTATCTGGCGTTTGGGGCGCACGAAAAAATTGAGGCAGTTGATTATTTTAACCTTTCTGCATCAGGAGACCTAGCCGAAGCCGCCGCTAACCTGTTTTCTGCATTAAGGATGCTCGACACGCCGGACGCTCGCATCGCCGTCGCGCCCATACCCGAAGTGGGGCTGGGTGAGGCGATCAATGACAGGCTCCGGCGCGCGGCCGCCCGATAAACGCGCGACGTATGCGCGCTGTACAACCTGTGCTATAAAGGTGGAATGGTCATGGAGCCCGGCCTCTACATCACGAAGTTCCGCACGCCTCTTGATGAGGCGAGCGGCGTCATCGTCGTTGAGGGAGACAGCGTGAGCGGGGGGGATTCCGCCATGTATTACACCGGCGCCATCACCGAGGATGGCGGTGTGATCGAAGTAAGCCTGCGCGTTCGCCAGCATGATGAGACGCGCATGTCGGTCTTTGGCGACTATTCTGATTTCATGCTGACGCTGAAAGGCCGCAAGACGGGTGCGAACTACGTGTTCGAAGGTCGCGCCGACCGGGCGCCATCCTTGCGGTTCGAGGCCACTCCTACGCCCGCTCTGGCCTGAACAGCCCCCTGTTCAACACGGCCTGCCGGCTTATTGTGTCGTCCATGAGCACGACCGCCCTTTCCGACCTGAAATCCAGTCTCGATCCCAAAGCCTGGTCTGATGACCCGGCCGAGCTGTCCGGCCATGTCAGCGACTGGCGCGGGCGCTATCGCGGCGACACGCCTTTGCTGCTGAAACCGGGATCGACCCAAGAGGTCTCTCGGATCCTTGCCGCCTGCAATGCGGCCGGAATCGCCGTGCTGCCCCAGGGCGGCAATACCGGACTGGTGGGCGGCTCCACCCCCCAGGGTGAAGTGCTGATAAGCCTGAAACGCATGAATGCGATCCGGGTGATCGATTCCGAGAACGACTCGCTGACCTGCGAAGCGGGCGCCATCCTTGAGACGGTTCAGGGCGCAGCCGCCGAGGCTGGCAAGCTGTTCCCGCTCTCTCTGGGCGCCCAAGGGTCGGCCATGATCGGCGGGCTGATCTCCACAAATGCTGGCGGGGTTCATGTGCTGCGCTACGGGATGATGCGCGAGCTGGTGCTAGGCCTGGAAGCCGTACTGCCCGACGGGCGGGTTCTGAGCGACCTGTCCGGTCTACGCAAGGACAATACCGGCTACGACCTCAAACAGCTCTTCATCGGCGCAGAGGGCACGCTGGGCGTGGTCACCGCCGCCACGCTGAAGCTGTTCGCCAGGCCCGCCTCCACCGCCGTAGCCGTCGCCGCGGTGGACAGCCCGCGCAAGGCGGTCGAATTGCTCGGTCACATGAAGGACGCCACCGGCGGCGCGGTCGCGGCGTTCGAATTGATGCCGAAACGTGGGCTCGACATGGTGGTCGAGCACGTCCCGGGCGCGCGTCATCCGCTGGCCGGCGATCCGGAATGGACCGTCCTGATCGAACTGACCAGCGCGGAGAAAGACCGGGCCGCGACGCTGATGGAAGCCGCGCTTGAAGGCGCATTCGAGAGGGATCTGCTGAGCGACGCCGTCATCGCCCAGTCCGAAGCCCAGGCGCACGAGTTCTGGATGCTGCGCGAATCCATCCCCGAAGGCGAAAAGGCCCACGGCAAGGCCGCCAAGCACGATGTCTCCGTGCCGGTCTCACGCATGGCGGCGTTCATGGAAGAAGCTATCGAGCTCGCCGAAAGCGCCGATCCAGACGCCATGGTCGTCGCCTTCGGCCATGTCGGCGACGGCAATGTCCACTTCAACGTGTCGCGGCGCGCGCCCGGCGCGGACGACGCCTTCATTTCACGCATCGCCCCCATCACCGCGCAGATCTATGACCTGGTGGACAAGCACCATGGCTCCATCAGCGCCGAGCACGGCATCGGCACGCTGAAGCAGGCCGAACTCCTGGCCCGCAAACCGGTCGAAGCCGAGGTCATGCGCGCGATCAAGGCCGCGCTCGATCCGAACAACATCATGAATCCGCGCATTCTGCTGGGCGTCAAACCGTCCTGAGAATTGCCCTTCGGAGCCTCGCCCCCTATCTCGGGTCTGACCGACACGGAGGCCCGACCATGCTGATTCTGCTCTCCCCGGCCAAGCAGCTCGATTTTTCCGAGCGCGGCCACGCGCCGACGGCGACCACGCCGTCCCTGCTGGACCGTACGCGCGAGCTGGCGAAGACCACCTCAAAGCTGACGGCGCCGAAGCTGAAATCGCTCATGGGCCTGTCTGATGATCTGGCCCGGCTGAACCGGGAGCGGTTCCAGGCCTTCGATCCGGACGCGGCCGATGGCCGGCCGGCCGCCCTGACCTTTAACGGCGAGGTCTATCGCGGCCTGGACGCACCGTCCCTGTCGGCGGAAGACCTGCAATGGGCCCAGCAGCGCCTGCGCATCCTGTCCGGGCTCTACGGCGTCCTGCGCCCGCTTGATCAGATCCAGCCCTACCGGCTGGAGATGGGCACGCGGCTACAGGTGAAGAAGGCCGCCAACCTTTATGAGTTCTGGGGCGAGGATATCGCCAGGCAGCTGAAATCCGATCTCGAAGGCCATAAGAGCCGGACGGTCGTGAATCTGGCCTCCAATGAATATTCCAAGGCTGCGAAGCTGAACTCCCTCGGGGTTCCGGTGATCACCGCCGACTTCAAGGAAGAAAAGGACGGCCAGCTACGCGCCCTCATGGTGTTCGCCAAGAAGGCGCGCGGCCTCATGGCCCGCTGGATTATCGAAAACCGCATCGAGGACCCGGCGCAGCTCAGGGATTTCGATCTGGAAGGCTATCGCTACGACGCCGAAGGCTCGTCGCAAGACAAGCTGCTCTTCACCCGGCCCCAGCCGGCGCCGAAGACGTAAGCGGTCACCAGAAGCGGCCCAGCCCTCTTGACCTGCACGCGCAGTGCGGTCTTTCTGCGCTGCAGCAAACCCATCAAAGCGGAGTGAGGCATGGGCGCGGTTTCAGTCGATCTGTCCGGTCAGGCGGCCGTCATCACGGGGTCCACCTCCGGCATCGGCGCGGCGCTCGCAGAAGGCCTGGCCAGGAGCGGTGCGAACATCGTTCTGAACGGGTTCGGAAACGCCGGCGAGATCGAGGCCCTGCGCGTCCGGCTGTCGTCCGACCACGGCGTGAGCGTGCTTTATCACGGCGCGGACATGACCCGGCCGGGCGAGATCGCGGACCTGATCGGCTTCGCCCATGACCAGCTGGGCCGCCTTGATATCCTGGTGAACAACGCCGGCATCCAGCATGTGGCGCCGGTGGACGAATTCCCCGAAGACAAGTGGGACGCGATCATCGCCATCAACCTGTCGAGCGTCTTCCACGCCATGAAGGCCGCCCTGCCGATCATGAAAGCTCAGGGGCGCGGTCGGATCGTCAACCTGGCCTCGGTCCACGGCCTGGTCGCCAGCCCGTTCAAGGCCGCCTATGTCGCCGCCAAGCATGGCGTGCACGGCCTGACCAAGACCGCTGCGCTGGAGGCCGCCGAAACCGGTGTCACGATCAACTGCCTGAATCCGGGCTATGTCCAGACCCCGCTGGTGGAAGGCCAGATCGCGGACACTGCAAAGGCCCGCGGCATCACCGAAGAAGAGGTTGTGCGCGACGTCATGCTCGCCGCCCAGCCGACCAAGCAGTTCGTCACCTATGACCAGCTGATCGGCGCGCTGCTTTATCTGGTCAGTGACGACGGCGCGAACATGAACGGCGGCGCCATCACCGTGGACGGCGGCTGGACGGCGAAATGACGCCTAACGCCGCCGGAACACCGCGGCCAGCTCGAGATGGGCGGTCCATTTGAACTGATCGACCGGTACGACCGGACCCTCCAGCCTGTAACCGCCCTCGATCAGGATCGCGGCGTCGCGGGCGAACGTGGCCGGGTTGCAGGAGATCGAGCAGACCGTCGGGACCAGGCTGTCGGACAGCCTCTCCATCTGGGCTTTCGCGCCGGAGCGCGGCGGGTCGAGCACGACCAGGTCTGCGCCCTCCAGCTCCTTCACGCTGAGCGGTTCCAGAGCCAGATCGCGCACCCTTGCGTCCACAGGCTTCAGGCCCGGCGTGCGGTTGGCGGCGTATTGAAGCGCGCGCAGCGGGCCGTCTTCGCCCTCCACAGCCAGCACCGGCATGCGCGACGCCAGTCGCAGCGCGAAAGCGCCGGAGCCGGCGTACAGATCAACGGCGCGCTTCGCCCCCTCGGCCGCTTGCTCCACGACGGCGGCGAGCGCAGCTTCGCCAGATTCGGTCGCCTGCAGGAAGCCGCCCGGCGGCGGGGTCACCTTCACCGATCCGAACTGGACGACCGGCGCAGCGGTTTCGATCACCGGCTCGTCATTGATCGTCACGCGCGACCAGCCCTCAGGCGCAGCGCGCGACGCGACGAATTCCCGAAGACTGAGCGGTATCTCGTGCAGCCCGCGAACATGGATGTCGAGGCCGGGTTCCAGCGCGGAGACGGCCATGTCCAGGCGACCCTTGGCGGGGGCGGCCTGTTCGGCCAGGGCGCGCAGGGCGGGCATGGCCTTGCGCAAGGCCGGCGCGGCGGCGGGGCAGTCGGTGATGTCGACGATCCGGTCCCCGGCCCGCTCGGCGAAGCCGAACACCAGCTTGCGCCCGAAGCGCTGGGCATGAAGCGTGATGCGCCGGCGGCCGGCGCCGTGGGCGTCGATCAGCTCGCCGACCTCCGCCTTCACCCCGGCGCGCGCCAGCGCCGTGACGGCGAGATCGCGCTTCCAGCTGCGATAGGCCGCCGCCTCGAAGTGCTGCAACGAGCAGCCCCCGCACAGGTCCGCAACGGGGCAGAAGGGCGCAATCCGCTCCGGCGCGTCGCTGAGCCGCTCCAGCACCTGTCCGCGCTCGCCGCGAACTTCCAGGCGCGCCTCCTCGCCGGGCAGCAGACCGGGCGCGTAGACCGGGCCGGGAAGCACGGCATCGCCTCGCGCCCCGAGCTCCCGAGCGGTCAGGATTTGCGTGCGCGCAGGCTGGCGCTGGGGCTTTCGGCGTCGGTTCATGGTGCGCCCCTTGCCTGCGAACTCTCTGAGCGTCAAGGCGAATCAGGAAAGCTGAACCTGTCGTTCATGTTCGCGTCAGGCTGGTCTTGTTAACCCAATCTGAACAAGGGCTACTCCGCCCGATGTTGAGAAAGGGCCAGCGCGATGACGATCCGATCACTCGCCGACGCCGTTCTGGTTGCCGGACTGCTCTCAAGTCCGGTCCTGATCGCCGCCCCAACCGCCGAGGCGGCCGCCACAACCATGCAGGAACGCGAGCGCGACAGAGATCGCGCAGACAGCCGCCGCGATCGCCGCGCCGACCAGCGCATCGAGCGTCCACGCCGCGAGGCCGTTCAGGAGCGCCGCCGCCAGGAGGCGCGTGGGGACCGCCGAGACCAACGCTCGGATCGTCGACACCGGCGCGCTGACCAGCGCTTCGACCGCCGTGAACGCCACCATGAGGCTCGGGGAGATCGCCGGGATCAGCGCTTTGATCACCGCGAGCGCCGCCACGAGGTTCGTCATGATCGCCGCGATCAGCGTTTCGACCGGCGCGATCAGCGCAGGGACCACCGCTTTGACAGGCGCAACCCTCGCCATGAGATTCGTCACGACCGCCGTGATCAGCGCTTTGACCGCCGCCATCAGCGCTATGACCAGAGGCACTACCGGCGCGACCACAGACAGATCCGTCGTTACGCGCCGCCGCCACGCCACCACGTGAGCCGCACCTACTACGGGCCGCGCACATCGTGGCGCTACCACTCGCGCTACCATGATCGCTATGCCCGCCATCGCTTCGTGTACGCGGACCGCTTCTGTCAGGCGGACGGAGACACGGTGCTCGCAAGCGCGCTGATCGGCGCGGTGCTCGGCGGCATCGCAGGCGACGGCGACGCCGGCGCCTATCTGGCCGGCGGACTGGTCGGAGCCGGGTTCGGCGCGGCGATCAGCGACTGCGACCGAGGCCAGTATCGCTATGCGCTATACTCAGCCGTGCACAATGACCGGCCCTATTACTGGGGCAATCCGCATACCGGCGTGCGCGGCGTAGTCTATGCCCGCGACTATCACAGCTGGAATGCCCGCCAGTGCCGCTGGGGCGATGCGGAGATCTTCCTGCCCAACGGCCAGGTGGTCTACGACCGGGTGCGTATGTGCCGGGATCGCTATGGCCGCTGGGAGGTGGCGGGCCGTCAGTAGACTCCGCCGCCCATCCCTCATTGATCTGCGCCCGGCGGCCTCCCCTCCGTCGGGCGCGTTCATGTCCGGCTCATCGACGCCGGTTTAAGATTTGCATAACGTTCAAGAAGACCGTCCGAGCCCTGCCGGACGCGCCGCCAAGGAGGACCGCCCATGTCCCGTTCTTCAACCCTAGCCGCACTGACCGGCCTGTCGCTGGCCGCCCTCGCCATGGCCGCCCCGGCCCAGGCCCAGACCTATGGCGCAGACAGCCGCTACGCCCCGGCCCAGACCGCCGGGAGCTACCAGGACTGCGTCCGCCAGCAGCGCAACCGACAGGTCGCCGGCGCCGTCATCGGCGGCATTCTCGGCGCGGTCGTAGGCGCGGAGCTCCATGACGATCATCAGGACCGGGCCCGCGAGGACCGCTATCGCGGCGGACGTCATTACCGTGGGCGCGGACACCATCGCGGACGCTATGGGCGCCGGGACTATCGGCATGAAGAAGGCAATGACGGCGCGGTGGTCGCCGGCGGCGCTGTCGGCGCGCTGGCCGGGGCCGCGATCGCCGGTCAGGGCGATTGTGATCGCTACGCCCGCACGGGCTATGGCTACGGCCAGGCGCCGGGCCATTACGGATATGATCAGCGCCAGGACACGCGCTACAGCCAGGCGCGCGGCGGCGCTGAGCCGATCTATGACGAGTATGGCCGCCCCTATGATGACGGGTATGGCTATGACGACGGATATGGCTACGACCAGCGCTCGTCCGGCGAGCTTCTGGGCGGCGAGGACTACCGCCGCGACAGCCGCGCCTACACCGCCCGCTCCGCGCCGGCAGGCCCGACTTATGTCGGCGGATCCACCGGCCCGTGCCGGGACATGCGCTCGGGCAATGGCGCGCTGGTGCTGATGTGTCAGGGCGCGGACGGCATCTGGCGTCCGGCCTGAGGCGTCAGGCCCTCACCGCAAAGATCAGGCGCTCGCGATTACCGTCACCGCCTGTGATCGGGCTTTCGATCGACCCTAGAAGCTTGAACCCCGCCCGCGCCAGGAAGGCGCGGGCGTTTTCTTCCGCGCGCTCCACAGCCTCGGCGTCCTTTACGAGCCCGCCCTTGCCCACATGGGCGCGTCCGACCTCGAACTGGGGCTTGAACAGCGCGATCAGCCGCGCCTTCGCCGCCGCGAGCTCGAGCGGGCGGGCCAGCACTTTCTCAAGGCTGATGAAGCTGGCGTCGCACACGACCAGCTCCGGCGCCCGTCCCCCGATCTGGTCCAGCATCAGCGTGCGGGCGTCCGTCCCCTCAAGGCTGAGCACCCGGGGCTCGGCGTGCAGGCTCGCATGGAGCTGGTCACGGCCGACGTCCACGGCTGCAACGAAGGCCGCGCCGCGCTCAAGCAGCACTTGCGTGAACCCGCCAGTGGACGACCCCACGTCCAGACACGTCAGCCCTGCCGGATCGACGCCGAACGCGTCCAGACCCGCAAGGAGCTTCAGAGCCGCCCGGCTGACGTAAGGATGGGCCGGTTCGGCCTGGATCACCGCGCCGTCGGGCACCTTCTGGGATGGCTTGGTCAGCACCGCGCCATTCACGCGCACGCCGCCCGCCTCAATGGCGGCCTGCGCCTTCGCGCGGGTCTCGAAATAGCCCTGCTCGACGAGATATCGGTCCGCGCGCATACGCGGGCGCAGCTCAGGCCAGCGCCTTGGCGGCGTCCTCCGCCCGCCCCAGCGCCTGCAGCACCGTGGCGGTGACATGGCGGGCGTTGAGACCTGCGGCCTCGTACATCTCGTAAGGGCTGTCCTGATCCTGGAAGATATCCGGCAAGGTCATGGTGCGGATCTTCAGGCCGTGATCCAGCGCACCGGCCTCGGCCAGGAAGTGCAGCACGAAGGCGCCGAAGCCGCCGCGCGCGCCTTCCTCGATGGTGACCAGAACCTCGTGATCGCGGGCGAGCTGCAGCACCAGGTCTTCATCCAGCGGCTTGGCGAAGCGGGCGTCGGCGATCGTGGGCGACAGACCGTAGGTCGCCAGCTCGTCTGCGCTTTTCAGCACTTCCTGCAGGCGGGCTCCGAAGCTCAGCACCGCCACGCCGGAGCCCTGGCGTACGATCCGGCCCTTGCCGATCTCCAGCGGCTCCAGATTGGCGGGAATCTCAACGCCCGTCCCCTCGCCGCGCGGATAGCGGAAGGCGCTCGGCCGGTCGTCGATGCCCGCGGCCGTGACGACCATGCGCGCAAGCTCGGCCTCGTCGGCGGCGGCCATGAGCACCATGCCCGGCAGCTGGCCCAGATAGCCGATATCGAACGAACCGGCATGGGTCTGGCCGTCCCCGCCCACCAGACCGGCCCGGTCGATGGCGAAACGCACGGGCAGAGACTGGATCGCCACATCGTGGACCACCTGGTCATAGCCGCGCTGAAGGAAGGTTGAGTAGATCGCCGCGAACGGCTTCAGGCCTTCCGCCGCGAGCCCGGCCGCGAACGTCACCGCATGCTGTTCTGCAATGCCGACGTCGAAGGCGCGGTCGGGGAAGCGCTTGGCGAACTTGTCGACACCCGTCCCGCCCGGCATGGCGGCCGTGACGGCGCAGATCTTGTCATCCGCCTCGCCCATCTCCACGAGCGCCTTGGCGAAGACCGAAGTGTAGCTGGGTGCGCCAGGCGCCTTCTTCTGCTGCTCGCCGGTGACGACGTTGAACTTGGACACCCCGTGATACTTGTCCGAGGCGGCTTCAGCGGGGGCGTAGCCCTTGCCCTTCTGGGTCACGGCGTGGATCAGGACCGGACCCTCCGACGCGTCGCGCACATTGCGCAAGACCGGGATCAGATGGTCCAGGTTATGGCCGTCAATGGGGCCCAGATACCGGAAACCCAGCTCTTCAAACAGCGTCCCGCCCACGGCCATCCCGCGCAGATACTCCTCTGCGCGGCGGGCCTGTTCCTGAACGCCCAGCGCCTTGGCGACGCCCTTGCCCAGCTTGCGCAGGTCCTGATAGCTCTTGGAGCTGACCTGGCGGGCGAAATAGTGGCTCATGGCGCCCACGGGCGGGGCGATGGACATGTCGTTATCGTTCAGGATCACGATCATGTTCTTGTCCAGAACGCCGGCATTGTTCATGGCTTCATAGGCCATGCCGGCGCTCATCGACCCGTCGCCGATCACCGCGATGACCTTGCGGTCAGTCTCCCCTTTGAGATCGCGGCCGACGGCGAAACCGAGCCCGGCGCTGATCGAAGTGGACGCGTGAGCCGCCCCGAACGGGTCGTACTCGCTCTCGCTGCGCTTGGTGAAGCCGGACAGGCCCCCGCCCTGGCGCACGGTGCGAATCCGGTCGCGCCGCCCGGTGATCACCTTGTGGGGGTAGCACTGGTGGCCGACATCCCAGATCAGGATATCCCTCGGTGCGTCAAAGACATGGTGGATCGCCACCGTCAACTCGACCACGCCCAGCCCGGCGCCGAGATGGCCGCCCGTAACCGAAACCGCGTCGATCACCTCGGCCCTCAACTCGTCTGCGACCGACTTCAGGAATCTCAGGTCACGGTTCTTCAGATCGGCCGGAAACTGGACCTGATCGAGATGGGGAGTGTCGGGCATGGGGGCTCCGCAGAAAATTCCAGTGACGCCAGCGTGACATCAGGACTGTCTATCTAAGACATAATCCACAGTGTCACGCAAACTTGACGCTTTGTCTCCAAACAAAGCCAGATGGTCCTTGGCCTGATCGGCCAGGCGGGCGGCGCGGTCACGCGCGCCCTCTATTCCCAGAACAGTGACGAAGTTGGCCTTTCCCTGCTCGGCGTCCTTGTGAGTGCGTTTGCCGGTCAGGCTCTCGTCGCCTTCTGCGTCCAGAAGGTCATCCACGATCTGATAGCAGACGCCCAGATCATGCGCGAAGCCCTCAAGTGCGATCCATTCGTCCTTGCCGGCATCCGCCAGGATTGCGCCCGCCTCGGTGCTGAAGGCGATCAGCGCGCCGGTCTTCAGCCGCTGGCAGCGGGTTATGAGGGCGATCTCGACGTCCTGCGATCCGGCCTCGATCGCCATGTCGAGCATCTGCCCGCCCACCATGCCCCGCGCGCCGGACGCCAGAGCCAGGCGGCGCACCAGCTCGGCGCGGGCGCCGGCGTCAGGGCTCGTCTCGGGATCAGCAAGGATCTCATAGGCCTGGGCCTGCAGCGCATCACCGGCCAGCACGGCTGTGGCTTCGTCATAGGCCTTGTGCACAGTCGGACGGCCCCGGCGCAGATCATCATCGTCCATGCAAGGTAGATCGTCATGGATCAGGGAGTAGGCGTGAATGCACTCCACTGCGCAGGCCGCGCGCAGCAGACCGCGCTCGTCCGCGCCCATCATCCGGCCGCACTCGATCGTCAGAAACGGCCGCATGCGCTTGCCAGGTCCCAGCGCGGCGTACCGCATGGCGGATATGAGCGGCTTTTCCGGACCATCCGCACGCGGCAATAGCGCGTCGAGCGCCACGGTCACCCGATCCGCGCATTCGGTCAGCCGGGACTGAAAGTCGGCCATGGTCAGCTCACCTGCGCGCCGAGCGGCGCGTCCTGGCCCGGGTCCAGCAGCACGACCGCTCCGGTCTCATCGTGGGTTCCCAGAACCAGCACTTCAGAGCGGACCGGCCCGATCTGGCGCGGCGGAAAGTTCACCACCGCGACCACGAGGCGGCCGGGAAGCGCCTCCAGCGAATAATGCTCCGTGATCTGCGCCGAGCTCTTCTTTACGCCGACTGGCTCCCCAAAATCGATCTCCAGCCTGTAAGCCGGCTTGCGCGCCTCGGGAAAGGGATGGGCGGCGATAATGCGGCCCACGCGCAGATCGGCTTGGAAGAAGTCCGCCGGGTCGATCGTATCGCGCAGAGCCTCGCCCATGGTTCAGTCCATATCCGCCGGTTCGGCGCTGACCGAGCCGTCGCCCCCGACCACCAGCTTGTCGACTTTGAGCTGGGCCTCCTTCAAACGGGCCTCGCAATGGGCTTTCAGGGCCGCGCCGCGCTCATAAAGACCGATGGATTTCTCCAGCTCGACCTCACCACGTTCCAGCTGTTCCACGATGCGCTCCAGCTCTGCGAGCGCCGCTTCAAAGCTTAAGGACTGGATATCGCTCGCCGCGTCGGCCATGCCGGTCTCCATCTTGACGCCACAGGTCCAGACAACCCCGGACCGCGCAGGCGATCAAGCCGGGCGCGTCGCTTCAGCGCGGCTTTTTCAGCGTATAGGCGCGCCAGGACCAGTACCAGTCTCCGCCGTCGCGCGCACAGCGCCAGCCGCGCCGCGCCAGGGCCGGGCGCAGCATGCGATTGAACCAGCCATGGGCGAACAGGGCGACCGTGCCCTGCCGTGAGGCTTCGATCAGCTGATCGGCCGCCTGCTCGGCCCTGCGCTCGGCCTGTCCGCGCGACTCACGGCCGCGTGAATGACCCAGCCACCAGGAGCAGCGGGCGAACACGCCCCAGGTGCGCGCGGTGAAGCGGCCCAAGATCTGCGGAGGCGGCAACGGCGCCTCGACGAAGATCGAATCAAACACCACCTCACGCCCCGGCGCCGCCGCCTTGGCCGTCTCCATGGCGCGCGGCAGGGTCGAGGCGTAGATGAGGTGCGCATCCGCGGCCGCCTCGACGAGGCTGGGCGGCGGGGTCTGACCGGCGCGCAGGCCCGCCTCGTCATAGCCGGCCCACCAGCGCTCATAGCCGCGCCAGTCCAGGCGCTCGCGCCGGTCGGCGTCGGGCTCCCCGTGGCGCGCGATGATGATGCGCGGGTTCGCGGAAGGGTCGGCGGATCGGTTCATGGTCACCGGCGGGGAGCAGGCAGGCGCGGCCGGCCCCTCCCCTTCAGGCCTTAGACAGCGCACCCAGGAAGGCGCGCACGGACCGCTCCAGGGCGGGGCAGTCGTACCCGCCCTCCAGCACGCATACAAGCCGGGATCCGCTCCACTTCTGTGCAGCATTGGCCAGCAAGGCCCCGGCGGCGGCGTAATCGCGCTCGTTCAAGCCAAGTCCGGCCAGCGGATCGGCCTCATGGGCGTCAAACCCGGCCGACACCAGCAGGATGTCCGGTTTCGCCTGCTCAAGGCGCGGCAGGATGACGGTCTTGATGGCGTCCAGCCACTCCTCTCCCCGCGTTCCCGCCGCCATGGGCAGGTTGATGATATTGCCGTGAGCGCCTGTCTCGTGGGCCGCGCCGGTGCCGGGATAGATCCAGCCCTGGTGGATCGAGGCGAAGGTCAGGCGCGGCTCAGTCTCGGCGAAGGCCTGGCTTCCATTGCCATGGTGGACATCAATATCCACGACCGCCGCACTCGACAGGCCCCGCGCCTCCAGCCCGTGCATGGCCGCAATCGCCACCGTGTTGAATAGGCAGAACCCCATGGCCCGGTCCGGCTCGGCATGGTGGCCCGGCGGGCGGGCCGCCACGAACGCCGCTTCGGCTTCGCCGTCCAGCACCGCATCGACTGCGGCGATCCCGGCGCCGGCCGCAGCCAGCGCCGCGTCCAGCGAGCCCGGGCTCATCCAGGTGTCGGCGTCCAGGCTGATTTCCCCCGCCGGCGGCGCGGCGGTGAAGACCCGGTCGACATGGTCGACCCGATGCACCCGCTCCAGCGCCGCACGCGGCGCATGGGCGCGCCACGGAACGACCTCTCCGCCCCATGCCTGCGCCGCATCCAGCACGGCGCGCAGCCGCCCGGCATGCTCGGGATGCCCCACGGGCGGGTGATGATCAAAGCTGTCAGGACAGGCGTAGACGAAGGTTTTCATGGACCATGCATGTAGCCCGCGTCTTCCTGTCCGGCCAGCCGGGATCATTCTGCGTGCAGGGCCAGACCGGCCGGGCGATGGGCCGCCACCATGGAGGCGAGCATCACGAAGCCCGGCTCGAACTCCGCGTAATTGCAGGTGATCTCTTCACCCGGCGCGATGTCGCGGATGGCCCGCCCGACAATCGCGTCGCGAAAATCGGTGTTGGGCGTCTCGCTGTGGTTCATGTGCCGGCCGTTGTCGGCGTCCAGCACCACCACGCCGGCTTCGCCCGGATGGGGATAGGTATAGCGGTCGATGAAGCGCCGGATCGGCTCGGGCAGCCGGTCGGCGTCGGACAGCGCGATCAGCCGGTCGAAGTCCGGCTCGAAACGGTAGATGATCTGACCGGCCTTGATCGGCTCGGCCGCGAAAACGCCCACGCCCTCAATGGGGCTGGGACCGACATAGGTGTCGATGAGCAGCATGATGAAACGCCCGGCGTACCCGCGTCGACGGGTGCGAAAGGATCAGCGGACAGGCCTTGGCCAGTGAGTCCGCAGAGTACGACGCTCCAGCGCCTATGATGCTCCAATTACGGAAAATGCAAGCGGATAATTGCGGCGATCAGCGCTCGATGCGGGCGTACTCGTCGTCGCGCTCCTGCTCGATACGGTCTCGAATGGCTTCGGCGGGAATGGAGAACACCTCCAGCGCCCTGCCGGCCATGTTCAAAGCCGCCTCGATGGCTTCCGGCGTCACGTGGGTGGCGCCGGCCTCTTTCAGCCGCCTGGCGTGTTCGGCGTCGCGGGCGCGGGCCAGGATCGGCGCGCCGGACCGGCGCTTGCGCATGGCCGCGACCATGGCGCAGGCCTTGTCGGGATCATCAGCGGTGACCACGAACAGCGCCGCCTTGTCCGCGCCGGCCCGGTCCAGCATCTCGGGATGGGACGCATCACCGTAATAGACCCGCCAGCCGTCTAGCCGGGTCTGGGCCACGCGCTCGGCGTTGCGGTCCAGGGCGATGATTTCGACCTTCTCGGTCTCCAGAACCCGTGCGATCGCCCGGCCCACCCGGCCCATACCGGCGATGATCACATGATCTTCAAGATCGGCATAAGCTTCCAACGCCGCGTCTGCGCCCGGTGTGCCGCCCCGGTCCTCCAGCGCGGCGGCCAGACGCTTGCCGGCGGCCCCCAGGAACGGCGTGAGCAGCATTGAAAGTCCTGCGATGGCCGACACGATGGCGACGACCTCCGGCGACACCACCGAACCGGCATTGGCGGCGGCGAGTATGACGAAGGCGAACTCGCCCGCCGGCGCCAGCAGCAAGGCGGTCTCCAGCGCCATGACCGAGCCGCCGGCGAACAGGCGGCAGGCGATGAAGACGACCACGAACTTGACCACCAGAAGGGCCGCCAAGCCGCCCAGCACGATCGCCAGGTTCGCCCATACCGCTCCCAGATCCAGCGACAGCCCGACCGTGGTGAAGAACACGCCCAGCAGAAGGCCCTTGAACGGCTCAAGGTCGACCTCGGCCTGGTGCTTGAATTCGGTCTCACCCAGCAGGATGCCCGCCAGAAACGCGCCGAGCGCCAGAGACAGCCCGGCTTCGGCGGTCAGCAGCGAGGCGCCCACGACCGTGGCCAGGATGATCGCCATCATCAGATCGCGCCCTCCCGCTCGCGCGACGAGGCGGAACGCCGGCTTGAGAACCACGCGACCGATGAACACGATCACAGCAAGGGCGATGGCGCCCTGGACCAGCGCCTCCAGCAGCAGAACGCCCAGGTCGGCCCCGCCGTCGCGCGCGAGAAAACCGACCAGGATCAGGACCGGCGCGACGAGAATGTCCTGCATCAACAATACGGCGAGCGAGGCCCGCCCCACCGGCGTCGCGGACCGGCGCTGTTCGGCGAGAATCTGCATGACGATGGCGGTCGAGGACAGGGCGAGCGCCAGACCGACCACAACGGCGGCCGGCGCAGTCAGGCCGATGAGCAGACACGCCCCGCCGATGGCGCCGGCGCTCAATCCCGCTTGCAGGCCGCCGGCGCCGAACACCGCGCGGCGCAACGCCCAGAGCCGCTGGAATGACAGCTCAAGGCCCAGCAGGAAGAGCAGAAACAGCACGCCGAGCTCGGCGAAAGGCTGGGCGGCCTCAGGCGAGGAGATCGTGACCCACTCCAGCACCGGCCACCGATCGGCCAGGCCGCCCAAGGCATAGGGCCCGAGCGCCAGCCCGGCGAGCAGAAAGCCCAGAACAGCGCTCATGCGCAGGCGCTTGAACGCCGGCACGACGACACCCGCCGCGACCAGGAAAACCGCCGCGTCCTTCAGCCAGACCTCATGTCCCTCAGCCGCCATGGCGCCCCTCGACTCGCAAGGCGCTCAGGATACAGGGCCTGACGCGCCCGGCCACCGGCGAAGCAGGGCGCGGGCTGCGGCGAATTACTCCGCCGCCTGGCCTTTCGCAGACTGGAGCGCCTGACGAATCGCGGCGAGCGCAGCCTCGCCCTTGGCGCCGTCCGGTCCGCCGGCCTGGGCGAAATCGGGCCGGCCGCCGCCGCCCTTGCCGCCCACCTCGGCCGCGCCGGCGCGCACCAGGTCGACCGCGCTCAAGCTTGCCGTCAGATCATCTGTGAGCCCCACCGCCAGCGCCGCCTTGCCGTCATTGACGCCCACGAACGCGGCGACGCCCGAGCCCATCTGGGCGCGTGCGTCGTCCACGAGACCGCGCAGATCCTTGCCGCCGACCCCCTCCACGACCCGTGCGATCAGCTTGATTCCGCCCACCTCTTCAGGTCCGGCCGGCGCCGCCCCCTCGCCTCCACCGCCCATGGCGAGCTTCTTCTTGGCCTCGGCGAGCTGGCGCTCCAGCGTCTTGCGCTCGGCCTGCAGCGCAGCGATGCGCTCGGCCAGCTCGGTGGTCGGAACTTTCAGCGCCGCAGCAGCCTGTTTCGCCCGGCCCGCTTCAGTTTCCAGATACTCGCGCGCCGCTTCGCCCGTGAAGGCCTCAAGACGCCGCACGCCGGCGCTGACGGAGCTTTCGCCGACGATCTTGAACAGGGCGATGTCGCCAGTGCGGTTCACGTGGATGCCGCCGCAAAGCTCCACAGAATAGGCCTTGTCCTGGTCCGTCAGGCCCTGGCCCATGGAGAGAACGCGGACCGTCTCGCCATACTTCTCACCGAACAGGGCGAGCGCCCCGGCCTCGATGGCCTTTTCCGGCGTCATCTCGGCGGTCTCGGTCGCTGAGTTCTGGCGAATGACGGCGTTCACCTGGGCTTCGATGGCGCGGGCTTCGTCCTCGGTCAGCGCCTTGGCGTGGGAGAAGTCGAAGCGCAGCCGGTCCGGGCCCACATAGGAGCCCTTCTGGGTCACATGGGGGCCGAGCACGTCACGAAGTGCGGCGTGCAGAAGGTGCGTCGCGGAGTGGTTCGCCATGGTCTTTGAGCGCCGCTCTGCGTCCACGCGCAGGACCGCCTTGTCGCCGGGCGTGGCCGAACCGCACTCCATGCGGCCGATATGGGCGTAGAGCGCACCGGCGCGCTTGAAAACGTCCTGCACCACGAAGCGCGCACCGGTTTCAAACTCGATCACGCCGGCGTCGCCGACCTGGCCGCCGCCTTCGGCATAGAAGGGCGTACGGTCGAACACCAGAACGCCGGTCTCGCCTTCAGAGAGCTTCGAGACCTCTTCGGTCCCGGAAACCAGCGCCTGCAGTTCAGCTTCGCCTTCGGTCGCGCCAAAGCCGGTGAAGACCGTCCCGCGCAGCCGCTCCTTCAGGGCGAACCACAGCGCGTCCGGCGCCGCATCGCCGGAGCCCGACCAGCTGGCGCGCGCCTCGGCGCGCTGGCGCTCCATGGCGGTGTCGAACCCGGCCTGGTCGACCTCCAGACCTTTGGCGCGCAGGGCGTCCTGGGTCAGGTCCAGCGGAAAGCCGTAGGTGTCATAAAGCTTGAAGGCCGTTTCGCCGGGCAGCGCCTCGCCAGCCTGCAGGCCGGCCGTCGCCTCTTCCAGCAGCGCAAGACCCCGGCCGAGCGTCCGCTGGAAGCGTTCTTCCTCGGCGCGCAGCGTCTCCTCGATCACCGGCAGGGCGCGGTTCAGCTCCGGGAACGCGTCGGACATTTCATCGCGCAGGGTCTTGGCCAGGGTGAACAGCACCGGCTCCTCGGCCCCCAACAGGTGCGCGTGGCGCATGGCCCGCCGCATGATACGGCGCAGGACATAGCCCCGGCCCTCATTGGACGGCGTCACGCCGTCGGCGATGAGAAAGCTGGTGGAGCGCAGGTGGTCGGCGATGACCCGGTGGCTGGCGGCGTGGGCGCCGTCGGCCTTGACCTTTAGCGCCTCTTCCGACGCGGAGATCAGGGTGCGGAACAGGTCCACATCGTAATTGTCATGGACGCCCTGAAGCACGGCGGATATCCGCTCCAGCCCCATGCCGGTGTCGATGGAGGGCTTGGGAAGACTCTTGCGGGACCCGTCCGCCTGGGCCTCGAACTGCATGAAGACCAGGTTCCAGATCTCGATGAAGCGGTCGCCGTCCTCGTCCGGAGAACCGGGAGGCCCGCCGGGGATGTCGGGTCCATGATCGTAGAAGATCTCCGAGCACGGTCCGCAGGGGCCGGTATCGCCCATGGACCAGAAATTGTCCGACGTTCCAATCCGGATGATCTTCTCGTCCGGCAGACCTGCGATCTTCTTCCAGAGCGCGGCGGCCTCGTCATCCTCGGCATAGACCGTGACGAGCAACCGTGCAGGATCAAGACCGAACTCCCTGGTCACCAGGGTCCAGGCGTTCTCGATCGCCTCTTCCTTGAAGTAGTCGCCGAAGGAGAAATTCCCCAGCATCTCAAAGAAGGTGTGGTGGCGCGCGGTATAGCCGACATTGTCGAGATCGTTGTGCTTGCCGCCGGCGCGCACGCATTTCTGGGAGCTGGTCGCGCGGGAGATCGCGCGCGGCTCGGCGCCGGTGAAGGCGTTCTTGAACGGCACCATGCCGGCGTTGACGAACAGCAGGGTCGGGTCGTCCTGGGGCACCAGCGGAGCGGACTGCACCACCTCGTGGCCGCGCCGGGCGAAGAAGTCGAGGAACTGGGCTCGGATATCCCGCATCGCGGTCATGACGTCTCCTGTGCGCCTCGCGCGCATGGCTGCGCCCCGGCGCGCAGCACGCCGAGACCTGTTTCACCGCCCATATACGAACGGGCGCCCGGCTTCGCCAAGCGCCCGCTGTAGAAATCCTGAGGCGATAGCGCCTGCGGGAGCCTTACCCCGCGGCTTCCTCGCCAGCCTCATCGTCGTCGTCGGCTTCGGGACCGGCGAGCATCTCCTCGGCGATCAGGCCGGCGTTCTTGCGCACCTGAGCCTCGATCACGTCGGCGATGTCGGGATTGTCGGCCAGGAACTTGCGCGCGTTCTCGCGGCCCTGACCAATGCGCTGGCTGTCATGGGAGTACCAGGACCCGGACTTTTCGATGATCCCGCCCTTCACGCCGAGATCGAGCAATTCCCCGGTCTTGGAGATGCCTTCGCCGTAAAGGATGTCGAACTCCACTTCGCGGAAAGGCGGAGCGACCTTGTTCTTGACCACCTTCACGCGGGTCTGATTGCCGATGACCTCGTCACGGTCCTTGATCGCACCGATGCGGCGGATGTCCAGGCGGACCGAGGAGTAGAATTTCAGCGCGTTGCCGCCCGTCGTCGTCTCCGGGGACCCGAACATCACCCCGATCTTCATGCGGATCTGGTTGATGAAGATCACAAGGCAGTTGGACTTGGAGATGGAGCCGGTCAGCTTGCGCAGCGCCTGGCTCATGAGGCGCGCCTGAAGGCCAGGCAGGGAATCACCCATCTCGCCTTCCAGTTCCGCGCGCGGGGTCAGCGCGGCCACGGAGTCGATCACCAGCACGTCGATGGCGCCGGAGCGCACGAGCGTGTCGGCGATCTCCAGCGCCTGTTCGCCCGCGTCAGGCTGGGAGACCAGCAGCTCGCCCACATCCACGCCCAGCTTGCGGGCATAGATCGGATCCAGCGCATGCTCGGCGTCCACGAATGCGGCGGTTCCGCCGGACTTCTGGCATTCGGCCACCGTATGGAGGGCGAGCGTGGTCTTGCCCGAGCTCTCCGGACCGTAGATCTCGACAATCCGCCCCTTGGGCAGACCGCCGACGCCGAGCGCGATATCCAGACCCAGAGAGCCGGTCGAGATCGCCTCAATATTCGTGTTCGGCTTGGCGCCCAGCTTCATCACCGAGCCTTTGCCGAAGGCGCGGTCGATTTGCGAGAGGGCGGCGTCCAGCGCCTTTTGTTTATCCATATCCGGCTCTTTCACCACACGCAGATTTGCTTGGGCCATTGGGGCGTCCTCCCGTTATTCCACGCTCGCCTGAGTCGAGCAATCGAAGGAGTTGTACCCACTTTGTTCCGCGAACGCAACAGGAACATTGGTCCGGTGGACCGGAACGCCGGCGACGATGCGGCTCAGACCTGGACGTGCGCCATTTCCTGCTTCACCCGCTCGGCGAGCTGCTGGATATCGAAGGGCTTGGGCAGGAAGGAGATGTCGAGATCGGACGACAGCGTGTCGGAGAACTCCTCCTCGGCATAGCCGGACATGAAGACGATTCGGGCCCGCCCCAGATACTGGCGCGCCTCCTTCAGGAGCGAGGGGCCGTCGAGCCCGGGCATGACCACGTCGGAGATCAGGATGTCGAAACTCTCCGGCTCGTCTTCCAGGATTTCCAGTGCGTGCTCGCCGTCGCGCGCCTCAACCACCTCATAGCCGCGGCGCTTCAGCGATTTCGCAGCAAAGGCGCGCACCGCATCCTCGTCCTCGACCAGCAGGATCCGGCCATGCCCGGCGAGATCGGACGGCTTGACCGGGGTGGACTTCGCCTTCTCCTCCGCCTTGATCTCTTCGGCTTCTTCTTCGCTTGGAATGTGCTCGGGCAGGTAGATGTGGAAGGTGGTTCCCTCCCCCGGCGCAGACTCCACGAACAGATAGCCGCCGGTCTGCTTGACGATCCCGTAGACCGTGGCGAGCCCCAGCCCCGTGCCCTCCCCGGCGGATTTGGTGGTGAAGAAGGGCTCGAAAATCTTCGCCTGCGTCGCCTCATCCATGCCGCAGCCGGTGTCGGAAATATGGATCGCCGCCCAGCGCCCGGCCTTGGGATCAGGCGCGCCGGCCCTGGCCACAGCGGCCTCATCCAGCGCTTCAGTGGTGATGGTCAGGGTTCCGCCATTCGGCCTCATGGCGTCGCGGGCATTGGTGGCGAGATTGACCAGGATGTTGTCGATCTGGTGCCGGTCGGCCCGCACCAGGGGCAGGTCGCGACCGTGCCGGATCTCCAGCTTGACCGTCTCTTCCAGGATCTGGCCCAGCATGACCGAGCAATCCGACAGCACATCAGACAGATCAAACACCGTCAGGCGGAAGGTCTGCTTGCGCGAGAAGGCGAGCAGCTTCTTCACCAGCCCCGCCTGGCGGGTCACGACGGAATTGATCTGCTGCAGATCGGAATAGGACGGGTCGCCGACCGGGTGACGGTTGAGCAGCTCGCCGACATTGAGCCGGATGGCGGTGAGCATGTTGTTGAAGTCATGGGCCACGCCGCTGGCGAGCTGGCCGACCGCCTGCATCTTGGAGGACTGGGAGACCTGGTTCTCCAGGCTCTTCCACGCGGTGATGTCCACGAGATAGGCCGCGCGCTTGCCGGCCCGGGCGGGTCCCAGGAAGACGTGGACCGGGCGCACGCCCTCGTCGGTCTTCAGCTCGGCCTCGCCCGGCTCGCCGCGTCCAGCGAGCGCCGTTTCAAAGGCGGCGGACAGCCCCTCACCGGCTTCGAACAGATCGGCGAAGCGCGCGCCGGGCACGGCCGAACCGCCCGACAGCTGCACAAGCGCCGGATTGGCGTCCTCCACGACAGCGCTGAGCGGATCCGCGCCATCAAGACGCGCCACGCCGAACGGAGCCGCCGAGAACATGTCTTCAAAGGTTCGCCCGGGCTTGTCTGCGCCGCCGGAAGCTTCGGCCAGCTGCGCGACGCCCGGAGGCGCGCCCGCAGCCGACAGGCCATAGATCACGCCGCGCGCCCGGGCCGGACGTTCATCGGTCCAGTCGACGGCGACCACCACCGGGCTTTCGACGCCTTCTCGCCCGATCAGGCGGGCGTCAAGCCGCTGAATCGCGCCTGCGGTCCGAGACCGCGTCACGGCGCCCGCGCCGTCGCCGGCGAGCATGTCGGAAAGTTTGAGCGCGGTGGCCGGCTCAACCCCGAGCCAGTCACGCAGGGTCTGGTTGGCGGCCAGAACACGGCCCTCGGTATCGACCAGGAACAGGCCGACCGGGGCGTGATCGGCCCAGTCCGGCGCCAGCGGGTCGGCCGCCTCGCCTTCCTCAACCGCCCGGGCAAAGCGCCAGACCGCGCCGCCGCCGGGCATCGGAGAGACCTCCGCGGCGTAGACCTCCCCCTCCCCGGCGCCGAACTCGATCCGGCCGACCAGTTCGCGCGCCGGCTCACCGGCCGCTGCGGCCCGGCTCAGGCGGTAAATGGCGCCGGACGCAGCGCCGGAAAACAGGCGCTCCGGCGCCGGCAGGGACAGACCTGACCCGCCTGGCGCGGCCTTGGCCAGCTTGCGGTAGGCGGCATTGGCGAAGCGCCCGGCGCCCGTTGGACCTGTGATCAGGACCGGGTCTGACAAGCCCTCCAAGGCGGCGGATGCGAGACCGCCGGGCGCCGGCTCCTCATCCTTCGCCATGGACCGCCCCGCCGCTTCGCCGGCGGCGAGCGCGTACATCAGAAGCAGCGCGGCGCTGGCGATGCCCGACAGCAGCACCACGCCATGCCAGCCCGCCCCGGCGCCGGCGATGATCGCGACCGCCGCTGCGGCCAGAGCCGCCAGACTCGCCGTCCAGAACACCGCCCGGGTCAGCGGCTTCGCCATGCGCCCGGCCTTGGGGGCCGGCTGCGGCGGGTCGGTCTCCTGGACCTCGTGGACGTGTTGGTCGGTCATGGCGGGCTCCCATGGACGGGCGGAACGAGTGATTCGATCCCCAGTCTCAAGGTCAGAAGTTAACCATGTTTTCAGGCGACGCCGAAGCGCCCGGCTATCGCCGCCCGCCGCGCAGCGACAGCACGTAGCCGATCACTTTCGCCACGGCCGTGTAGTGCTCCACCGGGATCGGCTCCTCCAGCTCGGCGGTCGCGTGCAGACCGCGCGCGAGCGGCGGGTCCTCCACGATCGGAATATCATGCTCCTCAGCCAGCGCTCGGATGCGCAACGCGACCTCGTCCGTCCCCTTCGCGATGCAGATCGGCGCCGGCGTGCGTCCCTGCTCGTATTCCAGCGCAACAGCGTAGTGGGTTGGGTTGGTGATCACGACGGCCGCATCGGGAACCCGCGCCATCATGCGGCGCTGGGCGCGCTCCTGGCGGATCTGGCGCAGCTTGGCGCGGATCTGGGGATCGCCCTCGGTTTCCTTGAATTCGTCGCGGATTTCCTTCAGCGACATCTTGTTTCGCTGGATGAACTCACGCTTCTGGAAGGCGAAGTCAGCCACGGCGATGACGGCATAAACGATCAGGGCCGCTATCAGCAGCTGGATCGCCGCGTCATAGACTTCCCGCAGCAATCCGACGGGCGCGAGCGCGGGCATGGCCACCAGCTCGTCCCGGCGCGGCCAGAGCACGACGAAGATCGCCAGCGCGACCAACGCCATCTTTCCCACGCCCTTGGCGAAATTCATCCACCCTTGCGGGCCGAACATGCGCTTCAACCCTTCCATCGGGTTCAGCTTGTCGAGCTTCGGCGCAATCTTCTTGGGCGTGAACATCAGCCCGGTCTGGACTAGATTCCCCGCCGCCGCCGCGATCATCAGCGCCACGAACGCCAGCCCCAGGATTGCGGTCAGACGCAGGCCCGTGGAGGCGGCCAGCTCCAGCGCCGAGCCCAGGTCCATGCTGATCTCGTGCGGGCGGGCGAGAAACACCGACAGGATTCGCGCCAGATCGCTGGACACCGCCGGCGCCATGAACGCCAGGACGGCCAGCCCCGCCACCAGGGTGAACCAGCTTGATATCTCCTGGGATTTAGGGACGTCGCCTTCCTCGCGCGCCTTCTGCAGGCGGCGCTCGGTCGGCTCTTCTGTCTTCTGTGACTTGTCCTCGCCCTCGGCCATGGCGTCAGCTCATCGTGGCGGCGAATTCTTCGTACCGCTCGATGAAGACAAGGCCGATGGCGCCCAGCGTGATCGCCAGGATCGCAAAGCCGATCAGGATATTGGCCGGCATGGCGATGAAGAAGATCTGCGCCTGGGGCATCAGACGTGAAAGCACGCCGAGCCCCAGATAGAACAACAGCCCGAACGCGATCAGCGGGGAGGCGATCTGCACCGCCAGCAGGAAGGCGCTGGAGAACAGGTTGATCGCCCACTCAGCCGCATCCCCCCACATGGGCGACTCCCCGGCCGGCATGAGCTCGTAGGACCCCGCGGCCGCTGTCAGCAGCATGTGGTGAATATTGGTGGCGAAAATCAGCACCATGAAGGTGAGGTTCAGGAACTGCGCAGGCAGCGTGCCCGCCTGACCTTGCGTCGGGTCGAAGGACTGGGCCATGGCCAGACCGGTCTGATAGGCGATGATCTGGCCGCCGACCGCGCCGGCGCTGAGGATGAAGCGCGAACCCAGCCCGATCATCAGTCCGATCACCGCCTCCAGCGCCACCAGGCCGGCGGCGGCCGACAGGGTGTCAGGCATGGCCGGCAGTTGCGGCGCGATCACCGGGCCGACGATGAAGGAAAAGGCGAGCGCGAAGCTCAAGCGGATGCGCGGGGAGATGCTGGTCTCTCCGATGCCGGGCAACAGCATCAGGATCGCGCCCATGCGCGCAAACACCATCGCTGCGGCGAACACCGCAAGGGTCGGATCAAGGCCGAGAACCATCGCGAGCCTCAGCCTGCGACGATTCGGTCAGCGATGGTCTGCATGAAGCCGGAGATCAGCGCGCCCATGAGCGGCAAAAAGACGATCAGCGCCAGGAAGATCGCGATGATCTTCGGCACGAAGACCAGCGTCATCTCCTGCACCTGGGTGAGCGCCTGGAACAGCGCGATGATCAGGCCCACGGCCAGGCCGATGATCATCACCGGCGCCGCCATGGCCAGCATCACCCAGATGGCCTCTGAGCCGATATCAAGGACTTCGCCTGGGGTCATGGGTGCAGCGCCTTCTGCGCATCAACTCGATTTCGCGCCCGCCGCTAGATCGGCATGCGCATGATTTCCTGGTAGGCGCGGATGACCTGGTCGCGGACGGCCACGACGGTCTCCAGCTGGACCTCTGCGGCGGCGACGGCTGTCACGACGTCGACAAGCTCGGCCTGGCCGGTCGCGGCCTGGGCGGTGAGCTGTTCGGCGTTGTTCAGCGTGGCTTCGACCGAGCCCACGGCGTCCTTGACCATGGAGCCGAAATTCGGGCCCTGGGCGGCCGCAGCGCCCGCCGCCGCATCATCGCCCGGCTGGGGCTGAGCGGCGCGGCCGGCCTGCTGGGCGACGGCGGCGTAGGCGCGAAGGGCGGCGACATCCATGGCTTACGATCTCCGGTCAATCAGCGGCGCAAGAGGTCGAGCGTGCGCTCAAGCATGCGGCGGGTGCCCTCCACCATGGTGAGATTCGCTTCGTAGGACCTCTGCGCATCGCGCATGTCCATCATTTCGATCAGCGAGGAGACGTTCGGGTAGCGCACATAGCCCTCCCCGTCCGCCGCCGGATGGCCCGGCTCGTAGACCATGCGGAACTCGCTGTCGTCCAGACGCACATCGTTCATGCGCACCATGCGCGCGCCGATCTCCCGGTTCAGCTCGGCGTCGAAGACCGGGATCTGACGCTGGTAAGGATTGTCCTCCGGCGTGCGGCCGGTGGAATCCGCGTTGGCCACGTTCTCCGCGATGATCCGCATGCGCGAGGCCTGAGCGCGCAGGCCGGCGGCGGCGATCTGGAGCGTTTCTGACGCTTTATCCATGACTTAGACCTTTCGCCCTACTGACCCGGCGGCCGGGAGGCCAGGCGGATGAGATTGAGGCTCTTCTGATAAAGGCTCAGCGCTGTTTCGAACCGCATGCGGTTCTCGTTGGCGCGCACCATCTGTTCCTCGATCACGACCGAATTGCCGTTGGCCGTGGTTTCGCTGTCCGGCGTGCGCTCGCCGCGCAGCTGACCGGATATGCCCGGATCAGTTCCGCCATAGTGACGGGGGTCGGTCACCCGAAGCCCCGTGGCGTTGCGGGCCTGCCCTGCGAGCACGCGTTCGAACTGGCCCTGGGAGATATCCGACGGGGTGAAGCCAGGCGTGTTCACATTGGCGACGTTCTCCGCGATCACACGCTGGCGGGCGTTGTGAAAACCGAGCACGTCACGCAGCGTGCTCAAGACGCTGATATCGTCCGGGCGCATGGCGTCCCTTTCGTTAACCTGAGCTTCGAAAGTGCGCCGCGCCGGTTAAGACGGGCTTAACCGGACTTAACGCCGCGCCCGACTCCCGTTAGCGCTTTGACCTGTGCCCATGCGCCTTGAGCGCTGAAAAACGCCGGTTAAGGACGCCCGCCCTTGGACCTGATTGATTTCTCCCGCTATTTCGCGGCCCTGCTTGTGGTGCTGGGGCTGCTGGGCGGATTCGCGCTTCTGGTCCGCAGCGGCTGGATTCCCGGGTCCATCCACGGCTTTTCCGGCTTCTCCAGCCTGACCGGTCCGCGCCCGGAGCGCCGCCTGTCGGTGAAGGAGACGCTGATTCTCGATCCGCGCCGCCGGATCGTGATCGTGAAGTCCGACGGCGAGGAGCATGTCCTACTGCTCGGCCCTGAGCGTGAGACGGTTCTGAGCACCCGGCCCGCCAAGCCTGAACCGGTCTTTGAACCGGTCGCGCCTGACGAGGACGATATGCAGAGCCGGGACGCCGAACCGCCGGCGCGCGTCGAGGCGGCGGAATGAGGCGCTTCCTTCTGACCCTCGGCGCCGGACTGATTCTGGCGCTGGTCACCGGCGCGGCGTTCGCAGCGGGCCCCGGCGTGTCGATTTCGCTGGGTGGAGACGACACTCAGCTGACCGAGCGGGTGCTCCAGCTCATCGCCCTGCTCACGGTGCTCAGCCTGGCGCCGTCCATCCTGATCATGACGACGAGCTTTGTGCGGATCGTGGTGGTGTTGAGCCTGCTCAGAACCGCCATCGGCCTGCAGCAGAGCCCGCCGAATTCGGTGCTGATCGCGCTGGCCCTGTTCCTGACGGCCTTCATCATGGCGCCGGTCTTCACCCAGTCCTATCAGGAGGGGATCCAGCCCCTGCTGGACGGCGAGATCACCACCGAGGAGGCCTTCGGCGCAACGACCCAGCCGGTGAAGACCTTCATGCTGTCCCACACGCGCGAGGACGATCTTCGGCTGTTCCTGGACATCGCCGATGTCGAGCCGGAAAGCCCTGAGGCCACCCCGGTGCACGTGGTCGCTCCGGCCTTCATGATCTCCGAGTTGCGCCGGGCTTTCGAGATCGGCTTCCTACTGTTCATCCCGTTTCTGATCATCGACCTGGTGGTCGCCTCGATCCTGATGAGCATGGGCATGATGATGCTGCCGCCAGTGATCATCTCCCTGCCGTTCAAGCTGATCTTTTTCGTGCTGGTGGACGGCTGGCGCTTGGTGGCCGGATCGCTGGTGCAGAGCTTTCAAAGCGGCGGGCCGCCTGGCGGGTGAGCTCGCTCAGCTCTCCCCGCCGTCCTCACCCACAGGCTCGGTATGGAACCCCGCCATGAGCGCCTCGGTGTCACGGAAAGCGCCCAGCTGAGCGACCAGCGCGGTCAGGCGCGCATCGCCTGGTGCAGCCGAGCGTCCGACGATCTGGGAGAAGGCCGCAGCATGACCGGTCGCCGCCATGGCGCGGCCATAGCGCGACTCCACCCGCTCCAGCCCGGCCTCCTCGCCCGCCAGCGCATAGGCGATGGCCGCGCGCAGAACGTCGTGGGATTCCCGCCCGTCCAGCGGCGCGGCGCTGCGCCAGCGATCGCCCAGCAGCGCTTCGGCGCGGCGCCCGGCGTCGGCCCA
This sequence comes from Alphaproteobacteria bacterium, assembly GCA_024742735.1. GTDB lineage: Bacteria > Pseudomonadota > Alphaproteobacteria > Caulobacterales > Maricaulaceae > Oceanicaulis. Next base: position 117,513 of record JANSXV010000001.1, on the reverse strand, counting down.
ATTGCGGGCATCCCAGGCGATCTGCGCGCGCAGGCGCTCTACATCGGCGCCGGAATCGTTCGCGACCAGCTCAAGGGCATGATCGGTGCGTCCGAGATCCGACAACGCCCGGGCCTGGAGCAGGCGGCGATCGCGCACCAGCTCCTCTGGCAGGCGCGCTACTCGCGTGGCCTCGAGCGCCTGCAGCGCCTCCTCGGGCCGGTCATCCATCAGGCGCACACGGGCGAGGTCCGCCGCGATCTGGGCGCGCGACAGATTGGTCATGGTGATGTTGCGCTCGAACACCTGGTGGGACAGAAGCTCCCCGGCCGGCTCCAGCAGGTCGATCTCGATCAGGCGCTCGGCGATGCGGCGCGCCATGCGCAGCCCGTCCGGGCCCATGATGGCGATGTTCTCGTAGTACTCGTACCAGAGCGACAGCGCGTCGAGCGGGTCCATGCGGTCCGCGCGCCCGTTCAGGAACAGGTCGCGGAACAGGGTCTCCATCTCCATGCTGAGACGGCGGGCCACCGGGCTGTCAGTGAAGCGCGCCCGGGCTGCCGCCATGGTCGCCAGCGCGTCATCGAACCGGCCAGCCTCGGCATAGACATGCCCCAGCATGGCGGCGGCCTGAACCTCCACCGTATCGCCGCGCCAGCGATAGCGCAGGCCTTCCAGGATCTCGACCGCCTCGTCAGGCTCGATCAGGCCCTCATCGACCTGCAGCCGCGTCCTCGCCAGAAGGGCGCGGGCCTGGATCGGCGTCCATTCATGGCGGGTCAGCGCGTCATACTCGGCGACGGCGCGGCCGACATCACCTTCGGCGGCGGCCAGACCGGCATGGGCGAATGCCGCGACGGCCAGAGCCTCGGGATCTTCGCTGTCGGCCTGAACCAGATCGACCAGCGGCTGGACCGCGCCGATATCATTGGTCTCAAGCGCCGCCAGGGCGTGCCAGGCGCGCACCCGGGCGCGCCAGAGCGGATCGAAGAAGAACACGCTTTCGCGCCCTTCCTCAAACCGCCGGCGGGCCTCCGGCCAGCGCTCCTCCTGCGCGGCGATCAGTCCGCGCCAGGGCTGGGCGGCGGGATCATCGATCAGCTCGGGATGGGACAGCTCTTCGTCCGCCGCTTCAATCCGTCCGGTCATGTAATTCGCCGCGCCTCGAAGGGCTGCGACTTCCGGCGTGGTGTCCAGCGCGCCGCGCTCCTGCACCGCGAGGCCGGTCAGGGCCAACGCCTCCGGGCCGAGCGACCAGGCCAGGTGGAAGCGCGCCAGCGCCAGCAATGGTTCCGGCTCCAGCTCGATCGCGGCATGCTGCAGCCGGGCGCGGGTCTCGGCGAAGGCGGCGTCTCCGCGCCAGCGCGCCAGATCGAGATAACCCGGCGTCACAGGCCGGTCGAAGCCGCCGCCGAGCGTCGGATCGGCCGCTCGCGACAGGGCCAGGCCGCCTGGACGGGTCAGGATCGCGCCGCCCGGCTCGACCTCGAACTCCAGATCATCAGCGAAGGTCTGCACCGCCACGCCGTGGGATGAGGCCAGAATGGAGATCTCGGCGAACTGACGCGGCGTGATGACGCCCCGCTTTTCGCCATCGGCGGTCAGGACGTGAAGCTCGTCACCGATCACCGGATCGGGAACCGTGCGCACGCTGCGCGCGCCGTTCAGGCCGAAACGCAGCAGCGCCGGGCCGTCAAACCCGGTTTCGCGCGCCATGCGCACCGGGCGCGGAGGCTCGTCGACCGCATCGGTCAGGGTGATCGTCCAGGCCGCCCCGGCGGCGCGCACATCGGCCTGGGTCGCGCGCGGGCTTTCCAGGCGCAGTGCGGCGAAATCCGCTCCGGTGAAACTGCGATAGCCGCCCACGTGGCGCGAGCCGGCCGCCGCGATCTCGGCATCGGCGAGCTCCGCGCCGGCGTCGAACACGACCCAGAGCGCCTCGCCGCGCCGGAACACCGCCGCGCCGGGAAGGCTCGCCCAAGGAAAGGTCAGGACCAGATCCTGTCCGGACTGGCGCACCTGAACCGGCACGACCCCGGAGTCCGGCACGGGATCAGGACGGGCCTCCTGCGGGGCTTCGGCCTCGGCTTCAGCTTCAGGCGCTCTGGCCTCCGGCTCAGGCGCATCGGTCTGGGCGCCTTGGGCGGCATAGGCGGCGAGCGCCTCCAGCGCGCCTTCTGCGCCGCCCCCGCCTTCCGGCGCGATATCGAGCACGACCCGGCCAGGCTCGTCCGACCAGACCCGGGCCTCGACCCCGCCCGTCAGCGCGAAGGCGAGACTGAGCCCCTCGCCCTCAACCGGCGTAACCGCGTCGACGAAGCGCGGCGGGTCGCCGCGAAGGCCGGACAGATCGATCTCGGCCAGACGGGAGAAGCGCAGGATCGCCCGCCCCTCCTGGCGTTCCAGCGCGTAGGTGACGGCTTCAGGCCACTGGAAGGCGATGCGCGTGTACTCAGAGGCTTCGCCGACCCGAACGCTGGCCGCCAGCGGCGCCGCGGGCGCATTCGCGGCGGCCTCAGCGGCGGCGCGCGCGATCTCGCGGGCTTCGGCCTCGGCCTGACGGGCGCGCTCCCAGGGACTGACAACGTCCGGCAGCGGCGCGGCGCCCGGCGGCGCCAGATCAATGGCGATGATGTTGTGGGAGACCGAAACTCGCGGCTCCAGCGCGCCGTTCAGCGCCAGGCGCAGCGTGCGGCCGTCCGGGTCCAGCCGGGCCATGGCGATTCGCCCGCCACCGCTGTCGACCAGGCCTTCAAGATCAGCCGTGATCGGTTCGGACAGGCGCGCCACCAGCACCGCTCCAGCAGCGATCTCAGCCACGGCGGTCAGATCGCCGCCAGCCTCTTCAGGCAGCACGATGCGCAGGCGCGTGACATCGCCCTGCCGCGCCACCTCCAGCGTCGCCGCCGACTGGGCGAAGGCCGGCCCGGCCGCGAGCAGCAGAGCGGCCGCGCCCACGCCGGCGGTCAGCCAGCGACGTCTACCCTTCCGCATCCGCAAGGCGGGCCTCCGCTTGCAGGCGGGCCTCGGCCGTCTCCGCCCGGGCGCGCAGATCGCTCGTCAGCCCCGCAGCAATGTCAGGACGAAGCTCAGCCATGACGGCGGCGAAGCGGCGCGGGCTCTGGCTTTGAAGCTGCTCGGCGACCATGAGTAGCGTGTCCGGGTCACTCTGGCGCATGGCGGTCATGATCCCGGCGGCCGCATCGGGCTCGAGCTGGGCGTAGGTCTGGACGATGGAGTCGATCTGGGCCTGTTCCTGGTTTTCCAGCTGGCCGAGCAGGGATTGAACTTCATCGCGTAGGCTCTGCAGCTGCTCGATGCGCTCATCGACGCGGCGCTCTGCAACAGTCAGCAATTGCTCGCGGGTGTCGAGCGCCTCCTCACGCTCGTCCAGCTCCCGGCGCCGGATCGCCAGACTGCGCTCCAGCCCCAGGCGGGACGCCGTCGGCAGCTCGCGCCGCGCCGCCTCGCGGGAGTCCGGCAATGGCGGCGGCGGGACCTCGTCGGCTTGCGCTTCGCCCTCGTCGTCTGCAGGCGGATCGGCTTCCGGCTCCGCATCCTCCGCTGCATAGGCCCGCTCGGACAGAATGTTCGCCGCGTCTTCGGCCAGATTCAGGCCCTTCAGCGCGAACAGACCGCCCAGCAAGACCGCCAGCAGAAGGAGCGGACGCGCACCCATGCTCAGCGCAGCGCCTTCAACGCATCAAGACGCGCTGACGCGCCTCCGGTCCGGGCAGTTTCGGGCTCGGACTGAGCATCCACCGGGCGGCGGCGGTTTGAAGCGCGCACAGCCCGGGCTTCCCCTTCATCGGTCAGGAAGCGCAGCTCGTCGGCGAGGCGGCGCGCCGCGTCCACGTCCGACCGCAACGCCGCGCCTTGCTCTTTCGAGGCGCGGTCCAGGGCGGCTAGGCTTGCCCGGGCGCGGTCCACGGCATCGTTGAGCGCGCTGATCGTATCCTTCAGCCCATCCTGGCCGTCGCGCAGCGCGCGCAGCCGTCGATCCACACGCCAGCACATGACGGCGGCGGCGAGCAGAAGGACGCAGACAAGGCCTTCAAAGGCGAGCGAGGCGTAACTCATGTGTATCCCATCAGGTTCTTTTTCGCCGCCGGTGAGAGCGGCTTGTCCAAGCGCACGCCGATATTGTGTCCGATTCGGCCCATACGGCCGTGGGTCAGGGAGATCGCTCCGCAGCGCAGCTCCACTGCGCCGTCCGGTCCGGTGTCCAGCATGAGCGTGTCACCGACCTTCAGCTCCATGACCTCGCCCAGCGGCCTCTGCATCTCGTCGAGGACGGCGCTCACCTCCATCTTGGTCGACCACAGCTCGGTGGCCAGGTGGCTTTCCCAGATATTGTCGCGGCCGAACTTCTCGCCCATGAACTGCTGCAGCAGCATTTTCCGGATCGGCTCCAGCGTGGCGTAGGGCAGCATCAGCTCGATACGCCCGCCCCGGTCCTCCATGTCGATACGCAGCTTGACCAGGACCGCGGCGTTCGCCGGTCGCGCGATGGCGGCGAAACGCGGGTTGGTTTCCACACGGTCCAGATCGAAGTCGACTTCCGTCAGCGGCGCGAAGGCGGACTTGGCGTCAGCCAGCACCACTTCGATCATCCGCTGGACCAGCGTGCGCTCGATCGTGGTGTAGGGCCGCCCCTCGACCCGCATCGCGGAGGTGCCGCGCCGGCCGCCCAGCAGAACGTCCACGATGGAGTAGATGAGGTTGGAATCGACCGTAAGCAGACCGTAATTGTCGAGCTGCTTGGCCCGGAACACCGCCAGGATCGCAGGCAGCGGGATCGAGTTCAGATAGTCGCCGAAGCGGATCGAGGAGACATTGTCGAGACTGACTTCGACATTATCGGAGGTGAAGTTACGCAAGCTCGTCGTCATCAACCGCACCATCCGGTCAAAGACGATATCCAGCATCGGCAGGCGTTCGTAGGACACGAGCGCGGAATTGATGATCGCGCGGATGCCTGAACGCTCGTTCTCGTCGTCATCGGAGACCGAGAATCCCAGCAGGGAGTCGATCTCTTCCTGATTGAGAATGCGTTCCGGCGCCGAGCCGCTCTGGCTTGGCAGGTAGGTCTCACCTTCCCCGCCGACCATGGCCTCCCATTCGCTGGCCAGATCGTCGCCGCCGTCTCCGGCGTCGCCGTCATCGCCGCCGATGGCGTCGAAATCCGGCTGATCGCCGGAGGCGGCCGCTTCCCATTCTGCGGCGAGGGCTTCCTGATCGATGTCGTCGCTCAAGGCGGCGGCCTCCGGCGGCTAGATGATTATCAGATCGTCGATGAGCACCTCGTGAGCGCTCAGCGGCTGGATTTCCAGATTGGTTCGGCGCAGAAGCTCTGCGCGCAGGCGGAACGTGCCCATGGACCCGTACAGATCATCGGGACGCAGGGTGCGCAGAAACTCCAGATAACTTGTACGCAGGCGCGCCTGCATGGCCTCGTTCTGAAGCACCCGGCCGACGTCCTCGTCCTCGTAGGTGATGGAGAATTTCAGCTCCATCATCAGAGGACGGCCGTCATCGCCTTCGATATCAATCTGGAATTCGCCCATCTCCAGGGCGTGATAGCGCTCCAGATCCTCCACAAGACGGTCTGCGGCGCTGATAGTTTCGCCTTCGCCATGCTCGCCTTCGGCGACATGCTCGGCCTCATCGCCGCCGCCGAACAACAGCAAGCCGCCCGCGACCCCGCCGAGCAGCAGGATCACAACGGGAAGACCGACGAAGAGCAGGAGCTTCTTAAGCCCGCCCTTCTTCTCGCCCCCCTCCTCGGCGCCCTCTTCGCCGTCCTCGGCGTCGATATCGTCTTCGGCGTCTTCAGCCATGGCCTTCAGCCCTTCAAAACACCTTGAATCAGGCGCGATTCACGCGCGTTCACGTGACCATTAACCAATCGCCGGGTTAACGATCCGTTTGGAAACCTGAGCCAGTGGGCAGAAATTTCCCCCTGAGTGCAGCCGCCAGCGATCAGCGCCCGGAATCTTCCGCCCAGCGCCCCCGCTCGCAAAACAAAATCAATGCTTTAACCGTGGCACAGAGCTTGCGTTAACCAAGGTCGACGCGTGGCCGCGAACGGCGGCCGCCGGCGCGAAGCCAGAAGGAGCCCTTAGCGCCATGGACAATCTCATGCTCATAGGCCTCGCCCGCCAGCAGACCCTGCGCCGGGCCATGGATGTGGCGGCGAACAATATCGCCAACGCCTCCACCACCGGCTTCAAGGCCGAACGGATGATGCTGGAGGCCCAGACCGACAATCGCGCCCGCCACGCCGACGGGCCGGACCAGGTCGCCTTCGTGGACGAATGGGCCATGGGCCGCGACTTCCGCCAGGCCCCCCTCACCGCCACCAACCGCCCGCTGGACCTCGCGCTGGACGGCGAAGGCTTCTTCACCCTGGAGACCGGCGCCGGCGAGCGCTTCACCCGCGATGGCCGCTTCACCCTTGCTCCCGACGGCGCCCTGAGCGCCCAGGACGGCGCGCGGGTGCTGGACGAGGCCGGTCAGCCGATCGTCCTCGATCCGGCTGCGGGCGAGATCACCATCTCGGCGGCTGGCGAAGTCGCCCAGGGCGGCGCCCCGGTCGCCCGGCTTGGGGTGGTGCGCTTCGAGCAGCCCGGCCTTCTGACCAAGGCTGGCGAGAACCGCTACGCCGCGCCCGAAGACGCTGAACAGGTGTTCGAGAACCTCGCCCAGGTCCGCCAGGGATACAGCGAAGCCTCCAATGTGCGCGCGATCACCGAGATCACGCGGATGATGGAGGTCAGCCGCGCCTACGCCTCGGTCAGCAAGATGATCAAGGATGCCGACGAACTCAGCCGCAAGGCCATTGAACGCCTTGGCCGGCCGTAAGCTTTAATCAGATAGGAGAAGCCGCATGCGCGCCCTGTCCACCGCCGCCACCGGGATGGAAGCCCAGCAACTGGCCGTCGAGGTCATCTCCCATAACCTGGCGAACATGAACACGACGGCGTTCAAGCGCCAGCGCGCGGAGTTCGAGGATCTGCTCTATCAGACCCTCAGCCAGCCCGGCGCCAACAGCTCGGACGCCGGAACGATCGTTCCGACCGGGGTTCAGATCGGCCTGGGCGTCAATGCCGGCTCGGTCTACCGCATCACTGAGCAGGGCAGCCTCTCCCAGACCTCGAACCCGTATGACGTGGGCATCGCCGGAGAAGGCTATTTCCGCATCCAGCTGCCCAATGGCGGGGACGCCTATACGAGGGCCGGCAATTTCTCCCTGTCTCCGAACGGCGAGATCGTGACCGCCGACGGCTTCACCGTGATGCCCGGCATCGTAGTCCCACAGGAAGCACGCGACGTGGCCATCAACCAGCAGGGCCAGGTGCAGATCCTGCTCGACGGTCAGGCCGAGCCCCAGATCGTGGGGCAGATCGAGCTTGTGCGCTTCCCCAACCAGGCGGGCCTGGAGCAGATCGGTGACAACCTGCTGCTGGAGAGCGCCGCGTCCGGCGCGCCGAATCCCGGCGCCCCCGGCGATCCCGGCTTCGGCCTGCTGCGCCAGGGTTTCGTGGAAGCCTCCAACGTGGACGCGGTCACCGAGATCACAGCCCTCATTCAGGCCCAGCGCGCCTACGAGATGAATGCGCGGGTGATCACGGCGGCTGACGAGATGCTCGCCACCTCCTCCAACCTTCGCTGAGGACTAGGACATGATCCGCTCAAGCCTCTCCCTCGCCGCCCTCGCCGCTGTGCTTCTGGCCGCCGCGCCGGCGTCCGCCGACGAGGCGCGCGCGGTCATCCTGAAAGAGCGCCTCGTCGCCTCCGGTCCGGCGATCACGCTCGGCGACCTGTTCGACAACGCCGGCGACGCTGCGGGGACCGCCGTCGCCCGCGCACCGGAGCCGGGCGGGCGCGTCTCCATCGATCCAGCCCACGTCCAGGCGCTGGCCGCCGAAGCGGGGCTGTCCTGGGCCAATGCCGGCGGCGTGCTGCGGGTCACCGTGGAGCGCGCGGCGCGCATCGTCCCGGCGTCGGAGGTGGAGGCGCTGATCGAGGAGATGCTGTTCGTGGAAACCGGCAGGCCCCACCAGGTCAGCCTGTCCAGCCACGTGGCCGAACTCGCCGCGCCGGTGGCAAGCCTGGGCGCGCCGGAAGTCACACGCTTTGAACACGATCCTCGCTCCGGCCTGTTCCGCGCCGACATCGCCGCCTGGCCCGGCGGTCAGGCGCAGACCCTTTCCGGACGGGCCGAAGCGGTCAGCGACCTGCCGGTTCTGGCCCGCCCTGTCGCCCGCGGCGAAGTCATCACGGCAGGCGATATCGAGTGGGTGCAGCTGCCCGACAGCCGCGTCCGCGCCGAGCATGTGTCGTCCGAGGCGGCGCTGATCGGCATGGCTGCGCGCCGCTCCCTGCGCCCGGGCGCGCCGCTGCGCGAGTTCGATATCGAAGCCCCGACCCTGATCGCGCGCGGCGAGATCGTCTCGCTGGTCTTCCAGTCCGGCCCCCTGACGCTGGCGGCGCGCGCCCGCGCCATGGAAGACGGAGCGGAAGGCGATGTCATCCGCTTTGTGAACCTGCAATCGAACCGCACGGTGGAAGCCGTAGCGGAAGGTCCGGGACGCGCCCGCGTCGCCGGGCCGGCCTACACCCACTAGGAGGACTGCCCATGCGTTCCGCCCTGCTGCGCACCGCCGCCTTCGGCCTCACAGCGATTTCGCTGGCCGCCTGCGCGACCACGGACCGGCTCTCCTATGTGGGTCAGGCCCCGCCCATGAGCCAGATCGACAATCGCGCCGCCATCGCCGGCGAGGCGGGCCTGTCCGGCCAGACGCCCGGCCAGGCCGAAGCCGCCCGGCTCGCGCGCGTGCGCGCCATCGCCGAGGCCCGCGCCCAGCACACCAATCCCAACTCGCTGTGGCGCTCGGCCAATGCGGCGACCTTCTTCGGCGACCCCCGCGCGGATCAGGTCGGAGACATCCTCACCGTCAATATCGACATTTCCGACAGCGCCCAGGTCTCCAATCAGACCGCCCGCTCGCGCACCTCGGCTGAAGACAGCGACCTGACGAACATTTTCGGCGGCGAAGCTGCGCTGAGCTCATTCTTCAACGATGCGATCAACCCGGCGAGCGTGGCCAGCTTCGGCACAACGTCCTCCACCCAGGGCCAGGGCAGCGTGAACCGGTCCGAAAGCGTGTCGCTGAACGCGGCGGCCATCGTCGTGGATGTTCTCTGGAACGGCAATCTGGTGATCCACGGCCGTCAGGAAGTGCGCGTGAACAACGAGGTTCGCGAGCTTCTGATCTCGGGCATCGTGCGGCCGCAGGACATCGCCGCGGACAATACGATCGATCATCAGCAGATCGCGGAGGCGCGCATTTCCTATGGCGGACGCGGGCATATATCCGACATGCAACGCCCGCCCATCGGTCAGGAACTGTATAATCTGCTCTGGCCGTTCTAAAGATCTGCTGGCTGAGTCCCCCACCCGCTGCGTCATCGAGGCCCATGTCTGACTTACAAGTTCTGCGCACCGCCCTCGACGGCGCCAACGCGCTCGTCATCAGCCTGATCGGCCGCAACCGCGTCGATGAAAGCCGCCAGAACGCGCAGCGCCTGTGCGAGCGCATGGCGCGTGAGGAGCGCGATGGGCTGATCATGGATTACCGGCGCTGTGCGCTGGACCACACCGTGGCCCAGTTCACAGAGGTTGCGGAAATCTTCGCCGAAAACATGCCGGGCGGCGTGCGGATCGGATACGTGTACGCGCCGGAAAATTTCATGCACGCCGCCACCATGACCAAAAAGCTGGCCAAGGCCGGCTTTGCGGCGCGCGCCTTCAACAATTTCGATGACGCCGCCACCTTCGTGCGCGGCGAAGCCTAAAGGCTGAACCGGTCCCAGGCGGTCCGTGCTTCGATCACGTCCACGGCGGACGCGGTGAAGCGCGCGAGCAGACCGCCTCTGGACGGCGCGAGCAGCTTGATGCGGGTCTTGTCGCCGAAGCGCTCCCGCAGCGTCGCGCGGGCTTCGCCGAGGCCGTCGATCAATCCTGCTTCGACCGCTTCCTCGCCGGTGTAGATCGTCCCGTCGAACCGGGCGAGATCGTCGTTGAGCTTGTCGCCCCGCCGGGCTTTCACCAACGCGATGAACTGCTTGTGCACGGCTTCCAGCAGGCGCTCCATGCGTTCTTTCTGGGCCTCGGTTTCTTCGGAGAACGGGTCGGAGAGCACCTTGCTCTCCCCGGCGGTCTTGATGCGTCGCTCAACGCCGAGACGCTCCATCGCGCCCGTAAAGCCGAAGCTGGCGCTGATCACCCCGATGGAGCCCACCACGCTGGCGGGATCGGCGAAGATCTCATCGCCCGCACACGCGATCATGTAGCCGCCCGAGGCCGCCAGATCCTCGCAGAACACTAGGACCGGCTTCTCCTTTTCTTCAGCCAGCGCCCGGATCCGCTCGCAGATCAGGCGCGACTGCACCGGACTGCCGCCCGGTGAATTGATGCTGATCGCCACGGCCGGGGCGTCCTCGAAGGCGAAGGCCTTGTCGAGCAGCTTCTCGACGCGGGCGAGATTGAGCGCGCTCTGGTTCCGGCCGCCGGCGGCGATCATGCCCTCCATGCGCACCAGCGGCACGATGACCGTATCGGAGCCCAGCGCCTTGGCCAGGTGCGAGCCGGCCCGCGTCATACTGGCCGTGAAGGTCTCGAGGATGGACATGGTTTCTCCAGAGCTGGCGATCAGAGCGCTGCAAGCGCGGTTCGCGCCTCGCCGCGCAGGATGGCGCCGACTTCCGCCATATAGGCGCCGCCCTGCCTGGCGTGAAGCACAAGGCCCGGCAGGACGCGCAGCGGCGCCTTGCTGACCTTGATCGCGGAGACGATCACCCGCTTGGCCGGATCGCCGGCGCGCGGATGGACCGGCAGAATCGTCACGCCGCCCGCCCTGCCCGACAGCGCATCCAGAATATCGCCAAGTCGATCGGCGCGCTGGATCAGGGTCAGGCGGCCGCCTTCGCGCAGACGCTTCAGCCCGGCCGTGATCCAGGTCTTCAGCCCCGCCTCGTTGATCCAGGCCTCGCGTTTGTTCGGCGATGGCGCGCGCAAGGCGTTCGGGTCATCGAAGAAGGGCGGGTTGAAGAAAACCGCGTCGAGCTGAGCTTCAGGCTTCCAGCTGAGCGCGTCGCATTCGACGATGCTTACCCGGCTCTCCAGCTCGTTGGCGGAGGTATTCGCCCGGGCCAGCGCTGCGGCGGCCCCGTCCAGCTCCACGCCGGTGAGGTGCGCACCGGGATTGAGAAGTGCCGCGCTCAGCAGAGCCGCTCCGGCGTTGCAGCCGAACTCGGCCCCGTGCTGCCCCGGCTTCAGCGCAAGCGAGGCGGCCAGCAGGATCGGATCGATGGCGGCGCGGTAGCCGTCCGCCTGGGTCAGGGTCAGCTTGCCGCCGAGGAAAGACGCCGCCGCAGGCTCGGCCGTCACGTATCCTCGTCCCTGGGCATCGCCTGGGCGAGAACGCGGCGCGCCTTCGCCTCATCGTCTTCGGCCACCAGGATGCGCCGTTTGACCCACGGAAGTGAACCGCCGAACAGGGCGGAGGTCTCCGCATCCAGCGTCACCGCATGGATGCCGGCGTCACGCAGCACGGTCTCGGCGAAATTCAGCCGGATCGGATCGTTTGTGGACAACACTTCGATCAAGACGGCCTCCAGCCTGGATCACTGACGGCGTGCGGCGACACTGCGCAGCGCCGCGCGCTTGCCGCGCCATGCGGCGCTACCTATTGTGCAGCCGCGTTTGAACACGTTGCAAGAGGGCTCGGGGTGAACGGCCTGCCGCAGGAAAATCCTCCGCCGGACCATGAGCTGAACCCGGTCGCGCGCCTGGCCGCGCTGGCCGGTTCGGACATGGAGCGCGTGGAGGCGCTGATCGCCGACCGTATGGGCAGCGAGACCGAGTTGATCCCCAAGGTCGCGCGCTATCTGGTCGAGGCCGGCGGCAAGCGCATCCGCCCCCTCATCACGGTCGCGAGCGCTCGCATGCTGGGTTACGAGGGCGAGGGTCACCATTCCCTCGCCGCGGCCGTGGAGTTCATCCACTCGGCCACGCTGCTGCATGACGATGTCGTGGATGACAGCGAGCTGCGCCGCGGTCGCCGGCCTGCCAATCAGGTCTGGGGCAACGCCCATTCGGTTCTGGTCGGCGACTTCCTGTTCGCGCGCTCCTTCATGATGATGGTCGACGCCGGCTCCATGGAGGCGCTGCACGTGCTCAGCCGGGCCGCCGCCGTGATCGCCGAGGGCGAGGTCCGCCAGCTGGCCGCCGTGCGCAATATCGAAATCGGTGTCGAAACCTATATGGAGATCATCGACGCCAAGACGGCCGCCCTGTTCGCCGCCGCCGCCCAGGTCAGCCCGATCCTCGCGGGCTCCGGCACGGCGCTGGAAACCGCGCTGGAGACCTATGGCCGCGAGCTGGGTCTGGCGTTCCAGCTGGTCGATGATGCGCTGGACTATGGCGGACTGGCCGAGGATCTGGGCAAGAACACCGGCGATGACTTCGCCGAAGGCAAGATGACCCTGCCCGTGGCCCTGGCCATGGAGAAGGCCGACGCCGACGAGAAAGCGTTCTGGACCCGGGTGATCACCGACCCGTCCCAGCAGACGGCCGAGGACTTCGACAGGGCCGTGGAGATCCTGAACCGGCACGGCACGCTGGATGCGACACTGACCGCCGCGCGCGAACACGCCGCCCGCGCCGTCTCCGCCCTGGACGCCGCCCCGTCCAATGTCTGGTCCGAAAGCCTCGCCGCACTCGCCGAATTCGTGGTCGAGCGGGCGTACTGACGCCGCTATCGGCTCGCGTGTGACATCAACAGCCCATGAGGAGCGCCCCCATGCGCATCTCCAGCCAGTTCGACGCCGGCAACATCATCGTCAAGGACGCCTCAGACCCTCATGACGTGCGGCTGGAAATCCGCAAGGACACTGGCTCTGACTTTTACCAGTGGTTCTATTTCCGCGTGACCGGCGCGGCCGGGACGGCGGCGCGCTTCGTCATCGAGAATGCGGCCGGCGCGGCCTATCCCGGCGGCTGGGACGGGTATGAAGCGCGCATGTCTTTCGATCTGCGCAGCTGGGGGCTGGCGGACACCACCTACGAGGACGGCCAGCTGATCATCGAGACGCTGATCCCGGATGACTCGGTTTGGTTCGCCTATTTCGCGCCCTACACCCTGAGCCGCCATGCCGAGCTGATCGCGCTGTGCCAGCACGCTTCTCACGCCACGCTCGACGTGATCGGCCAGACGCTGGATGGCCGCGACATCGACCGGCTGACCTTCGGCGAGCCGGGACCGGGCAAGAAGACCATCTGGGTCACCGCCCGCCAGCATCCCGGTGAGAGCATGGCGGAGTGGGCCGCCGAAGGATTCCTCGATCGGCTGGTGAGCGACACCGATCCCGGCGCCCGCGATCTGCTGGAGCGCGCTGTGGTCCATGTCGTGCCCAACATGAATCCGGACGGGTCCTTCCGCGGCCATCTGCGCACCAACGCCAAGGGCGTCAATCTCAACCGGGAATGGGACAAGGCGAGTGAAGAGAACAGCCCGGAGGTCTTCGCCGTGCTTCAGCAGATGAAGCAGACCGGCGTCGACCTGTTCCTCGACATGCACGGCGACGAGGCCCTGCCCTACAACTTCATCGCCGGCGCCGAAGGTGTGCCGGGCTGGACGGCCGGCGATCAGGGCAAGCTTGACGCCTACAAGGCAGCCCTCGCCCAGCTCAATCCGGACTTCCAGACCGAGCACGGCTATCCCGTTGATGCGCCCGGCTCGGCCGATCTGTCCATCGCGACCAACTGGATGCGCCACGCGTTCGGGTGCCTGGCCATGACGCTGGAGATGCCGTTCAAGGACAGCGCCATCACCCCGGACGAGGACGAAGCCTGGTCCCCGGAGCGCGCCATGGCCATGGGCGCCAGCCAGGTCGACGCCATGCGCGCGGTTCTGGATACGCTCTAGGCGCGCGCGCGCAGGGCGGCCCAGACATAGAGGCCGGTCAGGATCACGACCCAGCCGACGAAGACGGCCGGAACAATCCCGTCCGGTCCCTGAGCGGCGGCCAGACCTGACAGGACGACAAGACCCGTGAGCCCGCCATAGGCGAGCGCGACCTGGCCGTGGCTCCAGCCCGACTGGATCAGGCGCTGGTAGATATGCTCGCGGTGAGCCTCCAGCGACAGGCGGCCGTGGCGGGCGCGCGCCAGCACGGTCAGCAGCACGTCGGTCAGGAAAACCAGCACGAAGAGCGGCGCCAGCCAGAGTGAACCGGAGAATCCCTGTCCGGCCATGGCCAGGGCGCCTCCCGCATAGGCCGCGCCGGCGCACAGCGAGCCGGCGTCACCGGCGAAGATTTTCGCAGGCGGGCGGTTGAACACCGCAAAGCCAGCAAGCGCAGACGCAAGGGTGAGGCCGATCACGGTCGCCGCGCCAGTCCCGGAAACCATGCCGGCGATGCACAGCCCGGCCGACGCGGGAATCATGACGGCCGCCAGCATGCCGTCCGATCCGTCCATGAAATTGACGGCGTTGACGACGACGAAAACAAACAGGGCTGATCCCGCAAGGCCGAGCCAGGCCGGCAGATCCAGACCGAAGTCCAGCGTCACCGGCAGGTGCGCCACCGGCCCTGTGGCCTGAGCGAGGCCGACGCATAGGACCGCAAAAATGACGAACTTCGCACGCGTGGGCACGGTGACGAGATCATCGGTAACCCCCAGGGCTGCAAACAGGCCCGTGATCAGCAGGATAGTCGCCAGGCCGCCGGCTGGAACCGCGGTGAACGACATCGCCAGCACGCCGGCGCCCAGACCTGCGACGACGCCCAGTCCACCGGCGCGCGGCGTGGGTCGGACATGGCTGGACCGAGCATTGGGAAAATCCAGGACACCCGCCCTCAAGGCCAGCCAGGTGACGACAAGGCTGGCCGCCAGGCTGGCGGCGAAGCCGAGCCAGAGCGCGTCGGTCACGCCGCGCCCCCGAAGGTCACGGCCTGAGCGGTCCAGTCCGGGTAAGCCGCCCTCAGAGCCTTCGCTCCCGCCTGTGCGGCGGCCCCTGTCTCAAACAGGGCGAAGCAGCTCGCGCCCGAGCCGGACATGCGCGTCAGCGACGCCCCGTCGAGACCGGCAAGGCCCGCCAGCGTCGCCTCGATGAGCGGCTCCAGCCCGCGCGCCGGGGCTTCCAGATCATTGCGGCCTGCCTTGAGATGCTGAACGGCGCTGGCGAAGTCGCCCGCCGCCGGGACCGGACCGGCCTGAAGCGGGTCAGGATCGGCGCCGTCGAAGGCGCGGAACACAGAGGCGGTCGACAGGGCCGCGCCGGGATGGGCGATGACGCCGTGGAGCTGCGGCCAGGCCACCAGCGGCGTGATCTGTTCACCGATCCCGGCCATGCGCAAAGGCCGGGCATGGACGCAAGCCGGCACATCCGCGCCGACAACCGTTCCGATCTCGGCGAGCTGGCGCGTCGAGAAGCCCAGATCCCAGAAGCGGTTCAGCGCGCGCAGCGCCGCCGCCGCGTCCGATGATCCGCCGCCAAGCCCGGACGCCACTGGCAAGGTCTTCTTTAACGTCAACGCCGCGGTCAGCTCCGGCCTCTCCGCCGCCGCACGCAGGGCGTAGGCGGCCTTCAGGACCAGGTTCTGCGGCTCTCCGCGCAGCGGCGCCGCCGCTTCGCCTTCCAGCGAGAGGGTCAATGAATCGCCCTCTCTGACTTCGAGCCAATCGCCCCAGTCGGCGAACACGACCAGGCTGTCCAGAGGGTGATAGCCGTCAGCGCGCGGCCGTCCGACCGCCAGGGTCAGGTTGACCTTGGCGGGTGCGAACTCGGTGCAGACCTTGGCATCGGCCATGATCATTCCAGGTCGCCGGGTCCGGCGGCCAGGCCCAGCTCCAGCCGGCGGGTGATCAGGGCGCGTTCGCGGTCATCAGGCTCCAGCTCCAGGGCGCGCCGCCACTGGAATTCCGCCTCCAGGTCGCGGCCTGCGGCAGCATAGGCATCGCCCAGGTGCCAGTTGATGGTCGGGTCGCCCGGCGAGCGCGCGACAGCGTCCTCGAGCCAGCGCACGGCTTCGTCGACACGTCCCTGCTTGAAATGGCCCCAGCCAAGGGAATCCAACACCGCGCCGTTATCCGGCGCCAGTTCGGCGGCGCGCGAGACCAAGGCGAAGCCGTCCTCCACGCGGGTCTCCAGAACGATCCAGTTATAACCCAGATGGTTCAGCACACGCGGCTCGTCCGGCGCGGCTTCGACACCCGAGATGAAGAGCGGCTCGGCCGCGGCCCAGCCGTCGGCGCGCTGACGGCAGACCCCGGCATAGTAGTAATGGCGCCAGTCCGGCTCGACACCGGCGGAATCTCGCGCGGCGATCGCCTGCTCGTAGATCGGGGCCGCCTCAGCGCAGCGCCCGGAGGCGCGCAACATGTCAGCCAGCAGCAGGCGTGAACTCTCTGTGCCTTCAGCGTCTACAAGGCGCTCAGCTGTTTCGATCGCACGGGCCGGGTCGCCGGTCTGGAAGTCCAGCCAGGCCGCCTGAAGCCCGGCGCGCGCGGCGAACGGCCCCTCGTCGACACTCCGATAGACGCCAAGGGCGGCGTCGGTCAGCTCCAGCTCCCGCAGGACTTCGGCCAGCGCGATCTGATTGCGCTGAAAGTCCGGGTCCAGCCGTTGGATCATGCGAAGAAACAGGGCGGAGTAATCCACCGGCGCCTGACGGGTGAGCAGGGTGGCGGGGGCGAACAACGCCCGCGCCGCCGCTTCGTCCGGGCGCGGGAAGCGCGGTGCGCGGCCGCCCTCCTCAACCCGCGTGAGCGCCGCTCTGATGTCCGGATCAGGATAGGCGCCGGACGCCGCGACGCGCTGGCGATAGAGCGCCTCAGCCTCATCTTCGCGTCCCTGGCGCTCCAGGAAGGCTCCAAGGAGCACGGCCGTGAAGTCCTGCATGTCGAGGGCCGCATGCGCCGCGCGATAGGCATCCTCGGCCTCGTCACCCCGGCCGCCCCGCTCCAGCAGAAGCGCGCGGTGCACCAGGATCTGTCCCGCTGCGGCGAAGGGCGAAGAAATCTCCCCGGCTTCGACCAGGGCCGCATCGACCCGGCGATCGCGCACCAGCGCCCACTGATCCAGCATGGCCCCGATCAGTTCGGAGAAGGCGTCCGCGCGGTCGCGACCGCCCGCTTCGATATCAAGCCGGGCGCCGGCGAGTTGCGCGGCGCTGAGATAGATGTCTGTGAGCCGCGCCGCGCCAGGATCATCCACTGACGCCACGGCCGCCTCGTCCGCGCGGTTGAAATCACCGGCGAGCAGGGCTGACTGAAAGGCGCGCTCGGAGATGAAACCGGATCCCGGCTCGAACGCCAGCGCGTCGGCGTAGAACCGCGCCGACACCTCCACATCGCGATTGGACTGGGCGTAGCGCGCCGCCAGGAAACTGCCATAGACCGATTGAGGCGCGTCGTCGGGCGCGAGGAAACCCGGCCCGGTCGTGCATGCCGCCAGCAGTATGGCCGCGGCGAGAATTGAGGCGCTGGCCCGCATGGCGCATCCGGGGGCGTTCACCGCCCCCGGTCCTCACATGTTCGGATAGTTCGGACCGCCCGCACCTTCCGGCGTGGTCCAGTTGATGTTCTGGTTCGGGTCCTTGATGTCGCAGGTTTTGCAGTGGACGCAGTTCTGCGCGTTGATGACGAATTTCGGCTCGCCGCCGTCTTCAGGAACCGTCCACTCATACACCGCCGCCGGGCAGTAGCGCGCCGAGGGACCGCCGTAGACGTCGTACTCGCTGGACTTCTGCAGCGCGGCGTCACCCAGCTTGAGGTGAACCGGCTGGTCCTCCTCATGGTTGGTGTTGGAGATGAACACCGAGGACAGGCGGTCGAAGGTCAGCACGCCGTCGGGCTTGGGGTAATGCTTGTCCTTGCAGTCTTTGGCCGGTTTCGTGGCCTCGTAGTCGGCGCCGCCATGGCTCAGCGTGCCGAAGGGCGAGATGCCGAACAGGAAGTTCATCCACATATCGAGCCCGCCCAGCATGACGCCCATGAGCGTGCCGAACTTTGTCCAGAGCGGCTTCACATTGCGGACGAGCTTGAGCTCCTTCTTCACCCAGCTGGCGTCATAGGCGGCCTCATAGGCCTCCAGCGCATCGTGCTGGCGCTCCTCTTTGAGCGCCTCGAACGCGGCTTCAGCGGCCATCATGCCGGTCTTCATGGCGTTATGGCTGCCCTTGATGCGCGGCACGTTCACAAAGCCGGCCGAGCAGCCGATCAGGGCGCCGCCGGGGAAGGTCAGCCTGGGCACCGACTGATACCCGCCCTCGGTGATGGCGCGCGCGCCATAGGACAGGCGTTCGGCGCCCTCGAAGATCGGAGCGATGTCGGGGTGGGTCTTGAATTTCTGGAACTCCCCGAACGGGAAGAGGTTCGGGTTCTTGTAGTTCAGGTGAACCACGAAGCCGACGGACACCAGATTGTCGCCGAAGTGATAGAGGAAGGACCCGCCGCCGGTCTCGTTATCGAGCGGCCAGCCCATGGTGTGCTGGACCCGGCCCTTCTTGAAGTTCTCCGGCTTGACGCGCCAGAGCTCCTTCATGCCGATCCCGTATTTTTGCGGATCGCGGCCTTCATCAAGGCCGAATTCCTTGATCAGCTTCTTCGAAAGCGAGCCGCGCGCGCCTTCGCCGATGAGGGTATATTTGGCGCGCAGCTCCATGCCGGGCTGGTACATGTCCTTGTGCGAGCCGTCCTTGGCCACGCCCATGTCGCCGGTGACCACGCCCTTGATGGCGCCGTCCTCATAGATGTACTCGGCGGCCGGGAAGCCGGGATAGATCTCCACGCCCATGGCCTCGGCCTTCTCGCCCAGCCAGCGGCACAGATTGGCCAGCGAGCCGACATAGCAGCCTTCATTGTGCATGAATTTCGGCATGGCGAAGCCGGGCAGCGTGATCGAGCCGGATTCGCCGAGCGCAATGAACTTGTCATCGGTGACTTCGGTGTCGAAGGGCTGGGTCTCGTCATTGCGCCAGTCAGGCAGCAGCTCGTCGAGGGCCTTGGGATCGAACACCACGCCGGACAGGATATGCGCGCCGACTTCAGAGCCCTTCTCGATCACGGCGATGGACAGCTCCTGGCCGGTCTCATCGCACAGCTGGCGCAGCCGGATCGCCGAGGCCAGACCCGCAGGTCCGGCGCCCACGATCACGACGTCGTATTCCATGGATTCGCGCTCGATCGCCCCGTCGGCCATGTCGCCTCCTCGCTTTGTCTTCTCAGCCCCGAATACAGCCCGGCGCCCAGTCCTTTCAGCGGCTAAGGCTGGCGCGCCCGTTGCGTCCGTCTTAGCCTGTCTGTCACACAGGAGCTAGGGCGCAGCGGCGGTTCGATCCAGCCGGTCTTGCTGCGCTGCAGCTGAGAACGGAACCCGCCCCATGGCCGCGCCGCTTTCGCCGGACGACATCGCTGCGCTGGAAAGCCTCGTGGACTGGTGGGACGGCGCCGGTGTGGAGGCGCTGCCGCCTCTGCCCGAGGAGACCGCCACACCCCGCCCCGCTCAGCGGGAACGTCCGGTGTCGCGAGACCGTCAGGCTCCGCCGACCGCGACGCCCGCCGCCGCCCGCGCGGCCGGCTTCGGCGCCGCTCCGGCCCAGGACGGGCGCAAGATCGCCGCCGAAGCAGCCGACCTCACTGCCCTGCGCGCTGCGCTGGAAAGCTTTGACGGCTGCCCGCTGAAAGCCACGGCGACCCAGCTGGTCTTCGCCCGGGGAAACCCGGAGGCGCGCGTCATGGTCGTCGGCGAAGCGCCTGGCAAGGACGAGGACGCGCAGGGCGCGCCCTTCGTGGGCAAGGCCGGCCAGCTGCTGGACCGCATGCTCGGCGCTATCGGGCTGGACGAGACCAGCGCCTACATCACCAATGTCGTGTTCTGGCGCCCGCCGGGAAACCGCAAACCCACAGACGCCGAGATCGAGGCCTGCCGCCCGTTCGTCGAGCGTCATATCGAGCTGGTGAAGCCCGAGGTGCTGGTCATGGCCGGGGGCATCTCCACCCAGACCCTGCTGCGCACCAGCTCCGGCATCATGAGCACGCGCGGGCGCTGGATGGAGTATGCGCTGCCCGATGGCACGAAGATCCCCGCCCTGCCCATGTACCACCCGGCCTTCCTGCTGCGCCGTCCACAGGAGAAGGCGAAGAGCTGGGCGGATTTGTTGAGCTTGAAGGCGAGGTTGGGGGGATAGCCCCATCCAAACTGACTTCCCGGCCAGACGCAACGCGGGGCCGAGCCGGGACCTCGGGGCAAGCTCGCTAAGAGGCCCCGGCTCTGCCCCCGGATCAGGTCCGGGGTTGGCCGGGGTTTCAGGAACATTCATACGCTTGCCGCCGCTGCCCTCGCCGCCCTACGCTCCTGACGCAGGGAGGGCCGCGCCATGATCCGCATCATTCTCATCGCCGTCGGGCTGGTGCTCGCCGCCGCGCTTGTGCGCCTGGCCTTCGTGGTGCCGGCTGCGGCCGGCTGGACGTTCGACGCGCCGGAAGAAGCCGACACCTCGGCCTGCACCGCCATCGAGATCGCGCCGGGGACCGAGGATGTCACCTATGACGCCGCGACCGGGCTGGTGTTCGTCTCAACCCATGACCGGCGCGCGGACGGCATGGCGCCGGGCAACGGGATCTGGGTTTTCGAGCCGGGCGATCCTGACACCCTGCGCCTGGTCAGCGCGGATTCCCCGGCCGACTTCCGGCCCCACGGGATCAGCCTCTATCGCGAGGACGATGTGGCGCGCCTGTTCGTGGTGTCACACCCCTCCACCGGCTCCCAGGTGCTGATCTTCAATATCGGCGAGGACGGCACGCTCGCCCATGTGCGCACGGTCACCGATCCGGCGATCTTCTCGCCCAATGATGTGGCGGCCACGGGCCCGGACAGCTTCTACGTCACGAACTCCTCACGCATGGGCGACAATCCGGCCGGCGTGCTGGAAGCGCTTCTGGGTCTGCCTCTCGTCAATGTCGTCCATTACGACGGCCAAGAGGCGACCAAGGCTGCAGGCGGACTGGTCTATGGCAACGGCATCGCCGTGAGCGAAGATGGATCGCGCGTCTACGCCGCCAATTTCATCGCCCAGCGCATCGACGTGTTCGAGCGCGATCCTCAGACGAACGCCCTGAGGAAAGTCGACACGTTCCGCGCGCCCTTCGGCCTGGACAATATCGAGCTGGATGAGGCCGGCGATCTGTGGGTTGCGGGCAATACCGAGGTGTTCTCCTTCCTGGCCCATCAGGAAGACCCGGCCGAACATGCGCCGAGCTTTGCAGTCCGCTTCGACCATCAGACTGGCGAGTGGACGCCGGTCTTCTACACTGAGGGCGAAGCGATTGATTCCGCCAGCGTGATCGCGCCCCTCGCCGACCGCTTCCTGGTCGGGGCGGTGTTTGATAGTCACGTCCTGTCCTGCCCGCGCTAGCCCAAAGAAAGCCGACCATGACCGACAATGTTCTGGTGACCGACGAGAACCGCGTGCGCACCATCCGGATGAACCGTCCGGAAAAGAAGAACGCGATCACCCGCGCCATGTATTCCGCCATGGCCGAAGCGCTGGAGACCGCCAACGCTGACGTTGTGCGCGTGGTCGTCCTCGCCGGCGCGCCCGGCGCGTTCAGCGCGGGCAATGACATGATGGATTTCATGGAAGCCCCGCCCCATATCGGCGGCGGCGACATGCCCCCCGTGGAGCGCTTCATGCGCGCGCTGGTCGGGTGTGAGAAGCCGGTCATCGCCGCTGTCGACGGGCTCGCCGTCGGTATCGGCACGACGCTGCTTCTCCATTGCGACCTGGCCTACGCCACCAAGCGCTCCATGTTCACCACGCCGTTCGTGAACCTGGCGCTGGCGCCGGAATTCGGCTCCAGCCAGATCCTTCCGGGCATTGTCGGCCGCGTGGTGGCGACCGAGCTTTTGCTGCTGGGCGAGAAGTGGGACGCGGAGACGGCGGCGGCCAAGCTGCTGATCAACAAGACCCTGCCCGAAGATGATTTCGAGACGGCGGTCATGGAGATCGCCGCCAGGATCGCAGGCCTCGCCCCCGGCGCGGTGCAGGCGGCGAAGAAGCTGATCAACACCCCCGCCGAAGACCTGTTCGCGCGCATCGAGCGCGAGGGCGAGATCTTCGCCGGCCAGCTGCGCTCCGATGAGTTCAAGGAAGCCGCGACCGCGTTCATGGAGCGCCGGGCGCCGGACTTCTCCAGGTTCGGCTGATCCATGACCAAGGGCGCCCACGAATACGTGGATGATCCGCGCAACGCCTCGATCCGGATCTGGATCAATGGCGAGCTCTTCGCGCGCGAGAAGGCCGTCGTTTCAGTCTTTGATTCCGGCTTCATCCTGGGCGACGGGGTGTGGGAAGGTCTGCGCGTCCATCACGGGATCATCGCCTTCCTCGACCGCCATCTCGACCGGCTCTACGAGGGCGCCAAGGCCATCGACATGGATCTCGGGCTGACCCGGGAGGCGCTGACCGAGGCGCTCTACGAAACGCTCGACGCCAATGGGATGACCGAAGGCGAAGGCGTGCATATCCGCCTCATGGTCACGCGCGGAATGAAGGCGACACCCTACCAGGACCCGCGCGTCACCATCGGCCCGGCGACCGTCGTCATCATTCCCGAATGGAAGACGCCGAAGCCGGAAACCGCCGTACAGGGCCTGAACCTCTTCACCGTCCATGTCCGGCGCGGCCATCCTGATGTCCAGGATCAGAAGCTGAACTCGCACTCCAAGCTGAACTGCATCACCGCCTGCATCCAGGCCGCCAAGGCCGGCGCCGACGAGGCCCTGATGCTGGACCCGCACGGCTTTGTGTGCACCTGCAACTCCACCCACTTCTTCATTGTCAGAAAGGGCGAAGTGTGGACCTCCACCGGGGATTATTGCCTGGGCGGGATCACGCGGGGCCTGGTCATCGAGCTGTGCCGGGACGCCGGCATTCCGGTCTTCGAAAAGAACTTTACCCTGACCGAAGCCTACGGCGCTGACGAAGCTTTCGTGACCGGCACGTTCGCCGGTCTCGCGCCGGTTTCCTCCATCGATGGCCGCGATATCTGCGAAGGGCGCGGCCCCATGGTGGAGCGCCTCCAGCAGCTCTACGCCGAGCGCATCGCCAGAGAGACGCGGGCGTGACCGTCCGCATCTGCCTGTGGTCGGGGCCGCGCAACATCTCCACGGCCACCATGCGCAGTTTCGAGGCCCGGGGAGATTGCGCGGTCTGGGACGAGCCCTATTACGGGTATTATCTCACGGCGACCGGTCTGCCCCATCCCGGGCGCGCGGAGACGCTGGCGGCCTGGCCCACCGATCCCGCCGTGATCGCTGAAGCCTGCGCCGGCCCGGCGCCCGGCGGCGAGGCTGAGTTCTTTCAGAAGCATATGTGCCAGCACATGTTGCCGGATCTGGACCTGTCCTGGACGGCCCACTGCCGCCACCTTTTCCTGATCCGCGATCCGGCGGAGGTGGCGGCGAGCTTCAACGCCACCATGAACTCGGTCACGCCCGATGACCTGGGCGCGGTGCGCCAGCTTTCGCTCTACGACGAAATCGCGGAAATCACAGGCCGCGGCGACTGGCCCGTGATCGAAGGACGGGACGTGCTGGCGGACCCTGAAGGCATGCTGCGCGCCGCCTGCGCGGCGCTGGACATCGTCTTCACTCCGGCCATGCTGTCCTGGCCGGCCGGGCGCCGCGAGACCGACGGGCCCTGGGCGGAGCACTGGTATTCACGGGTGGAGGCCTCCACCGGTTTCACCGCGCCGCGCGAGGTCCCCCACCCGCCCCCGCCGGACCTTGAAGGGATCGTCGAGACCTGCCGTCCGGCCTATCTGGCGCTGCGCGAACGCAAGCTGAAAACGGCCTGAGGAGACACGGTCATGGCCTTTGACAACAAGGATGACGGTCGCGGAGCGGGCGGCGCGAAGAATGTGCTGGGCGGCGCGCTGGAGACCTGCGGGAGCGATCCGGTGACCGGCTTCTACCGGGACGGATGCTGTCACACTGGCCCAGATGATATCGGCGTTCATACGGTGTGCGCGATCCTGACCGAGGACTTCCTGGACTTCACCGCATCGCGCGGCAATGACCTGTCCACGCCGCGCCCCGAGTTCGGCTTTCCCGGCCTGAAGCCCGGCGACCGCTGGTGCCTGTGCGCCAGCCGCTGGCTGGAGGCGTTCGAAGCAGGATGCGCGCCGAAGGTGAGTCTCCGGGCCACCCATGCGCGCACGCTGGATATCGTCCCGCTCGGCGCGCTCACGGCCCATGCGGTCGACGCGCAATAGGCGGCCTCTCGACACGCAGTGTTTCCAGCGGCGCCGTTTATTGGTCCCGATCACGTCCATAAATCAGGCCGCGTAGCATCAGCCGGGAGACCGCCATGCCGGAATTCACCATCGAAGAGGAGCGCACTGGCTCCAAGGGCCGCTATGTCGCGCGCGCGCCGGGCAAGCCGGAGGCGGAGATGACCTATTCGGTCATGAACGAGCACACCATCATCATCGACCATACGGGCGTGCCCGATGAATGGCGCGGCATGGGCGTCGGCAAGGCGCTGGTGCAGCGTGGGGTCGAGGATGCGCGTAAGCGGGGCGTAAAGATCGTTCCCCTCTGCCCGTTTGCGAAGGCTCAAATTGCGAAGACGCCGGAGTGGCGGGACGTTCTGGCCTGACCAGAGGCGACCCTCGCGCTTGACCCCGCCCCGGATGCCCGCCGATGGTGTCGCAAACAGGGAGGGGACCTTCATGAAGCGGATTCTGGGCGGCGCGGCCGCGCTCGTCGGCGTCGCGGTGCTGGGCGGCGTCATCTGGCTGAACACATCGGATATCGGGCGGATCTATCTGCCGTCCGGAACGGGCATCACGGCCAAGCAGACCTGCTCGCTGACTTTCGTGTCCGGCCTGGACGCGGAGCGGGCGCGGGCGCTCTACACCGATCCGCTGCTGGGCGACGTGGCTGGGCTTGTGACCACCGACATCAATTATGAGACCGGCGTCGTGACGGGCGGCGTCTTAGGCGCGCTTTGGCGCCAGCGCGTGGTTTTTCGCGAGGGGCTGGGCTGCACCGTCGTCCATGGCTCGGGAGACTTCGATCCGGACGCCGCCGCGCCGCTCAGTTCCGCACCCGACACCATGGTGCTCGACGCTGACCACCGCGCGGAGTGGTTTGACGAGACCGCGCTTCAGGCCGCCATCGATGAGGCGTTCGCCGAGGACGGGCGCAACACTCTGGGCGTCGTCGTCCTGCACGAAGGCCGTCTGGTCGCTGAGCGTTACGCCGAGGGCGTGACCGCCGAGACCCCGCTGCACGGCTGGTCCATGACCAAGTCGCTGGCCGCGACCGTGGCCGGCATTCTGGTCCAGCGCGGCCTGATCGACATCGAGGCCGAAGGCCAGGTCCCCGCTCTCGCCGCCGCAGGCAGGCCGGAGATCACCGTGGACGACCTGTTGCGCATGACCGGCGGGCTGGCCGGCTATGAGCTTAATGACGGGACCGATCCCAATTCCGACATGCTGTTCACCGAAAGCGACATGGCCCGCTTCGCCGCCACACGCGACGTGATCGCCGCGCCGGGCGAGCGCTGGGACTACCAGTCGGGCAACACCATCCTCGCCGGTTCAGCGCTTGAGCCATATCTGGGCGACACCGTGCCGGAAAAGATTGCGACCCTGCGCGACTGGCTGTTCGAGCCGCTCGGCATGAACCGCACAGTTCTGGAGGCCGACGAGACGGGCACGCTGCAATGGTCGAGCTACATGTACGCGAGCGCCCGCGACTGGGCCCGCCTGGGTCAGCTCTACATCGATGGCGGCCGTGCGCCGGACGGCACGCAGATCATCCCGGAGGACTGGATCGCCTATGTCTCTGCGCCGACGCCCGGCTCCGACGAGATCTACGGATCAGGATACTGGATGTATGACGTAGGCCTGCCTGAAGGCACTTTCATCATG
Organism: Alphaproteobacteria bacterium; assembly: GCA_024742735.1. Lineage (GTDB taxonomy): Bacteria > Pseudomonadota > Alphaproteobacteria > Caulobacterales > Maricaulaceae > Oceanicaulis. Next base: position 91,520 of record JANSXV010000001.1, on the reverse strand, counting down.
AACGGCTTTCAGGGCCAGCTGGGATACATCATTCCAAGTGAAGGCCTGGTGATCGTGCGCTTGGGCGCCACGAACTTCCGACGTGACGGCGGGCCTGAACTCGCACGGGCCGTGGTGGCTGCACGCCGGGCGGCGCCTGAGCGGCTCGGCTTTGATGACGCCGCCGCGCCCGAGCAGAACTAGGCCGCCGCGACGCGGACCCGGACCGGGCTCGCCAGGATCGCGTCGACCCGGGCGCGCAGGGTTTCCGCCGGCGCGACGTCCAGGTCAGGCAGGCGTCCCAGCTCGGCCGGCGCGGTGTCGGCGTCGATGAAGCTCATGGACCGGTCAGCATAGCGGCGCTCGGTGAGCTCCTGCATGTCGGCGATCACCATCGCAGTGTGGCGCGGATCTTTCGCGATGCGCGCCAACATGGCGGTGACCGCCCAGCGCGGACCTTCGAGCACCTGGGTGAACCAGCCGCGCTCGATGATCAGCGCGCCCGTCAGACCGAGCCTGGGATTGTTCCGGGCGCACGCCTCCATGATGGAGTCGATGCGTGCGCGATGCTCGACCGGATCGTCCAGATCGACCATGCGGCTGAAATAAAGGGCGCTGACGAGCAACATGGCGGTGTCTTTCAATGGCAGGCAACCGGGAGAAAATCGGCGAGCCGGCAAACCGGCCCGCCACATGAGGTCGCAAGGGAAACTCCTGATCCGCAGATTGAGGCGCGCTTATTTATATACAGTTACTGACTTTATTCAGCCTTCATCTTCGGCCGCGACGCTCCTATCTACATCCGTGCGCTTGAGAATTCGGTCGAACGGGTGCGGCACGACGCCTTCGGCCTTGATCACCCAGGCGTTGAAGCGGGGGTGGCGCGCCCGTCGCGCCCGCACGAACTCCCGCGCGGCATCGGAGTTGGAGATCAAGAGCGCAAGGCCTGCGGCGATCATGATCAGGCCCACCGGAATCGGCGTCCAGAACAGCGGCAGGCCGGCGAGGATCAGCAAAACGCCGAGAATTTGGTAGACGAACGACATCGCGAGCCCAGATAACCCCTAACCGTGACCGTTCAAAGGCGCCCTGCTGCGCCGCCCCTCCAGGATCCAAGACCATGGCCTACAAATCCCTGCGCGAATTCATGAGCCTGCTTGAGGATGAAGGCGATCTGAAGCGGGTCTCCCGGCCGGTCTCCACCCATCTGGCGATGACCGAAATCCAGACCCGGCTTCTGAACCGGCAGGGCCCGGCGGTGCTGTTTGAAAACCCGGTCCATGAAGATGGCCGCGCCAGCGAAATGCCCGCGCTCGCCAACCTGTTCGGGACGGTGGAGCGCGTGGCCCGCGCCGTGACGCTGGGCGGGGAACCGCGCAAGTCCGCTGCAGAACTGCGCGAGGTGGGCGAGCTGCTCGCCTTCCTGCGTCAGCCTGAACCGCCGCGCGGCTTCCGCGACGCCATGGAGATGCTGCCCGTGGCGCGCTCGGTCCTGTCCATGCGCCCCCAGACCGTGCGCAAGGCGCCCTGTCAGGAGGTCGTGCTGGAAGGTGACGACATCGATCTGGACCGCCTGCCCATTCAGGGCTGCTGGCCGGGCGAGCCGGCCCCGCTGATCACCTGGCCGCTCGTGGTCACCAAGGGGCCGTCCGACGCCAAGGAGGACGACTTCAACCTGGGCATCTACCGCATGCAGAAGCTGGGCAAGGATCGCACCCTGATGCGCTGGCTGAAGCATCGCGGCGGCGCCCAGCATTATCAGCGCTGGAAGAAATCCAAGCCCGAACCCCTGCCCGCGGCGGCAGTTCTGGGCGCTGATCCCGGCACGATCCTGGCCGCGGTCACGCCCGTGCCCGACACCCTCTCCGAATACCAGTTCGCCGGGCTGATGCGCGGGCGCAAGGCTGAGCTCGTCCCCTGCAAGACCGTGCCGCTGAAAGTGCCGGCGGAAGCTGAAATCGTCATCGAGGGCCATGTCCTGCTCGACGAGGACGGGCCGGAAGGGCCCTATGGCGACCACACCGGCTATTACAATTCGGTGGAGCGCTTCCCGGTCTTCCAGATCAGCGCCATCACCATGCGCAAGGACCCGATCTACCTGACCACCTTCACCGGACGTCCGCCCGACGAGCCGTCCGTGCTGGGCGAAGCGCTGAACGAGGTCTTCATCCCGCTGATCCGTCAGCAATTCCCCGAGATCGTCGACTTCTGGCTGCCGCCGGAAGGGTGCAGCTACCGCATCGCCGTCATCTCCATGAAGAAGGCCTATGCCGGCCACGCCAAGCGCGTGATGATGGGCGCGTGGTCCTATCTACGCCAGTTCATGTACACCAAATGGGTCATCGTCGTGGACGACGATATCGACGCGCGCGACTGGAAGGACGTCATGTGGGCGCTCTCCACCCGCATGGACCCGGCCCGCGACACGGTGATGATTGAAAACACCCCGATCGACTATCTGGACTTCGCCTCCCCCGTCTCCGGCCTCGGCTCGAAGATCGGCCTGGACGCCACCAACAAGTGGGACGGCGAAACCAACCGCGAATGGGGCGAGAAGCTGTTCATGGAACAGGAGATCATTGATCGCGTCGATGCGATGTGGAGTGAGCTGGGGCTGGATTAGCCCCCCCTCCTCCACCAGGACATTGAATTCCCGGCCAAGCGCAGCGCAGAGCCGGGACCTCGGGCCGGATGATGAAGCAGGTCCCGGCTCGCCGCCCTGCGGGCTTGGCCGGGAATTCATTTATCTCAGTCTGTTGACCCCCACGGCGCCGGCGGCGTCTCCACAGGGTCGCTCAGATCAAACCGCGCTTCGAATTGCCGGTTCGGGCGGTTGAGGGCGTAGACGAACTCACCGTCTTCAATGGCCATGGTCCAGGTGTTCTGCATGGAGTCCGGGATGCCTTCGCGCTCGAACAGGGCGCGGCTTTCGGCGTCGGCGGGGAAATCGACCGAGAGGCCTGAGGCCGGCGCGGCGCTGGTTCCGCCATACTGGGTCAGCACGTCTTCCGAGCCGTCCTCGTGGCGGTGATCGTGCTTGAGCCGCACGCGCCCGTCCTCCAGCCGCGTGATCACCCAGGTGCGTGAGCGGTTCTCGCCCACATGGAAGGGCACGCGCAGCTCATCCTCGCCGCACTCACGCACATGCATGACCAGGCGCTGGGAGGCGAAGTCCGCGTCGCGCGGATCGGTGCTGACCACCTCGCCCTCGAACGCCTGCCCGCACAGGGCGCTGAGCGCGGAGAAAAGCGTCTCCGGCTCAGGTTCGGCCGACGGTGAACAGGCGGCGGCGGAGGCGATGAGGCTGACAGCGGCGGTGCGGATGAGCATGGTGTTATCCTTTGATGCGTGCGCCAGCATCGGGTGCGGCGTACGGCCAGGGCAAGTCCCAAGCGATTTCAGCGTCCAGACACCCGGTGCAACCACCTGGAGCCTGGTGTCTCTGCAAGCTCGCCGCAGTCAGGTCCGGCGAGACGTTGCGCGCGGACCAGGAGCTCAGGATGTTTCTTCCTCACCCTCACCCTTCGGCTCCACCAGCCGCACCGCGAGGATGGACAGGGCGTATAGGCCGAACATGGCCGCCGCAAGGAAGATCTGGCTGATGGGATCGGGCGGCGTGACGAAGGCGGCGAAGGCGGCGATGCCCACAAGGGCGAATTTCCAGAACTTCACCAGCTGGACGCTGGTCACCAGACCCGCCTTGCCCAGCAGGGACAGCAGAACGGGCAGCTGGAAGCTGATCCCGAAGGCGAGCGCCAGGGTGGTGACGAGGTTCAGATACTCCGACACCCGGGTCAGAAGCTGGATCTGCGGCCCCTCCCCGCCGGTCTGCTCTTGCCCCAGCGCGAAACCCATGACGAAGGGCAGGATGACGTAATAGACGAACGCCATGCCGGCTGCGAACAGGACCGGCGAGGCCACCAGAAACGGCGCGAAGGCCAGACGCTCATTCTTGTAGAGACCGGGCCGTACGAAGGCCCAGACCTGATAGGCCAGCACCGGAAAGGCCAGCGCGATCGCGCCGAACAGGGCGAGCTTCAGCTTGACGAAGAAGAACTCCAGCGGCGCGGTGAAGATCAGCTGGAGCTCAAGATCGCCCTCGCGGACGCGGGACGCCGCCTCCTCGAACGGGACCAGCAGGACGTTGTAGATCCACTCGGCGAACACGAAGCAGACGGCGAAGCCCACCGCGACCGCAGCCAACGCCCATATCAGACGCCCGCGCAGCTCTTCGAGATGCTCCATCAACGGAGCGCGCGAGGCTTCGACCTCGTCGTCTTCGTCCTCGATGCTCGCCATGGTCTAGCCCGACTTGCGCGCCGGCGCGCCGGCGTCATCGCCGTCGCTGGAAACCGGCTCCGGCTCGCCTGAAGCGCCGTACTTCACTGGCTCGATGGCCTCGAAATCGGTCAGCGGTTCGCCTTTCAGGGGCGCGCCCTTCTCCGGCGTACGCGGATGGGGCCGATCCTCGAGATCGTCGCGCAGCGCTTCTTTCTCGGCCATCTCGAATTCGCGGCGCACCTCGTTCAGCGGGTTGGCTTTCTTCAGATCATCGATTTCCTTGCGCAATTCGGCCAGCTCCGCCTCCCGGCCAAGCTCATCGAAGCTGCGTTGGAAATCGCGGGCCAGCCCGCGCATATTGCCCATGAACTGGCCGACCTTGCGCACCATGAGCGGCAGGTCTTTCGGGCCCACCACCACAAGGGCGAGGATCACGAGAACCAGAAGTTCGGGCGCGCCGATGCCCGGGTTCATGGCCTAGCTCCCGGCGCGCTCGTCCTCGCGGCGCGCCTCGGCGGTGGAGGCGTCGGAGCCCAGCGCCTCGCGGCGGCTGTCTCCCTCGTCCTCGGCGGCCTTGTCATCATCCTTCAGCCCCTTGCGGAACGCAGTAATGCCTTTGGCCATATCGCCCATGAGCGCAGAAATCTTGCCGCGCCCGCCGAACAGGACGAGCAGCAGGATCGCCACGATGAGTATGCCAGTCCAGTGCGGACCCATGGAAAACCTCTCCATCACGCACCGCGCCGCAGCGCGGTTGGTACACGACTAGATGTAAGGGATAACAGGCCGGGGGTCCAATGATCGGCGCACGCGCGCGCTCAGTCGTCCCCGTCCTCGCCGCCTTCCAGATAGTCCACGTGGAATTCAGCGGCTTCTTCCTCGCTGAACAGGTCTTCGTCATCGCCGGGCAGAACCCCCGGCGCCGGCACGGCGAAGTCCGGCGGCAGGCGGTTGGAAAGAAGGCCCGCAGCCTTCAGATCCGATACGCCCGGCAGATCGGAAATCCCGGCTAGGCCGAAATAATCCAGGAACGCATCCGTCGTCCCATAGGTCACCGGCCGGCCCGGACTGCGCCGGCGGCCGCGCAGGCGGATCCACTTCATCTCCAGCAGCTGGTCCAGCGTGCCCTTGGACACGGCGACGCCGCGGATCTCCTCGATCTCGGCGCGGGTGACCGGCTGATGGTAGGCGATGATCGACAGGGTCTCCAGAGCCGCCTGGGACAGCTTGCGCGGCTCCTCGCGTTCTTCGCGCAACAGAAAGGACAGGTCCTCTGCGGTCTGGAAGCGGTAGCGCCCGCCCACCTCGACCAGATTGACCCCGGCGCCCTCATATTTGGCCTGCAGCGCGGTGACGACGGCGCGCACATCAGTGTCCTCCGGCAGGCGCGTGCGCAGCGTGTCGAGGTCCAGCGGTTCCGACGCAGCGAACAGCAGCGCTTCGGCCATGCGCACCAGCTCGGTGTCGTTATTGATCGCCAGACGCACGCCGGGCGGGCCGGCATCCCCGCCGGGGCGCTTCTGGGCCTGCTCCTTCAGCGCCGCGATGGCTTCGCCGATGGGATCGCCGTCATCATGGGTTTCAGCCGGGGTCTCGGGGCTGTCGTCATCGCCGCTCATGCCGTCTCCCCATTCGATGCCGGTTCTGCAGCCTTCGCCTTGCGCATCCAGATCGGCTCGTAGGTTCCGTCCTGGCGCAGCTCGGTCTCGCCATGCTTGGTGATTTCCAGCGCCGCCAGGAGCGAGCTCGCCATGACGCTGGAGCGCTCCGGCGCATCGAGCCCCAGCTCATCGTCATCGGGCAGGAGACCATCCAGCCGCTCCCAGCTGGTCAGGCGCGAGGCGATGCCGGTCAGACGCTTGCGGGCCTGCTCCAGGGAATACACGCGCGGCGTCTCGGGCTGGTAGGTCGCGAAGGCCTCGCGCTCGCGCCGGGACGCATAGGCCTTCAACAGGTCGTAGAGCTCGGCCTCATAGGCCGGCGTCTTCACCGAGCGCACGCCTTCCGGGGCGCCCCGAGCGAACACGTCCCGGCCCAGCAGCGCACGGGCGTAGAGCGCGTCTCCGGCCGCGCGCATGGCCTCCAGCCGGCGCAGGCGGAAGGCCAGCGCGGCGGCCATGGCTTCAGGCTCGGGCTCGTCATCATCGGGGCGCGGCTTGGGCAGCAGGAGGCGGGATTTCAGGTAGGCGAGCCAGGCCGCCATCACGAGATATTCCGCCGCAAGATCCAGACGGCGCTTGCGGGCCTCCTCCACGAAGGTCAGATACTGCTCGGCCAGCTCCAGCATGGAGATATGAGCCAGATCCACCTTGTTCTTGCGCGCCAGCGCCAGCAGCAGGTGCAGAGGCCCTTCCCAGCCGCCGATATCGAGGATCAACGCCTCGCCGTCGCCGGCGCCATCGGCGGCCTCGAACGGGTCCTCGCCGAAACCGTCGAACAGATCGCTCATGAGACCGGCTCCAGGCCCGCCTCTGTGAACAGGGCGTCGAGCCGCTTCACGCCGTCGTTGAAATCCAGCTCGGACGCCGGCCGGCGCGCCGCCAGCGCGGCCTCGGCGCGCTCCGCCGCCCGGCCGACCAGGACCGGCGCCGCGTGAGCGACCTGAACCATCTCGGACAGCTCGCCATTGCAGTGCATGAGCAGATCGCACCCGGCCTTCAGCGCCCGCTCGCCCCGGCTCTGCAGATCGCCGCGCAGTGCCTTCATGGACAGGTCGTCGGTCATCAAAAGGCCGTCAAAGCCGATGCGTCCTCGAATGACCGAGCCGATCACCTCGCTGGAATGTGTGGCCGGATCATCGGCGTCGATATCGGCGTAGACCACATGAGCGGTCATGGCCATGAGCGCGCCCTCGATCCCGGCGAACGCCGCGAAGTCGGTCTCCTCCAGCGCGCCGCGTTCGGTCTCCACGACGGGAAGCTCATGATGGCTGTCCGCCGCCGCCCGCCCATGGCCGGGCAGATGCTTGATCACGCCCAGAACGCCCTGATCGAGGAGGCCGTCCAGCGCCGCGCTCGCCATGGCCGCGATAGCGGCGGGGTCGGAGTGGAAGGCCCGGTCGCCGATCACATCGTGGGCCCCGGGCACGAACAGGTCGGCGCACGGGGCGTAGTCGACATCGACGCCGAGCGCGATCAGCTCCGCGCCGAGCAGGCGATGGTTCAGATTCACCGCCTCAAGGGCCAGCTCCGGCTCGCGATCCCAGAGCTCCCCGAAGCGCGCGGCCGCCGGCGCGGCGCGCCAGGTCGGCGGCTTGCAGCGCTGCACGCGCCCGCCTTCCTGATCAATGAAGACCGGGACGTTCCGGCCCAGGAGATCGCGCAGGGAGTCCGTCAGCGCCCGGACCTGTTTCGGCCGGTCCACATTGCGGGCGAACAGGGTGAAGCCCCAGGGATCGGCGTCGCGGAAGAACGCCTTCTCGTCAGGACTCAGCGTCTCCCCGCCGAGCCCGTAGGTGACGGCGGTCACGCTCAACGCCGCGCCACCAGGCAGGCCTGCCCGCGCGCATCCAGGGCTTCGCAGAAGGCGGCTGCATCCTCGCGCGTTTCAAAGCCCGCGATGCGCAGACGATGGAAGACGCCCCGGTCGCCCAGATCGGCGCGCTGGATGTCCGGCGCCCGGCCCGAAGCGAGCTCGGGGAAACGGGAGGCGAAGCTGAGCCAGCCCGATTCCGCATCGCCCTCGGAGCGATAGGCCGCGATCTGCGCCACGAACGGTCCCGACGATGACGCAGCGGGCAAGGTCGGCGCCGGCTGTGACGGCGCGGGACGAGGTTGCGGGTCCGCCCGCGCCGGCTCGGGCTCCGGGTCCTGGCGTGCAGGCTCGGGGTCCGCAGCCGGCGGCGAGGCCGGCTCGTCATCCAGGGCATCCGCGTCGGTGGTCTCGATCGTCACGTCCGGCATCTCGCGCGCCGGCGGATCCACGGGCTCTTCAGTGGTGTCGCGCGGCTGGGCGACGGGCTGATCGGCCGAAGCCTCATCCGCGCCGCCCTCGCGCAGCTGGGTGACGGCGAGGTCCTGATCCGGCGCCTCATAGCCGCCCGGATCGGCCGGGGGGACGCGATAGGGTTCGGCGTCGGCTGCGATGACCGGGCTGTCCTCGCGCTCGCGCACGCCCAGCTGGAAGGTGTTCCAGACCACCGCCACGAACAGGATGAACACGACCGCCGCCGCGCCCAGAAACAGCCAGCCGCGCCGGTCCTGTTCGGCGTCGCGCGCGTCGAACGTCTCATAATCGTCAGGCGGTGGGGCGTAAGCGCCGCCCCTGCGGTCGGTCTCGCTCATGTCGATCGTCCGGTAGCCGTGATTCGGCCGAAACTGTGAGCATCGACCATAGCAAGCCGAAACCGGATGCGCGCCCCCGCTGGTCAGGTGAAAGCGGGCCTAGCGCCAGCCTTCCACATGAAAAAGCTTGCGGTGCTCCTCCACGGCGAAGCGGTCGGTCATGCCGGCGATGTAATCGCAGGTCGCCCGGGCCGTCGCCTTGCCGTTCGCGCCGTCGCAATCTGCCTGCACCCATTCCGGCAGCAGCAGCGGGTCATCCAGGAAGGCCGCGAACAGGTCGCGCACGACCCGTTTACCCTTCTCCTTCATGCGCTTGACCTTCCAGTGCAGATACATGTTCGCGTACAGGAACCGCCGCACCGCGCTCAAAGACTCCAGCATGTCCTCAGAGAAGGCGACGACTGGCTGATCCAGCGCCCGGACCTCTTCGGCGGACTGCGCGCCGCTCTCCTTCAAGCGCCGGCGGGTCTCCTCCAGCACATCGCCGACCATCAACCCGATCATCTCGCGCACGGCCTCGTGGATCAGGATGTCTTCGGAGATGTCGGGATGGCGCTTGCGGCAGCGCCGGAACACATCGCCCACCAGCGGCAGCCCCATGAGCTGGTCGAGCTTCAGGATGCCGGAGCGCAGGCCGTCATCAATGTCGTGATTATTGTAGGCTATATCGTCGGACAGAGCCGCGATCTGGGCCTCCACCCCGGCATGGGTATGCAGCTCCAGCTCCTTCCAGCCGGCATAGGCGCGAAACCCCCAGGGCAGAACCGACGGGTCATCGCCTTCGCGCATGAGCGGGCCGTTATGCTTGACCACGCCCTCCAACGTCTCCCAGGCCAGGTTCAGACCTTCGAAGTCGGGATAGCGGGTCTCGATCTTGGTCACCACGCGCAGGGTCTGGGCGTTGTGATCGAAGCCGCCGAACGCAGTCATGGCGTCCTGCAGCGCGTCCTCGCCGCTATGGCCGAAGGGCGGATGGCCGAGATCATGGGCGAGCGAGGTGGCTTCAGCCAGGTCCTCGTCGACCTCCAAAGCCCGGGCCAGCGTGCGCGCGATCTGGGCGACTTCCAGCGAATGGGTCAGCCGCGTGCGGTAGGCGTCGCCTTCATGGGCGACGAAAACCTGGGTCTTCTCTTTTAACCGCCGGAAGGCGCTGGAATGGATGATCCGGTCGCGGTCGCGCTGGAAGGCGGTGCGCATGGCGCTTTCGGCCTGGGGATGGTGGCGGCCGCGTGTGCGGGCGGGGTCGCAGGCATAGGGGGCGCGGGCCATGCTCGCTCCGGAATTGAGAGGGGTTTGCAGAACAGCTCTATGGCGTCCATATAAAGGGGCGAACCGGTAAACGGAAACCCAGCGTTCCTGACGAGGCTTCCATGACTGTCGACACCGCCCCCCAAACAGCGACCGATGCGTCGATCTCCCTGTCTGAGTCCGCTGCGGCTCAGATCAATGAGATCATGAAGGCTCAAGGCCGCAAATTCCTGCGCATCTCGGTGGAGGGCGGCGGCTGTTCGGGCTTTTCCTACAAGTTCGACATGGATGACGAAGCCGCCGAGGATGATCTGAAGATCGAGCGCGACGGCGCGACCGTGCTGATCGACTCCATGAGCGTGGAGTTCCTGGCTGGCTCGGTGATCGACTATGTCGACGAGCTGATCGGCGCCAGCTTCCAGATCAAGAACCCCAACGCGGTCGCCGCCTGCGGCTGCGGGACGAGCTTTTCGATATAAAACAGACCTTTGGGGGGATCATGAGCCTGACCGTCACCGAGGCGCTCAAGCAGCGCATCTCAACACGCGCGTTCCTGGGCACCCCCGTCAGCGAGTCGGAGATCCGCGAGATCCTCGACGCGGCGCGCTATGCGGCCTCGGGCGGGAATGTGCAGCCGTGGAAAGTCGTGGTGGTCGCCGGCGAAACGAAGCAGGCCGTCACGGACGCGGTGAAAAAGAAGCTGGAGACCGATCCCTTCACCAATGAAGCCAGCTTCCCGGTCTATCCGGAAAAGCTGTGGGAGCCGCACCGGTCATGGCGCTATGAGCTGGGCGAGGACATGTACGCCCTCATGGGCATTCCGCGCGAAGACAAGGGCGCGCGTCTGAACTGGCTTTTAAAGAACTACGAGTTCTTCGGTGCGCCGGCGGGGATGTTCTTCGTCATCGACGAACGCATGAACCAGAACCAGTGGGCCCATCTGGGAATGTTCATGATGAGCCTGTGCCTGGCCGCAGAGGAGCGGGGCCTTTCAACCTGCATGCAGGAAGCCTGGACGCCCCATTGCGACACCGTCGCCAAGGTCATCGGCGTTGACAAGCCCGACATCGTCTATTGCGGCCTGGCGCTGGGCCACGCGGACAAAGACGCCAAGGTCAACCAGCTGCGCTCCAAGCGCGCCGAGGTGGATGAGTTCGCGACGTTTAAGGGGTTTTAGGCCGAGCGCGCGTCGCTCGTGGCGAGGCTGAGTCCGGCTTCCTGGGCGGCGCGGATGCGCGCGTGGACTTCCAGCGGCGCGTCATCGCCGTCGGTGGAGGTGATGTCGGCGCGCACCATGACGGGCAGGCGCACGGTGACCGTCGTCCCCTCGCCCGGCGCGCTCTGCACGCTCATGGCGCCGCCATGGAGCTCGGCGAGCGCCCGCACCAGCGTCAGGCCCAGGCCCGTGCCGCGCTCGCTCGTCGTCTTGCCGGAGCTGGACTGGACGTAGGGCTTGCCGATCGTTTCCAGCTCGTCGGCGGAAATGCCGACCCCGCTATCGCCCACCGCCAGCACCAGATCAGGTCCTTGCGCGCGCGCCATGACGACGACGGCGCCCCCGGCAGGCGTAAACTTCACCGCGTTGGACAGAAGGTTCAGCAGGATCTGGCGCACCGCCTTGCGGTCGGCCTCGACCTGCAGGGGCAGATCACCGGTTTCGCTGTAAAGCGCCAGGCCGGACTCTTCAGCTTTCAGGCGCAGCATCTTGGCGCAGATCTGCACCACGTCTCGGGCGTCAAACTCTTCCGGTGTCAGCTCGTAGCGGTCGGCCTCGATCTTGGACATGTCCAGCACGTCCCCGATCAGCTCCAGCAGATGCGCTCCACTCTCGTGGATCAGGTCGCCATATTCGGCGTAGCGCGCGGGCAGCGGGCCGAACAGGCGCTGCTTCATCACGTCGGAAAAGCCGATGATGGCGTTAAGCGGCGTGCGCAGCTCATGGCTGACGGCGGCCAGGAACTCGCTCTTGGAGCGGTTGGCGGCGATGGCGGCGTCGCGCTCGGCCTTCAGGGCGTCCAGCTCGCCGGCCTCGGCGACGTCAGCGCGGCGCGGCGGCTCCATACGCAGGACGAAGCCGGCCGGCGTCGCCACGGCGCGGGCCTCCACGGGCGTCTCCGCGCCGTCGGCGGCGCGAACCGAAAACGTGAAGCAGCCGCCATCCGCGCCCCCGCCAGTGCGCGCGGAGGCGAGACCGGCGGCGATGGCTTCGGCCTGCGCCTCGTCGAACGCCAACCCCTCCAGCGGCAAGCCGGACAGGTCGCGCGGAATACCCGGCGCCAGGCGGCGCACGGCGCGGGAGGCCGCGGTGATCTGACCGCGCTCATCCAGCGCAAGCAAGGGCTGGGGCGCGCGGGCGAAGCCTTCCGCCGCAGGGCGGGCCCGGTTCAGAGCCTCGGCGGTTTGATCAAGCTGACGCTCAAGACGCACGCGCGCGGTGAAGCCGGCCAGCGCGAAGAAGGCCGCCAGCCCCGCCCAGACCGCCGGAGAGCCCAGCACGTCCGGCGCGCCGCCGCCCAGCGGACCGAACTGGCCCGCACCGGCGCACAGGAGAAAAGCGAGCGCGGTCAGCACAGCGCCGAAGCGGGCCGCGTGCCGCCCGGCGCAGGCGGCGAGCGCGGCGGGGCCGGCCAGAAAGATCAAGGCGGCTGGAGAAATCGCCGAGGCGAAGGCGAAGCTCGCGGCCACACCGGGCAGCGTCCAGGCCAGGGCCAGCAGGAAACGCGCAGGCCCGCGTCGTTGCAGGCCCGGGCCGGCGACCAGCACGCCCAGAACGCCAGGCAGCGCGGCGGCTGCAAAGCCTGCAATTGCGGGAAGACCGAGGGGCCAGGCTGCGCTCGCGGCCATGAGCGTCACCAGCGCCCAGACGCCATGAACCGCGCGTCCCGCCTGTGCGCTGATCTGGTCAAGGACGGGAGCGGGGCGGACCGGCATGGACGAATCTCTCACCAGGAGGGAGCTGTGATGAGCGCACGCTGGGCCGTCTGCGTTAATAATTATTGAATCAGTGTTAAACTGCCCGGTCACACTTGGCGGGCACTGTGATAAAAGGCCAGTATGGCCGACGACGCCCCAGCTCCAGAAGGATTGGCCCGCCATGACGGATCCATGGTTCGCCGCAGCCGCGATCGCCGCTGCGCTGTCTACAGGACTGCAGGAGGCTGAGCCCTCCGCCCCCCAGGAGACGGCCCCGGACGCTGTCCCCGCCACGCCATCAACGCCTGATCCCATCCGGGAGAATGCGGAAACCTATGCGGCCTACCACGCCGATGTCGGCGAGGCCGGACGGCGCCCGCTACTGTCCGGCGCGGATCTCGACGCCACCATGGACGCGCTCGCGCAGTATTATGACGGCGACCGGCTTGTGGACGCCCAGATCGCCTATGCCGCCCTTGTCGCCGCCCAGCATCCTGAATTCATCGATGCGGTGCGCGCTGTGGCCGACTATTACGGAACCGAGACCGCCCGCGCGGCTCTGACCAATGATCCGGTCTATGTGACCGGCTTCATGGGTGCGGACGTGGCCTCGGCCTCAGTCGTCGGCGCGCTTGAAGAAGACGCCCAGTCCATCCGCGGCGTTGGCGATCGCTACCGCCAGGAGGCCTATGCCCTTCAGAACGAAACCTGGGCCGCCCGCCGCGCCCGGGACCGTGAGGACCGCCTGGCCGCCCTGGAGACCGCGTCTGAGCGTCTCGACGTCCAGTTCCGCCTGGCGCCGGAGGCCGGCCAGACCGAGTCCGGCACGCCCACGCGCCTGGGCGCGGCGTCGGCTCTTGGCGACAACCGCCCGCCCGCAGGCGTCCCGGCCCTGCCGGAACTTTCGGTGACGGTGGGCGAACAGCAACTGGAACCCGATGAACGCCGGGTCGGCCGGATGCTGGCCGTGGCCGCCCTTCAATCCATCGAGGATGGCGACATGACCACGCTCGACCGCATGCTGGCCGAACCCAGCGTGGAGCGATGCATCAACTGGGCGCGCCTGACCATGGCCCAGTGCGTGGCCGCCGGTCATTTCAAGTATGAGGACAGCTTCTGCATCGCCGAGCACGCCCTTATGGACGTGGCGGACTGCCTGACCGCGACCCGTCCTGTATCGAACTGAGACAGATCGGCCCCGATAGGGTTGCCGTGAGCTTAACAAGACGTCTCGGTTAAGGACGCATTTACCCAAGGCCGGGGTTTCGCTGGAGAAATCCCGGCTTTTTTTCTAGCCTCCATCTTGCTTCCAGAACGGAAAGCAGTTGAGGGCGACATGATCTTCATATTCAGAGCGGCATTCTGGACGCTGATTGTCTACGCATTCCTTCCGGCGGGCTTCTACGCGCCGCAGGACGGGGCCTTCGCCCGTCATGCCGGGGAGATCGCGTCCAGCACTCTGAACGAAGCCTCCGAGCGCCCGGTGAACACCGCAGCGCTCTGCGAAGGCCGAGAGACGCTGTGCGAAACCGTCGGCGAGTTCGGGCGCTTCGCTGGCTGGGCCGCCACCATGGCGGCCGACAGGGCTGAGTCCGCCTTCGACGACTTCGCTCAGTCGCGCACGCCATCCCAGCACGACCCACGCGCCGAAGCCCGGGCGGCGTCCCGATCCGCCGACGAAGTCTTTGCTGCGGCCGCCGGAGAGCCCGCCGCGCGCTGAGGCCCGCCCGGTTTGATCACCCTGCTTGATCCGGTGGACCGGCCTGTCTATCTCGCAGGCCATGGCTGATCTTCAAAACGACATTGACGAGCTGGTGGACGAGTTCGACTTCCTGGGCGACTGGGAGGAGCGCTACCGCTATCTCATCGAGCTGGGCCAGGGCCTTGCCCCCCTGCCCGATCATGAGCGCACCGACGCCACCAAGGTGAAGGGCTGCGTCAGCCAGGTCTGGGTGGTGCTCGACGACCACGACGGAAAGATCATCCTGCGCGGTGACAGCGACGCCCATATCGTCAAGGGCCTCGTCGCGCTGATGGCGCGGCTCTATTCCAACCGGACCCCAGCCGAAGCGCTGACCATCGACCCCAAGGACGTGCTCAGCCGCATCGGCCTGTCCGAACACCTCTCCCCCCAGCGCTCCAACGGTCTGGCGAGCATGATCGGCCGGGTCCGCGCCGAAGCTGAGGCGCGGGCGTAGAATTCACGCGTCTTGAATCCCCGGCCAGGCGCAGCGCAGAGCCGTGGCCTCAGCGCGAGCTTGCACCCAGGTCCCGGCTCGGCGCCGCTGAGCGGCTTGGCCGGGAATTCAGGGAACTGAGGGACCTTTCCCTACTCCACCGGCTCCGGCAGGAAGATTTCGCGTTTGCCGGCGTGGTCGGAGGGGCCGATCATGCCTTCGTCTTCCATGCGCTCGATCAGGGTGGCGGCGCGGTTATAGCCGATCTGCAGGCGGCGCTGGATATAGCTGGTGGAGGCCTTGCGGTCGCGGGCCACGACCGCCACGGCCTGGTCGAACAGGTCATCGCCTGACCCGCCGCCGCCGCCGAACATGTCCCCGCCGCCATCGCCGTCGGGATCATCGTCCCGGGTGACGTCGTCAAGATATTCCGGGGTCCCTTGCGCTTTCAGGAAGGCGGCCACGTCCTCCACTTCACGGTCGGACACGAAAGGACCATGCAGGCGCCGGATGCGTCCGCCGCCGGCCATGTAGAGAAGGTCGCCCATGCCCAGAAGCTGTTCGGCTCCCTGCTCGCCCAGGATGGTGCGGGAGTCGATCTTGGATGTGACCGAGTAGCTGATCCGCGTGGGGAAGTTCGCCTTGATGGTGCCGGTGATGACGTCCACCGAGGGACGCTGGGTCGCCATGATCAGATGGATGCCCGCCGCCCGCGCCATCTGGGCCAGGCGCTGGATGGCGCCTTCGATGTCCTTGCCGGCGACCATCATCAGGTCGGCCATCTCGTCGATCACCACCACGATATAGGGCATATGATCGGGCTCGATGATCTCGGTCTCGTAGACCGGCTCGCCGGTCTCCTTGTCGAAGCCGGTCTGGACCGTGCGCTCCAGCACGTCGCCGGCCTCACGCGCCACGCGGGCCTTGTCGTTGAAGCCGGTCATGTTGCGCACGCCGACCTTGGACATTTTCAGATAGCGCGACTCCATCTCGCGCACGGCCCATTTCAGGGCGGCGACGGCCTTCTTGGGATCAGTGACGACGGGGCTGAGCAGGTGCGGGATGCCGTCATAAACCGACAGCTCCAGCATTTTCGGATCGATCATGATCATCCGGCACTCTTCCGGCGGCAGCCGGTAAAGCAGCGACAGGATCATGGCGTTCACGCCCACCGACTTGCCCGAGCCCGTCGTGCCCGCGATCAGCAGGTGCGGCATGCGCGCCAGATCGGCCGTGAACGGTTCCCCGCCGATGGTTTCACCCAGCGCCATGGGCAGCTCGGCCTTGGCGGTCTCGAAATTCTTTGAGGACAGGAGCGCACGCAGGAATACCGTCTCCCGGTCCTGATTGGGCAGTTCAATACCGATGGCGTTGCGGCCCGGCACGACCGCGACGCGGCACGCAACCGCCGCCATGGAGCGGGCGATGTCGTCGGCCAGATTGATCACCCGGCTGGTCTTCACGCCCGGCGCAGGCTCCAGCTCGTACAGGGTGACGACAGGGCCGGGGCGCACTTTCACCACCTCACCCTTGACGCCGAAATCGGCGAGCACGCTGGTCAGGATCTCCGCATTCTGCTGCAGGGCGGCGTCGTCCACGACATCGGCGCGCGGTGGCGCCGGCGCCAGCAGATCCAGGCGCGGCAGGTTGAAACCATCGGCTTCTGCAAACGGCAGCGCGCCCTGAGCCTCGCGGGCCTCGCGATCAGACTTCTTCGCGCTGCGGGTCTTGGCGACCTTGGGCGAGGGTGTTTTCGCCGGGGGCGCCGGACGCTTGCGATCGGACGGAGCTGGACGGTCTGAGCCGCGCTGCAGGAAGGCCGGCGCGGTCTCCGCACGGCCGTCAGCGATGATCGGCGCGGGCGCATCGGGGTCGGCGCGCCAGGGTCTCGGAATGGCGCCGCTGAGCTGGTCGATCCACACGCGAACGGTCGCCCACGCAAGCTCGGCGGCGTCGCGCGCCGCGATCAGATCCGCCACGCGCAGACCAAAGCAGAAGAAGAGGCCGAACACCGCCGCCAGCAGCCCGATCAGGCCCGCAGCCGTGCGCGCGCCGGTTTCGCCAAACATGGCGAACAACCCCGTCACGCCGGACAGGGCTGCATCGCCGATGACGCCGCCAAGACCGGCCGCGAAAGGCCAGTTGGCCGGCATGGGCAAGGCGCTGACCGCCAGGGCGAAACCGGCAAGGCCCATGGCGCCGCTGACAAGCCGGAACAGGCCCAGCCACGCGCCCCGGCGGCGGGCGCCGCGCACCAGAAGGATCAAACCCCAGCCCAGAAGCGCCAGCGCGCCGGCCGGCCCCGCCCAGCCGAACAGCTGAAGGGTCAGATCGGCGGCGATGGCGCCAGGCGCCCCGGCCAGATTGGCCGCAGGACCGGCGGTCGCCGCATTCCAGCTGGGATCGAACGGATCGTGCGTGAAGACCGACACCAGCGCGAAGGCGCCCGCCCCGGTCATGGCCAGACCAAGCACAAGGGCGCGCAAGCGTGCAAGCACGCCCGGCTTGGGTGCGATGACGGCGTTTGGATCGTCTACAGGTGCGGCGCTGGCGGACATGACCGCAGCTTCGCGCGGAGAGTCTTCAAACGAAGTAAACGCCGGTTAAGCAAATCAGGGCAACGGCACGCTGAGGATCAGCGGGTCGGTCCGCGCGTCCGGATCGGCGCCCTCGCCCTCGAACAGGGGCCATTGGGCATCATTGATCAGGAAGGCTCGCCCGTCAGTCAGCCGGACGGTCACCGGTTCGCCCAGACGATCATCCCCGGTCAGCACAGGCCTCATGGCGGTCAGCTGGTTATCGATATCGAACTCCAGCTCGAACACGCCGACCGGAGCGGCGCCGTTGCGAATGACGAAGACGCGCCCGGTGCGATCCACGGCCATTCCGTCCAGCCCGATGAGGCTGGCGCCGGGCGGCGTCGGCATGAGCACCGCAGAGCGCTCGACCGGGTCGATGCGCCAGAGGCCCAGCGCATAGTCCACGGCGAACACCGCCCCGCGTGTGGAGACGACACCCTGCAGGGACTCAAACCGCGGATCTTCAGCGTAGAGCTCCAGCTGCGCGCGGGGCCCATTCAAGCGATAGATCCGGCCGGCTTCAGCATCCGTGGCCAGGACGACCCCATCGCGCACCGCCACGTCACCGATGCGCTCGGCGCCTTCGATCGTGTAGCGCTCGATGAGCGCGCCGGTCTCGAGATCGAACGCCAGCAGCGCGGTGCTTAGAGCCTCGCCTTCAGCGGCGGGCGTGATCCCCTCGATCTGTCCCTCAGCGGCGTAGAGCCGGCCATGACGGCGATCCACAGCGAGCCCGAAGATTGAACCGACAGGCTCGTCCTCTCCGGCGAAGACCTCGAACGCTTCAGGCGCGAACGGCTCGACCCGGTAGATCCGGCGATCCGCTACGGACCCCAGAAACAAGCGCTCCGTTTCGCTGTCCACGGCCAGCGCCTCGATCAGCGCATCTTTCAGCGGCGGTTCAGCGACGCGGCGGGCATCACCGGCAGGCGCAGCGATGGCCGCGAAGGCTGCTTCAAGCGCAGCGAGTCTTTCCGGGTCGGCCGTTCGCAGCGTGTCCGCCCGGCCATAATCCGAGATGTCAAAGGCCAGTCCGGCGCCAGCGATACGCTCCAGGGCCAGGAATTGTCCCTCCACATCGCCCGCGAACCCTGCGATCAGCAGCGCGTTGTTGAGAAGCCCGGCGTGGCCAGGCTGCAGCGCCAGCGCCGCCTCGTTCGTGCGCCGCGCCGCTTCCCAGTCGCCGGCGCCGGCCGCAGCGCGAGTCTCCGCGCGAAGCTGGCGGGAGGTGTCCAGAAGGGACAGGTCCTGGGCGGCGGCAGCGCCGCACACCAAGAGCGGGAGAGTAAGGATGAGGCTTTTCATGGAGTTGAGCTTGGGCCGGTCCTGAGGCGGAAGCAAGGCGGTCGCGGCCCGAGATGGCCCGCTCCTTGCAGAAAGCTCTGAAGTTTTTGTTCCTTTTGGATCACACATGAACCGGATCGGTCTTCTTGACGCCCTGCGCGGCTTCGCCGTGCTGGGCCTGTTGTTCGCGCACTTCCCCTCCACGGGCGGGACGGCGTCCTCCATTGACTATCCCCCGGCGCTCGGCTGGGAGGCCGCGCATTCGGCGGACTGGGTCTTCACAGCCATTTTCATCGACGGCGCCATGAGGGGCCTGTTCGCCACCCTGTTCGGCGCCTCCATGGTGCTGATGATTTATGGCGGCGCACCGGGAGAGGCCGCATCGCGCCGGACGCGCTTCACCGCGCGATGCCTCGGCCTGCTCCTGATCGGCGCGGCCCATGTGGCGCTGGCCGCCTGGCCTTCTGACATTTTGTGGATCTATGCGATCGCCGGGCTGGCGGCGATGGTCTTCATCGCGCTGCCGCCGGCCGCCCTCGCAGGGCTTTTCGCAACGGCCATGGCGCTGTTCGTCGCCCACGCCGCGCTGACGGATATCAGCGCCTCGCCGCCCGAAGCCGCCGCGCTCGCCGCCGAAGCCGCAGCGCGCTCCGCCCCCTACCCGGCCCAGAGTCTGCGCGCGGTCACGACCTGGCTGGAGTGGCTGACGCCGGTATCGGTTCTGGTCCGGCTCTGCGAGGCGGGCGGCTATATGATGCTGGGCGCGGCGCTGATGAAGTCAGGGCTGCTGACGAGACCTCCGCGCCGGTTCGCCCAGGCCGCCGCCCTGATCGCTCTGCCCGTCGGCGCGGCGCTGTGCGGCTATGCGGCCCTCGGCGCGATCAACCTGGATTTCAACTATGTCGCCGACCTGCATCCCCTGATGCGCCTGGGCAAGCCGTTTATCGTCATCGGTTTCATCGCGCTCTTCGCTCTGGCGCTGACCGCGCCTGCCGTCGCGCGCCTGGCCAAAGCGGTGCTGGCGCCCGTCGGCAGGCTGGCGCTGTCCGCCTACGTCGGCTCCAGCGTCGCCATGCTGATCCTGTTCACCGGCGCCGGGTTCGACCTGCACGGCCAGTTCGACCGGATCGAGCTGGCCATGCTCGCCGCCCTGTGCGCCGCGGTGCTGGTCGTCGCCGCCCGGCTCTGGACGCGGCACATGGGGCAGGGGCCGCTGGAGCGGCTGCTTCGCTGGTTTTCCGACGCGGTGGGGAATGCGGTCAGTCGTTCTGCCCCAGCTTCCGTTTCCGCTCGGCCAGAAGACGCAGGCGCAGAGCGTTCAAGGTAATGAAGCCCGCCGCATCCTTCTGGTCATAGACCTCGTCTTCCTCGAAGGTCACCAGATCCAGAGAGTACAGCGAGTTGGGCGAGGTGCGCCCGACTACGGCGACGTTGCCCTTGTAGAGCTTCAATCGCACATCGCCGGAGACATGGCGCTGGGAATGGTCGATGGCGGCCTGGAGCATTTCGCGCTCGGGGCTGAACCAGAAGCCTTCATAGACGAGCTTGGCGTATTTCGGCATCAGCTCGTCTTTCAGGTGCATGGCGCCGCGATCCAGCGTCAGCTGCTCGATCCCGCGATGGGCCTGCATCAGGATCGTGCCGCCGGGCGTCTCGTAGATGCCCCGCGACTTCATACCGACAAACCGGTTCTCCACCAGGTCAAGCCGCCCGATCCCGTGCTTGGAGCCGAGCTCGTTCAGCTTCGTCAGCAACGAGGCGGGCGAGAGCGCCTCGCCGTTCACGCTGATCGCATCGCCGCGTTCAAAGCCGATGGTGACGTATTCAGGCTGATCCGGCGCGTCCTCGGGGTGTTGGGTCCGCAGGCAGACCTCGTTGAAGGCTTCTTCAGCAGGGTCTTCCAGCATCTTCCCTTCAGAGGAGGTGTGCCAGAGATTGGCGTCGATGGAGAACGGCGCCTCGCCGCGCTTGTCGCTGGGCACGGCGATGCCGTGAGCTTCGGCATAGGCGATCAGCTTGGTGCGCGAATTCAGATCCCACTCCCGCCAGGGCGCGATGGTCCTCAGAGTCGGATCCAGCGCAGCCACGGCAAGCTCGAAGCGGACCTGGTCATTGCCCTTGCCCGTCGCGCCGTGCGCCACTGCGTCCGCGCCGGTCTCATGGGCGATTTCGACCAGTCTCTTGGAGATCAGGGGCCGTGCGATGGAGGTGCCCAGCAGGTACTGCCCCTCATAGACCGCGTTGGCGCGCACCATGGGGAAGCAGTAATCGCGCACGAATTCTTCGCGCAGATCCTCGATATAAATTTCCTTGATCCCGGCGGCCTCAGCCTTCTTGCGCGCCGGCTCAATCTCCTCGCCCTGGCCCAGATCGGCGGTGAAGGTCACCACCTCGGCCTCATAGGCGTCCTGCAGCCATTTCACGATCACGCTGGTGTCGAGGCCGCCGGAATAGGCGAGGACGATTTTCTTCGGCGAGGCGGGCATGGGCGGTCTCCGGGCCATGGATTGTGCAGTGCGGCAATCTAGGAGTTTTGCACAGCGCTGAAAAGCGGCCCGCGCGCTTACCCTTTCGGGCTTTGGCGGCAGCCGTTACCCTCTGCGAAAATTCGTTCGGGGAGGACGACCATGACTTTACGCCACCTTCTAGCCGCCGGTGCGGCGGCTGCGTTTGCATCGGCCTGCGTCAGCATCAACCTGTCAGGAGCCGACGGCGCTGACGGGGCTGACGGACCGGACTATCAACCGCAGGCCTATTCAGCGGAGATCCTGCGCCTGCCTTATGGCGTGCCGCGCATCGTGGCCGACGATCATGCAGGTCTGGG
This sequence comes from Alphaproteobacteria bacterium, assembly GCA_024742735.1. GTDB lineage: Bacteria > Pseudomonadota > Alphaproteobacteria > Caulobacterales > Maricaulaceae > Oceanicaulis. Next base: position 69,952 of record JANSXV010000001.1, on the reverse strand, counting down.
CTATGGGGCCGGCTTCGTCGCGGCCCAGGACAATCTGTGCCTGGTCATGGACCGGGCTCTGACCGTGCGCGCGGAGCGGTCCGCCTATTTCGGCCCCGGCGAACGCGATCGCAATATCGCCAGCGACCTCTATCACCGGCGGATCATCGACGACCGGATCGTCGAGACGATCCTGGTCGGCGATCCTGACGACATCGACACGCCCAGCGCCGAGGCCCGAGCCTTCATCGAAGGCTTCGCCGCCGGCGTGAACCGCGTGGTGGCCCAGGGCGGCGTGAACGATCCGGCCTGCGCCGGTGAGCCGTGGGTGCGCCCCCTCACCGCGAAGGATGTCTGGCTCGGCGCCCTGACCCTGCCCTTCGGACAACCGATCGAGGCGGTCGCCTACGCCGAGCCGCCGGAGGACGGCGTCGCCGCACAGAGCGAGGCGCGCGTGGAGGACCTGCTGGTCGCGCGCCGGGGCATGGGCTCGAACGCCTACGCCATCGGGTCGGACGCCACACGCGGCGATGTGCGCTCGGCGCTTCTGGGCAATCCGCACTATCCCTGGGACGGAGCGCTGCGCTTTTACCGGGTCGGCCTGACCATTCCCGGCGAATTGAATGTCGTGGGCGCCGGTCTTGTGACGACCCCCTTCGTGGGAATCGGCCACACCGACCAGATCGCCTGGACCCACACGGTCTCAACGGCGCGCCGGTTCGGCTATTTCGAGCTGGAACTCGATCCTGAAGACCCGACCCGCTATCGCGTCGGCGACGACTATGTCCCGATGCGCGCCCGCGAGGTGACGATCGAGGTGATGATCGAGCCCGGCGTCACCGAGCCGGTCACGCGCACCCTCTTTGAAACCGAGTTCGGGCCGATTTCGGTGACCGACCGCCTGCCCTGGACGCGTGAGCGTGCTTTCGCCTTCGCCGCGCCCAGCTCGGGCTTGCGCATCATCGACCAGTATCTGGCCATGTATGCGGCCGGTTCGGTGGAAGAGCTGCATTCGGCGCTGAGCCGCTACCAGGCGACGGCGTTCAACACCATGGCGGTCGACGCCGAGGGCGGCGCCTTCTACGGCGATATGGGGCTGGTTCCCAACGTCGACTCCGCTCTGGTCACACGCTGCGCGACGTCCGACATCGCCCAGGGATACTGGCTGATGGCGCGTATCCCGATCCTGAACGCGGCCGATCCCACCTGCCGCTGGGCGGACGGTGAGGCCGCCACGGCGCCGGGCGTGTTCGGACCGTCCGACGCGCCGCACCTGTTCCGCAGCGACTATGTCGCCCAGTCCAATGACAGCCCCTGGCTGACCAATCCGGAAAGCCCGATCACCGGCCTGTCGCCCATCTGGGGCGATGAGGCGACGCCGCGCTCCCTGCGGACGCGCCTGGCGCTGGATCAGGTCGCTCAGCGCCTGGCGGGGACTGACGGGTTCGGCGAGGCGGGTTTTGATCTCACCAGCCTGCAACAGGTCATGTATTCCAACCGCCACCATGGCGGGGAGCTGCTGCGTGATGACGTGGTGGAGGTCTGCCGGGACAGCGGCGAGACCGAACTCCAACCGCTGTGCGAGGCGCTGGCGGGCTGGGACCTCCACGTCAATCTGGACTCCACCGGGGCCCATGTCATGGCCCTCTACCTGCTGGCCGGCGGTGACGTGTTCGAGGACGCCTTCAACCCTGCGGACGCTGCGAATACCCCCGTCTCTCTGGACCGCGACGATCCGGCGGTGATGACCGCCCTGCGCACCGCCGCCGGCCAGCTGGCCCAGCTGCAGCTGGCGCCGGACGCTCGGCTGGGCGACGTCATGGGCGAAATGCGCGGCGAACGGCGCATCCCCATCCATGGCGGACCATCAGGAACCGGCGTGTTCAACATGATCAATCCGGTCGACCCGGTTCCGGGGCGCGGCTGGACGTCCGTGGTTCATGGATCAAGCTGGGTCTATACGGTGGAGTTCACGCCCGACGGTCCATTCAGCGAGGGCGTGCTGACCTATTCCCAGTCCACCGACCCGACCTCGGCCCACTATGGCGACCAGACCGAGCTGTTCTCGGCCAAGGGCTGGGACCCGTTGCACTTCGAACTGGAAGACGCGCGCGCTGCAGCTGTGGAGGTCATCGAGATCGGAGAATAGGGCTCTAGCCGGCGTCGCTATAGGTCTCCCGGTCCGGATCAGAGCGCCAGACCAGAAAGGACAGCGCGATCGATCCGACGGCGGTGACCGCGATCAGGGCGAAGAAGACCGCCAGCCCGGCCGGGACCGGCGCCAGTAGAAGTGCTGCGCCGCCGATCAGCCCGCTCGCGACGAAACCGCGCCCGGCCCAGCGATGGGTGACGTCCCAGGCCTTGTCAGAGGACAGGGTCCAGGGCGTGCGAACGCCGACGAACCAGTTGGGCCGGGCCTTGCCCAGCGCATTTCCGAGCACGACCAGAAGGGCGCACACCGCTAGCAGCACCAGGCGCGGCGCAAGCTCGCCCTCGGGTGCGATCACACCGACGGCGACCAGCGTCAGAGCGGCCTGCCCGGCGGCGAGCACGCCCAGCGTGCCGATCCAGACCGTCAGCAGCACCGAGCCGGACTGCGCGAGATTGCGCCCGCGCGGGTCGATCAGCGGCGCCGCTGCGAAGATCACCGACATGAGTATTGCGAGTCCCGGCAGCAGGGCGAAAGCCTCCAGCTTGCCGCCATAACGGTCCGGCTCGCCCGCCGCGTTCCAGTGCACAGGAAACTCGGCGCCCGCCGGCGTCGCCAGCCAGCCCCACGCGCTCAAACCGGCCATCACGGCGATGAAAGCCGCAGACGCGATCAATCCTCTAGCGATCATCTTCATCCTCCTGCGTTTCGTCCGCCTGCCCGCGGCCCAGGAGGCCCATCACCGCCGCGATCGCTTCATCGGCGACCGAGACGTTGAGCCGGTAGCGGATCGTCGTGCCGACCCGTTCGGCCCGGATCAGCCCCGCCTCTTTCAGCGCCGCGAAGTGGCGCGACATGGTCGGCTTGGACACAGGAAACGCCTTGGCCAGCTCGCCGGCGCTCATGGGTCCCGCCTTGAGCTTTTTCAGCACCGCCCGTCGCACCGGATGGGCCAGGGCCTGGAACACGTCGGTCATGAACCTTGATTAGACTCGACGCTAATTAGTGTCAATGCTAATTAAGATGATCTCAGTGAAGGAGACCGCCATGACGCCGCTAAGACTCTTCGCCGCCGGCCTGCTCATTCTCACCGCCGCCTGCAGCGCCGAAGAGACGGACAGCCCCGCGCCGCACAACACTGCAGGCTTTGACGGCGCCTGGCATGGCGTGCTGGAGATCGGCGGGCGGTCCCTGCGCATGGAGCTGGTTCTGGAGGCGAGTGAGGCTGGTGCAGAAGGCGTACTGATCTCGCTCGACCAGGGCGGGGCGGAGATCGGCCTGACCACAGTGTCCCTTGAGGGCGATGCGATTGAGTTTTCGGTGACGCCGCTGGGCCTGTCCTACGACGGCGTGCGCCAGGGCGACGTGATCAGCGGGACGTTCCGGCAAAGCGTTATCAGCGCGGGACTGAGCTTCGACCGCGGACGCTTTCCCGACGGGGAACCGGCTGAAGAGGCCGCCTCGACCGATCTCGGCGCTGACGAAAGCCAGGTGAGCGTCGACGCTGGCTCAGTCACGCTAGCGGGAACGCTGCGGGCGCCCGAAGGCGCGCAAGCCGGCGTCGTGATCCTGACCGGGTCGGGCTCCCAGGACCGCGACGGGACTTTCGGCTCGATCCAGATCTATGCCGCCCTCGCCGAAGCGCTGGCCCGGGAGGGTGTCGCTTCCCTGCGCCTCGATGACCGGGGCGTGGGCGACAGCAGCGGCCCCGCGCCTCAAGGCCCGGCCGACCTGGCGGCGGACGCGGCGGCGGCTCTGACCGCGCTTGCCGAGGAGACCGGTCTGGCCTGCACAGGCTTCGCCGGGCACTCCGAAGGCGGTCTGATCGCCCTGCTCGCAGCGCCCGACTCGCGACCAGACTTCATCGTCTCTCTGGCCGGTATGCATATGGGCATCGAAGAGACATTGATATCCCAGTCGGAAGCCTTGATCCGCGCCGAGGGCGGCGGCGACGCGCAGGTGGCGGCTAATCGACGGCTCCAGGACGCCATGTTCGCGGTCCTGCGCGAAGCAGAAGATGGCGGGGACACGACTGCAGCGCTGGAGGCGGCGCTGATCGAGGCCGGCGCGCCGCCTCCGCTCGCCGCGCAGCAGGCGCGGATCTGGGGCCAGCCCTACTCTGTTGCGAGCTTTAAGGTGGATCCTGTCGCGGCGGCGGCCGCCTATGAAGGGCCTCTATTGGGGGTGTTCGCCGAGTTCGATCTGCAGGTGCTCCCCAGGCCGCAGTCAGAAGCCTTGATCGCGGCCAGGCCCGGACTGCCGACCGAGATCGTCATCCTGGAAGGCGTGAACCACCTTTTTCAGGAGACCGAGACCGGCGCAGCCAGCGAGTATGGCTCGGCCGACCATCCCCTGTCCGACGAGGCGCTGACCCGGATCGCCGAACGCACTGCGACTCTGGCGAACCGGGCCTGTGCGGGCTAAGTCGGAGCGCATCGACCCTTCCGGAGGTCCCATGCGCGCCGCCCTCGCCTGCCTTGCTGTCCTGAGCCTTTCCGCCTGCGGTCAGGGCGGCGGCGCGCCTGACGAGATCGTGTCGGTGCTCGACAATGCCGGGGAGCCCGCCGCCGCGCCCGCTGCGGCGTTTGAAGGCCGCTGGCGAACGGTGCTCGAGACTTCCGTCGAGCCCCGCCCCCTGGTGCTGACCATCGATCTGTCCGATGCCGAACCGAATGTGACGATGACCGCACCGCGCCAGGGGGGCGCCCGCATCGCATTTGAACAGGTGCGCCTGGACGGCGAGCGGATCGGCTTCGCCACGCCGCTGGGCGCGCTGCGCTTCGAAGGAGCGCTGGACGGCGAAAATCAGATCAGCGGCGAGGTGTTCCAGGGCGGGTACCGCAGCGCGCTGGTCTGGACGCGGGCCGCAGACGGCTAGAGCACGCGTTCACGCGTCTTCAGCCGGTAGTGGATCGCCAGCCGGTCCAGCGCCAGCTTCAAGGCCGGCGCCCCGGTGCGTTCCGGCCAGCCCAGATCGCGCTCCGCCTTTCCCATGCCCACGTCGCGCAACACCAGATTGGTCAGCAGCCGATCCAGGCCCGGCCCGACGGCGTCCAGCGCATCCATCACCCGGGCCTGCGCGTCCAGACGCGAGACCGGCGCCTCGGCCCGGTCCTTGGGCGCGGATCGGGTCTTGCCGCCCGAAGTGGGCGACCAGTTCATGGTCACGCGTGAGGTCAGGGCCGAGCGCTCATAGTCGCGCATCAGGATCGAGGCGGCGGACGCGTGGACCGGTTCCAGCAGGGCCGGCTTGCCGCCTTGAGGTTTGAGATAGCGCGCGAGCGGAGCGCAGGCTTCGCTATCGGCCAGCGCTGCGCGCGGCCCCTCGGGTTCCATGATCGTGCGAAGCGCGAGGGTTCGGTGCTGATCGGCGAAGGGCTGGTCCGTTCGTCCATCGGCCCGGCTGATCCGGCAACGGCCCTCCGGCGACAGTCTATAGCCGCCCTCGACCTGAACCAGAGCCCCCGCGGAAACCGCCTCTCTCACCTCGCGCTCTGAGGCGTTGGCGAACGGGCGGCGGCGACGGTCGGTCCCGGCGAACACGCCGAACCCTGACCGCCCCGCCGGCAGCGGGGCGAGCACCCGGCCCTCACGGTCCAGCCGGCGCATCCAGGCCGGCGCGGTCATGCCGCCACTCCATTGGGATAGCTCGGCGCCGGCGCGGCGCGCAGGCAGGCCTCCAGATCGTCCAGGAAGGCGTCGAAGTGCGGGTCGTCTCGCCGGTCCTCGATACGGTGACAGGCATAGGCGGCGGTGGACCGATCCCGGCCGAAGGCGGCGGCGGTGCGCGCCAGGCTCATCTCGAAGGCCACATGGGTCAGGTAGATCGCCACCTGGCGGGCGAGCGAAGCACGCGATGATCCGCGCGTCGGCGCGTCAATCTCCTCGGCCGGGACCTGCAGCGCGTAGGCGACGGTCTGCAGGGCGAGCCGGGCTCGGGCATGGTCGCGGCCCTTGAACGGGTCCGTCATCAAAATCTCCTCCATTCATCATCCATCCCGTGGGGGACAGATCATGATAGGAACGAGACAGGAACGCGAGGATAACTTTCCTATATGGGTGGCGAAATATTCGCGTACAGCCTCAAGATCGCCTTTAAGGCGAGCAGCTTACACGGGGGAGAAGTACGCAACCAGCAGGACCGCCGCCAGCATGATCGCGGTCCAGAGCGCCATGAGACCGGACGGGAAATCCTTCGACAGGGCGCCGGCCGGGCTGAACACGTTGAACAGCGACCGTCCGATCGTCTTGAACACGCCGCCCAGCACCTGCTCGGTCCAGCTGACGAACAGCCGGCCCATGGCCGCGAACCAGCGCGCCGCGCCGTCGCCGAAATAGCGGTACAGCCAGTCAGCATCGACAATGGTCCGGTCCCCGCGCAGGGGATAGAGCTTCAGCCAGATCAGAGCCGCGAACGCCAGCGCGCCGGCGATCAGAATCTGGATCTGTCCAACGACCGAATCCAGCTTGTATGGCTTGTAATCGATATCGAACGGCAACAGGCCGTACAGCGCCTGATACTGGGTCCCGATGAAGAGGCACAGGAAGGCCGCGAGCCCCATGGCGACCAGCTGCCCGACGGGGGCTTCGGAGACGCGGTGACCGCGGTCCTGACCGAAGAAGGCGAAGAAGGGCACTTTCAGCGCTGTCTGCTCCATCACGCCGGCAGACGCGAAGAACAGGACGAAATACGCCAGCGTCAGATGCTCATAATGGACCGAGGACAGGATCAGCGTCTTGGCCACGAAGCCGGAGAACAGCGGCGCGCCCACGACAGCCAGGCCGGCGATCACGCCCATGAAGCCGGTCACGGGCATGGACTTGAACAGACCGCCGAGCTCGGACGCCTTCACGGTTCCGGTCTGGCGCAGCACCGCGCCCATGACCATGAAGAACAGGGCCATGTAGATGACGCCGACAAAGGCGTTGGCCGCTGCGCCATTGAGGGCCAGCTCCGAGCCCACGCCGACCGCCACGGTCATGAAACCCAGCTGGTTGATCAGGGCGTAGGCGAGCGTACGGCGCAGGTCATTCTCCACAATGGCGAAGAAGACCGGGAAGACCGCCATGATCAGGCCGATCGTGATCAGGATCTCCTCGCCGGCATAGCCGCGCGCGAGCGCGTAGATCGCCATCTTGGTGGTGAACGCCGAAAGCACGACCGCGCCGAAACCGGTGGCCTTGGGATAGGCGTCGGGCAGCCACATGTGCAGCAGCGGGAAGCCGGCCTTGATGCCGAAGCCGATGAGGATCGCGATGCCCGCCGCGCTGTTCAGGTCGAACACGCCGGTCTCGTTCATCCCGCCGAAGCTCCACGACCCGGTCTGGCTCGCCCACAGCGCGGCCCCGCCCAGCAGCAGGACGCCGGAGAGCACCTGGATCGCCAGATAGCGCAGGCCCGCGCGTCGCGCGACGGCCCCGCCAGCCGCGAAGATCAGCGGCGCCGAGGCGATGGCCGTGATCTCCCAGAAGAAGAACAGGGTCAGGAGATCGCCCGCGAACACCGCGCCGACCGCAGAACCGGCATAGATCAGCGAAGCTGCGTCCGCCCAGCGTGAGCGCTCATGCAGGGCGTAGATGCCGTTGATGAAGCTGATCAGAAGGAAGACCAGCGCCCAGACCCGCGACAGCGCGTCGAAGCGGAAGGTCTCCAGCGTGAAGGGGCCGATATCGACAAGGCCGTAGACGCCCGGCTCGCGCACCATGAACCACATGGCCAGCCCAGCGAGCGGCCCCGCGATCATCAGAACCTTGCGGATCGCATTGGAGGGCGCGGCCAGCGCGAGAACGCCGGCCAGGATCAGCGCGAAAGCGGGCGAAATCTGCTGGAGAAACTCAGGCATCGCCGTCGTCCTCCTTGATCACATCGCCAGCGGCGCGTTCATAAAAATTCGCAGACGCGCCCAGCACCCAGCGCACGACCCAGGAGACCAGGATCGCCGCCGCCAAAGCGACGGCGGGCAGGATTTCGTAGCCGCCCAGGACTTCCGGATACTTCGACAGCCCCTCCCCGCCAGTCACGGCGGCTTCAATGGCGAAGCCAAGCACGAGCAGCACCGCCAGGACCACCACGGCGAAAAAGCCGGCGCGCGGTGAAAACAGCGTCAGGAAGGGGCGCGCCAGAGGATGCACGCCGTCGCTCGCCGAGTGTGGTTTGCGCGGCGCGGTCATGGCGTCATCTCCGTGGTGAAGACGGGCTGGAGGAAGTCGATGATCGGCCCGACCGCGAAGAACAGCACGATCGTCATGATCGCGGTGAAGGCCGGCGCCACGAAGGCCAGCGCAGGCGGCTTGCCCGGCTTCATGGGGCTGACCTCCGGCTTGGGCTTCAGGAATCCGCGGATCACGATGGGCAGCAGGTAGCCGATATTCAAAAGGGTCGAGCCGATCAGGAAAGCGATCAGCCAAGGCTGGCCGGCCTCGGCCGAGCCGTCCATGAGGAAGATTTTCGGCCAGACCCCGCCGAAAGGCGGTACGCCGATGATGGACAGCGCGCCGATGGCGAAGGCGGCGAAGGTGACCGGCATGTACCAGCCCAGCCCGTCGAGCTGGCTGATCTCGCCCTTCTTGGTCCCGGTGTAGATCCCGCCGGCGGTCATGAAGAGCGTGATCTTGCCGTAGGCGTGCATGACGATCTGAAGCGCTCCGCCCATCAGGGCCGCCGGGCTGGCCAGCATGGCGCCCAGCGTCACATAGGACAGCTGGCTGACCGTGGAGAAGGCGAGCCGGGCTTTCAGATTGTCCTTGGTCATGGCGATGACCGAAGCCACGACGATGGAGGCGCCGGCGATCCAGGCCAGAACATCAGCGGCCGGAAGGGTCTGCATGTAGTCTGGCCCGAACGTGTAGATCACCACCTTCAGCATCGTGAACACGCCCGCCTTAACCACCGCCACGGCGTGCAGCAGCGCGGAGACCGGGGTCGGCGCCACCATGGCGTTTGGAAGCCAGGGATGGGTGGGCATGAGCGCGGCCTTGCCGATGCCGAAGGCGAACATGACCAGCAGGATCGAGCCGGCCACCGGCCCTGCCGCTCCGGCCAGGATGCCGCCAGCTTCAAAATCCGTCGTGCCGGTGAGGGCGTAGGTCGCGAAGATCGCGGGCAGGAGAAGGCCGATGGAGGTCGCAAGCAGGACCCCGAGATAGATCGCCGCGCCCTTCTTCGCCTTCCCATCGCCCTTGTGGGCGACCAGCGGGAAGGTCGACAGGGTCAGAAGTTCGTAAAAGAAGAACAGCGTCAGCAGATTGCCCGCCAGCGCGATGCCCATGGCCGCCGCGATGGAGATCGTGAAGCAGAAATAGAAGCGGGTCTGATTGGTCTCGGCGTTCCCGCGCATATAGGCGATGGAGTACAGCGAGTTCACGATCCAAAGACCGCTGGCCACCATGGCGAAGACCGCGCCCAGCGGTTCCAGATGGAAGGTCAGGCTGAGGCCGGGCGCGAACTCGATCAGGGTCAGCTCCGGACGCTGGCCGGAGACCTCCACCAGATAGGCCACCACGACCGCCAGAGCGACCGCGCTGAGAAGCGTCGCGGCTTCACGCAGATTGGGCCAGCGGCCCAGCAGCGCCACGCCCACCCCGCCGAGCGACGGGATGATCAGGGTCAGCGCCAGGGCGAGTTCAGGCGTCCAGCTCACCGGCCCACTCCCCCGTTAATGGCGGCCTCGGCGGCGATGCGCGCCATGTCGACCATGAATTCAGAATTGATCCCGAAATAGAGGTTCGCCAGCGCAAACACGTAGAGCGGAACCAGGATGGTCAGCGGGACCTTGCGCACATGGCCGTTGGGCAGGTGCTCCGGCTCCGGCTTGGGGTTGACCCACAGCGCCACGAGCATGCGGTAGCAGTAGAACACCGCCAGCACCGAAGCCGCCAGGATCGCGACGACCGCCCACCACCAGCCATTCTGCAGCGCGGCCTGGATCAGATAGAATTTGGAGATGAAGCCCGCCGTGAACGGCACGCCGATCAGGCTGAGCGCGCCGATGGTGAAGGCGCCGCCGACCGCCGGCATAGCCTGGCCCAGCCCTTTGAGATCATCGATCCGGCGCACGCCATAGCTGTAGAAGAACGCGCCCAGCGCCATGAACAGCGCGCCCTTCATGAGGGCGTGATTGAGAAGGTGCAGCGCGCCCGCCGTCACGCCCGCCGCCGTGGCGATGCCGAGACCCAGCAGCATGTAGCCGACCTGGGCCACCGACGAGTAGGCGAGCAAACGGCGCGCATCGGCCTGGAACAGGGCCTGGGCCGAGGCGATGATCATGCCTGCGATGGCCAGCGGCGTGACCACATAGGTCAGCGCGTTCTGCACGAAACCGGAATCGATGGCGAAGACGTCGAAGCTGAACCGGATGATCACGTAGAAGGCGACCTTGGTCGCCGTGGCGGCGAGGAAGGTCGTCACGAAGCTCGGCGCGAAAGCGTAGGCGTTGGGCAGCCAGAGATGCAGCGGGAACAAAGCCGCCTTCAGACCGATCCCCACCAGAATGAAGGCGAAGCCGACTTCCACCACCCGGTTGCCTGGCAGCTCGGCGATGCGTGCGGCCATGTCGGCCATGTTGAGCGTGCCGGTGGCCATATACAGAAAGCCGATGCCGATGACGAAGAAGGTCGCCCCGATCGTGCCCATGACCAGATAGTTGAACGAGGCGGTCAGCGCGCGCCGGTCATTGCTCCAGCCCATGGCGATGATGGCGTAGGTGCCGATGGAGCTGATCTCCAGGAAAACGAACAGGTTGAACGCGTCCCCTGTGATCGCCACGCCGGATAGGCCGGAGAAGCACAGCATGAAGGCGGAATAGAACAGCGAGCGCTTGTCGGGATCGACCTCGTCCTCGACCGTGGAGAAGCCGAAAACCAGCGTCACCAGCGCCGTCGCAGACAGCAGCAGCAAGAGCGCCGCGTTCAGCCCGTCAATGCGGAACTCGATACCGAAGGGCGGCTCCCAGCCGCCCATGGCGTACGAGACGATGGCATACTCCCCGCGCGTCGCGGCGAACAGCTCGATGGCGCAGAAGAACGCCACGGCCGCCGAGATGAAGGCCAGCGCCCAGGCAAAGCGGCCTGAGGGTTGCGCGGCGGCCACCGTCGACAGGATCAACGGAACCGCAACAAGCAGTGCAGGGGCATGGGCGGCCAGAGCCGCAGGAAGCAGGATCGGATCGCTCACAGCCTACACGCCCTTTTCCAGTTCGAGCGAGTAGTCAGCCTCGGCGATGTCGTCATCCTCGATCGTGCCGTAGGCCTCGCGGATGCGCACCACCAGCGCCAGCCCCATGGCGAGCGTGGCCACGCCCACGACGATGGCCGTCAGGATCAGGACGTGGGGCAGCGGGTTGGAATACAGCGCCGTCGGATCAAGGCTGTCATTCTTAATCTCGTAATAGGGAAGGATGGGCGGCGCGCCGCCGAACACCTTGCCCATGGAGATGTAGAGCAGGAACACCGAGGTCTGGAAAATCGTCAGCCCCACCATGCGCTTGACCAGGTTGCCGGTCGCGATCAGCGCATACAGGCCGACCATCATCAGGATGATGATCACCGCATAGGTGAAGCGTTCGCCGAGCATCTCGATCATGCTCACCACTCCTCTTCGGTGATTTCAGGCGAGCGGCCTGCGAAGGCGTAGAAGATGGCGATGATCACCGTGGTCACGGTCAGGAGCACGCCGATCTCCACCAGGATGATGCCCAGATACTGGCCGCGCGCATGCTCCACGTCCGGATGCAGCACGTCGTAATCAAGGAAATTCTCGCCGAAGATCAGGGAGACGAAGCCGACGGCGGCGAAGATAAAGGCGCCCAGCGCCATGCCCACGCGCGCCGCCCAGGGCGGCACGGCCTTGCGCGCGGCGTCCATGCCGTAAATCAGGCCGTAGACGATCACCGCAGCGGCCAGGATCACGCCGGCCTGGAAGGCCCCGCCAGGCGCGTACTTGGCGTGGAAATGCACATAGAAGCCGAAGATGAAGATCAGCGGGATCAGCAGCTTGGCGACGACGCGCAGGATCAGGTGTGCGCCCATGTCAGACGTCCTCCTCGTCCCGCTTGCCACCGCCCAGGCCCATCAGCAGCGCCACGCCGACGCCGGCGGCGAACACCACGAACACCTCGCCCATGGTGTCGAAGCCCCGGTAGGAGCCCAGCACGGCGGTGACCACGTTGGGGATGAACAGCTCTTCCCCGGTGCGCATCATGTAGTCCATGCCCACGCCGGAATTGGCCGGGGTGTCGCCTGAGCCGTAGATCGGCATGTCCGGCAGGGCGTAGAACAGCGCGGCGCCGGCCGCGACCGTCACCGCAAGGGCGGCCCAGTGGCGCGCCGCGCCGACATGATCGCAGTCGCGCGCGGTCAGAAGCATGGCGGCCAGCAACAGCACGGTCGACACGCCCGCGCCCACGGCCGCTTCGGTGAAGCCCACGTCCAGCGCGTCGAGCGAGACGAACCAGGCCGCCGACAGGAGCGAGTACACCCCGGTGAGCATGACGATGGCGAACAGGTTCTTCAGGCGGATGACCGCCACGCCGATGGCCAGAAGCATGGCCATGAGCACGTAGTCGAAGACTTGCGTGAAATCGACCATCACAGAGGACTCCCGTTCTGGTCGTCGCCGCCGGGACGGAAGCGTGTGAGCAGCGGCTTCAGCCCGGCCTTGTAGGCGGCGTTGGCCGTGGCGTGGGTGGCCGTGGGGCTGGTGAGAAACACGAACAGGCCCAGCAGCGCCAGCTTGACCGTGACCAGCGACCATCCGGACTGGAACATCAGACCGATCACGATCAGCTCCGCGCCCAGCGTGTCGGTCACCCCGGCCGCATGCATGCGGGTGTAGAAGTCGGGCAGGCGCATCATGCCGATGGCGCCGGCCAGCACGAACACCGCGCCGGTGATCATCAGCACCGCCGAGACCGCATCAAGGCCGTACTCAATCAGGAGCGACGGACTCATTCCTCATCCTCCCGGTCCAGCGCCTTGCGCAGCGCCATGGCCGACAGGGCCACCTCCAGCGAGCGGTAGCGGAAGAATTTCAGAATCGCGATCGTTGCGATGAAGTTGATCAGCGCATAGAGCAGCGCGATATCGATGGCCGCCGGCTCGTCCACCATCAGGGCGAACACGACGAGGAACAGCACGGTCTTTGTGCCGAAGGCGTTCACCGCCAGCACCCGGTCATAAAGCGTCGGGCCGGCGAACAGGCGGATCAGGATGATCACCATGGCGAACGCCAGAATGGCGCCCACGGCGAAATCGACTGCGCTCATGATCATGCCGGCGCCTCCCCGTCCGAAGCCCTGACCGCGCGCCGCTCCATGTCGCGGAAGGCCTCCTGGTCGGCGAAGCTTTCATCCAGGGCGTGAACAAGGAAGCCGTTGGGCTCCACCTCCACGGTCACCGTGCCCGGCGTCAGCGTGATGGAGTTGGCGAAGGTAGTGCGCGCCAGGTCGCTGCCATGGTCGGCGGCCACGCGGGTGAGGACGGGCTTGATGTTCAGGTTGGGCGCGAGCGCCAGGCGAACCACGGCGATATTGGCCTTGAAGATCTCGCCGCCGAGCCAGCCCCAGTAGCGGCCGAACCGAATCAGGTTCGCGAACGGCACGCTTTCCCCGTCCAGCACGCCCATGCGGATGGTCATGTAGACCGACACCGCCACGGACGCCGCGCCCAGCGCGGTGATCAGAAGGTTCGACCACATGCCAGACAGCGCCAGCCAAAGCACGGCCAGCACCACCGTCAGAACAAAGCCGTATACGAGCCGTCGGCCCACAATGCGCTCCTTGCCGCGCCGCGCCCTGACTCCGGACTGCGGCGATATGGCGGGGTTCTAGGAAACCCGATCTGTCATTTCCAGCAAAACCGGAGCGAATCCGCCCGGTTTCTTCACCTTGCCGGCGTTGCGGTCTTTGAGACCGCCCTCAGAAGCGCTCGCCACGCAGCACTTCCACATCATAGCCGTAAATGATGCCGGGATAGCGCTTGAAGAACGGATCGGCGCGCTCGAACACCTTGTCAGCCGTGTCCGGCTTCATCACCGAGTGGACGACCTTCATCTCGGCGGCGTCCAGCAGATCGGCGCTGGTCCAGTCGCCGGTCAGGCCGGAGCCCTCGCGCCCCTCGATCACAGTGAAACCGGTCACGCCGCACGCTCGCAAGAGCTCGATCAGCCGCTTCAAGTGCGGCGCCTCGACGATGGCTATGATCTTCTTGGCCTTGGTGCGGGGCATGTCAGCCTCCGATGACGGAACGGGCGAGGAATGCGTAGAGCGGAATGCCGATGGCGAGATTGAACGGGAAGGTGATCGCCAGCGACAAGGTGAGATAGACGCTGGGATCCGCCTTCGGCAAGGCGATGCGCATGGCCGCCGGCACCGCGATATAGCTCGCCGAGGCGCCCAGGATCATGAGCGCCGCCGCGTCGGCTGCGCTCATGCCGATCACCAGCGCGATCAGCAGGGCGCAAGCTGCGCCGATGGGCGGCATGACGACGCCGAAGATCACGCCGTTCACGCCCAGGCGTTTCGCCCCGCCCATGCGGCGGGCCGCGACCAGGCCCATGTCCAGCAGGAACAGGACAAGCACGCCCTGGAACAGCTCGTCCACGAAGGGATAGAGCTTCTCCATGCCAGGCTCGCCGGAAATCCATCCGATGGCGAAGGCGCCGATGAGCAGCACCACCGAGCCGTTCAGCGCCACCTCTCGAAGCAGCTCGCCGCGTTCGCGCGCATCGGCCTGCCCAGCGCTGCGCCCGGCCAGCAGGAGCCCGGTCAGGATCGCCGGTGTCTCCATCAAGGCCAGAACCGCGATCATGTGGCCGGAATAAACCAGCCCTGACGCGGTGAGGAATTCCGAGCCAGCCACGAAGGTGACAACCGAGATCGACCCGTAGTGCGCCGCTGCGGCCGCCGCCGTGACCTGATCCAGCTTTGTAAAGGCCCGCAATAGCCCATAGGCGATGAGCGGCATGGAGAAAGACAAGAGCACGCCCGCGCCGGCGGCCAGCAACAGGTCGGGCGTCAGGCCCACCTTGCTGACTTCCACACCGCCCTTGAAGCCGATGGCGAGCATCAGATAGAGCGCAAGGCCCTTGGCCACGGCCTGAGGGATTTCCAGATCCGACCGGGCCAGCCCCGCCCCCACGCCGAGCGCGAAGAACAGGAAGGCCGGCGAGGTCAGATTCGTAATTGCAAGCGACAGCGCATCCATGGGCGCAAGGGCTTACGCGCGGGCGCGCGCCGGCGCAAGCCGGGCTATTCGCCCTCGTCCTCATAGCCGACCAGCGACAAGGGCCGCGCCTTCAGGCCTTCGAGCTGCGCCCAGCGGGCCAGCGCGTCCTCGCGGCCATGGGTGATCCAGAGCTCTTCACGCGCGCTTTCGCGCACCGTGTCGGTCAGCTCGTCCCAGTCCGCGTGGTCGGACAGGATCAACGGCAGTTCGACGCCGCGCTGGCGGGCCCTGGCTCTCACCTGCATCCACCCCGATGCAAAGGCCGTGACCGGATCGGGAAAGCGCCGCGCCCAGCTGGTCTGGAAACTCGAGGGCGGACCGATGATGATCTTGCCGGCGAAATCGGCCTTCTTGCCGTCCTCATCCTTGAGCGTGGCGTTTCGGAGCTCGCCCAGCTGAACGCCGTGATCCTCATAGAGCGCGCACAGCTGTTTCAGCGCACCGTGGATATAGATCGGATCGTGATAGCCCGCCTCGCGCAGCAGACAGATGATCCGCTGCGCCTTACCCAGGGCGTAGGCGCCGACCAGATGGGCGCGCTCGGGAAAGCGGTTCAGGCTGGCCAGCAGCTTGGCGATCTCGCCCGTGTCGTCGGGATGGCGGAAGACCGGCAAGCCGAACGTGGCCTCGCTGACATAGATGTGGCTCGGAACAATCTCGAACGGCGTACAGGTGGGATCGCGGCGGCGCTTGTAGTCGCCGGACACGGTGATCACGAGCCCCCTCCATTCCAGCCTTGCCTGGGCGCTGCCCAGCACGTGGCCCGCCGGGTGGAAGCTGACATCCACCTCACCCATGCGCACGACTTCGCCGTATTCCATGGCCTGGCGGCTCTCAGCGAAGTCTTCGCCATAGCGCGAGGCCATGATGGCCAGGGTCTGCGGCGTGGCGGCGACTTTCGAGTGCCCGGCCCGCGCATGGTCGGCATGGCCATGGGTGACGACCGCCCGGTCCGCCGGGCGCATGGGATCGATAAAGAACCCGCCCGGCTGGCACCACAGGCCGCGTTCGGTCTCTCGTAGAAGGTCTTCGGGCCGGATCATGACGAACAAACTAGGGCGCTGCGGGTGCGCTGCGAGCCTTCAGCTCCCCGCAGTGGCGGCCGTCGTCGTCGCAGTGGTGGCGGCCATGACGGCGACCAGCGCGGCGGTCTGGGCGGCGATGATGGCGGCGAGCGCCGTGATCTCGCCGAACTCGGCGCCCTCCCGGCCGTGAGTCAGCAGAAGGTGCGCCATGCGGGAGCGTCCGGTTGAAACGCCGGACAGGGATTTCGGCAGAACGTCGATCAGGTCTGCGATGGTCTGCAGGTCGGCGGGCTCCAGGCCTTGCGCGGCCCATTCAATCGCCATGTCCCGGGTGACGCGATGGCGCAGACCCTTGATCTGTTTGCGCGCATCATCGAGGGCATGGAAGCGCCGCAGCACGGTGCGCGGCTCGGCCTCATACAATGCACACGCCTTGGCGCCGGTATGCTTGTGACCCCTGGCGCGACTGTCTGAGCCGAAGACCTCCGTCGCGCGGTCACGCGCTTGCGCCACGATACGGGCATCATCGCCCTTCGCGGCGTGGGCGGCGGCGAACAGGTCGGTCACGCCGGGATCGCGCCGCCAGCACGGCGGATTGAGCTGGACCTTCATATCGAAGAAAGCCCTCGCGCCCGCCGCCGGCTCGGCGCCGCAGACAGCCAGAACCAGCGCGGCGCGAGAGCCGCCGGCGTGGGGCCGCCCAGTCTTCTTGTACGCCTCAGAACTCTTAAAGGTCGTTCTGATCGCCTCGCGTTGCGCCGCGAGCTGATCCGCGCTGACGCCGCGTGCGACGAGCATCGCGGCATAGGCCCATCGCATCTCCCCGGTCGGAGCGCGCGATTTGCCGATCCGTCCGATGATCGCTTCGCGCATGGCGCGCACGTCCGCGGCCACGGCTTCCGGAGCGCCGTCAGCGTCCAGAAGCGCGCTGGCGCAGTACCAGGACGCGACCTTGTCCGGGCGCGGCCGGCCGTCGCGCAAGGCGGTCTGGAGGGCGCTGACCCGGTCGAGCCGGTCCTGAAGGTCGGGGGTCACCGGCTCCGCTCGGCGCGGCCCGTCGAATCAAGCCCGGTATGGTAGGCGATGAAGGCCCAGCGATCGGCCGCTTCCTCCACCAGCTTGGAGACCGGCGTTCCTGCGCCGTGGCCGGCGCTCGACTCAATGCGGATCAGCGTCGGCGCATCACCCGTGTTCGAGGCCTGCAGCTCGGCGGCGTACTTGAAGGAATGGCCTGGGACCACACGGTCATCGGTGTCGGCTGTGGTGATCAGGGTCGCCGGGTATTCTCCGTCCTCAGGAACATTGTGATAGGGCGAGTAGCCATAGAGGACATCGAACATCTCCGGATCCTGGGGGCTGCCGTAGTCATCCACCCAGAAGCGCCCGGCGGTGAACTGGTTGAAGCGCAGCATATCCATCACGCCGACCGCCGGCAGGGCGGCGGCGAACAGCTCGGGCGCCTGATTGGCCACGGCGCCGACCAAAAGGCCGCCATTGGAGCGGCCATGGATCGCCAGATGGTCCGGGCTGGTCCAGCCCATCTCGATCAGGGCGCGGCCGGCGTTTATGAAATCGTCGAAGACGTTCTGCTTCTCCGCGAGCCGCCCGGCGTCATGCCAGTCCCGGCCATAGGCCGAGCCGCCGCGCAGATTGGCGATGGCGTACACTCCGCCCATTTCCATCCACTGCAAGCGGCGCGGATCGAAGTCGGGCCGTCGGGTGATGGCGAAACCGCCATAGCCGTAGATCAACGTTGGGCGCGCCCCGTTCGGATCGACATCGCGATGGTGGGCGATGAAAAGGGGAATGCGCGCCCCACCGGTGCTGTCATAGAAGGTCTGGGTGACCACGTACTCTTCGGGGTCAAAAGTCAGCTCCGGCGCGCGGAAGACCGTGCTTTCGCCGGTCTCCACGTCATAGCGATATAGCGCGGCGGGCTGGTTCAGGCTCTCAAAGCTGTAGAAGGTCTCCGCGCGGTCCGGCGAACCGGAGAAGCCCGACGCCACGCCAAGTCCGGGAAGCTCAACCTCGCGCAAGAGGTCGCCGGTTTCGGTGTAGACCGCCACGGCGCTCGCCACATCCCGCATGGTCTCCACGACCAGGTGACCGCCCAAATGGTCGGCCCCGGTGATGGGGTCAGCGCCCTCGGCCACCACGTCGGTGAGCGATGAAGGGTCTGACAGGTCCACCGCCACGATCCGGCCGTTGGGGGCGCCCAGATCGGTGTGGAACAGGAAGGTCGTTCCAAGATTGCCGACATAGGCGTGGTTGTTCGCAAAGCCCTCGAAAATCAGGACCGGGTCGGCGGCGTCGGCCTGAAGGTCGAGCACATGCACGCCGTTGCCGTCGGTGCCCGTGGAGGAGTTGATGATCAGATACCGTCCGTCATCGCTGACCGATCCGCGCCAGCTTACTTGCGGGTTGTCCGGGTCAGCCTGGATCAGCCGGTCCTGGCTCTGATCGGTTCCAATGGCGTGGAAATAGATCGCCTGGTTGAGGTTCAGAGCCGTGAACGCCTCGCCTTCCTCCGGCTGCGGATAGCGCGAATAGAAGAAGCCTGACCCGTCCACAGCCCAGCTGATGGGTGAGAATTTCACCCAGCTGATCTCGTCGGCGAGATCCTCGCCCGTCTCGATATCCAGCACCCGAAGCGTCCGCCAGTCCGAGCCGCCTTCCTGGACCGCGTAGACCAGCATCGCCCCGTCCGGGCTCGGCTCCCAGCCGGCCAACGCGGTGGTCCCGTCGCCGGACCAGGCGTTGGGGTCGATCAGGGCGCGCGGTTCAGCCTCCAGACCTTCGGCCACATAGAGCACGCTTTGATCCTGCAGACCGTCATTGCGGGTATAGAAATACCGCTCCCCGGCGCGCTCAGGCAGGCCGTAGCGCTCGTAATTCCAGAGCTCACGCAGGCGCTCGGCGATGTAATCGCGGCCGGGCAGCTGATCGAGATAGGCCTGGGTCACGGCGTTCTGCGCTTCCACCCAGGCGGCGACCTCCTCGGAGACCCGCACATCGGCTTCCAGCCAGCGATAAGGGTCCGCCACCTCGACCTCGCCGTGGCTCGCCGAGCGATAGACATCGCTCTGATCCACGCGCCGGCTTTGAGGGTAGTCGGGGACCCGGATCGGCGGCGCCTGTTCGATATCCACCGGCGCTCCCGCCTGGTCGCTGGAAACGGCGTCGCGCTCGCCTGGAGAGCAGGCGGCGATAGCCAGAATGGACAGTGTGGCGAAAACACGGCGCATGGCGGGCTCTCCTGATCTGCTGACGAAGAAACTAGGCGCCCAGACCGCCCGTGTCATCCTCGCCTCAGCCGCGCTATGTGTCGGTTCATGGAGCATCGCAACCTTCCCGCCTTCCCCGATCGGTTCGAAGCCTGGTTTCAAAGCCGGGGCTGGGCGCCGCGTTCGCACCAGCGCGAGATGGTCGCCGCCGCCAGAGCCGGGCAGGACGCCCTGCTGATCGCGCCGACGGGCGGGGGCAAGACGCTGGGCGGGTTCCTGCCCAGCCTCATTGATCTGGCCGCCATCGCTCTGGCCGGCGGCAAGGACAGGCCCTACCGCCTGCACACGCTCTACATCTCACCGCTTAAAGCCCTGTCTCAGGACGTGGCCCGTAATCTGATGACGCCGGTCTCCGAGATGGGCCTGGACCTGCGGATCGAAACCCGCACCGGCGATACGCCCGCCGGCAAACGCACCCGCCAGCGTCAGCGCCCGCCGGACATCCTGTTGACCACGCCCGAGCAGCTGGCCCTGTTCTGCGCCCAGGAGAACGGCGCAGCCTTCTTCGAGCATCTGCAAACCGTCATCATCGACGAGGTCCACGCCCTCGCCCCGGGCAAGCGCGGGGACCTTCTGGCGCTGGGCCTGGCCACGCTGAAGACCTATGCCCCTCAGGCCCGGCGCGTCGGCCTCTCGGCGACCGTGAAGGACGAGATGGGCCATGCCCGCTGGCTTTCGACGCAAGGCGCCGAGCCGAGCTTCGCCCGGATCGTGAGGGGCGCCGGCGGGGCCGAACCCCAAGTGGACATTCTCAGTCCCGAGGACCGCATCCCCTGGGCCGGGCACACAGGCCGCCATGCGATCCGGTCCGTCTACGAGCTGATCAAGACGGCGAAGACCGCCCTCATCTTCGTGAACACCCGCTCCCAGGCCGAGTTCACCTTCCAGATGCTGTGGAGCGTCAATGAGGACGCCCTGCCCATCGCCCTGCACCATGGCTCCCTGTCGCCGGAGCAGCGCCGTAAGGTGGAAAGCGCCATGGCGGCGGGCAGGCTGAAAGGCGTGGTGTGCACCTCAACCCTCGATCTGGGCATCGACTGGGGGGATGTGGATCTGGTGATCCAGATGGGCGCGCCGAAGGGCTCGGCCCGCCTGATCCAGCGCCTGGGCCGGGCCAATCACCAGCTGGATGCGCCTAGCCGCGCCGTGCTTGTCCCCACCAACCGGTTCGAGCATCTGGAATGCCGCGCGGCCAAGGACGCCGTGGCGGAAAAGGCGCTCGACGGCGAACCGCTGCGCGCCGGCGCGCTGGATGCGCTGGCCCAGCACGTCATGGGCCGGGCCTGCGGTGAGCCGTTTGAAGAGGAGGCGCTTTACGCCGAGATCACCCGCGCCGCGCCCTACTCCGAACTGGACCGGGCGACCTTCGACCGGGTGCTGGAGTTCGTGGCCTCCGGCGGCTACGCGCTGGGCTCCTACGACCGGTTCAAGCGCATGGTGAAGGGCCGCGACGGGCGCTGGCGCGCACGCAGTCGCGACGCCGCCCAGCGCCATCGCATGAATGTCGGCACGATCGTGGAAAGCCCCATGCTGGACGTGCGTCTGGTGAAGGGTGGAGCGAAGCCGACGGTTTCCTCCCCCGTTCACGGGGGAGGTGCTCGCGAAGCGAGCGGAGGGGGGAAGCGGACGGTCAAACCGGATTACTCCCTCGCCGCGATATCGCGGGGGCTTTCAGCCGGCGCTCCCCCCTCCGTCGCCGCAGGCGGGGGAGGAAAGAAAACGCCCCGCCGCGCGGGCGGGCCGCGCCTGGGCCAGGTGGAGGAATGGTTCTGCGACCAGCTCAGCCCCGGCGACACCTTCATGTTCGCTGGCCAGATGCTGCGCTTTGAAGGCGTGGACGGAACCGACTGCCTGGTCAGCCGGTCAGCTAGCGAAGACCCCAAGGTGCCCAGCTGGCAGGGCGGCAAGTTTCCCCTGTCCACCTATCTGGCTGAACGCGTGCGCAATCTGGTCCACGATCCGGCCAGCTGGGATGCCCTGCCCGGCCAGATCCGCGAATGGCTGGAGATACAAGAACGGCGCTCGAGACTGCCCGCGCCCGACCGGCTGCTGGTGGAGACCTTCCCGCGCGGCGGCAAGCATTACCTCGTGTGCTATCCCTTTGAAGGACGCCTCGCCCATCAGACCCTGGGCATGCTGCTGACCCGGCGCCTCGAACGCCTGGGCAAGCGGCCTCTGGGCTTCGTCGCCAACGAGTACGCGCTGTCGGTGTGGGGGTTGAGCCCCATGGCCGATGTGGACATGGCCGCGCTGTTCTCAGAGGACATGATGGGCGACGATCTCGACGCCTGGCTCGCCGAAAGCGATCTGATGAAGCGCACCTTCCGCAACTGCGCGCTGATCGCCGGTCTCATCGAGCGGCGCTTTCCCGGTCAGGAGAAGACGGGCCGCCAGGTCACGTTTTCCGCCGACCTGATCTACAACGTGCTGCGCGACCACGAGCCGGACCACATCCTCCTGCAGGCCGCCTGGGCGGATGCGGCGGCAGGACTGTTGGACGTTCGCCGCCTGTCTGACGCCCTCGCGCGGATCGGCGGGAAAATCGATGCGGTGGACCTCAAACGCGTCTCGCCGCTCGCTGTCCCGGTCATGCTGGAAATCGGCCGCGAGGCGGTGCACGGCGAAGCTGGCGACGCGCTTCTGGAGGAAGCCAGCGAGGACCTGATCGCGGAGGCGATGGGGGGCTGACCAATTCGCCAGCCCCTCACCCGACCTATTCCAGGCTCAACAGCTCCGGATCGCCGCCTTGCGCAGCGATATTGATCGTGACCGCACGCTCCGCCGCGAAGCGGTAGATGTAGTGCGGCCCGCCGGCCTTGGGACCGGTTCCGGACAGGCCCTCCCCGCCGAATGGCTGCACGCCCACCACCGCGCCGGTGATGTTGCGGTTCACATAGACATTGCCCGCCGGAACCGCCTGGCGCACCGCATTGAAGAAGCGGTCCAGGCGCGAGTGCACGCCCAGGGTCAGGCCGTAGCCTTTCGCGGCGAGTTTCTCGGCGGTCTCGGTCAGCTTGCCGCGCTTGTAGCGCACGACATGCAGGATCGGGCCGAACTTCTCCTCGGTGATGTCATCCAAGCTGTTCAGCTCCACCACCGCCGGCGCGAAATAGCGCCCGCGCGCCTTCACCTCTTCGGCGACCGGGGTGCGGTGGATGATCTTGCCCGGCGTCTCTTCAAGGTGATGCTCCAGCACGTCCTGGGCGTCGGCGTCGATGACCGGGCCAACGTCCGTGGCGGCGAGGCTTGGGTCGCCCACTTTCAGAACATCCATGGCGCCCTTGACCGCCTTGATCACATGATCCGCGCTGTCTTCCGGCAGGAACAGGACCCGCAGCGCCGAGCAGCGTTGCCCGGCTGAGCCGAAGGCGGACAGGATCACATCGTCGATCACCTGCTCGGTCAGGGCCGAGGTGTCCACGAACATGCCGTTCAGGCCGCCGGTCTCCGCGATCAGCGGCACGATCGGTCCATCCTTGGCCGCGAGCGCCCGGTTGATGATACGGGCGACTTCAGTGGAGCCGGTGAAGCACACCCCGTCGATATGGGGCAGGTTGACCAGCGCCGCGCCGATATCCCCGCCGCCGGGCAGGAGGTTCAGCGTCCCGTCCGGCAAGCCGGCTTCGCGGAACAGTTTCACCGCCTCAAAAGCGATGAGCGGACTTTGCTCGGCCGGCTTGGCCAGCACCGTGTTGCCTGCGGCCAGCGCAGCGGACAGTTGACCCGTGAAGATCGCCAGCGGGAAGTTCCACGGGCTGATGCACACGAACACGCCGCGCCCGCGCAGCTCCAGATGGTTGGTCTCGCCCGCCGGTCCTGGCAGGCGCTGGGGGCCGGTGAACTTGGTCTCGGCCTCGACCGCGTAATAGCGCAGGAAATCGACCGCTTCGCGCACTTCCGCGACGCCATCGGCCAGCGTCTTGCCAGTTTCGCGCGCCATGAGGGCGATGAGCCGGTCGGTGTGCTCCTCCAGCTTGTCGGCCATGGCGCGCAGGACTTCGGCGCGTTCCGGTCCGCCGCGATCGTCCCAGTCAGGCTGGGCGGCGCGGGCGCGGGCATAGGCCTCGTCCACCTCGCCGGGTTGCGCGTCGCGGACCTTCGCCACGTTGAAGCTTTCGTCGGCCGGACTGACACGCACATCACCGCCGTCGACGAAAGCCTGACCATCTATGATCGGGCCGCATACATGGGGCGCGGCGGCGTCGAACTCGGCCTGGGCTTTGGCGAGGCGGGTGCGCACCTTGACCTGGGACAGGTCGACGCCGGCCGAGTTGACCCGCGCCTCGCCATACAGCGACGGCGGCGCCGGGATGAAGGGGTGCCGATCGAGCGTCGGCGCCATGGCGAACGGGCCGGAGGCGACGTGCTCGGCGGGCACGTCGTCATCCAGGAAGGCGTGCACGAAGCTGGTGTTGGCGCCGTTCTCCAGAAGGCGGCGGACCAGATAGGGCAGCAGATCCTCATGGGTGCCCACGGGCGCATAAATGCGCACCGGGCCCAGATCCTCGCCCCAGGTCTCCGCAGCCGCCGCATACAGCGGCTCGCCCATGCCGTGCAGGCGCTGGAACTCGTAGGGCGGATCGCCGGCTTCCTTGGCCAGTTCGCGCACCGTGCACAGCGAATGGGCGTTGTGCGTGGCGAACTGGGGATAGATGGCGTGGGGCGCATTCAGCATGACGCGCGCGCAGGCCAGATAATTCATGTCGGTGGCCGGCTTGGTCGACCAGACCGGGAAGTCCGGATGCCCGGCGACCTGGGCCCATTTGATCTCGGTATCCCAGTAGGCGCCTTTGACAAGACGCACCAGAAAGCGCCGTCCGGTCTGCTCGCCCAGCTTCACCAGCCGCTCCAGCATGGGCCGGCAGCGCTTCTGATAGGCCTGAACGGCCAGACCCAGCCCGCCCCAATCCTTCAGGGAGGGTTCGCGGGCCAGACGCTCCAACACCTTCATCTGGATGACCAGGCGATCGGTTTCTTCAGCGTCCAGGCACAAGGCGATATCGGCTTTCGCTGCGGCCTGGCACTGCTCCAGTATGCGCGGGTAGAGCTCTTCGAAGACCTGGTCTTCCTTGACCGCCAGATAGCGTGGATGCAGGGCGGACAGCTTCACGCTGACCCCGTCGACGGCTTCGATCGGCCCGTCCTGGCGTTTGGCGGCGACGGCCTGCAGCGCCTCCAGATAGCGTGTGTGATAGCGCTGGGCGTCAGCTTCGGTGCGCGCACCCTCGCCCAGCATGTCGAAGGAGAAGAGCGGCGTCATGGCGCCGTACATCTTCCAGCCGCGTCCGCGCTTGATCGCACTTTCGATGGTGCGGCCCAGCACGAACTGTTCGCCCAGGATGCGCATGGCGCGCCGGGTCGCGGTGCGGATCACCGGCTCGCCCAAACGCCCGGCCAGACGGCGGAAATAGCCGCCAGGATCCTTGCGCGCCTTGGGATCGAGGCTGGTGATCGAGCCGGTCAGCATCAGGCCCAGCGTGGAGGCGTTGACCAGCCAGTTGTCAGACTTCCAGGCATGCTCCGCCCAGCGGCCCGAGCCGATCTTCTCGCTGATCAGTTCGTCGGCGGTTTCCTTGTCAGGCACACGCAGAAGCGCCTCGGCAAGGCACATGAGCGCCAGGCCCTCCTTGTTGGACAGGCCGAACTCCTGAAGGAAGCTTTCCATCAGACCGCCGCCGCGCCGGGTCTTGCGGGCGGTCTTTACAAGGCCCACAGCCGCTTCACCGGCGCGTTTTCGCGCGGCGTCATCAAGTCCGACCAGCGCGTCCAGTTCACGCGCCGCTTCACGTTCATCGGCGAATTTCAGATCGTCCAGACCGTCCCAATCGATCAAGGTCTCGGCATGGTCGCGCATGGGCTGCTCCCGCACGAAATAGCTTCAGAGGGCGGGACGATGGGATGAATGCTATTGCGTTGCAAGCGAAGTCGGCTGCGGCGGAACCGCCCGAACCCAAGCCTTTGTATTATTGAATCTCCTGGTCCTGAGCGGTGGTGATTTCGCTGAGAATTCTAAGCAGGAGCAGCGCGCTGGCGATGTGAATGAGGCTCCCGGCGGCGTCGATCCAGTTGCTCAACGCCAGCATCTCCAGCGACGCATCGCCGCCGAATCCGACGAGGCGCAAAGTGATGTTTCCGAGCAGGCCGCCGACAAGCCAGGTCGCCCACCAGGCGCCCAGATGGCCGCTTGCCGGGTCAGGCTGACCGATGCGGGCGCGGGACTTTCGCCAGATTTCCTGCATACCCTTGAACGGGAAATACAAAAGCGCGAACGGGATGAAGTACCAGACGACGGCCATCGTCGGGCTCATCTCGGTGTCTTCGCCGCGCCCCCTGAGATTCGCCATGGCGCGGAAGGTGAAGCGCAGCACCAGCACGATGGTCCAGATCAATACGGCGAGGTAGGACACGCCGACGACGAGGCCGATCAGGTCCAGCTCGCGCGCCGTTCCCGGGCTGATATAGACGCCGTCCGCCGCACGGCTGAAAACAACCGCCATGAGGATGAGGAAGATACAGAACGCGGCCTGGACCCCCACATAGATCCGGAAGGCGAGGCGGGCGTGCCGAAACAGCGGCGCAAGCGGACGGGCGCGCTTCAGGCCCGGCGATGTCGGTGCGGTGTCAGTCATGGAGCCCCCTGCCCTTGATCAGGCCGCCATGATGGCGACCTGGCCCTTGCGTGCAACCAACAGAGCGGACTCCACAGCGCTGCAGCCCTTCAGTCTTCGCCTGCGGCAAAAAACACGCTAAACACCGCCGCCTGAACCAAACAGCCCCTTCGGAGCTCCCCATGGACGAGAGCGCCCCGCTGCGCATCATGCTGGTCACCGACGCCTGGGAGCCCCAGGTCAACGGCGTCGTGCGCACCCTGTCGCGCACCGTCGATGAGTGCCGCCTGATGGGCCATGAGGTGGAGGTCATTCACCCCGGCCTCGGCTTTCGCACCTTCCCGCTTCCGACCTATCCCGACATCAAGCTCGCGATCGGCGCGGACGAGGAGATCGAGCGCCGCTTCAAGGCCTTCGAACCGGAAGCCATTCACATCGCCACCGAAGGCACCCTCGGCCACGCCGCGCGCAAGATCTGCCTGAAATGGAAGCTGCCCTTCACGACCAGCTACCACACCAAGTTTCCCGAGTACGTGCATGCGCGCATTCCGCTCATTCCGATTTCAGCGGGCTACGCCTTCATGAGGCGCTTCCACAACTCCGGAAACCGGCTGATGGTCGCCACGCCGTCCATGCGCGACATGCTGGCCGAGCGCGGCTTCAACAATATCACGCCCTGGGCGCGCGGCGTGGACACTGAGCTGTTCCACCCCGACAAGCGCCATATGGGTGGCAAGAGCGTCTATGAAGGCCTGGAAGGCCCGATCTTCGTCTATATCGGCCGTGTCGCCGTGGAGAAGAATATCGAGGCTTTCCTCGATCTGGACCTTCCCGGCACGAAGGTCGTCGTGGGCCCTGGCCCGCAGCTGGAGGAGCTGAAGAAGGGCTATCCGGACGTGGTGTTCACCGGCAACAAGTCCGGTGACGAGCTGGCGCAGCACTTCGCCGACGCCGACGTCATGGTCTTCCCCAGCTTCACCGACACGTTCGGGCTGGTGATTCTGGAAAGCATGGCCTGCGGCACGCCGGTCGCGGCGTTCGTGGCCAACGGACCGAAAGACATCATCCCCGGATCCAACGCCGGCGCCATCGGCGATGATCTGCAGAAGGCCTGCCTGGAAGCACTCGAGATGAAGCGCGAGGACTGCCGGGCCTTTGCGGAGAAATACTCCTGGAAGGCCTGCGCTGAAGAGTTCGTGCAGAACCTGAAGCCCCAGCCGCGCCCCGAGCGCCGCCGCTTCTGGCGGCGCCTGAGACGCCTGGGACGCCGCGGCTAGGCCGCGGCCGCTTTGGCTGCCGTTTCCGGCTTGGCGTAGAGGCCCCGGCGGCCTGGAACCGGACGCAGGGAGTCCGTCAGCCCTACGACGGTCTCGGCGGCGCCCAGGATCAGATAGCCGTCATCGGCCAGAAGGGCTGCGAGCCGGTCGAGGACCTTGGCCTTGGTCTCAATATCGAAATAGATCAGCACGTTGCGGCAGAAGATGACGTCCTGGCGGCCATAGCGGGAGAAGTCCTCCAGCAGATTGCCCTGCTCGAACCGGATCTTCTGGCGCAGGTGCGGCTTGATCCGCCAGGTCTCCCCGGTCTGGTCGAAATGCTTCACCAGCCGCTGGATCGGCAGGCCGCGCTGAACCTCGAACTGGGTGTAGACCCCGGCCTTGGCCTTCTCCAGGACCGGTCCGCTCATGTCGGTGGCCAGAATGTCGGCGTCCGGACCCACGCCCTCGTCCAGCAGCATGGCCAGCGAATACGGCTCCTGACCGGACGAGGCCGCCGCGCACCAGATTTTCAGCCTGCGCCCGGCCCGGCTAGCCTTGAAGGCGGGAAGGATCGCCTGCTCGAACAGCTCGAACGGCGTCTTGTCCCGGAAGAAAAAGGTCTCGTGGGTGGCCAGGGCCTCGCTCGCGGCGACGCACAGATTACGGTCGCCGCGCATCATGGCGTCCACCAGCGCCTCAACGCTCGCAAATCCCTCACGCCGGGCCACCGGGCCGAGCCGGGATTCAACCAGATACGCCTTCTCCGGTCCAAGGATGAGGCCGGTGCGCTTTTTCACATCCTGGCTGAGGAAGTCGAACTTGGCGGGCGGTAAAGCGCTCATCAAACACCTTTCAGGCGCCGGGCGATCTCCGGGCCGATATCCTTCAGAGGTAAGATCATGTCGGCAAGGCCGGCCTCGGCGACAGCGCCGGGCATGCCCCAAACAACGCTGCTCGCCTGGTCCTGGGCGATGACATGGCCGCCGGCCTCGCGGATACACCGCGCGCCTTCCCGGCCGTCGGAGCCCATTCCGGTCAGGACGATGGCGAGCACGTTGCGGCCTGCCGCCTGCGCACAGGAGCGGAAGAGCGGATCCACCGCCGGGCGGCAAAAATTCACGGGCGGGCTCTGGTCCAGCTCGGCGACGAAACCCTGGCCGCCCGCCTTCAGCGTGAAGTGCCAGTCGCCCGGCGCCAGGTAGGCGCGGCCTGGGCGCAGCACCTCGCCATGCCTGGCCTCGGCGGCCGGCATGCCGCACTTGGAAAGGTGTTCAGCCAGGATCGCGGTGAACAGCTTGGGCATGTGCTGGGCGATCACAACCGGGACCCGCGCGTCCCTGGGGATGACGCTCATCACGTCGCGCAGGGCCTGGGGCCCGCCGGTCGACGACCCGATGGCGATGAGATTGGGCTTCGGCGCCACGCCGGCGCGCGGCGCGGCCTTGGCCTGGGACAGCAGCGGGCGGGGGGCGGAGACGGCAGGCGCCGAAGCGGCGCGTACGCTCTGACGCGGGCTCAGCGCGACAAGCTTCTGCAGCAATTCGGTGCGATAGGCCTCAGCGCCTGCGACCCGGCCGGCTTCAGGCTTGGGCGCATAGTCCGCCGCGCCCAGAGACAGGGCGCGCATGGTCACCTCCGCGCCCTTGCGGGTCAGGGTGGACGCCATGACGACCCGGGCGCGCGGCGCCGCCTTCAGGATCAGCGGCAGGGCGGTCAGTCCGTCCATGCGCGGCATTTCAATGTCGAGCACGACCAGATCGGGCTGCAGCTCGCCCGCGCGGCGCACGCCCTGCTCGCCGTCCGCGCAGGTCGCGGCGACCTCAAGCCTTGCGTCCGCCTCAACCCAGCGCGCCACCAGCCCGCGCACGACCGCGCTGTCGTCGACGATCAGGACTTTCGGGACGCCTCCGGCGGCGGACAGGGAGGGCGCTGCGCTCACGAGGCCGTTCCCCCTCAGACCAGGCCGGTTTCGGCGAACTTGGACTCGATGATGTCGCCGTCGAAGGGTTTCATCACGTACTCGTCCGCGCCCGCGCGAAGCGCCTGGGTGATGTGCGACATGTCGTTTTCGGTAGTGCAGAAGACCACGACCGGCTTCTTGCCGTTCGGCTCCTCGCGCAGCTTGATCAGGAAATCCAGCCCGTTCATGACCGGCATGTTCCAGTCCAGCAGGACCGCGTCGGGCATCGCCCTGCGGCAGGCGTTCAGCGCCTCCTGGCCGTCGGCGGCCTCTTCGCAGGCGAAGCCCATATCCTCAACGATCTTGCGCGCGACCTTGCGAATCACGCGGCTGTCATCGACCACCAGACAGGTCTTCATGAGTCAGGTCTCCAGGTCCTAGGCCGCCAGCGGCGTGCGCCATGTGATCAAGGCTCGTACGTCGAGAATCGCCAACAATTCGTTTTCAAGTCTGTGAACGCCCTTCAGGAGCGCACGCCATTTAGGGTCCAGGTGGGCCGGGCTCGCTTCCAGCGTGTCGGACTTGAGGCGCATCACCTCGCCGACATTGTCCACCAGCACTCCGAACAGTTCCGATCCCTGCTCAAGGCCAAGCGCCATGACCGGCTCTTCCTCGCCGCGCGGGGGCAGACCCAGACGGCTGCGGGCGTCCACGGCGGTCACGATGCGGCCGCGCAAATTCATCAGCCCGGCGATCTCGGCGGGCGCGCGCGGCACCGGCGTCACGTCCAGCGGCGCGAAGACCTCGCGGATCTCGCACACCTCGACGCCGAACAGCTGGCCGCCGATATGAACCGTGACGTATTCGAATGAGGATTCAGCGCTCATCGGTGTTCCTCCTTACGCTGCGGCAGCGGCGGCGCGTGCGCGTGCGGCCTTGTCGAGAGCGGCGATGAGGCCGCCGCGATCAGCGCGGTCCATGACCGCCACAAAGCCTTCCGCCGGCGCCCCGTAAGCGTTCTCGCCCACGCCCAGGCGTGGAATGTCCTTGAAGTAGCCTTCGTCCGCCAGGCGGGAGAGCGCGGCGGGATCGCCGACCACGACATCATAGGCCGCGCCCATCTGGGCCGCATCACGGGCCTCATGCAGGCCGCCGGCGACGGTGACGTCATATCCAGCCGCAGCGAGCAGCGGCGCCAGCATGCGCCGCGAAAACGCGTCGGCCTCCACCAGCAGGATCGAGTTTGACCCGCCCCGCTCGGCGCGTTGAGGCGCGCCTGACCAGGCGCGCTCCATGTGCCAGGCGATGTCGAGCACTTCGGTCGCCTTGCCCTTGATGACCGCGGAACCGATGGTGCCCGGACGCTCGGAACCCATCTCCAGATCCAGCGTCTCCTCGACCACGTCCAGGATTTCATCCACGGCGACGCCGGCCGACTTGCCGTCTTCGGAGAACACCAGAACCGGCTGGCGCCCCTCGGTCTGGAAGTCATCCATCCCGCCGGCATGGGCCAACGGCAGAAGCCGTCCGCGGTACTGGACCACATGACGCCCGTCGACTTTCTCGATCATCGAGGCGTCAAAGTCTTCCAGGCGCGTGATCAGGCTGACAGGAACCGCCTTGGGCTCCTCGCCGCCAGCGCGCACCAGCAGCAAGCGCTGACGCGCGCTGATCCTGTCGCTGCGCTCGGCGTCTTCCGCGGGCCCCGCAGCCACCTCGTCGGATTCCATGGCGGTTTCCTGCGCGAGACCGTTGGGATCCAGGATCATGATCACCGAGCCGTCGCCCAGAATGGTGGCGCCGGAGAACACCGAGACACTGCGCAGCGGACCGGAGAGCGGCTTGACCACGATCTCCTCGGTATCGAGCACATCATCGACCACCAGGCCCATCTTGCGCCCGGCCGCCTCCAGAACGATCACGTAACCGCTCATTTCCGCCTCGTCCTGAAGGGACTGGCTGAGGACCTGGTTGAGCGAAATCACCGGCAGCAGACGGTCGCGCAGGCGGATCATCTTGGCGCCGTGCAGCGTCTCCACGGCCACGGACGAGCCCGGGCCGACGCGGACCAGCTCGCGCACGGCCAGCTGCGGCGCGGCGAAGCGGGCGCCGCCCGCCTTGATGATCAGCGCCGAGACAATCGCCAGGGTTAGCGGAATCTTGATGGAGAAGGACGTGCCCTTGCCGACCTCGGACTGAAGGTCGATGGACCCGCCGATCTGTTCGATATTGGTGCGCACCACGTCCATGCCGACGCCCCGGCCGGACATGTTGGTGACCTGGGCGGCGGTGGAGAACCCGGCGGCGAAGATGAAGCGCTGGATTTGAGCCTCGCTCATCCCGGCGAGCTCTTCCTCGGTGGCGAGTCCTTTCTCCAGAACCTTTGCACGGATCTTGGCCGGATCGAGGCCCCGGCCGTCGTCGCTGATCTTGATGATGATCGCGCCGCCTTCATGGTAGGCGGACAGGCGGATCGTCCCGGTCTCGGCCTTGCCGGCGGCCTGCCGATCGGCCGGCCCCTCAAGCCCGTGATCACAGGAATTGCGCACCATGTGGGTGAGCGGATCCTTGATCAGCTCAAGAACCTGCCGGTCGAGTTCGGTGTCCTCGCCTTCCTGAACAAGACGGATCTTCTTGCCCAGATCCTGGCTGGCGTCGCGCACGATGCGCGGCAGCTTCTTCCAGGCATCGCCCACGGGCTGCATGCGGGTCTTCATGACGCCGTCCTGCAGCTCGGCGGTGACCGAGGACAGGCGCTGCAGCGGGGTCTTCAGGGCGCTGTCTTCAACGCCGCGCACGATCTGATGCATCTGGTTCCGGGCCAGAACCAGCTCGGACACGGTCGTCATCAGGTTTTCAAGCACGTCCACGCTCACGCGGATCGTGGAGGCGGGCCGCTGGGCGGCCGCCGCTGCGGGCGCGTCGGCAGGTTTCGCAGCAGGCCCGGCATTGGCAGCTGCGGGCCGCACGGCGGGGGCTGCGGCCTCGACCGCGATGTCCGACTCCGAATCCTCTTCGGCGTCCCCATCGGAGTCTGAAGTCGCCTCATCCTCCTCCGGTCCCGGCGTATTCATGAAGGCGGCTTCAAGCTCGGCCAGCGACACCTCGCCGGGGCGAAGCTCGCGGCCAAGATGCTCATCAAAGACCCCGCCACCTGCGGGCGCTTCAGCCTCGACCGCAGGCGCGGGCTCAGGTTCCGGCTCGGGCTCGATGACCGGTTCCGGCGCCGATGCGGCGGCCGGCGCCGGATCGGCCTTGCCTTCGCTCATCGCCTCCAGCCGGGCGATCAGATCGCCGTCCTCGCCCTCAGGTTCGAGGCCGGTCTGCTCCAGACCCGCAAGGATTTCCTTGATACGGTCAAGCGATTGCAGCACCAGGGTCACCGCCGCACTGTCGGCGACAAGGTCGCCGTCACGGAACTTGCCGAGCAGCGTCTCGCCGGCGTGAGCGACGGCTTCCAGGCGGGTCAGACCAAGGAAGCCGCACGTGCCTTTGATGGTGTGAAGGAGCCGGAAAATATTGTCCAGCGTCGCGCGATCCGTGGGATCTTCTTCGAACTTCACGAGCTCGGCATCGATAACGTCAAGGCTCTCGGACGTCTCCGCCAGAAACTCGCCGATCAACTCATCCATAGGACTGGCCCCGCAGCAGATTCAGTCATCCACCGGGACCCTGTCACGCATGTGGTTAAGCAAAGGTTGGCCGAGCGTGTATCGGTCTATTCCGCAGCAGCAATCGTCTGCACCGGACCGGTGAGCGCCGTGAACTCGGCGCGCTCCTCGCTCGCCGACGCGGCCGCGCGGCCGCCCGCTTCGCGCGCGATCAGGCCGGCGTAATAGGCCTGGATCGAGCGCCCGTCATACCCGTCCTCGGGACGCTCGCCGCCAAGCGCCGCGGCAAAGGCCGGCTCGAGCCGGATGCGCGGGCCCGAGGCGACAATGCGCAAGCGCGCCCCGCCATCGCTGGAGGCGCTGGCCTCCACCGTGACCGTGCCGCCGCGCGGCAGCGATTCAATCGCCATCCAGATCAGGTTCAGCAGAACCCGGCCCGCCGACTTGTCCAGGGCGCCGGCCTCGGTCTTGAAGACCAGTTCGGCGCGGGCGTCAGCGAACATGGGTTCGGCCACGGCCCGGATTTCCTGGATCGTCATCTCGCCGCCGCGCGAACCCGCCGCGCCGAAGCAGACGCGGGCGTATTCCAGCTTGTTGCGGATAGAAACAGCCCCGGTGCGCAACAGGTCGATGGCGTCGTCGCGCATGTCGGCCGCGCCCTCGTCGGCCAGCACGGACAGGGCCGCGCCCATGGCGCTGGTCGGTCCGGCGATGTCGTGACACACCCGCGAGCATAGAAGAGCTGCGAGTTCGGCGGCGGTGGGGGCGTGATCAATCTGGCTCATGTCGCCACCCTTATCCGATTCTCGCCGCTGAAAGCGTTAACGCGTCACAGGTCGTGGTCGATATCGTCATGACCGTGGCGGGCGGAGTAGAAAACCAGATACATCAAGCCGCCGCCCAGCGCGGCGGTGAGCACCACGCCCAGCGCCATGGCCAGCCAGCCATGCCAGCTCATCTGCGTATCAATGTCGGTGAACGCGCGAAGCGCCACGAACAGCGCGGCGCCGATGATGGCGACAAACAGGGCGATCAGGGCGAGCATCTGTTTCATGGCAGGAAACCTCCTGCACCCGATATGGCATGCTTTCCGGTTTGTTAAACCGCCATCGCGCATTCAGGTGTCAGCTTGCTGCGGCCATATTCGCGCGCCACAGTGGTCGTGGGCGCTGAAAAAACCAGATCACAGGGTTAAGGCGGTCTGGTATTTGCGAGGGGCTTCGGGCGCGGCGACGTGGCGCTGACCCGCGCAATGCGAGGCGAGGAAGAGGGAATTCAAAAACCCATGTCCGGTTTCGACGTCCATCTCGCTGATGCCCGCCGCTCGCGCACGCTCCTGTTTTTCGCCGCGCTGGGAGGAGCCCTGGCCCTGATCGCCGGATTGCTGATATTCAGCGCAGGCGAACGCCCGGCTCCGGCCATGGATGACGCCCCCCGCGTCGCCACCCTTGAACGCGATGGCGCGCCCGCCGCGCAGCAGGCCGACACCAGCGTTGACGCCCCTGCTGCGATCGAACCGGTCGCCGCACCCTCGCTGTCCGGCCTCGCCCTTATCGAGGCCGAACACGCCCAGTTCGCCGGTCTTTGGCGAGCCGACATCGAGCCGGTCCAGACCACGGTGCGCAGCGGGCAGACCTTCGCCAGCGTCCTGGATGACGCCGGAGCGAGCCGGATCGACGCCGCACGCGCCATCGCGGCGCTTGAACCCTACTTCTCCGCCCGTGAGCTGCGCGCCGGTCAGGACCTGACAATCTTCATGGAAGTGCCGGGCGCAGCCGCATTCGCGTCGGCCGAGGCGATCGGTGCTGACGCGCCCGAGACGCGGCTCGCGGGCTTTTCTTTCCGTCCCGACAGCGAGCGCACGCTGACCGTCTCGCGCGTCGGCGACCAGTTCCGCACCCGTGAGGCGGTGGCCAGCCTCGAGCGTGAAGTGGTGCGCGCCCGCGGCGAGGTGGACTCCTCACTTTACCTCTCCGCCATCGAAGGCGGCGCGACTGACCGGATCGTGGTGGAGCTGGCCAATATCCTGGGCTTCGCGGTGGACTTTCGCGCCATCCAGCCCGGCGACGGGTTCGACATCGTCTTCGAGCGCTTCGTGAACCGGCGCGGCGAGACGGTTCGCACGGGCGAGATCCTCTACGTGGTCTTCGAAGGCCGCGGCGATCCGCTGGAGTATTTCCGCTTCACCGCGCCCGACGGCGAAGTGGGCTATTTCACCGCTGACGGCGAAAGCGCCCAGCGCCTCCTGATGCTCATGCCGATCAACGGCGCGCGTATCTCGTCCAGCTTCGGCATGCGCTTCCACCCGGTGCTGAACACGAACCGGCCCCATAACGGCACCGACTTCGCTGCACCGCGCGGCACGCCGATCATGGCCGCGGGCGCCGGCATCGTGGAGCGCGCCAACCGGTTCGGAAGTTTCGGCAACTATATCCGCATCCGCCATTCCAACGGGTATGAAACCGCCTATGCGCACCTGAACGGGTTCGCGCGCGGCATCCGCGCCGGCGCCCGCGTCCAGCAGGGCCAGACCATCGGCTATGTGGGCACGACCGGACGCTCCACCGGCCCGCACCTTCACTACGAGGTGCACCTGAACGGCCGGCCGACCAATCCCATGGCGCTGGACCTGCCGACGGGCCGCACGCTGTCCGAAGAGGAGCTGGAGCTGTTCGAAGCCGAGCGCGAACGGATCATCCAGATCCGCGACCAGGCCCTGCCTGCGATCGCAGACGCCGGGGCCTTCGCCGAACGCCCGACGGCGCTGGCCAGTGCAGGCGCAAGCGGGGACGCCGGGCGGTAGGCTCCATCTGAATTCCCGGTCAAGCCGCAACGCGGCGCAGAGCCGGGACCTCGGTGCGAGCGATCAGGCAGGCCCCGGCTCTGCGCTGCGCTTGGCCGGGGGTTCAAAGGCGGCGCAGTCCTTCCCTAACCCCGATCGGTCCACGTGATCCGGTACAGATCGAAGCGCCGGTCGCGCAGATTGCGGACCGTGCCGGAGCGGCGGGCCTCGTTCAGGTCGTCCAGGTGCAGGTCGGCGACCGCGATGGTCTCGACGTTCTCGCTGGCCTCCGCCGCAAGTCCGTCACGGGCGAAGGGGAAGTCGCACGGCGTGATGATGGCGCTCTGGGCGTAGTTGACGTCCTGGTTCTCCACGTCGGGCAGATTGCCGACATTGCCGGCGGTGACGCAGTAGAGCTGGTTCTCGATGGCCCGGGCGTGGGCGCAATAGCGCACGCGCAGATGCCCGCCCCGGTCGTCGGTGGCGTAGGGCATGAAGATGATCTTCGCGCCCTCGTCAGCTAGGCGCCGCGCGAGCTCTGGAAACTCCGCGTCGTAACAGATCAAAACGCCGATGGGCCCGCAATCGGTGGGGATCGCCGCAACAGCGTCGCCACCCTTGATGTTCCACCAGTAGCGCTCGTTCGGCGTGGGATGGATCTTTTCCTGGGCGTGGACCGAGCCGTCGCGCAGGAAGACATAGGCGACATTCTGGATGTCGCCGTCATCGGCCTTGGTCGGGTGGGAGCCGCCAATAATGTTGATGTTGTAGCGCACCGCCAGCGTGCTCATGAACTCGATGAAGCGCGGGGTATGGCGCGAGAGCGCCTCGATGCTCTCCTCGGGGTTCAGCTTGCGCTTCTCCAGCGCAAGAAGCGCCACGGTGAACATCTCCGGGAAGACGCAGAAGTCCGCGCGGTAGTCCGCGCACACGTCCACGAAATATTCCACGCGGCGTTCGAACTCTTTCAGCGTGTCCGGCGCGCGCATCTTCAGCTGGACGGCGGCCACGCGCACGGTATTGGGCGCAGGCCGGGACACGCCGCCCTCGCCTTCTGTCCAGGCCGGGTTGCGCCAGACCATGCGCGCGGCGTGGCCGCCGGCTTCCTTGTCCTCGGGATAGTAGTCGCGCAGCACGCCGGCCGGCTCGAACCCGTTGCGGATCTGGAAGTTCAGGACCGGGTCCTTGATCTCGCCCGCCTCCACGGCGGCGAGGTACGCCTCCGGCGTGGGATAGGTCTTTTTCTTGCGCCGGAAGCCCGACAGCCGCCCGCCGAACACCGTGCCCTTCAGGCCCCAGTCTTCGGCCAGCGCGGTGCGGGCGTCATACAGCCTCTGACCAATGCGCAGGCGCCGCCGTCCGGGATCGACCGCCACCTCCATGCCATAGAGCCAGTCACCGTCCGGATCATGGCGCGCGGCGAAGCCGCCGCCGGAAATGCCGGCGTAATCGTGCGGGCCGAAGGCGCTGGCCTCATCGATGATGAAGCTGGCGCACCAGCCCACGATGTCGCCTTCATACTCCACGACCACCTGGCCTTCCGGGAAGGTGGCGATCTGGCCGCGGATCATGGCGGGCAGGTCCGGCGTCATGTTGGGATAGGCCCGGTTCTGCAGAGCCAGGATGGCGTCCACATCCTCCAGCGTCGCATTGCGGACAAGAAGCTTGGCGGAGCGGCGGGTCTCGGTCATGGGTGACAGCCTTCTGGCGGCGGAAAACGGGCGCAGCATGGATTGCACGGCCCGCCTGGGCGAGGCCGGTCAGGCGTTGTGCGGTAAAGGCGATTATTCAGCGGCGGCGCGCTGGCGAACCAGCTTCTGGACCTTCTTGACCGCCCGCTCGCGCTTCAGGCGCGAGAGGTAGTCGATGAAGACGACGCCTTCCAGGTGATCCATCTCATGCTGGATGCAGACCGCGAACAGATCCTCGGCGATCTCCTCGCGCTTCTGTCCGTCATAATCGATATACTCGACCTTCACCTTGGACGGGCGCTCGACCTCGTCGAACACGTCGGGGATGGACAGGCAGCCTTCCGAATAGGGCTTCAGGTCCTCGGTCAGGGGCGTGATCACCGGATTGACGAAATAGCGCGGCGCATCGCGATTTTCCGACAGGTCCATGACGATGACGCGCTTGTCCACGCCCACCTGGATGGCGGCGAGCCCGATGCCGTCAGCCGCATACATGGTCTCCACCATGTCGTCCATGAGGTCGCGAAGCGCATCGTCGACCGTGTCGACGGGCTTGGAGACCAGCTTCAGACGGGCGTCTGGAACGGTGAGGATTTCACGGACAGCCATGGGCGGAGAAATAAGCCGAGGCCGGAAAAGGTTCAAGGCGCAGGCGCTGCGGGCCTAATCGTTCGCCTTGCCGGCCTGGTCGATCTCGGCGGCGGAGAAGCGCCATTCCTGGTTACAGTATTCGCAGGTCATCACGACCTCGCCGGTCTCATCGCTCATGTGTTCGCGGTCGGAGGTGTTGAACCGGGCGAGCAGCTCGGCCAGGCGCTCCTGGGTGCAGGCGCAGCGGCGCGGCGCGGGACGGACATCCTCCAGGCGCACGCCCTCCTCGTGGAACAGGCGGTAAAGCACCCGGCCCACCGAAAGGGTCGGATCGATCAGCTCGTCATCGCCGAGCGTGTCGAACAGGGCGCGGGCATGGTCGAAGTCGCCATCGGTCTCGCCACGGGTTTCATCGGCGGCGATGCGCTGGATCAGGGCGCCGCCGGCGCGCCAGCGCTCCTTCGTCCCGTCATGGTAGCGGCCGACGGCGAGCTTCAGGCGCGAGGGGACCTGCTCGGACTGGGCGAAATAATGTTCGGCGGCCTCAGCCAGGCTTTCGCCTTCGATTGCGGTGACGCCCTGATAGCGCTCCATGCCGGGTCCAGGATCGACCGTCATGGCGAAATGCCCGCCGCCCAGCAGCATTTGCGCGCCGACCGCGGAGCCCGTCGCCGCTTCCAGCGTGCGCACGCGCTCGGCGTCGTACTTGGCGTAGCCGCGCACGCCCTCGCC
This sequence comes from Alphaproteobacteria bacterium, assembly GCA_024742735.1. GTDB lineage: Bacteria > Pseudomonadota > Alphaproteobacteria > Caulobacterales > Maricaulaceae > Oceanicaulis. The sequence continues at coordinate 31,120 of JANSXV010000001.1, read as the reverse complement.
CGGCACGAAATCGGCGACGACGAAGGCGACCGGGCCTTCGCCCTCAACCTGCTTGCCGTGGGAGGACGGGCCGCTCGCCTGGATGATCAGCTTGCCGTCGAATTTCAGGCTGTCGCCGATGAGCACGGCCAGCAGGGCGGCCTCACCGACCAGACGCGCGACGCTGACGGGGTAGTCATGGGCGCCGAGCAACAGATCGGCGGTCTCGGCCAGGCGCACGACGCGGCCGCGAACCGGGCGGCCTTCCAGTTGGAAGCTCGCAACGCAGTCATCGCCCGCGCCCAGATCGTCCGGTCCGAACCCGTTTTCGTCCGCCATGAAGCCCCGCCTGCAGCCTGCTACGCCGTCTCCGGCTCAAGCGCGCCCAGCGCCTTGTCCAGCGCGTCGATCGCTTCGCGCACATGATCTTCGTTGATGATCAGCGGCGGAGCGAGACGCGCGACATTGTCCCCGGCCGCGCCCATCAGCAGATGGTGGTCGCGCGCTTTCGCGGCCAGCTTTTTGTTCAGATACGCTGCATTCAGTTTCAGACCGACCAGCAGACCGCGCCCGCGGACCTCCTCGACCTTGCCCGCGTGAGCGTCCTGAAGCTGGCCCAGCTGCTGGCGCAGCGTGTTTGAGATATCCACCACGTGCTGCAGAAACTCCGGCTGGTTCAGCTCGTCATAGACGACATTGCCGACCGCCATGGCCAGGGGATTGCCCCCGAAGGTCGAGCCGTGAGTGCCCACGACCATGTGTTCGCCGGCCGCGTCGGTCGTCAGGCACGCGCCCATGGGGAAGCCGCCGCCGACGCCCTTGGCCACGGCCATGATGTCCGGACGGGCGGTTTCGGCCCATTCATGGGCCCACATCTTGCCGGTGCGCCCAGCGCCGCACTGGACCTCGTCATAGATCAGCAGAAGGCCATGCTGGTCGCACAGCTCGCGCAGACCGCGCAAACAGACGTCGGGGATGGCGCGCACGCCGCCCTCGCCCTGGACCGGTTCCACGATGATCGCGGCGGTCTCCTCGGTGACGGCGGCTTTGAGCGCGTCATGATCACCGAACTCGACCTGGTCGAAGCCCTCCATGGCCGGGCCAAAGCCTTCCAGATATTTCGGATTGCCGCCGGCGTTGATCGCGCCGTAGGTGCGCCCGTGGAAAGCGCCGGTGAAGGTGATGATGCGATACCGGTCCGGACGGCCGTTGGCGAACTGGTAGTGGCGCGCCGTCTTCAGGGCGCACTCCACCGCCTCCGTTCCGGAATTCGTGAAGAAGACCCGGTCCGCGAAGCTGTCGCGGCAATACTTCTCGGCCAGCTCGATCTGGCCTGGCACCCGGAACATGTTCGAGGTGTGCCAGAGCTTTTCCGACTGCTCTTTCAGGGCCGCCACAGCCTTGGGATGGGCGTGGCCCAGCCCGTTCACGGCGATGCCGGAGATGAAGTCGAGATAGGTGTCCCCGCCCTTCTCATGCAGGTAGACGCCCTCGCCCCGCACGAAGTCGAGATCGGGCGGGCTGTAGGTCTCCATGAGCGGCTTGGGCATGAACGACTCCCTGGATCTGATTATTGTTGAACGCGTCAGCGCCGATCTAGCCGCGGCGCGCCTAGCTCTTCAAGCGCCAGCCTGAGCGCAGCAGCAGATAGCTCGCCGTCAGGAGCGCGATATTGATCGCGGCACACACCAGCGCGCCGATCAGCAGATTGCTGTCGTGGACGCCGATGAAGCCGTAGCGGAACCCGTCGATGATGAAGAAGACCGGGTTCACATGGCTGATCGTGTAGAAAGGCTCGGGAAGGATCTCCACCGAGTAGAAGGTGCCTGACAGGAAGGCCAGCGGCATGATGACGAAGTTCGTGATCACCGCCAGGTGGTCGAACTTCTCCGCCCACAGACCTGCGATCAGGCCGACCATGGACAGCATGGCCGCTGCGCTGAGGCCGAAATAAAGCACCGCCCAGGGGTGGGCCATGGACATATCGACGAAGGGCGCGATGGCCAGCGCCGTGGCAAGCGCCACGATGACGCCGCGCGTCACCGCTCCGCCGATGAAGGCCGCTGCGAGCTCTGACGGGCTGAGCGGCGGCATGAGGAAGTCGACCGTGTTGCCCTGGACCTTCGCCACGATCAGCGAGCTGGAGGAGTTGGCGAAGGCATTGTTGAGAATGCCCAGCATCACAAGACCCGGCGCCAGGAAGGCGGCGAACTCCACGCCCATCATCTCGCCGCGACGGCTGCCTATGGCCAGCGAAAACACCAGCATGAACAACAGGCTTGTCGCCACTGGCGCCAGAACCGTCTGGAAGCTGACCTTCAGAAAGCGGCGCACCTCCTTCTTGTACAGCGTCCACAGACCCAGCCAGTTGACCGCGCCCAGCGCGCGCGGTTGGGGCGGTTTCGGGCCAGACATATCAACAGCTTGATCAGACATTGGCGACTCAGATGCGACTCTGTGTAAGGGCTATGAGGGGTGGCCTTAGCACGCTTCGCAGCCGGGCTCGAATCAGCTTTCCACAGGCCATGTCGGCGCAGATGTTGCGCCCCCTCCCCCTTCGGCTACTGTATTTCGTGTCGCGCCCCAAGATATGGGGGTGATGACGGAACGGCGCCCAAGCAATGGAGGCTCCGACCGTCTTGTGGATGAGCGTAGCAGGCGAGGAGCGCACCGCCATGGCGTGGACCGAAGAACGCGTGGAAACCCTGAAAAAGCTGTGGGCCGACGGCCTCAGCGCCAGCCAGATCGCCAAGCAGCTGGGCGGCGTGACGCGTAACGCCGTGATCGGCAAGGTGCACCGCCTGGGCCTGTCGGGCCGCGCGGCGCCCTCGCGGCCGACGCGCCGGCCCGCCCCCCAGCGTCCGGCGGCGCGCAAGGCCAAGCCGGCGGCGGCGGCCCAGGCGAAGACCCAGCCGACCGCATCGCCGAAGCCGAGCCCGGTTCGCGAGATCAAGGCCGCCGCCCCGGCTCAGCCGGTCGCGCCGAAAGAGGCCCAGCGCCTGCCCAGCGGGGAGTACGCCACGGTCCTGACCTTGCGCGAAGGCATGTGCAAATGGCCGATCGGCGATCCGGCCGACACCGAGTTCCGCTTTTGCGGGCGCCATTCCGGGGTCGGCAACGCCTATTGCGAGGCCCACGCCCAGATGGCCTATCAGCCCCAGGCCAAGCGCCGGCGCAAACCGTCCGATGATGCGCGCGCCGTGCTCGACAGCCTGCAGAGCGCCCGCCGGGTCAATTTCTAACCCCCCTCTGACCGACGCGAGCGCAGAGAGCCCGGCTGGAAACGGCCGGGCTTTTTCATGGAGCCAGGAGAGCGCGCGCCGTCTCGCTGTCGGCGGCGATCTGGGCCTTCAACGCGTCAAGACCGTCGAATTTCTTCTCCGGGCGGATGTAGGCGATCAGCTCGGTCTCCAGCGTCCGGCCGTACAGATCTTCGCTGAAATCGAACAGGTGCACCTCAAGGCGCGCCTCGGTCCCGTCCACTGTCGGGCGGCGGCCCAGATTGGCGACGCCGGGCACGGTCCGGCCATTGTCCAGCCGGGAGCGTGTGGCGTAGACGCCGAAGGCCGGCCGCACATAGGTCCCAAGCGCGATATTGGCGGTGGGGAAACCGATCGTGCGTCCGCGCTGATCGCCCGTCTGGACCGCGCCTTCTATGGCGAAAGGCCGGCCCAGCAGGGCTGCCGCGCACGCCGGGTCGCCGTCACGCAGGGCGGCGCGAACGTCGGAGGAGGAGATCTTCCCCTCAGCGCCCGCGATGGAGACCGCCCTGGCGGTCCGGCAGGCGACGCCTCGCTCACCGCACAGGCGGTGCAGATCGTCAGCCGAGCCCGCACGGCCCTTGCCGAAGCAGAAGTCCGCGCCGGTCACGACGCCCGCAGCGCCGAGGCCGCGATGAAGCACCTCCTCCACGAAGGCGTCCGGGCTCATCTGCGACAGGGCCTGGTCGAAGACGATGTGATGGATGATCTCAGCACCTTCGGCCTGGAGCGCGCGCACGCGCTGAGCCTCGCTCATGAGCGCGAAGGGCTCGGCGCCGGGCTGGAACAGAAGGCGCGGATGGGGGCTGAAGACCGCCGCACCCGGCCGCGCAGACAGGTCAGAGGCCAGCGCCTTCGCCTCAGCGATCACGGCGGCATGGCCGCGATGAACACCGTCGAAATTACCAAGCGCCAGAACGGCGCCCCGCGCGGCCTGAGGCAGGCCGGAATGGCCATGATAGACGCTCATGAAACCCTTAACTCAGGCCGCTGACTTGCGGCGCTTGCGCACGATCACTTCGGCGTCGGCCTCCATACAGACCACGCCGTCCACCTCGCACACGCAGGCCAGCTTCACCCGGCGCGCCTTCACATCCACCTCGGTCACCGTGGCGCGCGTGGTCACGCTGTCGCCGATCCGCACCGGGCGCTCGAAGCGGATCGTCATGCCCGCGAACACGGCGCCCGGCCCGGGCAGATGATTGCCCAGCACGTTGGAAACAAAGCTCGCCACAAGCGCGCCGTGCACGATCCGGCCTCTGAAAGGCGACTTCTTCGCGTACTCTTCGTCCATATGCAGCGGATTGAAGTCGCCGGACACCTCGGCGAACTTTCGCACCGATTCATCGTCGGCTACACGCACGATTTCAGCGCTCTGGCCGACCTCCAGCTCGGTGATGGCGAAGCCCTCGAATTCGTTCATGCCACTGCTCCACGGCGCGATGTGCGCGTGTTTAACCGATTTTTGACCGCACTTGTCTAGGGTCTCGTCTCAAGGACGGCGGCCCGCACATGCGAAACGACCGTCTGGTGGGTGGAAGAACAACGGATACGGAGTTGGGGCGATGGCCGTCGAAATGTCGATGCCGATCCTGGTGGTGGATGATTACAAGACCATGGTCCGCATCATCAAGAATCTGCTCAAGCAGATCGGCTTTGAGAACGTGGACGAAGCTTCGGATGGAACCGAAGCGTTCGAACTCATGAAGAAGAAGAAGTACGGACTGGTGATCTCTGACTGGAACATGGAGCCGATGACCGGCTACGAGCTGCTCCAGAGAGTGCGCGCCGAGGAAGCCACCAAGGCGACCCCGTTCATCATGGTGACTGCTGAATCCAAGACCGAGAACGTGATCGCGGCGAAGAAGGCCGGTGTGAACAATTACATCGTGAAGCCGTTCAACGCCGGAACCCTGAAGGCCAAGATGACCGCCGTCATCGGCGAGTTCTAGGGCTTCAGATCACGCCGGGATCAGCCGCCAAGAGCTGACCCGACAGGTCTCATTGGGGAACACGGAGCCCGCGCTGCCCGAAACGGCCGCCCTGCTCCGCGGATGGCGCAATAAGAGGGAAGGATATCCCATGCCTGCCGCTGAAGTCGCCGCGCGCGTGCGCGATAGTTTGAAGTCGGTGAAATCCGCCGATCTCAAGGACGCCCAGCTGATCGAGGTCCTGCGCCTCGCTCAACAGCTGACAGACACCATGCAGATGTTTTTCGGGTCGCTGGACCGGTCGATCCACGAGGAGTTCAACTCCATCGCGGCCTATATCGCCCGGACCCGCGACGAAATCGCCGAACTGCGCCCGAACGACATCAAGGAACAACGCATCCCGGTCGCCGGAGCGGAGCTGGAGGCTGTGGTCTCCGACACCGAACGCGCCACCGAAGCGATCATGAGCGAGGCCGAGAACCTGATGGCCGCCGAGCCGACCGATCTCGACGCCTACAAGGCTCATGTCGACGAGGCGATGTGCCGGATCATCGAGAACTGCTCGTTCCAGGATCTCGCCGGCCAGCGGGTCTCCAAGGTCGTCACCTCGCTCAAGCATATCGAGACGCGCGTCGCGCGCTTCGCCAAGACCATGGGCGTGCATGATGCGGAAATGACCGAGGAAGAGCGCGCCGAGACCGAGCGCCGCCAGCGCCTGCACCTGAACGGTCCGGCCCAGGGCGGTCCTGAAACCGACCAGAGCGCCGTGGACGACCTGATGAGCATGGATCAGGACGCCATCGACTCCCTGTTCGATTAGATCCGGTTGTCTGCTGCGTCGTAGAAACGCCCCGCCGGGCTCCGGCGGGGCGTTTCCACGTCTTCAGGCGTGGTGCGCCTAATTGGCGTTCAGCCAGCGCTTGGCTTCCAGGCGCGCGATCGTGCGCTCGTGCACTTCGTCCGGGCCATCGGCCAGGCGCAGCGTGCGGATGCCGGCGTAAGACGCCGCCAGCGGGAAGTCGTCGGACACCCCTCCGCCGCCATGGACCTGAATGGCGTTGTCGATGACTTCCAGCGCCACGCGCGGGGCGGCCACCTTGATCATGGCGATCTCGCCGCGGGCGACCTTGTTGCCGACGGTATCCATCATCCAGGCCGCTTTGAGCGTGAGCAGCCGGGCCATCTCGATATCGATGCGGGCCTTGGCGATCCGGTGCTCCCAGATGGAGTGCTTGATGACCGGCTTGCCGAAGGCCTCCCGGCTCATGGCCCGCTTGACCAGCAGCTCCAACGCGCGCTCAGCGCAGCCGATCGTGCGCATGCAGTGGTGGATGCGCCCCGGGCCAAGGCGCCCCTGCGCGATCTCGAACCCGCGCCCCTCGCCCAGCAGCATGTTCGAGGCGGGCACACGCACATTGTCCAGCTTGACCTCCATGTGGCCATGGGGCGCGTCGTCATAACCGAACACGGGAAGGTGGCGTTCGATGGTCACACCGTCGGCGTCGGCGGGGACGAGGATCATGGACTGCTGGGAATAGGTGTCCGCATCCGGATTGGTCTTGCCCATGAGGATGAAGATCTTGCAGCGCGGATCCCCGGCGCCGGAGCTCCACCACTTGCGCCCGTTGATGACATACTCATCGCCCTCGCGCTGGATGGAGCACTCGATATTGGTGGCGTCCGAGCTGGCCACCGCCGGCTCGGTCATCAGGAACGCGGAGCGGATTTCACCGGCCAGAAGCGGTTTCAGCCACTGCTCCTGCTGCTCCGGCGTGCCGTAGCGGGTGAGGACTTCCATATTGCCGGTGTCCGGCGCGGAGCAGTTGAACACCTCCGAGGCCCAGACCACACGGCCCATCTCCTCGGCGAGCGGGGCGTAGTCCTGGTTGGACAGCCCGGCGCCTTCCTCGGAATCGGGCAGAAACAGATTCCACAGCCCTTCCGCTTTCGCCTTTGCCTTCAGTTCCTCAATGATCGGCAGGACCTGCCAGCGATTGGTCCCGAAGCCCGCCAGCTGATCGTGATAGGTCTTCTCATTGGGATAGACATGGGCGTCCATGAAGGCGCGCACCCGCGCAAGATAGTCCTTGCACAGATCGGAATATTCAAAATTCATCGGTCAGACCCTCCCCAGCCCGGATCAATGCGGGCGATTTGCGTTTGGCCCGATCTTAACGCGCTGAGCCGAGATTCCACCCGCGACATCTGCGCCCGGCTGCAGAAACTTTTCGCCGCGAAACGTGATGAGCGCTCAGGCCCGCTCTTGGCTATCGAGACCGGCAGGAGGATACGGCCCATGCAGTTGAGCGCCATCGCCCTGGAGAACGCCTATGTCCGGCTGGACTTGCTGGAGGAGCGTCACCGCGCGCCGCTGCAGCCGGTTGCAGACGATCCCTCGCTCTGGGTCCAGACCAGCCTGAACGCTTCCGCGGCCGGGTTCGACAGCTGGTTCGACACCATGGTGAGAGCGAGCGCCGCCGGAACCCAGATCAGCTATGCGGTCCATGACAGGATCGGCGGCGGCATCGTCGGCCATACCGCCTTTTTAGCCATCGCCCCTGACCATGACCGGGTGGAGATCGGCTGGACGTGGTATGGCGCATCGGCTCACCGAAGCCATGTGAACCCGGCGGCCAAGCGGCTGCTCTTCGACCATGCGTTCAAGTGCGGCGCAGCACGCGTCGAGCTGAAGACCGGGGCGCACAATCTGCGCTCCCAGGGCGCCATGGAGAAGCTGGGCGCGGTGCGCGAAGGCGTGCTGGGCAGCCACGCCAAGACCTGGACAGGCGAACGCCGCGATAGCGTCTACTATTCGGTCCTCGCCAGCGAATGGCCTGCGGTGCGCGACGGGCTTGATGCACGACTGGAGGCGATGGCCCGATGACAGACGGCACGCCGGTCATTGCTGAAGCCGATCCGCGTTCAGCCGACGCGATCATGCTTCTCGACCGCCACCTGGCCTTCACGCGTGCGAACTCTCCCCCCGGCGCCTGCTACGCATTCGACGCCGATGAGCTCGCAGCGCCGGCGGTGACGTTCTGGATGGCGCGCATCGGCGGAGCTCCAGCCGGCTGTGCAGCCCTCGTGCTTCGCGAAGCCGGCTTCGCGGAGCTGAAATCGGTCCATGTGCTCGACGCCGCGCGCGGCTCGGGCCTCGGAGCCGCCCTGGTCGAAACCTGTATCGCTGCGGCCCGCGAAGCCGGTTGTTCGCACCTGGGCCTGGAAACCGGCTGGTCGGACGGCTTCGCCGCCTCGCGGCGCCTGTATAAGCGGCTGGGCTTCGCCCATTGCGACGCGTTCCCGCCCTACAAGGACGGCACGTTCAGCTATTGCATGATCCGGACGCTCTAGCCGCTTGCGGTCGTTCAGTCCGCTGCTAGCCTGCGCCCATGGCGACCCGGATCATCATTCAGCGCGAGAACGGGTGCCTGGGCGGCGGAGGTTGTCTGGGCGTGATCGCGCTGGCCGGCTGGATCACGGCGGTCGTCAGAGACGCCATGATGGTGAAATGGCTCTGGCTGATCTTCGACCTTATCCTGCCGCCGCTTGGCGCGATCCGCGGGATCCTGATGTGGTTCGGCGTCGCCTGAGCCTTCACCCGTCCGAATTCAGCGCATAGCCGGCCGAGCGCACCGTGCGGATCGGATCAACGCCGGGGATCTTGTTCAGCGCCTTGCGCAGACGGCCGATATGCACGTCCACGGTGCGGGCCTCCACATAGACATCTGAACCCCAGACCGCGTCCAGCAGCTGCTCACGCGAAAACACCCGGCCCGGGTGCTGCATCAAATAGTCGAGCAGGCGGAATTCCGTCGGACCAAGATGAATCTCGTCGCCATTGCGCATCACGCGGTGGGCGACCCGGTCGATGGTGATGTCGCCGACTGCGACCTTGTCTTCGGCGAGCCCTGGACGGATGCGGCGCAGGATCGCGCGCACTCGGGCGAACAGCTCCTTCATGAGGAACGGCTTGACGATGTAGTCGTCCGCGCCGGTGTCGAGCCCGCGGATCCGGTCAGCTTCCTCGCCGCGCGCAGTCAGCATGATGATGGGCAGGTTCCGGCTCTCCTGGCGGCCGCGCAGGCGCCGGCACACCTCGATGCCGGAGATTTTCGGCAGCATCCAGTCCAGGATCACGACGTCGGGCTGACGCTCCTCCACCAGCATCAGGGCTTCTTCCCCGTCGGCGGCGATGGAGACGCGAAAGCCCTCCTTTTTCAGATTATACTGGAGAAGCTCGGCGAGTGCGTCTTCATCCTCAACGACAAGCACGTGCGGCTGCATGTCTCAGGTCCCCCTCAAGGCGCCTCGGGACGCGGTCCGCGCGGCCGTTCCGACGCGATCTCCCGGCCCGTGACAAGGTAGTGAACGACCTCGGCGATGTTGGTGGCGTGATCACCGATGCGCTCGAGATTCTTGGCGATAAACAATAGGTGCGCGCCCGGTCCGATCATGGCCGGGTCTTCAGTCATGGCGCCGATCAGCTCGCGGAACAGCGCGTTATAGTGCTCGTCAACATCATCGTCGCGCTCCCACACGCCGACCGCCTGCCGGGCCTGACCGGTGGCGTAGGCGTCGAGCACCTGATGCAGGTGACCCAGAACCAGCTTGCCCATTCGGTCCACCGAAGCCGCAAAGGGCGTCGGATCGCTTTCGTTCAGGGTCGGCACGCGCCGGGCGATGGACTTGGCCAGGTCGCCGACACGCTCCAGGTCCGCCACGATCTTCAGTGCGGCGATGCAGACCCGCAGATCCTGAGCGATGGGCTGGCGCAGGGCGAGCAGGCGGATGATCTTCTTCTCGATATCGCGCTGCATGTCGTCGACCTGGACATCGCGCGCCATGACCTCGGCGGCGAGATCGCCGTCCCGGGTCGCGGCCGCTTCCAGAGCGTCCGAAACGAGGCTTTCGGCGAGCCCGCCCATGGCCGCCACATCGGCGGCCAGGCGCTCAAGCTCCTCGGAGAAGGCTTTGACGATATGCGGCGCTCTGATCGGCGTCGTCATGGCTTTCGCCTTTCAGGTCCGGAAACGGAACGTGCTGCTTTGAAGGACCTCATCCAAAGCGTCCGGTGATGTAATCCTGGGTGCGTTGATCCAGGGGGTTGGTGAAGATCTCCTCGGTCGGCCCGTACTCCACGAGCGCGCCGAGGTGGAAGAATGCGGTCATCTGCGAGACTCGCGCGGCCTGGGCCATGGAGTGCGTCACGATCACCAGCGCGTAGTTCTCGCGCAGTTCATCGATCAGCTCCTCGATGCGCGCGGTCGCGATCGGGTCCAGAGCCGAGCACGGCTCGTCCATGAGGATCACTTCCGGGTTCACCGCGATGGCGCGAGCGATCACCAGACGCTGCTGCTGGCCGCCGGACAACGACGTGCCCGGTTGAGCCAGACGGTCGGCGACTTCGTTCCACAGCCCGGCCTTTTTCAGGCTCGTTTCCACGATGGCGTCCAGCTCCTCGCGGGAGGACGCCAGGCCGTGGATCCGGGGCCCGTAGGCGATGTTATCATAGATCGACTTGGGAAACGGGTTCGGCTTCTGGAACACCATGCCGACCCGGGCGCGCAGGACGACGGGGTCGACCGAACGATCATTGACCTCTTCATCATCAATGCGGATCGAGCCGGTGACCTTTGCATTGTCGATCGTGTCATTCATGCGGTTGATGCACCGCAGGAAGGTCGACTTCCCGCAGCCCGACGGCCCGATGCAGGCCGTCACCGACCGGTCGGGCACGTTCAGCGTCACCCGGTCCAGCGCCAGCTTGCCGCCATAGGTCACGCTGACCTCGCGCGTCGCAACCTTCGGATCGAGCCCGGCCGGGGTCGGGTGATACAGCGTGGCCGCGCCGTCCGGCGCCGTCAGGTCCACTCGGTCCTCGCTCAACTCACCATCTCCGTTCGAACCGGCGGCGCAGATAGATCGCGACCGCATTGAAAAGGATCATCAGGCCCAGCAGCACCAGGATGGCGGCCGCCGTGCGCGCCTCGAAGGCGCGCTCGGCGCTTGAGGACCAGATGAAGATCTGGACCGGCATGACGGTCGCCGGCTCCGTGAACCCGGAGAAGCCAAGGCTGGGCGGATCGGCGATGAACGCCACCATGCCGATCATCAGAAGCGGCGCAGTCTCGCCCAACGCCTGGGCCAGACCGATGATGGAGCCCGTCAGGATGCCGGGCGCCGCCAGGGGCAGGACATGGTGGAACACAGCCTGGGTCTTCGAGGCGCCGACGCCCAGCGCGGCTTCGCGGATCGAGGGCGGCACGGCCTTCAGCGCGGCGCGCGAGGAGATGATCACAGTTGGAAGCGTCATCAGGGCCAGCACCATGCCGCCCACCAGAGGCGCCGAGCGCGGCAGACCGAACGCGTTGATGAAGACCGCAAGCCCGAGCAGACCAAAGACGATGGACGGCACCGCCGCCAGATTGTTGATGTTCACCTCGATGATCTGGGTCAGCCGGTTCTTCGGCGCGAATTCTTCCAGATAGATCGCCGCGCCGACCCCGATGGGCACCGCCAGGAGCATCGTCACCAGCACGGTCAGGATCGAGCCGGTCAGCGCGCCCATGACGCCCGCGAGTTCCGGCTCCCGGCTGTCCGCGTTCGTGAAGAGCCGGGTATTGAACCGGTTCTCGATGAGGCCTCGATCGGCGAGCGCGCGCACCCAAACCAGCTGACGGTCTGTAATCAGCCGGGCCGCAGCTGGTGTTTCCAGAACCCAGGCCGTCCAGCGCTCCGCTGCGCCGGTCCCGGCCGGGGCGATGACCGTCTCCGCAAGCGCGCTGGTGCGGTCAGCGCTGATTTGGCGGACCCGGAACACACCCCCGTCCGCCTCAACCAGAAAAGACGGCGCCTGGGCGTCGAGCACCAGGGCCTGGTCCGGCGCCAGCCGGCTCCGCAACCGTTCAGCCAGGGCGCCGGCACGCTCTGCTTCGGCTTCCAGAACTTCGCGCGTGTCCGCATCGATCGTTTCCTGCGCCGAACGCCAGGACGCGGCTGCGCGGGCTTCCGCAGCGTCGGCCCAGGCGGCGGCCTCCGCGCGGATGGCGTCGGCGAAGGGTTGGAAGGCGGGACTGTCGGCCCGCAGCGTCACATCGGCTTCGCTGGGAATGATAGTCAGCATGCCGTCGCCGGCGGCGCGGCGCTCATCGACCGTGCGGCCCTTCAGATAGAGGTCGGCGTCGTCGGAAATGGGAAAGGAGAAGGCGTAGCGCGCGCCCACCAGCTCAGGCTGATCCACCACAGTGTTGAGCAGGCGCGCGGCGTTGACGGCGCTGTAGAGGCCGAACAGTTCGCGAAGCTCGGAGCGCTCGTCGACATCGGGGAATTGCGCCTGCAAGGCGTTCTGGATCACCGTGTTGTAGGAGCCGCGCCGCAGACTCGCCTCGCTCCCGTCACCGCGCGGATCAACCAGCGCAGGGTCGAGCTCCACCTCCAGCGTGACTTCGTGGGCGGTGAAGGCCGGAACCGACTGGTACAGGATCGAGCCGATCAGCAAGACCAGGAACGCCACGGCAAGCACGATGGCGCCCAGCCCGTAGAGCTGGAAGCGCCGCTCGGCCCGGTGCCGGCGCGCAAGGCGCGCCTCGACCGCATCGCGAATGGTGCGCGCCTCAGTCATAGCGTTCCCGGAAGCGTTGGACGACCCGAAGGGCGATGATGTTGAGCATCAGCGTCATCACGAACAGAACCAGTCCGAGCGCGAATGCGGACAGGGTCTTGGCGCTGTCGAACTCCTGGTCGCCGGTGAGCAGCATGACGATCTGCACGGTGATGGTGGTGACCGACTCCAGCGGGTTGGCGGTCAGGTTTGCGCCCTGACCCGCGGCCATGACGACGATCATCGTCTCGCCCACCGCCCGGCTGACGGCCAGCAGGACCGCTCCGACGATGCCGGGAAGCGCCGCGGGCAGAACCACCTGGCGCACGGTCTCTGACTTGGTCGCGCCCATGGCGTAGGCGCCGTCGCGCAGGGACTGGGGCACCGCGTTGATCACGTCATCAGACAGCGAGGACACGAACGGGATGATCATCACGCCCATGACCAGACCGGCCGACAGCGCACTCTGGGTCACCGCATCTTCATAGCCCAGGAAGAGGGCGAAATCGCGCAGCGCCGGACCAACAGTCAGAAGGGCGAAAAAGCCGTACACGACGGTCGGCACGCCTGCGAGGATCTCCAGCGCAGGCTTCGCCCAGGCCCGAAATCCCGGCCCGGCGTACTCCGACAGGTAAATCGCGGCGAACAAACCGACAGGCACCGCCACGGCCATGGCGATGAGCGTGATCAGCGCCGTACCGGCGAACAAGGGCACCGCACCGAAGGCGCCGGACTGGCCGACCTGGTCGGCGCGGATGGCGATCTGCGGGCTCCACTGGGTCCCGAACAGAAACTCATGGATACGCCAGTCGATGGCGGCGAAGAAGCGGATCGATTCAAACAGCAGGGAGAACACGATCCCCACCGTTGTCAGGATGGCGATGATCGAGGCCAGAAGAAGCACAGCCGAGATCGCTCCTTCCACCCGGTCGCGCGCCCGGAAGCGCCGGGATACCCGGCTGCGCGCAAAGGCGAGGCCCGCCACCGCAAGGGCGAGCGCCGCACCGGCGGCCGACCACTGGAACAGCCGCTCCACAGGCTGCAGCGCCGCCGCCGCGGCGCGCAGGGCGGGCGTGTCCCGGCTGGCCAGGCCTTCATCAAAAGCAAGCGCCCGGGCATCGGCTATGAAGAGTTCACGCCGCTCCGGCGTTGCACGCCAGTGCTCGAAGCCGGCCAGCGCCCGGCGTCCCGCCGGCGTGTCAGGCGTACGCGCCTCGATGCCGGACGCCACCTCGCTGCGGCGCTCTGCAAGGCCCGCCTGCACCTGATTGCGTTCAGCCGTCAGCGCGGACAACCGGCGCACGTCCGCTTCGACGTCGCCGCTGTGAGTTCCACCCTGCAGCTCGGCGCGCAGGCCTGCGATCTGATCGTTCAAACGGTCAAGGCGTCCGGACAGGATCTGGTGGTCCGCATCCTGCGACAATGCGGCCTCATAGCCCCGGATCAGGGGCGCGGCGTCCCGTTCCAGCTGACCGAAAGCCAGCGTGTTGACCAGCGCGGCCCCGAAGATCCCATAGATCGCCAGCAGGAACAGCGCAGGCGCGCCGGTCCACAGCGCGATATAATATCCGTAATAATCCGGCAGAGAGTGCAGGCTGGCGGGCTGACCGTCCGCGGCGCTCAGGGCCCGGCGCCGCCCGACCAGAAAGCCGACCGCCGTCAGAACCAGCAATGTCAGCGCAACCAGCACCGAGATCTGCATGGGGCTTACCTGCCTACGTCGAAACGCCCCGGACCCGGACGGCGGCGGGCGGGGCGGCTCGACACTGAGTTAGCGCTGGACCCTGCTCCGGCTCGGTCAATTGAAAATGACGCTTTTATAACATTTCCGTGACACCACCCCGGAAGAGCGTGGAGCGATCTAGTGCGCGACCGGTTGCGTCGATGCCTCTTGAGCGGCAGAGCTGGACGGCGGGGAGACCCGGGCCTTGCGCGACACCGGAAAAAACACGGAGAACACCGATCCCTTGCCGGGCGCGCTTTCCACCGTGAAACCGCCCCGGTGTCGGCTCACGATGTGCTTGACGATGGCCAGGCCCAGCCCGGTTCCTGACGTGGGTCCGCTCTTCTGCCCGTCGACCCGGAAGAACCGCTCGGACAGGCGTGGCAGGAAGCGGCGCTCGATTCCCTGGCCGCTGTCGCGCACGCGCACGACCCCGTATCGGGCGTCAGAGTCCAGCGCGGGCGCCGAAAGCGTCAGGCGCCCTGACTCCGGGTCTATGCGTTCAGGCAGATGCTCGGCCGCGTCGCGCGTGTGTCCGTAATGGACGCACAGGCAGATCGATGCGCCGTCGGCGGAATACTTCGCGGCGTTCTCAACCAGGTTTTCGACAACCTCGTATATCTGGTCGCGGTCGCCAACGACGATCGCGGCTTCCTCCTCGGGGCGAAGCTCCAGCGAGATGTCACGGGGCCCGAGCACCGGCGCAAGCGCTTCGCGAACGTCGCGGATGACCGCATTGAGATCGACCTCGCCGGCGGGCGGCAGGTGCTCGTTCATTTCAACGCGCGACAGCGACAGAAGATCGTCGATCAGGCGGCGCATGCGCTCGGTCTGCACGCGCATGATCTCCAGGAAGCGCTCCTGCGCCTCCGGATCGTCGCGGGCGGGGCCGGACAATGTCTCAATGAAGCCGGCCAGCGACGCCAGCGGAGTGCGAAGCTCATGGCTGGCGTTGGCCAGAAAGTCAGCGCGCATCCGCTCAGCCCGCTTGGAAGAGGTGTCGTCGGCCAGCACCAACATGGCGCGGAAGGGCATGGGGCCTGGCGTGGACAGGCGGATCGGCTCCACGAAAGCGCGCACATGGCTCTCCAGCGGCGCCATCGTGGAATACTCCACGACAGCGCCCTTCTCTCCGCGAAGGGCTGCGCTGACCGCCTCAAGAACGCGGGGCTGGCGCAGCACCGTGGAAAGCAGCCCGCGTTCTGCGCCCAGCCCGAGAAAAGCGCGCGCGGCGGGGTTCGCCCGCTCGATCCGGCCGCCCGCACCAATCATCAGAACAGGGATCGGCAGACGGTCCAGCATGGTCTCGCAGGCTTCCCCGTCGACGTCGCGCACGCGTGCCGTCTCGCCGATGCGCTTTGCCGGCTCGGCTGCGCTCAACGCGGTCAGATAATAAACGAAGGCGAGCGCTGCGGTCGCCGCCGCGCCAGCGAAGAACACGCCGGGGCTGACTTCTCCGGCCAGGGCCAGAACCGCAAGCACCAGAATGCACAATCCCGCCGTCAGGGCGATGTCCCGGCGCCGGGGCCGGTCGAGCATGCGTGGCGCGCTGGAATCGCTGCGGTGTTTAACCATGCCGCCTGATACCACGGGATTGTGACAGCCGCGAAACCCCTGCATTGGCGCATGGCCGCTCCTTACATCTGTCACTTCCGCACAGGACTGCATCCAGGTAGGCCCCTTGGCGCATCAAGGGATAAGCGCCTGAAAATCGGGCGAAGATCACGTCCAACGGTGAACAGGTGGAGCAAGCACCCAACATGAATTTTTCGTAATTCGAGAAATTTTTGTCGTTTTTCGATAAGATTTGATTGACTTTCGAGAGACGGGTCGTACGGTGCCGCCAAATACAAAAGACCTAACAGGAGCCGTCGTTTTGCTTCTTCGTTTCTCCCCAGCCCTCGCGGCTCTGACGCTTGCGGCCTGCGCCACGCCAGCCGGACCGGACACCGCCGCCCCTGTCGAGGCCCCGGCGCGTTTCGCCGCGCTGGACGCTGCAACGGCGCCGGCCTTGTCCGACTGGGTCGCGGCGTTTGACGATCCCGCGCTCCCGGCCCTCGTCGCTGAAGCCTTGCGCGACAATCCGGACATACAGGCTGCCCGCGCGGCTCTGGAAGCCGCCGAGGCTCGCGCCCGCGCGGCCGGCGCATCGCGCCTTCCAACGCTCGACGGTTCATTCGGCGCGCGTGAGCAGGACGGCGGATTCTCCAGCGGATCGAGCTTCTCGCTCGGCCTTGAAGCCAGCTGGCAGGCCGATGTCTGGGGCCGCCTGAGCGACCAGGCCCGTGCCGGAGCGCTGTCCGCGGACGCCTCACGCGCCGACTGGTACGGCGCGCGGCTCTCAATCGCCGCCGCCGCCGCCCGCGCCTGGTACGCCCTCAATGAAGCAGCGCTGCAGACAGACCTGGCCCGGCAGGACGTCGCCACGCGCCAGCGCCAGCTGGAAATCGTGGAGCGGCGCTTCAATCGCGGCGTCGCACGGTCTTCCGATGTCCGTACGGCGCGATCCGCGCTGGCTTCGTCCGAAGCCGGTCTCTCCTCCCGCGTTCGCTCCGAGCGCGCCGCCGCGCGGACCCTTGAAGTCCTTCTGGGCGACTATCCCGCCGGCGCCATCGACGCCGCGGGCGCTCTTCCCGCACTTGCCGCGCTGCCCGACCCGGGTTCGCCCCAGGCCCTGTTCGAGCGCCGGCCCGACATCGTTGCAGCCGGCGCCCGGCTGTCGGCGGCCGGATTCTCCGCCGACGCCGCCAGCAAGGCGCTCTACCCCGGTCTGTCGCTGCGCGCCGAGCTGTCGGATTCGGCTTCCAGTATCGAAGACGTGTTCGACGCCGATGAACTGGTCAGCAGCGTCGCCGCGTCGATCCTGGCGCCGATCTTCCGCGGCGGGGCCCTGCGCGCCGAGCGCGACCGGACCGAGGCCGAGGCGCGCCGTCTGGCGGCCTCCTATGTCAACACCGCGCTCAACGCCCTTCGCGAAGCGGAGAACGCCATCGACGCAGATGCGC
This sequence comes from Alphaproteobacteria bacterium, assembly GCA_024742735.1. Lineage (GTDB taxonomy): Bacteria > Pseudomonadota > Alphaproteobacteria > Caulobacterales > Maricaulaceae > Oceanicaulis. The sequence continues at coordinate 13,622 of JANSXV010000001.1, read as the reverse complement.
GCCTCGCCGAGCGGGTGGACGCCCTGACCCGGGCTTCTGAAGAAGCGTCGGAGGCCCTGGCTCTGGTCGAACGCCAGTATGCGTCCGGCGTGGCCACGATCTTCGAGCTGATCGACGCCCAGAGCCGTCTCATCAGCGCCCAGGGACAACTCATCACCGCGCGCGCCCAGCGCGTCGATAACCGCATCGCCCTTCACCTGGCGATCGCGGACGATTTCAACGCCGGCGGCGGCATCGCCCCGGCTGATCAGTAGAGACGGTTTCAGCCGGCGTCAGACCGGCAGCGAGACACACATAAAGAGGTTGGTCATGAGCAAGATCATCGGTCGCATTCTTCTCTTCGGGGTTCCAGGCCTCATCGTGGTCGGGTTCGTCGCCCTTTTCGTCGTGCTCGGGGCGACGCAGCCCCAGCCTCAGAGGGCGGAATCCACGGTTCGCCCTGCGGCGGTCTTCGTTGCTGAAGCCCGGCCCGAACCGGTCCAGCTGTCCGTGACGACCCAGGGCGAAGTGACTCCGCTGATCGAGATCGATCTCACCGCGCAGGTCGCAGGCCGGATCCAGTACGTCAATCCGAGCTTCGTTCAGGGCGGCTATTTCGAGGCCGGCGAGGTCCTGATCCAGCTTGAAGACGCCGACCATCGCCTTGCGGTCACCCGCGCCCAGGCCCTGGTGTCCCAGCGTCAGCAGCAGCTGATCCGCGAAGAGGCCGAATCCGAGCTTGCCCGCGAAGAGTGGGAAGCCCTGGGTGAAGGCCAGGCGAGCGCCCTCACCTTGCGCGAGCCGCAGCTGGCCGACGCCCGCGCCCAGCTGGCCGCCGCCGAGGCGAGCCTGGCCGAAGCGCGGCTGAACCTGTCACGCACACGCATCTCCGCGCCATTCGACGGCCGGGTGCGCGCCAAGTCCGCTGATCTGGGCCAGTTCATCAGCCCCGGCGCGCGCCTGGGCCGGGTCTTCGCCACCGAAACCGTGGAAGTGAACCTTCCCATGAGCGACGGCGAGCTGACGCTGCTGAACATCCCGCTGGCCTTCCAGGCCACCGATGCTGATCCCGGCCCGCAAGTGCGGCTGTCAGCCGTGATCGGCGGTCAGCAGCGCATCTGGGAGGGTGAGATCGTTCGCACCGACTCCGTCATCGATCCGCAGACCCGCACCTTGAGCGCCATCGTCGAGGTCAACGACCCCTATGGCGCCGCCGCGGAAGACGCGGGCGCACCCTTGGCGGTCGGCCTGTTCGTCCGGGCCGAGGTCACCGGCCGGTCCATTGACCGGGCCTATGTCCTGCCCCGTTCGGCCCTGCGCGGCGCGGACCGGATCTATGTGGCCGAGCTGGATGGAACGCTGTCGATCCGCCAGGTCGAGGTGGTCGACTCCAATCCCGAGCGGGTCGTGATCGCGTCCGGCGTCAGCGAAGGCGAGCGTGTCATCACCTCTCCGGTGCGCGGCGCCATTGAAGGCATGGCCGTGCGCGCCCTGGGTCCAGACGGCGAGCCGCTCGATCCCGAGCCGGAAGCGGAGTCTGATGACGATGCGTCCGAGGACGAATCCGCCGTGGCCGATCAGGCCGCCCAAACCGCCGCCGGCCGCTAGGCCCTGAGCGCGAAGAGCGAAGGAACAGACAATGGTTCAGCGTCCTGAAGAAGCCGAACATCGCGGCCTGCTGGCCTGGTGGGCCCGCAACTCGGTGGCGGCCAACCTGTTGATGATCATCGCCTTCATCGGCGGCATCATCGGCTTCACCCAGCTGCAGCGGGAAACCTTCCCGTCCGGCACCTTCCCCGGCGCCACGATTTCCGTGGCCTGGCCGGGCGCCTCTCCCCAGGAGGTCGAGGAGCAGATCATCCTGCGCATCGAGGAGGCGTTGACCGACCTCCAAGGCGTCGAGGAGCTGTCCGCCATGGCCTCGGAAGGCTCGGCCCGGGTCTGGGTGGAAGGCCAGCGCGACCAGGAGATCACGGCCTTTATCGACGAGATCAAGCTGCGCGTGGACTCCATCAACAACCTGCCGCGCGACGCCTACCGCCCCGTGGTCAGCCGCTGGCAGAGCGAGCAGCAGACCTTCATGATGGCCGTGCATGGCGATATCGACCGCCGCGAGCTGCAACGCATCGCCGAGGATATCCGCGACGACATCGCGGCGCGTGTTCCCGAGGCCCAGCTCATCAACACCCAGGCGCGTCTGAGCGAAGAAGTCGCCATCGAGATCTCCGAGGAAGCGCTTCGCCGCTATAGCCTGTCCTTCACCGAGGTCGCCCAGGCGGTCCGCGCCTCCTCGCTGAACGCGAGCGCGGGGTCGGTGAGAACAGCTCAGGGCTCGGTGTCCCTCACCTCGCGCCAGCTGGCCGACACGGCGGCGGACTTCGAGCAGATCATCATCCGCCAGACGCCCGAAGGCGGCGTCGTGCGTGTCGGCGACGTGGCCACAGTCACCGACGGCCTTCGGGACTTTGACTTCGTGGGCACGTTCAACGGCCAGACCATGGTGCTGATCGACATCCGCACCACCGGCGACGTGGACGTGGTGACACTGTCGGAGCAGATGCAGCGCTTCATCGAGGAGAAGCGCGCCGAACTGCCGCCCAGCGTGACTCTGTCGCCCTGGTTCGACATGAGCGAGCTGTACGAGTCGCGCATGACGACGATCTCGAATTCAGCCGTGATCGGCCTGATCCTCGTCCTGATCACGCTGATCCTGTTCCTGCGTCCCATCGTGGCCTTCTGGGTGACCATCGGCATCGCGACGGCCTTTGCCGGCGGCATGTTGCTGCTGCCGATGCTCGGCGTGACGCTGAACATGTTGTCCCTGTTCGCCTTCCTGATCGTGATCGGGGTGGTCGTGGACGACGCGATCATCGTCGGGGAGAACATCCACAACAGGGTCGAGCGCGGCGAGCGCGGCATGACCGCCGCCGTGGTCGGCGTGCAGATGGTCGCCAAGCCCGTCGTCTTCGCAGTCATCACCACGATGATGGCGTTCGCGCCCTGGATGCTGCTGACCGGTCCGGAGGTTCAGTTCACCCGCCAGATCTCTCTCGTGGTGATCGCGGCCCTGACCTTCTCGCTGATCGAAGCGCTGTTCATCCTGCCCGCCCACCTGGCCCATCTGGGTCCGCAGAAGACCACCGGCTTTTTCGGTCCGCTGATCAAGCTGCAGGCCGGCATCGCGAACGCGCTGGTGGTGTTCGCGCGGCGGGTCTATGCGCCCTTCCTGGCGGTCTGCATCCGCTTCCGGTACGCCACGGTGGTGTTCTTCGTGATGCTGTTCGCCCTTGCGATCGTGCTCATGAACACCGGCCGGGTCGGCTTCAGCTTCATGCCGAACGTGGAGAACGAGCTGATCCAGGCCACGATCGAGCTGCCCGAGGGAGCGCCGTGGTCGCGGGTCAACCAGGTGCGCGAGCAGCTGGAACAGGCCCAGGTCGCGCTCGACGAGCACTATGCTGATCTGTATGGCGACTTCGACATGGTGCGCGGCGCCGCGACCATCGCGTCGGGCTCTTCGGTGCGCGCGTGGATCCAGGTCGCTGGTCCGGAAGAGCGCCCCGAGCCCATCCCCATGGCTGATATCTCGCAGGTCCTGCGTGATGTCATGGGACCGATCCCTGACGCTGAGGAGATCGAGTTCGACTTCTCGATCAACGAGAACGAGACGGGCATGCGCTTCGCGCTGAATCACCCGGATCTCGACGTGCTGCGCCGGGCCTCCGATGACCTGAAGGAGCAGCTGCGCAGCTACGCCGCCACCTATGACGTGGTCGACAATCTCCAGGCGTCGGCTGAAGAGATGCGGTTCACCCTGCGCCCAGACGCCCAGGCCCTGGGACTGACGCTCGGCGACGTGACCAGCCAGGTTCGTCAGGCCTTTTACGGGGTCGAGGCCCAGCGCCTGCCGCGCGGCGGCGAGGATGTCCGGGTGATGGTGCGCTATCCCCGCGAGCTCCGCGACAGCCTGGATGCGGTGCGTAACCTGCGCATTCGCACCCCGGACGGCCGGGAGATCCCGCTGGCCGCCGTGGCCGACGTGGAGTTCGCGCCGGGCATCAACCGGATCCGCCGTCTGGAGCGTCAGCGCACGGTGACCGTCTCGACCGAGCTGTCCAATCCGGACGCGGCCGGCGAGATCCGCCGTGACCTGCGGGAGACCTTCTTCCCGGAGCTTGAGGCGCGTTATCCCGGCCTGACCGAAGGCGAGATCGGCGAGGCGCAGAACCAGCGTGAGTTCATGGCCGAGCTGCAGACCCTGCAGATCCTGATGCTGGGCTCCATGTATGTCATGCTGGCCATCGCCTTCCGGTCCTACTGGCAGCCGTTGCTGATCATGACGGCCATCCCGTTCGCCTTCGCCGGCGCGGTGTTCGGCCACTTGCTGTTCGGCATGCCGCTGGCCATGTTCTCCTTCTTCGGAGTGGGCGCTGCGGCGGGGGTCGTGATCAACGACAACCTGGTGCTCGTGGACTTCGTGAACCGGTTGCGAGAGCGCGGCGTCGGGGCGTTCCAGGCCCTCGTGGACGCGGGCGTGCAGCGCTTCCGGCCGATCCTGCTGACCACGGTGACGACCTTCCTGGGCATCGTGCCGATGATGCTGGAGCGCTCCACTCAGGCCCAGTTCCTCAAGCCCATGGTGGTCGCGCTCGGCTTTGCGGTGGTGTTCGCATTGTTCCTGACGCTGTTCCTGGTTCCCGCGCTCTACGCCGTCGGGGTGGACATCAAGCGGCTGGTGAAGTCGCTGTGGACCGGCCAGTGGCAGCCCATGATCGGCGCGGGCTATTCAGGCCATGAGAGCGGAGCGGACGGCGTTGATGTCGGCCATGAAGGTGAACGCGCCAGTGAAGACGGCCGCCGCCTGCCGGCCGAGCCGCCGGGGCACCCGTCTCCGGCCGAGTAGGCTGACCATGACAGCCTGTTAACTTGAACCAGAACGCCGGGGCGCTAACGCTCCGGCGTTCATCATTTCAGGGGAGTGAGATGAAAAAGTTCCTTATGGCCTGCGCCGCCGGCGCGGCGCTTCTCGCCGGACAGGCCAGCGCTCAGGAGAGCGAACCGCGCTTCGGCACGTTCGGTTTCGACGTCGAGGGCATGGACCGTTCCGTCCAGCCCGGCGACGACTTCAACCGGTTCGCCAACGGCGCCTGGCTTGAAACGACCGAGTTGCCGTCTGACCGCTCACGCTATGGCGTCTTCACCATGCTGGCTGAAGAAGCCGAAGTGAATGTGCGCGCCATCATCGACGAAGCCGCGGCGGAGAAAGCTGCGCCGGGGTCCAACAGCCAGCTGGTCGGCGACCTGTTCGCCAGCTGGATGAACGCCGACGCCATCGAGGCGCGCGGACTGGAGCCGGTGCAACCCTATCTGGCTGAAATCGCAGCCGTCGAGACCCACGAGGACGCCGCAGCACTGTTCGCGACGATCCACCACCAGGCCCCGTTCAGCGTCGCGGTCTGGGCCGACCCGGCCGACCCGACCATGAATGCGCTGCGCCTGTTCCAGGGCGGTCTGGGCATGGGCAACCGGGACTATTATCTGGAGGACACCGAGCGCTTCCAGGCCTATCGCGAAGCCTATGTCGATTACATCAACACGGTCTTCGAGCTGGCCGGCCTTGAAGTCTCGGACAGCGCCGCCGAAGACATTCTGGCCTTCGAGACCGAAATCGCGGCGGCTCACTGGACCCGTGAGCGCTCGCGGCAGGCGACCGAAACCTACAATGTCATGACCGTGAGCGAGCTGGACGCCCTGGCTCCCGCGTTCAACTTCCCTGAGGGCATGGCCGCGCTGGGCCTTGATGTCGACGAGCTCATCGTCATGCAGCCCAGCGCCATCGAGGGAACGGCCGCAGCGTTCGAAGCGGCCGACATCGAGACCATCCGCAACTGGCTGGCCTTCCACTTCATCGACGACCGCTCCAGCTGGCTGCCCGCGGCGTTCGACGAAGCCAGCTTCGACTTCTTCGGCCGCACGCTGCGCGGCCAGGCCGAGCAGCGCTCCCGCGACCGCCGGGGCGTTCAGCTGGTCGGCGGCGCGCTCGGCCACGCGGTCGGGCAGATCTATGTCCAGCGCCACTTCCCGCCCGAAGCCAAGGCGCAAATGGACGCCCTGGTCCAGGACCTGATCGTGGCGTTCCGCGGCCGCCTGGAGCAGCTGGAATGGATGGATGACGAGACCCGCGCGCAGGCGCTTCTGAAGCTGTCGACCTTCGAGCCGCGCATCGGCTACCCGGAGATCTGGGACGAGTATGACGGCCTGGAGATCGCTGCGGACGATTATTTCGGCAATCGCATGCGCATGGCCGAATTCAACTGGGCCGAGACGCTGGAGGATCTGTCAGAGCCGGTCGACCCGCGCGAGTGGGGATGGCCTCCGCAGATCGTCAACGCCAGCTACAACCCGCTGCAGAACCAGATCACCTTCCCGGCCGGCATTCTCCAGGCGCCGTTCTTCGACATGAACGCCGACCCGGCCATGAATTTCGGCGCCATCGGGGGCGTGATCGGCCACGAGATCGGCCACGGCTTCGACGATCAGGGCCGGCGCTATGACGCCGAAGGCCGGCTGCGCGATTGGTGGACCGAGGAGACGAATTCCCGCTTCGTGGAGCGCTCAAATGGCCTGGCCGCCCAGTATGACGGCTTCTGCCCCATCGACGAGATGTGCGTGAACGGCCGGCTGTCCATGGGTGAAAACATCGGCGACCTGGGCGGGCTGCAGATGGCCTACACCGCGTGGCGCGCTTATGTGGATGAGCACTATGGCGGGCAAGCTCCGGTCATTGACGGCTTCACCGGCGACCAGCGCTTCTTCCTGGCCTGGGCCCAGGTCTGGCGGAACCTCTACACCGACGACGCCCTGCGCGCCCAACTGGTCAACGGGCCGCACAGCCCGCCGCGCTACCGTATCAACGGCGTCGTGCGCAATCTGGACGCCTGGTACGAAGCGTTCGGGATCACCGAAGAGCACGAACTTTACCTGCCGCCGGAGCAGCGGGTGCGCATCTGGTAGTCAAAACCCCCTTCTGACCTGGAGAAGCCCGGCGCGGGAGACTGCGCCGGGCTTTTTCATGCTCCCAGACCCTCCAGCGAGATCGCCTGCCCCGGCTTGAACGCCGGATCCTCGCCCGCCGACCAGACCACCAGGCGCGGATCCTCGCCCACCTCGATCACATTGAAACTGGCCGGTTCGCCGCGCGTGCGCCGTGACAGCGCCGTGCCGGCCCCAACGAACCAGCATACCGAGCCGTCGCCGCGATCCAGGCGTTCAGCGAAGACCTGGTGGAGGTGGCCGCTCAGATACAGGTCGACGCCCGCCTCCGCGATGAGCCTCGCCGCACGCTCCCCGCCTGAGGTTTTCGCCCGCCCCTTCAGGCCGCCCGGCGCCACCAGGGGATGGTGACCGGCGAGCACCTTCAACCCGTCATGATCTGACAGCGCCTCCCCCGCGCGGATCGCATCGCGCTTGCGCACCCGGCCGAGCGACCAGTCCACTCGGGCTTGCGCCCCGCGGGCGGTCGGCAGCATCTCCACCCGCGCGAGCCCGGCTTGCGCGCGCGGCTGGAGGCGCGGGCTGAGCCAGCGTTCGAAGCGCTTCCACGGACTGGTCAGCCGCGCGGCCATGTCCAGATAAGGCGTGTCGTGATTGCCCGGGGCGCCCACGACAGGGGCCTTGAGCGTATCGAGGAATGCCCGCGCCGCCGCGAATTCGCGCCGCCGTCCGAATGTGGTCACGTCGCCGGTGACGATGACCAGATCCGGCTCCAGCGCGTTGATCGTCTCGCTGAGCGGAGCGACCAGAATCGGGTCTTCGGCTCCGAAATGCACATCGGAGATCTGGACAAGCCGGGTCATGATCCATCCTGCGCAGGCGGCACGGCGAACGCAGCCGCATTCTTGATCAGGCGGATTTCGATCGGACCAGCGGACTTGAAGACCTCTCCATCCAGCATGAGGTGGATCTGCCTCGGGCCAGACAGGGTCGCGGGTTTGTCGGACATGATGGCGGCCTCACCGGGATCAGGAAGACCAGTCACGAAGGACGCCGCCTTGAGCGCCAGGTCGGCCGGATCGCCCGGACGGACCAGCAGGTGCTCCAGAACGGCCCGTCCTGGCGGCGGCGTCTCGCCGCGCAGCGCGGCAAATCCACCGGGCGCCACCAGCACTGCGCCGGACCGCGGGAGCTTCTGCTTCGCCCCATCCAGCCCCAGGCGCAGGCGTGACCCGGCCAGGGAAGAGATCCCCTGGCGCAGCCGCCGCGCGGCTTCACCCAGCTTTCGGCCGCTGTCCGCCGGTCTCAAGGCCTCGCGCGCCTGTCCAAATCGCACCGGCGCCCCAGCCATGAGCGCGACGTAGAAGGTCCGCCCGGCCGCCTCACCGGCATGCAGCGTAACCGATTGATAGTCCGGCAGTTCGGACAGGACGGTCTCGAAGTCGCGATCACCGTAGAGCCGCCTTGGCAGCATGTTCGCCGTGCCCAGCGGCAGGGGAACCATGATCGAGGCGCAGCCTGACCGGCGCGCCGCATCCAGCACCGCCGCCGCCGTGCCGTCTCCGCCCGCCACCGCTACGGCGTCGGCCCCGCTTGAGCAGGCCGCGCGAGCGGCCTCGACCACGCCGTCAGCGGCGTCGAAAATCGACACCTCCGCCCAGTCCGCCGCCTCGCGGATCCGGGCGACCATCTCCTGGCGCGGCACGGCCTGAGCGCGGCCAGCGCGGGAATTGAGTACGACAGCCAAGGATTTCATGCCGGCCACCCTAGGGGTTCTGATCCCGGCGCGAAACGCTGCAACGGCCGACGCGGTGAAACGGAAAGGCATTGAACCGTCACACGAGCGGGCTAAACCTAGCCCCATTCACTCATCCCGATGTGCTTAGAGAGTCTTCCATGATCCGTTCCCGTCTCACCGCCATCGCCGCCGGCGCCGCCTGCTTCGCGCTGTCAGCATGCGTCATCATCGACGTCGAGGAGGCGCCGGCACGCGCCGTTTCCGCTACGCCGGTCGACCGGACTGCAGGTCTGGCCGACAGCTTCGAGGGCCCCGGCGCGGACTGGCGCGCCCTGGCCGAGGACGAGCTCGCCGCCCGCCTCAACCGGCCGCAGCGCGAAGGACGGGCGCGCAACGTGATCCTGTTCATCGCCGACGGCATGGACATCGGAACGATCACGGCCGCGCGCATCCTGGACGGTCAGAACCGGGGCGAAACGGGCGAGGAAAACTACCTCTCCTTTGAACAATGGGGCCATTCGGCTCTCATCAAGACCTATAACGAGAACGCCCAGGTGCCCGACAGCGCAGGAACGGCGACCGCCCTGCACACCGGCGTGAAGAGCCATATCGGGGCGATCTCGGTTTATCCGCGCCAGACACTCGACTCCTGCGGGCCGGATGCAGACGTGCCGGCCACCACGCTGGAACGCGCCATGGACCGCGGCATGGCCGCCGGAGTCGTCTCAACGGCCCGCCTGACCCACGCCACGCCGGCGACCGCCTACGCCCACGTGCCCGATCGAGGCTGGGAAAGCGACGGCGCGCTGCCCGCCGAAGCGGTCGAGGCGGGATGCCGGGACATCGCCGAGCAGCTGATCGACACCTGGTTCACCGATCGCGGCGCAGTGGACGTCGCCCTGGGCGGGGGGCTCGCCGCCTTCCTTCCCCAGGACGCCGGCGGCATGCGCCAGGACGGCCGCGACCTGACCGCCGAATGGGATCAGCTGGGCGGCGACTTCGTGTCCAACGCCGCTGAATTCCGCGCCCTCGACGTCAATGGCGACGCGCCGGTGCTGGGCCTGTTCACCCGCTCCCACCTGTCTTACGAGCATGACCGCGACAACGCTGAAGAGCCCTCGCTGGCGGAGATGACCGAGTTCGCGATCCGCAGGCTCTCCAATGACGAAGACGGCTTTTATCTGATGGTCGAGGGCGGCCGGGTCGACCATGCCCACCACGGCACGAACGCCTATCGCGCTTTGACCGATGCGCTGGCCTTCGCGCGGGCGGTGGAGACCGCCGAACGCCTGACCGATCCGAACGAGACGCTGATCATCGTCACCGCCGACCATGGCCATGTGTTCAACATCGCCGGCTACCCACGCCGGGGCAATCCGATCCTCGGTCTGGTCCACCCGCCTGCGCCGGACCTGTCTGACTCAGACACGCCTCCGGCTCCGGCCCAGGACGGTCGCCCCTACACAACGCTGGGCTACTATAACGGCCCGGTGCAGCGTCATCCCGACGGCGCGCCGCTGACCCAGGCTGAAGTGCTTGACCCGGATTACCGCCAGCAGTCCGCTGTTCCCATGGGCTCGGAAACCCATTCGGGTGAAGACATTGCGGCCTTCGCACTTGGGCCGTGGGCGCACCTGGTGGACGGGACGATGGAGCAGCATACGCTCAATCGCATCATCACCTTCGCCTATGGCTGGGATGCGCAGGACGATTAGCGATCAACCGGCGCGGAAGTGCTTGGAGAGCTTCAGGCCCTGGGCCTGGTAGTTCGAGCCTGCCGCGCCGTAAGGCGTTTCGACCGGGCCGGACATAGGTTCGTACACGAGACGCGCGACCGCCTGGCCGTGGTCGAGGATGAAGGGCACGTCGCGGCCCCTCACCTCGAGCACGGCGCGTGAGCCCGCCCCGCCAGCCGCATCCACCCCGAAGCCTGGATCGAAGAACCCGGCATAGTGGGCGCGAAACTCGCCGATCTCCGGAGCAATCGGCGCCATTTCCGCCGCTTCGCCCAGGGGCACGCTGACCGCTTCCCGGCTGGCCAGAATGTAGAACTCGCCCGGATCAAGGATGATGCGCCCGTCCGGCGCCTCGATGGGCTCCCAGAACCGCGCAGCGTCATGGGCGCCGACGCCAGCGAGATCCACCAGCGGCGCATGGCGCTTGGCCCGCCACCCGGCCGGACCGGCGCCGGGATTGAGATCAACCGACAGCGTGATGGCGCGCAGCGCCTCGTGGGCGCCCGCGCGCAGGCGGACCTGAACAAGCCGGTCGCCGGGGCGAGCCAGAACCGAGAAGGTGCGCGGGGCGATCTCCACATAGAGCGGACCGTCATACCCTTCAGGAATCTGGTCAAACGCCGCGCAGCCGTCGCAGATGACCCGGGTGAACACATCCAGCCGCCCGGTGGAGCTCTTCGGATTGGCCGCCGCAGATACGCCTTGCGGCAGGGTCAGCCCTTCCTCCAGCTCGGCCAGATACACGCATCCGGTCTCCAGCACCGCGCCGCCATCGAGGTCCAGCGCGTGCATGACCACATCCTCGTCCAGGCGGTCGGCCACCGTGCGGTCCGGGCCTGGAAGGAAGCTGGCGCGCAGGCGCCAGACCTTGCGGCCCAGGCGCAGATCCAGGCTCGCCGGCTGGATCTGACCGGTCTCCAGCGCCAGGCCGCTGCGCACGACGCCGGCCTCCGCCGCGTCACGCAGGGCGCGATCAGGGAGAATGCCGGTCATATCGGTCATGGCGGACGCCTCAGGCGTTGAGAATCGGACGTGGAACGTGTGTTGAGTGTTTAAGGGCGTCGCCCGCCTGTCCAGCGATCAGCGCCGATGCCTTGTGCATCGGGCCGAAGGGGTGTGAACTTCCATCCGGAATTAAGCGCGGTGATTGCGGCGAGGCCGTCATGTATCAGCAACAGACCCAGGGGGTTCTGATCAAGGTCGAGCCCAACTTCCTGGATGAGGAATCCGATCCGGATGAGAACCGCTTTGTGTGGGCGTATCGGGTGGTGATCGAGAACCACGGCGCTGAAGCGGTTCAGCTGCTCGAGCGTGAATGGCGCATCACCGATGCGCGCAACCACACAGAGATCATACGCGGGCCCGGCGTTGTCGGCGAACAGCCGGTGATCGAGCCAGGTCAGCGCTTTGAGTACACCTCCGGCGCCCCGCTGCAGACAGCGTCCGGCTTCATGAGCGGGGCCTACACCATGGCGCTCCGGACGGGCGAGCGGTTCGACGCGGCGATTCCGGCTTTCGCGCTCGACAGCCCGTTCAACACCATGACCGTGCATTGAGCGGGCGGACCTGAGCGACCGTGAACCAGTCGGCCCGTACCGTCCTTTTCGTCCTAGGCGTTCTGCTGAGCGCGCTGTCGGCGGCCATGCTGGCCCCGGCCATCGTGGATCTGCAGGACGACGCCGAGGCCGCCCACGCCTTCTTCGGCTCGGCGCTCATCGGCATGGCGGTCGGCGGCATCATGGCCTTCATGGGCCGGGGCACGGACAACAGTCTGAATGCGCGCAGCGCCATCATCCTGACCGGGGGCAGCTGGGCCATGCTGTCCACCGCGGCAGCCGTTCCCCTGATGCTGGCGGGCCTCGAGCTGAGCTGGACCGACGCGCTGTTTGAAACAACTTCGGGCATCACTACGACCGGCGCGACAGTCCTGACCGGCCTGCAGGACATGCCCGCAGGCGTGCTGCTCTGGCGCTCCATCCTGCAATGGATCGGCGGTGTCGGGATCATCGTGACCGCCATGGCCATCTGGCCGCTGCTAGGCATCGGCGGCATGCAGCTGTTTCGCCTGGAAAGTTCGGATACGTCCGAGAAGGTCCTGCCGCGCGCCGGCCAGATCGCAGGCGCGGTCAGCCTGGTCTATCTGGCGCTGACCTTCGCCTGCTTCCTGTCCTACCTCGCCGCCGACATGGCGCCGTTCGACGCGGTCAATCACGCCATGACGACGGTGGCGACCGGGGGGTTCTCCACCCATGACCGGTCTATCGGGGCGTTCGCCGAGGGCGGGGCCGATCTGGTCGCGCTGGTCTTCATGATCCTGGCCGCCCTGCCCTTCATGCTTTACGTGCGCGCCGCCGGCGGCCGGCCGGACCTTCTGATCATCGACCCGCAGTCGCGCGCCTTCCTGGCTGTCGCCTTCATCGCCTTCGCAGCCCTGACCACATGGCTCCTGGTGAACGCGCCGGAGACCGGCAGCGCGCTTCCCGCCTGGCGCCTGGCGGCTGTGAACGGCGTATCCGTGCTGACCGGGACCGGCTACGCCTCAGCCGACTTCTGGCTCTGGGGCGGAGGGGCGGCGGCCATCTTCTTTGTGTTGATGTTCATCGGCGGGTGCGCCGGCTCGACGACGTGTTCGGTGAAGATCTTCCGCTATCAGATCGCGGCGTCCGCCATGAACGCCTATATCGCCCAGTACGCCAGGCCCCATGCGGTCAAGCCGATCCGCTATCGCGGAAAGCTGGTGCCTGACGACACCGTGCGCTCGGTGCTGGGCTTCTTCTTCCTGTTTTTCGGCACGTTCGCCGTATCGGCTTCGCTGCTGGCGATCATCGGACTCGACACGGTCACCGCTGTTTCAGGCGCGGCCACCACGCTCGCCAATGTCGGGCCGGGACTTGGCGACATGATCGGGCCGGCGGGCACGTTCAAGGAGCTTCCCGATCCGGCGAAATGGATCATGACCGCCAACATGCTCATCGGCCGGCTGGAGATCATGACCGTGCTGGTGATGCTCGCGCCGGGATTCTGGCGGCGCTAGTTGTGATCTCTCATAAGGTTGTTCATCCGGACTGACCGCCTGAAGCTGGTTGTTGCGACACAGCTAGCTGACAGGGGGAGCCCGGATGAACAGTCATATCAATGCCAGAACGACGCCCTATGCGCGAGCCTCGATGGTGGCT
>JANSXV010000011.1 GCA_024742735.1 Alphaproteobacteria bacterium | reverse complement strand
GCGCGCGGGATCACGATTTCGACGGCTCACGTTGAGTACGAGACCGATGGCCGTCACTACGCGCACGTGGACTGCCCGGGCCACGCGGACTACGTGAAGAACATGATCACGGGCGCGGCTCAGATGGACGGCGCGATCCTGGTTGTGAACGCGGCGGACGGCCCGATGCCGCAGACGCGCGAGCACATCCTGCTGGCCCGTCAGGTCGGCGTTCCGGCGCTGGTGGTGTTCCTGAACAAGGTGGACCAGGTCGACGACGAGGAGCTTCTGGAGCTGGTTGAGATGGAAGTGCGCGAGCTTCTGAGCTCGTACGACTTCCCGGGCGACGACATTCCGATCGTGGCCGGCTCGGCTCTGGCGGCGATGGAAGGGCGTGATCCCGAGATCGGGGAGAACAAGATCCGCGAGCTGATGGCGGCTGTGGACGAGTACATCCCGACGCCGGAGCGTCCGAAGGATCAGTCCTTCCTGATGCCGATCGAGGACGTGTTCTCGATTTCGGGCCGGGGCACGGTTGTGACCGGTCGTATCGAGCGCGGCATCGTGAAGGTCGGCGAAGAGATCGAGATCGTGGGCATCCGCGACACCGTGAAGACGACGTGCACCGGCGTTGAGATGTTCCGCAAGCTGCTGGACCAGGGCGAGGCGGGCGACAATGTGGGCGTTCTGCTTCGCGGCGTTGAGCGTGACGGCGTTGAGCGCGGTCAGGTTCTTTGCAAGCCGGGCTCGATCAAGCCACACAAGAAGTTCGAGGCCGAGGCCTACATTCTGACGAAGGAAGAGGGTGGCCGTCACACGCCGTTCTTCTCCAACTATCGTCCGCAGTTCTACTTCCGCACGACGGACGTGACCGGCGTGGTGACCCTGAAAGAGGGCACCGAGATGGTGATGCCGGGCGACAACGTGGAGGTCAGCGTGGAGCTGATCCAGCCGATCGCCATGGAAGAGAAGCTGCGCTTCGCGATCCGCGAAGGCGGCCGCACGGTCGGCGCGGGGGTTGTTTCGAAGATCGTCGAGTAAGCGATCAGACCCACCCGTCGCACCAGCGACTCACATCAACGCCCCGGAGCACCCCGCTCCGGGGCGTTTTTGCATGTGAGCAGGGGCGGCGTGTGTGATGGCCGTGTCGACAAGGCCGCCAGAGCGCCGCTACTTTCAAGACCGGTGGTTCTGGCCTCGAAAGGGAGGGGCGCGACACCAATGGGAGTCAGACGGCCTTGATCGACCAGACCAACGCCATGCTTTCACGCGCGAGCGCGTTGCGAGCGCAGGGGCGCGGCGAGGAGGCCCTGGCGCTGTATCGGCGCATCGTCAGCGAGGCTCCGTCCCACGGCCTCGCCCTCTACAGCCTTGCGGCGGTCCTGGGTGACGAGGGCGCGTTCCAGGAAGCCGCCGATGTCGCTGAGCGTGCGCTGGATGTGGGCTTTGACCGCGCCGAAACCTGGCTCGTCCGCGCCCGCGCGCTGGCCGGCCTCGGGCGCTTCGAGCCCGCGCGCGCCTGCTTTGAGGCGGTGTTGACGCGCCGTCCGGACATGCTGGCGGCGCGCTATGAATTATCCCAGCTGGTCTGGATGTGCACGGCCGACCGGGATGGGGCGCTGGCGCCGTTCGATCAGGCCTTGCGCAGCAACCCGGCTGACCCCGCATTGCTATTCGCCCGGGCCAAGGCGCTTGAATACATGGGTGAAATCGAGGCCGCGCAAAACGCCATGGCGACGCTCGCCAATTCGAGGCCGCAAGACCTTCCGCCCCAGCTCGCGGCCGCGTATCTCAGTGCGGCGGCCGGCCATGCCGACTTAGCCATGGCGTTCGTGGAGCGCGCGCTTGAGCGGGCTCCAGATGACATGGACGCCCTGACGGCTCATGCGTCCGCCTGCCTGGCCGCCGGACGCCCGGACGCCGCGGCGCAGAGTGCGCAGCGTGTGCACCAAGCCAGGCCGATGGACCAGAACGCCATCGCCCTCATGGCCACGGCCTGGCGCGCCAGTGGCGACCCACGCTGGAAGGCGCTTTTCGACTACGAGCAGTTCGTCCACGCCCGCAAGATCGCGACGCCTGGGGGCTGGAGCGATCTTCCAGGCTACCTGGCCGATCTCGCACGCGAGCTGAAAGCCGCCCATGCCTTTCACACCCACCCGTTCGGGCAATCGGTCCGCCACGGCAGCCAGCGACAGGACGTTCTGAAGCTCGAAACGCCGGCGATCAGCGTGTTCCGCGAGGCCATTGAGCCTGTGGTCCGCGGCATCCTGGAAGAGTTGGGAACTGGGGCGGACCCGGTGCGGCGGCGCAACACCGGACGCTGGAGCATAAAAGGAGCCTGGTCGGTACGGCTCCGGCCGGGCGGGTTCCACCATGACCATATCCATTCCGATGGCTGGTTATCGTCGGCCTTCTATGTCGAGGTTCCCCCTTGTGTGAACGGCCCGGGTCAGCAGGGGTGGTTGCGTTTCGGTCATCCGGGCATACCGGTCGCGCCGCCGCTGGAGGCCGGGCGCGTCATCCAGCCGGAGCCCGGCCTGCTCGTGCTGTTTCCGTCCTATATGTGGCATGGCACGATACCGTTTTCCGGCGACGCAGCGCGCATGACCGTCGCAATGGATATCGTTCCCGCCTGAGCACAGGCGGGCCTGTCGCGCCGTGTTTTGCGCAGATCAGATGGAGGACGCCTTGGACGGCGAGCAGGCATGGACACGGTACTGGCGGACGGGCCAGCAGCACAGCTGCTTTGTTGCGGGAGCGCCCTTCGAAACGGCGACGGTCTGGTCAGAATTTTTTGACGGCGCGCCTGCTGGGGCGAGCGTGCTCGACCTGGCTTGCGGCGGCGGCGCGCTGACCCGGATCGCTCTTGGCCATCCCAAAGGCTTTTCGGTCACCGGCGTCGATTTCGCCGAGGCGCTTGCGCCGGTCGAAGGGGCGGTCCTGATGCCGCGCGTGCGCCTGGAGGCCTTGCCCTTTGAGGATGGCGCGTTCGGCGTTGTGATCTCCCAGTTCGGGCTGGAATATGCCGACGCTGACGACAGCGTGGCGCAAGCCGCGCGGGTGCTGGCCGGCGGAGGGCTTTTCGGCGCTCTGATCCATCACGCGGAGGGAGAGCTGGCGCGCGCCGCGGAAGCCGGGCGCGTGCGCCTTCAGCGCCTGACCGACGCAGACGGGCCCGTGGCCGCCGCCGCGGAGCTTGGCGCAGCCATGCTCCGCGGCGAATCGCGGCCGGACCTCGTAACCGCCATCGAGCAAGCTCTTCGCGCCGAATCAGGACGCCAGCAGGACCAGACCACCGCCTGGGGGCTGGGCTTTCTTGCCGAGAT
This sequence comes from Alphaproteobacteria bacterium, assembly GCA_024742735.1. Taxonomy (GTDB): domain Bacteria; phylum Pseudomonadota; class Alphaproteobacteria; order Caulobacterales; family Maricaulaceae; genus Oceanicaulis. Next base: position 19,021 of record JANSXV010000011.1, on the reverse strand, counting down.
CATGGCCAAGCGCTCCCTGTTTCCGCCTGCCTATCTCGCAGAGAACGCTCAGACCCTGATGGTGGAGCTGCAGGGCTTCGAGACCCGCATCGGTCAGATGGTTCGCGCCGCCCGCAGCGAGAACGACATTCTGAAATTGTGTGACAGGCTTGAGACTCACGGCCTTTCGGCGCACCCGCCGACCGTGGTGCGCGACCAGGGCGGTGCTGCGATCGCCTGGTTTATTCGAGCCTCTCGCTGAGCGGGCCATGTGAAGCCATTTGGCAACACCAGCGCTGCAATTCCATGACGGACATGTTGATTCTCCGCCCGCTCACATTGACGTGATAATTTTGTGTCAATTAACGTCAACTTCTGTGGCGGTGCTGATCGCCATTGTAATCTCGGGCCGGGCTTGGGTCACGCCATCCGGTCGCACCAGGGGAGAGTTCTCGTGAAGAGCAAAGTTTTTAAGTCTTGCCTAATGGCGAGCACACTGATCGGCGGGCTGGCGCTCGCTGCGCCTGCTTTCGCGCAGGAAGGCGAGGAGGCCGCCGCGACTGAGGACGTCGTCCAGATCACCGGCACGCGTATTCGCAACGCCAACCTGACTGCCGCCAGCCCGGTGACCCAGGTCGACGCCATCGAGTTCGAGCTGAGCGGCACGACCCGCGTCGAGGACCTCCTCAAGACGCTTCCGCAGGTGACCCCGTCGCTCGACGCCTTCACCGTGAACCCGTCCACCGGCACCGCCTCGGTGAACCTGCGTGGTCTGGGTGCGTCCCGGACCCTGGTCCTGGTGAACGGCCGCCGTCTTCAGGCCGGCGGTATCCGCACCGAAGCGCCCGACCTGAACCAGGTTCCCGCCGCCCTCGTGGAGCGCGTCGAGATCCTGACCGGCGGCGCCTCGGCGGTGTACGGCGCGGACGCCGTGGCCGGCGTTGTGAACTTCATCATCGACCGCGAGTTCGAAGGCATCCAGGCCTCTGCCGGTGTTTCGGGCTACCAGCACAACAACGACAACGGCTATATGCAGCAGCTGCAGACCGCTGCGGGTTTCGACTTCCCGACCGGCTCCAGCGGCATTGACGGAATCACTTACGATTTCGACGTGGTCTTGGGCTCGGCCTTCGACGGCGGCCGCGGCCACGGCAGCGGCTACATGACCTACCGCAAGAACGAATCCCAGTTCCAGGGTGACCGGGACTATTTCAGCTGCGCCCTGGTCGCCAGTGGCACGCGTTGCGGCGGTTCCTCGACGGCGATCGTTCCGAACTTCCTGACCATCGCCGATCTGGGCGCGCCTGGCGCCAGCCCCGATGACCTGTTCTTCGACTTCATCAGCTTCGACAGCACGGGCACCTGGCAGACCGGCATCGGCGAGCTTTACAACTACGCTCCGGTCAACTTCATGCAGCGCCCGGATGAGCGTTGGACCGCCGGCGCCTTCTTCAGCTACGAGGTGAATGAGCGTTTCCGTCCGTATCTGGATATCGCCTTCGCCAACACCAGCACGGTCGTGCAGATCGCCGAAACCGGCACCTTCTTCACCGACCAGCTGGACTTCGAGTGCAATGATCCGCTGATCAATTCGCTCTGCGCCGATCTGGGCGTGAACCCGAACGCGGCCGGTCCGGACGTGTCGCTGCTGGTCGGCAAGCGGAACGTGGAAGGCGGCCCGCGCCGTTCGGTCATCGACTCCACCGCTTGGCGCTGGAGCCTGGGCTCCGAGGGCGACCTCGGCGGCGGCTGGGTCTACGATGCGTCGCTCACCGTGGCGGCGACCTCTTCGAGCGAATCCACCGAAAACGACTTCCTGCGCAACCGCACCGCCGACGCGCTGCTGGGGTGCCCGCCGGGCTCGTTTACCGGGTGCCTTCCCTATAATCCGTTCGTTCCGGGCGGCGTGACGCCGGAAGCCGCCGCGGCTCTTGCGGGTAACGGTGTCCAGCAGGGCCGTACCGAGCTGGTGTCGGCCAGCGGCTACGTCAGCGGCGATCTGATCGATTCCCCGACCTCGGGGCTGCCGATCAGCATTGTGGCCGGCGTGGAATACCGCCGCGAGCTGTTCCGCACGATCTCTGACAGCAACATCCAGACCGGCAACTTCACCGGCCGTGGCGGTCAGACCCCGAACATCGAAGGCGAGTACAACGTCTACGAAGTGTTTGGGGAAGCGATCGTGCCGATCCTGAGCGGCGCGGCTTTCGCCGAAGAGCTGAACCTCGAGCTGGGTTATCGCTACTCGAACTACAACACCTCCGGCGGCGCTTCGACCTACAAGGCGCTGGTCTCCTGGACCCCGGTAGACATGGTTCGCGTTCGCGGCGGCTATAACCGCGCCATTCGCGCGCCCAGCATCGGCGAGCTTTTTGATCCGCAGTCCGGCGGCCTGTGGGGCGGCACCGACCCCTGCGCCGGCCCGACGCCTGAGCAGACCGCGGCCCAGTGCGCCAACTCCGGCGTGACGGCTGCCCAGTACGGCAACATCACCCAGAACCCGGCTTCTCAGAATAACCAGATTTCGGGCGGCAACCCGAACCTGCAGCCTGAGACGGCGGACACCTGGACGATCGGCGCCGTGATCGAGCCGCTGCGCAACCTGAATGTGTCGATCGATTACTACGATATCCGTATCGAAGATCGTATCGGCACCGTCGGCGCGTCCAACATCGTTCGCGGTTGCGGCCTGACCGGCGACCCTGGCCTGTGTAGCCTCGTCTTCCGGAACCCGGTTTCTGGCGACATCTGGACGGGTACGGCAGGTGAGCCGGGTAATGGCTACGTCCTGAACGCGTCCCAGAACTTCGGTAACCTGATCTGGCGCGGCCTTGACATCAACTTCGGCTACTCGACCGAGGCCCCGATCATCGGCGGCAATCTCGACCTGGCGGTGAACACGTCGCTGGCGCTTGAGCAGACCATCGACCCGCTGCCGGGGATCAACGATGCGGCGAAGTATGACTGCGCCGGCAACATCAACCCGTCGTGCTCCACTCCGGATTGGCGCCACACGGCGCGGCTCAGCTATGACCGCGGCAGCTGGTGGACCGGTTCGCTGCGCTGGCGGCGGTTTGGCTCGATGGAGTACACGCTTGAAAATGGCGCTGCCGGCACCCAGGACCAGATCCTGGTCGGCAACGGCAACTCGCTGGACGCCATCAATTACTTCGATGTTTCGGCCCAGTTCGACCTGCCGCGCAGTGCGTCTCTGACGCTCGGCGTGAACAACGTGCTGGACGAAGAGCCGCCGCTGGTCGGTTCGGGTCTGGCCGACAACGCCAACTCGCTGACGGGTTACGACCAGGCTGGCCGTTACCTGTTCGGCTCGATCACCGTGCGCTACTAAGCCCGGCGGTCGGAAGACCTGGCAGGGGGGGGCGGCGACTTCGGTCGCCGCCCCTTTCTTTTTTGGGAGCCCGGCATTCTCTTGCGCGGGTCATGTTTTTTCACCGCGGGGGCTTTCCATCGGCCTGAGAGGTCGCTAAAAGACCGGCTTCTGAATTCGCAGCCTGCATCGGTTCTGCTCGGCGTTCATTCGGCGGGCAGGTTCGTTGCGGGTCATCGATATTAGGGGTGTAGCTCAGCTGGTAGAGCGACGGTCTCCAAAACCGTAGGTCGGGGGTTCGAGCCCCTCCGCCCCTGCCAGCCGCCGGTTGCGCAGGTACTGACGGGTCGCCGAAGGGATAATGACTTAAACGCCATGGCGAAAGAATCGAAAAGCCGCCAACCGGCCAGGACCGGATCGCGGGGGCAGGGTGGCGCGTCGTCGAACGCAGCCGCCGCGCCGACCGCGAAGAAGGGCGTCAACCCGTTCAAGTTCTTCTCCCAGGTTCGTCAGGAAGGCCGCAAGGTCACCTGGACGAGCCGTCAGGAGACGATCGTGTCCACGATCATGGTCGTGATCCTGTCGATCATCGCGGCGATCTTCTTCTTCGCCGTCGACTCCGCGATCGGCGCGATCATCAACTTCCTTCTGGGCCTCGGGAGCTAAGCATGAGCGCGAAGTGGTACATCGTTCACGCCTACTCCAACTTTGAAAAGAAGGTGGCCGAGGCGATCCGCGCCGAGGCGGCGGTGAAGGGCCTTCAGGACAAGTTCGAAGAAGTCCTGGTGCCGACAGAAGAGGTCACCGAGGTGCGCCGCGGCCGCAAGGTCAATGCCGAGCGCAAGTATTTTCCCGGCTATGTCCTTGTGAAGATGGACATGACCGACGACGCCTATCACCTGGTCAAGAACACCCCGAAGGTCACCGGCTTTCTCGGCTCGGGCAACAAGCCGCTCCCGGTCTCCGAGATCGAGGTCAAGCGCATCCTCGGCCAGATGGAGGAAGATCAGGAGCGTCCGCGTCCGACCGTCACCTATGACATCGGCGAGACCGTGCGGGTGATCGACGGCCACTTCTCCAGCTTCAACGGCATTGTCGAGGAAGTCGACGACGCCAAGGGCCTGTTGAAGGTGGCGATCAATATTTTCGGCCGGGCGACACCGGTCGAACTCGAATACGCCCAGGTGGAAAAGACCACCTAGGCGGTACAGGTGCGGGAGGATCCGGCGAAGACCATGCCGGGTCCGCACCGCGCCGCCCTTTGCGGGGCCGGATGAGCCGGACCTCGCGCATGCAAGTCCGCACGCTGCAGATCGCGGCGTGAATTGGAGGTAGGGACATGGCGAAGAAGATCGCAGGTTACATCAACCTGCAGGTTCCCGCCGGCGCGGCGAATCCGAGCCCGCCCATCGGGCCGGCCCTGGGTCAGCGCGGCGTGAACATCATGGAGTTCTGCAAGGCGTTCAACGCCAAGACCCAGGAGATGGAAAAGGGGATGCCGATCCCCACGACCATCACGGTCTACCAGGACAAGTCGTTCACCTTTGTGACCAAGACCGCCCCGGCGAGCTTCTTCCTGAAGAAGGCCGCGAAGGTGCAAAAGGGGTCTGGCGAAGCCGGCAAATCCGCGCCGATCGCGAAGGTGACCAAGGCCCAGTGCCGCGAGATCGCTGAAGCCAAGCTGAAGGATCTGTCCGCAAACGATCTGGACGCGGCGCAGAAGATCATCGAGGGCTCGGCCCGGTCCATGGGCTTTGAGGTGGTGGAATAATCATGGCCAAGATCGCAAAACGCATCGCGGCGGCCCGCGAGGGCCTTGATCGCGACACGCTCCACAGCCTGGACGAGGCGGTGAAGCTGGTGAAAGAGCGCGCCAAGGCCAAGTTCGATGAAACCATCGAAGTGGCCGTCAACCTCGGTGTCGACCCCCGTCACGCCGACCAGATGGTCCGCGGCGCGGTCGCTCTGCCCAACGGCACCGGGCGTTCGGTCCGAGTGGCCGTGTTCGCGAAAGGTCCCAAGGCTTATGAAGCCCGGGAAGCCGGGGCCGACGTGGTCGGCGCTGAAGACCTGATGGAAACGGTCCAGGGCGGCGAGATCAACTTCGACAAGGTGATCGCGACGCCTGACATGATGCCGCTGGTCGGTCGTCTGGGTAAGGTGCTCGGCCCGCGCGGCATGATGCCGAACCCGAAGGTCGGCACCGTGACCATGGACGTGAAGACCGCCGTGGCCAACTCCAAGGGCGGGGCTGTCGAGTTCCGCGTGGAGAAGAACGGCATCATTCACGCCGGCGTCGGCAAGGCGAGCTTCTCCGAAGCTCAGCTGGTCGAGAACATCCGCGCCCTGCTGGGCGGCCTGGTGAAGGCCAAGCCGGCTGGCGCGAAAGGCCAGTATGTGAAGCGCATTTCGCTCAGCTCCACCATGGGGCCGGGCGTGAAGGTCGACGTCTCCGAGGCGTCGGCGCCGACCGAAGCGGCGTAAGGCCGCTTTGCGTCGAGCATGAGTTTCCCGGCGCCGCCTTTCGGGGCGTCGCCGGGATGAGAAGGGCCGGGCGAGAGGTTCGCCTCCAATCCGGTCCGACCTGTCCGAGATCCCGGGGGAGGGCGGCTTGTCCGGTCTCTTAATTCACCACGGCCCCGGGTGAGACAGAGCGACAATCGACACGCGGCGACTTGCGCGCCGGGTGCCGGTTCGAGCCCTGGGGCAGGCCCATGCGCCGTTTCGGCGTCCGGCCTTGGTCAGCAAGGGCGGGCTGCGTCGAGGCGGCGGCTTGAGCGGGCCGTCCACGGTGGATGGCCCAACTAGGGAGACCGCAATGGATCGTACGACCAAAGAGTCGGCGGTAGCTGAGCTGACGGACGTCTTCGCCAACACTGGCGCTGTCGTTCTGGCGAACTACTCCGGCATGACCGTTGCGGAAATGACCGCGCTGCGCGGCAAGCTCCGCGAGCAGGGAGCCACGCTTAAAGTCGTGCGCAACCGTCTCGCAAAGCTGGCGCTGAAGGGTCAGAAGGGCGAAAGCGCCTCGGACATGTTCGAGGGTCCGATCGCGATCGCCTATTCCGACGACTTCACCGCCGCTCCGAAAGTGGCCATCGAGTACGCCAAGTCGAACAACAAGTTCGAAATCGTCGGCGGCTTCATGGATGAAGAGGTCATGGACGCCAAAGGCGTCGAGGCCCTGTCCAAGATGCCGTCCCGCGAGGAGCTCATCGCCACCGTCGTCGCCCGTCTGCTTGGCCAGGCTGGCGAGATCGTGTCGCGTCTCAACAATCCGGGTCAGACCCTGGCCGGACAGATCGACGCGATCAAGGAGCAAGCGGCGAGCTAGGTCGTCTCCGCATCGAACCGACACCCTGAACCAAACCAAGGAAGCATCAAAATGGCTGACGTCGCCAAACTTGCTGAAGAACTGCTTTCGCTGACCATCCTGGAAGCGAAAGAACTCAACGACATTCTGGAAGAAAAAGGCATCAAGCCGGCCGCTGCGGCCGTCGCGGTTGCGGGTCCCGCCGCCGCTGATGCCGGCCCGGCCGCTGAAGAGAAGGATGAGTTTGACGTCATCCTCGTCGAAGCCGGCGACAAGAAGATCAACGTGATCAAGGAAGTTCGCGCGATCACGGGTCTGGGTCTGAAAGAAGCCAAGGATCTGGTGGAAGCCGGCGGCAAGGCCGTCAAGGAAGGCGCCGCCAAGGCCGAGGCCGAAGAGATCAAGAAGAAGCTCGAAGAGGCTGGCGCCAAAGTCGAGCTCAAGTAAGTCCAAGGGGCCGTGTTCGCGGTCCCATGGCATACGACGCCTTGATCGGGCGTGCGGGGCTTTCCCGCACGCCCGTGACGGCGTTTCAGGATGACGCCGAGCGGCCTTTCCGTCCTGGAGCCGTTCAGCGCAGCCGCCTCCGGCCTCCCCTCAATAGCGGGCCGGTTCAAGGGTGGTTCTTCCAGGGCGGTCGCGGGGCTCGGCGCGCCCCGACACAGATTTTAGCGCAGGCGCAAAGCCTGCGAAGGGAGCGGAAATGGGTCTGTCGTTCACCGGCAAGAAGCGCATTCGCAAGTCGTTCGGCCGTATCCCCGAAGCGGTCGAGATGCCGAACCTCATCGAGGTTCAGAAGCATTCCTATGAACAGTTCCTGCTGAAGGACACCGTAGTCGCCGACCGGCCTGATGAAGGCCTGCAGGCGGTCTTCAAGTCGGTGTTCCCGATCAAGGATTTCTCCGAGAAATCGGTGCTGGATTTCGTATCCTACGAATTCGAGCCGCCGAAATTCGACGTGGAGGAATGCGTTCAGCGCGACATGACCTATGCGGCGCCGCTGAAGGTGAAGATGCGCCTGGTGGTCTTTGATGTCGACGAGGAGACCGGCGCACGCTCGGTCAAGGACATCAAGGAGCAGGACGTCTATATGGGCGACATCCCGCTCATGACCGACAAGGGCACGTTCATCATCAACGGGACCGAGCGCGTCATCGTCTCCCAGATGCACCGCTCGCCGGGCGTGTTCTTCGACCACGACAAGGGCAAGACCCACGCCTCGGGCAAATACCTGTTCGCCGCGCGGATCATCCCCTATCGCGGTTCCTGGCTGGACCTGGAGTTCGACGCCAAGGACATCCTCCACGTGCGCATCGACCGCCGCCGCAAGCTGCCGGCGACGACGCTGCTGTACGCCCTGGGTCTCGACAAGGAAGAGATCCTGGCGACCTTCTACGACCGCGTCTCATTCGACCGGACCAAGAAGGGCTGGACCCGCCCCTTCATCAAGGAACGCTGGCGCGGCGTGAAGCCGGTGCGCGATCTTGTAGACGCCAAGACCGGCGACGTGGTCGCTCCGGCTGGCAAGAAGCTGTCGGCCCGCGCGGCCAACAAGCTGGCTGACGATGGACTTGAGAAGCTGCTGGTCAGCTCCGAAGAGCTGATCGGCCGGTTCGCGGCAGAAGATCTGGTCAATGTCGAGACCGGCGAGATCTATGCCGAGGCCGGCGACGAGATCACCGAAGAGGTGGTCGCGGCGCTCGACGAGGCCGGTATCGACACGCTGGACGTTCTGGACATCGATAACGTCACGGTCGGCGGATACATGCGCCAGACCCTGGCGGCCGACAAGAACGATACCCGCGACCAGGCGCTGATCGACATCTACCGGGTCATGCGCCCGGGCGAGCCGCCCACGCCAGAGACCGCCGAAGCCCTGTTCAACGGCTTGTTCTTCGATCCTGAGCGCTATGACCTGTCCCCGGTCGGCCGGGTGAAGATGAACATGCGTCTGGATCTGGAGTGCCCGGACGATGTCCGCGTGCTGCGCCAGGAAGACATCATCGCCGTGCTCAAGGTCATTCTGGGCCTGCGCGACGGCAAGGGCGAGATCGACGATATCGATAACCTGGGCAATCGCCGGGTCCGCTCGGTCGGCGAGCTCATGGAGAACCAGTACCGCGTCGGCCTCCTGCGCATGGAGCGGGCGATCAAGGAGCGCATGAGCTCGGTCGATATCGAGACCGTCATGCCCCATGACCTGGTCAACGCCAAACCTGCGGCCGCAGCGGTGCGCGAATTCTTCGGCTCCTCCCAGCTGTCCCAGTTCATGGACCAGACCAACCCGCTGTCGGAAGTCACCCACAAGCGCCGCCTGTCCGCGCTTGGCCCGGGCGGCCTGACGCGGGAGCGCGCCGGCTTTGAAGTGCGCGACGTGCACCCGACCCACTATGGCCGGATCTGCCCGATCGAGACGCCGGAAGGCCCCAATATCGGCCTGATCAACTCGCTGTCGACCTATGCTCGCGTCAACAAGTACGGCTTCATCGAGAGCCCGTACCGCAAGGTGGAGAACGGCAAGCTCACCGACCAGGTGGACTATCTCTCCGCCATGCAGGAAGCGCGCTACACGATCGCCCAGGCGAACGCCACGGTTGATGACAAGGGCATGCTGGCCAACGAATTCGTCAACTGCCGGGTGGGTCCGGGCCGCGATGCGACCCTGATCCCGCGCGAGGACGTGGACTATATCGACGTGTCGCCGAAACAGGTGGTTTCGGTCGCAGCGTCCATGATCCCGTTCCTGGAAAATGACGACGCCAACCGCGCCCTCATGGGCTCGAACATGCAGCGTCAGGCCGTTCCGCTGGTGAAGGCTGAAGCCCCGCTGGTCGGCACCGGCATGGAATCAGTGGTCGCCCGGGACTCCGGAGCGGCCGTTGCGGCCCGCCGCGACGGCGTGGTCGAGCAGGTCGACGCCCAGCGCATCGTGGTGCGCGCGACCGGCGAAGTCGGCGCGGCCCAGTCCGGCGTCGACATCTACCGCCTGTCGAAGTTCCAGCGCTCCAACCAGTCCACCGCCATCAACCAGCGCCCGATCGTGAAGGTCGGCGACGTGGTGAAGGCCGGCGACATCATCGCCGACGGTCCCTCCACGGACCTGGGCGATCTGGCGCTCGGCCGGAACGTGCTCGTCGCGTTCATGCCCTGGAACGGCTACAACTTCGAGGACTCGATCCTGATCTCCGAGCGCATCGTGCGCGATGACGTGTTCACCTCCATCCACCTCGAGGAATTCGAGGTGATGGCGCGCGACACCAAGCTCGGCCCGGAAGAGATCACCCGCGATATCCCCAATGTCGGCGAGGAAGCCCTGCGCAATCTCGACGAGGCGGGCATCGTGGCGATCGGCGCCGAGGTGGAAGCCGGGGACATCCTGGTCGGCAAGGTCACGCCGAAGGGCGAAAGCCCGATGACGCCGGAGGAAAAACTCCTGCGCGCCATCTTCGGCGAGAAGGCCTCTGACGTGCGCGACACCTCCCTGCGCCTGCCGCCGGGAACCACGGGCACGATCGTGGAAGTGCGCGTGTTCAACCGCCACGGGGTGGACAAGGACGAGCGTGCCGTCGCCATCGAGCGCGAGGAGATCGAGCGCCTGGGCGAAGACCGCGACGACGAGCTCGCCATCCTGGAGCGCGACATCTTCGGCCGTCTGCAGGACATCCTGCTCGGCAAGAAGGCCGTGTCCGGACCCAAGGGCTTCAAGAAGGGCGATGTCACCGCCGAGGCTCTGGGCGAGGTTCCGCAATCCCAGTGGTGGAAGATCGGCCTCGACGATGAAAAGGCCATGGCCGAAGTCGAAGCCCTGAAGAAGCAGTACGAGGAGGGCAAGGCCCGTCTCGACCGCCGCTTCGAGGACAAGGTCGAGAAGCTGCAGCGCGGCGACGAGATGCCTCCGGGCGTGATGAAGATGGTCAAGGTCTTCGTTGCGGTGAAGCGCAAGCTTCAGCCCGGCGACAAGATGGCCGGCCGTCACGGCAACAAGGGCGTGATCTCCAAGATCAATCCGATCGAGGACATGCCCTTCCTGGAAGACGGCACCCCGGTCGATATCGTTCTGAACCCGCTGGGCGTGCCTTCGCGCATGAACGTGGGTCAGATCCTGGAGACCCATCTGGGCTTTGCGTGCAAGGGCCTGGGCCGTCAGATCGGCGAGGCTGTCGAGGCCTATCACCGCGACGGCAAGACCACGGAGCTGAAGAAGGCGCTGGTCCATGCCTACGGCACGGATCAGGAGCTGCCCGAGAGCGACGAGGAGCTCGCCGAGCTGGGCAAGAACCTGGCCAACGGCGTGCCGATCGCGACCCCGGTCTTCGACGGCGCCCGCGAACCTGACGTCGTCGAGCATCTGAAGATGGCCGGCTTCGACGAGAGCGGTCAGTCGACCCTGTATGACGGCCTGACCGGGGAGGCGTTCAAGCGCCCGGTCACCGTGGGCATCAAGTATCTGTTGAAGCTCCACCACCTGGTGGACGACAAGATTCACGCCCGCTCCATCGGCCCGTACTCGCTCGTCACCCAGCAGCCGCTGGGCGGCAAGGCGCAGTTCGGCGGTCAGCGCTTCGGCGAGATGGAAGTGTGGGCTCTGCAGGCCTATGGCGCGGCCTATACCCTGCAGGAGATGCTTACCGTGAAGTCGGACGACGTGGCCGGACGCACCAAGGTCTACGAGGCCATCGTGCGCGGCGACAATGCGTTCGAAGCCGGCATCCCGGAAAGCTTCAACGTGCTGGTCAAGGAGATGCGATCGCTCGGTCTGAACGTGGAGCTGGTCAACCAGTAGCCACGAGCCTGAACCGAACCGACGCGTTTTGATTTGAAAATGGCGGCGGGCCGCCGGGCCCCTCAAGTCCCGGACCCGCCGCCGCCACCGTCAAGGAGACGGACCATGAACCAAGAGGTCATGAACATCTTCAATCCGTCCGTGGAAGGCCCGTCCTTCGACCGGATCCGGATCTCGCTGGCCAGCCCGGAGAAAATTCTCTCCTGGTCCTTCGGCGAGGTGAAGAAACCCGAGACGATCAACTACCGCACGTTCAAGCCCGAGCGCGACGGCCTGTTCTGCGCGCGCATCTTCGGTCCGATCAAGGACTACGAATGCCTGTGCGGGAAGTACAAGCGGATCAAGTACAAGGGCATCATCTGCGAGAAGTGCGGGGTTGAAGTGACCCTGGCGCGCGTGCGCCGCGAGCGCATGGGCCACATCGAACTGGCCGCGCCGGTCGCGCACATCTGGTTCCTGAAGTCCCTGCCGTCCCGCATCGCGCTGATGATGGACATGGCGCTGAAGGACGTGGAGCGCGTGCTCTACTTCGAGGCCTATATCGTCATCGAGCCGGGCCTGACGCCGCTTCAGAAGAACCAGCTTCTCACCGAAGAAGAATATTACGAGGCCGTCGACGAGTACGGCGAAGACGCTTTCACCGCCGGCATCGGCGCGGAAGCGATGCGTGACATCCTCTCCACCATGGACCTTGAAAAAGAGGTCGAGCGCATGCGTGAGGAGATGGAGGAGACCGGCTCTGAGCTGAAGCTGAAGAAGCTGGCCAAGCGTGTGAAGCTTATGGAAAGCTTTATCTTCTCCAAGAACAAGCCGGAGTGGATGATCCTCACGGTCGTGCCGGTCATTCCGCCCGAGCTGCGCCCGCTGGTTCCCCTGGACGGCGGCCGTTTCGCCACGTCCGACCTGAATGACCTGTACCGCCGGGTCATCAACCGGAATAACCGCCTGAAGCGCCTGATCGAGCTGCGCGCCCCGGACATCATCATCCGCAACGAAAAGCGGATGCTGCAGGAGTCCGTCGACGCCCTGTTCGACAACGGCCGCCGCGGCCGGGTCATAACCGGCGCCAACAAGCGCCCGCTGAAGCCCCTGTCGGACATGCTGAAAGGCAAGCAGGGCCGCTTCCGTCAGAACCTGCTCGGCAAGCGCGTGGACTATTCGGGCCGCTCGGTCATCGTGGTCGGCCCGGACCTGAAGCTTCACGAGTGCGGCCTGCCCAAGAAGATGGCGCTCGAGCTGTTCAAGCCGTTCATCTATGCGCGCCTGGACGCCAAGGGCCTGTCGGGCACGGTCAAGCAGTCCAAGAAGCTGGTGGAAAAAGAGCGCCCGGAAGTCTGGGACGTGCTCGACGAGGTCATTCGCGAGCACCCGGTTCTTCTGAACCGTGCGCCGACCCTGCACCGCCTGGGCATCCAGGCGTTTGAGCCCAAGCTCATCGAAGGCAAGGCGATCCAGCTTCACCCGCTGGTCTGCGCGGCGTTCAACGCTGACTTCGACGGTGACCAGATGGCCGTGCACGTGCCGCTGAGCCTTGAGGCCCAGCTGGAAGCGCGCGTCCTGATGATGTCGACCAACAACATCCTGTCGCCCGCGAACGGAAAGCCGATCATCGTGCCGTCCCAGGACATCGTTCTGGGCCTGTACTACCTGTCCATCGCCAAGGACGGCGAGCCGGGCGAGGGCATGGCGTTCGGCTCCATGAGCGAGCTTGAAGCCGCCCTCGACGCCGGCGTCGTGGGTCTGCACGCCAAGATCAAGGCGCGCTACGAGACCTATGACGAGAACGGCGAACTGCGCCCCATGGTGATCGACACCACGCCGGGCCGCATGAAGATCCTCGAGCACATGCCCAAGCATCCCGAGCTGGGTCCGAAAATGCTCGAGGACCTTCTGACCAAGAAGGCCATCGGCGCGATGATCGACGAGGTCTATCGCCACACCGGCCAGAAGGCGACGGTCATCTTCTGCGACAAGATCATGGCTCTGGGCTTCCGCGAGGCGGCCCGCGCCGGCATCTCGTTCGGCAAGGACGACATGCTCATCCCGGCGGCCAAGGCCGACCTTGTCGGCGAAACCCGGTCGCTGGTTTCCGACTATGAGCAGCAATATGTGGATGGCCTGATCACCAAAGGTGAGAAGTACAACAAGGTCGTCGACGCCTGGGCCAAGTGTACCGACAAGGTCGCCGACGCCATGATGGAGGAGATCTCCAAGCCGATCACGCTCGACAACGGGCGTGAGGGCGAGGTGAACTCGGTCTTCATGATGGCCCACTCCGGCGCGCGGGGTTCGAAGAACCAGATGAAGCAGCTCGCCGGCATGCGCGGCCTGATGGCCCGTCCGGACGGCTCGATCATCGAGACCCCGATCATCTCCAACTTCAAGGAAGGCCTGACCGTCCTTGAATACTTCAACTCCACCCACGGCGCCCGTAAGGGCCTGGCGGACACCGCGCTGAAGACGGCCAACTCCGGCTATCTGACGCGCCGCCTCGTGGATGTGGCCCAGGACTGCATCATCACCGAAGCCGATTGCGGCACGTCGGACGGCATCACGCTGGGCGCGGTCGTGGACGGCGGTGAAGTCGTGGTGAGCCTGGAGCAACGCATCCTCGGCCGCACGACGGCTGAAGAGGTCAAGGATCCCCAGACCGGGGACATCCTGGCGCCGGTCGACGCCTATCTTGACGAGGAGCTGTCCAAGGCCCTCGACGAGGCCGGCGTGACCACCGTCAAGGTGCGCTCGCCGCTGACCTGCGAAACGCGGGTGGGCGTGTGCGCGGCCTGTTATGGCCGGGATCTGGCGCGCGGCACCAAGGTGAACATGGGCGAGGCGATCGGCGTGATCGCGGCCCAGTCCATCGGCGAGCCGGGCACCCAGCTGACCATGCGGACCTTCCACATCGGCGGCACCGCCCAGGTCTCCGAGCAGTCCTTCCACGAGACCAGCTATGAAGGCACGATCGCCTTCACCGAGCGCTCGACCGTGAAAGCCTCCGACGGCGCCTTCATCGTCATGAGCCGGAACATGCAGGTCGCCGTGACCGACAAGGACGGCAAGGAGCTGGAAAGCTACAAGCTGCCCTATGGCGCGCGCCTGCGCGTCGACGCCGGTCAGAAGGTCAAGCGCGGCGAGCGCCTGGCCGAATGGGACCCGTACACCATGCCGATCGTCACCGAGGTGGGCGGCAAGGTGAAGCTGCTCGACCTCATCGAGGGCCTGTCGGTCCGCGAAGAGACCGACGAGGCCACCGGCATCGCCTCCAAGGTGGTGGTCGACTGGCGGGGCACGGGCGCGAAGTCCAACGCCATCCAGCCGGCCATGGTCATCTCTGACGACAAGGGTGATCCGGTCCAGCTGCCCAACGGCTCGACGGCGAACTACATGCTGTCGGTGGGCGCCATTCTCTCGGTCGCCGACGGCGACACGGTCCAGCCCGGCGACGTGCTGGCCCGTATCCCGACCGAAGGCGCCAAGACCCGCGACATCACCGGGGGTCTGCCGCGTGTGGCCGAACTTTTCGAAGCGCGCCGTCCGAAGGACCACGCCGTGATCGCCGAGATCACGGGCCGTGTGGAATTCGGCCGCGACTACAAGAACAAGCGCCGCATCGCCATCGTGCCGGAAGGGGAAGAGGCCGAGACGGTCGAATACCTGGTGCCCAAGGGCAAGCACCTCACTGTGCAGGAAGGCGATGTCATCCAGCGCGGCGAGTACCTGCTTGACGGCAACCCGGCGCCGCATGACATCCTGCGCATCCTGGGCGTCGAGGCGCTGGCCGACTACCTGATCAACGAGATCCAGGAGGTCTATCGCCTGCAGGGCGTGCCGATCAACGACAAGCACATCGAGGTGATCGTTCGCCAGATGCTCCAGAAGATCGAGATCCTGGATGCGGGCGATTCCGGCTATCTGGCCGGTGAGCACGTCGACAAGATCGAGTGGCTGGAGACCAACGAGCGTCTCGAGAAGGAGAAGAAGAAGCCGTCCGTCGGCGAGCCGGTGCTGCTGGGCATCACCAAGGCCAGCCTGCAGACCCGCTCCTTCATCTCCGCGGCCTCCTTCCAGGAGACCACCCGCGTGCTGACCGAAGCTGCGGTCCAGGGCAAGGTGGATACGCTGGAAGGCCTGAAGGAGAACGTGATCGTGGGCCGCCTCATCCCGGCGGGCACCGGCGGGCTGATGCGCAAGTATCAGGCTGTCGCTGACGAGCGTGACGCCGACCGGATCGCGGAAGCCGAAGCGGCGGCCGAGACCGGCGAAGAGGCCCTTCCGGCCGAAATCGCTGAAGCGGCCGAAGCCGAAGCGTCGTCTGAAGCCGGCGAGGGGTCTTCGACCGAGAGCTAGGTCGCGGCGGTTTCCGTCCCGATCAGACAGGGCCCGCCGGAGCGATCCGGCGGGCCTTTTCATGACCGGGCGAGGACGTACGTTTTTAGCCGTTACGCCAGCTTGACGGGCGGGGGCGACCTGAGTAGGTTCCGCGCTCGTTTTCCGGGGGTGAGCCGTGAGTCCGCTCTCGAGCGGTTTCAAACGTCGCCCGGAACAGTGAAACAAGGATTTTACACCCGTCCGGGGGCGTGCGGCGAAGCGGCCGTCGACCGGAACGGGTTTTCGCGTTTGCTGGATAAGCCTTCAAACGCGGCTGTACGAACCGAGGAGAGGCGTTCATGTCCCGCCGTCACCGCGCAGAGAAGCGCGAAATTCTGCCTGACGCCAAGTATGGCGACCGCGATCTGACCAAGTTCATGAACTACATCATGATCGACGGCAAGAAATCGGCCGCCGAGCGCATCATCTACGGCGCGCTGGAAATCGTCGAAGACAAGCTCAAGCGCGAGCCGGTGGGCGTGTTCCACAGCGCGCTGGAAAATGTCTCTCCCGAGATCGAAGTGCGCTCGCGCCGGGTCGGCGGCGCCACCTACCAGGTGCCGGTCGAAGTCCGTCCGGACCGCCGCAAGGCGCTGGCCATCCGCTGGCTGGCTGCGGCTGCGCGCAACCGCAATGAAAACACCATGCGCGAGCGCCTCGCCGCCGAGCTCATGGACGCTGCGGCCAATCGCGGCTCATCGGTGAAGAAGCGTGAAGACACGCACAAGATGGCCGAAGCCAACCGCGCGTTCGCTCACTACCGCTGGTAATCACACCATTCCTGCCTTCAGTTCCTGACGAGGACCCTCCCCATGGCCCGCGACTACGCGATCGAGGACTACCGCAATTTCGGCATCATGGCGCACATTGACGCCGGCAAGACGACGACGACCGAGCGGATCCTTTACTACACCGGCAAGTCCCACAAGATCGGCGAAGTCCACGACGGCGCCGCGACCATGGACTGGATGGAGCAGGAGCAGGAGCGCGGGATCACGATCACGTCCGCGGCCACGACCTGCTTCTGGAGGGACAAGCGTCTGAACATCATCGACACGCCCGGCCACGTGGACTTCACCATCGAAGTCGAACGTTCGCTGCGCGTGCTCGACGGCGCGATCGCCCTGCTGGACGCCAACGCCGGCGTCGAGCCGCAGACCGAGACTGTCTGGCGTCAGGCCGACAAGTACCAGGTCCCGCGCATGATCTTCGTCAACAAGATGGACAAGCTCGGCGCCGACTTCTTCCGTTGTGTGGAGATGATCAAGGATCGCCTCGGCTCCAACGCGCTGGTCACCCAGCTGCCGATCGGCTCGGAGAACGAGTACGAGGGCTGCATCGACCTGATCAAGATGAAGGAACTCATCTGGCACGGCGAGAGCCTGGGCGCGACCTGGGACGAGCGCGACATCCGCGACGAGCTGGCTGATCAGGCCGCCGAGTACCGCGAGAAGCTGGTCGAGATGGCCGTCGAAGTCGATGAAGCTGCGATGGAAGCCTATCTGGAAGGCGAGGAGCCGTCCGAAGAGAAGCTGCGTGAGCTGATCCGCAAGGGCACGATCGAGCTGGCTTTCAACCCGATCCTGGTCGGCACCGCGTTCAAGAACAAGGGCGTCCAGCCCCTGCTCGACGCGGTCGTCGACTATTTGCCGAGCCCGGTGGACATCGCCTCGATCAAGGGCATCGACGCCAAGACCGAAGAGCCGATCAAGCGGAAAGCCTCGGACGCCGAGCCGCTTGCGCTGCTGGCCTTCAAGGTGATGAACGACCCGTTCGTGGGCTCGCTGACCTTCTGCCGCATCTACTCGGGAACGCTCTCGACGGGCGCCGGCGTTCTGAACACGGTGAAGGAAAAGAAAGAGCGCGTGGGCCGTATGCTGCTCATGCACTCCAACTCCCGTGAAGACATCAAGGACGCCTATGCGGGCGACATCGTCGCCATCGCGGGCCTGAAGGACACCACGACCGGCGACACGCTGTGCGATCCGGCGAGCCCCGTGATCCTGGAGCGCATGGAGTTCCCCGATCCGGTGATCGAGATCGCCATCGAGCCGAAGTCCAAGAACGACCAGGAAAAGCTGGGCGTCGCCCTGCAGCGCCTGGCCGCCGAGGACCCGTCCTTCCGCGTCTCTACCGATGAGGAATCCGGACAGACCATCATCGCCGGCATGGGCGAGCTGCACCTGGACATCCTGGTCGACCGCATGAAGCGCGAGTTCAAGGTCGAAGCCAATGTGGGCCAGCCCCAGGTGGCCTACCGCGAGACCATCGGCGCGGCCTACGAGATCGACTACACCCACAAGAAGCAGACCGGCGGCACCGGTCAGTTCGCGCGGGTCAAGATCCTGTTCGAGCCGAACGAGCCGGGCGAGGGCTATGCGTTCGAGTCCAAGATTGTCGGCGGCAGCGTGCCGAAAGAATACATCCCCGGCGTAGAAAAGGGCATCAACTCGGTGCGTGAGAACGGCATGCTCGCCGGCTTCCCGCTGATCGACTTCAAGGCCACTCTGATCGATGGCGCCTATCACGACGTGGACTCCAGCGTTCTGGCGTTCGAGATCGCGGCGCGCGCCGCGCTGAAGGAAGCGAAGTCGAACCTGCGCATGAAGCTGCTCGAGCCGGTCATGAAGGTCGAAGTGGTGACCCCGGATGAGTATACCGGCACGGTCATCGGCGACCTGAACTCCCGCCGCGGCCAGATCCGCGACCAGGAAATGCGCGGCAACGCCACGGTGGTGAACGCCTTCGTGCCGCTGGCGAACATGTTCGGCTATGTGAACAACCTGCGTTCGGCCACCCAGGGCCGCGCCCAGTTCACCATGCAGTTCGACCACTACGAGCCCGTGCCCCAGGCCGTGGCCGACGAAGTGATCTCCAAGAGCGCGTAACGACAACCAGAAACTTCCGGCGCGCCTGACGCGCGCCGGCCGCACAGACGAAAGAGGCCAGACCCATGGGTAAGGAAAAGTTTGAGCGTAACAAGCCGCATGCGAACATCGGCACGATTGGTCACGTTGACCACGGCAAGACGACGCTGACGGCTGCGATTACGAAGTATTTCGGCGACTTCCGGGCGTATGATCAGATTGACGGCGCTCCCGAAGAGAAAGCGCGCGGGATCACGATTTCGACGGCTCACGTTGAGTACGAGACCGATGGCCGTCACTACGCGCACGTGGACTGCCCGGGCCACGCGGACTACGTGAAGAACATGATCACGGGCGCGGCTCAGATGGACGGCGCGATCCTG
>JANSXV010000009.1 GCA_024742735.1 Alphaproteobacteria bacterium | reverse complement strand
GGTCAGTTCCTGGTGCGCGCGGTGCAGCGGGTTGCGGGTCTGGAAGGCCACGACCTTGCGCCAGCCGAGCTTGCGGAAATAGGCGCGCAGCTCGTTGGGCGTGTCGCGGCGGGCGCGGAAATCGTAATGCACCGGCTGCTGCAACCCGGTGATCGGGCCACCCAGATAGACCGGTCCGGCCTGGTTGTGCAGATAGTTCACCGCCGGGTGCGCGCTGTCGTCGGCGCCGAAGACCTTCTCGGCCTCATGGGCCTTGTCGGGGCTCCAGCGGTCGGTGACATGCATGACCGCCAGGATCACGCCCTCGGGGTCGCGCAGCGCGATGTCGGTGCCGGGCTCGGCCAGTTCCGAAAACGCCTCCGTGACGTCGAGCGTGATCGGGATCGGCCAGAGGCTGCCATCGGCCAGGCGCATGTTGTCCACGACGCCCTCGTAATCGGCCTGGGACAGGAAGCCCTTGAGCGGGGCGAAACCGCCATTCATCAGAAGTTCGAGATCGCAGACCTGACGGGCCGTCAGATCCCAGCTGGCCATGGTGCCGGCCTCGACTTTGAGTTTCTGCGCGCTTTCAGGGGAAACGAAGAGTTCGGGCACGGGGGCAAAGGTCGACATCGACATGAGGCTCACTGTTACAAAGACAATAGGACATCGCGTATCCGGGGCGGACCCGGACCAACCGGACACCCCGCGCGGCGCTGCTTTAGCCCAGCCGGACGCCTCCGAACAGAGCGACATATTGCCGGAACCGCCCTGGGCCGGTCACCGTGCCCCGCCGGTCACAAGCCCGGCCCGGGGAAAACCGTGAAAACACCCCGGCAGGTCAGCCGGTCAGGGGCGCCGGGGCGGCGGTGCCCGGGACCTCGCGGGTGGCCAGGGGATAGCCCAGCTGCGTCAGCAGATCGCCGGCCTTGGCCTCGAAAAGCTCCAGTTGCGCGGGCGTGTACTGGCTGCGCCAGCGTTCCACCGTGCCGCCCTGCCCCGCCCCGTCGCCGGTCGCCCGGCGGGCGCGCACCTCGCTGCGGAAGGTCTCGGCCACCTTGCCCGGCGTGGCCAGGGCCACCGCCTGCGCGATGCGGTCGGGATCGGCGGGAATGCCGAGATGGGCCAGCACCCGGGCGAAAACGCCCTCGGTGTCGGCGCGCATCTCCTCGAAGCGCAGCATCAGCACCCGGTCGCTGTCGGTCAGCGGCATCCAGGAGCCGACATTGCTGTGCCAGGAGCGGTAGCGGTAGCGGTCGGCCAGGCAGGCCTTCAGGAACCGGTCGAAATCGGGCGTCTCGTTGTTGAAGGCCATCCGGTAGCGGTGCCAGGACCAGGTCGCGTCGCGCCCGTCGCGGACCAGAAGCACCACCTTGCCGGTCAGCAGATAGGGCGCGCCCAGCTCGTGGGTCTTGATGAACCGGTGGGGCGCGCCGGCATGGGCGGCGAGATGGCGCTGCAGGTCGATGCCGTCGATGATCGGGCAGAACGCGTCCAGGGCGCTCATGTCCACGGCCTCGGCGCCGGTCAGGTAGAAATAGAGGATATGGCGCAGCCAGGTGTTTCCCGAGCGCGGGAAAGAGGCGAGGAAACAGTCGCGCGGCTCGACCTCCATCCAGGGCTGGCCGAGCCCGCGATGGCGGACATCGCGGAGGATCTTGCGGGCATTGCGGCGGAGTCTTCGGGGGGTCAGCGGACGCATCGGGACCTCGCTCGGGTCTGGTAATGGGATCACGGGTTACAGGCGACAGGAGTGCGCTACACCATTCCGGCCCGGGTCGGAAGCCAGCGAATTGTCGCCGGGACCGCCCCAACTTGGTTAACGAATTGTTCACGAGAACGGCCGTTGCTAGGCGTAATTTGCCTTATTCCAGCCTCCAAACAGCACAACCCGTAACCCGTAGAAACCTGAGGGCGTCTCCATGATCATGGAAGTATCGACGGTAGAGCAATTGACCGCGGCACTCGATGCCGCCACCGGGGGCGAGACGATCCTCCTTGCGCCGGGGGACTACGGGCGCTTCGTCTATTTCGGCGACGAGGCCGATTGGGACGCTGCCGGGGTCACCATCCGCTCCGAGGATCCCGGCAATCCGGCGGTCTTCACCGACAAGTTCGACATGCGCAGCGTGTCCGACCTGACGATTTCCGACGTCACCTTCGATGCCGACAGTCTCGGCGACAGCGCCAATGCCTACTGGGTCGGCTTTTCCAAATCGAGCAACGTCACCTTGGAGAACATCGTCCAGCGCGGCCATCTGGCCACCGCCGAGGAAGGCTTCGATCCCTACGATCCGGCCATCGAGAGCTTTCGCGACCCGATCGAGGGCTTCCCGCGCGCCGGCGGCCTGCGGGTCGCCCAGACCGACGGATTCACCCTGCGCAACAGCGATATCGCCGAGGTGCGGGTCGCAATCAGCCTGATCAAATCCAGCGATGTGGTGATCGAGAACACCGACATCCACGATGTGCGCGAGGGGCTGTTCTTCACCGATATCGACGGTCTGGAAATCACCGGCAACACGTTCCGGGATTTCCGCCCCTGGCTCGACACCTCCGACCCCGCCTACGATCCCGTCACCCACGAACATCCCGACATGATCCAGTACTGGGCCGCCAACGCGACCGAAGGCATCCGGGACGTCACCATCGCCGACAATGTCTTCGAGATGCCGCAAGGGTCGGGAACCCAGTCGATCTTCGGACATATGAAGAACCCCGCCCCCGGGGTGACGGCGGAAAACTTCGCCATTCTGAACAACCTGATCCTCAACGGACATCCCAACGCGATCCGCATCGGCGATGTCGAGGGCGGGCTGATCGCCGGCAACCTGTTGCTGCCAAACGGCACGGATGTGGAAAATAGCCGGACCCCGAAGCTGCTGCTGACCGGCGAGAGCGAGAATTTCCATGTCGTCAACAACGCGGCGGTGTCGTTTTTCGGCGCCGACACCCTGGGGCCGCGCGATCCTGGGGGGCTGGCGGCGCAAAACATCACCATCGAGAATTTCCGCGTCCTGTCCTTCGATCCGGCCGATCCCGATTACTGGGGCAATGTCGATGTCGCGGCCCTTCTGGCAGCACTGCGCACCGATCCGTCACAGCTCGGGATCACCGTCTCCGGCACCGGGGACGATGATCTGCTGCGCGGTCTTGGCGGCGACGACAAGATCCTGCTCAGATCGGGCAGTGACACCGCCACCGGCGGCTACGGGGCCGACCGGTTCACCATCGACTGGGCCGGGCGCGGCGCGGCCGATGCCCACCGGATCACCGATCTCGATTTCGACGAGGGCGACCAGCTGGTGATCAACGGGTTCGGCGGCGGCAACGTGCGGATCACCTCCCAGGCCGCGCTGGCAGAGTTCGTCGCCAGGCCGGGCGTAACCCTCACCGATGATACGCTGACCCTGTCGGACGGCAGCGGCCCGGACCTGAGCCTGACCCTTGGCGGGGTCGAGATCGAAGACGGCGCCGTCAGCCCCGTCGTGCCGGGGGTATCGACCATCGGCGGCAAGGGCGCCGACGTGCTGATCGGCACCGCCAGCGACGACAAGATCCTGATGCGGCAGGATGAGGACATCGCGACCGGCGGCGCAGGCGCCGACCAGTTCATTCTCGACTGGCGCTTTCACAGCGACGGCGACAGCCACACCATCACGGATTTCGATATGGCCGGGGGCGACTATCTGCTGCTGCGCAACTTCACCGGCAAACATATCGTCGTGCGCGACCAGGCGGATCTCGATGCGCTGATCGCCCGCGACGATGTCTCGGCGGTTGAAAGGACCGACGCGCTGACGCTGCGCTTCACGGACTCCGATGGCATGGAGATCTCCCTGCACCTGGACGGGCAGGGTTCAGGCAACGCGACCAGCACGCTCCCGATCAAGCTCACCGGCACGGATGCCGACGATGTTTTCACGGGCGCGGCCGGCGCCGACGCGTTCCTGTTCCGGTTCGGCAACGACACCGCCACCGGAGGGGCCGGGCCCGATACCTTCATCATCGATGCGCGCTTTACCCGGGAGGGCGATGCCCACCGCATCGCCGATTTGGATTTCGCCGAAGGCGACACGCTGCTGCTGCGCTTCTTCGACAGCACCCCCATCACCGTGGACAGCGCGGAGGATCTCGCGGCCCTGGACGACCGTCCCGATATGGCGCTGGCGTCTTCGGACGGCCTGCGCCTGCTGACCCTGACCGATCTCGGGGGCGACATGTTCACCCTGGGCCTGTGACATCGCGCCTGTGAGCCCGGGCCGATGACGTTGGGCCAATGACACCGGACCGATGATTCAGAAACGCGCAGCCCGCCCCCATGCGGCGGCGGGACGGATTGACCCCACGGGCCGCCGCGCCGTACCCAAGGGCCGTAGTTGTTAAAGATCAGGTATGGGCGCGTTTGCCATGAGTGACACCCGACGACGCTTTGCGTCCCGGTACCGGCCGGGAACGTGTCAAACGCAGACATATCCGGCGCCGGGGCGGCCGGACCAGGGCACACCCGCAGGCGCATCGCAGCCTGCCGGGCACCGTCGCAACAACACAGGCCGGCGGGG
Organism: Alphaproteobacteria bacterium; assembly: GCA_024742735.1. Lineage (GTDB taxonomy): Bacteria > Pseudomonadota > Alphaproteobacteria > Caulobacterales > Maricaulaceae > Oceanicaulis. The sequence goes on along the minus strand of JANSXV010000009.1, from coordinate 40,459 downwards.
ATCGCATGCGCTACCGGGCTGAGATCGACGGGCTGCGGGCCTTCGCCGTTCTTCCGGTGATCCTGTTCCATGCGAAGATCGCCGGTTTTTCGGGCGGTTTCGTCGGCGTCGATATCTTTTTCGTCATCTCCGGCTATCTGATCACCCGCATCCTGACCGGCGAGATGGCCGAGGGGCGCTATTCGCTGATGCGCTTCTACGAACGCCGCGCCCGGCGCATCCTGCCCGCGCTGGTGGCGATGATCGCGGTCTCGACCGTGGCCGCCTGGTACATCCTGCCGCCGCTGGAGATGCAATGGTACGGCCAGAGCGTGCTGGCCACCGCCCTTTTCGTAGCCAATTTCTACTTCCTCTTCCGGGGCAAGGACTACTTCGCCGGCCAGACCTCGGAATATCCGCTGCTGCACACCTGGACGCTCGCCGTCGAGGAGCAGTTCTACATCTTCTTTCCGATCCTGCTCTGGCTGATCTGGCGCAGCGGCCCGCGCCGGGTGTTCTGGATCATCGCCGCGATCTCGGGGCTCAGCCTGGCCACCGCCGAGGTGCTGAGCCGCATCGATCCGGGGGTGAATTTCTACCTTTTGCCGTCGCGCGCCTGGGAGCTCGGCGCCGGCGCGCTCTGCGCGCTGATCCACCACCGCGCCCCGCAGCGTGAAAACGGTGCTCTGGCCGCAGCCGGTCTGGTGCTGGTGGTGGGCTCGATCCTGCTTCTGCATGAAGGCCTGCGCTTTCCGTCGCTCTGGGCGGTGCCGCCGGTGCTCGGCACGGCGCTCATCCTGCTCTATGCCGGCCCGAGCACGCTGGCGGGACGGTTTCTGGCGCTGCGTCCCTTCGTCTGGGTCGGGCTGGCGAGCTATTCGGCCTATCTCTGGCACCAGCCGCTCTTCGCCTTCACCCATGTCCGGCTCGGCCATTATCCCGAACCGGCGGTGATGCTGGGGCTGGCGGCGCTGTCGGTCTTTCTGGGCTGGGTGTCGCTGCACCTGATCGAGGCGCCTTTCCGGCGCCGCGGCACCGTTTCGTCGGCCCGGCTGGTGGCGCTCTCGGGCGGCGTTCTGACGGCGGTCGCGGGGCTCGGTCTGGCGCTGCATCTGAGCCTCGGGGCGGCGGGCCGGCCGGCCGCATCGCATCTGCCCGCCGACTACTATGCCTCTGTGGCCAAACCCAATTTCCCCAGCCACGGCACGGACTGGCAGAGCTGCACGGCGCTCTGCCGGCTGGTCGATCCGCCCGATCCGGTCTTGCGCGTGGCGCTCGTCGGCGACAGCCATGCCCAGGATCTGATCCTGCCGCTGCAGGCGATGGCACGGGCACAGGGCTGGCGGCTCGATCTGGCGATCAATACCGGCTGCCGCTACACGCGGCTCGATGGCGCGCGCGAGGATTGCGCCCGCGCCCAGGCCGCGCTGGCCGAGGCCGACTGGGGCGCCTATGACCATGTGCTGCTGCTCAACCGCTTTTCGGGCCTCTATGAACAGGAGGAGCCGAAACGCCGCGCCGGCGCGCTGTTCGATTATGCCGATCTGGTCCGCGGCATCGCCGAGGCCGGCCCGCAGGTGACCGTTTTCGCGCCGCGGCCGACGCTCGACGCCGATCCGGTGCGCAGCGCCCTGGCCGGGCAGATCGAGCGCATCGGCGTGGCCACGGATTTCGCCGCCCATCCCGACTGGGCCCGGACGGTGGCCGAGGTTGCCCATCTGCCCGGGGTGCAGGTGATCGACCAGGCCGGCGCGCTCTATGCCATGGGCTGCGGGGACCGGGCCTGCTTCACCGGCCATGACGCGGCCGGCAACGCGATCTTCCGCGATCCCAGCCATCTTGGCCAACCGGCCGCGGCGCAACTCGTGGCGGACTGGGCCGCGCTGCCGGGGAGCTGACCCCCCCTGCCCGGCGCCTGCATCGCACGCCTCCGGCGATCCCTTTGACGGGCGCGCCTGCGGCTTGGTTCTTGAGGGCGCACCCGCAGCCTCGTTCTAAGGGCGCGCCGGCGGCTTGGTTTTTTGAGCGCGCGCCTCCGGCTTGGTCTTTGAGCGCGCGCCTCCGGCGCGACGCCGTCAGGTCTTCAGCGCCCGGCCAATCCGGCGGCGCAGACGGCGCACGGGCGAACGCAACTGGCCCTCCAGCGCATCGCGCGCCGCGATCTGCTCGGGCCCGATTCCGGGCGCCGGCGCATCGGGATCCCGGCGCTCCAGATCATAGCCGAACCGCTTGAAATCAGCCGCATAGAGCCGGCCGATCAGCTCCAGATCGGCCGCACTCGGCGCCACCCGCGCGGCCTTCGGACCGCCGCCCTTCTCGTTGATCCGCGGGATCGCGCGCGGGGCGTCGGCGGCCCCGGTCAGGGCGTCGAACCAGGGCACCAGCGCATCGATGCCATGTTCGAGATGAAAGACCTGCGCGCCCTCGGGCACGATCTGGTCCATCGGCCGGACATGGTTGTCGAAGACGAACGGATCCTCGGCCAGCCGGTCCTCGAGATCGGCCAGCCAGTCGGAAAACCCGGTCTGACCCGGCACCGTCTTCTCGACCTCCATCTGGAAATGATAGGCGCTGACGAGACGCGAGACCGGATGGCGCACCACGGTGAAGCTCGCGTCGAAGAACCCGTCGGGAAAGAGCCGTCCCAGGGCCGCGCGGTCGACATGCTGGGGCGAGGTGCGCGTCCAGCGCCGCGCCGCAGGCTGGCTGAGATAACGGTCGTCGCTGAAGGCGATCAGCCCGAACCGTTCGCGCAGATACCAGGCCAGGGCCGAGCCGCCGCATTTGGGCACATGGGCGTAGAACACAAGCTTCCCGGCGGCCTTGAAGATGGGCATGGCGGGGACTCCTAGACACAACATATACAACATGGCGGACAGGCGCCAACGGACGGGCCGTGGCCGGACCGACCGCATTCAGTGAGAGAACGCACAGACCGCGCTGTCAACATGGTACCGGGGCGCGCCGGCGGCGAATCAGGGGCCTCTCGAACGCCTCTCCAAACCCGGGGGACGGACAGGTCTGTGGACCAGCGTTGCCGGCACCGCAACAATACAAGGCCGCTCAACCGAATATTGAAGATAAGTGATGGGAACGTAAGGGCAAGTTTGTCGAAAATCCGCCGGATCTGCCGGGAAAACCGCTCAAATTATGATCATTTTTCGTAAAATTCGGCGCTATGCGCCTGCAGAAAGCTATGCTAACTGTAGGGCAGTTGAATATGTACGCGCAAAGGTACTCGTGCACCATGAAAGCTCTTATTGTTTCCGCCGCTGTGACAATGTTCGCGGCTACGGCGGCTTCGGCTGCGACGCTGATGCCGTTCACGTCCATCAGTGCCGACAGTGTCGCCATTAATCTGGGATCCTCGGCCGACAACGCGATCAACCAGAGCGGGTTGATGCCGGGATATTCCGCAGGCGACGACTTCGACGCCTATGTCGCCGGTGCTCTGCATTCTTTCGAGACCGACACCGAGTATTTCAGCGCGGTAAACGCTGGTACGGCCGTCCTGACCCTGGGCTTCGGCAGCGTCATTGAGCTCGAGAAGCTGGGCGTGTTCAACGAAAACGCCCAAGGCGCCGGAAGCGTTGCGTTCGAAGTGTCCACCGATGGCATCACCTACACCAGCATCGGCACGCTCTTCACCACGCCCGGGAGCCCCCGCACCGACTATGCGGCTGACGTCTTCAGCTTCGGCCCGGTCATGGCACAGTTCGTTCGCGCCACCCTGAGCGATTGCGGCAACTACTGCGCCGTCGGCGAGATCATCGCCGGTGTGACGCCGATCCCGCTGCCGGCAACCCTGCCGCTTCTGCTGGGCGCCGGCGCTGGCCTCTTCGCGCTCCGGCGTCGTCAGACTGCGGCCGTCGCCGCCTGATCCCACCCGGATCGACAGAGATTTCAACGGGCGTCCCCAGGGGCGCCCGTTTTCTGTTGGCCTGACGGGTTTTCTACCCGAGGCCCCCGCCCCGGGGCGGGATCAGTGCTTGTGCATCCGGTCGAGCAGCCCCTCGGCTTGCCGCGCCAGCCAGCCCGGACGGGCATAGCGGGCATAATCGGGCGCCGCGGTACTGCGCGCGGGCAGCGCCACCGGATCGAACCGGGTTTCCAGCGCATGGCGCACGCCATCGGGCCCCGCGCCCTGGATCGCCAGCGTCAGCTCCGTCAGGTGCAGCGTGAACTCCGGGCTCGGAAACGGCGCGCGGCCCGTGGCCACCGCATCGGCGAGCTCCGCAATCCCGATCATCTTGTCCTGCTGGCCCAGCTCGGCGCGTTTCCAGCGCTGGAGCAGATCCTTCGGGTGCCACCAGCGCCCGCCCGTGGGCTGGATGCTGTCGGATCCCGGCGGCGGGGTTCTGACCAGCGGCACCCGCCGCCCGCCGACGCCAAAGAGCCAGCCGACCCAGCTCATGGTGCGGACGGAGCGCGCCTTGCGGGCGTTGAGATTGAGCTTGCTGAAAGGCTCCACCATCACCGGGCAGTCGTAATGGCGGTAGGTGTCGGCATGGATCATGCCCCTGTTGCCGATGATCCGCATCCGGTGATCGTAAGGGGCCGCGATCGAGCAGGTCACCCGCCCCGTCACGCCGCTTTCGAAATCGAGGCACGCCACCGAGAAATCCGGTGTGTCGGCAGGGTTCAGTGGCCGATCGGTCTTGTCCGGCACCGTCAGTTTGGAAAAGGCCGTCACCGCGCGGACGGGTCCGAAGATCGCGCACATCCAGGTCAGGTGATAGCCCACATGCTCCCAGGTGCAGCCCATCTCGTATTCGTGCAAGTACGGCCAGGGCGCACCGGAGCGTGACTGCCAGCCCTCGGGGCTCATCAGGTAGATCGGGTTGTCGTCGAACTCCGCATAGACCAGGCGCACATCGCCCGCCGCCCCGTCCTGCGTCGCCTTCCACATGGTCTGGGAGGTCGGGCCGAGCGCGTTGGAGGGCGCGCAGGTCAGGTGCAGGCCCTTCTCGGCGGCCAGATCCATCAGCGCGCGGGCCTGATCCATCTCCATGACCAGGGGCTTTTCGGAATAGACATGCTTGCCCGCCTCGAGCGCGGCGCGCGTGACCTCGTAATGGGCCTCGATGGAGGTGAAATTGGCCACGATGGCAATGTCCGGATCGGCCAGCAGGGCCGCGACGCTCTCATAGGCTTTGAGCCCGTAGAACCCGGTCGCGCGGGCCAGCCGGTCCGCGTCGATATCGGCCACGCCCGCGATCCGGAGCCCGGGATGGCGCGCCAGCGTGGACATGTAATGGTCGAAGACATAGCCGCAGCCGATGATGCCGATCTTCATGGGGCCTCCTTCCAGCTGGCCCGGGCCCGGTCGATCAGGCCCATGATCTCGACGCTTTCTTCCAGCGGCATGGCGGCGTGCTCGGTCCGGCCCGCGCGCACGGCCTCGGCCACCGCTTCGGCCTCGTGGCCATAGCCGTTGCCGGCGAAAGGCGCCGAGATCCCCTGCCCCGGCGGTTTGAGGAACTCCTTCAACCGCGCCAGCCGCTGGTTCAGCCCCTGGGCCGCGCCGCCCTCCTTCAGCCCCTCAAGCCGGCCGCCTCCATTCCCCGCCCCGCTGGTGCCGCCCGTCCGCGGGCTCACCGCGATGCGCCGCGCCGCGAAGGGCCGGTAGAGCGGCGGCGCGATGCGGTACGTGGCCTTGGTGCCGTAAAGCTCCGCCGCGTTGATCCCCGCGGCCCGCAGGCTCGCACGGATCGTCGATAGCGCACCGTTTTCATGGCGCAGCGTCAGCGCGCAATCCTCGTCGACCCCGGTCTCGCCCAGCCGGCCCATGGCCTGCAGTTCGGCCACGGGGCCGAGGAAATGGCGCGCCAGCGACAGCCCATAGATGCCGCGGTGCATCAGCGCCCCACCCCCCCGCGCGGGATCGAACAGCGACGCCCCCGGATCGGGCCGGTCATTGCCGTAAAACCGCGCCTCGAAGGCCCGGGGCTGCCCCAGATCGCCGGCCTCGACCCGCGCCTTCAGCGCCCGGGTCAGGGGCAGGAACCGTGTCCACATCGCCTCCATCGCGAACACGCCCGCCGCGCGCGCCGCCTCGGCGATCCGCCCGGCCGCCGCGGCATCCAGCGCAAAGGGCTTTTCGATCAGCACGGGCTTGCCGGCCCCGATCGCCAGGAGCGCCTGGGCCTCATGCTCGCTGGGGGGCGTCGCGATATAGACCGCATCCACCCCGGGGTGGGCTGCGGCACCGGCATACTCGGCCGTCTCCAGCCCGAAATCGCGGGCAAAGCGGGCCGCGTTGTCCGGGCTGCGCGAGGCGCAGACCACCGCGCTCTGGCCCGGCGCGGCCTTCAGCCCAAGGATGAATTTCCGGGACACGCCGCCGGTGCCCAGGATGGCCCAGCGGAAGGGGGAACTGTCGGCCATGGCCGCACCTTTTTACTGTCACAAAGCTTGGGCGGGAGCCTAAGGGCTGCGGGCGCGCTTGCCCATGGTCCATCGCGCCTCAGGCGCGCGCATCCCTGGCGCCTCAGGCGTGTGCGCCCCAAGCGCCTCAGGGGCGCAGGTCACCAAAACGCCGCAAGGGGCGGGTTTGCGCAGGCCCCGGCGGCGGGCTAGTTTGCGTTCAGTGTTTCGTTTGTGAAAGGTACCCCCCGCGATGGCGTTGATGCAGCCCTCCGACAAGATCTTCGTGGCCGGCCATCGCGGCATGGTCGGCAGCGCCATCTCCCGGGCGCTCACCGCCCGCGGCTATGGCAATATCCTGACCCGGACGCGCGCCGAGCTCGATCTGATGGACCGCGCCGCGGTGAATGCGTTCCTGGCCGAAGCCAAACCCGACCATGTGGTGCTGGCCGCGGCCAAGGTGGGCGGCATTCTCGCCAACGACACCTACCGGGGCGATTTCATCTACCAGAACCTGCAGATCCAGAACAACGTGATCGACGGCGCCTACCGGGCCGGGGTCAAGCGTTTCCTGTTCCTGGGCTCCTCCTGCATCTATCCCAAATTCGCCGAACAGCCGATCCGCGAGGAGGCGATCCTGACCGGCCCGCTGGAGCCCACCAACGAGCCCTATGCCGTGGCCAAGATCGCGGGCCATATCATGTGCGACAGCTACCGGCGGCAGTTCGGCTTCGACGCTTTCACGGTGATGCCGTCGAATGTCTATGGCGTGGGGGACAATTTCGACCCGCAGAATTCCCATGTCGCCGCCGGGCTCATGCGCCGCTTCCACGAGGCCAAGCTGGCCCGGGCGCCGCAGGTCGTGGCCTGGGGCACCGGCAGCCCCCTGCGCGAGATGGTCTATTGCGACGACCTCGCCGATGCCTGCGCCTATCTACTGGAAAACTACGAGGCGGGCGGCATGATCAATGCAGGCAGTAGCATGGAATATTCCATCCGCGAGATCGCCGAGACGGTGCGCGACGTGGTGGGTTATGAGGGCGATCTGGTCTGGGACAGCTCCAAACCCGACGGCACGCCGCGCAAGATCATGGACAATTCCAAGCTGGCCGCCACCGGCTGGACCGCCAGGACCGAGCTGCGCGAAGGCCTGACCGAGATGTATCGCTGGTTTCTGGGCAACGTCGCGGCCAAGGCCGCCTGACGCCCCCTGCCCTAGTGACGGCGGCGCCGCCGGGCGAGCCCCGCCAAAAGCAGCAGCCCGCTGCCGAAGGCCAGGAACGCCGGCGGCAGCGGCACGACCTGGGCGCTGGCCGAAACCTCCATCTCGAGCGTCGCGACCTCCCCGGGGGCCACTGTGAAATCGCGGAAGAAAGGGAAGGAGTCGAAATCGAAATAATCGTCGTCATAGGGCGGCGTGCGGCTGTCTGAATCCTCCGAGATGGCGCTCCGCCGGAAGACCGTGCTGCCATCGGGCCCGGTGAAAGTCATCTGCGAGGACGACTCTCCGACCAGCCTCGGGAACTCCTGGAACGGCCCGTCGGTCGTCAACAGCGTGGAGGCTCCGCCATCGACGATCAGATCGAAGATCTCGCAGGTGGCGTTGGAATTGTTGGCGATGGTCAGCTGGGCCGACTGCGTACTGCTGGAAAACCGCGGGCCGCCGGCGCTGTCCACAAAGGCCGAGACGAACCCCACGAAGCCGCTGACGGTGAAATCGACATTGCCGGAGAACCCGTTCGCGAGATTCGGCGAGCAGGCGCTCTCGGGATCCCAGAACCCCTGGTCGAAATCGAGAAAGGCGCCGGTCTCGAGCGTCGCCGCCCCTGCCCCGGTCGCGGTCACCATCGGTGTCGCCGCAACCAGACCCGCCGCAAGCGCGCCCCCGGACAAAGACCGCAGCACGCCTGCGAACATGTTTGAAGATTTCATGGCACGTTCCCCCCGGAAAAAATGCGTGGTCCACCATCTTCGGACGATACCACCATCTGCATTTTCCCGGAGCGTTTTTGGGGTGCTGCATCGATCACACCGCTTCGCCATGCCGCGCGGCCGCGGTCTGGCTTTGGCAGGAAAACCGTGGCAGGCCTGCTCCGTCTGGTATGAGTTTGCGACGACGGAGCGGTATCCATGAAACTGGCAATGATCGGTACGGGCTATGTCGGCCTGGTCTCGGGCGTGTGTTTTTCCGACTTCGGCCATGACGTGGTCTGCGTCGACAAGAACGCCGACAAGATCGCGGCGCTGAAAGACGGCCAGGTGCCGATCTACGAACCCGGGCTCGAGGATCTGATGCAGCGCAATGTCGCCGCCGGGCGCTTGAGCTTCACGCTCGATCTGGCCGAGGCGCTGAAAGGGGCCGACGCGGTCTTTATCGGGGTCGGCACGCCGACGCGGCGCGGCGACGGCCATGCCGATCTGAGCTATGTCTATGCCGCCGCCAAGGAGATCGCTGAAAATCTCGACGGCTACACGGTCATCGTGACCAAATCGACCGTCCCCGTGGGCACCAACAGCGAGGTCGCCCGCATTGTGGCCGAGACCGCGCCGATGGCCGAGTTCGACGTCGCCTCCAACCCCGAATTCCTGCGCGAAGGCGCCGCGATCGAGGATTTCATGCGCCCCGACCGGGTCGTCGTCGGCGTCCAGACCGACCGCGCCCGCGAGGTCATGGCCCAGATCTACCGCCCGCTTTCGTTGCGCAACGCGCCGGTGCTCTATACCGGGCTCGAGACCGCGGAGATGATCAAATACGCCGCCAACGCGTTCCTGGCGACCAAGATCACCTTCATCAACGAGATCGCCACCCTGTGCGAGAAGGTCGGCGCCGATGTCCAGGCGGTGGCCGACGGGATGGGCCGCGACGGTCGCATCGGGGCGAAGTTCCTCAATGCCGGGCCGGGCTATGGCGGGTCCTGTTTTCCAAAGGATACCAATGCGCTGGCCCGGATCGGACAGGAACATGCCGCGCCCCAGCGGATCGTCGAGGCGGTGATCGACATCAACGAGGCGCGCAAGCGCGCGATGACCCAGAAGATCCTCGGGCTGCTCGAGTATGACGCCAACGGCAAGAAGATCGCCGTCTTCGGTGTCACCTTCAAACCCAATACCGACGACATGCGCGACAGCCCGGCCCTGACCATCGTGCCGGCCCTCGTGGGCGCGGGGGCACGCGTCCATGTGGTCGACCCCCAGGGCCACAAGGAGGGCGCGGCACTGCTGCCCGGCGTGGTCTGGGAGACCGACCCCTACGCCGCCGCCGACGGCGCCGATGCGCTGGCGATCCTGACCGAGTGGAACGAGTTCCGCGCCCTCGACCTGCCCCGCCTGGCCGGGACCATGGCCGCGCCGCGCATGGCCGATCTGCGCAATATCTACACCCCTGAAGAGGCCGAAGCCGCCGGGTTCGCCTATGTGTCCGTGGGCCGCTGAGGCCCGCGCCCCATGATCCCGCCGACCACCGCCCCTCTCTGGCGGACGCCCATGGGCAAACGCCGATGCGGTGGCGTCTTGGGGTGCGCGCCCCTCGGGCCCGGCAGGCAAAGCGGGCCACCGGGCGTGCCGGCCGTCGGCGCGCCGTACGAGGCTCCGTTCGGGCCACAGTTCGGGCCGCAGTGCAGACCTGAGGACAAACCGGGGGCCGCCCAAGCATGACCAAGCGCATTCTCGCCATCGCCTCGGGGGGCGGCCACTGGCAGCAGCTGCAGCTGCTGCGCCCGGCCTTCGAGGGCCATGAGGTGTTTTTCCTGACCACCCTGCCCGGCCTGCCCGAACAGTTCGGCGCCCAGCCTTCGGCGATCGTGCCCGACTGCAACCGAGACGAGAAATTCGCCATCCTGCGCTGTACGGCGGCGATTGCGGGCCGCCTGATCCGGTTCCGCCCCCATGTGGTGATCTCCACCGGCGCCCTGCCCGGGGTCATCGCGCTGGCGCTAGGCCGCGCCATGGGCGCGCGCACGGTCTGGGTCGACAGCGTGGCCAATGCCGAAGAGATGTCGATGTCGGGCAAGCTCGCCCGCCGTGTCGCGCATCTCTGGATGAGCCAGTGGGAGCATGTCGCCGAGGAGGCCGGCGCCGACTATGCGGGGGCGGTGCTGTGATCTTTGCCACCGTCGGCACCCAGCTGCCCTTTCCCCGCCTGATCGACGCGCTTGAGGCACTTGCCCCGGACCTCGGTGAGGAGGTCATCGCCCAGATCGGCGCCTCCGAGGGCACCTGGCCGAACCTCGACATCCGACGGCAGCTGACCCCGGCGGAATTCGAGAAGATCTTCACCACCGCCCGCGTGATCGTCGCCCATGCCGGGATCGGCACGATCCTCTCGGCCAAACGGTGGGGCAAGCCGCTCGTCATCCTGCCCCGCCGCCACGGCCTGGGCGAGCATCGCAACGACCATCAGCTCGCCACCGCGCGCCAGGTGGAGAGCCTGCCCGGCATCCATGTCGCCTGGGAGGCCGCGGATCTGGGCCCGCTCCTGACCCTGCCTGACCTCACCCCGGCCAGCGACGCGCCCAGCCCCTCCCACGCCGCGCTGATCGCCCGGCTGCGCACGTTCATCGCGGGCTGAGGGGGCTCAGGCCGGGGCCTTGCGCGCCCCGCGCGCTCATCCCGCGAATACGGCCGCAGAGCCTGTGCCCTTTGCGACCGGGTTTCGCCGTTTCGCGCGCGAAACAGTCCGTCAGCCCCGGGCGCGGGCCAGCCCGCCGATCCCGGCCAGCGCCGCCAGCAGCAGCAGGCCCGCCGCGGGTAGCGGCACCGGTGCGATCTGGACCGCAGCCGGCGCAAGGGCGTTCGGGGCCAGCGCGCCCTCGACCTGCCCCGCGATGAAGCCATGCGCCACGGTGGTGGGATGGATCACATCCATCCAGAGCCGCGCGGCGGCCTCTTCGGGCGTGCAGAACCGCCCCGAACTCTGGCCGAAGCTCGCCGCCTGGGTGGCATTGCGAAACAGACAGGGCAGCTCCAGCTCGCTTAGCCCATAGGTCTCGGGTGCACCCAGGAAATCGGCAAAGAGCGCATTGGTGTCCACCAGCGTGATCTGCGGGCCGCCCGCCAGGTCGGCCAGGGCCGCGCGCAGCGCATCATTGAAGACCGTTGTGCCCTCCGCCACCAGAGGCGCGGCGCGGGCGGCGAAACCGGGATCGGTGAAGCGCGGGTCGTAGATCGGCGCCACGGACAGATCCGGCGCGGTCATCACCACGATATCGCCATAGCCGTCCCTGGCGAGCCCCGTCAGGCGGCGCACCAGGCGCAGGGCCTGATCCCCCAACCCGCTGGTGTCACCGGCCGCCGCGGCGCGGCCGATATCATTGGCCCCCAACAGCGCCACCACCAGCGGCCGGGCCCCGAGCGCATCGCCCAGGCGGCGCAGGCTCCAGAGCTGCTGGTCGAGATCGCGGGAGCGGTTGGTGCGCACCGTCTCCACCGTCGCCCCGCCAAAGGCCACGACCTCCACCGGTTTGCCGGCATCGCGGAAGGGCGCGGCGAGATAATCGGAATAGACCGGCCCGTCCGAGAAGCGTTTTTCGAAATAATAGAGCGGGTTCAGCACCGCCCGCCCCCCGCCCCGGGCGGCATTGCCGGTATCGCCATAGCTGTCGCCGATCACCGCCAGCCCGGTATAGGAATCCTGCCAAGTCGTGGCCTGGGCCCCGCTTCCCCATGCCAGCAGCGCGGCGGCGGCTATAGCCCTGCCCCCGACGGCCATCCGCGCGCAGATGGATCTGTAATCTGTCATCAATACTGTCCCTGCTGCCGTTCCGGTCATGTCCGGACCCTAGACCGGCAGCGCGGTGCCGACTATCTGTTTCGCGCGCGAAACAGCGACACTCAGGTGCCGTAATAGTCCCGGTACCAGTCGACGAAGGCCGCCACGCCCTCGGCCAGATCGGTCTGCGGCGCATAGCCCGTGAGCGCGCGCAGAAGCTCCGCATCGGCCCAGGTCGCGGGCACGTCGCCGGGCTGCATCGGCATCAGGTTGCGGGTCGCGGTGCGCCCCGTGGCAGCCTCGATCGCATCGATGAAATCGGTGAGCTTCACCTTGGTCGAATTGCCCAGATTGACCACCCGCCAGGGCGCCACGGGGCTCAAGCTGTCCCCCGGCACGGGCGCGGCATCGGTATCGGGCGCCGGCGGCACCGCCTCCATCAGCAGCGTGATGCCGCGCACCAGATCGTCGATATAGGTGAAATCGCGATACATCTCGCCGCGATTATAGACGTCGATCGGCTCGTCCCGAAGGATCGCCCGGGTGAATTTGAAGAGCGCCATGTCGGGCCGCCCCCAGGGTCCATAGACCGTGAAGAAGCGGAACATGGTGATCGGCAGCCCGTGGATATGGGCCCAGGCATGGCCCATGGATTCCGTGGCCTTTTTCGTGGCCGCATAAAACGACATCTGGCTGTCGGCCTTGTCGGTCTCGCGGTAGGGCATGTTCGTGTTGGCGCCATAGACCGAGGAGGTCGAGGCCATCAGCAGATGGCGCACGCCCTGGGCGCGGGCGGCCTCCAGCACGTTGAAGCTGCCGGTGACATTGGCCTCCAGATAGGCCCGCGGCTGCTCGATTGAATAGCGCACGCCGGCCTGGGCGGCGAGATGGACGATCACCTCCGGCGCGAAGGTCTCGGCGAACCCGGCAAAGCGCCCCTCTTCCTCCAGCCGGGCGATCTCGGGGGTGAACGCGGGATAGGCGCCCAGGATCTCATGGCGGCGCTGTTTCAGCGTCACGTCGTAATAGGGGTTCAGACTGTCGAACCCGCCGACGGCATGGCCCGCCTCGAGCAGATGCCGGGCAAGGTGAAAGCCGATGAAGCCCGCGCTGCCGGTAACCAGTATTCTGCCCATGCGCCTGTCCTGCCCGTTTGTTGGGGAGGATGTGGCACATCGCGGGGCGCGGGACCAGCGGCGACGCGGGTCAGGGTGGCTGCGGGGGTAATTGCGGGGTTAAGGGCCCTCGGCCTTGCGGATGACCTCCTGCAGCCGGGCCAGGAGCGCATCATCCACCCGCGCGCCCGACAGCGTCAGGGTGATCGTGCGCCCCCGCCGCGCGGCCTGGAGCGTCAGCCCGTCGCGCAGCGGCTCGCCCGGATCCCCGGCCTGTTTCGCGCGCGAAACATCCTGCTTGCGGGCCAGCCGTTCCAGCAGCGCAAGTTCCTCGGCAGCATTGGCCGGCCTGGCCTTGGTCAGGGCGCTGCGGATCTGCGTGCGCGCCCCCAGCCGCAGCTTCGAGACGAGCGCCAGACCCAGCCGTTCGGGAATCTCCGCCGGATGGTTCAGCAGATCGCCCAAAGCCTCGTGGATATCGATGAAACTGCCGATTTTGGAGCGTTTGGCCCGGCTGGCACTGCCGAAAAGCGTCCTGAGCGCCTCGGACTGATCGGCAAAGACCCCCCGCGCGGTGAGCTCGGCCACGAGGCGCGCGCGCTCGTAATAGCTCAGCCCCACCCGCAGCTCGTTTTCCTCGACCATGGCGGTATAGCTCTCGGCCGCCGCGCCTGCGGGCCGCACCAGCGCGCGGAGCACCCCGAAGCGCGCCTCGCCGGTCTCGGCCTGGAGCGCGGTCAGCGCCTGCAACCGCCGCCAGCCCGAGATGAGCCCGTAATGCGAACCATCGCCGCCGCCCTCCAGCGGCGTGACCTCGGCCGGCACGCGTTGGCCATGGGCAGCGATGGAGGCCTTGAGCGCGGCCAGATCCTCGGCGCCCATGGCCAGTCGGTCGCGCAGCAGATGGTCCGGGGCGATCTCGGCCAGCGGGATCTCGATCACCATCCGGCCCTCGTCCCGGGCGGCCTGGATCCCGGCGGTGATCTCGCGCAGCGCCGCCGCCTCGGCGGACTGGCCGGCGATCTTGGCGATGGGGGCCGCGGCCGCCGGGGCGGTGGAAACCGGCGCTGAGATCGGGACCGCGGAGCCCGGGGCAGGGGAGACGGCGGGGGTGAGGCGGCGGCGACGGGCCATCAGGCGGCTCCTTCAGTGGCGGTCCGGGCGGCTATCTGGGCGGCCAGCTCGTCCCGCCGCCAGGCCCCGATCAGGAGCCGTTTGAAGGCGGCATAGGTGGCGTCGAACGTCTCGCGCCCGCGGATATAGGTCTCGCGGTTGAAATCGCGGTAATCGGCCTCGTAGATGCCGGCGACCTGCTCGCCCGCCTGGCCGACGAGCGCGGTGAAATCCTGCCGGTAGGGCGACATGAAGGGGCTGATATAGGCCTGCATCAGGTTTGCCATTTCCATCTGCTGAGCATTGTTAAACCGTGTCACCACCGCGCGCACCGCGTCCCACTCGAACCGCAGCTCGGGCTGGCCGAGGGCCCGGGCGGCAAGGTTCTCGCCCTCCTCGATGGAGCTGAAGGTGGCGTGGAGCATGTCGAAGAACCGCCCCGTGCTGTCGAATTCCAGAAAACTCGCACCGAGCGGCACCAGCAGAATGTCTGCGGCCGCCAGCGCGTTGATCGTCAGGTACCCAAGGGCAGGGGGGGTATCGAGGATGATGACATCATAGCGCTCCAGCATCCCGTCGGCCTCGAGCCGGTTCGCCAGCGCGTCCCAGAGCTTCCAGCCGCGATGGGCGGTGCGCCAGACGGGCACCTGGAACTCCGCCCAGTAGAGATTGAGCTGCGCGCCGATCAGATCGATGTTCGGCCAGTGGGTGCTGGCCGCCAGATCGGCGGCCCCAAGGTTCAGCGCTTCGGCGAGGGTCTCGTCCAGCGGCAGGGGCGGCTCGCCCCGGCCCATGCGTGCGCGGTTCTCGGCCTGCAGGCTCTCGGCATAGTCCCGTGCGAGGAGCGGAAATACCGTGCCCCATTCATCCGCGATCCGGCCGCCGAAGATCGAGGTCATGGAGCCCTGGCTGTCGAGATCGATGACCAGCACCCGGTAGCCGTCGAGCGCCGCCGACATCGCCAGATGGGCCGCGGTGGAGGTCTTGCCGACCCCGCCCTTGAAATTGGCCACCGCGCAGATCTTGGCGGGCAGGCCCTCGGGCCGGTAGGGTAGGTATTCCTTCGCCTTGGAGCCTTCGGCGGCAAAGAAGGCGCGCAGCCGCAGCACCTCATCGAGCGTGAACCATTTCGCCCCGCCCTCGGTCTCCGACCGGCCCTGGGGCAGCTCGGAATTGGCCTTCAGCACGCGGCGGAAGTGGGGGGTGGCGACGGGGATCAGATAGCGGGTGATCTCCCAGGTGGAAAAGAGCCGCAGGCTTTTGCGGCCCTCCGGGTCGAGCCCGCGGGAGATCAGATCCTCCCGGCCCTGGGCGGCCATGCGCGCGGCCTCGCCGAACCCGTCGGTGCCCACAGGGCTGCCCAACTCGTCGAGTGCTGCATCGGGGGAGATGTTGAAATAGGGCGGGGGGGTACCCGCTCCGGGACCTGTGAGGGACATGGGTGCCCTGCCTTTGCTGCTCGATGATCCGGTCTGATATGCCGTCTTTTTCTCAGACTACCATAAAACAGCGCACATCAAAGAGAAATGCGAAGGTTTCAGACTTTTCTATGCAAAACCAGGGGCTTGCCGATCTTGCGGTGCGCCGACCGGAGCGTGGTTGTCGCGCGCAGGCTGTTAGAGATCTGTTAGATATGTAGTTACGCACGTTTCTGTCCGGCACAACTTCCAGGGTATCGCCCTGTTCAAGAAGGCTTTTCCCGCTGTTGCGTCGGATATCCGCGACTCCAAACCCCCGAAAGCGCGACTCCAGACCCCCGATCCGCCGACTCCAGACCCCCGAAGCGGGCGCCCCCTTTTCCTTGAGCGCGCGAGGCCGGCTTCCTAGGCTGGTGTAAATAAAACGACGAAACGTCGAGCAGGCCCCGATGTCCCCGATCCCCGCCGCAGGCCCCCTGCGGGACCGTCCTACTGCCGCTTCCGGCCGTGCCGCCGCACTGGCCGATTTCTTCGTCTGCGATATCGCCGCGGCGCTGCCCAAGGACGACATGGCGAGCATGGAGCATCCCGTCTTCTCGCTCTCCACCCGGCCCGACCGGCGGGTGCTGTCCTATGCCCATCGCGGCACCAGCGTGGAGATCACGCCGAGCGTCAAGGGGCTCGCCACGATCCATGACAAGGACATTCTCATTTACTGCATCAGCCAGCTGGTGGCGGCGCTGAACCAGGACCGGCCCGTCGCCCGCGTGCTGGAGCTCACCGCCCACGATCTGCTGCTGGCCACGGGGCGCGAGACCTCCGGCGATGCCTACCGGCGGCTGCGCGACGCGTTCGAGCGGCTGGCCGGCACGCGGATCACCACCAACATTCCCACCGGCGAGACCGAGACGACCCGCGGCTTCGGGCTGATCGAGGGCTGGGAGATCGTCCGCCGCACCCGCTCGGGCCGGATGGTCAGCGTGTCGGTGACGCTCAGCGACTGGCTTTACCGGGCGGTGCTGGCGCGGTCGGTCCTGACCCTCAGCCGGGACTATTTCGCCTTGCGCAAACCGCTGGAGCGGCGGCTCTACGAGATCGCGCGCAAACATTGCGGACGCCAGGGGCGCTGGCAGATCTCCATGGCGACGCTCTGCGCGAAATCGGGCTCGGCATCGCCCTTGCGGGTCTTTCGCAAGATGGTGCGGGACATCGCCGCCGCCGACGGTCTGCCGGACTATACGCTGGAGGTGGCAATCGGGGATCTGCTGGTGGTGCGCCCGCGCGCGGTCCTGGAGGAGGCGGGCCCCCGGCTCGACGCGGCCGCCTACGAGGCCGCGCGGGAGGCCGCCCCGGGCTGGGACATCTATGCGCTGGAGGCCGACTGGCGGCGCTACTGGGCGGCCAGCGGCCGGCCGAAGCTCACCAGCCCCGCGCGGGCCTTCGTCGCCTATTGCGCCAAGCGGGCAGGGTAGGGCGCACCCGGAAAACCCTCCCCGCCGGCCCGACCGGCCAGCGCCTGTTTCGCGCGCGAAACAGCACGGCTCACGCTGCCGGGCTGCGGCCCCGGCGCCGGCTGATCTCGCCCATGGCCCAGCCCAGCATCCGCGGCATCGCCAGGGCCGAGAGCGCGGCCGCGGCCAGCAGCACCAGCTGGAACCGGTGCGGCATCTCCCACGGATCGTCGCTGGGCGGCGCGATCGCGAGATCCACGCAGACGAGGCCGATCACCGCCGCAAAGGCCAGGAGCGGCCATACCGTGCGGCGCAGGGGCAGCCCGTGATGGCGGGCGTTCAGCCACAGCCCGTAGAGCAGGGCGGCGGCCTCTGAGACGAGCGCCGCCACCGCCACCCCGATCACCCCGTAGCCCGCCAGCAGCGCGCCATAGGCGGCCAGGATGCCGAGCGCACGCAGGATCCCGGTATAGAGCAGCGCGGTGGTGCGCCCGGCAGCCATGGAGGTCGTGTTGGGCGCGGTGCGCGCGATCCGCACCGCCTGGCCGAGGCCGAGCAGCACCAGCACCACCGCCCCGGGCGCGTAGCCCGACCCGAAGAGCCCCACCATCAGCGCGGGTCCCGCGATGGCCAGCCCCACCGCGACCCAGATGCCCATGGTGACCGTCACCTCCAGCGCCAGCAGCGAGGTTGACCGGAACGCGTCCGGCGTGTCCTGGGCGCGGCTGAGCTTGGGCAGGAAAAGCGCATTGGCGGTCTGGCCCATGATGCGGCCCGGCGCGCTGGCCAGCAGGAAGGCGGCCGAGAACCAGCCCAGCGTCGTCAGGTCGGTCTGGTTGGCCACGATCATCCGTTCGCCCTGGGTGATGACCATCAGGAGCATCCCGTTGAACAGCAGCGGCATGCCGAAGCGGAAGGTGCGCCGGACATAGTCCCAGTCCCAGGCCAGACCGAAGCGGCGGCGGGCCAGCAGATGGGACAGCACCACCGCGGTCAGCTGCTGGGTGATGATCGCCCCGAGCATGATCCGGTAGTCGGGATAGACCAGATAGATCGCGCCGACCGCCAGGAGAGAGACCACCGGCGAGGCCACGATATTGATCGCGAAGGGGCGGAAATCCATCTCGCGCTGGACCCGGAACATGTCGAGATGCAGCAGGCTGCGGGCCAGGGGGATCACCGCCATCATCTGGTAGGCCCAGACCAGATCCGGCGTCTTGACGAAGGCGGCATAGGGGGTGGCGATGGCCAGCATCAGCGCGGTCGAGACCAGCCCGCGGATCAGCTGTACCGAATGGAGCGTGTTCTGGAAGCGCGGATCCTCGCCTTCGCGGTCCTGCACCAGCAGCTTCTTGACCGACATGTCCGAGGCGGTCTCGATCACGGCAAACAGGATCGAGAAGGTCGCCGCGATCCCGAAATCCTCCACCGAGATCAGCCGGGCCACCAGGATGTTGCGCAGAAACAGGATGAGCGTCGTCGCCGTCTGGCTGGCGAACATGATGCTCGTGGCTTTCAAGACCATGGATGGTCTCCTTTCGGGGCGGTCTCCCGTGGGAGCTCTGGCGGGCTCAGAGCCCCTGGTAGCCGGGCAGGGCGACCTTGTGGTGCAGCTGGGCGGCCAGTGCGCGGTTGCTCTCGGCGAAGCGGCCGTCGAAACGTTCGCGGATATAGTCGGTGACCGGTTTCGATCCGGTGAGCGATTTCGGCAGCGGCGCCCGGCGCGCCAGCCAGCCGGTGCCGCGATAGCCCCATTGGCCGAGCCGGCCGAGATCGATCATCGGCGAGGGGTTCAGCGCCTCGCGGCGGAAGTAATTCGCCCGGCGCAGGAGCGGCACGGCATATTGCGGATAGCTCTTGCCGCGCTCGGTCCGGGGCGCCCAGCCGGCCTCCAGCAGCGGCGCATTGCCTGCGACCTCGGCCATCAGCCGCACCGCAGCGCCCTGGTCGGCGGCGATCAGCTCCTGGGGCAGCACCAGCACGTTCTCGGGCCCGAAAAGCGCCTGATAGAGCCCGACAAGCCGGTGGTAGCAGAAATTCTCCGCGCTGAAGCGGAAGAAGCCCCGCTGCGTGTCCTCGTCGAAGAACCGCCGCGGGCTCTCGGTGCCGGCGCGGTAGAGATATTGCATATAGACCGAGCTGAGGATCGCGGTCTGTTCGCGGATCGTCATCAGCACGGTGACCGGCGCGCCCCGGTCGGCGGTGATGGCGGCGAGCCGGCGGGCGTAATCATCGCTTTCGCGGCCGCCGGTATAGGGCAGCCCGCTCAGCGCCTCCAGGCTGACCACATCGACCGCCGCACCGGGCGCCGCACCGGCCGCGCCCTCGGCGATCAGCGCCCGGGCGGGGGCGGGGTCGAACGCCAGCCCGTGGGGGGCGATCACATGGTCGAAGATCGCGTCATGGTCCATCACCTGGCAAAAGCCGTGCTCGGGCGTGAAGACGATGTTCTGCAGCCATGTGGTGGCCGTCTTGTGATAGCCGACATGGAGCAGCAATGGCCGGGCCGTGCCGGACTGTGCGGGGGCCTGGGGGCCGGGGTCGGCGGTGCGCAGGGAGGACGCGGGCGGTTTGGATGCGGGAGCAGACGTCATGGGAAAAACTCGGCAAAGACACAGGTAAAGGCGACGCGTGGGACGAGACTAGCACCGATGCGGGGGGCAAGCACGCGCCGACGAAGTCGCACAGGCCGCCCGGCCGGGCATCCCGCGCAGACAGCGCTGCCACAGCTCCGCCACATCTCCGGCCGTTCTGGGCGCCGCGACAGCAGAACTGTTTCCCTCCTGTCCGCCAACGTCTATGAAGACGCTCACTGTTTGCGAGTATATCCGGGGCCCCGTGTCATGATTCATCCGGTAATTCTGTGCGGGGGCTCTGGCACCCGCCTCTGGCCGTTGTCGCGCAAGGACTATCCAAAACAGTTCTCGCCCATTTTCGGCGGCGAGAGCCTGTTTCAGGCGTCCCTGCGGCGCTTTGCCGGCGCGGGCTTCGCCCCGCCGATGGTGCTGAGCCATTCCGATTTTCGCTTTCTGGCGGCCGAGCAGCTGGCCGCCGTCGGCCAGCCGGTGGGCACCGAAGACGGCGCCGAGATCCTGCTGGAGCCCGAGGCCCGCAACACCGGCCCCGCGATCCTCTGTGCCGCCCTGCGCCTGGCCGAGCGGGCGGGCGAGGATGCGGTGATGGTGGTCGCGCCTTCGGACCATGTGATCCGCGACGTGCCGGCCTTTCTGGCCGCCGTCGGCCAGCCGGGGCCGAGGCCGCGGGGCAGGGGCGTCTGGTGACGCTCGGCATCACGCCCGACCGGGCCGAGACGGGCTATGGCTATCTGGAGCTCGACGCCGTGCCCGAGGCCGGGGCCGCGCCGGCCGCGCTGCCGGTGCGCCGCTTCGTCGAAAAGCCGGACGCGCAGGCGGCCGCGGAGATGCTCGCCTCCGGGCGCTATCTGTGGAACGCGGGGATCTTCGTCTTCCGCGCAGGCACCGTGATCGCGGCCTTCGAGACCCATGCGTCCGATATGGTCGCGCCCTGCCGCGCGGCAGTGGCCGAGGCGGCGGGCGATCTCGATTTCCTGCGGCTGGCGCCGGAGCCCTTTGCCGGGGCGCCCGAGGACAGCATCGACTATGCGCTGATGGAAAAGGCCGCCGAGGTCAGCACCGTGCCGGTCGCCTGCGGCTGGTCGGATCTGGGCGCCTGGGACGCGGTCTGGCGCGAGATGGGCCCCGACGCACACGGCGTGTCGGTGCGCGGCGATGTCACCGAGATCGGCTGCGCCGAAACGCTGCTGCGCTCGGAGGCCGAGGGGCCGCGGCTCGTGGGCGTCAACCTCAAGGGCATCGCCGCGATCGCCATGCGCGACGCGGTGCTGGTCGCGGACATGTCCGATCTGCAGGCGGTCAAGGACGCGGTGAAGCGGATGAAGGCCGACGGCGTGCGCGAGGCCGAGACGCTGCCGCGCACCTACCGGCCCTGGGGCTGGTACGAGACCCTGGCGCTCGGCCAGCGCTTCCAGGTCAAGCAGATCATGGTGCCGCCGGGCAAGAAACTGTCGCTGCAATCCCATGTCCACCGCTCCGAGCACTGGATCGTGGTCGCCGGCACCGCCACGGTGACCATCGACGACGAGGTCACGCTGGTGAGCGAGAACCAGTCCGTCTACATCCCGCTGGGCGCGGTGCACCGGCTGGAGAATCCCGGCAAGGTCGATCTGCATCTCATCGAAGTGCAGACCGGCAGCTATCTGGGAGAGGACGACATCATCCGGTATGAGGATATTTACAACCGCGTGTGAGGGTGGCCCGTGCAGGACTGGTGCGGCCGCGTGCGGTGCCTCACTGTGCGGCACCCGTGACCCCAGGCTGCGCCCGATCCCGGAGGGGCAAGATCCGATGAGCCTGCCACATTCCCCGTTTCCGATCCGCCCGCACGGCGCGGGCACTGCAGGGCCCCATGGCGCTCGCTGAGCAGATGTCCGGCCGCCCCGCGCGGCAGCGGGGCAGGGCAGACCCTGCGCCCGGGCCCGCGACCGCCGGCGACAGCCGGCTCTTCTGGGCCGTGCCCATCGTGCTGCTGGCGCTTCTGGTGCCGTTGAACGTCTTTGCCGGCCCGCTGGTGCTGACCACCCAGCGGGTGGTGCTGATGGTGGCGATCTTTCCCGTCGCGATGCGGTTCATCTCGGGCGATTACGGGCGCATCCGCTTCATCGACTGGGCGATCTTTCTCTATCTGCTCTGGGCCACCCTGACGATCGGGATCAACAATCCGGCCGCGGTGGTGCAGTATAGCGGCTCGACCTCGCTGGAGCTGCTCGGCGGCTATCTGATCGGGCGCTGCTGCATCCGCAATATCCATCAGTTCCGGCGCATGGCGCGGCTCTTCGCAGGCCTGGTGCTGCTGTCGCTGCCCTTTGCGCTCTATGAGGGGATCACCGGGCAGTCGCTGCTCTTGCGGGTCTATAATGGCCTGCCGGTGGTCTTCAGCGCCCGCGAGATCACCACTGCGCCGCGGCTCGGCCTGTACCGTGCGCAGTTCACCATGCCGACGCCGATCCATTACGGGCTGTTCGCCGCGCTGGCGCTCTGCCTGGTGACGGTGGCGCACCAGAACCTGTGGGGACTCGCCAAGCGGCTGGTGGTGGGCGGCGCCATTTTCCTGTGCTCGTTCCTGTCGCTGTCCTCGGGCGCCTTCCTGGCGGTGGTCTTTCAGATCGGGTTTCTGGCCTGGGCCCGGATGACCCGCGGGATCACGATCCGCTGGTGGATCCTCTTTGCCATCGCTGCGGTCTTCTACACGGTCATCGAGGTCTTCTCGGACCGCTCGGGCATCATGGTGTTCCTCAGCTACGCGACCTTCAGTGCCGCCACGGCCTTCAACCGCGTGCTGATCTTCAATTACGGCATGGACAATGTCTGGGCCAATCCGCTCTTCGGCATCGGGCTGAACGACTGGGTGCGCCCGTTCTGGATGATCCATCCCAGCGTCGACAATTTCTGGCTGCTGAACACGATGCGCCACGGGCTGCCCTCGTTCCTGCTGATGTCGGTGGCCTGGCTGGGGCAGATCTGGATCGTGGCCAAGCGCCCGCTGACCGAGGGCAGCGATCTCTACTGGGCCCGGCGGGCCTGGCTCTTCACGATCGTTTCGATGACCTTCACGCTCTGCACCGTGGATGTCTGGGGCCCCCCCTTCGTGCTGTGCTTTTTCCTCTTTGGCGCCGGCGCCTGGCTGATGGACGCGGCCGAGCCGGAGGACGCGGCGGCGGCAGAGCCCGTGCAGGAAGGCCCCGCGGACCGGCCCGGACGGGATCGGACCGAACCGCCTTCCCGCCGCCGCCAGACCCTGTCGCGCAACCGCCGCGACGCCGCGCCGGAGGAGAGCCCGGACGACGGACCGGAGCAGAGCTCCCCGGAGGCCGGCACGACGGACCCCCCTGTGCGCCGCCGCGCCCCCTATGCCCGCCCGCCCGGCGACAGACGGCCCCGCCGGGGCTGACCCCCGGCGCCGCCGGATCCCGGACAACAAACGGTCGTTTTTGTCCCGTCGCGGCCCGCCACGCGAAACCAATGCCTTGGCATGGACAAAACCCCCGAGACAAAACCCTTGCGGTTTTGGGAGGTTTTCGGCACGTCTCCCCCCATGATCCTCGGCTATGCCCGCGTCTCGACCGACGACCAGAGCCTCGATGCCCAGACCGACGCGCTGAGCGCGGCCGGGGCGGCGCGGCTCTTTGCCGACCGGATCAGCGGGTCGACGCGGGCGCGCCCCGAGCTCGACCGGATGCTCGATCAGCTGCGGCCCGGCGATGTCGTCACCGTCACCAAATATGACCGGCTGGCGCGCTCGCTGAAGGATCTGCTCGAGATCGTCGAGGCGATCGGCGACCGCGGCGCGGGATTCCGGTCGCTGGCCGAGGATATCGACACCACCACGCCGGCCGGGCGGCTGGTCTTCCATGTCTTCGCCTCCATCGCCCAGTTCGAGCGCGAGCGGATCTCGGAGCGCACGCGCGAGGGGCTGGAGGCTGCCCGGAAACGCGGCCGGGTGGGCGGGCGCCCCCCCGCGCTGTCACCGGCGCAGAAGGCCGAAGTGCGCCGGATGCGCGACGACGAGGGCCGGCGGCTGACCGAGATCGCCCAGCTCTTCCGGGTCAGCGTGAAAACCGTGCGCCGCGCCTAGCATTGTGGTCCCAAACGGCGGCGGCATGCTAGATATGCGGCGGTTCGCGGGTTGAAGAGGTGTATTGCGATGGGCGACAGCGTTCTGGTCACCGGCGGGGCCGGCTATATCGGCTCCCATGCCTGCAAGGCCCTGGCCGAGGCCGGCTATGTCCCCGTCACCTACGACAGTTTCGTCACCGGCTGGCGGGAGGCGGTGCAGTTCGGCCCGCTCGAGGAAGGCGATCTGCGCGATGCCGACCGGCTGGATGCGGTGATGGCCCGCCATGCACCGGTGGCGGTGATGCATTTCGCGGCGCTGAGCAATGTCGGCGAGGCCTCGACCGACCCGGGGCTCTACTGGGACAACAACCTGACCGGCTCGCTGCGGCTGCTCCAGGCGATGGCGGCCCATGGCGTGCGCCATCTGGTGTTTTCCTCGACCTGCGCCACCTATGGCGAGCAGGACGGGGTGATGCTGGACGAGACCTGCCCGCAGCGGCCGCTCAACGCCTATGGCGCCTCCAAACGGGCCGTCGAGGACATGATCGCCAATTTCGCCGCCATGACGAGGGCGGGGCCGGGGCCGGATCTGGCCCATGTCTTCTTTCGCTATTTCAATGTCGCGGGCGCCGATCCGGGCGCGCGCATCGGCGAGTTCCACCGCCCCGAGACGCATCTCATTCCGCTGGCGCTGGATGCGGTGCGCGGGCGGCGCGACCGGCTGACGGTCTTCGGCCAGGATTATCCGACCCCCGACGGCACCTGCGTGCGCGACTATGTCCATGTCACCGATCTGATTGCGGCGCATCTGCTGGGCCTCGAGTATCTGCTCAGGGGCGGCGCGCCGGCGGCCTTCAATCTGGGCACCGGGCGGGGGTTTTCGGTGCGCGAGGTGGTCGAGGCGGTGGCCCGTGTCACCGGCGAGGCCGTGCCGGCCGAGGACGGGCCGCGCCGGGCGGGCGATTGCGCCGCGCTGGTATCGGGCTCGCGCCGGGCCGCCGAGACCCTGGGCTGGCAGCCGCGCCATTCGACGCTGGAAGAGATGATCTCCACCGCCTGGGCCTGGCACCAGAGGCCCGGCTACGCGCGCTGAGGCCCTCCGCGCCCGGGATGCGGGCGGCGCGGGGCCGGTCCATGCTCACGGCGGTTTTACGCAAACGCAACGGGATGTGGGCGATCCTCTCTGTCCTCGCGCCGCCCTGCCCGGCATGCTGGCCGCGACTCCAGGGAGGTCACACCCATATGGCCGGACAGATGGGCCAGACAGGATGATATTGAGCATGACACGGATTTTGACACGGCGCAGATGTATGCCTGTCTTCGGGATTCTGGCCGCCAGCCTGCTGTTGGCCGGGGCGGCCCCCGTCCCGGCGGCCGCCTCCCAGCCGCCGTGCCATCCGGTGTCCGGCACCGCCGAACTGCGCGCGGTGCTGGCCCTGCCGGCGGACGCGAAATCCGGCCTCCGGGTCTGCCTTGCTGCGGGGCGCTATGATCTCAAGACGCCGGATTTCCGCGCGGCGTTCACCGGGCTCGACCCCGCCCGCCCGATCATCTTCGAGGCCGCCGACCCCGCCGACCCGCCGGTGCTGACCCGCTGGGTCTTTGCCTCCGGCCCGGAGGGCGGCGAAAACGGCGATGCGATCCTGCGCGACCTGGTCTTCGTGCTCGACGATGTGCCGGAAGTGCCGCCGGGGGAGACCGGGTTCCGCGGCCATCGCTACGGCGTGGCGATGGGCGTGGGCGGGATCACCCGCAATGTCACGCTGGAGCGTCTCACGGTGCGTGGCTCGCTCGGCGAGGCCCGGCTGGGCGCGCCCGAGCTGGAGCGCAACCTCACCGGCATCAACGGGCTGCGCCTGCGCAATGTCACCATCCGCGACAGCCGGCTGGAGCGGCTGGTCAACGGCATCATCGTCGGCGGCACCGGCATCACCGTGACCGGCAACCGGATGCGCCACAGCTGGGGGGATATGCTGCGGATCTCGCCCCAGGTCCATCCCGGCGGCTGCAGCGATACCGAAGGCGTCACGGTCACCCGCAACATGGTCTATGACCACTGGGCCAACAACCGGCTGCATCCGGACGTGATCCACATGTTCGCCAGCTCCGGCGTAAGCTGTTCGATCCGCGGTCTTACCATCGCCGAGAACCTTGCCTTTCCCGGGGTGGGCATGTGGCAGCCCGGCCGGCCGACCGGGGTGCGCCCGCGCGTGCCCTCGGCCCCGCCTGCGCGCCTGCCCGAGGGCGACCGGGCCTTCCATATCCTGCAGGGCGCCGGCATCAGCGAACTGCCCCCCGCCGCCTGCACCCAGGAGCGCATCCTGATCGGCGTGCAGCGCGACGGGACGTATGAGGGCGGCGGGACGGCGCCGCTGCGCCTGGTGCCGCACCCCGGCGACCGGCTGGCCGAAGGACAATCCCACCGCCACGAAATCGCCCTGACCCGGCCCTGGCAGACCGTCCGGCTGACTTGCGATCCGAAGCGGCCCGGCATCTGGAAGGCCGCCCCGTCCCTGCCGGCCATGCAGGGTATCTTCACCAACAGTCTGCCCGACGGGGCCGGGTTCGAGGATGTCGAGATCCGTCACAATATCCTGTGGGTGACCGCCCCGGCGGCGGTGTCCTTCCGCGACGCCGACAACCGGGGCATCACGGTGATGCAGAACACCTTCCTGCAGCCGCTGCCCGGGGACCGCGACGGCGATGGTCAGGCCAACACCGTGCTGGATGGGGTGAATATGCGCTTTCCGACCAGCCGCGTGGTGCTGCAGAACGGCCGCGATCTGGCCGTGCACAACACCATCTCCGGCGGCCCGCCCGCCCGCAAGAGCGGGGCGGAACAGTCCGCCAATGTCCTGCTGCGCCCGCGCGGCCAGGATGCGGGCCGGTATTTCGCGGCCCTTCCGGGTCCGACGCTGATGCCGGGAACACCCCAGGATGCGGTGGCCCTGGCCCGGCCAAAGCCGGGGCGGGTGCCGCCCGGGACCGGTGCGGTGGCCACAGAGCCCGGCGACGACCCGGTGGACTGGGGCTGGGTATCAGACCCCTGGTGAGGCGGCCCTGGTGACCCCGTCCGCCGGTGCCGGGCCCGCGGCAGAACATGGAGACAATGCAGCACAACGCCGGGGCTGCGTTTCGATATCACATTGACGGCTTGGCGCCTGCTGCGCGAGAGACGTGGGTGGTACATAGTCAGGAAGGCGTAACGATCTTGAAACGCGCACTCATCACCGGCGTCACCGGTCAGGACGGAGCCTATCTGTCCGAGCTGCTTCTCGAAAAGGGCTACGACGTTCACGGCATCAAACGCCGGTCCTCGTCCTTCAACTCGGCACGAGTCGATCACCTCTACCAGGACCCGCACCAGAAAGACGTCCGGTTCCGCATGCATTACGGGGACATGACCGACAGCACCAACCTGATCCGAATCATTCAGGAGGTGCAGCCCGACGAGATCTACAACCTCGCCGCGCAGTCCCATGTTCAGGTCAGTTTCGACACGCCGGAATATACCGCCAATGCAGATGCGATAGGCACCCTGCGCATTCTCGAGGCATTGCGGATCCTGGGCATGGAAAAGACCTGCCGCTTCTACCAGGCTTCCACTTCGGAGCTCTACGGGCTGGTCCAGGCGGTCCCCCAGAAGGAGGACACGCCCTTCTATCCGCGCTCGCCCTATGCGGCGGCCAAGCTCTATGGCTACTGGATCACGGTGAATTACCGCGAGGCCTATGGCATCCACGCCTCCAACGGGATCCTGTTCAACCATGAAAGCCCGCTCAGGGGCGAAACCTTCGTCACCCGCAAGATCACCCGCGCCGTGGCGGCGATGCATCTGGGGCTGCAGGACCGGCTCTATCTGGGCAATCTCGACGCGCGGCGCGACTGGGGCCATGCCAAGGATTATGTCGAGGGCATGTGGCGCATCCTGCAGGCCGACGAGGGCGACGATTACGTGCTGGCCACCGGCGAGACCCATACCGTGCGCAGCTTCGTCGATGCCGCCTTCGCCGAGGTGCAGATCAAGATGGACTGGCGCGGCGAGGGGGTCGAGGAAAAGGGCTACAATGCCGAGACCGGCGATCTGCTGGTCGAGGTCGATCCGAGCTATTTCCGGCCCACCGAGGTCGATCTGCTGATCGGCGATCCGACCAAGGCGCGCGAGAAACTGGGCTGGACGCACACCTATACCCTGCCCGAGATGGTCGCCGAGATGGTCGCCGCCGATATCGGTGTGATCGAGGCCGAGCGGACCCGGCGCGACCGCCATGGCTGAGCCCGCCGCCGCACCGCCCCCAGCCGCGCCCGTGCCGGACCGGGTGCTGCTGATCAAGGCCAAGGGGGGTCTGGGCAACCGGATGCTCTCGGCCGTCACCGGGCTGATCTATGCCGATCTCTGCGGCCGGGTGCCGGTCATCGACTGGCGCGACGGGATCTATGCGGCCCCGGGCGTCAACGCCTATCCGCTGCTCTTCACAGCACCCGACATGCCCGACCCGGCGCTCTTCGATGCCCGCCCCGACGTGGCCCCGGCAAAATGGCAGGGGCGGATGGCCGAGCATCCCGTCAAGATCGTCGAAGGCGAGCACAACGGCGCGCTGGTCTACCGCAAATCCTGCATCGACATCACCCGGACCGATCACGATGCCGACGTGGCGGTCTTCTGGTCCTATGTGCCCAAGGTGCCACGCCTGCGCCGCCTGATGGCGCGGGACGCGCGCTTTGCCGGGCGCAGCCGGACCGAAATCGTCTGCGATTATCTCACCCGCTATTTTTCACCCAACGACCGGGTGCAGCGGGCGGTGGACGCGGTCTTCGCCGGGCTCGAAAGGCCGGTGATCGGGGCCCATCTGCGCTATACCGACATGGCCGGCCCGTTGGACAAGGTGAAGGCCGGGCTGACGCGGCTGCGCGCCAAGATGCCCGACGCGCCGATCTTTCTGGCCACCGACAGCTTCGAGGCGCAGGAGGATATCCGCGCGACCTTCGGCAATCTCCATGTGACCGAGAAATACCTGCCCGAGGATGGCGGCCGGCTGCATCTGCTCCATGACAGCGTCGATCCGGTGGTCGAGGCCGAGAACGCGATGATCGACATGTGGGCGCTCGGGGCGTGCGACTGGCTGATCTATTCGCGCAACTCGACCTTCTCGGGGACCTCGGCGCTGATCGGCGGGCTGCCCGCCGACCGGCTGGTCAATGTCGACCGCTTCAGCCCCAGGATCATGGCCAAGCGCTTCGTGCAGGATTACCTCTAGGGCGCCGGCCGCGCCATCGCGCGCGGCCGGGGGCGGACCGGCTCTCAGGTGACCGTGCCGTCCCCCACACGCCAGGGATCGGCGTTGAGCGCGGCGGCCCCATCAGAGCCGCGCAGGTCCTTGTAGGGCGCGCCGGTCCCGGCGAGATCGTTGATCCAGACTGCGGCACGCTCGAACTCGAACGCGGCCGTCTGCCCGCCCGGCTGGCCCAGGAACGAGAGCTTGTCGGTATTGACGAAGCTGTTGCGCGTGCCGTTGATCGTATGGGTCAGGACGCTCTGGCCATCCACCGTCACGCTGCAGCTGTTGGCCACCAGATCGGCCGTAACCACGACATCCGCGCGCACCCGGGGGACGAGCGCGACCCCGTCGGATTGCTGGCTGCCGCCGCCGGCCCAGAAGGCGACCCGTAGCTGCAGCCCGCGGCTGACGATGACGGTAAAGCGGGTACCGACGCTGAAGAGCGTCACCGGGTCCTGGGTGGACAGCAGCGCCCCGCGCCATTCGGCACGGACCTGGGTGGCAAGGACACCGCCTGCCGCGTCCCGGATCCCCTGGGGATCGGTGAAGCGCACGCCGCGGGTCGCGACGGCCGCCGCCCGGTAGGCCGCCGGCGCCATGACACTATCCGACGGCAGCGGACGCACCGCGATGCCCCCCGCCGAGACCAGCGTGTCGTCATAGAGCCCCGGCACGCCTGCCGCATCGGCGTCGATCACCGGATAGTTCATCCAGCCCCGGTTCAGCGGATCGTCCTGTTCCTTCACGAAGCCGGTCGCCCCGCCGCGGCCGAAGAAGAACCGGTCCTTCGACCAGTCGGCCACCCCGCCCGGACCGGAGCCGGCCCCGGCCGGCACATGGACCCGGACCGATCCGTCCCCCTGCAGCTCGGCGCGCTCGACCGGCCGACCGTTGAACTCGAACCCGAAGACATCCGTCCAATGGGGTTGCGATCCGTCCAGATCGGCGATGCCGCGCAGCTTGCGCGTCGTTGTGACCGGCCCGCCGCTCCACGAGAAATCGGCATGGGCCCCGGCGCTGTCGAAGCTGGCACTGTCGAATTCCGGCACGGTGTCCGGCACGAGCTTCAGGGCGCGCAGGCCGGCATGGGCCAGGTGGCGCGCAAAGAGCTGCAGCCCGTCCGGCCCCTGGCCGGGATGGATGACATCGCCCCAGATGCCACTGGTGTCGGTCCCGTTCTCGTAGTTCAGAGGCTCGGTGCCGCGGACCATGATCTGCGCGAAATCGCTGTCCCCCAGCATGGTGCCGAAGAAGGTCTCGCGCAGGATCTCCTGTCCCCACATGTCGGTGACCGCGATGTTGCCGGTGGAGACCAGGGCCCCGTCGAGATCGAGGATCGGGTCGTAGCGGTGATGGCAGAGCGCGATGCGGGTCTCGGCCGCATCGAACAGGCCCAGTCCGCGCCCGGTCAGGTCGAACAGGACATGGTCATGCTTGATGGTCAGATCGTCGGTGCCCGGCGTGCCGGGAAAGGTCTCGACCTCATAGGGCGTGCCCGGCACATAATCGGCGCCATCCGCCGTCTTGCCGGTGTAGAAAGGCTTGTAGGCCGCGATGAAATCGGTGGCGAACTGGTTGTCCGCATTGGTCCACATATCGACGATGACACCCGGGCGGACGCCCTCCTGCCAACCGGCAGCGTCGAGCATGTCGATGAAATCGGACCAGCGGCGGCGGGCGCTGACATCGTCCGAAAGCTGGAACCGGCCCGACGCCGACAGGGCCAGATCGACGATCATCACCTTGTCGGTGGTCGCCTTCCGGATCATGTCGGCGGCATGGGTCAGTTTCGGCGCCGGTGCCCCGATCTGGCCCAGAAACCCGCGCGAGATGGCATAGCCGGTGACGTTGTTGCCGGGATTGCCGTTGCCGGCAAAGCTGGCCGCGCCGACCACCACCTGAACCTGTTCGGGATCGGCGATGGACCCCTCATAGGCCCCGCCCCCGGTGATCATCACCCGGTCGATCTCGGACTGTCCCATGACCGCGATCACATGGCCGAGCGCGCAGACCCGCGTGGTCGCTGCCGTCACCGCCGGGGCTGCCTTCAGCCGGGCCTGGACCCGCAGCCATTCGGGGCTGCGCGGACCTTGGAGCGCACCTTCCCAGGCGCCGGTGCCGTCCGCGGTGGCAACGTCCTGCCAGCCGGTATGGGCCGCGCCGCCGGCCTCGACGAAGCGGGCCTGCACCACCGCCCCGGCGCTCGCCGTCCCCGACAGCGGCACCCGGCCGGCATTGCGGTCGAAGGCGGCTCCGGTATCGAAGACCAGATTGTCCTGGCCGAACTCCGTCAGCGTCAGCGCATCGGGTCCCGGACCGGGGACCGTCGTGCCTCCGCCTGCGGGCCGGATGGCAGCATTCCAGATCCCAAATCCAAATGTCAGACCCATGGCCAGTTCCCCTTCTCGCGATCGGGCCGCACAGTGCTCTCACCGCAGTTAACCGCCCATTAGGGGGCCGCGCGCCCCCGGCGCCCAGGACCGGGCCAAGGGGTTCGCCCGCAGCGCCGGGCCGGCCCTTCGGCGGGAAAGTTCTGGAAAATCTGATGAATTTTCATACCCGTTACGGGATGCTCCGGCGCGGCCGTTAATCTTTTCAAAAAGACCCCGGTGATACCGGTCGCGCTGCTGTGGGGGCGCCGGACACGCAATGAGACTGCATGTCCCAAAGATGGCGCTGCAATGTTTCAGGTATTTTCGGTCTCGTCCACGGACGAGCTTCGCACTGCGCTCCAGACAGCGACAGACGGCGATGTCATAGAGCTCGCACCCGGAACCTATGACCGGCTCGAGATCAGCCGGCAGGACGGGATCGGCTTCGACACGCCGGTCACCATCCGCTCGGCCGACCCCGACGCCCCCGCCGTTCTGACCGGCATGTCCCTGGGCGGTGTGCAGGGGCTGACATTCGAAGGCATCACCTTCGATTACACCTATACCCAGGGCGATCACTGGTTGCACACCTCGCCCTTTGCGGTCCGCAACAGCGCCGATGTCACGATCCGCGACAGCCATTTCGACGGCGACCGCGCCATCGGGGCCGATCCCGACACCGTCAACGGCACGCCGGGCTACGGCAATGGCCGGGGCCTGCATGTGCGCAATGTCGACGGGCTGACCGTGGAGAACAACGAATTCGAAGGCTTCGCCCGCGGGTTGCAGATCAGCCAGATCCGCGACGGGATCGTCAGCGGCAACGAGTTTCACAACCAGCGGATGGACCATCTCAACGTCGCCGAGGCCAGGAACCTGCTGATCGAAAAGAACTACATGCATGATTTCGATGCGCCGCCGGATGCGAGCGACCATCGCGACATGATCCAGTTCTGGACCGACAACACCAAGACCCAGACCGAGAACATCATCATCCGCGACAATGTCATGGTGCTGGGCGAGGGCGACCTGCACACCCAGTCGATCTTCATGTCCAACCGCGCCGTCACCGAGGACGGGATGGCGGACATGGAATACAAGAATGTCCAGATCACCGGCAACGTGATCGTCAACGCCCACAAGCACGGGATCAAGGGCGGGCCCTATGACGGGCTGCTGATCGCAAACAATACCATCCTGCGCGAGGATGCGCCGGGTATCGACGGGATCCTGGCCAATCCGCGCATCGAACTGGACGGCACCAGCACCGGGGTCACGATCCTCGACAATATCGTTTCGGG
The DNA here is from genome assembly GCA_024742735.1 of Alphaproteobacteria bacterium. Lineage (GTDB taxonomy): Bacteria > Pseudomonadota > Alphaproteobacteria > Caulobacterales > Maricaulaceae > Oceanicaulis. The sequence continues at coordinate 7,705 of JANSXV010000009.1, read as the reverse complement.
CATCTCGACCTTCAACGAACCCGAAGGCTGGGCGCTGGAAGGGTCCGACTGGCAGATCGACGGCAATCTCTTCGTCCAGGACGAGGACCGCGACGCGCCGGGCTGGTATGGCGATGTCTTCATCAATCCCGCCGAGGGCACGCGCAGCGATCTGGCCAATATCCAGCTGCGCCCGGACAGCCCGCTCGACCTGGAGGGCAAGGGGGCGCCGGTGCTCGCCTATGACCCCACCCCGGAGGTGCTGACCGCCCTGATCCAGAGCGAACGCACCGAGGATAACTGGGCGCGCTTCGATTTCTCGTCGGAATTCAGCGCCGGGCCCGACGGCCCGCTGGGCGCCGATGCGCTCTATCACTGGGATTTCGGAAACGGCCAGACCGCCACCGGACCGGACGCGAGCTACAGCTACAGCGCCCCGGGCCTCTACACGGTCACGCTGACCGTGACCGCCCCCGATGGCAGCATCGACCGCACGACGACACGGGTCGAGGTCCTGCAACCGGAGCTGTTCGAGCTGAGTGCCGATGGTGACCTGCCGGTGGTGTTCAAGGGCGCCTACAGCACCGGCACGGGCCTGTTCGTTTTCGACGATCATGCCGACAAGGCCAAAATCGCGCCGGACGCCGTCGCGGCCCTCGCCGGGGCGGAGGATTTCCGGCTCGATCTCAGCCTCTATTCGGCAGACTGGGCAAGCGGGGCCGGAGAGGTTCTGCGCGTGCACACGGCCTTCTCGATGGCCGTGAGACCCGATGGCAGCCTCACCTTCCGCCTCTCGCCGGAGGGCGAGAAGCAAACCGTTTTGCGCGCCGAGGATGCGCTGCGCGACGGGGACTGGGCCGATATCTCGGTCCAGTTCTCCGGCGGGATGCTGCGCCTGAGCATCGACGGGGTCGTCCAGGACGAAGCACCGGTGGCCGGGCATATCGGCGGGATCGAGGGCCGCGGAATGATCCTCGGCGACCCGTTCAAGGCCGGGATCGGCTTTACCGGTCAGATCGGAGAGTTGCGCCTGAGCGCCAATGAAAACCAGTTTGCGTCGCTCGATCGCGACACACCGACCCCGGAGGCACCGCTCGGCCCGCCGCCCCGCCCCATGGCGTTCGATTTCGATCTTGCCGAGGCGCTGGCGGAGGATCCGGAGGCCCTGACGCTCTGGGGCGGGGCACTGTTCGACGCCGCCGACGGATCGCTGGAACTCGCCGGGCGGGACGGCTGGGCCTTTCTCGATGGCGGTGCGGCCACCGCGCTGGAGGCCCAAACAACGGTGAGTTTCGCCTATCAGCGCGACATCGCAGATGGGTCCTATGCGCGGCTGATCTGGAACCACCACAACATCGCGATCGACGCCAAGGATGACGGGCTCAGCCTGCGGGTCGGTCTCGCCGATGGCAGTTTCAAGCAATACAGGATCGACGATCTGGGCCTGAACGACACCGACCGGCATGAGATCATGGCCCATGTCAACGAAGAGACCGACCTGGTGCAGCTGATCGTCGACGATGTCCTGGTGTTCTCAAGCACCGAGGACGATGTCCAACTGACCCGGCAGGATGGCAGCGGGGCGTCGCAATGGATGATCGGCGGCGCCTGGACGGGCTATTTCGACGGCACGATCTCGGACCTGCGGCTCGGCAGTGACCCCTGGTCTCTCGATGCGGAGGTCCAGATGGACAGGTTCCAGTTCGACCCTGAACCGGACGGCTGGATCAGCGATCTTCCCCTGTAGGGCAGGCCGTCAGCGGCGCCCGGGTCCGCCGGGCGGCCGCGGCACCCAGCCCCGCCAGCGCGCCGGCCAGCATCAGCCCGGCCGCGGGCAGCGGCACCGGGGCGGGGACAGCGCTCTGGGACAGCAGCGTGGTTTGCCACGTCTCTTGCTGCACGCCGCCGACCAGGTCGACGCGGTTGCCGCGCACAATATAGTCCGGCGCATCGAAGGACTTCAGACTGTCGAAGAATACCGAGAACGTGGCGCCCAGCCCCTCGCTGCCCCGGGCCAGGAGCTCCAGATCGGGCAGTCTGGCGCCGAACCTGTGGCTGACGCCGCCCCCGGTGAGCGTACCGCCGAGCACCAGCACCGTTTTGCCATCCCGGTCCGGCCTCACCACGAACTGCGGAGAGGTCAGATCGGCCAGGCCCAGGGTTTGCGCCACCGACAGGCCGGGCACATCGCGGGTCACCATCTCGAAATCGAGAAAGGCGATCTCGACTGCGGCGTTCGGGCGGAATTTCAGCGCCGTGGCGACCGGGCTGAGATAGTCGGCCCGAAAGCTCATGGTGACGCGTTCGATCGGCACCGGGGTCGCGGCATCGGTGAGATCGGGAAAGCTTCCGGCCCAGAAATTCTCGTCAAAGCTGAAATTGAACAGCTCGAAACGGTAGGTCTCGGAGACGCGGAAGGTGGCGGCCTCAGCCGGCCGAAGCGCCGCAAGGGCAAAAAGGGTCGTCACAGCGAGAAAGGCGGGAAGGATAAAACGGTTCATGGGTCATAAATTCCTTCGTTGCTGAATCCGGAACAATCAACTGGCGGCATATGACGGGATCGGGGGTTTTGAGGCAAGGTCAAGGAGCGGGGCCGCCCTCAGATCGGCAGACCGAGGGCCTGGCGCCACATCCAGACCATGCGCAGCCCGGTGATCCGCGCCAGCATGGCCAGCGCCGACAGCCGTTCACGCGCGCTGAGCCCGGGATGGCGCAGCGCCTGGGGCGCCTGGACCAGCGCATAGCCCGGCACCAGGAGCGCGCGCACCGCCCAGAGCAGCCGCCGTTTCGGCCCGGTGCCGAAGAGCGTCAACCGCTCGGCGGTCAGCCGGCGCATCTTGCGCGCCATAGCCGGCCAGTCCTGCCGCGTGGGATGCGCCACCGCCAGGTCGTCGGCATAGACCAGCGCGTAGCCCTTCGCGCGCGCCCGGTGGCACCAGTCGATATCCTCCGGATAGCCGTTGCGGAACCCGCCCACATCCTCGAACACCGCGCGCGCGGTCAGCATGTTGGCGGTGACCGAAAAGCCCCGGTTCTCGACGTAATGCTTCTGGTGAAAAGCATAGACCGTCTCGAACGCCTCCGCGGCCGAGCGTGGATGCGGGGTCTCGTCGAACGTATCGACCCGCCCGCCGATGACATCGGCGCTGCCGGCCAGCGCAAGCGCCATGGCCAGCCAGCCCGGCTCCGGGATGCAATCGGAATCGATGAAACACAGCCAGGGCGCGCGGCTTGTCGCGACACCGCGATTGCGCGCGGGGCCCGCCCCCTTCTCGGTCTCGGTGACGAGGCGCACCCAGGGATACGCGGCCTGAACCGGACCCATGTCGCAGGGCGAGCCATTGTCGGCCACGATCACCTCGACCGCATCGCCCGCCGCGGCCACCTGCGGCGCCAGCGCATCGAGGCATTTCCCGAGCCGTTCCAGATCGTTGTAATGCGGGATGATGACGGCAGCGCGGGGCAGGGTCATCGCCGCGGCCTCAGGCGACATTGATCTTGATGCCGGTCATCTCGCCCATCCGCGCGCCATCGGATTTCCGCGACAGCGAACAGACATGGCGGATCCGCCCCCCGCCCAGATCCTCGCGCTCATGGACGCGGAAAAGCAGCGTCTCGGAAGGTTCGGAATTGGCGAAGTAGAACAGATCCTTGGACTGGGTGGAGTGCTCCCGCAGGAAGCCCTTGCCCTCGAACCGCTCCAGGCAGAGATCGTAGATCATCGGATAGGCCGCCGAATAGAGCAGTCCCACCCCGTTGATGTCATGGGGGGCCTGGATCTCGTATTCGGTTTCGTAGAGCACGGTGTCATAGGGCGGCTCGGCGCGGCGCGCACGGTAGGCATAGCCGAACTCGGAGATCTTCTCCATCGGCGGCACCGCCTCGGGGATCGGCAGCGGCGGCGTGCCCTTGACCAGCGAGGTGTTCTTGCCGCGCTCGCCGTATTTGGCAAAGGTCGACATGACCGTCGCGTGGCCCGATATGCCCGGCATGCCCTCGAACGCGTTCTGGGAGAAAAACACCGCCGCGCCGTAGCGCTCCAGATGGGAGCGGATGTCGAGCGGCGTGTTTTCCTTGAACGCGAACAGACTGGGCGTGAAGTCGATCTTGCAACGGGTGATCGTGGCATAGAGCCGGTCGCCCTGATCGTCGGTCACCTGGCTGGAGGCGCGCTGCAGGAAATCGAGGATCAGCATCCAGTGCAGATCGCCGAGCTCGCGGAACAGCCAGGGCTCGCCCATCCCCGCCAGCGCCATCTTCGGCATCTCCAGCAGGTGGCGGCGGTGCAGATGGCCCGGGCGGCGGCTTTCGACCATCGACGCCGGCATGCCGGCGGGCAGATCGTGGGTCAGCTGCGTGAAGCGGTCCTGTGGGATCTCCGGCGGCGGCGGCGGCGGATCGATGGCTCCGGAGGGCGGGGCGATGGCGGCCGCCTGGGCGAGCGGCTGCGGTTGCGGCTGGGTCTGTGACAGGTTTTGTGGCGGGGGCGCGACGATGGCCGGCCCGGGCGCCGGGGGCGGGAGGGTACCTGTCCCCGCCACAGCCCCCGCCAGCGACGGCAGCCGGGCGATATCGTCGAGGCTGCCGAGCCCGCCCCATTCGGCATCGGACACCCGCAGCCCGGTGGCGGATTCGATGGCCGCGCGCAGGGTCATCAGATCGAAACTGTCGATGCCCGAGGCATCGAGCGGCCCGGCCCGGCGCGCGGCGGCGATCTGGGGCGTCTCACGGGCGACGATCTCGGCCACCGCCGGGTTGGCGCCCGCATCCAGGGTCACGGCGGCACCGGCCAGCACCCGGCGCCCCACCGGGCGGCTGGCCTCGGAGGCCGAGATGATGGCAAAGGGTTCCACCGTGCCGCGCACCACCGTGCCCGCGCCGATGATCGCGCCCGCGCCGATCCGGGCGCCGGGCAGGATCACCGCGCCATAGCCGATCCAGACATCCTTTCCGACGATGATGTCGGCCTCGTCCATGGGCTGGTCATTGACCGGCTGGCCGTCGTTGAACCGGTAGTTTGCCGCGGTCATCATCACTTCCGGCGCAATCAGCACATCGTCGGACAGCACGATGCGCCCGCGCGACGGACCCGCCCAGATATGGCAGCGGGCCGAGATCCGGACCCGGTCGCCGATCTCGATCCGCTCGGGATAGGAGAAGAACGCGTTCGGGCTGATGGCGCCGCCGGGGCCGGGGCGCAGCTGGCGCATCGGCTGGACATGGGAATAGTTGTAGTAATTGACGATCTTGAGCATATGCGCCCAGGCGCGCGGATCGAACATTGATCCCAGCAGCCGCAGGGCGCGGGCCGGGCCGCTCAGGCGGGACTTGTGGGCGGGGGCCTCAGGCTGCATCGTGATATCCTTCCATCCAGTCCTGCCGCGCCTGCCAGATCGCTTTCCAGCGCGCCGCCCGTTCCTTGTGCGCCTGCCCCGGCAGCAGGGCCAGGGCCGCGCTCACCGTCCGGCGCCCGGCGATCCAGAGCCAGAAGCACAGATGCGCATAGGGCTGCTGCCAGGCCGGCCAGTGGTCGCGCACCAGCGTGGTGCGCGCCTTGGCGACCCGCACTGCCTTGTCCGACCGGGTGGCGGCCGAGGCGCCCACCAGATGCATGATCTCGGCCTCCGGCGTGATCCGCGGCCGGTAGCCCAGGCGCGCCGCCCGCAGGCACAGATCGCTTTCCTCGCCATACATGAAATATTTCAGGTTGAACCCGCCCAGCTCCTCCCACAGGGCGCGCGGGATCATCAGAAAGCAGCCGACCACGATATCGACCGCGCGCTCGCTGTCGCGCGCCCAGCCGCCCATGCCCTCGGGATTGAAGAGCGAGGACCGGGGAAAGGCCGCGGCAAGCCCCAGCACCTGGCAGGTCATCGACCAGGGCGTCATCCGCGCCCAGCAGGAGGCGGCGTTGAGTGAGCCATCGGGAAAGACCGTCCGCCCGCCGGTGATGCCGGCCTCGGGATGGGCCTTGGCGAAGTCCAGCAGGCTGTCGACGGCGCCCTCATGGACCTCCGTGTCGGGATTGAGCAGCAAGAGCCACTCGGTGGTGGCCCGGGTCGCGACGACATTGTTGGCCTTCGCGAAGCCCAGATTTTCGGGCGACCGTATCAGCTCCACCTGGGGAAAGGCCTCCGCCACGGCCTCGGCGCTGCCATCCTGGCTGTCATTGTCGAAGACGACCGTGTGAAACCGCGTCCGCCGGGTCGTGGCATAGAGCGTCTCAAGGCATTTCAGCGTCAGGGCACGGGTGTTGTAGCTGACGATGATCACCGTCAGCTCGGACGTATCGGCAGCGCGCTGCGAGACGGAGGGGTCGGTCATGGCAGGCTCTCACACGGGGACACACTCATACCGGGCCAGCAGCGCAAGCATAGCGCCCCTGTCCCGCAAAGACAGCCCCCGGCGGAGGGATTGTTTCCGAACTGCATGGTCAGCCCCGGCGCCAGGGCGGGGCTTCGATCCGCCAAGGGGCCCATCTGCGCGCCGCTCAGGCCGCGATCAGCCCCATGCTCTCGAGCTTCAGCAGCACCTGCTGGGCGCAGTAATCGACCTCGACCTGTTCGGTGTCGAGCCGCAGCTCAGGGGTTTCGGGCACGTCATAGGGGTCCGAGATGCCGGTGAATTCCTTGATCTTGCCTTCGCGCGCGAGCTTGTAGAGCCCCTTGCGGTCGCGGCGTTCGCATTCCTCGATCGAGGTCGCGACATGGACCTCCATGAAGGCGCCGAACTGCTCGATCTCTTCGCGCACCGCGCGCCGGGTGGTGGCATAGGGCGCGATCGGCGCACAGATCGCGATGCCGCCATTCTTGGTGATCTCACTGGCGACATAGCCGATGCGGCGGATGTTGAGGTCCCGGTGCTCCTTGGAAAAGCCCAGCTCGGAGCTGAGGTTTTTCCGCACCAAATCACCATCCAGAAGCGTGACGGGGCGCCCGCCCATCTCCATCAGCTTGACCATGAGCGCGTTGGCGATGGTGGATTTGCCCGAGCCGGAAAAGCCGGTGAAGAAGACGGTGAAGCCCTGTTGCGCGCGCGGCGGGCGCGAGCGGCGCAGCTCGGCCACCACCTGCGGGAAGGAGAACCATTCCGGGATCTCCAGCCCTTCGGACAGACGGCGGCGCAGCTCGGTGCCCGAGATGTTCAGGATCGTGACGTCGTCCTTGTCCTTGATCTCGTCGGCGGGCTCGTACTGGGCGCGGTCCTGGACATAGACCATGTGTTTGAAGGGCACCATTTCGATGCCCATCTCGTCCTGGTACTCGCGGAACAGATCCTGGGCCTCGTAGGGGCCGTAGAAATCCTCGCCCGCGCTGTTGCTGCCCGGGCCGGCATGGTCGCGCCCGACGATGAAATGGGTGCAGCCGTGGTTCTTGCGGATCAGCCCGTGCCAGACCGCCTCGCGCGGGCCGGCCATGCGCATCGCCAGATTCAGCAGGCTCATCGTGGTGGTGGCGGACGGGTACTGGTCCAGCACCGCCTCATAGCAGCGCACGCGGGTGAAATGGTCGATATCGCCGGGCTTGGTCAGACCGACGATGGGATGGATCAAGAGGTTGGCCTGCACCTCCTTGGCGGCGCGGAAGGTCAGTTCCTGGTGCGCGCGGTGCAGCGGGTTGCGGGTCTGGAAGGCCACGACCTTGCGCCAGCCGAGCTTGCGGAAATAGGCGCGCAGCTCGTTGGGCGTGTCGCGGCGGGCGCGGAAATCGTAATGCACCGGCTGCTG
>JANSXV010000020.1 GCA_024742735.1 Alphaproteobacteria bacterium | reverse complement strand
TGTTGATTTCCCATCAGGGTCCTTTTTGGAAAATGGATTAGAGCCAAGAAGCCAGGAAATTCTACAGGAAATCCCGGTGTTCGGGCCATGTGTCAGCAGAAAAGAATGAGAATCCCTAAACGGGTTTAGGGTTAAGGGTGTGACAGAGGAGGGCGCTCGCTCGGGAATAAATCCCCCCTAGCCGCTCACTTCGCGTCGCCACGTGGTTCCCACCCTGGACCCAACCCAGACTCAGACTCTTTTAGGGTTTAGGGTTCGACAAGCAAACCCTCGAGGCTGCAGCTTTCTCGCGCGCAGCGCCTGGTGGATGAGAAACGGCGAGGGGCGGGGGCGAAGGCGGGCAGCGCGAGGCGAGCGAAGGGCAGGCGAGCGCGGGACCGGCGCACGCGCGCCCGAGCCGCAGGGCGCGAGAGGACGGCGAGCGACAAGACGGTTTTTTCTTCGTGGCGTTGGAGCATTACGTTTTTTTTGTTTATCATGTTTCAGCGTAGCGGGCCAGCAGGTCTCCTTCGGGGGCACTTTGGTGGACATCTTCGCCCCGTGGCCCGGCGTGCAAAAGGCCCCCGCCCATTGCCCGCGAACTTCGCGGCCGTCAACCGGCTCAACGCGCTGCGGGCCGCCGCCCGGGCACGAGCGAAAAGCGAAAGCGACAAAGGCGAAGAAGCGTTTGCTGCCGCCGGGCACAACGTCCTAGAAAAAGTTTTTTTCTCTCTGCCATCTTGCCCCGCATCGACAACGAAAATCTGCGGTAGTGTCTATGGACAAGTCTTGCCGCGGAGTTGCATTGTTGCGCGGGCCTCTCGCTGCTCTTCTCGCCTACATCGCAGGAATGAAGTGTCGCGGGGTCACGTCGCCCGCAATGAGGTAATCCTCGTCGCGCCGGACCCGCGACAACGCCACGTAGCCGGCCGCGCGGCAGAAGGGGCGGTCCAGCCAGAGCGTGATGTGGTCCAACGTTTGCCCCTGAATCTTTTGGACCGTTGCTGCATAGCCAAGGCGCGCCGAGAAATAATCTACATCTTTGCGGCTGACGCGCTCACGGATCTTGCAGATCGCAAGGCGCCTGCCCGTGTCGGTCTCCACTGTCAGACAGCCGCTGGCGGCGTCGTAAACCTCAATTACGGACCCCATGCCATTCACAAAGTCCTGCCGCTTGTTCAAATTCTTGGTGAGCACAACGCGAAGGCCCGCGTAGATCTGCGTCGGCGGCGCCTGCACATCCTTGACCGCCTCCCCATCCTTGTCAAAGTTCGCCGGTGGGAAGCGCGAACAAGATCCGGGCGCTACGCGTCTGCCAGCGACGGACGCAGCGGTTGACGACCAAGGTCTTGCCTATGCCGGGAGGGCCCAGCGCGGCCATGATTCGGTTCTTGTCAAACGCCTCCAGCTGCAGCGTCTCGACCGTATCGTCGTCGGCTGCTTCACGCGCCTGCAGCGAGCGCTGGGTGGCAACATCAACGCAACGCTCCAAGGCCCGCTGCGCGGCGGCCCGGAGGACCTGGGCGACAGCCAGTTGAAGCGCCTCCTTGTTTACGCGCTGGCTCGCCAGGCTGCCAATCCCGGAGCCGTTCGGCAGCTCTTGGCGCGCGCCCCAGCTGACCAACAAGAAGATCTTGAAGCAAGTGTGAAGGAACGTCTGGGAGAGGACACAGAGATTCAAGAGGCGTTGGCTGACGCTGTGCTAGAGGCTGAGGGCTTGGGGCTGGATGCGGAAGATGAAGGGGAGAAGTTGCAGTTTGTGGCGGGGTTTGCTGAGGAGAGCGTCGACTACGATGTGGACCTTGCAGACTTTGCAAGGAGAGACCCAGGCTCAGACGGTGAGCAATTGGCGGAAGCCGCAGATGGCTACTACGCGTGGTATTCAACATCTACCAGCGCATGGGCGGCTCGCGGAGCCGCGCTGAAATGAGCGTGCTCTTTGACCAGAAAACAAATCTTTTGGAGTATCAGAATAGGGTGGGCTGGATGAGAAATCTTCTGGAAGCAGAGGGCCTGTCGCCTGGCGACATGGTGATTAATTGCCTGAAGCACCCAGTTGGGCGCATGACTCGAGAAAAGTGGGCGGCGTGCGCAGCGGCCGAATTGGACAAGGCAGACGACGCCCTAGCGACAGCGAGCGCAGCCAAGACAACGACGACGCAGCGGCCGAACTTCCGCCCAAGAGGCGCCGCCTCTGCGGCAAGCAGACGCGGCCCTTTGCTTTCTGGGAGCGCTTTGTCGGCCCCGGCCTGGCGGCAACTGCTGCGCTTGCCCGCGGCTCGGCCCCGTTGCGTCGCCCCGCTGCTCGCGCAGATCGTCCAAACGAGCGCTGCGCTAGTGTAGACGGCCGAGAATGCTCGTTCTCAACCACCAGCCTGGGCGCCCCCGCCGAAGTCCATCCGCGCCGGGATCTGCTGGCCGCCCGCCAGCGTCCAGCCAGGAGCTCGACGGGCAGGAGATCGCGGCATGGCGGGAAGCGGTTCGCCGCGACTGTGAGAGGATTCGCCGCAAAGTCTTTTGCCCCGGCCGGATCGGCCGCCGCTGCAGCGAAGCCCTTGCCCCGCCGGCGTCGGACCCAGCGACTCCGGAAAGCCCAGCCCCGACATCTCCAAGCGAGCCGGGATGGCCGAGAACTGGTGCAAGTTTGGATCTTGGCGCATGTGTGGCGCAGCCGACGATGAAAAGGTGCGGATTGTGTCAGCGCGGCGTCAGGGTTCCGCAGCCGGGCGACGTTCCAGAACCTCTGCGAGGTCTATCGCGAGATGTTGTCGCAAGCCT
>JANSXV010000006.1:0-147500 GCA_024742735.1 Alphaproteobacteria bacterium | reverse complement strand
GGGCTGTTCCGATCGCAGAGCGCCGCCGCCTGCGTTTCTCTTTCCAAAACCAACAATGTCAAAGAGCCGGTCTCAAAGCGCGGGCCGCAACCCGCTTTCTCGACCACCGAGCCGCCTGGTCACCAGGCCGTCCGGCTGAGGGAGCGCGGTTCCTAAAGAACCGATTTCCCTCTGTCAACCGACTTGTGCGAGCCGCTGTGCAGCGCGCCGCCCGTCGGCGTGGAGCGCGGTGTCTATCGACCGCCGCGACCCCGGTCAACCGGCGATCTGCAGATCAGGTGAAAGCGAAGCAGTCACCCTTGCAGACCCCTTAGCGGAACCGCCAGACAAGCCAGCCGCGCCACCAGTCGACCCCTCAGAGAACACTGAACACCGCCGGAGGCGACACTCGAACTCTCTCCCACTCCCCTCTTTGGCCGGAGCCAAGGATTGGGTCTGGACCCGCCGAGAAGGACAAAAGCTCTTGCAGTCGACTTGGCGACCTGCCGGACCGAGAGCGCGAAACCCTCTACCCGGCGCGATCAACACGCCGACTTTTGAACTCCCACCTTCAGCGGAGAGGCTCAGCAGTATGAAGCGGTTCGAAGAAACAGGCAAGCCATTTTCCACACTTGGATCAGGCCGACGATTTCTCCAGCCGCGCTTCCGCCGCCGAGGTCGCGGTGTCTACGCCCCTCTTCGGGAAGGTGCAAGCCTTGTGTACGGTTTTTGTGCAGAAAACGTCACAGAATGGTCTTCAGGGCCCGACCAGCGTTGGCCTCAGGCCCCTTCTATATAGGCTTTCAGGCTGTCGGCTTCGGCTTCAGCCTCGGCGATCTTGCGTTTGACCACATCGCCGATGGACACAAGCCCGACCATGTCGCCGTCTTCCATCACGATGATGTGGCGCACCCGGCGATGGGTCATCAGCCCCATGAGCTGATCGATGGACGCGCCGGGCGCGGCGGTGACCAGATCGCTCGACATGGCCTCGCTGACCTTGCGGGCCAGGCCATCCGAACCCGCCTCGGCGACGATGCGCGCCAGATCCCGCTCGGAAAACACGCCGACCGGCGCGCCCGCCTTGTCGACAACCACCGCAGCCCCGACCCGCTTTTCGGTGAGCAGGCGCGCAGCGGTCACCAGATCATCGTCCGGCCGGACTGTGAAAACCTCCGCGCCTTTATCAGACAGAATGCGTGAGGCGACCATCAACCGCTCCCAGTTTCAGCCCAATTCTGTCAGGATAGTGCCCGTGATGAGTGGCGGGCGCAATGCGCGGCCCCTTGGAAACGGAGGCTGGGCGGCATGCTGGACCGTTATCGCAAGCGCCTGCGGCGCGACCTGGATCGCTGGATCGAGGCCGGCCTCGTGCCTGCGCAGAACCGGCAGGCGATCCTGAACGATGTCGCGCCAGAGCCCGGCCGCTGGAGCGCGCAGGGCGCTGCAGCGATCCTGGGCGCGGTCCTGCTGGCGCTGGCCGCCCTAAGCTTCGTGGCCGCCAACTGGTCCGAGTTGAGCCGCGCGGTGCGCTTCGCCCTGATTCTTGGAGCGCTCTGGGCGAGCTATGGCGGGGCCGTCTTCGCGTTTGCACGCAATAACGCAGCTGTGGGTCACGCTCTGGCCCTGCTGGGCGCGGCGCTGTTCGGCGGGGCCATCGCGCTGACCGCCCAGACCTTCAATCTCAGCGCCTTCCGCAATACCGGGGTACTGATCTGGGCTGTCGGCGCCCTTGCGACGGCGCTGGTGATTCCCTCCCGCCCCGTTCTGATCGCGTCCTCGCTGATCGGCGGCTTCTGGCTTCTCTCCGAGGCGCAGAACTCGCTGGCGCCGGCTGTGCTGTGGGCTTATCCGCTCCTGTTCGCGGTCAGTGCGGCGGCGGCCTCGCGCCTGCAGTCGAACGTGACCATGAACCTCTCCGCGATCGGGCTCGGCTGGTGGCTGATGCATACCCTGCACGAGGTTCATCAGCTCCATGGGCTGGAATCCGCAGCCGCCATGGTCTGCTTCGCGCTGATCTGCGGCGCGCTGGCCCTTGCCGCGGCGCTCCTGCGCGACCGCAGCGTTCCCGGCGCCGGCGTCATCGCGGCCTGGGGCGCGGCCGGTGCGGCGGCGGGCGTGTTCGCCTCGCAGTTCACACTGGATGACTATGGGCGGCCTGAAAGCGTGCTGGCCTATACGATCATCGCAGCGCCGACTCTCATGCTTATCGCGGGCCTGCTGATCGCCCAGGTGCGCGCCGGCCATCTCGGCCGCACGTCAGCCCTGGCGCTGGGAGCGGCGGGCGCGATCAGCTTCGTCCTGCCCTATGGCGTCCATCTGGCGAGCGATCCGGTTCTGGCGACGCTGCAATTCCTGGTCGGCGGCGCAATCTTCGCGGCGGGTGTCATCCTGATTCTGATAGGATCTGCGCCGGGCCGGCGCGCAGCCGGCGCGGTCGGCGTCGTGCTGTTCATCGCCCAGGCCATCTATGTCTACGCCGAGCTGTTCGGCGGGCTCCTGGGTACGGCGGCCTTCTTCTTCGTCGGCGGGGTCTTGATGATCGTTCTGTCGGTGGTGCTGACCCGAATCGCCCGGCGCCTGGGCAAGGGAGACCCGTCATGAGCCTTGCGAGTCGCCTCGGCCTGATCGTGCTGGCCATGACCGTGTTTCTGGGCGCCATGATCGCCCGGCCTGCCGCCCTGCGCGCCAACGGGACGGAAATCATCCTGCCCATGGAACCGGTCGACCCGCGCGACATGCTGCTGGGCTATTACGTGATCATCCGCACCCCGGCCCATGATCTGGACACCCGCGCCCTCGACGGACCTGAGACGGGCTGGCGGCAGGGCGACACGATTTACGTCACTCTTGAAGAAGCTTCAGACGGCTGGAGGCCTGTGGGCGCTTTCCCGGACCGCCCGCGCGGCGGCGTCTTCCTGCAAGGACGGGTCACGTCAGCCTACACGACAAGCGACATGCGAGAGATCGAGCCGGACGCCGGGGATGAAGACAGCTGGCGCGCCCGCCGCGAACCGGTCCCCGGGACCGAGCGGCAGGAGCTGAGCGTCGCGTACAATCTGGAGCGCTACTACGCCGCAGCCGACACCGCCCGCGCCCTGGAGGGCATGCGCCGTGAAAACCGGCTGCGCCTGATCGTGGCGGTCGGCGACGACGGCGCAGCTGTGATCAAGGGCCTGGAGATCGACGGCGAGGCTGAGATCCAAGCGTTGTTCTAGGCGCGCCGCGCCTTCGGGCGGCTGATCGCCAGGAAAAGCGGATAGGCAGCCATGCCCATAAGGATGCCGCCCACATGGCCTTCCCAGGCGATAGAGTGCTGGAAGAAAGGCTCGGCCAGCGCGAGCGCGGCGTTCACGCCCAGCCAGGGCAAGGCCAGCCGCCACATCAGGCGCGGACCGCCGAACGCCCAGCCCGCCGCCGGCACCAGGCCGGAGACCGCCGTGGACGCGCCGACCATGAGGCTCGCCTCTCCCCAGTGCATCAAGCTGGACAGGACCGCCCCGCTGACCGCGCACGCGCAATAAAATCCCAGAAAGCCCGCAGCGCCGCGCAGGCCCGCCCCGAACGGACGCGCGGCCGCGGACCCGAAGGCGACCAGCGCGCCCAGATTCACCAGCGTGTGCATCCAGCCGAAGTGCAAGAAGGCGTGCAGCACATAGGGCGTCAGCCCGAACAGGGGTGCAGGCGGAAACTGGTCGGCGCTCGCCCCCGTGCGCACCGCGCCCAGCCAGAGCACCATGGCGTGGACCGAGTTCCCGGCGCTGAGCGACCAGCTCATCACCAGCTGCACGGCGAGGATGGCGGCGGCCAGCGCGACGATCACCGCGGGGATGTTGAACGCCGGCGGCTGACCGGGCCGGCCCGGGTCTTGCGACGGTTCGGAGTGATCAGGCTCGGTATCGGCCATCGTAAACGCCTCGTCAGGATTGGCACGGGCGTTGCACCGACACCGGCGCAACCGTCTTCAAAGAGGACACATAGACCATGGCACGCCCCCTCACAGCCAGCCTGGCCGTACTTTTCGCCGCAGGCCTCATGGCCCCGGCCGCCTTCGCCCAGTCGACGAACCCGTCAGACTGGACCCGGCCCTACGGCCAGGCGCCGGGTTCCGAGACGCGGCCTTACTCCGGCGCCCGGACGGCCGGGAACCGGGTGGTGATCAACGGGATCATCCAGACCGGCGTCGGGGTTTCCGCCCAGGCTCAGGCCTACGCCAATGCGAACGCCAGCGCCTCGGTGAACCTCACCGGCATGCTGAACGGCGGCGTGGACGGACAGGGCGGCTACGGCCCGTTCGCCAGCTCCAGCGCCTATGCGGTGGGCAATCAGCTCAATGTGATCGTCAACGGCAACTACAACACGGTCGTGGTGAACTCCAACCAGACCAATAACGGCGACGTCAGCGCGAACGCCAATGCCGGCGCCGGCGGTCAGACCTCCGAAGGAGGCGATGATGACTAAGGTGAAAACCCTTCTCACCGCCGCCGCCACGGCCCTGTCGGTCGCGGCCTGTGCGACGTCCAATCCGGGCTCGGACGGCCTGTATGCGACGCCCACGGGCGGCGCGCCGGTCACCGCCAACCCGACGCCCTACTCCGAGGCGCTGGTGTGCATGTCCAACCATGCCCGCACCGCCGGCTACGCCGCCCCGCGCATCGCGGTGGGCCGCATCGCCGACTATACCGGCCAGATCGCCCCGGAAGGCGGGACCCGCGTGACCCAGGGCGCAGCCCTGATGGCCATGAGCGCCTTCGCCAAGGCCGGCGCGCGCCTGGTGGAGCGTTTTGATACGTCGGTGGCCGAGCTGGAGCTGCGCTACACCAACAACCAGCTGATCGAGGACCCCAGCGAGGAGCAGGGCTTCCGCCAGATCTACGCCGGCTCGATCCCCGGGTCGGACTATTACCTGGTCGGCGGCATCACCGAGCTGAACGCCAACATCCGCTCCAACGGCCAGGACCTGTTCGCCGGCGACAGCGTGGACAGCGACCCCTCGGGCGTCTTTTCCCGGCGCATGTACGTGATGAATGTCGGCCTGGACCTGCGCCTGATCGATTCGCGTACGCTCGAAGTGGTCGACGTCGTCAGCTACCAGAAGCAGATCATTGGCCGTGAACTGTCCGCCGGCGTGTTCGCCTTCTTCGGCGACGCCGTGGTGGACGTGTCCGCCGGCGGCCGCTCGCTGGAGCCGGTCCAGCTGGCCGTGCGCTCGGTGATCGAGCGCGCCGTTCTTGAAATCTCCGCGCAGCTCTACGGGGTAGCCCCGGAACAGACCTGCGCATTCGACGATCCCATCGGCGGTTCCACCGTCACCGGCGGCGTGCAGCTGCAAACCGCCTATGCCCCATCGGAGGCCCCCTATGTCCAGGCTCGCACGAGCGTTGATCGCGGGCACGAGCGCCGCGACTCTGATATCCGCAGCCAGCTTCGCGGAACCTACCGATAGGGTTGAGATCGACCAGTCCAACGCCGGCGAGACGCGCGCGTCCGAAAACGTCAGCGCCGCCGACGCCGAGACGGTCGTCACCAACGCTTTCGCGCAGGCCAACTCCGCCACCGGGCTGATCACCAACTGGACCGGCGTGACCGGATCCCAGTCGCTGACGGGTACGTCCAGCGCGGCTTCGGCCATCGTCATGGACAACGCCTGGTCCTACGTGACCACCGGCGCGCAGGCTCAGGGCAATGCGCTCTCGGTCCAGGGGGATGCAAACGCCGATATCGACATGGCGCAAAGCGCAGCCGCCTCGGCGCGGGTCGACGCGCTGTCCGATCTGCGGATCTCGGCCTATGCCGGGCACACGGTCCAGACTGCGGCCTCGGCCACCAACGCCGCTGAAGTCTCCGGCTATGGTGCGCGCGATGTGACGCTCAGCCAGTCGGCGGCGGGGCAAACCTCGGCTGCGGCGCGCCTTGATGCATCCGGCGCCGAGATCGAGACCGTCGCGCAGGGCGTTCAGGCCGCAGGCAACTCGCTGACCATGGCGGGCGGCGATTTCGCCCGCGCCGAGATCGACCAGTCCCAGTCCGGGACGGTGCGGGCGACTGCAGAGGCCGATGTGGCCCTCGCCGATTACGGCGTCGTCTCCGCCAGCCAGGCGGCCGGCAACACCGTCACCCTGACCAATGACTACGGCTATGGCGAAGTGCGCGGATCGCAATCCAACACCGGCGCGGTGCGCGCCGTGACCACGCTGAACCTTGACGCCTACACCAACGGCGTCGCGGCCGGCAGCGCCAACGCCGTGGGCAACTCGGCCCTGACCAGCGTCATCGGCGCGGACGGCTATTCCGGCATCGCCCAGACCAATTCAGGCCCGGTGGGCGCCCAGGTGAACTTCACCGGCGGCGCAGGCGGCGGCCTCGGCACGGCGCTGAACGCCACGGCCATGGGCAACGCCCAGAGCGCCTATGTCTGCGCCGAATGCCCGGTCAGCGTCGGCGGTCAGTTCAGCCAGACCAATGGCGGCTCCGTGACCAGCCGCGTCAACGGCGTGCACTCCGGTTATACCGGCGCGATCACCTCGACCTCGACAGCCATCGGCAACGCGGCGACGTTCTCGACGCGGCAGGGCGGGCAATAGAGCTAATGGCTATAGGTCTCGGCGGCGCACCAGACTATGGCGCTCCGCTCGCCTGCCAAGCGCTTCGCCGAGCCCCTTCAGTTCCCCAGTCGCCACGGAGTCATCAGAGAATAGCGCGCTGGCGCGCCAGCGCTCCTCGTATACTGTGAGGAGAGGGCTGGGGGGCGTTTCACATGAGCAAAACAGGACTCAGTGTCCGGATTCTGGCGACGATCCTTGTCGGTTTCGCGTATTTGAAGATGTGGGACGCAATCGTCGATGTAGGGCGCCTCGTCGAGATCATTCTTCAACCTTATGACATCCTTCTTGAGTCTTTGCTGCGCTTCGTACAGGCGATTTCCATAAACTTCGGGCTCGATATCCACGACATCGCAGTCTTTTTCGTCTTCACTGTAGGTTCTTTTCTTTTAGCCTTTTATGGAACGGTGAAGGAGCAAGTAGGGTTGCGGGCGCTAGGCTTTTCAGCGCTTCACACCGCGATTTTCTTCGGGTTCGGTGCGCTGCCGGAACGCCTCGGTCTTCCAACATGGTCCAACGTGATCATCCTGCTCGCGCCCTATTTGCTGGTCGCGACCGTCCCGCCGATCCGCGCGAGCTTCGCGTATCCTGAACAGCTCTGGCGGCGCTTCGCAGGCGGGATTGGACTCCTCATCGCTGCGTTTGCAGGATTTATCTTTGTATTCCAGGTCAGCTGGTTGCAAGGGATCAGCCGATTTCCTGACATCGTCGTGTGCGGTTCGGCGAGCGGAGTCACAATTGACTGTTCTGAAGCGAGCTGGAACTCGACATTCGAGCTGACCTTGGCCCTTGATGCCAATCGCTGGATGGCCTCGACAACCATGCTGATCTTGGTTGTTTTAGCCTGGTGCCTGGCCATGCTGGCCTCCCACAAGGCCCGCCTTAGCCGGCTGGCGATCAATCTGATGCTTCCATTCATACTCGCGACGACCCTTGTGGGAGTTTCTCGCCTCATCATGCCCTGACACAGAGCCGGCGTGATGCATGGCCGCCTTAGGCCGGTTCCCCATTCACCGAAGGCGGAAAGAAAAACCCCGGATCTGGCGATCCGGGGCTCAAGTCGTTCGGGTGTGTGAACCGTGTGTGGCGTGATCAGCGATAGCCGCCGACGCCGCCGTCCAGCATGAGAGTGATGGAGGAGACTTCCGAGCGCTCGGAGCGGCGCTCATAGGTCTCCACATAGGTTTCCTCATACCGGTAATAGATCAGCTTCTCGCCAGGCCCGTGCAGGCGCAGGAGCGAGCGTTCGTTGCAGTTGCGGCGCGGTTCTTCCGTGGCGCAGAAGACTTCGCCGCCGGGACGGTGGCGCAGGGCTTCGCCCTTTTCGCACACGATCGTGCGGCCGCCGTCCCACCGGTCGCCGTCCTCGGTGCGCCAGCCGATGCTGACCTGCATCGCGGTTCCGGCCATGCAGCGATAGATCTCGCCGTCGAAATTCGGGTCCACGCGCAGGTCCGGATCGGGGCGCGAGGCCGGATGCGGCGTGCCGCTGTCATCCACGCAGACCGCGCGGATCAGCCGCCACTCCTCGACAAGCCGCGTGCGCTCTTCTTCATAGGTCTCCAGCGTGCCCGCCAGGCGCAGGCCAGTCAGCGCGGTCGCAGCCGGGCTGGACCCGCCGCCGATATAGCCGCCGCCGGAATAGATATAGGTGTTGCCGCCTGCAGACGCGCCTGCGCCGCCGGTGGCGCGCGCAATCGCGCTGGCGCTCGCCGACGCGCTGGCCGAGACGTTCACATTCACCGAGCTGTTCAGATGAATGCCGCCGACATGAATGTTCGGCCCGCCCACATGAACATTGGGTCCGCCGATGTGGACGCTGGGCCCATGGATGGTCGGCCCGCCGGGATGGGTGCAGCACGGCTGGTGGTGCGGCGGCGGCGGGGATTGCGGCGTCGGGGCCGGACTGGCCGCAGCAGCAGCTGCCGCGGCGACACCCGTGGCGACGGCGGCGATCAGGCTAGCGTATCGCGATGAAACGCGCATGGCGGTCTCCAACTCTGTCTTGCGCCTCCCGATGCAAGGCCGGGGCCGTTTTCGAGATCCAGGTTCAAGAGCGGTTACGGGACCGGACTGGCAAGCGGCTTGCAGACCGCCGGCTCGAACCGACCACTTCAAGGGTGCGGACCGGCGCGACGGCCTGCCCCTGCTTACGCCCGAAGGACGCTTGCGCCGCCGTGAAACACGTCAACACCCGGACCCTGTTCGCCTATTGGGACGCCCGCCGCCGCGGCGGTCCGGCCCCGGCGCGCGCCGACATCCTGCCTCAGGATCTCGGCGGACTTCTGGCCAATCTCTTTCTTCTGCGCCGGATGGACAGCGACCATCACGTCTTCCGGATCGCGGGCACGGGCCTGTGCCGCATGCACAAGCGGGAGTTTCGCGACCAGAACTTCCTGAGCCTCTGGACCGATCACGACCGCACCCACATGCGCGCCCTGATCGAAGGCGCCCTGACCGCGCCCGCGCCGGCGAGCGCCACAGCCGAGGCGGTGGCCCTGGACGGTACCGCCGCGCCGGTGGAGATCGCGCTCTTGCCGTTACGCGGCCCGGAAGGCTGGCTGGACCGCACGCTGGGGCTTTATCAGCCGCTGGAAGGCGGCCTGCCGGCCAATCGTCCCGCCGTGCGCCACCGGCTTCTTGAGGTGCGCCCGCCCAGCGAAAGCGCTTCAAGCATTTCCATCTTCGGCCGCACCGCGGAAGCGCCGCGCGCCCTTATCGCAAACGACGTGTGAGCCTAGCGAAAAATTAAGCTCCGGCGGGGCATCCTTTCGCGTCAACTTTTATGCAGGCGCGATGACCCGCATCAGCGAATTCCAGGCCCGGCTCGACCGGCGCAAGATCAAGATCGCAGCGCGCGGCGCCCAGGAGCGCCGCCGGCACCGGCGTGTGCCGCTTGCCGTGCCCGGCCGCGGTCTGGCGGCGAGCACCGGCGAATTCGCCTGCACGCTTGTGGACGTCTCCCCTGGCGGGGCGCGCATCGCCTCTAGAACACCTCCGACAATGGGCGAACGGGTCGTTCTCCTGTTCGACGGCATCGGCCGCATGGAAGGCGAGGTCGTTCGCGCCGGGCGTGCCGGTTTCGCCGTGAACCTGACCATGAGCCAGCGCAAGCGCGACCGTCTGGCCGACGCCATCACCTGGCGTTTCAATATGGATCGCCTGGGTCTGAATGAAGACCGCGCCGCGCCGCGCAAGCCGGGCCGCGGACGCGCCAGAGTGCATCTCAAGGACGGCGTCGTGATCCAGGCCGATGTGGTGGACGTGTCCATCACGGGGGCGGCCTTCGCCTGTCTGGAGCGCCCGCGCGTGGGAGAACCTGTGAAGGTGGGCGAAATGACGGGCCGCGTCGCACGCTGGCTGGACAACGGATTCGCCGTGCGCTTTGACCCGCCGGACGGTCCGGAAGCCTGATCGCTTCATTAAATTCACGACGCCGACGGTGAAACTGTCACCGCTCGTCGCCATATCACCCGGCATCGGCCTGATTCTTGCCTTATCCAGGTGAGAGCTTCGGGAAAGCGGGCCGAGGCCGGGGAGACATGAACATGCCGCGTGACGACGGAATCGCCATGACCTGGTTTGTAAAAGTCGAAGGACGGGTCTACGGGCCCTACACGGGCGCCCAGATGCGCGCCTTCGTGGGCGAAGGCCGCGTGGCGCCGCACTCATCGGTGTCGGACAATCGCGAAAGCGGTTTTGCGTCCGCCACCGACATTCCCCAGCTCAAGGCCTGGCTGGATGAGGCCCGCAAGGCGCCGCACGAAAAGCGTCCCCTGCCCGCCGACGCGCGCACGGCCAACTTCATCGTCGCAGCCGATCTGCACGCTGATCATCGCGCGGCCTTCGAAGCTGCGCTGCCGGAATTCGGCGAGGTGGAGCGCATCACACCCGGCGTCTGGATCCTGCGCGGCGCGGCCAGCGCGGCCCATCTGCGCAACGAGCTGAGCCATCTGCTGGGCCGGGAAGACAGGCTGTTGGTCGTCGACGCCAGCCGCGACCGCTCCGCCTGGTTCAATCTGGGCCGCGACGCCGACGAACGCATCCGTGACCTGTGGGGCCGGCGGGACTAAACCGCCTTCAGCCCCGCCGCATAGCGCCTTGCGTTCTCCACATAGTGATCGGCGCTGGCTTTCAGCATCTCGTCCACCCCGGGTTGGATCTGTTTGACCACCTTGCCCGGCGATCCCATCACCACCGAGCCGTCAGGGATCTCCTTGCCTTCGGTGATCAGGGCGTGCGCGCCGATGATGCAGTGCTTGCCGATCCTGGCGCCGTTCAGGATCGTCGCGCCGATCCCCACGAGCGAGTAATCCCCGACGGTGCAGCCGTGGAGCATGGCGTTGTGACCCACGGTCACGCCGCGCCCCAGCACCAGGGGAAAGCCCATATCGGTGTGCATGACCGTACCGTCCTGGACGTTGGAGTCCTCGCCCACGGTGATCAGCTCGTTATCGCCGCGCAGCACCGCGCCGAACCAGGCCGAGGCGTTCTTTTCCAGCAGCACCTTGCCGATAAGGCTGGACGACGGGGCGGCCCAGGCGCCGTCGCGGAGTTCCGGCTCGTGTCCGTCCAGGGCGTAAAGGGTCATAAATAGCCTTTCATTTGCAACTGCGCGCCGCCGCGGGCGTGGCGCCGGGGCGACATCTTCGTGACATCTCCAAGAAGGGGGGACTCACGCTTCGTTCACTGTCTTAGAATGAGACTGTCGATGTGATTCGGGATCAAGAGCCTGAGTCGCCTCGCCGCACCGCAAGGTGCATGTTGTCGAGGGGAAGGAGGCGCGGCGCCATGCCGTTCGCACCGCCAAATTCTGGATTTCCGCCGCCGCCCGCTGCGCCGGCGTCCCCGGAGTTCCGCCCCTTGGCCGTATCCCCGACCCCTCCGCATCCGCGTGAGGGGTTTTTTCTTGTCTTGTGGAGGGCCTGATGGGCAAACGAGCCGCCAAGCGTCGCCAAGCTGGAACCTTTAACGCCGAGGCCTACGAGGAGGAGAAGGTCCGCGCCCTCTTCCCCGGAACCAACTGGTCTCCCGACGACAAGGAGCCCATGCGCGACCAGAGCTACACCAAGAATGTGAAGCCGCGCTCGAAGAACCAGGCCGTCCTCATGGACGCCATCGACGAACACAATCTCGTCCTCGCGCTCGGCCCGGCCGGCACCGGCAAGACCTATCTGGCCGTGGCCAAGGGCGTTGAAGCGCTGGAGAAGGGCGAGGTCGGCCGGATCGTGCTGTCCCGCCCGGCGGTCGAGGCCGGCGAATCCATCGGCTTCCTGCCCGGGGCCATGGAAGAAAAGCTCGCCCCCTACCTGCGCCCCCTCTACGACGCCCTGTCCGACCGCCTCAGCCCGAAGCGCCTGAAGGCGCTCATGGCCGAAGGCCTGATCGAGATCGCGCCCATCGGCTATATGCGCGGGCGCACGCTCAACAACGCTTTCGTGGTGGTCGACGAGGCCCAGAACTGCACCTACTCCCAGCTGAAAATGCTGCTCACGCGCCTGGGATGGAACTCCACCATGGTGGTCACCGGCGACCCGGCCCAGACTGACCTCCTGCCGGAACTCTCCGGCCTCGGCGTCATCGCGGAGAAGCTGGAAGCGGTGGACAATATCGGCGTGGTGCGCCTGCAGTCCGAAGACATCGTGCGCCACCCGCTGGTGGCGAGCATGCTGACGGTGCTGTAGGGGTCGTCGTCATAAGACAAGGAAGGGCGGTCCCTGAGCGGGCCGCCCTTTTTCTTGTACCTATCCCGGACGGCGCAGCCGATCCGGGACCGGTCTGACGACGACCTCAACGAGGTCCCGGCGCTTCCTACGGTCGGCCGGGATAGGTGTTCCTGAAAGGCCTAATCCTCCACCGCCTGCAAAATCACATCCGCCCCCTCACCCACGCTGCGCCGCTCCAGATCCACCACGGCGTTGGCCTGGCGCAGGAGGTCGGCGTCGATGGCGCCGATGAGGGGCGCAACAGCGCCGTGCGATGGCAGAACGCCGGGCCGTTGAGCCTGACGCTCTCCATCGACTATGGCCTGACCGTCTCACCCCGATAGGGTTGACGGAGGCCTACAGGGCTATTGCGGCAGGTCTAGGACGGCGGCGTTGCTTGCCGGCAGGCCGGACAGGACCCGGTAGGCAAGGGCCCGATCCACCAGGGCCAGAACCTCAATCCTTGCCCCCTCGACCTCGATCACGGTCGGGAAAGTCTGGTCGGCGCTGATAACGCGCCCCTTGCCATTGATGGCGGCGGGCTGGCCGTTGATCAGATAGACCGGCTCGATCAACGCGCCCTGCGCGGTGTCGACATATCTCAGTGCAAGACTGGGCGCGGACGGGTCGGCCGCGGGGCTGCGATCAATGGAAAACCTGGCAGGTTCGACCACGCGGTAGGTCAGCTGAGGATCCCAGCGCGCCAGGCGTTGGTATTGCGAGGAGACACCCATGCCGACGCCCTCGCTGACGAAGAAGAAGGTCGATGAGGACAGCTCACCGTCTCTTAGGGCCGCCTCGGCGCGCTCAATCTGGTCATCTTCATCGCCCGGTGCGGCATCAAGTTCATTCAGGATGAAACAGATTTTCCCCTGGGCGCTGGCGCCGGGGTTCAGGCGAGGAACCCAGGTGGCGGGCCGGTCGTAGGAACAGGCGGCGAGCTCGGTCCGGCTTCCAACGCTGAGCGCTGGGTAGAAACCCATGCCGCGCGTAAACTCGACGGTGCGCGCCTGAACGGCGAGGCTGACATCGCCGTCCGTCACGATGTCGTTCTCCAGACGCAGGATCGAAAGCGTGCTAACGGGCTGCTGAAACAGGATCTCACCGGGTGAAGCCGTGCGGACACTCTCAGCCGCCGAATCATTCGTTTCCGCCAACACCGCTGGGTCCACCGGCTCAACGAATCCGATGGGGTAGACCTGATCGGGCGTCAACGACACGCACGCCGACACAAGGAGCGCAGCCGCGCCGGCCAAACCGGCGCGGGCCGGGAAAGCGTGGAACTTCGTCATTTCGGCTGGTCCTCCGAGGTTTGAGCCGGAATTTCAGAATCAGAGGGGTCGCGCTCGGCTTCAAGCAGGCGCATCGCCGCTTCGCGAGCCGCCAGCGCGGCGTCGCTCTCCTGAGCGCCGTTCGGTCCGGGCAGGTCATAAACGACATAGCGATTGATCGAGACGGAGCCGTCGACCGCACGTGTGCACGGTTCCCCCACCCAGACATTCGGCGGCGCTTCGGTCCAGCGGGTTTCATGGGACGCCGTGATCAACGTCGGTTCGCCTTCAAGGCCGGGATAGCCGGCGCGCACCAGGGCGAAGCGCTCAAGGACGTCGCGAGTTGAGTAAGTCGTGGGCAGGCGCGAAGGCGTATTGGGCGGGTAGGCGTCTCGAGACAGGACCAGAGAGATCGATCCCGGAAGCACCTCGAAGGTCGGCGCCCCCCCGGTCTGACAGTGCCACGCCGTGCCGGAGGAGACCGGACTATAGACGCCCCACCCGGCGTAGCTGGCCGCGTAGAGGCCCGGCTCCACCTCAGCGACAAGGAAGTTGATCTCGTCTTGGACCACCCAGAGATTCGAGGGCGAGCCCGCCGGGCGCGCCATCATGGTGGAGCCGACCCCGCCAAAGCGCAGGGCGACGGGATCGCCGGCGAACCCGGCCGGATCGCTGTCAATGCGCTGGAACCGATAAGTTCCAGACGCGCCGACGCCGCCGATCGCAAGCACGAGAAGCGCGGTCTGCGCCTGGCTCGTCTCGCCGGTGAAGGCCGCCGATGTGGTTGAAAAGTTCAAGTCCGCCGGCGACGTCGCGCAACCGGCCAGCACCAGCGCCAAAGCGCTCACGCCCAGTCGTCTCATGTGAGTGAGAATCCAGCCCTGTTTCGAGCGGAACCCTTCCCGCTCAGGTCATCCAAGCACCGGTCACCCGGCCATGCAACGCCTCCCCTTCACCAAGCGCCTCAATTGAAGCTGAATTGTGGCTGAGGCGCGCGGGTGTGGCGCATTTCGACGCCCCGGTGCGAAGCGCGGCGCCCTGCAGGCGAAGAGCTACCTAATCCTCCACCGCCTGCAAAATCACGTCCGCCCCCTCGCCCACGCTGCGCCTTTCCAGATCCACCACGGCATTGGCCTGGCGCATGAGGTCGGCGTCTATGGCGCCGATGAGGGGCGCGAGGGCGCGGGCGATGGCGGGCCGCTGGACAGCTTGGGGCGAGAGCAGCAGGACCGCATCATAGGGCGGCAGCGCGCCGAGCGGGTCCTCCAGGATCACGAGGTCGAACGCGTCGATACGCCCGTCCGTGGTGTAGGCGGTGATGGCGTCCACCGCGCCGTCGCGCACCGCGCCGTACATGAAGGCCGCGTCCATGGAGCGTTCTTCCGCGCCGGTGATCTGGTACCCGTCGCGCACCCGCTCCCACTCCGGGCGCACAAAGAATTCCGGGTCCGCGCCGATGGACAAATCCTCCACCCGGGCGAGGTCGGCTATGCTGGTGAGACTGTTGACCTCGGCGAAATCGCGGCGCACAGCGATGCCGTAGGCGTTCTCGAAGCCCAGCCGGCCCAGCGTCAGCACGCCATATTGCGAAAGGAGGTGGGAACTCACCTCGGCGTACATGAGATGACGGTCCACAGGCGCGCCGCGCTGGAGCACGTTGTTCCATAAGGTGCCGGTGTAATCGACATAGACATCGATCTCCCCGGACACCAAAGCATCGAAAACCACGGTGGAGCCCAGATTGTCCCGCCGGCGGACTTCGGCGCCCGCATTTTCCAGGCGGGCCTCCAGCACCTCGGCGATAATATATTGTTCGGTAAAGGCTTTCGCGCCGACGATCACTTCATCATCGCCAAAGCCCGCATCAACAGACCCCGCCGCGAATGCACCGGAGCGCTCGTCTGACACATAAAGCGCCGCTCCCGACATCGCAGCAGCCGGGATCACCACCACCGCGCAGCCGGCCAGAACGGCCTGGAGCGGCTTGCGCGCTTCAGCAGAGACATGAAGCGCGCGGATCAGCTGATCGAGGAGGATGGCCAGCCCGGCCGAGCACACGCAGCCGAATATCACCATGTCCCATGACCGGGTCTGGAGCCCGGAGAAGATGTAGTTTCCAAGGCTTGTCGCGCCCACCGGAGTCGCCAGCGTCGCCGCGCCGACGACCCAGACCGTGGCGGTGCGCACCCCGGCGATTATGGTCGGAGCGGCCAGCGGCAGCTCGACCTGAACGAGGGACTGGACCGGGCTCATCCCGATCCCCCTCGCCGCCTCTCGCACGGTCCGGTCCACGCCCTGAAGGCCGACGATCGTGTTTCTGAGAACCGGCAGAACACCGTAGAGGGTCAGGGCGATGAAAGCCGGCGCAAAGCCGATCGTCCCGCCTAGAAGCGGCACCATGAGAGCCAACAGCGCCAGGGCGGGAATGGTCTGCATCACGCTGGCGACGGTCAGGGCCGGCGCAGCGATCTTCGGATTGCGGGCCGCGGCGATCCCCAGCGGGAGGGACACGGCCAAAGCGGTCAGGATCGCGGCGACTGACAGCTGGAGATGCCCGCCCAGGAAAGCCGGCAGGCGTTCGATCAGGGGGCCCAGCGTCTCACCCATTTTGCGCCGCTCCCGCTTTCAGGGCGCCGACCCGTTCGGCTTCGCGCAGCGGGCTTTCCAGCATGCGCGCCACGGTCTCGCCCGCCGGTGCGGCCAGCAGGGCGGATGGCGTGTCGTATTGCAGGATGCGCCCGGCCTCCATGACCGCGATCCGGTCAGCCATGAGCAGGGCTTCGGCCATGTCATGGGTGACCATGACCGCGGCGAATTTCAGCCTCGCCTGCAGCTCGGAGAAGTCGGCGCGCAGCCCGTCGCGGGTGATGGGGTCGAGCGCGCCGAACGGCTCGTCCATGAGCACCAGATGAGGCCCGGCCGCGAGCGCGCGCGCCACGCCGATGCGCTGGCGCTGGCCGCCCGAGAGCTGGCGCGGCAGGCGATCGCGATAGATGGCCGGGTCCAGACGGACCAGCTCCAGCAGCTCGTCGACCCGCGCCGCAATCCGCCCGGCCTCCCAACCCAGAAGCCTGGGGCCGACGGCGATATTCGCCGCAGCGCTCATGTGTGGAAACAGGCCGTCGCCCTGCATCACCCAGCCGATGCGCCGGCGCTGGGCGACTGGATCAAGGCCCTGTATGTCCTCATCCTCGATGAGCACACGCCCGGCGCTCGGCTCATGGAGCCGGTTGATGCATTTCAGCGTCGTGGTCTTGCCGCAGCCGGATTCCCCGACCAGCGCGACCAGTTCGCCTGCACCGGCGGTGAAGCTGACATCGGCGACCGCTTTGACCCCGCCGGGAAACCGCTTCGCCAGCTGGTCGACCTGCAGGATCATGGTTCGCCGGTCAGAGATCTTCCAGGTCGATGTCGAGAATGGTGATCTCGAACGAGTAGGAGGTCTCGCCCTCCTCCACATTCTTGGACACCACGCCCAGGCACTCCGATCCGATATAGATCTCCGCGCACTCGTCGGCGCGCTGGCGTAGCTGAACCTTAAGCTCCGGGTTCAGCTTCTGATTCAGGAAAGCCTGCACCTTGGCGGCTTCGTCACGGTGAAAGACGGGGGCTGCCACGTTTGCGGCTCCTTTCTAGAGGTCGATTCAAAGATTGAGGTGCAGCCTAGCGCGCCCGCGCGCAAGGGCAATGGCGCGGGCGCCGTGACCGCTGCATGGGCTACCCGGTCAGGGTCTGGTCCATGGTCCGCGACGGCTCCGCGCAGGGTCCGCCCACGGGCACGGCAGGAACGCCGGCCACCGTACAGCGCGCCGGCACGGGCTTCAGCACGACCGAGCCCGCCGCGATGCGCGCCTCCTCGCCTACGGTGATATTGCCCAGCACCTTCGCACCGGCGCCGATCAGCACACCGCGCCCGATCTTGGGATGACGGTCGCCGTCCTCAGTGCCGGTCCCGCCCAGCGTCACCTCGTGAAGTATGGACACGTCATCGCCCACGACTGCCGTCTCGCCGATGGTCACGCCGGTCGCGTGGTCGATCATGATCCCGCAGCCCAGGCGCGCGGCCGGGTTGATGTCCACGCCGAAACGTTCGCTGACGCGGCTCTGGATGTGGAAGGCCAGCGTCTCGCGCTCCTCCCGCCACAGCCAATGGGCGATGCGATAGCACAGGAGCGCGTGAAAGCCCTTGAAGTACAGGAAGGGCTGCAGGAGGGAGCGGCAAGCCGGATCACGTTCGTCCACCGCCAGCATGTCCGCCGCCGCCCGGTCAGCCAGTCCCGGCTCGGCGCGGAAGGCGGCCTGGGCCACGTCGTTGAGCTGGAGAGCGTCCAGCTGGGCGTCGGCGATCTTGTCGGCCACCCGATGGGCCAGCGCATCCATGAACCGGTCGTGGCGCAGAATGGCGTTGTTGAGATGGCTCGCCAGCACCGGCTCTCCGGCTGCAGCCGAGGCCGCCTCGAGGCGCAGGCGCGACCAGACGCGATCCTGCAGCCCGCTCGAGGCGCGGGCGTTCAACGTATCGGCGGCGACATTGTCTTCCGGCGTCATGGCGCGGCTCCAGCAAGTTCTTCCGGCAACATGCGCGCAGCGAGCGCGCGATCAAGCCCGCCGGTGCGGGCGAGGTGAGCGGCGGCGCTGAGCAGGATGATGGAAAAGCCGTCGCGGATCGTTCCTGACATGGCCATCTCATAGGCCTGATGGAAGGGCATGCGCCGCACTTCCATGTCCGCCTCGCTGCCTTCACGATCGGGTGATCCCGGGTCCAGACCTGTCGCGAGGAAGCCGACGGCCCGTTCGCTGGTGACCGAGTTGGACACATCGAAGCTGCAGATCTCGCGGTAGTGCGAGGCGCGCCAACCGGTCTCTTCGGCCAGTTCGCGCCGAGCGGTTTCCAGCGGATCGGCATCATTCGCTCCGCCGCCTTCCGGGCATTCCCATGAGAACGCATCCAGCGCGAAGCGGTGCTGGCCGACCAGCAGCGTGTCGCCGTTCTCAAACAGCGGCACGACGCCCACGGCGAGGAATTTCGGCTCCATGACGCCGTAAAGGCCCGGCGATCCGTCCGGCTGGATCACGTCGTACTCGCTGACGGTGATCCACGGGTTTTCATAGACGGTACGCTCAGCGCGCACGGTCCAGGGGCCGCGCTTGGTCTCAGTCATGGCCGCTCTCCGCTTCAGGCCGGCGAAGGCTCGCCCGCCGGGACCCGCCGGTCAAACCGGGCGAGCAGGACAAAGGCGGCCGGCGCGAAGACCAGCGCCAGCACGGCCGAACCGGCCACACCGCCCGCCACGGCCGAGGCGAAGGGCAGCCAGAAGCTGTCGCCCTCGATCAGCAAGGGCGCGAAGCCCCCCATGGTCGTCAGCGTGGTGGCCAGGATGTGCCGTGTCGCGTCCATGACGGTTTCGCGTGTTTCGTCCGGATCGCCGGCGAGGGCCTTCTCATTCGCCCGCAAGGCCGTCAGCACAACGATCGTACCGTTGATGGAGAGACCGACCAGGCCGAGTGAGCCGATGATGGCGTTGAACCCCAGCGGCGTGCCGAACATCCACACGCCGAACATGGCCAAGCCTGCACTCAGAAACCCGACCAAGAAGACCACGCCGGCATAGCGGAACGAGTTGAACGCCAGCACCACCGCCGCAATCATCAAGGTGAACAGCGGCAGGGCCGTGCTCATCAGATCGCCCATGGCGTCGCCCTGGTTTTCCGCATCGCCGCCCACGCTGATCCGGTATCCGGGCGGCAGCGGCGCGCCTTGCTCTTCATACAGCGCCTGAAAGCGCTCCAGCGCCGGTGCGGGCAGAACGAACGGATCCAGGAAAGCGAAAATCGTGTTGGAGCGCTCCCCATCGATGCGCGTGATCAGCGAGGTTTCCGGATAGAGGTTGACCGGGCCCAGCGTTCCAATGGCCACCGGTACAGCGTCACCCTCCGGTCCGCTGGGCAAGGGCGTGGAGGCCAGCAGATCCAGCGCGCTGCGCCGCTCGACAGGCGCCATGACGCGCACCGGCAATTCCTCGACGCCCTCCAGCACCGAACCGCCGACGACCCCGTCGACATCCGCGCGCAGGCGAGCGGACAGGTCTGTCATGCGCAGGCCCGCCTGGCTCGCGGCCGCTTCATCGGCGTCCAGACGCGCCACCGGCTCGCCCATCTGCAGGCGGGCCTCGGTGTAGGTCACGCCCGGAACCTGATAGAGCACGCGGCGGATGTCGTCGCCGATCTGATTGAGGACGCGCAGATCCGGGCCGATCACCTTCAGCTCGATGGGCGCCGGGCGCGGCGGCCCCTGCTCGAATGGCAGGGCCAGAACCTG
Source organism: Alphaproteobacteria bacterium (assembly GCA_024742735.1). Lineage (GTDB taxonomy): Bacteria > Pseudomonadota > Alphaproteobacteria > Caulobacterales > Maricaulaceae > Oceanicaulis. The sequence continues at coordinate 127,624 of JANSXV010000006.1, read as the reverse complement.
GGCCTGCGGGAAGGCCTCGCGCATGTCTCTTTGAACCGCCCCGATGATGGCGCTGGTCACTTCAGCGGAGTCGGTTCGCACAAAGCCCGCTGCAAAGTTCGGCCGCCCGCTCGTGCCGGCCGACATGTTGTAATACACGCGTGGACTGTTCTCCCCGAGGGTGAAAACGATGTCCTGAACCCCGTCATAGTCCGCGATGAAGGCGGTCGCGCGCTCCACCTCCGCGCGGGTCTGCTCGATCGAGGTCGAGGGCGGCAGCACCATGGAGACCTGGAACATGTCCCGCTCGGTCGGCGGGAAGAATTGCGAAGGCAGCGTCGTCGCCGCAACGAAGCCGGCGATGGGGAACAGGACGCCCAGACCCAGCCCCAGCAAAGGCTGGGCGATCACCGCGTCCAGCAGCGTGCGGTAAGCCGCCGCGAGCGGCTTCGAGCGAAGCCCGTCACGCCAGAGCGGCGCGTTCGGCTCACCTGCCCGGCCGTCGTCGAACCAGGCCGCCAGGGCCAGAACGACTGTGAAGGCGAGCACGAAGGACGAGCCCACGGCGAAGATCACGGAAATCCCGATCATGGACACGAACTCGCCGGCCGATCCGGGCAGCAGCGCGATCGGACCGAAGGCGAGGATGGTGGTGAGGGTGGAGGCCAGAAGCGGGCCGAACAGCGTCTTCGAGACCTTCTCCAGCGCCGGCAGCCGCTCCATGCCCCGCGCGCGCAGAAGCCTGTAGTCGTCCACGACCACGATGGCGTTATCGATCAATAGGCCCAGCGACACCACCAGGCCCGTCACCGACATCTGGTGCAGCGGCTCGCCGTAAAGATTGATGAGCACCATCACCAGAAGCACGGTGAGCGGCAGGGCTGACCCGACAATGAGGGCTGAACGCCACCCCATCATCAGGAAGAGAACCGCAAAGACGATCAGAGCCGAAAAGCCCAGATTGACGGCGAGGCCCGCAAGGCGGTCGACCACGTAGCTGGCCTGGTCGAACACGATTTCGGTATCCACCCCGGGATTGGCGGTGATGAACTCGCGCACCGCCGCCTGGGCGCGCTCATCCCATTGATCAACCTGCAGGCCCGGCTCCAGGAAGGCCGCCACAAGGATCGTGCGCTCCCCGTTCCGGATCGTCAGGGAGCGCGGCGGGTCAGCGGCGGCCCGCTCGACAGTCGCAATGTCGCCGAGGCGCAGAAAGCCATCTCCGGTCTCGGCGATCGGCACATCCCGAATGCGATCCAGGGACTCAAACGCGCCGGCGACTTCGACCGTCAGGTCGATCTGGTCGCCTGCCAGGCGGCCGGCGGGAATCTTGGCGTCCGAGCGCGCCAGGATCGCCGCGACATCAGCCGCCGTCAGGCCCAAAGCAGCGGCGCTCTCGGGGTCGAGGATGACCCGCACCTCTTCCTCCGGCGCGCCGTAGATGTCGGTCTCCTCAGTGCCGGACACATTGCGCAGCCGGTCTTCGAGGTCGCGTGCCAGACGCCCGAGGGCGCCGAAGCTGGCTTCCGCCCCATCCGGCCATTTCAGGGAGACAATGAGCGTGGACGCACCCAGATAGGCCTGGCGCACCTCGGCGGGCAGCACGCCGTCAGGCATGGAGGCTTCGGCCTGGGCGACCTGGCTGCGGATCAGGGTCCACGCCTGTTCGACCTGATCCTCGCTCAGGTCCTCACGGATATTGATGTCGACGATGCCGACATTGGCGCGGGCCTCGGAGTTGATCTCGTCGATCTCCACAAGCTCAAGCAACTCGCGTTCGAGCGGCTCGATGACGAGCGCTTCAACGCGGGCCGCATCGGCGCCGGGAAACTGGGCGGTGACGAAGCCGTAGCGCTGCACCAGGGACGGGTCCTCCTGGCGCCCCAGCACGGCAAGGGCCGCCAGTCCGCTGACCACCATCAGGAACAGCGCCAGCACCGTCAGGCGCGGGAAGCGGTAGAAGAGCGTCGACCAGCCCATGGCCTCAACCTTCGCCAGCCGGGCGCACGATCTGGCCCGGAGCGACGCGGGTCACGCCCGTTGAAAGTATCTGGGCGCCATCCTCGACCGCGCCGGACAGGAAAACCCTCTGGCCCTCGGTATGAATGATCTCAACCGCACGCGGCTCCAGGATGAAGTAACCGTTCTCGCGCACAAGCGCATACACCGACCAGAGCCCGCGCCGGCCTTCAGACAGCGCGGTGATCGGCGCCCAGAATCCGCGATCCTCAAGCCGGGTCGGCAGGACCAGGCGGGCCACCTCGCCGCTGCGCGCACCTGGGGCAGAATCGACATCAAACACTGCAGTCACCGAACGGCGGCGCGAATCGATGACGCCGGTTCCAGCCCGGAACGTCACTTCGACCTCGAGCCCGTCGATTTCGGCGATGTAGGCCTCGCCCGGCTCCAGCGCGCGCGCATCCCGCTGGGGCAGGCCGGCGCGCAGTTCCAGAGCGCCGTCTTCCACAAGCTGAAGAACCGGCGCGCCCGGACTGGCGATCGCCCCTTCGTCAGAGAAACGGCGGGTCACCACGCCGGCGAACGGCGCTTCGATCCTCGACAGATCGATGCGGACCTGGAGCGACTGGGCCTCGGCGCGGGCGGCTTCGGCCTGGGCCTGGGCTGAGCGCGCTTCGGCGCCGGCTTCATCGAGGCGCTGCGGCGAGACATGACCTTGCTCGACGAGCTGGCGCTGGCGGTTGAGCGTCACGCTGGCGAGCTCGGCGCGCGCATCGGCCGCCGCGATCTGGGACCGGGCGGAGGCGAGCTGGGCCTCGAGCGTGCGAGTATCGAGCGACGCCAGCACGGCGCCGGCCTCAACCCGGTCGCCCACGTCAAAGGCGATGTCGGCGATCCGCCCGCCCGCTTCGAAGCCCAGCGCGCTTTCCCGGCGGGCCGAGACAAGGGCGGGGAACCGGGTTTCGATCCCGGTTCCGTCTTCAAACCGGACCGTTTGGACAGCGACTGGCAACGGGTCGACCTGATCGGGCGCCGCAGGCCCGGCCTCAGCGGCACGCAAGGCGCTGACGGCCATCACGACGGCCGCAAGCAGGACGGTCAGGGTGACGGCTCCGAGGGTGAATCGGTTGAAAATCGGACGGCCTGCGGACGCCATGGCGCTTGCTCCAGCGATGATGCAGCGCCTGATATAGGCCGATAAACAATGTTTGGAAAGTGAACGCTGTTCACTTTCGCCAAATTGTAATGAACTCTAGAAGCGGTCGCCGGCGTTCATGCGGTCGATCAGCTTGTCCGAGCCAAGGCCCCGCATGACAAGCTCGGAGTGGAAATCGATCATCTCATCCAGTGAGATATCGCCTCGGCCCGGCATTTCCTTGGGAAACTCCGGCAGGGTGACCGCCAGCATGGTCAGACCGTGGGAGGCGGACCAGACCGAGTTCGCGGCCTTGGCGAGATCCACCTGGCGGAACCAGCCCGCCGCCATGGATTCCGCGATCATGGCATGGAGGTGCTCGGCCGCGGCGAAGGCGAACGTGCCCTCTTCCACCTCTTCCTCCGGACAGATCCCGGCGAAGGCGAGCTTGTAGTGGGACGGCTGCTCCAGTCCGGTCTCCACATAGGCGCGCATGCAGCGCGTGCAGAGCTTCGGCCCCTGATCGATCGCCGCGCAGGCGACCTGCATGCGCTTCAACAGGCGTTCGAAGAACTGCTCGCGGATCTCGCGGAACAGGGCCTCCTTGGAGTCGAAATACTTGTAGAGCGCGGCCGGAGAGTAATCGATCCGTTCCGCGATGCGCCGCATGGACAGGCCCGCTTCGCCGTCCTCGGAGAAGATGTCCTCAGCCGCCTCGATAATCGCATCGCGCACCTTGCGGCGGCGGCGCTCGGCCGGCGTCAGATCGTCTTCAAGGGCGATGTCAGCATCCATATGGAACAGTCCGGCTCCTGCAGGCGCGGCCACGAGGCGCATTGCACCGTTACGATTGAGAGTACAGATATACGCGCGCTGCAGCCGGTCCGTCAAAAGACCTTGCATCCAAAGGCCAATTCCAGCCCCGGAGCCGCCCATGTCCGACTTCACCCCGCCCGCCTTCCCCGAACCTGGCGAGGCGCTGGCGCCGGCGAATCCAAGCTCTGACACCCTGACGCTGCTGGCCCGCCGCCGCTCAACGGTCGCCAAGAACATGACCGGCCCAGGTCCTGATGCTGGCCAGCTTGAGACGTTGCTGAAGATCGCAGCGCGCACACCCGATCACGGCAAGCTCTTCCCCTGGCGCTTCATCGTGTTCGAGGGCGAGGCGCGCGCACGCTTCGGGGAGGTGCTGGAGACGCGATTGCGCGAACTTGAGCCGGACGGCCCTGATGAGCGCTACGCCCTGGAGCGCAATCGATTTCTGCGCGCGCCGGTGGTCATCGCGGTGATCTCAGACGTCACCGAGAACCACAAGATTCCCGAATGGGAGCAGGTGCTCTCGGCCGGCGCGGTCTGCCAGAACCTGCTGATCGGGGCGAGCGCGCTGGGCTTTGCGGCCCAGTGGCTGACGGAATGGTACGCCTATGACCGCGTGGTGAAGACCGCGCTCGGCCTGGCGCCCGGCGAACGGGTGGCCGGCTTCATCTATGTCGGCTCCGCAACAGCTGACGCCGACGAGCGCCCGCGCAAGGCGCCGCAGGTCAGCCGCTGGGGATAGGTTACAGGCGCGAGCGTGCGCCGCAGGCCTCATCAATGGCCAACGCAGTCTCCAGAGCCGCCAGGCCGGCCGGACCGTCGGCGGCAGGGCCATGGGCTTCGCCGCGCACGGCCGCCAGGAACGCAGCGACATTGGCGCCCAGGCTGTCTTTCGCCGAGGGCTTGTCGGCGAAGTCAGGATCAAGCGGCAGATTCTGCGGATTTTCAAACCGCTTGGCGATGAAGTCGACCGCCACCGAAGCCCCGTCCTGATAGTCCACCGTCATGACGCGGTCTCGTCCGTCCGCGACCCGGCTGGACTCAAGTCGCGCCACGACGCCCCCGTCAAAGTGCAAGGCGCACCGCACATGATCGGCAAGGCCGGCGCGCTCGGCGACCAGCTCGGCCTCGATCTGCGTGGGCCGCCCCCCTGCGAGCGCCAGCGCCAGGTCGATATCGTGGATCATCAGATCCAGCGTGACCGAGACATCCAGATTGCGCGCACCGGGAGGGCCCATGCGCCGCGCCTCCAGCCCGGCGATGCGCGGCAGGTCTCCGAACAGCCCCATGGCTTCAAACACGAAGCGTTCCTGGTGGCCCACGCGCAGCACCGCATCGTTCAGTCCAGCCAGCTGCACCAGCTCACGCGCCTCGGCGGCGGTCGCGGCCAGCGGCTTCTCCACCAGCACGCCCTTGCCTGCGATCAGGGCGCGGCGCGCGGCGTCATGGTGGAACACAGCCGGGCTCGCAACGGTGATGACATCGCAGGCCTCGATCAAGGCGGCGAGGCTCTCGAACGGCTCGCCGCCGTGCTTGGCGCACAGCGCCTCGGCATGATCATGCACAGGATCGAAGACGCCGAGGAAATCGGCGTCGGCGAAGGCGGCGTATTTCGAGGCGTGATAGCCGCCGAAGACGCCTGCACCGACGACGCCGGCGCGCAAGGAGGAGCGGATCTCGTTCATGTCGCGCTTCAAGCACGCGCGGTGCTGCGGCGCAATGCAGCCCGAGAGGCCGGTCGCCTCACAATTGGTTTCCAACTCTTGCGCTGACAGAAGAGCCCGTCATGATCGCGCCCGAATTTCCAGAACGGAGCTAATCCATGAAAAGCCGCGAAATCCATCTGACCCAGCACTTCACCGGGCCCGTCAAGCCGGACTATTTCGAGATGACCGAGGTCGACCTGCCCGACCCGGGCGAAGGCGAGATCCAGGTGAAGAACGCCTGGCTGTCTGTGGACCCTTACATGCGCGGGCGGATGATCGGCATCAAGACCTATGTCGACCCGTTCCGCATCGGCGCGCCCATGGAGGGCGGCGCGGTCGGCCAGGTGATCAAGTCCAACGCCGACGGCTTCGCTGAGGGCGACTGGGTGATGAGCATGAATGGCTGGCGCGAAGGCTGGACGGGGTCCGCCGCCGGCATCACCAAGCTGGATGCGAATCTGTTGCCGCTGGAAGCCTATCTGGGCGTCGCCGGGCTCACGGGCATGACCGCCTATATCGGCATCAAGCGCATGATCGAGCTGAAGGAGGGCGAGACGCTGTGGATGAGCGCGGCCGCCGGCGCGGTCGGATCCGCCGGCGTGCAGTTCGCCAAGGCCATGGGCGCGCATGTGATCGCCACGGCCGGCGGCGCGGAGAAAACCGCCTTCTGCAGCGAGATCGGCGCGGATGCAGTGGTGGATTACAAGGCGGTCGACGATCTGGCCGGCGCCGTGCGTGAAGCGGCCAAGCCCTTCGGCGGCGTCGACACCTACTTTGAGAACGTCGGCGGCGATCACCTGCAGGCCGCCCTGGATGTCATCAAGCCGTTCGGCCGCATCGCAGCGTGCGGGATGATCGCGCGGTACAACGACGATACGCCCCTGCCCGGCCCGACGAACCTGACCCAGATCGTCGCCAAGAAGCTGACCATTCGCGGCTTCATCGCGCCGGACCATTTCGACATCTACGAGAGCTTCGTCTCCGACCTGTCGAGCTGGATGATGGCCGGCAAGGTGAAGACCCGCGACACCGTGTTCGAAGGCATCGACAAGACGCCGGAGGCCTTCATGGGTCTCTTCACCGGCCAGAATATCGGCAAGATGCTGGTGAAACTCTAAGCCGGACCTACAATCCGCAGGTGAAGCTGTCCCCGCACGCGGTCGTCACGATCGCCAGATAGGCCAGCAACGCCACGCCCCAGATCACCGGGATGAAGAAGACCAGCTTCACCCCGGTTCTGGGCGCGCGGAAGAAGATGAAGCTGAGCCAGCCCAGGATGATCCCGGCGCCAGCCGCGAACGGGCCGGCGGACAGAAACAGGAAGATCGCCAGCGCCAGACGGTTTTCCGGTTCCGCGTCGAGCGTGCCGGCGAAGCTCATCATGTTGGTCATCCACAGGCCGAAGCCCAGAAAACCGACCCCCAGAGCGACCACCGTCGCAAGCAGCATCAGAATCACGGTCAAAACCGTGTATCGTTTAGGCTCGGTCTCTTCGGCCATGTCTCGCACCCCCGCCCCCTTTGAGGTTCTCCCATGAGCTTGTCCGTGGCTTCCTGGAACGTCAACTCGATCAAGGCCCGCCTGCCCAACGTCATCGCCTGGCTCAAGGAGAAAAGACCAGACGTGGTCTGCCTTCAGGAGATCAAATGCCAGGATGACGGATTTCCGCGCCTGGAGATCGAAGAGCTCGGCTATAATGTCGAGACGGTCGGCCAGAAGAGCTATAACGGCGTCGCCCTTCTATCCATGCGTTCTATCGACGAAGTCGCCCTCACCGCCCTGCCCGGCGACGAGAGCGACGAGCAGGCTCGTTATGTCGAAGCGGTCATAAGCACGGACACCGGCGCGGTGCGCGTGGCGTCGATCTACCTTCCCAACGGCAACCCGGCGCCGGGCGACAAGTTCGACTACAAGCTCGGCTGGATGAAACGCCTGCGCGAGCGCGCCGCTGAGCTTCTGACCTACGAGGAACCGGTGATCCTGGCCGGCGACTACAACATCATTCCGCGCGATTGCGACGTGCATGATCCCGCCGCCTGGGAGGGCGACGCCCTGATCCGGTCGGACAGCCGGGACGCCTTCGCCGCGATCAAATGGCTGGGCTACGCCGACGCCTTCGAACAGGCCGATGGGCGGGCCAACCAGTACACGTTCTGGGACTATCAACGCGGCGCCTGGCAGAAAGACCACGGCATCCGGATCGACCACCTTCTGCTCTCGCCCCAGGCCGCCGACGCGCTCGAAGGGGTCGAGATCGACAAGGGTCCGCGCGGCAGGGAGAAGGCGTCAGATCACACGCCCATCATCGGGACATTCGCCCTCTAGGCGCCCTGCTCCATGCGCTCAACGGGGGATTCGAGCAGGGTTCCAGCGATGCGTTCGATGGTCTTGATGTCGGCGTAGAGATCATCGACCCGCTTGGGGTCAGTGAGCGGTGTGAACAGGGTCGCCGGTTCGAACAAATTGCCCGTTTCCGCCGCGATCAGCAGCTCGCCCTGCCCGGCCTCCTCCCCCAGGCTCTCATCAAAGACGCAGCGCACATTCTTGCCCTTCAAAAGGGTTTCCAGCTCAAGGAGCCGCTCCATGAAGCTGGGGGTGAGCAGATAGCGCGCCATGACCTGGTCGGTGCCATAGACCTCGAACTGCTTCTCGAAGGTCGGATCCACCAGCCCGATGCGATCAAGCTTCTTGCCGTGAGAGCCGAAGGTCTTTTTGCCCCACCCCTCGAACGCATTGAAGATGCCCTTGTCCCGGGTCACCAGAGTCACACCCTCCACGGTGCGCGGGAATCGAATGCGGATCAGGGCGCCGCGGAAAACCGTGACGTAATAGGTGCGATTCTTCGTGCGCCGCCGCTCCTCGACATGGGCCTCGTAGAGCTCGAACTCCGCGCCATGCAAGGCGCCGTGGAAATTGTCCTCGAAGCTGCGCCGGTCCCCGCCGGGAACGAGGCCATGCCCCTTGAAGGCCTCAAAGCGCGAGGGCGTGGGCGGCTTTTCGCGATAGGCCAGACCGAACGCCTCAGCCATCCGGGTGTTGAGCTGGAGCTTCACCGTGCGGCGCAGCGCATTCATGGCTGAGGCGCCCAGCGCCAGGGTCAGACCCGCCATGATGACGGCCAGGATGACGATCACAGGGGCCGGCCAGGCGAAAAGCGCGCCTACGACGCCTGCGGTGGCGGCCAGGCCCAGCGCGATCGGAATCGAGATCAGGAAGCGGCGCACAGCCTGCTTGCGTTCAGCCTCCTTGTCCTCGAGCCAGGGGGTCAGTTCCTCGCGGATCGCCTCCAGATCGCGCATGATGTCCAATCCCTCCACGAAAAACGGGCGCTGGAAACCCAGCGCCCGTCTTCAGTCAACCTCTCATCCCGGGCGAGCCTAGCGGCGGCGGCGGGCGATGCGTTCGATTTCGGCCTGGACCTTCTCCTCCACGATGGAGGGCAGGTTCTCATCAAGCCACTGCTTCAGCATCGGACGCAGAAGCTCCCGAACGATACCTTCCAGCGTCTGGCCTTGATCCGACGATACGCGAAGATTCTCCGAAAGCGCGGCGAACATGCCCGCCGCGGCGCTCGCCGGCGCCTCGTCGATCAGGGTCTCTTCGTCCTCTACCGGCTCCGGGGCGGCCTCGAACTCAGGCTCGTCCTCGCGATCAACGATCATCAGATCGTCTTCGGGCGCGACGGCCTCAGGCTCTGGCTCCGGCTCCGGTTCGGGCTCCGGCTCGATCTCTTCTTCAACCCGTTCAGTCAGCTCGAGCGCCTCGGGCTCAGGCTCCGGCTCGGGTTCCGGGGCAGCCTCAAACTCCGGTTCCGGTTCAGGCTCGGGTTCCGGCGCCGCTTCAGGCTCGGCGGCGGCTTCGGCCGGCTTTTCGTCTTCGTCTTCGTTGATGATGCGACGGATGGAGGCGAGGATCTCCTCCATTGTCGGTTCCTGTTCGGCGTTTTCCTGAGCCATGGAATATCCTTGCGTCCGTCGAGGGGGAAACGGTGTCACAAACTTAGGCAGGGCCGAGCCGCCCTGTCCAGCACGTCACCGGACTTCGACTGAACTAATTCCAGGGCGTTAAGTCGAGGTTAGGAGCCAGGCCCCTCTCCTCGACAGGTGTCCGCCGGGCGTCGGCGACCGGCAGCCCAAGGCGCTCGGCGTCGAGAATTCCCATGGCCTGCAAGAGGGCATAGGCCGCTACGGTCAGATCCCGCTCGGCCCGCACCAGTTCCAGGCGGGAATTCAGCAATTCCTGTTCAGCGTTCAGAACGTCAAGCGTCGTGCGAAGTCCAACGAAGGCCTCCTGTTCAACGCCTTCGAACGCGATTTCGTTTGCGCGCACAGCCTCGCGGCTCGATGCGATCACGGCCTGAGCCGCCAGATAGTTGTTCCAGGCATTGGTCACGCCTTCGATGACCTGCCGGCGCACGGCGAGTTGAGACAGACGCGCCTCATCCGCGGCCGCGCGCGCCTCTCGCACACGTGACTGGTTCAGACCGCCAGTGAAAATCGGTACGGAGAGCTGGGCGCGCACGGTGGCTGAGCCGCGAGCCTGACCGGTGAAATCCGAAGCGCGTCCCTCGCTCGCCGAAGCGCTGACCGAGACGTCCGGGCGCATGGCCCCACGGGCGATGCGGACGCCCTGTTCAGCAGCGATTTCCTGAAACTGGGCGGCGCGCAGGTCCGGATTGGTCGACAGCGCGACCTCGGCGGCGTCAGCGAGCGCTTCGGGCAGCGCCGCCGCCGGCTCGACCGCTTCGGGATCGGTCGGCTCCACGCCGGTCACCCGGGCATAGGCCGCGCGCGACGCAGCAAGCCCGGCCTGGGCCGCGGAGAGCTGAGCGCGAGCGCCGGACAGGCGCGCTTCGGCCTGGGCGACGTCCGTGCGCGTGATCTCGCCGACCTCAAACCGGTCGCGCGCCGCGCGCAGCTGCTCGGCCAGCACATCCACGTTATTGGACCGGATGGCGACGATCTGACGGTCCCGAACGACCTCGGCATGGGCGGCGACAGCACTCAGCAAGACACCCTGCTCGGCGGAGCGGAGCGATTCGCGACCCGCCTCGACCCGGGCGAGAGCGGCGTCGATGGACCCGTCAATGCGCCCGCCGCGATACAGCGGCTGGTTCAACGAAACGCCATAGCCAAGATCGCCGTTGCGGGCGTTGAACGCGCCGCCCCAGGTCTCCTGCTCGCTCACGTCGGCGCTGGCGGAGACTGTCGGCAAACGGCCGGCGCGCGCCTGCACATACCCTTCCTCGGTCTGGGAGAGCCGTGCGCGCTGAGCCGCGAGCGAGGGATTGGTCTGATAGGCGGAGACCAGCGTTTCTTCGAGCGTCTGCGCCTCTGCGGCCCCGCCAACGCCCATCAAGGACGCGCCAAGCGCTGCAAGCACTGTGTACCGGATCACCCTGGCGTTCATCGCTTGTCTCCCATCACCGGCAAGCGCCGACCGCGCGGCCTCATCATGAATATAGGACGAATCACCAGAGTGAACAGTGTTCACTTTCGATCCGCCGCCAATTTTCCCGCCTAGAATACGAAGCCGGGCTCGGGCTCGAAACCGGGCAGGAGGGAGGCGTTGGCGTCGAAGGCCGAGTGTTCGCCGACAGCGCCCCTGGCTTTGGTGTAGATTCGCGCCCGGCCGACCGGCCCGTCTCGCTCGATCACCGCCAGGCGTCCGTTCTCAGCCAGCTGGTCGAACCAGGCTTTGGGCGCCTGGGTTACGGCGCCGCCGACGATAATCACGTCGAACGGCCCCTGCTTGGGCGCGCCGGCCTTCAGATCGCCTTCAACGACCACAGCGTTGTCCGCGCCGATCTTCGCCAGGCGCTCGGTGGCCTTGGAGGCGAAGCCGGCGCCCTCCTCCTCCAGCCCCACGACCGTTTCGGCCAGGCGCGAGATGAGCGCGCAGGAATAACCTCGCCCGCAGGCTATATCGAGCACCACATCGCCGGACCGGATGTCGGCGGCGTGGACCAGCTTGGCCAGGTGCATGGGCGAGAGCATGACACGCCTGTCGGAGAGCCGCACTTCAGCGTCCGCGTAAGCCTTGGCGCGCTCCGCCTTCGGCACGAACAGCTCGCGCGGAATTTCGGCCATGGCGTCCTGGATGCGGTGGTCCGTGACGTCGTTGGGACGGATCTGGCTGTGAACCATCGCAAGGCGGGCCTTGGCGTAATCGGTCATGGCGCGGTCCTTCGCCGGTCAAGGGTCAATCAGGTCAGGCGGTTTGAGCCTGCTTATATTATTGCGGCTCGCAGGCGGGCAAGGCGTGAAAAGCCGCAGGGCTGCGCCCGGCCGGCCACCTGCAGCGCGACCGCGTGAGCGCGTTGCAGCGCGCCGCCGCGTTGGCTATGTATCGCGTTCCGGTTCCTTCGGTTCGGCGCCATGGCGGAGTGGTGACGCAGAGGACTGCAAATCCTTGTACCCCGGTTCGATTCCGGGTGGCGCCTCCAGGGACCGGCGTTCTCCTGATCAGACAGACCTACTCCGCCGCGCTGGCATGGGGATGATCCAGAACGCCCGCGCGCTCAAGGTGCGGTTTGAGACGGCCGGTGAAGGCCAGGAACGTCATCCGGTAATCGGACATGAGCGACCAGAGCGGATGAATGAAGGTGGCGGGCTTGTTGCGTTCGATGAAGGCGTGACTGACCCAGGCGAACCCATAGCCCAGCAGCGGATACAGCAGGAGCGCCCACCAGGTCTGGGTCGCCAGCGCCGCAATCAGCACCGAAGTCGACAGCACCGTGCCTGCATAGTGCATCGTGCGCGTGCCTGGCTCAGCGTGCTCACGCAGATAAAACGGCCAGAACTCCTCAAAGCTTGCGCTGCGTTCAGCCATGCTCGCCTCCATCATTGCGTCGCCGGGTACGCTAGCATGCGCGTCGTTTAGTTGGAACGCGTCGCTGCGGGGCCGGGCCGATTCAGGGTCTGCAAACTCTTTGGCAGTTTTCCGTTAACGTTAGGACGATGTTAACGCCCGACTCAGTATTCCTTTACGCGTCTTCCCTCGAAGACACCCCACCATCCACCCAATGCCTTTTCGGGAGCCTTGCGGCTCCCGATTTTTTTGACCCACCGGCGCTGCATCACAGGCCCTATACCGGCTTGCGCGCCCTGTCCGGCATTGCTAAAGACCTCGCCTCCGTTGCGGAGACAGTGTTCCCCGGTAGCTCAGTTGGTAGAGCAGGTGACTGTTAATCACCGGGTCGGCGGTTCGAGCCCGTCCCGGGGAGCCACTTCGCAATCATCCTGATCCGAAGCATCCTGATAGCGCGAGCCGCGACCGAGCAGGCTTTGATGCGCCAGGCGCCGCTCACAGGCTCAGGTCTGAATTCATTGGCCTATGTCCGGTCCTGCGCCGGCGATCGCTCAGGCGCTCGATGCCTACAATCTTCAGACTCTTTTGAGATGCCGGCCGATGATCCGGGTCATCCTCGAACACCATGACAGCCTGAATGCGACGATCATGACGATCGACGGCGCGCGGACGCGTGCCGAGGCCTTTGCATGGATCGGCGGCCGTGCGGCGGCTTAGACCGCTTCAGCCTCCCCGGCCTCCACCTGGCGTGTCCACATGGATTCGTAGCGTCCGCCGGCGCTGAGCAGTTCGCCATGGGTGCCCTGCTCCACCAGACGACCATCTTCCATGACAAGGATCAGGTCCGCCTTGGCGATGGTCGACAGGCGGTGGGCCACTGCGATCGTCGTGCGCCCGCGCGCCGCCTCGGCGAGCGCGGCCTGCACTTCGCTCTCGGTCTCTGAGTCGAGCGCGCTTGTCGCCTCATCGAGGATCAGGATCGGCGGGTCCTTCAGGATGGCGCGCGCCACGCCGACGCGCTGTTTCTCTCCGCCGGACAGTTTCAGGCCGCGCTCGCCCACGCGTGTCTCCAGCCCGTCGGGAAGGCTTTCCACGAAGGTCTTCAGGTAGGCGCGGTCCACGGCGTCCCACAAGGCGGCCTCGTCGGCTTCCGGGCGGCCATAGAGGATGTTGTTGCGCAGGGTGTCGTTGAACAGCACGACTTCCTGAGGCACCAGACCGAGATTGCGGCGCAGCGAACTCTGAGTGACATCGGCCAGGTTCTGGCCATCGATCAGGACGCGCCCCTCGTCGGGGTCATAGAAGCGGAACAGAAGGCGCAGCAGGGTCGACTTGCCTGCGCCTGAGGGCCCGGCCAGACCCACATAGGCGCCGGCGGGAATCTCGAAGCTGACCTCATCGACCGAGCGTGAGCGCCCGTCATGGGCGAAGCTCACGGACTCGAAACGGACCGCGCCGCCGGAGACTTTCAGATCGGGCGCATCCGGCGCGTCCTCGATCTCCGGCCGCAGGCGCAGGGTCTGGAACAGGCGCTCCAGATCAACGCTGGCCTGTTTGATCTCGCGATAGGCCCAGCCCAGGATGTTCAGCGGCTGATAGACCTGCATCAGCATCATGGTCAGGGCGGCGATATCGCCGACCTCCAGCTGTCCGTTGAGCGCCTTCCAGGCGCCGAGAACCGCCACCGCCAGCAATCCGCCATTCATGATCGCGGCCTGTACGGCGTTCAACGCCGCCAGGCTTTGCTGGGAATTTGTCGCCGCGCCGGCATAGCGGGTCTTGGCGTCGTCGAACCGGCGGGTTTCCCGCTCCTCGGCAGCGAAGGCCTTCACGGTCTCGAAATTGGCCATGACGTCGACAGAGCGGGCGTTCACCTCGGTGTCGGCCTCATTCATGATCCGGCGCAGCTTCACCCGCCACTCGGTCATGGACCAGGTCAGGAGCGCATAGGCGAGCACGGCCACGACGATGATCGCGGCGAATTCCCAGCCATACAGAACCGCCGCGACACAGGCCGCCAGCGCCAGCTCGACCAGCGCCGGCAGGATGTTGAACACCAGGAAGCGCAGCAGGAAGTCGACCGCGTTGGCGCCGCGATCAATGATCCGGTTCACCGCGCCGGTGCGCTTGGTCTGGTGATAGCCCAGCGACAGGGACTGGACGTGCGCGAAACCCTGCACGGCGGTCAGGCGCTGGGCGTCGTTGGTCACCGGAGCGAAGATCGCGTCGCGCAGCTGCGGCGCGCCGGAGGACGCAAAGCGCAGCAGGCCGTATGCGACGAGCAGCCCGCCGGCCGCGGCGAAGCCTGCAACGCCCGCCCCGCCCTCGCCCAGTGACCGGCTGACGGCATTCACCCCTTCTCCGAACGCGACTGGCGCCGACACGGCGAATCCCTTGGCCGCCAGCGTAATCAGGAAGGCGATGACCATGCGCGGGCGCCAGCGCGCCATCTCCGGCGAGGCCAGAATGGCGAGAAGGCGCGAGATCGCCTCGCCCAGGCGGCCTTCCGGCGCCGGGCCCTCAAGAACGTCCTTGTAGGATTGACCGTGCATAGGGGCCTACTTAGGGCCCGCAGGGTCGCCGCGCCAGCGTCAGCCGTCAGCGTCTTCGGAATTGGGCGCGCTGAACACCTGGCCGGGATAGATCAGGTCCGGGTCGCGAATCTGATCGCGATTGGCCTCATAGATCACCGTGTATTGAACACCCTCGCCATAGAGCCGGCGTGCGATCCGCCAGAGGGAGTTGCCCGGCTGGACAACGACACGGCCCGCCTCGCGCGCCTGAAGGGCGGCCTCCGGCGTCGCGCGCTCAAACGGCAGGGCGATCACGGCGGTCACGCGGCCGGTCTCCGGGTCGATCTGGTCGACCTGAAGATCATACACGCCTGGTGAGAAGTTCGCGCCGGCTTCCACTGTCCAGCGCCCGTCATCACCGGCGGTCGCCGTGCCGACCAGCTCTTCATCAGCGAGGACCCGGATCCGCGAACCCGGTTCGGCCCGGCCGGAGAAGATCACCGAACCGCTTTCGTCATAGTCCACGGTCTCCAGCGCCAGGGGGCCCATGGCCACCCCGTCGAACGGGCTCTGGATCACACGGCTGGCCTCGCCCGGCCGCCCCAGAACGACCAGCGGCGTCGTGTCCCGGCTCTCAGGCACCGAAACGACCACGACCTGTTCGGAGCGGATCTCCTGACCTTGCGGCGTGATCATCAGCAGGGACAGCTCGGCCGAGCCCGCAGGCAGAGGATCGGACACGATCATCACCCATTCGCCGGCCGCATCGATATCGGAGCGCGCGATTTCCCGGTCTCCGATCATGAGCGCGACCTGGCTGCCTGGCGCACCCCGGCCCGCGATCACGGCCGTACCGCGCGGGTCAACGCGCACGATGTCGAAAGTGGGGGCTGTCAAAGCCGCAGGGACTTCGGCTGGCGACGCCTCCGCGGACGGCGTCTGCACGCCCGGCGTCTCATCGAGCACCGGTTCGGGATCCGCCGAAGGCCGGGTCATGATGAAGGCGGCCGCCGCCGCGATGGCGGCGACAAGCAGGGCGGCGGCGATGAGAAAGGACCGCGTGGCGGCCATGGGCGTCTCCGTCAGGCAACGGCGTCGTGGCGTTTCGGCATGCAAGCCTCGCGCCGGGTCAACGTTGCTCTATGCTGAACCGGTCGGCGTCGTGATTCAACGCGTCTTCTTGATCAGCATCAGCAGGCTTGAGGCGAAAATGGGGAGTATCTGCGTCTTCTGCGGGTCAGGCGTCGGCGGCGAGGCCGGTCACACGGCCCTGGCCGAAGCGACCGGCCGGGCGATCGCCGCCCGGGGGTGGCGCATGGTCTATGGCGGCGCTGAAGCCGGCCTCATGGGCGTGACGGCGCGGGCCTGTCTGGAAGCAGGCGGGTCGGTCCTGGGTGTGATTCCGGAGTTTCTGATCCCCGTCGAGGGCGCACAGGACGGGGCCGAGATCCGCATCACGGCGACCATGGGCGCGCGCAAGGCCATGATGGTGGAGGAGGCCGACGCCTTCCTCGTGCTTCCCGGCGGCGCGGGTACGCTGGAGGAGGTGTTCGACATGATCATGCTGCGCCAGCTCGGCCGGCACGCCAAGCCGTCCGCCTTCCTTGACGCCGCGTACTGGGCTCCGCTGGAGGCGCTGATGCGCCACGTCGTTCAGTCCGGCTACGCCAAGCCCGATGTCCTCGAGGCCATGAGCTTTCACACCGAACCGGACGCCGCGTTGAACGCGCTGGAGCGCGCGATCAACGCCTGCGCCTAGCGCCAGGGGCCTTGCGTGCGGACCGTGTCGCGGCAGATCGTGCGGCCGCGGTCATCGTGAACCAGAAGCTCGGCGTGCACGGGCCGGCTTCTCAGCGACTGCACGCCGCGACCGGTCGGGTCCTGAAGCAGCACCACCTGGGACAGGGTGGTCATGTCGGAAGAGACCCCGTCGAGCGGGCCGCCCTGGCTGGCGCTCATTCCGGGCGAGCGCAGGTCCAGCGACCAGCTCGAGGCGCCGTGAGGAACGGCGAGCGCGATGACGTAATACCCGCCATAGATCAGCTTGCAGTCTTCCATGATGCCGGGACGGTGGGCGGCCGAGTGCGCCGGGGCGCCGGGAACGGCCGGAAAGGTCTGGGCGGCGGCCGTCGCCGACAGGACTGCGACGGCGGTCGCGGCGGTTGCGAGAAGCGTCTTCATATCAGTCTCCTTAAAGCTCGCGCCGGGCAAGTCGCCCGCCGGACAGGCCGGCGGGCGCTGGGCGCAGTGATCAGTGATTGCCCTGGATGATCAGGCTGACATTGCCCGAACCGGTCTGACGCACGCTGGCGCTCTGTCCGCGGCCGACCTGGATCACGCCGGCGGCGTTGTTGCAGCCGGCCTGGTCGGTCACGGCGCGGTGGCCGGTTCCGATCTGGGCGATGCCGGCCTGGTTGCGGCAGCCCTGCTGGTAGGCGTAGGCGCTGTTGTAACGCCCGTCCTGACCGATCACCGCGGAGTTGCCCCGGCCATACTGATCCAGACCAGCCTGGTTGCCATGGCCATACTGGGCCACCGTCGCGCCGTTGCGCAGACCACCCTGATAGGTGGAGATGTACTGGCGCGAACCGCGCTGCTCGAGATAGAGGCGGTTGCGATGGCCGACCTGACGCCCGCCGATCTCGTTGGAGTAGCCGGCCTGGTTGATGTCGACACGGTTGCGTTGCTGGGCCTCCGCGCTCGGCATCGTGGCGGTGAAGGCGGCCAGGCCAAGCCCTGCGGCAAGAAGCATTTTGAGTTTCATCACTTGGGTCTCCTCATTGCGTGACGCAGACGCGGCGCGCCTGTCGATGAGGAGATTGGCAGGGCCTAGCTGAACGCCGTCCGAGGGCGCCGTTCAGCTGACGTTCGGCCTGATGAACGGGTTTGTTCAGGTCTCTGAACGGCTTGGATCGAACACATCTTCGATCTTCAGCGCGAAAGCGGCGGCGATGTCGAAGGCCAGACGCAAGGACGGATCGTGCTTGCCGGTCTCGACTGCATTGATCGCCTGCCGCGACACGCCCACACGCTGGCCCAGCTCGGCCTGGCTCCAGCGCCGCTCGGCGCGAAGGACGCGGATGCGGTTGTTCATCGATACCGCCTCGTCACGAACGGCAGCGCACAGCCCCAGACCGCGACCATGGCCGGCAGAATCCAGATGAAGGACAGGTCGGGAACCTCCATCCAGCCTTCCACGAACCCCCAGGCGAAACTGGCGAACGCCACGACTCCGGCCGTGATCAGGATCGCTTCGGACTGGATTCGGGCCTGCACCTCGTCGGCGGCCCGCAGGAAGATTACGAACTCGCGAAGCGCGAACAGAGCCGGGACGACAGGCGCAAGGGCCAGCAGGAGGCGCACCGGCGAGGACAGCTCGAACGCCCGGTCCAGAAACGGCACGCCGAGAACAAGGCCGCTGTAGCACATCATGAAGCCGGTGAAGGCGAAGGTGTAGCGTCTGGCCGCCGGTTTCATCTTATTCTCCTTGCACGGCGCGCTGCAGATCATCAGCGAAGCGCTCAGGCTGATTCAGCATGATGAAGTGACGCGAGTCGGCCACGGTGCGCATCTCGAACCGGTCGAGGCGCTCGTACTGGGCGCTATAGCGGCGCGCGGCCTCGTGCGCGTCCAGTATGGAGTTCAGCGGGTGAACCTGCGTCGCCGACGCTTGGGCGCCGTCGCGCTCAACCGTCAGACGATCCTCACCAAACGCGCCGGCTGCGACGGCCAAAGCGGTGACGATGCCGATAATGATCGCCGTCAGCGCTCCCAAAGTCAGGCGCTTTGAGGGTCGGAACATGAGGCTTCCTTTCAGGTTAACTTGACTTAAAGTCATGCTTACCTGACACATGCACAGAATGTCAAGCATACCTGACCTATCGCCACAAAACCTGTCAGAATGTAAGGGTGCCCTACCCCCGGCCGCGATAGGGCTGAACGCCCTGGTCGGGGATCCAGAGCCCGGCCGGCGGTTCGCCCCACTGGGCGAACACGTCAATGGGGATGCCGCCGCGCGGATACCAGTAGCCGCCAATGCGCAGCCATTTCGGGCTGATCTCGTCGACCAGCCGCTTGCCGATCATGGTCGTGCAGGCTTCGTGGAAGGCGCCGTGATTGCGGAAGCTCTGCAGGTAGAGCTTCAGCGCCTTGGACTCCACGATCCACTGCTCCGGGGCGTAGTCGATGACCAGATGCGCGAAATCGGGCTGGCCGGTCACCGGGCAGATGGAGGTGAACTCCGGGCAGGTGAAGCGGATCAGATAGTCCGTGTCCGTCTCCGGGTTCGCGACCCGCTCCAGCACCGCATCTTCGGGCCGGGCCGGGGCGTCGGCCGCCGAGCCCAGCTGGTTCAGGTTTTCATAGCGCGCATCAGTCATGAGCGAGGCATTTAGCGCCGCCATGGCGCGGCGGCAATGGCGCGCCTATGTTCAACGCTCTCGCCTGGAGCCGCCATGTCAGACGTCCTCGCCATCCTGCCCGCCGTGACGCTGCTCGGCGTGGGCCTCATCTGCATCATCGCGGCGCGGCTGGTGAAGACGTCTCCCATCGTGATGTTCATCGCCGCCGGTCTGCTGATCGGTCCCAACGCGCTTGGCCTGGCGCCGCTCAACTCCGTGACCAACCTTCTGGGCCAGCTGGGCGTCGTGTTCCTGCTGTTCGAGATCGGCCTTGGGTTCTCGTCCAGGACGATCCGGGAAAGCGGACGTGATCTGGTGGTGCTCGGCCCGTTGCAGATGCTGATCTGTGGAGCAGGCTTCGCGGCGGCGGCGCTGGCGTTCGGGCTGGACTGGCCGCTGGCGATCGTCGTGGGCTTCGGCGCCGGGATTTCCGCGACCGCCGTCGTCAGCGCGACTTTGCACGATCGCGGCCTGGTGACCTGTCCGCTGGGCAAATCCTCCATGGCGCTTCTGGTATTCCAGGACGTCGCCGGCATCTTCCTTCTGGTGTTCGCCACGTCGCTTGGCGCGGGAAGCGGGGGCCTTGGACCGGCCCTGGCGATGGCCGGCCTGAACGCTGCGATCGCAGCGGGCGCCGCGCTCCTGATCGGACGCTATGGCGCGCGGCCGGCTCTGACGCTTCTGGCCAGGACCAACTCGCCGGAAGTGTTCACCGCCGCAGCGCTTTTCCTGGTGCTGGCGACCGCCGCCGCGACCGGCGCGCTCGGCCTGTCGCTGACCCTCGGCGCGTTTCTGGCCGGGGTCATGGTGGCCGAGACGCCCTATCGCGCGCTTGTGAAATCCGAAGCCAAGCCGTTCGGCGCGCTGCTGCTGGGCTTTTTCTTCATTACGGTGGGGATGGGCCTGGACTGGCGCGCCCTGATTGATCAGGCGCCCCTGATCCTGGCCGCGCTCGCCGCGCTGATGGCCGGCAAGACGGTGCTGACCTTCCTGGCCGCCCTCGCCTCTGGCTGGAGCCGTCCTGGCGCGACCCAGCTCGCCTTTCTGACCGCACAAGGATCGGAATTCGGCCTGGTCCTCCTGGCCCTGCCTGCCGTTGCGCTCGGGCTGGGCGCCGAGATCGCCGGAGCGCTGGTCGCGGCCAGTGCGGCATCCCTGGCGCTGACCCCGGTCTGGACCGGGCTGGGCCTGAAGCTCGCCCGGCGGCTGGCCGCCGCCAAGGCGAAACCCGGAGCGCCGTCCGCGACGGGGGCGGACCGGCCCATTCTCGTCTTCGCCATGACACCCGCCGGACGGATGGCGCTGGACGGGCTGAAGCACTTCCATATTCCCGCCGTCGCCATCGACAGCGACCCGCGCCGCTTCATGGCCGCGCTGGCCGACGGCTACGATGTCGGCTTCGGCGATCCCAGCGATCTGCGCCTGATGAAGGCGGTCGGCGCGGTGAATGCGCGCGTGCTGGCGCTGGGCCAGTCCCGCTACGAGATCTCGAAGGACGTCACCGCGTACGTGAACGAGACGTATCCCGACCTCGCCCGCTTCGTGGTGGTCGAGGACGAGACCGAGGCGGAAAAGCATCGCGAGCTGGGCATGCACGCGGTCATCAACCGCTCCATGCCCGAGGGCCTCGACTTCGCCGCCGCGCTCCTAAGCCATGCCGGGGTCGACGAGGAGAAGATCATGGCGTGGATGGACTCCACCGTCGCGGCTCACATCCCCGACCCTCTGCCCGGCGCCAGCGCAGCCTGACGGACGCTACCGGTCCACGGGCAGAGCCGTTCGCGTGAAGACCGTGCGCATGGCGATGTTGGAGACCAGCCGGGCCACCCCCGGCAAACCCGACAGCCGCTCGCGGTGAACACGCTCGTAATCGCGGGCGTCGCGCACCTGAAGGCGCAGGTAATAGTCCTCTGCTCCCGTGGTCAGGCGGCATTCCATGACGTCTTCAATCTCTGCGACCGCGCGCTCGAACGCCTCCAGAGTCTCGCGGCGCTGGTTCTCCAGCGTAACGAGCGTGATCACGGTCAGCCCGCGCCCGACTGCATCGGGATCGAGGATGGCGGCGTAGCCTGAAATGACTCCAGAGGCCTCCAGCGCCTTGACCCGGCGGTGACAGGCCGAGGCCGACAGGCCCACCCGTTCGGCGAGCTCGGCGTTGGGCAGGCGGCCCTCATGCTGCAGCGCATTCAGGATCGCTGAGTCCACAGCGTCGAGTGTCGCGATGGTCATGCCTGTCTCCCCCTGCTCCATACGTGCAGCTTCTCTCCATTCGAACAGCGCACCGCTGGCGCCTGCGCAGTCGCGCGCTTTCTTGCAAGATGTTCGGCCAGGATGATCTGTCACGCAAGAATCTTCGGCGAATAAAATCTGTGTTGCGTGATATGCCCGCCGGACTTAGCTTCCGCGCAAATTTCAGCGGCGAAAACCTTCGCGCCTGCAACATGAGGAGACGCGCCATGCGCATCGGCGTTCCCACCGAGATCAAGACCCGTGAATACCGTGTCGGCCTGACCCCCAATGGCGCGCGTGAGCTGGTCGGCCACGGCCATGAGGTCTTCGTCCAGGACGGCGCCGGGCTCGGCGCCGGGTTCTCCAACGAGCAGTATGTCGAGGCGGGCGCGCAGATTCTCGCGGACGCCAAGGCCGTGTTCGAGGCCGGCGAGCTGATCGTGAAGGTCAAGGAGCCCCAGCCCTCTGAAACCGCCATGCTGACCGAGGCGCACACGCTGTTCACCTATCTGCACCTGGCGCCCGATCCGGTTCAGGCTGAAGGCCTGCGCAAATCCGGCTGCACGGCCATCGCCTATGAGACGGTGACTGACGCCAGCGGCCGTCTGCCGCTGCTGCGCCCCATGTCCGAAGTCGCCGGGCGGCTGTCCGTGCAGGTCGGCGCCACGGCGCTGCACAAGGCTGCGGGCGGTCGCGGCGTGCTTCTGGGCGGCGTGCCGGGCGTGACGCCGGGCAAGGTCGTGATCCTGGGCGCCGGGGTTTCCGGCAGCCATGCTGCGGAGATGGCGCTGGGCCTGCGCGCCGACGTGACGGTCCTGGATCGCTCCATCCCGAAACTCGCCGAGACCGACCAGTTCTTCCGCGGTGCGGTGAAGACCCGCTTCTCCACCACCGGCGCCATCGCCGAGGAGATCGCCGAGGCCGATCTCGTCATCGGCGCGGTGCTGGTCCCTGGCGCAGCCGCGCCGAAGCTCGTCACCCGCGAGATGCTGTCGACCATGCAGGAAGGCGCGGTCCTGGTGGACATCGCCATCGACCAGGGCGGCTGCTTTGAAACCTCGAAGCCCACAACCCACGACGACCCGACCTATGTGGTCGACGGCATCGTGCATTATTGCGTCGCGAACATGCCCGGCGCCGTGGCGCGGACCTCGACGCTGGCTCTGACCAACGCGACCTTGCCCTTCACGGTGGCGCTGGCGAACAAGGGGACGCGCGAGGCGCTGAACGCGGACATCCACCTGGCGCGCGGGCTGAACGTCGCGGAGGGCGAGATCACCTACAAGGAAGTCGCGGGCGATCTGGGCGTGAAGTACGTCAAGCCGAGCTGGCTGACGGTGCTTTAGAAAGCAAAGGTCCCGGATGGGCCCTGCGCCGTCCGGGACCTCGAATACTTTAGGGCCTACAGATTCGCCAGCACGTGTTCGGCGCTGGAGACTTCAAAGCCGCCGCCCTTTTCCACGAAGAGGTGCTCGACCTTGCCGTCATTGACGACCATGGCGTAGCGCTGGCTGCGCTTGCCCATCCCGAACTTGGAGCCGTCCAGCACCAGGCCGATGGCTTCGGCGAAATCGCCATTGCCGTCGGCGAGCATCATGACCTCGTCGCCCGCGCCCTGATCCTTCGCCCAGGCGCCCATGACGAACACGTCGTTGACCGAGGTGCAGGCGATCCGGTCGATCCCATTGGCCTTCAGCTCGCCGGCCTTCTCGATGAAGCCGGGCAGGTGCTTGGCCGAACAGGTCGGCGTGAAGGCGCCGGGCACCGCGAACAGGGCGACGCGCTTGCCGCCAAACGCTTCGGCGGTCGTCACAGGCGCCGGTCCGTCGGCGGTCATGGTCATGAAGGTGACTTCAGGAAGGGCGTCGCCGGCCTTGATCGTCATGGAAAGCTCCTTGGCTTGGGTTTCGCGTGCACTTAAACGGGCGCGCGGCGCTGCGGCAAGCCGAAGCGGTCTGAATTCACGCACTGGACACGCGGCGTCTCGCACCGGAAGCTTGGTCCATGACCGAAGCGCGCACCCAGACCGGCTATCTTGGCGGCAAGCTGCTCATCGCCAGCCCGCTCATCGGCGATCCGCGCTTCGATCGTGCGGTCGTCTACATGTGCAGCCATGGCGATGACCAGGCCATGGGTCTGGTGGTCAATCAGCCCATGGACGGGCTGCGCCTGCCTGACCTTCTGGATCAGCTGGATATCGCGGGCGGCGCCGAAGCCGCCGACGCGCCGGTCTTCAATGGCGGACCGGTCAGCCGGGATCGCGGCTTTGTCCTGCACACGCTCGACGTCCATCTGGGTCCGGCGACGCTGGAGGTCAGCGACAGCCTGGGTCTGACCGCGACCAAGGAAATCCTGGACGCCCTCGCCTCGGACCAGCCGCCCGAACGCTTCCTCATGACGCTGGGCTATGCCGGCTGGGATGCCGGTCAGCTGGAGGACGAGATCGGCGCCAACGCCTGGCTGGTGTGCGAGGCCGAAGAGCCCATCCTGTTCGCCGAGGACGCCTCGACCAAATGGAACGCCGCGCTGAAGACGCTCGGCGTCACACCGGAATTCCTGACGGCTTCGAGCGGTCACGCCTGAAGCTCGCCTCCGGCGCCCGGCGCGCCTATGTGTTCGCTCATGCTGCCGATCATCCACCACGAGGCCTATGTCGCCCGCGACGTGCCGGCGACCCACCGCTTTCCCATGGGCAAGTTCCGCGCTGTCGCCGAACACTGCGTCGCTGAAGGGCTCGTCGCGTCCTTTGATGAGTTTCACCGGCCCATGCCCGCACCGGCGAGCTGGCTGCAGCTCGCCCATGATCCAGCTTATGTGGATCAGGTCCTGACCCAGAGCGTGCCGGAGCCTCTGGAGCGGCGGATCGGGTTCAGAATGACCGCCGATGTCGCCATGCGCTCGCGCTGCGCCGTTGCGGGCACGGCGCTCGCCGCCCGCCTGGCCCTGGAGCATGGCGCAGCCTGCAACACCGCCGGGGGCAGCCATCATGCCTTTGCAGACGGCGGGGCGGGATTCTGCGTGTTCAACGATGTCGCCGTCGCCGCCCGGCTGCTGCTGGCCGAGGGCGCGGTGAGCCGGGTTCTTGTGATCGATCTCGATGTTCATCAGGGCGACGGCACGGCGCGAATCTTCGAGGACGATCCGCGCGTCTTCACCCTGTCGGTCCACTGCGAGGAGAATTGGCCCCGCCGCAAGGCGGTGTCCGACCGCGATGTGGGCCTGCCCAAGGGAACCGGCGACGCCGCCTATCTCAGCGCGGTCCGCGACGCGGTCGCCGATGCGCTGGAGGCCAGCCGCCCGGATCTTGTTTTCTACAACGCCGGGGTCGACCCCCACCGCGAGGATCGGCTGGGCCTGCTGGATCTAAGCGACGAGGGTCTGGCGGCGCGCGAGGCGCTTGTCTTCGAGAGCGTGATGGCGCGCGGCATACCGGTCACCGGGGTTCTGGGAGGCGGGTATTCGCGCGACCTCGACGCTCTGGCGCGCCGTCACACCCTGCTGCATCGAACTGGTGCGGCGGCGGTGCAAGCCTATGCCTGAAAAATGCGCCCGCTTCGGCAAACGAAGCGGGCGCAGTCGGGGAACGACGCGTGAGTCGCGCCGGTTTCAGACCTTGGGAGGGTCTGAACTGGGGGCCGTCAGCCTTGAGCGTCGGCGCCGGTTTCAGTGCTTGCGAAGCGGCGCTCGGCGGCGGCGGCGATCTTGAGCTCAAGCTGGCGTTCGGCTTGTTCGATAGTGGTCTCGATGCACGCCCGGCGCTCACGGCGCAGCTCGAATTCCTGACCGCGCAGCGTGATGCAGACGTCTTCCGCGGTTTCAGCGATCTGCGCCCGCAGCGCGGCGCGGCCCTGAGCCGTCAGCAGTTGTTCGGACTGAAACTCGACGACGGACTGGGGCGGGTTTTCAGCACGGGCGGCCGTGGCGGCGGCGGCCGCTGCGCAGCAGGCGAGCAAGGCGGATGTGATGACGCGGATTTTCATGGGAGTTGACCTTTTCCAGTATCGACCATGCGGCTCAGCCCGAGACGGTCTGTCGCCGTCTGCCTCTTGCTGAACCACCGGAACAGGATCGCCGGCCCCGCTTAACCGGCGAAGGTCGGCAGGATGAGAAAACCGCAAGCTGACCGACAGGATCTGTTCAGGTTCGCCGGCTTTCGCCCGCACAGCGTTTTGAGCAGTACTTCACCTGCTCCCAGTCCCGCGCCCACTTCTTGCGCCAGGAAAACGGCCGGCCGCAGGCGGCGCAGGTCTTTTCCGGCAGATCGGCTTTGGCGGTCTTGCCGCCGCGATTGACGTTCTTGGCCATGGGTCGTCCTAAAACTCGAACCGCGCCTGGCGGTCGTCCTCGGCCTTGCGGGCCTTCTTCCGGCTGGACGCCGACCCGGTCTGTTTCAGGCCGGACTTGCGGCTGCCATGCCTGATCTGGATCGCCTTCGCGGCCTGGTGGTGATCCTCGCCCTTGCGCAGGGCGCCGATCCGGGCGCGCGCCTCGCGGGCGGCCTGTTCGTGGTCGACCATGCGCTCAGGGTACGTCCCGCCCAGCGTCACGCCGGCAGCCGCCAGCACGTCAACCGGCGCCTTCCAGGGCTCATGGATGAAGCTGGCGGGGAGCCCGGAGAGCTCTGGAACCCAGCGCCGCGTGAAGACGCCGTCGGGGTCCTGATCATGGCCCTGCTTGACCGGATTATAGATGCGCGGCGTGTTCACGCCGGTCGTTCCTGACTGCATCTGGAACTGGGCGTAATGAATGCCCGGCTCGAAATCGGTGAAGCGCCGCGCCAGCGCTTCGGCCGGGCGCTTCCAGTCGACCCAGAGATGGTAGCTGGAGAAGGCGGCGACCATGGCGCGCATGCGGAAGTTCAGCCAGCCGGTGGCGTTCAGCGCCCGCATGCAGGCGTCAACGAACGGAAAGCCGGTCTCGCCCTCGATCCAGCGCCGCACGGACTCCTCGTCGGGCTCAGGCCGGGCGCCGCGATAGGCCGGATGCAGGTCCGTGGTCTCGATCCCCGGCTCATCCTCGAACTTCTGAATGAAATGGCAGTGCCAGTGCAGACGGGAGACGAAGCTGTCGATGGACTTGGCATAGCCGGTCTCGCCGCTTGAGCGACGGGCCTTCAAGGCCCGGTCCGCCGCCTGAAACGCCTCGCGCATGGACACCGTCCCGAACGCCAGATGGGCGCTCACGCGTGAGCAGGCGTCATAGGCGGTCAGCGGTGAGGACATGGCCCTGCGATAGTCCTCGCCGCGCTCGCTCAGGAAGGATTTAAGATCTGAAACCGCCGCGCGGCGCCCGCCCGGCTGGCGGTCCGGGCAGGGATCCGGCTCGAGCCCAAGAGCGTCCGCGCCGGGGATCGGGTCGCTGGCGGCGAAGGCCGTCTCGATCCGCTCCGGCGCTGCGATCACCGGTTGGGACATGAAGGCGTCCCAGCGCTTCGCCCAGCCATTGCGGGTGGACAGGCCGCGAATGACGCCATGCTGGGGCGTTTCCAGGAAGGCTGCGCCGTTCGCGCGCGCCCAGCGCGCCACCGCCTTGTCCCGCTCCCAGGTCCAGCGCAGGCCGGTCTCTTCATGGGCGCGCACTGTAGAGATGGCATGTTCGGCGAGGAGCGCATCCAGCACGTCGGCCACAGCGCCCACACGCACGGTCAGCGACCCGCCCTTCGCCTTCAGGGCTGCGTCGAGGCTGTCGAGGCACTCAAGCAGGAAAGCGTATTGCCGTCCGGAATACTCCGGCAGAGCCCATAGCTCAGGTTCAATTACGTAAAGGCAGATGACGGGGTCGCCGCTTGCGACCGCGTCGCGCAGCGGACCATGGTCATGGATGCGCAGATCGCGCTTGAACCAGACGACATTGACCGCCATCAGCCCGCCCGGCGCACCGCCCTCTGGATGGTCGGCCGGATCAACAGGAACAGCCGGTACAGCCCCTCCCCGATCCAGACGAAAGGCGGCAGCGCGGCGATGTGACCCAGCCAGCGCCAGCCGGGCGTGGCTTTCCACAGCTCCGCGAAGGCCGCAGCACCGGAGACCAACCGCCCGTCTGAACGGCGCACGTGAAAGCGGCCCATGGCTTCGGCCCTCGAAATCTCCTGCGGCGGGGCGGCGTCTTCCTGCGAGATATCGGTGAATTGCGCATCCGAACCACTCTTGCGGTAAAGGCCGATCTCAGCGCGGCAAAGCGGGCAGGATCCGTCGAAGAACACCTCGCAGGTTTGTGCGGTTTCTGCAGCTGATTCAGTCGTCTTTTGCTTTTGCTCTGACATATCGTGAAACTTAGGACGACGAGCGCGTACGCATAGGGGACGGCACGATGAAAGCGGCGGTGATCGGAGCAGGCCTCGCCGGATCGGTTGCAGCGCGGGAACTGCGCCTCGGCGGCGTCGACCCGGTCCTGTTCGACAAGGGCCGCGGACCGGGCGGACGGCTGTCCTCACGCCGTGCTGAAACGCCGGCCGGCACGCTGCGCTTTGACCATGGCGCCCAGTTCGTCACGGCGCGCACGGCCAGCTTCCATGCCTTCCTGTCCAGCGCCGTCGAAGCAGGCGCGGCGCAGCTGTGGGACGCGCGTCTGGTCAGCATCGACCGGGGCGGCAACGCCCACCCCCTGCGCCAGGCGGAGCGCTTTGTCGGCGCGCCGGGCATGAACGCCATCGTCAAGCACGCCCAGGCCGGGCTGAATGTTCAGCTCCAGCGACGCGCCGTGAAGATGAAGGGCGGGGCCGGCGACTGGACGATCCATTTCGAGGACGGCGCGACAGAAGGCCCGTTCCACAGGGTCTGCCTCACCCTGCCTCCGGAACAGCTGATCGACTTTCTGGCCCGCAGCGATGGGGACTTCGCCGAAATCATTACAGAGGCCAACCGTGCCGTCGTAGAGCCGTGCTGGACAGTCATGGCGGTGCTCGATGCGCCCTTCGATCCCGAGTTCGACGGCGCGAAGATCTATGGCGGCGCGATCCGCTGGATGGCGCGCATGGGATCGCGCCCCGGCGGGAGCAGCGCCGAGGCGGTCGTCATCCAGGCCTCGCCGGACTGGTCGGCGGCGTTTCTGGAGGAGAGCCCGGACGCCGTCGCGCGTCAGCTCTGCGAGGAAGCCTATGTGCGCTTCGCCATGCCGCTTCCCAAATGGTCCGGCGCCCACCGCTGGCGCTACGCCATGGTGACCGAGCCCGCCGGAACACCGTGCGCGGTCGCAGAAGACGCAACGGTGGGCGTGGCGGGCGACTGGCGCCTGGGCGGCAAGGCCGAGGCCGCCTGGACGTCCGGCGAAGCGCTGGGGGAGGCTCTGTCTCAAAGCTGACCCGGCTCGCCAATCTGCACGCGGCGCGTTAATCGGACGCCATGGCCGCTCCCGCCCTCACCCGCCGCGCCTTGTTCGTGCGCGCCGTGCCGATCATGGGCGCGAATATCGCAACCCCTCTGGTCGGCCTCGCCGACCTCGCCGTCATCGGCAATACCGGCGATGCGACCCCCATCGCCGCCGTCGCGCTGGGCACGCTGGTGTTCAACGCCTTCTACTGGTCGCTGGGCTTTCTGCGCATGGGGGCGACGGCGCTGGCCGCCCAGGCCGATGGCGGCGGAGCGCCGGGCGAAACCGCCGCTGTCCTTTGGCGCGGCCTGGCGGTCGGGGCCGGGCTCGGGCTTGCCCTGATCATCGCGCAGGCTCCGCTGCGCGAAGCCGCCTTCATGGCGTTCTCCGGACCCGAAGACGTGGAGGCGGCGGGCAAGGCCTATGTGGACGCCCGAATCTGGGGCGCGCCGGCGGCGCTGGCCGGCTTCGCGCTTTATGGCTGGCTGATCGGGCTGGGCCTGACCGGGCGGGCGCTGGCCCTTCAGATCGCGCTCAATCTGGTCAATATCGCCCTGTCGCTCTGGTTCGTTCTGGGGCTGGATCAGGGCGTCGCCGGCGTCGGCGCGGCGAGCGCGCTGGCCCAGTGGATCCATCTCATCGCCGCCGCCGTGCTGATTGCGCCGGTGCTGCTCAAGCGCCGGTGGCCCAGCCGCGCCCAGGTGCTCGATCGCGCCGCCCTGGTGCGCCTGTTTGCGGTGAACCGGGACATCTTCCTGCGCACCCTGGCCCTTCTGGCCGGGTTCTACTGGTTTAATGAAGCAAGCCTGCGCCTGGGTCCGGAGGTGCTGGCCGGCAATGCGATCCTCTTGCAGTTCATATCCATCTCCGCCTTCTTCCTGGACGCCTTCGCCCATGTGGCTGAGGCCGAGACCGGCCGGGCGGCGGGCGCACGCGACTGGAATGCCCTGACCCGCGCCTTCCGCCTGACCAGCGAGCTGGCCGCCGGCTGCGCACTGGTGCTCGGCGCGGTGTTCCTGATCGGCGGACATCTCTTCATCGAAGCCATGACCGATGATCCCGCCGCCCGCGCGGCGGCTCTGGATGCGCTGATCTGGTGCGCGCTGGTCCCGGTCGTGGGTTGGCCGAGCTGGCAGCTGGACGGCCTTATGATCGGAACCACGCGCGGCGCCCTCATGCGCAACGCCATGCTCGCCGCCCTGCTGATCTATCTGGCGCTGGATTTCGTGCTGAGACCGATGCTGGGCGTGACCGGGCTGTGGCTCGCCTTCCTGCTTTACTACGTGGCGCGCGCCGGGACGCTGGCGGCCGGATGGGCGGGGCTGAAGCGGGATTACGCCTGAGCCCTAGATGTCCACACCGACCGCATCGGCGAGGCGCTCGAACCCGTCCGCCTTGAGCAGGTCGGCCACGCCCTCACGGATCTTCAGCGCCAGCCCCGGCCCCTGGTAGACCAGCGCGGTGTACAGCTGGACCGCATTCGCCCCGGCGCGGATCTTGGCGTAGGCGGCCTGCGGCCCGTCGATGCCTCCCACCCCGATGATCGGAAGATCAGGCCCCGCCGCGCGGCGGAACGCTTTGAGGATCTCTGTCGAGCGCTCAAACAGCGGCGCGCCGGACAGGCCGCCCTGCTGGTCCTTATGGCGCGAGGTCAGGCTGCCGGGCCGCGCAAGCGTCGTGTTGGATACGATCAGGCCGGACAGGCGGTGCGCCTCGACGGCTTCCAGGATCGGCTCAATCGCTTCGAGCTCCAGATCCGGCGCCAGCTTCAGAAAGACCGGCTCGGCCCAGCGCGCATCGTTGACGCGCTTGAGCAGGTCATCGAGCGCCTGACCGGTCTGCAGATCGCGCAATCCGGCCGTGTTGGGCGAGGAGATATTGACCGTGAAGAAATCCGCAAGACCGGACAGCGCCTTGAGCAGGATGGCGTAGTCCTCCGCCCGATCCTCGGAATCCTTGTTGGCGCCCAGATTGACGCCGACCACGCCCGGCGCGGGATCGGCTTGCCGCGCCTCCAGGCGCGCCTTCACGGCGTCCAGACCCTCATTGTTGAAGCCCATCCGGTTGATGACCGCGCGATCTTCGCGCAGGCGGAACAGGCGGGGTTTCGGATTGCCGGCCTGGGGCCGGGGTGTGACGGCGCCCACTTCCACAAACGAGAATCCGGCGCGCAAGAGCGCATCGGGCGCCTCGGCGTTCTTGTCGAACCCGGCGGCGAGTCCCACCGGGTGATCCAGCTCGATCCCCCCGACCGCAGTGCGCAGCACCGGATCAGACGCGCCGGCGTCCCTGGGTCCAAAGCCGGCCTTCAGCCCCAGCAAGGCTGTCCGGTGCGCCAGCTCTGCGGGCAGCAGGGTCAGCGCCCTGGCGAGAAGATCGCTCACGGACACAGCTCCTCGGGCAGGCGCCAGGCGCCCTCTTCGTCCCGGCTGATCAGATGAACCGTGCGCACCGCGCTCCAGGGGATGACCCCGTAGACGTGGGGAAACTTTTCTCCGCCGCGAGAGGTCTCCCATTTCAGCGTCTCGCCCAGCGCTGCGGCATCAATCTCCGCCACGGCCAGGCGGTCAGCGCCGGCAAAGTGCGCCTGCAGCGTCCCGGCCACCTGCGAGCGGGCGGAGCAGTGGATGAAGCCGTCGGCGTGGTCGAAGGCTTCGCCCTCATACGCGCCGGAGACCGAGGCGGCGGCCAGCGCTTCGGGCGCGGCGATGCGGAAAATCACAGTGTCCATGGGCGTCTCGCTAGCCTGCGCGTGGCCCGCTGGCAAGACGGGCGCGCGGTCCTGCAGGAAAGCGGCGCCCAGCTGGCGCAAGGAAAATTTTCCTGCTAATAGGTTCATCCAGGCGTTGCACCCTTGCGCGGACTGGAGGCGGCCCATGCTCACCCACACACAGATCTGGCGCGGCATAGACCGTCTTGCCGAGCGCGCAGGCCTCAGCCCGTCCGGCCTGGCGAGGGTCGCCGGGCTCGATCCCACCACGTTCAATCCTTCAAAGCGCGTCAGCTCTGACGGGGTGAAGCCGCGCTGGCCCTCAACTGAAAGCCTGTCCAAGGCCCTCAGCGCGGTGCGCGTCACGTTCGAGGACTTCGCCGCCCTGGCCGCAGGAACGGCTGCAGGCCGCTCTGTCCCGCTCATCGGCTTTGCCCAGGCGGGCGATCAGGGTTTTTTCGACGACGCCGGCTTTCCGGTCGGGACCGGCTGGGAGGAAGTGCGCTTTCCCGGCGTCAGCGACGACAACGCCTACGCGCTCGAAATCTCAGGGGACTCCATGGCGCCGGTCTATCGCGACGGCGACCGCATCGTCGTCGCCCCCGACGCCGCCCCGCGCCGGGGTGACCGGGTCGTCGTGAAGACCCGCTCCGGGGAAGTCATGGCCAAGGAGCTTGGGCGCGCCACGGCCAATACGATCGAGCTGATCAGCCTCAATCCCGATTACGACAACCGCATTCTCGACCCGTCAGAGGTCGTGTGGATGGCCCGCATCGTCTGGGCGAGCCAGTAGGCTCGACCAGACGATGCGGGGCCGGTCTTCACGCCGAAGGCTGGTCGCCGTACTGAAACACCTCCTCCAGACCGACGCCGAACACCTCGGCGATCTGGAAAGCGCTTTCGAGCGAGGGCGAGTACTTGCCCTGCTCGATGGCGTTCACGGTCTGGCGGGTCACGCCGATCTTCCCGGCGAGCTGCGCCTGGGTCATCTCTCCGGCGTGAAAGCGCAGCTCCCGGATGCGGTTTCGGATCTTGGTCGGCTTACCCATGGCGCTTAAACGCCCCGGCGATAATCGATGGCGCGCAACACGCCCTTGGCGATCTCCGACAGCACCAGACCAGCCAGAATCGCGTGGACGATCCAGAACAGGGGCTGCTCCGTCAGCGCCAGACCCAGCGCGAGGATTGCGCCGGTCCCCAGCACATAGCTGGAGCGCGCATCGGCGCGCATTTCGATCAGACGATCACGCTCATCAGCGGCGTCGGCCTCGTTCGGCGCAGTCACGGCGATGAGGATGTGCGCGACGATCCCGCCAATCACCAGAAACAGCACGGCGGCGAACAGGTAGGGCCCGACGCCTTCCATGGACGCCGTCCCCTCCAGCGCGGGAGGCAGCACGTGAACCGCATAAGCGCTGTAGGCCAGCACGAAGATCGCCGTCATGGCGAGATTGCTTTTCTCCTGAAACGACATGTCAAACTCCTTTGTCCACAGGTCGAAAATCTTTGACATGACGGCGTGTATGAAATTCTCGACCCAATGTCAAATATTATCGACATCGTGTCTGATTTATTGTTCCAGGCGGGTGACGGCGAGGGTCTGGGCGGCGGCCGGGTCGGCTTCGAGTTCGGCCTTTAATGACGCCGCCAGCGCCTGAGCCGCCTCTGCAAAGGCGTCGGGCGCCGGTTCGGCCAGAGCCTGGTCGAGCATGGCCAAGGCCTCATCGCCATGAGCCGCGGGGTCGGCCGCGACCAGCGCGAGGGCGAAATGGTAGGGAATCGCCGGCTCGGCCTCTTCCATAGCAACTGCGCGGCGATAAGCGGCGAGGCCGGTTTGGATGTCCGAACCGAATATTCCTTCACCGCCTTTGCGCGCCACTTCCAGATGCCAGGCGCCCAGAAGCGCATGAGCCCAGGGATCGGACGGATCAAGGTCCAGCGCGGTCTCGATATGCGCCAGACCCCGCTGAGGCAGACGGGCCATCGCCGCACTGATGGAGGAGCGGTAGCGCGCCTCGTAGCCGATTCCGGCGGCCAGACGCAGGTGCGCCGGCGCATAGTCCGGATCAAAGTCGAGCGCGGTCCGGGCGTGAGACTGGGCGCGGCGCGCCGCTTCGCGCTTGTCGCCGCGTGACTCGTCAGCCAGCTCGCCGGACATGAGGCGCGCGAGCACGGCCTGGGCTGCGAGCGTTCGGGAGCTGGCGTCGGAGGCTGTCGCAGCCAGCTGTTCGGCGGCCGCCCAGTCCCCAGCGTCATAGAGCGCCGAAGGCCCGGAGCGCAGGGAGTCGCCGTCGGCGACTGAAGCAGCGCCAAGCATCAAAGCAGCGAACGTGGACAGCAGGAAACTGCGCATGAAGCAGAGGATAGAGGCCTGACGCGCGAAGGCGAATGAAACTTCGTTCAACCAGTCAAAGCACTCGTCCCGCCACGGCGTCGAGCTTTGCGACCAGTCCGGGATCGCGGGCGTCAGGGGCGGTTATAACGGCGTACTCCAGAGCCGACTCGATCCCCTGCGGGCTTGGCGTGCGCGGCTCGGCGGCCATGCGCTGGACCAGGGCGCGGACGGTGGCGTGGGCGCGTTCGGTATTGGCCTTCATGACCGCCAGTATGTCGGCGATATCCACGTCGGCATCCTCGGTCCGCCAGCAGTCATAGTCGGTGACCATGCACAGGCTGGCGTAGGGCAGCTCGGCTTCTCGGGCGAGCTTGGCCTCGGGCATGTTGGTCATGCCGATGACATCACAGCCCCAGGAGCGGTAAAGGTGACTTTCGGCTCGCGTGGAGAACTGGGGCCCCTCCATGGCCAGATACGTCCCGCCGCGCTGTACATGGGGCGCGCCAGCGGCTGCGGCGGCATCCGCGGCCCAAGCGCTCAGGCGCCGGCAGACCGGGTCGGCCATGGCCACGTGGGCGACGCACCCGGCGCCGAAGAAGCTTTTCTCGCGCGCGAATGTCCGGTCGATGAATTGGTCGACGGCCACGAATGCGCCAGGCACCAGGTCTTCTTTCAGCGAACCGCAGGCCGACAGCGACAGCACGTCCGTCACGCCTGCGCGCTTCAGCGCGTCGATATTGGCGCGGTAGTTGATCGCCGACGGGGTGAGACGGTGGCCTTCGTCATGGCGCGGCAGGAAAACCAGCTCAACGCCGTCCAGCCTGGCGTGGACCAGCGGTCCGGACGGCTCGCCCCAGGGGGTGTGAACCTGCTCTTTTCGAACGTCGTCCAAGCCTGGCAAGCCATAGAGCCCTGATCCGCCGATGACGCCGAGTTTCCAGCCGCTCATTCCCCGCTCCTCCAATAGGCGTCCGGCGCGCCGGGTTGCCAGCGTGTCAGCTCGGCCCAGCCCTCCGCCGCGCGCAGGGCGGTGGAGATGAAGGGCGCCTTGATGGCCTGATAGGCCTCGCGATCTTTCTTGGTCTTCTCCGCCAGCGCCTGCTTGAACGCGCCGTAGTCGCCCCGCGCGGGGGCGTCATCGCGCAGATAGTCGCGCAGAAGGAAAGTGTTGCGCGCGCTGGCCGCGCCGTTGCGGCGCACATGAAGGTGGATGCGGCGCTCGCCCCTGGGCTCGCGGAAGAACAGCTTGCGCCAGTCGTCCTCTCCCAGCACCGCGGCGGTGTGGGAGTGCGCTGGATCGCTGACGTATTCAGGCAGATGCCGGAAGCCGGCCTCGGTCAGACGCGCCGTGATGTCCTGATCATCCAGCCGAAAGACCAGCGCCTGCACGTCGATCACGTCCTTCGCCGGCAGGCCGGGCACCGCGGTCGATCCCACATGATCAACCCGCATGGCCAGGTCGCCCAGCGCCTCCGCCGCGCGTTCGGCCCAGCGATGACCCTCGTCGATCCAGGCGGGATCGGCGGGCACGACCTTGATCGGCTCTTTCTTCATGACGTTCTGATATCGCGCGAAGGCACAAAAGAAAACGGGCCGCCTGCGCGAAGCAGACGGCCCGAAATTCAGACGGTGCAGATGAAGCGCTAGTGCTCCACCTTCGACCAGATCTGACGGTAGGACCAGTACAACAGGCCGCACAGGATCAGCAGATAGATCATCACCATCAGCCCCATGCGCTTGCGCGCGTCCATGTGAGGCTCGGACGTCCACGTCAGGAAGGCCGCGATGTCATGGGCCATCTGCTCCGGCGTGGCTTCCGTGCCGTCCTCATACTCGACGATTCCTTCGTAGAGCTGGGGCGGCATGGCGATCACCTGACCGGACATGTACGGGTTGTAGTAATTGCCCGTCCGGATATCGAGGTCCTCAGGCGGCTCCTGGTCGTAACCCAGCAGCAGCGACCGGATGTATTCGGTCCCGCCCTTGCGCGCCTTCACGATGACCGACAGGTCCGGCGGATAGGCGCCGCCATTGGCCGAACGGGCCATCTGCTCGTTCTCATAGGGCGAGGGGAACGGATCGGTCACGCGGCGCTCACGCTCGAACATGTCGCCGAAATCGTCCGGACCGTCCTCGATCGGGCGCATCTCGGCCGCGATGGCCTGCAAGGCCGGATTATCGTTCGGCGCGACGCCTTCCGTGTAGAAGGGGCCGCCCTCCATGCCCATGTGGCGGATGGAGAGATAGTTCAGCCCGTGGCAGGCGGAACAGACCTGGTTGTAGACCTGGAAGCCGCGCTGAAGCTCAGCCTGATCAAAGGTGCCGAACGGCCCTTCGAACGACCAGGTATGCTCTTCGGGCTTCTTGTACTCGCCGGCGGCCAGGGCGGCCGGCGCCGCGAGAGCGATGACCCCCGCAGCGGCGGCGAGGAGGCGGTGGATCGTTTTCATCGACAGCTCTCCTATTCAGCCGGAGCGCCGGCGGGCGCGGCGGCGTCGCCGGATTTCTTGGACCCCAAAACGTCCGCCTCGATCGAGGCCGGCCGCGGCTTGGGTTTCTCGACAAAGCCCAGAACCGGCAGGATCACCAGGAAGTAGGCGAAGTAGTACAGGGTCAGGACCCGGCCCAGCAGCAGGAAGTCCACCCCGATCGCGCCCAGCACCGGAACCTTGTTGTCCGGCAGCTCAGCGCCGGCCCAGCCCAGACCCAGGCAGGCCACCACGAAGAAGGCGAAGAACCACTTGGCGACCGGACGGTAGCGCATGGAGCGCACGCGGCTGGTGTCGAGCCAGGGCAGGATGAACAGCACGCCGATGGCGCCGAACATCAAGATGACCCCGCCCAGCTTGTCCGGAACGGCCCGCAGGATCGCGTAGAAGGGCAGCAGATACCATTCCGGAACGATGTGGGCCGGCGTCACCAGCGGATCAGCCTCGATATAGTTGTCCGCATGGCCGAGCGCGTCGGGCCAGTAGAAGACGAAGAAGGCGAAGATCACCAGGAAGACCACGATCGCAAAGCCGTCCTTCACCGTATAGTACGGGTGGAAAGGCAGCGTGTCGTTGGAGGTCTTCGCGGTCAGCCCGGTCGGGTTGTTGTTGCCCGGCACGTGCAGCGCCCAGATGTGAAGGCCCACGACGCCCGCGATCAGGAACGGGATCAGATAGTGCAGGGAGAAGAAGCGGTTCAGCGTGGCGTTGCCCACGGAGAAGCCGCCCCACAGCCACTCGGTCACAGGTCCGCCGATCAGCGGCAGAGCGCCGAACAGCTCGGTGATCACGGTCGCGCCCCAGAAGGACATCTGACCCCAGGGCAGCACGTAGCCCAGGAAGGCCGCCGCCATCATCAGCAGATAGATGACCACGCCCAGGATCCACAGGAGCTCGCGCGGCGCCTTGTAGGAGCCGTAATAGAGCCCGCGGAAGATGTGCATGTAGACGGCCAGGAAGAACATCGACGCGCCGACCGCGTGAATGTTCCGCAGCAGCCAGCCGAAGTTCACGTCGCGGTCGATCCGCTCCACCGAGGCGAAGGCCATGTCCACGTGCGGGACGTAGTGCATGGCCAGCACGATGCCGGTTAGGATCTGGACCATCAGGCAGACAGTCAGGATGCCGCCGAACGTGTACCAGTAGTTCAGGTTACGCGGGGTCGGAAAATCCACGAAGGAGTCCCAGCCCAGACGCACGATGGGAAGGCGCTCGTCGAGCCACTTCTCGAAGCCGGTCGACGGCTTGTAGGTGCTTGGTCCGCTCATGTTTTGATGTCTCCTAGCCGAGCCGCACGGTGGTGGCGGAGATGAAGGTCATCGGAGGGATCGGCAGATTTTCCGGCGCCGGGCCGCGGCGAATGCGCGCCGACGTATCGTAGTGGGAGCCGTGACAGGGGCAGAACCAGCCGTCATAGGCGCCCGCCTCACCGGTGGGAACGCAGCCCAGGTGCGTGCAGTTTGCGCCGGACACCAGGAAGGCGGCGCGCAGCGCGTCGTCCACCTCCACGCCGTCATCGACCATGGCGGTCAGCGCGGAACGATTTTCGTCCGTCGCCGGGGCGCCGGCCTCGATGTTGACGTTGCGCGCGTCGCGATCGGGAAGCGAGCTGACATCGACCCCGCGGGCCTCGTCGATCTCGGCCTGGGTCCGCCGGCGCACGAAGTGAGGCTTGGACCGGAACATCACCGTGACGGTGACGCCTTCGTCGATATCAGCCAGGTTCACCTCGGTGCTGGCCTCGGCCAGCGTATCCGCCGCCGGGTTCATCTGATCGATGAACGGCCAGATCACGAACGCGCCGCCCACGGCCGTCGCGCCGACGGCGGCGATATGGATGAAATCGCGGCGGGAAGGATCCTGGCCGCTGTC
This sequence comes from Alphaproteobacteria bacterium, assembly GCA_024742735.1. Lineage (GTDB taxonomy): Bacteria > Pseudomonadota > Alphaproteobacteria > Caulobacterales > Maricaulaceae > Oceanicaulis. Next base: position 89,363 of record JANSXV010000006.1, on the reverse strand, counting down.
AGGGGTGTTGTTCACGTCCGTCACGTGCCGACCTCTTCATTGGAACCGTCCGCCGCTGCGAAGCGTCATGCTCCGAATGCGCGCCGGCGGCCATGCCAGACTTAGAGCCGGGACCCGCAACGCCACTGCGTCCTGCTGACGCAGTTGGACTCAAGGCGCGTCCCGTCACCGCGCGGTTTATTGCGACCCCTGAGGTTTTTCAACCGCAATCCTCGCTTAAACCCACGAATTACGCAGACGCGGCGCTAGATGAGCCCCGCGCGCTGGAGGGCCGCCTCCACCGCTTCAAAGCGGGATCCGCCGCGCTGATGCACTCCGACGGGTTCGGACTTGAGCCGGTCGGCAGTCAGCCAGGCCTCCGCACCGGCCGTTTCAGGATCAAGGCCGGCAAAGCGGGCGATGTCGGCGACGGTCTTCTGCGGCTCAGCCACGAGGTCCTCGTAGGCCACGGTCAGCACGCGGTCGCCGAACAGCTCGGCCCATCGGCCGCAGAGCCGGTTGTGGGTCGCGAGCACACGGGCGATGTCGTCGGGATGGTAGCTCCAGTGCCGGCCCCGGACGAATCGGTGCCGATAGACCGACCAGGCCGCATCGCGCGGCTCACGGGTAATCCGCACGAAGCGCGCCGCCGGCAGGCAGAGGCCCGCCGCGCCGCCAGCGACTTCCAGCAAGCCAGAGGGGTCTATGATCCGGCTCGGTTCGCGCCCGACCAGCTCGGTCAGCCTGGTCAGATAGGTCCGCCCGACATCGGCCAGGATGTTGCGGCCGCCCACCTTGAGCGCATGGAGCAGGTGTTCAGGCGTATGGTCGCCCAGGGGCGAACTCGCAGCCCAGAAAAACGCATTCCGGCGCGCCAGGCCGGCGGCTCCGTCACAGGCGGACAGGACCTGGGCCAGCCAGTCCGCTCCGCTGCGGGGCGGCGCGAGGATCATCACCGGACGCGCATCCAGAACTCCGGCTTCGTCATTGGTCAGGGTGAAGCGCGAATCATAAATCGCCAGGACCGCGTCCACACCGGCTTCGTGTTTGGCGACATCGAACGGCGCCGCCTCGCGATAGAAGGCCGCGCCCTCGGCGATGCGCCGCCCCGCCGTCTCGTATTCGCCCATGTCCTCATAGGCCTTGGCGATGGCGTAGCTGAGCACCCCGCGCTTGTCCGCACCGGCGCTGGAGGGCCAGTTCAGACGCAGCTGCTCCATGTCGGCCAGATCATCGTCGCCGCGATTGAAGGTCTTGCAACGCGAGATGCCTTCCCAGGACAGGGCGTCTGAGGGATCAATATTCAGGGCGACGGTGAAGGCCTGCTCGGCCCGGGCGGGCTGACCGCTTTCGAGCAGCGAACGCCCCAGGCGGCGCTGGACCGCTCCATTGGAAGGAAAGCGCCGGGCCTGCTGCTGCAGGACGGACGCTGCGGCCGCGTGACGGCCCAGAGCCGTGTGCACGCTGGCCACCCACAGCCAGGACTCGGCATGGTCGGGAAGAGCCTCGCTGAGTTTCTGCGCCGCGGCCAAAGCCGTCAGCTCATCACCGGCGGTCAACGCGGTGTCCGCCACCTCCCCCCAGGCGCCGCCGAGATTGGGCGCTTGCGCGAGGAGGGCGCGGCATTCGTTGGACGCCGCCAGCAGATTTTCCGCTTGGACAGCGGCGCGCATCTTGGAAAGCAATTCGGACATGGTTCTCAGACAGGCGTGTTGAAATCGACCGCCGGAACCTAGACGGGGCCGGGCATGCAGACCAGCGTCCGGCGCCGCAGCGCATCTGCCGCACTTGCCAAGGGTGCGCACCCGCGCTTGGTTTACACGCGACAGTGTATAAGGAGCCGAGCATGGCCGACGCAGCCCCCGCGCCGAGCGCACAGACCCTGGACGATCGCCGCGCCGCAGCGAAGACCTGGTTCGAGACGCTGCGCGACAAGATCACCGCCCGGTTCGAAGCCCTGGAAGATGCGGCCGACCCGGCGCTCTATCCCGGCGAACCCGGCCGGTTCGAGCTGACGGCCTGGGATCGCGGCTCGGACGGCGAGGACCTTGGCGGCGGGGTCATGGGTCTGATGCGTGGCCGGTTGTTCGAGAAGGTCGGCGTCCACGTCTCCACTGTGCACGGCGATTTCAGCCCCGACTTCGCCAAGCGCGTGCGCGGCGCGGAGACCGATCCGCGCTTCTTCGCGACGGGCATCTCGCTGATCGCCCACCAGCGCAATCCCCATGTCCCGGCCGTGCACATGAACACGCGCTTCATCACCACCACGGTGAGCTGGTTCGGCGGCGGCATGGATCTGAACCCGACCCAGGCCTACCAGCGCGACAAGGACTTCGAAGACAGTCGCGCCTTCCACGCAGCGGCGAAATCGGCCTGTGACGCCCATGGCCCGGACTACTACGAGCGCTTCACGACGTGGTGCGACGAGTATTTCTGGCTGAAGCACCGCGAAGAGCCGCGCGGCACCGGCGGCATCTTCTATGATCATCTGGACACAGGCGATTTCGACGCCGACTTCGCGTTCACCCGGTCAGTGGGCGAAGCCTTCCTGCAGGCCTATCCGGCCATCGTGGAGAAGCGCATGGGCGAACGCTGGAGCGAGGCGGACCGTTATGAGCAACTGGTCCAGCGCGGGCGCTACGCCGAGTTCAACCTTCTGTATGACCGGGGCACGAAGTTCGGCCTGGAGACCGGCGGGAACGTGACCAGCATTCTGTCATCCATGCCGCCCCACGCCATATGGCCGTGAGCACAGACGGCGCTGCGGCCTAGCCGATATCGATGCTGACCGCCGGGTTCCGGCTGATGGCGGCGACCAGGATCTGGTCGCGCCGGTCCTCGATCTCTTCCAGCGTCAGGAAGCCCAGCTCCGGCGTGCGCGGCGCGATATAGGCCGGCGCCTCGGTGAAGCTGTCGCTGGAGGGGTCGGGCCGGCCGATGACGGCCTTGTCCGGCTCGCTCAGATCAATCTGGGCCGGGTCGACGCGATAGCCCACAGCGCTTGCGGGCGTCGGCGCCTCCATGAGCGAGCCGCGCAGCTCGCCCTCTCCCCGGCTGAACAGGCTGTAGAAGCCCAGCTGGTGCTCCTGAAGGAAGGAGGCCGTGGTTTCAGCCTCAAGCGGGACGCCGTCAGGGAAGACGACTTCACGCGCGGCCGGGCTGATTCCGGTCTCGATCATCTCCGCCAGAACGTCCGGCGAGAAATCCGAGGACAGCACGAACGTGTTGATGCCCGCCGCCGGGATCACATACCCGCCGCGCACCACCAGGCTGTTGCGGCGCTTGCGGATTTCGGCCGCGCGTACGATGGCGCCGTCGCCGATCAGGCTGACCAGAAGCAGGCGGCGCTCGATATAGGTCGCATCGGGCGGGACTACATAGACCCGGTAAAGGCCCTCGGCGCGGAACACCTTGCGGGTGTCCTCCCACTTCAGCTTCTTGTCGTGATCATAGGCGAACCGGTAGAGCAGGCCGCCGGTCAGCGTGGATAGCGCCGCGTTGCGGTTCGTCGAAACGGACCCTTCGCCCGACGAGACGTCGGCCGGTTCGGCGCCCTCGCCCTTTTCCCCGATCAGACGGACCGGAAATCCGGTCTCCTCAAGGCCCGACTTGCGCAGGAAGCGCGCAACCAGCTGGGCCTGATCAGGATCGGCCTTCGCAAGGATGTCCTCGACCGAGCGGCGCTGAGGTCCGCGCCGGGCCGGCCTCTGGCCGTGCAGGGACGGCGTCGGATTGGGGATATTGGCCAGCAGCGCCTGGAGGATGCGCAGGCTTTCCCGCCCATCCTTGTTCTGATTGAGGTAGGCGAACCGGTCCGGCTCACCCGAGGGTCCTGCGCCGAACATTTTGGCCAGCGCCTTGCCCAGCCTGGCCCAGAAGCCCGGCTTGTCGTCCTCCTTGCGGGCGTTGCGCTCCTGCTCCTTCTTGTAGAAGGCGGCGTAGGCCGACAGCACCCAGTTGCGGTCGACATAGCCGAACGCTTTCAGCTTCTCCAAGGTGGTGTGGAACACCTTGCCCGCGTCAAGGCGCTTCTGGCCGTCGCTCATGCCTCGCCCCTTTTCGCACGCTCAAGCAGCGCCACCCGGTCCAGCGCGAAACCGCTCTCGATCCAGGCCTGCTCCAGCTCGGCCAACCGCTGGCCCAGCTCGGGTCCGCGTGGAAAGCCGGCCTCCAGCAGATCGCGGCCTTTGACCGGAAACACCGGACGCGCGAAGCCGTGCAGGAAATTCAGAGCCTCATCCGCGCCGGTCCCGGATTGCGCTTCGGCGAGCCGCAACCGGCCTTCGATGGCCTCGTCGCCGAACTCATACACGGCCCGAGCCAGAGCGGATTGGTCCGCATCTCCAGCCAGATCCGGCGCAACGCAGACCGCCTGCACATAGGCCCTCTCGGCGTTGGACGCCTTCATCTGTTCGCACAGCGCCGTCATGGCCGCCTCATCCCCGCCCGCTAGCGCCGTCAGCCGCAGCAGCGGATTCGGCGCGCGCGCTTTCCCTCGATCCCTGTTAATTAAGCTTAACAGGAGCCTAAAGTCGAGCGCGCCGGGGATCAGGACCTCAAGAACGTGTCCTTCCTGCATCGCTTCCAGAGCAAGCCGCGGATCGGGCGCGGCGAGGAGTTTCTTCAGTTCTTTCCAGACCCGTTCGGCCGACAGGGCCTTGAGCGTCCCGGCCATGGCCGCGCACGCGGCCTGTCCGTCGCGGTCCACGTCATCGCCGTACCAGGCGAGGAAGCGATAGAAGCGCAGGATTCGCAGATGATCCTCCGCGATGCGGTCGCGCGGCTCTCCGATGAAGACGATCCGCCCGGCCCGGGCGTCCTCGATCCCGCCAAACGGGTCAAAGAGCGACCCGTCCGCGCCGCAATAGATGGCGTTGAGCCGGAAGTCCCGGCGCGCGGCGTCTTCGGCCCAGTCGGTCGTGAAAGCGACGACGGCGCGCCGGCCGAACGTCTCCACGTCCTTGCGCAGGGTCGTCACTTCGAAGGGCTGGCCGTCGGCGACCGCCGTCACCGTGCCGTGCTCGATTCCCGTCGGGACGACTTTCAGGCCTGCTGCTTCCAGAAGCGCAGACGCTGCGTCCGGCGTATGGGTGGTCGCGATATCGATGTCATCGACCGGACGGCCCATGATCGCGTTGCGCACCGCGCCGCCGACGATTCGGGCTGCGTCCGGGGTCTCGGCGTTCAGCGCGCCAAGGACACGGCGCGTCGTTCCGGCGCGAAGCCAGGCATGGTCTGCAGGATCAAGCGCGGCCGTCATCGCTCCAGGGAGGGCCGCTCAGGATCGCCCTCGGGCTCCTCGTCGTTGAACCGGCCCGGGCGCACCTCGCCCTCGTCCAGACGCGGCGGCTCGTAGGCGCCGTCCTCCCGGCTGCCTTCGATGGACAGGAAGGCGAGCGTGATCATGGCGATCGCAGCGGCCGCCGTGCCGATGGCGGACAGGACGCCGACCGGCATGGGACCCGGCTCCCCGTCCCCCATGGCCGCGCGCACCTTCCAGGCGATGAAAGGCAGGGCGAACACCACGACCATGACCAGTATAAAGCGGATCATCGGATCTCTTTCTCGTTCAGCCGGCCTTCGGCCCAGCGCCGCGACAGGGCTTTGAGCATGCCCGCCGTGGCGCCCCAGATATAGCGGCCCTTCCACGGCATGGCGTAGTAGCGCCGGAGCATGCCGCGAAACTCCCGCTCTTCCAGCCGGTGATTATCGGGATTCATCAGAAAATCGAACGGGGTTTCGAAGATCTCCGCCACCTCGCCCGGATCGGCCGTCACCGGCAGATGGGCTGGCGCGACGCCGAGGAAGGGCGTGACCTCATAGCCGGTCACCGTCTCATAGGCTTCCCAACGGCCCAGCAGTTCCACGTGCTGCGGGGCCAGTCCGATCTCCTCTTCGGTCTCGCGCAGGGCGCACTCTGCAAGGCTCTCCCGGCCCGCCATCTGGCGGCCGCCGGGAAAGCTCACCTGGCCGGCATGCGCCTGCAGATGGTCGGCGCGCCGCGTGAACAGGATCCGCAGCGCGTCCTCGTCGCGCCGCAAGAGCGCCAGAACGGCGGCGGGCTTCAGCTTGCGTCCTGTGGGCGAAGGGGCGCCGTTCAGATCACCATCGCCATAGCGCGGCGGTGTCGGGCGCGCATCGACGGGATCGAGCACCTGGCGCAAACGTTGAAGAATCGCATCGGCGTCCGGCGACGCCTTCTGAACCGCGGTCACGCCTTCGGCCCCAGGGCAAAGAACACGCCCCGGCTCCACACGCCCATGCAGGGCTCGCCCGCCTGGTCGACACCCTCCACAGCGAGTTCAGCCAGATCATAGAACGCCGCCCGTGTGATCAGCGCTTCGAGCCGTCCGCGAATATGGACATACGGCTCCGGCTCGCCGTCCGGCCCCAGCTCGACGCGCAGGGGATGGTCAGGCCCGGCGACGACCGCGTCGTCCAGGTTCGTCAGGAAGGCGATGCGTTGCTCCCGTCCCTCGCCGGCGGCGTCCACGCGCACGGCCAGGAAGGGCGCGGCCTCGACCTTGATCTGGATCTTCTCGACCGGCGTGACGAGATAGGTCTCGCCATCGGCGTCCTTCCTCAGAATCCGCGAGAACAGCCGGATCAGCTTTTCGCGCCCGATGCGGGTTCCTTCATGCCACCAGGAGCCGTCACGGCGGATGACCAGGTCCATTTCACCGCAAAAGTCCGGCTCCCAGCGGTCCACGGGCGGATAGCCGCCCTCGCCGGCCGCGGACTCGGCGGCTTCGATCAGGGACTGCATTGCATTTCGGTCAGGTGGGCTTCCCGCCATGGACACTCCGTTCAGCCGCCGCCATGTTTGGCTCTGACAACAGGTCTTGGTTCAGGGATGTAAGCCGATGACGGCCGATAAAAAAGACGCCGACCTCGCCGCACGCGCCGACGCTGCGGTTGAACGCCTGGCGGAGGCGCGCAGCTCGATCGCCAAATCCATCGTCGGACTGGATGAAGTCGTCGAGCAGTCCCTGGCGGTTCTGCTGTCCGGCGGGCACGGGCTTCTGGTCGGCGCGCCGGGTCTGGCCAAGACCCGTCTGGTGCACACGCTGGCGGTGGTCACCGGTCTGGATGACAAGCGCGTGCAGTTCACGCCGGACCTGATGCCGGCCGATATTCTGGGCTCTGAAGTGCTGGAGCAGGACGAGGCCGGCAAGCGCAGCTTCCGCTTCATTCCCGGCCCCGTCTTCTGCCAGCTGCTCATGGCTGACGAGATCAACCGGGCGAGCCCACGCACCCAGGCCGCCCTGCTGCAGGCCATGCAGGAGGGCTTCGTCACGGTGGCCGGTCAGCGCCATGACCTGCCCCGGCCCTTCCACGTGCTGGCCACGCAAAACCCGATTGAGCAGGAAGGCACCTACCCTCTGCCGGAAGCCCAGCTCGACCGATTCCTGATGCAGATCGACGTGCCCTACCCGGACCGGGACGATGAGCGCGCGATCCTGCTGGCGACCACAGGCGTCGAGGAGAGCGAAGCCCACAAGGTGCTTTCGGTCGGGGAGCTGGTGGACCTGCAACAGCTTGTCCGCGCCATGCCGGTGGGCGAGCAGGTCGTCACCGCAATACTGGACCTTCTCGAGCGCGCACGCCCGGATCGCTCCTCCGACGCGGATGTGCGCGACGGCGTGTCCTGGGGCCCTGGTCCGCGCGCCGGACAGGCGCTGATGCTGGCGGTGCGCGCCCGCGCCCTGCTTCAGGGACGCCTGGCGCCGTCGAGCGAGGATGTCGAAGCTCTGGCGGCCCCGGTGCTCAAGCACCGCATGGCGCTCAGCTTCGCCGCCCGCGCCGACGGGCTGACGCTGGACGCGCTGATTTCGCGCCTGGCCGGCGAGGCGGCGTAGTCAGCTCATGGCGAAAGCCGCTTCCGATCAGTACGCCCGACTTCGCCGCGACGCCGAGCGCGCCGCGTCGCGCTTCCCGGCTCTGCTCGCTGAAGCCGAACAGGTCGCGGCGACCATCGCTGACGGCGTCCATGGCCGGCGGCGTTCAGGCTCCGGCGAGACCTTCTGGGAATACCGCCATCACCGCCCCGAGGACGGCGCACGCGCCGTGGACTGGCGCCGCTCGGCGCGCGGGGATCATCTCTATGTGCGTGAAACCGAGTGGGAAGCGGCGAACGCGGTCTATCTGTGGCGCGATGGCGGGCCGGGCATGGACGCGGGCTCTGCGGGCCTCCCCACAAAGCGCGAGCGCGCCTCGGTCTGCCTGATCGCCACAGCCAGCCTGCTGGTGCGTGGGGGGGAGCGGATCGCAGCGCTGGGTGAAACCGGCCGGCCGCGCTCAGGGCGCCCGGCCCTGGAGATCGCCGGGCGCGCGCTGGCCGATGGTCCCGGCGCGGCGTCCAGCGTGGAAAGCCCGGATATTTCCCGCCATGGCCGCGTCGTGCTCGCGGGCGACTTCCTCGATCCGCCGGAGACCTGGCAGGCGCGCCTGTCTGCTTTGTCCGCAAGGGGCGGGCGGGGTGTCCTGCTACGGGTGATCGACCCGGCGGAGGAAGACTTCCCCTTCACCGGACGGACGCGGTTCACGCCGCCAGCTGCAGGCCGGCCGCTTCTGCTGGGGCGCGCCGAGGACGCCCGCGCCCGCTATCGCGAGGTGTGGGCCGAGCATGGCGCAGCGCTTCATGCGCTCGCGCGTCGGGCAGGCTGTACACTGATCACGCACCGCACCGACCGGCCTGCCGCGTCGGCGGTTCTGGCTCTTTATCAGGCCCTTGAGGGCGCGGCCTGATGCTGACGCTCGGTCCCCTCGCCTTCGCCGCACCGCTGGCGCTGATCGCCTTCCTGGCGCTGCCCGCCCTGTGGATGCTGCTGCGCGCGACGCCGCCGGCGCCCAATGTCGTGATCTTCGCTCCGATCCGCCTGTTGCAGCGCCTGGCGCGCACGCCGGAGACGCCCCAGACCACGCCCTGGTGGCTGATCGCCCTGCGCCTCATCCTGGCCGCGCTGGTTATCCTGGCGCTGGCCCGCCCGATCCTCCAGCCCGACCCGGCCAGCGAAACCGAACTGCCGGTCCTGGTGATCGTCGATGACGGCTGGACGTCGGCCGCACGCTGGGATGCAGCGCGGGACGCCGCGCGCACGCGGCTTGAAGCCGCGCGCGCCGATGGGCGGACCGCCGCGCTTCTGTTCACCGCAGCACCGGCGGACCGGGCGCCGCCCCTGAGATTTGCACCGGCCGGCGAAGCGCTCTCACGCCTTGACGCCCACGCCCCTCACGCCTGGGCTCCGGACCGCGCAGGCGCTGCGGAGCGGCTGACCACGGGCCTCGCCGCAGACGGCGCGCCAGGCCGCATCGAGACGGTCTGGATCACCGACGCGATCGCGACGAATGACGAGGGCGACCGGGCGCTGGCCCGTGCCGCCAGCAATTCCGGCGCCCTGTCTGTGCTGACGCCGTCCACCGACGACCTGCCCCTGGCTCTATCTGGGGTCGAAGCCTCTCCCGACGGGTTCACGGCCGTGGTGCGCCGGGCTGACGGGGAGCTGACGCAGACTGTGTCCGTGACCGCTTTGACCGCCGACGGACGTGCGGTGGCGCGCGCGCCGGGCGCGTTTGAGGCCGGACAGACCGAGGCCCGGCTGACCGCCCGGCTGCCCCTGGACCTCAGAAACCGGATCGCCCGGCTGCAGATCGACGGCGAGCCCAGCGCCGGCGCCGTGCACCTGACAGGGGATCGCTGGCGGCGGCCGCGCGTGGGCCTGGTCCGGCCCGAAGGCGGAGAGGGTCAGCCGCTCCTGTCGGACCTTCACTATGCCCGCGAGGCGCTGTCAGGATCGGCCGAGATCGTGTTCGACGACCTGGAGTTCGTGTTGAACGCGGAGCCGTCCGTGTTGGTTCTGGTCGACCAGGTGCAGGCCGACGATGAGCGCATTACAGCCTTTCTGGAAGCCGGCGGTCTGGTGATCCGCTTCGCCGGACCTCGTCTGGCCGCGGCGCCGGATACGCTGCTGCCCGCGCCTTTGCGACAGGGCGGGCGTCTGTTCGGCGGGGCGCTGGCCTGGGACGAAGCCCAGGGCCTGTCCCCCTTTCCTGATGACAGCCCGTTCGCAGGGCTTGCGGTCCCGGCTGAAGCCACTGTCGAGCGTCAGGTGCTGGCCGAACCCGGACCAGCGCTGAACGCCCGCGTCTGGGCGCGGCTTGAGGACGGCACGCCGCTGGTCACCGCCGACCGGCGCGGCGAAGGCTGGCTGGTCCTGTTCCATGTGACTGCGGGTCCGGCCTGGTCCTCCCTTCCCCTGTCCGGCCTTTTCCCGGCCATGCTGGAGCGCACGCTGAGCCTGGCCGACACCGGCCGCGCCGCTGCGCCCACGGGCGGCGCCTGGAGCCTGGAGCAGAGCCTGACCGGCCGCGGCGTACTGACCGACCCCACGGGCGCGGCGGACCCGATTCCGTCTGATCAGTTCGCCCAGGCCCGCGCTGCAGCCTCCACCCCGCCCGGCCTTTGGCGACTGGGCGCGGCGGGCGCCGCGCTCAACGCCGTCCAGCCCGGCGATACGCTCGCCCCGCTCGCCCGGAACCTGCCCGGCGCGACCTATGCGGTGCGCGGGGAGACCGTGGAACGGCGCCTGGCCGGCCCCCTGCTCACCCTGGCGCTGATCCTGCTGGCGGTGGATACGATCATCGCCCTGGCCCTCTCCGGCCGCCTGCCGGCCGTGCGCCGCGCAGGACAGGCCGCGCCGGTCCTTCTGGCCGCCTCGATGCTCGCGGTCCTGGCGCCGCACGAGTCGGAGGCTCAGGAGGCCGGGCTCGGCGCCGCGGAAAACGCGCTTGAGGTGCGTCTGGCCTTTGTCCTGACCGGCGATGCCCGCATTGATCAGCTCAGCCGTGCGGGCCTTACCGGCCTGTCCCGAGAGAGCACGCGGCGCAGCGCGGTGGAGCCGGCCGAGCCGGTCGGGGTCAATATCGAAACCGACCCGATCGTCTTCTATCCGGTCGTCTACTGGCCGGTGACGCTGGACGCCCCCGCCCTGTCCATGGACGCCTCGCGCAAGGTCCAGGCTTATCTGGACGCAGGCGGGCTGATCATCTTCGACACACGCGACGGCGCGGAGGCCGCGCTGCGCGGCGAGCCCCATCCCGGCCTCGTCCGCACGCTGGAGCACGTGGACTTGCCGCCGTTGGAACCGATCCCAGGCGACCATGTGATCGGCCGGTCCTTCTATCTGCTCGATGATTTTCCCGGCCGCTATCCCGGCGGAACGGTCTGGGTCGAAGCCGCCGGGTCCGGCGCATCGCGCGACGGGGTGTCGAGCGTCGTGATCGGATCGGCCGACTGGGCGGCGGCCTGGGCGGTGGATGAAAACGGCCGCCCGCTGGCGCCCGTCGAAGGCGGTCCGCGCCAGCGCGAGCTCGCCATCCGGTTCGGCGTGAATGTCGCCATGTACGCCCTGACCGGCAACTACAAGGCCGATCAGGTCCACGTGCCCGCCATCCTTGAACGACTGGGCCAGGAATGACGAGCGCCTCCACCCTTGCTTACGCCCCGCTGATCGAACCGGCGATGATCGCGGCGCTCGCCGGCCTGGCGCTGGCCGCCGCCGCCTTCGCGCTGGTGCGCGGCATGAAGGGCTGGCTCTGGCGCGCGCTGGCCGCCGCGCTGCTGGCTGCAGCGCTGGCGAACCCGGCTCTGATCCGGGAGCAGCGTGAGGCGCTGTCCGACATCGCGCTTCTGATCACCGATGACAGCCCCTCCATGGAGGTCGGCGAGCGCTCCGAAGCCGCCGCGCGCACCGCTGAGGCCCTGCGCGCCGCCGCCGAGCGCGATCCGTCTCTGGAGCTGATCGAGATATCCGGCGGAGGCGCGCCGGACGGCACGCGGCTGACGCCGCTTCTGCGGGACGGGCTCGGACGCATCCCGCGCGAACGTCTGGCCGGCGTCATCGTGGCTTCGGACGGCCAGATCCACGATGCGCCCGACGACGCCGAAGCGTTCGGCCTGCAAGCGCCCTTCCATCACGTCGTGACCGGGCGGCCGGATGCCCGTGACCGGCGCCTGATCGTGTCCGAAGCGCCCGCCTATGGCCTGGTGGGCGAGGACGTGACCTTCACGCTGCGCGTGGAAGATGAAGGCGCGCCCGCCGGCACCGCGACCGTGGAGCTGTCCATAGATGGCGGCGAGCCCGTCAGCGCCCGCGTTCAGATCGGACGCGATGTGGAGGTGCGCGCCGCCCTGCAGAACCGCGGCCCCAACACCGTCCAGATCGAAGTGGAGGCGGGCGAAGAGGAGCTCTCTCTCATCAACAACCGCGCTGCGGTGAATGTGACCGGCGTTCGTGACCGGCTGCGCGTGCTGCTGGTCACCGGCGAGCCCCATAACGGCGCGAGGGCCTGGCGCAATCTTCTGAAGTCCGACCCGAGCGTGGACCTGGTGCACTTCACCATTCTGCGTCCCCTCGACAAGGATGACAGCGTGCCGCCTGACGAGCTGGCGCTAATCGCCTTTCCCACTTTCGAGCTGTTCCAGCTGCGCCTGGAAGAATTCGATCTGGTCATCTTCGACCGCTATCGCCGCCGGGGCATTCTGCGCCCGCTCTATCTGGACAATATCGCCCAGTATGTGCGCCGGGGCGGCGCGTTTCTGGTCACGACCGGCCCGCCCTTCGCCGGACCGGAAAGCCTGGCGCGGTCGCCTCTGGCTGGCGTGCTGCCCGCGGCGCCGGACGGCACGATCGCGGAAGGCGCCTTCAGGCCGCGCGTCAGCGAGGCAGGCCTGCGCCATCCCGTCACCGCGCCCATGGCGAGCGTCCAGTCCGGCTGGGGCCCCTGGTATCGGCGCATCGGCGCGTCGGCGGTGTCCGGCGAGACCGTGCTGGAAAGCCCGGACGGCGAACCCCTGCTCACCCTGGCGCGCGCCGGAGAGGGCCGCGCGGCAATCCTTCTGTCCGACCAGGCCTGGCTGTGGGAGCGCGGTCATGAGGGCGGCGGTCCCCATGACGAGCTGTTCCGGCGTGTAGCGCACTGGCTGATGGGCGAACCGGAGCTGGACGAAGAACGCCTGACCTCGGTGGTCGCCGACGGGACCCTGTCGGTCACCCGCACGACTCTGGCCGAGACCGCACCGCCGCTTGATGTGGAGTGGCCCTCGGGCCGGACGCAAACGCTCGACATGGTCGAGGTCTCGCCAGGACGCTTTCAGGCCGAAGCCCCGGCGACCGAGCAGGGCCTCGTGCGCCTTCAAAACGGGGATCTGACCGCCGTCGTGGCGTCCGGACCGCTGAACCCGCGCGAATACGCCGATCTGCGCCCTGACCCGCAGGGCCTGTTCGCTCTGGTCGAGGCGACCGGCGGCGGCGTGATCGCCCTGCCGCCAGGGCGCGCGGCGCCGGAGATCAGGCGCGTGTCCGGAACGTCTCGAGCCTATGGCGCGGACTGGCTCGGGTTAGAGCGCAACAACGCCTATGTGGTCACCGCCGCCCAGCGCACGCCTCTGGCTCCGGGTCTCCTGATCGCCGCGCTGGCCCTGGCCCTGCTGGCGGGCGCCTGGCGGCGCGAGGGGAGATAAGCTTTCAAGATGAATTCCCGGCCAAGCCGCAAAGCGGCGCAGAGCCGGGACCTCTCGGTGAGCTCGCACCGAGGCCCCGGCTCTGCGCTTCGCTTGGCCGGGGATTCATAACGGGCCTACTCCCCCCCGATAAGCGTCAGCCAGTCATCTTCGCTGAGCACCTGGACGCCCAGCTCTTCCGCCTTCTTCAGCTTGGAGCCCGCCCCCGGCCCTGCGACCAGATAATCGGTCTTGCCTGACACCGAACCTGCGACCTTGGCGCCGAGGCTCTGGGCCCGCGCCTTGGCTTCGTCGCGGGTGAAGCGCTCCAGCGAGCCGGTGAAGACGACCGTCTTGCCGGCGACGGGGGAGTCCGAGGCGGCCTGTTCGGCGTCCTCCACGGTGACCTGGTCCAGCAAGCGATCCAGCGCGGCGGCGTTATGATCCTCGGCGAAGAAGCGACCAATGGCGTCGACCGCAGTGTCGCCCATGCCGTCAATGGAAAGCATGGTCTCGCGCGCCTCGGCCTCGTCATCAGACGCGGCATCGGCGGCCTCGCGGAACGAGGTCCATGACCCATAGGTCGTCGCCAGCAGGCGCGCGGTCTCCTCACCCACATGTCGGATGCCCAGCGCGTTGATGAAGCGCGACAGGGCGATGGTGCGGCGCGCCTCGATCGCCTCGAACAGGTTCGCCGCGGACTTCTCGCCCCAACCCTCGCGCTTCGAGAGCGGCGGATCGAGCTCGCCAGCCTCATTGCGCGCCTTGAGGGTGAAGATATGGGCCGGCTCGGTCACCGCGCCCTCCTCATAGAACGCCTCAATCTGCTTTTCACCCAGACCTTCAATGTCGAAGGCCTTGCGCGAGACGAAGTGCTTCAGGTGCTCCTTGCGCTGGTACGGGCAGGCGAACTCGCCCGTGCAGCGGCGCACCACGCTCACTTCGCCGGTACGCGGATTGACCTCGCGCTCAGCCGGCGTCGCGAGCTTGCACGGACACGTCTTCGGAAACTCGAAGGGCTCGGCCCCCTTCGGGCGCTTGTCGGTGAGCACCTCTACGATCTGCGGAATCACATCGCCCGCGCGCTGGATCACGACCGTGTCGCCGATGCGCACGTCCTTGCGGGCGATTTCATCTTCATTGTGGAGCGTGGCGTTGGAGACCACCACGCCGCCGACCGTGACCGGCTTCAGCTTGGCGACCGGGGTCAGGGCGCCGGTCCGGCCGACCTGGATCTCGATGTCGTTGAGGACCGTGGTCGCCTTCTCGGCGGGAAATTTGTGGGCGATGGCCCAGCGCGGTGCACGGGACACGAAGCCCAGCCGCTCCTGCCAGTCCAGGCGGTCGACCTTGTAGACCACGCCGTCGATGTCATAGCCGAGCTGGGCGCGCTTTTCTTCAAGCGCGCGGTAGTGCTTCAGCACGTCCTCCAGCCCCTCGCAGCGGGCCATGTCGGCGTTGATTTCAAAGCCCAGCTCACCCAGGCGCTGAACCGCCTCATACTGTGTGGCGGCCAGGGGCTCCGACAGCTCGCCCCAAGCGTAGGCGAAGAAGCGCAAGGGCCGCTGGGCGGTGATCTTCGGATCGATCTGGCGCAAAGACCCGGCCGCAGCGTTGCGCGGGTTCATATAGGTCTTCTTGCCCGCCGCCTCTTGGCGCTGGTTCAGCGTGGCGAAATCGGCATGGCTCATATAGACCTCGCCACGCACCTCAAGCACGTCCGGCGCGCCCTCGATGCGGTGCGGGATGCCGGGAATGGTCTTCAGGTTGGCGGTCACGTTCTCCCCTGAACGCCCGTCGCCGCGCGTGGCGCCCAGGACCAGCTCACCGTCCTCATAGCGCAGATTGGCGCTGAGCCCGTCGATCTTGGGCTCGGCGGTCAGAACCGGGCTTTCCTCCAGATTGAGGAAGCGCCTGATGCGCGCGATGAAATCCTCGACATCCTCATCGCTGAACGCATTGCCCAGCGACAGCATGGGCACGGCGTGTCGCACCTCGGCGAACTGCTCTGATGGTTTCGCGCCCACGCGTTCCGACGGGCTGTCGTTGCGCTTCAGTTGCGGGAAGCGCTCTTCAATGGCCGCGTTGCGCTGGCGCAGCTGGTCATAGGCCGCGTCGGAAATCTTCGGCGCGTCCTTCTCGTAGTAGGCCTTGTCGTGCTTGGCGATCTCCTTCGCCAGCCGTTCCAGCTCGGCCGCCGCCTCAGCTTCGGACAGGGCTTCGACATCTTTGTGAGCGGCGGACATGGCGAATCCTTGCAAGGCTGGTGAAGCCCAGAAAGTGCCGCGCGGGCGGGCGGGGTCAAGCGGGAGTGGAGCTACGCTCCAATCTGCGCCGACCACCTTGCGCATTTAGAACTGAAACAAACATCTTTCCGGTTCGTTCGGCACGGACCGAGATCAAGTGCCGGATTTCGCCCTTAAATGCTTCCGCCCGGCGGCATCGCACGAGGCCCGTTTCCCTCCTTGCGCTCTTACCCGACAAGTCTAAGCTTAGGATGGCAGTTATAGGGCATACGAAGAATACATGATTTCAAATTTGATTGACCTGCTTTGGGGCCTACTAGACGCAGCGACACGCGTAGTCGGTGCACTGCTTGGGTTTGACCCCGACAATCTGACCCAGCGTGAGCAACTGGCGATCGGAGCTGTCATCTTAGCGTTTGTCCCAACGGTCACTTTCGAAGCTTTCAAGCGAGTTCGCATTCTAAGGTGCATCTATACAAAGGCCGCTCAATCTGAAGGCACTTGGATTGAGAAAATACAGCGAGACGACAAGAGCTACGTCACAATGATTGATATAAGGCGTCGATTCCTCACTAACTCATATTTTATAAGCGGGGAAACCATTGAATTTCCAGATGGCACTTTTGCAGCGCCCTCTGTCTATGCGACTTTCAAATCAGACTCTCTCCATTTCGACGAGAATCATGAAGTAATTTTAACATTTAACTATAGCTCATCCTTTACTAACCGCTCTGAAAATAGAACGGGCTTGGCGAAGTATGTATTTCCTAACATGGCAAAGACGGCCGCGACCGGCTGGTTTGTAGGCGTGCTTGATGGCAACGGAGCCGTCCATTCGGAGATCAAGAAAGACACCCTACAATTGCAACGGATCACTCGATGGGATTGGGTAAAAAGAGCTATCGCCGACAAAAAGTTCTTTGCAAGTCTGTCAAAGTGGAAGCTATACTTGGCTTGGGTAGCACATCGGGAAATATCAAAATAAGATGGTATCTGATCGGAAAAATCGCCCTTATTTAATAAGTTCTCAGCGTGACATTGAAGAGGTCAGCGGAACGACCCGTATGCAGCGCAGCCAAATTGATGACGAACGCGATAAAGCCTATGCGGAGTATTGGCTAGCAGAGTATGGAGTTTCTCCTGATAAGATCCGTAACGAAAGCATATTTCCTGTCATTCAAGATAGGTTAGCTCCATATGCACGGGGCGGCGTTATTTACGATTTTGGCTGCGGAGTGGGGAACGCTGTACCGTTCTGTCGCGGTTTAGGGGCAGCGAAGTATGTTGGGTTCGATGTAAACCAATACTTTTTAGAAGCAGCTGAGTCAGCTTACGCTGATAATTCGACTAGCTTTATTCGAAAGAACTTCGATCAGGCAGGCTGGGAGCGTAGCTTGACAAGTACATTCGATCTCGGGCTGTCAATATTTGTACTTAACGAATTGAAAAACCAAAGGTCCTACCTGTCGGGTATAAAAACCCTCTGCAGGCGCGGCTCAAAATCAACGCGCATCAAAGAGTCTGAAAAAAGTCGTCTAGCGTTGATAATAACGCATCCATTTCTAGTTATAAAGGATTTGTCTGACTTCTATCTTAGCCGAACCAATTCAAGAAAGTTCGAGAACATCGAGACATACAAAAGTTCGGAGCAAGGAAGATATGAATTTTCGCGAGGCGATTTTTCAATTCCGTATCACCATCTACCGCTAGGTAGTGTGTTTGACCTTGTTATACAGTGTGGTTTCAAACTTGAATACTATGAAGAAATATTTTTCGGAAGCGCGGAGCAGAGCGACCAGTCCTATCGGACACATGTGGACAACCAGTTTCCTAAAGCACTACTGCTGATTCTAAAAGGCTAAAGCTTTCAGATAGAAAGCAAGATTTCCAATCCAAAAGATCTTCAGCTCGCCATCAGCTGATCGGCCGCCGCGCGCGCCGCATCCGTCACTTCCGCTCCGGAGAGCATTCGCGCGATCTCTTCGCGGCGCTCCATGGGGCCCAGCTCGCGCACCGCGGTGCGCACGCCCTCGCCGTCGGACGCCTTCTCGATGCGGAAGTGCAGCGCGGCGCGGGCGGCGACCTGGGGCGAGTGCGTGACGACCAGGGCCTGACCGGTCTCGGCCAGCTTCGCCAGGCGCTGGCCCACCGCGTCGGCGACCGCGCCGCCCACGCCCTGGTCGACCTCGTCGAACACCATGACCTTTCCGCCTCCGCCCACCAGGCAGACCTTCAGCGCCAGCGCGAAGCGCGACAGCTCACCGCCCGAAGCGATCTTGTCCAGCGCCCCGAACGGCGCGCCGGGATTGGTCGCGACTTCGAAGGCCACGCGGTCCCAACCCTTGGCGCCGGGACGGGTCTCATCGGGGTCTACGGCGACGCGGAAGCGGGCCTTGTCCATTTTCAGCGGCTCAAGCTCCGCGATGACCGCGGCGGCGAGCTTTTCGGCAGCGCTTCTGCGGGCTTTGGTCAGCGCCTCGGCGGCGCGCGCATAGTCGGTTTCGGCGGCTTTCAGCGCGCTTTCGGCCTCCTTCAGGCGGTCATCGGCGTGCTCGATCAGATCGAGCCGGCCCGCCAGATCCTCGCGCAGGGCCGGGAGGGCGTCGACCTCCACAGAATGCTTTCGCGCCTCGCCGCGCAGGGCGAACAGGCGCTCTTCAACCCTGTCGAGCCGCCCCGGCTCGACCTCGAAACGCTGGGCGGCTTCGGCCAGCGCGTCTTCAGCCTCGTTGAACTCGATGAGGGCGCGGTCGAGCGCCCCGGCGGCGCGCTCTACGCTCGCCCGGGCCGCGGCGGCGTCACCGGCGTCTTCGCCCGCCTCGCCGGCGCCGAGCGCTCCACGCACACGCTCCAGGCCCCTGAGGGCGGTGTTCAGGCGAGTCGACAGCCCCTCTCCGCCCGCGACGGCGGACATGGCGGTCTGCAGCTCGGTCAGCGCGGCTTCGGCCTGCTGGAGGAATTTGCGTTCTTCTGCGAGCGCTGCTTCCTCGTCCGGCTTTGGATCGAGTGCACCCAGCGCTTCGACCGCACCGCGTAGATAGGCTTCCTCGCTCGCCGCCTTGTCGCGGGACTTCGCCAGCTCATCCATCCGCTTGCGCGCCGTGCTTAGCGCCTCCCAGGCGCTGGCGACGGCGGCGCGCTCCTTCGAGGCGCCGGCAAAAGCGTCCAGCAGGCTGCGATGGGTCTTGGGGTCAAGCAGGCCGCGCCCGTCATGCTGGCCGTGGATCTCCACCAGCACATCGCCGAGCTGGGCTAGAAGTCCCACGCTGGCGGGCTGGTCGTTCACATGGGCGCGTGAGCGGCCGTCAGCGGACAGGGTGCGGCGAAGAATGATCGGCTCGCCCGGCTCCGCTGCAAGGCCGGCCTCTTCAAGGATGGCGTAGGCGGGATGGTCCGGCGCGGGCTCGAACACGGCGACGGCCATGGCCTGATCGGCGCCCTGGCGCACAAGCCCCTTGCCGCCCCGGTCACCGCACGCCAGGCCTAGCGCGCCCAGCAGGATCGACTTGCCCGCCCCGGTCTCGCCGGTCAGCGCCGACAGACCGCCGGAGAAGACCAGCTCCTCGCGGTCGATGAGGACAATGTCCTTGATGGTGAGGGAGGCGAGCACCGCGGCGCTCCGCTCGCCTTAACCGAAGATGCGGTCGAGCGCCCGGCGCAGGAGGGTGGGGTCACGCTCCATATCCTCAGCGCCCGGCAGGGCCACGCCGCGTTCGGTCATAAGGTCATAGGTGTCGGAGTACCACTGCGACCCGGGGAAGTTATACCCCAGCACCGAGGCGATCTGACGGGCTTCCTCGTCCACGCCCAGCGCCACATAGGCCTCCACCATCCGATGCAGGGCCTCGGGCGTGTGGCTTGTCGTCTGGTAATCACGGATCACGTTCTGGAACCGGTTGATGGACGCCAGATAATACCCGTTGCGCAGATACCAGCGCCCGACGCTCATCTCCTTGCCGGCCAGGTGGTCGCGCGTCATGTCCATCTTCAGGCGCGCATCCTGGGCGTAGGGCGTCTCGGGGAAGCGGTTGACCACCTGCTCCAGCGCCTGCAGCGCATTGCGCGTGGTCGACTGGTCCCGGCCCACATCATAGATCTGTTCGTAGTGGCTGATCGCGATCAGATAGTAGGCGTAGGGCGCGCTTGAGCTGCCGGGGTGCAGCGCAATAAAGCGCTCGGCGTCGGAAATCGCCTCGGAATAAAGCTGCGCCTCATAGTTGGCGTACGCCGCCATCAGCATGGACCGGCGCGCCCACTCAGAGAACGGGTGCTGGCGCTCAACCTCGTCAAAGTAGGCCGCCGCTTCATCGAAACGGCGGCGCTCAAGCGCGTCGAAGCCTAGATTGTAAAGGCGCTCCACCGGCGTCTCGACATAGGCGAGCTGCTCTCTATCGTTCGCGCCGCAGGCCGCCAGGACGCTGGCGATGATGAGAGCGGCGGCGGCGCGAAGGACGAGCGTCATAGATAGGCCTCTTCATGGGTCGGCGGCGGTCAGGCCGACTGAACTGGTCAGAGGTTTAGCCGATCCCGGCGCGCGGCAAAAGCACCGTGTCAGGATGCAGCGCGATCCAGCCTAGCTGCGCACCAGCCGGTCCAGCGAGACCGCCGGGCTGCGCAGAGTTTCCCAGCACCAGGCGGTTTCGTCAGCCAGCAGCGCGCCGAGCGCCTTGGCGTTCAGGCCGTGGCCGGGCCGGGTCGCACGGTAGAGCCCAAGGATCGGGGCGCCGGCCAGGTACAGATCGCCGAGCGCATCGAGGGCCTTGTGACGCACGAACTCGTCGGCGAATCGCAGGCCTTCGGGATTGGCGACGCCGCCCTCGTCGAGCACGACGGCGTTCTCCATAGAGCCGCCGCGCGCCAGACCCGCCTTCAGCAGCGCATTGAGATCGCGGCGGAAACCGAAGGTGCGCGCCGGCGCGACCAGATCGGCGAACGCTTCACGGGTGACTTCGAAATGGAAGTGCTGACGGCCGATCGTCTCGTCCTCGAAGTCGATCTCCACATCGATGGCCGGCTTCAGGGACGGCAGGAACACGGCGCGCCGCGCACCCTCCTCCACCTCGATGGGCTTGAGCACCTTGATGGCCTTGCGCGGGGCGGGCGCGGTCTTGAGGCCTGCGCGCAGCATCAAATCGACGAAGGGCGCGGACGAACCGTCCATGGCCGGAACTTCCGGGCCGTCCAGCTCGACGATGAGATCATCAACGCCCAGACCCGCCAGCGCCGCCATGAGATGTTCGACCGTGGCCGCAGAAGCGCCGGCTTCGTTGACCAGGGTGGTGCCAAGATCAGTGGAGCGGACGTACTCGCGGCGCGCAGGCACGCGGCGGTCGTCAACATCCAGATCAGCGCGCTCGAACACGATGCCGGACCCGACCGGGGCCGGTTTCAGCGCCATGCGCACCCGGGCGCCGGTGTGAAGCCCGACGCCGGCGCAGACGGCCGCGGAAGCCAGTGTTGTACGTTCGCTCATAAGCGCTGATCCTGTCTTCTCACCCGCCCTGGTCCCAGCCCCTGGCTCCGGCCGGCGTCTTCCCCTCAAGACGGTGCGGCGAAGTGCAGGCGAGACAGGCGGGCGACCCCTCATTCCACTTCACCCTACCGGTCTGAGCGGCTGCAGCAATTAAAGGAATGTTGCACCGTGTTACCAAATGAAGCGCCGCGCCTGGAGGCCAGGCGCGGCGCATGTTTTGCGTTCAAATTCTGTTAGTTAGCCTGGCGGCGCAGGAAGGCGGGGATTTCCAGATCGCCCTCATCGCCGGCATCGCCGAACAGATCGCCGCTCGGCTGGGGCGCCGGGCGCGGCGCAGGCTGCGAAGACCGGGCCGGTTCCGGAGCCGACTGCAGACGCGAGCTCAGCGGGTCGCGGCGCGGTTCAACGCGTTCAGGCGCCTTCGCCTTGCGCCCGAACAGGGACAGGCCGCGCTTGATCGGGTTGGAGCTTTCACGCGGGGCGGGTTCCGGCGCCGCGTCGCGCTGCGGCTCGGCGCCCAGCTCACGCTCCAGACGCTCACGGGTCTCCACCACGGCGGGCCGTTCAGGCTGAACCGGGGCCTCGGCCTTCACTTCGGCAGACGCTTGAACCGGGGGCGCGCTCTGGACGTTCAGGCCCTGGGCATACTCGGCGGCGCGGGCCTGAAGCTTCTGGGCGGGAGTCGGCTCGGGCGCTTCACTGCGCGCTGCGGGCTGACCGGAGGACTGAGCGGCCGGGCGCGGCGTTTCGTTCACCGCCACCGCATCAGCGTTGCGGCGCACGACCGGCTCGGCCTGGCGCTGGGGCCGGGCTTCGCGGGCGCGCCAGACCGGCGTGACATTGTCCGCGCTGCGGCGATGGGACGGGCTCTGAGCGACTTCCTCGGCGTCGATGCCGGTGGCCACGACCGACACGCGCACCGTGCCCTCCAAGGCCTCGTCGAAAGTGGATCCCACGATGATGTTGGCGTCGGGATCGACCTCGTTGCGGATCTCGTTGGCCGCCTCGTCGACTTCGTACAGCGTCATGTCCATGCCGCCGGTGATGTTGATCAGCACGCCCTTGGCGCCCTTCATGGACACATCGTCGAGCAGCGGATTGTTGATGGCGTTGTGGGCCGCCTCGATGGCGCGCTTGTCGCCCGAGGCTTCGCCGGTGCCCATCATCGCCTTGCCCATCTCGTTCATCACGGTGCGCACATCGGCGAAGTCCAGATTGATCAGGCCGGGCATGACCATGAGATCGGTGATGCCGCGCACGCCGGAATGCAGGACCTGGTCAGCCATGGAGAAGGCCTCGGCGAAGGTCGTCTTCTCCGTCGCGATCCGGAACAGGTTCTGGTTGGGGATGATGATCAGCGTGTCCACATGCTCCTGAAGGCGTTCAATGCCCTCTTCGGCAATGCGCATGCGGCGCGTGCCTTCAAAGTGGAAGGGCTTGGTCACCACGCCCACGGTCAGGATGTTCTGCTCGCGCGCGGCGCGCGCGATGACCGGCGCCGCGCCCGTACCGGTGCCGCCGCCCATGCCGGCGGTGATGAACACCATGTGCGCGCCCTGCAGGTGCTCACAGATTTCCGACAGGGAGTCCTCGGCGGCCTGCTCGCCGACTTCCGGGCGCGCCCCAGCGCCCAGACCCTCGGTGATCGCAGCCCCCATCTGGATGCGGTGCTCGCTGCCTGAACGCTGCAGCGCCTGGGCGTCGGTGTTGGCCACCGCGAAATCCACGCCTTCCAGCTCGGCCTCGATCATGTTGTTGACCGCATTGCCCCCGGCGCCGCCGACGCCGAACACGAGGATACGGGGCTTGAGCTCCGTGGTTTCCGGGGCGGACAGGTTGAGCGGCATGACAGGGCTCCGTAGGCGGCGTGGTTAAGGGGCGGTTATCCCGCCAGACTGAACCCGTCTGCTTAATCACGCGTTAAGCCAACCCCCTCAGCGCAAAGCCTTTTTCAGGAACGCTACGGGAACGAAGTATTAATGAGAGCTTGCAAGGGACCGGCGGCTAAAAGCTTTCCGCAAACCAGCGCCAGATGGCCGCCGGGCCGCGATCGGCGGCTTCAAACCGGCGTATGGTCGTGCGCGCTTCAAAGCGCGGCGGACCGGCGATGGCTTCGACCGGGCCGGTGACATGGCGGTGCATGACGCCTGCGCAGGCCGAGAACGCCGGGCCGGACACCGCATCGCCCAGACCGGCCAGGCTCGCCGGGCGGCCGATGCGCGCCTGCTTGCCCAGGACGCGGCCGGCCAGTTCAGCGGTTCCGGGCAGCTGGGCCGCGCCACCCGTCAGCACCATCTGACGGCCGCCCGCTTCACGCGCGCCGGCGGCGTCGAGCCGGTCGCGGATCAGCTCGAAGATTTCTTCAAGACGCGGGCGGATGATGGCGTTCAAAAGCGCGCGCGGGTGCTGGGCCATGCCGGCCTCGCCAGAGCCGGCGACCGGCGGCGCCTCGATCATCACACGGTCATCGTCTGGACTGTCGAGGGCGCAGCCGTGCAGCGCCTTGATGCGTTCAGCCGCGCTGACGGGCGTGGACAGGCCGCGCGCGATGTCATTGGTCACATGGGCGCCGCCGGCCGGCACGCAGTCCAGGTGCTGGAGCGCGCCTTCGTTGAAAATCGCCGCACTGGTCACGTGAGCGCCCATGTCGATGACCAGCACGCCAAGCTCCATCTCATCAGCGGACAGGGCGGACAGGCCGGCCGCATAGGGCGCGGCGACGACGCCGGCGACATTGAGCTGGCAGCGCTCCACGCATGCGACCAGATTCTGCACAGGATCAGCTCCGGTCGAGACGATGTGGACGTCCACGCCCAGGGTCTCGCCGAACATGCCGCGCGGATCCTTCACGCCGCGATGGCCGTCCACGCGCCAGGACAGGGGCAAGGCGTGAAGCATGACCCGGCCCGGCTCGTGATGGCGGCGCAGCGCCTCACCCAGCGCCCGGCGCAGATCGCGATCGGTCACCTCGCGGCTGGCCAGATCCATGTCCACGGCGATGCGCGTGCTCGACGGTGATCCTGCGGCGGCAGAGACCGTGATGTCCGTCACTGTCTGGCCGGCCATGGCCTCTGCGTTCTCCACCGCGCCGCGCACGCTGGCCGCCGCAGCGTCCATGTCGACCACGGCGCCGGCGCGCACGCCTTTGGTGGACACGTGTCCGACACCGATCACGCGCGGGCGCAGCCCGGCGAGGGTCTGCTCGGTCTTTGCGATGAAGCAGGTGGTTTTCGACGCGCCGATATCGAGACCGGCGAACACGCCGGGCTTGCGGACGGCCGGCGCATCGCTGCGCGGTTTCAGGAAACTCAGCATGCCCACAGCCCTATGCTCCCCGCCCGGCGGCTTCCGCAACCCGGTCGGGCCAGGGCCGCATCACCATTTCGCCGTCATTGCGCAGGTCCAGGATCTGCGCGTCATAGTCCAGCACGCCGCGGGCCTGATGCATGGCGGACAGCATCGCCAGCGCCCCGCCGGGATTGTCCGCCGGCAACAGCACCTCGCCACCGCTCTGAAGGCGCAACGACCAGCGCCGCTCACCCACATAAAGCGCATGGGTCGTGCGCGCCTGAATCTCGGGATAGGCGTCCAGCAGCGTCACGATGATCGAGGCTTCACGGTCCGCGCCCACGCCGGTGACGCGCGGCAGATCGGCGAAGTCTACGGGATCGGCGGCTTCGATCACCACGCCGGTCCGGTCGATGACCCTATGCTCTCCGTCCCGCTGCCACAGGGCGAAGGGTTCGCGCTCCAGAACGCGCACCACGATCCGGTCCGGCCAGAGACGGATGATCTCGGCCTGGCCCACCCAGGGCTCGGCCTCCAGCGCGGCGCGGGCGTCGGCGAGATCCAGCTCGGCCATGCCGGCGCCGGGCGCGATGCCGATGATCTGAGCGACCTCTTCAGCGCTCAGGCGATCAGCCCCGGTCACGTCCACCCACTGAACGACGTAGCCGGACCGGGTCAGCCGGTTCTCAAAGCTGGCCATGAGCGCCCCGCCCGCCTCGTCCAGGCGTCCGACCGCGGCGTAGACGGCGAGTATGCCGGCGGCCACGACGGCGGCGGCGATCATCACCAGGCGGGCGGCGTAGGCCATACGCAGACGAGCCGCTCGCACCTGGGCTGCAAACCAGTTCGCGGCGCGATTGGAGCCTTTGCGGGCCGGGGGTTTTGCTTTGCGCCGCTCACCCTTGCGGCCGCCTTGGGAGGAGTCGCCAGGGCCGGCGCGTCCTATCTTCGGCAAGACGCGTCCTCCGCCATCCAGTCCACGAGATCGTCAAACGCGATCCCGCAATGCGCCGCCTGTTCAGGGGCGAGGGATGTCGGAGTCATGCCCGGTTGGGTATTAATTTCGAGTAACCATACGGCCGAAGTTTCAGGATCGTAGCGGAAATCCGACCGTGTCAGCCCCCGGCAGCCGATCACCTGATGGGCCTTCAGCGCCGCCTCAAGGCAATAGCGCTCAATGTCCTCAGGGATGTCGGCGGGGATCTGATGAACCGAGCCGCCGTCGGCGTACTTGGCCTCGTAATCATAAAACGCCGTCTTCGGCGTGATCTCGGTGACGGCGAGCGCGCGGTCGCCCATGACCGCCGTGGTCAGCTCCCGGCCGGGAATGAAGCGCTCGACCAGGACCTCGTCGCCGTAGGGCCAGTCGTCTGAGCCCAGCGCCGCCGGCGGAGCCGCCTCGCCCTCGCGCACGATCAGCACGCCCACTGAGGAGCCTTGCGCGTTGGGTTTCGCCACATAGGGCGGGTCCATGAGATGGGCTTTCGCCGCCTCGAACCGGTTCGCGATCAGCCCGTCCGGACAGGCGATCCCCGCAGCGCGCAGCACGGCCTTGGCGCGCTGCTTGTCCATGGCCAGGGCGGACGCCATCACGCCCGAATGCGTATAGGGCAGGCGCATGTATTCCAGCACGCCCTGGATCAGCCCGTCTTCCCCCCACTCGCCATGCAGGGCGTTGAACGCCAGATCAGGCTCGGCCGCCTTGATCGCTTCGGGCCAGAAGGGCTCGGCCGGGTCAATCATGATCACCTCATGGCCTTTGCGCTTCAGCGCGTCGGCGACCTTGGCGCCGGAGACCCGAGACACATCATGCTCCGGGCTCAGCCCCCCAGCGAGAACGGCGATCTTTCTACCCATCCACCCGCTCTCCTACACGCCTGACCTCCCAGTGGAGATCAACGCCGAATTTCTGTCTCACCTCGGCGCGCACGGTCTCGCCCAGCGTCTCCAGATCGGCGGCCGTGGCCCTGCCGTCATTAATCAGGAAATTGCAGTGCTGCTCTGAAAAGCGCGCCCCGCCGATCGGTCGCCCGCGCCAACCCGCCGCGTCGACCAGCTGCCAGGCCGACTTTCCGCCGCTGGTCTCCGGATCGGGATTCTTGAAGGTGGAACCGGAGGTCTTCTCCCGGATCGGCTGGGTGCTTTCACGCTTCGCGGTGATCGCGTCCATCCGCTCGGTGACGGCTTCCGGCGTGTCGGGCCGCCCCTGGAACAGGGCCTCGACGAAGATCCAGTCAGCGGGCGCCGCGCTGTGGCGATAGGCGTAGCCCAGCTCCTGAACCGGAGCGACGATGCGCCGTCCCTTGCGATCAATGGCGACCGCCTCGACCAGAACGTCCTTGGTCTCGGTCCCGTAGCACCCGGCGTTCATGCGCAGCGCGCCGCCGACGGCGCCCGGCACGCCGACAAAAAACTCCAGCCCGGCGATCCCGGCCTTCGCCGCGGTCTTCGCGACCGATTTGTCCAGCGCCGCCGCACCCGCGCGCAGTTTCGCGCCGTCTTCAGCGCTCACCTTGCCGAAGGCGGGACCGAGCTTGATCGTCACCCCCTTCAGCCCTCCATCGCGCACCAGGGTGTTCGAGCCCGCGCCCAGCACATGGACGGGGATGTCTAGCGGCGTCTCGCCCATGAAGCGGGCGAGGTCGGCCTCGTCGGCGGGAATGAACAGCACTTCCGCCGGACCGCCGACACGCAGCCAGGTGATGTCGGCCAGCGGCGCGTTCTCGATCAACTTGCCGCGAACCGACGGGAGGCGGGAGAGGAGGGTCATGGGGCGCTCCGTCCCGGTGATGGACCGCGCTCACGCGCGGTCACACCCCACCCTGGCCCTTCCCTCAAGGGGAGGGAGAAGACGGCGGCGCTCGCTGGTGATCCATTGGAGACGCCACGGCGTCGCGTGCTCATGAATGGATGTGGGCCGACACAGCGCCCCCTCCCCCCACGGGGGAGGGTCGGGGTGGGGGCGAGCGGCGGCACGCCGCTTACTGATCGGGCTCCACACGGTCCGGCAGCTCCGCGGCCCGAGCGGTGATGTTCGCAGCGCCTGAGCCGCCTTGCCGTCGCACCCCACCCCGGCCCTCCCCTCAAGGGGAGGGAGAAGACGGCGGCGTCCTGGACTCGTTCCCAGCCGGCTGCAGGACGCTCGAAGCTCAGGGCGGAAAAGCCGACACAGCGCCCCCTCCCCCCGCGGGGGAGGGTCGGAATGGGGGGAAGCGGCGGAACGCGGCTCACCGGGCGCCCTCCAGACGCTCCGGCAATTCAGCCGCCCAGGCCGTGATGTCTCCGGCGCCGAGGCAGACGACAAGGTCGCCCGGCTTGACCCGCGCCTTCAGGTCGGCGGGCAGTTGCGGCCGCGTCGTCGCGGCGGCGTCGCGGTGGCCGTGACGGCCCAGGCCAGCGACGAGACTGTCCTGATCGGCGCCCTCGATCGGGTCTTCGCCGGCGGTATAGACCGGAGTCACCAGCACGCTGTCGGCGTCGTTGAAGCAGGTGCAGAAATCCTCGAACAGGTCATGGAGCCGGGTATAGCGGTGAGGCTGGACGACGGCATGGACACGCCCTTCGCCGGCACGCTGGCGGGCGGCTTTGAGCACTGCGGCGATTTCTACGGGGTGATGGCCGTAATCATCCACGATGGTGACGCCGCCGGTCTCGCCCACCACGGTGAAGCGCCGCTTCACGCCGGAGAATCCGGCAAGGCCGGCGCGCACTTCGGCTTCCTCACCGCCCAGGGCCTGAACCACGGCGATGGCGCCGGCGGCGTTCAGCACGTTGTGCTCGCCCATCATGGGCAGGGACAGCCCGGTCCAGCTCACCGGCTCGGACCCGCGCGGCTGGAAGGTCAGATCGAAATGGGCGCCGGCCGGATCCATGGCGAGATTGGTGATGCGCACATCGGCCTGGGGCGAGACGCCATAGGTGATGACCCGACGGTCCTCGATCCGCGCAGCCAGCGCCTGGACTTCCGGGTGGTCGATACACAGCACTGCGAAGCCGTAAAAGGGCAGGTTCTCGACAAACTGCCCGAACGCGGCGCGCAGGGCGTCGAAGCCGCCATAGTGCTCCATGTGTTCGGGATCGATATTGGTGATGATCCCCACCGAGCCGCGCAGCTTCAGGAAGGACCCGTCGCTCTCGTCGGCCTCCACCACCATCCAGTCGCCCTCGCCCATCTTGGCGTTCGAGCCGTAGGCGGAGATGATCCCGCCATTGATGACCGTGGGATCAAAGCCTGCCGCATCCATCAGCGTGGCGACCAGGCTGGTCGTGGTGGTCTTGCCATGGGTGCCGGCGACCGCAACCGCATGCTTCAGACGCATCAGCTCGGCCAGCATCTCTGCACGGCGCACGACAGGGACGCGCCTGGCTCGCGCCGCAGCGAGTTCGGGATTGTCGCGCTTCACCGCGCTTGAAACCACCAGCGCGCCGGCGCCCGCCACATTGGCGGCGTCATGGCCGATATGGATAGTCGCGCCCTTCGCCTTCAGCCGCTCGGTGTTGGCGCTCTCCTTGATGTCCGAGCCGGTGACCGCATAGCCCAGATTGAGCATGACTTCGGCGATGCCGCTCATCCCGATGCCGCCGATGCCGACGAAGTGAACAGGCGCGACGGAGGCGGGCAGATCAATGGGCGGCATGGGTCAGGAGGCTTCTGCGGCAGCTTCGATGAGATCGGCGAGGTGCTCGTGGGCCGAGGGCTTTCCGAGCGCGCGGGCCGCTTCGGCCTGCTTGGAGAGAGCTTCGCCGCCGGTCATGGCCGTTTCAAGGCTCTCGCGCAGGCGCTGGACGGTCAATTCGGCCTCACTGATCGCTTCGGCGGCGCCAGCTTCGACAAGGCTTTCAGCGTTCGCAGTCTGGTGATCATCCATGGCGACGGCCAACGGAACGAAGATCGCCGGCCGGCCGATGGCGGCGATTTCGCTGACCGAGCTGGCGCCGGCCCGGCTGATCACCAGATGGGCGTCCGCGTAGAGCTTGCCCATGTCCTGGAAGAACGGCGCCAACTCGGCCTCGACCCCGGCTTCAGAATAGAGCTGCCGGGCTTCGTCCAGGGTCTCCTCCCGGGTCTGCTGGACCACTTTCAGACGTTGGCGCAGGGCCTCGGGCAACACCGCCACGGCGCGCGGGACTGTCACCGACAGAAGCCGTGCGCCCAGGCTGCCGCCGATCACAAGCAGGCGGAACTCGCCCTCCGGCGGCGGCGCGGCGTAGGGGGTTTCAGCCGCTTTCAGAACGGCGGCGCGTACGGGATTGCCGACGACTTTGTGATCAACCTTCACGCTCGCCCGGTCCAGGCGCTCAAAGCCGGACGCGACGCACACCGCCGAGCCGGAGAACAACCGGTTCACCCGGCCCAGCACCGCATTCTGTTCGTGGATGACGAAGGGAACTTTCCTTGACCGCGCCGCCGCCAGCACCGGAAAGGCCGGATAGCCGCCGAAGCCGGCGACCACATCGGGCTGAAAGTCCGCCATGAGCCGCGAGGTCTGGCGGTAGCCTTTGGCCAGACTGGCCAGTGCGCCCACCAGCCTGACCGGGTTCTTCTGGAACGGGCTTTGGGCCTCGATCACGACGGGATCGCCGCCGGGAAAGTCGCGAGCATGCTTGGCGCCGCGCGCATCGGTGACCAGTCGCACCTCCCAGCCGCGCGCGATCAGAGCATCGGCGGCGGCGCGGGCCGGGAACATGTGCCCTCCGGTGCCGCCGGCGGCGAACAGCGCCTTGCCCGTCATGCGACCGCCCGGCGCTCGCGCGGGGCGTAGGCGCCCGGCCGCTTGCGGGTCAGGGCCAACATCAGACCGGCGGAAAAGCACAGCGCCGCCATGGAGGAGCCTCCGTAGGAGATGAAGGGCAGCGTCATGCCCGTGGGCGGAGCGATATCAAGATTGACCGCGATGTTCACCAGCGCCTGCAGGCCGAAAAGGAGCGCGAGACCGGCGGTGGCCAGCTGGGCGAAGGGATCGGTCATGCGCAGCGCCAGCGTCCAGGCGCGCAGGAACAGCAGGGCGAACAGCCCGATGATGGCGAGCGAGGCGATCAGCCCGAACTCTTCAGCGGCTACGGCGAACACGAAGTCGGTGTTGGCCATGGGCAGGACATGTTTGATCTCACCCTCCCCGGGCCCGGCCCCCCAGACGCCGCCTCGGGCGATGGCGTCCATGGCGATGTCGGTCTGGGTGCGCGCCGCGATGTCGGAGGCCGGACTCAGGAAGTCGGCGATGCGAGCGCGGATGTGCGGCAGCGCCGCGTAGGCTCCGGCCGCTCCGGCGACCGCCGCGCCGGCAAGCATGGCGGTATGCTTCCAGGCGAGACCCGACGCCCACAAGAGCGCGCCGAACACCAGCGTGATCAGGACCGTCTGCCCGAAATCGGGCTGGATCATCAGGAGCGCGACGCAAAGCCCGTACAGGATGAATGCGGCGAGCCTGCCCGGCACAGGCGCGCCCCGGTCTTCCTCGGCGAACAGCCATGCGGTGAAGACGATGAAGGACGGCTTGAGGATC
Source organism: Alphaproteobacteria bacterium (assembly GCA_024742735.1). Classification (GTDB taxonomy): domain Bacteria; phylum Pseudomonadota; class Alphaproteobacteria; order Caulobacterales; family Maricaulaceae; genus Oceanicaulis. Next base: position 58,373 of record JANSXV010000006.1, on the reverse strand, counting down.
TCACTGGCCTGAATTGAAAAGCCGGCGACATGGATCCAGCGCGATGCGCCGTTCAATTCGACGCCGATGAAGGGCGTGAGCACCAGAAGCACGAGGCTGAACAATAGGGCCAGGCCCGCCATGCGCCTCACACCCGTGATCGACAACGCGGCTGCAACCGACAGGATCGCAACACCGACACCTGCGAACAAGAGCTGGCGCTTCAGGAAGTACCAGGGGTCGGCCGCCGTCGACACCGCCGGGCTCGCTGCGAAGGACAGGACGATCCCGATCACCATCAGGAAGATCACGATGGCCAGGATCGGCTGATCCAGTCCGGCCCACAGGCTGGGCTCACGTCTGCGCGCGCTCATGCGGCGTCTCCCTGTGTTGCACGGGCCATGAGGCTGTTCATCGCCTGGGCCAGATCATCGCCGAGCCCGGGCTCGCACGGCCCGCCCGGGGCGAAAATGATGGCGGCGCCCGGCCCGGCGCGCAGCGCGGCGTGCACCGCCAGGGCCATGGCGCCGGTGACGTCCCGCTCCACGTGGACCGGGCAGAGCCGGGCGAGCTTGCGCCGGGCGCGGCGGCGATCGCCGGTCAGGATGACCGCACTCGGCGCGGCGCCGCTCGCCTCCAGCAGGGCGGGCAGTTTCGGATCGACCGACGGGCCCGCCAGCCAGACCGAGGGCTGGCCGCGCTTGAGCGCGTCGACGAGCGAGCGGGCGTCGGACGCCTTCGACCAGTCCGCGAGCACGAGCGGTCCGATCTGGCCCAGCGGCGCGCCATGACCGGGACATCCGCGATAGCTCGCAACGCCGTCGCGGGCATCGTCAAACGACAGGCCCAACCCGCGCGCCAGCGCATAGCCGGCCGCCAGCGCCAGAGGGTGACCCTGGGCGCAACCCGGCGCATCGGCGAGGTCCGCCACGCGCTGCGCGCGCCCGTCGAGCGCATCGAAAAGGCGCCCGGCCGCGACAAAGACGCCGCGAGCCAGCGCGGACCGGCCGGAGACCAGACTCGCACGCTTGATCCCCGACACCGACAGGCGGCGCACGGCTGGATCATCGGCGCTGAGCACGAGCGGTCCGGTGACCGCCTGAGACAAGTTGCGCAGATCGGTCGCTACGCCGGCGCCGTCGAGAAGACATGCCGCCTTCGGAGTCGCGGTCGGCGCACGCTCGCACTGCGCCATCAGAACAGCCGCGGGATTTGGGTCTCGAAACAGCTGAGGCGGTTCAGGTCCGATGACGGGCTGGCCTGTCTCACGCAGCAGGTGCGCGGAGAAATGCAGCGCCGCCAGCGCCTGACGGCCGAGCCCGGCGGTGAAACAGGCGCCGGACGCCGCATAGTTCTCGCACAGCAGGTGTTCGGCTGTGATCAGCGGCGCATCCAGAGCGCGCGCCATGTCGATCAGACGCGGGGCCGGGTCTTCCTCCAGCAAGCCGGCGTCTCCGACCACCAGGGCGGAGAGGTCCGACCAGTCCCGCGTCGTCAGATCCTCGACCGTCAGCCCGAGAGCTTCAGCCTCGCACCGCCGGGCTTCTCCGCTGTCCCAGACCGTGACTTCGGCCCCGCCCGCGTGCAGCGCGCGCGCCGCCGTCAGACCTGCTCCGCCGAGGGAGAGGACACTGACGCGGCGGCCGGCATGGGCGCGCAGCGGGATCATGGAGCCTGGCCTCCTAGCGCAGCTTCAGGGTCGACAGTCCGATAAGGGCGAGCACGACCGCGATGATCCAGAAGCGGATCACGATGGTCGGTTCGGCCCAGCCGAGTTTTTCAAAGTGGTGGTGGATGGGCGCCATCTTGAACACGCGCTTGCCGGTCAGCTTGAAGCTGGCGACCTGTACGAAGACCGACACCGCCTCCAGAACGAACAGCCCGCCAATGATGACCAGCACGATCTCGTGCTTGACCGCCACGGCGATGGTTCCGATGGCTCCGCCCAGCGACAGTGAGCCGGTGTCGCCCATGAACACCATGGCCGGCGGCGCGTTGTACCAGAGAAAGCCGAGCCCGGCGCCGATGATCGCCCCGCAGATCAGCGCCAGCTCGCCCGTGCCCGGCGTGAAGTTCAGGAACAGGTAGTCGGAATAGACCGCGTTGCCCACGAAATAGGCGATGAAGGCGAACGCCCCGGCGGCGATCATGACGGGAACGATGGCGAGCCCGTCCAGGCCGTCGGTCAGATTCACCGCATTGGAGGCGCCCACGATCACGACCATGCCGAACAGGAAGAAGGCGTAGCTGAGCGGTACGAACACGTCCTTGAAGAAGGGCACGGCGACCGACGTGGCGAAGCCCTCAGGCGCGCCGGGCGCATTGGACAGAAGCTGGACCATCCAGATCACAGCGACCAGCGAGACGGTGAATTGCAGCACCAGCTTGCCGCGCGCGGACAGGCCCTTGTGCGATTTCTGGGTGACCTTGCGCCAGTCGTCGATGAAACCGATCAGGCCGAAGCCCGCCGTCACGAACATGACCACCCAGAGATACTGATTGGTCAGATCGCCCCACAGCAGCGTCGATCCGATGATCGCGGCCAGGATGATGAACCCGCCCATGGTCGGCGTCCCGGCCTTGGCGACGATGTGGCTTTCCGGACCGTCGTCGCGAATCGGCTGGGAGCCCTTGGTCCGAAGCCAGGCGATGAAGGGCTTGCCGATCACCAGCGCGATGACGAAGGCGGTCATCAAAGCGCCGCCGGTGCGGAAGGTCAGGTAACTGAAAACGTTGAACAGCTGGAACTGGTCAGCGAGTGGGGCGAGGAACAGGTAGAACATGGATCTCTCAGGCCTAGGCGGCGGAGGCGTCAGCGTTTTTCAAGGATGCGGCGACTTTATGAACGCCTGAAGCATTGGACCCCTTGATTAACACCACGTCGCCATCCCCGGCTTTCTTCAGCAGCAGTTCTCCTGCTCGCGCCGCATCGGCGGCCCAGACCGTCTCGACCCGGCCCTCCAGCGCCTCAGCCAGCGCTTTCGCGCCTTTTCCAACGGCGATGACAAGATCCGCGCCTGCATCCTGAACCGGACCGGCGAGGCTGGCGTGCAGAGCCGGTGAGTCCGGACCCAGCTCGAGCATCTCGCCCAGAACCGCGATGCGCTTGCCTGAGCCTTTCGGCGCGCGCGCCTTCAGGCCGGTCAGGGCCGCCGCCATGGAGGCGGGATTGGCGTTGTAGCTCTCATCGATCACGGTGACGCGGCGCTCGCCGCTCAGCCTCGTCTCAAAGCGCGCGCCCCGGCCGGCGACCGGCTCCAGCCGTGACAGCGTGTCGAGCGCGAGCTCCGGATCGACGCCGGCTGCAAACGCCGCCGCCAGCGATCCCGCCGCGTTGACGGCCTGGTGCATGCCTGACAGGCGCAGGCGCAGATCCATTTTCCGGCCCATCAGGTCGATCTGGCCGATCCCGCCCTCGGGGCCTTCGTCATAGCTCAGAACCCGAACAGCGGCTTTCGGATTCCAGCCGAAATCGATCAGGAAAGCGGCACGCGACACCGCCACGGCGTCCATCAGGCGCGGTGCGAATTCATCATCGGCCGGGACAACCGCCACAGCGTCATCGGCGAGGCCGGAGAAGATCTCCGCCTTGGCGTCGGCGATGGCCTCCATGGAGCCCAGATTTTCCAGGTGGGCGGGCGCAATCTTCGTAATAAGACCGACGTGAGGACGCACCATGGAGACCAGATCCTCGATCTCGCCGGCATGGTTCATGCCCATCTCGAACACCGCGCGCTCGGTGTCGGCGGGCATGCGAGACAGGGTCAGCGGCACGCCCCAGTGATTGTTGTAGCTCTTCTCGCTCCAGTGGGCCCGGCCCGCAGCGCGGAAAATGGCGGCGAGCGCCTCCTTGACACCGGTCTTGCCAACCGAGCCGGTCACGCCGACGCGTACGCCGTCGCAGCGCTGGCGCGCGCCCTCACCCAGGGCGCGCAGGCCTTTGAGAACATCATCAACGACCAGGCGCGGCCCGCTGGCGCACTCAGCGCGCGACACCATGACGGCCGCCGCACCCTTGTTTAACGCGTCCTGCGCGAAGTCATGGCCGTCCCGCTGATCGGTCAGCGCCACGAACAGATCGCCGGGCTGAAGCGTGCGCGTATCGATGGACACGCCGGTCGCCGTCCAGCCGCCGTCAGTCAGGCGCCCTCCAGCAGCATTCGCAGCCTCGCGCGCGGTCCACAGGCCGTTACCCATCACGCGCCCTCCGCGAGAATGCGCCGAACGATGGCCGGCTCATCAAACGGGATGACCCGGTCGCCGACAATCTGGCCGGTCTCGTGACCCTTGCCGGCGATCAGCAGGACATCGCCCGCTTCAAGGCCTTTGATCCCGGCGCGAATGGCGCTTTCCCGATCTCCGATTTCCTTGGCGTCCGGGCAGCCCTTCAGAATGGCCGCGCGGATTGCGGACGGCTCTTCGCTGCGCGGGTTATCGTCTGTGACGATGATGTGATCGGCGAGCCTTGCTGCGACCGCCCCCATCTTTTCGCGCTTGGACGGATCGCGGTCGCCGCCCGCGCCGAACACCAGATGGATGCGGCCGCGCGTATGCGGTCTGGCGGCGCGCAGCAGATGGTCCAGCCCGTCCGGCGTATGGGCGAAGTCCAGAAGGATCGGGGCGCCGACGGCGGCTTCGCCGACCTGCTGCAGGCGTCCGGCGACGCCGGTCAGGCCGCCCAGCGCCGCGAACGCCGCGTCCGGCCCAACGCCCGTGGCGATGGCGAGCGCGGCGGCCACAAGAGCGTTGGAGGTCTGGAACTCCCCGATGAGCGGCAGGTCGACTCGGCGCTCTTCGCCGCGCCAGGTGAAGCTCACCTCCTGGCTGGCGGCGTGGGGTAGAATCTCGGTGACGGCCAGATCCCGGCCGCGCCAGCCTGCTTCGATCACCTCAAGCCCGGCCGCCCGGCACGCCTCGGCGACACGCGGCGCCCAGTCATTGTCCATCCAGATCACCGCAGGTGAACCAGCCTCGCTCAGGGCGTTGAACAGGCGCATTTTGGATGTGAAGTAATCCTCGAAGTCCGGATGATAATCCAGGTGATCCTGGGTCAGATTGGTGAACGCCGCCGCCGTGACCCGAACCCCGTCCATGCGGCGCTGCTTCAGCCCATGGGAGGAGGCCTCCATGGCCAGATGGGTGACACCATCATCGGCCAGCGCATCCAGCGAGCGATGCAGGGCGATGGCGTCCGGCGTCGTGTAGCCCACTTCGGTCCGCCCGGTTGCGCGGGTGACGCCAAGCGTGCCCAGACACGCCGCTTCATGACCGCTCGCCGCCCAGATCTGGCGCAGGAATTCCACGGTCGAGCTCTTGCCGTTGGTGCCGGTGACCGCCGCAATCACATCGGGCTGGTGCGGATAGAAGCGCGCCGCCATCGCCGCCAGAGCGCCGGGCGTGTCGTCGGCTTCAATCACAGGAACCGGGGCTTGCGTCCCGCGCGGCGCCAGCACGGCGACTGCGCCGTTCTCCACCGCCATGGCGATGAACTTGCGCCCGTCGGTCTTTACGCCGGGAAGCGCGGCGAACAGGTCGCCGGGTTGAACCTTGCGGCTATCCAGCGCCAGACCGGTGATCTCCAGCGCCGCGGCCTCGGCGGGCGCAGTCAGCCCCTGGGGCAGGAGGGAGGCGAGCGTCCGGGTCACTGTCCCGCCTCGCCCGGCAACGCGACAGGCTCTTCCACGGGCGCGCGCACAGGCCCGCGCGGCGCGAACAAGGCCTCCACATTGGAGGCGCGCGCCGTCGGATCGGCCTCCCGGCGCTCCAGGTCGAGCACGCCGGCCAGCTGGGCCATGATCTCACCGGCGGCGGGCATGGCGGTCCATCCGGCGGTGGCGAAGCCGTGGGTGTCTTCAGTCGGGCGAGGCCGATCCATGCTGACGGTCAGGACGTATTGCGGATCGTCAAAGGGGAACACGGCGACAAAGGTATTGAACCGGCTGTCTTCCGCATACCCGCCCGCCACAGCGCGCTCTGCGGTGCCGGTCTTGCCAGCGACGGCGAGGCCGGGAACATCGGCCGAGCCCGTCTGGGAGCGCACGACATTCTCGCGCAGCACGCCGAGCACCTGGGCGGCGACGGAGGGGCTCATCACCGACTCGCCGACGACCGTCTCGCCCGGCGCGACCGGACGCAGGGTGGGCGCGACATAAACCCCGCCATTGGCGAGCGCGGCGTAGGCCGCCGTCAAAGCCAGCGGACTGACCGCCAGACCATGGCCGTAGGAGGCCGTCATGGTCTGGATACGGCCCCAGCGCCGGGGCAGCTGCGGTGCGCCGCTTTCGGCCAACTCGATCGGCGCCGGCTCGAACAGTCGAAGATCGCGATAAAAATCTGTCAGGACGTCCGCACCGATCTGATCGGCCATGCGCGCCGCGCCGATATTGGACGAGGACAGGATCACTTCGCGCGCCGTCAGGGGCCTGTCCTCGCCGCGATAGTCCCGGATCACATGGCCGCCGATGCGCACCGGCTCGCCGGCGTCGAAAACATCGTCCAGATGCACCCGGCCGGATTCCAGCCCCGCAGCCAGCGCCAGCGGCTTGAACACCGAGCCCAGCTCGTAAACGCCCGAAGTCGCCTGATTGAAACGTGGATCGATCCGGCCCGATCCGCCCGGCGGGGCCTGAACCGACAGATAATGGTTCGGGTCAAAGTCCGGCAGCGAGGTCATGGCGATCACTTCGCCCGTGCCGACGCGCATGAGGATCGCCGAGGCGCCGGCGGCCTGATGCTCGGCCATGCGCCGGCGCAGCACGCTCTCCACCCGATGCTGGGCGGTCAGATCGATGGACAGGAAGACCGGGCCCGCGCCCTCGCTGAGCTCGGCGTCAAACGCCAGCTCGGCGCCGGTCAGGCCGCGCCCGCCGCGTCCGGCGAAGCCCACCAGATGGGCCGCCGCGCGCTGCTTGGGATAGACCCGGCCCGGCTCGGACCGGAAGAAGACGCCGGCCAGGCCGAGCATGTGGATCGCCTGACGTGTGCGCGGCGAGACACTGTCGGCGATCAGGACGTAGCGCGTGTCGGAACTCAGCCGCTCCAGCAGACGATCGCGATCCAGATCGGGCAACACGCCGACCAGCCGGTCCGCGACCTCCTCGGGATCCCAGATGTAGGCGGGGTCGGCATAGACGGTGTGGAAATCCAGTGTGGAGGCGAGAATCTCCCCATCGCGGTCCAGGATCATCGCCCGGCGCGCCTCGGCATCTGACGCCGCCATGCGTGTAGAGGGCGGCGTGGCGTCAAACACCGCGACCTCCACCGCGCGCGCACCGGTGACGGCGAAAGCGCCCGCAAGCACCAGCCCGATAACCGACAGCCGCCCGCGCAGCCGCTCCGGTCCGCCGGCGGCCGGCGCGCCCAGATGGACGCGGCGCGTGGCGCGGGCCGGCGACTCCTCCTTCGGCGCCGGCGGGGCGCGCCGGGCGTCGCTGGAGACCGTCACACGGCCAAGAAGGCGGCGGATCAGCTTCATGGCGTGCGGATGGCTTCAGGATAGGCGCGCGCGGCCTGAAGCCCGGCGTTGTGAACAGACCCGCCGCCAGCCGCGCTGATCCGCGGCAGGTCGGAGAAGGCGATCTCCTGATCGCCGCGCACCGGCTCGAAGCCCAGATGAGCGCGGGCCAGACGGCGCAGATTCTCAGGATCCTCCTGAAGCGCGATCTCGGCCTCAAGAGCGCTGATCCGGCCACGCTCACGGGCGAGTTCGGCTTCCAGCCGGGCCAGCTCCTGCTGGTCGGCGGCCGTGGAGGACTTGGCGAAATATAGCGCCGCCAGAAGCGAAGCGGCGACCAGGGCGGCCAGGACTTCAGCAATGCGGATCATGACGCGACCTCCAGAAGGCGTTCATAGGACGGAGCGCCGGGAAAGGCGCTTTCGGGACGATCAAAGGCAGGCGCGGCGGTGCGGATCGCCGCACGCAACTTGGCGGAGCGGGCGCGCGGGTTCTCCGCCGCTTCGGAGGCGCTGGCGGCCAGCGCCTTCTTCGAAACCAGGGAGAAACTCGGCGCCTGGCCCGCCTGGACTTCCGGCTGGTGGCGCGAGCCGCCTGCGACCAGCCCGGCGCGCTCGCGCAGGAAATTCTTCACGATGCGGTCTTCCAGCGAATGGAAGGTCACGACGACCAGCCGGCCTGCGGCTTTGAGCGAGTGTTCCGCCGCGGTCAGACCGCGCATCAGCTCGCCCAGCTCGTCATTGACGTAGATGCGCAGCCCCTGAAAGGCGCGGGTGGCCGGATGGATACGGCCCGGCTTGCCGCCGACCGCCCTGGCGACGATGTCTGCCAGCTGCAGCGTCGAGCTGATGGGCGCTTCTTCGCGGGCGCGCACGATGGCCTGGGCGGCGCGGCGCGCCTGACGCTCCTCGCCATAGACCCGGAAGATCGCGGCGAGCTCGCGCATTTCCAGGCCATTCACCGCGTCCGCCGCGCTGGGCCCGGAGATGGACATGCGCATGTCCAGCGGACCGTCCTTCTGAAAGGAAAAGCCGCGCTCGGCCTGGTCGATCTGCATGGAGGAGACCCCAAGGTCGAACACGACCCCGTCCGCGCCCGAGCTTTCGGCCTCGTCCAGCACGTCCTCCATCAGGGAGAACGGGCCGGAGGCGAAGGCGAAGCGCTTGGGGTACGCCGCCTTGACGCGCTCGGCGGTTTCACGCGCGGAGGGATCGCGGTCGACGCCCAGAACACGGCAATCGGCGCTATCGAGAATGGCGCGGGTATAGCCGCCCGCCCCGAAGGTCGCATCGACATACAGCCCGCCGTCGCGCGGCTGCAGGCCGTGAAGGACTTCGTCCAGCATGACAGGCAGGTGCGGCGCGCTCATGACTGCGCCTCCCGCTCGCGGCGGCGCCGGCTCTTCAGGGCGCCGCGGTTTTCGCGCGCCAGCCTCAGGGCTTCTTCTTCGGTCTCGGCGTGGGACTTGGGATCCCAGATTTCAAAGCGCTGACCCATGCCGATGAATACGGCCTGCTTGTCCAGCCCGGCATGGGCCATGAGGTCCTTGGGCAGGGTGACCCGGCCGGTGGAGTCGAACATCAGCGCCTTGGCGCCGCCGAAGATCACGCGCTCATGGGCGGCGCGGGCCGGATCGAACGGGTCGAGGTCCTCGATGGCGTCGTGGAGGTCCTCCAGCAGGCGCAGCCCGCCGCCCTCCAGATAATCGCCGAACGGGGAGCGCCAGACATAAACGCCTGCGAAACCCTGACCTGTCACGGTCGCGCGGAAGTCGGCCGGCACGCTCACCCGCCCCTTCGCGTCGATCCCGTTAATGGTCGTTGAGACGAACATCGGTCCCGGCAGGTCCCCAAACCATCAGCACACCCCGCATGCGCTGTTAACTATGGGATACCATGGGAAATCATGGGAAACAACGCCGAAACCCCACTTCTACGCGCGAAAACATGCCGGCCCAAGTAAAGACAGGGGCTTTCTCGCGTTAACGAATGGAACAGAGAAAGAACTCAGCACAGAGTTGGTAAACGACGGGGCGCGGCGGCCGCCTTCACGCATCATCCGTGCGCCAGAAAGGCGAGCACTATGGGCTCCATCGCCCTGCTGACATCGGCCATCTTCAGGACAGAAGGGGCCCCGGACCCTCGGATCCAGCTCGGACGCGTTTGTCAGAACGGGGCAAGCAGTCACAGGTTCGCGCCATCACCCCCGGCGGCGCATGTCCTCATTTCGGAGAAAAGCGTCAGGCGGCCTGTAAGCCGGGTTCTGTCCGCCGCGCAAAGCGGCGTGGCGACCATTCATCTGGGACGGCGCTTGCGCGCCGCCTCGTGCGGCCTACCCGGATGCGAAACGCAAAGGCGCGCCTGTCCGCGGACGGACGTTGCATCCCTATTCGGCCTTGCTCCAGGCGGGGCTTGCCGTGCCCCCTTCCTTGCGGTCGGGGCGGTGGGCTCTTACCCCACCGTTTCACCCTTGCCGGGGCGCTTGCGCAGTCCCGGCGGTCTGATTTCTGCGGCGCTGTCCCTGAACCGGATAAACCGGCCCGCCGGGATTTCCCCGGCGCCTTGCCTTCGTGGAGCCCGGACTTTCCTCTCCTGCGGGATTTCTCCGCTTGCAGGAGCGGCCGCCCGGCCGCCTGACAGGAGCCCATAAGCGCTGCCTGACCCTGCAGGTCAAGGGGCTCAGCCCATGCGGTCGCGCCGGGTCAGGTCTCGCACCGCCTCGATCAGCGCTTCGGTCTCCGCATCGACCAGGCCGTCCGCATGGGCCGGGCGGAAGCGGCGCTGGAAGGCGGCGACCACTGCGCGCGTGCGCGGGGTGTACCGTCCATCGGCATCCACCCCGTAGCCGATCCGCGCCAGGTGGGTCTGCACGGCGGCGAGCGTGTCGCCCTCGCCATGTCCAGGTCCGAACCTCAGACCATGCCCGGCCGTGACCGGATCGGGCCAGACCCCGACACCGTAGTCGGCCAGCCGCGCCCAGGGGAAGCGCTCGCCGGGATCGAGCTTGCGCTCCGGCGCCAGGTCGGAGTGCCCGATGACCCCGGCAGGATGGATCGTCCAGCGCGCCATCACCGCTTCGCACAACTCGATAACGGCGGTGATCTGGGCGCGGGGAAACTCCGGCAGGCCATAGCAATGCCCGCCATTGACGATCTCGATCCCGACGGAGGCCGAATTGACGTCGGTCTCTCCCGCCCACACGCCGAGACCCGCATGCCAGGCGCGGCGGTCTTCATCGACCAGCTGAACGACCCGCCCGTCCTCGCACACCACATAGTGGGCGCTGACAGCGGCATCGGGATCGCACAGCCGTTCGATGGCGGCTTCAGCGGTGTCCATGCCGGTATAGTGCAGCACCAGAAGCGAGACGTCCCGCTTGCGGGCGTTGTGGTTGGGGCTGTCCCTGCGCTCGATCTGCAGGCTCATGGCGGCGCTCCTAACGGGGCTTTCGAAGAACGGTCTCCGCCGGCAGCGTCTTCGACCTGCGCGCGGCGACCACGCCCACGCCAGTCAGCGCCAGAAGCCCGCCCAGCACAAGCTGCCACGTCACCGGATCGCCCAGCAGGATCACTCCAGCGATCACCCCGATCAGCGGCGCCATCAGCGTCAGCGGGGCGATCATGGAGGCGTCGTAGCGGCGCAGCAGGAAGTAGAAGCTGCCATGGCCGAACACGTTCACCAGCACGACGGTGAAGATCAGAACCGTCAGGAACGGCCAGCCGCCCGCCAGCGTCTGGTTGATCTGATCGCTTTCCAGCAGCATGGAGGCGATCAGCAGCGGCGGCCAGGAGATCAGCCCGATCCAGGCCTGCAGCGACAGGGCCGGCGCGGTGGTCCGCTTGACGAAGATCGAACCGGCCGCCGCCGACAGCGCCGCCCCGACCCCGGCCAGCAATCCGACGGTGAAGCTGATCTCCGCGGGCTTGGCCACGACCAGCCCGGCGCCCAGGAAGGCCAGGGCCATGCCGCTTCCGCGCACCCAGCCCACCTTCTCCGACAGGAACACAATGGACAGGATGGTCGTGAACGGGACCGAGAGCTGGACGACGATGGCGATCGTAGACGGCGTGGCGTAGCGCAGACCGATAAAAAGGAGCGCGAACTGGATCGCGCCCATGGTCAGGCCCGCACCGATGACCGCGCCCATATCCTTGGGGATGGGGCGCAGGAAGGGGGCCAGCACGGCGTAGAGCAGGGCAAATCGCATGAACGCGAAGAAGAGCGGCGGCGCGCCGTCAAATCCTTCCACGATTACCGGCGTACCGGATACCGCCCACTTGGAGACGACAAAATTGACGCCCCAGGTGAAGCAGATCGCGAACAGAAGGGCGAAATGGCGAGCAGTCATGATCCGGCTCTAGAGGAGCCGGGTTGCGGCTTCAAGCGTTGGGTGAGGCTTGATCAGGCGCCGCGCGCCTGATCCTCGCCATCAACCGTCCAGCCATGAGGGCCGCGGCGCGCAACCAGAATGGTCGGGCCGGATTTATCCTTGCCGCCCCGCACCTTGCGATAAAGCCACCAGGCCGAAGCGCCGAGCGCCGCGACACCGGCCGCGACCAGAGCGGCCATGGTCAGAAAGGCGGCGAGGACAAAGACCAGTGCGATGAAGGCCGCTGCGATGAGCGCCGCAGCGCCCGCGCGGAGCAGACCCATGAGGCCGGGACCGGAAAACGATTGCTGATAGGTCATGGCGGCCTCCTTCGCGCTTCGCACCCCTATCATTTGGGTGAAGCCCGCGCCCGGTCAATGGGCGCGGCGGACGCGAATTGTTACGAAGCTGCAAGATGGTCAGGCGCCCACGCCTGCAAGTCGGGCCTCGATTTCACGGTAAGCGGCGTTGATCGCGGACATTTTCGCATCGGCGATACGCTGCATCTCCGGCGGCGCGCCGCGTGCGATCAACTTGTCGGGATGGTTCTGGGACGCGGCCTTGCGCCAGGCGCGCTTGACCGTCTCCAGATCCGCGCCGCGCTCCACGCCCAGCAGCGCCCAGGGGTCGTCTTCCGGCGCACCCAGGTGAGCCACCTTGATGCGCTCAAACTCCAGTGACTGGAATCCGAAGATGTCGGCGACCCGGGAGAGATAGTCCTCCTCGTCCGCCGTCACCCGGCCATCGGCCTTGGCGATGTGGAACAGACCGTCGAGCACGTTCTCCAGCACATCGGGATGGTGGCGGAAGCGTTTGGCCAGCCGGCGCGCATAGCCGTCAAAGCCGAGCGTGGTCTGCTTGGCCAGATCAAACGCCCGCCGCAGCGGCTCTTCAAAGCCGGGCGGCGCGCGGAAGACCTGGGCGAAGGCCGCGACTTCGTCGCGGGTGACCTGTCCGTCAGCCTTGGCCATCTTCGCGCCCAGCCCGATCAGGGCCATGGCGAAGTCGGCGTCGTCGACCCGGTGGCCGGGCGGGCAATCCTCGCCTTCGCAGTCGAACGGGTCGCGCGGTCCCTTGATCAACTCCGCGATGCGCCGCCACAGACTCATGAACGCCGCTCCATGGCGAGCGCGGACAGCGGAAAGACCGGTATGGCGGCGAGCAGGCTCATCACAGCGCAAGAAAGCGCCCAGCGCACAGGCATCGTCAAGGCGCGCCGGCGCCGCAGCGCTTGAGCATCCCTCCCGCCGCAGGCACGTTGGCGGCTTCTCGCAAAGCTTCCGGAGCGCCCCGCCCGTGACCGAAACCACCCCCGCCGCCAATTCCTGGGAGTTCTGGATCGACCGGGGCGGCACGTTCACCGACGTGATCGGGCGCAGCCCTGAGGGCGACCTGCACGCCCTCAAGATCCTGTCCGACAATGACGCCTACGAAGACGCCGCCACCGAGGGCGTTCGCCGCATCTTGGCCGTGCAAGCGGCAGAAAGCGAGGTCGCGCTTGTGAAGATGGGAACAACGGTCGCCACCAATGCGATGCTGGAACTGAAAGGCGCGCGGACCCTGTTTCTGGTTTCCGAAGGCTTCGCCGATGTCCTGACCATCGGCGACCAGACGCGGCCGGACATTTTCGCCCTGGAAATCGACCGTGCGGCCCCGCTGCCGCATCGCACGGTGGAGATCACCGGGCGCATCGCCGCTGACGGGACGGAAGTCGCACCGCTCGACGAGGATGCGGCGCGCAGCGCGCTTGAGCAGGCCCGGCTGGATGGATTTCAGTCCGTCGCCATCGCCCTTATTAATTCATATGCGAACAATCAACACGAGGTCCGCCTTTCCGAGCTCGCGCGCGAAGCCGGTTTCGGCCATGTCACCGCCTCGAGCGAGGCAAGCCCGCTGATCCGCTTCACGCCGCGCGCCTCAACAGCTGTGATCGACGCCTATCTCCAGCCTGTGCTGAGCGATTATGTGGGCCGGGTCGAGGCTGGTCTGGAGGGTGCGCCGCTCTATTTCATGCAATCCGGCGGTGGTCTTTCGGATGCGAAGTCTTTCAAGGCGCGCAATGCCGTATTGTCAGGGCCGGCCGGCGGCGTGGTGGGCATGGCGATGACGGCCAAGGCGGCCGGCTATGACAAGGTGATCGGGTTCGACATGGGCGGCACGTCCACGGACGTGTCCCGCTATGATGGGCAAGCCTACGCCCGCGCCGACCAGGCCGCGATCGGCGGACGCGTGCTGCGCGCGCCGATGCTGGACGTACATACGGTGGCCGCCGGCGGCGGATCGATCCTCAGCTTCGACGGCGAACGCGCCCGGGTCGGCCCGCACAGTGCGGGCGCCGATCCTGGCCCGGCCTGCTATGGACGCGGCGGACCGCCGGCCGTGACCGACGCCAATGTCGTTCTGGGCCGAATTCAGCCGGACTGGTTCCCGTCCGTCTTCGGTGCGGACCAGGACCAGCCGCTGAATAGCGAAGCATCCCGCGCCGCACTGGGCGAGCTGGCCAAGGCCATGGGCCTGCCGAGCGCTGAAGCCGCGGCGGAGGGCTTCCTCTCCGTGGCCGTGGAGGCCATGGCCGACGCCATCCGGCAGATTTCGACGCGCCAGGGCGTGGACCCGCGAGGCTATGCGCTCAATGCGTTTGGCGGCGCCGGCGGCCAGCACGCCTGCAAGGTCGCAGAGGCGCTGGGCATGACCACGGCTCTCATCCATCCCCAGGCCGGACTTCTGTCCGCCTACGGCATCGGCCTGGCGCCGATCCGCGAGACGCGCGAGGCCGGCGTGGAGGCGCCGCTGGACGAAGAGGCGATCTCGCGGTGCGAAGCGGATCTGAATGACCTGGCTCAGGCTGCGGAGCGCTCGGTCGCCGCCCAGGGCGGCGGCGACACCCGCCTGCGCCGGGAATTGCGCCTGCGCGCAGACGGGTCCGACACGGCCATTCCGGTCGCCTTTGGCGAACTTGAGGATGTCCGCACCGCCTTCATCGACGCCCACCGCCGCCTGTTCGGCTTCGAGCCGGACTCAGGCCTGATCATCGAGAGCCTCGCTGTGGAGGCTGAAGCCGCGCCTCGCAGCGCATCGCGGGCTCAAATCGAGCTCGCCAGCCAGACAGGTGCGCCGGAACCGGCCGGGGAGGCTCGCCTTCATGCCGGCGGCGCGGACGGGACCTGCCCGGTCTTCAGGCTGGAGGATCTGGGCGCCGGGGCGATGCTCTCAGGGCCCGCGCTGATCATGGACGCCAACCAGACCATCGTCGTCGATCCGGGCTGGCGCGCCGAACGCCTGACGGACGGGATGCTGGTGCTGACCCATGAGGCCCGGGCTGCACGTTCTGCAGGCTCGACCGAGCTGGATCCGATCACGCTGGAGCTGTTCAATCGGCGTTTCATGGCGGTGGCTGAAGAGATGGGCGTGGTGCTGGAGCGCACCGCGCACTCGGTCAACATAAAGGAAAGGCTGGACTTTTCCTGCGCCGTGTTTGACGCGCAGGGCGACCTCGTCGCCAACGCGCCCCACATGCCGGTCCATCTGGGATCCATGTCGCCGAGCGTGCGCGCGGCCCTGCAGGCCCACCCGGACCTCGGGCCCGGCGACGCGGTGGCGCTGAATGCGCCCTATAACGGCGGCACGCACCTGCCCGATGTGACGGTCATCCGGCCGGTCTTCTCTGAAGACGGCGAGCGGCTCTTCTTCGTCGCCGCGCGGGGTCACCACGCCGATATCGGCGGAATCGCGCCGGGTTCCATGCCGCCTTTCTCAAAGACGATTGATGAGGAAGGCGTCATCCTGGACGCTCTGAAGATCCTGGACAATGGACAGTTCGCAAGCGAAGCAGTGTGCGGCGCGCTCGCGTCCGGCGATCATCCAGCCCGCAGTCCTGATCGCAATATCGCTGACCTGAAAGCACAGCTCGCAGCCTGCGCACGGGGTGCGGAGAGCCTGTCGCGCCTGATCGAGGCGGAGGGCCTGGACGTGGTTCAGGCCTATATGGGCCATGTCCAGAACAATGCCGAGGCCGCAGTGCGCCGCGTGATCGGCGCGCTTGAGGACGGCGAGGCGGAGATGGCGCTGGACGGCGGCGCGCGCATCAAGGTCGCCATCCGGGTCGATCATGACGCGCGCACGGCCGAGGTGGACTTCACCGGTACGAGCGCCCAGCTGGCCAATAATTTCAACGCGCCCGTCGCGGTGGCGCGGGCTGCGGTGCTTTATGTGCTGCGCTGCCTTGTCGATGACGCCATCCCGCTCAATGAAGGCTGCCTGAAGCCGATCATCCTGATCGTGCCGGAGCGCTCATTGCTGTCACCAGAACAGCCAGGTGCGGTCGTCGCGGGCAATGTGGAGACCAGCCAGCTCGTGGTCGACGCCCTGTTCGCCGCCACCGGCCGCATGGCGGCTGCGCAAGGCACCATGAACAACTTCACCTTCGGTGATCAGACCCGGCAGTATTACGAGACCCAGTGCGGCGGGGCGGGCGCAGGGCTTGGCGCCGACGGCGCGCCGTTCGATGGGGCGAGCGCTGTGCACACCCACATGACCAATTCGCGCCTGACCGACCCGGAGGTCCTGGAGCTGCGCTATCCGGTCCGCGTTCTCGCACACGGCGTGCGGCGCGGCTCCGGCGGCGCCGGCCAGGCGCGCGGCGGGGATGGGGCCGTGCGGCGCATGCAGTTCCTGGAGCCGATGGAGGCCGCCCTGCTGTCAGGCCGGCGCACGACCTTGCCGCCTGGTCTGGCGGGCGGTGAGCCGGGCCGGGCCGGCGCCCAGCGGCTGATCAGGCCGGACGGCGCCGTGACGGCCCTGCCCGCGAAATTCGCGATCACCGTCGAACCCGGCGACATCATCGAGATCGAGACGCCCGGCGGAGGTGGATATGGCCCTGCTTCGCCAGACTGATCGCACCAGCCGACGACTTCGCGATCCAGCAACATTCAATACGATCGCGACGCGACCTTTAGCCGGTTGGCGCGGCAGTCGGCTGAGTAGCCTCAGGCGCATAATAACTAAATGCATTCAGCAAGCGCGCCGCGTGTTGTAAGGTGCGGACAATTCTCCATTACGGAAGGGGTCAGTAAGGAGAAAACGTGTTCCGGATCGTCTATACCTCGCGCCTCGATCCCGCCATCGGTCGCGCAGAGATCGAGGCGATCGTCGCGCGCGCGCAAGCGCGCAACAAGCGCGACGGGATAACGGGCGCCTGGCTGATGCGGGGGCGTGATTGTCTTTCCGCGTTGGAAGGGCCGCCCAAGGCGGTGCGGGAAACGACAGAACAGATCTGGGACGACCGTCGGCACTCCGAGTTCCGCCTTCATGAGATGAAGCCGACCGACGACCGCCACTTCGAGGGCTGGGACCTGGAATTCGTGGATGTCGACGATCAGAGCCTGGCCCGGATCGAGGCGCATCCTGGCCTGAGCTGGCTGTGCCGGTTCGCCGGCGGAGCCGAGGCTTTTGTGAGCCAGGGATTGCCGTCCGAGCCTGACCCGAACTCTTAAATTCCTGTCATGATCGGTCCTGACCTGATCCAGGCTGCTCCCTGCGCCGTAATATTGCATGTTCTATATACGATAGAGCACCCGCGCTTGGCGTATTCGAGCTGGCGCGGTTTCAGGTTTCAGCAGCTTAAGGAGCTGACATGATGCGCCTTTCCACCCTTCTTACCGCCTCCGCCCTGGCGTTCGGCGCCGCAACGCCGGTCGCCCTCGCCGACCATCACGGCGGCTCGCAGATGGACGAGCAGCAGAACATCGTCGAAATCGCCGCCGGCGACGAGACCTTCTCCACCCTGGTGACGGCCGTCACCACCGCGGACCTGGCCGGCGCCCTGTCCGGCGAAGGCCCGTTCACGGTCTTTGCTCCGACCAATGACGCGTTCGCGGCGCTCCCCGACGGCGTTCTGGCTTCGCTGCTGGAGGAAGCAAATCGTGACCAGCTGACCGCGATCCTGACCTATCACGTGGTGCCGGGCGAATATTTCGCCGCCGAGACCCCGGCCGGCACGTATGATCTGGAAACCCTGCAGGGTGACACGGTCAACGTCGTCGTCGGCGAAGACGGCACGGTCACCGTGGACGGCGCGACGGTCATCGCCGCCGACATCGACGCCTCCAACGGCGTGATCCACGTCATCGACGGCGTCATCACGCCGGGCATGTAAGCCCCGACGCGACGCAATCGGCGCGGATCCCCCGGCCGCGCCGGTTGCTCTGATGCAGGCGCCCCGCATTTCTGGTGCGGGGCGCTTTTTGTCGGGTCAGGTCTCCGGACTGTCTCCGCCCGCGGTCTTGCGCACCTTGCGCCGGGACGGGGGCCGGGTGACCGCCTGCACATGGGTCTCCAGACGCTGGATGATGAGGCCGGCGACATCCTTGCCCGAACTCGCTTCGATCCCCTCCAGACCAGGGGAGGAGTTCACCTCCAGCACCTTTGGCCCGGCGTCCGAGCGCAGAAGGTCCACCCCTGCCACCGACAGCCCCATGGCGCGCGCCGCACGTACGGCGGCGAGACGTTCTTCCTTGGTGATGCGCACGCGGCTCGCCTGCCCGCCCCGGTGCAGGTTGGAGCGGAACTCGCCGGCGGCGGCCTCGCGCTTCATGGCGGCGACCACGCGCCCGCCCACCACGAAGCAGCGAATGTCCACGCCGGCGGCTTCCTTGACGAACTCCTGAACGATGAAGTTCGCATCCAGACCTCTGAAGGCGTCGATGACGCTTTCCGCCGCCTTGCGGGTCTCGGCCAGCACCACGCCGCGCCCCTGCGTGCTTTCAAGAAGCTTCACCACCAGCGGCGCGCCGCCGACATGCTCGATAAGGTTCTTGGTGTCTTTCGGGCTGTGCGCGAACGCCGTGGTCGGCATCCCGATGCCGGCCCGGGCAAGCACCTGGTGGGCGTAGAGCTTGTCCCGGCTGGCGCCGATGGCTTCGGCGGTGTTGAGGATATACGCCCCGGTCAGACGGAACTGGCGCAGCACGGCCATGCCGTAATTGGTCATGGTGGCGCCGATGCGTGGGATCACCGCGTCGTAGCGCGGCAGCTTGCGGCCGTCATAATACACCGCCGGGTTCATGGCGTTGATCGCCATGGTGCACCGGGCCGTGTTGACCATTTCCGCCACGTGCCCGCGCGCTTCTGCGGCTTCTTTCAGCCGCTGGGAGGAGTAATTGTTCGGCTCCCGGGTCAGGATCGCGATCCTGAGCGGGCGTTTGACCGGCGTGCGGCGCGGAAAGTCCTTGTAGAGGTCAAAGCTCAGCTCGCCCTGGACGCAGGACTGGGTGGGATTGACCACCATGTCATCCTTGATCGCCGAGCGTCCCAGCAGCATGCGGTATTGCATGGTCTCCCGATTGGTGAGCGACACCTCGATGGGCCACTCGCGCCCACCGATGCGCACGCGCGCCTCGATCACCCAGCGCAGCTCGCTGTCCCCGTTGGAGCTGGTCACTTCGCGCCGGTCCACCGCCGGCGCCGCGCAGATCACCTCCACCTCGGGCTGGTCGGGGATCGGATGCATGATGAAGCGCACCTGGGGCGCGTTCTCCGGCCCGAAAGGCTCGACGGCCACCGCATGCAGCGCGCTGGTGCGCGCGCCGGTGTCGACCTTGGCCTTGATGGCGGGCAGGCCAAGGCCGGGAAACGCCGCCCACTCTTCCCAGCCGAGAATGAAGGGATTATCGCTCAACGAATGCTCCGATACGGCTTCAGCCGAACAGCGTGCCGGCCAGGTTCGCCGACTGACGCACGAGCATGTTGAGGTAAACTGCACTGAGCGCGAGATAAAGCCCTGCAAAGAGCGTGATCTGCGCCGACAGCCTCAGCCAGAGCGGCTGACCGGCATGAAACCGGGCCGCCACCTTTGGTCCGACGCCGACCACATAAGCGGTCAGAGCCGCAGGCAGGGGCAGGAAAACGATCAGGGTGAGCGGCCCGTCGGCGATGGTCTCGAAGCCAGGATGGCGCACCATGTCCACCAGGGTCCGCCCCAGGCCCTTGGCCGCGCCGGACCCGAGCCGCACCGCGCCGTCTTCCAGACTTGATGCCCCGACCAGGCTGCCCAGCGTTCCCGGCACGACGTCCATCAGATTGCCCAAAGCCCGCCCGGCCCAGTGCGTGGTCCGGTGCAGGTCTTCATACGCCAGGGCATGGGCGATCCCGGCCATCGCAGCCGCGCCTAGCAGGACCAGGACAATTAACGTCAGAAGATAGCTGCTGGCCTCATTCACGCCGCGCAGGCGGGCGCCCGCGCCCAGCGCCAGCAGAATCACGGCCCCGAACCCAACGAACAGGCGATGGTCCGGGCGCACCGCCTCAGCCAGGGCCTGGCCGTTCGGCGCGGCGCCGGGATGAAAGAAGGCGAGGCCATAGATCGCCGCGACCACGGCCAAGATGATCACCGCGCCCGCCAGAATCCGCATATCCGCCCCCGTGCGGTTTCACCTGCGCTCAAGGATGATCGCGAAGGGGGCGGTTTTTGGGCGCTCGGATTATCGAACAGCTGGAAACGGCATGCTTCCGGCGCCCCGGTTGGCGGATCGACGCAGCCGCGCCATTTATGGCGCTGAGCATCAAGGGAGGCCGCCATGACCGAACGTCCCATCATCAAGACCACCAAAGGCATGCCCGCCAGCGACGGCGCCGGGGTGAAACTAACGCGCCTTCTGGGCACGCCCGAGCTGCGCGTGCTGGATCCCTTCCTGATGCTGGACAAGTTCCACTCCGATAATCCCGATGATTATCTGGCCGGCTTTCCGCCCCACCCCCACCGGGGCTTCGAGACTGTGACCTATATGGTCGAGGGCCGCATGCGCCATCAGGACAACAAGGGTCATGAGGGCGTGATCGAGCCGGGCGGCGTTCAGTGGATGACGGCCGCGGGCGGCATCGTCCATTCGGAAATGCCGGAACAGGAAGACGGGCTCATGAGCGGCTTCCAGCTCTGGGTGAACCTGCCGGCCGCGGAAAAGATGAAACCTGCCGCCTATCAGGAATATGGCGAGGCCGGCGTGCCGGCCGATGAGCGCGAGGGCGTGACCGCCAAGATCATCGCCGGGCGGACCTCGGCCGGGGTCGAAGGCCCCGTGACCGGTGTGACCGTGGAGCCCTTCTACGCCGAGCTGCGCATGGCGCCGGGCGCGGTCTTCGAAGAGGCAATCAGCGATGAGAAAACCGCCTTCGCGGCGGTGCACTCCGGTTCAGTTGAAACCGGCGGTATGAGGCTGTCGGAAGCCATGCTGGGCGTCTATGGCGCAGGCAAGACCATACGGCTGAAAGCCGGGCCGCAGGGCGCGCGCGTGATGCTCGCCGCCGCCAAACCCATCCGAGAGCCCATCGTGTGGGGCGGGCCGTTCGTGATGACCACCGAGGGCGAGGTGCGCCAGGCCATGCTGGACTATCAGCAGGGACGGTTCTGAAGCGGCCTACCCGGCCGTGACAGTCACCGCATCGCCGACCTGACCGCCGCCGTTCCACGCCGTCACCACCCACTCTCCTTGCGGCAGCAGCAGGACCGGCGCTTCGCCGGGATAAACCAGCACCCGGTCAATGGGCAGGTGCTCCAGCGTCGCCTCGGGCGCGCGGGCTTCAACGATCACGGGTCCATTCTCCGGCAAGAGCGCCTCGGGAATCGCTACGGCGCCATCACCGGCGGCGCGCCGCCAGTCAGGACGGTGATCGGTGAAGGTGATGGGGCCATGGGCCAGAAAGAGGTCCACCGCCCCTGCCGGCGCAGCGCCTGATCCGTCAGCCAAGACCAGCTCGCCCGGCCCGATGGCCGGAACGGGATCGGCGGGCCCTTCACCCTCGGGAGTGTCGTCAACACCGCCATCAGCCCCTTCGCCCTCTCCAAGCGGAGCCGCCGCCGCAGGGCTGCAATGGGTCTGCGAGATCGTCAGCGGATCGATGCCGGTCTTGGCCTTCAGGCGCGCGGCGAACCAGACGAGCGGTTCAGCGTCTTCGCCGTCAGAGCCCATGCCAGGCTGAGGCTGGGGCGCTTCCAGGACGTGGGAATAGCCCACATGGACGAGGATGCGCGCATCGGGATCGTCGGCCAGCACCTCGGCGATCAGATTGTCCGCCTGGGCCTCCTCGCGCACGGCGATGCGCGCCTCACGGCTCTCCGCCTCCGGATCACGTTGAGGGGCGCGGATTTCATAGGCGACAAAGCGATAACCGGCCTCATCCAGCGCCGCGATCTGGCGGGCGAAGACCGGTTCGCGGTCATACCAGCCCAGCGGGCCGGGCTCGCGCGGCTCCATGAGGCGGACATAGTTGAACGTCTCCGCGGCGAAGACCTCGAAGTCATCGCTCAGCGCCAGACCGAGCTGAGCGATGACATGGCGATGAAAGGGCTGGTCGTGGGCCTCATTGATGATGACGATCTGGGCGGCGCGCGCCGCCTCAATGACGGCCTCGAGTGCATCGCCTTCCAGCACCGGGCAGGGCTGATAGGTGAAGGCGGCGGCGTCGAAGCGGGCGACCAGGTCTTCGCGGCCCACCATGGCGAAGGCCTGCATGGCTGCGGCCCCCTCCGTCCCCTCCGGCGACCAGTCCTCGATGGATGGCGGCAGGCGTTCAAGGAGATCCAGGGCGATCGCGGAAACCGGCGCGGGCTCGTCAACGGGCGCGCCAGTTTCCGAAACAGGTTCAGCCTGCTGAACAAGCAACGCGGCGGCGAGAACGAGGGCGTGCATGGCGGTCTCCGGTCAGGCTTCACCTCAATGCTAGAGCGCCGAGGACGGTTGCGTCGAGCGCCCTACTCCGCCGCCGCGTCGGCGGCCTCGGCCGCTTCCGCGTCCGGCTCATAGCCCAGCACCGGCCCGAGTTCCTTCTCCGCCCGGCGGATCGTCCAGCCCTTGCGCTCGGCATAGTCCTCCACCTGATCCTTCGCGATCCGGCCCACGGCGAAATAGACGCTGTCAGGATGGGCGAGATAGAGGCCGGAGACGCTGGCCGGCGGGTTCATGGCCCAGCTTTCGGTCAGTTCGATCCCGGTGTGTTCAGGCGCGTTCAACAGGTCGAACAGCAGGCCCTTCTCGGTATGGTCGGGCTGGGCGGGATAGCCCGGGGCGGGACGGATGCCCTGATAGGCTTCCTTGATCAGGGCCTGGTTATCCAGCTGCTCATCGGCGGCGTAGCCCCAGATCTCCCGGCGCACGCGCGCGTGCAGATACTCCGCAAACGCCTCGGCGAACCGGTCGGCCAGCGCCTTGAACATAATCTCGGAATAGTCGTCGTTGGCGTCCTTGAACTTCTGGATGAACTCCTCTTCCGCCTTGCCGGCGGTGACGGCGAAGCCGCCGATCCAGTCATCCTGGGTGGCCGAGACAAAGTCGCAGATCGTGTAGTGGGACTTGTCGCCATCCTTCCGGGTCTGCTGGCGCAGGCCATGGAAACGCCCGGCGACCGTCTTGCGGGCCTCGTCCGCGTAGACCTCGACATCGTCACCCACGCGCCGCGCCGGCCACAGACCGACCACGCCTTTGGGGCTCAGCCAGTTCTCCTCGACCATCTGTTTCAGCATGGCCTGGGCGTCTTCGAAGAGATTTTTCGCCGCGTCGCCACGGTTGGGATCATCAAAGATCTTCGGGTAGGTCCCCTTCATGTCCCAGGCCAGGAAGAAGGGCGTCCAGTCGATGAAGTCCACGAGGTCCTTCAAGGTGACGTCGTCGACAACGGTCAGGCCCGGCGTTTTCGGCGCGACAGGCGTGTAGCCGTTCGCGTCGGCGTCGAACGCCTTGGCCCGGGCATCCTCGATGGACAGCCGCTCGCGCGATCCCTGGGTTCGCGCCCGGGTTTCCCGGATTTTGGCGTATTTCTCCTGAAGCTCCTCCCAGTAGGGCAGGCGCTGGGAGTCGGACAGCAGCTTGGACACCACGCCCACGGCACGGCTGGCGTCATGGACATGGACCACGGGCGCGTTGGAATAGGACGGTTCGATCTTCACGGCCGTGTGGGCCGGGCTGGTCGTGGCGCCGCCGATGAGAAGCGGGATATCGAATTTCTCGCGCTGCATCTCCAGCGCCACGGTCACCATCTCGTCCAGCGACGGCGTGATCAGGCCGGACAGGCCGATGGCGTCGGCCTTCTCCTCGCGGGCGGTCGCCAGGATCTTCTCCGGCGGCACCATGACGCCCAGATCCACCACGTCGTAGCCATTGCACTGCAGGACCACGCCGACGATGTTCTTGCCGATGTCGTGGACATCGCCTTTCACCGTGGCCATGACGATCTTGCCGTTGGATTGTTTATCCAGGCCCAGCTGCTTGCGCTCCTCCTCCATGTAGGGGAACAGGTGCGCCACGGCCTTCTTCATGACACGCGCGGACTTCACGACCTGGGGCAGGAACATCTTGCCTGCGCCGAACAGGTCACCGACCACGTTCATCCCGTCCATGAGCGGGCCTTCGATGACGTGGAGCGGGCGATCGGCCTTCTGGCGGGCCTCCTCGGTATCCTCCACGATATAATCATCGATGCCCTTGATCAGGGCGTGCTCCAGGCGCTTCTCCACCGGTTCGGAGCGCCAGGCCGCGTCCTCCTTTTTCTCGGTGGTCCCGTCGCCCTTGAAGCGCTCAGCCGCCTCCAGAAGGCGCTCGGTGGAGTCCTCGCTGCGATTGAGGATCACGTCCTCGACCAGCTCGCGCAGCTCGGCGTCGATCTCGTCATAAATGTCGAGCTGGCCGGCGTTCACGATCCCCATGTCCATGCCCTTGGCGATGGCATGGTAGAGGAAGACCGAGTGCATGGCCCGGCGCACCGGCTCGTTGCCGCGGAAGGAGAACGAGATGTTCGACACCCCGCCGGAGACATGGGCGCCGGGCAGGTTCTTGCGGATCCATTCGGTCGCCTCGATGAAGTCGACGGCGTAGTTGTTGTGCTCCTCGATGCCCGTCGCCACGGCGAAAATATTCGGGTCGAAGATGATGTCGCTGGGCTCGACCCCGACCTGTTCGGTCAGGATCTTGTAGGCCCGCTCGCAGATTTCGATCTTGCGCTTGGCCGTGTCGGCCTGGCCCTCTTCGTCGAACGCCATGACCACCATGGCCGCGCCATAGTCCCGGCAGGCCTCGGCGGCCTTGATGAACTCTTCCTCCCCCTCCTTCAGGGAGATGGAGTTCACGATGGCCTTGCCCTGAACGCATTTGAGGCCTGCTTCGATGACCTCCCACTTGGAGGAGTCGATCATGATCGGAACCCGCGCAATGTCGGGTTCGGCGGCGATCAGATTGAGGAAAGTGACCATGGCCTCTTTGGAGTCCAGCAGGCCTTCGTCCATGTTGACGTCGATGACCTGGGCGCCGTTCTCCACCTGCTGACGGGCGACTTCCAGCGCGGTGGCGTAGTCACCCTCCTTGATCAGCTTGCGAAAGCGCGCAGACCCCGTGACGTTCGTGCGCTCGCCCACATTGACGAAGATCGCACGGGACTGTTCGGTCTCGTCGGTCGTCACGTCATCGGTCATGGTTACGTATCTCGATCAAAGTTTGTGGGCCCCATGCCTCCAGGGCCGTTGATGTCAGGCCCACCCGCGGAGCCCTTTCCGAACAGGGCGATCAGGAAGGCCGCGATCGCCAACACGGTCGACAGACCGGAGCTGAGCCACTGATTTTCAAGTACGACCCCCAGCACGAGGCTGAGCAGAACGTAAGCGAACAGGCCGAACAGAACGGCGATGATCAGGCGAATGGCGAACTTCATGGAGCACTCCTGTCCCGGGGTCTGAAGCCATCCAGCCTAACCGCATTCTCACGCCAGTTCGAACGGCTCCAGGCCCGACAGGCGCATGGCCTGCTTGCGGGTGATCGGATCTCGGGGCGTGCCGTTGCGCGCGGCCTTGGCGATTTCGCGGATATGGTCGGGTGTCGTGCCGCAGCATCCGCCCACCAGGTTCAGCCAGCCATCCTCCAGCCATTCGGCCACGAAGCCAGCCGTCTGCTCCGGCGTCTCGTCATATTCGCCGAACGCGTTGGGCAGGCCGGCGTTGGGATAGGCCAGCACCTTGCACTCCGCGATCCGGTTCAGCTCCTTCACGTAAGGGCGCAACTCCTTGGCGCCGAGCGCGCAGTTCAGGCCCACCGCCCACGGCTTCGCATGTCGGATGGAGTTATAGAAAGCCTCGGTCGTCTGGCCGGACAGGGTGCGTCCCGAGGCGTCGGTAATCGTGCCGGACAGGATGATGGGTATGCCGGCGTCGATCTCGCCATCCCGGCGTAGATCCAGGATCGCCTTGATCGCAGCCTTGGCGTTCAGGGTGTCGAAGATCGTCTCGATCAGGAAGAAGTCCACGCACTCCGCCATGGCCTTGGCCTGTTCGGCGTAGGTGTCGCGCACCTCGTCAAAGGTCACTGCGCGGTAGCCGGGGTCTTCCACGTCCGGCGACAGGGACAGCGTCTTGTTGGTCGGCCCGATGGCGCCCAGCACGGCTTTCGGTTCACCGGTCTCTTTCTCGCGCTCGTCGGCGGCCTTGCGCGCGATCCGGGCGCCTTCCGCCGCGATCTCTGCGGCCAGACCCTCCATCTTGTAGTCAGCCTGGGCGATCTGGGTGGCCGAGAAGGTGTTGGTCTCGATCATGTCGGACCCCGCCTCGAAGAACTGCGCGTGGATTTCTTCGATCAACTCGGGCTTGGACAGGTTCAGCACCTCATTGTTGCCCTGGATGGAGCAATCCCAGCCAGCGAAGCGCTCGCCGCGATAGTCGTCCTCGGTCAGCTTGTAGGTCTGGATCTGGGTGCCCATGGCCCCGTCGATACAGATCACCCGCTCGCGGCACAGGGCCTCGAGCGCTTCCAGTCGCTCAGCTCTTGTCATGTTTCGTCCTCGTTGAGGGCGGCGCGCTTACGCGGCGGCCTTCTCCGTTTCGGGTTTCACCCCGAGCAGGGCGCAGGTCGACAGCGCCAGATCGGCGCGATTCAGCGTGTACAGGTGGAACTGGTCCGCCCCGCCGTCGGCCAGCTTGCCGACGAGTTCGGCGGCCACGTGGGCGGTGACAAGCTCGCGAGTCTTGGCGTCGTCCTCAAGACCCTCGTAGAGCTCGTCCATCCAGGCCGGAACCTGCGAGCCGCACATGCCGGCCATGCGCTTCAGGCCCTTGAAATTGGGCTGAAGCATGATGCCGGGCACGATGGGGATATCGATCCCGGCCGCGCGCACCTTCTCCAGGTAGCGGAAGTAAGTGTCCGCCTCGAAGAAGAACTGGGTGATGGCCCGTGTCGCGCCATTGTCGATCTTCTTCTTGAGAAGGTCGATGTCGAAATCAAAATCCGGGCTTTCCGGGTGCTTTTCCGGGTAGCAGCCCACGGAGATCTCGAAGTCGCCGATGCGCTTGATGCCGGCGGCCAGGTCGGCTGCGTTCACATAGCCGCCTTCGGTGGGCACGTATTTCTCGCCGATGCCTTCGGGCGGATCGCCGCGCAGGGCCACGATGTGGCGAACGCCGGCGTCCCAGTAGTCACGGATGACGGAGTCGATCTCGTCACGCGTCGCCGAAACCGTGGTCAAGTGCGCGGCCGGCTTCATGCCGGTCTCCTTGACGATGCGGCGCACGGTGCGGTGCGTGCGGTCTCGCGTCGACCCGCCCGCGCCATAGGTCACCGATACGAAATGCGGGTTGAGCGGCTCAAGCCGGCCGATGGACTCCCAGAGCCGCTCTTCCATGTCCGCATTCTTCGGCGGGAAGAACTCGAACGAGACTTTGATGTCCCGCTTTTCAGGCTCAGGCTTGCGAAACAGGATCGTCATCAGCGGCCTCGGTCTGGAACGAATAAGCGGCGCGCGGACCCAATCTCCGCAGCCGCCACTCGGATATAAAGATATCTTTATACGATTATCAAACCCGTTTCAATCCGGTTACAGCGGGCGCCCGTATTTTTCAGATGTCAGCTCGATGTCAGGCGCTGCACATTGACGGAGCGTGACCAGCCGCCAATCTAGCCGGACAGGAATTTCGACCGTTCAAGTGTGACTCAAGGACATTGGATGATTTTGATTCGCTTTCTATTGGTGGCCGGTTTCGCTGCGCTTTCAACCGCTTGCGCGACCAGCCCGGACGCTCTTGAGGCCGGCGACCCGTTCGAGCCGGTGAACCGGGCCGTATTCCAGTTCAATGATGCGGCCGACCGCGCGATCCTGGGTCCGGCTGCGCGCACCTATGCCCAGGTGACGCCGCAGCCGGCCCAGCGCGGCGTGCGCAACGTGTTCAACAATCTCAACCGGCCGGTCGTGCTGGCGAATACGCTTCTGCAGGGCGATTTTGAGCGTTCCAGCGATGTGCTGCTCAGCTTCATCACCGATACGACATTCGGGATCGGCGGGTTGTTCGCGCTGGCCGAGGCCAACGGCGTTCCCCAACACAACGAAGATTTCGGCCAGACCCTGGCCGTCTGGGGCCTGGGTGATGGCCCCTATCTGATGCTGCCCTTGCTGGGGCCGTCCAACCTGCGGGACGGGGCGGGACGCTTCGTTGACCGCTATCCCCATCCGTTCAACTGGAATGAAGACTTCTCGCAGTCCGGCGAGGCCTGGGCGCTACGCGGTCTGAACGGGCTGCGATTCCGCGCCGATGCGGAAAACGCCTTTGCGACGCTCGATCGAACCGCCATCGACCCTTACGTCCAGATGCGTTCCGCCTACAGGCAGCTGCGCGCCGAACAGATCCGCGATCGCAGCGGCGATGACGACGCCGCGTTCGACGATCTGCCTGATTTCGACTGACCTGTGGAGCTGCCCATGTTCAAGTCCGTGCTCGCCGCTGCGGCGCTGATCCTCACCGGCGCAGCCTCCGCGCAGGACACCAGCGCGTCTGAGGCGGAGGCTTTCGTTGAGTCCAACGCCCAGAGCGTGATCGAAACCCTGCAGGCCCTGCAGGCCGGCGAGCGCGATCTCGACGAGGTGCGCGCGGAATTTCGCGACCGCATCGACCGGCTGGCCGATGTGGAGCGGATCACCAATTTCGTGCTTGGCCGCTATCGCCGAACCGCGTCCGAAGAGGACCTGGCTGCGTTCAGCGAGACCTTTCGCGAGTACGCCATCAGCGTCTACGAGACCGAGCTGACCAACTATGCCGGACAGACCCTGTCGGTGACCGGCTCGGTCACCCGCTCGCCCGGTGACTATGTGGTGCGTTCGGAAGTGACCGGCGGGCCCGACGGGCGCACCTATGACGTCAACTGGCGTGTGCTGGAATCCGATGGCGAGCTGCAGGTGCTGGACGCCCAGGTGTTCGGTGTCTGGCTGGCCCAGACCCAGCGCGAGCAGATCCTGTCCATCATCGGAAACAATCGCGGCCAGGTGAGCGCAGCGACCGAGGCGCTGAATGATCGCCTGGAGAACAGCGGCACGCAAGCGGCGGACGCGCCCCAAGGCAGCGGCGAATAAGCCGCCCGCCTACTCCCCCGGCGCCTTGGCCTTGAGCGCCAGGGCGTGAACCGGCCCGGCGAGCTCCTCTTTCAGCGCCGCATTGACCATACGGTGGCGCTCCACCCGGCTCTTGCCGGAGAAAGCGCTGGCTGTGATGTGCACGGTGAAATGACTTTCCCCGCCGTCCGGCGCGCCGGAATGGCCTGCGTGCAGCGAGCTGTCGTCGGTGATTTCAAGGCTTTCCGGCTGGAACGCCGCAGTCAGCGCCGCTTCGATCCGCTGTTTCACCTCACCCATGTCACATCTCCGTTCATTGCCGGACAACCCGCATCGACCCATACTTCACACCATGGACGGTTCCTACAAATACCGCCCGCGGTTCAAGGATATCCGCATCAAACCGCCGAAGGACGAGCCTTCGCCGGAGGAGCGGGTGTGCGAGCATCCCCAGTGCCGCTCCAAGGCCACCGCGCGCGCGCCGAAAAGCCCGGCCAAGCGCGACGAGTTCTACTGGTTCTGCCAGAGCCATGCGGCCGAGTACAACAAGCAGTGGAATTTCTTTGAAAGCATGAGCGAGGACGCCGCCCGCGCCCATGTTGAGGCTGACTTCTACGGCCATCGGCCCACCTGGGGCTTCGGTTCCGGCGCCACCTCACGCCGCCGGGCCGAGCGCGCCAGCAAGGATTTCGCCGACGGTTTCGTCGACCCCTTTTCCCTGTTCGGCGACCGCCCGCCTCCGGGCCAGGAGCGCAAGCAGCGCGAAACCGAAGACAAGCATGCCGGCATGGGCCGGCTGCAGAAACGCGCGCTGGAGACGCTGTCGCTCGAACCCGAAGCGACCAAGGCCGAGGTGCGCAAGCGCTACGCAGAGCTGGTGCGCGCTTATCACCCCGATTCCAATGGCGGCGACCGCTCCATGGAAGAGCTGCTGCAGAAGGTCGTCGCGAGTTATCAGATCCTCAAGGGCGCCGGGATGGCGTAGCGCTCAGCGCCGTGGTGGCGCCGGGCGGCTTCGCGCGCTAGGTAAGCGGACACGCTGTTCTGACTGACCCCGGGGTATCCGATCCATGACCGACGACGCGCTGACCGCCCTGAAGCCCGACACGAAGGCCGACTGCCAGGCCCTGTTCGGGTTTGATCCCGGCTTTGAGGTTCCCGCCTTCTCCACGCGCGACGAGCACGTGCCGGACATTGACGAGACCTATGTTTTCGACGCCGCGACGACGCGCGCGATCCTGGCCGGTTTCGCCTTCAATCGCCGGGTCATGATCCAGGGCTATCACGGCACGGGCAAATCCACCCATGTCGAGCAGGTCGCCGCGCGGCTGAACTGGCCCATGATCCGGGTCAATCTGGACAGCCATGTCAGCCGCATCGACATGGTCGGCAAGGACGCCATCGTCCTGAAAGACGGCAAGCAGATCACCGAGTTCCAGGAAGGCATCCTGCCCTGGGCCGTGCAACGCCCGGTCGCGCTCCTGTTCGACGAGTATGACGCCGGCCGGCCTGACGTGATGTTCGTCATCCAGCGCGTGCTGGAAGCTCAGGGCTCCCTGACGCTGCTGGACCAGAACCGCGTGATCCGTCCGAACCCGAATTTCCGCCTGTTCGCCACCACCAACACGGTGGGCCTCGGCGACACGACTGGCCTTTACCACGGCACCCAGCAGATCAACCAGGGCCAGATGGACCGCTGGTCCATCGTGTCCACGCTGAACTATCTGCCGTTCGAGACCGAGCGTGAGATCGTCGCGGCCAAGCTGGGCGAGTACGGTCGGTCCGAAGCCGGCGCGAAGGCCATCGCCGACATGGTCAAGGTCGCCGACATGACCCGCGAGGCCTTTATCGCCGGGGACATGTCCACGGTCATGAGCCCGCGCACCGTGCTGACCTGGGCGGAGAACACCCAGATCTTCGGCGACGCAGGCACGGCCTTCCGCCTGACCTTCCTGAACAAGTGCGACGAACTGGAACGCCCCATCGTGGCGGAAATGTACCAGCGCGTGTTCGGCGAGAACTTGCGTGAAAGCGCGGTGAAGTCCGGCGCGGCGGCCTAAACGCGACATTCCATGACCGATCAGTCCCCCGCCGAGCAGTTTCGACGCGCCCTCGCCGCCACCTCGCGCGCCCTGTCAGGGAACCGCGAGCTGGAGGTGAAGTTCGGCGGGGAAAAGGCCGCGCTCGCTCAGGGCCGGCTGCACCTGCCCAACCCGCCGGACAGGCTCGACCTGTCCGACGCCGCCATGGCGCGCGGCAAGGCTGACGCGCTGGCGCTCCGGGTCGCGCTCCATGACAGCGCCAAGCATGCCCAGGCCCTGCCGCCTGGCTCGACCGCGCGCAAGATTTTCGACGCCGCCGAGCAGGCGCGCTGCGAGGCGCTCGGTGCGAAATCCATGCGCGGGGTGTCCGACAATCTGGACGCCGCGCTGGTCGACCGGTGCCGGCGCGAGGGCTGGAACATCGCGGAGGACCGCCAGGACGCGCCGCTGGAGGCCGCCATTTCCATGCTGGTGCGCGAGCGCATCACCGGGCGCAAGGTTCCCGACGACGCCAGGGGCCTCATGAAGGTCTGGCGGGATGATCTGGAGTCGGCCGCCGGCGACGCGCTCAACAAGCTGAGCACCTCCGCGGATGACCAGGCCGCCTTCGCCGATGCGCTGCGTCAGGTGATCCGCGATCTCGACCTCTCCGACGAGCTTGGCGAGGACAATGAGGAAGAGGACCCTGAAGAGAACGAGGATGACTCCGGCGTCGAACAGGAACCTCAGGCCGGTGAGGATGACGGCGAAGCCCAGAGCGATGAAGGCGAGCAGGAGCAACCCGAGGATCTGAAAGGCACGGCCGCGGACAGCGACGACATCCACTATGCCGGCGAAAGCCAGCAGCGTGTGGAGTCCGATGAAGAGCCCGGCGAAAGCATGGAGGCGGCCAGGCCGAACCATGTCGCCCCGTCCGGTGAGGATGCCGACGCCTATCGGGTCTTCACCACCGCCCATGACGAGATCATCCAGGCCGGCGATCTGTGCGACGACGACGAACTCTCCCGCCTGCGCCGCAATCTCGATCAGCACCTCAAAGGCCTGGAGGCCGCTGTGGGGCGCCTCGCCAACCGGCTTCAGAGAAAGCTCATGGCGAAGCAGCAGCGCGCCTGGTCCTTCGATCTTCAGGAAGGCGTGCTCGACCCGGCCCGCCTGACCCGGGTCGTCACCGACCCGATGCAGCCTCTGTCCTTCAAGCAGGAACAGGACATGGAGTTCCGCGATACGGTCGTGACCCTGCTGCTGGACAATTCCGGCTCCATGCGCGGCCGGCCGATCCTGGTGGCGGCGGCCTGCGCGGACATTCTGGCGCGCACGCTAGAGCGGTGCGGGGTGAAAACCGAGATCCTCGGCTTCACCACCAAGGCCTGGAAGGGCGGGCGCTCCAAGGAAGACTGGCTGAGCGCGGGCAAGCCCCATAATCCGGGCCGCCTGAACGATCTGCGCCACATCATCTACAAGAGCGCCGACGCGCCCTGGCGGCGGGCCCGGCCCAATCTGGGCCTGATGCTGCGCGACGGGCTGTTGAAGGAGAACATCGACGGCGAGGCCTTGCTCTGGGCCCACAAGCGTCTGCTGGCCCGGCCTGAACAGCGCAGGATCATGATGGTGATATCCGACGGCGCCCCGGTAGACGACGGCACCCAGTCGGCGAACTCTCCCGCCTATCTGGAAAAGCACCTGCGCGAGGTGATCGACCAGATCGAAAACCGGTCCGAGGTGGAGCTTCTGGCCATCGGCATCGGCCATGATGTGACCCGCTATTACAAGAAGGCGGTCACTATCGTCGATGTCGAACAGCTCGCCGGCGCCATCACCGATCAGCTCGCGGCGCTTTTCGAAGAAGCCCCGCGCAAGGCCCCGCGCCGCCACAAGGACGGTACTGTCCGCAAGGATCGCGGCGGGCCGGGCCTGTCAGCGCTGAAGCGGGCCACGGCCGGCGCCGTGAGGCGTTAAGGTCTGACACGCCGAGCGAGGCCGGTGAGTGGCCTGTACGGCGGACACGATCATCGCCCCTTGCTCTTGCGGTGCTCGTCCTGAATGCGCCTGTAGAGCTTGCCCTGCGCCTTGCTGGCGTCACGGCGCTCTTTCAGTGTGGCGTCGTTGCGGGCCGCTTCGCGCTTGAGCTTTTCGAAACGCCGCCATCGGTCCGGATCGATCTCGCCGGCCGCAAGCGCCGCCTCGATCGCACATCCCGGTTCACCGTGATGGGTGCAGTCGGCGAAGCGGCAGCGCATCTCCAGTTCGGCGAGGTCTTCGAACGTCGCGGACAGGCCCGCGTCCACCCCCGCCAGCGCGAGCTCGCGCAGGCCTGGCGTGTCGACAAGAAAGCCGCCGGACACCATTCGGTGCAACGTCCGCCCACGCGTCGTATGGCGGCCCTTCGCGTCATCCTCGCGGATCCCGCCGGTGGCGGCTCCAACGCCGGTCAGCGTATTGACGAGGGTTGTCTTGCCGACACCCGAGGATCCGATCAGCGCGGCCGTCTGACCGGCTCTGGTCCACGGCGATAGTTTCGTGAGGTCCCCGGCGTCCAGAGCGTTCACCGCTTCGACGAGCGCGTCGCCGGCGATCCGCCGCGCGGCCTCGAGATACGGCGCCGGATCTGCGAGATCGGCCTTGGTCAGCAGGATGACCGGCTCGGCGCCGGCTTCGCGCACCATGGCGAGATAGCGTTCCAGGCGCGCTGGTTTGAAATCAGCGTTGCAGGAGCTGACGATGAAGCCCGTATCGATATTGGCCGCGATCAGCTGAATCTTCGCCTCCACGCCCGCCGCCTTGCGCTTGAACACGCTGGTGCGCGGCAGCACCCGTGCGGGCCGCTCCAGGGCGCGGTCGATGAGAACGACATCGCCGACGGTAGGGCGGTCCTCCGGATCGTCAAAAGGCGCGTGGCGCAGGCGGGCGGGTCCGTTCTGGGTCAGGACCTCCAGCGCGTCGCGATGAACCGCGGATACCCGGGCCAGATCATCGGGGGTTTCAGTTTCAAGGTCGAGATGGGCGAGCATGGCCGGGCGCACGCCCAGCTCGGAGAGAGTGTAGTGGGTCAATTGTCTTGTCCGTCAGGCCCGCATGAACATGCAGGCGAAATCACGGCCACGCCGGCGCTGACCGGTGCGGCGAAGCGATCAGGGCTGACGGAAAGGCCTGCCGCCGCTTACGCGCGGACGGGCAGACCGGTCACGCCGGCCCGAAGGGCGAATACAATGGCCATGAAAACCGCCCTCCTTCAGCAGGCGTTGACGACTCGATCATTATGGGCACGGCGATGCGGACACGCAAGCGGCCTGGAGGTCATGGACAGACAGATCGGCCACAAGTCCGCGCTCATGCCGGAGCGGACGCAATCGGCCGCGCCTTACGCGCTTGCAAGCACCTGGGCCACAAGCGGGTTCGGAAAGCGCCGCTCCAGCGTGATGGCATAGAAGGTTTCCGCGATCTCCGGCAGCTCGGCGGCCTCCACCAGGCGCCCGCTCGCCAGCTCGTCGCGCACGACGATGGGCGGCGCGACGGCGAGGCCGGCGTCATTGCGCGCAAACAGGCGCAGCATCGCCATGTCGTCCACTTCTGCGGCGATGACGGGGCTCAGCCCCAAGCGCATGGCCAGGGCGTCGAAGCCGGACCTCACGCCGCTGCGCCGGGATGGCAGGATCAATGGGTGGGACGACAGCAGCGTCTGCACGCCGCCCCCCTCGCCGAGCCGTTGCGGCGTGCCGATCAGGCTGACCTTCTGCTCGGCCAGACGGTGAACGGTCCAGGCGCTGCCGGCGTCGCGGACCGGCGCCTGGTTGGCCAGCACCAGATCAAGATTATGGGCCTCGAGCGCATCCATCAGCTCCGGCAAGGAGCCTGACCGCAGGTGCACTTCGGCTTCGCCGGACGCCACGAGCGGGGCGAGCAGGTCGGTCTGGAAATTCCGTGACAGCGTGGCCAGGGCGCCGACATTCAGCACTCTGCGGCCAGCTCCAGCACCGCCCTTCAGCGTGCTTTCCAGCTCGTCTCCGGCCGCGAAGATCATGTCGGCATAATCCAGCGCGACCCGCCCGGCCTCGGTCAGGACGAGCGTGCGGCCCTGGCGCTCGAACAGGTCATGGCCCAGCTGAGCCTCAAGCTGGCGGATCTGGGTGGACAGGGCCGACTGGGACAGGTTCAGCGTTTCGGCCGCCTTGGTAAGCCGGCCTTCATGGGCCACAGCCCGGAAATAGCGCAGGTGCTTGTAGTTCATGGCATCGTCTTTGTTCGTTAAAGCAGAACAATATCATTCAATCATTGTATTTTATATAACTAAATTGATCGCCTATCTCCGCGGCTGACACTGATCCAGTCCGGAGAGCCGTCATGGACGTCATTACCGATTTCGCGACCACCTTCGTGTCGCAGTTTCAGAAGCCGACGCTCGCCTTCCTTATCGGCGGCATGCTCATCGCCGCGCTCGGCAGCAAGCTGACCATTCCCGATCCGATCTACCGCTTCATCGTCTTCATGTTGCTGATCACCATCGGCATGGAGGCCGGCATGGAGATCCGCCAGGCCGATCTGGGACAAATGCTGCTGCCGGCCTTGTTCGCAGTCGTCCTGGGCGTTGGCATCGTCATGGTCGGCGCAGGGCTGCTGACCCGCCTGCCCAGGCTTCAGGCCGAGGACGGCTACGCCACGGCCGGCCTGTTCGGCGCGGTGTCCGCCTCCACGCTCGCCGCCGCCATGGTGGTGCTGGATGAAGCGGAAATCCCCTTCGAAGCCTGGGTGCCCGCCCTTTATCCCTTCATGGACCTGCCAGCCCTGCTGGCCGCCATCGTTCTGGCCGGCATCGCCAAGCAGCGCGCCGAAGGCGCGGCGGGCGAGAAGGTCGACTTCAAGGGCATCGTCGTGGACTCCATGAAGGGCTCGGCCCTGTCCGCGCTCATGCTCGGCCTGGCGCTGGGTCTTCTGACCCAGCCGGACAGCGTTGTTGAGAGCTTCTACGATCCGCTCTTCCGCGGCCTGCTCTCCATCCTGATGCTGATCCTGGGCATGGAAGCCTGGTCGCGCATGGCCGAGCTCGCCAAGGTGGCCCACTGGTACGCCGTCTACGCCGCCGTCAGCCCGCTCGTGCATGGCCTGGCCGCCTTCGGCCTTGGCTATATCGCCCATGTGATGACGGGCTTCAGCCCGGGCGGGGTGGTGCTGCTGGCCGTCATGGCCGGATCCAGCTCGGACATCTCGGGCCCGCCGACCCTGCGGGCGGCGATCCCGGGCGCGAACCCTTCCGCCTATGTCGGCTCGTCCACGGCCGTCGGCACGCCCATCGCCATCGCCGTGGGCATTCCGCTCTATGTCGCCCTCGCCCAACTCGTCTTCAATCTGTAAGACTGACCTCAAGCCGGAGCTTTCAACCATGTTCCACAAGGCCACGAAAATCGTCCTCGTCGTCGAGCAGCTCATGCGCGACAAGGTCTGCGCCGTCGTCGAAGAAGAAGGCGCGAAGGGCTACACCGTCATCGACTGCAGCGGCAAAGGCGCCCACGGCATGCATCCGGGCGGCTCGCGCCCCTCGGTGATCCAGGGCTTCTCCCTGTCGCGCATCGAGGTGATCGTGAAGGACCGCGCCGCCGCCGAACGCATCGCCGAAGCTGTCGCAGAAAAGTATCTGAAGAAGCAGTCCGGCATCGTCTATATTGATGATGTCGAGGTGCTGCGGCCGGAGAAATTCTGACCAGACCTCCCAACCGTTTGATCTGACCGGAGACCCGCCATGGCCCTGCGTCCCGCCCTCGCCGCCCTGATGGTGCTGAGTGCAGCCGGATGCGGGGCCGACGCGCCTGAAGCGCCGCAGGTTCGGGCCGAGCCGGTCGCGCTGTTTCCCGATGATACCGGCCGGCGCGGTGTGGGCGCGCTGCGATACGCGGGCGGCTTGGCCCTAGCCAGCGACAGCCCCCTGTTCGGCGGCTGGTCGGCCATGGAAGTGAGCGAAGACGGAACGCGTCTTCTGGCGATTTCGGACAGTGCTGCGTGGATGACCGCGCGGCTCGTCTATGACGAGGCGGGCGACCTGACCGGCCTCGCAGACATCGTGATCACGCCCATGCTGGACACGGACGGCGCGCCGCTCTCGGGCGAGCGGGCCGACGCGGAAGGCCTCGCGCCGCTTGGCGGCGGCCGCTACGCGGTCAGTTTTGAGCGCGACCACCGCATCGCAGTCTACGAAATCGGCGAAAACTGGTCGCAGGTCGAAACCGCGACGCCGTCTTCCTTCCCCGGCCTTCCCGGCGCCGACCGGCTGCGCGCCAATGCCGGCGCCGAGGCGTTGGCGCGCCTGGGCGATCAGCTCTTCGCCGGGATCGAGGACCCGATCGTGGACGGTCAGCCCAACACGCTGTGGCGCTATGACCTCTCCCGCCTGGACACCCCGCCCCGGAGCGCGGCGGTGACGCTGACGCCGGGCTTCGGCCTGACCGGGCTGACGGCGGATGGCGAAGGCGGCCTTCTGGTGGTCGAACGGTTCTGGGCCCGCGATGTGGGAAACCGCATCGTTCTGGGCCGCCTGTCAGCCGAAGCGCTAAGCGAGCCGGAGCGCATCCTGGCGCCGGAACCGCTCGCGCAGCTCGAGCCGGACATGACGGTGGACAATTTCGAAGCGGTCGCGCTCGCTCAGATCAATGGCGATCGCCGCATCCTCATCCTGTCCGACGACAATTTCAACGACGCCCAGCGCACGCTTCTTCTGAGCTTCGCCTGGCCGGACTAGCGGCTGATGCGCAGCTGGCTGATGTCCGCGGCGATAGCGGAGAAGGCCGAGGCGATGTCCATGTCTTCGACCTGATAATAGTTCTGCGGACGGCTGGCGCAGCCCTGCATCAGATTGCGGTTGGTCGATCCGGAAAGCTGGAAAGCGATCGTGTAGATCTGCACGCCCTTGCCTTCAGCCTCGTCGCAGGCGTCCGCCATGTTCTCACGAGCCTGACGGGCACTGTAGAGCTGGACATTGCGCGGGCGTCCGCGCCGCATCTCACGGCGGATCTGAGCCGTGGCTGCGCCGTCGGTCATGACCACCAGCACCTTGATCGTATCCTCATCGTCATAGGCGGCCGGACGATCGCCGAAATCGCCGCCGAGGCGCCCGCGCCAGACCGGGTCCAGAGCCCGCGCGCCCCAGGCGGTCGCGATATCGAGACCGGTATTGCCGCCGGCGTCCAGATCGCGGATTCGGTCAATCAGATCGGCCTCATCATTGGACAGGAAGACCGACTCTTCGTTGCGCTCCGGGCAGAAGGCTGAAGATGAGCCCGCCCACATAGGCTGCTCGCCCCAGCGCAGAACCTCCAGCTCCACATCGGTCAGGTCGATCTCGATGGGATAGTCATGACCATATTCAAGACACGCTGACTGGCGCAGCAGGCCCGGCGGCAAGTCCACGATACCCGTCGACAGAACCTCGGACGGCAAGCGCACGCCGCCATTATAGGGAATGACCGAGACGCTGGTGCGCTCCGGGTTATCGGCCAGCACGACTTCGACGAACTCCTCCGCCGCATCGCGCAACGCCTGGATCTTCGAGCCGCCCATGGAGCCGGAGATGTCGAGGACCAGAGAGATCTCGATGTCGCGAATCTGCTGAAGCGCGCTGGCGTCGCGGCGCACGGTCAGGGAATTGATCCCGGCCACACCCAGCAGGGTCGTCGGCACGGTGACGGCCGCGCTCGCCTCCACCTGGCGGGCGTTGAAGCTGATATCGCTGGAAACCTGGAGGTCCAGGGACTGAAGCAGGCCCTGATGATCGCTCAGCGCCGCCTCCACATAGGCGCGCACCACGTCTTCGGCCGATCGGCTTTGGGTCAGGGACGCCGCCGCCAGCACGCCGGAGTCCAGCGCCGCCTGAAGCTCGGTCCCGACGCTCGTGGAGCGCGAGTAATCCAGCCCGCCGCCCACAGCCGTGGCGAGGACCGTGCCGCTCAGCGCAAACGTCAGGGCGACATTGCCGCGCGCATCGGCGGCGAAGCGGGCGACCATGACTTTCAACGCACCGAACATGGCGTGTCTCCCTTCAGCGTCCTCAAACGGAACACCTGGGTGCACACCCTGCAGGATCGATGCCAAAGATCACGTTAAATCAATGGTTTATGATAGGTTAACGGCTGAGGCGCAGCTGATTGAGGTCCGCTGCGATGGCCGAGAACGCCGCAGCGATATTCAGATCCTGCACATCATAGAACTGCGCCGGCGAAGTCGCGCAGTCCTCCATGTCCCGGCGATTGCGGCCACCCCCGACCTGGAAGGCGATGGTGTAGACCACGACGCCATTCTCCTTGGCATAGCCGCACAGGCTCTCGAAATTCCGGCGGGCTTCGTTGGTGTTGTAGAGATCGTCCGTGCCCCGCGTGCCCACGTGCGACGGCCCGGTCTCCGGATCCCAGCCGCGCTCAGGACGGCGCTGCTGGGTGATGCCGCCATCGGTCATGACCACCATGACCTTCATGGTTGCATCATCCTCATAGTCCGCCGGCCTGTCGGAGAAGTCCGACTCTCCGCCCAGCTCGCCGCGCCAGACAGGATCCAGGGCGCGCACGCCCCAGCTGGTGGCCACGTCCGTACCCGTGCCGTCCGACAGGATCGGATTGTCGAACCGGGAGATCACGCCGCGCAAGGCGGCCCGGTCATTGGTCATGAAGATCGCCTCGGCGCCCTCATCCTCAGGGCACCAGTTATTGTTTCGGTTCCAGACCGTGAAGTCCGGCAGCACGCCATGACCGCCCGGCGTCAGGGCGACCCGATCGACCTGATTGCGGCTCAGTTCGAGACAGCCATTCCAGTCCTCGACGCGGTCCGGGACGGGAAGCTGCCAGTTAAACCCCGGCGGGGAGTATGTCTCGCCCTGGGTCACGAACCTGAAGAAGGTGTCAGGCAGGCGGACCGTGCCGCCATAGGGTATGACCGAGATGGAGGTCGTCCCGGAGACATCCGCGTCCAGCACCGTGTCGACAAAGTCCAGAGCAGCCTGGCGCAGGCTGTCGATCTTGTTCCCGCTCATGGACGAGGAGATGTCCAGCACCAGCGAGACCTCGATGTTTCGCGCCCGCTCGACCGCTTCGGTTTCGCGGATGACGGTGATCTGGTTGATGCCGAGAATGCCCAGCAGCGTCGTCGGCGACTGAACGCTGGCGCGGGCGCCGATGCGGCGGGAGTTCAGCGATATGTCGGAGGTCACCTCAAGATTCAGCGTCTGCATCACCCCGGCATGATCGCCGATGGCCGCCTCCACATAGGCGCGCACGACCTCTTCAGCGGAGCGATTCTGGGTCAGCGAGGCCGCCGCAAGGACGCCGGAGTCCAGCGCCGCCTGGAGCTCGGTCCCGATTCCGGACGAGCGTGAATAGTCCAGCCCGCCGCCGACCGCCCCGGCCAGGGACGTCAGGCTCAGCGCGAAGGACACCGCCACATTGCCGCGCATGTCGCGGGCGAAGGCGGAAAGACGGGACGTGATTGACCCAAGCATGGCCGGCTCCTGAAGCGTGTGTCCCTGGTCGGGGCGCTCAGCTCAAGAGCCTGCACAGAATGTGCCAAAATCACGTTAAAACAATAGTTTATGGCGCGTTAACGACTGAGGCGCAGCGTGTTCAGGTCAGCCGCGATCGCCGAGAAGGCCGCCGCGATGTCCATGTCCTCGACCTCGTAATAGTTCTCCGGCCGGCTGGCGCAGTTTCGCATCAGGTCCCGGTTTGTCGAGCCGGAGAGCTGGAAGGCGATGGTGTAGACGTCCACGCCCCGCGCCTCAGCCCCGTCGCAGGCTGCGGCCATGTTCGTGCGCGCCTGGGCGGCGGAATACATGTTGTAGTTCCGCCAGCGATCATCGTCCTCATCCCAGTAATTGCGGATCTGGGCCGTGGCCGCGCCGTCGGTCATGACGACAAGCGCCTTGATGGTCGAGGGATCGTCATAATCCACCGGACGGTCGGCGAAGTTCCCGCCAAGGCGTCCACGCCAGACCGGATCCAGGGCCCGCGCGCCCCAGGCCGTGGCGATGTCGAGGCCGGTATTGCCGCCCGCGTCCAGGTCCTCGATGAGCGCCAGCAGGTTCGCCTGGTTGTTGCGCAGGAACACCGAGGCCTCGTTGCTTTCAGGGCAGAAGGCGGAGTTGCGCGACCCATGCTGGGCCCGGCCCCGCCATTCCAGCCAGTTCAGCCCGTTGGCCGGCGGCTGCAGGACGATCGGATGGTCATCACCATATTCCGGGCATCCCGAGCGCTGCGCATTGGACGTCCCGCCGGAGACAAGTTGAGCGTTCACATAGTCGGGCAAGCGGACCCCGCCATTGTAGGGAATGATCGAAATGGAGGTCATGTCGGAGACCTCCCCGGCCATGACGACCTGGACGAACTCCGCCGCCGCCTCGCGCAGCGCTTCGATCTTGGACCCGGACATGGAGCCGGACACGTCCAGAACCAGGGAAATCTCCAGATTGCGCACCTGTTCGGTGGCCTCAGACCCCCGGCTCAGGGCCAGGCGCTCGATCCCGGCGACGCCAAGCAGGACCGTCGGGACAGTCACCGTCGCCTCGGCGGCCACGGTGCGGGCGTTGAGCGCCACGTTCGGCGTGACCGTCACGACCAGGCTTTCAATGACGCCGCGATGTTCCGCGATGGCCGCCTCCACATAAGCGCGCACGACCTCTTCCGCAGGCCGGGTCTGGCTGAGCG
Organism: Alphaproteobacteria bacterium; assembly: GCA_024742735.1. GTDB lineage: Bacteria > Pseudomonadota > Alphaproteobacteria > Caulobacterales > Maricaulaceae > Oceanicaulis. The sequence goes on along the minus strand of JANSXV010000006.1, from coordinate 16,518 downwards.
ACGCGGCGGCGAGAACGCCGGTGTCCAGCGCGTTCTGAATCTCGGACCCGATCGTGAAGGTGCGGGTATAGTCCACCGCCCCGCCAACGCTGGCGGTCAGCGGCGCGAGCGCCAGGGCGAACGCCACCGAGACATTCCCGGCGCGGCTGGCGGCGAGTCGTTTGAAACGGTCGAACATGACGCGGCTCCTGCGCGATGAGGTTTCCGCTGGAGAGTCGCGCCGGACCCGTTAAGTCACTGGTAACAAACGTGGTAAGCCGCGTATTCACCCTGAATCGACCCGCCGGCTCACTCTGCGACCGGTCCTGCTGCAGCGATTACGCACGACGGTCTTGCACGGGCCGGGGGAGGACAGCGCTTGCACGCCCGGCCCCTTGCGCGTTACGGGGCTGCGCCGCTGATGGGAGCGGCGCTTTTGAAAGCCCCCGGCCCGACATGGACATCGAATTCTTCACCCGTTTCCTCGCCGCTTTCTTCGCCATGCTCAATCCGCTGGCGGCGATGCCGGTCTTCCTGTCGCTGACGGAGGGCGAGGACGAAGCCAGCCGCCGGAGCATGGCGATCACCGCCACCATTGCGGCGCTGGTCGCCTGCTTCGCTATTGCGCTGGTCGGCCGTCAGGTGCTGGACCTGTTCGGGATCGCCATCGACAGCTTCCGCATCGCCGGCGGCATCCTGCTGTTTTCCATCGCGCTGACCATGATCTCCGGCGCCCGGCACACCTCCAACTCCGGCACCGAGCGCGAGCGCGGCCAGATGGAGCGCGTGGACAATCCGGCGATCTACCCCTTCACCATCCCCATGACCGTAGGCCCCGGCGCCATCGCCACGCTGATCATCTTCTCCGAACAGGTGGACAGCGTCGCCAAGGCCAGCGTCTTCGCCGCCGTCGTTCTGGTGGTCGTGGGCCTGTTGTGCGCCGCTCTGCTGATCGCGCCGCTGCTGGACCGCATGGTCAGCCAGACCGCCCGCACCGTCTCCATCCGCATCATGGGCATCATCCTCGCCGCCCTGGCGGTCGAGTTCGTGATCACGGGGCTACGGGGATCAGGCCTGATCGGGCCGGCGGTCGGGTGAACGCCGCACTAGGAGGCTCGGCGAGCGGCTTGCTCGTCGCCTTCAGTGTGCAGGTTTGACGGTGTAGCGGTCGCCCAACCCGAGCGATCGGGCGTATGGCCCGTCCGGAGCCAGAAAGGCTCGCGCCTCAAGGTCGTCCAGCAGCTCTGCGTCGAAGAAGGCGAGTACACCCTGACGCAGCGCGTCAACATGGCCTTCGAAGACGGGACCGCCGCCTCGGCTGCGTCCGCCCAGAGCCATGTGATCTGCGCCATCCAGAACGAGGAGATACTGGTCGACTGAATCGATCAGCTCGAACGGGGTCAGGCGGTCCTCCGGCGTGATCCGTCCATCCGGCGCTCCATCGCGGGAGCCGGTCGCATGGAAGATCGGCGCATTCATGGTCGAGAACGCCGTCTCAGCTGACCCGTAGCCCGGCCGCGGCGGCGAGGGGCTGAGAACCGCTACAGCGCCGACGCCTGGCGTGGCCAGTTCACGGCCGAACCCCTCGACTGACTGTCCGGCCGCAACAAGTGCCGTGATAGCGCCGAACGAGTGCCCGTAGACACCGAGCCGGGCCAGATCAAGCGCGCCGCTCCAGCCTGGAGCGTCGTCCTGCGCCGGCAACGCGCCGAGATGTGCAGCGGTGAAGCTGATGTCGCGAAATCTGTCCTCTGCCAGGGTGGGATCGTTCACGGCGGCCAGGATGTCCTGAAAGGCTTGCCGGGCGGCTTCGCGGCGCTCTGGTCCACGCCGAGCATCCCGTACAGCCCCGCGCACATGCTCTATGTCTGTCCCGGAGTGCTGAATATGGAAGGAGGCGTAGCCGAAGCTCGCCATCCAGGCGCCGAGATACGCGCCGCCTTCGCGTGAACCGCCGCCGCCATGGGAGAAAATGAGGACCGGCATGAGTTCTGCGCCCTGCGGGTAATAGAGTCTCCAGGCGACTGCCCGCCCGCCGCGAGACTGATCATGCCAAACGCCCTCGTCGATCGCGACGCTGTGACGAACCTGACCGGCGCGATAAGCCGGCGACGGCGTATGATCCGGTCCGCGCGCTTCCTGCGCCTGGCGACGGTCCATCCAGCCGTCCGGTACCTGGGACTCGGCAGGCGGGCTGAGCGCAATACCGGCATAGAGGATTGCGGCGGCAAGACCTGATGTTCGCATGTCTGGGCTCCAAGTCGGATATGACGTCGACTCTACGCGCCGCCGTCCTGATATCCGTCGCCCGAGATCAAATTGAAGGGGTGAGCTTAGATACGAACACAATCGTATCGGTCGTGCAGTGCGCCGCCCTACTCCGCCGCGCTCGCTTCCGCGGCTTCGCGTTCGGCCTTCATGCGGGCGGCCTTGTCTTCGACGGCTGCCACGATGCGTTCGATCATCTCCTCGTTGGAGACTTTTTCGGTGGCCTTGCCGGCGAAATACATCATGCCGGACCCCGCGCCGCCGCCGGTGAAGCCGAGATCGGTGTACGTCGCCTCCCCCGGCCCGTTCACGACGCAGCCGATGATGGAAAGCGAGATCGGCTCTGAGACGTGCTCCAGGCGCTCTTCCAGGGCCTCCACGGTCTTGATCACGTCAAAGCCCTGCCGCGCGCAGGAGGGGCAGGCGATGATGTTCACGCCGCGGGTTCTAAGGCCGAGGGATTTCAGGATGTCGTAGCCGACCTTGATCTCCTCGACCGGGTCAGCGGAGAGCGAGACCCGGATCGTATCCCCGATCCCGGCCCAGAGCAGCGAGCCCAGCCCGATCGAGCTCTTGATGCCGCCGGTGCGAAGCCCGCCGGCCTCAGTGACGCCCAGATGCAGCGGAGCGTCCGTGGCTTCGGCCAGCGCCTGATAAGCGGCGACGGTGAGGAAGACGTCGGAGGCCTTCACCGAGATCTTGTATTCGTGGAAATCGAGGTCTTCGAGGATGCGCGCATGCTCCAGCGCGCTCTCCACCATGGCCTCCGGGCAGGGCTCGCCATACTTTTCCAGCAGGTGACGCTCGAGCGAGCCGGCGTTCACCCCGATGCGGATGGCGCAGCCATGGTCCTTGGCGGCCTGGACCACCTCGCGGACCCGGTCCATGGACCCGATATTGCCCGGATTGATCCGCAAGCACGCCGCGCCGGCCTCAGCGGCTTCAATGCCGCGCTTGTAATGGAAATGGATGTCCGCCACGAGCGGGACGCGCGCTTCTCGGGCGATGGTCTTGAAGGCCGCCGTGGAGTCGGTATCCGGACACGACACCCGTACGATGTCCGCGCCCACATCCTCCAGCGCCCGGATCTGGTTGAGCGTGGCCCGGGCGTCAGACGTCGGCGTGTTGGTCATGGACTGCACGCTGATCGGCGCATCGCCGCCGACCTCCACCGAGCCCACGCGGATCTTGCGGCTGGTGCGCCGGTCGATCATGCGCCAGGGGCGGACCTTGGTGTGTTCCTCAATGGACATGGCAGGCCTCATGCCGGGGGTTGCGCGCATTCTGCGGGAATATAATCCGAACCGGCCCGCTCCGCGACCCCGGCGGCCAGCCCTAGCCTGCGCCGTCTGCGCGCATGGCGGCGATGACGAATTCTGCGGTGGAGATATTGTCGACCGCCGCGCCCGCCTCCCCGAGAGGCCCGAGCGGACGGCCCGCCGCGCGCACAAGGATAGCACCGGCGTCCGTGGCCGAAACCGTCAGGCCCGGCTCGTCCGGCGCGCGGTAGACATCGCCGGCTTCCAGCGTGCGGGACGCGAGAATCCGCCCCGAGGCGTCGCGCACCTCAAGGCTGACCGGCCCGGCTGCTTCAAAGGTCAGCGCCCCGGCGCCGCGCGCGTCAGGCAGACCGGACCAGACCGTCTGGGGGCTTGGCGTTTCCAGCGAGGCGGTGTCCACCAGCGGGGCTTCGTCGGACAGCAGCGCGTCCATGGGCGCGCTGACCACGGCTGCGGCTTCGGATCGCGAAACGTAATTGCCATACCAGGCGCCGGCGGCGATGACGCCAGCCAGGATCAGAACCGCACCGACCATGCCGCGCGGCAGCTTGATCTCCCGGCGCTCCTGGGGCGCTGTCGGCGTGGCGCGTCCTGTGTCCACCTCCAGCTCGGCCTTGAACTGATCCACGCAGGCTGCAGCGTCCAGTCCAAGGAACTGGGCGTAGGTGCGAAGATATCCGACACAGTAAGCCCGCGAAGGCAGGCCTCGCGGATCCATGGCCTCGAGCGCCTCGAGATAATCGCGCTTGATGCGGGTGCGCGCCGAGGCCGAATCAAGCGTCAAACCGGCCTTGCTTCGGGCGCGGCGCAGGTATTCTCCCAGACCGAGTCCTCCAGGCGCCTCTGGCGCCGGCGAAGAAAACACCGCATCCACAGGCACATAAGCACCGTCCGGCTGTGTCGTCTCCAGCTTGCCCATGGTCGATCCGGTCATGAAACGCGTCCTTCTGGACGCCCCCTCGTCAGTGTGGCGCGCCTGCCGCACTGCAACAACATTCAATCAAATGCTTTTGAAAGTATCAACACTTTCGGGCGAAAGGCCGGCGGCGTCACCAGCTTCCATCAGACGGGCGCGGAGATCATCGCAGCCTGAATCGGTCACCGCCTCATCCAGCCAGGCCTTCAGCTTGCCCAGATCGCAGCCCGCCAGGGCCCGCTTGACCGGGCCTATGGATCCGGCGGCCATGGACAGCGTTCGATAGCCCAGAGCCCCGAGCACGCAGGCTTCGAGGGGCCGGCCGGCCAGCTCTCCGCAGACGTTGATCGGCTTGCCATGGCGGTCGCACGCCTCCCGGATCGAGGTCAGGAGCGCGATCGCCGAGGGGCTGATGGCGTCGTACCGGTCGGCGACCTTCGGGTTCTCCCGGTCGGCGGCGAAGAAGTATTGCATCAGGTCATTCGCGCCGAGGGAAACGAAGTCGGCCATGGCCAGGCAGGCGTCAGGCTGGAAAGCGATGGCCGGGGTCTCCAGCATGAAGCCGGCGCGCACGGACTTTGGAGGCTCATGACCATGGCGGCGGGCGTGCTCGACTTCCTGGTCCAGCATGGCGCGCGCCTCGGCGAATTCGGCAGGCTTGGCGACCATGGGGAAGAGAACCTTGAGGTCCCGGCCCGCCGCAGCCCGCACCAGGGCGCGCAGCTGGTAGCGCGTCAGCCCCGGGCGGTCGAGCCCCATGCGAAGGGCCCGCCAGCCCATGGCCGGGTTCGGCTCGCGCATGGACGGGGTGTAGGGCGTGACCTTGTCACCGCCCAGGTCGAGGGTCCGGAACACGACGGGTTGGTCGCCGGCGGCCTCGAAAATGGCGGTATAGAGTTCGGTCTGCGCATTCAGGCGCGGCAGCGTATCGGAGACCATGAACTGGAACTCGGTCCGGAACAGGCCCACGCCTTCCGCCCCGCTGTCGGCCAGGCGCGACATCTCGATGAGCAGGCCTGCATTCATCTGCAACGACAGGCGCACGCCGTCCCGCGTGGTCGCCGGCGCGCCGCGAAGACCGGCATAGACCCGCCGCCTGGCGGCCTGGCTTTCGATGCGCTCGTCATAGACCGCGCGAACCTCCTCGGAGGGGCGTGCGTGCAGGAGGCCGAATTCTCCGTCCAGAATGACCGGGTCGCCGTCCTCGATCCGGTCCAGCGCGCCTTCGACCCGGCCCACCATGGGAAGGCCCAGCGCCTTGGCGACGATGGCGGCGTGAGAGGTGACGCTGCCCTCCTCCAGCGCGATGCCAGCGAGGCGTGAGCGGTCAAAATCCAGCAGTTCGGCCGGTCCGACCGAGCGCGCGATCAGCACCGCATTCTCCGGCAGCTGGTCTGCGACGTCTTCCGAGCGCGCCAGATGGCGCAGCAGCCGGTTCGCAAGGTCTTCCAGATCGTGCAGGCGCTCGCGGAAATGGACGTCGCGGGCCTTCATCAGCCTGGCGCGATGCTCGTTACGCACCCGCTCCACCGCCGCCTCGGCGGTCAGGCCGGCGCGCACCGCCTCGCGCAGCTGGTTCAGCCAGCCGCGGTCGTGAGCGAACATGCGATAGGCTTCCAGCACTTCCCGCGAGGGCGTGCCCATGGGCACGCGCCCGGAATCCAGCAGCTGGTCCACGGACCGGCGCAGGCGCCCGATCGCCTCGTCCAGACGCTGCAGCTCGACCGTCTCGTCGTCTGCGACCATGCGCTGGGCGCGCACATGGGGCTCGTGCTTCACCGCGACGCCGACCACCAGGCCGCCGGACAGGGCCTTGCCCTGGAAGCGCTCTGGCTTGGACAGGCGCACCTCAAGGCCGGAGAAGGCCTCCGAGCTGACCAGATCGCCGGACGCGACGATCTCGGCCAGCAGCATGGCCACGGTCTGAAGGGTTTCGATCTCTTCTTCCGTGCTGGGCCGGACCGCCTTGGTCTGGGCGGTCAGCACCCCGACGAGACGCCCGCCGCGCAGGATCGGCACCCCGACAAAGCTCTTGAACGGCTCCTCGCCGGTCTCAGGCCGGTAGGCGAAGTCGGGATGAGACGGCGCGTCCTCCACCGAGAACGGCCGCGCCCGGCGCGCCACCAGGCCAACCAGACCTTCCCCGGCGCGCAGGCGCGTGGTGTGGACCGCTTCGGCCTTCAGGCCATGGGTCGCCGACAGTTCGAGCGCCCCGGAGGGCCGGACCAGATAGATCGAGCAGACATCGGACGCGGTCTCCTCCGCGATGATGTCGGTGAGCCGGTCCAGACGCGCCTGCGCGTCGTCCTGCTGGGCCATCAGATCGCGGATCCGGGCCAGAAGGCTGCGCGGACCGCGCACGGCGGGGGTGAGGCTGTCAGGCGTCATCGAACAGTCGGAAGGTCGCTCTGGCTTTTCGAGAAAGACCCGCCTGGCCGGGCCGAACTGACGACACAAGGCACGCCCGGCGCCCTGTCCGTCAAGTCTTGACGTCCATATGCGATACTGCGGGACCGGGTCAGGACGCAGCCGCCAGCCGGTACGCGCCATGCAGCGCGCGCACAGCTTTCTCCAGCAGATCGCCTTCCACCAGGGCGGAGATCTTGATCTCGCTGGTCGCCACCATGCGCACGGCGACGCCTTCCTGCGCCAGCACGCCGTAAAGGGTTCGCGCCACGTCCGCCCGGCCGCGCAGGCCGGTCCCGACGACGGAGACTTTCGCGAGCCCCGGTTCGCTGCGCACGGCCAGATCCTCACCCGGCAGACCTTCCGCAACCGCGAGCGCTAGGGGCAGATCCTTGCCGGCGACCGAGCATTCCACCACGGCGCCGCCCGAACGCGAACGCGCCTGGACGATCATGTCCACCGACACGCCCGCTTCAGCCAGGCCCGCGAACAGGGCTTCAGCCGGCGCCGCGCCCGCCCCGCCATGGATCGACAGCCGGGCCTGGTCGCGCACGTAGGAGACCCCGGACACGACCCGCCGTTCGGCGATGGCGGCGTCCTCCACCACTTCAGTCCCTGCGCTGGCGCCTGGCTCCAGGAAGCTGGACTTCACACGCAGCGTGACGCCCTTGGCCTTGGCGTATTCCACCGAGCGGGTCTGCAGGACCTTCGCGCCCATGGCGGCGAGTTCCAGCATGGCGTCATGGCTGATGCGCTCGACGCGGCGCGCGGCCGGTTCGATACGGGGGTCAGTGGTGAAGACACCATCCACATCGGTGTAGATGTCGCACTCCGCGCCCAGCGCCGCGGCGACGGCGACGGCGGTCAGGTCGGTGCCGCCACGGCCGAGCGTCGCCAGGCGCCCCTCCGGCGACAGGCCCTGATAGCCGGCGACCACCGGGATCACGCCGGCGGCGACCATGGCCTCCAGGCCTTCCCCTGCGATCGCGGTGATGCGCGCAGAGCCTGGCGGGCCCTCCACATGGATGGGCAGCGACCAGGCCATGACGGCTTCGGCCTTCAGGCCTTCGCGCTTCAGCGCCAGGGCCATGAGCGCGGCGCTCGCCTGCTCGCCGGCGGCCAGGACCGTGTCGGTCTCTATCTCGCCAAGACCGCCGCCGAGGGCTTCGGCGCATCCCAGCAGGCGGTCGGTCTCCCCGGCCATGGCCGACACCACGACTGCGACCGCCTTGCCGGCGCGCGCCTCGCCAGCAGCGATGGCGGCGGAATGGGCGATCCGGCCAGGATCGGCCATGGAGGTGCCGCCGAATTTCAGGACCAGACGGCCGGGTTGTTGGCTCGCGCTCAAATCTGACGCCTTCTCAAATGAATGCCTGACAGGCTCGCCTTTACAGCCCGGTGAGACCATATTGCGGCGCGTCAGGTACGAAACCTTGCGCGCCTGCGCAAATCAATGCGCGCGCCAGACGCTGTCAGGAGAGATGACCATGGCCGCCTCCGCCGCGCCGGATACGCTGTCCACCCCGTCCATCGACGCCGAGGAAGTGGCGAAATTCTCCGCCATGGCCGCCGACTGGTGGGACCCGGAGAGCAAGTTCGCCCCGCTGCACAAATTCAATCCGGCACGCCTGACCTATATCCGCGACACGCTGGCCGCCCATTTCGGCCGGGACGGCGCGGAACCGCTCAAGGGCCTGAAGCTGCTGGATATCGGCTGCGGCGGCGGCCTCGTCTCGGAACCCATGGCGCGCCTCGGCGCAGAGGTCACGGCGGTCGATGCGGCCGAGGCCAACATCAAGACCGCCATGGTCCATGCCGAGGAGAACGGCCTCGCCATCGATTACCGCCACGGTACGGCCGAGCAACTTCTGGCCGCCGGCGGGCCGGAGCAGTTCGATGTCGTGCTGAACCTGGAAGTGGTCGAACACGTGGCCGACCCGGAAGCCTTCCTGCGTGACTGCGCGCGGCTCGTGAAACCGGGCGGCATGATGATCGTCGGCACGATCAACCGCACGGGCCGGGCCTTTGTCACCGCCATCTTCGGCGCGGAGTACGTCATGGGCTGGCTGCCGCGCGGCACCCATCGCTTCGACAAGCTGGTGAAGCCCGACGAGGTGCGCGCCGCCCTGAATGCGGAAGGCTTCACCCCGCGCGAGCCGGTCGGCGTCAGCTATAACCCGCTGAAAGACCGCTTCTTCATCTCCGGCGACGCGGGGGTGAATTACCTGATGGCGAATGTCAAAGCCGGCTAGCGCTGCGGCCGGACCTCCAGCACGACTTCCAGCGTGCCTTCTCCGTCGCCGCCGCCATGGAGCGTGAGTTCGGTGTGGTGCTCGACAGGCTCGCCGCAGCAGGAAATCGGCACCCGGCCCGTCACAAGACCAAACTCGTCCTTGCCATGGACCACAGTCTCGGTCCGCCCAACCTCACGCTCTACAGCCTGAAGCGTGAAGGACGCCATGCGCGCCTTGCCCGAACATGGGGCGTAGAGCACCCGGGCGACCCGGTCGACATCGTGCCAGACGCCCGGCTTGTTGGCCTGCTTGGAGAGCTGCATGTACCCCCAGATCTGATTGGGCACGATGATCCCCGATCCCTCGACATCAAGGTAGAACTGCACCTCCATGCCGGTGAGCGATCCCATGACGCCAGTGGTGGTCTCGCCGTCCGCAGCGCGATCAAGGCCGACCTGCCCGGACAGCACGCGCGCGCGTTTGAACACGACTTCGATCCCGCAACACCCGCGCGGCGCGCATTGATCGTCGCTGCATGAGGGCTCAGGGGCTGGTCGCGGTCTCATTACGGCGGCCGCCGCTTCAGCGCGACCGCGGGCGTCTGCATCGGCAAGGCGCTTTTCCAGCTCAAGAACGCGCCACTCGAGCTGGGAGTCGACTGATGTTCTGCGCAATTCGGTATGATCGGCTTTCGTCTCGTTGTCTGACATGGATTCCTCCCCGAACAAGCGGTACATCTTCTAATGGTGTTTTTTAAAAGTACATCTCTAATTTTAGTCTGGGTGCATGGTTGGTTCCTGTCCGTCCGGGCGCCATGCTGATCCCATGATCTCCGAGACGCTGACCCAGGCCATTTTGCTGTCGCTGCTCGCTGGCTCGACCATCCCGCTGGGCGGCCTTCTGGCGCTGGAGGACCGCATCCATCCGCGCTGGCTGAAGAGCGAGCTTCGCCATGGCGTGATCGCCTTCGGCGGCGGCATGCTGGTGGCGGCGGTGGCGCTGGTGCTGGTCCCGCAAGGGCTGGAGCGGCTCCACGGTCCGGCGGCGCTGGCCTGTTTCGCCGGCGGGGGCGCGGCGTTCTTCATCATCGACCGCACGCTTGGAAAGAGCGGCGAACAGGCCGGTCAGCTTCTGGCCATGCTGGTGGACTTCTTGCCGGAGGCGGTCGCCCTGGGCGCCATGCTGGCCGCCGGCGCGGACGGGGTCCTGCTCCTGGCGCTCCTGATCGCGCTGCAGAACTTCCCCGAAGGCTTCAACGCGTTCCGCGAAGCCAGCGAAGGCGACGCCCGGCCTGGACGGCGCCTTATGACCTTTGCGCTGATCCCGCTCCTGGGCCCCCTCGCGGCGCTGACCGGCGCCGGGCTTCTCAGCGGTAATGATCCGGCGCTCGGCGCGCTTATGCTGTTCGCCGCCGGGGGGATCTTGTACCTCACCTTTCAGGATGTGGCGCCGCAGGCGGTGCTCGACAAAGCCTGGGCCCCGCCGCTCGGCGCCGTGGCGGGCTTTACGCTCGGCCTGGCCGGCCACCTGGCGACGGGCGGTTAGTCGCGCTCGGGAAGCGGGACATAGAAGGCGCCGGGCGTCAGCTCGACATCCGTCAGCACCATGGCTGGCGTCATCGACAGACCTTGCTGGTACAGCTCCATGGAGGATGCCGGACGCCAGGTCTCTATGTGATCAAGTCCCCAGGTGCGCAGGTGCTCGGGACCGGGAACCCAGAGGATAGGCGCCAGCGACCCGACCCGCGATATCGCGTAGGCCTGGGTCGCCTCCGGCGCATGACGGGCGGCGAAGGCGGAGGCCGCGAGAAAGTCGGGGTTGACCCTGCGGGCTTCCAGAAGATCCGCCACACGCCCCCGCCACCGCGCGCGCATTTCGAATGTCTGACGTTCGTCTTCCGCAAGGACGGTCCAGAACGCCTCGCCGACCCGGCGCTCGCCCGTCCTGTTGAAACGGGCGACCAGCTTCTCCTGAACACGACGCAGCTCAGGCGTCTCGGTCCGCGTCAACAAGAGCGCCTCGAACCGGTCGCGCGGAAGGGAGCCGTGCCAAGCCAGAATGGCCGGCTCCGGCACGACGACATGCGCAGCGCCAATGACGAACCCATTGGCGCAGGCTGAAATGCAATAGTCCCAGACGACGATGCGCACACCCGCTGCAAGCGCGGCTTCGCCGGTTCGCACACCCGCCGACCCGCGCCCGCCAGGGCTGCGGATCACGACCACATCGAAATCGTCGGCGCGCGCGCCATACCAATCGGCGAAAGACGCCGTCACATCGCCGTCGACGCACAGCAGGCCCGGCTCTGCAACAACGGCGCGGGTCTGCAAGTCATCGTCGTCTTCGAAGACCCGCCACGCGGAGACGTCCGCTTCGCAGGCGGCGATCTCCGTGAGCGCTTCGTCAGCAAAGCCTTCGTCAGCCTGCGATGGCGGTGGCGCGATGACCGCAAGGCTGAACACGCCTGCCAGAGCCAAAAGATGGAGCAGCCTGGGCAGGACCAATGTCCGCGATCGGCGCTCGTCTTGGGCGGAGCGCTGAACAGTCATTGCGACGCGCCGTAGACCGGCCAGTCAGCGGAATCGTCAGGAAGCCCGGATCCATCTTCTCCGGCGAAGAAACTCGGGTCTATATCTGCACGTACGTTCAGCGTCGGAGGAACGGCCTCAAGGCCAAGATCCAATATCTGCTCCGGCCCTTCGGCGCGCCACATGACCACGCCTGGTACGCCCCAGCGCTGCAGCTCCTGGGCGTCAGGCGTCCACATCAGGTCAGCGCCGTCCCGGTAGGCGGGGATGGCCCGAACCGCGAAATCGGGCAAGCGGCCGAGGATTGCGTGGTGGGCGCTGCGAATATCCGGATCAATCCCAAGCTGATTGTAAAGCCGGACGATGCGAAGCCGCCAATTCGGATGAGTTGTCAGCTCGGCGCGTATTTGTTCAGGCAGCGAAACCCAAACGGACGCGGGCACGTCCATCCGGCCGGTTTCATTGAACCGCTCAAGCGCGAACTGGGCGATGGGTCTAAGCTGCGGGTCTGAATAGGCGGCCGGAGTGAACAGGGTCCCGTAACGCGTCCACGCCAACCCGCCCTGATGGAACCCCACAACCCCCGGGTAGGGCGCCAGCTTTTCAGCCCCGGCGACAAATATGTAGCTTGCGCAAGCTGAGTAGCAGTAATCCCAGACGGTGACCTTGCTGTCCCAGGACACCAGTGATTCAGCGATATCAACACCCGCCGGGCCGCTGCCGCCAACGCTGCGTATGACCAAGTGATTGATCGGTTCCGCCAACGCGTCAAACCATGCCGACGCTTGGGCCGATATGCCGCCATCAAAGCAGGCCACATCGTCAGAAATGAGCCAGAGCCTGGCGCCCAGAGAAGGACCACCCTCGCCGGGAAGCGCAGAAAATGTGGCTGTCGGCGGCCGGGTCTGAGCCAGTGTTTCGCACTGTTCAACACGTGCAGCCGCCAACGCCAGCTTATGCTCGTCCAGAACCGGCTCGCGTGCACAACCCGTATTCAGAATTACGATGAGCAATGCATACAGGCTGACGCCATTAAGAGGCCAAGGCCCACGATTCCAACTGCGCTCTGTATTTGCCGTATCAACTGGCACCTCGAAACAGTGCCTAGCCAGGATAGGGAAGCGGGTCCAATGGAATATGACCCGGCTCAACATCCCAGCACTGACTCGGTGTACACATTTGCTGAGGCGGAGGAGAATCCACAACATCCGTCCAGTTATCTGCGCCTGGATTATTATCTCGCATGTCCTGTAGATCTTGGTCAGGCAATTTCCCGCCTACGACTTGGTCAATCTCATTTTGAATTAGTTCACGCATATTTGCTCCGATCACTTTTCACCTCTTTGATCCATGCACACGTTTAGTATCGACACCGGAGCAGAAACTGTCAACAAAAAGGGTTTTTTCTACAATCCAAAGGAAGGAACCGCCCTAATGCCCCTTCTTCGCCGGCGTCGGCGCGAAGGGGTCCGGGAGCGGCGCGCAGGGCACGCCGGCTTCAGCCAGCGCCTCTCGTTCGGCGGGCGTGGTTTCGCCGTAGATCAGGCGTTCAGGCTTTTCGCCGTGGTGGATGGCCGTCGCCTCTTTGGCGAATTCCGAGCCCACATAATCGAAATTGGAGCGGATATGGGCCTGGACCTTGCGGGCCAGCGTCTCGAAATCCGGCGCGCCGTTGGCGGTCGGGGCGCTCTGAGACGCGGAAGCCTCACGCGAGGCCTCGGACTTGCGGGCCGTGCGCACGGCCGGCGCCATGATCTGCTTTCTGACCTCGATGGAGCCGCAATGGGGGCATTCGACGAGGCCGCGTTCCGCCTGCTTGTCGTAATCGGAAGACGACGAGAACCAGGCTTCGAAGTCATGGCCCTCGTCACAGACGAGCGCGTAGCGGATCATGGCCCGGTGATCTCCCGGTCGCCCTGGAGCGAAGGGATCCGCTCGCGCGCTTTCAGCGCGTCATCGGGATCGATGGTGGCGTAAAGGATTTCCGGCTCGTCATGGTGAGAGCCGGCGATCACCTCGCCCCAGGGTCCGATCACCATGGACCGGCCCCAGGTCTTGCGGCCGTCCTCATGGAGGCCGCCCTGGGCCGGGGCGAGCACGAAACTGCCGGTTTCAATGGCCCGGGCGCGCAGGAGAATCTCCCAATGGGCCCGGCCCGTCACCTTGGTGAAGGCGCTCGGCACGGTCATCACCGTCGCTCCGGCCTTGGCCAGACGCCGGTAGAGATGGGGGAAGCGCACATCGTAACAGATGGTCAGGCCCAGCGTGGCGCCGGCGGCCTCGACGATTTTTGCTTCAGATCCCGGCGCGTACTGGTCGGATTCGCGGTAGACCTCACCCGCGCCCAGCTGGACGTCGAACATGTGGATCTTGTCATAGGTCGCCTTCACCGCCCCGTCCGGGCCGAACACGACCTGCCGGTTCACCGCCCGCCCGTCGTCGGCGCGCAGGGCCAGGGACCCGATCACCAGATCAATGCCCAGCTCGTCGGCCAGATCGGCGAAACGCACCATGGACGGCGCCTCGTCCGGTGCATTCAGCGCCTCCTGCAGGGCGGCGCGATCACGCTGGACGATATTGGTGGTCTCCGGCGTCACGATCAGACGCGCGCCTTCCGCGGCGGCCTCGCGGATCATGGCGGAGGCGTCGTCGATATTGCGCGCCGAATCGATCCCGGAGCGCATCTGTATGAGGGCGAGCTTGATCTTGCTCATGCGGCTCCCTGGTCCTGCAGCATGGCGTCGAGCTTGCCGGCGCGTTCCAGCGCCATCATCTCGTCGCATCCGCCCACATGAATATCGCCGATGAAGATTTGCGGAAAGGTCTTCGCGCCATTGGCGCGCTGGACCATCTCCTGCTTCTTCGCCGCGTCAAAGCCGGCGTCGATTTCCTCAAAGTCGACGCCCTTCTTCTTCAGCAGCGACACCGCGCGCACGCAGTATGGGCACAAGGGGCGGGTGTAGAGAGTGACGGCGGCCATGAAAGCGGCTCCTGTGTCGGCGCAAAGGTCAGCGTTCTGAGCGTTCTGACCCATTATTTAAGCGGATCGACCGGTTTCACAACGCGCGCCAGCGTGATCGCGGTCACATCTTCGGCGCCAGCCCGCTTCAGCGCCCGGGCGCAGGCCGAGAGCGTCGCGCCGGTGGTGTGCACGTCATCGACGATGACGAGACGCTTGCCCTCCACCTCAGACCGTCGCCGCTCGCGCACCCTGAACGCTCCGGCCACATTGCGCGCGCGGCTCTTGGCCGACAGCCCGCCCTGGGTGGAGGTGTCGCGCACCCGCGCCAGGGCGTGGGGTGCGATCGCCACGCCGCTCGCTTTGGAAAGGGCGCGGGCCAGCAGGAGAGACTGGTTGAAGCGGCGCTTCCTCAGGCGGCCAGGGTGGAGCGGAACGGGGATCAATGCATCGGCCCCGGTCAGGATCTCTGCTCCGGCCCGGGCCATCCAGCGGCCATAGGCGGCCAGGGCGTCGGTGCGCCCGGCATGCTTCAGGCCGAGCACGAGCGGGCGGCTCGCCGCATCATAGACAAAGGCTGAGCGCGCCTTCGAGAAAGCCGGCGGGCGGGCGAGGCAAGCCGGGCATTCCATGTCCTCGAAAGCCGGGTAGGAAAACGGCGTACCGCACCGCGCGCACCAGGGCCTGTCCAGGAAGGTCACTGCGCTCCAGTCCTGCGCATCAAGCTCGCCGGGCCTGGACACGGGCCGGCCGGACAGGGGCGAACGCGGCGGCCAGATGAGATCAGCCAGGGCGTTCAGCGCGCCGCGCGCTTGGCGTTGGAGGCCGGAACGGCCATATCGGAGCCATGACCGGTGTGAACCTGATCTCGACAAAGCCTGCGCCCCAACCCGATGACGGCCCGCCGCGCCTGTTCGACCGCGCCCTGCTGCGCCGGCGCCGCGATCGCGCATCAGGGGAATTTGCAGACTACGACTTTCTTCATGCGCGTGTCGCCGATGATCTTCTGGACCGGGTGGAGAGCATCGCCCGGGATTTCGACACCTGCCTGGTGATCGGCGGCGGCGGGGCCGTGGGACGGGCGCTCAAGGACCGTCCGGAAGCAGCCAAGAAGATCGGAAGCCTGATCGAGACCGACCTGTCGCCGGCCATGGCGCGTCTGAGCGGCCATCCGTCAGCAGCCCTCGACGAGGAAACGCTGCCGGTGAAGGAGAGATCTGTCGACCTGGTCCTGTCCTGCCTGTCGCTGCACTGGACCAATGACCTCGTGGGCGCGCTGATCCAGATCAACTATGCCCTGAAGCCTGACGGTTTCTTCGCCGGAGCCGTGCTTGGGGGCTCGACCCTGACCGAGCTGCGCCAGGCGCTCAAAACCGCCGAGGGCGCGATGGGGTGTGAGCCGGGGCTTCGGGTCTCGCCCTATGCCGATACGATCGATATGGCCGGGCTTGTCGCCCGCGCCGGTTTCGCCATGCCGGTCAGCGACGTGGACCGGGTCACCGCACGCTACGGCAACGCCTTCGTGCTGATGCGCGACCTGCGCAAGATGGGCGAGACCAACGTGCTGATCGACCGGCCGCGTACGCCATGCTCCAAGTCGCTGTTCGTCAAGGCCGCCGAAGCCTATTCCCACGCCTGCGCCGGTGAAGACGGCCGCATCCCGGCGACGTTCGAGGTGATCCATTTCGCCGGCTGGGCGCCTCACCCTGATCAGCCCAGACCCAAGCGCCCCGGAACGGCGACGCACCGCCTGGCCGATGCGCTGGGCGTTCGGGAAAACAGCGCTGGCGACGCCGCGGGGCGCTAACTGTGATCTCTCATAAGGTTGTTCATCCGGACTGACCGCCTGAAGCTGGTTGTTGCGACACAGCTAGCTGACAGGGGGAGCCCGGATGAACAGTCATATCAATGCCAGAACGACGCCCTATGCGCGAGCCTCGATGGTGGC
>JANSXV010000024.1 GCA_024742735.1 Alphaproteobacteria bacterium | reverse complement strand
GGGGCCGGACTTCTCCCTTATCCCGCCCTCCCCCCGGGGGGGGGGGGCCCGGAACATGTATTCCGGGCCCGGCCCCCCTTTATAGGGTGTGGGCCCCCCCCCCCCAGTCTGACAGTTTCATATAAAAAGCACGCTTCGGAGACTCCGGGAAGCTCCCGGAGACAATCTAGAAACGACCAATGGCAGGGGTTTCCAGAACCATTGAGTAGAGAACAATCTTACGAACTATGCTAGGCAGCAACATTTTCTAGTTTTTACTTTTGGCTTTTCAATCGGCCCCACGCACGCCGCTCGGTCGCTTGCCCGCCCCTTGACAGGACCCGCAGAGCGGCTGGAGAAGCTCTCCCGCGGCAACCAACCGCGGCGGGCAGCCGAGGCCGTCAGCTTTTTTGGCGACCGCGCGAGGCGGCAGCCGGAGAGGGAGCCCCTCGGAGTCTTTGAGTGAGGGACCGACGGCATGTCATGCCGGTTTCACGTATTCTTTTTCGTGTTCAACAGACTTGCCCACACAAGCTTTGGCTGCGCAATATAGCCGGAGCAGCCGAACCAAGAAAAAAAAGACAGACCCAGGCACGCGCCACTCAGGGTTTGCGCGAGCATTGGTTCAGTTGGGTTCGGCTTGCCGGATTGTGTTTGCGCAAGAGCGTGGGCGCGGATTTCGGCCTGGCTCAAAAGCACCGCTCAGTTGGCCAGCTTGCAGCCCTTGTTGCGCCCGGCCCGCTAGCTCGGGGTCTTTGAGTGAGGGGCCGACGTGTCTTCCGGCGGCATTGGCGCTTGGGCGGGTTTCGCGAGCTTTGGTTGTTGGACTCGGCTCGGTCGGCCCCTCCTCGATCGTCGGTTCGCAGGACCTGCGGCAGCTGGCGCGGCCGCCCAAGGCGCAAGGCCAACTTTGCGGAACCGCGCGCCGGCCTCGACGAGATGTCCGCAAGTCAGGCGGGATCGCGGGGCCTCGGCTTGACTGCTAATCTCAGGCCCAGCTGGGCTCCAAAGACCGCTCCATTTTCTTTTCTTGCGGAGTTGCTTGGCTCAGACCTCTGTTTGCCAGCCGTGTCACTTTCCGGAAATGCCGTCCACTTGCCCCGGCCAAGACGGCGAGCCGTGCGCTTTCTCCATTACGCGGCCTGGCGCGGCGGCGCGGAGGCGGCCCAACCACGCGGCTTGCGTCTCTTGGCCGCGCTTGGGTCTCTCGTGGCCGCTCGCGAAGTCGACCGATTGACCGCACGCGCTGAGGCCTTCTGCAGCCCTCAAGAGCTTGCTGACGCTTGTTTGCAAGGGCCCCGCCGGGCGTATCTGAAGCGCAGCCTCCTAGCCCTGCCGCCGGACCTGCAGCTCCGCGCGCTTGGACGCATTCCAGAGAACTTCCGCGCGCACTTCCGCGGCGCGCTGGCTGATCCGAAGACTTGCCGCGGCATGGACGGCGAGCGGTGCGTCTTCGCCCAGCGCGGCGGGCCAGCCCAAATGCATCGGCGCGGCGCGCGCTGCCTCTTCTGCGCTCCGGAGGACTTGTGGCCCCTCTGCTACGAGGACCCGGGCCGATCCCAGGCCGGGGGACCCTGTCGGTCGTTTGTTCATCTCGCGCGCTTCGCCCGCTCAGGTGCTGGCAAGGCTCCGCGTAATGCCGCGGGCTTCGCGCGAGAAGGCTTTGGGGGAGCGGCTGCTGCCCGAGCATGCCGCTTGGTTCGCGGGGCAGCTTGCCGCACCGGCGGGCCCTCCCGCCGTTCGGCGGCGACAGTCCTCATCAACCGTGCCCCGGGCGGAGGTTGCGGCCCGCTGGCAGCGGATCCTGGCCGCCCGGCAGCCGCTTGGGTCCGTCGTGTCCGCTGCGGAGAAAAAGCTCTACAGGGAGAAGGTGCTGGCGGACAGGGCGCGGGCGCGTCGCCGCATGGGGCAGCCACCACTGCGGACGCCTCGGGGCGCCGCGGTCTCCAACGACTCCGGGCTGCCGCCGGCCAAGCGCAGCAAGCGCTGCATGGACTTCGAGCGTTGGTGCGAGCATCACTCCTGGGCCGCGTGCGAGAAATGGCCTCCTGCTCCCCCGGGATCTGACCGAAGCAACATTGACGAAGGACCAGAAGGCGACCGCGGCGGCCGGGCAGTGCTGGCGCTGCCGCGGGGCTCGCGACCTGCCAGCGCTGGGCTTTGCGGACGTGCCGGAGGAACTGCGGGGGCTCACCGCGGCG
>JANSXV010000003.1 GCA_024742735.1 Alphaproteobacteria bacterium | reverse complement strand
GCTGTCTGGTTCTCCGGCGGCGAACGCTACGAGCGTGAGCTATACGGTGACGTTCGACGAGGCGGCGCTGAACGTGACCAGCGACGACTTCTCCCTGACCGCGACGGGCACGGCGGCCGGCACGATCCAGAGCGTGACCGGGTCGGGCGCGAGCTACACGGTGACGGTGTCCTCCATCAGCGGCGACGGCACGCTGCGCCTGGATCTCGATGCGGGTACCGACATCGCCGACGGGGTGGGCAACACGCCGCCGGCCGCGTTCACGTCGGGCCAGGTGCATACCGTCGATACGGTCGCGCCTGCGGTTCCCACGGTGGATCTGGCGGCGGCGTCTGACAGCGGTGTGTCGGACAGCGACGACATCACCAATGTGACGTCTCCTGTGATCGAGGGGATCACGGAGGCCGGCGCGACGGTGGAGCTGACCTCGTCGGTTGACGGGGTGCTGGGCACGGCGACGGCGAACGGGTCGGGCGTGTGGACCCTGACGCCGACGTTGAGTGCTGCGGTCCACGACCTGACGGCGACGGCGACGGATGGGGCGGGCAACATCTCGGCGGCGTCCTCGGCGCTGAGCGTGACGGTGGACACCACAGGTCCGGCCTCGACCTTCTCCTCGGTTCCGACCGGGACGCAGACGGGCGCCTTTACTGGCATGAGCGCGGCGTTCAGCGAGACGGTGTACGGGTTCACGCTGGGCTCTGTGACGACGAGCGCGAATGTGTCTCTGTCCAACCTGACCGCGTCTGCGATCAACGACAACTTCGGCTTCGAGGTGACGCCGACGGCGACGGGGACGTTCACGGCGACCTTCGATCTGGCCGCCGGCGTGGTCACGGATGCGGCGGGCAACGCGAACACGGCCGCCGGTCAGGCGAGCGTGGCGTTCAACGTCACCGCGCCCGACACGACGCCGCCTGCGGTTCAGTCGATCGTGCTGTCTGGTTCTCCGGCGGCGAACGCTACGAGCGTGAGCTATACGGTGACGTTCGACGAGGCGGCGTTCAACGTGACGAGCGACGACTTCTCCCTGACCGCGACGGGTACGGCGGCCGGCACGATCTCGGCGGTGACCGGGTCGGGCGCGAGCTACACGGTGACGGTGTCCTCCATCAGCGGCGACGGCACGCTGCGCCTGGATCTCGATGCGGGTACCGACATCGCCGACGGCGTGGGCAACACGCCTCCGGCCGCGTTCACGTCGGGCCAGGTGCACACGGTGGACACGGTTCCGCCTGCGGTTCCCACGGTGGATCTGGCGGCGGCGTTCGACACCGGCATCTCCAACTCCGACGACATCACAAACAATGCCTCGCCGTTCCTGACGGGTGTGACCGACCCCAACGCCTTCGTGAGCGTGACCTCATCCATCGATGGTAATCTGGGCGTGGCGACCGCGTCGGCGAGCGGGGTGTGGGCGCTCGTGCCGAGCTCGCCGCTCACCGATGGCGTGCATGCGATGACCGCTTTTGCGTCTGATGGAGTCGGAAACAACTCCGCCACGTCCTCGGCGCTGAGCGTGACGATCGACACGGCTGCGCCCAGCACCAGCTTCGCCTCGGTTCCCACGGGGACCCAGACCGGGGCCTTCACCGGCATGAGCGTGGACTTCAGCGAGACGGTGTTCGGCTTTGCATTGAACGCGGTCACGACGAGTCCGAACGTGACCCTGTCCAACCTCGTAGCGGCTGCGACGAATGACAGCTTCAGCTTCGATGTCGCGCCGACGGCTGCGGGCAGCTTTACAGCGTCCTTCGATGTCGCCGCCGGCGTCGTCACCGACGCGGCCGGCAACGCCAATACGGCTGCGGCCCAGGAGAGCGTGGCGTTCAATGTCGCGGCGCCGGACACGACGCCGCCTGCGGTGGCCAACGTCACCGTTCTGGGTGCGCCGGCGCCGAACGCCGCCAGCGTCGACTTCCAGATGACCTTCAATGAGCCGGTGTTCAATGTGACGGCGGACGACTTCGTCGTGTTCTCCACCAATAACAGCTATGTCGCCGGCGCGCCTCTGACCGTGACCGGTTCGGGCACGACCTACGTGATCACGGTCACTATTGCAGGCGGCTCGGGCCTCATGCGGGTGAATATCGACACCCAGAGCGACATCGTGGACGCCTCAGGCAACGGGAACGGCACTAACGGCTTCGCCGCCGTCGCCACCTTCCCGATCAGTCAGGCTCATACGTTCGATCTGGACGCGCCCGCCGCGCCGGTGGTCGGCCTTCTGGCGGCGACAGATACCGGGGTGTCGAATATTGACGACATCACCAACGACAACACGCCGATCATCGCTGGCATCGCCGAAGGCGGGTCGACCGTCGAGGTGACCTCATCCATCGCCGGTGTGCTAGGCACCGCGACGGCTTCAGGCACTGGACGATGGGAGCTTCAGGTCCCGGTCGTCCTGGCCGACGGCGTTCATGTCATGACGGGTACGGCCCGCGACGCCGCAGGTAATGTCTCGCCTGTCTCCTTGGGGCTGCCTGTGACCATCGATACGGCTGCGCCAAGCGCTACCTTCGCCTCGGTTCCGGCCGGGACCCAGACCGGCGCCTTCTCAGGCATGAGTGCGGACTTCAGCGAAGAAGTCTTCGGCTTCACCCTGACGTCGGTAACGACGAGCGCGAACGTGGCCCTGTCCAACCTCGTAGCGGCTGCGACGAATGACAGCTTCGGCTTCGACGTCACGCCGACGGCGTCGGGGATCTTTACCGCGACCTTCGATCTGGCTGCAGGCGTGGTGACGGACGCGGCCGGCAACGCCAATACGGCTGCGGCCCAGGAGAGCGTGAGCTTCAGCACCGACACCATCCCGCCTTCGGTCGCCCTGTCCGGCCCCGCCGGCCCGGTCAACGGTTTGTTCCAGGTGTCTGCGGTCTTCTCCGAGCCGGTGAATGGTGTGACGCTGGCCGACTTCAGCGTGGCCAACGGCGCCGCTGCCGGATTCACGGCCGTCTCAGCGACTGACTACACGGTCGACGTGACGCCGGCCGGCGATGGCCCGGTGACCGTCGACATGGCGGCGGGCGCAGCCAGCGATGCGGCCGGCAATCTCAGCCTCGCCGCGCCGCAATTCTCGGTGACCGCAGACGTCACTCCGCCGAGCGTCGCACTGTCGACGACAGCCGCCACGGCTGTGTCGGGTCCGTTCCAGGTGGACATCGTGTTCAGCGAGACCGTAACGGGCTTCGTTCTGAACGATGTTCAGGTTGCGAACGGGTCGGTCACTGCGCTGTCGACCAATGACTCAATCACGTTCGTCGCGGAAATCACGCCCACCTCGGCCGGTTCGGTCGACGTCAGCGTCCCGGCCGGCGTCGCCGCAGACCTCGTGGGCAATGTGAATCTGGCCTCTCAGGTCCTCACGCAGAGCGTCGACCTCACGCCTCCGGCTCTGACGATCTCCTTGCCGGCGAATGATGTGACGGGGCCGTTCACGGCGGACTTCACCTTCTCCGAGCCCGTCAACGACTTCACCCTGGCCGACATTGCCGTGACCAACGGCGCGGCGAGCGCGCTGACCGGCTCGGGCGCCAGCTATTCCGCGACGATCACGCCGGCGACGCTCGGTGACGTCACCGTCGCGGTGGCCGCCGGCGCCGCTCGTGATGCGGCCGGCAATCTGTCCCTGGCCGATACCCAGGACGTCTCTGCGGTCTCGACGGCCAATTCGGTGACGCTCACCGTGGCGTCCACCGTGGTGAATCCGGAAACGGTGCTGGGCACGGCCACCGTGACCAACCCGGGATCGGACAGCCTGACCTTCAACGCCTCCGCTGACGTGCCATGGCTCACGGTCGACCCGGCGTCGGGTTCCATTCCGGGGCTGAGCTCCCTGGCGCTCACGATCCGCGCCAACAGTGCTGTCGATGCGCTGGATCCGGGCACGTATCAGGGCGTGGTCACGGTTGCATTCGGATCCGGATCCGGATCCGCCTCGTCGGCCGCCACCACTGCGGCGGTCAGCACGGGGACGTCACTGGCGATCCCGGTGACGATCCTGATCGAAGAGCGCTTCGGCTCCGCGACCCTGGTTGTGCGCACGCCCGGTGGACCTGTGGGGGAGGCGACGTTCACCTACACCTCCGACATCGCCGCCTTCGACGGGATATCTCTGACGACTTCGGGCGGTCAGGCGAGCGCAAATGCCGATGATCTTCTCTTCGGCGTCTATGCCTTGTCTCAGGCGACACCGGCCGGATGGGTCCTTGAGTCCATCTCTTGCACCGGTGATGTCGATGGAGGAAGCGTGATCAATGTCGCGACCGGTTCACTGACCCTTGATCTTGATCCGGGCGAGGCGATCACCTGCACGTTCGAGAACCGGCGCGATGAGGCGCAGGTGGTGCTGGCCACCCAGCAAACGATCCGCAACTTCATGATCCGCCGGGCGGACCGCCTCATCGAAGCGGCTCCCGAGCTGTCACTGCGCTTTGAAGACCGCAGGACCACGTCGCGCGGACAGATGTCGGCCAATGCCGACGGCTCCGGCCGCTATCAGATGGAGTTCGCCAGCTCGTTGGCGGGGCTGCGCAACGCCTCACTGGCCTCTGCTGCTGCAGCGCCGGGACGCAATCCCGAACGGCCGTTCGCTGAGAACTGGGATATCTGGGTTGCAGCCGAGATCGGCGGGGTGCGCGATTCCCGCGCGGGAGCCGAGGCCGAAAGCGACTTCGGCGTAGTGCAGCTGGGCGTCGACTACAGTGTCAGCCCCGACCTGCTGATCGGGCTTCTGGGGCAGTATGACTGGGCCGATGAAGACAGCGGAGAGATCCATATCGAAGCTGGCGGCGTGGCTACGGCCCGGATCGAGGGTGAAGGCTGGATGGCCGGACCCTATGCCGTCTGGCGGCTCCATGACGGGCTTATCCTGGACGGGGTCGCGCTCTATGGCCGCTCCGACAATCAGGTCAATCCGCTGGGCCTCTACGAAGACAGCTTCAGCACCGACCGCTTCATGCTGGGAGCGACCCTCACCGGCGAGCTGAGCTCCGGCCCGTGGCGTTTGCGTCCCCAGATCGGGTGGACCCACTTTGAGGAGACGCAGGACGGCTATCAGGACGCGCTCGGCTTTGATATTCCCTCGCAGACCATCGCGATCGGGCGCCTGCGCGCTGGACCTGAACTGGTCTGGCGGAATACGGGGGATCACGGTTCCTATATCGAGCTGAGCAGTTCGCTGCGGGCCGTGTGGGACTATCAGAGTGCGGACCTGCTCACCGCGTCAGGCCTCCTGGCGGGCGCGGACACTCTGAGGGCGGATAGCCGCTTCGGGCTCACCTCGCGCCTGTCCAACGGCGCCCTCATCCGCCTGGAGAGCGCCTTCTCAGGGCTCGGCCTGGGCGAGTTCGAAGCGAATAGCCTGCGCCTCGAAGTCCGGGTGCCCTTCGGCGCTTCCGGTCCTGCATCGGGCGGCCGCCTCGCGGGGAGCGTGTCGGGCCTTTGCGGAAACCCCGCAGGCCTCGGATATGAGAATGCTGCAGGGCTCGCACACGAGGAGGACGCGTGCGCATTGCGGTCAGGCGGCGGCGCCCACTAGGCGCCGCTCGCCTCCGTGGCCCTGGATTAGGGGCGCTATCCGGGATCAAACTCCCAGGTTCAATGCCTCTGCCGAAGCCTCCTCGGCCCCGATCAAGCGGCAAGCGGCGCGAGTCGCGTCTGCATGCTGATCCTCTCGCCCGGTACCGGCCCGGGGCGGGCTCGACCTTGATCCGGCCGAAGACCCGGTAAGGATCTGCGTCTTCGTGGTCATGCATGACGAGCTGTCATCATAGTGAAAGAGCCGCGCTGCGCCGGAAGGTCCAACGCATGCCCCGGCGATATCGCTGTGGAGAGAGCCGTCGCCGACGCCGGCGCCTGGCGCCTGCGCTCTGGGAACTGCACAGACTGTGATCCTTGAGTTCAATGCACGGGTGGCCCGCCGAAAATCCCTGAGGAGGCCGGCTCATTTCAGAAAACCCGGCTGCGACTGGACGCCGCACCCTGGCCGACCTATGTTCCCGCTCACAGGGTTTCCAGCGCCCTCGCCGACCAGAAGCTCCTGACAAGGGGCCGACCGCTCATCGACCTGCATTCATGCAGCGTCGGGCTCCGGGGAGACGCGTGCAATGGCTGGACTGAAACCCGCAGGCGACGGCGTGGCGTCGCGTGTCACGGCTCAAAGCAATCCGATTTCCGACCAGGCCCGCTGGCGCGAAATGCGCGAGGCCTGCCAGGCTGATCCCGGCGCCTTCCATGGTGGACGGGCCAAGCGCGCGATCCACTGGCTGCTGCCTGACCAGGGCGGGGCCGGGGTCTGGGCGGCCTTCGATGACGAGGCCGGCGCCTGGACAGGCTGGGACGCCAGGACGGTCGAAGCGGTGAGGCTCGATCTGGGCGAAGACTTCGCCCCGTGGGACCGGGCGCTCAATGACGACGCCGCGCCGGTCTTCCGCTGGTTTGAAGGCGGGCTGACCAACGCCGCCTTCAACGAAGTCGACCGCCATGTTCTGGCCGGCGCCGGGGATGAGGCTGCGCTGATCTTCGAGGGCGACCGCTGGAACATGTCCAGCAATGACGGGCGCGGCGGGCCTGTGGACGCCTATGAGGTCAGCCGCAAGCAGTTGCTGCTGGAAAGCGCGAAATGCGCCCTGGCGCTCAAAGGCCTGGGCCTGAAGGCCGGCGACCGCATCGCGCTGAACATGCCCAACATCCCCGAGCAGATCTACTGGACCGAAGCGGCCAAGCGGCTGGGGATCATCTACACGCCGGTCTTCGGCGGGTTCTCCGACAAGACGCTGTCAGACCGTATCGCCGACGCCGGCGCGCGGGTGGTGGTCACCGCCGACGGCAGCTATCGCAACGCCCAGCTCGTTCCGTTCAAGCCGAACTATACCGATCCAGCGCTGGACAATTTCATCGCGGTCTCGGTGGCGAAATCCATTCTCGACGACACGCTCGCCGATCCCGAGCTGGGGCTCGACGACGGGGATATCGCCAAGATCAAGGCCGCCGTGGACGACACGCTCGCCGGTGAAGTGACCGTGGAGCGCTCCGACGTCATGCGCGGCGTGGGCCGGGCGCTCAACGAAATCGGTCAGACCGGCTCCATCAGCGCCGAACAGTCCGCCCGCCTGCGCATCGCGGCGGCCGCGGCCCTGGTGGATTCGCCCCCGCGCGCCGACACGGTGATCGTCGCCAAGCATACCGGCCAGGCCGAGCTGAACTGGACGCCGTCGCGCGACCGGTGGAGCGATGAGCTGACCGGTGCGGCTCTGGAGGAAATCCTTCAGGCGGCGCGCAAGGCCGGGTTCGACGTCGCGGACGAAGCAGCCCTGCTGGCGCTGTGCGATACCGACTTCGTGCGCGCCATCTGGGCGTCCTGCCCGCCTCTGCCGGTGGACGCGGAGTATCCCAACTTCATCATCTACACCTCCGGCTCGACGGGTAAGCCCAAGGGCGTGGTCCATGTCCATGGCGGCTACACCGCCGGGATCGCGTCGACCATGGCGGTGTCCTTCGACGCCAGGCCCGGCGACGTCATGTACGTGGTCGCCGATCCGGGATGGATCACGGGTCAGTCCTATCTGATCGCGGCGTCGCTGCTGACGCGGGTGACGACGGTGATCGCGGAGGGCTCGCCGGTCTTCCCCCATGCCGGGCGCTTCGCCTCGATCATCGAGCGCTATCAAGTCGACATCTTCAAGGCCGGGGTGACTTTCCTGAAGTCCATCATGTCGGACCCGGAAAACCTTTCCGACATGCAGCAATACGACATGTCCTCCTTGCGCGTGGCGACCTTCTGCGCCGAGCCGGTGAGCCCCCCGGTCCAGGCCTTCGCCATGGAGCATGTCGTTCCCTGGTACATCAATTCCTATTGGGCGACCGAGCATGGCGGGATCGTCTGGACCCATTTCTACGGCAATGCCGATTTCGAGCTGAGGGCGGACGCCCACACCTATCCGTTGCCCTGGATCCTGGGCGATGTCTGGGTGGAGGACGCGGAGGTCGGCGGTGACGCAGGTGCGAAAATCCTGACACGGACCGAAGACGGCGGCGCGCCCTGGCGGCGGGCGGAGGCCGGCGAGAAGGGCGAGATCGTCATCGCCCTGCCCTATCCCTATCTGGCGCGCACCATCTGGGGCGATACCGATCATTTCCAGATCGAGACCGCAGGCCCCGGCGTTCGGGTGAAGCCGGGCTGGAAGGGCGATGCCGGGCGCTATGGCGACACCTACTGGCGGCGCTGGAAAGGTGCCTGGGCCTACACCCAGGGCGACTTCGCCAAGCGCCATGATGACGGCTCATTCTCCTTACACGGACGGTCCGACGACGTGATCAACGTCTCCGGCCATCGCATCGGCACCGAGGAGATCGAGGGCGCGATCCTGCGCGACAAGGCGCTGGATCCCAATTCGCCGGTCGGCAATGTGCTGGTCATCGGCGCCCCTCACCGGGAGAAGGGCGTGACGCCGGTGGCCTTCGTGACCCCGGCGCCGGGCGCGAAACTGACCCTGGACGACAAGCGCCGGCTCACCGATCTGGTGCGCACCGAGAAAGGCGCCGTGGCCGCGCCGTCGGACTTCCTGGAGGTGCCGGAATTTCCCGAGACGCGCTCGGGCAAGTACATGCGCCGCATGGTGCGCGCCATCGTGGAAGGCGGGGATGTCGGCGACGTCACCACCCTGCGTAATCCTGAAAGCCTTGATGCGCTGCGTCAGGTGGTCGAGGCCTGGCGCAAGCGTCAGGACTTCGCCGACGAGCAGAAGCTGTTCGAGCGCTACCGCTATTTCCTGGTCCAGTATAACGCCGCCGCCAGGGGCAAGCGGGTGGCCACGGTCATGGTCAACAATCCGCCGGTGAACGCCCTGAACGAGCGCGCCATTGACGAATTGGCCACCATCGTGGAGCACCTGTCGCGCAAGGACGATGTGGCCGCCGTGGTGTTCACCGGATCAGGCTCCAGCTCCTTCGTGGCCGGCGCCGACATCCGCCAGATGCTGGAGGAGGTGAACACCGTCTCCGAGGCCATGGCCCTGCCGAGCAACGCCCAGCTCGCGTTCTCGCGGATCGAGCGCATGAACAAGCCCTGCATCGCCGCCATTCAGGGCCTGGCGCTGGGCGGCGGCATGGAGTTCGCGCTGGCCTGCCACTATCGGCTCGCCGAGCCGTTTGCGCGCTTCGGTCAGCCGGAGATCAATCTGCGCCTTCTGCCGGGTTATGGCGGGACCCAGCGCCTGCCGCGCCTTCTGGCCGACCGGGACGGGGAACGCGGCCTGACCCGGGCGCTGGAGATGATCCTGGGCGGGCGCAATATCGACGCCGAGGACGCGCTGGCGTTCGGCGCGATCGACGCTATGGCCGGCGGTCCGGACGATGTGCTTTCGCTGGCCCACGCGGCTGTGCGCGACTTCATTCGCGACGGCGAGGCGAGCGCCGTCGGCAAAGCCTTCGCTGAGCGTCGCGAGGCGGTGAAGCGCTGGGAGCAGGCGGGCGCGGCCGATCTCGACGCGGCCGTGAATGACGACTTCGTCCGGCGCATCGTGAAACAGCTCGTCTGGGCTGGACGTGACAAGGCGGGGGAGCGCGCGCTCGACGCCATCCGCACCGGCTGGAGCCAGGGCATCAGCGCCGGGCTGAAGCGCGAGGCCCAGGTCTTCGCTGAAGCCATTATCGATCCTGACGGCGGCAAGACCGGCATCCGGCTGTTCATGGACAAGCAGGCCCCGCCGCTTCCCGTTCGGCGTGACGGGGTGTGGATCTATTCCGAGCACGAGGCGCGCAAGCAGGCCCTGATCGAGGAGGGCGATCTGCTGCCCGTGGGCGCGCCCTTCTATCCCGGCGTCACGCCCATCCCGCCCTGGCAGCTGGCCTTCGGGGTGGCGCGTGATCCCGACACCGGCGCGCCGCGTTTCGGGCCGCCGAAGACCCATGAAAAAGAACTGGTGGTTCCGGTCAGAAAGCCGGACCCCAACGAGGCGCTGGTCTACATGCTGACCTCGGAAGTGAACTTCAACGACAACTGGGCCCTGACCGGGATCCCGGTCTCCCCGTTCGATTATCACGATGAGGACGTGCAGATCACAGGATCCGGCGGTCTGGCGCTGATCGCGGCGCTGGGGACCGAGGCCAAGGCCGAAGGCCGGCTGAAGGTCGGCGATCTGGTCAATGTCTACTCCGGCACCAACGACCTTCTCTCTCCGGCCGTGGGCGATGATCCGATGTATGCCGGCTTTTCCATCCAGGGCTATGAGACCAAGACCGGCAGCCACGCCCAGTTCCTGAACGTCCAGGCGCCCCAGCTGCACAAGCCGCCCGCCGATCTCACGCTGGAGCAGGCCGGCGCCTATACGCTGAATCTGGGCACGATCACGCGCTGCCTGTTCACGACGCTGGAGATTCAGCCGGGGAAGACGATCTTCGTGGAAGGCTCGGCCACGGGCACGGGCCTTGATGCGCTGAAAAGCAGTATACGGACGGGCCTCGCCGCCACCGGCATGGTATCCAGCGAGGAGCGCGCCGGCTTCATCGCCGAGCAGGGTGCGGTGGGCGCGATCAATCGCAAGGATCCTGCCTTCGCCGACGCCTTCACGCCGGTCCCTGACGATCTGGAAGAGGCGATCGCCTGGGAAAGGGCCGGCGAACCGATTCTTCAGCGCTATCGAGAAATGAATGACGGCAAGCTGGCCGACTACGTCGTCAGCCACGCTGGCGAGCGTGCCTTCCCCCGCAGCTTCCAGCTGCTGGCCGAGGGCGGAAAGCTCGCCATCTATGGCGCGTCCTCAGGCTATCACTTCAGCTTCATGGGAAAGCCCGGCGCGGCGTCTCCCGAAGACATGCTGGCGAAAGCCGAGCTGCGCGGCGGGGAGTCGGTGCTGCTCTATTATGGCGCGGGAACCGACGAGCTCGCCGACCCGAAGGGTCTGGAGATGATCGAGGCGGCGCGCCTGTTCAAGGCGCGCATCGCGGTGGTCGCCTACACCGACTCCCAGCGCGAATTCCTGCAGTCCCTGGGACTGGAGGACGCGGTGGAGGGCGTGATCTCCATCGAAACCCTGAAGCGGCGTTTCGGCGAAGAGTTTGACTGGCCCCTCACCCTGCCGCGCCTGCCTGATTCCAAGACCGACACCGAGGCCTTCAAGCGCGGGGTGCGCGACTATCAGACCCGGACCATGAAGCCGTTCGGCTCGGCCGTCGGTAAGCTGCTGCGCTCGGCCGGCAATCCGCGCGGGGCGCCGGACCTGATCCTCGAGCGGGCCGCCGTGGATACGTTGGGCGTGTCGAGCTCGCTGGTGAAGCCCTTCGGCGGACGCATCGTCTACGCCGAGGACATGAGCGCGAAGCGCTACACCTTCTACGCCCCGCAGGTCTGGACCCGGCAGCGCCGCATCCTGATGCCGACCGCTTCGATCCTCGGCACCCATCTGTGCAACGCCCACGAGGTGACGGTCATGAACACCATGGTCGCCGCCGGGCTTCTGGACGTGACCGAACCGACAGTGGTGCCCTGGGAGGGTCTGCCGGAAGCCCACCAGGCCATGTGGGACAACACCCATTCAGGCGCGACCTACGTGGTCAATCATGCGCTGCCGGTCCTGGGGCTGCGCACGCGCGACGAACTTCTGGAGCATTGGGCGGCGCAGCTGAGCGTTTAGGCGCGCCGGGACGCATTTTTTACGGGAGACGGGACCATGGCGAAGACGACAGGGACAGGCTGCGACCGGCTGAAGGGCAAGGTGGTTCTCGTCACCGGGGCGGCTGGCAATCTCGGCTCGGAAATGTGCCGGCGTTTTGTCGATGAAGGCGCGACGCTCGTCATGACCGGGCGCACGAAAGAGCGGATCGAAGCGGCGCGCGAGGCCGTCATCGCCGAGACCGGGTGCAAGCCTGATCAGGTCTCGGTTGCGATCCTGGACGGCGGCGATCCGAACTCGGTCCGCAAGGCCATGGCCGGCATAAAGTCCGACTACGGACGGATTGACGTCCTGGTCAACAACGCCGGTTCAGCCGGCCCGAAACAACCCCTCGACAATGTCCCGCTGACCAGGGCCGAAATGGAGGCCAATGGCGATGTCGAGACCGTCGGCGACGCCATGCGCAACATTCTGGCGGTGACCTGGAATGTGGCGCGCGCGGCCGCCGATCTGATGGCGCCGGGCGCGTCCATCATCAACATCTCCACCATCTTCTCCCACACCCGCTATTACGGCCGCACCGCCTATGTCGTGCCCAAGGCGGCGCTGAATGCGCTGTCCAAACAGCTCGCCTCGGAATTCGGCGCGCGCGGCGTGCGGGTCAACACGGTCTTCCCCGGCCCCATCGAAAGCGACCGCATCCGCACGGTCTTCGCGGCCATGGACAAGATCCAGGACCTCAAGGACGGCGCCACGGCGGACTATTTCATGGGACGTATGTCCCTGAACCGCAGCCGGGAGGGCGCCGCGCCGGAGAAGGACCTGCCCACGCCGGCTGATATCGCCCAGACCTGCCTGTTCCTGGCCAGCGACGAGAGCGGGGCGTTGAACGGCGCGGAAATCGACGTCGCCCACGGCATGAGCGTCAGGAAGGAATCCCGGTCCACCTACAAGGCGCGCCCGTCCATGCGCGCGTTGGACGGGGCGGGGCTGAGCGTCCTGATCGTCGCCGGAGAGGCCTGGGAGGACGCGCTGGAGACCGCGCGCATCCAGATCGGCTGCGGCGCGAAAGTCCTGCTGGGCATGGCCCGCGAAGCCGACGCCGCCCAGGCCCAGGCGCGCACGAAGGCGCAAGGGCTCACCGAAGGCCTGACCATCGTGCGCTTCAACCGGTCGGAACCGGACAAGATGTCAGAGCTTCTCAATTCGTATACGGATGAGCACGGACCGGTCACCAGCGCCATCGTCCTGCCGGTCAAGCCGGCGCGCTACTTCGCAGGGGCGCTGCTGGACGCGGAAGACCACATTATCGACGAGTTCATGGATGTGGAGCTCACCGGCGCGGTGTCCGTGGCGCGCACCCTGTCGCGCTACTGGAAGGGTCGCGAGGATCTGCCCCAGGCGCCGCGCTGCGTGTTCATGAGCAACGCCAGCGACGGGGCGGGCGACGTCTACAACGCCGTGCTGGCGGCCGGGATCACCCAGCTGATCCGGATCTGGCGTGACGAGGCGCGGGTGGATGTGTCGGCCGGCCGCGCCAGCCGGGCGGTCTGGGGCAATCAGATCGTGCGCTTCAACAACCGCGAGGCGGAGAATATCCGCTTCGCCGCAGGTCACGCGACGCGGATCGTGTTCAAGGAACAGAAGATCGCCGAGATCGATCTCTACATCCCCGCCAATATCGGCGAGGAGACCGGCGCCAGCAGCGCCATGGTCGGTTTCGCGGAGAACATCACCGGTCTGCATCTGGGCAAGGTCGCCCTGATCACCGGCGGCTCGGCCGGCATCGGCGGTCAGGTCGCCCGACTCCTGGCTCTGGCCGGGGCGAAAGTCATGATGGTCGCCCGCCGCGAAAGCGAGCTGGACGCGGCGCGCGAGCGCATCATCGGCGAGCTGCAGGATATCGGCTTTTCCGGCGTCGAGCGCCGTGTGCGCACCATGGCCGGCGTGGACGTGAGTGATTTCAAGTCTTTGAAAAATGCACTGGATGAGACCATCAAGGCCTGGGGCCGGGTGGATTACCTGATCAACAACGCCGGCGTCGCGGGCGCTGAAGACATGGTCGTGGACATGGATCTGGACGCCTGGCGGTTCACGCTGGATGCGAACCTGATCTCCAACTACTTCCTGACCCACCACGCCGCGCCATTGATGAAGCAGCAGGGCGGCGGCTATGTGCTGAACGTCTCGTCTTACTTCGGCGGCGAGAAATTGCGCGCCGTCGCCTATCCCAACCGGGCCGACTATGCGGTCTCCAAGGCCGGTCAGCGCGCCATGGTGGAGAGCTTCGCCCAGTTCCTGGGCCCTCACATCCAGTACAACGCCATCGCGCCGGGCCCGGTGGACGGCGACCGGCTGTCCGGCACGGGCGGGCGGCCCGGCCTGTTCCAGCGCCGGGCAAGGCTGATCCTGGAGAACAAGCGCCTGAACGCGGTCTACGCCGCCGTCATCAAGGCGGTGCGAGACGGCGCTTCGCTGGATACGATCCTGGCGCGACTGGCGCACAACACCGCCGGGGTCCTGTCCCACGACATGCAGGCGCCGGAAGCCCTGCGGAAGCTGGCCCTCCAGTTCGCCCGCGAAGGCGACGGGGTGTGCACCTGGGACCAGTATCTGCTGACCCCGGCGCTGGCGGGGCGTCTGCTCGGACGTCTGAACACGGGCGGGTATCTGCTCGATCTGCCCAAATGGCGCGAGATCGCCGAAGCGGGCGGGGACTGGCTGAAAATCGCGCCGCCGGAGGACAGCCCCTTCCTGCCCACCGAGCTGATCAACACCAACGCCGAAGCCATCGGCAAGGGCGTCACCTCCCAGCTCTTCCTGGGCAAGATGCCCACCGAGGCCGACGTGGCCCAGGCCACGGTCTTCTACCTGGCCGACCGGGCGGTCAGCGGGGAGACCTTCATGCCGTCCGGCGGGCTGAATGTGGAGCGCTCCACCGTGGAGCGGGAAATGTTCGGCGGGCCGCGCAAGGAGCGCATCGCCCAGCTGAAGGGCAAGACCGTCTGGTTCGTCGGAGATCACCTGGCCGACTATATCGCGGCGGCTGCTCAGAGGTTCGTGGATGAGTGCGAAGTCGGCGCGATCGTGGTGCTGGCGCGCTCGAAAGCCGGTGGCAAGGCCGTGACCGATCTGATCTCCGGCGCGGCCGCCAAGGCGGTCCAGATCATGGTCGCCGGGGATGATATTGAAGGCGCTATGGACAAGGCGCTGGCCAGGCATGGCCGGCCCACCACGGTCATCTCCCTGCCAGGCGAGGCGCTGCCGGATCATCTGTTCGAGGATGACGATCCGCTCAGCCCGGAGGCGTTCGCTAAGGTCGTGGACAACAATCTGACCCGGCATTTCCGCGTCTCGCGCAAGGCTTCGCTCTATGATGGATGCCAGCTGGTTCTGGTCAGCCCGGACGTGCCCTTCGGCCAGAAGGGGCCGGCCCACGCCATGGCGAACTTCATCAAGACCACGCTGCACGCCTTCACCGCCACGCTGGCGGTGGAGAATGAGCGCCTGGTGCACAACGTGCCCACCAACCAGATCAACCTGACCCGGCGCGTGCGCTCTGAAGAGCCGCGTAATGAAGAGGAACATGCCGAAGAGTTGCGCCGCTTCACCACGGCGGTTCTGCTGGTCGGCGCGCCCCTGCCTGATAGCCAGGATTCGCGCTATCGCGCGCGCATTTATCGCGGCACTTCGATGACGGTTTAGCAGGCGCGCGGCAGGTCCTCGCCGCCGCTCGATCTTGCCTGTCTGGCCGGCTTGCATGATCAATGCAGTCGAACCACCGGCATTGAGCGGGCAGGGATATGGCGACGATCATCGATGTGGCGCAGCAAGCCGGCGTCTCCGTGAAGACGGTCTCGCGCGTTCTGAACAACGAATCGAACGTCCGTGAGAAGACCGCAGAGCGCGTGCGGGCGGCGATGAAGGCCCTGGACTACACGCCCAGCACGGCCGCGCGCGAATTGCGCAGCGGCAGGTCCCGCTCAATCGGCATGCTGTTCTCCGATCCCTCCAGCGGCTTCCAGGCTCGCCTCCATCATGCCGCCCTGACGGCCTGTAGCGATGCAGGCTATTTCCTGGCTGCAGGGATTTTCGATGAGACCGCGGAGAACTGGCGGCGCCAGCTCGCCGAGTTTCTCGCTCGCACCCGTGTGGACAACATGGTGCTGGTCCCGCCGCTGTGTGATTCCGATGATCTGCTTCAGGAGCTTGTGGACCATGAAGTCGCCACGGTGCTGATCTCGCCGAGTCACGCGCCTGAGGGGGCCCACGTCGTCCGCATGGACGATTACGGCGCCGCGCGGGAGATCACCGACCATCTGCTGGCGCTGGGCCACACGCGGCTCGGCCATTTGACTGGACCGAAGGGCCATGTCGCCTCGGCTGATCGCGAGCGGGGCTTTCTCGACGCGATCCGGGCCGATGGGCGCGCGCAAGTGCGCGAGGACTGGATCCGGCCTGGCCTGTTCCGCTTCAAGGAAGCCGTGGCTGCGGCCGAGTCGATGCTCGGCGGGGTTGACCGGCCCACAGCGATCTTCGCCGCCAATGATGAAACCGCTGCGGCGGTCTGCTTTGCGGCGGGGCGCATGGGCTTGCGTGTGCCCGATGACTTGTCTGTGGCCGGCTTTGATGATGCGCCGATCGCGACAACGGTCTGGCCGCCGCTCACCACCATCGCACAGCCTTTTGACGCCATGGCGGAGGCCATGGTCACGCTGATCGGCGAGACGCCGCTACAGGGTGAAGCCCGCTGGTGCGGCAAGACGCTCACGCTTCCGCACGCCTTGCGCCCGCGCGCCTCCACCTCTGCTCCCGCCTCCTGACCAGAGCTCGGATGCCTCCGGCCTCGGCGGCTGAGCCGAAATGACAAGGATGGACATTTTCGTTGACAAGGATGGACATTCCGTGCGTGCTTGGAGGCTGCATTGCGGACCGAGCCACACAAAAGCGCCGGCCGCCCAGGGGAGGAAAGATATGATCCATCATCGTCGCAAGGCGTCTCTGCTTGAGTCCGCCTCACTGGCCGCGCTGCTGCTGTTCGGCGCTCCGGCCGCGTTCGCCCAGGACTCCGAAGCGGTTCAGGCCGAGGCCGAGGCTCAGGACGCCGGGGCTGAAAGCACCGATGACGTCATCGTCGTCACGGTCGAGCGCCGGGCGCAGAGCCTTCAGGATTTCGCCGGCACCGCCGCCGTGTTCGACGGCGAGGCGCTGAAGGATGTCGGCATCCAGAACTTCACCGATCTCAACGGCCGCTATCCCGGTCTCCAGGTCGCCAACAATCAGGGCAATATCGAGGTCTATATCCGCGGCGTTGGCTCTTCCAACAACACCGAGCTCGGCGAGCCGGCGGCGGCGACCCACATGGACGGCGTGTATATTGCGCGCCCGTCCGGCTTCGGTGCGGCCTTCTTCGACATCCAGCGCGTGGAAGTGAATGTCGGCCCGCAGGGCACGCTGCGCGGCCGCAACGCCACGGCGGGCTCGGTGAACGTGATTCCCTGGGCGCCGGGCATTGGCGTTTTTGACGCGGCCCTCGAAGCCAGCGTCGGCAATTACAACGAGCGCACGCTGGAAGGGGTGGTCAACATCCCGGTGACCCAGAATTCCGCCTTCCGTCTGGCCGCGTCTTACCTTGAGCATGACAGCTACTTCAACAACGTGAACCCGACGAGCGCCGATCTGGGCGTGAGTGTTCCGACCGCTGAGTCCGAGGGCGTCGGCGTGGCCGAAGCGGCCGAGAATTTCGGCGTGCGCGCCTCCTACCTGATCGAGCCGACCAGCCGGCTGCGCCTGACCTTCACGGCGGACTGGCTGGCCGAAAACGGCTCTGGCTATACCGGTGTGAACTACGCCAACCCGCTGGGCAATGGCGTGCGTCCGGAGGAGATCTCCGAGCCGCGCGACGTGGTGGGCCGGGGCTTCACGCCGGAACTCGACACCGACCACTGGGGCCTCAAGGCGCTGGTCGAGTACGAAACCGACTGGTTCAGCTTCGAATACATCGGCGGCTATCGCGACCTGATCTACGATTATCGCGCCGCCACGCCGCTCGCCCCGTTCTATGACGGCGTCTATGACAGCCTGCGCAATCCGGTGGACGGCAATCTGGACGAGGCGTTCGACAACTTCTCCCAGTTCCAGTCGATCACCGACTCTGAATCGATGGTCCACGAAATCCGCCTGTTCGACGAGCTGGAGAACGGCGCGGTGTGGACCGCCGGCGTGTTCTACTTCGAGGAAGAGCAGCGGACCTTCCTCGGCTCGACCGGCGACCGGGGCCTGTTCTTCCAGGGCATCGAGTTCAACCAGCGCACCCAGACTGAGTCGCTCGCCTTCTATGCGGACGGGACCTATCCGGTCAGCGACAATTTCCGCATCACCGCGGGCGTTCGCTATTCCGAAGAAGAAAAGGCGCGTCAGGGCGTGAACGCGCGCTACGGCTTCGCCATCGGCGGCGCCGGGTATAACTGCTGCGGCGGCGTGCGCGTGGGGACCGAAGGGTTCCAGTTCAGCGGACTGGATCGCACCATCATCAATCCCGACACCAACGGCGACGGCCAGGTCACCGAGCAGGAGACGCTGGAGTTCTACTTCGACGGCATCGCCAGCTTCGGCGCCCGTGACAATGTCGATGACATCTTCATCGATCCGGTCACCGGTCAGATCCGTGGCCTGGTCGGCGTGAATCTGGGTGATCCGGCCCAGATCGCCAGCTATCCCGATTGCGTCGACACCATCGTCGGCGACTTCTGGGAGTGCCCGTCCACGACCGACGGGATTCCCTGGGACAACGCGGCGGCCGGCAAGCTGACCTTCGCGCTGCCCTTCCTGGGCCAGATCGCCCCGCAGAACGGCTTCACCGACTTCAATTTCGTGGACTGGCGCCTGCGGTTCGAATGGGACGTGACTGAAAACAACCTCGTCTACGGCTCCATCAGCACGGGCCATAATGGCGGCGGCTTCAACGACAACCTGCCCAATGTCTCCGGCATCACCGTGGACATCGCCGGCGGCGGAACGGCGCCGTTCGACACGACCGAGCTGGCCCCGACCTTCGGTGAGGAAAGCGTGGTCGTGTACGAGATCGGCTCCAAGAACGAGTTTACGACCGAGTGGGGGAATGCGTACTT
The DNA here is from genome assembly GCA_024742735.1 of Alphaproteobacteria bacterium. Classification (GTDB taxonomy): domain Bacteria; phylum Pseudomonadota; class Alphaproteobacteria; order Caulobacterales; family Maricaulaceae; genus Oceanicaulis. The sequence continues at coordinate 503,077 of JANSXV010000003.1, read as the reverse complement.
CAACGCTTCGGCGTTCTATTACGACTACTCCGACCTCATCCAGAACACGCTTCTGTCGGTCGGTCAGATCTTGCAAGGCGAGGGGCTGGATACGACCGGCGCCAACGCCAACGAGCTCGGCCTCGTGGTGAACTTCAACTTCAATGCTGCGGACGCTGAAATCTACGGCGCCCAGTTCGAGGCGGGCTTCGACCTGCCGGCGAACATGCAGTGGAAGGGCACCTTCCTCTGGATGCCGGAAGCGCGCATTCAGAACTCCGAACTGGTGCAGGACTCCCGCTTCCAGGCCGATGTGGCCCCGAACCAGGCGATCCCGCAATCCATCGACGGCTTCCGCCTGCGCCGCACGCCGGAGGTGTCCATCCAGATGTCGCTCACCCAGCGGCTCTTCCTGGATCCGGGCGAGTTCGACTGGGTCGTGTCCTACGGCTATCGCTCCAGCCAGAACCAGGACCTGTTCAACGGCGTGATCTATCCGGAGTTCGATGCTGTGAACGATGATCCGCTGCGCCTGAACGACACGGTGGAGGGCTACTCCACCTGGGATCTGGGTGCGGGCTTCAGCCCGGCGCGCTTCCCGAACCTGGACCTGGAAGTCTATGTTCAGAACGCGACCGACGAGCAGCGTGAAGCCGCGATCATCATCACGCAGTTCGACAACACCCGCTTCTTCACGCGGCCGCGCACCTATGGCGCGCGGGTGCGCTGGGTCTACTAGGATCGAAGCGAGCAACATCCAAGGGAGCATGAGATGATCCTGTCATCACTGCTCGCCGGGATCGCTGCGGTCACCGCCGCCTCCGCCGTCCAGGCGGAGGCCGGCGGGGCCGAGCCGGCCTGGCGTCTGGTCTGGGCCGATGAATTTGACGGCGAGGCCCTCGACGAAACCCGCTGGAACCGGGAGGTCGATTGCTGGGGCGGCGGCAATGAAGAGCGCCAGTGCTACACGGCGCGCGACGAGAATGTCCGCGTGGAGGACGGCCGGCTGATCATCGAGGCTCGTCTGGAGGAGGCGACCGGGCCGGCCCTGCCGCCGCGCCTCTGGTCGAGCGAAGACGATGCGCAGGCGACCAATACGCAGCCCTTCACTTCCGGGCGCATCAATACTGCGGGCAAAGGCGACTGGACCTACGGGCGCATCGAAGTGCGCGCGCGCCTGCCCGAAGGCCAGGGCACCTGGCCGGCGATCTGGATGCTGCCGACCGACGAGGTCTATGGCGGCTGGGCGCTCTCGGGCGAGATCGACATTCTGGAGGCGGTCAATCTCGGCGCAGAGTGCCGGGAATGCCGCGGCCGGGAGGAGAATCGCATCTTCGGCACGCTGCACTTCGGCGGCGCCTGGCCGGAGAACCGCTATCAGAACCGCGAGACCACCCTGCCGACCGGCGAGAACGGCGAGCAGGTCTGGCACGAATTCGCGGTGGAATGGAGCCAGGGCCGGGTGGAATGGTTCCTGAACGGGGAGTCCTACGGCTATCTGACCCAGCGCCGCTGGCGCACGCTGTCCGATGCGCCTGAGGCGCGCGACAATCCGTACGCGCCTTTCGACCAGCGCTTCCATCTGATCTTGAACCTCGCCATCGGCGGCCATCTGGCCGAGAGCCGGTCAGCGGGCGGCGTGGATCCGCTCGGCTATCCCAAGCAGCTCGAGATCGACTGGGTGCGGGTGTATGACTGCCCCAGCGACCCCGAAACGGCCGTGGCCTGCCGCAACGCTGCGACCGAGCAGGCTGGCTAGAAAGCGCAAAGGCGCCCGAGAATGACCCAAGCCAGCCGCGTCACCGCGCCGGAGGACCGCGTGTCCTTCCTGCACCGGCTCGCCTACGGGTCGGGCGCCTTCGCCAACAACCTGCTGGCCGGGGCGATCACCGGGATGATCGTGCTTTTGAACGAGAATCTCGGCGTCAGCCTGGTCATGCTCGGCGTGATCACGGGCCTCCCGCGCCTGTTCGACGCCATCACCGACCCGATCGTCGGCTACATCTCCGACAACTTCAAATCCCGCTGGGGGCGGCGCCGGCCCTTCATTTTCGTCGGCGCGATCCTGGTCGGGATCTGCTTCTTCCTGCTCTGGCAGTTCCCTGACGGCCGCGACCCGGGCTTTTACGTGTGGTGGTACACGATCGGGTCGATGATCTTCTTCCTGGCCTACACGATCTACGCCACGCCCTGGGTCGCGCTGGGGTATGAGCTGACGCCTGATTACGACCAGCGCACCCTGCTCATGGGCACGCAGAACTTCATCGGCCAGCTGGCCTTCTTCCTGCCGCCCTACATGCTGGTCATCGCCAAGCAGGCCGAGTGGTTCACCGACCCGATCGAGGGCGCGCGCCTGGTCGCAGGCGGAGTCGCGGTCGTCGTCATGATCTGCGGCGTCATCCCGGCGATCTTCCTCAGAGAGCGTCTCGCCGACATCGCCGTCCACGAGGCCGAGGAGGCGGGTCATCGCCGGAACATGCTGGCCGAGCTGAAGGGCTTCTTCGTCAGTATGGGGCAGGCGCTGAGCTTCGTGCCCTTCCTGAAGATCTGCTTCGTCACCTTCCTGGTGTTCAACGGCTTCATCCTGATCGCCTCCTACGGCTACTTCGTGCTGAGCTATTATGTCTTCGCCGGGGACACCGAAGCTGGCGCCGAGCTCGGCGCGCTCGTGGCGACCGTGGGGTCCTTCGCCAACTTCTTCATCGTCGCCTTCGTGACCTGGCTTGCTTCGCGCATCGGGCAGAAGCGCACCTTCATCATCGCAATTTCGCTGGCGATCCTGGGCTATGCGCTGAAGACCTTCGCCTACAGCCCGGAGCATCCCTGGCTGATCCTGCTGCCTGCGCCGCTAATGGCGTTCGGACTGGGCTCGCTCTTCACGCTGATGCCGTCGATGATGGCTGACGTGGTCGACCAGGACGAGCTGCGCACCGGCCAGCGCCGCGAGGGCATGTTCGCCTCGATCTACTGGTGGGTGGTCAAGCTGGGTCAGACGGCCGCCGCCATGGTCGGGGCCTGGCTCCTGGCCAGCACCGGGCTCCAGACCGAGCTCGGCGGGGACCAGACCGACGCCACGCTGATCCTTCTGCGCGTCTATGATATCGGACTGCCGATCCTGCTGTACCTGCTGGCGATCGGCATCGTGCTGACGCTGAACGTCTCACGGGAGAAGTCCGAAGCGGTCCGCGCCGAGCTGGAAGCGCGCCGCGGCGCGCCCGACCCCGTTCCCGCCTGAACCAAGCTAGCCTCTTCCAAGGACTGACCATGGCCGACGCCGCCCACGCCGCCGATCCGCAGACCGACGCCCCCCAGCGGCGCGCCGAAGCTGTGCTTGCGCGCATGACGCTGGAGGAGAAGGCCGGGCAGCTCCACACGGTCGACGCCTCCGGCCCGGACCCGGCGGGGCGGCTGGGGCCTGAGATCGCCTCGGGCCGGATCGGCGCGGTGATCAACCAGGTCGACCCGCAGACCCTGCGTGGGCTGCAGCGCATCGCGGTGGAGGAGAGCCGTCTGGGCGTGCCGCTTCTGGTCAGCCGGGACGTGATCCATGGCTTCAATACGATCTTTCCCCTGCCCATCGGGCAGGCCTGCAGCTGGAACCCGGATCTGGTCCGCGACTGCGCGCGCGCCGCGGCCGGTGAAGCCGCGGCCAGCGGCGTGCGCTGGACGTTCGCGCCCATGGTCGACATCGCCCGGGATGCGCGCTGGGGCCGGATCGCGGAGAGCCTGGGCGAAGACCCGTTGCTCGCCTCCGTCCTCGGGGCGGCCATGGTGGAGGGCTTCCAGGGCGACGACCTCGCTGCACCGGGAACGCTGGCGGCCTGCGTGAAACATTTCGCGGGCTACGGCGCTTCGGAGGGCGGGCGCGACTATGACGCCACGAACATTCCCGACAACGAGCTGCGCAACACCTATCTGCCGCCCTTCAAGGCCGCGCTGAACGCGGGCGCGGCCTCGATCATGACCTCGTTCGGCGATATCGACGGCGTGCCGGCGACCGGCAACGGCTATCTCCTGGGCGATATCCTGCGCGGGGAGTGGGATTTCGATGGCGTGGTGATCAGCGACTGGGACTCCATCGGCCAGCTGATCACCCATGGTCTGAGCGAAGACATGGCCGCCGCCGCCCGCGAAGCGGCCGAGGCGGGCGTGGACATGGACATGATGTCTTCGGCGTTCATCGAGCACCTGCCGGAGATGGTCCGCGCGGGCGCCGTGGACGAGTCGCGGCTGGACGCCATGGCGCTGCGGGTCCTGACCCTGAAGGCGGCGCTGGGCCTGTTCGACGATCCCTATGGCAAGACCCACGAGGGCGCGGCGCCGACCCGAGAGGCCGCAAGGGATCTCGCCAGACGGGCCGCGCGCGAGAGCCTTGTCCTTCTGAAGAATGACGCCGGCGCGCTGCCTCTGGACTTCGGGGCGATCGACCGGCTCGCCCTGGTCGGCCCCATGGCCGACCAGCCCTATGAACAGATGGGCACCTGGGTGTTCGACGGCGACGAGACCCGCAGCGTGACCCCCCTCAAAGCGCTGCAGGACGCGCTCGGCGAAGACCGTGTCGCTTTTGCGCCGGCCCTGGAGACGACCCGCTCGCGCGACCGCTCCGGGTTCAAGGCCGCCGTCGAGGCCGCCGGGATGAGCGACGCCGTGCTGGTGTGCCTCGGTGAAGAGGCGATCCTGTCCGGTGAAGCCCATTGCCGTGCCGACATCACCCTGCCCGGCGCCCAGCTGGAGCTGCTCGATGCGCTGCGCGAGACCGGCAAGCCGGTGGTTGCGATCATCATGGCGGGCCGCCCGCTGACCCTCGCTCCGGTGCTGGAGCGCGTCGACGCCCTGATTTACGCTTGGCACGCCGGCAATATGGCCGGTCCGGCGCTCGTGGACGTGGTCTCCGGCGCGTTTAACCCCGCCGCCAAGCTGCCGGTCAGCTTTCCGCGCTCGGTCGGCCAGATTCCGATCCACTATAATCGCAAGAATACCGGCCGCCCGCCGGTCGCCGAACAGATCATGCATATCGACGATATCGAGGTGGGGGCCAGCCAGACCTCGTTCGGGATGAGCGCCTTCCACCTTGATGACGGCTACACGCCGCAATTCCCCTTCGGCTTCGGTCTCAGCTACACGCGTTTCGACTATTCGGACCTGACCCTGAGTGCGGACGAGATGAACCGAGGCGACACGCTCACCGCGTCTGTCACCGTGACCAATGCCGGTGATCGCGAGGGGACCGAGATCGTCCAGCTCTATATTCGCGACCCCGCCGCCAGCCTGACCCGGCCTGTGCGCGAGCTGAAAGGCTTCCAGCACATCATGCTGAAGGCCGGGGAGAGACGCACCGTGCGCTTTGACCTGACCGAGCGTGATCTCGCCTTCTCCGGCCGCGACCGGCGCGTTCGGGCCGAGGCTGGCGCGTTCGATGTGTGGGCGGGCGGAGATTCAACAGCCGCCCTGCACGCCCGGTTCGTGCTGCGCGACTGAAGCGCGGCTCGGCGGGGCGGGCGGCATTCAGCGCGCGACTTCGCGGATCGCTCCGCGCTAGTCTCGCCGGCATCATGCGTGCGTCCTTCACTCCATTCCTGATCTGGCTCGCCGTGTTCTACACGGCCTGGCTCGCGCTGGTCGCCGGGCTGAACGCTTGGGGCCAGCTCGCCGCGCACTGGCCCATTGCAGCCGCCATGGCGGCGGGCTCCTACTTCGCCGGCTCCACGCCCATGGGCGGGGGCACGGTCGGCTTCCCGGTTCTGACCCTGCTGTTCGACCAGCCCGCCCAGCTGGGCCGCAATTTCGGCCTCGCCGTGCAGTCCATCGGCATGGTGTCGGCCTCGATCTTCATCCTCGCGCGCGGGCGGGCGCTGGACTGGGCGCTGCTGCGCCCCGCGCTCATCGGTTCCGCGATCGCCACGCCGCTGGGCGCGGTGTTCATCGCGCCGGTCGTGCCGGATCTCTGGGTGCGCCTGATCTTTGCGGTGATCTGGGCGGCCTTCGGCGTCATCCACTGGCTGAAGCTGCGCGAGATCATCACGCCGAACGGCCCGCGCATGCCCCATGACCGGCTGGACGCGCCCGTCGGGCTTGGCGTGGGCGTGATCGGCGGGGTCACCGCCTCGGTGACCGGGGTGGGCGTGGACATGATGCTCTACGCCGCGCTTGTCCTGTTCTACCGGACCGATCTGAAGGTCGCGATCCCGACCTCGGTCGTGCTCATGGCGTTCACTTCGGTCGTCGGAATCGCCGCCAATCTCGGCCTCTCCTCGGCGGCGGGCGGCGCCTACGCCATCGCGCCGGAGGTGTTCTGGAACTGGCTGGCCGCCGCACCGGTGGTGGCGCTCGGCGCGCCGCTCGGCGCGATCATTGTCGAGCGCCTGCCCCGTGCTCCGACCCTGCGAATCGTCTCGGTTCTTTGCCTTGGGCAGTTCTTCTGGACGCTCGCCGACCAGCAGGTGGGAGCGCTCGCGCTGGCCCTGACAATGACCGCGCTCGCCGCGCTCTGCGCGTTGTTCCTGGCGATGCACCGGGCCGGGCACAGGGTCTGACGCCGGAGGAATTGCGAGCGTCTGCAAGGCGGGCGCTCGTGCACCTCCAATGCAGAGCTTATCTCCTCCAAAATATGACGTGTGCAAGCCTGCCCGATCATGCAAAATCCCGCAAAACATGTCCGATAAAGCGTGACGGGGAGGGTGGGCCATATGGCTCTTGCAACGATTGATCTGGTGATTGTGGGACTTTACGCGGTCCTGCTGTTCGCCGCCGCCAACTGGGTCAGCCGGGAGAAGGCGGGCCATGAGAAGGACGCGGAGGATTACTTTCTGGCCGGCAAGGCCTTGCCGTGGTGGGCGGTGGGCGCCTCGCTGATTGCGGCGAACATTTCGGCGGAACAGATCATCGGCCAGTCCGGGCAGGGCTATGTGGTGGGCCTGGCGATCGCGGCCTATGAGTGGCAGGCGGCCATCGTGCTTCTGGTCGTGGCGAAATTCTTCCTGCCGGTGTTTCTGGCGCGCGGCATCTACACCATGCCCCAGTTTCTCGACCAGCGCTTCGGCGGGTCGGTGAAGACGATCATGGCGACCTTCTGGATCGCGCTCTACACGGCGGTGAACCTGACGGCGGTGCTCTGGCTCGGGGCTCTGGCGATCAACGCGGTGACCGGCGTTGCGGTCTGGCCGGCCATGGCCGGGCTTGCAGCGTTCGCGGTGCTCTACTCGATCTATGGCGGACTGAAAGCGGTGGCCCTGACCGACGTGGTGCAGGTGATCATCCTGATCGCGGGCGGGCTGGTGATCACGTGGATCGCGCTTTCGCTGGTGGGCGACGGAGCCGGCCCGGCGGCGGGCTTCTCCACGCTCATGGCCCAGATCCCCGGTCACTTCACCATGATCCTGGATGCCGACCACCCGAACTACTCAGACCTGCCGGGCATCTGGACGTTGCTGGGCGGGCTGTGGGTGCTGCACTTCTCCTACTGGGGCTTCAACCAGTACATCATTCAGCGCGCGCTGGGTTCCAAGAGCCTGGCTGAAGCCCAGAAGGGTCTGGCCTTCGCGGCGGGCCTGAAGCTGCTGATCCCGGTGATCGTGGTGGTTCCCGGCATCGCCGCGCTGTATCTGGCGCAGAACGGCATGCTGGACGCTGACGCGCTCAGCGCCCGTCCGGACAGCACCTATGGCGTGCTCATGACGCTGGTTCCCGACGGGTTCAGAGGGCTGGTCTTCGCGGCGCTGATCGCGGCCATCGTGTCCTCGCTGGCGTCCATGATGAACTCCATCTCCACGATCTTCACCATGGACGTCTATCGCTCCATGCGTCCGGAGAAATCCGAACATCACTATGTGACGGTGGGGCGGATCACGGCGCTGAGCGCCATGGTGATCGCGCTGATCCTGGCCCAGCCCTTCCTGGGGGGCATGGAGAGCGCCTTCCAGACCATTCAGGAATACACCGGCTTCGTCGCGCCGGGCGTGGTGGCGGTGTTCCTCTTGGGCCTGTTCTGGAAGCGGGCGAATACGGCCGGCGCCTTCGCCCTGCTGATCAGTTCGGTTGGCCTGTCCTTCGTCTTCTGGCTGCTCGCCAACCCGGCCGCGCTGGGCGGGGCCGGCTCGGGCCTGCTGGCGGCGATGGGGCTTGAGGCGCTGGATCTGCCCTTCGTGGTGCGGATCTGGATCGTGTTCCTGGCCTGTCTTGTGACCGGGGTGATCGTCTCGCTGGCGACGCCGAAGCCGGGCGAGGGCCGGCCGGTGGACCTGTCGGGCGTCACCTTCATGACGAGGCCGGCGTTCAACATCGCCGGCGCCGTGATCATCGCGATCCTGATCGCGATCTATGCGGTGTTCTGGTAAGGCCCGATCAGCGCTCCAGCTCGAACACGCTCGCCGACCGTCCCGGCGCGCTCAGCCCGTCTCCCAGGGCCTGGCGCGCGCCGGTGACCATGTTGCGCGCCGCCGTGTAACCGTCCAGAACCTCCCCGTACCGGCCCAGATCAAGGGCGTGGGAAGCATCGCCCTTGTTGATGACGACCAGCACCGTCTCGCCTTCGTGGCGGCGCGCGTAGACATAGACGCTTTGCGTCCCGTGCCGCTCCAGCGGGGCGAAGTGGATCATGTCGCCGTGATGGATCGGGGCGGCGGTGCGCCGCCAGGTGACCATGGCGCGAAGCCAGTCCTGCATCGAGGCGGCCTCTTCACTCAGCCCTTCGCCGGAGAAGGCGTTGACCGCATCGCCCGACCAGCCGCCTGGGAAGTCCTCGCGGATTTCGCCATGGTCGCCGGGCGTTGCGTTGGTGAACAACAGTTCCGTTCCGTAATAGATCTGCGGCACGCCGCGCAGGGTCAGCGTCAGGGTCAGGGCCATGCGCGTCAGGGCCGGGTCTTCGCCCATCTGGGTGTGGATCCGGTCGAAATCGTGATTGTCCGCAAAGATCATCAGATCGGAGGGGTCACCGTAGAGCCGGTCATTGACCATGAACTGGTAGAGGCTGATCAGGCCGCTGTACCCGCTATCCTCGGCCAGCAGGGCGTCGCGGGCGCGGATCTGCAGGGGGAAGTCCATGAGGCTGGGCACGCCCGGCTGGCCCTCCGGCGCCAGCGGCGAGCCGGTCTGCATGGGCGCGATCACCGCCGGGTCATAGGCCCAGGCCTCGCCCACAACGCCGAGATCGGGATATTCGGTCATGATCCGGTTCATGTACCGGTCCAGGAACGCCGCATCGGAGAAGTCGTAGGTGTCCAGGCGCAGACCGGACAGCCCGGCCTCCTCGATCCACCAGATCGTGTTGTCGATCAGATAGCGCGCCACGCGCTCCTCGCGCTGATTGAAGTCCGGCATGGTCGGGGCGAACCAGCCATCGACGAAGTCGCGCCGGTCGGTCTGGGCGACATAGGGGTCATAGGCCGTCGTGTGCTGGTGGCTCGACGGGAAGAAGACCGCGTCATTGTTGAACCATGAGGGGCTCGGCGGGTCCTGAAACAGAGGATGGTTCGAGCCGGCATGGTTCAGGACCACGTCCTTGATCAGGCCGATCCCGCGCGCTGCGGCCTCGTCTGAAAGCCGGCGGTAGAGCGCGGTGTCGCCCAGGCGCGGATCGACCCGGTAGTGATCGGTGATGGCGTAGCCATGATAGCTGTTGCGCGCCTCGGCGTTTTCCAGAACCGGGTTGAGCCAGAGCTGGGTGAAGCCCATGGCCTCAACATAGTCGAGGTGATCGATCAGGCCCTGAAGGTCGCCGCCATGGCGCCCGCCCGGATCGGTACGGTTCAATCCGTCCACATAGCCCTCGACCGTGTCATTGCCGGGGTCGCCATTGGCGAAGCGGTCGGGATAGGCGAGGTAGACCGTGTCGGTTGAGTCGAACCCGTCGCGCGCCGCCGAGCCGGGCGCGCGGGCCATGAGCGGATAGGCGTGCTCGATCACCGTGCCGTCCGGGACCGTGAAGCGCAGGGTCAAAGGGCCCGGCCCGGCCCCGGCGGCGAGGCGCAGATCGATGAACAAGTAATTTTCACTGTCGGCCCGCTCGACCGCTGTGATCTCCACGCGCGGGTCGTCCTCAGCGACGTTCAGCGCGGCGGCGTTCTCGCCATGGACGACCAGCTGGACTGTGGGGTCTTCAAACCCGACCCACCAGTGCGGCGGCTCGATCCGCTCCACCGGCTGGGCCGCCGCCTGTGAGGGAAGGGCGGCCAGCGCGGCGAGGGCGACGAGGGTCCGCATCGCGCTTACCCCGTCAGGCTGGCGGCGAAGCGGGCGTTTTCGGCTATGGCGTCCCACTCGCCGGCTGCGATCTGCGCGTTGGTGGCGATCCAGCTGCCCCCGCAGCAGGCGACGTTGTTCAGGGCGAGGTAGTCGGCGGCCCGGTCTTTCGAGATGCCGCCCGTGGGGCAGAAGACCAGGTCCGGAAGCGGGCCGGCGAGCGCTTTCAGATAGGCGATGCCGCCAGCGGGCTCGGCGGGGAAAAATTTGAGCGCCTCGAACCCCGCCTCGGTCGCCGCCATGGCTTCGCCCGCCGTTGCGACGCCGGGCAGGCAGGGCGCGCCGGTGTCGAACATGGCCTGGCCCAGCTTGGCGGTCAGTCCGGGGCTGACCAGGAAGGCCGCACCGGCTTGGGCGCTGGCTTCAGCCTGGGCGGGCGTTGTGATGGTGCCCATCCCGATGACCAGCTCCGGCTCGGCGTCCTGCATGGCTTTGAGCGCATCCAGCGCGATGGGTGTGCGCAGGGTCAGCTCGATGACCTTCAGACCGCCCGCCGCGAGCGCGTGGGCCAGGGGCTTGGCCGAAGCGATGTCGGAGACGGCCAGCACAGGGATCACCGTAGCGGCGTCGAGAATCTCAGGCAGGGTGTGCGCCATAATCTACAGGCCTCCGGCTTCGGCGATGGCGGCCGCGCCCATGAAGGCGGCGGCGTCGGACAGGATGAGGCGCACCGGGATGGCCTCCACATAACGGGTCATGGGCCCGCGCCGTGTGCGCCGCGCTTCGAACGGGCTTTCGACCAGCAGCGACTGGATCCGGGGCAGGATGCCGCCGGCCAGATACGTGCCGCCCCGCGCCCCGGTCAGCACCGCCACGTCGCCAGCGTAGGCGCCCAGCGCCGCGCAGAACAGCATGACGACGCGGTAGGAGCGGGAGGTGGGGTCGGACAGGGCTTCGGCGGTGATCTCCTCGGGCCGCACGCCCGGCCAGGTCTGACCCTCGATGGAGCACAGGGCGCGGTGAATGTTCACCAGCCCTCGCCCGGACAGCAGGCGTTCCCAGCTCACAAAGCCGTACTCGTCCGCGATGAACTTGCCCACCGCGATCTCTTCATCGGTGCGCGGCGCGAACCCGGCATGGCCGCCCTCGGTGGCGATGACGCGCATGCCGCCGGGGCAGGGGGTCAGCAGGCCCAGGCCCAGCCCGGTTCCAGGGCCCAGGACTGCGATCGGTGCGTCCGGCATGGGTTGGGCGGCGTTCAGCACCAGCTGTTCGCCCGGCGGGCAGAGCGGCGCGCCGCGGGCCTGGGCCGCGAAGTCATTGGCCGGGATGACGTGCGCAAGGCCCAGCTCGCGGGCGAGCTCGTCGGGTTCGAACTTCCAGGTGGAGTTGGTCAGGCGGATGCGGCCCGGCGTGATCGGCGCGGCGACGGCGAAGCAGGCGCGGTCCGGCGCCGGTCCGTCCCAGCTTTGCAGATAGGCATGGGCGGCGTCGCGCAGGTGCTCGAAATCCTCGTTGCGGAACCGGCGCACATGGGCGAGCACGAAACCGTCGGCCGCAGAGCCTTCTGCGATGGCGAAGCGTGCGTTCGTGCCGCCGATATCGGCGACCAGGTAGCGCCCGGTCATTTTACCGCTGCCGGAACCACGTCGAGCGCGGCGCCGTCCAGCTCCGGCATCGCCAGGGCGCCCTCCTCGGCGCAGCACACCTGGCTGCGGAAGCCGGAGAACAGGTCGCGCCCCATGCCGGAGTGATAGCCCGACAGGTCCGCCGTCGCGAGATCCCGTGCAAGCCACTCCGCTTCGTCCACGTTGATCTCCAGACGCCCGGCCTCGGCGTCCAGGCGGATGATGTCGCCGTCGCGCACTTTCGCGATCGGACCCCCAGCCAGCGCTTCGGGGCTGACATGGATGGCGGCGGGCACTTTGCCGGAGGCCCCGGACATGCGCCCGTCAGTGACCAGCGCCACCTTGAAGCCCTTGTCCTGCAGGCTGCCCAGCGGCGGGGTCAGCTTGTGCAGCTCGGGCATGCCGTTGGCCTTGGGCCCCTGGAAGCGCACGACTGCGACGAAGTCGCGCTCCAGCTCGCCGGCCTTGAACCGCTCCATGAGCTCGGACTGGTCATTGAAAACGACGGCCGGGGCCTCGACCACGCGATGCTCGGGCTTGACCGCGCTGACCTTGATGACGGACCGGCCCAGCGGCCCGTCCAGCACCCGAAGCCCGCCATCGGCCGACACCGGATCGGACGCCGGACGCAAGACATCCATGTCTGCGCTCTCCTTCGGCGGCTCGCGCCAGGTCAGCTCTTCGCACTCCAGGAAGGGCTCGGTCGCGAAATCGGCCAGGCTGTCCGCGCCCAGCGTCATGACATCGCCGTGCAGGAGGCCGGCGCCGAGAAGCTCGCGAACCAGGAAGGCCATGCCGCCGGCGGCATGGAAATGGTTCACGTCGGCCGGCCCGTTGGGATAGATGCGCGCCAGCAGCGGAGTGACCTTGGAGAGCTGGTCGAAATCGTCCCAGTTCACCCGCAGGCCGGCGGCGCGGGCCATGGCGATCAGGTGGATGGTGTGGTTGGTCGACCCGCCCGTGGCGTGCAGGCCGACGATGGCGTTCACGATGGCGCGCGCGTCGATGGCTTCACCCAGGGGGCGGTAGTCCTGCCCCAGCGCTGTGATCTTCGCAGCCCGCTCGGCGGTCGCCTTGATCATGGCGGCGCGCAGCGGCGTGCCCGGATTGACGAACGCTGACCCAGGAACGTGCAGGCCCATGATCTCCATGAGCATCTGGTTGGAGTTCGCCGTGCCGTAGAAGGTGCAGGTGCCCGGGCTGTGATAGCTGGCGGCTTCGGCGTCCAGAAGCTTGTCCCGGCCGACCTTGCCTTCGGCGTAGAGCTGGCGGATGCGCGCCTTCTCCGGGTTGGGGATGCCGGACGGCATGGGCCCGGCGGGCAGGAACAATACCGGCAGGTGTCCAAACCGCAGCGCGCCGATCAGGAGGCCCGGCACGATCTTGTCGCACGTGCCAAGACAGATCGCGGAATCGAACATGTTGTGGGACAGCGAGACGGCGGTGGCCATTGCGATCACGTCGCGGGAGAACAGCGACAGCTCCATGCCCGGCTGGCCTTGCGTGACCCCGTCGCACATGGCCGGAACGCCGCCGGCGACCTGGCCGATGGCGCCGTGGGCGCGCAGCGCGGTCTTCAGCATGTCCGGGTAGTCCTGCATGGGCTGGTGGGCGGACAGCATGTCGTTATAGGCCGTGACGATGCCGACATTGGGCCAGACCATGTTGCGGATGGCGTCCTTGTCCGCGCCCGACGCGGCGAAGCCATGGGCGAGGTTTCCGCAGGACAGGACCTTGCGATGGGGGCCTTCCTCCCGGGCTGCGCGGATCATCTCCAGATAGCGCGCGCGGGTGGCCGCGCTGCGCTCTTCAATGCGGGCGGTCACGTCCTTGAGAACGGCGTTCAGGGGGGCGGTCATCGGGGTCTCCGGACGGGCGCTAGGGCCACCAGTAGGTTTGCAGATCGAGGCCGGGATCACGCATCAGAGCGCGTACAGGCATGGCGTTTACGCGGCCCGGCCCGGCCGCATCGCGCCAGACGGCCCGCTTGGCTTCGCCGCTGATCAGCAGCGCACACAGACGCGCGCCCTGCAGCGCTGAAAGCGTCAGCGTGGCGCGCTCGGTGAAGGGGCCTGTGACATCGCTGCGGGTCGCGGTGACTGCAGCGGCCCGCGGGCCTTCAGGGGCGAGCGCCGCGTCGAGACCCTCAGCTTCCGGGAACCAGGACAGGGTGTGCCCGTCTGTTCCCATACCCAGGATCACCGCATCAAACGGGTGTGGCGCTCCAGCGAGCCGGTCCTCGATCTCGGCAAGTCCGCCGCTCGGCGCAGCCGCCGGCGTCTTGAGCCCGATGAAGGCGCAGTCAGCGGCGTTTCCGGTGAGCAGACTGGCCTTGATGAAGCTCTCATTGGATCCGGTCAGCCCCGGTTCCACCCAGCGCTCATCAGCCAGCACGACGGTCACCTTCGACCAGTCCAGATCGGCGCTGGCAAGAATTTCATACAGGCGCTTCGGGCTGGATCCGCCCGAGGCGGCCAGGCTCGCGCGGCCCCGGCGGGCGATTCCTTCGCGCAGGCGCGCCTCCACGGCGGCGGCCAGGGTCCGCGCGGCGGTTTCTCCGTCGGTAAAGTCCTGCATGGCGGTCACCAGGGACAGCGCGTTCTTGTCAGGGCCGTTCGGCATCATACCATTCCCGTCCGTCGCGGCTGAGCAGAAGCGAGGCCTTGTCGGGGCCATCCGAACCGGCCGGATAGAATTGCAGCGGGCAGGCGCCGTCGGTCCAGGCCGCGACCACCGCATCGGTCCAGCGCCAGGCGGCCTCCACCTCGTCGCGGCGCATGAACAGACCCAGATTGCCGCGCACCACCGCCATGAGCAGGCGCTCATAGGCGTCGGGATAGTCCTGATCGAAGGTTTCGGCGTAGGACAGGTTGAGCGGCACATAGCGCAGGCGAACCCCGCCAGGGCCGGGGTCTTTGGTCATCATCATCAGCTTCACGCCTTCATCGGGCTGCAGCCGGATCACCAGGCGGTTGGGCTGCATGACGCCGGCGTCGGCGTTGATGATGTCGTGGGGCACCGGCTTGAACTGGATGATGATCTCGCTGCGCCGCGCGCGCATGCGCTTGCCGGTGCGCAGGTAAAACGGCACGCCCGCCCACCGCCAGTTGTCGATGTCGGCCCGAATCGCCACGAAAGTTTCGGTCTTGCTCTCTTCGCCGACTTCCTCGGCGTAGGCCGGCGCCGAGGCCCCGTCGCTGATGCCGGCCTGGTACTGGCCACGCACGACCGCTTCGCCGGCCTGATCGGCCTTGATCAGGCGCAGGGCGCGCAGGACTTTCAGCTTCTCCGCGCGCACCGCATCGGCCTCAAGGCTCGCCGGCGGCTCCATGGCGACAAGGCACAGCAGCTGGAGAATGTGGTTCTGCACCATGTCGCGCAGGGCGCCCGAACGGTCGTAATAGCTCGCCCGCGTGCCGGCCCCCAGGCTTTCCGCGACCGTGATCTGGACATGATCGATCCCGCCCGCGCTCCAGACCGGCTCCAGCAGCATGTTCGCAAAGCGCAGGATCAACAGGTTCTGGACGGTTTCCTTGCCCAGGTAGTGGTCGATCCGGAAGATCGAATTCTCCGGGAAGACCGCGCCCACCGCCTCGTTGATCAGCCGGGCGGAGTGATAGTCGCGCCCGATGGGCTTCTCCAGAATGACCCGGGACCCGCGCGTGTTCAGGCCGTGGGCGCCGATCGCCGCGCAGGTCTTGCCGTAGATCGAAGGCGGTAGCGCCAGATAGAAGATGCGGATCTTGTCTTCATTGGGGTCCAGCGCGTCTTTCAACGCGGCCCAGCCCGGCGACTCGCCCTCGATGTCCGCCGCAATATAGCGCACATGGGCGATGAACTCCGCCCAGCGCTCGCGCCGCTGTTCGCTTGCGCCGTCCGGCAGGCCGAACTCGGCGGCGCGCTCGTGAAACTCGGCGTCGGTCAGCTCGTCGCGCGCAACCCCGATGATGCGGGAGTTCTCCGGAATCTGTCCATCGCACCAGCGGTGAAACAGCGCCGGAATCAGCTTGCGCCGAGCCAGATCGCCGGTCGCGCCGAAAATCACGATGTCGAACGGTTCGACCGGGACGAGTTCAGCCATGGGCGAAATCCTGGCGGGCGCGCCTCCCGGCGGTCAACCGGGCGCAAGGGCAAGACGGGCGCGTAGGGGACGTCAACATGACAACGATGTCAATCACTCGCTTCGGCCTTCAGCGGTCATTGAGCGAGGCTGCAGGCGCCCCGCCGCCGCGAACCCAGATCGCATGGCCCCAGGCCGGCAGCCTCATCTCGGCGCCGGGCGCGAGGTCGATGGAGGTTCCATCGGAGAACCGTGCCCAGACCCCCTCGATCGGGCCATCCTGCAGCACGACCGACACCGGATCGGCGGAGAAGTTGAAGGCCGCGAACACGGCGTCCTCACCGTTCGAGCGCACAAAGCTCAGGACTTCCGCCGGGTGATCGGTCTCGACCGGGACCATCTGCCCGCCGGCCGAGCCGTGCCAGAGGGCGGTGTTGGCTTCCAGCAGACCGAAGAGCGCGGTGAAGTGGTCGTTCAGTGGATGGTCGCGCCAGACGATGGGATCGCGCTCGAAGAACTCCAGCATGTCGGTGTTGCCGGCTTCCTGGCCGTTATACACCATGGGCATGCCTTCCCCGACCACGGACAGGGCGATGGCGGATTCCAGCGCGTCGCCGAACCGGTCGAACTGGGTCGCCACCCAGGCGTTCTGATCATGGTTGGCCACATAGGTCAGCCGCCAGGCGTCCTGCGGCCAGGCATTGTCCTGATCGTAGAAATAGTAGCTGCGCAGGGCGCTGGCGTCGGCGTTGCCCATGGCGACGTCATGGAGCGTGTTGTTCCAGCTCCAGGCATAGGTGGCGTCAAAGGCGCGATGGCTGTGATCACGGGTTTCCCATTCAGCCAGCATGAAGACCGGCTTGATGGCGTCCAGGCGCGTGCGGAGCATCTCCCAGAAGTCCAGCGGCACGAAGCCGGCGACATCGGCGCGGAAGCCGTCCACGCCCACATCCTCAACCCACCAGGCCATGACATCGGCCATGTATTCGCGCAGTTCGGGGCTGGAGAAGTCGAAATCGACGACGTCGGACCAGTCCGTGCCGGGCACGGCCTGCATCTCGCCGCGCCAGTCGCGGGAGTACCAGTCGGGATGCTGCTCCACGAGCGGGTTGTCCCAGGCCGAGTGGTTGGCCACCCAGTCCAGGATGACGTGCATGTCCAGCGCGTGGGCCGCATCGATGAAGGCGCGCAGGTCCTCCAGCGTGCCGAACTCCGGGTTCACGCCATAATAGTCCCGCACGGAATAGGGGCTGCCGAGCGTGCCCTTGCGCTCGACCTCACCGATCGGGTGGACGGGCATGAGCCAGATGATGTCGATCCCCATGTCCGCCAGGCGGGGCAGCTGCCCGGCGGCCGCGGCGAACGTGCCCTCGTCGGTGAACTGGCGGGTGTTGATCTGGTAGATCGCCGCGTTCACCGCCCATTCGGGATGGTTCACCTCAACAGCGGGACGCGGCGTGTAGCCGACAGGGTCCTGCGCCAGGGCCGGCGCGCCAAGGCTTGCGGCCAGCGCGGACAGTGCAATCATGAACCTCATGTCGATCCTCCCGAAACCAAGACCTGCAGCATGCCCCAGATCGGCTCTGGTTTGCAAAATTTTTCTATGCTGCGTCGCAGGATGAAGGGCGCCTTAAATGATGTTATGCTGATATAAAGGGCATGGCGTAAACGCCATCGTGCCGGGCCCGGTTTGCATGAATTTGCTTTACTCTGGAGACGCCTTGTCGAGGTTCTGGAATGACCCATGATCCGTTCATCACTGGCCGGCGCATGGGGCGTGAGGGTCAGCCGCTCATCATCATCGACGGTTTCCATCCGGATCCTGACGCCCTGATCGCCGACGCGGCTTCGCGTGAATTCGGACACGCGGGCAAGTACTATCCCGGCGTGCGCGCAGATGCTCCGGCTGAGCATCTTCAGCCCTGCCAGGGCGTGATCGGGGAGGTTCTGTCGCGCGCGTTCGGCTACGCGGGCGCCCGCCTCGCCGAGACGACATACTCGATGGTGACCACGCGGCCCGAAGAGCTTAGCGCGATCCAGCGTCTGCCCCATAATGACGGTCTTGATGAGAACCGGATCGCGCTCCTGCACTATCTGACCGGCCCAGAGGACGCGGGAACGGCCTTCTTCCGCCATCGTTCGACAGGCTTCGAGATCATCACCGAGGAGCGGTTCCCGGCCTATCGAGACGCGTTGAAGGGGGAATACCCCGACGGCCCGCCAGCGGGTTACTTCTCGGGCGATGAGGTCTTTGAACGCATTGACGAGGTCGAGCCCCGGTTCAATCGGGCCGTGATCTATCGCGGCCTGTGCCTGCATACCGGCCTGGTGCCGGAGACTCACACCTTCCAGGCAAACCCCCGGACCGGGCGCCTGACCATCAATACGTTCCTGAACGGTGTGCCTGGGCAGCCCTGAAGCGTCCTAATCCAGCGTGTTCGGATCGACGCTTCCCAGCAGCCAGGCGAGTTGCAGGTGGACCCGCTCGCGCCAGGCCGCTTCATTGTGAGGCGCGCCTTCGAACTCCCGGTAGGCATAGGTCTCGCCCTCCACAAAGCCTTCCGCCTCCAGCCAGGGGCGCAGCGCCTCCATGACGTCGCCGTATTCGGCGTCCAGCGTCGTCGTGCCCCAGTCGAAATAAATCCGGATATCCTCGGGCAAGGCTGCACCGGCTTCGGCGTCCTGCAGCAGATACGGAGTCTCCAGATCGGCGTAGTCGCCCGTCTCAAGCCCCAGAAAGTCGCGCGCCACAGCCGGGCTGAGCGGAACATGGGTGGAAACGCAGCCGCACGCGCTGAACACGTCGGAGTGTTCGCGCACCAGGTAGAGCGAGATCAGCCCGCCCATGGACGAGCCCATGGTGAAGGTCGTCTCCCGACCTGGCAGCGTGCGGAACTGCGCGTCGATGCGCGGCTTGATCTCCTCGATCAGCAGCCGGGCATAGTCCGGTCCGCCATGCCAGGGCGATAGCTCATACCCGCGAATATTCGTGCTCCACACGCCCACCACGATGGCCGGCGCGTGCAGGCCGGCCTCGACATTGGCCACCATGGCCTCGTCGACGCCCCAGTCTGTGCCGGTATTGGCGATGCGCGGGTCGAACAGGTTCTGGCCGTCATGCATGTAAAGGACCGGGTAGCGTCGGTCAGGCTCGGCCTCATAGCCGGGCGGCAGCCAGATGGAGACGTGGCGCGTCACGTCGAAGAAGGCGCTCTCCACATCCGTCCAGTAGATCAGGGTTCCCAGAACGCCGGAACCTTGGGGATCGGCGAGATAGGCCTCGGGCGGTCGCTTGAAGTCGACGATCTCCGCCTCGACGCGGTTCTCCGCGCCAGCTTCCACCGTGTGGCGGAAGTTTGGAAGCACGGTCCCCGAAGGCCCTGTGCCCTCGAGGTCCCAGCTCCCGCCGGTCAGCTTGAACTCCAGCTCGAAGCCGTCGGGCAGGGCGAGCGTCGTGGTGCGCGTGCGGCCCTCGCCGTCCATGAGCCGGCCATCGGCCCGCCAGGGCCCGAGCGCCTCCACATTGGCGGCCAGATAGATGGGGCCGGCATTGTCCGGCACGGTCGCCACGATGGTGACGGCGACCGCTTCGGCGGACGCCTGCTCGCCCGCCGGCGCCGGCGCAACGGCTTCCGGCTGACAGGCAGCGAGGGCGGCGGCGAGCACCGCCGCAAGGCCGGTCGAGCGGGCGCGCACCGGGATCGCCTCTACTGCGACGCGAAGCGGATCGCCACGCCGCCGCTGGCGGCGAGGTCGAAGTTCAGCGTATCGGCGGCGGTCACGGTCCGGCGCTCCACCACATAGTCATAGGGCGCATCAAACCAGTGGGCGTCCGGGCCGTCGCGATAGATCTGCGCCTCATAGGTCCGGCCCTCCTCCAGGAAGTCCAGCATCACCTCGATGGAGCGGGCCTGTTCCCCGGTGATGGCGCCCAGATACCAGTCCTCGCTGTTGCGGTCCTTGCGGACCTGGACGACATGGTCGCCGATCTCGCCGGCCAGCGCGATGGACTCCTCCCAGTCCGCCGGAACGTCGCGGATGAACTGGAACATGTCCGGATGGGCGTCGTAGTTCTCGATCAGGTCCGCGGCCATCTGCAACGGGCTGTAAAGCACCACATAGAGCGCCAGCTGCTTGGCCAGCGTGGTCTGCACGCCGCGCCGGCCATCGGCGCGTTCGAAGGTCAGGTCGAAGATGCCCGGCGTGAAGTCGGCGGGGCCTGACAGCATGCGGGTGAAGGCGATGGTGGGGGTGTGGGCCGGCCCGTTGGGCGGATCACCCCAGGCGTTGAATTCCTGACCGCGCACCCCTTCGCGGGTCATGGCGTTCGGCCAGGTCCGGCGCAACCCGGTGTCCTTGACCGGCTCGTGGGCGTTGATGGCGATGCGGTGCTGCGCGGCGAGCTCGATGACGCGCTGGTGATGCTCAACGGCGAACTGGCTGTCATGCCATTCATAACGGGCGTGGCCGTCTTCATCGCGGCGCATGTACTCGCCGGCGTCGTCCACGTAGCCGGTCTTCACCGCGCGAATGCCGACCCGCTCGTAGAGGGCGAAGGCGTCGGCCATCTGGTTTTCATAGTTCGTGATCGCCGCGCTGGTCTCATGGTGGCCGATCAGGCGCGTGCCGACCTCCTGGGCGTAGGCGGCCAGGCCGTCCAGATCGAAGTCGGGATAGGGTGTGGTGAAGTCGATGATATCGCCATTATTGAACCAGTCCCCGTCCCAGCCGAGATTCCACCCCTCCACCAGCACGCCGACGAAGCCGTTTTCAGCGGCGAAGTCGAGATAGTCGCGGGTCCGCTCGGTGGTGGCGCCGTGGTTCGGTCCGGAGCCCCAGCTGTACTCGTTCAGGTGCATGCCCCACCAGATGCCCACATAGACGCCGGGCTCCAGCCAGCTGGTGTCCTCCAGCTGGTTGGGCTCATTCAGGTTCAAGATCAGGTCGGTCCCGTTGATCAGGTCCACGGCCTCATCGCCGATCTGCAAGGTCCGCCACGGCGTGGTGAAATGGGCGCTGGTGCGCACCTTGCCGCCGTCGCTCCAGGGGCGCAGCTCCACCTCGAACTGGCGGTCGCGGCGCTGGTCCACATGCATGCCGGAATAATTCACCAGCGCGGCCTCGTGGATGGACAGGTAGGGCCCGTCATCCAGGCGCAGGGTGAAGGGGGTGTGAGCGTTCGCCGCCTCTTCCACGCGCCCGTGAGAGTAGATGTATTCATAGCGATTGAACTCGCTGGCCGGCGTCCACCAGGCTTCGCCGGAGCGCGCCAGCATGAATTCAGTCAGCTCGTCGGTGATGACGACCGGCGCATCGCCGTCTTCGCCGCGCTCCACCTCGAAGCGGAAGCCAAGCCCGGTATCGAAGACCCGGAAGCGTACGGTGATCGAGCCGTCGGCGTTCTCGAACACGGCGGCGAGCTCGTTATGGTGATCGCGCACGAAGCGCCGCTCGCCCCAGACCTGCTCCCAGGTCTCATCGCGGCTGGCGGTCGAGGTTTCGGTCAGGGCGAGGCCGTCTTCCAGATTGGGGCCGGAGGCGAAGCGGAAGCCCAGCTGGGAGGGCGCCAGGACCGGCTCGCCGTCCAGCGTCACGGCGTAGTGCGGCTCGCCGGCCTCGCTCCAGATCTCGACAAGGATGCGGCCGTCAGGGGAGGCGACGCTGGCGCGGACGGTGTCTTCCTGGGCGTCCTGCGCGGCGGCGCAGCTTGCGCAAAATCCTGCAAACAAGAGAGCTGCGACGAAGGCTTTTACCTCGCGAGGCGTCTGGATAGGCGGCATAAGTCTCTCCCCGTAAGCCTGTTATATTTCGCAAGCGCAGCATGATGGAGCTACGCATTGTATCAACGTGAAGAGTGCGCATGAATTGCAAAAATGCGCAATGGTCAGGCCGATATTGTGTGACAGGGCGGCGCTGTCGGTTAGAGTGGCGGGGTCGACGCGCCGCAGCCAAGACGGCGCGCAAACTAACCCGGGAGGCCGAATTGATCGCCAACTTGTGCAAGACCCTGCTCCTGACCAGCGCCGCCGGCGCCATGCTCGCCGCGCCGGCCTGCGCGCGTCAGTCGGACGCCCGTCAGTCGGAAGCGGCGCCGGGCATCACCGGGCCGACCAACGCCGAGCGCCTGGCGTCCCAGCCTGACCGGCGTCCTGAGGACGAGATCATCTATTTCGTCATGCCCGACCGGTTCGAGAACGGCGATGCCTCCAACGACACCGGCGGCATCGAGGGCGGGCGGCTCGACCATGGCTTTGATCCCACCCATCAGGGTTTCTATCAGGGCGGCGACCTGCAGGGCCTGACCCAGCGGCTCGACTATATCGAGGGGCTGGGCGCCACGGCGATCTGGCTGACCCCGATCTTCCAGAACCGCGCCGTTCAGGGCGCGCCGGGCCAGGAGAGCGCGGGCTATCACGGCTACTGGATCACCGACTTTCTGGGCGTCGATCAGCATCTGGGCGGGCGGGAAGCCTTCGCCGAATTCGTCGAGGCCGCCCAGGCGCGCGGCCTGCGCGTCTATATGGACATCATCACCAACCACACCGCCGACGTGGCGTATTATCGCGAGTGCCATGACCCGGAGTTTGAAGGCTTCATCGATCCCCAAGGCGGATGTCCCTACCGGTCAAAGGCCGACTATCCCTGGACGACTGTGGGCGGCCTGGACGGCGCGCCGATCAATGACGGCTTCCTCGGCGATGACCCCCAGAACCTCACCGAGGAAAATTTCGCCCGGCTGACCGATCCGAACTGGGCGTACACCGTCGTCGTCGATCCTGAAGACGCCGAGGCCCGCAATCCGGCCTGGCTGAATGATCTGACCCTTTATCACAATCGCGGAGAGAGCTTCTGGTTCGGCGAGAGCTCGCTGTATGGTGATTTCGCCGGCCTTGACGATCTCAACACCGAGCATCCCACGGTCGTTCAGGGAATGATCGACATCTACCGCCAGTGGATCACCGACTTTCGCGTGGACGGTTTCCGCATCGACACGGTCAAGCATGTGCGCCCGGAATTCTGGGCCGAGTTCAATCCCGCCATGGTCGAGCATGCCGCGGGTCTCGGGATCGACCATTTCCATGTCTTCGGCGAGATCTATGAATTCGACGCCGGAAGGCTTGGGGCCCACACGGTGGAGAGCCATCTGCCCTCGACGCTGGATTTCGCCTTCCAGAGCGCGGCTCAGGCCGTGATCGCCGGCGGCGAACCGACCGCGCGCCTGTCACGTCTTTATGAATTCGATCCCGCCTATGCCGAGGGCTTCGAGACCGCGCGGATCAATCCGACCTTCCTGGGCAATCACGACATGGGCCGCTTCTCCATGTTCCTGCGCCAGGCCGATCCTCAGATGAGTGATGAGGAGGCGCTGGCGCGCATGACGCTCGCCCACGCCCTGATGATGTTCACGCGGGGCGTGCCGACGATCTATTACGGCGACGAGCAGGGCTTCGTGTCGGATTATAACGACCAGGGCGCGCGGGAGACGCTGTTTCCCTCGCTCACGCCGATCTACATGGACAATGACCAGATCGGGACCGACGCCACGCCCGCCGAGGACAATTTCGACACCGGCCACCCGCTCTACCAGGCCATCGCGGACATGGCGGCGGTGCGCACCTCGGAACGCGCACTGCGCCGGGGAACCCAGCTGGTGCGCCACTTCGACAGCCCGCAGGACGCCGGAGCCGGGGGCATGTTCGCCAACTCCGCCGACAGCGGGGAGGGCGCCAGCGAGCCGGTGGCGACCCATGGCGGCCTGTTCGTCATCTCCCGCATCGATGAAGAGACCGGTGCGGAAGTCGTCGTCGCCTTCAACGCCAACGAGGTCGAGCGCAGCGCCAATATCGCCGTGGACGGCCGCTCGCTGGGCTGGACGGCGTTGAGCGGGGGGTGCGCGGGTGAGGCCGCCGCTCCAGGCAGCTACGCCGTGACCGTTCCCGCCCTGAGCTATGTGGTGTGCCGGTCGGGCTGGGAGTGAGCGCCGCCGGCCTCGGCAAGCCTGAAAAGACAAAAGGCCGGAGCGATGAACGCTCCGGCCTTTCGCTTGCGCGTTGAACTGAGACCTACTCCGCGTCGGCGGGGATGAACTCGCCCTTGGCGGGCACCAGCGTCAGCGCCAGTGCGGCCAGCGTCAGCGAGCCCGCCGCCACGAACAGGGTCAGGATCGCCGATCCGCCAAGGAAGCTGGTCAGGATCGTGCCCATGACCCCGGCCACCACCATCTGCGGCAGCACGATGAAGAAATTGAAGATGCCCATATAGATGCCCATCTTCTTCACCGGCAGGCTGTCGGACAGGATCGCGTAGGGCATGGTGAGGATCGAGCCCCAGGCCATGCCGATCCCGATCATCGGAATCCACAGCAGGGCCGGATCGGCGATGAAGTAGAAGCTGGCGAAGGCCGCCGCGCCAGCCAGCAGCGAGACCCCATGGGCGATGCGCCGGTTCGTGCGCGCCGCGATGAAGGGCAGGATCAGCGCCCAGATCGCCGCGATCACATTGTAGACCGCAAACAGGATGCCCACCCAGTTCGCCCCGTCATTATAGAGCACCGACGTGGTGTCCATGGTCCCGTAATGGTGCGCGGTCACCCCGGCGGTCGTGTAGACCCACATGATGAACAGGGCGAACCAGGAGAAGAACTGCACAACGGCCAGGCGCCGCATGACCTTGGGCATGGCCACCAGGTCGGTCATGACGTGGCTGATGATGTTGTCGGTGTTCGCACGCGCCTTCAGGCCGGCATGGACCAGAAACAGCACGCCGACGCCCAGGATCGTGATCGTGATGACCAGGAGCTGAGGCGACAGCCCGAAGCGCCAGATGCCCAGCGAGGCGATCAGCCCGGCCATGAAGAAGCCCGCCCCGGTGCGCACGAAATAGCCCACGGTGCGGGTCTTCACGACCTCCTTCACGGCGCCGTCGCGGAACAGGCCCGGCGGCTCTTTGAAGGCGGCGAGTTTCTCCGGCGGGTATTCCTTTGTGCTGACCACGGTCCAGCCGACAGCCAGGAACACCGCCAGGGCGCCCAGATAGAAGGAATACAGCACCGCATCCGGCACGATCCCCGGCGCGGCGGTGCTGGAAACGCCCAGCACCGTGGTCAGGAACCAGGGTGCGATGGACGCCAGGCCCGCGCCAGTGCCGATGAAGATGGTCTGCATGGCGAAGCCGCGTGTGCGCTGTTCGCTGGGCAGCATGTCGCCGACGAAGGCCCGGAACGGCTCCATGGTGATGTTGATGGAGGCGTCCAGGATCCAGAACAGCGTCACCGCCATCCACAGATAGGGCGAGTTCGGCAGGAAGATCAGCGCCAGCGTGGTCAGGATCGCTCCGGCCAGGAAGTAGGGCCGCCGCCGGCCCATCCGGCCCCAGGTCCGGTCGGAAAAATGGCCCACGATGGGCTGGACCAGGAGCCCCGTGACCGGGCCGGCCAGCCAGTAGATGGCGAGATTGGACACGTCCGCGCCCAGGGTCTGGAAAATGCGGGAGATGTTCGCGCCCTGCAGGGCGAGCGCGATCTGAACGCCGAAGAATCCGAACGAGATGTTCCAGATTCCCCAGAAGCCGAGCCTGGGTTTTTGCATATCCCTCCCCTTTGCTTTTCAAGCTTTTTGCAAAGCATGGGGCGCCGGAAAGCCTCTGTCGACCATCCTGTGGCGTCGAGGCGTGAGCGCTGATGCAGGCATCTGATATCAAATGATAAAAAATCCTCCGGCGCAGAGTGCAGAATGCCCCCGGGGGCATACCGGCGTTGCGGGCAGAGAGCCTTGCCCATTCTGCATTCCCATTTTTTTGCATGGCGCCGATGCGCAAAAACTTGCAAAATTCGCAAAACCGCGCGACCTGTGCGGCCATTCAATCGGGGTCGATCATCATGAGCAAACGCGTCACGCGCCTTCAGGACATCGCCCGCATGGCCGGGGTCTCGGTCTCCACCGCCTCGCGCGCGCTCAATGACAGCCCGGCGGTGAACCGGCGCACCAAGGAAGCGATCTGGAAGCTGGCGCGCGAGCATGACTATCCGTTCCGCGGATCCATGCCGGCCGGCCCCATCGGCGCCAAGGCGACGGTTTCCATCGTCGTGCCCCGGCCCCAGGGCCGTGATCCGCGCCTGTCCGACCCCTTCTTCTTCGAACTCCTGTCCGGGCTGGGCGACGCCGCGCGCCAACGCGATTGCGACATCCATATCTCCCATGTGCGCCCGGCCGACTATGAGGGCCTTCACGCGGCCATGACGACCCACCGCGCCGAGGGCGTGGTGTTCGTCGGCCAGAGCACGCTGCACGGCGCCTACAACAAGCTGGCCGAGGCCGACGGCCGTTTTGTCGTGTGGGGCGCGGAGCTGCCCGAGCAGTCCTACTGCTCTATCGGCAGCGATAACGAGCTGGGCGGAAAGCGTGCGACGGAACATCTGATTCGTCTGGGCCGCAGGCGCATCGCCTTCCTGGGGCTGACCGAAGCCCCGGAAGTGGCCCAGCGCTATCGCGGATACTGCGCGGCCCACGCCGCGGCGGGGCTGGAGGTCGATCCAAAGCTCGCCGCGCCGGCCTACTTCTCCATCGAGTCCGCGCAAGGATGCGTGGAGGCCATGATCAGCGAAGGGCGACGCTTCGACGCCATCGTGGCGGCCAGCGACGTGATCGCGCTGGGCGCCCTGAAAGGTCTGAAGCGCTCCGGCCTGTCCTGCCCGGACGATGTCGCAGTTGTGGGCTACGACAATATCTCGTTCGCCGCCTACGGCACGCCGGCGCTGACCACTGTCGATCAGGATATGGACAAGGCGGGCCGGCTGCTCCTGTCCAAGTTGCTGGACCGAAGCGGACGCAACGCCGCCAGCTCGGAGCGGCTGGCGACGGATCTCATCATCCGGGAATCCTGCGGCGCCTAGGCGCGCTCGGCGATCAGGCCTTCCAGCGGCGCGAGCGTTTCGTCTCCGCCGCCGGCGTTGACGCGTTCGATGACACGCCAGCCCTCAGGCAGGCGCCATGAGGCTGAGTCGTGGCCAAGATTGAAGGCGCACAGGAGTGCGGCGTCGCCCTCGCCGCGTTCAAACACCAGCAAGGGCTCGGCCGCATCGCGGAAGCGAATGGCCCCATCGCGCAGGGCGGCGCGGGAACGGCGCAGGGCGGTCACGCGGCGGGTCCAGTTCAGGGTGGAGTCCGGGTCTGCCTCCTGAACACTGACGGCCAGCGCCTGGTGGCGCTCATCGTGGGGCAGCCAGGGCGCAGCCTCGCCGAAGCCGCAGAAGGGCGAATCTTCGCACCAGGGCATCGGCGTGCGCGCACCGTCCCGGCCCAGCGTCAGGGGCCAGTTCGCGATCGCCTCTGGATCCTGGAGGTTCTCGAACGCCACATCGGCCTGGGGCAGGCCCAGCTCCTCGCCCTGGTACAGAAAGATGTTGCCGCGCAGGCAGGCGAGAAGAAGCAGGCTCATGCGCGCGAAGGCGGCTGGATCGCGTCCCTCCAGCCAGCGGCTCACCGCGCGCGGCGCGTCATGGTTGGAGAAGGTCCAGGACGGCCAGCCCTCGCCGGCCTCGCCGGGCCAGATCTCCGAGGCGGCGCGCACCAGGCCGGCGTCCAGGCGATCTGCGTAAAGATAGGTGAAGCCGTAGGCGCTCTGCAGCAGCGAATCGCCTTCGGTGAAGGCTTTCATCTCCGCATCGGCATGCTCGCGGTCAATCTCCGCGACCAGGTAACGCTCGCCATAGCGGTCGGCGAGGGCGCGCATGCGCTTCAGGAAACCCACGATTTCGGGCTGGGACTGGTTGTGCACATGGCGCTGGAAGTCGAACGGCCGGGTGCGCTTGCGCGTGTCGCTGGCCGGGCGGGGCGGATTATCGGTCAGTGCGCGGTCGTGCATCATGAAGCTGACGGCGTCGAGGCGGAATCCGTCCACGCCGCGATCAAGCCAGAAGGTCATGACATCCAGAATCGCCTGCTGGACCTCGCGGTTATGCAGATTCAGCTGCGGCTGGGCGCTCAGGAAGTTGTGCATGTAGTACTGGCCGCGGCGCGCATCCCAGGTCCAGGCCGGACCGGAGAAGACCGACTGCCAGTTGTTCGGCGGCGACCCGTCCGGCTTGGGGTCCGCCCAGACATACCAGTCCGCTTTCGGGTTATCCCGGCTTTCCCGGCTCTCCCTGAACCAGGCGTGCTGGTCGGAGGTATGGGAATAGACCTGATCGACGATGATTCTCAGATCCAGCGTCCGGGCGCGTTTCACCAGGGCGTCGAAGTCGGCCAGCGTCCCGAACACCGGATCCACATCGCAGTAGTCGGAGACGTCGTATCCGAAATCGGCCATGGGCGAGCGGAAGAAGGGCGAGATCCACACCGCGTCCACGCCCAGGGAGGCGATATGGTCGAGGCGCGCCGTGAGGCCGGGCAGGTCGCCGATCCCGTCGCCATTGGAATCAGCGAAACTGCGCGGGTAGACCTGATAGATGCAGGCCCCCTTCCACCAGGGCCGGAGCCCGGCTGCGGCGCGCTCATCACTTTGAATCTCTACAGCGGACACTGCGGCCTCCTTGTGGCCGGCCACGTCGCCGACCCAATTCAGTGAGGCCTGAAGCGCACGCTGAAATCAAGCGTGGATTTCGTCCGGCGATGCAAAAATTGCATAAAATTGCAACGCTTGCGCCACCGATTGCTGCGGCGCGTCCAATGCGTAAAGCATAGCATTATATTAGGTAAAGGGGGCGATATGCTGCGCTGCAGTATGACGCGCGCAGCGGCCACGGCTCCGGGGCGCCGAAAATTTGTCTTGCTGGCGCTTCTGGTTTTCATTAATTTGCAGGAACACATCGAGCGTCCACCACTCCATAAAGCGGCGCCGAGACACCTTGGGGAGGGAAATCCATGACCAATTCGCGCCGCATGCGAGACATGCTTCTGTCGACCGCCGCCCTTAGCCTCGCGCTCGCCGGCGCACCCGCAGCGCTGGCCCAGGAGGCCGACGACGAGGCCGCTGAGTCGCAATCGTCCGACGTCATCGTCGTTCGCGGTATCCGCGGCTCGATCCTGAGCTCGCTCGCCGCCAAGCGGGAAAGCGACTCCATCGTCGAGGCGATCTCCGCCGAAGACATCGGCCAGCTGCCTGACACTTCCATCGCGGAGTCGCTCGCCCGCCTCCCGGGCCTCACCGCCCAGCGCCTGCGCGGCCGGGCCCAGCTTCTCTCTGTTCGCGGTCTTGGCCCCAGCTTCACGACGGCGCTTCTGAACGGGCGCGAGCAGGTGACCACGGGCGACGGGCGCGGCGTGGAGTTCGACCAGTATCCGGCCGAGCTCGTGAACCAGGTCCTCGTCTACAAGACTCCGGACGCCCAGCTCGTCGCGGCCGGCCTTGCCGGCACGGCGGATATCCGCACGATCCGTCCGCTGGCCTTTGGGCGCGAGTCGCTGAGCCTCAGCGCGTCCTATGAGTTCAACAGCGAAGATCAGATCAACCCGGACGTCGAGACCAACGGCTACCGGCTGACCGGCACCTATGTGAATCAGTTCGCCAATGACACGATCGGTATCGTGCTCGGCTTCGCGGACCAGAGCACGCCGACCCAGAGCGAACGCTACGAGATCTGCAATTTCGAGAATCGCGGCGGATCCCGGGCGCCGGAATGCTTCAAGATGTTCTCGGAATCCCGTGAGCTGGAGCGCCGCGCCTTCCTCGGCACGCTGGAATACGAGCCGAACGACACGTTCAACACCTCGCTCGATCTGCTTTACACCGACTACACCGACGGCGGCATTCGCCGGGGTGCGGAATTCCCGCTCGGCACCTGGCTGGGCGGCGGCTCAGGCCTCCAGCTCCTGGGCGCCCAGACCGACGCCGGCCTGGTCACAGCGGGCACCTATGACCCTGTGTTCGCCGTGGGCCGCAATGATGTCCAGTCGACGGACGCCACGCTCTTCGCCATCGGCTGGAACGCCCAGTGGCGTCCGGCCGACCGCTGGGTGCTCGAAGCCGACATCAGCCATTCCAGTGTTGAACGCGACTCCCTGGATTTCGAAAGCTATTTCGGGTTCGGTGAGGGGTCCTGGGGCGCTTATCCGGCCAATGACCGGCTTGATTTCGCCTTCACCGGGGACCGCTACCGCTTCAACTCCCAGGTCGGCGCGGGCTATTCGGACCCGAACCTTCTGGTGCTGACCGATCCGGGCGGCTGGGGTCAGGACGGCTTCAACAAGACGCTGTCGACCGATGACGAGCTCAACGCCCTGCGCGCCAGCGCCACCCGCGAGTTCGACGACGACTTCTTCTTCTCCTCCATCGAGGCCGGGGTCTACTATTCCCAGCGTGAGAAGAGCCGTGTCACGGACGAGTTTTTCGTCGATCTGGCCAGCGGCAACGGCGCAGATCCGTTCCCGACCGGCTCGGTGTTCGGAACGACCGATCTGAGCTGGGTCTCCAACGTTTCGGTTGTCGCCTATGATCCGCAGGCTCTGCTGGCGAGCGGCTTCTACACGCTTCGCCCGCTGGCGATCGGCAACATTCCTGAGAAGCAGTGGACCGTCGAAGAAAACGTTCTGGTCGCTTACGCCCAGGGCAATGTCGACACCCAGCTGGGCTCGCTGCCCCTGCGCGGCAATGTCGGGGTGCAGGTGGTCAACACCGACCAGTCCGCATCCGGCCCGGTCGGGGTCGTCGGCCAGGTCGCCGGGACTGCGTCAGGCGGGGACGAGTACACCGAAGTCCTGCCCAGCGCGAACTTCAGCCTGGAGCTGACTGAAAACACCTTCCTGCGCACCGCCTACGCCCGCACGCTGGCCCGCGCCAACATGAGCGACATGCGCGCCAGTCAGGGCGGATTCGGTCTGAACAGCCAGATTTGCGGGTTCAACAACGGCGTCGCGTTCTACAATGACGCCAATTACGATCCGGGCAGCAGCCAGTACTGCCTGAACGGCAGCTCCGGCAACCCGGCCCTTCGGCCCTATATCGCCAACGCATTCGACATCGCGCTCGAGCACTACTTCGCCGACGGTGCGGGCTATGTGTCCCTTGCGGCCTATCACAAGGACATCGAGTCCTGGGTGTTCGGCAGCGTGAACCGCCCGGTCGACGTTACTGATGCGGCCGTCGCACAGTTCGGCCAGGCTTTCGTCGACGCCAACCCGACCATCGCGAACGGCCAGATTTCTGAAGCCCAGAACGCCGAAGGCGGCTGGATCCAGGGTATCGAGTTCGCCACCAGCCTTCCCGGTGAAATCTTCACCGAACGGCTGGATGGGTTCGGCGTCTTCTTCAGCTATTCCCTGACCGACAGCGAGATCGAGCCGTCTCCCGGCAACGTCATCACCATTCCGGGCCTGTCGGAGGATGTCGGCAACATCACCGTGTACTTTGAACGGGGCGGCTTCGAAGCGCGGGTCTCCAACCGCTGGCGCGGGGACTTCCTGGCCGAGCTGCCTGACTTCACCGGTCAGCCGGACTTCCGCTCCGCCTTCGGGGAAAGCGTGATCGACGCCCAGATCGGGTATGAGTTCACGAGCGGCCGCTTTGAGGGCATCTCGCTGCGTTTCTCCGCTCAGAACCTCAATGACGAACGGTTCGGCACCTTCATCAACAACGACCCGCGTCAGGCGCGCAATTACGAAGAGTACGGCACGACCTACTCCTTCCGCCTGAACTATCGCCGCTAGTCGGCATAGCGCGATCCTCCTTGCGCCTTGTGAGCCCTGCCGGCGCGCGCCGGCAGGGCTTTTCTTCGCCCCCATGCGCCTTGACCGCGGTTGAAGGGCCTTCATCCTGTCAGCGCGTTCAAACCTGCGGAGTCGAACCATGAGCCCTGCCCCGAGCCGTCAGGACAGCCCCTGCAAGATCGTCGTCGTCGGCGGTGGAACGGCCGGCTGGATGGCGGCCGCCGCGCTGGTGAAGTTCCTTGGCCGGACGGTCGATGTGACCCTGGTCGAATCCGACGCCATCGGCATTGTCGGGGTGGGCGAGGCGACCATCCCCCAGATCCGCAATCTGAATCGCGCTCTGGAGATCGACGAGGCCGAGTTCGTGGCCGGAACCAACGGTTCGTTCAAGCTGGGCATCGAGTTCGTCAACTGGCGCCATAAGGGCCACAGCTACTTCCATAACTTCTCCAAGATCGGCCTGGCGGTGAACCAGGTGCAGTTCCACCACCACCTGTTCCGGGCCCAGGCCGAGGGGATCGGCGGGGAGCTGTGGGACTACTGCGTCAACACCCATGCCGCCCGCGCGGGCCGGTTCGCGCCCATGGAGACGCTGGGGTCTTCGCGCCTGGCCGGCATCGGCCACGCCTATCATTTCGACGCCGCTCTCTATGGTCAGTTTCTGCGCCGCTACGCTGAAGCGCACGGAGCGAAGCGCGTGGAAGGCCGGATCGTCGACGTGCATCAGGACGCCGAGACCGGGGACGTCACCTGCCTGCGCCTGGAGGGCGACCGGGCCGTCGAGGGCGAGATCTTCATCGACTGTTCCGGCTTCCGAGGCCTTCTGATCGAAGGTGCTCTGAAGACCGGCTATGAGGACTGGTCGCACTGGCTGAAATGCGACAGTGCGCTCGCCGTTCCCAGCCGCAACACGCGCCCGCCGCGCCCCTACACCCAGGCCATCGCCCATGACGCGGGCTGGCAGTGGCGTATTCCGCTTCAGCACCGCACCGGCAACGGCCACGTGTTCTCCAGCGCTTACACCGACATCGACGCAGCGCGCGAGACCCTGCTCGCCAACCTGGAGGGCGATGCGCTCGCCGAGCCGCGCCTGATCAATTTCACGACCGGCCGGCGCAAGCAGTTCTGGAACCGCAATGTCGTCGCTCTGGGGCTGGCGAGCGGCTTCCTGGAGCCGCTGGAATCCACCTCCATCCATCTGGTCCAGTCCGGAATCAGCCGCTTCATCCAGATGTTCCCCGCGCGACCGATCTACGAGGCCGAGCGGGACGAGTAAAACGCCCAGACCGTCATCGAATTTGAGCGCATCCGCGACTTCCTGATCCTGCACTATCACCTCAATGAGCGGACCGATTCCCAATTCTGGCTCGATGTGCGCGAGATGGACGTGCCCGAACCGCTTCAGCGCAAGCTGGACCTGTTCAAGGGCTCGGGGCGGATCTATCGCGGTCCCCATGATCTGTTCACGGAGGATAGCTGGCTGCAGGTCATGCACGGGCAGGGCCTGACGCCGCAGACCTGGCACCCGCTGGCCGACCGGCTGACCCGCGCCGAGCTGGAGGAGATGCTGGCCAATATCCGCCAGATCGTCACGACCGCCGCCGCCCGGCTGCCGGCCCATGGCGATTTCGTCTCGGGCTGCTGCGCCGCGCCTGCAGCGGCGGAGTAAGCCTTACGCCGCGCTCGTGCGCCCCATGATCTGGTCCAGCGCGGTGCGATGATCCGGCGCGCGTTCGGCGGCTTCGTGAGTGACCTTTTTCAGGCCGGCCAGGCGTTCACGGAAGGGCGTGTCGCGCCGCTCCACGATCGGGTCGCAGGCTTCAGCCTCCAGGCCCTGTCCGGCCATGACCGCCAGCCAGCTGGCGTTAGGAAACAGATCATGGCCGAAGGCGACCAGCCGCCCGTGGCTTGTATAGTGATCCAGCCGGTATTGCAGCGTCTCGGGGATCTCCATGGACCGGGTGTAGGCCCATAGCGGATCGGACCGCTCGGTCTGGCGATAATGCAGCACCAGGAAATCGCGGATGTGCTCGTACTCCGCCTCGGTCAGGCGGTTGTATTCCTGGCGGGCCAGATCATTGCCCTCGCGGTCCGGGAACAGGGCTATGAGGCGCATGATTCCGGTCTGGATCAGGTGGATGGACGTGGATTCCAGCGGCTCCATGAAGCCGGCCGCCAGACCGATCGCCACACAATTGCGGGTCCAGAACTGTTTGCGCCGTCCGGTCACGAAGCGCAGCACGCGCGGGTCGGCCTGGGCCTCTCCGTCCAGATTGGCGAGCAGGGTCTGCGTCGCCTCGTCCTCCGAGATGTATTCGCTGCAATGGACATAGCCGTTGCCGATGCGGTGCTGCAGCGGGATGCGCCACTGCCAGCCCGCCGCCCGCGCCGTGGAGCGGGTGTATGGGGTGAAGTCCCCGCCATGGGCGCAGGGCGCGGCGATGGCGCGGTCGCAGGGCAGCCACTGGCGCCAGTCATGGTAGCCGGTCTTCAGCCCGTCCTCGATCAGCACCCCGCGAAAGCCGGTGCAGTCGATGAAGAAGTCGCCGTCCACCGTGCGCCCGTCGTCCAGGGTCAGCCCGGCGATGTCGCCGTCCTCGCCATTGCGGCGCACATCGGCGATGCGGCCCTCCACCCGCGTCACACCGCGCGCCTCGGCGTAGCGGCGCAGGAACTGGCCATAGAGCACGGCGTCGAAATGATAGGCGTAATCGTGGGTCGACTGGACCATGCGCGGGTCGGAGACCGGCGGGGCGAACCGGTTCCGCTTCGCCAGCGCCCAGGCCATGGAATAGTCCTGGATCGGGGTCTCATCGCCCTCATGGCGCAGCTTCAGCCAGTACTGGTGCAGGGGGATCGTGTCGAAGTCCCGGCCGAAAGACCCGAACTGGTGGAAATAGCCGTGGTCCTCGCGCAGCCAGTTCTGGAACTCGATGCCCAGCTTGAAGCTGCCTTTTGTCTCACGCAGGAAGTCGGCCTCTGAAATCCCCAGGATGCGGTTGAAGATCTTGATGGCGGGAATCGTCGCCTCGCCCACGCCGACAATGCCGATGGCTTCTGATTCCACCAGCGTGATCGCGGTGTTGCGCGGCGCGGCCTGGGCCAGGGCGGCGGCGGCCATCCACCCGGCGGAGCCGCCGCCGGCGATGACGATCTCGAAGCGGTCCTGGGCCTTGTCCATGCTGTCTCCGTCAGGCATTTCCATCGCCGCTCAGCCTAGGCCGCAGCGCGCGCAGTTGAAACGGTTTTCAAGCGCTGAAGCGATGTTGTCAGTGCGCGCCTTGCGCCCCGCCGTCGGCTTGTCAGCGCTGGAGCGAAGCACTAAAGCACGCCTTCACGCGGCCGCTCGCGCTCTGGCCGCCGTCCCCGCTCACCGCCAAGCGATTGAACGCCATGACCTCCATTGCCGATCGAATTTTCCCTGCGCCCCTGGCGAGCCTTGCAGAGCTCGAGCAGCGCTTCCCTCAGCGGGACCTGCCTGAGGGCGCCATGGTCACCCGCGTAGGGCCGAGCCCGACCGGCTTCATGCATATCGGTACGCTCTATACCGGGCTGATCTGCTCCCAGTTCGCCCGGCAGACCGGCGGGGTTGCGTTCCTGCGCATCGAGGACACCGACCGGCGCCGCCTGGTCGAGGGCGCGGAGGCCTTCCTCATCGAGGCGTTCAAGCGCTATGGCGTGACGTTCGACGAAGGCGCCGATCTCGACGGTTCAGATCGCGGCGCCTATGGGCCGTATCGCCAGAGCGAGCGCGAGGCGGTCTACAAGGCCTGCGTGAAGGCGCTGGTGGAGAAGGGGCTCGCCTATCCCTGCTTCGCCACGTCTGAGGAGCTGGACGCCCTGCGCGAGCAGCAGGACAAGGCCGGGCTGCGCACCGGCTATTACGGCCAGTGGGCGACCTGGCGCAACAAGTCCGAGGACGAGATCCACGCCGCGCTCGACGCGGGCAAGGATTTCGTGA
Organism: Alphaproteobacteria bacterium; assembly: GCA_024742735.1. Classification (GTDB taxonomy): domain Bacteria; phylum Pseudomonadota; class Alphaproteobacteria; order Caulobacterales; family Maricaulaceae; genus Oceanicaulis. Next base: position 467,629 of record JANSXV010000003.1, on the reverse strand, counting down.
TCCGCCTGCGCGCGCCGGGCAAGCACAGCCGCAAGATCCGGTTCGAGGACGTGCTGTTCGGCTTCCGCCAGATGCCGGAGAACGACCACGACGTGGTGATCCTGAAGTCTGAAGGCCTGCCCACCTATCACTTCGCCCACGTGGTCGATGACCATTTCATGCGCACCACCCACGTCATTCGCGGCGATGAATGGCTGGTCTCGGTGCCGCTGCACCTGCAGCTGTTCGAAGCCATGGGCTGGGAGCCGCCGGCCTACGCCCATATCGCGCCCATCAACAAGATGGACGAGGGCTCCCGGCGCAAGCTGTCCAAGCGCAAGGACCCCGAGGCCAGCGTGGCCTATTTCGAGCAGCAGGGTTATCCACGCCAGGCGGTGATCGACTATCTCCTGACGCTCGCCGACGCCGCGTTCGAGCCCTGGAAGCAGGAAAATCCTGACACGGACTCTCTGGACTTCCCGATGACGTTCAAGGGCCTGAAGGGCAGCAGCGGACCGCTCTTCGATTTCGTGAAGCTCGGCAACATCTCGCGGCATTACATCGCCAGCCTGTCCGCGCAGGAGGTCTATGACCGCGCGCTTGCCTGGGCGGACGCCCATGATGACGCGCTCGCCGCGCTCATGCGCAAGGACCCCGAGCAGGTGCGCAGCGCGCTCGATATCGAGCGCGGCGGCGACACCTCGCGCAAGGATATCGAGACCTGGGCCGACGTGTCGAAGGAAGTCTCCTATTTCTTCGATGATCACTTCGCGCTTCAGGCCGATGAGGCCCGGGCGATGCTGAGCTATCTCACGGCCGACGAGCTGGCTGCGATGATGGGCCAGTATCTGGAGATGTACGATCCGGCCGATGATCGCGAGGCCTGGTTCGCCAAGCTGCGCACGCTGGCCGACCAGAACGGCTTCGCCCTGCGGCCCAACGACTACAAGAAGAACCCGGACGCCTATCGCGGCGTGGTCGCGGATGTCGCTAAGATATTCCGGGTGCTGCTGACCGGGAACGAGCGCTCGCCCGACCTCTATTCGGTCATGCAGGTCATGGGTGAAGACAAGGTCCGCCGGCGCATCGCGCTCGTGATGTAAGCAGGCCCGTTACGCCTCTGGCGGCCGGCGCACCACGAAGCGCGCCCCGCCGGGGCCTTCGGGCCAGCTTGCCTCGCCCACCTCCACGATCAGGCCATGGCGGCGCGCGGCGGCGTGCACGAAGGACAGGCCCAGCCCGTGCCCGCGCACGCGGCCGTCCTCGTGGGTGCGCACGAAGCGGGTGAAGATCTTCTCGCGCGCCTCTTCAGGGATGCCGGGGCCCTGATCGCTGACCTCCAGAACCGGGCCGGGCTTCACGCTGACGCGCACCGTGCCGCCTTCGGTGGAGAATTTCACGGCGTTGTCGATCAGATTGGCGATGAGGCGCGACAGCTGAACCTGCGAGCCGGCCAGCGTCACGGGCGCGTCGGCGTCGACCTCCAGCGAGATCCCCGCCTCCTCGGCGACATCGGCGTAGAGCGGGGCGAGATGCCTGACCGTCTCTGCGAGATCGACGGCCTCCAGCCCGCGCGAGTCGCCGATCTGGGCGCTGACCGCGGAGATGTCCAGAAGCGCCTCGATGAGCCCGGCCAGATCCTCCAGCTGGGCGCGCGCGCGCTGGATCGCCTCCTCCTGATCGACTTCGGCCAGGGTGTGGTCGATGCGCAGAAGCGGGGATTTCAGCTCGTGGGCGGTCAGATCGTTCACTTCGCGCTGGACGCTCATCAGGCGCTCGATCCGGTCCAGCGCCATGTTGATGTTGCGCGCCAGAACGCCGAACTCGTCGCTTGCGTCGTCTCCGGGCGCGCGCCGGTCCACCGCGCCGTCTCGCACGGCGTGCAGGGCGGCGTTGAGGCGGGCGACCTTGCCGCGCACCAGCCCGGCGGCGGCGAGCCCGCCCAGTATCCCAAGGCCAAGGGAGGCGGCGAAGCCCGCAGCGAACACGGTGCGCAGCTCCGCCAGCGCCTGCCGGCGCGCATCGGTCGTGCGTCCGACGAACAGCCGATTGTCCTGGGGCATAAGAAGGGCGCGGCCCAGAACCGGCGCACCGTTCGCGCCCTCCACATCAAGGTCGAGCCGGACCCAGCGCGCATCCAGCGGCGCATCATCCGGCCAGTCTTCAAGATTGCCGGCCAGCATGCGGCCATTGGAGTCGGCGAAGGCATAGACCGGCGACTCCCCCTCCACCGGGCGCAGCGCGAGGCGGTCATCGATCCGCGCGGCCAGCCCGGATACGCCCTCGGCGGAGAACAGTTCGGCGAGGCCCGCCGCGTCGGTGTCGATCAACTGGCGCAGCTGGGAGTCCGAGACGCTGGCCGAGGCGATGTAAGCGGCCACAAACGCGGCCAGGGCCGCACTGGCGGCGATGGCGGCCACGATGGCTGCGACCCGCGCAAAGCTGGAGCTGACAATCTCGGTCAGGTTCATGTCAGGCGTCGTCCCCCGGCTGGCGCGCAGGCGGGCGCGCGCGTAACCTGAAGTCCAGTTGAAGCCGTTCGCTGCAGGGAAGACAAGCCGCATGCGCGACCTCATCGCGGCGCTCGCCGTCTCGTCCGGCCTCGCCCTCCTGTCCGCCTGCGCCGCAACGCCGGTCGATGCGCCTGCGTTCGGGACCGACCCGATCGGCCGCGCCGCCCAGGCGCTGGTCGCCGGCGCCCAGGCTGAAGATGCGAACCACGCCGATGCCCTGCGCGTAGCGGCCGGTGTGCTGGAAGGCCTTGGCGCCCACCCTGCCGACGGCGAGGCTGATCTGGCTTCGACCTGGGCGTCCAGGGCCGAGGCGCTGGGCGCCGAGCCGGTTCCGCCACGCGGGCGCACGGCCGGTCCGGCCTATCGCGACGGGCTGCTGAGCAGCGGCGGCAGCGCGGCTTTCACCGACATCTTCCACTCCGGGCGCGCAGCCATCGTGTCCCTGGCGCCGCGTGGTGACGGGGCGTTCGTGCTCCGGGTTCGCGATGAGGCGGGGACGGAGATCTGCCGGCAGGTCGCCGAGTCTGGTCCCGCCGAGTGCCGCTGGACGCCGGTCTGGACCGCTCCGGTCCGCATTGAAGTCGCCAACCTGTCCGGCGCGCCCGCGCGCTACTTCCTTCTGACCAACTAGACCTAGCGTCCGATCAGGGCGAAAGGCGCCCAGACGCCGGGATGGGCGCCGCCGCGTATGGACGGATTATCCATGACGGCCAGCAGCGCCTGACGGTGAGCCTCCGCCCGGCCCAGCGCCGGCGCGCCAGCGGCCACGGCGGTCGTGATTTCCGCCGCTACGTCGTCGCGCACCGCCCAGTGGGATACCAGCAGGGACTGCGCGCCGGCGTACAGGAAAGCCTCCGCAAGGCGGTCGGCCGGCGTGGCGCGGCCATCGGTGAAAGTGTTGCAGGCCGACAGCACGACCCATTCGGCGCGCAGCCGCAGGCTCGCGATCTCGCTGGCGGTCAGAAGGCCGTCCGTCTCCGCGCCCTCGCCCTCGCCGGGCGGCAGGAAGGCGAGCGCGGGTTCGTCCAGACCCTCCAGCTCGCCGGGCAGCAGGCCGTGGGTGGCGAAAACCACGATATCCGCCTCCTCCATGCCGCCCCTGAGCACGGCGTCCTCCGTCGCCGCATCGCCCGCGATCAGGGTTGTGCGCTCCGCCCCGAAGCGCGCCGCCAGACGGTCCAGCTCCGACCGGGCTCCCGGCAGGGGCGGCAGGGTGATCAGGGCGTCTGCATCGACGCCCGCCCCGCGCAGCACGGCGGACAGGTCGGCGGTTTCCAGCCCGCCGGTAAAGGCCGGCGCACCGGCTGCGAACAGGCGGGCCGCCGCGGTACGCGCGATGGAGCGCTGCTGGACCGGCTGGGTCAGCCGGGCGGCCTGAACCGTCGCCTGACGCCGGGCCAGCCAGGGGGCCTCGCGCAACTCATCCTGCCGCACAAGCGTGTCCGGAGCGGGCTCAGTGATCAGGACCGAGAAGGGCAGACTGGCATAAGGGCCATCGGGCTGGATGATGAGGGTGCGCGCCTCGCGCGTCGCCGCCTCGATGTCGGCGGTGAACAGCCCGCGATAGAGCGCATGGGCGTCCCCGGCGGGGAAGGCGCTTAGCGTTTCGGCTGCGCGGCCCCCGCTGCGGAAGGCGCCGGCGCCGGCTGCGAGCGCGGCCCGGATCGAAGCGACATGGCCGCCTGCTTCTGCTTCGGAGACAGTGAGCCGGTCCAGCGTCATGCCAGCCCGGCTGATGGCGGCGGCGACCCCGCCGCGCTCGGTGAAGGCGAAGGCGAGCATCGCTTCATGGGGCGCAAGCCCGGCCTGAATGCTGGCGAGGCTCGGGCCGTCCGCCCCGCCGCCCAGATCGGCCGGCAAGGCCGCATCGGCTTCCGCGAGGGCGGCGCGGGCCTCGTCCCAGCGCTGGGAGGCGGCCTCGATCGCGTCGGCGCCGGCGCCGGTCGCGCGCAGGCGGATATAGCGGGTCTCCGCGGCCCGGGCGCGGCGCGCGGCGTCCTGCCGGGCGCGCAGGGCTTCGGAGTCCGCCCCTGAGCGCGCGGAGGCCGCGGCCAGCGACAGGGACAGGCCGCCGGGCCCGCCCGAGTCCAGGAGCGCGATGATCAGGTCCGCGTCTCCGGCTGCATAGGCCACGTCCAACGCCCGGCGGCGCGCGGCGTTCCGGCGAACAGCAGCGTCCCGGCTGCGGTCCACATCCAGCACGTTCGCGTCGATCAGGGCGCGCGCGGCCGCCGCGGCGAGCGCCAGAGCCTGCGCTTGCTGGTCCGGATCGGCGGCGCGGATCCAGGCTTCGTCGATGATCAGCGCCAGGCGCGCCTCATGGCCGTCAGGGAACAGGCCCGGCGCCAGCGCCTGCGCCTGCGTGATGCGCGTGACGGCCTCGTCCAGGCGTCCGGCGTTCGCCAGAGAAATCGCGACTCGGGACAGAAGCCGCATGCGGTCCTCGCCGTCATCGATCCCGATCCGGTCGAACGCGGCCAGAGCCGCCAGGCGTTCTTCAAGCTGGTCCGGCCCGGCGAAGTCGGCGGCGTTGGCCTGCATGCGCGCAGCGGTCGGAGAATCCTCGCCCTCGGAGGCCAGGTAGATGTCGCGGGCGGCGAGGAAGAGCGTCCGCGCTTCGTCCTGCCGGCCCAGAGCGCCAAGCGCGACGGCCAGATTGTTCAGGCTGTCGGCGACCTGGGGATGGTCTGGCCCCAGCTGGGCGCGGCGCTCATCCAGAATCTGGCGCAGGAAGGGCTCGGCTTCGCGGTGACGGCCCGCCGCGTTCAGTGCGCCGGCATAGTTGGACTTGGCGAAGCCGATGAAGGGATGGCCCGCCGGCAGGATCGCCTCCAGCGTTTCAAGGCCGGCGCGCGCTTCAGTGATGGCCTCGTCATGGCGCTGGGCGGCGGTGAGGATGGAGGCCAGACTGACCCGGGTCATGGCTGAATGGGGATGGTCGGCCCCTAAGGTCTCAAGGCGCAGCGACAGAGCCCGGCCCACCAGGCGGGCGGCCTCTTCGGCGCGGCCCTGCTGGTTGGCCAGGGCGCCCAGTTCGAAGTAGGAGCGGGCGATCTGGGGATGGGCCTCCGGGTAGAGCGTCTGGCGGATCTCGAAGGCTTCACGCTGGGCGGCCTCGGCTTCGGCGAACCGGCCAAGCTGCGCCAGGATCGAGCCGACATTGCCCAGGGCTTCCTGGCGGTTCTCGGCGAAGCCCTCGGCGCCCGCGAAAGCTTCGGCGGCGGCCTGGAAATGCCCGAGCGCCGCCTCCCGCTCCCCGGCATAGAAATGGGCTGCACCCAGCTGGTTGCGGATCTGCGCAAGGCCCAGCGTCTCGTCCGGCGCCGCGGTGCGGGCGGCTTCAAAGGCGGCGGTCCAGGCGGCCAAAGCGGCGGCCGGGTCAGCCTCCATATCCGAGGCCTCGGCGGCGTCCAGAAGGGCGCGGGCGTTCGCATCGGTGATCGCCGGCGCGATGACGGCCCCGGCCTCGCTGGCATCCTGGGCATATCCTGCTGCGATGGTGAGCGCCGCTGCGGCCAGCGCTGCGAGCCAGGTCCTGATCATGTGTGTCCCCTCAAGGCGGTCGTCTACACCATGGTGCACGCAAGACGAGCCTTCGCGCAAACCTTACGATTTCTGACGAATCCGGCCCTGCGCTTCCCATGGCGCGACCGCCGGGCCATGGTAGAGCTTCCTGTATGGGGATGCTCCTGGAGGACTGCGGGATGAGGATGTCGATCACGGCGCTTGCGCTCAGCGCCGCCCTTTGCGTTTCAGCCGGCGCGGCCGCCCAGGAGGGCTGCCCGGACGCCCTGCCGTCGGCTGCGGACATCCTCGATCTTGAGCTTTCCGCCAGCGAGACGGTGGCCGCCCTGTTCGACCTCGCCGAACTGGCGGACAGCTGCCCGGCCCCGGATGCGCCCGCAGCGGTCGACGCGGCCGCGCTTCAGCGCCTGACTGTGGATTCCGTGGACGCCGGGGACGTGCCGATCTTCCTGACCGCCATCGCCCGCCATGGCGCGCGCGGCGATCTGGAGGGCGCGCTGGACATTTTCTTCACCCTGGAGGCCTGGGCCAATAATGGCGGCATGACCGCCGAGCAGTGGCTGCCCATCGCCGAGCGCATGCGCGATCTAGAGGCCGGGCTCGCCGGGCCGGACGCCCAGCTCTACGCGCAGGCCGCTTATGAACGCGCCCTGCGCAACGCCGAGGCCGAGGCGCAGACACGCGACCTGCCGGTGGTCGGATCGGCCATCCCCGACCATGTCATTGTGCCGGTCTTCTACGGCACCAACCGGGCGCGGACCGGTGAAGCCAACCCGCTGGAATTCTATGGTCATGAGCGCGCGCCGCTGGAGCTGGGCGTCGTGGAGGTCTCCGTGCCGCGCAATCGTGAGATCGGCGAGATCCGCAGGACCGACCGCTGGCAGGGCGACCTGTCAGCCTTGCGCGGGCGGTATTTCATCATCGAACGGGTCCAGCCCATCGCGACCGAAGAGGGGTTCGGAGAATATCTCGATCTGGTCATGGACCAGTCGGAGCGCCGCGAGCTTCTGGTCTTCATCCATGGCTATAACACCGACTTCCGCTCCGCCGCCGAGCGCGCCGCACAGCTGGCGGTGGACCTGGAGATCGACGGCGCGCCGGCTCTGTATTCCTGGCCTTCGCGCGGGACGACGCTGGGCTATTTCGCCGACGCCAATCAGGTGATCCGTCCGGTCATCGACGATTTGCGCCGTTATCTTGAGATCCTTATGGAACATGCCGACGCCGACCGCATCCATGTGGTCGCCCACTCCATGGGCAACCGCTTCCTGCTGCGCGCGCTGGAGGAGATGGCCGAGGACAATCCCCCGCCGCTGGACGAACCCTTCTTCGATCAGGTCGTCTGGGCGAGCCCGGACGTGGACCAGGCCGACTTTCTGTACACCATTCCGGAGCTGCTCCATCTGGCCGGCGACATGACGCTTTACGCCTCGGCCTCGGATCGGGCGCTTCAGCTGTCGCGGCGCATCCAGGGTGGTTATCCGCGCGCCGGCGACGTCACGCCTGCGCCGGTCGTGCTGGAGGGTCTGGCGACGGTGGATACGACCGAGGCCGGCGATAGCGGGCTGGGCCATTCCGACTATGCCGGCCCGGCGCTGGATGATTTCCGCGCCATCGTCTGGCTGAGCCTGGAACCTGACCAGCGTTGCATCCTGGAGGTGGAGACCGGTGCGACCGGGCGTTTCCACCGGGTCGATCCGCGCGATGGCGGAGCGTGTGAACCCGACGTGTTCAAATACTCCATCACGGCCCTGCGCCGGGCCGGGCCGGACGGGGCGCTCAGCGCTGTCGAGGAGTCCCTGGGCGATGGCGCCAATCCCAGCTTCGCCGACCGTATTGATGAAGTGTCCGGCTATATCCGCCAGATTCTGGGCGCGAACTAGCAGCTGACGGGCCGGGTCGCCGCTCGGCGCGGCCAGGCGGCGCCGAGCGGGAATCCCGTCCTCCCTCAGCCCTCCACCGGCCGGTTCTGACCGACCAGCACGAAGGGCGCCCACATGGCCGGGTGGGCGAACTGGTCTTCCTCCATGAGCGTCAGGAGCGACTGGCGCAACGCTTCGGACCGGCCGGCCTGCGGGTCCTCGTTCATGGCGGCGAGCGCGCCGGTGGTGATCCGCCGGGCTGCGGCGTCGTCGACCACCCAGTGCGAGACGAGGAGAGACCGCGCCCCGGCGTAGAAGAAGGCGCTGGCGAGCCCTGACAGGCTTTCCGCGCCTGCGCCGTCCGGTGCGGCGGTGTTGCAGGCCGACAGGATCACCCAGTCCGCATCCAGATCGAGATCGCGGGCGATCTCCGAGGCGGTCAGCAGACCGTCATCGCCCTCCATGGCTTCGTCCGGCGGGGTCAGCACCAGAGCCGGCTCCACAAGCCCAGGCAATTCGTCGGCGATCAGGCCGTGGGTGGCGAAGGCGATGACCCGGCGGTCACGCAGATCAGAAGAGGACGTCAGGGCCGTCTCGGTCGCCGCCGCGCCGACCAGCAGGTCGCGGTCCGGATCGGCGCCGAAGGCGCGCGCCAGCGCGACCAGCTCAGGACGCGTGTTCGGCAGCGCGGCGAGCGAGCGCACCGCGTCCACATCGGCGTTATAGACCCCGCGGGTCGACGCGCCCCGGAAACTCTCCGGCGCGGCGCCGCGATCTCCGCCGCCCGATGCCGGGCCACCGCGGTCGCAATTGGCGCCGGCGCGCGAGCCGATGCACGGATCGCCGACCCCGAAGAAGGGCGAACGGGCGCTGGATTCCCCGAACCGGGCGAGCGAGCGCAGGGAGGAGGGCGTGGGCAGGACCGTCATGGCGAAGTCCCGCGCCAGCCAGGCCGTTCCGGCCAGGGCGCGCGGGTCGGCGTCATCGCCCTGGGGCTCCTCGGTGACCATCACGCCCAGCGGGAGGCTCGACAGGGCGCCTGAAGGAATGGCGTAGACATGGCGCTTGCCGTCCAGGCGCGCCTCGATCGGGGCGAACAGGGCCTGGTAGAGGCGGTAGGCTTCAGCCCGGTCGAAAGGATCAAGGCCGGATCCCGCGCTCTGGACCGGCACGGTGTTCCAGGGCCCGCGGCCATAGGCCGGGTCCAGGCTCTGGCGCAGCGTGTCCACAGCTTCAGCGAGATCGTCCGCATTCAGATCAACGCGGGCCCAGTCGGACCCCTCGCGATCAATGGCGAATACGAAGCTGCCCCGCTCGCCGACCAGGAACAGGATCATCGCCTCGTCTGCGCGCAGAAGCCCTTGAGCCTCGACGATGGAGAGCGGGCTGGGATTAGTCAGCTGGGCGTATTCGGGGAACTCCGCGTCCAGGCGCCGGTCGAGGGTCTCCAGCTCGCCGGTCAGGCGGTCCAGGCGCTCGCGGGCGGCGGTGGAGCCGGCCTCCCGGCTTTCCGGATCGGACAGGGACAGGGCCTCGTAGAGGGCCTCCTGAGCGGCGGCGCGTTCGCGCACGGTGCGCTCCCGGTCGGCCACCAGGCGGGCGAGCGCATCATCGCCGCTGGCGAAGCGGGCGGAGACCTGAGACAGGGCCTGAGCCGCGCTGGTCTGCACCGCCCACTGGGCCGCCCGCCAGGCTTCGTCCTTCAGGCATTCGGGTTCCATGGAATTCGGCTCGCAGCCGGTCTGGGCGAAGGCTGGTCCGGCGGCGAAGGTCAGCGCGGCGGCGCAGGCGATCAGAAAGCGTTTCATCGGTCGGTCTCCAGGCTCGCCGCGTCAGCGGCTTCGGCGAAGGTCATGAAAGCGGCGGTGCGCAGGATACTCCAGCGCTGGGTCGGTTTGCGGGTTCGGCTCATGGCTGGCCTCCTTCAGCGACGGCCCAGGCCGCCTCCACATGGAGGGTGAAGATGTCGGCGCGGCGGCGCACGACGGCCGCGCCGGCGGCGTCATCAAGGGCGCTGTCGTCAAGGGAGGCCTGAACGATGGAGCCGGTGGCCTCGCGATACAGGTCGAGCGCGTCGGCCGGGCGTCCGGCATGGCGCAGGTAGAGCCAGGCGAGATTGGACCGGGCGACGAGCACCATCACGTGCCGGTCCGGCAAGCGGCGCTCCAGGCCTTCCAGCCCCAGGCGCAGCAGCCGTTCGGCTTCCGCATGCTCGCCCGCCAGTCCGAGCGTCGTCCCGGCGGTGCCGTAGGCCCGGATGGTTTCGGGATGGTCAGGGCCGTACACGTCCTCATAAAGCGAGATCGCCCGGACCTGCAGCTGGGCCGCCTCTCCAAGACGTCCCTGGATCCGGACGATCCCGGCGAGATTCTCAAGGCTCGTCGCAATGGACCCGGCGTTCCCGCCGCGTTCAGCAGCCGCCAGGCTGCTGCGGTACAGCGCTTCTGCATCGTCATAGCGGCCCTGAAAGCGCAGCGTGCCTGCGAGATTGCTCTCGATGGCCGAGGCCATGAGATTGTCGCCCTCGCCGGGCAGCGCCTCAGCGGCGGCCAGAGCGGAGCGTTGCAGCGCCTCGGCTTCGTCGAACCGGGCCTGATCGAACAGGGTCGTGGCCAGCAGGGTCTGGGCCATGATCGTTTCGGCCGCGCCCGCGCCGAAGACCTGCTCGGCCTCGCTCACCGCCTCCAGCAGGACAGCCTCGGCTTCAACAGGGCGTCCGGCGAGCGTCAGGGCGCGGCCCAGGCGGCGGCGGACCTGAGCGAGATCGCCCCGGCTGGTCTGGGCATCCTGCTCGAGACCGGATACGGCGAGCCGCTGCTGCTCGACCGCCTGCTCCCAGGCTCCGAGCTCGAGATAGATCTCGCCCAGATGGGAGCGCAGCATCGCAAGATCGCCGCCCGGCGCGTCTCCCGCCGCGGCGATGGCGGCCTCCAGCGGGCCCTGGGCCTCGCGCCCGCGTCCCAGATCAATCAGGGCGTTGGCGTAATTGCCAAGGGCGCTCAGCGTATTGGGATGGGTTTCCCCAAAGCTTCTCGACATGGCCTGATAGGCTGACTGATACCCGTCCACGGCTTGAGCCGAGTCGCCCTGGCGGCGCCGCACGGCGGAGAGATTGTTCTCCACCACGGCGATATAGCGATGGGCCGGGTCGAGCGCTGTGAAGATCGCGCGGGCGCGCTCGATCGCGTTGATCGCCTCCTCCAGCCGGCTTTGCTGGGTGTAGACCTCGCCCAGATTGACCCAGGCGACGCCGGCGAATTCCTCAGCGCCGCGTCCGGCGTCCTCCAGCCGGGACAGGAGATCCAGAAAGCCTGTCTCCGCCTGCGCCAGATCACCGGCGCGATACCGAGCGACCGCCTGCTCGTTCAGGGCGTCCAGCGGGTCGGCGGCGCCTCCGCCCGCCGATGGGGCGGACCCTGTCCGGGCCGGACCCGCCGCCGCTGGGCCGCCGGCCTGGCGCTGGCGCGCCATGGCGCGCGCCCTTTGGATCGGGGCCAGCGTGTCGGCCCCATAGCCCAGATTGGTCAGGATCGTCTCGGCGCTCGCAAAAACCTCTTCGGCATCTGCGTAGCGGCCCGCGCCAAGCAGCGCCTCGCCCAGATTGACCGCCGCCATGGCGGTGCGCGCGTCATTCACGCCGGCGACGCGGATATAGATCGCCAGCGCGGCGTCGAAGGCCCGGACCGCCGCGTCATAATCGCGCCGCTGGAACGCGGCTTCGCCCTCGGCGTTCAGCCGGGCGACCTGCTGGGCGGCGGTCTCCCCGGACGGCGCCGGGGCGGCGGGTTGAGGCGATTGGGCCGGCGCCTTCTGGGCGAGCGCGGGTGTCGCCGACGCCAGAGCGACGAGCGCCGCTACAGCGAGGGGGCGGCAGGTTGAAGCGATCATGGTCTCGTCCCTTCCGCTACGGCCCAGGCCGCCTCCGCATGAAGATAGCCCGGCGCGGAGAGGCCGGCGCGTTCGCGCATGCGGCGCTCTGCGGCGCTCTCCGCGCCCTGGGCGGCCGTGACGCCGCGCATGACCTCCAGCGCGTCGCGCGGGGCGTAGCGGCCCGGGCTTAGCAGCAGGTCGGCGAGCATAAGCCGCGCCCCGATCGTATCCGGGTGCGCGGCGCCGAGCGTTTGAGCCAGAACCGCCTGGCCGCTGGCGAGCATCATGACGGCTGGCCGCGCATCCCCGGCCCGGCGCGCCGCGGCTCCGACGGTCACGCGGAGCAGGGCGAGCGTCGTGCTGTCGGGGTCGAGCGATTGAGACGCTGCCGTAAGTGTCTCCCGCGCCAGGGCGCCGGCGGCTTCGCGCTCCCCCGCCTCGGCCAGCAACAGTGCGCGCGAGGCCTGCGTCAGCAAGGTCTGGGGATGGTCCGCGCCCAGCCGCTCGGACAGGCGAACGGCGGCGTCCTCAAGGAAGCGGGACGCGGATCGGGTGTCGCCGGCGGCGTAGGCGGCCGCCGCGCGGATGCGCAGCGCCTCGCCGGCCGCCCAGCTGTCGGCCTGACCGGCCGCCTCCAGATCGGACAGCACACGGACGGCGAGGGCGTCAGCCTCCGCTGGCCGGCCGGCTTCGATCAGGGTAGCGCCCAGCGCCGACAGGCCTTCCAGCACGACCGCTTCCGGCTCGCCGCCCGCCTCGTATCGCGCCGTCAGGCGGGCATAGGCGTCCAGCGCCGCGTCCAGATCGCTGCGATCGGCGAGCATCTTGGCGCGCACCGCCGCCGCGGCGCCGCTGATCGCTTCGTCTGGTCCGTTGATGAGGGCGGCCAGGCGCGGCTCGGCCTCGTCGAAGCGCGACAGCTCCACCAGCATGACCGCCTCCATCAGCCGCCAGCCGGGCAGGCGGCCGGCATATTCTTCTGGCCGGCCTTCGGCGAAGGGGATGATGATCTGATAGGTCGCAAGCGCTGACGCCGCATCGCCCAGCACCCATTGCAGGCGGGCTTCCTGGTCGGCGGCGCGAAGGAAGGTCTGGAACAGTTCCGCCGCCGCCGCCTGAGCCTTTATCTGGCGCGCCATCATCAGGGCGTCGGCGAAGCGCTCGGCTTTCTCAAGGCTGTCGGCGTAGAGGATCAGGACCGCCAGAGTCTCGGGAACCTGCGCGCCCTGCTCGGCGACCATGACCCGGGCGGCGGCCTCCAGGGCGTCGGCGGCTTCGCCCCAGCGCTGTTCGGCGCGCAGCGCTTCGCCACGCTGGGCTTCGGCGCGGGCGGCCTCGAGCGGGCCGGCGTCCTGCGCCAGCGCGCCCGGCGTAGCGAGCAGCGCCAGAGCGGCCAGGGCTGCGCGCGCGATCATCTCTGACCTCCCGCAGCGACGCTCCAGGCCGCCTCCACATGGAGGGTGAACAGCGCGGGCGGCGCGCCGGCGTTCTGGATCGGCTGGTTCCGGTCGATGTCTCCGGCGCTGCCGCTCAGATAGGCGTTGAGATTGGCGCTCAGCGTGCGCGAGGCGGCCAGCGCTCCGGGCGCGTCGGCTTCAGCCAGCAGCCGGTGGCGGACCAGGAAGCTGTGAGCCGCGATGATGTCGGTATGGCCCTGCGGGCGGCGTTCGGCTGTCAGGGCGGCGGACTCAGCGAACAGTGCGCCGGCCTCCGCCGCCTGCCCCTGGGCCGCCAGGTTCCGGGCGAGGTTGAAGAGCACCCTCGCGAGCGCGTGGGGAGAGGCAAAGGGCTGGCCATCGCGCGCCCGGGCCTCGGCGACACGGGCTCGCAGCAGCGTTTCGGCTTCGGTGTACCGGCCAGCCCCGTCCAGCGCGCGCGCCAGATTATTGCCATAGGTCGACCGTGCTATTCCGGTCGCGCTCTCATAGAGCGGGCGCAGAATCGCAGCGCTGTCCTCGTAGCGGCCCTGGTCGAAATACGCCTCGGCAAGGGCGGTCAGGTAACGTGGGTCCGGCGCGCCTTCCGCGTCCGCCATAGCTAACATCGCCCGCTCCAGAAGCGCCCGAGCTTCGTCTGCGCGACCCTGCGGCAACAGTGTACGGCCCAGCTGATACAGGCGTTCATGGACGGATCCAGTCAGGTTCTCGCCGGCTTCAGCCTCGGCCAGCAAGACCAGCCAGATGTCTTCGGCCGCTGGGTAGTCGCCGGCCTCATAGGCGGCTTCGGCCTCGGCGATCCGGTCCAGGTCGGGTGCACGCGCGGCCATCTGCTCAAAGCGCTCCGCGAACCGCGCGTAGCTCGCAGCGGCGTCATGGTCGCCGGCCTGCGCATGCGCCGTCGCGATCCGCCTCGCCACATGCGCCTGAAGCGGGTACCGGTCTGACGCAGACAGGCCCTGGTCGGCGATGATGACCTGATTGCAGGTTCCTAGAAGACTCACCGCCTCCTTGGTCCTTCCCTCCGACACCGCCGCGTCCCCCTGCCTGCACACAGAAGCGGCGTCCTCGGACAGGACCGCGTACGGGTCGCCCGCCTGGGCGGCCAGCGCACCGGATAGCAGGAGGGCGGCGATCATCCCTGCGGCTCCGCGGGCGGGATCAGGCGCCATTGATAGATCAGCGCGCCGGCGCGGGCATCGAGCGCCGGTCCGGTCTGGGCGCCGCGGGTCTGGCCGAAGCTTGCGCCGGACATGAGCGCGCCCAGCGCCGAGGCCTGCGCAGGATCGCCAGCGTCACGCTGCAGGCTGTCCTGGGCCAGGAAGGCGAAGTCCCAGGGCAGGGCGGCGTCTTCGTCACGCTCGATGGCCAGCAGGACCAGACGCTCCAGGCCGGTCGAGCTTGGCTCGTCCGCGTCCCAATCCCAGGTGCGCAGGCCCGCCCAGACCACACGCGGCGGCGCGCCGGGCTCGATCCGGGTGGAGGTCTCCGCGCCCAGGAACGGCATGCGGTAAACGCCCGCCAGGCTGTCGAGATAGAGCGGCGTGACATCGACCGGATGCTCCCCGGCGTTGAACACTTCCAGATAGACGATGTCGCAATGGGACAGCTCCAGCACGGCCAGATCGTCTGCGCCCATCTGGCGAAGGCTGGTGGCGTTGGCCGGCACGCGCTCGGTGTCGGGCAGGGTGCACGGCCAGTCATCGGGCGCGTCCCGGCTGGGATCGGGCGCCGGGGCGCTGGGCCGCCAGACATAGCCGCGCACCTGCAGGTCTTCCACGCCGGGGCCGTTCACCAGCGCCTGGGCGGCGCGCAGCAGGTTGCGAACCCGGGCGATCTTGCCCAGCTCGCGCTCGATGGCCGCTTCCAGCGCGTCGCGGCTGGCGTAGTCGGCGATCTCCAGATGGGCCGGCGCGGTGCGCGGGTTGCGGGTCACGGTCTCGCCGCCGCGAAGGAACCAGACCGCGCCGTCGCGCACCGTGATGCGCACATCCGCAGCGGTCACATCGTCATAGAAGGAGAGCGGCGCGGTGAAGCTCGCCGGATCAGCCGCGCGAAGGGTTTCCAGCGCGGCCATGGCCTCGCGCTCCTCCGCGCTCGGGCGGCGCGGGTAGGGCTCCACGCCGATACTGAGCGAGAATCGCACGCCGGGATCGACCATGCGCGCGGTCAGGAAGCCGTAGCTCGGCAGGCGGCTTTCGGCTTCATGCTCGCCATAGCCGGTCAGACGCGCTTCGGTGCGGGTCTCGCCCACGCCGGTGGCTTCCACGAAGTAGGGGCCCGTGAACACCGGATGAGCTTCCTGGGTGTCGGGATCCAGCACGGTCAGCTCGAAGATGGCGCCTTCGCCCACGCCGTTCAGGGCGCCGGCGGCGATCTCCACGGTGGAGCGGGACTGGCGCGCCACCGGCCAGGCGATGTCGGCGGGATCGCCGCTCGTGCCGAAGATCGGCCGGTCCAGCTCGCCGGAAAACAGCGGTGCGGGCGCCCGCGCGCCCCAGTCGTCATAGCCGTTGAGCACCCGGTAAGCGAGGTCACGATAGCTCGACACGCCGCCGGCCAGCAGGGAGGTGGCGATCTGGTAGGTCATGACGCCGTAATTGCGCCGCTCGGCGCTGGAGGCGCGCGGCAGCATGCCCTCCAGCGCCAGCTGTCCGGAATGGGCGGCGAAGAAGGCGACGAAACCGCCCTCGCCCAGCTCCATGGACGGCTGGGCGGCCTGGGGCGCGCCGCGTGTCCGGCTGACGGAGGCTTCCGCCTCCAGCACCGCATCGACCGGCACGCCCAGCGCGCTCATGTCGACTTCGCGGGTGCGGAATTCGCCGGGCACGGCCGGAGCGGCGCTGCGGTCTGACGTGCCGGAATGGCAGGTGTCCACGACCAGCCAGACGAACACGCCGCGCGCCCGTAAGGATTCGATCAGCTCGCCGACCTCGTCATCGACCAGCGCGTTCTGAACCCCGGCCTGGCGGTCGCCCTGGGCGCCTTCCCAGGCGCCGATATCGAGCGGCAGAAAGATCTCGTCGAAGCCGTCCGCCTCCACGCGATCAGCGCTCACGCCCACCTGGGGCTGGCGCGATCCGTGGCCGGACATGTAGATCAGCACCTCGTCGCCCGGCCGGGCGTTCTGATCCAGCCGGGCGAAGGCTGCTCGAATTTCTCCCAGAGTCGCCACGCCGTCGGCTTCCCGGTCGATGCCGGTCTCTTCAAGCCCGTCGGCGAGCACGTACATGTTCCCGTCTTCGACCCCATAGGCGCGCAGGGCGCGGATCATCAGGGCGACGTCGTTTTTCGGACCGTACAGCGCCACGCCTTCGCCGATGCGGCTTTCATCATAGCCTGACGCTCCTATGAGCAGGGCGATCCGGCGCGGCTCGTCCTGCTGGGCGAAGGCCGGAGCAGCAAGTCCTGCAATCAGGCTGACAAGGGCCAGAATGACGCGCATGGATGCCTCCAGATCTTTTGGTCTATCGTGAAGTCTAGCCGGGGCGGCGCCGCTGCGAACCTCTCTAATCCTGACAATATCCGTCAGGCTGGTGGAGCTTGCGAAAAGGAAAAGGGCCGGCGCATTCCTGCGCCGGCCCGCCATCAAGGGAGCTGACTCCTTGATTGGTGACCTTAGTTGGTCACCACGTTGAAGCTGACGCCGGTGCTTCCAAGGTTACGGACCTCGATGCGGAAGTTGCCGGTCCAGCGCGGCGTCCAGAAGCAGGACATGTTGTCGGAATAGTCGATGTCCCGGCAGATCAGGTTGCCGTTCTGGTCATAGACATACATGTCCAGGTCGGTGATGCCCGGACCGTTCGCCCAGACCGCCGCGCGCTCGCCGCCGCGGAAGGACACGTTGTAGAAGGTCGTCGAGCGCGCGCGCACGAAGCCGGTGTCGCGGCCCGGGCCGGAGACGCGGCCGCGGCCCTGCTCGGCCTCGGCGTCTTCGATCAGACCGTTCAGGGTCTCGTCGCCGCGCGCCAGAACGCGGGCTTCCTCGAACATGTCTTCGGCGGAGAGGAAATCGATCTCGCCGTCCTCGACTTCGCCGTCTTCAGCTTCGGCTTCATAGTCGCGGTCCTCGACATCGACACCGGCGCGCAGGCGGGCGGCGACGATCATGGCGAGCGGGTCGCGGTTCTCCGCGGCGACCTGATAGAGCTGCTGGGACAGAGCCAGCTGCTCGACGCCGGTGGTGGCTTCGCCACGCTCGGCGGCGATGTTCTCGCCGGACTGGTCGTCCTGCGCGACGACGGCGCCGGTCAGGGCGGCCGCAGCGACGCTGGCGGCGAAAAGGGTCTTCATCATGACTGGTGCTCCTTGCACTGACTTTATACGGGTCATGGCGCGAAGCCGAACCTCCGGCCCCGTCGCAGCGTAGGTTGACTGAGGCTTTTCAGGCTTGCAATCAGCCGCCGGGTTCCTTTCCGGAATTGTCAGGAAAGGGTGGTTTCGGCGCTGATCGATCTTTCTGACAGGCTTCGTCAGTCGCGCTCGCGTGCGGCCTCGCGTTCACTGGACGCTGTTGGAATCCCAGTGTGGAGGCGCGCGTGCCCATCTCCCGTGATCTGCTGAATCGCTTCCTTGTCCTGGCCGGCCTTCTCGCCGTAATCGCCGTAACCGCTTTCGCGTCCGCGTGCGCCGGAAGCCGCCTTGCGGCCCAGCCCGGCGGCGCTCCGGCTGCTGTGCGCGCTGCGGCCGCATCTGTCGTCACGCTCTACGCCGAACGTCCCGCCGCCGGGCTGGTCGCGTTCGATCCGATGGCCGGACCGGCGCCTGAGCCTCAGGTCACATGGCGCTGGCGCACGGCGTCCGGCTTCGCGTTCGCGTCTGGGGGATGGATCGTGACCAATCATCACGCCGTCGCCGGGGCACGGACGATCGAGGCGCGCATGGCCGATGGCCGCCGGGTCACCGCAGAGCTCCACGGGGTGGATCCGCGCCGCGATCTTGCGGTCGTGCGCCTCATCGGCGCCGCGCCCGAACCGCTGCATCAGGCGCGGCCGGTCTCGATCGGTGAGCGCGTCTTTGCGCTGGGAGCGCCGTTCGATCTGTCCGGCTCCTTGAGCGCAGGCGTCGTCGGCGGCTTCGACCGGGCCTATGACGGCGTTGATCCAGTCGGATATCTCCAGCATGACGCCGCGCTCAATCCAGGCAATTCGGGCGGGCCGCTGCTGGACGGGCGCGGCCGTGTGGTCGGCAT
This sequence comes from Alphaproteobacteria bacterium, assembly GCA_024742735.1. GTDB lineage: Bacteria > Pseudomonadota > Alphaproteobacteria > Caulobacterales > Maricaulaceae > Oceanicaulis. The sequence goes on along the minus strand of JANSXV010000003.1, from coordinate 449,253 downwards.
GAACACGGCGGTCGCCGAACCGGCGATCATGGATGTCGGCGTCAGCTTCGCAATCCCGGCGGAGATGGTGTTCCGGGTCGCGGAACAAATTCGCCTCGAGGGAACGGCCGCGCCGCCCCGTCTCGGAGTCACCGTGCGCAGCCTCGATCCGGCGCTCGCCGGCGCCATGGAGCTTGAACCGGGCGCCGGGCTGATCGTCGACGCCGTCGAGCCGGGCTCTCCGGCCGCCGCAGCGGGTCTGACTTCGGGCGATGTCCTGTTGAGCCTCGACGGTGTCCGGCTCAGCCTGCCGCGCGATCTCAACCGGACGCTGCTGGATCGCGCCGCCGGAGAGGACGCCCGTCTTGTCTGGCGCAGCGGCGGCGCACGGCTCGAGAGGGATATTTCGCTCGATGCCGCGCCCGGCGTGGAGGACGGTGGATCAATCGCCGCTCAGGCTGACATAGCGTCCGGATACGGTCTGCGTTTCGAGGAAGCCGGTCCCGACACCGACGGCGCCCGTATCGCCCATGTGTCGCCAGGGTCGCCAGCCTCGCTGGCTGGTTTCCGGCCGGGCGATCAGGTGCTGGCGGTGAACGGCCGGCAGGTCGCCGACGGCGTCGAGGCCGGGCTGAGGCTGGAAGAGGCCGGACCGGCCGCCGCCATCCGTGTCCTGCACCAGGGCGACACCGACCCCCGCCACGTAGGCCTGGCGCGGGCCGGCTTCGGCGCCTTGTCCGCGCCGGGCCAGATCTGGCCTGACGCTACAGGCGGACCGTACTAATCTACGTGCGAAACGCATGATGGGGGACACAGTGCGAATCTTGCTTGTTGAGGATGAAGCGGTCTGGGCCGAACGGGCCCGCGAGGCCGTGGCCGGGTTGGACGGTGCGGAGCTGATACACGGTGATACAGGCGCCGCAGGCAAGGCGATGGCGCTGGCCGAAGCGTTTGATCTGCTGATCCTGGATCGGGTCATCGACAGCGACGGGGCGGACGGCCTTCAGATCCTCTCCGAGCTTCGCGAGCGGGGCGTGACGGCGCCGGCGCTGATCCTGTCGAGTCTCGGCGAAACCCGCCAGCGCGTTGAGGGCCTTGAGTCCGGCGCGGATGACTATCTCGCCAAACCGTTCGACGCCGCCGAGCTGAGGGCCCGGCTGAAATCCCTGGCGCGCCGGGCCGGCGCCGCGGCCTCGCCGGAGGTTTATGTGCGCGGCGATCTGGAGGTGCGGGTCAAGGCGCGCACCGCCCACTTCAAGGGCCAGCACATCCCGCTTTCGCCCCAGGAGTTCGATATCCTGGCCGTTCTGGCCGAGCTGGATGGCGACCCGGCTGAGCGGGATCTGTTGTGGAAGCGGGTCTGGACCGACTTTCCCAACCTGCCCCCGCAAGTGAACGTGATCGACGTCGCCATGGCGCGCGTGCGCCGCGCCGTCAGCCGGGTGACCGGCGGCGACATGATCGAGACCGTCCGGCTGAAGGGCTGGCGGCTGCGCTCCGAGCCCGCAGAAGAGTAGGCTCGCCGACTGAAATGAGAACGGCCGCCCGGATGCCTCCGGGCGGCCGTCATGCGTCTGGAGCTCGGGCTGGTTCTAGCAGCCGCGGCCCTGATAGATGCCCATCAGCGAGGTTCGGCGCATTTCCGCGTTCCGGGCGTTCTCCTCGCGGCGCTCAGCCTCCGCACGCGCGTTGGCTTGCGCCTGACCGGCGGCGGCGCGCGGATGCCGCATGCGCACGGCTCCTCGCCTTCGCCCAGCACCGGATAGGGTCCGGCCTGGCCTCCAGGGCATACGCCCTGCACAGCCTCGAGCGGGGTCCGGCGCACCCGGAATGCCCGGCTGATCAGGCGCCTGACAATCCCGGTCAGGCCCGCTCGCGCCGTTGCCGGGCGGTGGGCGCACGCGAATAATGCGCGTCACCTGCGCGGGCCGATCCGCGCCGAAAACAGGGGAGCTGGTCATGACCGCACTTTCACGCCGACGCTCAGCCGTCGTGTGTGGTCTGGCCCTGACCAGCGCTGTTCTGCTCGCCTGCAATCCGGTCATGGACCGGCGTGAGCGGCTGACCCGTGATGGCGAATGGGGCTGGTCGAACGGGGAGGGCTGCGAGGCCCGCGCCGATGTCTGGCTGATCGACGGCGACGCCATGGAGATGTATCGCGACGGCCGGCTGGTTGATCGCGGGCGCCTGGAGAGCCGGCGACTGCTGCACGACAACTACCGGACCTCCGGGGATGGACCCATCGAGTATGTGGAGTTCACCTACATCGGACGGGCCTCGCTCCAGACCTCCGAGCTTGGCCGGATCACCACCGTGTTCGCCATCCGCGGAGGGCCGGGCCGGCCGACTGCGCTCGTGCCGCGCAATGTGCGCCAGTACGCCGACACCGAAACCCGAGAAGAGCGCCGGATCGAGAATCCGCGCGGCGGCGATCGCCTGGTTCATTGCGACGATGTCGGCGGCGACGGGGAAACCGCGCACTGACATGGATCGCCCGCTCCCCTGATCCGGAACCGGGCGGCGCGCGTACTGTCCGCCATGTTCATTCGTTTCATGATCCTTGCGCTGGCGGCGTCGGCCGTTGCGGCGTGCTCTGAGCCGGGCGGCGATTCCGGCGGTGAAGGCGTGCGCGCTTCGCAGCCGCAGGCCGTGCGCGTCGTGGCCCAGGAGGTCGTGCTGGAGCGCGAGGCCGAGCGGATCGAAGCGCTCGGCACCGCCCGCGCGCGCGCCAGCGCGACGATCTTTCCCGACACCGCCGGCGAGGTGGACTCGGTGTCCTTCACCGCCGGCGACCGGGTCGAGGCCGGCGACGTGCTCCTGCAGCTTGAAGCCGATGAAGAACGCCTTGATGTGCGCCTGGCCCAGGTGGCGGTGCGCGAGGCGGAGCAGCTGCTCGCCCGCTATCGCCGGATCGAAGGCACCGGCGCGGTCTCCGACAGCCAGATCGACGAGGCGGAGACAGCGCTGGACGCCGCGCGTATCGAGCTGGAGCAGGCCCGGGTCGCTCTGGAACGCCGCACCGTGCGCGCGCCGTTCTCCGGTTATGTCGGCCTGACCGACATCGACGCCGGCGCGCGTATCACGCCGACGACCCAGATCAGCGAGCTTGATGACCGTTCGGTCCTGTTCGTGGACTTTGACCCGCCAGAGCAGGTGTTCGGGCGGATCGGTGTGGGCGACGTGGTTCAAGCGGCACCCTTCGCCGGCGCCGGGCGCAGCTATGAGGCGCGCATCATCAATGTGGACAGCCGGATCGATCCATCCGCGCGGACCTTCACCGTGCGCGCAGAGCTCGACAACGCCGCGGACGCCCTGCGTCCGGGCATGAGCTTCCGGGTCGGGTTCGACCTGTTGTCCGGCGAGCGTCCCGTCGTGCCGGAGGTGGCGATCATCTGGGGCGGCGACGGCGCCTATGTGTGGGCTGTACGCGAGGGCCGCGCGGTGGAGGTTCCGATCACGCTGGTCCAGCGGCGCGAGGGCCGGGTTCTGGTCAGCGGCGATCTTCAGCCCGGCGATGCGGTCGTGGCCGAGGGGATCCAGCGGGTGCGCGAAGGCGCGCCGATCGAGATCATCGAGAGGCGCCGGGCCGGGACCCGAACGACCGGCTCGGGCGCTCCCGGCGCCGCCGTATCGGCGACCGGAGGCGCGTTCGGGGAATGATCCGCGCCGGCTCCGATCTGCCCGCCCTTGCGGTCAAGCGACCGATCCTCGCGGTCGTTCTCAACCTGCTGATCGTGATCGCAGGCCTCGCCGCCCTTCTGGGCGTGGAGGTGCGCGAGCTGCCTGACGTCGACCGTCCCACCGCGACCATCACCGCGACCCTTCCCGGCGCCGCGCCGGAAACCGTCGATGCCGAGGTGACGCGGGTTCTTGAGGGCGCGGCGGCGCGGGTGTCCGGCGTGCGTGAAATCCGCTCCTCCAGCGAGGAGAACAACACCCGCATCCGCGTCCAGTTCAACCCCGGCGTCGACCTGGATGCGGCGGCGTCGGACCTGCGCGAAGCTGTCGCCCAGGTCAGCCGCCGCCTGCCCGACCGGGTCGAGCAGGTCACGGTGGTCAAGGCCGACAATGACGCGGAATCGGTGCTGGACCTGGCCGTGCTCAGCGATGTGCACGACCAGCAGGAGCTCACCCGCATCGTGGAGAACGACATCGTGCCGGAGATCACCGGCGTGGAGGGCGTCGCCACGGTCAACCTGTTCGGCACGCGCCAGCGCCAGCTGCGCGTGGTCATCGATCCGATCCGCCTCAGCCGCTTCGGCCTGACCGTCAGCGATGTCGCCTCCGCGCTGCGCCAGGCGCCGTTCGACGTGCCGGTGGGCAGTTTCCGGTCCGAAGACCAGCAGCTCATCGTGCGCGCTGAAGCGACCGCGGCCACGCCGGAGCGCATCAAGGATGTCATCATCCGCGACCAGACGACCGTCGGGGATGTGGCCGAAGCCTTCTTCGCGCCCGCCGACGCCAGCAGCTACACGCGCCTCAACGGCCGGGAGATTGTCGGGCTCGGCGTGATCCGGCAGGCGCGCTCGAACACGATCAACATCTCCGATGCCGTCCAGGCGCGCGTCGCCCAGCTCAATGAGCGCTTTGATGATCTGGAAATCCAGGTCACCTCTGACGACGCTCAGTTCATCCGCCGCTCAGTGGAGGAAGTCCTGCTGAGCCTGGCGGTGACCATCGCCATCGTGGTCGGCGTGATCTGGCTGTTCCTGGGCAAGCTGCGCGCGACGCTGATCCCCTCGGCGGCCATTCCCGCAGCTCTGGTCGGCGCGGTCGCGGGCCTGTGGTTGTTCGGCTTCTCGATTAATATTCTCACGCTTCTGGCGCTGGTCCTGGCCACGGGTCTGATCGTGGATGACGCCATCGTGGTGCTGGAGAACATCCACCGCCTCCAGGCCAAGGGCGTCGGGCGCCGCGCCGCTGCGGTGATCGGCGCGCGCCAGGTGTTCTTCGCCGTGGTCGCGACCACGGCGGTTCTCGTGGCGGTGTTCGTGCCGATCTCCTTTCTGCCGTCCACGGCGGGCCGGCTGTTCCGCGAATTCGGCTTCCTGCTGGCTCTGGCCGTCGTTATTTCCTCCTTCGTGGCGCTGACCGTCGTGCCGGCCTTCGCCGCACGGCTCGATCTGACCGCCGGGGACGAAACGCGCGGACCGCTGAGACGCACCGGCGGCGCGCTGGCGTCGGCCTATGCGGCCGCCATCAAGCGGGCGCTCGACCATCCCTGGATCACGGCGGGCGTATGCGTGCTCGCCGCCGCCGGCGCGGTGTTCGCCGGCGCGAACCTGCAGCGCGAGCTGACGCCCCGGGAAGACCGCGGCGCCATCTATGTCTGGGCCGGCGGGCCGGACGGGGTGGGTCTGAGCTATATGGACCGCCAGACCGACGCCATCGAAGCGGCGTTCCAGCCCCTGATCGACTCCGGCGAGGTCACCTCGCTGTTCACCATCGTCGGCCGGTACGATCCGAACAATGTCTATGTCACCGCGACGCTTGCGCCCTGGAGCGAGCGCGAGCGCAGCCAGCAGGACCTGATTGATCAGGTCCAGCCCCGGCTGTCCGACATTCCCGGCGTGCGCGCCTGGGCCTTCGGGCGCAACACGCTCAATGTGGGCGGCGGAGGCGGCCGCAGCGGCATCGAGGTGGCGCTGACCGGCGGGGACTATCAGGAGATCTATCTCGCCGCCCGGGCCCTGGCCGACCGGATCGATGCTGAGTCCGAGATACTGCAGAACCCGGACATCAGCTACGAGCCCACCCAGCCGCAACTGTCCATCCAGATCGACCGGCGGCGCGCGGCCGATCTCGGCGTGCCGCTGGAGGAGCTGTCGGTCACCCTGCGCGCCATGGTCGACGGGGAGAATCTCGTCGACCTGAACGTGGACGATCAGGCGATCCCGATCATTCTGGAGAGTGAGACCGGCGCGGTGCGCGATCCATCCGACTTGCGCAATCTCTATGTCCGCTCCAACGCCGGCGATCTGATCCCGCTCTCGACCCTGACCACCATCGTGGAGGAAGGCGTCGCGTCTGAGCTGGACCGCACCGAGCAGCGCCGCGCCATCGAGCTTGAGGCCGACATCGCGGGCGAGAACACCATCGCCGCCGCCGTCGCGGAGATGGAGCGTCTGGGCGCGGAGGTCCTGCCCGCCGACATTGAAATGATTTTCGAGGGCGAGGCCGATACGCTGAACGAGGCCACGCGCGATCTGATCCTGACCTACGCGTTCGCCCTGGTCATCGTGTTCCTGGTGCTCGCAGCCCAGTTTGAAAGCCTGACCGGACCGGTGGTGATCCTCATCACCGTACCGTTTGCGCTGGCCGCAGCGATCTACGCGCTGTTCTTCACCGGCACGAGCCTGAACATCTTCTCCCAGATCGGGCTGGTCATGCTGATCGGCCTCATGGCGAAGAACGGGATTCTTCTGGTGGAGTTCGCCGACCAGCTGCGCGCCGAAGGCAAGTCCGTGCGCGAGGCCATTGAGGAATCCGCCACGATCCGGCTGCGCCCCATCGCCATGACGCTGATCTCCACAGTGCTGGGCGCCCTGCCCCTGATACTGGCCACCGGGGCGGGCGCGGAAGCCCGTGCGTCCATCGGCTGGACCGTGTTCGGCGGGCTGGGGCTGGCGGCGGTGTTCACGCTGTTCTTCACGCCGGTGGTCTATCTGGGCGTCGCCCGGTTCGGCTCGCCGCGCACGGCCGCGGCCCGCCGCCTCGCGAAAGAGCTGGAAGCGGCCGAAGCCGACGGCGCGATCAAAGCAGGCCCGGCCGAATGATCGTATTCAGAGCGCTTCCTGCAGCGGCCGTTGCGGCCGTCCTGTCGGCCTGCGTCGCCGGGCCCGACTACGCGCCGCCCGCTGCGCCGCAGCCGGAGGCCTATAGCCGGTCGCCGCAATTCGAACCCGCCGTACCTGAAACTGACGGCCCTTGGTGGACCGGGTTCCAGGCCGGCGATCTCAACGCCCTCATCGACGCTGCGCTGGCCGACAATCTCGACATACGCCAAGGCGCCCAGCGCCTGGCGGCGGCCGAGGCGCTGGCCGGCGCCGCGCGCTCGGACTTTCTGCCGACGCTGGATGGCGGCGCGGATGCGACCGTGCGCACCGATGGCCGGGACACGGCGGGGGCTGGTCTCTCGGCTTCGCAGATCATCGATGTGAACGGTCAGCTTCGCCGCTCTGAAGAAAGGGCCCGGGCCGAAGTCCTGGCCGCTGAGTACGAGCTGGAGGACATCCGCCGGTTGACCGCCGCCTCGGCGGCGTCGCTCTATGTGGAGGCGCGCCGGGCGCGGGCGCGGCTGGCGCTGCTGGACGCCTCGCTGGAGCTTCAGCAGCGCACGCTCGATATCGTGGAGCGCCGCGCCGAAGCCGGCCTGTCCGCCGATCTTGATGTCCGGCGAGCGACTGCGGATCTGGCGCGCACCCGGGCTCAGCGCGGCGCGCTGGAGCTGCAGCAGATCCGCGCCCGCAACGCGCTGTCGGTCCTGCTCGGTCAGGTTCCCGGCGCGCGGCTCTCCTGGCTGGAGGCGGACAGCGCTGCGCCCAGCGATGCGCTGGGGCTGTCGTATGAGGCCGCCATTCCTGTCGGGGCCCCCGCCGACATGATCCGCCGGCGCCCCGATCTGCGTCAGGCCGAAGCCCGGCTCATGGCCGCCATCGCCCGGATCGGGATCGAGCAGGCCGATCTCTATCCCGCCCTGCGCCTGCCCGGCTCCATCTCGGCCGATTTCAGCGACGGTCCCGGCGATGACCTCGCCGCCAGCCTGTCGGCGGTCCTTGATGTCCCCCTGTTCGATTTCGGCCGCCGCCAGGCTGAAGTCACCGCCGCCGAGGCGCGCGCCGCCGAGGCTGCGCTCGCCTATGAGCAGGCCGTGCTGCGCGCGCTGGAAGAAGTGGAGACCGGCCTGGTCGCCATAGACAGCGTGCAGGCGCGCCTGGCTGACCTCGAGATCGCGGTCACCGAAAGCGAGCGCGCCTTCGATCAGCTCAACGCGCTCTATCGCGAGGGTCTGGCGAGCTTCATCGATGTGCTCGACGCCCAGCGCACCCTGATCGGCAGCCGGGAAGCGCTGGTGGACAGCCAGGCCGATCTCGCCAGCGCCGTCATCGACCTGAACGTCGCTTTGGCCGCCCCGGCGCGTTAGGGCGCGTCAGAGGGAATGACGATCAGCGCGCTCTGCCGCCCGTCGAGATAACGAACCGCCTCGCCATCGAAGAAGGCGTTGCGCTCAAAGCGGAAATCCACGACCTGATCGTCCCACTCAGGGACCGCGCTGTAGCTCGTCAGCTCGATGGACCAGGCGGTGTTCGCCCGAACTTCGCCAGCGCCGCGCGGATCAGCCTCCTGATTGTCCCAGAAGCCGATGGCCGGTCCCGCGCCATGACCATGCAGTCCGATCGGGTGGGTGTAGATCGACGGGTCCAGCCCTTCGGCGATGGCCTGCGCGCGGGAGCGCGCCAGAATCTCATTGCCCGGAAGACCCGCTTCGAAGTTCGCGGTCAGGATGTCGGCGACCCGGTTGGTCGCCTCCAGCCCGGCGACGAGGCCGGCCGGCGGTTCGGTTTCGCCGGGACGCAGCACATAGGCCAGAGCCTGCGTGTCGGTGTTCAGGCGCAGATAGGTCAGGCCGAAGTCGGTCCAGATCAGATCGCCGGGCTGGATGACTTCATCTCCGCGCAGCATGCCCTCCACCCCGGCGCGCTGGATCGCCACGGACGGGTGGAACCAGACCTTCAGGCCCAGCCGGGACACTTCCTCGCGATACCACCAGGAGACATCCGCCGCCGTTGTCTCGCCCGGCGTGATCGCCTCGCGCGACAGGGCGCGGGCGATGATGCCGTGGGCGATGCGCACCACGCCGGGATAGAGCGCCATTTCCGGCTCGGTGCGCGTCTCCAGCCAGCGCACGGCGAGCGTCTCGCCGGACACGATGCGGTCGTGGAAGCGTTCGGGCAGGGCGTCCAGGAGGGCGCGGTGCTGGCTCAAGGTCATGCCGTCGCCGAAGGCGGTGAGGTCGGAGGTGTTGATGGCGATGGCGTCAGGATCACGCTCGGCGATGATGTCGGCGACGGCGGCCCACTGATCGGGCTGCTCGTCCGGGTTCCAGACCGGCTCGAACAGGCCGCCCAGCCCATAGCGGCTCACGGTCAGGCGCTCGATCGGCCGGCCCTCGCCGGGATCATGGAAGATCAGGATGGTGCGCCGGCGCGCGGCCATGCTCTGGGCGTCCAGAAGGCTTTCGACGACGGGTTCCTCGAAATACTCCCGCGCCATGAGGATCCACAGATCCACGCCCTCCTCGCGCAGGATCTGCGGCGCGAGGGTCTCCAGGCGCGCTTCCAGATGGCTGTTGATGACGTCGACACGCTCGCGCAGGGGCAGGATGTCGGGCTCAGCCGGCTGGGCCGCAGCGAGACCGGCTGGCGCGAGGCCTGCGAAAACTGGGCCGGCGAGCGCCAGGGTGAGGGCGGTCAGGCGCGCCTGAAGCGCGCAGGCGGTCTTGGTCATGATGTGGGTTTCCCTCCCGGCCGGCCTGTCAGGGCCGAGTTCAGGCGGCTGCGCCCGGCCTGTCAATGCGCCGGACCGGTCAGGCGCGGCGTCAGATTTCCGGCTCGGCGACGCCGCAGAGATGCAGGCTCAACTCCCAGAGGCGCTCGGCCCGTGTCTGGTTTTCCGCCTGGGCGGAGAGCTTCTGGTGAAAGGCCTCGCGGCCGTCCTTCTGGCGATTGCCCCAGCTCCAGTGCACGCCCGACACGTTGAACTCCGGATCGGCGACCACCTGGGCCACCCGCTCGCCGGCCAGGGCCTGGGTCACATAGCCTTTGGTGATGGTCTTCTGGAACCAGGGAAAGACTGTCTGGAACACCCCCGGCGTGGCGCGGAACAGCTCGGTGTCGGCGACGCAGCCGGGATACAGGGTGGAGAACACCACGCCGGTCGCCTCATGATAGCGCCGGTGCAGCTCCCGGCTGATGATCATGTTGCACAGCTTGCTGTCCTTGTAGGCCTTGCCCGCCTTGAACGGGCCGCCATTGATCATGGCGACCGGATCCTTGAAGCCGGCCTCCAGCCCCTGCAGCTCGCCCAGATCCGCCGGCGCCGGGATGGGGATGCGCCCGCCGAATTCTTCCGAGTTCGCCGTGACTGTGCCCAGCGTGATCAGCCTGGCGTGATCGGACGCCTTCAGCGCCGGCAGCAAAGCCAGCATGAGCACGAAATGGCCGAAATGGTTCGTGGCCACCGACAGCTCATAGCCCTCCGGCGAGCGCGCGGGTTCTTTCAGCAGCGGGCGGTAAACGGCCGCGTTGCACACCAGCGCATCAAGCGGAAGGTCCAGGGCGCTGAACGTCTTGATGAAGGCGTGCACGCTGGCCAGCGACCCAAGATCGATATGCAGCACGTCGATCTGGTCGTCCGGGATCCCGGTTGCGGCGACCGCGCGCCGGGTCTTGTCCAGATCGCGGCAGGCCATGATCACCCGCCAGCCCCGGTCGGTCAGAGCTTTCGTGGCGTACAGCCCGACGCCGGAAGAGGCGCCGGTGACGATGGCGACGGGCCTTTCGCTCGCACTCATCTTGGTCAGAACCCCTGTTGATTCCGTGTCATCCCCCTAGACGTAAACCCAGCTTTACGCGACGCTCAACCCGAAACCGGCCGGGCGGCTCAAGCTTTATGACGGGGCGCAGACACGATGAGCACAACCCTTTGGGTCGCCGGCGGCGTCCTGGCCGTCCTTGGGGCGGGCGCGGCCTGGCTGTGGACGCCGGACCTGCCCCGTGAGCGGCTGGAGGCGCGCTATCTCGCCGAGCCCGGCGACATGGTCGAGGCGGCCGGCGCGCGCCTGCATGTGCGTGCCGACGGGCCGGAGGGCGCGCCCGCCGTCCTCATGATCCATGGCTTCGGCGCGAGCCTTCACACCTGGGATGACTGGGCGCGCGGGCTTGAAGGCGGGTTCCGCGTCATCCGCTTCGACCTGCCCGGCGCCGGGCTGTCGCCGCCCGACCCCACCGGGCGTTATGACGACGAACGGGCCTTCGAGCTTCTGGAAGGGCTCATGGAGCGCCATGGGCTGGATCAGGCGGCGATCATCGGCAATTCCGTGGGCGGCCGCATCGCCTGGCGCTTCGCGGCGGAGCGGCCGGGGCGGGTCAGCCGGCTGGTCCTTGTGGCCCCCGACGGTTTCGCGAGCACAGGATTCGAATACGGAAAGGCGCCGGAGGTCGGCGCGGTCACCCACGCCATGCGGTTTGCGCTGCCGCGCTTTCTGGTGCGCCAGAATCTGGTGGCGAGCTATGGCGATCCGGCCCGGCTTACCGACGAGACCGTCCAGCGCTATTACGATCTGCTGCGCGCGCCGGGGTCCCGGCGGGCCCTGATCCACCGCATGGAGCAGACCGTGCTCACCGATCCGCGCCCCCTGCTGGAGACGATCGATCAGCCTGTGCTGCTGCTCTGGGGCGAAGACGACCGTCTGATCCCGGTCTCCAACGCCCAGGACTATCTCGACCACCTGCCGAACGCTGAGCGCGTGGTTCTGGATGGCGTCGGTCACCTGCCCCAGGAGGAGGCGCCCGGCGTGAGCCTTGATCCCGTCGAAGATTTTCTCCGCCCGCTAAGGGACCCCTCATGAATCTGATCCGTTCCACCGAGGCCGGGATCACCGCTCCGCCGGTGCGCGAAGCCGAGCCGCGCCATCTGTGCACCGACTGCGGGGTGTCGCGCATGGAGGACCCCAAGGCGTGCGGGCGGGCCTGCCAGTTCATCAAGCCGGACTATGAGGGCCTTGAAGCCAAGGTCCATGGCCGCGCGCGGGACCCGAACCGGCCCGACGAGCTTCACTTCGGACCGTTCCGGCGCATGGTCCGCGCCGCGCTGGACCACCCGCGCGAGGGCGCGCAATGGACCGGCATCGCCACGCGGCTGGCCGAGCGCTTGCTGGCGCGCGAGGCGGTCGATGTCGTGCTGACCGTTGCGCCCGATCCGGACGATCGCTGGAAGCCGGTCCCGGTCCTGATCACCAAGGCTGAAGGCATGGCGAAGGTGCGCGGCATGCGCATGGGCTACGCCCCGCTTCTGGCCATGCTCGAGCCCATTCGCGACAAGGGCTACAAGCGCGTCGCGGTGATCGGCATTCCCTGTCAGGTCTACGCCCTGCGCGTGCTGGAGGACGAGCTGGGGCTGGAGAAGCTCTACGTCATCGGCACCCCGTGTTCGGATAACACCACGACCGAGCGCTTCCATGAGTTCCTGGCCCTGCTGTCTGATCAGCCGGAGACGATCACCTATCTGGAGTTTCGCGCCGATTATCAGGTCGAGCTGCGCTTCGAGGACGGGTCGAGCCAGGAGATCCCGTTCCTGAAGCTGCCCATCTCCAAGCTGCCGCCTGATTTCTTCCCGCTGACCTGCCGGAGCTGCGTCGACTACACCAACGTGCTGGCCGACATCACCGTGGGCTATATGGGGGGAGAGGGCGAGCAGTGGCTGCTGGTGCGCAACGAGACCGGCGAGGAATTGCTGTCGTTGCTGGAGGGCGAGGTGCGCCTGTCCGAGCCGGGCGACAAGGGAAAGCGCAAGGCTTCGGTCGCCGGTTTCATCACCAATACCGAGCGCGCCGCCGGCGGCCTGCCCCTGCGCGGCATGCCGGACTGGGTGCGCCCCCTGGTGGCCTGGCTGATGCCGAAGATCGGGCCGCGCGGCCTGGAGTTCGCCCGGGCGCGGGTGGAGATGAAGGCGTCGGAAACGGTGCTCCATCTGCGCCGCCAGGAGAAGGCGCGCATGAAAAACATGATCCCGGACCATGTCTGGAAACTGGTCGAACCTTACGGCCTCATGCCGGAAGACGGCGAGCGCCGCCCGGACTAACCCGCCCCAGCCGCCCGGCGGGCGTTGAAGCGCCGGCTGACCTGCCAGCGGTGATAGAAAATCAGGCCCAGGCCGACCAGGAGTGGGATTGCCCACAGCGCCGGGGCCAGCGCCAGTTCGGGGATGAATCGCACCGCGCCGAAAGCGAAGAAGGCAGTGTACACTGAAATGCCGGTGCCCACGATCGCCTTGATATGTTCCAGTAACCAGTCGATCGGGCTTGGCGTCCGCTTTAGCAGGAACCACAGATTGGTCCCCACGGTCGCAAATCCGATGGTCGATATTCCGATCATCATGGGCTGGCCGATTCGCAAGCCTTCAATGGCGCACTGGGAGGCCGCCACGAAAAGCACGGCCTGGAGCGACCAATTGATCCAGTCGCGATTCTTCGCGTGATCACGCTTATTGGCGGCGGCCCGCCAGCCATACCAGGCCAGATTGATTGTCAGGATCGCAAGATACAGCATCATCCAGCCGAAGATGCCGCGCACCAGAACAGGGTCGGAAAAGTCGGTATGGTGAAGCAGGTGCGGGTGCGTCTCCATGGGCCGCCAAAGGGTCAGGCTGGCCATGGTCATGGCCGAGGTGGCCGTCAGCAGCATGGAGACGGCGAAGAATCGCCCCGATAGCCGATGCAGGTTTCCCCCCTTGCGTGCGGCGACAGGGACCCAGAAACCGATTAGCCCTGGAGCGCCCGTGGCTATATGAAGGGCGATGAAGACGATGAATACGTCATGTATGGGCATGGGCGGACGCCTTGTCTTCGATTGAGCGTATCAGGACAGGTGAAGGGGCGCGTGCGACACGATGGAAGACTTCAAGCCGCCCCGTCCGTCCAAACTGCCTGCGGTTCTGTCCCTGCTGCGGACCGTCTGGCGCGGGGATGGTGACTTGCTCAGCCTGCTGCCCGGAGAAGCCTTCTCCATGAAGGTCGGCGAGCTCGGCTTTTCGCGGCGGTCCATTAAGCTGTTCAACGATCCCGATCTTGTGCGAACGATCCTGCAGGACACAAAGAGCGTTTATCCCAAAAGCGACCTGATGGTCGGCGCGCTGGAGCCGCTGATCGGGGATTCCATTTTCGTGTCTGACGGGGAGAAATGGCGCCGACAGCGGGCCATGATCGACCCCGCCTTCTCCAAGATGCGTCTCAGCCTCGCCTTCGGCGCGATGCAGGCGGCTGTCGCCGACCATAGCGCCAAGCTGGCCGATGCTGCGGGAAGCGGGGCGGTGGTTTCGCTCGATCAAGTAATGAGCGAGCTGACGGCGGACATCATCTGCCGCACGGTGTTCTCCACCTCGCTTGACGCGCGCATTTCCCGCGACGTTTTCGAGGACTTTGCGATCTTCGAGCGCGGCGTCGCGCAGGTGAAGATCTGGAGGCTGATCGTCGATCCGGCCTGGTCGAAGGTGCGCCAGGAGGCCGATGTCCTTGCGGCCTGCGCGCGCATCCGCAGTCATCTGGGCGAGCTGATCGATGCGCACATCGCCGCCGGACCCGGCGCCTACGACGACATCGCCAGCGAGGTGATCGCCGCGCGGGACGCCGATACCGGCGAGGCGTTCACCCGCGAGGAGCTGATCGATCAGCTGGGCGTGTTCTTCCTGGCCGGCCACGAGACGACGGCGAGCGCGCTCACCTGGGCGTTCTATATCCTGGCGCGGTGGCCGCGGGTTCTGGCGCGCCTGCGCGAGGAGGTCGCCGAAGTGGCGGGCGAGGGTGAGATCACCTTCGAGGCGGTGCGCAAGATGGTCTTCGCCCGCAGCATCTTCCGGGAGACCTTGCGGCTCTACCCGCCCATCACCTTCATGCCCCGCGTCGCGCTTGAGCCTCAGACCATCGGAGTCCACAAGGTGCGCAAGGGCGCGCTCCTGATGATCTCGCCCTGGACCCTTCAGCGGCACCAGTCCTACTGGACCAAGCCGGACGTTTTCGATCCGGATCGCTTCATGCCGGGCCGCGAAGCGGACATCCAGCAGAACGCCTACATCCCGTTCGGCGCCGGTCCGCACACCTGCATCGGCGCTGGGTTCGCCGCGGTCGAGGCGGTCCTGATTCTGGCCGGTCTGGCGCGCCGGTTCGACTTCGAGCTGCTTGACCCGCACGCCGTTCGTCCGGCCGCGCGCCTGACCACCCGGCCGGCCGAGCAGATCCGGATGACGGTGCGCCCTCATGAGGCTTCCGCTCGCGCAGGCTGACCGGATGGCGCGCCAGCCTGGTCGCCGAAGCCGTTCCAAAGGGGCGGCGTCCATTCAATGTCAAAGGTCGCGGCCTGACCGAAAGTGCGGCCCTTGAAGAGCACCTGTTCAAGCACTGGCCAGGACATGGGCGTCATCGCAGGAAAGACGAAAGGGTCGCTCAGCGACCAGAGCACGTCGCGGGCGCTGGCGACGGTCCTGAGCGCGCGCCAGAAGGCTTTCGGGCGGGTGATCCGGCCATAGGCCATCGTCAGCGCGGTATGACCTTCCTGGAACCGTCTTTGCGGTCTGACTCGAACGGGTCCTTCCAGCGCATGTCCCGTCACGACGGCCGCCAGGTCTGACGGATCCATGAAGTGGATGCCGCTGGTAAGCCGCGGATTGCATTCCAGCGGCCAGGGCGTCCCGTCAGCATCCTCGATGAAGTCGAAGGCGATGAAGCCTGTGTGCCTGGTATGATCTGCAAACCGCCGCGTCCAGGCCTCGATCGCGGGGTGGTCCACACGTTCAAAGCACACCGAGACTGTGCCGGAGAAAATCAGCCCTTTGTAGGTGACATGGGCGAGAACCTCGCCGTCCCGGCAGAATGTTAGCGTGCTGCGCTCCTCACCGCTTATGCGCTGCTGAATCACCCAGTCAGGGCGCTTCAGCGCCGCATCCAGCGCTGCGCCGGCTTCAAGAAAGCGCAGGCCTCCGCCTGAACAGCCAAAGCGCGGCTTTGCGACCGTTTGCGCCTGACCCATAAGCTCGGTGCAATCGGGATCATCGCCGAGACAGGTTTTTGGCGCGGTGAGGCCCGCCGCCTCGACGAGCGCCATGATTTCGGACTTGTCGTGAAGCTGCTGAAGCCTCGCCGGCGGCGGGCAAAGAAGCCGGGTCCCCTTGGGCAGCCGACCGCTGAGCTGAGCCACGTGCATCACTTCTTCGGAAACCGGGATGATCAGATCGACCGAATGCGTGCGGACAATGTCGATCAAGGCGTCCAGGTATTCAGCGGGGTGTAAGGCTGGAGCCGGAGGCATGAAGCATTTCGCCACCGCCCGCGAAGGCCGGCAGAGGTGCAGTTTGAAAGGATCAGCAACGAAAACACGATGCCCGGCGGCGTGGAGTGCGCGCGCCAATTCCAGGCCCTTGGGGAGCCGTCCCAGGGTCAGAAGAATGGTGAGGCCCATGAACACGCTCCTTTCTCCGCTCAAACCGGATACGCGGATGAAAGCGTCAATGGAGATTTACACGATGGCCCGAGGGCCGTCGAGATAAGCCCTAACACCGTGAGTGGGTTGGCCTGGCGCGCGCTCTTGTAGCGTGCGGGCGCCGCAGGGATCCGGCATTATCCATTGTGGAACTGTCCAACATGTTGGACACTCAAGGCCCCTAGCGAACGCAGAGCGCCTTTATGACATCACCCTTTCCGTTCTCCGCCATCGTCGGGCAGGACGATATGAAGCAGGCCTTGCTGATCGCCTGTGTCGAGCCCCGGGTCGGCGGCGTGCTGATCTTTGGGGATCGGGGAACGGCGAAGTCGACGGCGGTGCGCGCCCTGGCTGGCTTGCTGCCGCCGATCGAGACTTATGAGTCCGATCCCTATAACGCCGCGCCGGGCGATCCGCCGATCGACGGCCAAGACCGTCAGCGCGGAGCCCAGACCCTCAAGCCGACGCCTGTCATTGACCTGCCCCTCGGGGCGACGGAAGACCGGGTGGTCGGCGCGCTCGATATCGAAAAGGCGCTGCGCAAGGGTGAGAAGGCGTTCGAGCCCGGGCTTCTTGCGCGGGCCAATCGCGGCTTTCTCTACATCGACGAGGTCAACCTGCTGGAAGACCATATCGTCGATCTGCTGCTCGATGTCGCGGCCACGGGCGAGAATGTCGTGGAGCGCGACGGGCTCAGCGTGCGCCACCCGGCGCGCTTTGTCCTTGTCGGCAGCGGCAACCCGGAAGAAGGTGAACTGCGCCCGCAGCTGCTGGACCGGTTCGGTCTTTCGGTCGAGGTCGCGACGCCCCGGGAGATCGACATGCGCGTCGAGGTCGTCCGCCGGCGCGACGCCTTTGAGCGCGACCCGGACTCCTTCTGCGCCCAGTGGGCTGACGCGGAAAGCCGGCTTCGCTCAAGAATTCTGGACGCCAAGGATCGTCTCAAGACCCTTGATTCGGACGAGGCGGTCCTGCGCAAGGCCTCAGAGCTGTGCCTGGCGCTCGGCGCCGACGGGCTGCGAGGCGAGTTGACGCTGCTGCGTGCCGCGCGCGCCCAGGCGGCGCTGGACGAGGCCGACGCAGTCTCTGTCGACCATCTCAGGTCGGTCGCGCCCGCCGCGCTAAGGCACAGGCTGCGCCGTGACCCGCTGGATGACGCAGGATCGTCCGCCCGGATCGAGCGCGGGCTCCAGGAGGTCTTCGGGCAATGACCGATGGCGGCCAAACGCCGGGTCCCTGGGCCGATGCGCGTCTGGCGGCCGCACTGCTTGCGATCGACCCCGGTCTTGGCGGGATGGTTCTCACCGCACGATCGGGGCCCGTTCGAGACGCCTGGCTCGATGGATTCCGCGCCCTGCTGGAGGACGATGCGCCCTGGCGGCGGGTTCCGGCCAACATCAATGACGAGGCCCTCTTCGGCGGTCTGGACCTGGCCGCGACCCTGAAGGCCGGCAGGCCGGTACGCACGCCTGGCCTTCTTGCTGGAATCGAGGGCGGTGTCGGCGTCATCGCCATGGCGGAGCGGGCGAGCCCGGGCCTTGCGAGCCGACTGGCGGCGGCTATCGAGGGGCCTTCGCCGCCCTTGTTGATCGCTCTTGATGAGAGCAGCGAGCCTGATGAGGCCACGCCCGCGACGCTCGCGGATCGGCTGGCGTTTCACGTTGATCTTTCCAACACGGCGCTGAGCGCGATCACCGCAGGCCCGCTGCTTGATCCTGAAATGCTGACCATGGCGAAGGTGCGCCTGCCGCATATCCTGAACGGCGATGCGGAGCCTGTGCTCACAGCTGCAGCTCTGGCGCTTGGGATCGACAGCCTTCGCCCGGTGATCCTGGCGCTCAGGGCCGCGCGTGCGGCCGCTGCACTCGATAACCGCGACGAGGTGGCCGAGGAGGACCTGTCGCTGGTCGCCCGTCTCGTGCTTGCGCCGCGCGCCACCCAGATGCCGGCGCGCGAAGAGCAGGCCGAGGCGGAGCAGGACCAGGGCCCTGAAGGCGAGCCCGAAGCCGCGAACGACACGCCCGACGCCGGCGACGACGAGCGTCCAGGCCTAGATGATCTGACCGAAATCACGACCGAGGCTGCTCGCGCCGCTCTGCCGGAAGGATTGCTGGCCCGCCTGGAGGCCGGCGCCGCCGCACCCAAGGCGGGCGGAGCCGGCAAGGCGGGCGCAATGCAGCGGGCCGGGCTTCGAGGCCGTCCGGCAGGCGCCATGCGCGGTAATCCTGGTGAAGGTCGCAGACTTGACCTTCTGGCGACCCTGCGCGCGGCGGCGCCCTGGGGCCGGGTGCGCCGCCGGGGTCTGAAGCGCTTCGCTCCCGGGCCGGCCATCGAGGTCCGCCGGGAGGATTTTCGCATCAAGCGGTTCAAGCCGCGCTCGGAGAGCGAGACGATCTTCGTGGTCGACGCCTCCGGCTCGCTGGCGCTCAACCGGCTGTCGGAGGCCAAAGGCGCTGTCGAGCTGATGCTCGCCCAATCCTATGTGCGGCGCGACCATGTGGCGGTGATCGCCTTCCGCGGCGCTGGGGCGGACATGCTGCTGCCGTCCACCCGTTCGCTGGCGCGCGCCAAGCGAAGCCTCGCCGCGCTTCCCGGTGGAGGCGGCACGCCGCTGGCCGCCGCGATACAGGCTGCGGACGCCGCGGCGCAGGCCGCGACCCGTCAAGGGCGAAGCCCGACCCTTGTCTTTCTGACTGACGGCGCGGCGAATATCACCCGCGATGGCGGAGCCGGCCGGGAGATCGCCCAGGCCGAGGCCCGTCAGGCCGGCCGCCAGCTGCGCACATCGGGCTATCCGGTGGTGCTGGTCGATGTCTCCAAGCGTGGATCGGACGCCGCTCGAACGCTAGCCCAGGACATGGGCGCGCGGTACGCGCGACTGCCGGTCTCCAACCCCGGCGCGCTGGCCCAGCTTGCGCGGGAGGCGGCGGCATGATCGCGTCAATCCTCCCGGCCGACTGGCCGTTCCGCGACGCCAGCCGATTCATACAGGCCGGCGGCGTGAACTGGCACGTTCAGCGTGTCGGCTCCGGCCCTGCGATCCTGATGATCCATGGCACCGCGGCCTCAACCCATTCGTTTCGCGCGCTGGCGGCGCGTCTCGCCGATGACTTCGAACTCGTCATGGCCGATCTTCCCGGCCATGGATTCTCCGGCCCGCTGGATGCGCCGACCTTGCCGCGAAACGCCTCGGCGATGGGGGCGTTGACTCGCGCGCTCGGCGTCGAGCCGGCCCTTGTCGTAGGACATTCCGCAGGCGCGGCCATTGCGCTGCGCATGGCGTTGGACGGGGCGTGTTCGCCGTCGGTCATCGTCGGCCTGGCGCCAGCCCTGAAACCCTACGGCGGCGCAGCGGACGGACTGGCCTCTGGCCTCGCCAAGCTGGCTTTCATCAACCCGATCACACCGCGCTTCGTCGCCATGCGCGCCAGTCCTGTGCGCGTCAAACGCATTATCGAGCGCACGGGCTCGCATATCGATGAGGCTGGGTGCACCCTCTACAAACGCCTGCTTGAGCGCCCTTCCCATGTTTCCGGCGCGCTCAAGATGATGGCGAACTGGCGGCTTCGTCCGACCCTTGAAGCTCTGCCGCGTCTTGCAGTCCGCTTCGTCGCGGTTGCAGGCGACGCCGACCGGGCGACGCCGGAGCGCGACATTGTGCAGGCTGTCCAGCCCATCCCGGACCGTGACACGGTGGTGCTTCAGGGTTTGGGCCATCTCGCCCATGAAGAAGACCCGGACGCTGTCGCGGCCGTCATCCGCCGCGAAGCCCAAAGGGCCGGATTGTTCGATCCGGCCTCGAAGGATCAGGGCCGCCTGAACGCGGTCCGCTAAAGGAGCCGACATGTTGAAGAGCGTTGAAGATCGCAAGCCCGGCGGCGACGGCCGTCCCCACGCGGTGGTGATCGGATCGGGATTTGGCGGACTGGCGGCGGCCGTCCGCCTCGGGGCGCGCGGCTATCGCGTGACCGTCCTTGAAAAGCTCGATGCGCCAGGCGGCCGGGCCTACGTGTTCAAGGACGAGGGCTATGTGTTCGATGCCGGGCCCACGATCATCACCGTGCCCTTCCTGCTCGAAGAGCTTTGGGAGCTGGCGGGGCGGCGCTTCGAGGATGATATCGAGCTGCGCGAGATGAACCCGTTTTACGGGATCAGGTTCGACGATGGCGACGTCGTTCACTGCTATCGCGACGCCGACGTGATGCGCGAAGAGGTCAAACGCATCGCGCCTGAAGACGCAGACGGCTATGAGCGCTTCTTGAAGAAGAGCCAGGACATTTTCGAGGTGGGCTTTCAGCAGCTCGCCCACGTGCCTTTCCACACGCTGAAATCCATGGCCAAGGTCACGCCCGACCTGATCCGGCTGGAGTCCTATCGCTCGGTTCATTCCCTGGTCGCCCAGTACATCAAGAATCCCAAGCTGCAGGTGGCGCTGAACTTCCATCCCCTTCTTGTGGGGGGCAATCCGTTTGCGGCGAGCTCGTTCTACTGCCTGATCTCCTACCTCGAGCGCGAGTGGGGCGTGCACTTTGTCATGGGCGGAACCGGCAAGCTCGTCGACGGGCTGGTCGATCTGATCGAGGGGCAGGGCGGTGCGGTCATATGCGACGCCGAAGCCGCGCAGATCACCACAAAAGACGGGCGGGCGACCGGCGTGAAGCTGGCGGACGGCCGGCATGTCAGCGCCGATATCGTGATCTCCAACGCCGAGGTCGGGCACACCTACAAGCACTTGCTGTCTGAAACCAAACGCAAGCGCTGGACGGATCGCAAGGTGGACGGCGCGCGCCAGTCCATGAGCCTGTTTCTGTGGTATTTCGGAACCGGGAGGACCTATCCCGAGGTTGACCATCACACGATCATTCTGGGACCGCGTTATCGCGGTCTGCTCAATGACATCTTCACGAAGAAGAAGCTCGCCGACGATTTCAGCCTTTATCTCCATCGGCCCACGGCGACGGACCCGTCCATGGCGCCGGACGGGTGCGAAGCGTTCTACGTGCTCTCCCCGGTTCCCAATCTGAAGGGCGACACCGACTGGACCGAAATGGCCGAGCCATACCGTCAGGCTGTCGAGAAGCGTTTGGAGGAGACTGTTCTGCCGGGCCTGAAAAACGCCGTGACCGTGTCGCGGGTCATGACCCCGATCGATTTCCGCGACCGGCTCAACTCCACCCATGGCGCCGCCTTCGGTCTGGAACCGATCCTGACCCAGTCGGCCTGGTTCAGGGCGCATAACAAGAGCGAGGAAGTGGAAGGCCTCTATCTGGTCGGCGCCGGGACCCATCCAGGCGCAGGCGTCCCCGGCGTTCTGTCGTCAGCCCGAGTGCTGGACGCCATCGTTCCAGATGCGGCGGCCTGCAAGGTCCATGGTTGAACCGTCGGTCACATCTGAAGACCTGGAGGCCTGCCGGACAGCGATCCGCGGCGGGTCGAAGAGCTTTTTCGCCGCCTCCCTGCTCCTGCCCCGGGCGGCGAGGGACCGCGCCTACGCGCTTTACGGGTTTTGCCGCATGGCTGATGACGCCGTGGATGAAGGCGGCGACCCGGTCGCGGCCTGCGCGCGCCTGACCGACCGGCTCGACCAGCTTTATGACGGGCATAAGGGTGAAGACCCGACCGAGCGGGCTTTCGCCCATGTGGTCAAGGAATGCGATATCCCAAAGGAGTTGCCCGCCGCGCTGATCGAGGGGTTCGCCTGGGATGCGGCGAACCGGCGGTACGAGACGCTGTCTGATGTGCGCGCCTATGGCGCGCGGGTGGCGAGCTCGGTCGGCGCCATGATGGCGTTGGTCATGGGCGTGAGAAGTCAGGAAGCTCTGGCGCGGGCCTGCGATCTCGGTGTTGCGATGCAGCTGACCAATATCGCCCGCGATGTCGGCGAGGACGCCCGGGCCGGCCGGCTCTACCTGCCGCGGGTCTGGTTCGCCGAGGCGCGCATTGATCCCGACGCCTGGCTGCAGGACCCTCGATTCGATGTGCGGATCGGAGAGTTCGTGCGGCGCTTGCTGGCGGAAGCGGATCGTCTTTACGCGCGCGCTCGCCCGGGAATCGCCCACCTTCCCAAGCGCTGCCGTCCTGCGATTCACGCCGCGGCTCGCATCTATCGTGAAATCGGCGTGGAGGCTGAACGCGCCGGGTTCGATACGGTCAATCGCCGGGTCGTGACCTCAACCGGACGAAAGCTTCAGCTGGCCCTCATGGCGGTGGTCGACGCCGCCCTGGGGTCGCAGCGCACCAATCAGGAGCCCCTGGAGGAAGTGCGGTTCCTGGTCGACGCCGCCCCTGAAGCGCCTGCGCCGGACACGCCGCCATCCTGGTGGAGGTTCGATGAGGACTGGGGACGCGTCGCAACCATTCTATATGACGTGAAGCAGCGAGAGCGAGCTTCAGGTCAATCGTCACGAAGACAGGCCTGAGAGGAGCTTGACCCATGGGTCACTACATATTCTTCGCTCTGGAGATCGCCTTCGCCATTGTCGTCATCACGTGGGGCGTTCGCAAGCTGCGCCGCATGAAACGCCCGCCGGCAGAAATAGACAGCACTGATTGATGGATGCGCCGCTCTGGACCTTTCTGCCCTTCCTGGGGCTTGTCATCGCCGCTTCGGTGACCGGAGCGGTGTTCCGCCCCGGGGTCTGGTATGAGCGGCTGGACAAACCGGCGTGGACGCCGCCGGACTGGCTGTTCCCGATCGCCTGGTTCGTCCTATACATCCTCATGGCCTATGGGGCCTGGCGGGTCTGGGCCCATGCAGGGATCGGCCCGGCCCTTGGACTCTGGGGACTGCAGCTGGTCCTCAACGCGGGCTGGTCAGTGGTCTTTTTCGGGATACGGAGCCCGCTGCTCGCCCTGTTCGAGGTCTCGGCCCTGTGGCTCGCCATCGCCGCGACGATCATCGCCTTCGCCGGGGTCGACGCCGTCGCCGCCGGGGTGCTGATCCCGTATCTCGTCTGGGTCAGCTTTGCAGCCGCGCTCAACCTGGCGATTGTGCGCCGCCGGCACGGAGCGGTGTGATGAGCGGGACACTGTTCACCTTCATCGAGTTCTGCCTGTTCTTCGGCGCGATCCTCGGCTTCGGGCTGTGGCAGCTGAACGAAATCGATCGCGACCAGAAAAAGGCCGAGGCCGAGGATCGCGCCGAAGCCGAACGCGACCCGGACTAGAAAGCGCGCGGCATCCGGAAGGGCAGAAGGCAGCGCACCCAGCTGGCGCTGAACCGCTTGAGGTCCAGACTTTCGTGCATGGAGACCCGAGTCTGACCCAGGAGCTCGGTCTCGATCATGGACCGGGTGTAGAAGGGCGTGTCTTCAAGGGTGCGCACCACTCGCGCCTGTCCGTCCGAACGCGAGGGGCGTGAGACGCCCCACATCACGTCAGGCAGGCGGACTTCAGGGGGCGGCGTGAAGTGCTGCACCGCGCCATTTTCATGGATCCGCAAAGCCAGCCCGTAATCGCCGCCGCCGGCTGGATGGCAGTCATAGAGAATCGCTGCGCCATCGGGCAGGGCCGTGCGCGCCCAGCTCCAGGAATTGAAGCCTGCCTCGAGGGGTTCCACACCGGCATTCATGTCGACATAGCCGTCGCCCGACCAGGACAGGCCCGGCTTGTCGAACTCGGCTGAAACGCGGGCCTTCGGCCAGACCGGGCGCCAGGCATGGCGGCCGTTAGGATCGAGGGTGAATTGCTGCGTCTGCTCGACTTCAGGCCGGATCACGATCCGGCCTCGGACGGGAAACGGAATCGGCGCTGCAGTTTCGCGAATATCGAAGATGAGGCTGTCATCTTCAAAGCGCACCATGCTCGGTCCGAAGGTGAAATGATCCGGGCCGCGATCAATGGCCTTGGCGGGCCGTTCGGTCATGGCCCAGCGGGTCTTGCCGCCGCCATAGAGCCCGACATTGAGCGCGCAGTGATTATCCGGCCTGTGACGGCCCGACCAGGCGTAATAGGGAGAAAACACGCTGCCGATCAGGGCGATCAGGATCAGGCCGAAGCGTCCGTCGTCGCTGAACGCGTCGGCGTAGAGCCAGCGATACCCGCCGGGCGGTATCGGGGCGTCGAAGCCAAATCGGCCAAGATCGAGCGTGCCGCCGTGCGTCCCGACAGCATCGAGGTCGGCACCCCCGGACCGGGATGCGTTCCGCCCCCCGCCAGATACAGGCCCGGCAGCCGGCTGCGCGCGCCGGGTCTTTGAAACGCCGAGCGCCATCCGTGCAGGGCGCGTCCGTATATGGCCCCGCTTGAACCGGGGAAGAGCTGCGCGAAGCCGTCCGGGCCGGTCGCGACCGAGGCGTGAAGCGTCAGATCGAGTCCGCACGCCCTCAGCCGCTTCAGGGTCAGGTCTTGCCATCGGTCGGTCTCCTCGGCGGGGTAGGCGCGGGTGTCGCCGTCTGCTGGGGCGTTGATAAGAATCAGGAAGCGGTCGTCCCCTGCCGGCTCCGCGCCGGCTCCGCGATCCTGCGCGCAGATGTAAATCGTCGGCTCATCGGGGATGCGCTGCTGGTTAAACAGACAATCAAACTCGGCGGCATAGTCGGTGGAGAACACCACGTTGTGCCGGTCGAGCTCGAAGCCGGACGCTGAACCGGTCGCCGTCCAAACCAGGGCGGACAGGCTCCGCGGCATCTCCACGTCGCTCAGGCCTGATCGGGCCGGCTGTCCAAGCAGTCCGCTGCGCACCGCGTCGGGATCGGCGTTGGACAGCACCGCGCGGGCTGGGATCTGCTCACCGCTCGCCAGGCGGACACCGGCGGCCCGGCCGTGCTCCACAAGAATCTCGGAGACTTCAGCCTGGTACCTGATGTCTGCTCCAAGCTGCTCGGCGAAGGCCGCCATCCCTTGGGCGAGCCGGCTCATGCCGCCCTTCACATACCAGACGCCGCGCTGCTCCAGCTCGGCGATCATCATCAGGGTCGCTGGCGCGTTCCATGGCGAAGCTCCGCAATAGGTCGCATAGCGCGCGAACAGCTGACGCAGGCGGGCGTCGGGAAAATAAGGGCCAAGCGCCTCCCACAGCGTTGAGAAGGGCTTGAGCGTCAAAGCCCCGAGCGGGTTGTTGGAAAGCATGCGCGCGGTCAGACCGACGGGCGAGGTCTGGGGCTGAAGCAGGAAGTTGCGCGTCAAGGCGTCATAGAGGCGGGCCCCGTCTTTGAGGAATTTACGGAACAATCGGGCCTGTGCGGCGCCGGAAAACTTGCCGACCTCGTCAATGGACGCCTCGGGATCGGCCATGAGATCGAATGTGCCTTGATCGTCCCAGGCGTGGCGGGCCAGGCGCTCCGCGGTGATCAGCCCGACATAATCTTCAAATTGGGCGCCTGCGCTTTCATACAGATCATCGAAAGCGCTGCGCAAGGTCATGACGGTCGGCCCGGCGTCGATGTCGTAACCATCGACATGAATCGTACGCATCTTGCCGCCGGGGGCGCCGGCCTTCTCCAGCACGGTCACCGGAACCCCGCGCGCCGCGAGATCAATGGCGGCGCCGAGCCCGCCCATGCCCGCGCCGATGATGACGACGCCGTCTCTGGAAGGGGCCTGCGTCATTGACAGGTTGTGTCCATGTGTCCAGTCTTCATGACACGCAGCCTGACAGGTAAGGTTGACGTCTGCAAGCTGAGAGGAGCCTGGGCATGGACGCCGCCGCACGCATCGAGGCCGAGCTTCATGCCGCTATCGATAGAGCCGGAGGGGCCGATTGCCCGCCGCGCTTGGCTGAAGCCCTGGCCTACGCCGTGTTTCCGGGCGGAGCCCGGGTCAGGCCTCAGCTCCTGATCGCGGTCGCGGGCGCCTGTGGAGATCCGTCTCCGGAACTGACGGACGCAGCGGGCGCGGCGCTCGAGCTCTTGCATTGCGCCTCCCTGGTTCACGATGATCTTCCAGCCTTCGATGACGCGGCGAAGCGCCGGGGCAAGCCTTCGGTCCATGCCGTCTTCGGCGAACCGCTGGCGATTCTGACAGGCGACGCCTTGATCGTGCTGGCCTTCGAAACCGTGGCGCGCGCCGGCGCCAGGACGCCTGCGCCGCTGCCGGCGCTGGTGTCCCTCATCGCCGGATCTGTCGGCGCGCCGGGCGGGATTGCGGCCGGACAGGCCTGGGAGAGTGAGCCGAAGGTTCGGGTCAGCAGTTATCACCGCGCAAAGACCGGCGCGCTTTTCGTCGGGGCTACCATGGCCGGCGCGATTGTGGCCGGTCAGGACCCGCGGCGCTGGCGTCGGCTCGGCGAGAAAATCGGCGAGGCCTATCAGGTCGCCGATGACCTGCTGGACGCCGCCGGCCTTGGCGATGACGCCGGCAAGGGGTTGGGCCGTGATGCTCAGCTTGGCCGGCCCAACTGCGTGTCCGAGCTCGGCGTGCCAGGCGCCATCGAGCGCCTGAAGGGATTGGTCGGCCAGGCTGTGGACGCGATCCCCGATGTGCCCGGGTCGGAGGCTCTGCGCGAGATCGTGTGCGCCCAGGCTCACAGGCTGGTGCCGAAGAATCTCGTGGTCGCTGCGGAGTAGGGGATCATCATGCCCTGGTCTGATGCCGTCGGGGACTTGCGAAACAGGCTGGTTGCTGACCCTGAATTCCGCAAGTCTGCGAAAGCCTTCGCTCCGACACGCGGCGCCGCGCGCGAGAACGCCCGCGCCCTGTTCGATCTAATGGCGGGCTTTGTCTACACCCAGACCGTGCTGGCCTGCACCCAGATCGACCTCTTCTCGTTTCTCAAGGATGGTCCGCGGACCATTCCTGAAGTGGCCGGCCATGGCGACCTGCCGCTCGACGGCGCGACCCGGCTGGTGCGTGCGGCGGCGTCCATCGCCTTGTTGGAGCCCCGTCATGGCGGTCGATACGCCCTGGGCCGGCTCGGCGCCGCGCTTGTCGACGAGCCGGGTCTGGCGGCCATGATCGAGCACCACCGGCTCTTTTACGAAGATCTGATGGATCCGCTGGCGCTGCTGCGCTGCGAGCGCAAAGGGCGCCTTGCCGAGTTCTGGGGCTATGGCGAGGAGTCCGGCCATGCGGGCCGCCCTGACGCCTATTCCCAGCTTATGGCTGATACGCTGCCCATGGTGGCCGAGGAAGTCTTCGCGGCCTGCGATCTATCGAGATATTCGAAGCTCCTCGATGTCGGTGGCGGCGAGGGCGCCTTCCTGTGCGAAGTCGCCGCAGTTGCGCCCGCACTTGAGCTTGAGCTGTTCGACCTGCCCCCCGTCGCGGAGCGGGCGCGTGCGAAGCTGAAGGAAAAGGGGCTCGACGCCAGAGCGCAGGTCCATGGCGGCAGTTTCCTGACCGACTCGCTGCCCCAGGGCGCGGACCTGATCTCACTCGTCCGGATCATTCATGATCACACGGACGAGGACGCGAAAACGATACTTTCCGCCTGCCGGAAGGCCATCCGGCCCGGTGGAACACTCCTCCTGGCCGAGCCCATGGCGGATGCTCCCGGCGCTGCGCCCATGGGAGACGCCTATTTCGGATTCTACTTACTGGCCATGGGCGGCGGACGCGCCCGGCCGGCCGAGCGCCTGACCGAAATGCTGCATGAGGCCGGCTTCGAAGGGGTGCGGGTTCGCCGCTCGCGTATTCCCCTGATCACCGACGTGATCACTGCCCGCGCCCACTCATCGTAAATCATAATTGACTGACCAAACTGTCAATGTAAGCTTACACAGACGTAATGGATCTTCGCCACGCGAAGGGAGACCGCCTTGGACGCCCTTGCCGTCGTACTGGAACAGCCCGGCCGCATCACGCTCAGCACGCTGGCCATCAGCGAGCCGGGCGCTGACGACGTGGTTGTGGAAGTGGCCTTCAGCGGCGTGAGCACCGGCACAGAGCGGCTTTTGTGGACCGGCGACATGCCGGCCTTCCCAGGCATGGGTTACCCGCTGGTCCCGGGATATGAATCCATTGGGCGTGTCGTACACGCCGGATCGAATTCCGGGCGCCGCGAAGGCGACTGGGTCTTCGTTCCCGGCGCCAATTGCTACGGAGACGTGCGCGGCCTGTTCGGCGGTTCGGCCTCCCGGGTGACCTTGCCGGGCGCGCGCGTGACGCCGGTGGATGAAAATCTCGGCGAGCAGGGCGTTCTGCTGGCGCTGGCCGCGACGGCCTATCACGCCATGGCGCCGGGCCACCCGGCGCCGGACCTGATCATCGGCCATGGCGCGCTTGGGCGCCTGCTGGCCCGCATTGCGGTCGCCGCCGGCCATTCCGCGCCGACGGTCTGGGAGATCAACCCGGCCCGAATGGGCGGCGCGGACGGTTATGAGGTCGTGCGCCCGGACGATGATCCGCGCCGGGACTATGGTGCCATTTATGACGTGAGCGGGGATTCCTCCCTGCTCGACAGCCTGGTGATGCGGTTGAAGAAGGGTGGCGAAATCGTGCTCGCCGGCTTCTACGCCGACCGGCTGAGCTTTGACTTCGCGCCCGCCTTCATGAAGGAGGCGCGCCTGCGCACGGCCGCGGAGTTCAATCCCTCCGACGTGGCCGGCGTCAATGACCTGCTCGCAAGCGGCGCGCTGTCGCTGGATGGGCTCATCACGCACCACAGCGCACCGCAAGACGCCGGCGAGGCCTATCACACGGCCTTTTCCGACGCCGGCTGCCTGAAAATGATCCTGGACTGGAGACCCTCATGATGGACGGCGACTTCAAGCCCGGCGGCGGTAACCAGGGTGACGACCTGCGCAAGGAAGCCGCGCAGGAGCCCGATCCCGTTCACACCGGGCCGGTCAAGAAAGAGACCCAGATCATCGCCATCTACGGCAAGGGCGGAATCGGCAAGTCCTTCACCCTGGCCAATCTGAGCTACATGATGGCCCAGCAGGGCAAGAAGGTCCTGCTCATCGGCTGCGACCCCAAGTCCGACACCACCTCGCTGCTGTTCGGCGGCCGGGCCTGCCCGACCATCATCGAGACCTCCTCGAAGAAGAAGGAAGCCGGCGAAGCGGTGGCCATCGGCGATGTCTGCTTCAAGCGCGACGGCGTTTTCGCCATGGAGCTGGGCGGTCCCGAAGTGGGCCGCGGCTGCGGCGGCCGCGGCATCATCCATGGCTTCGAGCTTCTGGAGAATCTCGGCTTCCACGAGTGGGATTTCGACTATGTCCTGCTGGATTTCCTGGGCGACGTGGTCTGCGGCGGCTTCGGCCTGCCCATCGCGCGGGACATGTGCCAGAAGGTGATCGTGGTCGGCTCCAACGACCTGCAATCGCTGTACGTGGCCAACAATGTCTGCTCGGCGGTGGAGTATTTCCGGCGCCTGGGCGGCAATGTCGGCGTGGCCGGCATGGTCATCAACAAGGACGACGGCACGGGCGAGGCTCACGCCTTCGCGGAGAAGGTGGGCATCCCGGTCCTGTCGGCCATCCCGGCTGACGACGACATCCGGCGCAAGTCGGCCAATTACGAGATCATCGGCAAGCCCGATTCGCCTTGGGGTCCGCTGTTCGCGGAGCTGGGGAAAAACGTGGCCGAAGCGCCGCCGGTACACCCCACGCCGCTCGACCAGGACGGGCTGCTGGGCCTGTTTGATTCCGAAGAGGCTGAAGGCTTCGGCATGGTTCCGGCGACCGCCGCGGACATGGCCGGAAAGAACCATGTCGAGAAGCCCTCCCTTGAAGTGATCTACGACGAGGTTTGAGGAGGGTTTGATGGCCAACAAGTCTCTCAACCTGATCAACACCCGTCCCGGCGGGGAGGTGCGCTATGACGGCGCGGCCGAGGCTGCGCTCGACAATAACGAGCCCGCGCCCGCGCCGGATCTGGCCGCCGAGATGGATGCGCCCGCCGCCGTTCCGCTGAGCGGGGAGCCGGGCAAGGATGACGGGGCGGGTTGCCACGCCGGCGCGGAGAAGATGCGCGCCCAGGCCGAAGCCTCCGGCAATTCCGAGCTGCTGGAGCAGTACGAGAAAGACTATCCCAAGGGGCCCCACGACCAGCCCCAGTCCATGTGCCCGGCCTTCGGTTCGCTGCGCGTGGGGCTTCGCATGAAGCGCACCGCCACGATCCTGTCGGGTTCGGCGTGCTGCGTGTACGGGCTGACCTTCACCTCGCACTTCTATGGCGCGCGCCGCACGGTCGGCTATGTGCCGTTCAACTCCGAGACCCTGGTCACCGGCAAGCTGTTCGAGGATATCCGCGAGGCGGTCCACGACATCGCCGATCCGGAGAAGTACGACGCGGTGGTGATCACCAATCTGTGCGTCCCCACGGCTTCCGGCGTGCCGCTGCGGCTTCTGCCTGACGAGATCAACGGGGTTCGCATCATCGGCATCGACGTGCCCGGCTTCGGGGTTCCCACCCATGCCGAAGCCAAGGATGTCCTGGCCGGCGCAATGCTGAAATACGCCCGCACCGAAGCCGAGCTCGGCCCGGTCCAGGCGCCGGACAAGCCGCGCGACGAGCGTCCCGCAGTCACCTTGCTGGGCGAGATGTTCCCGGCCGACCCTGTCGTGATCGGCCGCCTGCTGGAGCCCATGGGGCTGGCGGCCGGGCCGGTCGTCCCGACCCGGGAATGGCGCGAGCTTTACGCTGCGCTGGACAGCCCGGTGGTCGGGGCGATCCACCCCTTCTACACCGCCTCTATTCGCGAATTCACGGCCGCCGGCCGCGAGATCGTCGGCTCCGCGCCGGTGGGCCTGGACGGAACCGCAGCCTGGCTCGAAGCCATCGGCGCGGCGGCCAATGTGGCGCGCAAGGATGTCGACGCGGCCAAGCAGGCGGTTCTGCCCGCGATCAATGGCGCGCTGGCGTCCAAGCCGATCAATGGCCGCATCACCCTGTCGGGCTATGAGGGCTCGGAGCTGATCGTCGCGCGCCTGCTGATCGAGAGCGGGGCGGACGTCCGCTATGTGGGCACCGCCTGTCCCAAGACTCCCTGGTCGGCCGCCGATGTGGAGTGGCTCAAGTCCAAGGGCGTCGAGATCCGGTTCCGCGCGTCGCTGGAGAAGGACGTGGCGGCCATGGAGGAGTTCAAGCCTGACCTGGCCATCGGCACGACTCCGGTCGTGCAGAAGGCCAAGGAAGCCGGCATTCCCGGGCTCTACTTCACCAATCTGATCTCCGCGCGGCCCCTGATGGGTCCGGCCGGCGCCGGATCTCTGGGCGACGTGGTCAATGCGGCCATGAAGTCGAAACACCGCTTCGATCAGATGCGCGACTTCTTTGAGGGCGTGGGAACCGGCGCGAACGCCGGGGTCTGGGAGAACATCCCCGAAGACGTGCGCACCTTCCGCATGAAGGAGAAGCGCAAGCGGATCACGGCTGAACAGGCCCGCGAAAAAGCGATCGAGGCGCCGACAGGATGTTAGTGCTCGACCACGATAGAGCCGGCGGATACTGGGGCTCGGTCTACGTCTTCACGGCGATCAAGGGCCTGCAGGTCGTGATCGACGGCCCGGTGGGTTGCGAGAACCTGCCCGTCACCTCCGTGCTGCATTACACCGACGCTCTGCCTCCGCATGAGCTGCCCATCGTGGTGACCGGCCTGTCCGAAACCGAAATGGGTGAGGGCACCGAAGAGGCCATGAAGCGCGCCCACGAGGTGCTGGAGCCCGATCTGCCGGCCGTGGTCGTCACCGGGTCCATCGCCGAGATGATCGGCGGCGGCGTGACGCCGGAAGGGTTGAACCTGCACCGCTTCCTGCCGCGCACGATCGACGAGGATCAGTGGCAGAGCGCGGACCGCGCTCTGTTGTGGCTGTGGACCGAATACGGCGCGAAGCATGGCAAGCGGCCCAAGCCCAAGCCGCGCAAGGAAGGCGACAAGCCGCGCGTGAACATCATCGGGCCGGCCTACGGCATGTTCAACATGCCCTCGGACCTGGCTGAGATCCGACGCCTGGTGGAAGGCATCGGGGCTGAAGTGAACATGGTCTGCCCGCTGGGCAGTCATCTGGCGCACATGCCGCGTCTGGTCGATGCGGACGTGAATATCTGCATGTACCGCGAATACGGCCGCCTGCTCTGCGAGGCGCTGGACATGCCCTATCTGCAGGCGCCCATCGGCCTGCATTCCACGACCAAATTCCTGCGCGCGCTCGGCGAACAGCTCGGCCTTGATGTGGAGCCCTTCATCGAGAAGGAAAAGCACACCACCATCAAGCCGCTCTGGGATCTGTGGCGCTCGGTGACCCAGGACTTCTTCGGGACGGCCAATTTCGGCGTGGTGGCGAACGAGACCTACGCCCGGGGCCTGAGGCACTTCCTGGAGGACGAGATGGGCCTGCCCTGCGCCTTCGCCTACGGGCGCAGCGCCGGCAAGAAGCCGGACAATGAGGCGGTGCGCCAGTCCATCCATGACAGCGCCCCCTTCATCCTGTTCGGCAGCTATAATGAGCGCATGTATCTCGCCGAGTGCGGGGCGCGGACCATGTATATTCCCGCCTCCTTCCCCGGCGCGGCGATCCGCCGGCACACCGGCACGCCGTTCATGGGTTATGGCGGGGCGACCTACATCATCCAGGAGACGTGCAACGCGCTGTTCGACGCGCTGTTCCACATCCTTCCTCTGGGCACGGACATGGACAAGGCCGCTGCGGCCACCCATGCGCGCCTGGACCGCCACCAGCTGACCTGGGCGTCCGACGCCAACGCCGAGCTCGACGCGCTTGTCGAGCGCCAGCCGGTGCTCACGCGAATCTCCGCCGCCAAGACCCTGCGCGACGCCGCCGAGGCGCGTGCGCGCGCCGAAGGCGCGACCAAGGTCACGACCGCGCATGTGCGCGCGGCGGCGAATCTCGAATTGGAGGGACAGCGGGCATGACCGCTGCTTTGTCCCATTCCCAACAGCTCCGGCGCGCCGTCGGCCCCTCAAGGGTCCCGCGCCGGGCGATCGTTTCGCGTCCGGGGGTGACTTCGGGAGCGGATCAGCCGGGCTGGCGACAGTCCGGTGCCCATGCCGCGAGGGTTCTGTGCGGTAACTGCCGAAAGGCAAACAGTGGAGGTCATGACAATGGCTTCAGATAGCGAGACCCTTTCGGGTCTTACTCATGGAGAGGCACAGGAGATCCATCGTTACTTTGTGAAAAGTGCGATTCTCATGTCCCTCTTTCCATTCTTAGCCCACATCTCGATGTGGCTCTACAAGCCGTGGCTCGCCTTTTAGAGTTTCACACTAACTAAGGAGTTGAGACCATGTGGAGAATGTGGCTTTTATTTGATCCGCGGCGTGTCTTCATCGCGCTTGCGGTCTTTCTGTTCACTCTGGCTATCCTGATTCACTTCATCCTGCTCTCTAGCGAGAGATTCAACTGGATCGATGGTGCGGCAGGTGCCGGCGCTTCGGCGTCGATCAGCCAGGACGTGGATACGGTCTACTCATAGTGAGTTGACCAGTTTGGCGTTGCTCTTTCGGGGGCAGCGCGCCGGACGCGGAGGGGCGATCTGGTTTGTCCAAACGGCCGTACAGCGGGGCTGGGCCTGACTATGGTCCAGCTCCGCCCGGGCGACCGACACCGGAGATAATGCAATGGCGTTATTGAGCTTTGAACGCAAATACCGGGTCCGCGGCGGAACGCTGATCGGCGGTGACCTATTCGATTTCTGGGTCGGACCGTTTTATGTCGGCTTTTTTGGCGTCACGACCTTGTTTTTTTCAGTCTTGGGCACCGCGTTGATTTTCTTTGCCGCTTCGCTTGGCGATACGTGGAACCCATGGCTAATAGACATCCAGCCTCCCGCACGCAGTTACGGTCTGGCGCTCGCGCCCATGCGTGAAGGCGGCCTGTGGCAGATCATCACGATCTGCGCGACAGGCGCTTTCGTCTCCTGGGCCCTGCGCGAGGTGGAGATCTGCAGAAAGCTGGGAATGGGCTTCCATGTCCCGATCGCTTTCAGCTTTGCGATCCTCGCCTTCGTGACCTTGAACATCTTCCGGCCGCTGCTGCTCGGCGCCTGGGGGGAAGGCTTCCCCTACGGCATCATGAGCCACCTCGATTGGGTCTCCAATCTCGGCTACTCGTTTGTGAACTGGCACTATAATCCGCTGCACATGGTGGCGGTGACGTTCTTCTTCACGACGTGCTTCGCACTGGGTCTGCACGGAGCGCTGGTGCTCTCCGCGACCAACCCGGGCAAGGGCCAGGACGTGAAGACGCCCGATCATGAGGACACCTTCTTCCGCGATGTCCTGGGCTATTCGATCGGCCCTCTCGGCATTCACCGCCTCGGCCTGTTCCTGGCCTTGTCGGCGGCATTCTGGAGCGCCGCCAGCGTGATCATCGCCGGACCTTGGGTCCGCTCGTGGGTCGCTTGGTGGGATTGGTGGCGCATGCTGCCGATCTGGAGCTGAGACTGGAGAGAGAACAATGTCTGCATATCAAAACATCTTCACTCAGGTTCAGGTCCGCGGCCCCGCTGAAGTCGGGGTAGCGGTTCCAGGCAGCGAACCGAGATATAAGTTCACGACGTTCAGCCATCTGGCAGGCCTGATCGGCAACGCCCAGATCGGACCCATCTATCTGGGCCTGAGCGGGCTGGCGTCTCTGGCCTTCGGCTTCATCGCGCTGTTCATCATCGGGATGAACTTCGCGGCGTCGGTCGACTACAGCCCGATTGCCTTCATGCGGGAGTTCTTCTGGCTGACGCTGGATCCTCCGGGGCCGGAGTACGGTTTCTCGCCCTTTGTGCCGCTCGCTGAAGGCGGCTGGTACATCATCACCGGCTTCTTCCTGACGGCGTCGGTTCTGCTGTGGTGGCTGCGCACCTATCGCCGTGCAATTCAACTGGGCATGGGCACCCATGTGGCTTGGGCCTTCGCCTCGGCGATCTGGCTGTTCCTCGTGCTCGGATTCATCCGGCCGATGCTGCTCGGCAGCTGGGCGGAGGCGGTCCCCTACGGGATCTTCTCCCACCTCGAGTGGACGAATAACTTCTCGCTGCTCTACGGGAATCTGTTCTACAACCCGTTCCACATGTGGTCGATATTCTTCCTGTATGGCTCAGCCCTGCTGTTCGCCATGCACGGAGCGACCATCCTGGCGGTGGGACGTCTCGGCGGCGATCGCGAGATCGAACAGATCGTCGACCGCGGCACCGCCAGCGAACGGGCCGGCCTGTTCTGGCGCTGGACCATGGGCTTCAACGCCACCATGGAATCAATCCACCGCTGGGCCTGGTGGTTCGCTGTGCTGACAACGCTCACCGGCGGGATCGGCATTCTGATCACCGGCACACTCGTCGATAACTGGTATCTCTGGGCTGCAGAGAACGGCATCGCCCGTCCGCTCTGACCGGCCGCCTGCCTGACAAGGAGCGCGTTCGCCTCACTCAAGAGGCGGCGCGCTTTTTTGTCGGCGCCGTCCTGATTCACCAAGGCTTGAGACATGGCGACCCTGGCTCCGTACGACATTGCGATGTTTCTTCACGTCACGGGCGTAGCCATGTTGATGGGCAATATCACGGTCACGGCGATCTGGAAGTTCTTCGCCGATCGTGAGGACAAGCCGGACATCCTGCGCTTCGCACAGAAGCTTATCACCTACACGGACTGGTCGATGACGGCATGGGGCGCCGGTCTGATCATGGCCAGCGGCTACTTCATGGCGATTTACGCCCGTATTCCCCTGATGCAGGGCTGGCTGCTGTGGGGTCAGCTCCTCTTCATCCTGTCCGGCCTGATCTGGCTTTGCCTGATCATTCCGATCCAGATCCGCCAGGCGCGTCTCGCTGCGGCGTTTCAGGGTGAGGATGTCGGGGACGACTATCGCGCGCTCTCGGCGCGGTGGATGACCTGGGGTCTGATCAGCACCGTTCCGCTGGTCGCAGCGACTTGGCTGATGGTGGCAAAGCCCGGCTAGACCGCGACTGGCAGCTCCGCCCAGCGATCCAGATAGATTCGGAACCAGGGTGCGAACCGGTTCGGGTGCGCGGCGGCCTCCTCGCTCAACGCGGCCGGGCTTGCCCACCGCACCTCGCTGACCTCCAGTGGATTGAGATCAAAGTGCAGAGCCTCGCGGTTCGCATCTCCGCGAAACAACCGCACTCGTTCATGCTCGATGAGCCCGCCGCCGACCTCGGCCCGGTAGGTGGTCACGCCGACTTCGCTTAGATCAAGCTCGACGCCGAGCTCCTCCCGGAGGCGGCGCCGAGCGCTCGCGCCGGCGTCTTCGCCCCAATCGGGATGCGTGCAGCATGCATTCGCCCACTGCCCGCCGCAGTGATACTTCCCTACCGCGCGGCGCTGGATGAGCATATCGGCTCTGTCAAAGACGAATACGGACACCGCATCGTGCAACTGTCCACGCTGATGCGCTTCAAGCTTGCCCAACGGAAACCGCTGCCCGTCCTCGCCGATAGCCGGGATCAGGCGGTCATCGCTGGAGCCGGCTATGCGACGTTGAATTTGCGATGAAGGGCGCATTCCGACCAGATCTGTGAGAGCGCGGTGACCAGACGATCAATGTCGCCATCGGTGTGGACCGGCGAGGGCGTCAGACGCAGCCTCTCGGTCCCCTTGGGCACCGTGGGGTAGTTGATGGGCTGAACATATATGCCATGGGTGTCCATCAACCAATCGCTGATCCGCTTGCACTTGACCGGATCGCCGACCATCACCGGCACAATGTGGCTTGGGTTGTCCAAGGTCGGTATGCCCAGCTCGGCCAGCTTCGCGCGCACGACGCGCACATTCCGCTGCTGACGCCGACGCTCCATTTCCGACACTTTCAGATGCTTCACTGCGGCGCGCGCGCCTGCGGCTACGGCCGGTGGGAGCGCGGTCGTGAAGATGAAACCGGAGGAAAATGAGCGCACGAAGTCACACAGCGCCTCGGACGCAGCGATATATCCGCCCATCACGCCGAACGCCTTGCCCAGTGTGCCTTCAATGACGGTCAGCCTGTCCATCAGGTCGTCGCGCTCGGCGATGCCCCCGCCGCGCGGGCCGTAGAGTCCAACGCCATGGACTTCATCGAGATAGGTCATGGCGCCATGCTTGTCGGCGACATCACAGATCTCGGCGATGGGTGCGATGTCGCCGTCCATGGAATAGACCGACTCAAAGGCCACGAGCTTAGGCCGGTCCGGATCCATCTGTGACAGGCGCCGGTCGAGATCTTCGGGATCATTGTGGGCGAAAACATGCTTCTCCGCGCGCGAATGGCGGATGCCTTCGATCATGGAAGCGTGATTCAGCGCATCCGACAGGACGACGCAGCCGGGAATCCGAGCCGCCAGTGTCCCAAGCGCCGCCCAGTTCGACACATAGCCGGATGTGAACAGGAGCGCGGCTTCCTTGCCGTGCAGATCGGCCAGTTCACGCTCGAGCAGCACATGGTAGTGGTTCGTGCCCGAGATGTTGCGCGTGCCTCCGGCACCTGCGCCGCACTTGTCGAGCGCTTCATGCATGGCGTCCAGGACGACCTTGCTCTGGCCCATGCCCAGATAATCGTTTGAGCACCACACCGTGACCTCACGGGTCTCGCCGGTCTGGGTATGCCGGGTGGCCGCCGGGAAGGCACCGCGCCGGCGTTCGATGTCTGTGAAGACTCGATAATTGCCCTCGGCCTTGAGGCCGGCGAGCTGGTCGCTGAAGAAAGTATCGAAATCCATGGGACTTTCTCACTTCTAGAGATCCGGTGTCCGGCGCGGATCGCGCGCGGGAAGCAGCCAGCGCCACAGGACGGAGTCCTGCAGCGGCAAGGCGAGAAACAGATGTTCGACAGCGCCAAGCGCGGCCAGCGCCCCGAGAAGGGCCAATAGCGCGGCGTCAAACGGCGAAGAGGCGCCGGCCGCGCCCCACAGCAGGCTGGCCGCAAGCACGGCGATCATTGAAGTCGTGATAATGAAGAACGGCCCGACCGGCGCCACGCGGAAATAGCTCCGCAAATGAGCGAGCCGCGAGGGGAGTAGCTGGTCTGAGAAGTGCGGCGCGCCGAGGAAAAGATTGAACTTCGAGCTCAGGCGAAGCGCAAACAGAAGAGCGAAGACCAAAAAGCCCGCCGGGTTGGCCGCGGTCAGACTGATGAAGCCCAGCCCGACAACTGTGGCGGCAAGGGCCGCCTCATGATGGATCAATGTCGCAGTGGCGTTGCGGAATCGCGGCCAGCCTACGAGCTCGACCGGGCAGGTCCCGCGATTGGGGCCGGTGAGGTAGCCGAATAGAAAGCTCATCTCATGCCAGGCCCAGATCGCGAGCGCCGAAAGGGAGGCGACATACGTGCCCGCCGGCGTCGCCAGCTCGCGCGTCATCCACAATGTCGCAACGGCGATGGCCGCCAGAACGCTCGCGCCGGCCATGGCGACAAGCCGCAGGCCCCGGCTGCGCTCGGCCAGCACCATGATCAGTCCGGTGGAGAACCACCAGAGCGCTAGGGTCGCCAGAACGGGCAGAACGAGGTCCATGGCCGGTGCCTCCTACCAGGCCGGATGCAGTCGCACGTCCTGCGGGGCTTCGTTGGGGGTGGTGGGCAGGAAGTACAGCCCGGCGAAAGTCCACGCAGCCTGCACGCCGCAGACGCCTCGCTTGAGCGCGCCCATGATTCCGCCTTCTTCCTTGGCGGCCCACATGCGGTCCATAACAACCCGCATCCGCTCCAGCTTGGCGCGGAATTTGGGGTTGTCGATGTCCAGCGTCATCGGGAAGACCTGCTTGGTGATCTCCGAGCAGATGGCGAATACCTGGTAGTCGTATTCAGTGGGATCCACGCCCAGGGCCTTGTGGAAGGCCGGGCGGGCATGATCGCGCACATACATGGTCGCATAGACCGCGTTCAGGAAGAACTTGATCCACAGCTTGTTGGCGCCCTGAAGAAGGTGCGGGTTGGCCCGCATGATGAGCGCGAAGGCCTCACCATGCTTGAACTCATCGTTACACCACTCCTTGAACCAAGAGAAAATCGGGTGGAACTGGTGCTCGGGATGGCGCTCCAGCTGACGGTAGATTGTGATGTAGCGCGCATAACCGATCTTCTCGGACAGATAGGTCGCATAGAAGATGAATTTCGGTTTGAAGAAGGTGTACTTCTTCGTCTTCGTCAGAAAGCCCAGATCAACCCCGATCCCATAATCCTTCAAACAGGTGTTGATAAAGCCGGCATGGCGCGATTCATCGCGGGCCATGTACTTGAAGAGCTTCTTGGCCTCGGGGTTCTTGATGTTCTTGACGATTTCGCCATAGAGCACGCAGCCCGAAAATTCAGCCGTCAGCGAGCTGACGAGGAAGTCGACGAACTCCTTGCGCAGGTCTTCCGGCAGGGTCATCAACGCGTTCTCGAAGGCCTCGGTGCGCCGGAAGTGACCCTTGTTGGGGTCGGCTTCCAGATCGGAGATCAGCTCATCCCATTCGCGGCGTACCGGCTCAATGTCCAGCGCGTCCATTTCACCGAAGTCCGTGGTGTAGAAGCGCGGGCTGAGCATGGTCGTTTCCTGGGCCATGCGGGTCGTGTCGTTGGGTTCGCGCAGGGCCGTGTCAGCGGCAGTTGCTCTGGTGTGGATGTTCATAATTTCCTCCCCGCTGAGAAACTGACTTCGTAAAGTTCGGTGATTTCCAGGCTCGCTAGGAATTTCGTCCACTGACGGGACAGCCAGCCCGCGCGCATCACTGTGGCGGTGCGCGAGTAGGTCGCGGACTCTCCGAACAGCACCTGGATGGCTTCGCCATGCACGCGAACGCGGTCGCCTGGATAGATCGGCACATCACCCTCCAGGGACACATGGGCGTGCAGATGCTCATTGGTGTGCTCCACTTCGATGGTGCACGGGATGTCGAACCGGCGCGCTGACTGGGTCATGAGGCCTCTCCTGCCTCGATTGACGCGCTGATCTGCTGGCGGCTGTCGAGCAGAGCGTTGAAGGCGGCCAGATTGTCCGGTCCGAAAGCGCCCAGATAGATCTGCACGCCCGTGACCGGATCGGTGAGCCAGAGCTCGCCATCGCTCTGGCGGCTCAGTTCCACTGGCGCCTGACTGTCATCGCCGCGCAGGCGGCGCTGGCGCGCGACGCCGCGCATGACAGAGCGCACGAAAACGCCCTCATCCATGCCGAAGGCGACAATCCGTGCGCCGGACTGGCCGTCATAGACCGCAACTACGCCATTGCTTTGATCCTCGAACCGAAGCTCGGCCGTGGCGATGGCTTCCCCGTTCGGCGTATATCGCGCACCAGCCCCGGTGAGTTGGGCGATCGCCGTCATCACGATCGTGATCACGACCAGCACAGCGATCCCAGCGAGGGCGCGGCGGTGGAGGATTTCTTGTCTATTCATGGTCAAAACGGTCCAGGAGCGCGTCAGGAGTTGAGAGCCGCAGCTCGCGCCGGAGCGGAACGGGCGGCGATCGGTTGGGCATCGGCGATTACGATGCGGGTCGCAGGCTGGCCGGCCTTTTCAGCCAAGGCGCCGGCGAGAATCTCAGCGACGTCGGCGGCTTCGGAGAGGCCGCGCAGCATCGGTTCGGCGCGGGTGATCTTCCACGGCCGGGCATGGGGCCAGAGCGGCAGGTAAAGCGCGCGTTCGGACTTCACCAGCGACAGGGCGATATCACCATTGCCGCTCTTTCGCAGGTTCAGGCCGGCGGTCTCGACGATGGTGAAGGGGATGTTGATCGCCTTGGGCAGGGCGACGCCCGCCCGGATCACCACACGCTCATTGGTGATGGTGTAGATGGTGGAGCGCGCAAATAGCCAGGCGAGCAAGCCCAGAAGACCGATCGTGAACGCGGCCATCGGCACGAGCGTCAGCCGCTCGGCCAGCGCCACATTTGGCGCCGCGCCGTTCATGACCGCGGTTCCGACCTGCCAGACCAGAAGCAGGATGAAATAGATGGCGACCGCGCGCACATGGAAGACGTGCATCGCGAGCGCACGCCAGTCAGGGCTTCCCCGCCAGAGGATGTGTTCACCCTCCGGCAGGTAGTCAGGAAGGCCTGGGATGGGTTCTTCCTTGATCGTGTCCGGATCACACATCAGATCACCGGCGATTCACGGCGCGGAGTGGCGTACAGCGTGCCCGCGGCGTAGTAAGCACTGATCTTTTCTTCCTCCAGCCGGGTAACCTGGTTGGGCGAAGCGTGGGCTGGAACCCCAGCGAACTGCGCGGCGGTGATGGAAGGCGCGAGCACCTTGCCGGCCTTGCCCTTAACGTTGGCGAAGGCGTAGGGCAGCAGGACCTTGCGGCCGTCAGCAGCTAACTCCACCTCGTAATAGCGTACGAGCGCTTCGGCGCGGTCCACCCAGATATCGGAGATCTTGCCTGCGCTGGCGCCGTCGGCGGCGATGACGTCCAGGCCGCGCGGATCAACGCTTTTCTCCGCCACCGAAAAGTCTGGCATGGAGGACATAGGGACGATCTTCGGCAGATTTTCGTGGGTGACGTCCGGGATGTCCTCGCGAAGGGCGTAGGCGCCTGGGCCGATCCCCGATTGCATCGGATCGCCGACCGGCTCGATCGGAGCGCCGGCCCACTTGGCTATACGCTTCATCTTGCCGGAATAGTCCGGATCACGGAGGCGGTCGGGTTTGTGAACCGTGCGGCCGTCAGCCAGATGATAGGTCTTGGCGTCCGGAAGCCAGGTCCCGCCGATGCTTTCCAGCCGCCCGGTCTCATCGGATTCCAGCGGAAAGCCTTCGCGGCGTCCTTCCTTCAGCAGGTGGAACACCAGGCCGACGAAGAACAGAGTGAAAATGATGAAAAGGAGCGTCGCGAAATCCAACGATCCGACAATCTGTACACCTTCCATTTCAAGGCCTCCTTCCAGCCTTTAGCCGGGGAATTCGGTCAAACCGAACTTGCCCCGTGTGCGCTCCGAGTCGCCGCCTGCGTGCCTTGCAAGAGGTCCGATCGCCGCGAGCGCGGCGAAAAGAAGCGCAATTTCGATATGATAAACGGCCGAATAGCCGACGGCCGGTCCGTGAAGCGCCGGCCCGAGCCGGTCTGCGTCGGCGAGCATGCCGACGATGTCCTTGATTCCGCCGCCCAGGGCGACGGCGACGCCAGCGGCGGTGGCCTGCACCGCGCCCCAGGCGCCCAGCGCAATGCCCGCGCCGTCAGTTTCGCCAAGCTCCATCACGGCGGTCAGCGTGCCCACTGAGAACAGACCTCCGCCCAAGCCGATCAGCGTCGCGCCGATGCGGAACATGAGGCTCGAGCCCATCGGGTCGGACATGACCACGGCGGCGAAGGCGAAGATGCCGATGACCATGCCGTAAGCGGCAAGGCGATGGGGGTCGCTTCCCCTTGACAGTCCGCGAGCGGCCAGTGCGAACCCGCACAGGGCGCCGGCGGCCCACAGGGCGGTCAGAAGCGTCGTCCCGCCAACCGATAGACCCAGAACCTCACCGCCATAGGGCTCAAGAAGAACGTCCTGCATGGCGAATCCCGCCGACCCAAGCCCGACGGCGATCAGCAGGCGTGCAGGCCGGCCACCCTTCATGAAAGCGCGCCAGGCGTCCGAAAAGACCGGTCGCTCTTTCTGCGGATCGGTGAGATGGGGCTGGCGCGCTTCCTGGCGCCACATGGCGATCATGTTGAGCGCCAGCGTGACCACGGCGGCGCCCTGGATCACCCGGATCAGGCGCGTTGGCGAAAACTCGATGAGGAAGAAGCCGATCACGACCGCGCTCAGCAGCATGCCGACCAGCAGCATGACGTACAGGAGTGCGACGACCCGCGGGCGGCTTTCCTCTGTGGCGAGGTCGGTGGCGAGCGCGAGGCCGGCGGTCTGGGTGGTGTGAAGTCCGGCGCCCACCAGCAGGAAGGACAGGCCGGAAGCCGCAACGCCGAACCAGACCGGTCCTATATTCTCGACTGTCAACAGAAGCAGCGCGAACGGCATGATCGCCAGGCCGCCGAACTGCATGATGGTGCCGAACCAGACATAGGGCACGCGCCGCCAGCCGAGCAGCGAGGCGTGGGTGTCGGACTTGAAGCCGATCAGGGCGCGTAGCGGTGCGAAGACCAGCGGCAGCGCGACCATCAGCGCGACAAGCCAGGCCGGGACGCCGAGCTCTGCGATCATCACCCGGTTCAGCGTGCCGGTCAGCAGGACGGCAGCCATGCCCACAGACACCTGGAATAAAGACAGGCGCAGCAGGCGCTTGAGGGGCAGCTCCGTCGTCGCAGCATCCGCGAACGGGAGCATGGCCTTGGCCAGCTCCGCCCACTTGCGCGCATTTTCGGAGCGCCGGTCGGTCATTCGCGCACCAGCTCCATGGCTTGAGAAATGTAGAAGAAGCGATCGACCCGCAGCGTCCGCCCGACCCGCCAGCCTTCAAGGCCGGGATGGGCCGCGATCCGCTTGCGCAGGCCGGCTTCGGATACCGGGACGATGGCCGGCGAGCGGTCTGATTTCGGGAACAGCTTGCCCACGAACCAGAGTGCGGTGAGCATCGGGGTGCGCGGGGCGAAGGTGAAGATCACCTGGTCCTGCGCGCGGCTGGCGAGCCCTGCGATCATGTCTGTCATGTCGGCGGGGCGGTAGTGGATGATGCTGTCCATGGCCACGACCCGGTCGACGGGGGCGCCGTCGGGATCGAGCATGTCGCCGGCGCGGAACTGCACGCGCTCGCGCACATGCTCGGGCGCGCGTTCGGCGGCGATGTCCAGAAGCGTCGAGGCCAGATCCACCGCCTCGACCTGCGCGCCGCGCTCGGCCATGGCGAAGGCCAGCTGGCCCGCGCCGCAGCCGGCGTCGAGCACGGTCTGACCGGTGAGATCACCGGGCAGCCACTCAAGGATGGTGTCGCGGATATGGTCCCGGCCCGCGCGCACTTTCGCGCGCACGCCGGAGACCGGCGCATCGGAGGTGAGCTTGGCCCACGCGTCCGATGCGGTCCGGTCGAAATAGGTCTCAAGCGCGTCGCGGCGCTGCTGGTAGGTCGCCCCGGACATCAATCAAACCCCAGAAAATCGAAGATCTCGCGATCTTTCATGGCGGTGGCGGCGCACGGTTCGACCCCGGCCAGAAGCGAGGCGGCCAGGCGCAGGTATTCCTGCTGAACTGCGGCGACCTCCGGGTCTTCGGAGTCCATCTCGAACAGGGTGCGCTTTTTCAGGCGTGACAGGCGGATGGCGTCCAGATCGGGGAAGTGCGCCAGGCGGCGCAGGCCCGTGGCGTCGCAGAACCGGTCGATCTCGTCGGTGGCCTTGGAGCGATTGGCGATCACCCCGCCCAGGCGCACTTCGTAATTCTTCGATTTCGCCGAGATCGCCGAAACAATCCGGTTCATGGCGAAAATGGAATCAAAGTCATTGGCCGCGACCACGACGCCGCGATGGGCGTGCTGGAGGGGCGAGGCGAAGCCGCCGCACACCACGTCGCCCAGCACGTCGAAGATCACGATGTCGGCGTCGTCCAGGAGGTGGTGCTCTTTCAGGAGCTTCACCGTCTGGCCGACCACATAGCCGCCGCAGCCGGTGCCGGCCGGCGGGCCGCCGGCCTCCACGCACATCACCCCGTTATAGCCCTCGAACATGTAGTCTTCCGGGCGCAGCTCTTCGGAGTGGAAGTCCACGCTCT
This sequence comes from Alphaproteobacteria bacterium, assembly GCA_024742735.1. GTDB lineage: Bacteria > Pseudomonadota > Alphaproteobacteria > Caulobacterales > Maricaulaceae > Oceanicaulis. Next base: position 404,579 of record JANSXV010000003.1, on the reverse strand, counting down.
CCAGAACGTCGATGACCGTGGGGGCCAGGCGCTTGGTGAGGGTGAAGGTGGAGTCGTGCTTGGGGTCGCAGCCGATCTGAAGCACCTTCTTTCCCAGCTTGGAGAAGGCGACGGACAGGTTGGATGATGTGGTCGACTTGCCGATCCCGCCTTTGCCGTAGACGGCGAAGACCTTGGCGGAATCGATCTGCAGCGAGGGGTCCATTTGAACCTGGACGCTGCCCTCGCCGTCGGGACGGCGGGGAGAGGGGCGCTTGAGGTCGAGCATGGTCATGAATGGCGTCCTTGCTAGGCTTTACGCGCTTGCGGCTGCGGCGGGAGGAGGGGCGACGCCCTCCAGGCGGTCTTCGAGATCCTGGCCGGCGCGCTTGAGGGCTTCGAGCGTGGCGGCGTCGGGCTTCCAGTAATTGCGCTCGCTGGCCTCCAGCAGGCGCTCTGACAGGCGCGCGGAGGCTTTCGGGTTCAGCGCGGCCATCCGCTCGCGCATTTCCTCGTCGAGCACATAGGTTTCGGTGATCTTCTGATAGACCCAGGGCTGGACCTGGCCGGTGGTGGCCGACCAGCCCATGGTGTTGGTCACCTGGGCCTCGATATTGCGCACGCCCTCATGACCGTGGCGCAGCATGCCTTCATACCAGCGCGGGTTCAGGACCCGGGTTCGAGTCTCCAGCGCGACCTGTTCGGACAGGGTGCGCACCTTGCCTTCGCCGCCGGTCTGGTCGCCGATATAGACGGTGGCTTCCTCCCCGCCGCGCGCCCGGCGCACGGCGCGGTCGATGCCGCCCAGCGTGTCGAAATAATGGTCGATGGTCGTAATGCCCAGCTCGACCGAATCCAGATTCTGGTAGGCCAGATCCACGTCCGACAAAATCGAACCCAGGATCCGGTCCTGCTTCACCGCGCCGCCCGTGCGCCCGAAGGCGTAGCACTTGCGCTTTTCATAGGCGTCGGCCAGCTCGTCCTCGTCATCCCACATGCCGCTGTCGATCAGCTGGTTGACGTTGGCGCCATAGGCCCCGTCGGCATTGGAGAAGACGCGAAGCGCCGCAGTGTCCATGTCGACGCCGTGCTGGTTGGCGTATTCCAGCGCATGGCGGCGGATCGGGTTCATCTCCAGCGGCTCGTCCTCGGCGGTGGCGGCCAGATAGGCGGCCTCGGCCAGCATGCGGGTCTGCAGCGGCAGCAGGTCGCGGAAAATGCCTGACAGGGTGACCAGCACGTCCACGCGCGGCCGGCCCAGCTCGTCCAACGGAATCAGCTCCGCGCCGGAGATCCGGCCGAAGCTGTCCTGGCGCGGGCGCGCGCCCATGAGCGCCAGAGCCTGGCCGATGGGCCCGCCCTCGGTCTTCAGATTGTCGGTGCCCCACAGGACCATGGCGATGGTTTCAGGGAAGGCGTTGCCGTCCTCCACATGGCGCTTGATCAGGCGTTCGGCCTGGTCCGCGCCGTCCTTCACCGCCCAGGCGCTGGGCAGGCGGAAGGGGTCGAAGCCGTGCATGTTGCGGCCGGTGGGCAGGATGTCCGGGTTGCGGATCAGGTCGCCGCCGGCGACCGGCGGCACGAAGCCGCCGCGCAGGGCGTTCAGCGTCGCGGTCAGCTCGTCATTGTCGCGCAGGCCCTTTTCAGTCTGGGCCAGGCGCTTGAACACGGGGGCCCAGGCGTCACGCTCCGATGATGGCAGCCTGGCCAGCGCCGCCTTGGCGTCGGCGGTTTCCAGCAGCACGTCCATGGCCGCGCTGGGCGCCGGGCTGCCGTGCTCGATCTCGGCGATGGCGTTCAGGAGCTCACGCCGTGCGTCGGCGTCCGGCATCTCGCCCAGCACGTGGAGGCCGTGGGGGATCAGGGTGGATTCCAGCTCGGCCAGATCCTGGCGCAGCATCTCGATGCGCACCGTGTCCTGACCGGTCCAGACAGGCTGGGCCTCGGCCATCTCCAGCTCGACCGCCTGGGTCTGGATGAGCTCGGCCAGGCTGTTGCGGCGGGCCGCCGGCGCGTCGGCGTCCAGCTTGCGCCAGTCGTCCAGCGTGTCCTTCAGCTCGGTCAGGCCGCGATAGAGGCCCGCCCTGGCGATGGCCGGGGTGAGATAGCTGATCAGCGTCGCCGCGCCGCGCCGCTTGGCGATCAGGCCTTCGGACGGGTTGTCGGCGCAGTACAGGTAGAAATTGGGCAGGTCGCCGATCAGCCGGTCCGACCAGCAATCGCCGGACATGCCGGTCTGCTTGCCGGGCATGAATTCCAGCGCGCCATGGGTGCCGAAATGCAGGACGGCGTTAGCGCCGAAATCCTCGCGCAGATAGCGGTAGAAGGCTGAGAAGGCATGGGTCGGCGCGAACGAACCTTCAAACAGAAGGCGCATGGGATCGCCCTCATACCCGAAGCCCGGCTGCAGCCCGACCATGATGTTGCCGAACCTGGCGCCCAGGACGAAGAGCGAGCGCCCGTCGGTGTCCTTGCGCCCGGGCGCCGGCCCCCAGGCCGCCTCGATCTCGGCGAGATAGGGCTCGCGCCGCACATGATCGTCCACCGGGATGCGGTCGAGAATGTTGGCGTCGGTTCCGAACTGGGCCGACGAGCCTTCCAGGATCGCCGCTTTCAGATCGTCCAGCGTTTCGGGCACGTCGATCGTGTAGCCCTCGGCCTTCATGGCCTTCATCAGGTTATGCAGCGAGCGGAAGACCGACAGGTTGGCCGCCGTGCCGGCTGCGCCGGAATTGGGCGGGAAGTTGAACAGCACGATGGCCAGCTTGCGCTGAGCCAGCTCGGCCCGGCGCATGGCCACGATCTTGGCCGTGCGCGCGGCCAGCATTTCGGCGCGTTCCGCGCAGGAGCGCATGGCCCGCGCATCGCCGTCGGGGAAGGAACACTTGCGATCGCAGCCGGTGCATTGGGTTCCGCTGGCGCAGCGTCCGCCATAGATGATCGGGTTGGTCGCGCCGTCCAGTTCCGGGATGGTCACCATCATGGAGGCTTCCACCGGGGTCAGCCCGCCGGTCGAGCCGCGCCAGTCCTCCAGCGACTGGAATTCCAGCGGATGGGCCGCGATGTAGGGCACATCCATCTGCTTCAGGACCTTCTCCGCCGAGCCGGCGTCGTTATAGGCGGGGCCTCCCACCAGGGAGAATCCGGTCAGGGACACCACCGCGTCCACGCAGGGTCGGCCCTCGGCCATGAAGAATTTCTCGATGGCCGGACGCGCGTCCAGGCCGCTGGCGAAGGCCGGGATCACGTCGAGCCCCTGTGCTTCAAGAGCCCGGATGACGCCATCATAATGACCGACATCCCCGGCGAGCACATAGGAACGCATGATCAGGACACCGACGGTCCCGGCCCCCGCCTTGCGCCCGGCGGGGAGGGCCGCCACGCGCTCGGTGATCCGGCTCTCGCAGTCCGGATGATACAGACCCTCTTCAGGGTATTCGATGGGCGCCTCGATGGAGGCGCGCCCGCGATAGACCGCCCGCGGACCGGCCGCATAACGGTCGATCAGATGGCCGATCATGTTCGCGAAATTCTCTTCCGACCCGGCAAGCCAGTACTGCATGGTCAGGAAGTAGGAGCGCAGGTTCTGCGCCTTGCCGGGCAGGAAGCGCAGCACTTTGGGCAGCGCGCGCAACAGGCCCATCTGGCTCTTGCCGCCGGCCTTGGCCGGGTCCTTGCCCGCCCCGCCGCGCAGCTTCTTCAGCGCCTTCATCAGCCCGCCCTGGGGTGCGCCCATGTCGAGCTCGCCCAGACGGGTCAGACGCACGATCTCCGGGCCCGACATGGCGCCGACGATGGCGTCGCAATGGGGCGCGCGCTCGGACAGCGCGGGCAGGACCGCTTTGATGTGGTCTTCCAGGAACATCATGTTGGCCACGATGATGTCGCCCGAGGCGATGTCGGCATGGCACTCCGCCAGGCGCTCCTCGCTGGCGCCGAAATCGGCGGCGGCGTGGAAGGCGAGCTGAAGACCGGGATAGCTTTTCTGCAGACGCTCGACCGCACGGTCCGCGGCGCTGGCCAAATGATTGTCCAGCGTGACCACGACGACCTTGATCGGCGGCGCCTCAGCGCCCGAAATGGGCTTTGGCATCATAGAGCGTATCCACCGTGATTGTTTGAGCGCCGTTCTGCGCGGCGTAGTTTTCCGTGTTGCGGCGCGCCTTTCCGCGCACGAAGAACGGAATCTTCTTCAGTTCAGCCATGGCGTCGTCCGACCAGACCGGGTCGCCCGCAGCGGCCGGCTGAGACGGTTCGGCCCCGGCCAGGGCGGGCTCGGCTTCAGCGTGCGCTGGTTGCGGCGCGGCCTGCGGCCGGGGTTGGGGCGCGGGGCGATGACCGCCCAGGTGCGAGGGGCCGGCCTCGTCGGAGAATTCGAAGTCCTCGCGGAACATGCCCAGAAGGTGTTCCTCCAGGCCCATGACCAGCGGATGGACCCAGGTGTCGAACAGAACGTTCGCGCCCTCCGCGCCCATCTGGGGCGCGTAGCGGGCGGGGAAGTCCTCCACGTGCACCGGCGCGGAGATCACCGAGCAGCCGATGCCCAGGCGCTTGGCGATGTGGCGCTCCATCTGACTGCCCAGCACCAGCTCGGGATTGGCGGCCTCGATGGCGGCTTCGACTTCCAGATAATCGTCGGTGATCAGCGGCTCGACGCCGTACTTCTCGGCGGCGGCGCGCACCTCGCGGGCGAACTCGCGGTTATAGGCGCCCAGGCCCACCAGCTTGAAGCCCATCTCCTCGACCGCCACGCGGGCGGCGGCGACGGCGTGTGTGGCGTCGCCGAAGACGAAGACGCGCTTGCCGGTCAGATAATTGCTGTCCACCGACTTCGACCACCAGGGCAGGCGCAGATCGCGGTCATTCAGCGCCTTCGCAGGATCCACGCCGGCGATGTCCGCGACTTCGGCGATGAAGTCGCGCGTGGCGCCCACGCCGATGGGAATGACGGTGGTGCGGGGTTGCTTGAAGGTGCGCTCCAGCCAGCGGGCCGCCTCGTCGGCGATCTCGGGGTAAAGCACGACGTTGAAGTCGGCCTCGTGTAGGCGCGCCACATCGGCGACGGTCGCGCCCAGCGGGGCGGCGACGGAAACCTCGATCCCCATGCGGTTCAACAGGGCCGTGATCTCTTTCACATCGTCGCGGTGACGGAAGCCCAGAGCCGTGGCGCCCAGGATATTGCAGCGCGGCGGTCCCGGCTTGCGCTCGACCTTGTCTTCGCCCGGCGCCGGGGCGTGGGCGTTATTCAGGCCGCGCACCAGCTGATAGAAGGTGTGGGCCGCGCCCCAGTTCTCCTTTTTCATGTAGCTGGGCAGCTCCAGCGGCAGGACCGGGCAGGGCAGGCCGAGCGCTGCGGCGAGGCCGCCGGGATCGTCCTGGATCAGTTCAGCCGTGCACGACGCGCCGACGATCATGGCCGCCGGCTTGAACCGGGCGTAGGCGTCCTGGGCGGCGTCCTTGAACAGCTCGGCGGTGTCCGAGCCCAGATCGCGGGCCTGGAACGTGGTGTAGGTGACCGGCGGGCGATGGTCGCGCCGCTCGATCATCGTGAACAGAAGATCGGCGTAAGTGTCGCCCTGCGGCGCATGCAGGACGTAGTGCAGGTCCTTCATCGCCGTGGCGATGCGCATGGCGCCCACGTGGGGCGGACCTTCATATGTCCAGACCGTCAGCTTCATCCCACCCTCAATATGTCGCGGCGCATGAGCGGGCGGGCGAACAGCTCGGCCAGATCGCCGGCCTGTTCAAAGCCCTGGAGCGGGGTGAAGACCAGCTCGATCGCCCACTTGGTGGACAGGCCCTCGGCCTCCAGCGGATTGGCCAGACCCAGCCCGCACACCGTCAGATCGGGACGGATGTCCCGGCAGCGGTCCAGCTGCCGGTCCACGTGCTGGCCTTCGCTCAGGCGCACGGTTGACGGCAGGCGCGGCAATTCGCAGTCCAGATGGCCGCGATGCAGGTAGGGCGTGCCCACTTCGGTGAGCTGCATGCCCAGCTCCTCGTGGAGCACCCGGGCGAGCGGGATCTCCAGCTGGGAGTCCGGGAAGAAGAAGATCCGCTTGCCCGACAGCGTGTCCTTGTAGCGCTCCATGGCGCGCTGGGCGCGGGCGCGCGGGGCGGCGATGACGGTCTCGAACAGAGCCTCGTCCACGCCCCAGACATCGGCGGCCGCCTTCAACCAGGCTTCGGAGCCTTTGGCCCCGAGCGGGAAGGGCGCTGAGATTCGCTTGGCGCCCCGGCCGTCCAGCGCGGCGCCGGTCCGGCCCAGGAAAGGCTGGGCCAGCAGGTAGCGCGTGCCCGCGCCTATGGCCGGCAGCTCTTCGGAGCGGCGGGCCGGAAGGAACCGCACCGGGCCGATCCCCAGCTGGTCGAACAGGCGCACGAACTGGTCCTCGACCACGTCGGCCAGGGCGCCCACGACCAGCAGCGAGGTTTCGGTTTCGGGCGCTGCGGGCAGCTCGGGAACCAGCGCCTCAAGGCAGGTGTCCTCGCCCTCGGTGAAGGTCGTCTCGATGCCGCTGCCGGAATAGTTCAGCACGCGCACATTTTCGTGCTGCTGGTTCAGGCGCGCGGCGGCGCGCGACAGGTCCAGCTTGATCACCTCGCTGGGGCAGGAGCCCACCAGGAAGAGCGTCTTGATGTCCGGACGGCGGGCCAGGACCTGGGCGGCGACCCGGTCCAGCTCCTCATTGGCGTCGGCCATGCCGGCCAGGTCGCGCTCCTCGATGATGGCCGTGGCGAAGCGCGGCTCGGCGAAGATCATGACCCCGGCGGCCGACTGCATCAGATGCGCGCAGGTGCGCGAGCCAACGATCAGGAAGAAGGCGTCCTGGATCTTGCGGTGCAGCCAGACGATGCCGGTCAGGCCGCAGAACACCTCCCGCTGTCCGCGCTCGCGCAGGACTTCGGTCTCGGTGCAACCGGCCTCGGTTTCGGAAGGCGCCAGAGCCGCGGTCACGAAGCAGCTCCCTCCAGGCGCGCGACACGGAGTTTCCAGACGAACTGGACGGCGTTGACGACGTAGGCCGCGTACGCTGCGAGCGCGAGGACCATCTGCTGCTGGGACGTGCCCAGGCCGAGCAGCACGGCGCCCAGATAGGCGGTGTGCAGGGCCAGGACGAGCATGGAGAAGACGTCTTCCCAGAAGAAGGCGTCGGCGAACAGATACTTGCCGAACACCACCTTCTCCCAGATCGCGCCGGTGATCATGATGGCGTAAAGAACCAGCGTCTTGATCACGACCGAGGCCGTCGCGGCGGCGTAGCCTTCGCCCGTTCCAAGATAGCGGACGACGAGCGCGAGACTCGCCAGAAATACCAGAAATTGCACCGGCGCGAGGATGCCCTGGACCAGGGTCCACGGCGACTGATCGCGGCGCAGGCGCTGCTCCGGGGTGTAAAGCGGCTGTCGCGCCGACTTTACGTCAGACATCTGGACACGGTGGTGGTGGCGCGCCGATGCGCCGGCATGGGCGCTCCAGGGGCAGGGCGCGACACGGTCGATCCAGTCCTGCACGGCGCGTCCGGCGCGCCCTCCGAACGAGTCGATGGAGTTTGCCGAAAGCCCTGATTTCATTGGGATTTCGCCACCACTACTGTGCGCTTGTGCCGGCATGACGCGCCCTCCTTGCGCATGTTGCATCAGGGAGCGTACGGCACCGGTTCGCAAAGTGTCAACTTTTATGGACGCTCCATCGTCTAGACACTTCCACAGCAGGCCTGCCGGGGGTGCGGGGAGTCGGAATCTGCTGGCGTTAACCGAAATAAGCTGTCACGGTGTAGGGATATTCGGGGGCGGAACTGACCGGCTTACCCCTCATCAAGGCGGTCCGCCTCCGCCGCTAACACCCTGAAGTGGAAGCGGTTCGACAAAGAAGCAGACGCGTGGCGCAGCCGCATCGCGACGTTTGCCCTGGGGAGGAAAGGATCGGTTTCATGGCTGGGGCGACCCTACACAAATTCAGCCTTACCGGACTGGCTCGCGCGACTCAGCAGTCTCTGGACTGGAAAAACTGGGTGCAGGGCCCGCGTCGGATCGACACGGACGGGCCGCCTTCGCAGGACGTGCTCGACAAGCTAATCGAGGGCGAGATCATTCCAAGACTCATGCTCACCACGCGGCCGCCGGAGCGGGCCGATGAGGCCGATCAACAGCCGCGCGTATTGCCGGTCGCGTTCGGCGCCGAAGATATCGACGCCTTCGCTCGCCGCGCCGTCCATCAGGACCCCGGCGCGCTTGTTGACGAGGTTCACCGCCTCATGGACGCCGGCGCATCCCATGAGGACATCCTGCTCAAGCTCATGGCCCCGGCGGCGCGGCGTCTTGGCAAGATGTGGGACGAGGATGCGTGCGATTTCGCGGACGTCACCATCGGCCTGATGAAGCTTCACCGGGTTCTCGAACAGGTGAACGCTGAAACCCCGAGCGGGCTTGGAGCGGGCGATGCGGCTCCGCGCGTCCTGCTCACGCCCGTGCCCGGCGAGCAGCACATGTTCGGCGTCGTGATGGTGGGCGAATTCTTCTCGCGTTCAGGATGGCGGGTTTGCTGTGACTGCGTGCTCGATCACGGACAGCTCCTGGATTCGGTCGCCCAGGACGCCTTTGACGTGGTCGGCCTCTCCGCCAGCGGTGCGGTCGACGCCAAGGCCCTCAAGGCGCTGATCCGAGACCTGCGCCTGGCGTCCTGCAATCCGGAGCTGGTCGTGATGGTCGGCGGCCAGGCGTTCAATGAGGATGTTGAACTGGCGAGACGAATCGGGGCCGATGCAACTGCCGCCGACGGCGTCAGAGCCGTTGTCACGGCGGAGCGGATGGTGCACAGGCTGGCGCGCGCTGGAAGAGCGCTTCAGGCATAACTGAAACAAGGCGACGCCATGGATACACCTGTCCCAGACGGTCCGAATGCGCGGTTCAAGCGCGGAGACGTCGCCCATTCAGCCTTCGCCGATGAAGCGGCGGCTGATCTCGCCGCCAATGCCGCCGACCTGGCGCTGCTGATCGACAAGCGCGGCGTGATCCGCGACGCCGCCTGCTCCGGCGAGGAGTTCGAAGACGGCGAGCTGGACGATTGGGTCGGCAAGAAGTGGGCCGATCTGGTCAACTCCGATTCCCGCGGCAAGGTGGAGCAGCTGCTCGATCCCAAGGCGTCGCAGATGCCGCGCCGCTGGCGCCATGTGAACCATACCCGTCCCGGCGAACCCGATCTTCCCATCCGCTATTTCACCCTGCAGTCGGGCCGCGAAGGCTGGACCGTCGCGATCGGCCGGGACCTGCGCGCCGCGCACTCCATGCAGCAGCGCCTGATCGAGGCCCAGCGCTCCATGGAGCGCGACTATGCGCGCGTGCGCGAGGCTGAAACCCGCTTCCGCCTGCTGTTCCAGCTCGCCTCCAAGGGCGTGCTGATCATCGACGGGGACGCCTTCAAGATCACCGACGCCAATCCCGCCGCCGCCCGCCTTCTGGGCCGATCGTCCCAGCGTCTGGAGGGCCGCGTGATCGACAGCGCCTTCGGCGAGGCGGCCGCCCAGAAGATTCGCGAGACCATGGCGGTTGCGCGCAAGACCGGCCGGACCGAGCAAATCGAGATCACTCCCGAAGACGGCAAGGGGCCGTGCCTGGCCATGGTCTCCGTCTATCGTCAGGGCCGCGCCGTGTATTTCCTGACGCGCCTCGCGCCGCTCGACGCCGAGGAGCGCCTGGGTCAGGACGCTCCGCTGGCCCAGCTGGCCGCCATGCTGCCCGACGGGCTTGTGCTGACCGGCGAAGACGGACGGATTCTGGCCATGAACGAGGCCTTCGCCGAGATCGCCCAGCTCAGCGACGCAGACGCCGCCACGGGCCAGCTGATTGAAAATTTGCTGGGCCGGACCGAGACCGAGCTCAATGTGATCATGGCCAATCTGCGAGAGCATGGCGCGATCCGCAATTTCGCCTCCACGGTGCGCACGCCCCATGACCTGCGCGAAGCTGTGGAAGTGTCCGCCGTCGCCGCCCCGGGTCCGACCGGGACGGTCTACGGGTTCTCGATCCGGCCGGTCGGGCGCAAGCTCGTCGCCGGGCGCCGGCCCGAAGGCGGCGCGCTGCCCAGCTCGGTCGATCAGCTGTCTGATCTGGTCGGGCGCGTGGCGCTGAAGGACATCGTGCGCGAGAGCACCGACATGATCGAGCGCAACTGCATCGAGGCGGCGCTGGAGCTGACCAACGACAATCGCGCCTCGGCCGCCGAGCTCCTCGGGCTCAGCCGGCAGAGCCTGTATGCGAAGATGCACCGCCACAAGATCGGCGAGCTGCAACCGCGTTCCGACCAGTAGCGATCCGCGTCAAAATGGACCGGCCAAAAGCGTCAAGTTTGATTGACGCTTATGTGTGTTAGTCATACCGTACAGGTATGGAGCGCACAGCCACGAACCCTGGGTCCCAGCTCGCCGTCCGCGCCGCCGCGGTGGTGGAGCTGTCCAAGCCTGTCACCTGGTTTCCGCCCATGTGGGCGTTCATGTGCGGCGTGGTCTCCTCCGGCCAGCTGAGCTGGGACACCGCGCCGCTTCTGCTGGCCGGGATCGTCCTGGCCGGTCCGCTTCTGTGCGCGGGCAGTCAGACCGTCAATGACTGGTTCGACCGCGACGTAGACGCGATCAACGAGCCGAACCGGCCGATCCCGTCGGGACGCATTCCCGGCGAATGGGGCCTGCGGATCGCCATGATCTGGTCCGGCGCCGGTGTGATCTGGGCGGCCTATCTGGGTCCCTGGGTCCTGTTCGCCGCGATTCTCGGCGTGGCCCTGTCCTGGGCCTACAGCGCGCCGCCGGTCCGGCTGAAGCGCAGCGGCGTACTGGGCCCGCTCTCCGTCGGCATCTCTTATGAGGGGCTCGCCTGGTTCACCGGCGCGGCGGTCATGGCCCAGGCCCTGCCGGACGCCTACACAATCACTCTGGCCGTGCTCTATTCCCTGGGCGCCTACGGCATCATGGTCCTTAACGACTTCAAGGCCATCGAAGGCGACCGGCAGACCGGTCTGAAATCCTTGCCGGCCGTGCTCGGCCCGCGCAAGGCGGCCTGGATCGCGTGCATCACCATGGCGGTCCCGCAAGCGGTCGTCGTGGCGCTGCTGCTGATATGGGGCGCGCCGATTTTCGCCGGCGTGGTGGGGCTGTCGGTCCTGATCCAGCTGGGGCTCATGGCCCGGCTGATGAAGGACCCCAAGGCGCTCGCCCCCTGGTACAACGCCACCGGCGTCACGCTCTACGTGCTCGGCATGCTCGCCAGCGCGTTCGCCGTGCCCGGTTTGGCCTGAGGACGCACCCATGACCCAGGATCGCGGATATCTCAGCTGGTTCGAGATCGTCAGGCTCGGGCTTGTGCAGACTGCGCTGGGCGCCATCGTCGTGCTGACCACCTCCACCCTGAACCGGGTCATGGTGGTCGAGCTCGCCCTGCCGGCCATGCTGCCCGGCGCGCTGGTGGGCCTGCACTATGTCATTCAGCTCAGCCGTCCCCTCTGGGGTCATGGCTCCGACGCCGGCGGGGCGCGCACGCCCTGGATCATCGGCGGCATGGCCGTGCTGGCGCTCGGCGGGGTTCTGGCCGCGCTCGCCACCGCGCTGGCTGCGACGGCGGTCTGGCCCGGGGTCGCGCTGGCGACCTTCGCCTTCATTCTGATCGGCGGCGGCGTCGGCGCGTCCGGCACCTCGCTGCTGGCCCTGCTGGCCACTGACGTCGCGCCGGAACGGCGTGCGCCGGCCGCCTCGATCACCTGGATCATGATGATCATGGGCTTCGCCCTCACCGCAGGCCTCGCCGGCTCGTTCCTGGATCCCTTCACCCTCACCCGCCTGGTCGCAGTGACCGCCGCGGTCTGCGCGATCGCATTCGGCCTGTGCACAATTGCGGTGTGGGGCGTGGAGCGCGCCGGTCACGCTGCGCGCGCCGCTGCAGCGCGGTCGGGTCGCGCGCTCAGCTTCAAGGACGCCGTCAGCGCGGTGTGGGCCGAGCCCAAGGCGCGGCGCTTCACGGTTTTTGTCTTCATCGCCATGCTCGCCTATTCCACTCAGGACCTGATCCTGGAGCCGTTCAGCGGTCTGGTGTTCGCCATGACGCCGGGGGAATCCACCCAGCTCGCCGGCATGCAGCACGGCGGCGTGTTCATCGGCATGATCGCCGTGGCCATTCTGGGCGCACGCCTGAGCGGTTCGGCCTTCGGCCGGCGCCAGCACTGGGTCGTGGGCGGCTGCGTCGCCTCCAGCTTCGCCCTGGCGGCCATCGCTGCGGCGAGCCTTGCCGGGCCGGGCTGGCCTCTGGCGCCGACGATCTTCGTGCTGGGCCTGGCCAACGGCGCCTTCGCGGTCGCCGCCATCGGCGCGATGATGGGCCTGGCCGGCGCAGACGGCCCCGGCAAGGAAGGCGTGCGCGTCGGGCTGTGGGGCGCGGCCCAGGCCATCGCCTTCGCCCTGGGCGGATTCCTGGGCGCAGCCGCCATCGATCTCACGCGGGCGCTGTTCGACGATGTGTCGCTCGCCTTCGCCCTCGTCTTTGCGGCGGAAGCCGTCCTGTTCCTCTTCGCGGCGCGCCTGGCGCTGAGCGTGGAGGACGCTGAACCCCTGTCCGATCAAACAGCCGAGCTGGCTGGAGGTGCATCATGACTGACACGATCAAGGCCTACGACGCTGTGGTGGTCGGCGGCGGCCCGGCCGGCGCGACCGCGGCCCAGAAGCTCGCCCAGTCCGGCGCCCATGTCCTGCTCATCGACAAGCCGGGGCGGATCAAGCCCTGCGGCGGGGCGATCCCGCCCATCGCCGTGCGCGAGTTCGACATTCCCGAAAGCCAGATCTGCGCCCGGGTCCGCGGCGCACGCATTCTCGCTCCGTCCGGCAATGAAGTGGACATGCCCATCGACGAGACCGGCTATGTCGCCATGGTGGAGCGCGAGCATTTCGACGAATTCCTGCGCGAGCGCGCGGCGCTGGCCGGCGCCGAGCGCCGGGACGGCGCGGTGGAGGGTCTGGAGCGCGACGCTGACGGGACCGCCATCATCGTGTTCAAGCCGACCGAAGCGCCCGACGCGCCTGAGCGGGTCAAAGCCCGCGTCGTCATCGCCGCCGACGGCGCCCGGTCGAAGCTGGCCCAGCAAGAAGTGAAGGGCGCGGAGAAGGTCAAGAGCGTCTTCGCCTATCATGAGATCGTGCGCGCGCCGAAGCGGGGCGAGCATGATCACTACGATCCTGACCGCTGCGACGTGTGGTATGACGGGCGCATCTCGCCGGACTTTTACGGCTGGGTGTTCCCCCATGGTGCCACGGCCAGCATCGGCACCGGCAGCCAGGTGAAGGGCTTCTCCCTGCGCGGCGCCACGAAGCGGCTGCGCGAGGCTTCAGGCCTGGCCGACGCCGAAGTCGTGCGCACCGAAGGCGCGCCTCTGCCCTACAAGCCCGCGCCTCGCTGGGACAACGGCAAGGACGTGGTGCTGGCCGGCGATGCGGCCGGGGCGGTGGCCCCGTCCTCTGGCGAGGGCATTTTCTACGCCATGCTGTCCGGCCAGCTGGCGGCTGAAGGCGCGGCGGAGTTCCTGGCCACCGGCGAGGCCAAAGCGCTCGCCCGTGTGCGCAAGCGCTTCATGAAGGACCATGGTCAGGTCTTCTTCATTCTGGGGATCATGCAGCATTTCTGGTACCGCAACGACAAGCGCCGCGAGCGCTTCGTGAAGATCTGCGCGGACAAGGATGTGCAGCGTCTGACCTGGCAGGGCTATATGGAGAAGAAGCTGGTGAAGGCCGATCACGCCGCCCACGCCAAGATCTTCTTCAAGGACCTCGCGCACCTGGTGGGGCTGTCGCCGCGCTGATGCGGGACGGTCAGACCTGAAGGCTGCGCGCCGTGCCGGCGTTCCTGTCTCACCTGTTCGAAACGGGCCGGATCATTGATCTGATCCTGGTGCTTGTCGCTGTCGAAGTGCTGGCCCTGGCCGCCTTCGCGCGCCTGCGCGGGGTGATGAGCCTGTGGGACGTGGCCGGGCTGATCGCGCCGGGCGTCATGCTGATGCTGGCGGTGCGCTCAGCCCTGGTTGAGGCCGCCCATGAAAAAACGGCGGCCCTGCTGGCCGCCGCTTTCATCTTCCATCTTCTGGACCTTGCGCGCCGCCGCCGGAGCGAGACGCGCAAGGGATCCTGAAGGGCGGGCCTAGCCTTCGTCGCCCAGGCCGCCATTGGCCTTGATGTAGGCGATCACGTCGGCACGATCCTGCTCGGAGCGCAGGCCGGGGAAGGCCATGATGGTGCCCGGAATGTATTCGCGCGGATTTTCCAGGTACTCGAACATGGTCTCACCGGTCCAGGTGATGCCCGCGCTGGCGTTGGCGTCAGAATAGCGGAAGCCTTCCACCGAGCCCGTCTCACGGCCGAAAATGCCGTAGAGCGAAGGACCGACGCGGTTCACGCCCTCTTCCAGCACGTGGCATGAGCGGCAGCGTGCGAACACGCGGCGTCCGGCTTCGGGATCACCGGTCAGGCCAGCGATGGTGAAGCCTTCTTCGGACCCCGCCGCGGACTCATCGGCGCCCATCGCCTCGTCAGCGGCGTCCTGAGCGGCGCCGGCCATGTTTTCTGCGGCGTCTTCAGCCGCGCCCGCCATGTCATCGGCCGCATCCGAGGCGGCGTCCGCCATGTCGGTCGCGGTATCTTCGGCGGCGTCCACAGCCGTGTCGGCGGTGTCTTCCGCAGCCGCGGCGGTCTGCTCGACGGCGCTGTCCGCGGACGTGTCGGCGGCGGACGTGTCGCCGGAATCCTCACCGCCCCCGCCGCATGCGGCCAGGGCCGCCGAGGCGATGAGCGCTCCAAAGAGACGTAGTTTCATCATGGTGCCTGCTCCTCCCGAGGGCGTTCTGAAGGGTGCGATATTAGCGCGCACCTCAGCCATGGCCACCCTTGTTGATAAAAAATGGCGCGGACCACGCAGATCACTCCAGTACAGACGCAGTGCTGGACGCTTCAGCGGGAATCCGCACACACGGATAAAGCTTTCGGACTGATCTGTGAACAGGGCTCGATATGAGCGAGGGATTGATCGCACTGGCCGGCGTCGCGGCGCTGCTCCTTATCGCTCTTGCCGCTTCCGACAATCGCAAGGCGATCCGTTGGCGGATCGTTCTCAGCGCGCTGGCGCTGCAGGCGGCGATCGGCGTGCTGGTCCTGTTCCTGCCCGCCGGGCGCGTGGTGCTGTCGGCGCTGTCGCAAGCGGTGACGGGGCTTCTGGACTACGCCCAGGCCGGCATCGACATGGTGTTCGGCCCGCTCGTCGCCGACTCTGTCGGCTTCAGCTTCGCCCTCAACGTCCTGCCGGTGATCATCTTCTTCGCGGCCCTCATGTCGGTGCTGTACCACGTGGGGATCATGCAGCGCCTGGTCTCGGCCGCGGGCTGGCTCCTCCATGCGGCGCTGGGGGCAGGCCGGGTCGAATCTCTCAACGCGGCGGCGAATATCTTCGTCGGCCAGACCGAGGCCCCGCTGGTCGTGCGGCCCTACCTGGCGCAGATCACGAAGCCCCAGCTGTTCACGATCATGGTCTCCGGCATGGCCTCGGTCGCCGGAACGGTGCTGGCCGCCTACGCCCAGCTCGGGGTGAGCGTGGAATACCTGATCGCGGCGAGCTTCATGGCCGCGCCGGGCGGGCTGCTCATGGCCAAGATCATCATGCCCGACGGACAGGACGAGGCCGCACCCCAGGACCTGCTGCATCCCCATGACGGGCGGGAGCGCGCAGCCAACGTCATCATGGCCGCCGCCGACGGCGCGCGTGAGGGCCTGCACCTGGCGCTGAATATCGGCGCCATGCTGATCGCTTTCGTGTCGCTGATCGCCCTGCTGAACGGCGTGCTGGGCGGCGTTGCGGGCCTGGCCGGGCTTGAAGGTCTGACCATCCAGACCCTTCTGGGCTATGTCTTTGCTCCGGTCATGTTCCTGCTGTCGGTGCCCTGGGAGGAGGCCCGGGCAGCCGGCGCGATCCTGGGTGAGAAGATCGTGATCAACGAGTTCGTCGCCTATCTGTCCCTGTCGGAACAGCTGGAGGCCTTCTCTCCGCGCACGCAGGCCGTCGTGACCGTCGCGCTGTGCGGCTTCGCCAATTTCAGCTCCATCGGCATATTGCTGGGCGGTCTGGGCGGCTTGATGCCCGACCGGATCGGAGAGATCGCCCGATTCGGCCTGCGCGCCGTGCTGGCTGCGACGCTCGCCAATCTGATGAGCGCGGCCATCGCCGGGCTGTTATTCCTGGGCTAGGGGCGGACCATGGCCAAGCTCTACTTCACCTACTCGGCGATGAATGCCGGCAAGTCCGCCATCCTTCTGCAGGCCGCCCACAATTATCGTGAGCGCGGCATGGAGGTGAGCCTGTGGACCTCGGCTCACCATGCCGGCAGCGCGCAGGCCGAGACCGGCGTCATCGAAAGCCGGATCGGCCTGACCGCGCCGGCGCGCATCTTCCGGCCCCAGACCGACCTGCTGGCCGCCGTTGCCGAGCAGATCGACGCGGCGCCGCTGGGCGCGGTCTTCATCGACGAGGCCCAGTTCCTGACCGCCACGCAGGTCGATCAGATCGCCCGGGTCTGCGATGATCTGAACGTGCCCGTGCTCTGCTACGGCCTGCGCACGGACTTCCAGGGACGCATGTTCGAAGGCGCCGCCACGCTGCTGGCCATCGCCGACGACCTGCGCGAGGTGCGCACGATCTGCCATTGCGGGCGCAAGGCGACCATGAATCTGCGCACCGACGAAACCGGCGCGCCCGTGCGTGAAGGCGATCAGGTCCGTGTGGACAAGGCCGGCTATATCGCCCTGTGCCGCAAGCATTTCCGCGAGGCGATGGCGGGGGACCCGGACCGGCTCGTGTAAGGCGGGCGGGCCGTCAGCGCGCGAGGTTCAGCATCCCCGGCGACGTAACCGCCGCGAGCCGAACAGCCGCCCGCAGCGAAGCGCGAGCTCGCGAGCACGAACGCGAGGACTGGCCGAGCGGACGCGAAGGAGGGTCAGAAAAAGCCGAGGCTCGAGCAGCGAGCGGAGGATGGTGGAGCCAGGCGGAATCGAACCGCCGACCTCTTGAATGCCATTCAAGCGCTCTCCCAACTGAGCTATGGCCCCGAACCGTGGTGTCGAAGGCGGGCTTTGGGCGGCCCGCCGTTTTCGAGAGCGCGGAACATAGTCGGCCCCGCGCCCCCGATCAAGCATGCATGACGCGGTTCTTGCAGCGCCTTCAGCAGCGCCGCAGACGACCGCGATCAGTCGTCGTCGTCATCGTCCCCCAGCGCGATGTCGTCGCCCAGATCGTCGTCGTCGTCATCGCTCAGAAGAACGCCGTCATCGTCGTCGTCCAGGTCGGCTTCTTCATCGGAGAAGCCTTCGAAGTCGTCATCGTCCGAGGCCGGCGTCGCGCGCTTCGCCTTGGGCGTATCGTCATCATCCTCGTCATCGGTGTTCAGATCGATCGGCTCTTCATCGAGCTCCGGCGCGTCATCGTCGGCGTCGTCCTCGTCCTTTTCGGACTCCGCCGCTTCGTCGGTCTGATCCTCATCTTCGTCTTCGGCTTCGGGCTTGGACGGCTTCTTCACCGCCTTCGCCGTAACCTCTTCAAAGTAGGAGATCGGGTACTCCTTGCCGGTGAAGGGGGAGACGATGGGATCTTTGTTCAGGTCGTAGAATTTCTTGCCGGTTTCCGGGCAGGTGCGCTTAACGCCAAGGTCTTGTTTGGGCACGGGTCAAAATCCTTGCGTGCGGGTGATGCGGTTTCGCAAAAGCGGCGCGCCAGTTGCCACGATATCCCGGCGCTGTCAAAACCCGTTTTCCCGCCTGTGACGCGCCGTTGCGCCGGAGCCCTGATGACCGACCCCGCCGACATGTCCAAGAGCCGCCCTAGCGGCGCCAGAACCGCACGCCGCGTCAAAGGCTTGGCCGGGACACTCGCCGCGCCGCCTGACAAGTCGGTCTCGCACCGCGCGTTGATCTTCTCTGCGCTCGCGGCTGGGGAAAGCCGCATCACCGGCCTTCTGGAAAGCGATGACGTGCTCGCCACCGCCCGCGCCGTCGCGGCGCTGGGCGCCGAGGTGAGTCGTGACGGAGCCGGCGCCTGGCGGGTCAGCGGCGCGCCGTGGACGAGCCCGGCGGCCCCGCTTGATCTGGGCAATTCGGGAACTGGCGTGCGCTTGCTGATGGGCGCGGCGGCCCGTTTTGATCTGGAGGCGGTGTTCACCGGCGACGCCAGCCTGTCCAGCCGGCCCATGGCGCGCGTGCTTGATCCGCTGGCGCAAATGGGCGTGCGCAGCGAATGCGCTGATGGCGGCCGCCTGCCGGCGCGCCTGTTCGGATCGTCCCGGCTGAAACCCATCGACTACACCCCGCCGGTGGCGTCGGCCCAGGTGAAAAGCGCGATTCTGCTGGCCGGACTTGGCGCTGAGGGCGAGACCATCGTGCGTGAGCCGCACGCGACCCGGGCGCACACCGAAACCATGGCGCCGCTTTATGGCGCGGACCTGACCGTCGAGCGCGATGGCGCCAGCGCGGTGGCGCGGGTGCGAGGCGGCGCGCCGCTGAGGGCCTTCGACCTGGACGTGCCCGGCGACCCGTCCTCGGCCGCGTTCGCCACGGCCGCGGCGCTGATCTGTGCGGACAGCGCGATCACGCTGTCCGGCGTCATGACCAACCCGGCCCGGTTCGGCCTTTATGAAACGCTGCAGGAGATGGGCGCCGATCTCACCCTGTCTCCCTCAGGCGCGCGCGCAGGCGAGGCGCTGGTCGATCTCACCGTGAAGAGCAGCATGCTGAAGGGCGTCGATGTGCCGCCGGACCGCGCGCCGTCCATGATCGACGAGTACCCGATCCTGTCCGTCATCGCCGCCTTCGCTGAAGGCCGCACGGTCATGCGCGGCCTGGCCGAGCTGCGGGCCAAGGAAAGCGATCGCCTCGCCGCCTCGGCCGCCCTGCTGCAGGCCAACGGCGTCACAATCGAGCTGGGCGAGGACACGCTGATCGTGGAGGGCTGCGGTCCAAGCGGCCCGCCGGGCGGGGGGCTGGTGCAGACCCATCACGACCATCGCCTGGCCATGAGCGGCCTCGTGATGGGGCTGGGCGCCCGCGCGCCGGTCACCGTGGACGATGTCGCCATGATCGCGACCAGCTATCCGGGCTTCTTTGACGACTTTGCAGCGCTGGGCGCGGTGTTCGAGGCGGGGTGAGAGCGGCTAACGCCTTGTATCGACTCGTTCGGACGCTGGCGGCGGACGCATCGGCCCGGCTTGCCCCGCTATTGTTTTTCCAGTAGGTACGCGCGCGGTTCGCCGCCGGGCCTGGGCATCTCCAGGTGCGGGCGCGCGCCGTTTCGCCGGACAGGCTTTGCGTCAGGAAACAACGCGGCCCGTCCACACCGTCACCGTATTCCGGCCGCTCGCGGCTGAACAGTCTGGACCTTATTTCTTTGCGCCGCCGCGCGCGGCAAGACCGCCGGAACCAACCGGCCGGCCGGAAATGACGAAGACCCTTTCGGAGCAACCCTAACCCTATGTCAGACACCAACACCTCGAGCCCGACCGTCGACGATTTCGCCCAGATGCTGGAAGCGAGCCTTGCAGGCCGCGACCTCATGGAAGGCATGGTCGTGGAAGGCCGCGTGACCGCCGTTGAAAACGACGTCGTCGTCATCGATGTCGGCCTGAAGACCGAAGGCCGCGTGGCCCTGCGTGAATTCACCGGCCCCGGCTCGACCGCCCCCAAGGCCGGCGACACGGTCGAAGTCTACCTGGAGCGCATTGAGAACGCGCTCGGCGAAGCGGTCCTCTCGCGCGACAAAGCGCGCCGCGAAGAGGCCTGGGATCGCCTTGAGACGCAGTTCGAGGGCAAGGAACCTGTCACCGGCGCCATCGTGGGCCGGGTCAAGGGCGGCTTCACCGTGGATCTGGGCGGCGCCAGCGCCTTCCTGCCGGGCTCTCAGGTCGACATCCGCCCTGTGCGCGACGTCACCCCGCTCATGAACAAGGAACAGCCCTTCGCGATCCTGAAGATGGACCGTCCGCGGGGCAATATCGTGGTTTCGCGCCGCGCGGTTCTGGAAGAATCCCGCGCAGAGCAGCGCGCCGAGCTGGTCGGCCAGCTGGCCGAGGGCGAAGTGCGCGAGGGCGTGGTCAAGAACATCACCGATTACGGCGCGTTCGTGGACCTGGGCGGCATTGACGGCCTGCTGCACGTCACCGACATGAGCTGGAGCCGGGTCGGCCATCCCAGCGAGGTCGTGGAAGTCGGCCAGACGGTCAATGTCCAGATCGTGAAGATCAACAAGGACACCCAGCGCATCTCGCTGGGCATGAAGCAGCTGCAGTCCGATCCGTGGGACGGCGTCTCCGCCAAGTACCCGGTGGGCGCCACCTTCACCGGCCGCGTGACGAACATCGCCGAGTATGGCGCGTTCGTGGAGCTGGAGCCGGGCGTCGAGGGCCTGGTCCACGTTTCGGAAATGAGCTGGACCAAGAAGAACGTGCATCCTGGCAAGATCGTGTCGACCTCCCAGGAAGTCGAAGTCATGGTGCTCGACGTGGATCCCGACAAGCGCCGCGTTTCTCTTGGCATCAAGCAGACCCAGCGCAATCCCTGGGAAGTCTTCGCTGAAACCCACCCCGCCGGGACCGAGGTCGAAGGCGAGGTCAAGAACATCACCGAGTTCGGCCTGTTCATCGGCGTCGACGACGAGATCGACGGCATGGTGCACCTGTCCGATCTGGACTGGGACCGCTCCGGCGAGGACGCCATCCAGGATTACAAGAAGGGCGACATCGTGCGCGCCAAGGTCCTGGACGTGGACGTCGAGAAGGAGCGTGTCAGCCTGGGCGTCAAGCAGCTCGGCGGCGATCCCATGGACGAGGGCGGCTTCAAGCGCGGCGAGACCGTGACCTGCACCGTCACCGAGATCACCTCCGGCGGCATCGAGGTCAGCCTGGGCGAGGACGGCCTGATGAAGGCCTTCATCCGCAAGTCCGACCTGTCGCGTGACCGCGCCGAGCAGCGCCCCGAGCGCTTCGCCGTGGGCGACAAGGTGGATGCGCGCGTGACCAATATCGACAAGGGCTCGCGCCGGGTTTCGGTCTCCATCAAGGCGCTGGAAGTCGCCGAGGAGAAAGAGGCCGTCGAACAGTACGGCTCCGCCGACTCCGGCGCGTCACTGGGCGATATCCTCGGCCAGGCCCTGAAGAACCAGGACGGCGACAAGGAGTAATCCCTGTCCGACTGCTGTCCTATCTGAGGCGAAGAAGTCCCCGGAAGCGCCGCTTCCGGGGATTTTTCTTTGCATGATCGGGGCGTTGGCGATTGACGCACCTTGTCTGTGGTCCGTAAGCTCTCATCCCTGTTGTTTTGGGGACACGCGCTGATGATCAAGTCCGAACTCATTGAGAAGCTCGCCGAGGCCCATCCGCACCTCTACCAGAAAGATCTGGAGCGCGTGGTCAACGCCGTGCTCGAGGAGATCACCCAGGCGCTCGAACGCGGAGACCGGGTGGAGCTGCGCGGCTTCGGCGCCTTCTCCGTGCGCCACCGCCCGGCCCGCCAGGGCCGCAACCCGCGCACCGGCGATCCGGTCTCGGTGAAGGAAAAGCACGTGCCCTTCTTCAAGACAGGCAAGGAATTGCGCGAACGGGTCGACGGGAAGGCGTAGGGGGCGCTTCGACTCTGAATTCCCGGCCAAGCCGCGCCGCGGCGCCGAGCCGGGACCTCGCGCGAATTCAACAAGGTCCCGCGTCTTCGCTGCGCTTCGCCCGGGAATTCAATCATCTGTGTCCGCATCCTGCTTGGCGCGATGCGCGACCCGCGCTAATCCCCTCCCATGACCACCCCCCTCATCAAAATCTGCGGCCTCAATGACGCCGCCGCCGTGGATGCGGCGGTGGAGGCGAGGGCGGATTATCTGGGTTTCATCCTGTTTCCCAAGAGCCCGCGCAATGTCTCACCGGCCGAAGCCGGGCGGCTGGCCGCGCGCAAGGGCGCGGCGAAGTCGGTGGCGGTCATGGTCGATCCCACCGAGCCGGAGCTGGCGGCGGCCCTCACCGCGATGCGGCCCGACATCATCCAGCTTCACGGCGGGGAAAGCCCGGAGCGGTGCCTGGATGCGCGCGCCTACGCCATGGAGGGGGTGTGGAAGGCGCTGGGCGTATCGACAGCGGCCGATCTGGAGCGCGCCACGCGGTATCGCGGTTTCGTGGACGGCTTCGTGTTCGACGCCAAACCGCCCAAGGACGCCGACCGGCCCGGCGGGCTGGGCACGGCGTGGGACTATTCGCTCCTGAACGGCTTTGAAGCCCGCGCGCCCTGGCTGCTCGCCGGCGGTTTGACGGTGGAGACCGTGGCCGAGGCCATGGCGCAGTCCGGCGCGTGCGGGGTGGATGTTGTGTCTGGTACCGAAGCCGCGCCGGGCGTGAAGGATCCCGCCCTGATCCGCGCCTTCATCGCTGCGGCTAAGGGTGCGTAAGGCTTGCGCGCGCGCGCTGAAGCGGGTTTGAGTACACCCAACCCCAGCCCTCCCCTTGAAAGGGAGGGAGAAGGGCGCATTTCGCCCTTCGACCCTTGATGGCTCAAACGCCGCCGCATCTCACCCTCCCCCTCGGGGGAGGGCCGGGGTGGGGGGCTGCGCAGGTTCGTGACGACATGACCAACCCCAACGCCTTCTCCCAGTTTCCCGATGCTGAAGGCCGCTTCGGCGAGTTCGGCGGGCGCTATGTCGCCGAGACGCTGATGCCGAACATCCTGGCGTTGGAGGAGGCCTATGCGAAGTACAAGGACGATCCCGACTTCATCGCCGAGTTCGATGAATTCAGCCGGGACTTCATCGGCCGGCCCAGCCCGCTCTATTTCGCCGAGCGCCTGACCGAGGAGTTCGGCGGCGCCCAGGTCTGGCTGAAGCGCGACGAGCTCAACCACACCGGCGCGCACAAGATCAATAACTGCCTGGGACAGGTTCTGCTCGCCAAGCGCATGGGCAAGACCCGCATCATCGCCGAGACCGGCGCCGGCCAGCATGGCGTGGCGACGGCCACCGTGGCTGCGCGTTTCGGCCTGCCTTGCGAGGTGTTCATGGGCGCCCACGATGTGGAGCGCCAGAGCCCGAACGTCTTCCGCATGAAGCTCTTAGGCGCCAAGGTCCACGCGGTCACGTCCGGACGCGGCACGCTGAAGGACGCCATGAACGAGGCGCTGCGCGACTGGGTGACCTATCCCGACGAGACCTTCTACGTCATCGGCACGGTCGCCGGCCCGCACCCCTATCCCATGCTGGTGCGCGACTTTCAGAGCGTGATCGGCCGCGAGGCCCGCGAACAGATGCTGGAGCGGATCGGCCGTCTGCCCGACGCGGCGGTGGCCTGCATCGGCGGCGGCTCCAACGCCATGGGCCTGTTCCACCCCTTCCTGGAGGACGAGAGCGTGCGCCTGATCGGGGTGGAGGCCGCGGGCAAGGGGTTGGACACCCCCGACCACGCCGCCAGCCTCAATGGCGGGCGTCCCGGCATTCTTCACGGCAACAAGACCTATCTGTTGCAGGACGCGGACGGCCAGATCACTGAAGGCCACTCCATCTCCGCCGGGCTTGATTATCCCGGCATCGGTCCGGAGCACGCCTTCCTGAACGATTCAGGGCGCGCCGAATACCGCGCCGCCACCGACGCCGAAGCCTTGGAGATGTTCCAGCTCTGCTCGCGCCTGGAAGGCATCATCCCGGCCCTTGAACCCGCCCACGCGCTGGCCCGGGTGCGCGATCTGGCGAAAGAGATCGGCAAGGACGGGGTGATCCTGATGAATATGTGCGGGCGGGGAGACAAGGACGTGTTCTCCGTCGCCGAAGCCATCGGGGTGGAGCTGTGATCGGCCTCTGGCCGCGTAAGCGGATTATCGCCGCACGCGGCCGGCCGTCTCCCCCGGCGTCTTTACTGAGCCGCGTCGACGCCGGTCAGCGAGCCTGGCAGCATGACCGCTGCGCCGGCACGTTCCAGCGCCTCGGCCAACTCGGCGACGTCTGACACGTGCGCCTGCGGCGCTGCGTCGCGCAGCGCTGCGAAGGGCGCGCCGCCATGTTCAGCAAGGCGGCACAGCGCGTCCCGGCAAGCCGGGGCGAACCGGACCTCCACGCCCCCGATCACGCAAACGAGCTGCTCGCCGTCGCGCCATATCTCCGGCTGCGCCGGGCCGAAATAATGAATCTCGACCCCATCCGACACAGTTTGTGGGGCGATGAGAGCGTCCGGCAAACCTGCGATCTGGCGCGGCTCAGCTTGCATCGCGCGGTCTTTGAGGAATCGTTCGATCACATCCGGGGTCGCCTGGCGGGTCAGGAAGTCGCAAATCTCCCGGGCGGCGCGCGCATGGTCGCCATGGCCCGGCGGCCCCGGCCGCAGCATGGCGCGAAGTGCAGGATGATCACGCGCGCAGGCGGCGAGCCACTCCAGAACGTCGGCGCCGGTCACGCCGTTTAGACTGCATGCCGCATGCAGAGAGGGCGAGCCGGTTGACACCGCCGAATGCCAGCATCCGCGCGGGATATACAGGCATTGACCTTTCTCCAGGAATCCTTCCCAGACGGGCTTGGCGCCGTCGGGCAGAGGCGTGCACCGCTCCCGATCCAGCGGCGCCGCGTCCGTGAACCCGTAAAGCGCCCAGTACTTGCGGCCTTCCAGCTGTATGGCGAAGACGTCGTGATCATCCCAGTGCGGCCCGAACCCGATCCGGGGTCGCACGGAGAGATAGCAGTTCACGTTCACCGACTCCGCGAAGAGGTCATGAATGTCGCGCTCCAGAGCCGAGAAGGCGCCGCAATGAAGATTGAAGCTGTTGAAGATGAAGGTATGCCCGTCGCGAATGCGGGCGCGAAGCTTGTGCAAAGCCAGGCCGCCATTACGCAGCCAGATATCATCGGGATCGAACTCGACATCGCGCTCGCGCGAAAAGCCGAACCGGCGGCGGTCTTCGACCGTGGCGCGCTCCAGGGCGTGATTGAACGCCGGCCAGCCCGGCAGCGCGGCGTCCACCGTGCTGATCAGGTGTTCGCGCCCCAGATGGCGGTCGAAAAACGCTTCGCGCGTCAAAGGGGCGATGAGGGCGTCTAGTCCTGGCATGGGAGCTCCGATGCCGGGGCGTATCCGGCTGCGGCGCCGGCGGGCGCTTCAATGTATTGCAGATAGGCCGCCCGCGCCGGACCCTGGGGCATGAACGTCACGGACCGGCCGTCGCTCAGGCGCAGGTTTAAGGCTTCGAACACGCGCCCGTAGCCGCCGGTGACGATCTGCTCGACCTGATCGCCAGCGCGCATCCCGGCCCGGTCGCCCGCCGAACCGGCGCGGACGTGCTGAATCTGCCCGGGCCGCTCGTCGTCGAAGACCAGCCCACTGTCGTACGCCGGCCAGACGCCCAGCCGCAGGTCGAACTGCGTCTGTCCCGCGCGAACCGAACACGGCAGATCCGCCTGCGGATCAAAGCGGCCGCTCGCCGGCGTGGAAAGTCCGGCGTCGCGAGCGGCCTGGTAGAAGCCATCGCGCGTCAGGGGCGGCTGGCCGGGGGCGATGAGGGCGGCAAGAAAGCGGGCGAACTCATCCCCGCCGCCGGACGACTCGTGGAGGGCGAACCAGGCGAGATAACCCTCATCATAGGCCGCCACGCCATGCATGTCGGGCAGGTCGCGATTGTACAGCGCCAGGTTGGCGCGGCGCACCAGCGCCTCAGGGCCGAGCGCGCCGGTCTCGACGAGGGCGGCGTGGGCGATGAATTCGGCCAGCCCCTCTCTGATCCAGGTCAGATCCTCGCTCTGGTCCAGTTGCCGGAACCGCGCAATATCCCAATGGTGAGCCAGCTCATGGGCTGACAGCGCCACCACCGCGTCATCTGGTGCGCCGGGCCCGATGACCAGGCGTTGGCCGCCGGGTCTTGCGGTCCCGGTGTAGTCGGCGAAGTCGGCCCCTTCTCCGGTGAGGGTGAGGACGAGGTATTGGTCCGGGCCCGGCGCGCCGAACAGCCTCTCCAAGCTGGCAGCGGCCTGATGCAGATCGTGCCCCAGATGGGCGAAGCGCCCGGCCGCGTAGGCGTCGAGCGGCAAGTGACGGACGCCGCCGCCGTCCGAGTTCCGAGCTGCGGCAGCGCCGATGACGAAGTAGGCGAAACGCGCCTCATCCAGAGCGTTCACCGTCCACCCGGCCAGGCTGTCAGGCGCGCCGAGCGTGGAGATGGCGGGGCCTGTGTGGTCAACGCGTATCCGGGCTTCACCGAAACGGAAAGGCGCGCCGTCCGGCCGGATCGGACGCGGCGCGGGAAGCAGGGCCTTGCCTTCCAGAACCGTCAGGTCGCCGGACTGCAGCAGAAGATCGCATTGAACCGTATTGGCTGGCGACAGACCGGCCTCCGGGGCGGCCATGCGGACCTGCAACGCGATCCGCACCCAGGCCTCGCCCCCTTCAGGGCGCAGATGGACCAGCGCGCCGGACGGGGCGTCCGGCAGCGTCCGTGCGCCTTTTATGTCGAGCAGTTCGTATTCGATGTCGGGACAGTGGTCGGCGGGTTCGGACATGTCATAGATGGCGAGCGCGCCGACGTCGTCGCTCGGCAGGAGATAGGTCACGCTGTGCCAGCCGTCTGCAGCGCCCTCCGCGGCCGGCCGGATCACGATCTCGGCGCGGGGGGGCGACGCGGCGACGGCCACGTACGCCAGGGCCGCCCAGATCAACATGACGCCCGCACGCTCACGCCAAATTCTCCAGCAGGGCGTCATAGGACACGCCGGCCGCGTGCATCACCTGTACCATCCGGCCCAGGATGATCTTTATGTCCTCGCAGTAGATCGACGGATTGTCGAAACCGCGCGCGAGGCTGTGGCGGTGAATGACGTGGACGCCGCCGCCGCATACGTCCCGCCACAGGCAGTCTGAACACGCCGCAGGCCGGCGGGATTCGGCTTCGCGGAGACGGTGACCTTCAGCGCCGGAGAACAGCGCTTCAAGGCTGGTCCGCGACACAGGACGAAACGCGTTGAAGCGCTCCGGCGCAACGCTGCGGATGATGTCGTCGATGCCCAAGGTCGCATCGGAGCTGATCGTGGCGACTTTGACGCGGCGCTGGGCAGCTCGATCGTCCGCACGCGCCGCCGGAGTGCGGTTCAAAAGAAACTGCAGGTGATCAAGGACGCGTATGCGCACGTCCTTGTCTCCGCGCCTCAGGCGCGTCTCGAACACCTTGACCAGATAGGCTCCGAACTCGCCGGCCCGGGAGCGGTCGAAGCTGTCGTGGTCATCGTCCGGGAACAGAAAATCAAGATGGCGAACACCCAGATCGTCGACGAAATGTCGATAGGCTGCGACAGGATCGGCGCCTGGATCCATGACGCACAATATGCCCGGCTCGGGGATCCGGCCTTCACGCGCCGCCTCGACCACCTGGCGCAATCCGGCGATGGATCGCGCATGCGTGCCGCGGCCCTTCTTGTCGATGCGCGCCCGGTCGTTGGCCTCCGGCGGGCCGTCCAGGCTGACGCCGACCCGTACGCCGAAGACGCCGAACAGTTCGATCCAGTCATCGTCGATCAGCATGGCGTTGGTCTGGACCGTCAGATCCAGCCTGATTGTTCGGCAGGCTTGCGTTAGCGATTCAAGCAAAGCGCGAAATCGCGCCCTTTTCATCAGCAGGGGCTCGCCGCCATGCAGGGCGATTGTAACGCGCTTGATCGCATGCCGGGCGATCTCGCGCTGCAGAAACGCGCCGACGTCCTCCACATTCGCCGCTGAAAGGACCGCGTCATGCTCCCTGTAGGACTGGTCGCTCTTGAAGAAGAAATAGCAGTAGGTGCACGCGATATTGCAGCGTTCCGACACCTTTAGAACCAGTTGGAGATGATCGACGTCGAGCTGGGCCACGGGCTGTCCGGCCGCTGTGAGTAAGGTCCAGCCCCGCGCAGCAAGCGGAGCCGGACCGGGCGATTGCTTCAACCGGCGCTAGGTCGACCGGCCCCAGGCCTTGCTGTAAGGGCCGTCGCTCAGATGGTGGTTCAGGTTTGCGCCATCACCGTTTCCGCCACCGATCGAATCGTCCTGGGATCCGAAACCGCCGACGATTCTCGAGAGGGCTTCAGGGGGCAGCTCTTCGCCCACCGGCGTATCGGCCAGAACCGCTTCCAGTTGCTTTCTAATGTCGTCGCTCACACCCAACTCCTCCTGAAAGGTTGAGGTTAGAGCGTGAGAGAGGCGCATATAGGAGTCAAGATGCAATCTTGAATATTCGCACGCAGCCGCGCCCGCTGGCGCGGGGGACTGAATTTCGCTAAGCCGATGGAATGACCCGCCTCACCCCTACTTTCGACCGCCTCGCGCAGACCAACACCGCCGGCTTCGTGGCCTATGTCATGGCCGGCGACCCGGACGCGGACACGACGCTTTCCATGATGCGCGGCCTCGCCGACAGCGGCGCCGACGTCATCGAGCTGGGCGTGCCCTTCACCGATCCGATGGCCGACGGGCCGACCATCCAGCGCGCCGCGATCCGGGCGCTGGAGGGCGGCATGACGCTCAAAGGCGTGCTCGACCTGGTGAGGCGTTTCCGCGAGACCCATGCCGATACGCCGGTGGTCCTCATGGGCTACGCCAATCCCTTCTTCTCCATGGGCTACGCCAAAGCCGCCGAAGCCATGGCCGAGGCCGGGGCGGACGGGGTGATCTGCGTGGACATTCCGCCCGAGGAAGACGCCGAGCTGCGCACCGCGCTCCATGACCGGGGCCTGGCCTTCGTGCGCCTGGCCGCGCCGACCACCTCCGATGCGCGCCTGCCGCAAGTCGTGACTCACGCCTCGGGCTTCGTGTATTACGTGTCGACCACCGGCGTGACGGGCGCGGGCTCGGGTCAGACCGGCGACATCGCTGCGGCGGTGGCGCGGGTGCGGAAGGCCTCCGGCCTGCCCGTGGCGGTCGGCTTCGGGGTCAAGACGCCCGAGCGCGCCGCCGAGATCGGCAAGGTCGCCGACGCCGTCGTGGTCGGTTCGGCGATCGTGGATGCGCTGGACAAAGAGGGTGTGGACCAGGCCTTGCATCTGGCCGGGCAGCTCGCAGCGGCGGCCCACGCCGCGCGGGATTAAGCGCTGACCTGACGCGGTCGCGACGAGGGAAGGAACGCAGATGAGCTGGCTTCAACGCATCACCCCGCCGGGCGTGCAGCGCATGTTCGACAAGCGCGACACGCCGGAAAATCTCTGGGTCAAATGCCCGGTCTCCGGCGAGATGGTGTTCAATAAGGATCTCGAAGCCGGTCTTCATGTGACCCCGGCCGGCCATCACATGCGCATCGGCCCGGCCCTGCGCTTCAAATACACGTTCGACGGCGCCTGGAAGGAAGTCCCGCTTCCCGAGGTGGCGAAGGACCCGCTGAAATTCCGCGACGACAAGCCCTACACCGCGCGCATCTCCGCAGCGCGCAAGAAGACCGGGCGCGAAGACGCCATGGCCATCGGCGTGGGTTCGGTCCAGGGCGTGGAGACCACCATCCTGGTCCAGGACTTCGCCTTCATGGGCGGTTCACTGGGCATGGGGGCGGGCGAGGGCTTCCTGAAGGCGTGCGAAACCGCTGTCGAAAAGCGCACGCCTCTGGTGTGCTTCACCGCCGCCGGCGGTGCGCGTATGCAGGAAGGCGCCCTCTCGCTGATGCAGATGCCGCGCACGACGCTCGGCGTTGAAATGCTGCGCGAGGCGGGCCTGCCCTATATCGTCGTGCTGACCGACCCGACCACGGGCGGGGTGACGGCGAGCTACGCCATGCTGGGCGATGTCCACCTGGCCGAGCCCGGCGCCCTGATCGGCTTCGCCGGTCCGCGCGTGATCGAGCAGACGATCCGCGAGAAATTGCCCGAAGGCTTCCAGCGCTCTGAATACCTTCAGGAAAAGGGCATGGTCGACAAGGTCGTCCACCGCAAGGACCTGCCCAGAACCCTGGGCAATATCCTGCGCGTCCTGATGAAGCGCCAGTCCGGATCGGTGGCCAAGGCCGCGCCGGAGACCGAGACGGCGGAGTAGGGCGCGCGCGCCACTCTCAGTGTCATCCCCCGGCTTGTCCGGGGGACCCATTCCGTGACTGTTGAGCTGGCCTGGGTCTTCCGGCATGGATGGCCCGGACAAGCCGGGCCATGACAGAATTATATGCCTAATTCGGGATCTCCCATGACCGCGCCTGAAACCATTGATGCTGCGCTGGTGCGCCTGGCCCGGCTGCACCCCAAGTCCATCGATCTGTCGCTGGGCCGTCTGGAGGCGTTGCTGGATCGTCTGGGCCGGCCCCAGGACCGGCTTCCGCCGGTCATCCATATCGCCGGCACCAACGGCAAGGGCTCCACGGCCGCCTTCCTGCGCGCCATCTGCGAGGCGTCCGGCGAGCGGGTGCATGTCTATACCTCGCCCCATCTGGTGCGCTTCAACGAGCGCATCCGCCTGGCCGGCGAGATCGTTGATGACGCGCGCCTGGCCGACGCCTTCGCCCGGGTCGAGGCGGCCAATGGCGAAGACCCCATCACCTTCTTCGAGGCGACGACCGCCGCGGCTTTCCTGCTCTTCGCCGAAACCCCGGCTGAGCGCCTGATCCTGGAAGTCGGGCTGGGCGGCCGGTTTGATGCGACCAATCTCGTGCCTGCCCCGCAGGTCTGTGTGATCACGCCGGTCAGCCTCGATCACCAGGGCTTTCTGGGCGACACGGTCGAGCAGATCGCCGGGGAAAAGGCCGGGATCATCAAACCGGGCGTTCCGGTCGTGGTCGGCCCCCAGAGCGATGGCGCGCGCGCCGTGATCGCCGAGGCCGCCCGCCGGATCGGCGCGCCGGCCAGGGTCTGGGGCGAGGATTTCCGCGCCTATCCCGAACGCGACCGGCTGGTCTATGAGGAGGAAAGCCTCCTGTGGGACCTGCCCGCGCCGTCCTTGCCGGGGCCCCATCAGATCGTGAATGCGGGCGTCGCCGCCGCCGTGGCGCGCGTGTGCGGCCTGGATCAGGAGGCCGTGCGCGAGGGCCTTCGCACCGCGCGCTGGCCGGCGCGCCTGCAGAGGCTGACATCGGGGCCGCTGGCTCAGATCGCGCAGAGGGGCGGTGCGGAACTCTGGCTCGACGGCGGGCATAACCCGGCCGCCGGTGAAGCGCTCGCCGCCAGCATCGGCCAGATGGCCGGCGCAGAGGATCGTCCACTGGTGCTGGTCAGCGCATTTGGTGTGAACAAGGACGCCGGCGCCTTCCTCGCCTTCTTCCAGGGTCTTGCCGCCCGGGTCATCGCAGTCAGCTTCGAAGGCGGGCGCGAGGGAATGCAAAGCGCGCAAGCCGTCGCCGATGCGGCCCGGCGGGCGGATATTCCCGCCCAGACCGCCGCCGGTCTGGAAGAAGCCGTCCACGATGCCCTGGAAGATTACGACCGCCCGCGCATCGCGATCTGCGGCTCGCTCTATCTCGCCGGCGCCGTGCTGGCGCTCGAAGACGGCGGCGCGGTGCAGACCACGCCGGGTTAGGCGGCGCCCGTCTTCGGCGCGGGCGTCTTGTCCTTGAACTTGCAGAGGTCTGCGATGGGGCAGCGCCAGCATTCAGGCTTGCGCGCCTTGCAGACATAGCGCCCGTGCAGGATCAGCCAGTGATGGGCGCCTTTCAGGTAAGCCGCAGGCGTGATCTGCTCGAGGCGCGCCTCGACCTCGTCGGGCGTCTTGCCGGGCGCCAGCTTCGTGCGGTTTCCGACGCGGAAGATGTGGGTGTCCACCGCGATGGTCGGCTGGCCGAAGGCCTCGTTCAGGACGACATTGGCGGTCTTGCGCCCGACGCCGGGCAGGCGGACCAGCTCGTCGCGGGTCCGGGGCACCTCGCCGCCGAACTCCGCCAGGATCATCTTTGACAGGGCGATGACGTTCCTGGCCTTGTTGCGGAACAGGCCGATCGTCTTGATGTGCTCGCGCACCGCGTCCTCGCCCAGCGCCACCATGGCGCCCGGCGTGTCGGCGGCCTCGAACAGGCGGCGCGTCGCCTTGTTCACGCCCACGTCCGTGGCCTGGGCCGACAGGGCGACCGCGACCACCAGCGTATAGGGGGAGTGATACTCCAGCTCGGTCTTCGGCTCGGGCAGGTTTTCCGCCAGGCGCGCGAAGATCTCCTCGGCCTGCTCGCGGTTGAGGCCGGGCGGGCGGCGCTTGGTCTTTGATCTTTTCGGCGAGGACGATTTGCTCATGGCGTTGAGCTAGCCGCAGGGGCGGGCAAGGGCAAGAGCGCCCGGAGACTTCGCAGCCCAAACCCCTCACCCCGACCCTCTCCCCTTGGAAAGGGGAGAGGGGGAAGGTTTCATGACGGCTTTGACCAGTGCGGTTTAGAGGCTGCGATGACATAAACCCCCTCTCCCCCGCTTGCGGGGGAGAGGGTCGGGGTGAGGGGGAGAGCCGGGCCGGCGTTTGCGTCGCGCATGCTTCCCTTGGACCCCATGAACGGCCATAACGCGGCTGCATCCATTCAAGCAGCCCATTCCGTCATGAAACCTCAGCCCCACCGCCTTGATCCCGCCAGCTATCCGCTGAAAGTCACCGTGCCGAGCCGCTTCCGCGATCTCGATACGCTGGGCCATATCAACAACGTGGCCATCGGCTCGTTCTATGAGGAGGGGCGCGCCGCCCTGAACCGCACGGCCTTTCCGCCGGAGTTCCGGCGCGAGCACGGCATGCGCATGCTGATCGCGGACGTGCACATCGCCTATCTGGCTGAAGCCCACTATCCCGGCGATATCGAGGTCTGCGCCGGCATCGGCCATCTGGGCCGCACCAGCTACCGCATCGATCTGGCGCTGTTCCAGAACGGGGCCTGCGTCGGCGTGTGCGAGACGGTGCTGGTCAACACCGACGGCGCAAAGCCCGCGCCGATCCCGGAGGAGGGGCGCGCCGCGCTGGAGGCGTTGGGCGTGCGGGGCGGTTAGCCCGCCTCGCGCCTTAATCCAGCGCCTTGACCACCTGCTCCGTCATCTTCTTCGCGTCGCCCAGCAGCATCATGGTGTTGTCGCGGAAGAAGAGCGGGTTTTCGATGCCGGCATAGCCCGAGCCCAGCGAGCGCTTGATGAAGAAGACGGTCTTGGCCTTCCACACCTGCAGCACCGGCATGCCGTAGATCGGCGAGGACGGATCGTCCTCGGCGGCGGGGTTGGTGACGTCATTGGCGCCGATGACGAACACCACGTCGGCGGTGGAGAACTCGCTGTTGATGTCCTCCAGCTCAAAGACCTCGTCATAGGGCACCTGAGCCTCGGCCAGCAGCACGTTCATATGCCCGGGCATGCGGCCGGCGACGGGGTGGATGGCGTAGGACACGTCCACGCCTTCCTCCTTCAGCACGTCGGCCATTTCCTTCAGGGCGTGCTGGGCCTGGGCCACGGCCATGCCATAGCCGGGCACGATGATGACCTTGCCGGCATTCTTCATGATGAAGGCTGCATCGTCGGCCGAGCCCTGCTTGACCGTGCGGTCAATGTCCGCGCCGCCGGCCGCAGACGCGCCGTCCGCACCGAACCCGCCCAGGATCACCGAGATGAAGGACCGGTTCATGCCCTTGCACATGATGTAGGACAGGATCGCGCCCGACGAGCCGACCAGCGCGCCGGTGATCAGAAGCGCGGTGTTCTCCAGCGTGAAGCCCAGCGCGGCGGCGGCCCAGCCGGAATAGGAGTTCAGCATGGACACCACGACCGGCATGTCCGCGCCGCCGATGGGGATGATCAGAAGCACGCCCAGCACCAGGGCGAGGATGGTGATGATCCAGAATGCGGTCTTGTTGTCCCCGCCCGAGGCCGTCAGGAAGGCGATGAACACGAAGGTCGCGATGCCCAGGCCCAGATTGAGCCAGTGCTGGCCCTTGAAGACGATGGGCGCCCCGCTCATCAGGCCTTGGAGCTTCATGAAGGCGATGACCGAGCCGGAGAAGGTGATCGCGCCGATGGCCACGCCCAGGGCCAGCTCGACCAGGGACAGCATTTTCAGTCCGCCGGCGGGGTCGGCGATGCCGAAGGCGACCGGCTCATACAGCGCGGCGGCGGCCACCAGCACGGCGCACAGGCCGACCAGGGAGTGGAAGGCGGCGACCAGCTGGGGCATGTCGGTCATGGCGATGCGCCGCGCGATGACGGCTCCGCCCCCGCCGCCGACAGCCACGGCGAGCGCGATCAGAAGCCAGCCGGTCCCGCTCAGATTGACCATGAGCAGGGTCGTCACCACGGCCAGCGCCATGCCGGCCATGCCAAGATAATTGCCCTGGCGAGCGGTTTCCGGGTTCGACAGGCCTCTCAGTGCGAGGATGAAGAGAATGCCGGAGCCGAGATAGAACAGGGCGGCGAGATCAGCGGACATGGCGGATTCCAGTTCTGGAGCGACCAGGGATCAAGCGAAGGATAAGGCCGGTCATGGGCGGACCGGCGTTAAGGGGTCCGGGCAGCCGGGCGCAGGCGACGCTGCACCGGATGGCGACGCGTCCTCAGCCGGGCTCTGACAGGCGGGATCGTCGGCGGACAGCGCGCCATGCCCGTCAGCATGGCTTTCAGCCAGGCAAAGCGCCCAGATCGCCGCGGCGGTCAGCAGCGGCGGGACAAGACGGGAGGCGGCGCGGATCATCATCACCGATCCTCAATCGTGGACCGAGACCAGCGCGCGGCAGGTCATGGGCTGGCGATTGGAGGCGCCGCGCAGGGCGAATTCATCACAAATACGCTGCTCGGCCTGACCGGGTGCGGCGTGGCGGACGGTCACCGAGCTGCGCGCGCTCGTCAGCCGCGACCGGGCGTCGATGATCCAGCTGGTGATGGAGGACACGCCGCCTGCCGGTGATCCGCCGTCGCTGGCGATCAGCATCCGGCCCGCGTCTCCGGCCTCGCACACGAAGGCGGTTCCCGAGCGGCTGACGCCCGTCGCGGCGATCGAGCACAGGGTCGTCTCGACTGCGGCGGTGTCCTGAATTGCGCGGGCCGAGGCGCGCTGGGCCTCGGCCGGGGCGACGACGCTCAAAGCGGCTATCAGCGAGCCCGCGGCGATGATCATGCGCGTCATCATGAGCCGCTCTCCGCCTTGGCCGGCTTTTCCTTCTTCTTGTACATGGCGAGCATGCGCTGGGTGACCAGGAAGCCGCCGAAGATGTTCACGCTGGCCAGCGCCACGGCGACTACGCCTGCGCCCTTGGCGAAGGCGGCGCCTTCGCCGGCTGCGGTCGCGCCCGCGGCGATGAGCGCGCCCACGATGATCACGGAGGAGACCGCGTTGGTCACGCTCATGAGCGGGGTGTGCAGGGCCGGGGTCACCGACCAGACGACGTAATAGCCCACGAAGATGGCCAGAACGAAGATCGCCACACGGAAGATGAACGGATCCACTCCCACAGAGGCGCTGGAGGTCGCGGCGGCGATGACGAGGTCCATGGCGGGCTCCCTTAAGGAGAAAAAGGTCTAGCGCTGAGCGTCCGCGCTGGCGGCGGCCGGTTCGGCCGGCGCAAATTCAGGCGCAGATTCCGAGCTGATGATGATGCAGGCCGACAGGGTCGCAATTGCGACAAGAGCCAGCGAGATCTGGGCGAGGCGTCGTTTCATGGGGTTATTCTCCGGTGAGCGAGGGATGGACCACCTCGCCGTCGCGGGTGAGGGCCATGCCCTTGATGATGTCGTCGTCCCAGTGCGGCGCAAGCGATCCGTCTTCGCCGATCAGCAGCGGGAACAGGTTCACCAGATTCTTGCTCAACAGCGAGGACGCGTCGGCGGGCAGGCGGCCGGGCAGGTTGGAGAAGCCGGCGATCTTCACGCCGTTATGCTCCACCACCTTGTCAGGCGTCGTCAGCTCGCAATTGCCGCCGTTGGCCGCGGCGATGTCGATAATGACGCTGCCCGGTTTCATGGCTTCCACCATGGCCTTGTCGATGAGCTTCGGCGCCGGGCGGCCGGGAATCAGCGCGGTCGTGACGACCACGTCCTGCTTGGCGATATGGCTGGCGATCAGCTCGGCCTGCTTCTTCTTGTAGGCGTCGCTCATTTCCTTGGCGTAGCCGCCGGCGGTCTCGGCTTCCTTGAACTCGTCGTCTTCCACCGCGACGAACTTCGCGCCCAGCGAGGCGACCTGTTCTTTAGCGGCGGGGCGTACATCGGTGGCTGACACCACAGCGCCCAGGCGCCGGGCCGTGGCGATCGCCTGCAGGCCGGCGACGCCGGCGCCCATGACAAAGGCCTTGGCCGCGGCGATGGTGCCCGCGGCGGTCATCATCATGGGGAAGGCGCGGCCGTAAAGTTCCGCCGCCTCGATCACGGCGCGGTAACCGGCGAGGTTGGACTGGCTGGACAGGGCGTCCATGGACTGGGCGCGGGTGATGCGCGGGGTGAATTCCATGGCCATGGCGTTGACGCCGGCGTCCGCGCAGGCCTTGGCGTAGTCCTTGTCGCCATGGGGCTCGAGCAGGCCGATGACCACGGCGCCCTTTTTAAGCTTTCCGAGCGTCTCGGCGTCGGGGCGGCGCACGCAGAACAGGGCGTCAGCGCTTTTCAGCGCGGCAGCGCGGGGGACCAGCTTGGCGCCGGCCTCTTCATAGTCCGCGTCAGGGAAGTCAGCCTTCAGGCCGGCCTTCTTCTCAACGCTCACCTGCGCGCCAGCCTTGATCAGCTGCTTCACGCTGGTCGGCGTCGCGGCGACGCGCGCTTCTCCGTCGAGGGTTTCGGCGAGTACGGCGATGTGCATGCGGGCGGCCCCCAAGGCGCTGTTTCACAGCTCCCAAGATGGCGGAATCGCCGCCCAGAACAAGGGCTAATGTTAATTTATGTGACGGCGCGCCCGGTCAGATCGATCCGGGAGGGCGGTGTTCAGCCCTGGCCCAGGGCGCTGACCAGACCGCCGGAAATGACGGTGATGACGGCCAGCACGCCCAGCGTCACCCAGTAGCCCGCGCCCTGCTTCATGACGACGCCGGCGATCCCGCCGACGATGGCTGAAGCGATGAGCGCATTGAGCCAGCCCAGCTCCGCGCCGAACACCAGGGTGAGATACAGCACGGTCAGGCCGGTGATCAGCGACGCGAACACCGAAACGCCCATGACGCCCTCGAAGGTCGCCTTGTGCTGGGAGATATCCATTTCACCGCGGGTGTAGTCTTCGGCCATGACGTCCTCAGGGCTGGGTTTCAAACTCGACTGGTGCGGCGTTTATCACGCAGGACTCCCATCGCCAAGATGGCGAGTGCGCGTCATTCCACCGCTTCCGTTCAGGCTGACGTCCAGCCCTCGATCAGGGCGTGGATGGCCGCCGCCGTGGCCAGCGGCTGGTCCAGCACCAGATGGTGCTGGGCCTCAGGCACGGTGATGAAGGGCGAGCGGGTGAACACGCCGCGCATATAGTCCCAGGTTTCCGCCTGCATCAGCTTGGACTGGGCGCCGCGGATAAAGGCGAGCGGGCATTGCAGCGAGGCCGCTGCTGCGTCCGGATCGCGCCGTTCATAGCTGAGCTTGGCCCAGATGCCGGGATCGAACCACCAGGTGTAGCCGCCGTCCGCCTCCTTCAGGCTGCCCCGGGCGATGTGATCGACAAGCCAGAGATTGTCGCAGTCCTGCTCGGGCAGCAGTCGGAAGCGCCCAAGGGCGGTTGCGAGGTCTGGATAGATCTTCCCGCCGCGCTTGGGCGGCGCGCCTTCGCGCTGCTTCTCCGGCTTGCGGATCGGGCTGTCCAGGATGATCGCGGCTTTCAGCTGGTCGCCGAAGGTCGTCGCGCTCTTCAAGGTGACGAAGCCGCCGAAGCTGTGACCGGCGAAGACCGGCCTGCCCGCTTCACAGGCGCCCCCGTCAATGGCGGCCGCCAGCATGGCGCGCCCATGGTGTTCCAGCGTGTATTCCTCACGCCAGCTGCTCTCGCCCATGCCCGGCAGGTCCGGCGCGACGACCCGCCAGCCCTCGCGGGCCAGGAACGGACCGATGGCGTCCCACCAGCCCTTGTGGGCGGTGCCGCCATGGATCAGCACCAGGCCGGGCCGCCCGCGCTCGCCCCAGGCTTTCCAGGCGGTCTGGTCGCCCTCGAACGCCGCCGCACCGGTTTCCACCGGATCGGCCTGAGCCGCTGTGAACCAGGATGGCGCGGCCAGCGCTTCACCGTTCAGTCCGGCGAGGGGAGGCGGCAGGGGAGCAGGTTTGGTCATGGTGAGTTCA
The DNA here is from genome assembly GCA_024742735.1 of Alphaproteobacteria bacterium. GTDB lineage: Bacteria > Pseudomonadota > Alphaproteobacteria > Caulobacterales > Maricaulaceae > Oceanicaulis. The sequence continues at coordinate 366,425 of JANSXV010000003.1, read as the reverse complement.
AAGCCTCTTAAACGCTTATCGGGTAGCCTCCGTGCTGCGCCGCGTCAAACCGGGAGCGCGGCGACCAGGCCGCCTCAGCCTTCGCTAACCTCCCGTTTACCCTAACCATTTCTGACCGACGCTTACACGTGATCTTTACGCCGCGTGTCCCATAACGGGTCGCATCAGGAACGGGACCGGCTGCGGCGGTCACGGGGAAAACCCCGGACCCTCGCATCACAACAAGGCCGGCCCGTGGGTGACGTGAAAAGGTGTGGGTGAGATGGCCAAGACCGTATTGATCGTCGATGACGATCCGACTCAACGCCGCCTGCTTCAGGCGGTTCTGGAAAAGCAGGGCCACCACGCCCCCTCCGCCGAGGACGGCGAGGCGGGTCTGGCTGCGGTCAAGCGCGGCGGGATCGACGTGGTCATGCTGGACATGGTCATGCCCGGCATGGACGGGATCGAGACCCTGGAGGCGATCAAGGCGCGCGAGCCGGATCTGCCGGTGATCGTGCTGACCGCCCATGGCGGAATCGAAACGGTCGTGAAGGCCATGCGGGCCGGCGCCTGCGACTTCTTCGTCAAGCCGGCCAGCCCGGAGCGCATCGCGGTCTCCATCCGCAATGCGCTGAAGGTCAAGGACCTGTCCGGCGAGGTGTCCCGCCTGAAGAAGACCAAGTCCGGCCAGCTGGGCTTTTCAGACATGATCGCGGCGGCCCCGGCCATGCGTCAGGTGGTGCGCCTGGGCGAGCGGGCGGCCAAGTCGAATATCCCTATCCTCATTCAGGGCGAGAGCGGCGTCGGCAAGGAGCTCGTCGCGCGCTCCATCGCGGCGGCGTCTGATCGCGCCGGCCGTCCCTTCGTGGCGGTGAACTGCGGCGCCATCCCGGAGAACCTGGTGGAAAGCACGCTGTTCGGCCACGAGAAGGGCGCCTTCACCGGCGCGGTCGCCAAGCACCTGGGCAAGTTCCAGGAGGCCGACGGCGGCACGCTCTTCCTGGACGAGATCGGCGAACTGCCCCTCGACATGCAGGTGAAACTCCTGCGCGCCCTGCAGGAAGGCGAGGTCGATCCGGTCGGCGGTAAAAAGCCGGTCAAGGTCGATGTGCGCATCGTCTCGGCGACCAACCGCGATCTGGCCGACCAGGTGAAGACCGGCGCGTTCCGCGAAGACCTGTTCTACCGTCTCAACGTTTTCCCCATCGAGGTGCCCAGCCTGAAGGAACGCCGGGAGGACATCCCTGCGCTGGTTCGCCACTTCATCGCCCGCTTCAACGCCCAGGAGGGCAAGGCGGTGATGGATGCGACCTCGGAAACGATGGATCTGCTCGCCGGAACCGACTGGAAGGGCAATGTGCGCCAGCTGGAGAATGCGGTGTTCCGCGCGGTGGTGCTGTGCGATGGCGACTATCTGACGCCGGAGGACTTCCCGCAGATATCCGGTCTCAATCCGACCCTGCGTGACGACGCGCCCGCCCCGGCCAAGCTGGATGCGGTTCCGGCCGCCGAGCCGGCTGGCTACGGCGCCGGTGCGGCTGGACGCGAGGAGGTGGGCGAGGATGACGATTTCCCCGTCGACATCCTTGATGATGGCGGTCATCTGCGCTCGCTGGAGAGCATCGAGCGCGATCTGATCGCCTTCGCCATCGAGACTTACTCAGGCCGCATGGCCGAAGTCGCCCGCCGCCTGGGCGTGGGGCGCTCCACGCTCTACCGCAAGGTCCGCGAATACGATCTCGATGTGGACGGGTTCCGCGAAGCGGGGTGATCAGCCGGCGATCGCCGCTAGCGCGCGGCGGTCGCCTCCGCCTTATCTGGTAGCGGAAACAGCTTTGCGGAGCGTTTGATCAAGGCGGCGTCGCCGGACGCCTTGCGGCCCGTCGGCGGTTTCACCGGAAGCGGCCTGGAAGCGTGTCCAGAAGGCGCGTTGGTTCGGGCTCAGGGCCGGCGCGGCCGCTGTCACTCATCATCTTTGCCGCCCTCGATGATGCGAAGGTGCGGGGCGCCGCCCTCTTTGGGCGCAGCGTCGCCGGCGCCGCCTTCGATCACGCCGAGCCCGCGGCGGATCTGGCCGCTTTCCTCAAGGGCGCCGAGCGGATCTGGCGCGGCGTCCACCGGCGTCTCGTCCTCCAGGTCCTCGTTGATGTCCCGGCCGCGAGCACGGTTGGCGACGCCCTTGCGCTTGAAGCTTGATCCCTTCGACTTGAAGGAGGAGGCGCGCTGGAAGCCCTTGGGACCCTTGCCCCTGGCCTTCTTCTCGATCTCTTTCAGCTTGGCGATCTGCAGCCGGGACAGCGCTTCGCCATCCTCGCCCAGCGTGGGATCGGCATAGGCCGAGCCGTATTCGTTCAGGCGCTGTTCGACCGAGCTCATGAACTCGGCTTCCCAGTCGGTCAGCTCCGTGCGGGCGGCCTCAGCAGCGTCAGGGTCGTCAGACTCAGCCTTGGCGATGGCGCGCTCGACGGCGGCCTTGGCCCGGCGGATGCGGGACAGGGCCTTGCGGGTGGATTTGTCGTCGACCTCGCGCGGCATGGCTTAAGGGCGATTACTCGCCGACAGCGCCCAGATAGAGCTCCAGCAGGGCTTCCTGCTCTTCGCGCTCGTGGCGGTCCTGCTTGCGGATGGAGATCACCTTGCGCAGCACCTTGGTGTCATAGCCGAAGGATTTGGCCTCGGCGTAGACTTCCTTGATGTCGGCGGCGATGCCGGCCTTCTCCTCTTCCAGGCGCTCGATGCGGGCAACGAACTGCTTGAGCTGCTCGCGCGCCGCGGAGCCGATGGCGTCGGACTGGTCGGGGGACGGCGTGGCGGCGGTGTCGGCCATGGGAGAACCTCACAAGGTTTGAAACAGGCTTGGGCTACAGCCCTTCAGATACGCGCTGCGGGCCGGGCGCGGCAAGCGTTCGGGCGCCTTGTCCACGGCGAAGAGTCAGCGGCCGGCCCGTTCGATCACGTCGGCGAGCGCCTGGGCGATCGCGCCGGGATGGCCATGGTGGGGGTTGTGTCCTTCACCCTCGATCAGGCGCAGCTCGCCGTTCTGGACCGTCTCCACCAGCGGACCGGAGTGGCGGTCGGTCAGCAGCACCGTATCGCCGGGCGCGGCCACGATGATGATCGGCTGGGCGATCTCGCCATAGCGGCCTTGCTGCTCTTCAAGGCTCGTGTTCACGCGCGCCATGTCGGCGGCGTTGTTGCGCCAGGGACCGGGGCGCAGGATCAGGGGCAGGCGTGTGCGCTCGACATAATTCTCCGGCGGTTCGACTGGCGCGAACGCGCTTGTCGACCCGCTTCCCAGACTTCCCGGTCCGACCGCAGGCACAATGGCGCGGGTCATGATCGTCCCGATCACCGGCCAGCCGGTCACGGTGTTGTAGAAGGCCGCATCACCCACATTCGCCCGCGCCGCCGGAGCGATCAGCACTGCGCCCACGGCGCGGTCCGGCTGATCCATGAGCAGGCGCAGCGCAATGGCGCCGCCCCAGGAGTGGCCGACGACATACACCTCGTCCTGCCCCAGCCCGGCCAGGAAGGCGTCGATGAGCGCGGCTTCGCGCTCCGGCGTCCAGGCGCCGCCGCCCTGGGGACGCTCGCTCCAGCCCAGGCCCGGCCGGTCCAGCCAGATCGCGCGGTAGCCGGAGAAGACGTCAGCGAGGGCGAGCTTGGGTTCGTGCAGATTGCCCGATGCGCCATGCAGAACCAGCACGGCGGGCGCGTCCTCAGGGCCGGTGATCTCGTAATGCAGCCGGGTCCCGCTCACCTCGATGAACCGGCCCGTCGGGGGGTAGGCGTCCTCGATTGCTGAAGACCGCCCGGCTCCGCTCGCGCAGCCGGCGACCACGACAAGGCTCAGCGCCCCGAGCGCGGCGAGGATCCAGAGCATGGCGGGTCTTCCGATCATAGCGAGCGGCCGGCGAGCGCGCGCTCCAGCCGGGCGCGGCCGGAGCGGGCTTCAGGATGACGGGGATGCAGCGCAAGGGCTTCTTCATAGGCTTCAAGCGCAGCCTGGTTCGCCTCGGCGCGTTCCAGGGCCCGGCCCAGCAGGGCCCAGGCGTCGAACCGGCGCTCGTCCAGGGTCACGGCGGTGTTCAGCGCCTCCAGCGCAAAGCTCCAGTCGCCCTGGCTGGCGGCGAGTTCAGCCGAGGCGATCCAGCCCTCGGCAAAGTCCGGCTCCAGGAGGCGCAGATGGGAATAGGCGCGTTCGGCGGTGGCAAGATCGCGCGCCTCGATGGCGGTTTCGGCCCGTTGAAGCAGAAGGTCCGCCGTGGCGCCGGCGCGCTGGCGCCAGAGCGAGCGGACTTCATCGGCGATGATCGCGGCGCGCTCGTCCGTCTCCGCGCTGCGCAGCGCATCGAGACGGTTTTCAAGGCGTTCGCTTGGCGACTGATACTCGCGTGATTGCGCTGGCGCTTCGTCCCGGGGCAGGTCGAGCACGGCCGGCGGCGTGGCGGCGAGGGAAAGGGCGAGAAACACGCTCATACCGGTCAGGATAGGGCGCAGGCGTTAACGAGCAAGCGCTTGCGTCAGACAACAAGGCCGCGTTGAGCCAGCGCCTCGCGCACCTGACCGGCGTTTTCAAAGCGCACCGCGTCGAAGCCGGCCTCGATCGCCGCATCCACATTGTCCTGGCGGTCGTCGAAGAAGAGGGTCTCAGCTGGGGCATGGGCGATCCGGGCCGCTGTGACGGCGTAGATGCGAGGGTCGGGCTTGATCAGGCCTTCCTCGCCAGAGACTACGTGGTCGTTGAAGCGGGCGATGGCCGGGTAGGTCTCAAGTATGTGCGGCCATTTTTCCGCCGGCAGGTTGGTGAGGGCGTATTGAGGGACGCAGGCGGCCTCCAGGGCCGCCACGATCGGCTCCATGCCCGCAATCCAGCCGTCGAACATGTCCGGCCAGCACGTGTCCCAGGCCGTGATCAGCTCGGCCTTGTCGGGATGGGCTTCGATCAGGGACTTGCGGTTTTCCGCCATGGACACGCCGGCGTCGTGTCGGGCGTGCCAGGCCATCGTGCAAACGCCGCCGAGGAAAGCCTCGACGGCGTCTTCAGTCGGTAGAAGCTGTCGGTAGACCCGGCGGGGATCCCAGTCGACCAGAGTATGACCCAGGTCCCAGAGAACCGCGCGCGTGTCCGCCACGGGCAAGCCTTAGCCGGCGCGCGCCTTGAAGCGGGGGTCTTTCTTGTTGATCACATAGACCCGGCCGCGGCGGCGCACGACCTGGCAGTCGCGGTGACGGTTCTTCAGGGACCGAATGGAGCTGCGCACTTTCATGGTCGTCGCCTCAGGCTCTGGTTCGTCTTGCAAAAAGACCCCGCTCGCCGGGGCCTTGAAAATCAGCAAGCGCGGGAGTTACCGGAACCCCGCGCACAAGTCAACGCGCGCAAGGCGCTCACAACCCCGTTAAAGCAGCGCGAGACGGCTTCGCAACCGGGCCCGCTCCGGGTTAGGCTGATCCGGAGCCTGGGGGGCGGAACAGATGGGATGCTTCATGATCAGGACTTTGACGGGTTTGGCCATGCTTGCGGTGCTCAGCGTCAGCGCCGCCGCCCAGGAGGCCGCCCAGGAGGCCGAGAGGGAGCCTTTCGAGACCTGGGCGGCCGATTTCGAGGCGCGGCTCCTCGAACGCGGCGTGGATGAAGCCATCGTGGAGTCCATGATGGACGGGTTGGAGCCCGACATGCGCATCGTCGAGCGCGATTCCAGTCAGCCCGAATTCGTGCGCCCGGTCTGGGTCTATCTGGCCGGTGCGGCTTCGGACGCGCGCGTCAATAACGGGCTCGCGGCCCAGGCCGAGCACGCTGCGGCTCTGGCCGTGGTCACCGACGCGTTTGACGTGGATCCGGACATCCTCACCGCCATCTGGGGGCTGGAGAGCGCCTATGGCGTGATCCAGGGCGACTTTGATCTCGTCCGCTCGCTGGCCACGCTCGCCTGGGAGGGCCGCCGGCGCAGCTTCGCCGAAGCCCAGCTCTTCGCCGCCGCTGAAATGATCGAGCGCGGCTATGCCCGCCGCGACGAGCTGAAAGGCAGCTGGGCCGGGGCCATGGGCCAGACCCAGTTCATCCCGACCACCTATCTGGAGCGCGCCGTGGACATGACCGGAGATGGGCGCCGGGATATCTGGGAAGAGGAGGCCGATGCGCTGGGTTCAGCCGCCAATCTTCTCACCCAGGCAGGGTGGGACGGCGACGCGCCGGTGGTGTTTGAAGTCACCTTGCCGGACGACTTCGATTACGCCGCCTGGAGCCCGACCCGGCGCCGCGCGGCGTCGGCCTGGGCGCTCGACGGCGTGCGCCTGGCCGATGGAGAATGGGCGGCGGACGATCTCTATCGCTCCGGCCGGATCCTGATTCCGGCTGGCGCCAGCGGGCCGGCCTTCATGGTGTTCTCCAACTTCGATGCGTTACTGCGCTACAACAACTCCACCGCCTATGCCCTCGGCGTCGCCTATCTCGCCAAGCGCCTGGACGGGTTGGAGGCGCTGCCGGACGGCTGGCCGGAAGACGACGTACCACTGACCCGCACCCAGGCCAGCGAACTGCAGCAGGCCCTGACCGATCTGGGCTACGACACCGGCGGGGTGGACGGCATGATCGGCCCCAACTCGCGCGCCGCCCTGCGCGACTTCCAGCGCGCCAACGGAGTCACGCCGGACGGCTATGCGGGCTCGCGCATGTATGAAGCGGTGATGGCGGCGGGAAACTAATCGCGCGGTTGCCTTTTAAGGTTGCTTTCGTTTAATCCTCTTCATGCTGGGAGGGAATGATGAAAGCTGGCGCTTTGGGCACGCTTACTGAGTATGCGGCTTCGTATCGGCAGAGACCGTTGCTTGCGTATTTTGTCGCCTACGCTCCAGTCGTGGGCCTCGTATTTTTGTCTTGGTTGCTTTGGAATGCGAGTGCGAACGGCGAGTCTGCAATTGTGAATCTGTCTTCGATCGCTTTCAATTTATACTTCAATTTGATCAATATTATTCTGATTTGCTACATGTCTATCGGTCTTTGGAGGCGATACATATCATCTATACATGCCGTGATATCTACAATTATCTTCGCAGTCTTTTCAGTAGTGAACCATACGTTCATTTATATGATTGGTGGGCTCTGCGTGAATAGGACCGCCAGAGCCTTGCCGGTTCTCTGTCCCGGCGGTGAGAACGCCATCGAGCCTTCAATGTCCGAGGCATTCTTCATGTCGCTTACGATGATGACCTCTCTTGGTTTTGGGGCCTATACACCCTCGCCAAGAGTTGAAGTCTTCGCAGCCGTGCAGTCCCTCGTAGGATTCTTCTTCCTGGCGTTCGTCGCAGGGCTTGTGCTCGCCCGATGGGCGGAAAGGAAGGGACTTGGAAACACTAGGATCGTCGTGCTCTCAAAGGCGTCGAGATCAAGCTCCGGCGTACCAGAACGCGATCGCGATAATTGGTATCAGGGCGCCGACTAGGCCGAGGATCCAGCCGCTCAAGTTGGGCGAATCCGAGTTTGTTCGCATGCCCGATCTCAGATTTCGATCATCAACTGATAAGCCATCTTCAATTGTGGGTCGATTTCCAGACCGGCGCGCCATGTCGATACCTCGTGCGGTAACCTGTTAACGGATCGTTAACTATCTGCGGGCGCAAGCTAAATGGCGTAGCCTGAGAGTCAAATATTTCTTGCGCCGGCCAACGAATCAGTTGTGGACAGTCCGCCATTCGCGCCTTACCCGAATCTGATTTTGGTTAATGGAAACTTAAAGGTCTTACACCACCCCAGGCCCCTGCCGGTCACGGTCCAGCGCTTCCGCCGCGGCGGCGCGCACGCGCGGATGCAGGGCCGCCACGGCGAGGCCGGCGGCGGCCAGAACGGCGTTCAGGACGAACGGCGCGCTGGGCGCCACCGCCTGATACAGCCAGAGCCCTGTCACAGGCGCGATCAGGAAGCCGACGCCGGCCGTGGCGGTGGTCAGGCCGGCTGCGCGGCCCTGTTCTTCCGGGTTCACCGCGAGCGAGGCGCCGCCGGTAAAGCCGGACCGGCAAAGCCCGAAGCCGAAGGCGTTCAGGATGTAGCCGAACACCAGGGCCGCGTAATTCGGCGCGAAGACGAGCTCGATATTGCCCACGACGACGATGGCGGCGCCCAGGATCATCAGGACGCGCGGGCTGGTCTTCAACGCCGGGATCACCACCAGCTGGGCGAAGATCAGCCCCGCCGCGCCGGCCGTGAGGGCGACGCTGGCCAGCTGCAGGCCCTGGTCCGGCGTCAGGCTGAGCCGGTCCATGATGTAGAAGGCGATGGCCTGAAGGCTGGCGGCCTGGGACAGCCAGAGCGCGCAGCCGAACACCATGAAGGCGGTCAGGCGCGGGTCAGCGGCGAACTTGAACTGAATGAAGGGATTGATCGGCCGGCCCTGGCGTTTGGGCGGCGTGCGTTCAGGCAGGCCGAAACGGATCGCGGCGGCCATGGCGAACACCAGAATTGAGATCGCGATCATGAACCCGGCCACGCCGATCCGCTCGGCGAAGGCGCCGGCCAGCGCAGGCCCGATCACGCTGCCAAGCCCGAAGGCGGCGGTGAGCGCGGCGAGCGACTCGGTGCGTTCGGCGGGGCTTGTACGGTCTGCGACATAGGCCTGGGCGGACGGATTGGTGGCGCTGCCCAGCCCGCCGAACAGGCACCGCGCCAGCGCCATGGCCACGATCGCCGCCATGGGCGGCAGCAGTCCGGTCTGGCCCGCCCAGGCGCCGGCGGCGAAGACCAGTGTCGAGGTCCCGAAGGCGGCCAGGCCGAACACGATCAGCGGGCGCCGGCCATACCGGTCCGACAGCGCGCCCCAGACCGGGCTCATGGTCAGGAACAGAAGGGCGGACAGGGTGTAGATCGCGCCGACCCAGACCTCGTCGACTTCAAGATCGCGCGCCAGCGGCGGCAGGATGGCGAACAGCATGGAGTTGCCGATCGCCGTGGCCATCAGCGCGACGAACAGCAGCCGGAAGGCGCGGCGGCGCACCTGGGGGCTGGAAGGATTGGACGGATCATAGGGCGGGGTCACGCCTGGGGAGATACGCCCATACCCGCGCGGCGTCCACACAACGGGCGCTCATGGCCGGTTTGCGCAAAACTTCGTCCTGCCGTTAACTATCGCCGGGGAGGACGCAGGCCATGATGATCCAGGCGATGGCGGGCGCATTCGCGCTTGTGCAAAGCGCCGACCCGGCGCCGGTCGACGGGGCTGAACCCCCCGATCCCTGCCGGTTCGGAACCTACGGGCCAGCTGCGGATCTGATCGATACCGCGCCGGTCGAGATCGACCTGGAAGGCCTTGAAAGCTTTGAGGGAGAGGTCCCGACCGCGGACATCATCGACCCGTGCGGTCTTCGCTTCGCCGATCTCAGCGGGGTGTGGGCGTTCAACGGTCACCAGGCTGTCGCCTATCACGACCTGCGCACCGGCGCGTTCCGCATGCGCTTCACGCATGTCGCCTATGATCACCCCTATTTCGAGACATGGGCGATCCGGTTCGGCTATCCGGTTCTCGACGGCGTCATCGGGCCTGAGGCTGACGCTCTGCACGTTACGTTCAACTCGATCTATCCGCCGGGCGTGGAACAGACCTGCCCGGACCGATACCGCCACCGCGTGGACTATATCGCCATCGCTCTGGGCTATGATGACGCTGGCCGGGCTGTGCTGAGCGGCGTCCGGCCGCGCGCGAGCATTGACGCCCAATGCGTCGAGACCTTCATCGAGTTTGAGACCGACACCATCGTGCGCACCGGCGTCGAGGGGGTTGCGCCATGAGCGCTCACTTCCGCAATCGCGCGCTGATCATCGCCGGCCTGGCCGTGGCGGTCTGGGTCCTGTCGCTGTTCCTCCGGCCGGGCGCTGAGCCGGCGCCGGACCAGGACCAGGCGACCCTGCTGGAGCTTCTGCGTGCAGCCGAGGCCGAAGCGGCCTGGCCGGGCCTTGATGTGGAGAGCGCGGCGGCGGAGCTGGAAACGCCGGAGGCGGCGGCGGCCTTCCTGCGCTCCGGCGTGGTGCTGCAGGATTATGCCGGGCGCTTCGCCGACCCGAACGACGTGCTTCTGACGCGCGGCGGCAATGGCGAGGATCAGGCTGCGCTGCTTCGGGCGCTGGTCGAGGCTATGGGCTATGAGACCCGCCTGCGGGAAGCGGATTGGCCCGCCGGCCCGTTCGACCGGCGCCTTCAAACGGAACGGGATCGTCCGGCCCACCACGCCGTGCAGGCGTTTCTGGCTATAGATCCAGCTGCCGGCGAAGAGGAGCGTGAGGCCGAAGCGCGCGCCCTCGTCGACCAACTTCGCGCCGAAGTCGACGCCGCCTTCACGCTTCTGTCCGAGCACGCCGATCTGGCGGAGCCGGGCGTACAGACGCGTCCGGATCGCCGCATCCTCGTGGAGTATCGCGATGGCGATGACGCGTGGCGCGCGCTCGACCCGGTGTTTGCTGAGCCCGCGGCCGGGACCCGCCCGGTCGAACTGGCCGCGCGCTCCGATGTGACCGCCCGGCTGGACCTGATCACGTCCGATGGCGCGCGCGTACCGCTGGGCGCGGCGCGCATTGATCCCTCGCAGGAGCTGACCCTCAGCTTTGCACCGGCCAGCGGGCTTGCGGACTATTTCGAAGGCCCGCCCGAGCCCGCCGATGCAGCGCTCTGGCGTCCCGTGTTTCAGCAAGGCGGCCAGGCGTTCGCGGGGCAGGCCTTCACGCCCGCCGGGCGCCCCGCGATCGTGCCGGAAGTCGATGACGCATCATCGCCGGCCCCGGTGGTGAATGCCGCCGAGATCGTCGATACCGACACCGGCGCCTGGCCGGAAGTGACGCTGACGGTCCGGACCGACGCGCCCGACAACGCGCCCTGGCGGGCGGCTCATATCCGCCTCAGCGAGAATGGAGCGCCCGTGCGCGCCCGCGTCGCCGCCCTGCCGCGGCCGCGCCGGGATGTGGCGGTGATCACGGACGTCTCCCCGTCCATGACCGAACAGGGCCGGATCTTCATCGCCGGTCAGATCGGCCGCGCTCTGCTGGCGCGCACGCCGCGTCCGCAGCTCATTTCTGCAGCGACGGCGGCTGGAACGCCTCAGCTGCAGAGCAATCGGCGCATGTATTTCAATACGCAGATGGGCGTCGACGCCTTCGAGACCGGACTTGTGATCCGCGCCGGCGATGACCTGACCGCGCCCATCGCCCAGGCCGCACGACCGGGCTATGGCCCGATCGACGTGGTCGTCCTGACCGACGGCGAGGTCGGCGATGATCAGCTTGAGCGTCTGAACGCGCTGCGCGGCGGTGAGCGCCGCATCTACGCCGTCGTGCCTGAACGCCAGGCGGCCCGTTTCGCGCAGGCTGTCGATCGGGTCTTCATCATGCCCGCCGATGAGGCCGCCGCAGCGGGCGTCGGCCAGGCCATCGCCGCAGCGGCCGGCGGAGTGCTGTCCATCAGCTATGTCGCCGAAGCCGGCGAGCCGGGCGCGGAGCGCGCCCTGGAGCTGAGCTTCGAAGGCGGCCCGGCGCAGGCTTCGGCCGCTTTCACCGCGCCGGACGGCCCGGCGGGCGAGCCCCGCCTGGAGCTGAGCCTTGTGCGCGACGGCGCCGTGCTCGGCGAGCCGCGTACGCTGGTCGAGCTGGGCGGGCCGGAGAGCGGCTGGGCGCTCATGGCCCAGCACGCGCTTCTGGTCTCCGGCGGGCGGGTGTCTGAAGACGCCATGCTGAGGGCCTTCTACGGTCAGGAACGCTGGGTCCATGAGCTGGGACTGGAAAGCCCCGGCGCCTCGCCGCCGCCGGGCCCGGATTTCGTGCTTCTGACAACCGCCCAACAGCTCACCGGCCTGACCGAGCAGGGGGCCGGCGCGCCGATCACCGGATTTGCCCTGCAAGGGCTTCTGGTCACCGCTGCGCCGTCCCCGGACGGAGGCTCGCTCTCGGTGACGCGCACGCTGGACCTGTTGTCCGATGGCGGGCTGGGCGCCTCTGGGGGCGCGCGGGCCGGGTTGGCGGTCGGGTCGGCGGAAGCGGCCGCGCTGGGCGTTGAGAGCGTGAACGCAGCGCTGGTGCGCGGGGCGCGCACGACGATCGATCCGCGTACGCCGCTTCCGGACGGCTGGCCGGAGGCGGCCCTGCGCACGCTGCGCGGGGCCCAGGCCACGCTCGTCGCCGCGCCGGACGGTGGGGCGGGCTGGCTGATCGATCCGTCAGGTCAGGTCACGGTGCGCCTGTTCGAACCCGCCGCCAAGGGCGCCCGGGTCACCCGGATCGTGGCGCAGTTCGATACGATCCGGCACAGGCTGGGCCTGGCCGGCGCGGTCGCGAGCGGGCTTTTGTCGCCTTACAACGTTCCTGGTCAGTCCGTCGGGGCGGTGACGGCGATTCTCGATTTCGACGTGCGCCTGTTCTGCGCGTCGTCGGTGGCGCTGGGCTTCCTCAATGAAGAGCTGGAGCAGGGCTATACCGACGAGCCGGACTGGATCGGGTACGCCGAGGACAAATGCGCAATCGACCTGGACAACACGCTGGGAGACTTCTGGCAAAGCTTCACGACCGGCGTCGCCAATGGCTGGCTGGGCGACCGGCTGACCGATGCGGCCAAGGCCGCCGGCGGGCCGGGCGTGACCCACAGCCAGGAAGTGATCATCAACACCGAAGCGGGAATCCTCATCACCGATCTTCAGAGCCTGGCCGCGACCGCTGCAGCGCTTCACGAACGCCGGCCGCCGCCGCTTCCTGGGCGGACGGCGGTCCTGGCCTCTGAATCAAGTTCTAACGCTGCGCAAACCGCACCTTAAGCATCGCTCTGTATAACCGTCCCGAAATCGGACGGAGCCGTGGCGATCAGAGCGGGATAACCCGCCGGGCGGCGCCGTCACCTAGAACGGGTGGTGGGATATGTTTCAGATTATCGGCCTGCTGGTGGTGTTCGGCATGGTGTTCGGCGGCTTCACGCTCGCCGGCGGACATTTCGACATCATCGTCAAGGCGTTGCCCTTCGAGCTGATGATGATCGGCGGCGCGGCGGTCGGGGCCTTCCTGATCGGCAATGCGTTCGGCACGGTGATGCAGACGCTGAAGGACTTCGGCAAGCTGCTCAGCGGCGCGAAGTGGAAGCGGCAGGACTATGTCGACTTGCTGACCTTGCTCTTCCAGCTGACCAAGACGATGAAGACCAAGGGCGTCATCGCGCTGGAAAGCCATATCGAGAAGCCTCACGACAGCTCGATCTTCTCGGCCTATCCGAAGATCCTGAAGGACCACTTCGCCGTCCACTTCATCTGCGACACGCTGCGCATGATGACCATGAACCTGGAGGATCCCCACCAGGTCGAGGACGCGATGGAAAAGCAGATCGAGAAGCACCATCACGAGGCGGCCGGCCCAGCCCACGCGCTTCAGACCATGGCTGACGGCCTGCCGGCTCTGGGGATCGTGGCGGCGGTGCTCGGCATCATCAAGACCATGGGCGCGATCGACTCACCCCCAAGCGTGCTGGGCGCCAAGATCGGTTCGGCCCTGGTGGGCACGTTCCTGGGCGTGTTCCTCGCCTATGGCATGGTCGGTCCGATGGCCTCACGCCTGAACCAGATCTACGAAGAGGAGTCGATCTTCTACAAGATCATCCAGGCTGTGCTGGTCGCGCACCTGCACGGCAACGCCGCTCAGATCAGCGTCGAGATCGGCCGCGGCAATGTGCCGAGCGCCTTCCAGCCCTCCTTCATGGAGCTGGAGGAAGCGGTGTCCAACGTCCAGGCGGCTTAGGGCCGGGCGCCGAACGGTGATCAAGGAGCCGCCTGCGTTTAGCGCTGGCGGCTCTCCTCCTGTTCATCTCTGGCCAGCGGGGAAGATGTGAGCGGCTCGCCCACGGCGTACCAGAAATCGTAGACCGGCCAGCGCCACTCGGCCGGCGGATCAGCAACGATTCGATAACGCGGCTCCTGGAGGAACGCCCCGCATCGGGAACGACGCCGGCATAGCTCCCATGGCACGTAGCTTATTGTGAGCGTTTCGGGCTCAGGCAAGAAGCTGGCGGCGGGCGCCAATCCGCTCAATCGCTCGCGTTCAGCGTGGACCTTGCCGATCAATGCGGCGACCCGGGCTTCCGGGTTGCGTTCAAGAGCGGTGGTGAGCGCTTGGGCCATAGCTCGCTCACGCGCTTGCGAGGAGTCGGCGGGGTGCATGAACGCCGCAAGCTCTATGTCCCGTCCTGCTTCGCGCAAGTCTCGCAGGCGGATCAGAAGGTCAAGCATCGCCACGCTCGCCCGCCCGTCCGTGAGCGCCCAATGGCGGGAGTCCAGCAGCGTCTGCACCGCGCCTCGCGAGCCGTCCGAGGCGAGAAATGCGTCAAGCGCCTCTTGCTCGTCCGCCTCCATCTCCAGGCCGACGATGACGGGTCCGCTCTCGCTCATCCGGCAGACAAGCTCGCCGAAAAAGTCGGGAAGCTGCTGCGTGCCGTGGCGCTCGCCGACGATGATGATGCGCGTCTGCGCGCCGAACAGCAAGTCAACGCTTATGATCGGGTCGCATGGAACGGTCGGGGTGGCGCGTGCTGGCGAAGAAACGAACATCAGAGCGCAAATGACGGCGCCGGCAAGGCCTCGCACGCCATTATCCAGCGCACATGACGGCGATATGCTTTGCGAACATGGATGCAATCGGATCTCCATTGTCTGGCTCCAATGCTCCCCACTGGCCGGCCGGATTGCATTCAAAGAACACCGTTCGCCCTGTCTTCTCCACCGCAAAATCGAATACTCCACAATCAAGATGGCTGCGCTGCAAGAATTGTTTGACAAATGTTCGAGCGCTGTCGTCGAGCTCAATCCTATTACGGTCAATGATGTCTGGGGCCCCTTCGGCGCGCCGCCAGTCGAGCGTGGCGCCCGGCACTGACTGGGATCGAACTCGGTAGGCGAGAGCGTCTTCCGCAAATGCAACCACGCGAAGCTCGTAGTCCTTTTCAATGCGCTCCTGAATGATCATTGGCGCGGATAAAAACTCATCCTCAGAAGCTTCCTGTGCTTCCATCAAGGTAAGTTCATTTGTCATGATCGAGATAAGAGTGCTTATGTCTTTTTGACCTCTGGTGCTGATTGCAGGGATGTCACTGGCATGCAGCGGTTTGATGATGGCGTTAGGATTGGATTCCAAAAACGATAGGACATCTCGCTTGGAGCTTGAAACCAATGTGCGTGGAATCGAGAAACCGAGCGCGCTTGCGGTGCTGAGTTGAATTATTTTCTTGCTAAGCGATGGCGCCAGTGGGTGGCCGTTAAGGGCTGTTGCACCCGTCGCCGTGATACACGAGCGGACGAAAGCTTCCCTCGTATCGAGCTCGAAATGTCTGCGCTGGTCATGCTCATCAAAAACTCCTGGCAGGCGCACCTTGTTGCGCAGCCACCAGACGGCGTTTCTGGCATCAATTGGAACCGCTTCGCCGCTGAGCTTTGGGAAGCCCAGGCGCACATCTTCGGAGTCAGCGCCAGTTAGCCAGCTGACGGGATCGGCGCCGGTCCGGAGTTCGGAAAGCGGGCTGTAGATTGCGACTTCAACATTTCGCTCGGTCAGCTTCTGCGCCACTCGTCGGATGTGAGGGTCGCGAGGGCTGCCATAGACGAGTAATGTCTTCATTAAAGCCGAGCCTCACGGGAACGAATGCGCCAATCGCCATGACCTCTCGGCGCGAGAGGCCGGAGACAGCGTTGCGCACCCAACGCCGCTCCGGCTTTGCCCTGACGCCGAATTCTAGTCGTCGGTTCTCATGCCCATGCACCCAGATCCGCAGCTATACCACGTGCCGGTTTGATCGCCCGTATCAAAGATGTCTCCCGGTTGAGGGTCCTCAAGGTTTGCGCCTGAAACCCGCTCAGCTTCAAGAGGCGTCAACTCACGCATCTCGACATTCGCCGGAAGCTCTTTCTTTCGGAAAATAAAGGGCTGCATCAGTAACTCCCTTACTTCGTGCCTGACCATCGGGTATCGCGGTCTCCAAGGCTGGTTCAGTGTTCCAGATCGCGCGTAGAGATGCAATTAGAAATTGTAGCGCAAAAGACAAACGCGAGAGGGATATATTTTCAGCATGCGTTGGTGGTGTGTTGATGGCTGTCGTACCTCAATCGTCTTGACGGATTCGGTGGCGTTCGGCTTGTCCCTGATGGCGTCTGCAAGTCTGGCCACCGACTGTTGGGTGCTGAATAATTCGGTCTGGTTCGAATTCCAGAAGATTGGAGGGTTGGGGTGCCAGCGCACGGTGATTTGGTCCGCGATCCCTTCCTGCTCAAACGCCCGCATGCCGGTTTGGAGTGGACTGACTCAGGTCCAGTCTCGCGCGAGTCGGGCGATGTCTACTTCTCCGCCGTCAATGGGCTGGAGGAGAGCCGGGCGGTTTTCCTGGCCGGCGCCGGGTTCCCGGAGCGCTTTAATCACGGCCTCACAATCGTGGGAGAGCTGGGGTTCGGCACCGGGCTGAATTTCCTCGCGCTCTGGGACAGTTTCCGTCGACACGCGCCTGCCGGCGCCCGGCTGCATTTCGTGTCGGTGGAAGGGTACCCGCTGACGCGGGCGGATGCGGCGCGCGCCGTGTCGGCCTTTCCTGAGCTTGCCGAGATGTCCCGGCCGTTGATCGAAGCCTGGCCATCGCCGCACAAGGGTGCGCACCGGCGGGTCTTCGAAGGCGGGCGGGTGACGCTGACGGTCTTCCACGATGAGGCCGAGGCCGCGCTGTCGCAGATGGATTTCGCGGCTGACGCCTGGTTCCTCGATGGGTTCGCCCCGGCGAAGAACCCCGACATGTGGAGCGCCGCGCTCTTTTCCCACCTGGCGCGTCTGTCGAGACCCGGCGCCCCGGCGGCCACGTTCACCGTGGCGGGCATCGTGCGCTGGGGGCTGACCGAGGCCGGCTTTGCGGTCGAAAAGAAGCCCGGCTTTGGACGCAAGCGCGAACGGCTTGAGGCGATTTATCAAGGCCAGCCGGCCGAACGTCGGGCGGCTCCGTTTGCGCCGGTTGAAGCCTTAGAAGGCCCGATCGCAATCATCGGCGGCGGGATCGCCGCCGCCAGCCTGGCCGAGGCGCTGTCGCGCCGGGGCCGTGACGTCACGGTGTTCGCACGGGGCGGCTGGGCGGCGGGCGCGTCGAGTGCGCCGCTGGGCCTTCTCACGCCGAGGCTGGAAGCGGCTGACCGGCCCCATGCGCGCGCCCTCCTCAACGCTTTCGACTACGCCTCCGGCCTCTTCGGTCGCCTGGGCCTGCTGGAGGGCGAGGGCGTGTTGCGCCTGGCCTCTGACCCCGCGGGCGCGGATCGGCTTCAGCGACTCGGCGCCCTGCTGGATGACCGCTACACCTGGCTCGACGCCGGGGCGGCCTCGGCGCGCCTGGGCGCGCCGTCCGGGGCCGGCTTGTGGATGAGCGGCGCGGGCAGGGTCCGGCCCGCGCAGGTCGTGGCGGCGCTGGCGGGGGAGACGCTCGCCCGTGACGTCGAGATCTGCGCGATCGAACCTCAGACAGCCGGCTGGCGGCTGCAGGAGGCTGACGGGACCCGCCATGGTCCGTACGCGGCCGTCATCGTTGCGGGCGGCCATGAGGCGGGCGCCCTGACCGGGCTCAATGTGGAGTGTACGGCGGGCCGCGTCGGCGTGTTCAAGACCTCATCCGATCTGACCGCAGCTGCGGCCTGGGGCGGCTATGCTGCCCCGTTCGCTCAGGGCCGGGTCCTTCTGGGGGCGACCCATCTCAAAGGGATGGATCCCGGCGCGCCCGACGCCGCCGAGGCCGAGCTGCGCGAAGCGGCGCTGTCCGGCCCGGTGCGCATCGCTGATCGGCTGGGCGAATGCCTGGAGCAGTGGGGCGGGGTGCGCGCCGCGCTGGCCGATCGATTGCCGGTCTGCGGGGCCTTGCCGGGCGAGGACTACGCGGAGCGCTGGCGCGACGTCGCACAAAGCCGGTCAGATGGGCCGTCCGCCTGCGCCGCTGCGACGCCGGCGCTCCTGGTCCTCGGCGGACTGGGCGCGCGGGGCTTCGCCCACGCTCCGCTCCTCGCCGAGCATGTCGCGGGTGCGCTGTGCGGGGAGCCGCCCGCTCTCGAAAACAGCGGGCTGCAGGCGCTGCACCCGGCCCGCTTCGCCTGGCGCGCCCTGAAGCGCGGCGGCTGAAGCCGGCAGGCGCAGGCTCAGCAACGGACATCCCTCACGCAGGCAGGGCACGGCTTTCAGCGCCACCGCGCCGTCCGGCCCGCCCAGGACAAGGCTCACCGGTCCGGACTGAAGTTCGAACGCGGCGCCCTGGCGCGCCGGTTCGCCGGATGTGATCGCGGCGAGGCTGGCTGCACAGAACAGCGCGGCCAGGGCGATCATCAGGGCGGACCGGGTCGGCATGGCGGGGCTCTTTCTCAGCGATCGTCAGGAACGGCTTTGCTTCATTGATGCGCCGGACCGGCTGTCTGGATGCACGGTACGGCTCTTGCGCAGCTCCGCTCGAACCGTGCCGCAATGGAGCATCTGGGGAGTCATGAGCGCGCTGCCGCCCTTCGCCGCCTTCAAGACCGCTGAACCGGCCGACGCCTGGGACGGCGTGGACCGGCGTACCCGCGCGCGCCATGTGTGGTTCCTGAATTCGGCCTTCGACAATATCGGCTTCTACACCGCGCTGGAGCGCATCGTGATGCGCGATCCGGCCAAGCCCTTCGCCTTCGTGGTCACGCCCAATGTGGACCACCTGGTGCGTCTGCGCCGGGACGGAGTTCTCGCCCCGCTCTACGCCCAGGCCTGGCTGACCGTGTGCGACAGCAAGGTGCTGGAGCTCATGGCCGCCATGTCCGGCGAGGATGTGGACGTCACGCCCGGCTCGGACCTGACGGCGGCCCTGTTCGAACACGCCATCCAGCCGGATGAACCGGTGACGGTCATCGGCGGGGATGCGGACGTGATCGAAGGGGTGAAGCGCCGCTACGGCCTTACCGATGTGCGCTGGCACGAACCGCCCATGGGCCTGCGCCACAAGCCGGACGCCATCGCGGCGTGCGCACAGTTCGTGGCTGACAATCCGGCCCGATTCGTCTTCCTGTGCGTGGGCTCGCCCCAGCAGGAGATGATCGCGGAAGCCTGTCAGGAACGCGGAGACTGCACCGGCGTCGGCCTGTGCGTCGGCGCGTCGCTGGACTTCCTGTCAGGCAAGGCCGAACGCGCGCCGCTCTGGATGCAGAACGCCCGGCTGGAATGGCTGCACCGCCTGTGCGAGGAGCCCCGCCGCATGTGGAAGCGCTATCTGGTGGACGGGCCGAAAGTCGTCCTGCTCTGGTGGGAATGGCGCAAGGCCCGCGACAAGCTGAAGAAGTTCGAGCGCGAGATCGAGCAGGGTCTGTTCAGGACCTGACGCCGGCCGCTTGGCGCACGCGCCTGGCCGCGCCTAAGCTTGCGCCATGACCCGTCCTGTTCCGCCCTCGCGCTCCGACTTCGCCTTTTTCCATCCCCTGCGCGTGCGCTGGTCGGAGGTCGATCCCCAGGGCATCGTCTTCAATCCCAACTATCTCATGTACGCCGACGTGGCGCTGACCGAGTTCTGGCGGGCGCTGGGGATCGACTATGTGGACATGCCCAAGGTCCATGGCGTGGACACCTTCATGGTCAACGCTCAGGTCGATTATTTCGGCTCGGCCCTGTTCGACGACGAGATCGAGATCGGGGTCAGGACCGAACGCCTGGGCCGGTCCAGCCTGGTTTTGAGCTTTGCGGTGTTCCGCGGTGACGAAGGCCTTGTCTCCGGGACGCTGACCTACGTGTTCGCCACCACCGGGCCGGAGCGCACGCCGACGCCGATCCCGGATGACATCCGCGCGCGCCTCGCCGGCGGCTGACCTGCCTTCGACCAATGTCGGGCTCGTTGAGCGGGCGTCGTGCAGGCACTCTCCCGTCACGACCGGAAAATCCGGCGACAAACACGGGGAGGAGGCCGACATGGCGAACTCTGACTATGCCGGAAGCGACGCAGAGACCGTCACCGGCGATCACGACATCACCGAAAGCGCCTTCAAGGCGTACTGGAAGGAGAACCTCACCCTCATGGGCGTGCTCCTGGCCATCTGGTTTTCGGTGTCCTTCGGCGCGGGGATCCTGTTCCGCGATTTTCTGGATCAATGGTCCATCGGCGGTGCGCCGCTGGGCTTCTGGTTCGCTCAGCAGGGCGCGATCTACGTCTTCGTGATCCTGATCTTCGTCTACTCCGCGATGATGCACCGCATCGAGCGCAAGTACGACGTCGATGACGACGAAGGTTAGGGGAGGGAGCCATGGAAGCGACCATTTTCGGACTGCCGACCACCCTGTTCTGGACGGCGTTCTTCGTCATCTCGACCTTCGGGCTGTATATCGGCATCGCGGTCTGGGCGCGGGCGTCCACGACCGATGATTTCTACGTGGCCGGACACGACATCCACCCGGTCTTCAACGGCATGGCCACGGCTGCCGACTGGATGAGCGCAGCCTCCTTCCTGTCCATGGCCGGCCTCATCGCCTTCATGGGCTATGACGGCTCGGTCTTCCTCATGGGATGGACCGGCGGCTATGTGCTGCTGGCGCTGTTGCTGGCGCCGTACCTGAGGAAGTTCGGCAAGTTCACCGTGCCCGACTTCGTCGGCGACCGGTATTACAGCCAGACCGCCCGCATCGTCGCGGTGATCTGCGCGCTGTTCATCTCCTTCACCTATATCGCCGGGCAGATGCGCGGCACGGGCATCGCCTTCTCCAACTTCCTGGGCGTCCAGATCGAGGTGGGGGTGATCATCGGGGCGATCATCGTGCTGTTCTACGCTGTGCTCGGCGGGATGAAGGGCGTGACCTACACCCAGGTCGCCCAGTACTGCGTGCTGATCTTCGCGTTCACCGTGCCGGCGATCTTCCTGAGCTTGCAGATCACCGGGACGCCGATCCCGCAGCTGGGCTTCATCGGGAACACCGCCGACGGCACGCCCTTGCTGCTGAGCCTTGATCGAACACTGACCGATCTCGGGTTCACGTCCTATCTGCAGGGCGAGAAGGCCATGATCGACATGGCCGCCATCACGCTGGCCCTGATGGTCGGCACGGCGGGCCTGCCCCACGTGATCATCCGCTTCTTCACGGTCCCGAAGGCCTCCGACGCCCGCAAGTCGGCCGGTTGGGCGCTGATCTTCATCGCCATCCTGTACACCACGGCGCCGGCCGTGGCGGTGTTCGCCCGGTCGAACTTCATCGACACGGTCAATGAGAGCACCTACTCGGTCGATGTGGCCCGCGGCGAAGCGACCGCAGCCGAGCAGGGCGAGGGCGCCACGCCGCAATGGTTCTATAACTGGGAGCGCACCGGGCTCCTGGGCTTCACCGACAAGAACGGCGATGGCCAGATCCAGTACCGGGCCGACGCCGAGACCAATGAAGTCACCACGCTGGACCGCGACATCTTCGTGCTGGCGAACCCCGAGATCGGCAATCTGCCGGGATGGGTGATCGGCCTGGTGGTCGCCGGCGGCCTGGCCGCAGCCCTGTCCACGGCGGCGGGTCTCTTGATGGTGATCAGCTCGGCGGTCAGTCACGACCTGTGCCGCAAGGTGCTGTTCAAGAACATGACCGACACCCAGGAACTTCTGGTGGCCCGCTTCGCGGCGGTCGGGGCGGTGCTGGTGGCCATCTATGCCGGCATCAACCCGCCGGGCTTCGTGGCGGCGGTCGTGGCCTTCGCCTTCGGGCTGGGCGCGGCGAGCTTCTTCCCGGTCATCTTCCTGGGGATCTTCTGGAAGCGCATGAACAAGGAAGGCGCGATCGCGGGCATGGCCGTCGGCCTGTCGGTGACGGCGGCTTACATCGTGCACTTCAAGATCGGATTCTCCTCCGGCGTCATCGGGGCGGTCGCCCTGATCGTGGCGGCGGTGCTGATGATCCTGCACTTCGGTCTGAGGAAGGACAGCGACACCCGCGCCCTGTTCTTCGGATCACTCGGCCTGGGTGTCGTCTTCCTGCTGGGCGTGTTCGGGGTGCTTCCCGACATCGCGCAGGGAACCGAAGCCCAGTGGTTCCTGGGCGTCTCTCCGGAGGGCTTCGGGGCTGTGGGCATGATGATCGCGTTTGCGGTCTCCATCGCCACGGCGCTGGTCACCAAGGCCCCGCCGCAGGAGGTGCAGGACCTCGTTGAGGAGATCCGCATCCCTTCGGGCAAGGCCCATGTGGGCCACGTTCCGGCGGAGTAAGCGTCCATCCCCCTGGACGCGTGTGGGCGGCGCGGCGGTCTCTCCCCATGGAGACCGCCGCGTCGTCATTTGCAGCTTCCGCCGCGTCCAACCGCCGCAACAGCGAGGCGTCCGCAACCGGCTAGGCTCTCAATCGCCTTGAACAGGGAAAACGCCGCTTGAGCCTGATGCTCGTTCTCGCCGTGCTGGCCGCCTATGTGGCGGTGCTGTTCCTCGCTGCGGCGTGGGGCGACGGGCGGGCGCGCATCCTCGACGCGTCCCCGCCCCGCCGCGCCTGGCTCTATGCACTGTCGCTGGGCGTCTACTGCACCAGCTGGACGTTCTACGGAGCCGTAGGGGAGGCCGCGCGAAACGGCTGGGACTATCTGCCCATCTATCTCGGGCCGGCGCTGGTCTTCCTGATCGGCTTTCCGATCGTGCGGCGGATGGTGGAACTGGGCCGGCGCTACGACACCGCCTCCATCGCCGAGTTCCTCTCGGCGCGCTACGGCAAGTCCACCGCGGTCGGCGCGCTTGCGGCGTCCGGACTGCTGCTGGCGGTTATTCCCTATATTGCTCTGCAGCTCAAAGGCGCGGCGACCAGCCTGGGCGTTCTGACCGGCCTGGACATCGCCACGGGATGGGCCGGACCGGTTGCTGCGGCCTTTGCAGCCTTCGCCATCCTGTTCGGCCAGCGAAAGCCGGACAGCGCGGAGGGTCATCGCGGCCTGGTTCTGGCCGTGGCGCTGGAGAGCGTGGTGAAGATCATGGCGCTGGCGGCGGTGGGCGCTCTGGCGGTGGTGCTGCTGGCGGGTGGACAAGCAGCGCCGGCGCCGTCAGTCGCGCCTGCAGCGGCCTCGCCGCTGGCTGAGCTCGGCTTCGACCTGCGTTTCCTGACCATCACGCTGCTCGCGGCGCTGGCGGCGATGACGCTGCCGCGCCAGTTCCACATGATGGTGACCGAGGCCCGCGACCCCGCTGATGCGCAGGCCTCGCGCTGGGTCTTCCCGGGTTACCTCCTGATCGTCGCGCTGCTGGCCCCGCCCATCGCTCTGGCCGGCGCGGGGACGCTCGGGGCGGCGAACCCGGACAGCTATGTGATCGCGCTGCCTCTGAGCGCCGGTTCCGACGCGCTGGCGCTGCTGGCCTTCCTGGGCGGATTCTCGGCGGCGGCGGGCATGGTGACGGTGGCGGCGCTCGCCATGTCGACCATGCTGGTCAACGACATCGCCGCGCCCCTCATGATCCGGAGCCGGGGCCTGACAGGCGAGGGCGGGCTCGCGGCGAGCCTTCTGACCTGGCGGCGCATCGCCGTCGTGGGGCTGGTCGCCGCCGCCTATGTTTTCCAGCTGGGGCTGGAGCCTGAGGCGCCGCTGGCGAGCCTGGGCCTCGTGGCCTTCGCCGGCGCAGCCCAGCTGGGACCGTCCCTGCTGTTCGGCCTGTTCTGGCGGCGCGCCAACCGGGCCGGGGCGTTGAGCGGGCTTGGCGTCGGTCTGGCCCTGTGGACCGGGCTGATCCTCATCCCCAGCTATACCGGATGGCAGCCGCCTGCGCCGGAGGGCGTCGACGCCTTCGCCCTGTTCAGCCTTGTCAGCCTCATCGCCAACGCGCTCGCCTTCATCATCGCCGTGGCCTTTTTCGGGGGCGGGCTGGTCGACCAGCTCCAGGCCGACGCCTTCACCGGCAAGGGCGGGGCTGCAGGCCCTGCGACCACGGGTGCTCGTATCGCCGATGTGGAGGCCGTGCTCGCCCGCGTGCTGGGCGAGGCCGAAGCCGCCAAGGCGAAGACAGAGCTCGGCGCGGAGGTCGGCCGGGCGCTCAGGTCCGACGACGCCGCCACCCCCGCGCTCATCGCACTCGCCGAGGCGCGGCTCGCCCGCTCGGTGGGCACGGCCTCGGCGCGCATCCTCATGACGCGCGTGATCGCGGGCTCGCGGGTCAGTCCCGGCGATGTCGTGGCATTGATCGACGAGACCGCGGAGAAGCTTCGCACCTCCGAAGACCGGTTGGAGGAGAGCGAGCGATCCATCCGATTCTACACCGACAATCTGCCCGCGCTCTTAAGCTATGCCGACCGGTCCTACCGCCTGCGCTTCGCCAATCGGGGCTATCTGGATTTCTTCGGTTTGGACGACAGCGCGATCGGCCGGCCTCTGTCCGAGTACATGAGCGCGGAGGAATACGCCCAGCGCCGCCCCTATATGGAAGCCGCGCTGAACGGCGAGCGGCAGATCTTCGACATTTCGCGCAAGACCGGCGGGCGCAAGCGGTCCTGGCAGGTGGTCTACCAGCCCCGGATCGAAGATGGCGAGGTGGTCGGCTTCTTCGGGGTTTATCAGGACAACACGGCGAGGCGGCAGGCCGAGGAAGGCCTGAAGCGGGCCTATGACCAGATGGAGCGCCGCGTCGATGAACGCACGGCCGAGCTGCGCGCGGAGTCCGAAGCCCGCGGCAAGCTGGCCGAGGATCTTGATCGCGCCCGCGCCGAGGCTGAGGCGGCGACCCGCTCAAAAACCCGCTTTCTGGCGGCGGCGAGCCACGATCTCCTTCAGCCGCTGTCAGCCGCGCGCCTGTTCGCCGGGGCGCTGGAGGACGCGTTGAAGGACAAGGCCTCAGACGAAGCCGAAACCGCGCGGCGCATCGAGCGCTCCATCGAGCAAGCCGACCGGCTTTTGCGCGCGCTTCTGGACATTTCCCGCCTGGACGCGGGCGGGGTGACACCGTCCCCCAGCATCTTCTCCCTGGGCGAGCTAATCGAAGAGACCGCCGCCCAGTTCACCGCCAGGGCTGAGGCCAAGGGCCTGAAGCTGTCAGTCATGCCCACGCGCCTCGCCGTCTTCTCCGATCGGGGCCTGATGACCAGCGTGGTGCAGAACCTCATCTCCAACGCCGTGCGCTATACCGAGGCCGGGACCGTCCTGGTCGGCGCCCGGCGGCGCGGGCGGGAAGTGCTGCTTCAGGTGATCGACACCGGGCCCGGCGTGCCGGCGGACAGGCGGCGTTCGATCTTCCGCGAGTTCGACCGCGGCGGGCGCAAGGATGATGGTGATCGAGGGCTCGGGCTGGGCCTGGCGGTCACCGACCGCATCTGCAAGACGCTGGGCCACCGCCTGACGCTGACGTCGGAAGTCGGGCGCGGTTCGCGCTTCGAGGTGCGCCTGCCCAGGGCTTCGGCGAAGCCGGCGGCGCGCAAGCCCGCAAGCCGAAGCCGGGCCGGGGCGCTGGACGGTCTGAAAGTGCTGTGCATCGAGGATGAGGCCGACGTGCGAGAGGCGATGCTGGCGCTCATGGCCCGCTGGGGCTGTGACGCTCGCGGTGCGGCCGATCAGGCGGGCGCGCAGGCGGCGTTCGATGCCGGCATGCCAGATGTGGTCATGCTCGACTATCAGCTTGAGGACGAAGAGACGGGTCCTGCGGTGTATGCGGCGCTGTGCCAGGCTTGGGGTGCGAGGCCGCCCGCAGTTCTGATCACCGCCGAGCGCGGACCGGAGGTCGCAGCGATCGCATCCGAGGCCGGTCTCGACGTGCTTCAAAAGCCCGCCGCACCGGCTGCGCTCCGTGCGACGCTGGATGCTTTGAAGCGGAAGGCAAACGCCTAACCCTGCGCCGGCGGCTCGACCTGTAGGGCCTGGGCGACCAGGACGGCCTGGGTGCGGTTGATCACGTCGAGCTTGCGGAAGATCGCGGTGACGTGGGCTTTCACGGTGGCTTCGGAGATCCCCATGTCATAGGCGATCTGCTTGTTCAGCCGGCCTCCTGCGAGACCGGACAGCACCCGCATCTGGGCGGGGGTGAGCTGGGCGATCTTCGCAGCCGCCTCGACCGCGTCATCATCGCCGTCGTCCGCGCCTTCCGGCAGCCAGACGTCTCCGTCCAGCACGGCGGCCAGCGCTTCGCAGAGCGTGTCCATGCCGGCGGTCTTGGGGATAAAGCCCGAGGCGCCGAACTCCACGGCTCTGGCCGCGACGCCGGGACTCTGGCTGGCGCTGATCACCACGACCGGCACGCCGGGATGGGCTTTGCGCAACTCGGCGAGACCGATGAATCCGGAGCTGTCCTCCATGTGGAGATCCAGGCAGATCAGCTCGGCGGGGCCGTCCTTCAATGCAGCTTCGGTTTCGGCCAGCGAGCTGGTCTCGGCGATCTCCCGGTCCGGCGCCACGCGCTTGACCGCCGCGGCGAGCGCGGCGCGGAACAGCGGGTGATCGTCAGCCAGCACGATGCGGCCTGAAGAAGTCGAAGCGTCCAAGGCGCGTTCCTCTTTTCAGCGCGTGCTGAAACACTAGACGGGGGCGCGCGGCGCGTCGTCTCACCAAAAAGTCGCATGCGTTGAGGCCGTTATTGCGACCATTGGCGAATACCTCGCCGGGCTCCCCCTCCCGATACTTGGGTCCAGACGCCGAGCAACGGCGCGCCGGCCCCTGGCTCAATCCACGGCGCCGGTTCCCAAGGGGAGGAGCGATCCTGATGACACTCACCACCATTCTGCGCGCAGCGCTTGGGGCTTCGGTCTGCGCCGCCGCACTCAACGCGGGCGCCTACGCCCAGTCCACCGACGAGCTTGAAGCGCGCCTGGCCGCGCTGGAGGCCATGGTCGCCGAGCTGCGCGGCGAGCTGGACGCCGCGCGGGCCGACAACGCCGACATGGGCGAGCGCGTGATCGAGCTTGAGGCGCGCGAGCCTGCGCCGGTCACAGCGGCCGCCAGCCCGGCCGGAAACGGTTTCATGGCCGGGAACACAACCATCACCTATGGCGGCTTCATCGATGTGGACGCCCACCTGACCGACCTCTCCGACGGCGACATCGCCCCCAGCTCGATCGCGCGGGACTTCTACATCCCCGGCGCGATTCCGGTGGGCGGGACCGGCGATTCCGAGCCGGACTTCGATTTCACCGCGCAAGGGTCCCGCTTCTTCTTCGCCACACAGACTCCGACCGATCTGGGCGATGTGACCAGCCGGATCGAGTTCGACTTCCTGGGCTCGCCCGGCGGGGATGAGCGGGTGTCCAACTCCTATAACCCGCGCCTGCGCGTGGCCTGGGCGCAGTTGGGGAACTGGCGGGTCGGTCAGGACTGGTCCACCTTCCAGAACACCGCCGCTATCCCTGAAAGCGCGAGCTTCCTGGTCGCCAGCGACGGCATGGTCTTCGTGCGCCAGGCCCAGGTCCGCTACACCGCCGGGAACTTCCAGTTCTCCCTGGAGAACGCCGACACCACCGTGACGCCCTTCGGAGGCGGCGCCCGGATCGAGATGGGCGACGGCGCCCTGCCGGACGCGGTGGCGCGGTATAATCTGCGCTCTGACAACGCCAATATCGCCTTCGCCGCCATCGCCCGCCGGCTGTCGGCCGAAGGCATGGGCGTGGATGGCGAGGCCTTCGGCTGGGGCCTTTCGGTCCAGGGCCGGGTCGGCGTGGGCGAACGCTCGGATGTGCGCTTCTCGCTGACCGGCGGGGAGGGCGTGGGCCGCTATATCGGCCTGAACGCCATCAACGGCGCGGTGGCGACGGCGACCGGCGATATCGAGCCCATCCCGGTGGTCGGCGGCTTGCTGGCCTTCCGCCAGGAATTCGGCGCAAACAACAACCGGTTCAATCTCGGCGTCTCCATGTTGGAGGCCGACAACGACACCGCCCTGACCGGCATGGGCGCGACGCGGTCGGTGCGCTCGGCCTTCGGCGCGCTGATGATTCCGGTCGGGCCTGGCGTGACGCTGGGCGCCGAGCTGCTGGTCGGCGAGCGCGAGCTTGAGAACGGGACGAGCGGCACGCTCACCCGCGCCACAGTCTCCACCAAGTACACTTTCTGAGCCTTGCAGCTTCACTGACCTTAAGGAGGTCGCCATGGACGGATCACACCCCAAACCCGACGCCGCTCCGGCGCTCGTGCCGGTTCCCGAGGACTATGCCGCACGCGCCTCGGTCACCGCTGAGGTCTACGCGGAGAAGTACAAGCGCTCGATTCAAGACCCGGAGGGCTTCTGGCGCGACGAGCTCACCCGTCTGGACTGGATGAAGACGCCCACGACGATCTCCGAGGTCGACTGGGATCCCGACAACCTGTCTATCAAGTGGTTCGAGGACGGCGTCCTGAACGTCTCGGCCAACTGCATCGACCGCTGGCTGCCCGAACGCGCCAACCAGACCGCGATCCTCTGGGAGGGCGACAATCCGGCCTATCACCACGCCATCACCTACGCCCAGCTGCACAATCATGTGTGCCGCTTCGCCAACGAGCTCAAAGCCATCGGGGTCAGGAAGGGCGACCGGGTCACGCTCTACATGCCCATGATCCCCGAAGCCATGTACGCCATGCTGGCCTGCACACGGATCGGGGCGGTGCACACGGTCGTGTTCGGCGGATTCTCACCCGAAGCGCTGGCCGGCCGGATCGAGGATTGCGGCTCGCAATTCATCGTCACCGCCGACCAGGGCGTGCGCGGCGGCAAGGGCGTGGCGCTGAAAGCCAATGTGGACAAGGCCCTGGAGCTGACCGAAGGCGTGCGCGCGGTGCTGTGCGTGAAGCACACCGGCGCCAGCGTGCCGTGGGTGCAGGGCCGCGATTTCTGGCACCACGAGCTGGCTCTGGAGGTTGACGCGAAATGTGACCCCGAGCCTATGAACGCGGAAGACCCGCTCTTCATCCTCTATACGTCCGGCTCCACGGGTAAGCCCAAGGGCGTGCTGCACACCACCGGCGGCTACCTGTTGTGGACGGCCCTGACCTTCGACGCGATCTTTGATGTGAAGCCCGGCGAGGTGTTCTGGTGCACCGCCGATATCGGCTGGGTGACCGGCCACACCTATCTGACCTATGGCCCGCTGGCGAACGGCGTCACGACGCTGATGTTCGAGGGCGTGCCCACCTGGCCGGGGCCGGACCGGTTCTGGCGGGTGTGCGCCAAGCACAAGGTCAATGTCTTCTATACCGCGCCGACCGCCCTGCGCGCCATCATGCGCGAAGGCGACGAGCCGGTCGAAAAGCACGACCTCTCCTCCCTGCGCCTGCTGGGCACGGTGGGGGAGCCCATCAATCCCGAAGCCTGGTCCTGGTATCACCGGGTCGTCGGCAAGGGCCGCCTGCCCATCGTGGACACCTGGTGGCAGACCGAAACCGGCGCCTGCCTGATGACGCCGCTGCCTGGCGCCCATGACCTCAAACCCGGCGCGGCGAGCTTTCCCATGTTCGGGATCGAACCGGCGCTCGTGGACAATGACGGGAACGCCCTGCCGGATGACGGCGCCGCGGAAGGCAATCTCATCATCAAGGGCTCGTGGCCGGGCCAGATGCGCACGGTCTATGGCGATCACAAGCGGTTCGCCGAGACGTATTTCTCCACCTATCGCGGCCTTTACTTCACCGGCGACGGCGCCAAGCGCGACGCCGACGGTTACTGGTGGATCACGGGCCGTGTGGATGACGTCCTGAACGTCTCCGGACACCGTCTCGGGACTGCGGAGATTGAAAGCGCGCTGGTCTCCCACCCGCTCGTCGCCGAAGCGGCGGTCGTGGGCTATCCCCACGACATCAAGGGGCAGGGCGTCTACTGCTATGTCACCCTGAACGCCGGTCTTGAGCCCACCGAGGACACCGCCAAGGCCCTCAAAGCCCATGTCCGTTCCGAGATCGGACCTGTGGCGAGCCCGGACCTCATTCAGTTCTCGCCGGGCCTGCCCAAGACCCGCTCAGGCAAGATCATGCGCCGGATCCTGCGCAAGATCGCCGAGAACCAGTTCGACGCTCTGGGCGATACGTCCACGCTCGCCGAGCCCGGCGTGGTCGATGATCTGATCGAAGGCCGGCTGAACCGGTAGTCGCTCCTGCGACCCCTTGGCCTCAAGCGCCTCGCCGGGTCACTGGCGGGGCGCCTGCTTTTGCAGCCGATTACGCGCGTGATCGCTTGCCGGGCGCAGGCGCTCTGCCCTAAGGTCTTCGCGTGACAGGATAAGTTGATCCTGAGTGCGAGGGGGGATGGTCGCCATGGGCCGAAGCGCCGGCGCCCTAAGCTTTGTGCCGGGCGTGGTCTTCATCGCCTTGCTGATCGGCGCGGCTGTCTGGCTGTTCCCCCGTGCGCCATCTGATCCGTCCGATTATGCCGCGATCGCGCGGGGGTTGCAGGTCGAGGCGCCGGCGCTTGGTCCTGACGAGGCCTGGCGCGAGGGGCCGCCGGCTGACCCCTCCACCCCGGGCTGGCTATCGTGGCTGGAAAGCGCTGCGAACCTCATCGTCGGCCTGTTTGTCGCCGTGGGCAGGATTATCGGCCGGATTTTCGAAAGCTGGATGGGATGGGCGGCGGTCGCCTTGGTCATTCTGTCCGGCCTGGGCTACCTGGTCTGGAAATATGGCCGCGTCTCCGGTCCGGGACAGGCGCCGCGCAGCCGCTCCCGCTCGGGGCGGGCGCGAGAGCAGGTGCGCGCGGCCGCAGCCGAACCCGGGCTGACCTTCGAGGCTGTTCTGGCCATGGACGATCTGTCCCGCGCACTGGGCGCCTTGCTCAGCCTGGCTTTGTCCGCGGCGGCGCGGCTGGCGCAGGTCCGCCTGACCCGCAGCGACACTGCGCGCGAAGTCCTGCGCCGTCTGCCGCGGGATTTCGAGTTCTTCAACGCCTTGCGCACGCTGGTGGCCGAGGCCGAAAGGGTTCGGTTCGCGGGCGCGGAGATCTCGGCGGAGCAGTTCATGGCGCTGGCTGAAAGCGTGCGCAGCCTGGTCGAGCGGGCGGCCAGCCTGGACGTGGAGCCGGCATGAGCGCGTCGGAAACACAACGCCGCGGCCCGCCCTGGCTGACGCTGCTCGCCCTGGCCGTGGTGGTCGGGGCAGCGGCCGTGGTGATCGTTTTCTCACGGCCGGCGCCGCCGCTGGAGCGCAGCGCCATCGGGTATGAGGGCCTGGCCCGCTGGCTTGCTGCTGACGGGCTCGATGTGGACGTGTTCACCGGCGCCGGACCCCTGGCGAGCGAGGATGTCGGCGTGCGCATTCTGGCGCTCTTCGACGCCGATCCCACTCAGTTCGAAATCTTCGAACCGGGATCGGCGTTCGACCCGGATCTTCATGCGGTCATAAGGCCGCAAGACGCAGGGACCGTCGTGAGCAAGGTCGCGGGCCTGCCGACCGTGATTGTGTTTCCCAAGTGGCGCGACGGCGTTCGCCGGCGCGGTGTCCGCCACGAGGAGCTGCTGATCAACGCCGGCGCGGGCGAGCCGGGCGTGGAGCTGGAAGCCGGGCCGAGAGTCACCGACATCCTGCGCACGACAGACCGTATTGGTGAAGATGTCGACCTTGATCCGGATGGGCCGGATGACGGCCTGGAGAAAGACTCCGCCGGCGCTGAACCCGAAGCCGATCGCGAGCTGGGGCCACTGATCTGGCCGCGCGTCCTGCCGGTCAACGGCGATGTGCGCCGGGTCGAGGAGATCTCCGCGCCCAACCGGTTGGGCGGACGGGTCCGGCTGGCGGCGCCTCAATACGCCCAGGCGGGCCCGGCCTGCGAGCCTCTGGTCGGCGATGCCGTGCTGGGGCTGGTCTTCGCCTGCCTGTGGGAAGGGACGCCCTTCTGGGTCGTGTCCGATCCTGACCTGCTCAATACCCATGGCCTGACCGATCCGGCCAATCGCGCCTTCGCCTCCGCCTTCGTCCGGCAGGTGCTGGGTGAAGCGGGCGGCGGCTCGGTGCTGATCGATTACTCAAACCACAACTGGGTCGTTGATGGAGAGCCGCGCGGGCGTTCGCTGTCAGACCTCGCCCGGTACTTCCAGCCGCCCTTCGTCTGGCTGTGGCTGGCTGCGGCGCTCCTGTTCGCCGCCGCGTTCTGGCGCGGCGCCGTGCGCGAGCAGCCGCTGGCTTCGGTGTTCCGCCATGGCCATGGCGCCGCTCGCCGGATTGCGTTCCTGGCGCAGGCCCGGCTCATGCGTGCGACCGGCCGCGACGGCGCGCTTCTGCGCGCGCTGGCCGGCGCCCGGGCGGCCGCGCTGTGTGATCTGATGCTGGGGCGTGATGAGCGCGGCGGCGCCCGGACCGAGCGCATGCTGGCGCAGCTCACCCGCCGCGACGCTGTTCTGGGCGAGCGCCTCGCCGCGCTTCTGGCGGCGATCGCCGACCTTCCCGACCGCCTGCCTTTGCATGAAGCCGAGCAGGCGTTGAACGATCTTGAGACCCTTTACCAGGAGGCGCGCGCCTCCGCAGGAGCAATGAGCCGCTTATGACCGACATGACCCTGGAGCAGTTCGCAGAGCGCGCCTCGGCCCTGCGCGCCGAAATCGCCAAGACCGTGCAAGGCCAGGGCGCGGCGGTGGACCAGTTGCTGATCGCCCTGTTCGCCCGCGGCCACGTCCTGCTGGAAGGTCCGCCGGGCACCGCCAAGACGCTTCTGGCGCGCAGCTTCGCAGCGGCGCTGGATCTGGCTTTCGGGCGGATCCAGTTCACGCCGGACCTCATGCCGGGCGATGTGCTGGGCGCCAATCTGTTCGAATTCAACACCGGCCAGTTCCGCCTGGTGAAGGGGCCGGTCTTCACCGACATCCTGCTGGCGGACGAGATCAACCGGGCGCCGCCCAAGACCCAGGCCGCGCTTCTGCAGGCCATGAACGAACGGGTGGTGACGATTGATGGCGAAGACCACGCCCTGGGCGATCATTTCCAGGTGATCGCGACCCAGAACCCGATCGAGCAGCAGGGCACCTATCCGCTGCCCGAGGCGCAGAACGACCGCTTCCTGTTCAAGCTGCTGATCCATTTCCCGGACCGGGAGACCGAGCTGTCGGTCCTGACCCGCCACGCGGCTCTTTCTCTGGATTTCACCGCGCGCACGGAGCCGATAGACGCGGTGCTCGCCGGGGCTGATCTCGACGCCGCGCGCTCGCTGATCGACTCCATTCGTCTGGACGAAAAAATCCTCGCCTACATCCTCGATCTGGTGCGGGCGACCCGGGAGGACCCCGAGATTCGCGAAGGCGCTTCGACCCGCGCCGCTGATGCTCTGGCCGCTGCGGTCCGCGCCGCCGCGGCGCTCGACGGCCGCGACTATGCAATCCCCGATGACGTCCAGGCCCTGTTCGCGCCCGCCATGCGCCATCGCGTGATCCTCGGTCCGGCCGCGGAGATCGAGGGCCGCACGCCCGATGAAGTCCTCGCCGCCATCATCGCCCGCATCGAGGCGCCGCGCTGACATGAAGCCCAGCGCCCGCTTTCTGATCCTGGCCGTCCTGGCGACAGGGGCGACAGGGCTGGCCGTGTCTGTCGGCGGCCTGGCGCCTTTGATCCCCTGGGCGGTGCTGGCCGCCGCCGCAGTACTGGATCTGGCGCTCAGCGCCGCGCCGCGCCTGTCAGCCCGCCTTGAAGGGGCGTCCCACCTGATTTGCGGCGAAAGCCGGCCAGTCGAGATCGGCCTTGATCGCCCAGCGCCCGCCGGGCTGACGCTGGCTTTCGACTGGGGCGAGGGCGTGAGCGGCCCGGAGGTGATGCGGGTCGAGCCGGGCGCCGACGGAATCGGGGTCGAGATCTTCGCGCGCGTGCGCGGGGAATGGCCGTCGCCGGCCGCCATCGCGGCCTGGCCGTCCCGCTTCAAACTCTGGGTGTTTGCGCCCCGGCTTGATCTGGGGGCGCCGATCGCGGTGCTGCCCGACATCCGCCCGGCGTCCAGCGGGGAGATCGATCTGAAGGTCCGTGCGGCGCTGGACGGGCAGAAAGAGAACCACTCCGAGGGCGAAGGCTCGGAATTTCATCAGCTGCGCGATCATGCGCCCGGTGAAAGCCTGCGCCGGGTGGACTGGAAGCGGTCGGCCCGCCAGCGCAGGTTGCTGATCAAGGAGACCCGGGCGGAGCGTAATCACAATGTCGTCCTGGCCATCGACGCGGGCTATCTGATGCGCGAGGAGATCGACGGTCTCGCCAAGATCGACCACGCGGTCAACGCCGTGCTGGCCCTGGCGTGGGCGGCTGCTGTCGGCGGGGACAAGGTGGGGTTCTACGCTTATGACTCGCGGCCGCGCGCGTGGCTTCCGCCCGAGCCGGGCCGCGCCATGTTCCCCAAGCTTCGCCGGGCCCTGGCGGGCCTTAGCTATGAAGACCGGGAGAGCAATCCGACCCTCGGGCTCGCCACGCTCGGCGACCGGCTTCGCCGGCGCAGCCTGGTGGTGGTGTGTTCAGACTTCGTCGACACGACGACGTCCGAACTGATGCTGGAACAGCTCTCTCACCTGTCCAAACGCCACCTGATCGTGTTCGTCGCCTTGCGCGATCCCGGCGCTGAGGCCGAGGCGGCCGCCCCGGCGCAGGACCTGTCCGGCGCGGCCGCAGCGCTGGCGGCCCGGGACTGGACCCGGGAGCGCCGCATCGTGCTTGATCGCATGGCGCGGCTGGGCGTGATGGTTCTGGACAGCGCCCCGCGCGACCTGACCGCGCGCCTGGTCTCGACCTATCTCGACCTGAAGATCCGGGAGGCGGCCTGATGGACGGTTCAGGCGGCGGCCCCCAGCTCAAATCCGCGCGGTTCCGCGCCCAGCGGGAGGCGGACTGGCGCGCGCTGGAGCGTCTCGTGGATCGCCACGAGAAGGCGGGAGGCGGTCAGCTGAGCCTTGAAGAGGCTCAGGACCTCGCCCGGCTCTACCGCAAGGCGGTCAACAGCCTCGCGGCGGCGCGCGAAATCTCCCTGGACAGGGCGCTTCTGGCCTATCTGGAATCCCTCGTGCAGCGCGCCTACCTCGCAGTCTACGCGCCGCAGGAGACCATCTCCGGCGTAGTCGGGCGCTTCTTTTCACGCTCCGCGCCGAAGGCCATGCGCGCCAGCGGCGGGGCGATCGCCCTGGCCGCCGCCGCCATGGCGCTGGGGGCCATGATCGCCGCCCTGCTCTTCCGCCAGGATGCGGAGTGGTACTACACCTTCGTGCCCGAGGGGCTGGCGGGCGGGCGCACGCCCGACGCCGCGACGCAGGACCTGCGCGACGCCCTGTTCGAACCGTTCGACGGCGTGGTGATTCAGCTCAGCGTTTTCGCCAGCTATCTGATCTCCCACAATGTTCGTGTCGCGCTGTTTGGTTTCGCGCTCGGGGTCTTCGCCTGTGCGCCGAGCATCGTTCTGTTGATCTATAACGGGCTTGTGCTGGGGAGTTTCGCAGCCCTCTACGCCGACCGCGGCCTTGGCTACGAGTTGTTCGGCTGGCTCAGCGTGCACGGGGTGACCGAGCTGTCGGCCATCGTGATCGCGGCGGCGGGTGGTTTTCGCCTTGGCTTTGCGGTTCTGTTTCCCGGCGCGGTTTCACGCCGCGATGCGCTGCGCCTGGCGTCGCGCGATGCGGTGAAGCTGGCGCTCGTTGCGGTCCTGATGTTGCTGGCGGCCGGGTTCCTGGAAGCGTTCCCCCGGCAGCTGGTCACTGACACAGAGGCGCGCCTGGTGATCGGCTGGGGAGTCGGCGCGGCGTGGCTCGCCTGGTTCCTGCTGGCCGGGCGGGACCGGTCATGAGCCGGCGTCCCGCCACCCCGGCCCAGGCCGCCCACCTGGACGCCCGGCGCCGGCGCCTGTTCGCGCTCACCCCGCCTGAGGGCGTGGCGGTGCGTTTCGAGGTGGCCCCCATCGTGGCGCGCTTCGCCGCCCAGACCTTTGATCTTCTGATCACGTTCCTGGCCGTCGGCGCGATCATGCTGGTCTTCGTGATTCCGGCTCTGCAAATCCCGATCCTGCCCAGCGTCGTGTTCTTCGCCCTCATTCTGCTGGTGCGCGCGCCCTACTACATCCTGACGGAGCTGATGTGGAACGGACGCACGCTGGGCAAAAGGCTGATGTCGATCCGGGTGACCGGCGTGGACGGGCGAGGCCTGTCCACCCATGCGGTCGTGGCCCGCAATCTCATGAAGGAGGTGGAGGTGTTCGCGCCCGCCACCTTCCTGCTGGCGGCGGAGTCCATGGGATGGGTGTGGAGCCTGATCACGCTGGTCTGGATTCTGGTTCTGATCCTGGTGCCGGCCTTTCACCCCCGCCGCCAGCGCATCGGGGACATTCTGGCCGGCACCATCGTGGTCGCCGATCCCAAGCCGCTCCTGCCGCCCGACCTGTCCCGGCGCCCGCAATCGGCGGAATTCGTGTTCTCCGACGCCCAGCTCAGCCATTACGGGCGGTTTGAACTGCAGACGCTGGAGACCTTCCTGCGCGCTCACCCGGCTGAAAAAATCGATGCGCCGCCCAGTCAGGCCGTGATCGACGTGGCGGCCCAGATCCAGCGCAAGATCGGGTATCACGAGGCCGTGCCCGACACGCGGGCGCTGGCTTTCCTTCATGCCTTCTACACCGCCCAGCGCGAGTTCCTCGAACGCAAGCGGCTCTATGGCGATGACCGGGCCGACAAGCACCACGCCCGCCGTGACGAAAACCCGGACTGAGCGTTCACCCCACCTCTCCAAACCGAGCCAGAGAATTGAGATCATGACCGACATATCCGCCCCCGCCGCCGCTCCGAAACCGAACCTGGATATCGGGCGCATCCTGTCTGGATCCTTTTCCGTCCTGTTCTCCAGATTCTGGTACTTCGCCGGCGTCACCTTCCTGGCGATGCTCGTCATTTTCCTGGTGCTGGGAGGGGGCATGCTGGCCCTGGGCGGTACGTTCGCGCTGGTGTCCGGTCAGCTCGACCCGGACGCCATGGCCGGCCCCGGCATCGCCGTCGTCCTGATTTTTGTCTTTTTGTATGCGCTTGGCTTCGCCGCCCTGTTTCTTGTCCTCGCCCGTTCGGCGGTCACGGTGCGCCTTGGACAGGGCGTGCAGTTCGGCGCGGCGGTCAGTTCGGCGCTGGCCGGCATGATCCCCTTCGTGCTGACCGGTCTGCTGGCCTACGTGCTTTTCGTGTTCGGCTTCATCCTGTTCATCGTTCCCGGCCTTTACGTGGGTGCGCTGGTCACGGCCCTCATGCCCGCCATCGCCTATGAGCGCGCCGGGTTCCGGGGCCTGGCGCGGTCCTTCTCGCTGACGCGCGGTTACCGGTGGACCATCGTCGGACTGAACCTGATCTGGTTCGTCCTGATGCTCGTCATCTCGTTTGTGGTCCAGATGATCCTGGGCGTCATCATGCTCGCGGTCATGGCGCCGGCCCTGATGGGCGCGGCCGAAACCGGCGCGGTCGATCCGGCGCTGGGGGCGGGCTTCGGCGTCGCAGCCATTGTCATCAATCTCATCAGCCTGCTGTTGTATTGCGTGTTCCTGCCGCTGACCGCGATCTTCCCGTCAGTCATCTACGCACGGCTTATCGAGATCAAGGAAGGCGGCGCCGCCGACGCTCTGCGCGCCGTCTTCGAATAGGATTGAACACCAGGGCAAAGCCCGCTGAAGGAGGCCGCCATGACGGACGCACCGGTCCCGCAACCTGCGGGCAAGACGCCGCTGGGCATCGGAGACATTCTGTCTTCGACGTTCAGCCTGTATTTCTCGCGCTTCGCCTATTTCTTCGGGATATTCTTCATCCCCTACCTGGCGGTGCAGTTCCTCGCGCTCGGCATGGGCTATGGAGCCGGGGGAATCGGCGAGGGCGCCACGGTGGCGGCCACCGCCGTGGTGACGATCCTGTCCTTTGTGGTCTTCTTCGCCGTTCAGGCCGTGCAGGTGCGCTCGGCGATCACGATGAAGCTGGGCCAGGGCGTCCAGTTCGCCCCGGCGGTCCAGGCGGCTCTGGCGGGGATCATTCCGATCATCCTGCTGGGCCTGATCGCGGGGATCGCCATGGGGCTGGGCTTCATTCTTCTGGTGGTGCCGGGGCTGTACCTCGTGGCCATGTTCTATGTGTATATCCCGGCTATTGTTTTCGAGCGCGCAGGCTTCGGCGCCCTGGGCCGCAGCATCGAGCTGACGTCAGGCTATCGCTGGTCGATCGTCGGTCTGGTGCTCGTGTTCATGGTCCTCTTCATCCTCGCGGGCCTTCTGATCGGCGCGATCAGTGTCGGGATCCTGGCTGGAACCGGCGGTTTTGGCGGGGCCCTTTACGGTGAGATGGGGATGCCGGCCCTGGTCGGCTATACCGTGCTGGACGCGATCGCCAACGCCATAATAACGCCGATCGGAATGATCGCCGCCGGCCTCGTCTACGCCCGCCTGAAAGAGATCAAGGACGGGGGCTCCAGCGAGGCCTTGCTGAAGATTTTCGAATGACGATGTGATCCTGACCGCCCCGGCGCGGCGCGTCCCGGCGCCGGGTGTCTGGACCTGCCTGCGCGAACCGTCTAAACCCCGCGCGAACTCGCAGGGCGGACGACTTGCGCCCTGTCCTTCAGACAACAGGCGGATAGGAGCGCGTCATGGCCCTTCGTGTGGCGATCAACGGTTTTGGACGGATCGGGCGCCTCGCCCTGCGCTCCATCATGGAGCACCAGCGCACCGGCGAATTCGAGGTCGTCGCGATCAACAATTCCGGCACGGGTCAGGCGATCGCCCATCTCTACGCCTTCGACAGCGTCCATGGCCGCATCCGCGAAGGCGTGACCAGCGGGGATGACTGGATCGATGTCGGCGCGGGCCGCATCACGAAAATCAACGAGCGCGATCCCGCCAAACTGCCCTGGGGCGAGATGGGGATCGACCTGGTCATGGAATGCACCGGCGCCTTCAACGACAAGGCCAAGGCCATGGCCCATATCGAGGCCGGCGCAAAGCGCGTGCTGTGCTCGGCCCCGGCCAAGAACGCCGACAAGACCATCGTTTACGGCGTGAACCACGATCAGCTCACCGCCGAAGACGTCATCGTTTCCAACGCCAGCTGCACCACGAACGGCCTCGCGCCGGTGGCCAAGGTGCTCAACGACGCCGTCGGCATCGAGCGCGGCCACATGACCACGATCCACGCCTATACCGGCGACCAGCTGACGCTGGACAAGAACCACAAGGACCTGCACCGCGCCCGCGCGGCCGCCCTGTCCATGATCCCGACCACCACCGGCGCCGCCAAGGCGGTGGGCATCGTCCTGCCGGAACTCGCCGGCAAGCTGGACGGCTCGGCGGTGCGCGTGCCGACCCCGAACGTTTCGCTGATCGACCTGGTGTTCACGCCGGGCAAGGCGACGAGCGCCGAAGAGATCAACGCCGCCATCAAGGCCGCCGCCGACGGGCCGCTGAAGGGCATTCTGGGTTATGACGAGATCCCGCTGGTCTCCATCGACTATAACCATGACGAGCGCTCCTCCATCGTCGCGATCGACAAGACCAATGTCATCGACGGCAAGCTGGTGCGGGTCATGACCTGGTACGACAATGAATGGGGCTTCGCCTGCCGCATGCTGGATACCGCCGCGGCCATGGGGAAGTTTCTTTAGGTCCGCTGCAGGACACGCTCTCTCCCTCCCCTTGAGGGGAGGGTCAGGGTGGGGTGGAGATGGCGGCGCCCCTCATTGAAGGCGTGGCGCAGCCCCCCCCACCCCAGCCCTCCCCAAGGGGGAGGGAGGGATTGACCGGCGCCGAGGAGGCCCACCGGGGCAAGAATAAGGGGACAGACCATGCTGAGACGCCTTGAAGACGCCGACATCGCGGGCAAGCGCGTGCTGGTGCGCGTGGATTTCAACGTGCCCATGGCCAACGGCCAGGTCACCGACGACACGCGGCTGAAATCGGCTCTGCCCACCATCGCCCATCTGCGCCGCGAAGGCGCGAAGGTGATCCTGGCGGCCCATTTCGGCCGGCCCAAGGGTCAGCGCGTCATGGCGATGAGCCTGGCGCCGGTGGCCACGCCCCTGTCGGAGCTGATCGATCACCCGGTGAAGTTCGTCTCCGACTGCATCGGGCCGGACGCCGAGCAGGCCGCGGCGAGCCTTGGCGAAGGCGACGTCTTGCTGCTGGAGAACACGCGCTTCCATGCCGGTGAGGAGAAGAACGACCCCGAGTTCGCCGCTCAGCTGGCCAGGCTCGCCGAGGTCTATGTCAACGACGCCTTCTCCGCCGCGCACCGCGCTCACGCCTCCACCGAGGGCGTGGCGAAGCTGATCCCGTCTTGCGCCGGGCTCGCCCTGCAGCGCGAGATCGACGCGGTGACGGCGGCGCTGGAGAACCCCAACCGGCCGCTTCTGGCGGTCGTGGGCGGGGCGAAGGTCTCCACCAAGATCGATCTTCTGAAGAACCTCGTCGCCAAGGTGGACCGGCTGTTCGTCGGCGGCGCCATGGCCAACACCTTCCTGGCGGCCAAAGGTCACGATGTCGGCGCGAGTCTTTACGAGGTGGACCTGCTGGACACCGCACGGGAGATCATTGACGCCGCCGCGAACGCCGGCTCTGAAATCCTGCTTCCCGTGGACGGCGTCGTGACGACCGAGTTCAAGGCCCATGCCGAGCGCCGGGTCGCCGATGTGGACGACGTCAAAGCCAACGAGATGATCCTCGATTGCGGACCGGAGACGGTGGACCGCCTGGCCGACGCCATCGCCGCGGCGCGCACCCTGGTCTGGAACGGACCGCTGGGCGCGTTCGAGACCCCGCCCTTCGACACCGCCACGGTGGAAGCGGCGCGCTACGCCGCCGAGCGTTGCCGCGAGCATGGCCTGACCGCCGTGGCCGGCGGCGGGGACACGGTCGCCGCGCTCAATCAGGCCGGGGCATCGGAGGACTTCACCTTCGTCTCAACCGCTGGCGGCGCCTTCCTGGAGTGGCTGGAAGGCAAGACGCTTCCGGGCGTCGCGGTTTTGCGAGACTGAACACTTGACCAGGCCGGGCGCGGGCGCGATCAAGGCCCCGAACGCTCACAGGCAGACCTGCGCTTACTCAAGGGGGAGACGCGCCATGATGGATCTCGACCAGCTCAACGAAATCGCCCTGCGCATGGTCGCGCCGGGCAAGGGCATCCTCGCCGCCGATGAAAGCACCGGCACGATCGGCAAGCGCTTTGAAGGCATCGGCCTTGAAAACACCGAGACCAACCGCCGAAACTGGCGCGAGATGCTGTTCCGCACCGAGCCGGCCATGAGCGAGCACATTTCCGGCGTCATCCTGTATGACGAGACCCTGCGCCAGTCCTCCGACGACGGCACGCGCCTGGCCGAGCTGATCGCGAAAGCCGGCGCCGTTCCCGGCATCAAGGTCGACACCGGCGCCAAGGATCTGGCCGGCGCGCCGGGCGAAAAGATCACCGAAGGCCTGGACGGCCTGCGCGACCGCCTGAACGAGTATTACGAGCTGGGCGCTCGCTTCGCGAAGTGGCGCGCGGTCATCAATATCGGCGCGAACGGCGATGAAAGCATGCCCTCGCAATATTGCATCGGGGTGAACACCCACGCGCTCGCCCGCTACGCCGCGCTGTGCCAGGAAGCCAATATCGTTCCCATCGTGGAGCCGGAAGTCATCATGGAAGGCGATCACGATATCGAGCGTTGCTTTGAAGTGACCGAGTACACGCTGCGCAAGCTCTACGCCGAGCTGTTCGATCAGGGCGTGGTGCTGGAAGGCACGGTCCTGAAGCCGAACATGGTCATCTCCGGCTCCAAATGCGCCGAGCAGGCCAGCCGCGAGGAAGTCGCCGAGCTCACCGTGCAGTGCCTGATGAACACGGTTCCCGCCGCGGTTCCCGGCATCGCCTTCCTGTCCGGCGGTCAGTCCGACGAGGACGCCACGGCCCACCTGTCCATCATGAATGAAGGCTTCGACCTGCCCTGGCCGATGACCTTCTCCTATGGCCGCGCCCTGCAGGCCGCGCCGCTGAAGGCGTGGAACGGCTCCAACGTCGAAGCCGGCCAGGCCGCCTTCAATCACCGCGCCCGCATGAACGGCCTGGCGAGCCTGGGCGAATGGAATGAAAGCCTGGAGCAGGCCGCGGAGTAGGGCGGGTCTTGGCCGCCCATGGGCTTTCTTGAACCCATCGCCACCGTTCTGGGTGTGGCCCACCTGTTCCTGCTGATCCGGCAGAGCCTGTGGGCCTTTCCCGCGGGCATCGCGA
Source organism: Alphaproteobacteria bacterium (assembly GCA_024742735.1). Taxonomy (GTDB): domain Bacteria; phylum Pseudomonadota; class Alphaproteobacteria; order Caulobacterales; family Maricaulaceae; genus Oceanicaulis. Next base: position 324,382 of record JANSXV010000003.1, on the reverse strand, counting down.
TGGTCAGCCTTTATGGCGTGATCTTCCTTGACGCCCGGCTATACGGGCAAGTGGGGCTGCAGGCGGTGTTCTGCGCCCTGCTGATCTATGGCTGGTGGTACTGGCTGTCCCATCGAAGCCAGGCCGAAGCCGACGAGAAAGCGCCGGTCAGAACCCTGTCCGCACGCGCGTTCGGGCTCTGGCTGCTGGCAGGCACGGCGGGGCTGGCCGCCCTCGGCGCGGTGATGGCGCGATACACCGATGGCGTTCTGCCCTTCGTCGACGCCGGGATCGCCAGCTTTTCGCTGGTCGCCCAATTCCTTCTGGCGCGCAAATACCTGCAGAACTGGCTGGTCTGGATCGGCGTCGATGTGGTCGCGATCGGGCTTTATTTCAGCCAGGGACTTTACCTGACCAGCGGGCTCTATGGTCTGTTCCTGGCCATGTGCGTGTGGGGCTATATCGAGTGGCGGCGGGACAGGGCCGCCGCCGAGCCGGCCGCGCCGTGAGCGCGCCGGCGCCCTTCAAGGCCCGCACCCTCGTGCTGCACGGCCCTGAAAGCACCGGCAAGACGGTCCTGGCTGAAACGCTCGCCGCCCGGTTCGGGGGTGTCGCGGTCCCGGAGTATGGCCGGACCTATTGCGAGCTTCATGGCGTTGACTGCGACGCGGACGATCTCTTGAACATCGCTGCAGGCCAGGATGCGGCCATCGATGCGGCCGGTCGTGAAACCTCCGGACTGATCGTCTCGGACACCGACGCTTTGCTGACCGAGGTCTGGTCCGAGATGATGCTGGGCGAAAGCTGTTTCGAAACCGCGCCGCCGCGGGTGTCCGGCGCGCTCTACCTGCTGACCGATATCGACACGCCTTTCATCCAGGACGCGCTGCGGGTTTACGGCGATCAGGCGAGCCGCAGGCGCTTCTTCGAATTGGCAAAGGCTGCGTTGGAACAGTATGGGGTCGAGTTCGTGACGATCCGCGGCCCCTGGACGGCGCGCGAAGCCGCGGCGATCCAGGCGGTCGCCGATCGTTTCCCTCAGCTCGTGCAGGAAAGCCCATGACCAACCCCTTCGAAGCCGGCGGCGCGGCCTATGCCGCCAATCGTCCGTCCTATCCGCCGGCCCTCGCCGAGACGCTCGCCGGGCTGGTCGAGCGCAAGGCGCTGGCGGTGGATGTGGGTTGCGGCTCGGGGCAGCTCAGCGTTTTGCTGGGCGACTACTTCGATGAGGTGATCGGGCTGGACCCCAGCGAAAGCCAGCTCTCCGGCGCGGTCGCCCACCCGCGCGTGCGCTATCACTGCTCGCCGGCGGAGGCCCTGCCGGTGGCGGACGGCGCGGCGGACCTCATCACGGCGGCTCAGGCGGCTCACTGGTTTGATCGGCCGAAATTCTACGCCGAGGTCCGGCGCATCGCCGCCCCTGGGGCGGTGCTGGCGCTGATCACCTGCAACAACGCCGAGCTTGATCGCCCGGACATCCTCGACCCGATCATGGCGCTCTATCATGCGCTTGATCCGTGGTGGCGGCCCGAGCGCGTTGATGTGGAGACGGGCTATGCCCGGTTTGACTTTCCCTTCGACGAGCTGACGGTCGATGGCGGCGTCATCGAGCGGGACTGGGAGTTCGCTGCGATGCGCGCCTATCTGGAGACCTGGTCGGCCCTGCGTGCGGCCCGCGAGGCCGGGCAAGGGGCCATGATCGAGGATCATCTGGCGCGGGCTCAGAGCGCCTGGGGCGGCGAGATCCGCCGCGTGACCTGGCCGATCACAGTCAGGGCCGGCCGGATCTGAGCTTTAATTCAAGGTTGCGCTTTCGGCCTTGTGAGGCGATCCTCCAGACGGTCCCGGTGAGAGGAGGGTGAGATGTTCGAAGGTGGTGAGGTTCTCGAGATCGCGCGCAGGCATGTGGGCGAGCGGTATGTGTTCGGGGCTCGCGCGGACCTGCGCAATCCCGATTATCGCGGTCCGTGGGACTGCGCGGAGTTCTGCACCTGGGTGGTCTACCAGGCCTATGGCGTGGTGTTCGGAACGACTTCGGCGAATGATCCGTTCTCCGGCGCCTGGATCGACCAGGCCCGCGAGCGCGATTGCGAAATGACGCTGGATGAAGCCGTGCGCACGCCCGGCGCGATTCTGATCCGCAAGCCGGTCCATACCGGCGTGGGACATGTGGCCTTCTCCGATGGCGAGGGCGGCACGGTTGAGGCGCGCGGAACCCGCTACGGCGTCGTTGAGGCCGGCGTCTTCGAGCCGGGCCGGAAGTGGGACCTGGGCTGCTATATTCCCGGCGTGCGCTATGTCACCAACGCCGCCGGGCCGACGGCGCCGGCGCGGGTCGAACTCATCACGCTCACCCATCCCTTTACGCGCGGCGAGTATGTGAAGGACATCCAGCGCGCCCTTCGGCGGCGCAGCTTCCATCCTGGCGGCGTGGACGGCGTCTATGGGCCGATGACGGCGGCGTCGGTGGCGAACTATCAGCTGTTCAAGGGGTTGACCCCTGACGCGATCGTCGGGCCGGCCACGGCCGAAGTGCTGGGCCTGGACTGGCCGCCGCCTGCGGGAAGCGCGGGCTGATCAGCACGGCTTTTCCCGGCCGCAAACCCGCGCTAAGCCACAGCGCTGATGGCTGAACTTTACCTCCTCACCCCGCCGCGTATTGATGACGGCTTCGTGGATGTGCTTTCGCGCACGCTGGACGCCGGGCCGGTCAGCGCCCTGCAGATCCGGCTGAAGGAGCATTCGGAGTCTGAATTGCGCGCTCTGGCGCCCGCCTTGATCGATGCGGCGCGCAAGAGGGGCGTCACCGTCATTCTCAACGATGATCCGCGGCTGGCTTCGGCGCTGGGCTGCGACGGCGTCCATGTCGGTCAGGACGACGCCAGCGTGAAGCAGGCGCGCGCCGACATGGGACCCAGGGCGCTGATCGGCGCGACCTGCCATGACAGCCGGCATCTGGCCATGACGGCCGGCGAGCAGGGCGCGGACTACGTCGCGTTCGGGGCGGTTTACGAGACGGCCACGAAAACGCCAAAGAGCCGTGCGCCTTTAGAGCTCTTCACCTGGTGGCGGGAGCTTTTCGAGCTTCCCAGCGTCGCCATCGGCGGCATCACGCCGGACAATGCCCGGCCCGTGATCGAGGCGGGCGCGGATTACCTCGCCGTCAGCGGCGGGATCTGGAACTGGCCGGACGGCCCGGAGCGCGCATGCGAAGCCTTCTCGCGATTGCTGGACTGATCCTGACGGCGCCGGCGCTGGCGCAGGAAGCGCCGACCGTGCCCGAGGCGGATGCCCCGTCGGTCGCCGCGCCGTCGGTCGCTGCTGATCTTCCCTTGCTGCCGCCTTCGCTTGCGGACGCCGTCGGGCGTGATGATCGTGGCGACGCGGTTGAGGGCCGGCCCATCACCGACGAGGCCATGGCCCGCGCCCTGGGCGCAGCGGCTTTGCGCGATTGGGATCTTGCCCTGATCCACGCTGAACGGGCGGCGGCCGGCGGTCAGCCGCTGGGCGCGACGCTCGCCGGACACATTCTGCTCCATGGCCTGTCGGAGCGCGGCGTTGACGATGAGGCCGCCGTACGATGGCTGCGGCGGGCCGGTGAGGCCGGGGAACCGGACGCGTTGATCATCCTGTCACGTCTTGCCACGACCGGGCGCGGCGGGCTGGAGCCGTTTCAGGCCCGCGCTTTCCTGGCCCAGGCCGCGGAGGGCGGGGATGAGCGCGCGGCCCACGAATACGGGCTCTACCTGATGAATGAGGGCGATCCCGGCGCGGCGCCCCAGGCTGTGAACTGGCTGCGTCTGGCCGCCGAGAGCGGCCGCACGGAGGCCTTCGCCGACTATGCCGAGGCGCTGGGCGACTGGGTGCACGGCCCGGGCGATCTCGCCGCAGCACGCATCTGGTATGAGCGCGCGGGCGAGTCCGGCGACGGCCTGTCGGCCGCGATCGCTGCGACCATGTATCTGAATGGAGAGGGCGGCGAGGCCGATCCTGAACACGGCGTGCAGCTTATGCGCATGGGCGCCGAGCTGGGCGCGCCGTCAGCCATGGCCTCTTACGCGCTGCTTCTTTTCCAGGGAGCTCCGGGGCTGCCCGCGGATCCGGCCAGAGCGGTCGACTGGGCGCGGCGCGGCGCCGAGGCCGGCGACGGCGAGGCGCAGTTCCTGTACGCCTATGCGCTGGCGACCGGGGACGGCGCGGTCCAGGATTTCCAGCGGGCCTATTACTGGGCGCGCCGGGCCGCTGCGCCCAGGGCGTCCTCGCTGGCCGATGATCCCGACCGGGCCCGGCTGGAGGCTGCGCTGGAGCGGGCGCTCGACGAACCCGTGATCCAGCGCCTGCGCGCTGAGGCGGCGGCCGACGCCAGCGGGCTCTGATCCGTCAGGATCGCAGGCGCAGATAGGCCCTGTCATCAAATGACGTCGAACCCGGGCGGACACCTTTGGTGGCCGCATGGTTCCGAATTCTGAGCGGATCTTCGGCCAGGCTGTCCTTCAGCTCGGTCTCCGCCGCGGCGAGCGTTGCAGCTGGTGACAGATAGCCGTCGGTCGCCAGCACGACCTCGTCGCCGGGTTCAGCCTGGAACGTCTCGGCGAACTCCGCTGCGCGTCCGGTCCCGTCGAGAACAGCATAGCAATACGCTCCGGCTTCGGCCCGATTGGCGAAGGCGCCCTGCTGGCGTAGCAGGCCAAGGATCGCCGCCCGTCCAGGATCGTGCGCCGCGAGATCGTCCCGGTCGGCTCCGTTCAGAAGCTCGGCCTGCAGCAGGGCTGAACGGAAGGCGGCGGCGACATCGTCGACATGCTTGCGGGCCGGGAAGGCGCGTTGCCCGATGCGAACGCCCACATCGCCCACACGCCAGACCTCGCGGCGCGCGGCCGAATAGAGCGCGCAAACCGCCGTCGGCCGCTCGACCGCCTGGTCCTGGATCGCGGCGACGGCGGCGTCGAGCGACCGGATAGCCGTGGTGCGATCGCAGCCGGCATCCAGCCGGGTCACAGCCTCCAGCACCGCGTCCGCGGCGAGGGCGCCGGGGCTGGGGCCGCCAGAGCCGGCTTCCTTGGCTGTCGCGCCGTCGATGACCGCCGCGAAGCTGTCGGTCACGAGCAGGCGGTCTTCACCGCCGCCGTCGTCGCCAGTCTTGGAGCGGAGGACTTGTTCCAGAACGATCACCTCAGCGCTCTCCCGCTTGCTTGCGCATGACGACGGGCCGCAGAACCAGATCCAGATGCTGATCCACCGTGACTTCGGCGAGCATGGTGAAACGCGCCGGCAGGAATCGGAACCGTCGCACCAGCTGCTCGCGGATCAGGCGGCCGGCCGCGCCTGTGCCGTAGGTGTGGCTGCCGGCGAACAGGAAGGCCCGCCGCCCCGCACAGAACGGATTTTCAGTCGCGATGACCATGGCGTAGTCGCGGGTGACGGCGCCGTCTGCGGTTTCGGCGGGATAGGGCGTTCCGTCCACGATGATCAGGTTGGGGTCCTCGGCGTCAAAGGCGGCGCCGACCTGATCCTTGACCGCGTCGATGAAGCGCGCGGCCGCCGCATTGTTCTTTGCGCCGCCGATAAGGATCAGATCTTTGCGCAAGGCCTCCGCGGGCATGGATTCGCTCATGTATAGCGCGGGGTCGACCGCATCGCCGTAGGCGACCTTCAGGCTGTGATGGATCTCAGCGAGTGCGCGCACCTGGCCGATACCTGTGGCGAGCCGGGTATAGCGCCCGGTGTCGGTCGCGGTGGAGGTGGCCACGCAGATCGCCACATCGGACGGATTTCCCAGTCGCCAGAGCCGCCTGTGGCGCCGCCGGCGCAACCAGCTCAGCAGCCCGGCGCCGACGCCGGCGCCGGTGACCAAAGCGATCCCCACGTCCAGCGTCTGGGCGATATTGAGCAGAGTATCCCCGAATGCCGTCACGATTTCCCTTTCCAGGCCGAAAAGGTTAGGCGCTCAAGAGCCTGTGCGCCAGCTTGCCTGCGCGCAAGGGCCCTGTTAAACGGGCGCCGGTTCCGGATGGGGCCGGGCCGCAGGCCGGTCCGGCGACCGCCATCCGAATTTTTCAGGATGCAAAGCGCGACCCCATGAAAATCAACGGCAATGAAATCAAGCCGGGCAATGTCATCAAGCACCAGGATACGCTCTGGGTGGCGGTGAAGACCGAGCACGTGAAACCGGGCAAGGGCGGCGCGTTCGCGCAGGTCGAGCTGAAGAACCTGCTGGACGGACGCAAGCTGAACGAACGCTTCCGCTCCGCCGACAAGGTGGAGAAGGTTCGCCTGGAGCAGAAGGACTTCCAGTATCTCTATCCCGAAGGCGAGATGCTGGTCTTCATGGACACCGAGAATTACGAGCAGATCTCGCTCCAGACCGACTTCGTCGGGGAAGACCGCGCGGCCTATCTGACCGACGGCATGATGGTCACGCTCGAATTCTATGAAGAAAAGCCCATCGGCATCGACCTGCCCCAGCATGTGGAGCTGGAAGTGATCGAGACCGAGCCGGTGGTGAAGGGCCAGACGGCGGCGAACTCCTACAAGCCGGCCATCCTGACCGGCAATATCCGCTCCTCCGTGCCGCCCTTCGTGGGCGTGGGCGAGCGGGTGATCGTGGCCACTGAAGACGGCTCCTACGTGCGCCGGGCGGACTAGGGCCTTGGGTCAGGTTTCAGCTCTCATGCAGGTGATGACCGGCGCGGCCCGCAAGGCCGGGCGCCGGTTGGCGCGCGACTTCAACGAGGTCGAGCATCTCCAGGTCTCCAAGAAGGGCCCGGCTGACTTCGTCACCAACGCCGATCAGAAAGCCGAGCAGATCGTCTTCGAGGAATTGTCCAAGGCCCGCCCAGGCTACGGCTTCCTCATGGAGGAGCGCGGCGTGGTGGAGGGCACCGACAAGTCCCACCGCTGGATCGTCGATCCGCTGGACGGCACGCTGAACTTCATGCACGCCCAGCCCCATTTCGCCGTCTCCATCGCCCTGGAGCGCGAAGGCGAGCTGGTCGCGGGCGTGGTGTACAATCCGGCGACCGACGAGCTCTACCACGCGGAAAAGGGCCGGGGTTGTTACGTCAATGACCGCCGCCTGCGCGTGTCGGAGCGGCGCAAGTTCTCCGAAGCGGTGATCGCGACCGGCATGCCGTTCTTCGGCAAGAAGGGCCATGCGACTTTTCTGAAAGAGCTGCACCAGATCATGCCGCACTGCGCAGGCATTCGCCGCTATGGCGCAGCCTCGCTCGATCTGGCCGGCGTGGCGGCGGGCCGCTTCGACGGCTTCTGGGAGCGCGGGCTTGGCGCCTGGGACGTGGCGGCGGGGATCGTGCTGGTGCGCGAGGCCGGCGGTCAGGCCGGTTCCATCGAACAGACCGGCGATGTGCTGGAAACCGGGAATATCTGCGCGGGCAACGAGACCATGATGGACGAATTGCGCACGCGCCTGGCCAAAGCGGCGGGATAGAGAAAAGGGCGGACGGCCGCGCCGCCCGCCCTTCTGTCGTGCGCCTGGATGAACGCTCGCCGCGCCTAGCCCTGGTCCGCCCCGGCCTGGGCGAACAGCTCTTCAAAGCGCTGGCGGGCCCGGCCGGGATGGCGCACCCCGCTCGCAGCCTCCAGGTTCGGCGCCTCGCCGTCGCCGACCTTGATCAGGGCGACCATGCCGGCGCCGTAGTGCGGCATGCATTTGATGCCATAAACGCCGATGGCGTCGTACTGGACGGTGATGTCCTGGCGCATGCCGCCGGTGAAGCCTTCAGCGCCGTCGGGCAGCATGCCGTCAATGGACTGGGCGTTGTGGGCGCCCTGGGCGTTGACGAAGGTCACCGTGTCGCCCGGCGCGATCTCCAGATAGGCCGGTTCAAACACCATGGGCTGGCCGTCGGACCCGACATTGAGCATCTGGATCTCATGGTCTTCGGCCAGCGCGGCCGGGGTCAGGGCGAACGCGCCCAATGCGGCGGAAAGAAGAAGCTTTTTCATGGCTTTCACCTCGTATCTTGCGGCGCGCAGTCGGTGTGCGCGTCTTCATGAGCAAGGACATAGGCGCAGCGGCGGCGGTTTGGGTGCGACAAACCCGCCGGTTGCAGCCTTGATCGCAGCCGCCGCGCCGTCGCACCCCGCCGCCCAAAAACAGCCAAGAAGCTTGTCTTGCATCTGGAAGCGCCGCATGCGTGCATGGCGGTGCTGAGGAGGAGCAATCAACGCCATGGCTGATCGCGAAACGCCGACTGCGCCGCGCGCCCGCAAGGCGCGCTTCACCGGGCCAGGCCAGTATATCCTGTGGATGCTGGTCTTCCTGATCTCCGTGACCGCCATCGCGGCGCTGGTTCACCAGCCTCTGATCACGGCGTTTGAGGCGAACCCGGCCATCAACGGGCTGATCCTGGGCGTTCTGCTCATCGGCATTCTGTACACCTTCCAGCAGGCGCTCAGCCTGGGTCCCGCCGCGCGCTGGCTGGTCCGGCTGCATGAAAGCGAAGACCCGCGTGAGCTGCCCAGCCCGCCGGCGCTCATCGCGCCCATGGCCGCGCTGGTCACCGACATGGCCGACGGGCGTTCGCGCCTGTCTGCGAGTTCGGCGCGCGTGGTGCTGGATTCGGTCGCGGCGCGCATGGCCGAAAGCGGCGCCTTCACGCGCTATTTCGGCCGGCTCCTGATCTTCCTGGGGCTGCTCGGCACGTTCTACGGCCTGCTGCTGGTGGTCTCGGACGTCGGCGACGCGGTGCGGGCGGTGTCGGACACCGCGTCCGGCGCCGGCGAGGATCAGGCCATGGCGCTCATGGCCGCCATCGAAGAACCGATCCAGGGCATGGGCACGGCCTTCGCCTCCTCCCTGTTCGGTCTGGCCGGCTCTCTGATCATCGGCTTTCTCGAGCTGCAGGCCAGCCGGGCGCAGAACCGCTTCTACAATGAGGTGGAGGAATGGCTGTCCTCTATCTCCCGCCTCGCGGCGGCCGTTCCGGCCGGTTCGGGCGGAGGCGAGGACGCGGCGGGCGGCGCTTATGTGGGCGCGCTTCTGGAGCAGAGCGCGGAAGCGCTGGACCGCCTGTCGCACAATTTGGAGCGCCATACCCGCCAGCTGGAGACCATCATGACCCGCTTCGCCGACGAGGCGGCGGAAAGCCAGCGCGAGAGCGCGCGCATGCTGCGCGATGAAATCAAGGTGCTGGTGCGCGCCCTGGAGGCGCAGGCGCGGTTGAACCGTGAGCGGGGCGATCGCGGACGGCCGGACGGCGAGAGCTAGATGGCGCTGCCCCGCCACATACAGTTCGGCCAGAGCGATTCCGGCGATTACTGGCCGGGATTCGTGGACGCGCTGGCGACGCTGCTGCTGGTCATTGTCTTCCTCTTGGCTGTGTTCACGGCCGGGCAGTTCGCCCTGTCCCAGGCGCTGGGCGACCGGGACGAGCAGCTGGCGGCGCTGAATGCGCGCCTGTCCACGCTGGCTGAAGAACTCAATCTGGCGGAAAGCGAGAATGAGCGCCTGACCCTGCGTGTGGACACGCTTGAAACCGAAAACGCCGCGCTGGCCGAAGCCAACGATACGCTGACCACCCAGGTCGCCACGCTGCGCGAAGGGCTGGCTGCGGCGGAGGACAGCCTCATGGCGGAGGAGGGCCTCAACGCTGAAGCCCAGGCCACCATCGCGCTCTTGAACAACCAGATGGCCGCCCTGCGCCAGGAGCTCGCCCGCCTGAATGAGGCGCTGAACGCCTCTGAAGCGCGCGAAGCCGAGCTGGAGGCCGAGGTGGTCAATCTGGGCCGGCGCCTGAACGCGGCGCTGGCCAGCGAGGTGGCGCGCCTGGCCCGGTATCGGTCGGAGTTTTTCGGCCGGCTGATCGAGGTTCTGGGCGACCGCTCCGGCGTGCGGGTCGTAGGCGACCGCTTCGTATTCGAGACCGACGTGCTGTTCGCGTCGGGCTCGGCCGAGCTTGCGCCGGCTGGGCGTGACAGTCTCGCGCCGATCGCCGACGCCATCATCCAGCTGACCGACGAGATTCCGGATGATCTGGACTGGGTGCTGCGCGTGGACGGGCATACCGACCGGGTGCCCCTGGGCCCCAACGCGCCGTTTGAGTCCAACTGGGAGCTGTCCACGGCGCGTTCTCTGTCGGTGATCGAGTATTTCGAGGCGCAAGGCGTGCCGCCGCGCCGCCTGCTGGCCGCCGGCTTCGGCGAGCACTACCCGATCGCCGAAGGACGCACGGCCGAGGCCTATGCCCGCAATCGCCGGATCGAGCTGAAACTCACCTCGCGCTGAGGGGAAAAGCCGCTCTTCCGTGACGGTTTTTCCACAGCTTTGTCTCAGGTATGCGACGGCTAAGCCCTTGATGGAACTGGCGCTGACTCCCCCGGCTTGCGTCCCTGCGTCGCGGGGTATATACACCGCGCCTCAATTTAGGCAGGATTTGCATGCGGGCCGTCGGAACAGCGGGCCGCAAGCGTCACACTCGAAGGCGAATGCGCGATGAAGCAGGACATCCATCCCGACTACCACTTCATTGAAGTGGTCATGACCGACGGTAGCCGTTTCAAGACGCGTTCGACCTACGGCAAGGAAGGCGACGTGATCAATCTGGATATTGATCCGCGCACCCACCCGGCCTGGACCGGCGGGACGCAGACGCTCGTCGACCGCGCCGGCCGCGTGTCGCGCTTCAAAGACAAGTTCAAAGGTTTCGGCGTCTAACCCGCCTCATCCCCCCTCGATTGGGCGGGGAGAGCTCAGCTCCGTCGAGACCTTTAGAGGAACGCCCGCAGTCCCCCCTCGACTGCGGGCGTTTTTCTTGTGCGATCGTCTGTCGGGCGGACCGGTGGTTTGCAATGACGCCGGCGCGTGAAGGCCCTAACCCCCGAACGCGGCGTTCAGCTTGTTCAGCTGGTCGGCGACCGGATTGCCTTCCGGGGCCGGGGCGCCTTCGCCTTCGAAGATGGAGCGGTCCAGGCGCGACAGACGCTCGTGCAGGGCGCGGGCGCGCACGGTCAGGTCGGCCAGGCGCGGCGGGCACGGGTCGTCGCCGGCCGGCCATTCGGCCTCCTTCAGGCGCGACGGGGTCAGGCGGTAGCGCTGCTCGGCGGCTTCGGCCGGGGCCATGTCGCCTTCGCTGACGGCGCGCTGGGTCAGAAGCCAGCTGGCGCACTGCATGAGCTGGGTGGTCAGCGCCATGCTTTCCGCCGCGTAGGACAGGGCGCCGGTGCGCCCCAGGCGCTTGGCGTCTTCCCGGCCCGGCCCGTCGAGATAGCTTGCGGTCTCCTCGACCAGGTCCATGCCCTCGCGGAACAGGCGCGCGAACATGTCGGAAGCCGCGAAGTCGGCGGCCCGGGATGCGGCGCTCTGTCTTGATCCTGCGTCGACCGGGGTCATGGCGTCTTCCTGTGTCTTGGTCCCTCATCATCCTGTCTCAGGGGAGAACAGGACATCGGCACGGCTGCAAGGCGGGGGCCAGTCCGGCTTGCGGACCGGCTCTAGGTCTTGAACAGGGAGTCCGCCGCCGCGAGGCCCGCCTGCTTTTTCTCCGCCATGGCGCGTGTGCGTTCCAGCTCAGACAGCAGGGCCTCCTCGCGGGCTTTCAGCTGCTCCACGCCGAGATCGCTCAAGTCCTCGCCGGGAGTGATGGCCTCCTCGCGCGCTGAACGGGGTTCATCGGGCTCCATGGCCACACTCCGCCTTCCTGTCTAACCTCGCCGCCGGTAACGATAACGAAGCTGAGCGCAAGAGTCCCGCCCCCATGTCGTCTCATCCCACGCGAATCATCACTGCTCCGGAGCCCGGCGGCCCGGACGCCCTGAAAATCGAAGAGCGCATGCTGGCGCCGGCCCGGCCCGGCGAAGTGCTCATCGACGTGGCCGCCGCCGGGGTGAACCGGCCCGACGTGTTCGAGCGCATGGGCTTCTACCCGCCCCCGCCCGGCGCGCCGGAGGGCCTGGGCCTGGAAGTGTCCGGCACGGTCCGTGAAGCCGGGGAGGGGACGTCCTTCAAGGCCGGCGATCCGGTCGTGGCGTTGGTCGCCGGCGGCGGGTATGCCGACATCGCCCGGGCCGACGCCGGATCGGTGCTGCCCGCGCCTGAAGGCGTGGATCTTGTCGACGCGGCGGGCCTGCCGGAGACGGTGTTCACCGTCTTCTCAAACGTGTTCATGACCGGCGGGCTGAAACCCGGCGAGACGTTTCTGGTCCATGGCGGCGCCAGCGGGATCGGCACGACGGCTGTCCAGATGGCCAAGGCCCATGGCGCGACGGTTCTGGCGACCGCCGGGTCTGAGGAGAAATGCGCGCTCGCCTCCAGCCTCGGCGCGGATCAGGTGTTCAATCATCGCGAGACGGACTGGTCGGCGGGCGTGAAGGAGGCCGGCGGCGCGGACGTGATCCTGGACATGGTCGGCGGTGATTACATCGAGAAGAACCTCTCGGTGTTGAACCTGGACGGGCGCCTGATCTTCATCGCCTTCCTGAAGGGCGCGCGCGCAGAGGTGGATTTCATGCGCCTGATGCTGAAGCGCCTGACCATCACCGGCTCGACCCTGCGCGCGCGTCCCGCAGCGGAGAAGGCGGCGATCGCTCAAGGCGTTCAGGAGATGGTGTGGCCGTGGTTAGCCGCAGGACAGGTGAAGCCGGTCATCGATTCCACCTTCTCGCTGACCGAAGCCGCCAGGGCTCATGAGCGCATGGACTCCATGGCCCATGCCGGGAAGATCCTGCTGCGCCCATAACCGGACGGACCACCACTCGCCGAAGGTGTGCTATCGTGGCGGCCCCTAATCAAGGAGGCTGATGATGATCCTGGCCCTGGCTCTAGCCCTCTCGCTTGGTCTCCAGACCTCTGAGGCGCCACACCCGGCTCATGGAGCGCTCGGGGACGTCGGGGCCGCTCGTGCGTTTGATTATTGCAGCGCTCCGCCGGAAACGCCCGCCCTCCAGGCGGAGCTCGACGCGGCCATGGACGCGCAAGCCGAGGCGCTGGACGAGGAGGCCATGGCGGCGGCGCTGCTGGTGAGAGCAGGCCTGATGATCTCCGGGGCTCAATCGGATGCGCGACGCTGCGGGCGCGCTTTTCGAGATGGGGCCCGCCAATTTGACCGGGCGCTCGCCCGCCACTCCCGACGGCTGCGCGGCCAGGCGGCTCAGGACCGCAGCACGGACCCTGAGATCGCGGACGTCCAGGCCCTGATCGCTGCTCAATGGACCGCTGACCAAGCGGCGAGGCAGGCCTATGTCCAGCTCCAGACCGAAGACCGAAGCGGCGCGGCGTTCTGGGCGCAGCGCCTTTCCACGGCCCATGCGGTGCTCACGGATGCGCAATCCACCCGCCTGATGCGCGATCTCCTGGAACGCTATGACTGGATCGATAGCCGCCGCTTTGGGACGCGGGTCGGCTCCCATGCCTGGATCCTGGTGCAGCACGCCGACCGTCACCCGGACTTTCAAGCCCTCGCCCTCGAGCGTATGGAGGCTTACCTGGGGGAGGGCGGTGTGAGGTTGCGGGACTATGCGTATCTGTATGATCGCGTGGCGGTGAACACCGGGCGGCTTCAGCGCTACGGCACCCAGCCGGAGGCCGAATGCGACGAGGCCGGGGGGCTGGCCCTTCGGCCTGTGGAGGATCTTGAAGGTCTCGATGCACGCCGGGCACAGATGGGTCTTGGTCCGTACCAGGTCGATCTGGACGCCATGGCTGCCCATCGCTGCCGATGAAACCGCTCTACGGGTGTTTTCAGGGCCATACCATCGCTGTATAAGGGGCTCAAACCTGCGAAGTTCGAACGTGTGTCAGCTTCGGGGTCGGCTCCACGGCAAGCCCGGCGGTCCGCGCCGGGCTTTCTTTTTGACTGATGAGGAATTCATGTCCGACATTCTCATGCCCAAGGCGACGGCTGTCTGGCTGGTGGACAATACCGGCCTGACCTTCGAGCAAATCGCTGATTTCACCGGCCTGCACCGCCTCGAGGTGAAGGGCATCGCCGACGGCGACGTGGCGGCAGGCGTGCGCGGCGCCGATCCGGTCGCCGCCGGCCAGCTGGAGCGCGAAGAGCTGACCAAGGCCGAAGCCGACGCGGATTACCGGATGACGGCCTCCAAGCCGAAATATTCCGAGTTTCAGGAAAAGACCAAGAAGGGTCCGCGCTACACGCCGCTGTCGCGCCGCCAGAACCGTCCGGACGCCATCGCCTGGCTGGTGCGCAACCATCCGGAGCTGACCGACGGTCAGATCGGCAAGCTGATCGGCACCACCAAGACCACGATCCAGGCCGTGCGCGACCGCACCCACTGGAACTCCTCCAACATCAAGCCGACCGACCCGGTCTCCCTCGGCCTGTGCACCCAGATCGATCTGGACGCGGTGGTCAACAAGGCCTCCGAGCGGCGCAAGAAAATGGAAGAAGACGGAACGGTCGAGGTCCAGACCGATACCCTGAAGCCCGCCGAGGAACAGGATCCGGCGAGCTCCGGCCCGACGACGCTCGACGAGCTGTTCGGCAAGCCCAAAGGTGATGGCGACGCCTGAGGCCCGCCCTGAACTGAAGCATCAAGACGGCCGCCGGTCTCCGGCGGCCGTTTTCGTTTCAGTCCTCGTAGTCTTCCGGCTTCATGACGTAGTTCAGCGCCAGCCGGCCGCCGTCGGCGTACAGGCATTCCCCGGTGACGTAGCTGGCGTCCTTGGAGGTCAGGAACCAGGTCACGCCGGCGATCTCGTCCGGGTCGCCGAGGCGCGCCAGCGGCGTGCGCGACAGGATGCGATTGCGGGCCGCCTTGTCGTCGGCGATGTGCTTGAGGATATCGGTGTTGATGGACCCCGGTCCCACGGCGTTCACGCGTACGCCCCACGGCGCGAGCGCAATGGCCATGGCCTTGGTCATCTGGTTCAGCGCGCCCTTGCTGGTCACGTAGGCGAGCTGGTCAGGGATGGCGACCTGGGCGTTGACCGAGCTCATGTTCACGATGGCGTAGCGCTTGCGGCAGTCCTCTGCGCGCATGTCCTCGGCCTCGATCTGCTCGACCATCTGTTTCGCGGCGACGCGGGCGACCAGAAAGGCGCCGCGCAGATTGACGCCCATGACCTTGTCGAAATCATCGACCGAGAGGTCCAGAATGTCTCCCGTGGACAGAATGGCCGCGTTGTTGACCAGCACGTCCAGCCGCTCGAAGGCCGAGCGCGTCTCCGCCATGAGATTGGCGACCTGCAGCTTTTCCGAGACGTCGCAGTGGACGAAGATCGCCCGGTCCCGGCCGCCGTCCAGGTCCCGGGCCAGCGCTTCGCCCGCCGCCTCGTCCTTGTCGGCGATGACGACCCGAAGGCCCTCCTGGACGAAGCGGCGCGCACAGGCTGCGCCGATGCCCTTGGCGCCGCCGGTGACGACGGCGACGCGATCCGATGACGGCATGTCTGATCCCCTTCAAACTGATCGCGCGATCAAAGCGCCGCCGCCCGGCGGTGTAAACGTCTGATCGCGGTCAGCCGCCATTGACTCGTTCGTGATCGGCGGCGAGGTCGGGATCGTCGGGGTCCAGTTCATAGGCGCGGGCGTAGAGCTGCGCGGCTTCCTCCAGGCGGCCCACCTGCTCCAGGGCCGCGGCGCGCGAGTGCACGATGGCGCCGCTGTCAGGATCAGCCTCCACCGCCGCGTCGCAGATCTCCAGCCCATCGGCGGCCCGCCCGGCGTTCACCAGCGCCCAGCACAGCGCGTTCAGGGCGCCGGCGTCCTCGGGGTCAAGCGCGACGGCCTCTTGGGCGTCGGAGACGCCGTTTTCAGCCAGATCCATCTCCACGAAGGCGGCGGAGCGGCCAATCCAGGCCGAGACATAGTCCGGTTCGGCCCGCACCGCCGCGTCGAAGGCGGCAACGGCTTCTTCAGGCCGCTCCAGATCCAGGAAGGCCGAGCCCTGAAGGACGCGCGTGAACGCGTCATCGGGCAGGACCGCCAGCGCACGATCAAGATCGGCGAGGGCCGCCTCATAGGCGCCGGTCTGCAGATAGGCCGCCGCCCGGTTGCGCCGGATCAGAGGATGGTCGGTATTCCCGCCATTGGCCTCAAGCAGGGAGAAGACCTGATTATAGGCCAGGAGCGCCGCTTCTCCCTCGCCCTGAGCCAGGTGAGCGGCACCGAGCCTGGTGCGCAGCTCGGCCTCGACCGGCCATTCGTAAAGCTCGCGGGACAGACAGGCGTCGAACGCCTCGATCGCGGCTTGCGGATCGCTGTCCTCCAGCGCCTGGTATCCCGCCGGGCAGGGGGAGCCGGACTGCGCCGCGGCGGCCGCCGCAGTCAGCGCGGCGGTGAACGCGGCGGCGGCGAACATGCGCAGATAAACAGCCATAGTCGCTCCTGATCGTTGGTGGGCGTAAGGATGGGGCTGGAGCCGGTGTCCGGCAACTCCACCTGGCGCCAGACGCTGAAAGCGGGCCGGAAACGAAAACGGGCGGATGCGTGTCTCGCATCCGCCCACCTCGACGTCAGAGGGTTTTCAGAGCGTTATTGTCGTCGTCTAAGTCGCTCAATCTCCTCCTTGAGCTTGAGCTTCTCTTTTTTGAGCGCGGCGACTTGAAGCGTATCGGAAGAGGGCGATTTCATAGCGTCCTCAATGCGGGCGTCCAGTTGGTGGTGACGGGCGTCCAGCTCGCGGATACGGGCTTCAGTGGCCATGCGTGCCTCCTTGGCTGATTAGGACTAGATTGAACCACCGAAAATGGCCGTGCGACAAGGGGTAATTCGCTCCGGAACACGGACGAAATTGATGCAGGATGACCATGGCCGAGCCTAAGCGATTGATTGTTGGAATGTCCGGCGCGTCCGGCGTGGTCTATGGCCTGCGGGCGCTGGATGCGCTGGGCGAGCTTGGCGTGGAGCGCCATCTGGTGGCCACCAAAGCGGCGGAAATGACCCTGTCCTATGAAACCGGCCTGAAGCCCAGCGCGCTGAAATCGCGCACCGATCATCTCTACAAGCTGCCCGATGTGGGCGCCCCCATCGCCTCGGGCTCGTTCCGCACGCTGGGCATGCTCATCGCCCCGTGTTCGGTGCGCACCATGAGCGAGATCGCCACCGGCGTGACCTCCACCCTGCTGACCCGCGCCGCCGACGTGGTGCTGAAGGAGCGCCGCAGGCTCGTGTTGATGGTGCGCGAAACTCCATTCCATCTGGGCCATCTGCGCACCATGACCCAGCTGACCGAGATGGGCGCGA
The DNA here is from genome assembly GCA_024742735.1 of Alphaproteobacteria bacterium. Classification (GTDB taxonomy): domain Bacteria; phylum Pseudomonadota; class Alphaproteobacteria; order Caulobacterales; family Maricaulaceae; genus Oceanicaulis. The sequence continues at coordinate 307,241 of JANSXV010000003.1, read as the reverse complement.
TCATCATGCCGCCTCTGCCGGCCTTCTACGCCGATCCGAAGAGCGTGGAGGACATCGTCGACCAGTCCGTGGGGCGTGCGCTGGACCTGTTTGACCTGAACTGGCGCTCCACGAAGCGTTGGGGCGAGGATCTCGCCCTTGGCCGGCGCCCTGCCGCGGCGACAGGTAAGGACGCATGACCGCCGCACCGGGCTTCTGGCCGTTCTCCAAGGCGGTCTATGCCCAGGAGGGCGTCAAAGAGGCCTGTCTGGATCTTCAGGCTGCAGGCCTTGATGTGAATGTGGCCCTGTTCATTGTCTGGGCGATTGCGACCGGGCGCGATCCGGGGCCGGTCATGGGTGATGTGCTGGCCCGGTCCGCGCTCTGGCGCTCCAGTGTCGTTCAGCCCTTGCGCGAGGCGCGTGACCAGCTGAAACCGGCGCCGGACTTCGTTGATGCGGAAGCGGCGGCGGCCCTGCGCAAGGCGATCCTGAAGTCAGAGCTTGAGGCCGAGCGGCTCCAGCAGGCCGCGCTTGAGCCGCTGGCTGCGTTGTGTCCGCCACGCTCGGGGCCGGGGCGCAGGGCGGCCGCCACGGAGCATCTGGTCGAAGCCGCTCACGGCGCCGGCGCCGGGCCCCAGGCGGAGATGGTGATCGCGCACTTTATCGAGATCGTTTTCTCAAGGCTTGAAAACGTGTAATATCCAGATCATAAGCGCGCCTCGCGATCACGAGCGGGAGCGCGCGGTGCGGGCTCCGGCCCCCATCTGATAATCCCGCCGGCGCGAGGCCACGACCCAAGCGACCGGCGACTGGAGGAGTCGATCAGCACGATGGATGGTGAATTCGACGAAGCCGCTTTGCGCCTCCGGCTCGCGGAGCTGGAGAACGAACACCGCGCCCTCGATGAAGAGGTCAAGGCCCTGACCATGTGCGGGGTGGTCGATCAGCTCAAGGTGATGCGTTTAAAGCGCCGCAAACTGGCCCTGAAGGACGAGATCTTCCGCGTTGCAGACATACTGAACCCGGACATCATCGCGTAAGCGAGGCTTCACGCCGCAGCCGTCTTGCGCGCGTACATGGCCGCATCGGCTTCGGCCATGGCGGTCTCCACATCCACGCCGCGCTCCAGCGCCCGCACGCCCCAGGCCGCGCCCAGGGTCAGCTCCACGCCCTCGTGAAGGATCGGTGTCGTCGCGATGGTTTCCGCCAGCTCGGCCGCCTTGGCTTCAGCAGACGCGGCCGGGGTCAGGGTCAGCACCACGCCGAATTCGTCGCCGCCCAGGCGCCCGACCGCGTCGGTCTCGCGCACATGGGCCGCGATCAGCTCGGCGACCTGAGCCAGGGCGGTGTCTCCGGCGGCGTGGCCGTGGGTGTCGTTGATCTTCTTGAAGCCGTTGAGGTCCATGTAGATCAGGGCGCTCGGCGCATCGTGACGCTCGGCCAGGGCCAGGGCCTTGGACACTTCCCGCAGGAAGGCGCGCCGGTTCAGGACCGGCAGGAACACGTCCCGGTCCGCCAGGCTCTCCAGATCGCGGATCTTGGCGCGCAGGGCCTCGGTCTCCCGGCGCAGCTGGTCGACTTCGCCCATGAGGGTCAGCAGCGCGCGCTGGACATTGGGAGTCAGCTCCGCTTCCGGCACGCCCATGATGGACGCGGTGTCACGGGCTGCGCCTGCGCCTTGCGCTGCGCCGCCGGACGCCGAACTCGACGCCTTGCCGGCGGGCTCGCGGCGGGCCACGGCGCCGGCGGGGTCTCCGGGACGGATGCGCATGGCGAACTCCCTTGAGCTTGATCAGGCCCAAGCCTTGCAGCATGCGGTTAAAGAAGCGTTCACCCTGTTCTGATCAGGCCTCAGCCGCCCACCGGGCCGCCGTCTGTGCGCCGCAGGGCGACCACGCTGGGACGTGGCGGCATTGCGTCGGAGAAGTCCGGCCAGCGCGTGCCGGGCTGTTCGAACGTGGCGTCGTCGGTTTCACCGGGATGCTGGACCGCCGCGAACAGGGTGCGCCCGTCCGGGGTGAATTTCGGTCCGCAGACCTCAGCGCCCACCGGGGCGCGGAAGAAGGCCCGCCCGGTCCCGCGCGCTTCTCCGTCGGTGACCAGCGCCCATATGCCGTCATTGGCGCCGGTGCGCGGATTGCCGTCGGTGGAGACCCAGAGGCGCCCTTGAGGATCCACCGCGCAATTATCCGGCGAGCCGAACCAGCCATTCTCAGACGTGGCCGGGTTCCAGACCGCGCCCTCTTCGGCGTCGTTCGGGTCGCCGCAGCGTACGATGATCTCCCAGCGCGACTGGCGGGCGGTGAAGTCGCCATCCGGCTCGATGATCTCGATGATGTGGCCGTTATTGTTGTTGGCGCGCGGATTGGCGGCGTCGACCTGGTCGGCTGTGCGGCGCGAGTTGTTGGTCAGCATGACATAGGCGCGGCCCGACGCCGGATCAGGCTCCACATCCTCGGGCCGGTCCATGGGCGTGGCGCCCAGAAGATCGGCGGCGCGGCGCGCCTCGATCAATACTTCGCCCTGGCTGTCGAATCCGTTGGCTTCAGTCAGCGGGCCTTCGCCGAAGAGGAGCGGCAGCCAGTCCAGAGACCCGTCGGCGTTGAAGCGGGCGACATGGAGCACGCCGTCATCGAGCAGGTCCATGTTGGCGGCCCGGTCCGACGGGTCGTAGGCGCGGCGCGTGACGAATTTGTACACATAATCAAAGCGCTGATCATCGCCCATATAGAGCACGACCCGCCCGTCCGGGGCGACGACGCTTTCCGCCCCTTCATGCTTGAACCGGCCAAGCGCCGTGCGCTTTCTCGGGGTGGAGGCCGGGTCGCGCGGATCGACCTCGACGACCCAGCCGAAGCGGTTCGGCTCGCGCGGCTCGGCGGAAAGGTTGAAGCGGTCCTCGAACCGGCCCCACTGATACCAGCCTCCGGGCACGCCATAGCGGGCATGGTTCTGCGCTTCGGGGTGGCCCTCGGGCAGCTCGCCCAGGAAGTAGCCGTTGAAATTCTCTTCCGCCATCAGATAGGTGCCCCAGGGCGTGATGCCGCCGGCGCAGTTGTTGAAGGTTCCGAAGACTTCGCGCCCCGTCGGGTCCGCGCTGGTCTGAAGGCGTTCATGACCGGCCGCCGGTCCGGTCAACACCATGGGCGTGCGCGCCGTGATGCGCCGGTTCACGGCCGAGCCCACCACCGGACGCCAGGACCCGCCCGGCTCGCGCGCGATCTCCACGACCGTGCCGCCATGGGCGGCCTGCTCCGTCGCGCACAGCTCTGCGGTCATGGAGCCGGGATAGCCGGAGGCGACGCCGGGGAACATCAGGGCCGTCGAGACGTATTCATGGTTCACGCAAAGGATGCCGCGCACGACCTCGCCCTCGCGCGTCTCCATGGGGATGAAGCCGATATAGTCATTGTTGTATCCGAACTGGCGCGCCTGCGCGGCGGCGCTCTGGTTCATGGGATCGAAGGCCGGCGAATCCGCGAACAGCGCATCGCCCCAGCGGATCAGGAGATCGGCGTCATAGCCTTCAGGGACCGCGATATCCTCGGTCACGGCCCGCTCGATCTCGGCGAAATCGACGCCGGGCGCCAGCGTGTCGCCAGAAACCGGAGCGGCGCAGGCTGCAAGGCCGGCCGCGCCCGCGCTTGCCGCCGCGCCGGTCAGAAACACCCGGCGCGACAGGCGGGCCTCGATCAGATCACCGATGGTCGGCGCGGTCAGGGCGCGCGGGTTGACGGACTGGTCTTCGCTGCGGTCGATCATGGTCGAATCTCCGGCTGGGGGTCAGCTCTGCGCCATCTTTACCCAAGCCATGTGACGGAGCGATGATAAACACCGTCGCACCCTCCATCCGCTTTTTCTTGACCGCGCGGCGCGGCTGAGTAATGTCGCGCGCTTTCCTGAACGCCCGGAAGCTGAAAGCCCGCCATGAGCGCTTCAAAAAGCGACACCGCCGCCCCCATCGCCATCGTCATGGGCTCGCGGTCCGACTGGCCGACCCTGAAGGCCGGCGCCGACCTGCTCGACGAGCTGGGCGCGGCCTATGAGGCGAAGGTCGTCAGCGCCCACCGCACGCCGGACCGGCTGGTGGACTTCTCCAAGACCGCCAAGGCGCGCGGCGTGAAGGTGATCATCGCCGGCGCCGGCGGAGCCGCGCACCTGCCCGGCATGGTCGCGTCCATGACGACGTTGCCGGTGCTGGGCGTCCCGGTGGAGAGCAAGGCCCTGTCAGGCCTCGACAGCCTGTTGTCCATCGTTCAGATGCCCGGCGGCGTTCCGGTCGGCACGCTGGCCATCGGCAAGCCCGGCGCGAAGAACGCCGCGCTGCTGGCCGCCTCCATCGTGGCCCAGAGCGATGCCGGTCTGGACGCCCGACTGACCGCCTGGCGCGAGGCGCTGACCGCTTCCGTGCCGGAGAGCGTCGAGGACTAGGCCATGACGCAGCTGTCGCCGACCGGCCGCATCGGCGTCCTTGGCGGCGGTCAGCTGGGCCGGATGCTCGCCATGGCTGCTGCCCGGCTGGGCCTGGACACGGTCATCTTCGATCCCGAACCGGACTGCCCGGCGAGCCGCGTCGCGGCGCAGACCGTTACGGCGGCCTATGAGGATCTGGACGCGGTGGCCCGCTTCGCCGCCAGCGTCGATGCGGTCACCTACGAGTTTGAGAATGTGCCGGTCGAGGCCGCCAAGACCGCCGCCGCGCACGCGGTTCTGCGTCCCGGCGTGAAGGCGCTCGACATCGCCCAGGACCGGGTGACGGAAAAAACCTTCCTGAATGATCACGGCGCTCCGACCGTGGCGTTCCGCGCTGTCGCCAGCGCGGACGAGGCGAGGGCCGCCGCCGAGGCGCTCGGCGTTCCCGCCATCCTGAAGACCCGCCGCTTCGGCTATGACGGCAAGGGTCAGGCCGTGGTGCGCAGCGTAGAGGACGCCGGCGCCGCCTTCACCGCCATCGGCGAACGCCCCGCGATCCTTGAGGCCTTCGCCCCATTCGTACGCGAGCTGTCCGTCATCGCCGCGCGCGCCGTGGACGGGACGGTGCGCGCCTATCCGGCCGGGGAGAACACCCACGAGGGCGGGATCCTGCGCGAAACCCGCGCGCCTGCGCAGCTGTCGGACGCGACCCGCGCCGAAGCCCTGCGCATTGCTGAGACGATCCTCACCGCGCTGGACTATGTGGGCGTAATCGGGGTGGAGCTGTTCGAGCTGGAAGACGGCTCGCTTCTGGTCAACGAGATCGCCCCGCGTGTTCACAATACCGGCCACTGGACCATGGACGCCTGCGCCTGTGATCAGTTCGAGCAGCATGTCCGCGCCGTCGCCGGCTGGCCGCTGGGCGATCCCGAACCGCTGGTCCCGGCGCGCATGATCAATCTGATCGGTTCAGACGCCGATGACTGGGAGCGCTGGCTGAAAGAGCCCGGCGCCGTGCTCCACCTCTACGGCAAGCGCGAGACCCGAGAGGGCCGCAAGATGGGCCATGTGAACATCCTGCTGCGCTGAACCGCGCCTGCTTCCACGCGCCGCATCACGCAGGCCGGCCAAGCTCGTAGACTGCCGCGATGCTCAACCGGCCTCATATCGAGTTCATTCAGGCTCAGGTGCTGCCCTGGAGGCGCATCGCGCCGGGGCTCGCCCGGCCTGACGCAGAGTTCAAATTCCTCAGCCGTGACCTTGACGATGGCGCGTGTTCGATCCTGATCCGGTATCCGCCGGGGTGGCGGCGCGAAGGTCCCGAACACATTGCAGCCGCTGAAGAGTTCTACGTTCTGGACGGCGCGCTCGAGATCAATGGATGCCGTTTCGGTCCCGATTATTACGGACACATTCCTGCGCGCACGACCCGAACTTCAATGAGCGCGCCGGACGGCGCCGTCGTGTTGACGTTCCTCGACGCCGAGCCCGAGCTGACCGGCGGGGAGGGGGAGGACGGTGAAATCACCCGTCTTGATGTCCTCCATACGCCCTGGGACATGAGCCTGAATGATCCCAGGCTGGCCCATCTGGGGATCAGCCGGAAGGACTTGCGCCTCGACCCGGAAACCGGCGAGCGCACCTTCCTGTCGATGGTTTTGCCTCACTCCGAGCCGCCCGGTCGCAAAGGGCCGACGGAGCGCCATCCTGTGGTCGAGGAGGCGTATGTGATCAACGGCTCTCTGACCGGGCCGCATGGAACCATGGGGCCGGGGGCCTATTTCTGGCGGCCGCCGGAGATCGCCCACGGCCCGTTCGGGACGCGCTGGGGCTGCGTCATGCTGATCCGTTTTGTCGGAGGCCGGCATGTCAATGTGTGGAGCGACGGTGATGCGCCGTTCGATTTCGATGCGCCTTACGATCCGGTGTTGCCGGAGGATCTGATCCCCTTCGCCCAGGGCTGGGACGAGCCACGCAAATTCTGACGCAGGACCTCAGCTCGGCCGCCCGCGCAGCGCCTCCACGATCATCACATAGGCCGGCAGCAGCATCAGCACGGCGATGGACGCGAACAGCAGCCCGGCGCCCAGCGACACCGCCATGGGCACCAGGAACTGGGCCTGCGGGCTCTGCTCGGTGATGATCGGCAACAGGCCGAGCGCCGTCGTCAATGTCGTGATCAGCACCGGCCGGAACCGCCGCTCGGCCGCCTCGGCGATCGCATCGACGGGACTCATCCCGCGCTCGTTCACATTGATGTTGAACCGGTCGATCAGCACGATGGAGGCGTTCACCACCACCCCGGACAGGGCGACCGTCCCGAAGATGGACGGGAAGGACAGGTCATAACCCAGGATCAGATGGCCCAGGATCGCACCGCCGATGCCGAAGGGGATGGCGATCAGGATGATCAGCGGCTGGACATAGCTTCGCATCTGCGTGGCGAGCAGGGCGTACATGATGATCAGCGCGATCATCAAACCCCGTCCAAGGCTCGCGAAATCCTCCGACTGCTCCCGGCCTGCGCCGGCGAGCGTCGCTGACAGGCCGGGATAGCGCTCGGTCAGCTGGGCCAGCAGCTCGGTCTCCACCCGCTCGCGCGCCGCGCCGGGCGTGATCTCGCTTGCATCCACATCGGCGGTCACCTCGATGATGCGCCGCCCGTCGATGCGCTCGATCTGAGTGTAGCTGCGCGTCTCGGTGATATCCGCCGCGACTGACAGGGGCAGCGACGCGCCGTCCGGCGTTCGGATGCGCAGCTGATAAAGCGCGGACAGATCATCGCGCAGGCGCTCAGGATAGCGCACGAAGACCCGCACTTCCTCGCGCCCGCGCTGGATGCGCTGCACTTCCTCGCCGAAGAAGGCCTGGCGGACCTGCCGGGCGATATCCGACGGGGTCAGGCCCGCCGCCTCGCCCGCCGGGGTGAGCGAGAAATTCAGCTGCCGCTTGCCCAGATCGAAGCCGTCATTGATCTCGGTCACGCCCTCGATGCCGGCCAGCCCCTCGGCCAGATCGCGCACGGCCTGCTCCAGCGTGGCGTCGTCGGGATGCACCAGCTCGTAGGCGATGTCGGCGTCCTGCGGTCCAGCCGACGACACGATGGTCAGCCGCTCCACGCCGGGCAGGGCGCCCATGCGTTCGCGCCATTCGGTCTCCAGCTGGGACGAGGTGACGGTGCGCACCGAGGCGGGGTCGAGCTGCAGCTCCACCTGGGCGACATTGGGCGCCACGCTGGTGGTTTGCTGGGACCCCGGCCCGCCGAACAGGCTGGTGCGCCCGCCGATGGTCGCGGTGATGGACTCGATCGCCGGCTCGCCGCGCGCCTCGTATTCGGCGTCCAGCGCCTCGGCCGCCGCGATCATGCGCTCGGCCGCCCGTCGGGTCTCCTCGAACGGAGCGCCTTCGGGCAGGATCATGTCGGCGGTGATCTGTTCGGCTTCGATGCTGGGGAAGAAGACAAAGCGCACGACCCCGTTGGCGGGCAGGGCGAACACCGCGATCAGGATGGCGAACCCCGCCGCCGCCATGAGGAAGCGCCGCTTCGCCGCGAAGCGCGCCCAGCCCGCCACGTAGCCTTTGGCGAAGGTCTGCAGCCCCGCCGCAACGCCTTCCTGGATGCGCGCCAGCGGACCGCGCGACCAGGTCCCGCCATGGGCCAGGTGCGCCGGCAGGATGAAAAAGGCCTCGATCAGCGAGACCGCCAGGATGGCGATCACGACGATGGGGATGGGCCGCGTGATCTCGCCGAACGTGCCGCCGGAAAAGATCAGCGGCCCGAACGCGGCCATGGTGGTCAGCACGCCGACCAGAACCGGCGCGGCGACGCCGGTCACCCCGGCGATGGCCGCTTCGGTCCCGTTTCGGCCCTTTGTCCGCTCCCGGTCGGTGTTCTCCCCCACCACGATGGCGTCATCGACCACGATGCCCAGCACGACGATCAGGCCGAACGTGGTGATGAAGTTCAGCGTGACGCCGGCTGCGCCGAACAAGGCGAAGCCGCCCAGGAAGCTGATCGGCACGCCCATGGCCACCCAGAACGCCAGGCGCAGATCCAGCATCAGAACCAGCAGCAGGAAGACCAGGGTGAAGCCGATGATGGCGTTGCGCGCCAGCAGCGCGATGCGGTCGCGGAACACCGTGCTCTGGTCGACGGAGATGATCGCCCCGACACCGGGCGGAAATTCGGCCTCGTCCAGCCAGGTGCGCGCCGCTTCGCGCACGCCCAGCAGGTCCTCGCCCTCGCGCGTCTGGACATCGACGAAGACCGCCGGCTCGCCGTTGAAGGTGGAGATCAGGTTCTCGTCCTGGAACCCGTCGCGGATCTCGGCGACCTGATCGAGGCGCACCCGCGCTCCGGTGGCCGAGGCGCGCACGATGATGCCCGCGAACGCCTCCCCGGTCTCCGCGCGCGCGTCGGTGCGCAACAGAATGTCGCCGCCGGCGGTGCGGATCTCCCCGCCTGACAGGTCGAGGGAGGAATTGCGCACCGCCCGGGCGACCTCGTCAAAGCTCAGCTGATAGCGGCGCAGGGCCGCCTCATCGACGGAGATGGAGATTTCGTACTGGCGCACGCCGCGCAGATTGACCGTGGAGATCCCGTCCCGGGACAAAAGCTCGCGCTCGGCGCGCTCACCGGCCTCGCGCAGGGTCTGCTCGGACACCGGACCGGTGAGGGCGATGGACAGGACCGTCGTGGCCGGTTGGGGCACGCGGATCTGGGGCTGCTCGGCGTTCTCGGGCGGAAAGTCGATCAGGCTCTCGACCGCAGTTTCGACATCATCCTTGACCACCTGGGCGTCGGCGAAGTCGGTCAGCTCCACCGTGACCGTGCCGCGTCCCTCGCTGGCGACCGAGCGGACGCGCTCCACCCCGTCCAGGCCCAGCACGGCCTCCTCAACGCGCCGTGTGATGCTCTCCTCCACGTCGCCGGGCGTCGCGCCGGGATAGAAGGTGGAGACCTGGATGGAGCGCGGCGAGAGGGTCGGGAAGACCTCCGTCGGCATCAGGGCCGCCGTCAGGCCGCCGCCCACGATGAACAGCACCATCAACAGGTTGGCGGCCACCGGATTGCCCGCAAACCAGGCGACCAGACCCCGGCCGGGCCAGCTGGCGTTTGCGCTGGGCGGGATGTCGCCGGATTCGCTCACCGGTCGCCGTCCACGATCTCGGCTTCGCGGCCCATGGCGCCCTCGGGCAGGGCGGAGACGATGACGCCGTCAGCGGCGTCAAACCGTCCAACGACCACCTGCCCGCGCGGGCGGTCCAGCACGGTGACGGCGCGCTCGGCGATCACGCCGTTCTCGAGCACGCGCACGGTGTCCAGCCCCGGCAGAGCCGCAGCTGGCAGGACCATCACATCGCCAAGCGTCGGGCCGGAAATGCTCAGATCGGCGAACAGACCCGGCTGCAGGGCGGCCACATCGTCGGTCTGGATATACAGATCGACGAAGCGCGTGCGGTCATCCAGGCGCGCGCCGATGCGCGCCACGCGGCCCTGCAGGCTCGCCTCGGTCCCCTCGATGGTGATCTCGACGGTTCGGCCCACCGCCTCGTTCAGCCGGGTGATCTCTTCGGGCGCCAGCGGGGCTACGATTTCGATAGACGCGGTGTCATAGGCCGAGCCGAGGGACTGACCGGCGCCGGCCAGGCGCCCGGCCTCGATCCGGCTTTCCGCAATGCGTCCTGCGAAGGGCAGGCTGAACGCGGTGCGCTCCAGATTGAGCCGCGCCTGGTCCAGATCAGCCTGCGCCGCCAGGAGGCGTGCGCGGGCCGCTTCCAGCTGGGGCTCGCGCGCGGCCAGCGGGGTGATCTCACGGTCCGGATACAGGCTTTCCCACTCGGTGCGCGCAATGGCGGCCTGGGCTTGCTCGTTCTGCAGGGCGGCGCGCGCATCGGCCAGGGCGGCGCGCGCACGGCTGACCGCCACCTCGAAGTCGCGGGGATCGATGCGGAACAGCACCTCCCCGGCCTCGAAGGCTGATCCGGCGCGCGCGGCGCCGGAAACCTCGATGATCCGGCCGCCGACCTGGGGCGCCAGCTCCACCAGCGCGGTCACGGTGACCGTCCCCGTCGCCTCGATACGGATCGGATGGTCGCCAGTGTCCGGCTGCACCACGCGGACGGGCGCAGGCGGTTGTTCGGGCGCCGCCGCCGGGCCTTCGTCCGAACTTGACGACAGCCACAGCGTGATGGCGCCGGCCACCAGGATCAGAGCGACGACCCCGGCGATCTGCAGCCAGCCGATCCAGCCGTTATCCCCGGCGCCGGGCTCAGGCGCAGCCCCAGTGGTGTTGTCCTGTCGATCCATCAATCAAATTCCTGTCACAGCGCAATTACAGTTGCGCCGCAAAATGGGCACGAGGCGAATTTAGCGTGCCATACTGTTGTGACCAGCATGCAAAACCGCGCTGAATTGTTATGGACGGTGCAGCGCCGCATAAAGGTCACGCCAGGCCCGCCGCCACCAAGGGAAGATCCGTTTCATTGACCGGTTTCGCGCGCCTCTTGCTTTCGACGGCTGGTCTTGCCGCCTGCCTCTGCGGGACGGCGCTCGCCGAGCCGCTGGCGCGTGTCGACGGGATCGAGAACGCGCGCCTGCGTGCGGATCTGGCGGCGGCGCTCGGCGAAGCGGACGGCCCGGCTGAAGACCGCTGGCGGGCGCGTGAGCGCGCCGAGACGGCGGCGGACCGCGCGCGCGCCTTCCTGCGCAGCCAGGGCTATTACGCCGCGCGCATTGATGCCCGTCTGGACGCTGATGGGCGGGCGCTGATCCGGGTGCGCACCGGCGAGCGGTTCCTGTTCGATGCGGTGAGTGTCGCGTTCGATCAGCCGGACGGCGCGCCTGAGCCCGTGGACGCCGTTCGGGACGCTTTGGCGCTGTCCGCAGGGGATCCGGTGACGGCGCGCAGCGTGCTGGATGCAAGGGCGCGCCTGACCGCGGCGCTGCAGGAGAACGGATTCCCCGAGGCGCAGACAGCGGAGTACGCCGTCACGGTCGACCATGCCTACACGAAAGCCGACGCCGTGTTCACCGCCCCGACAGGCCCGTTCATACGCCTGGGCGATGGGCGCTTCGCCGGCGGGCTTGCTGAGCTGCGCGAGGATTATATCGACCGGCTTGCGCCCTATGAACTCGGCGATCCGGCGAGCGTGTCGGCCCTGAACGCCTATGCCGCCCGGCTGGCGGCGCTGGATGCCGTGGCGGTCGCCGATGCACGCCTGGCTCCGGTCGACGAGGAAGGGCCGGATGGCTTGCGTCCGGTCGATGTGCGCGCCGAGCCGGCGCCGCGTCACCGCCTGACCGGCGCTGTGTCCTGGTCCACCGACGAGGGCGCCGGCGCGCGCGGCTCCTGGGCGCGGCGCAACCTGTTCGGCGGGGCGGAGCGGGTCACCGTGTCCGGCCAGATCGCCCAGCTGGAGCGCCTGGCGTCGGTTCAGTTCTTCGCACCCCACTGGGCGGCCTATGGCCAGGACCTGAGGCTTGCGGCGGAGCTTGCCCAGGAGCGTACCGACGCCTTTGATCAGGACGTGATCCGCCTGGATGCCGAACTCACACGGCGCTTCTCACGCAAGTGGAGCGCCTCGCTGGGCGCCGGGCTGCAGACCGGTGAGATCACCGACGCGCAAGGGACCCGCACCCTGACGACGCTCACCGTGCCGGTCGGCGCGGTCTATGACGGCCGCGACGACGTGCTGGACCCGCGCGAGGGGCTGTATGTCGATCTGGAAGCCGTGCCCGGCTGGTCGGTCGGGGACGCGGATGTGCGCTTCGTGCGAACGGCTGCCGGCGCGCGCTTCTACCAGGCGCTGGGATCAGAGCTGACCCTGGCGCTGCGCGCGAAGACCGGGGCCGTCTGGGGCGCGTCGGCGGACAGCATTCCCGCGGACCTGCGCTTCTATGCCGGCGGCGGCGGATCGGTGCGCGGCTACGGCTACCAGGAACTGACCCCGCTGCAGGTCTCGCCGCGTACGGGCGCGCTGGAGCCGTTCGGCGGGCGCTCGCTGATTGAAGGCTCGGCGGAGTTGCGCTGGCGCCGGTCCGAACGGCTGGGCTTTGCAGCCTTCGTGGACGGCGGAGCGGCCGGCCCGGACATCGACCCGGCTTTCGGCGAGGTGCGCTACGGGGCGGGGGTCGGCGTGCGCTACTATCCAGGCTTCGGACCGATCCGGCTGGACATCGCGACGCCCATTGATCCGCGCCCGCAGGACGACTCGTTTCAGCTCTACATTTCCATCGGGCAGGCGTTCTGATGGCGGCTGAACGGATCAAGTCACCAAGGCGCTGGATCTGGCGCGGCCTGTGGGCGGTGGTAGGGCTGGTCACGCTTGTCCTGCTGGCGGCCGGCGTTGGCGTGGTGATGCTGAAAGGCCAGTACGGCGCCGCGCTGGTGAGAGACTTCGCCGACGGGCGTGAGGTCGGCGGCTATGGCCTTCTGGAAATCGGGCGCGTGCGCGGGGATGTGCTGGGACGCTTCCGCATCGACTCGGTGTCGGTCCGCGACGAAGACGGCGTCTGGCTGGAGGTTGAGGGCGTGGACATCGCCTGGAATCCCTGGGCGTTGACCGGCTGGGTCCTGGATGTCGAGCTCGCCGAAGCCGAAACGGTTCGGGTGCTGAGACGGCCTGACAGGGTCGAGCGTGATGTCGGCGGCGGCGGGGATTTCGACATCACGCGCTGGCGGCTGAACCTGGACGAGGCAGGCGTGCGAGAGCTGTATCTCGCCGACGGCCTGGCCGGACCGCAGGCGTCCCTGACCCTGTCGGCGCGCCTGACCCGGGAAGGCGGCGCCTGGTCGGGCGCGGTGTCCGCCGAGCGTCTCGATGCGCCAGGCGACCGGGTCGATCTCGCATTCAGCTTCGCACAAACTCTTGACGCGACATACGAGTTCGCCGCCGCGCCCGACGGGACTCTGACGGCCCTGCTGCGTGTACCCGGCTCGAGCCTCTCCGGCGCCGGCGCGTTGACCGGCGACCTTTCAAGCGGCCGGGGCGATGCGGAGATCAGCGTCGACGGCGCCCGTGCGCTGCAGCTGGAGGCCGGCTGGGGCGAGGGGCGTCTGGAGGTGTCCGGCGAGGCGGATCTGTCGACCTTGCCGGGTCTTGAAGGCGTCGCGCAGCGCGTGTCCGGCCCGGTGCGCCTGCGTGCCGGAGCGCCGTTCGGCGATGCCGGGGTGAGCGATCTTGATTTCGGGAGCGCGGTCCTTGATATCGAATCTGGAGCCCTCAGCATCGACATCAGGCCCGGCCCGGACCGCACGCTGGACCTCGACGCCCGGCTCGGCGACGGCGCCCTGGCGCTTCTGACGGGTGAACAGCTCACGGCGCGAAGTGCGCGGGTCGAGGGGCGGCTGGACCTGTCCGGGGACCGGTCCTTTGACGGCCGGATCGAGGCCGAGGGCTTCACCGCGCCGGGCGATGTGTCGGTCGTGGCGGTCAGCGGGCCGGTTGGTCTAGCCGGCCCCTTGAGCGAGCCCGCCGCGCGCTGGGACCTGCAGCTTACTGAAATCGATATCGCAGGCTCGCAGCTGCTGGCCAGTCTCATGGGCGAGACGCTGGGCGCCCAAGGGCAGGCCGTCTGGCGCCGCGACGCGGAGCGGTTCGACATCTCTCAGCTTGCATTGACCACCGCCGCCGGGGATGTCTCGGCGCAAGGCGCGGTGGAGTTCGGCGCCCGGCGCTGGCGGGTCGAGGCGCGCTCTGACGCGCTGTCGCCGGAGGCGGCGACCGATCTTCTCGGCGGCGCCGGTCCTTTATCCATTGACGCCGAAGGCGGGTTTGACGGCGCGTTGCGCGCCGAATTCCGGTTCTCTCAATTCAGGCCGGCCGGGGCGCTGGCCGAACAGCTGTCGGCGCCGCTGTCCGGGTCCGGCGTTCTTGAGCGCACCGCAGAGGGAGGGCTGAGCCTCAGCGAAATCGCACTGGCCAGCCCGGAGCTGGAGCTGGTCGGCGCCGCTTCGCAACAAGGCGAAGCCTGGCGCGTGGACGGCGACGCGATCTGGTCCGGCGCTGCGCCGGTCTCCGCCCTGACGCTCGACGGTGCGCTGAGCGCGCGGTTCGACGCTTCGGTCGGCGCCGACGGCGTCGACGCCCGGGTCGAGGCGCGGACCCCGGCCCTGACCATCGGACCTGAAACCCTGACCGATCCCCGCCTTCGCGTTGAAGTCTCCGGCGCGCTGGAGGCCCTGAGCGGCGAAGCCCGGCTGACCGGTGAGGGCGGACGCGGTCCGGTGGACCTCAACGCCCGCTTTGCGCGGACGGGCGATCGCGTTCGGCTGGACACGCTGTCGGGCCGGGCCGCCGGATTCACCATCGACGGCTCCGCTGAGGCCGGCCCGGACGCGCTGAGCCTGTCCGCCCGGCTCCAGCCCGAGGCAGGCTTTGGACGGCTTCAGCTCGACGCCAGTCTGCAGGGCGGTGCGGTGCAAGCCGAGCTCGCCGGGGAGGATCTCGTCTTCGGTGACCTCCGCTATATCGACGAGGGCCGGCTCACCTTGACCGGTCCTCTGGAGCAGGTCGCCCTGTCGTTCACTGCCGACGGCGCGTACGGCGCGGCGTTCGACCTGGCAGGCGAGGGCGCGTTCTCCGTCAGGGACGATGGCCAGACTCTGACAACGTCGCTGCAGGGACAGTACGGCGCGGTCTCGCTCGCGACGCGTGCGCCGATCGAGGTTCAGATCACGCCGGAGCTGACGGCATCCGCCGACCTGGACCTGGGCGAAGGGCGCGGCGTGTTCAGCTATGCCGGCGGCGATGCGCCACGGGTTGAAGCGAGCCTTGAGGATGCGCCGGCGGCCTTGCTGTCCCTGCGCCGGGCGCGCGAACCGGTCGAAGGCGTTCTGTCGGGGGAGGCGTCCCTGTCGCGAACCGAGAGCGTCTGGACCGGGCAAGTATCCCTGAGCGGCGATGGCCTGCGCCCCGCGCGTACATCGGAAGACCGGACGCTGTCAGGCGGGGTGACGGCGAGGCTGGACCGCGAGCGGCTCAATCTGAGCGCCCGGGCCTCAGGCGTCGAGCTGAGCGCCGACGCAGGCCTTACCGTCGAGACCGGGCCGGTCGCCACGCTGGGTCAGCTGTTCGACCGGACCGTCCCCATCGAGGGGCGGGCGAGCGCGGAGGGGCGGATCGGTGACTTCGCCGCCTTCCATATCGATCCGGCCCAGAGACTGACCGGCCGGATCGATCTTCAGGCTGAAATTTCAGGCGTCGTCGCCGACCCGGTTCTGGTGGGCTCGGCCACTTTGAGCGATGCACGCTTCAGCGATGCGCGCGCCGGGCTGGACCTGCGCGACCTTCAGGCCGAGTTAGACATGACCCGGACCGGGGCGCGGCTGACCCGACTGTCGGCCACGGACGGGCAGGGCGGGTCCTTGAGCGGGACCGGCACGCTCGACCTCGCGACGCCACTCGCCCTTGAGGCGGCGGTGAGCTTCGATGACTTCCGCCTGATCGACCGCAATGACGCGGAAGCCATCGGGACTGGCGACGTGCGCTTTGTGCTGGAGGACGGGCAGGGACGGCTGTCCGGCTCAGCCGTGATCGACCGGGCCGACATCAGCCCCAATGGCCGCGGCCGCGCGCCGGTGCGCCAGATCGAGGTGGTCGAGATCAATCGGCCTGCCGGTCTCGATCCGGCGCCGGAGGCGAGGTCCGGTCCGCCGGTCACGCTGGACTATCAGGTCAGCGCGCCGCGCCGGGTGTTCGTGCGCGGTCCGAACTACGACACCGAGTGGTCCTTTGACCTGGCGATAAGCGGCGCGAGCAACGATCCGGTCCTGCAAGGCGAGGCCCGGCTGGTGCGCGGGCGCGCGGCGCTGCTGGGCCGCAATTTCGAGCTGGAGCGCGGGCAGGTGATCCTGGACGGCGACCCGGCCCAGGCCCGGCTCAATGTCGCCGCCATCAACCAGCGCGATGACCTGACCGCCCGCGTCGAGGTGGACGGGACCGTGACCGCGCCGGAGATCCGCCTGACCTCCCAGCCCGCCCTGCCCGAGGACGAGGTGGCGAGCCGCATCCTGTTCGGCGAAAGCGCCGCGAACCTGACCGCCCTGCAGGCGGCGCAGCTGGCTGGCGCGCTGGCCAGCCTCTCCGGCGGGTCAGGCCTTGATCCGCTGGGGGCGCTGCGCCAGGCGGCGGGTCTGGACCTGCTGGGCGTGCGCCGCAACGCGGCTGGTGAGACGGTCGTGTCGGGCGGGCGCTATCTGACCGACGATGTCTTCCTGCAGCTGGAAGGCGCCAGCGTGGGTGCTGCGCCGGCCACACGCATCGACTGGACGCTGACGCCGCGCTTCACCCTGACCTCCAGCCTCGACGCGCAGGGCCGGGCCGGTCTCGCGCTGAGCTGGCGGGTGGAATATGACGACGACCTGTTCGGCGAGGTCGAGCTGTTCCGGGGCTTCCGCGACCGGCTGGGCCTGCGCTCCGAGGGTGAAGCGGAGCTTGATGATGCCGGGGCCGGAAGTCTTGGCGATGGCGCTGGAGATAGGCCCTGATATCTCGCTCGGGCGGCAGGCCGGCGGTCCAAGCCTTCGTTCTAGCGCCCGAGCCCGCTCCGGCCTGCGTCAACCGGTTGCTCGATGGCGGCTGTGTCGCCGCCGCCGAACAGGGCCTGACCCAGATCAGGGAACTCGCCATAGGCGAAGAAGGGCAGCACCAGCGCCATGGTCACCGACACGATCAGGCCGATCCCGGCGCGCACTGCGTCTGTAACCACGTCGAAGATCGCCTCGCCCTTCTGACGCAGACCCGAGATGAACGAGATCGCCAGCTCACGTCCGGCCAGCAGTCCCAGGAAGACCCAGGTCGTGCTCATGGGGATGTCGTTGATCTCCTTGAAGTACATCAGGATGATCCCGAACACGAAGTCGACGACGGTCGCCGCGCGCACATCGGTCGTATTGGTCTTGGACAGGACGATCTTCTGAATTTCACCGCCGCGGATTGCGAAGATGATCGCGTGAAGGCCGACCATGAGCAGGGTGGCGAAGATCAGAAGGCCGATGGAGAAGGTGACCTGGATCTCCCCGTTCACCACGGCCGTTTCGCGCGGCAGGTAGACGAAGATGTTGGCCAGGTCCTGCATCAGCCATTGCGACCACAGAAAGCCGGTCGACAGCCATTGCAGCACGTACCAGGTGTTGAAGCGGTTGGTGATGAAGGCGATCGCGATTGACGCCACAGCCGTGATGGCCACAGCCGTCCAGTTGGCGTTTTCGATGTCCGGCAGGGTCGGGCCGGCCACCAGCAGATAGACCAGAAGACCGGTCAGCGCCGCGACGCCCGGGATCGCCCAGGGCGGCGAGTGCTCGGTGTCCACATCGGTCTTCGCCACCCAGCGCTCGAACATGCGCGCGATGATGAAGAACAGCACTGCGCCCGCGCCGAAGGCGACCAGATAGCCCAGAAGGCTTTTCACCAGCATGCTGCCCAGGACGCCCGCCGTGGCCGCACCGCCGGTCAGGGTGAAGATGGTCAGGACCAGGAAAGTCGTGGACACCGGAATGCCGAACCGAGTCAGGATCAGCAGAACCAGCGGGGGCAGCACGTGGTACCACTGGACGCCGTCCTCAGGGAACGGAATCGAGTTCAGGCGGTCGAACGCGATATCGCCGTCATAGCCGAAATACCCGTAGAGCATGACGCCAATAATGATCGTGCTGGCGAAGGCCCACAGCACGACCCACGGCCGTTTGGCGTTGGAGGCCAGGAAGGTGCCCAGCGTCTGGATGACGTCGTTGGCGACGATGGCGTAGGCCGCAAAGCAGAAGCCGATCAGCGCAAGCAGCGGAACGCCCATAATCGCTAGGTCGGCCATCAAATCCTCCAGAAACACCCCTCGTACGTGGCCGCCCGGATAGCAAGCAGGTCCGACCGGTCAAGAAAAACCGGTCGGGCCCGTGCTGATTTTACAGAACTGTCACGCGGCGTTCAC
The DNA here is from genome assembly GCA_024742735.1 of Alphaproteobacteria bacterium. Lineage (GTDB taxonomy): Bacteria > Pseudomonadota > Alphaproteobacteria > Caulobacterales > Maricaulaceae > Oceanicaulis. The sequence continues at coordinate 288,917 of JANSXV010000003.1, read as the reverse complement.
CCCTGGGCGCCGCTTCCTGACCAAACCGTCCAGACGGTCTTGAAAAAACCGTCCAGACGGTATAGATGCAGTGCAGCAAGTTAGGTACGGTGCATCAGGATATGGCTCTTCATGACGAAACCGAGGATCGCGGCGAAAAGCCGAGCACGCGCGAGGTGATCCTCGACGCGGCCGAGCGGGTCGTCGCGCGTGACGGTTCACGCCGGCTGACCATCGACGCGGTGGTTCAGGAGAGCGGCTTCTCCAAGGGCGGTGTCCTGTACAACTTCCCCTCCAAGCAGGCCCTGATCGAGGGCATGGTCGCGCGCATGATCGCCCAGACCCGCGCGCGCCACGACGCCGCGCTGAGCCAGGCCGAAGCCGCCGGCGAAGACCCGATGCCCGCCATGGTGCGCTCGCTCCTGCAGCAGAAGGAGATGGACCGGGCGGTCTCCATGGGATTGCTCGCCGCGCTGGCCGAGCATCCCGATCTGATCATCCCGATCCGGGCCGCCATTGCGGAGATGCGCGATGAGATGATTGCGCGCTCGGCTGATCCCGAGCTCGCCTCCATCATCGTGCTGGCCGCCGACGGCCTGCATTTCTCCGACATTCTTGGTCTCGACATCCTCCCCGACGATCAGCGTGAGGCCGTAGAAGCCCGCCTGGTCGCGCTCGCCTCGGAGCCCCGCTCATGACGTCCCTTCGATCCCTGGGCGCCGCCGCCCTGGCTGCGCTCGCCGCCGCCTGCGGCGCACCGGAGCCGCCCGCCGCCGAACCGGTCCGCGCTGCGCGCATTGAAGCCGCGCGTCCCGCCGAGGCCGCCTCGGTGCGCGAATTCGTCGGCCGGGTCGAAGCCCGGCTGACCGTCGATCTCGCCTTCCAGGTCGGCGGGCGCCTGGCGGACTTCCCGGTCAGTGAAGGCCAGATCATCGCTGAGGGCGCCCCGGTCGCCGCGCTTCAGACCCAGGATTTCGAACGCGCCGTGCGCACCGCCGAAGTCCAGCTCCAGCAGGCGCGCCAGAATCTGGACCGGGTCCGCACCCTGCATGATCGCGGCATCGCGGCTGACGCCGCGCTGGACGAAGCACGGACCGCCCATGACCTGCGCCTCGTGGCGCTGGACAATGCGCGGCAGAATCTGGAGTACGCCACCATAGACGCGCCGTTTGAAGGCCTGGTCAGCCGCCGCCTGGTGGACAATTTCACCACTGTCGCCGCCGGCCAACCGGTAGCCCGCCTACAGGATGTCAGCGAGCTGCGCGTGGCCATCCAGGTGCCCGAAAGCGTGCTGGCCATGGTCGACGAGACCGATCCGCGCGAAATGACGGCGCGCTTTCCCTTCCTGCCCGACCAGACCTTCCCGCTGGAATTCCGCGAGCTGGTCGCCGAGCCGGACCGGGCGAGCCAGACCTACACGGCGTTGTTCGCCCTGCCGAACGATATCCCCGCCAACATCCTGCCGGGCATGACGTCGAGCGTACGGATTATCGTTGAACCGGACGCCCCCGCAGAGGAGCGCACCAGCGCGATCATTCCGGTCAGCGCCCTGTCACCGACGCCGGAGGGCGGGTTCGTGGTCTGGGTTTTCGATCCGCGCCAGGGCGCCGTCACCTCGCGCCGTGTCGCGCTGGGACCCGTGACCGGGGAGACCGTGCGCGTGGATGAAGGCCTGCGCCCCGGCGAGCAGGTCGTCACTGCCGGCGTCAATGCGCTCTACGAGGGCATGGCGGTGCGGCCGCTTCAGGGTACGTCCGAGGCCAGCGCCGTCATCACCGGACCCGGCCGCTTCTAGTCCAGGACTTCTTCCATGAGCGAGACGCGCGCTGACGCCCCACGCGGCCCGGACAATCTTGCCCGGCTGTCCATTGAAAAACCGGTCATCACCTGGCTGATCATCCTGTTCTGCCTGTTCGGCGGGCTGTGGGGCTTCAACACGGTGGGCCGGCTGGAAGATCCCGCCTTCACCATCAAGGAAGCCATCGTCGTCACGCCTTATCCCGGCGCGACAGCGGAGGAAGTCGAAGCCGAGGTCACCGAACGGATCGAGACCGCGATCCAGCAGATGAGCCAGCTGCGCGAGGTGCGTTCGGAGAGCGCGCCGGGCGTCAGCGAAGTGCGCATGCTGGTGCGCGACACAATCAACGGCCCCGAACTGCCCCAGGTCTGGGACGAGCTGCGCAAGCGCATGAACGATGTGGAGGCGTTCCTGCCGCCCGGCGCCGGTCCGCCGCGCGTGCTGGACGATTACGGGGATGTGTACGGCATCCTCTATGCCGTCACCGCGCCGGGCTATTCCGACGCCGAGGTGCGCGACATCTCCAACTATCTGCGCCGCGAGCTGCTTCTGGTCGACGGGGTCTCCCGGGTGGAGACATCGGGGGTGCCTGAAGAGCGGATCTATATCGAGATACCCCAGGAGACTCTGGCGCGGCTCGGCCTGCCGGTGCAGGCGGTGCTGTCGGCGCTTTCGAATGAGAATGCGGTCGTGGACGCCGGTCAGACTCCAGCCGGCGGGCGGCTCCTGCGCATTGACCTGCCCCAGTCCATCGGCGGCGTCGCCTCGATCCAGAATCTGCTGATCAATCCCGATGACGCCGGCGGCACGCTGCGCCTGTCCGACATCGCCGAGGTGCGCCGTGCGCCCGTGGAGCGGGCCGACCAGTACATCTACCACAATGGCGAGCGGGCCTTCACGCTGGGCATATCAGGCCTGGCCGACGCCAATATCGTGGATGTGGGCGCTGCGGTGGAGGCGCGCCTGAGCGTGCTGACGGCCGAGCTTCCCGTGGGCGTGGAGCTTCAGCCGATCTACGAACAGCATGTCGTGGTAGAGGAGTCCGTCAATGGGTTCCTGATCAATCTGGCCCTGTCGCTGGCCATCGTGATCGGGGTTCTGTGCGTCTTCATGGGCTGGCGCGCGGGCGTGACCGTGGGCGTGGTGCTGCTGCTGACCGTGTCGGGCACGCTGTTTTTCATGAGCGCTTTCGACCTGACCATGCAGCGCATCTCGCTGGGCGCGCTGATCATCGCCATGGGGATGCTGGTGGACAACGCCATCGTCGTGACCGAGGGCATGCAGATCGCCGTCCAGCGCGGCGAGCGCCGCCTGAAAGCCGCCGAAGACGCCGTGCGCTCGACCCAGTGGCCGCTCCTGGGAGCGACCATCATCGGCATCATGGCGTTTTCCGGCATCGGCCTGTCGCCGGACTCCACAGGGGAATTCCTGTTCTCCCTGTTCGCCGTGATCGGGGTTTCGCTTCTGCTCAGCTGGCTGCTGGCGATCACGGTGGCCCCGCTCATCGCCTACCACCTGTTCAAGTCCGAACAGGGCAAGGCGGGCGAGGATCCCTACAAGGGTCCGATCTACGGGACCTATCGCACGATGCTGGTCACGGCGCTGAAGGCGCGCTGGCTGACCGTGGCGGCGCTGATCGTCATCACGGTGACGAGCTATTGGGGCTTCGGTTTTGTGAAGAACGCCTTCTTCCCGCCCTCCAACACGCCGATCTTCTACGTCAACATCTCAGAGCCCCAGGGCTCGGACATTCTCGTCACCGACCAGACCGTGCGCGACATCGCGAACTTCGCCGGCGCACAGCCCGAGGCGGTGACCGTGAACGCCTTCATCGGCCGCGGCGCCACGCGCTTCATGCTGACCTATGTCAGCGAGCAGCCCAATCCGGCCTATGGTCAGCTTGTGATCCGCACCGAGAGCCTGGACGACATCCCGCCGCTCGCAGACCGGATTCTGGCCTATATCAGCGAAACCCATCCTGACGTGACGGCGCGGTCGGAACGCATCGTGTTCGGCCCGCCGTCGGGGGCCCAGCTGGAGGCGCGCTTCTCCGGGCCCGACGCCGATGTGCTGCGCCGTCTTGGCGACGAAGCCATGGCGCGGCTGCGCCAGGAGGGGAATGTGCGCGACCTGCGCACCGACTGGCGTAATCGCGAGCTGGTGCTCGCCCCCCGCCTGATCGATGAGCGGGCCCGCACCATCGGCCTGACCCGCGCCGATATCGGCGAAGCCCTGCGCTTCTCCACCGACGGGTTGAATGTTGGCGTCTATCGCGAGCAGGAGGAGCTGATCCCTATCGTGGCGCGCGCGCCCATGAGCGAGCGGGCCGCGCCGGACAATCTGTCCGATCGCCTGATCTGGAGCCCGGCCCAGAACGCCTATGTGCCCATCAGCCAGGTCGTCGACGGGTTCGAGCTGGACGCCCAGGACACGCTGATCCAGCGCATGGACCGCATCCGCACCCTGACCGTTCAGGCCAATCCGCCGGGCGAGGAAACCGCGGCGAGCGCGTTCGTGCGCTTCTCTGCCATCGTGTCAGAGATCGACCTGCCGCGCGGCTATGCGCTGGAGTGGGGCGGCGAGCATGAGGCGAGCCAGGAAGCTAATGAATCCCTCGGCGGCGTGCTGCCCTTTTCCCTGCTGGTGATGATCGTGACCTCGGTGCTGCTGTTCCAGACCGTGCGCCAGCCTTTGATCATCTGGCTGGTGGTGCCCATGAGCGTGATCGGCGTGACCATCGGGCTCTTGGCCACCAATGTCGCCTTCTCCTTCACGGCGCTGCTGGGGCTGTTGTCCCTGTCGGGCATGCTGATCAAGAACGCCATCGTGCTCGTGGACGAGATCGATCAAAGAATCAGGGCGGGCCATGACCCGTTCGAAGCCGTGCGCGACGGGTCGGTCAGCCGCCTCCGGCCTGTCATGCTGGCCGCGGGCACCACGATCCTGGGCATGACGCCGCTCATCTTCGACGCCTTCTTCCAGGGCATGGCCGTCACGATCATCTCAGGGCTCGCCTTCGCGACGATCCTGACGCTTGTCGCCACGCCGGTGATCTATGCGCTGTTCTTCAGGGTGAGGGCTGACGCTCAGGCCTGATCCAGCAGCTCGATCAGCTGGATCAGGTTCCCGCAGGTATCGTTGAATACCGCCATCTTCGCGCCGCCGGCCGTCATGGGCGGGTTGGTGAACTCGACCCCGGCGGCGGTCAGGCGTTCGTATTCCGCGTCGAGATCGTCCACGCTGAAAGCCGTGAACGGGATGCCGTCGGCCATGAGGGCTGCGCGGAACGTGTTCGTGGCCTCGTGGGCGCCCGGCTCCAGCGCCAGCTCAACCCCGTCCGGCTCCTCCGGCGAGACCAGGGTCAGCCAGCTGAATTCGCCCATGGGAATGTCATGCTTGATCTGGAATCCGAGCGTCTCGGTGTAGAAAGTCCGCGCTTTGGCCTGGTCGTCGACGACCACGCTCTTGATGTACATCTTCATGGCCGGTCTCCTTTGATGTAGCCCGTGAGAAACGGGGCGAGCGTCTCTCTGAAGGACGCTGCTGCGGTGAGGGAGTGAACCTTGGTGCGCCCGCGCCAGGCGGTGCGGATCAGCCCGGCCTCCTCCAGCGTGTTGAGATGGCGCGAGAAGGCCTGACGCGTCAGGCAGAAGCCGTGCTCGTTGAAGACGCGGCCATAAAGCTCGAACAGGGTCTGATCATCGCGCGCTTTCAGCTGCTCCAGGATGAGCAGGCGGGTGTCGTCGCCAAGGGCGCGGAACAGCGTGCTGAGCTGAGGATCGAACGGAAGTCCCATGCCGTCATCATGCAACAATATTGTTGCATGTAAAGCGGCGAGCTCTTAGGACTTAAGCGTGCCTGATGTCCGCGCATTCGCTGAACCCTGAGAGGAGACTCCCATGAGACTGCTGCTCGTCCTTGGCGCAACCATCGCCGCGCTGGCGATCACCCACCCGGCCACCGCGCAAGACGATGCGCCAGCCGGTCCGCCGGGCGCGTCGATCTACTATCTTGAGATCGTTACGAGCGACGTTGAGGCGACCTGCGCGGCGCTGGCGGCCCAGCATGGCGTCAGCTTCACCGAGCCTCAGCCCGAGCTCGGCGGCGCCAGGACGACGACCCTTGATAATGGCGGTCGGATCGGTGTTCGCGGCCCTCTCAGCGATCAGGAACAGCCCATCGTGCGGCCATATATGAGGGTCGATGATATCGCGGCCGCCATCGCCGCCGCCGAAAGCGCCGGCGCAGAGGTCGCGATGAACGCGACTGAAATCGCAGGGCAGGGCGAGTTCGCGATTTACATCCTCGGCGGCGTGCAGCACGCCGTGTGGGAACCCTAGATCACGCCGCGCTTGGCCAGCGCCTCGATCACGGCGGTCTGCCGGTCGCGATAGAAGCTTTTGGCCGGTGTCTGGACTTCGCCGTCCTTCATAAGGCTGCCTTCGGGGTGGATGTCGGCTCTGGCGTACTCGCGGGCGTAGAGCGCCATGGGCTGGCGGGCGAGCAGATTGCCCATGGCGGTCTTGCGGCGCAGCCGACGGACCTGGGCGATATCGACCTCGGCGAACGCGCACATGGACGGACCGCTGGCGGCCTCGGCCAGGATGATCCCGCGCGGATCGACGATCTTGGAGCCCCGGTCGGCGCTGGCCTGAGGGATGGGCGTTCCGGTCATGCCGCCGGTATTGGCCGAGACCACATAGGCCAGATTCTCGATGGCGCGGGCCTGCTTGGCGATGTTTTTCGGCGTCGCCAGCGGGCTTGAGACTTCCGAGCTGGAGTGGACGAACACCTCCGCGCCCTTCACCGCGTGGAGGCGGGCGATCTCGGGGTAGAGAATCTCCTCGCTCGCGATGGCGGAGAGCCGCCCGACAGCGGTGTCGGCCACCGGGAACAGCGCGTCCTCGCCATAGGCGTCGAGATACCGGTCCAGCACATCGTAGGGGCTGGGCGCATACATGGAGATGAGCCGGCGGTAGCGCAGAACCTGCTTGCCGGACGGATCGATCACCACGCAGCCCTGGAAGTACAGCTCGGGAAAGTGCGGATCGGTCTCATAGCCGTTCCAGGCCAGGTGAACGCCGAAGTCAGACGCGATCTTCGCCAGCGCCTCGAACTCCGGCCCGTCGGCGTCGATGGCGGCCTTGGCTTTCCACTCCTGCGCGCTTTCACCCATGGGAAAGCCGGTCAGCGCATATTCAGGCAGGACGACCAGCTTCACCTCCGGCCCGATGAAGGCGATGGAGCTGGCGATCTCCGCGCGGATGCGCGCAATTCCGGCCATCATCTTCGCACGCGCCTCCTCAGGGCTCTTGCAGGGGTTCACCGCCTCGCAGAGCGATTGCAGGGCGAGGGCGGTGTAGGCGGGCGCGGGCGTGTCGGTCATGGTCGGGCTCCGTTCGACGCAATGCTGGTCATGGAAACGAATTAGGCTAAACAGGACGGGCTCGCATGAACGAATTGAAGACGCCCATGACCCGGCCCAAGACTGGCGAAGCGTCCAGCGGAGCGAAGCTTTCGCCGGACCTTATCGATGAAACGCTGCCGACGCCGCTCTATCACCAGATCTTCCTGGTGCTCAGAGACCGGATCCGCGACGGCGCCTTTCCCGCCGGCGCCATCCTGCCCGGCGAGCAGGAGCTGACGCGCCTGTTCGACGTCTCGCGCATCACCGTGAAGCGGGCCATGAACGAGCTCGCCGCCCACGGCTTCGTCACCCGTCATCGCGGGCGCGGCACGGTCGTCACCCACAATACCGGCGTGCCCATCGTGGAGGGCCGCTTCGACACGCTGTTCGATGCGCTCAAACGCATGGGGCTCGCCACCGACGTCCAGCTTCTGGAAGTCGAGGATCTGGAGGCGGACGAGGACATCGCCGTGGACATGGCCATCGAACCCGGCGCGCCGCTGCAGAAGGCGATCCGACTGCGCAGTCTTGAAGGCGACACCTTCTCCTACCTCATCACCCACGTGCCTGGAGAGATCGCCGCGCGCTACACCCGTGAGGACCTGCAGACCCAGCCCATGCTGGAACTGCTGCGCCGAGCCGGGGCCGAAGCGGTTGAGGCCGACCAGACGCTGACCGCCGTCGCCGCCGATCCTCAAGTGGCCGCCGCCCTGAAGGTTTCGCCCGGCTCGCCGCTCTTGAAGATCAAGCGCATCATGCGTGGCCCGGACGGACGCGCCGTGCAGCATATCATCGCCTTCTACCGGCCCGAGCGTTTCCGCTACCAGATGCGCATGGTGCGTAAGGACAGCGAGGGCGGCGCCTGGGGGGCCGCTGATCTCGCCTGACCGGCCGGGGCCTTGCGTCGCGGCCATAGCCCTTCCTTCCCGAACAAAAGATATATAACTATACCATTTGTAGCCCGTAAGGCTTTGCGGGCAAGGTCTTGTGGATCGGATCGGTCCAGGGAGGGTCGGGTTTGGACGGTCTGTTTCTGCTGCTGCATCTCCTGGTCTTCGTCTACTGGCTGGGCGGAGATCTGGGGGCGTTCTACGCCAGCCGCCTGCTCGCCGATTCCCGGCGCGGCCCGACCGCCCGCGCGACGGCTGCGAATATTCTGATGACTGTGGACATGGCCCCGCGCATGGGCCTGATCTTCGCCTTCCCCACCGGCTTCGCCCTGGCGATCTCGCGCGGATGGCTGGCCGTCGACCCGATCTGGGCCGCGCCGGCCTTCGCGTTCGCGGCGCTCTGGGCGCTGGCCGCCTGGCTGGTGCACCTGAAGGCCGGGCCGCATGCCCTGGCGGGACGGTTCGATACCGGCGTGCGCTGGCTGGCCATGGGTGCGCTGGTCGCTGCTGGACTGACCGGTCTGCGCGGTGACTGGGATTTGCCGCTCTTCATCGTTCTGAAGCTGCTGCTCCTGGCCTTCGCCATCGCCTGCGGCCTGATGATCCGCCGGGCGCTGAAACCCTTCGGCCCGGCCTTCGCCAAGCTGCGGGTGGGCCAGGAGACAGTGGAGGTGAACATCGTGATCGCGGGCACGCTGGCCCACGCCAAGCGCTATGTCATCGCGATCTGGGCGGCGCTGCTGGCTGCCGCGGCCCTCGGCGTGTGGACGCCGGCAAGCTTCTAGGAGACCTTCATGGCCGACGCCGCCCTCGCTCCGGACCTGCTCGACCGTCTCATCCAGGCGCTCGGCCGCGACAACGTCGCCGATGGCGCGGACGCCCGCGCGCTGTACAGCCAGGACGTCTGGATGAAGGGCGCGGAGATCGACGCCGTCATCAGCCCGGTGACGCTGGAAAGCGCGGCTGAAGCGGTGCGTCTTTGCGCTGATGCGCGAACGCCGATCTACCCGCGCGGCGGTGGGATGAGCTACACGGCCGGTTATTTGGCCGAGACCCCCGGCGGGGTGTGCCTGGACACCGCCCGCCTGGACAAGGTCATCGAGATCAACGCCGCCGACATGTATGTGCGCGTAGAAGCCGGGTGCACCTGGAAGACCCTGCATGAGGCGCTGGCTGGAACCGGCCTGCGGCCGCCCTTCTGGGGGCCGCTGTCGGGCATTTCCTCCACCATCGGCGGCGGGGTCAGCCAGAACAATGCCTTCTTCGGCGCGGGAACCCATGGACCGACGGCGGACAGCGTTCTGTCCGTCGCCGTTGTGCTGCCGGACGGCTCGATCCTGCGCACCGGAACGGCGGGCGGTGAGACGCCGAATGGTCCCGCCAAGCCCTTCTTCCGCCATTACGGGCCGGACCTGACCGGCCTTTTCTGCGGCGACGCGGGGGCGCTGGGGGTCAAGCTGGAGGTCACTTTGAAGCTGATCCCCGCGCCCGATTACGAGCGCTGGGGCAGCTTTTCCTTCTCCGACCGGGACGCCTGCGCGCGCGCCATGGCGGCCATGGGCCGGAGCAATCTCGCCTGCGAGCTGTTCGGCTTTGATCCCGGTCTCACCGCCGTGCGCATGAAGCGCGCCTCGCTCATGAGCGACGCCGGGATGCTGGCCAAGGTGGTCACCGGCCAGAAGAATTTGATCAAGGGCGTGACCGAGGGCGCGAAGATGGCGCTGGCCGGCCGGTCCTTCCTGGATCACGCCGACTTCAACCTGCACTTCGTCACAGAAGGCCATTCGAAAGCGGGCGTGGACGAGGCCTATGCGAAACTGCGCAGGCTCGCCGAGGCTGAAGGCGGCAGGAGCGTGGAGCCGACCATTCCCAAGGTCATCCGCGCCAATCCGTTCACCCCGCTCAACAACATGATCGGGCCGAACGCCGAGCGCTGGGTCCCGGTCCACGGCATCGTCGCCATGTCCGACGGTCCGGCCTGCTGGGCGGGGATCGAGGCGCTGCTTGAAACCTACGCCGATCGCTTCAAGGCCCACGACGTGACCACGGGGACCCTCATCACCACGCTGGGGACCACCGGCTATCTTATCGAGCCGGTCTTTCTGTGGCCGGACGAATTGTTCGCCCTGCACGAGGAGAGCGTGGAGCGCGGCTATCTCAAGGGCCTCAAGCCCAAGCCCGCCGACCCGGCGGCGACCCAGCTGGTCGCCGAGGCGCGCAAGGCCGTCGTGGACGTGTTCACCCGCTATGGCGCGGCGCACTTCCAGGTGGGCCGGACCTATCCGCTGAGTGAAACCCGCTCCGCGCCGGCGCTGGCCTTGCTAAGATCGGTGAAGGCGGCGCTGGACCCGCATGGCGTGATCAATCCCGGCGCGCTGGGCCTTGGAGGCTGACCTGATGACGACCCTTCCCGTCCGCAATCCGCGCACCGGCGAAACCGACGCCTGGATCACCCCGCCCACAATGGCCGAGCTGGACGAGATCGCCGCGCGCCTTCGCGCCGCGCAACCTGCCTGGGCGGCGGAGAGCATCGAAGCGCGCATGGAGCGCCTGAAGCGCTGGGCCGACGCCATCGAGGCGGACCAGTACGCCATCGCCAAGGCGCTGGAGGCCGATACCGGGCGTCGGCGCGTCGCCATGCTGGAAGTGCAGGGCGCGATCGCGTCGATCCGGGGCTGGGCGGTGTCCGCGCCCCAGCTCGCGCCGAAGGCCGACTGGATGCAGGGCCGCTCCAACGCGCAGCTGAAACACACCGGCCAGTACGTGCCCTATCCGGTGGTCGGCGTGATCAGCCCCTGGAACTTCCCGCTCACCCTGTCGCTGATCGACGCCATTCCAGCTCTCGCGGCGGGCTGCGCGGTGATCGTGAAGCCCAGCGAGGTGACGCCCCGCTTCGTCGAGCCGCTCATGCGCACGATCGATCAGGCCGGCCTGTCCGACCTTCTGGTGTTCACGCCCGGCGGCGGGGAAACCGGCCAGGCGATCATCGAACGCTCTGACCTGGTCTGCTTCACCGGCTCGGTCCCGACCGGCAAGAAGGTCGCGGCCTCGGCGGCGGCCAATCTCATCCCGGCCTTCCTGGAGCTGGGCGGCAAGGACCCGCTGATCATCACCGAGAGCGCCGATCTGGATCTCGCCGTCACGGCGGCCCTGCGCGGCTCGGTCCTGTCCACGGGCCAGGCCTGCCAGTCCATCGAGCGGATCTACGTGCCCGCCAGCCTCCACGATGCGTTTCTCGAGAAGCTCGTTCCGGCCGCTGAGGCCGTGCGTCTGAACTGGCCGGACATTGAAGCTGGCGAGATCGGACCGCTCATCTTCGCCAAACAGGCCGACATCATCGCCGGTCAGATCGAAGACGCGCGGGCCAAGGGCGCGACGGTCCACACCGGCGGGACGGTGGAAACCCATGGCGGCGGCAAGTGGCTCAAGCCCACTGTGATTTCCGGCGTCGATCACTCCATGACCGTCATGACCGAGGAGACCTTCGGTCCGGTCCTGCCGGTCATGGCCTATGACGGGATCGAGGAGGCGGTGCGCCTCGCCAACGACACGCTTTACGGCCTGTCCGCTGCGGTGTTCGCCGGAACATTGGAGGAGGCTGAAAGCGTCGCCCGCCAGCTCGACGCCGGCGCGGTGTCCTTGAACGACGCCGCGCTGACGGCGCTGTTCTACGAAGCGGAGAAGCAGAGCTTCAAGGCCTCTGGCCTCGGCCCGTCGCGCATGGGCGCGGCGGGGCTCACCCGCTTCTTCCGCCGCAAGGCGCTGATCGCCAACACCGGCGCGCCTTTGGGACTGGAGGCTTTTCGGGAGGAGGGGTGAGCGCTGGTCGGCGCAGCCGATCAATCGACCCGGTGGGTCGATTGAAAGCAGCGAACGGGCCGGCAGGCCGCGGAGTAGCCGTATGGCGCCTCACCCCTCACCCCGGCCCTCTCCCCTCTAAGAGGGGAGAGGGGGATTTGAAGTGTACGGCGTCTCCGCCCCCTCTCCCCCTTGGACAAAGAGGAGAGGGTAAGGGTGAGGGTGTCGATGACGCCCCTCGACCACACCTCCCCTCTCGCCTTCGCCGCGCCTCGCCGCTAGGGTCCCGTCCAACGAAAATCACGCCATGAAGGGGAGGAACAACCATGGCCGAACAGGATCTGTCGCTGGAAGGCAAGGTCGCGCTGGTCGCCGGCGCCAGCCGGGGCATCGGGGAAGCGACCGCCAAGCGCCTGGCGCGCAATGGCGCGACGGTCATCTGCTCCAGCCGCAAGATCGCCGACTGCGACCGTGTCGCCAAGGAAATCGAGGCCGAAGGCGGCAAGGCGCGCGCCATGGTGCTGCACCTGGGCGAATCCGAGCACCGCGAAGCGGCCATCGCCAATATCAAGGAGACCGAGGGCCGCCTGGACATCCTTGTGAACAACGGCGCGACCTCGCCGCATTTCGGCGAAGCGATCGAGTGTCCGGAATCGGCCTGGGACAAGACGTTCGACGTCAATGTGAAGGGCGTGTTCTACCTGTCTTCGCTGGCGATCCAGACCTTCATGAAGCCGCAAATGTCCGGCTCCATCGTCAATGTGGCCTCTATCAACGGCATGCGGCCCGGCTTCTTCCAGGGCGTGTATTCCATCACCAAGGCCTCGGTGATTTCGGTCACCCAAGTGCTGGCCCAGGAATGCGGCGCCTTCGGCGTGCGCGTGAACGCGCTCTGCCCCGGTCTGACCGAGACCAAGCTTGCCTCCGCGCTGACCTCCAACCCAGAGCTGGAGGACATGATGAAGCGCAACTTCTCCATCCAGCGCGTGGGTCAGCCCGAGGACATGGCCGCGGCGATCCACTATCTCGCCAGCGATGCCTCCAGCTACATGACCGGCCAGTGCCACATCGTGGACGGCGGCATCACCGCGCGCGGGCCGCTTTGAGCCCATGCTGAGCCGGGACGATTGCAAGGCGCTGGACGCGGCCGATCCGTTACGCACGCGCCGCGCCCTGTTCGCCATGCCGGAAGGCGAGATCTATCTCGACGGCAACTCGCTCGGCGTGCCGCCGATCAAGGCGCTGGAGCGTCTGAAAAAGGCCGCCGAGACCGAGTGGGCGGCAGGCCTGATCCGGTCCTGGAACGATGCGGGCTGGATGGATCTGCCGCTGACGCTGGGGGCCAAGCTCTCCCGGCTCATCGGCGTGGATGAGGACGAGGTGATCGCCATCGACACGGTGACGATCAACCTGTTCAAGCTCGCCGCCGCCCTGCTCGCCGACCGGCCCGGCGCCATCGCCGCGGAAGCTGGCGAATTTCCGACGGACAATCACGTCATGGAGGGGCTGTCCCGGATCACGGGTGCGCCCATGCACCGGGTCGCGCCGAACACGCGGCCGAAGGAGCTGCCTGAAGACGTCACCGTCTTCATCAAGAGCGCGGTCCACTACAAGTCCGCCGAGATCGCCGATTTCGCCGGTTATGAGGCCGAAGCGAAAGACCGGGGCCTCGCCATCGTCTGGGACCTGTCCCACGCCACCGGCCTGGTGGATCTGAAGCTGAAGGACGACGGCGCGAAGTACGCCGTGGGCTGCGGTTATAAATTTCTGTCAGGAGGTCCCGGCGCGCCCGCCTTCCTGTATTGCGCCCGCGAGGAGACGCCCAGGCTGGAGCACCCGATCAGCGGCTGGCTCGGCCATGCCCGGCCCTTCGGATTTGAAGACGCCTATGAGCCCGATCCGGGGATCACGCGCTGGCGCACCTCCTCGCCGTCCATCCTGGCGTTGTCGGCGCTGGACGGGGCGGTCGACGCCTATGAGGGCGTGGACATGGCCGAGGTGGAGGCCAAGGCCGGGCGGCTGGGCGATGTCTTGCTGGAACGCGCCGGGGTGCTGGGACTTGAAGCCGCCTGTCCGCCAAAGGGCAAGCGGCGCGGCGGCCATGTGGTGATCCGCCATGAGCAGGGTTACGCCATCGTCCAGGCTCTGATCGCGCGTGGCATCATCGGAGATTTCCGCGCGCCGGATCTGATGCGCTTCGGATTCAACCCGCTCTACAACACTTACGAAGACGTGTTCGAGGCCGGCGAGGCGCTGGCCGAAGTCATCGAGACCCAAGAGTGGGACCAGCCGCAATTTCTGGCGAAGAAGGCCGTGACGTAGGCCATGGGCAACCACCCCGCCGCCGGCGCCATCAGCGCCCTCATGGACCGCTACCGCGCCGCCTGGAAGGCCAATGACCCAGCAGCGCTGAAGGCCTGCTGGGACCCGGCCTGCAAGCCGCTCTACCTCGCCGAGGAGATCGAGGAGACGCTTGAAGGCTGGCAGGCGATCGAGCGCTACTGGGCCATGAATGAGGGCCTCCACGCCGATGTGGAGCTGACCTTCTCCCAGCCGGTTTTCACCGATCTGGCCGACGGGCTGTTGCTCGGCGCCTGGCGCATGGACTGGACGATCCAGTTCACTGACAGGCCGGCCATGTCCGGATGGAACCGGGTCGCCGCCGTCTACCGTCAGTTTCCGGACAGTTGGCGGTTCGCGGCCTGGATCGAAGCCCCGCTCGCCGCGATCACCTATGTGCGAAAGCTCTATGAGGAGCGGGCGGGGGCGTAGCGTCCCTCACTCACCCCCCCTTTGTCACCCCGGCCGGAGCGTAGCGCAGAGCCGGGGTCTCGCCGCGGTTCCGCGCTGAGCGACCGGGCGCGATTTATGATGGAACGGGACGCCTGCGCCGCCTTCGCCAGGTCCCGGACGCCGCTTCGCGGCTCCGGGATGACAACTCAAGAACAATCAGGCCCGTCTCAAGCATCTGAAAATGCTTTGAAAAAGAAGTATGTGAGGTGTCTATAAGCTCCGGACACTGACAAATTCTCTTGAATCTCCGCACGTTTTGTGTATGTTTTATGACATATAGAAGCAGCCCCTTAAGGAGGGCGCCATGAAGAAGATTGTTTTCGCCTCAACCCTGATCGCGGTGTGGCTGGCGTTCGTGTACGCCGCGCCGCGCCTGCTCAGTGAAGACTGGGTCATCGGCCTGACGCTCGCCGGCATGGCCGCGACCGTCGCCGTGCTCGCGGCGACCGGACACGTATCCCGGCCGGACCCGCTGTCGCTGAACCTGACTGGGCGCCGCCCCTGGTGGGAGATGCGCTAGGGCGGATTTAGCCGCCCGCGGCCTTCGCCCGGATCGCGTCAGCGCTCTCCCAGATCTTGCCGCCCAGATACCGGCCGATCGAGACCGTCTGTTCGAAAACCTCGACCGCGCCGTACAGCCCGCACGTGAAGTAGGGATCCCCCTGCATGAGCGTTCGGGCGCCAGCTGCGTCGTCAGCGAAGACCAGGAAGGTCGAGCCGATCAGCCGCGTCTGCCCTGGTTCGCGGATCGGCCCGGCGTTGAGATAGCGCCGCCAGTGGGTCTCTACATGGGCCAGATGACCGTCCAGATGCTCCGCGCGCAGCTGAGCGGCGCGCTCAGCGTCGGCGATGTCGCGGGCGATGACCAGGAAGCAGGGCTGATCGGCGCGCGGGACGGTGGGGCAGGGCGCCGGGTCTACGGCCATTCCACGAGCTCCACGCGGCGGTTCTCGGCCCGGCCGGCTTCGGTGCGGTTGGAGAAGACCGGCGAAAGCGGTCCCACGCCGTGACCTTCCAGGCGCGATCCGTCGATCCCGTAGCGCGAGACGAGCGCGTGGATCACCGCTTCAGCGCGGCGGCCGGATAGAGTCTGGTTATAACTCAGCGTTCCGGTGGCGTCGGTATGGCCGACCACGTGGAAGCGCATGTCCGGCCGCGCGTTGAGGAAGGCGGCGATCTGCTCCAGCGCGGCATCGGACTCAGCGGTGAGCGTGGCCGCGTCGTGGTCGAAGAACAGCCCGTCCAGCACCACTCGGCCTTCCTCATCAATGCCTTCGCCGATGGCGTCGGCGTCGATGGCGACCCGGCCGCCTTCAAGCTCGGCGACTTCGATGACGTCGATCAGGATGGCTACCGTGTCCTGGGCGTACTGGGTCGTGGCCACCGCGATATAGATGTCCCCGCCGGCGCGCGCCTTCACCCCGGCGACAAAGCCTGATCCGCCGCTGGTCGAGGAACCCTGCATGAGGCGGATGCCATTGGGCGGCAGGGTGTTGCGCCGGAAATAGACATCCAGCCATTTGCGGCTGCCGATCTCATTGGCCTGGCTGGACTGGGAGAGCAGGCCCTCGGCCAGGATCTCGAAGCCCTCGGCCCGGAGCGCCATGAGATAGTTGGCGTGCACCTCGCCATGGGTGAAGTCGCCGGTGAGCTCATAGTAGGTCCGGCTGGTGCGCCCCTGGGTCTCGCGCCAGTCGTCGATTTGCCGATAGCCGGTCACCGGACCCGTGGCGATGGCGTAGGGCTCGTAGGCCTGCTCGTCCTGCCAGATGATCACCGAGCCGGGAAAGCGTGTGACCGCTGGATGGTCGGCTGTTCCCGCCGCGTCCTGTGCCTGAGCTGCGCCGGCGAAGGCCAGCATGGCGATGACCAGTAGAGCCCGCATGGAATCCCCCGTGTTGAGCAAGGGTTTCAGCGTTTACCGAGCGGGGCGGCGGGTCAAGCTTGACGGCGAGGTGCAACCCCGGCCACGCCGCGCGCAGCGCGGCGCGGAGCCGGGGCCTGCTGCCGACCCTTCATAAGGTCCCGGCTCGGCGCGCTTCGCGCCCGGCCGGGAATTCAGGCTCTCAATTGGTTAGCTGAACGCCTGCAGGCCCGTCTGCGCGCGGCCCAGGATCAGGGCGTGCACGTCGTGGGTGCCTTCATAGGTGTTCACCGTCTCCAGATTCACCGCGTGGCGCAGGATGTGATACTCTTCCGCGATGCCGTTGCCGCCGTGGATGTCGCGGGCTTCGCGCGCGATGGCCAGGGCCTTGCCGCAATTGTTCCGCTTCATCAGGGAGATGGCCTCGGGCACATAGGCGCCTTCATCCAGAAGGCGGCCCAGCTGCAGCGCGCCCTGATAGCCCAGCGCGATTTCGGTCTGCATGTCGGCGAGCTTCTTCTGCACCAGCTGGGTGCCGGCGATGGGCTTTCCGAACACGACGCGCTCCATGGCGTAGTCGCGCGCGGCCAGCCAGCAGAACTCCGCCGCGCCCATGGCGCCCCAGCTGATGCCGTAGCGCGCCTTGTTCAGGCAGGAGAACGGGCCGCGCAGGCCTGACACGTTGGGCAGCAGGTTCTCTTCCGGCACGAAGGCGTCATTCAGAGAAATCGAACCGGTGATGGAGGCGCGAAGGCTCATCTTGCCTTCGATCTTGGGGCAGTCGAAGCCCTCGGTCCCCTTGTCCACGATGAAGCCGCGGATCTTGCCGTCGAGCTTGGCCCAGACCACCGCTAGATCGCTGATCGGCGAGTTGGTGATCCACATCTTAGAGCCGTTGAGGATGTAGCCGCCATCGACCTTCTTCGCGTTGGTGCGCATGGCGCCGGGATCGGACCCGCCGTCAGGCTCGGTCAGACCGAAACAGCCCACCCATTCGCCGGTGGCGAGCTTGGGCAGATACTTCTTCTTCTGCGCTTCGGTCCCGAAGGCCTCGATGGGATACATGACCAGCGAGCTCTGCACGCTCATGGCCGAACGGTATCCCGAATCCACCGCCTCGACTTCCCGCGCGATCAGGCCGTAGGCCACGTGGGACAGGCCGGCCCCGCCATACTCTTCGGCCACGGTCGCGCCCAACAGGCCCAGCTCGCCCATCTCTGTCATGATGGAGCGGTCGAAGCTTTCCTCGCGGTAGGCGTCGATGACGCGCGGCAGCAGCTTTTCGCGGCAATACTGGCGCGCGGAATCAGAGATCATCCGCTCCTCTTCGCTGAGCTGATGGCTCAGGTGGAGCGGGTCCTCCCAGGAAAAGCTCAGCGTGGTCTCGTTCGCAGCATCAAGCGCGGCCATGGTCATCCTCGTTCTCGGTCGGCGTTTTCGGCGCCGGTTCGGGCTTCACGGGAAATGTTATAAAGATATATCCTTTGATCGGAAACCGCCCAGTCCTGTAGGCTGGCGATCAGAAGCCGTGTTAGCGGAGGGTCAGATATGCCCGCAACCCTGACGGAAAAGATATTGGCCCGGGCTGCAGGCCGCGACCGTGTGTCGCCCGGTGAGATCGTCACGGTGCGCGTCGACCTCGCGATGGCCCATGACAGCTCCGGCCCGCGCCGCTGGAAGGCCCGGCTGGAAGCGCTGGGGACCGGCCTGTGGGATCCGGACCGGGTCGTGATCGTGTCCGATCACTATGTCCCGGCGGTGGACGCGGACTCCGCCGCGATCCTGAAGCTGACCCGGGAGTTTGCACGCGATTACGGCGTGAAGAATTTCTACGACATGAAGGGCATCTGCCACGTGATCCTGGCCCAGCACGGCCACGCCCGTCCCGGCCTCGTGATCGCAGGCGGGGACAGCCACTCCACCAACGCCGGCGCCTTCGGCTGCTATGCCGCCGGGTTCGGCGCGACGGACATGACCGCCATCGTCGCTACGGGCGAGACCTGGACTGTCGTGCCGGAGACGATCCGCGTAGAGATCGACGGCGCGCTGCCGACGGGCGTGGCGGCCAAGGACATCATGCTCGCCCTGTGCCGGGATCTGGGCATGGGCAATCACTTCAAGGCCATCGAGTATGGCGGCGCGGCCGTCACCGCCATGGACATGGAGCAGCGCACGGTGCTGTCCAACATGGCCGCGGAGCTGGGCGGTGAGACCGGCATCATCGAGCCGGACGAGACCACGCTGGCCTATATTCGCGCCCATGGCGGCGAGGTGGACGACGACGCGCTCACGCGCTGGCGCTCTGACCCGGAGTGCACCTACGCGCACATCCATCATCTCGACGCCTCGACGCTCGCGCCCCAGGTCGCCGCGCCCCACAGCCCGGCCAACGCGGCGGACGTGACCGACCACCTCGGCGTTGAGATCGACCAGGCCTATATCGGCGCCTGCGTGGGCGCGAAGCTCACCGACCTGCACATGGCCGCGCAGGTGCTGCGCGGCCGTCAGGTCGCGGCGGGCAAGCGCCTGCTGATCGCCCCGGCGTCAGGCAAGGTCACTGAAGCGGCCGCGAAAGACGGCACGCTCGCCGCCCTGACCGAAGCCGGCGCCGTGATTCTGCCCTCGGGCTGCGGGGCGTGCGCCGGGCTGGGCGCCGGGCTGCTGGCGGAAGGGGAGGTGTGCATCTCGTCGACCAACCGCAATTTCAAGGGCCGCATGGGCCACAAGGACGCCTCGGTCTGGCTCGGCTCGCCCTGGACCGTGGCGGCCAGCGCCGTGGAGGGCCGCATCGCCGATCCGCGCCCCTATCTGGCCAAAGCGCGGGAGGCGGCGTGATGACGCAAGCGATCACCGGCAAGGCCTGGGTCTTCGGCGACAGGATCGATACCGACCTGCTGGCGCCCGGCTACGCCATGAAGAAGGGCCCGGAGGAACTCGCCAAGCACACGCTGGAGGCCATTGATCCGGACTTCGCAAGCTTCGTGAGGCCCGGCGACATGGTGTTCGGCGGAGAAGACTTCGGCATCGGCTCCAGCCGGGAGCAGGCGGCGATCAGTTTGAAGACGCTGGGCGTCGGCGCGGTGTTCGCGACCAGCTTTGCGCGCATCTTCTATCGCAACTGCATCAATATCGGCCTGCCCGCCCTGATGTTCGACGCGGCCGGCAAGGTCCAGCCCGGCGACCGGCTGAGCCTGGACTTAAGCGCCGGCCGGCTGGAGAATCTCACGACCGGCCGGAGCTTTGATGTTCCGGCGATTCCCCCGCACCTGATGGCCATGATCGAGCAAGGCGGCCTCATGGCGAGCCTGAAACAGCGCTTCAGCGCCCCTTCCACCAATGAGATTTCTTCATGACCACGCTCCGAGCCCGCCTCGCCGACACATCCGCCGGGCCGCTCCTGGCGCCGGGGGTGTATGACGCCTTCTCCGCTTTGATGGTGGAGCGCGCCGGGTTCGAGGCCGCCTATGTCTCCGGCGCGTCGCTGGCTTACACCCAGCTTGGCCGGCCCGATCTGGGGCTGATGAGCGCCAAGGAGATCGCCGACACCGTCGCGCGCATGGCGGAGCGGGTGAGCCTGCCCCTGATCGTCGACGCCGACACCGGCTTCGGCAATGCGCTGAATGTCATTCGAACTGTCAAAACCTTCGAGGCCGCCGGCGCCGCCGCGATCCAGCTGGAGGACCAGTCCCTGCCCAAGCGCTGCGGTCACCTCTCCGGCAAGGCCCTCGTCAGCCGCGAGGAGATGACCGGCAAGGTCAAGGCGGCCGTGGATGCGCGCACATCTGAAGATACCCTCATCATCGCGCGCACCGACGCCATCGCCGTGGAGGGGTTCGAGGCGGCCATGGAGCGCGCCGAGCGATATCTGGAGGCGGGCGCCGACGTGCTCTTCATCGAAGCGCCCCAGGATCTCGATCAGATGAGCGCCATCGCCAACCGCTTCAAAGGCCGCGTGCCGTTGCTGGCCAACATGGTCGAAGGCGGCCGCACGCCGCTGCGCACCGCTTCGGACCTCGGCGAAGCCGGCTTCCAGCTGGTCATCACGCCGGGCGCGTTTGTCCGCGCGCTCGCCTTCATGGCCGAGGAGTTCCTCACCACCCTGAAAACCGACGGCGCGACAGCGAACTACCGCAACCGCATGCTCGACTTCGGCCAATTGAACGCCCTGCTCGGCATCGACGAGATGAAGGCGGACGGGGACCGCTATGACGCGGAGGGCAAAGAGGCGGCGGAGTAGGGGCGATTATCCGCTGTCAGCTTGACCCCGTTCGCAGGGCCCGCACACTGCCGCACATCATGGCCTGAGCGGAGGCGCCTGTGGACATCTCTCTTCTTCTGATCAGCGCAGCCGCCGCATCCATGGCGGCCGCGCAGGCCGACGGGCGCGCGCTTGCGGAGGAGGCGGGCGCTCTGATGGACTGCACCGTGGCCGCCATCGCCGCCCAGGACGATGCGGAGACCGAAATCGTCATCGCGCCGGAGCTGGAGCGTGCGGCCTATGAGCGGGCGCGCGGTCTGATGGCGCAGGCGGTGCAGGCGCTTCGCGGGGAGCTGGCCCAGGCGGCCGAGGACGAGAGCCCGCGCGACGCCTTCTTCGCCGCTCATCCGCTGGATCTGACCACAGGTTTTCTGCTGGGGCAGGCCCATGCCTTCGCCCTGCGTGACGTGAACACCGACGCGGCCGAGCTCGCCGAGCTGGATCCGGAGCTCTATTCGGACTTCTTCGAGGCGCGGCCCTGGGCGGGGTACTTCATTTACACCGACAATGACTGCGCCGCGGTGCTGGGCGCGCTGGACAGCCAGTAGCGCACGCGGATCGGCGCAGCGGAGGGACTATGGCCAGACCGCCCAACACGCTGTTGCTGCGTCTGCTTGGCGCGGGCGTGTTCGCGGTGGGCGCCTGGATCGGCGGCATGGGTCTGGACGAGCACGCCGGGCGCATGGGCGGGCCCGAGAGCCCCTGGCGGGAGCGGACCGCGCAGATCATCGAAGTCGAGCCACACCCACAATACGAAAACCGGGTCGTCCAGCTCTACAGCATCGAGATGCCGGGCGGTGAGACGGCCTGGTGTCCGGTCACGGGCAGCCCGAACGAGGCTGGCGCAGTGGGTGATGAGGTGACGCTCTGGGTCGAGAACGGTACTCGCACTGGAGCTTGCCGCATCACGATGGAGAACTGGGACGCGGGTTTCACCGGAGCGCACTTTTTGATGGTGTTCGGCGCGCTGTGGATGGCCATGGGCGCGGCCTTCATGATCCGTCCGCCGAAGAATGTTCAGGTCGGCGGCGACGGCGGCGGACCCGTAGGCTTTTGAATCTGCCCAATGCAAACAGAGTGCTTTCGGTCACTGAACGAAGTCAGGTTTTTCGGCCCTAACATCCTGTTCTATTTCAGATATTTTTAACCGAGTCCGCCGAAAAGCGACCCGCTTCAACCTGTGTCGGGGGTCAAAATGAAAGCCATTCGGTTCGGCGTCACCTTGCGTCTGGTGGCTGGGTTCAGCGCCATGCTTGTCATCATGGGAGCGCTTGCCGCGCTGTCGATCCAACGGGTCGACGGCATGAGGCGGGACCTGGAGCAGATCAATGATGTGAACAGCGTTCTCCAGCGCTACGCCATCAACTATCGAGGCAGCGTCCATGATCGCGCGATCGCGCTGAGGGACGTCGTCCTGCTGCCGGACGCAGCCGGGCGAGCCGAACAGGTTGAATTGATCGAAATGCTGGCGAATTCCTACGCGCAGAACCATGCGTCCATGGGCCGGATGATCGCCAATATCGGCGCAAGCGCCGAGCAGAGCTCGATCCTCGCTGATATCGATGTCATCGAGGCGCGGACGAATCCATTGGTCGACAGGATCATCGCCCTTCGCGCTCAGGGCGATCTGACACAGGCGCAGACGCTTCTGATCGATCAGGCCAGCCCGCTGTTCACGGACTGGCTGGCGGCGATCAACCGGTTCATTGATCACCAGGAGGCCTTGAACCAGGAGGTTGGCGAAACCCTGAACGCCGAAGTCACCGGCTTCACGCTGACCGCGCTCGGCGCCCTGGCCCTTGCGCTTGTCCTTGCAGCCGGGGTCGGCTTCTTGGTGGCGCGCTCGATCGCCGGACCGACGCGCCGGCTTAGCGCCGCCATGAGCAAGCTCTCTCAGGGCGATCTTGCCGCCGAAACGCCCGATACTGAACGTGCTGATGAGCTTGGCGACATGGCGCGCACGCTCGGCGTATTCAAAGAAGCGCTGGCGGCGCAAGAGCGCTTGCAGGCCGAGCAGCGCGGCGAGGCGGAACGCGAATTGCAGCGCAAGGCGCGTCTCGAGCGCCAGATTGCGGACTTCCGCGAAGCCGTGTCGGCGGTGATGTCCGTCGTCGATGCCGAAGTGGGACGCATGACTGAAACCGCGGAAGCCGTCAGCGCCGCCGTCGCGGAAGCCGACGCCGGGTCGCAGGAGACCAACATGGCCGTGGAGTCCGCCTCCGGCGCCGTTACGTCGGTCTCCGCGGCGGCTGAACAGCTGGCCAGCTCGATCAATGAGATCGCCCGGCAAACCGAAACGGCGACGGACGCCGTACGCGAAGCCGTCGAAGGGGGAAGCCGAGCGGGTGAAGAAGTGGACTCGCTGGAATCCGCAGCCTCGCGGATCGGGGATATTGTCGGCCTGATCAATGAAATCGCCGAGCAGACCAATCTTCTTGCGCTCAACGCCACGATTGAAGCGGCGCGCGCGGGCGAGGCCGGTAAAGGCTTCGCGGTTGTAGCGAGTGAGGTGAAAACGCTGGCCGAGCAGACAGCGAAGGCGACCGGCGAAATCTCCAACCAGATCGGTGCTGTTCAGCAGAGAACCCGCGCCACCTCCGAAGCATTGCGCGGCATCGTGACGACCGTTTCGCGGGTCCAGGAAGTCAGCAACGCCATTGCGACCGCCATTGAGGAGCAATCCGCCGTGACGGGAGACATTTCGGCCTCGGCCAACACCGCCGCCGGCAGCGCCGAAGACGCAGCCGAGCGGTCCCGGCGGGTCTCTACCGCCATCGATCGGACCCGGTCCAAGGCTTCTGAAGCTCGGGATGCGGCGGCTGAGCTGTCCGGGGCCAGACGGCGGCTGCAGGACACCATCGACGCCTTCCTGATCGGGGTTGAACAAGGCGATGACGGCGCCCGAGCGGCCTGAGCAACTGACCGGTCTCACGGCCGCCGCCGCCGCGCGCGCCGGCCTGGCGGCCAAACCCCGGCGGGACAAGCTGTCTGGCCCATGCTAACCCTTTGACCAATGGCCGCCTTGCATGGGGTGGCGTGCATGCGGGGATGACGACCATGGACCGGAACTTGATGAGCGTGCGCGCCGCACTGATGAGCCTTGCCGCATTTAGCCTCGCCGCCTGCGACAGCGGCGGTGCGCCGGGCTCTCGCGGCGCAGACGGTGACGTGCGAAGCCTGCCGCCGCAGCGCGTCGAGGTGTCCGCGCCCGAGGGCGAAGCGACCCGCTATGTCGTGCTGGTCGGCGGCACAGCCATCGGCGCGACGGAGCTGACCTGGAATGAAGACGGCACGCTGTCGATCTTCCACGAGTTCCGCAATAACGGGCGCGGGCCGACCTATAATGAAGAGATCGCGCTGGACCCGTACGGCTATCCGGTCAGCTGGACGATTGAAGGAGCGACGACGTTCGGCAACGCCGTGGACGAGGCCTTCGCCATCGAGGACGGCGTCGCGCGCTGGCGCGATTCCACCGGCGAGGGTGAGGCCGAGCTGACCGGTCCGGCCATGTACGTGCCCCAGAACGCCTCGCCCTATCAGGCCGCCATCGCGGCGCGCGTGCTGATGGCGGACGCGGACGGCGTGATCGACGCGCTTCCCGGCGGCGAGCTGCGCCTGACCCAGATCGAGGACTTCGGCGTGGCGATCGACGGCGAGCCGGTCCAGCTGACCAGCTGGGCCCTGTCCGGCGCGAGCCAGAACCCGTCCTACATCCTGACCGACGGCGCCGCCTTCATGGGCGTGGTTTCGCCGGGATTCGCGGTGCTCGCCGAAGGCCTGGAAAGCCAGGACGCCGAGTTGCGGGCGCTGGCCGCCGAATATGGCGCGCGGCGCTATGAGGACATCCAGGCGCGCACGGCCCACCGCTATGACGGGCCGGTGCGCGTGGCGAATGTGCGCGTCTTTGATCCGCAAACCGAGGCCCTGACCGACCCGGTCTCGGTCGTATTCGAGGGCGAGCGCATCACCGCCATCAAGGCCGCCGACGCGACCGCTGACAGTGAAACCGTGATCGACGGCGCTGGCGGCGTGCTGGTCCCCGGCCTGTTTGAGATGCATGCACACCTCGGTGAAAGCTCCGCCGCGCTGAACATCGCCGCCGGCGTCACCAGCGTGCGCGACATGGGCAATAACAACGAGGTGCTGTCCGCTCTGATCGAGCGCATGGAGGCGGGTGACGTCGCGGGGCCGCGCGTCTTCCCTTCCGGCTTCATCGAGGGGCGCAGCCCGTACAATTCCAACAACGGCATCCTGGTCGGGACTGTCGAAGAGGCCGTGGCGGCCGTGCGCACCTATGCCGAGGCCGGCGATTTCCACCAGATCAAGATTTACAACTCCACCAGCCCGGACTGGGCGCCGGCCCTGATCGAGGAGGCCCATCGCCTGGGTCTGCGCGTGTCCGGCCACATCCCCGCTTTCACCGATGCCGACGCCATGATCGCTGCGGGCTATGACGAGCTGACTCACATCAACCAGCTCATGCTGGGCTGGGTGCTGGAGGAGGGCGAGGACACCCGCACGCTGCTGCGCCTGACCGCCCTGAAGCGCCTGCCGGAGCTGAACCTTGAGAGCGAGGCGGTCCAGTCCACCATCGACGCCATGGTGGAGCGCGGCGTCGCCATCGATCCCACCTTCGCCATCCATGAAGCCCTGCTGCTGTCGCGCAACGGCGAGGTGAGCCCCGGAAGCGTGGATTATATCGACCATCTGCCGGTCAGCTCCCAGCGCAGTGCGCGCTCGGCCTGGGCCGCGATCGAGAGCGAGGCCGACGATATCGCCTATCGCGGCGCGTTCGAGCAGATCACCGCCGCGCTGGCCATGCTGCGCGAGCGCGGGATCTTCATGGTGCCCGGCACCGATCTGGGCGGCGGCCTGACCTATCACCGCGAGCTGGAGCTGTATCAGATCATCGGCATGGAACCGGCCGAGATCCTCGCCTGGGCGAGCCTGGGCATGGCCGATTATCTTGGCGCGGGCGATGAGCTGGGCTCCATTGATCCGGGCAAATACGCCGACTTCTTCCTGATCCCCGGCGATCCCACGGCGGACCTGAAAGCCATCAAGACCATCGCCATGGTGGTCGCGAACGGCGTGGTTTACTTCCCCGAGGAGATCTATCCCGAGTTCGGGATCCGGCCGTTCATCGAAGCGCCGGCGGTGCGGGAGGGGTAGGGGCTCCCCCTTCTCTCTTCCCCAACGAAAGTTGGGGCCCAGAGATTTCGAACACCTGCGTCTGACGATCTGGGTCCCAGCTTCCGCTGGGAAAGAGGGGTGGTTCGTCGGGTTCTTTTTCTTCCCCAACGCAGGTTGGGGCCCAGAGATTTCGAACACCTGCGTCTGACGATCTGGGTCCCAGCTTCCGCTGGGAAAGAGAGGAATGACGACCCCTAAAGCAAATCCTCATACAGATCGCGCCAGCGGGGATTCTCCGCCTCGATCAGATGGAGCTTCCAGGCGCGCCGCCACGCCTTGATGCGATACTCACGCTGGATCGCGCCGCCCATCTCGCCGTGGAACTCGTACCAGACCAGAAGGCGCAAGCCGTACTTTGCGGTGAAGGGCGAACCCACACCCTCGCGATGCTCCCACACCCGCCGGATCAGATCGCCGGTGGAGCCGCAATACAGCGTCCCGTTCCGCCGGCTGGCGAGGATATACACGGCAGGCTGAAACGGACGCTCACGCATTTCCCCATTCAGGGGATTTATGACGAACAATGCAATCTTTTTCTCTTCCCCAGCGAAAGCTGGGGCCCAGGCATCTCACGCCCTGACGTCCGCCTCTCTGGCTCCCAGCTTTCGCTGGGAAGAGAAGGAGAAGGACTGAAGCCGAACTCCAACCCGTCTCTTCCCCAACGAAAGTTGGGGCCAAGTGGATCACAAGCCGCCGACCCCCGATGATCTGGCTCCCAGCTTTCGCTGGGAAAGAGAAGACATCCAACACGCACGCCAAAACCCCGCCCTGCGCCGGAGCACGAGCGGTTGAAACGGACGGTCGGCGCGGGCGGCCCTTGGGCCGAACGCAATTGCGAAAGTTCAAGTGGCCGGACAGGCCGCCCGCACCCGGTGCTGACATGAGGGCCGATACCTTACGGTCACTATAGCCTGACGGGTATGGCGCGCTTCGCCGCCCTCAGCTCCCCCCGTTACCAAGGGATCGAGCCATCGGCCGGTTTGGGCTTGCTTCGCCAGGATTTCGACCTCACACATCTCCGCCCGGCCGCCGCCCCGCATCCAGCACGGGATTTCCCACGCTGAAGCGGCGCACCGGACAGACACCGCCCCCACCCCCGATCATGACGCGTCGCGACCGCCGCCTTGGCGAGGTGGAAGGGGTGGGAGTGTAGGGGCGGTATGAGGGGGCGGGGATAAGTGGTGAGTTTCCCCTCCCTGTCATCCCGGAACCGCGAAGCGGTGTCCGGGATCTCAAGCGCTTGAAAAGGCAGGGTCCACGCAGAGGTTTTTCATCAAGGTCATGTCAATTGCAGCCTCAGCCGCAAATGAGAGCTTGTTGCGGCACAGCTCGTCTATGACGAGGCACATAACCAGTTGCCGACAGTGCCACAATTGGGGGCAATCATTGTGCAAAAGGAGGCCGTAGGAGGTTCAGGAGGCTAAGCGGCGCGGTCTTCGATCAGCTTTCTGCAAATGATCTCAACGCAACTCCGAACCTGATCATCAATGTCAGCGTCGGGATCAAAAATTAGCGCGCCATAATTATCGACATCATTAAAAAAATCCAGGCACTAAATTCGAAAACTTCACAGGTATTACAGCGCCCTCCCCAAATCTCTGGCGAAATATATCGCTTTCAAACTTGGTCCATATGCGTGTTGGGTATTCCGGAGAAAGAAGCGCAACAACAAACTGTGCTTCAGTCTTGTAGATAGGTGCGAGATAGTCCTCGACGCTAACCGAAACTATTCTGTGCTGTTCATTCTCATCATAAAATACCGTAACTTCTCTTTCCATCAAGAAATCGAAAAATTTACTCGCAATATCGCGATTGGCTCCAGCAAAAGAGAGTGCGATATCGTGTTGTCCCTTAAAGTAGTCAGTAGTGTATCCGACACGTTTCGCAAAATTTCTCCATCCAATATTCCTTAGGAAGAAGATTAGCTTTGGATCCTCAACACTAAGTATCGCTGTTGAAGTCTCATAGTGAAAATGGGCACCAATTAGAGCATCTTTCTCAGCCAACATGCCCTGAAGGTGACCCTTTTCAACAATCTGACCAACGCTACCTTTATGATCTGGATTCGTTCGAATTGCTTCACGGAGATCCAAAGACCAATCTTCACTTTAGGCTAACCATTTAAGAACGTGAAGATAAGGTGCTCTGCCTTCTCGACGGATCTTCGAGCCTCTGGCAAACTCTAAGGATGGCGTCATGAACTGTCGTGAGAATGTGTCCATTACTCGATCAACGACAAGATCGACCGATGCTTCAACTGAATGCTTCTGCTCAGAAGTCTCAGTGATATCAGCCTCTAAACAGGCATAATGACACAACAGCTGCGCTATATGAAAGCTACCATGAGACCTTCTTGCGATATCATTTTTCGAATTTATGCTAATGTTTAGCGCAGACTCTCCAAGATCTATTAAATCTAATATTTTTTCTTCTGAATTTGACTCTAGCTTAAAGAAATCGACACGAAGACCGAGGTCTGTTGCATAGTCGATTAGCTGATTTCCGGCTTTATTGATTCCTACTAATATCAGTTTTGAGCTTTCATCTTCCGAATCTGCAAGCACCTTCATGAAATCAGAAATTTTATTTTTAACATCGATATCGAGTCTATGGAAGTCGTCGATCACCACTGTTCCAATCGAATCCATCTCGGGAAGCGAAGCGATTATCTCAACGTCTCTTTGCTTTCGAGCAGATAAATTCAGGGCATCTGCTTGCGCACCAATTGCTTCGAGGCCCTTAACAATTGTACTCGTCTTCCCGATCCCGGATGGACCCTCTAGCACCAAACATCGCCCAGGGGTGCGAAGCGCGACTTTAATCGCGCGAAATTGCTGTGGCGCGACAAACGTGTGGGTTGGCACCCCGGAGAGTCGGAATACTTCTTCTAAGTTAATCAATTGAGTCCCGAAGGTCGATCGAGCTGGAACGCATTACGACCGAGGTGCGCACACTTCTGGCATATTTGAGAAATTTCAATACTACACACTACGCCGCAAGGCAACCAATACGAGAATTTCTCACTCCTCCCGCAAATAAATCTCCCCGCCCTTCGCCTTAAACTCCGCCGCCTTCTCCGCCATGCCCTCTTCGACCTCGGCGGAGAAGTTGGGTGAGCGCGCGGTCCCGAACTCGTCCCGGATCTCCTGAGTGATCTGCATGGAGCAGAACTTGGGCCCGCACATGGAGCAGAAGTGCGCTGTCTTGTGGGCCTCTTTCGGCAGGGTCTGGTCGTGGAAGTCGCGGGCGGTGTCGGGGTCGAGGGAGAGGTTGAACTGGTCTTCCCAGCGGAAGTCGAAGCGGGCGCGGCTGACCGCGTCGTCGCGCAGTTTCGCGGCCGGGTGACCCTTGGCGAGGTCGGCGGCGTGGGCGGCGATCTTGTAGGTGATGACCCCGGTCTTCACGTCGTCGCGGTCGGGAAGGCCCAGATGCTCCTTCGGCGTGACGTAGCAGAGCATGGCGCAGCCGAACCAGCCGATCATGGCCGCCCCGATCCCGCTGGTGATGTGGTCATAGCCCGGCGCGATGTCGGTAGTCAGCGGGCCGAGCGTGTAGAACGGCGCCTCCCCGCATTCGCGCAGCTGCTTGTCCATGTTCTCCTTGATCTTGTGCATGGGCACGTGGCCCGGCCCTTCGATCATGACCTGACAGCCCTTGTCCCAGGCGCGCCGGGTCAAGTCGCCCAGCGTTTCCAGCTCGGCGAACTGGGCGCGGTCATTGGCGTCGGCGATGGAGCCGGGGCGCAGGCCGTCGCCCAGGGAGAATGAGACGTCATAGGCGCGCATGATCTCGCAGATCTCGTCGAAGCGCTCGTAAAGGAAGCTCTCCTTGTGGTGGGCCAGGCACCATTTCGCCATGATGGACCCGCCGCGTGAGACGATGCCGGTCACCCGGTCGGCGGTCATGGGCACGTAGGGCAGGCGCACGCCGGCATGGATGGTGAAATAGTCCACGCCCTGTTCAGCCTGCTCGATCAAAGTGTCGGCGAAGATATCGAAGGTCAGGTCCTCGGCGATCCCGCCCACCTTCTCCAGCGCCTGATAGATCGGCACGGTCCCGATGGGCACGGGGGAATTTCGGATGATCCATTCGCGGGTGTTGTGGATGTTCTTGCCCGTGGACAGGTCCATCACCGTGTCGGCGCCCCAGCGGATGGCCCAGACCATCTTGTCCACCTCTTCCTCCACGGAGGAGGCGACGGCCGAGTTGCCGATATTGGCGTTGATCTTCACCAGGAAATTCCGTCCGATCACCATGGGCTCCAGCTCGCCATGGTTGATGTTGGCCGGGATGATGGCCCGGCCCCTGGCGATCTCGTCGCGCACGAATTCCGGCGTGACGAACTGCGGAACCTCCGCGCCGAAGCGCTCGCCGTCGGCATGGCGTTCAGCCGCGCCGGGCAGGGCGGCTCGGCGGCCCAGGTTTTCGCGTTCCGCCGCGTAGATCATCTCCTCGGTGATGATCCCGGCTTTGGCGAATTCGTACTGGGTGACCGGGGCTGAACCGGTCGCGCGCAGGGGCTTGCGGCGCACCGGAAACTCCCGCGCGAGATACTTGCCCGTGGCGTTGCCGTTATCGAGGGGGGACAGCTCGCGGCCCTCATAGGCCTCCACCCCGCCGCGCCCGGTGACCCAGGCGTCGCGCGCTCTGGGAAGCCCGGCCTCCACGTCGATGGTCTGGTCCGGATCAGTGTAAGGCCCTGAACAGTCATAGACCCGCACCGCCGGCTCCATCGCGGTGGGATGCACCTCGATCTCCCGGTGGGGCACGGCGAGGTGCGGCGCGGCCTCAGGGTGGGAATACACACGCCTTGAACCGGCCAGCGGCCCGGTCGTGACTTCTGGGGTAGGGAATTCGGCTTGGGAGGTGGGCTTGTTCATGGCGCGCTCGTCTCACTGCTGGCCGGCGCGCGGAGCGTGAAAGAGGGCGGGCGCGGGAAAGCCCCCGCATCAAGCCATTCCATCCCGACGCCGGCATGACCCGGATCCGGTTCTAAGGGTAAGCTCTCAGCCCGGCTCTCACCGCCGGACACCCCTTGGAACGTGTTGTGCGACCATGACCGAGCTCCGTCCCGCACGCAAGCGTGCGCCTCGATGGCCGCGCAGCCATTATCGCTTTTCACGAGAGAGACTTTGATCATAAACTCTTCGTACGATTATCAGAAGACTGCCGATTCCGGCGAAGGGGACATCATGACATCGCTATTCAAACTCGCTGCAGCCTGCCTGGCCGCTGTCGGGACGACCGCGTGCGTCTCGCAGGTGGAGACGCCTGTGGGCTCGGACATCCGCAGCGCCTATGCGCTGGTGGATACACGTACCGACCTTGCTGAAGGCCGCCAGGTTCCCGATCGCTATGACCGCTCGGTCGCCAGCCTGATCGACGATCCGGAGGGCTTCTCCGAAGACTATGTCGCGCGCATGGACGCCTATGCCGAGGGCGGGCTAAGCGAAGACAATGGAGGGGAGACTCTTCTGGCCATGCTCATCAACGAAGAAACGTCGGCGCGTCTGACCCGGAATTTCACCGGCGAGCGTCCGGCGCGTCTGAACGTTGAAGTCGTGTCGACCACTTTTCCCAACACGGCGACCATGATGCTGGTCGGCGAGGTTATCGGCCTCCAGTACGAGTTCGAGCTCGTTGACGTGGAGACAGGTGAAATCGTCGTGGAGAGCGTGGAGCCCATCGCGCCGATCGTGGATCGTAGCGCCGGCGCCGGCGGCGGACTGCTGGGTCTGGCCCTGCGTGGCGGCGGAGAGAACCGCCACCTGCTGGATCTTGAAAACATGGCCAACGCTACGGCTCAGGAGCTGGCGGCCATTCTGGGCGGCGGCATGATCTATGAAAGCGACGTGGACAAAATCGAGGTCCATGGTCCGGTGAGCGCCGCTTCTGCTCGGCAGGACGACGAAGACGCTGAAGGCGGCGAGCCGGTCAGCCGCTAGTCAGCCTGCGTGAATGTGCCGTGAGCACCGCCTGGTTCCGCCAGGCGGCGCTTTGCTATCCGGCCTCCGCCGCCGCCTCCACCGCGCGCATGACGCGCAGCACGTTGCCGCCCCAGATCTTGGTGATGTCCTCCTCGGAATAACCGCGTTCGATCAGTTCTGCGGTGACCGCCGGGGTCTGGCTGGCGTCGTCCCATCCGCCGACCCCGCCGCCGCCGTCGAAGTCCGAGGCGATGCCGACATGGTCGATCCCGGCCACGGCCACGGCGTGGTCGATATGGTCAGCGAGATGCTCGATGGTGACGTCGTTCATGGAAGCGCGCAGCGCGGCGATTTCGTCGCGGAAGCGGTCGATCGTCGCCTGATCGGCCTCGGCGAAGGCGGCGCGGGAGGTCAGGCCGAACTCCGCGGCCAGCGCCTGCTCGGCGGCGGCCAGCTCGGGATCGATATCGGCGATATAGCGCCGGAAGGCGACCATCTGCGCCACCCCGCCATTATCGCGGATCGCGCGCAGCTGCTCATCGTCCAGATTGCGCGGATGGTCATACACCGCCCTCGCGCCGGAATGGCTGGCGATGACCGGGGCGGTGGACAGCGCGATCGCCTCCAGCATGGTGCGCTTGCCCACGTGAGAGACGTCGACCATCACGCCCAGCCGGTTCAGCTCCGCCACCAGCCCGCGCCCGAGCTCGGTCAGGCCGGGATCCTCGGGCGGATCGCCCTGGGCCATGTTGGGATTGGAGCTGCCGCCGAACTGGTTGTTGCCGAAGTGAGTAATTGAGACATAGCGCACGCCCCGGTCCGCCCACAGCTCGACATTGGACAGGTCCTCGCCCAGCGGCCAGGAATTCTCCATGCCGATCAGGGCGACGAGGCGGCCTGACGCGTGGATCGCCTCCACCTGATCGGCGGTGACGGCGAGCGCAATCTGGTCGGGATAGGCGCGGATCATGCGCAGGATCGCCTGGTACTTGTCCTCGGCGATGGCGGCAGCCTCGTCATAGCCGATGGGGCTGATCGCGCCCTGACCGACATAGACTATGAAGAACCCCGCATCGAGCCCGCCTGCCCGCATGCTGGGAAGGTCGACCTGGGCCCGGTTGAACACGCCAGGATCCAGCCGGTAGCTGGCGTAGCCCGGGTCGATGTCGATATGGGTGTCCAGAGTCAGCACCCGGTCGTGCAGAGCGGTCGTGTCCGCCGGCAGGGCGTCGTCGCCGCGCGGGGCCTCGTCGCGGAGGATGACCTCACGCTCGATGCGCACTTCGCGCTCGGCGGCGGGCGCGGCGTCGCTCTGGTCCAGCGTCTGGCAAGCGCTCAGCGCCAGCACGGATGCGGCGGTGGTGACGAGCATGCGCATCATGGTCTCCCCGTGTGTCATGCGGAAAGGCTAGGCCTGCGCGCCCGTCGGAGCAAACGAGGCCTTCATCTGCATTCCAAGCTATTGTTCAACGCCGCGCGAGGCCAGGACAATGGCCCGTTCGACGCCGGTTTGCCGGCGCTCCGCCGAGGTCTAGGCTCTCGCCGTCTGGACTGACAGGGATTCTGATTGATGACAGTTCGCTTGCTGCCGCTCGTCCTCGCCCTCGCGCTGCTCGCCGCACCCGCCTGCGCGGATGACCGCGCCGGTGCGGTGTATGACCGGAACGCCGATGCGGCCGCGCAGATCGACGCAGCGCTGACCCAGGCGTCAGCGCAGGGGACGGCGGCGCTCATCGTGTTCGGAGCGAACTGGTGTCATGACAGCCGCGGCTTTGCGGAGCGGGTCTCGGCCGACACCGCGCTGGGATCATTCATGGCGGACCATTACGCCATCGCCTTCGTGGATATCGGGACCCGCCACCGCAATCTGGATCAGGCCGCCCGGTTCGGAGTGAACGCGGTCCACGGCACGCCGACCCTTGTGATCGCATATGGCCCCGGGCTCGCGGAGAATGGGTCGACCGTTCATGACTGGCGCGCGGTCTACAACGCGTCCGACGCCGATCTGGCGACCTATTTCGCCCGGTTCGCCGGGGCGGCGCCGGCTGCGGCGGCCGATGCCTCGGCGGACGTTTATGCCGCCGCGCAGGCCTGGCCGCCCTATCAGGACGCCATGGCGGAACTGGACGCCCTGCCTGCGGAGGAGCAGGCCCAGGCGCGCGACTATTACTGGGGGATCGCCCGGTCTCTCGCCCGCAACGCCATGGGCCGCGTCGGTGAGGCGGAGGAGCGGGCGATCGCCTCACTCGCCGATCTCGAGGCGCTGACCCTCCCGGCAGGCCAGGACATGACAGACCGGGTCATCGCCCGCATGGCCGATATTGAGCTGGACCTGGAAGCCCGCCGCCAGCGCGACCTCGCGGACACGGCCGAGGCGGCGGCCGGGGACGCGGCCCCGTGATCTGGCCTTGCCGCCCTATGTGCTGAGGCGCATAGAGCGGGGATGACCGACCCCGCCGCCTCCGCCGAGCCGATCAAGCGCCAGCCCCGCGCCGCCGCGACGATCTTCGTGGTGGGCACTGTGCTCATCGATGCGCTGGCCTTTGCGCTGATCCTGCCGGTCCTGCCGTCGCTTCTGATGGATCTGACGGGTGAGGGCGTGGGCGGAGCCGCGTTCTGGGGCGGGTTGGCGACGTTTGGCTTCGCGCTGGCCCAGTTCGTGTGCTCGCCGGTGATCGGCGGGCTGTCCGACCGGTTCGGGCGGCGCCCGGTCCTTCTGGCGTCACTCGCCGCGCTGGCGCTGGACTTTCTGCTGATGGGGCTGGCCCATGCATTGTGGGTATTCTTCTTTGCGCGGCTGATCTCAGGGATTTTTGCCGCGACGCACTCCACGGCGAACGCCTATATCGCCGACATCACCGAACCGGCCGACCGCGCCAGGCGCTATGGCTGGCTGGGCGCCGCCATGGGCGCGGGGTTCATTCTGGGCCCGGCGCTGGGCGGCCTGCTGGGCGAATTGAGCCCTCGCGCGCCCTTCTTTGCGGCTGCGGCGCTGGCCGGGATCAACGTGGTCTACGGCTTCTTCGTGGTGCCGGAGTCACTAGCGAAGGAGAACCGCCGGCCGTTCAGCTGGTCGCGCGCCAACCCTGTGGGCACGCTGATGAAGCTGCGCCAGGTGGAGGGCGTCGGCGTGCTGGTCTGGGTCTATCTGTTCATGGGCCTGTCCGGCTTCGTCTATCCGGCGGTGTGGTCCTATGTGGCCATCGGCAAGTTCGGGTGGAGCGAGGGCCAGATCGGCGCGTCGCTGGCCTATTACGGCGTCATCTACGTGATCTGCCAGGCGGTGATGGTGCCCTATGTGCTGCCGCGCCTGGGCCAGCGCCGGGCGATCTGGATCGCGCTGAGCCTCGAAGTCTTCGCCCTCATCGTGCTGGCCTTCGCGCCGTCGGGCCACTTCGTCTACGCGATCCTGCTGCTGGCCCTGTTCACCGGGATGCAGGACCCCGCCCTCATGTCGATCATGACGGAGCGGGTCGGCAAGGATGCGCAGGGCGAACTTCAGGGCGGGCTCGCCGCGCTGGGCGGGGTGATCCTCGCCATCGCGCCGCTCATGTACACCCAGCTCTTCTTCCTGTTTGAAAGCGGGGCGGCGGGCGTTGAATTCGCGGGCGCCCCCTTCCTGGTGTCGGCGGGCATGAGCGCCATGGCGCTGCTGCTGTTCCTGGGGCGCAAGCGGGTAGTTTCGACTCCCTGAGCGCCGCGCCGCCCGATATACTCCCCGCTGGTGGTCTGGGGGGATCAAAACAATGCAATATTATTTCAACGAGGTGCGTGAATCGGTCACCAGCGCTTGGCTTTGGGTGCTGTCGATCCTGGGGGCGTTCGGCTTCCTGTCAGCGTTCAATCACGTCTATGAATTCGACTACTTCTTGCAGCTGGCCACTCGGCTAAGCCAGCTTTCAGAATTCATCTGGATACGTCTGCTCAACATCGACATCCCGAACCTGATCGCCGAATACCTGACGATCCTGGTGCTGTCGGTCTTCCTGTTTCTGCGCGGCCTGTTCGCCAAGGCCGATTCTGCTACCAAGTGGATCAGCCACCTGCCGACCCGTCATGACGAGCGCAATTTTCGCATCACGCTGGCGTGCTTCGTGGCCATGCTGGTCGTCGTGTTCTTCTATGTCTCCGAGCAAATCTGGCGTGGGGCCGGGATCGAGGCCGGGCTGACTGATCCAGCCGCGATCACGCTAGAGCGCGTACTGATAACGCTGGCCGCCCTCGCGATCGTCTCGGTCTGCTTCTTGCTGCTCTTCTACTTCCCACGCATCCTGCTGTCCGCGGTGATCGCCGGAGGCATCCTGGTCGGAGCGGACCGGGCCCTCGACACCTTCGCAGAAGAGATTCTGACAGAGGCCGGGCTTCCGGCAGTCGGCCGTACGGTCGTCGCTGGGTCGCCCGATGACCCGCTCACCGGCGACGCCCTCATTCAGGGCTATATCGGCAATGAACTCGCCACGGGGCGCTTCTACACCACGACGAACGCCCGTCTGCGCGCTGATCCGAACCTGAACGCCGACCAATTGAGGGTCTTGCGGGCCGATCGCCCGGTGACCGTGCTCGGCCTGTCTGCAGACCAGCGCTGGGCCGCGGTTGAAGCCGACGACCTGACGGGGTCGAACCGCGGCTATGTCCACGTGACCCTGCTGCGCAAATAGGCCCTAATCCTCGGCCTCGCGCTGGAGCACCATTTCGTAGGTGAAGCGCTGGGCGGGGTGGACGCTGTCGGACAGGGCGATGATGCGCCCGCCCTTGTCGAAATAGCGCCGCCGGGTGCGCAGGGCCGCTTCGCCGGGGCTGGCCTTCAGGGCGCTCGCCTCGCGCTCGGTCAGGGCGCCGGCGGAGATGGACTGTTCGATGCGCGCTGTGGGAACGCCGCGCTGCTGGGCGATCCACTCGGTCACCGCCCCGTTCAGGTCCACAAAGGCCTGAACCTCAGGGGCCAGGTCGGCGCGGATATACATGTCGGTCAGCGCGATGGCCGGTTCCCCAACCCGGCCGCGCAGGCCGTGAACGTGCAGGAACACGCCGGAGACATTGACGCCCAGCGCCCTCGCGACCGCCGGGTCCAGCGGGCCGGTGTCCTGAGCCAGCGGGGTGAGCTGGGCGTCGCGCGCGTACTGCATCAGATCGTCCACCCCGCCCAGATGCTGGGCGAAGCGCTGGCGGCTTTCACGCGCCACGACGACCGTGCCCGCCCCGCGCCGCCGGGCGATCAGTCCGGCTTCGGCGAGCATGCGCAAAGCTTCGCGCACGGTGTGGCGGGATACCGAATAGGTCTCGCACAGGGCATGCTCGGTGGGCAGGAGCTGGCCCACATCCGGGTCGCCCTGGGCGATGCGGCTGCGCAGGGCCTCGGCGAGCGCCATATAGCGCGGGGCGGTCGAGGTCGACGCCATGTCCAGATCGGTCAAAACTCTCTCCGCATCTCAGACCATTGTCCGGACAACATATCACGGAAGTCGGGATGGGCGATTCCCGTTATCGCCGCCGCGCGCGCGTCGAGATCAAGGCCTCGCAGATCGGCCGCGCCGTACTCGGTGACAATGATGTCCACCTCCGAGCGCGACAGCGCCGCCGGGCGGTCCTTCAGCACCGGCACGATGCGGCTGAGCGTCCCGCCCTTCGCCGCCGAGGCCAGCGCGACGATGGACTTTCCGCCGGGCGAGCCCTGCGCGCCGCGCGCGAAATCGGCCAGTCCGCCTGCGCCCGACGCAAGCCGGCCGTCCACCCATTCCGCGCCCACCTGACCGAACAGATCGACCTCGACCGCGGAATTGATGGCGATGAAGTCCTGCAGGTTCGACAGGACCGACAGGGCGTGGGTCTGGTTGACCGGCGTCAGGGTCAGGCGCGGATCGTCCTTCAGCGCGTCCGCCAGCGCCGCAGAGCCGAGCACCGCGCCGGTGCGAATGGCGGCGACGGTTTCGCCGCTCAGAATCTCCAGCAGCGGATCGGAGACCATGCCGGAATGGATGGTCAGGCCCTTATGCTGTTTCAGGGCCGGCAGGACGGCGAGCTGGACCTTGCCGAGCCCGAACTGCACCGCCGCCCCGTCTGGGACCAGCCCCGCGATGTGGCTGGCGATCTGTTCGAACGCCGGGGGCAGCCGCCCGGCGTCATAGCCGCGTGGCGCGGTCTCCAGCTCGGTGACGGCGTCGAAGGCGGAGAGCGGAATGGCTGGCGCGCCCGGGATGATGGGCAGGGCGGGGTTGATCTGCGCGACGCGCGCTTTCGCACGCCGCCAGATCGCCGGCGTGAAATCGCTGGCCAGCGACAGCGAGCAATTCCCCGCCGCGTCCGGCGGGCTGACCTGAAGCAGGGCGGCGTCCACGGGCGTGGTCTCCAGCCAGTCCCACGCCTTGGTGTAGGTCAGGGGCAGGACGTCGATGCGCCCCGCTTCGAATCCGGCGCGCAGCTCCGGGCCCAGAAAGATCGTCTCGAACCGGCTCTCGCCTCCGATATCGCTCCAGTCGGTCCGGTTCACGCCGGGGATCCAGATCCCGAAGAAGGTCAGCCCGTCGGCAAGCCCCGCCTGTGTCCGGAACGCCTCGGCCAGCGCATAGGGTTCCGCCGCGACGCCCGGCACGTAGACGCGCGCACTCCGTGGAAGGCTGTCGCGCAGGCCCTTTACAAGGCCTTCGGGCGAGAGGACGGGCGGCGTGGCGTTCATGATCCACCTTTGTCAGTCAGCCGGGCTTCCCGCCGGGCGCGCGGCCATGCTACGAGACAAACATGTCCGGACAAAGTCTCGCGCTCACCCAGCGCCTCGCCGACCGTCTCGCCCGCCCTGTTCCCGCCGCCGCCAAGGCGCGCGCAGCGCTGCATGTGCTGGACTGGGCGGGCTGCGCGATCGCGGGCGCGGCGAGCCCGGCGGGGCGCGCGATGGCAGCCGGTCTGATGGCCGAGGGGCAGGGCCGGTGCGCTGTCGCCGGGACCAGCCGGGGCGCCTCGCCGCTCACCGCTGCGCTATTGAACGGGGCGGTGGGCAATGTTCTGGAGATGGATGACGTGGACAAGCGCGCCATCCTGCACCCTGGGCCGACCGTCATTCCCGCAGCGCTGGCTGCCGCCCAGACCGCCGATCTGGACGCGCAGGACTTCCTGGCCGCGGTGGTGCGCGGCTACGAAGCCGTGATCGGTGTCGGGCGCGCGGTCGGGCCGGGCCATTACGCCTTCTGGCACAATACCGGCACGTGCGGCCCGTTCGGGGCCGCGGCGGCGGCGGCGAGCGCGTTCCGGCTGGACCTGGAGACGACCGCCCACGCGCTGAGCCTTGCCGGAACGCAGGCCTCGGGCTTCTGGCAGACCCGCCATGAGCCCGCCTCCATGGCCAAGCAGCTGCACACCGCGCGCGCCGCCCATGCCGGGCTCAGCGCCGCCATGCTCGCTGGCGCCGGCATGAAAGGGCCGCTCTCCATTCTGGAAGGCGCCCAGGGCTTCTTCGCGGCGACCTGTCCGGGCGCGGACCCTGAGGACGTGCTCGCCGGCCATGGCGAGCGCTGGCTGATCGAGGATGTCAGCTTCAAGCCCTGGCCCGCCTGCCGCCACGCCCATGCGGCCATCGACGCCGCGTTGCAGGCGCTGGAGGCCGGCGTGCGCGCGGACGAGATCGAGGCGCTGGAGCTGACCACCTATGGCGACGCGCTGACCTTCTGCGACCAGCCCCGCCCGGAGACGGTGATCCAGGCCAAATTCTCCTTGCAGCATTCCATTGCTGTGACGCTGCTCTACGGTCCGCCCCAGCTGGAGCATTTCGAGCCCGGCGTATTCGAACGCGATGAGGTCCGCGCCCTGGCCGCGAAGGTCACCGTGAAGGCCGGCGCCCCTTATTCGGAACGCTACCCGGCCCGCTATGGCGCCGGGCTCGCCGTGACGGTCAATGGCGGGACGCAAGACTTCGACGCGCCCGATGCGCTGGGCGATCCTGAAAACCCGATCCCGGCCTCGAAGGTCGCGGAGAAGGCGCGCACGCTGTCGGTCCATGGCGGGTTTGCGCCTGAAGACGCGGACGCGCTGGTCGTCGCGGCGTTGGACCTGAGCGAGGGCGGGCCCGTTGCGCGCTTCGCGTCGACGCTCGCCCGGCCAGGGAGGGCGGCGTGAGCATTCCTACCGATATCGCCTGTCATGTCCTGCGCATGAGCTGGGACGACGTGCCGCCGGTCTCACAGGCGGCGATGAAGGCGTTCCTGCTGGACACGCTGGCGGTCGGCGTCGCGGGGCGCCGCGCCTGGCTGGCCGATCCAATTCTGCATGTGGCGCGCAGCTGGGGTGACGCCGGGGACGGTCCCAAAGCGGCGGTCTGGGGCGGCGGGCCGGTCCTGCCGGTCGCATCGGCGGCCTTCGTCAACGGCTTCCAGATCCACTGCCAGGAATATGACTGCGTGCACGAGCCCGCCGTCGTCCATCCCATGGCGGTGATCGGCGCGGCGGTGAGCGCGGAGGCCGAGGCGCGCGACGCCACCGGGGCGGACTATCTGGCCGCGCTGACCGGCGCGGTGGATGTCGCTGCAGGTCTGGGCGCGGCGACGCAAAGCGCCATCCGCTTCTTCCGTCCCGCCACGGCGGGCCTTTTCGGCGCGACGCTGGGCGTTGCGCGCCTGCGCGGGCTGGACGTCCAGCAGAGCCTGGACGCGCTGGGCTATGCGCTCGCTCAGGCCGCAGGAACCATGCAGGCCCATGTGGAAGGCAAGCCTGCGCTCCCGGTCCAGATCGCCAGCGCGGCGAGGGCGGCGATCGTCGCCTGCGATCTGGCCGAAGCGGGTCTGCCGGGACCGCACCACGTGTTTGACGGGCCTTACGGGTATCTGCCCCTGTTTGAAGAGTGCGCCGACTCCGAGGCGTTCCGCCGCGATCTGTCGCCGGGCAAGCGCATCGGCGAGGTCAGCTACAAGCCCTTCCCGACCGGCCGCGCGGCCCAGGGCGGCATCGTGCTGATGCAGCGCCTGCGTGAGCTGGGGGTGCGCGCCGAAGAGGTGCAATCCATCCGCCTGATCGCCCCGCCACTGATCGAGCGGCTGGTGGGGCGGCGCCCGAAGGCGGGCATGCAGATCAACTATGCCCGGCTGTGCTTCGCGTATTCCGGCGCGGTGGCGCTGAAGACCGGAACAATCGGGCTCGCCGATTTCACCGCCGAGGCGTTGAACGACGCCGGAACGCTGGCGCTCGCCGACAAGATCACCGTGGAAAGCGACGGCTCGGACGACCCGGCCGCCTTCGCCCCGCAGATCATTGAGGCGAAGCTCACCTCAGGCGGTACGGAGACCGCGCGGATCGACGCGCTCTACGGCTCGCCCACCGATCCCATGCGCGAGGCCGATGTGGCCGCCAAGCGCGCCGAATGCCTGGCTTTCGGTTTCGGCGAGGCGCGGGCTGATCTGGACGCGGCGCTGGTCGGCGCCGTCGAGGCCTTGCCGCAGGCGGCGTCGGCGCGGCCCCTGATCACGCTGGCGACTTCGGGGATGCCATCATGAAATCAGTTTACGGATTAAATCGCAAGGAGCATGGATCATGAGCGCAGGCGACGGTCATCGCAGCTATTTCCAAGCGGCCGACTGGAACGCGCTGGCGCGCCAGCATCCGGTGGGCGAGGACTTCGTCCACATGGCCAGGACCATCAGCCGGGACGAGCTGTTCGCGCGCCAGAACGCGCTGTTCCTGAAAAGTGTGGATCGGGCGTGGAAGACGCCGTTCTACCGCAAGCTCTGGGGCGATGCGGGCGTCGAACCGGGCGACATCACAGGGCTGGAGATGATCTCGGACCTGCCCAGCTTTGATAAGTCCGACATCATGGACTCCATCGCCCGCACCCCGCCCTTCGGTGATTTCGACGGCCGGGACAGCCATCCCGAAGGCAAGCCCAACGTGGTCATGCACACCACCTCCGGCACCACCGGCACGCCCCAGGTCCTGCTGTTCGGCGCCAAGAGCCGGGAGGTGCAGAACATGCTGCTCGCGCGCATGTACCGCTTCCAGGGCCTGAAACCCGATGATGTTGTCCATTCCGTATACGGACATGGGATGATCAATGGCGGGCATTATGTGCGCGAGGCGGTGATCCACTGGACCAGCGCGATTTTCATGAGCGCCGGTACAGGGGTGGAGACCCGCTCCGCTCGCCAGGTGGAATTGATGCGCGATTTCGGCGCCACGGTGATCGTGGGCTTTGCTGACTACATCAAGAAGCTTGCCCGCGTCGCTGAGGAGCAAGGCATTGATCCGGTGAAGGATCTGAAGATCCGCATGATCTCTGGACATCTGGGCCGCGAAGATCGTGACGCCCTGTCGAAGGCCTGGGGCGGGGCGGAATGCTTTGACTGGTACGGGGTCGGGGATACCGGCCTGATCGCGGGCGAAGGGCCGGACCGGTCCGGTCTCTACGTGCAGGAAGACGCCCAGTATCTCGAAGTCGCTGACATCGAGACCGGTAAACCGGTCGCTGACGGCCGGCAGGGCGACATGATCTGCACCTGTCTGTATAAGGATGATGTATACCCAATCATCCGCTTCAACACCCATGACGTCACGAAGGTGAAGACCGGCGCCAGCCCGCTCGGCCTGCAGTTCAAGCGGATCGAAGGCTTCCTCGGGCGCTCCGACAACATGGTGAAGATCCGCGGCATCAACATCTTCCCCCAGGCCATGGGGCCGCTGCTGGAAGCCCATCCCGCCTTCGCCGGGGACTTCATCTGCAAGTGCGTGCGGGACGCGGACGGGCGCGACGATTTCATCGTCATGGCCGAAACGAAAGAGCAGAGCGAGACCGTGCGCGAGGCCTTCGCGGCGCATCTGAAGAAGGCGCTCGGCATCGAGGTGGCCGTGGAGCTGGCGCAGCCGGGCGGTTTGGCTGATCTTACCCAGACCGAAACCCGCCAGAAGCCGATCCGGCTCATCGACGAACGGTTCTGAATGAGCGACGTCGCCGACCTTCCCCTGAAAGGCGCCCAGCGCAGCTGGTCGGCCCAGGCCGATCATTTCGCCTTGGGCAAATGGACGCCGCTTCAGGTCTTCGACGCCTATGCCCGGCGCATAATGCGCCTGAACCCGTCGCTCAACGCCGTGCTGGACACCCGCCTGGAAGCCGCGCGTAAAGAGGCCGCCGATAGCGCCGACCGGTGGGCGCGCGGCGCGCCTTTGTCCCAGATCGACGGGGCGGTCGTTCTGGTCAAAGCCAATATCGCGGTGGAAGGCCTGCCCTGGCACGCCGGCATCAAGGCCTATGAGCGCCGCATCGCGCGCGAGGATGCGGCCTGTGTG
The DNA here is from genome assembly GCA_024742735.1 of Alphaproteobacteria bacterium. Classification (GTDB taxonomy): domain Bacteria; phylum Pseudomonadota; class Alphaproteobacteria; order Caulobacterales; family Maricaulaceae; genus Oceanicaulis. The sequence goes on along the minus strand of JANSXV010000003.1, from coordinate 245,754 downwards.
GCGGCGCTCAAGGCCGCCGGCGCCGTCATCGTGGGCACGCTCAACATGGAGGAGGGCGCGCTCGGCGCGGTCACCGACAATCCCTGGTATGGGCGCACGCTGAATCCATGGAGCGGGGAGGGGGAAACGCTGACGCCGGGCGGGTCTTCCGGCGGCTCGGGCGCAGCGGTGGCGGCGGGGCTCTGCGTCATGGCGCTGGGCACCGACACCATGGGCAGCGTGCGGATCCCGGCGGCCTATTGCGGGGTCTCGGGCCTCAAGCCCTCGCGCGGTTACATTTCCACCGACGGCGTCATCGCCCTGTCCACCACGCTGGATCATGTCGGCCCGCTGACCCGGTCGGCGCGCGACCTGCCCGCTTTCGTGAGCGCCCTGTCGGGCGATCCCGAGCGGGTCGAACGCGGTCTGACCGGCCTGAAGATCGGCCGATGGCGGTTTGAAGATGCGCTGGACGCCGACGCCGAAGTCCTTGCCGCCTTTGATCGCGCCTGCGCCCAGCTGGAGCGGGCGGGCGCGGAGTTCGTCGATGTGCGGCCAGAGGCCTATGAGTATGGCCGCACGCGACGGCGGGGTCTGCTGATCAGCGAGATTGAAGGCCACGGCGTCCACGCTGAAGGCTTGCGCGACAACCCCAGGGGGTTTTCCGATCATTTCCGGCGTCTGCTGGACTGGGGCGCGTCACAGCCCGCCGACAAGGCGCGCGCGGCCTACGCCGCCATCAAGGCGGTGGAGGAGGACGCTGCGCGCTGGTTCGCTGAGGTCGATCTGGTCGTCGCCCCGACGGCGCTGGAGCCGGCTTTCCAGTTCGGGCAGGAGGTTCCAGCCGGGCAGGCCGACCTGACCGCCTTCGCAGACATGGCCGGGGTTCCGGCCGCTGCGGTTCCCATGGGGTTGAGCGAGGCGGGCCGGCCGCTCTCTCTCCAGTTCATCGCAGCCCAGGGCCAGGATGGCCTGGCGATGAAAGCGGCGCGTCAGTTCGAAATCTTGACCGGCGGGCCGTTCACTCCGCCCGGCTACTGAGCCGCCGGATTATTCAGCTGGTCGAGGATCGCGGTCCAGGCGCGGTCGAATTCGGTCATACGCGCGACCTTGAGGCCGTGGGCGCGCAAAAGGCCGCGCATGAGGGTGGCGTAGTCCTCTGTGTCACGATCGTGCAGGTAGACGATCAGAAGCTCACGGGGAAAGTTCGCTGCGAACGCGTCTGCGACGGTGAGGAAGCCCTGTCCGTCATGATCGATCCCAGCGCCTCGATAATCCATGATCAGGCCGGTATACCGGCCCTCGGTGATCTTCAGGCCCAGATTCAGTGCGGCTTCCTCGGCTTCAGCGCTCGGCTGGGTGTGGAACACTCGAACGAAGTATATGCGCGGCGCCCGCAGGCTCACCGACCGGTAAGGCCACTCCGGCGCATAGCCGTCCAGGGCGGCGTGCGGGTCATCCGGCGCAAAGGCCAGATCATCGGGAAGGGCGACCTCAACCATGACGGGTGGACTAGGGCACGCTCCCGGTTAATGCCGGGCTAAAGGCGATCAGCCGCCGAAGCGCGCCTTCAATCCGCGCTCCAGCTCGCCGAACACGCGCGAGGCGGCGTCGTCGGCCTTGGCCTTCTCAAACACGCGCGCGCAGGCCGGCCGGTCGGCCAATGTGGAGCGCTGATACCAGGCGTCGGCCCAGGCGATGAACCAGAAGACCGGCGCCAGCGCGCAGTCGGCGGTGGAGGGCTGTGTCCCGATCGCCCAGGGGCCGGTCTCGTCCAGGAAGCCTTCGATGTCGTCGAGCGCCTTGGCCACCGTGGTGAAGCCCTGCTCCACCGCCGCGTCGTCGCGTTTGGAGGGGTCAGCGTTGAGGAAGAGCGGGGCCAGCCCTGGGGCGAGATAGAGGTCGGCGATGCGCGCGACGAGCCTGGCGCGGGCGGCGTTCTCCGCCCCGGCCGGGCGCAGGGGGCGGACCGGATACTGATCTTCCAGATACTCCACGATCAACTCGGATTCCGGCAGGCAGAAGCCGGAGTCCAGCTTCAGAGCCGGGATCTTCCCCAGCGGATTGATCGCGCGGTACTCCTCGCTCTTCAGGCCGCCGGGCGGGGCGTCGAATGCGACCCGGTTCTCCAGCCCCTTCCAGTAAACCGCCAGGCGCACGCGCGCGGCGTAGGGCGAGAGGTCAGAGGAATACAGAACGGGCATGGATCAGCGTCCTTTGAAGTCGGGTTTGCGTTTGGCGAGGAAGGCCCGGTAGCCCTCCTGGAAGTCCGCGCCCTGGAAGGCGTCCAGGAACAGCTTGCGAGTCTCGGCGTCGTCCTCGGCTTGGCCGGCCTGAATGCGCGCGATGATTTGCTTGGTGATGCGCGCGGACACCGCGCTGGTCGCTGCGACTTGATCGGTGAAGGCGGCGACCTCATCCATCAGCGCCTCAGGCGAGGTCAGCCGGTCGATCAGGCCCAGCGAAAGCGCCTCGTCCGAGGCCAGGATGCGCCCGGTGAACAGGATGTCCTTGGCGGCGGAAACGCCCACCGCGTCGATCAGGCGTTTCGTGTCATTCAGCGTATACACCAGACCCAGCTTGCCCGGCGTGATGCCGAACTTCGACCCTTGCGCCGCAAAGCGCAGGTCGCAGGCCAGCGCGACGCCGCATCCCCCGCCGACGCACGCGCCGTTGATGGCGGCGAGGGTCGGGCGCGGGAAGGCGGCGAGGCCGTCCAGCGCCGCTGCGATGGCGCGCGAATAATCCGCTGCGCGTTCGGCGGTGGCGTAGACCTCCTCGAATTCGGATATGTCCGCCCCGGCGGCGAATGCCCCGCCTTCGCCGCGCACCACGAGCAGGCGCACCGCCGTGTCAGCCTCGGCTTCAGCCAGCAGTCTCGGGATCGCCCGCCACATGGCTTCGGACAGGGCGTTCTTCTTCTCAGGCTTGTTCAGGACCAGATGGGCCGCCGCACCGTCGCGGGTCAGATAGACTGCTTCGCTGCTCATGATCCTGCCCGCCTGCCTGCGGCGCTCTGGCCGCGCCCGTCAAATGGTATATCTTTTCCGCCAAGCGCGTGGCGTCAACGGCTTTCAGCCGCCGGGCCGCGTTTGAAGTCGCGTTGTATATCAAAGGGGAAGCTGAATGAAACTGATCCGCTGGCGCATGCCTGTTCTCGCCCGCCACGCCGGCGAATGGGAGGGGACCTACACCCATGTGGACGCCGAGAATAATCAGCTCGATCAGCACAGATCCCATCTGACCTGCCGCTTTCCCGACGAGGGCGAGTGGGACTACCACCAGACCAATCGCTATGAGTGGGCCGACGGGCGCACCGAAGAGCATGTCTTCCCCGCGACTTACGCGGAGGGGCGCATCTGGTGGGACACCGAGCGCATCGAGGGATGCGCCTGGGAGATCGACGACCGCACGGTCTGCCTGACCTGGAAGCGCAAGGATCTGCCGGGCGAATATCTCTACGAAATGATCCAGCTTAGCGCCTGTTCCACCAAGCGCGGCCGGACCTGGCACTGGTTCAAGGATGACGAGCTCTACAAGCGCACGCTGATCAAGGAACGCCGGGTCAAATAAACCCGCAACGAAGGAGGTTCGCCCATGTCCGTTATTGCCGCCGTCGCCGCCTTTCAGGCCGTGCTCCTGCCGCTGGACGCCATCGAGACCTATGACCGCGCCGATCATGACCGCACGGTGACCGAGTGCGACCGGCTGGCCTCCCACCCCGATGACCCCGAGGCGGTCGCGCCGGGCCTGCGCCGTCCTGAGATGGACCTGCCCGCCGCCGTGGAGGCGTGCCGCGCGGCGGTGGAGGCCGACCCCGGCAATCCGCGCCTGAACTATCAGCTGGCTCGCGCCTACGGGTATTCAGGGATGCATGAGGCGGGTCAGCCCTATCGCGACGCCGCGCTTGCGGCGGGCTATCCCCAGTCCCTGTTCGTGGTCGGATATATCCGCCTGATCGACTGGGACGGGCGCGGGGCCGACCCCTGCTATGGCGGCGAGCTGATCCGGCGTTCGGCTGAAGCGGGCCGCTTCGCCGGGCTCGTCGGTTTTCCTCATTACGCGCTCAGCGGCCTGTTTGAAGGCTGCGAGGCCTATCCGGTGATCGACGAGGCCGAAATGCAGGGCTTTCTCGATGAGGCCGAAGCGCAGACCAGCGATTTTTATCGCTCCGCCCTGATCGAACAGCTGCGCGCGCGGATCGAGGAGTAGCCCGCCGCTGCGCTTCGTGGACAGGCGGCGGCGAAACCCCTAAATCGGGCGGACGCTGGCGTTCGCGCGCCGGCTGTTCCCATTCACGCCTGATGCCGCAAGAACCAAGCCCCATGTCCGAGCAAGAGTTTTCCGCCGATACGCGCCGCCATTCCGCTGCGCACCTCATGGCCGCCGCCGTCAAGGACCTGTTTCCGAACGCCCAGTTCGGCGTGGGCCCGGCGACCGGGACCGGCTTTTTCTACGACATCAAGCTCGATGAGACCCTGACCCAGGAGGACCTTCAGCGCATCGAGAAGCGCATGAAGGAGCTGCGCAAGAAAAAGCATCGCTTCGACCGCGAGGAGCTGAATGTGGACGAGGCGATCGCCTACATGGATCGCGAGAACCAGCCGTTCAAAGTCGAACTCCTGAAGCTTCTGAAAGAGAAGGGCTCCACGGCCATCGCCAAGGAGACCGGTGATGAAAGCGTCGCCGGGGACGGGCTGGACACGATCAGCTTCTACCGCACTGGCGACTTCGTTGATCTGTGCCGGGGTCCCCACGTGGACCATGCCGGCCAGGTCGGTCACTTCAAGCTGCGCTCCATCGCCGGGGCCTACTGGCGCGGCGATCAGAAGAACGCCCAGCTCCAGCGCATCCACGCCGTCGCCTTCCCCACCAAGGAAGAGCTGGACGCCGAACTGCTGCGCCTGGAGGAGCAGGCCAAGCGCGACCATCGCAAGATCGGCAAGGAGCTGGGCCTGTTCACCATCGTGGACGAGGTCGGCTCCGGCCTGCCCATGTGGCTGCCGGCCGGCAATGTCATCCGCGACGAGCTGGAGCGCCTGGCGCGTAACACCGAACACCGCGCCGGCTATCACCGGGTTTCGACGCCGCACATCACCAAGGCGGACCTGTATTTCAAGTCCGGCCACCTGCCCTACTACGCAGAAGACATGTACGCGCCCATGATCATCGACGAGCAGGAATACTATCTGCGCCCGATGAACTGCCCGCACCACCACATGATCTACGCCCACGACCAGTGGAGCTACCGGGATCTGCCGGTCCGGCTGTCAGAATATGGCCAGGTCTATCGCCATGAAGCCTCCGGCGGCCTGTCGGGCCTGATGCGCGTGCGCGGCTTCTGCCAGAACGATGCGCACATCTATTGCCGCGAGGACCAGGCCAAGGACGAGTTTCTGGCCGTGATGCACATGCACGCGGAGTATTACCGCCTGTTCGGGATCGAGGATTTCTGGATGCGCCTGTCGCTTCCGGATTTCGAGAACCTGGAAAAATACGTCGACGATGTGGAGGGCTGGAAGAAGGCGCTGGGCATCCTGAAAGCGGCCATGGACGAGTCCGGTTATCCTTACAAGGAGGTGGAGGGCGAGGCGGCCTTCTACGGGCCGAAGGTGGACTTCATGGTGAAGTCGGTCGTCGGCACCGAATACGCCATCTCCACCAACCAGCTTGATTTCATGGCCACCAAGCGCTTCGAGCTGGGCTATACCGACAAGGACGGCGAGAAGAAGCCCGTCTACGTCATCCACCGCGCCCCGCTGGGCAGCCACGAGCGGTTCACCGCCTTCCTGATCGAGCACTATGCCGGCAAGTTCCCCACCTGGATCGCCCCGGTGCAGGCCATCGTCATCCCCATCGCCGACCGGCACGAGGACTACGCTGAACAGGTCCGCAAGGCCCTGTTCGAGGCCGATGTGGACACCGTTCATGGCGGCGTGCGCGTCGAAGCCGACATGGCGGCTGAACGCATGCAGAAAAAGATCCGCAACGCCCAGACCCGTCAGATCCCCTACATGCTGGTGGTCGGCGACGCCGAGGCCGAAGCCGGGCAAGTGGCCGTGCGCCATCGCGACCACGGCGATATCGGGACCATGAGCGTGGGCGCTCTCATTGAACGGATCGCCAAAGAGCAGAAGGCGCGCGCGGACCTGGCCAAGCCGGAATAGGGTGCGGAGGCTCAGCTTCCGGCCTGCCGACCAGGGCCATGGCCCGGTTCATCCACGCCGCCGATGCCGGATAGGTGGAGCAACGCCCAATGGGTTGCGGCGTGAATCCGCCGGATTGGTGTAACCGAACGCTGCAGACTGATCCGCCGCGTTAAAGCGCCGCCATTCCTTCGCCTTAAAGCCTGTGCCATTGTCTGACCCGTCTGGGGAGACGAGGGACAGGAGACGCGGGCATGGCGACGAAATCGGTCTGGATTCTGGCGGCGGCTGCGGCGGCCCTTGCGCTTTCAGCATGCGGGGAGCGCAGCGGAACGGATCCGGCGGTTTCCGACCGCGCCGGCGTCGCACTGGAAAGCCGGCCCGCCGATGCGCCCCGCGCCGAGCCTGAAGTGTCAGGCGCCTTTGAATACCTGCGCTACGCGGTCAACACAGAGTCCGCGACCCCGGAGCTCTGCCTGACGTTCTCCGGCGCGCTGGACCCAAGCGTGGACTACTCCGCCTATGTCCAGATCGATGAGCCGGTCTCGCTGGACGCCGACGGGTCGCAGCTTTGCGTCGGCGGTCTGAACTATGGCCAGACCCGCCAGCTTACCCTGCGGGCGGGTCTCCCGTCTGCTGACGGGCGCGAGTTGGCTGCGGACGAATCCACGACGCTGGTGTTCGATGACCGACCGGCGCGTGTCGCGTTTTCCGGCTCCGGCATAATCCTGCCGCGTATCGAGGCCGACGGCCTGGCGATCCAGACGGTCAATGTCGATGAAGTCGCGGTAAGCGTGCGCCGGCTGACGGACCGGTCCCTGATTTTCCGGGAGATCAACGAGGGCTTCGAGGCCGCCGCCGGCAGCTGGTACTGGGGCGGGTCGGACCCGGGCGAGCTTGGCGTGACAGTCTTCGATGGCCGGGTCGAGACGGACGGCGACACCAACGCCAATGTCACGACTGTTCTGCCCGTCGCCGAAATGCTGGGGACGCTGCAGCCCGGCGCCTACTATGTCGAGCTCACCGATGCGGCCGCGCTCGACCGCGAGGACCGCGAGCCTGCAGCCCGGACCGGGCGCTGGCTCATCGTCACCGATCTCGCCTTCACCGCCTATCGCGGTGAGACCGGGCTGGAGGTCGTGGTGCGATCGCTCGACACCGCCCAGCCTGTGCGCGGGGTGGAGGTCCAGCTGCTCGCCCGCTCCAACGAGATTCTCGCGACACGGCGCACCGGCGCGGACGGCCGTCTGACCTTTGACGGGCCGCTTCTGGCCGGTGATGAGGGCGATGCGCCGCGCATGCTCACCGCCTACGGGCCGGAAGGGGATTTCGCGCTGCTGGATCTGAACCGGGCTCCGGTGGACCTGTCGGACGAGCCGGTGACAGGACGGGCGCCGGCCGGGGTCGTGGATGGCTATGTCTATCTGGACCGGGGCATCTACCGCCCCGGGGAGACCGTACACGCCAGCGCGCTGCTGCGCGGGCCGTCGGCGAACGCGATCACGAATCGCGCCGGGGCCATGGTGCTGTATCAACCCAACGGGCTTGAACAGGCCCGCGTGCGCTTTGACGGAGCGCGCGACGCCGGCGGTCTGACGGCGGACTTTGATCTGCCTCGCGCCGCCGCGCGGGGGTCATGGCGTATCGCTGCGGAGATCGATGGTCTGGGCACGGTCGGACAGGTCAGCTTCCAGGTGGAGGACTTCGTGCCTCAGCGGGTCGAGCTGACCCTCGACGTGGACTCTCAAACGCCCATGGCGCGGGGCGAAACCCGCATGATCGAGGCGAATGTGCGCTTCCTGTACGGTGCGCCGGGCGCGGGGCTTCCCATCGACGGTGAGGCCCGCCTGCAGCGTGATCCCAGCCCCTTCCCGGACTGGCGCGGGTTCAGCTTCGGTCTCCATGATGAACAGTTCTCCGAACGCTTCATTGATCTGCCGGGTGTCGCCGCCGACGGGGCCGGTGCGGCTGAGCTCCCGCTGAGCCCGGGCCGGCTCGGTGCTGAGTCCAGCTATCCGCTGCGCCTGCGCGCGGTGGTGCGGGTGCAGGAGCCTGGCGGGCGGGCTGTCGCAGACGATGTGCGCGTGCCTTATCGCCCGCGCGAGGTCTATGCTGGCCTGCGCGCCGATTATGACGGCCGCGCGCGTCGCAATGCGCCGGTGAATTTCTCCGCCGTCGCCGTGAACGCGTCCGGCGAGGCGGTGGAGGCCGCCCTGGACTGGCGTCTGGTGCGCCGGGACTTTGACTATGACTGGTATCGCACCGGCGGCGGCGATTGGCGCTGGCGGCGCACCGAGCGGATCGTGCCGATCACGCAAGGGCTGGTGCGCAGCACTGCAGACGGTGCGGCCAGCATCGAAACGCCTCCGCTTGACTGGGGCTCCTACCGCCTCATCGCGTCCTATCAGGGACAGGATGTGGCCAGCCGCGCCTTCTGGGTTGGCTGGGGCGGCCGCTCGGTCGAGGGCGAAGCCGCGCCCGATCAGGTCACCGTCGCGGGTCCTGAGGGCCCGGTTGCGGTCGGCGAGGCTGCGGCCATCACCATTCAGGCGCCGTATGCCGGTCTTGCCGATATCGTGGTCGCCACAGACCGCGTTCTGGATGTCCAGCAGATCGAAGTGACCGACGCCGGTGCGGAGATCTCGATCCCCGTCAGCGACGAGTGGGGGCAGGGCGCCTATGTCATGGTGACCGTCCATACTCCGCGTGATCCGGTGGATCAGCCGTTGCCGCGCCGAGCCGTCGGCGTCGCCTATGTGCCGGTGGATGTCGGTCCACGCACCTTCGACATCGCGCTGGATGCGCCCCAGGTGGTCGAGCCGAACCAGACCCTCACCATCGACGTGTCTGCGACGACCGGGCCCAACGAGCCGGTCTTCCTGACGCTCGCCGCCGTGGATGAGGGCATTCTGCTGCTTACCGGCCATCAATCGCCGAACCCAGTGGACGTGTTCTTCGGCAAGGAGCGCCTGGGCGTTGATCTGCTGGACGATTACGGACGGCTGCTGGACCCCAACCAGGGCGCGGCGGCTGCGCTGCGTTCGGGGGGCGACCAGATCGGCGGGGCTGGGCTGTCGGTCGTGCCGACCAGGTCCGTCGCCCTGTTCTCCGGCATCGTGGAGCTGGGCCGGGACGGGCAGGGGCGGATCGAGCTGGACCTGCCGGATTTCAACGGCGAGCTGCGCCTGATGGCTGTGGCCTGGTCGCGGACCGGGCTGGGCGCCGGGGACCGGCCCATCACCGTGCGTGACGCGGTGCCCGCCGAGCTGATTCTGCCGCGCTTCCTGGCGCCGGGCGACGCAGCTGAAGCCACGGTGACGCTGGATAATATCGACGGTCCGGAGGGCGAATACGCCCTCACAGTCTCCGCCGAAGGACCGGTCACGGTCGAAGGCGGCGCGGTCACCATGGGTCTCTCCCAGGGCGAGCGCGAGGACGGGTCCGCGCGCCTGATCGGCCAGGCTGAAGGGATCGCGCGTCTGGGCCTCACCGTGGACGGCCCCGGCGACTTCACCGTCGCCAGCGACTATCCCATCCAGGTGCGCTCCCCCTACCTGCCGGCGACCCGGATCGACCGTGTCGTCCTGCGCGCCGGTCAGAGCTATAGGCCCGATGCCACCATGCTGGCCGGCTACACGCCGGGCTCGGGCGAACTTCAGGTGACGGCGGCCTCCAGCCCCATCGATGCGGCCGCGCTTTACGGGTCGCTCTACCGCTATCCTTATGCGTGTTCGGAGCAGCTGGTCAGCCGGGTCATGCCGCTGCTCTATGCTGAACAGCTGGCCGCGCTCGCTGGAGACGACGCCCCTGACGGCGCCGCCGGCGCTGTGCGTTCGGCCATCGAAACCATCCTGTCACGCCAGAGCGCGGACGGGGCGTTCGGCCTGTGGCGAGTCGGCGACCGCCAGGCCTCGCCCTGGATCGGGGCCTACACGGCTGACTTCCTGGTCCGCGCCGCGGAGGCCGGTTACCCGGTTCCCGAAGCAGCCCTGAGCCGCGCCCTGTCCTCACTCCAGCCCATCAGCCAGGGCGAGCTTTGGCGGTCAGGCTATGACGACGATATCGGCAACCCGAACTGGACCCGCGACACGCGCCAGCGCCTGCTGGACCGGTCCGGCGCCTATGCGCTCTACGTGCTGGCCCGGGCTGGGCAGGCTGATCGCTCGCGGCTGCGCTACATGCATGATGAGCGCCTGTCGGCCATCGAGAGCCCGCTGGCGCGCGCCCATATCGGTGCGGGTCTGGCGGCCATGGGCGACCGGGCGCGGGCGGCGAGCGCCTTCGACGCGGCGGTGCGGGCTCTGGGCTATGAAAACCGCGGCGACTGGTATCAGACGCCCCTGCGCGACCGGGCCGGGGTGCTGGCGCTGGCTGCTGAAGCCGGGTTCGGCGATCTCGTGGAGCAACTGGCCCAGCCGCTCGCCCGCGATATGCGCGAGCCGGCCCGACTGACCACGCAGGAGAAAGCGTGGCTCATCCTTGCGGCCAGGGCGTTGTCGGGGGACAGCGATACGGTCTCGGTCAGCTATGACGGCCAGGCGTCCAACCCCGCCGCCGTCACGTTTGATGACGTGTCCATCGATGAGGCGGGGACCTTCACCAACACTGGCGACCGGCCGATCTTCCTCAGCGTGATGGCCACAGGGTCACCGTCCGAAGCCCCGGAACCGGTCTCCTCCGAGCTGGAGATCGTCAAGCGTGTCCTGACCACCGATGGCCGGCCAGCCAACCTGTCGGCGGCCCGGCAGGGCGACCGGTTCGTGATCGCTCTGACCTTGTCGCCGAAGCGTCAGGCCCGCGCGAGCTATATCATCGCTGATCTCCTGCCCGCCGGGTTCGAGATCGAGGCGCTGCTGACCCAGTCCGATGCAGGCGACAACGGCGTCTACAGCTTCCTGGGCGATCTGGCCCGCACCGATATCGCCGAAGCGCGCGATGACCGGTTCGTGGCGGCGATCACGACCAGCCCGCGCTATGCGCCCAGCTCACGGGTGGCCTATGTCGTGCGCGCGGTCACGCCGGGCGATTTCGCCATCCCCGGCGCTGTGGCCGAGGACATGTACGCGCCCGACGTGTTCGCCCGCTCGCAGGCCGGGCGGGTGCGGATCGGTCGGTAGCGGCTTGGCGTCGCCTCGTTACACCCCTCACCCCGGCCCTCTCCCCTCAGGGAGGGGAGAGGGGGATAACGGATACGGGGCGTTTCAACCCCCTCTCCCCCTTGGACAAGGGGGAGAGGGTAAGGGTGAGGGGGATGGATGACCTCCGCCCGGCGCCTGAAACTGAAACGGCAAGCCGTCCTCGCCGCTGCAGCCCTCTTCGGCGCGCTCCTGCTCGTCTTCGCCCTCGACCGTCTGTTTCCGCCGCCGATCGAGCGGGCCGGGGCGTTGTCGGTCGTGGCCGAAGACCGTCATGGGCGGGCCCTGCGCGCCTTTCCGGTGGAGAACGGGCGCTGGCGGCTGGCGGCCGATCTTGACCGGATCGACCCGGCCTTCATCGAGGCGCTGCTGACCATCGAGGACCAGCGCTTCTATGATCATCCCGGCGTGGATCCGCTGGCGGTGATCCGCGCGAGCGCCCAGGCGGTGTCTCGAGGCCGGATCGTCTCAGGCGCGTCGACCATCACCATGCAGACCGCCAGGCTGCTGGAGCCGCGCCCGCGCACGCTGGGGTCCAAGATCATCGAGTCGATCCGCGCGCTCCAGCTGGAGGCGCGGCTTTCAAAGGACGAGATACTCGAGCTCTACCTGACGCTCGCGCCCTATGGCGGGAACTTGCAGGGCGTGCGCGCGGCGAGTTGGGCCTGGTTCGGGCGCGAACCTGACCAGCTGACCCCCGACCAGATCGCGCTCCTGATCGCCCTGCCGCAAAGCCCCGAAGCGCGGCGCCCGGACCTGCGGCCGGAGGTCGCCCGGCGTTCGCGTGCGGCGATCCTGACGCGGCTCGCTGCTGCCGGTTGGATCAGCGCCGCGCGGGCCGAAGACGCCGCCACGGAGGCTTTGCCCACCGGCCGCAACGCCTTTCCTCGCGAAGCCTGGCACGCCGCCGCTACGATCCGCGCGCGCGGCGACGGCGCGCCCGTCGTGCGCTCCACACTCGACCTGACCCTTCAGCTGGAGGCGGAGCGCCTTGTTGAGCGCCTCGCCGAAGCAGGTGGCGAGGGCGTTCAGGCTTCTGCCATTATTGTGGACATTGAGACCCGTGCCGTCCGCGCCGCCGTCGGCTCGGCGGGGCTGAGCCGGGCGGGGGGCTGGATCGACCTGACGACGTCGCGGCGCTCGCCGGGCTCGACACTGAAACCGCTGGTCTACGCTCTGGCCTTCGACGACGGGCAGGCCGCACCGGATACGCTGATCGATGATCTGCCCGCGCGCTTCTCCAACTATCAGCCGGAGAATTTCGACCGGACCTTCCGCGGCGAGGTCACCGTCGCTGACGCCCTGCAGCATTCGCTCAACGTGCCCGCCGTGCGCGTGCTGGACCGGGTGGGCGCGGCGCGTTTTGCGGCGGCTCTGGATCAGGCCGGCGCCGATCCGGCCATTCCCGGCTCGCTGGCCGGGGAGACCGGCCTCGCTGTCGCGCTGGGCGGGCTGGGCCTGTCCGTGCGCGATCTCGCCGTGCTGTACGCCGCGCTTGGTGATGAGGGTCGGGCGCTTCCGCTGGCCTGGACCGAGGCGGAGGCCGAGGCGAATCTGAACGCCCAGCCCGGCCATCTGGTGTCAGCAGAGAGCGCGGCTGAAATCGTCGAGGTGCTGTACGGCTCGCCAAGTCCGCCGGGGCGCATGCCGGCGCATCTGACAACCGGCGCGCCGCGCGTGGCCTACAAGACCGGCACGTCCTACGGCTTCCGCGACGCCTGGGCGGCGGGGATCACCGGCGGCTACGCGATCATCGTATGGACCGGCCGCCCCGACGCCGCGCCGCGCCCTGGTGTGACGGGGCGGGCCGGCGCGTTGCCGACGCTGTTTGATCTCGCCGACGCGGTGGAGCGCTGGGATCCGGCGTTCGAGAACGATGCGCCCGGCCGCGAAGCCGCGCCGGCGCCGGCGCCGCTGGTGCGCTTCGCGCCAGACAACGCTGCGCCGGTCATCCTGTTTCCGCCGGAGGACTCAGAGCTTTGGGCCGAGGGTGCGGGCCGCAATTTCGTGCTGTCCGCGCGCGGCGCCGGACCCATGGACTGGTACGTGGACGGCGAGCCCGCCGCCCGTGACGCCGGCGGCGCGTCGGTCTTCACCCCGGACCAGCCGGGCTTCTACGCCCTCACTGTGGTGGACGCGGAGGGACGGTCCGCGCAAACCCGCGTGCGGGTCCGGATGGCCGGTCAGGGCTAGGCGTCCGCCCACGGAGTTGATGTGTCGGCCGGTTTCCGTGTTAGGCTGTCGTTTGACGCGCCGCAGCAAGGATCACCATGGCCCCGACCGGCCTCTTCAACAGCTACAATCCTGACCCCGCATTCTGCGAAGTGCTGGGCCGAGCAAGCGACGCCGAGGTCAACCGGCTGTTCCTCAACCGTCTGGGCGGCAAGACCCGCTCCACCCTGGCCCAGCGCAAGGCGCGGGCCGAGGAAGAGATGTACAATCTGGGCATCACCTTCACGGTCTATTTCGGCGAAGAGACCGTGGATCGCATCCTGCCCTTCGACGTCATTCCCCGCCCGATCACCAAGCCGGACTGGGACAGCCTGGAAGCCGGCGTCGTCCAGCGCATCGCCGCGCTCAACGCCTTCCTGCGCGACATCTATCACGACCGGAAAATCCTGAAGGACGGGGTGATCCCGTCTGATCTGGTCCTGAAAAACAAGTATTATCTTGAAGAGATGATCGGCGTGGATCCGCCCGGCGGGGTCTACACCCATATTTGCGGCACCGACATGATCCGCGATCAGGCGGGGGACTTCCTGATTCTTGAGGACAACTGCCGCGCCCCGTCCGGGGTCTCCTACGTGATCGAGAACCGGCATCTCATGATGCGCTCCTTCCCCGATCTCATGGAGAACGCCCGGGTGCGCCCGGTCTCCGACTATGGCGTGCGCCTTCGTGAAAAGCTGGCCGATTCCGCGCCGCAAGGCGTGATGGACCCCTCCATCGTCCTGATGACGCCGGGGGTCTACAACTCGGCCTATTTCGAACATGTCTTCCTGGCCCGCGAGATGGGCGTGCCTCTGGTCGAAGGGCGCGACCTGTTCGTGGACCGCAATGACGAGGTGTTCATGAACACCGTGTGCGGGCCCCAGCCGGTCCATGTCATCTATCGCCGCATCGACGACGCCTTCCTGGACCCGGAAGCCTTCCGCAAGGACTCCATGCTGGGCTGCAATGGGCTGATGCGCGCCATGAAAGCCGGCAAGGTCGCCATCGCCAACGCGCCGGGAACCGGCGTCGCCGACGACAAGGCGGTCTACGCCTACATGCCCGAGATCGTGCGCTACTACCTGTCTGAAGAGCCGATCCTGAAGAATGTCGACACCTATGTATGCCGGCGCCCCGAAGACCGGGCCTATGTGCTCGACCATATCGACGAGCTGGTGACCAAGCCCGTGGGCGAAAGCGGCGGCTACGGCATCACGGTGGGTCCGCGCGCCACGAAGGCAGAGCGCGAAGCCGCCGGCAAGGCGATCGCCAAGGATCCGTCGAACTATATCGCCCAGCCCATGATCACCCTGTCGGTCTGCCCCACCCTGACCAGCGAGGGCGTCGCGCCGCGCCATGTGGACCTGCGCCCCTTCGCAGTGACGGGCAAGGGTACGTTCGTGCTGCCGGGCGGGCTGACCCGAGTGGCCATGAAGAAGGGCTCTCTGATCGTCAATTCCAGCCAGGGTGGAGGGTCGAAAGATACCTGGGTCCTCTCATAAGCTGCTCTCGCGCTTTGCTGAGAACGCGTTCTGGCTCGGCCGCTATGTGGAGCGGGCGGAGAACCTCTCGCGCCTGCTCGCGGTCGCGGAAGGCTTCGCTGCCGGCGATGACGACGCGGCGGCCTGGCGCAGCGTGCTTGACACGTTCAGCGACCGTCCGGCGTTCGAAGAGTCCGGGCGCCGTCTGACGGGCCTGAGCGTGGCGCGCTGGTATTTCACTGATGCGTCGAACCCCAACTCCATCCTGTCCTGCCTGAACGCCGCGCGGGAAAACGCCCGGGCCTTGCGCCACATCACGCCGGTGGAGGCCTGGAAGCAGATCAACATGCTCCATGGCGAAGTGGCCGGCCTGACCGCGCGCAAGGTGACGCTGCCGCGCCTGGCCGGCTTGTGTGAGAAGGTGCGCCTGGGCTGTCTGACCCATCAGGGCATGGTGGACGGCGCCTGGTATCGCGACGAGGCCTGGCTGTTCCATCGGCTGGGCTCCGAACTGGAACGCGCCGACCAGACCACGCGCCTCATCGATGTGAAGTACTACCAGCTCGACACCGCGGGGGGCGAAGGCGACTACACGCCGCCGGACGTGGTGTGGTGGAATTCGCTGCTGCGTTCTGCGTCGAGCTACCATGCCTTCCGCCGGCGTCATTCGGTTTCGGCCGGGCCGAAGGATGCGGCCGCTTTCCTGCTTTACGACAGCGACTGTCCGCGCTCGGTCCGCCTGTCGGCGCTTGCGGCTGCGGACCGGCTGCGGGAGCTGCGTGAGGACTATGACGCCGCGCCGTCCGAAGAGTTGACTGCGGCATGCCAGGCCTTGCTGTCCAGCGTGGAGCCGAAGACCCGTGTGGAGCCCGGCCCCGGCCTGCATCGGGCCCTCGACAGGATCCAGGTTCAGGTGATCGCCTTCGCCGATGCGCTGTCACGGCGGTACTTCCACGTTGATTAGCTCACCAGTGCTGACCCGCTCTCCCAGGGTCCAGAATCAGATCAAGGTGCCGGCCAGATGACGCACACAGGGCGAGTGGCGATCGTGGGTCAGCACTCTGAAGTCAGGACCGATGTTTTCCGGGTCCGCCATGTGACCCGCTACCGCTACGCGCGCCCGGTCACATTCGGACGTCACCGCGCCATGGTGCGCCCCCACGAAACCCCGGATCTGCGGCTGTTGAACATGGTGGTGGAGGCCCGTCCCCAGGCCGGCGTGCGCTGGATCCATGACGTGTTCTCCAACACGGTGACGCTGTTTGACTTCTCCGAGGCCTCCGACGTGCTCGAGGTGGAGGCGCGCTTCGACATCGTGCGCACCAGCTTTGAGGACGCCGAGTTCCCCGTGGAGGAGCATGCGCGCACCTTCCCCTTCGCTTACTCCGATCATGAGCGTCTGGATCTGGGCCCGCTCTGCGCGCCCAACCATGAGGACGCCGAGGGCGTGGTGGAGGCGTTCGCCCAGCGCTTCGCCGCCGAGAGCGGCGGCGACACCTGGGCGCTGTTGTCCCAGATGACCGCGGCGATCCAGTCCGAGCTGACCTATGTGCGCCGTGAGGAGCCGGGCGTTCAGCGCCCCGCCGAAACGCTGACGCTGGGAACCGGCTCCTGCCGGGACTATGCCGAACTCATGTGCGAGGCGGTGCGGCGCCTGGGCTTCGCGGCGCGGTTCGTGACCGGGTATCTCTATGATCCGGCGCTGGATTCCGCCGCCTATTCCGACGGCGGCTCCGCAGCTGCCGAGGTGGTCGGCGCCGGCGCCACCCACGCCTGGGTGCAGGTCTTCCTGCCCGGAGCCGGCTGGATCGAGTTCGATCCCACCAACGGGGCGGTGGCCTCCGGCCGGCTGATCCGCACCGGGGTCGGACGCACGCCGGCCCAGACCGCGCCGCTGACCGGCTCCTATATCGGCGCGCCGGAGGATGCGCTGGGTCTGGAGGTCAGTGTGGACATCTCCATGATCGCCCCCCCGATCCGCGGATGAGCCGCGCTGATCTCGACACTGCTCCGGCCGATCCGGACCGGGCGCGCCTCATTCTGGTGGCGACGCCCATCGGGGAGGATGGCGATATGACCGCGCGCGCTCTGGAGACCCTGCGCACCGCCGACGTGATCGCCTGCGAGGACACCCGCGTCACCCGCGAGCTGTTGCGCCGCTGCGGGATCGAAGCGCCGCGCCTGATCGCCTGCCATGACCATAACGAGGCCCAGAGCGCAGCCGGCATCGTGAAGCTGATCGAGGACGGCGCGAAGGTCGCGCTGGTCAGCGACGCCGGCACGCCGGGCATCTCCGACCCCGGCTACCGGGTCGTGCGCGCGGTTCTGGACGCCGGGCTGGAGGTGGGCGCGCTGCCAGGTCCCGCTTCGCCCATCCTGGCGCTCAGCCTGTCGGGCCTGCCTACCGACCGCTTCGTCTTCCTCGGCTTCCCGCCGCGCAAGTCCGGCAAGCGCCAGGCCTTCCTGACGCCTTATGCCGAACTGCCCGCGACGCTCATCCTCATGGAAAGCCCTCAGCGCCTTGGCGAAACCGTCGCCGACGCCCTGGAGGTCTTGGGAGACCGGCAGGCGGCGCTGGCCATGGAATTGACCAAGCCCTTCGAACGCGTCTTCCGCGAACCTCTCTCCGCCCTCCACGCGCGCCTGGCCGAAGCCCCGCGCGGAGAGGCGATCCTCCTCATCGAGGGCGCGAAGGAGAAAAAGGCGCGCACCAACAAGTACGCCGAGTTTTCAAAGGCCCCGAAGCGGGGTTAGGCGCCCAGGGCGGTCCTGACCTGCGTTGCACGGCGCGGTGAAGGATCGCGCCTCGTCTTGGAGCAGAATTCCGCAGAAGGGCGCTAAGACTGGGTCTTGGACGGCGCCGTGGCGCCTGAAACAAAAAAGCCCGCCGTTTCCGGCGGGCTTGTTCGTTTCAGACGCGAGCGCGTGATTTACGCAGCTTCGGTCTGGGCCTTCTTGATGTCCCGCTTCACCTTCAGGGCGGCCGGGGACAGATCCTCGTTCTTCGCCTTGAGCAGGAAGTTGTCCAGCCCGCCGCAATGGTCGACGCTGCGCAGGGCGCGCGCGGCCACGCGGAACTTGAAGGAGCGATCCAGCGTCTCCGAGGCCAGCGTCACCTGGCACAGGTTCGGCAGGAAGCGGCGCTTGGTCTTGTTGTTGGCGTGGGACACGTTATTGCCCGAAACCGGACCCGTACCCGTAAGTTCGCAGCGGCGCGACATGGCTTCCACCCTGGTGTTCTGTTACGTCAAAACCTGACAGGCCGCATGCCGGACACGAAGCCCTCGCGGCGCAAGAGCAGGCGAACTACTTGGTTGGGGCGGCTGCGTCAAGGCGCACTGCGCTGATTCCTTCCCGGTAATGACAGCAAAGCCCGATTGCGGCGACCGGCGCGGGCGTTCATCTTGCAGCCATGAGACGTGCTGTTCCATACCGGAACGCACCGCCTGATCTGGTTCAAAGGAGCCGTCGCCCATGCGCCGTCTGGCCGCCGCCCTGATCGCCGCCCCGCTCGCCCTGGCCGGGCCGGCGCCGGCCGATGACGCCGCTCCCGTCACGCCGGACCAGTTCTTCATGGAATATACCGGCTCAGTTTACTTTCTGCAGGTCGCGGACATCTCGATCACAGCGCGCATGGAGGAGGCGACCTATTCGGCCGCCGCGACCTTCCAGAGCGCCGGCCTGCTGCGCTGGTTCGACGATACCGACATTCAGGCGTCGTCGGTGGGTTATCGCACCGGCGAGGGTCTGGCGCCCTGGCGCTACGAGCACATCAATTACGCCAGCGAAAAGGGCCGCGTGGTGGGCATCGACTTTCCCGAAGGCACCGCCACCCCGGACATCAACCCGCCGTTCGGCTCCATGGGAGAGCCGCCCGCCAGTGAAGCGGAGCGCGCCGGCGCGCTGGATCCCGTCACGGTGATCCTGAACCTCATGCTCGGTCCGATCGATACAGGCGATGAGGAGGTCTGCTCCGGCCGGCTGCCGATCTTCGACGGCAAGGCGCGCTATGATCTGCGTTTTGAGAATGTCGGCATGGATGATGTGCGCACCCGGGCCTATCGCGGCCAGGCGATCCGCTGCCAGGCCTATGTCGAGCCCATCTCCGGCTATGACCCCGGCGACCGTCCGACCGAGGAAGAGACCGCCCGGCCCGTCAATATCTGGCTTGTGGAGATGCAGGGCCTGCATGTCCCGGTGCGCTTCCGCGCTTCCACCCAGATCGGCAACATCTCCATCGAGGCCCGCCGCATCGGAATCGGCCCGCAGTAGGCTGGGCGGCGCGCGGGTAACAAACGCGCCGACTCAGGCCTATCTTGTCAGGCAAGCGCTGCTACGGGAGCCGCCGCCATGACAGCCCGCAAGCCGGAGCCCGGCCGCATCACAGCGGTGCTGGGGCCGACCAACACCGGCAAGACCCATCTGGCGCTGGAGCGCATGATGGGCCGTCAGACCGGCGTCATCGGCCTGCCTCTGCGGCTTCTGGCCCGGGAGCTCTACGACAAGGTGGTCAAGGCCAAGGGGTCGGCGTCGGCCGCGCTGATCACGGGCGAGGAGAAGATCGTCCCGCCCACGGCGCGCTACTTCCTGTGCACGGTGGAGGCCATGCCGTTGGACATGCGTCCAGCCTTCCTGGCGATCGACGAGGTTCAGCTGGCCTCTGACCCTGAACGCGGCCACGTCTTCACCGACCGTCTGCTCCAGGCGCGCGGGACCGAAGAGACCATGTTCATGGGCTCGGCCACCATGCGCCCCCTGATCCGGCGCCTGGTCCCCGAAGCCGAGATCGTGGAGCGCGAGCGATTTTCGGTCCTCACCCATGCCGGAACCAAGAAGCTCTCCAAGCTGCCGCGCCGGTCGGCTGTCGTGGCCTTCAGCGCCGAGGACGTCTATTCCATCGCCGAGCTCATGCGCCGCCAGCGCGGCGGCGCGGCGGTGGTGATGGGCGCGCTCAGCCCGCGCACGCGCAACGCCCAGGTGGAGCTCTACCAGTCCGGCGAGGTCGATTTCCTCATCGCCACCGACGCCATCGGCATGGGCCTGAACATGGACGTGGACCATGTGGCTTTCGCCAGCTTCTCCAAGTTCGACGGACGCAAGCGCCGCCGGCTTTTCGCCCACGAGATCGGCCAGATCGCCGGACGCGCCGGACGCTTCCGCTCAGATGGCACCTTCGGCGAGACCGCCGATGCGCGCGCCTTGGACGCTGACATCGTGCACCGGGTGGAGAACCACCAGTTCGACCCTGTCGGCAAGCTGACCTGGCGCAACGCCGATCTGGACCTCTCCAGTCTCGAGAACCTGCGCATCACGCTGAACCAGCCCCCGCCCGATCCGGTGCTGGAGCGGGTGCGCAACCCCATCGACGAGGAAGTCCTGGATATCATCGCGCGCGACGAGGAGGTCCGCGACCGCCTGAAGAGCCGGGCGGCGCTGGCGCGTCTGTGGGATGTCTGCCGCACGCCGGACTTCCGCAAGACCTCGCTGGATGACCATGCGCGGCTCATCAAGACCGTTTTCAACCATCTGACCGGCCCGGACGGCTTCCTGCCCGACGCCTGGCTGGACTCCCAGCTGACCCGGCTGTCGCGCACGGCCGGCGAGGTCGATGCGCTGGCCCAGCGCCTGTCCTATGTGCGCACCTGGGCCTATGCCTCCCATCGGTCTGACTGGACCCGCGATCCGGCCTACTGGCAGGAGCGCACCCGGGAGGTGGAGGACCGGTTGTCCGACGCGCTCCATGAACGCCTGACCGCCCGCTTCATCGACCGGCGCACCAGCGCCCTGATGAAGGGCCTGCGCGAAAAGGTCGATCTGGAGGCGGGACTGTCGGCCGAGGGCGAGGTGACGGTGGAGGGCCATTATGTCGGCAAACTCACCGCCCTGAGCTTCCAGCCGGTCGCTGAGGGAGGCCCGCTGGCGCGCCGGGCGGTGGCCAACGCCGCCCTGAAGGCGGTGCGTCCGGAGATCAACCGGCGCCTGGGCCGCCTGGCCAAGTGCGAGGACGCCGACCTGGCCCTTCAGGCGGACGGGTCCATTGCGTGGGAGGGCGTGCGCATCGCACGGCTCGAGCCATCGGCCGACCCGTTCGCACCGGGCGCGCGCCTGATCGGCGGAGATCTGGGCGCCGGCGAAGCGGTGTCCCGCGCAGAACGCCGCCTGGAGCGCTTTCTGGCGGCGACGGCTGAAGACGCGCTCGGCGCTCTGCTGACGCTCAAGCGCAAGGTCAATGGCGGCAACGGGCTGGACGGGCTGGCGCGCGGGGTCGGCTACCGGCTGGTGGAGGGCTTCGGGGCGGCCCCACGCTCCGCACTTGCGGCCGAGCTGAGCCAGCTCTCCGGCCATGAGCGCCGGCAACTGCGCCAGGCCGGCGTGCGCATTGGCGAACATGCGGTTTTCCTGCCGGCTCTGGTCAAGCCCAAGGCGGCGCGCCTGAACGCCCTGCTCAAGGCCGCGCAGGAAGGCGATCCGGAGCGGGCCCTGGTGCCGGGAGCCGGGCTGACCAGCCTTGAGATCGAAAAGGGACGGCGTGAGGCGGATTATGGCGCGGCGGGCTATCAGCGCTGCGGGCCCAGGGCGGTGCGGCTGGATATTCTGGAGCGTCTGGCCGACCTCATCCGGGACGGCCGCAAGCAGCACGCCAAGGGCCTGTTCGCGCCGGATGCGGCCATGGCGACGCT
Source organism: Alphaproteobacteria bacterium (assembly GCA_024742735.1). Classification (GTDB taxonomy): domain Bacteria; phylum Pseudomonadota; class Alphaproteobacteria; order Caulobacterales; family Maricaulaceae; genus Oceanicaulis. Next base: position 224,122 of record JANSXV010000003.1, on the reverse strand, counting down.
GCTGGGCTGCTCCCATGAGGAGCTGCGGCAGGTCCTCAAGGCGCTGGGATACAAGCGCGTACGCAAGGCGTCGACGGCTGAGGACGGGACCGGGACGCCGGAGCTCTGGGGCGGGCGCGCCCGCTCGCTCGACCCCGCCAGGGTCAAGGCCGAAGCCGAGGCGGCCGCGCCGCCGGCGGATACGCCCTTCGCCGTGCTGGCGGAACTCAAGGCGGCGCCGGCCCGCAAATCTCCCCCGAAGCGCAAGCCGCGCAAGGCCCGGCGCAAGGCGGCCGGAGGTCCGTCTTGAGCCACGCCGGCCAGAGCGGGGAGGGCGGGCAGCGCTGCGATGTCTGGCTGTTTCGCGCCAGGCTGTTCAAATCGCGCTCGGGTGCGGGCAGGTTCATCGAAGGTGGCGGGGTCAGGCTGGAACGCTCCGGTCAGGTGCGCCGGCTGACGCGGGCGTCGGCGACGGTGCGTCCCGGCGACCAGCTGGTGTATATGCGGTTTGGAAAACCGGTCCGCGTGACCATCTCTGGTCTTGGAGACCGGCGGGGTCCGGCGCGCGAGGCGCAAGGCCTGTATACGATTGAAGCGGCCGGGGACGCCCCGGCTGCGCCGCAGACCGATGAGGAGCTCTAACCCATGCTCGACGCCATCAAGCGCCTGATCTCGGGCGGCGAGGACGCGCCGCAACCCGATGCCCACTCGACCGAGCTGGCCGCCGCTGCGCTTATGGTGCAGGCCGCCCTGTCGGACGGGGTCTACGCCGATGTCGAGTCCGACACGATCCTGGATCTGCTCAAGACCGGGTTCGACCTGGATGACGAAGAGGCGAAAACACTGCTCAACGAGGCCGAGGGCATCGCAGAGACCGCGCTCGACCACTACCAGTTCACCAAGGTGATCAAGGAGCTGCCCGAGGAGCGCCGCATGGCCTTCATGACCCAGCTCTGGCGCGTCGCGCTCGCCGACGGGGAAAAGGACGCCCACGAGGACGCCCTGATTCGACGTCTGGCGCCCTTGCTGGCGCTGAGCGACCGCCAGCGCGCCGAAGCGCGCCAGGCTGCGCAGGGCCAGAATTGACAAATCCGCGCCTGCACGTCATGTCCGGATTGATTGACACTTTTCCGCAAGTTCGCTGAGGGTTTCCGCCTGCGATGACCTACATCGTCACTGACGCCTGCATCCGCTGTAAATTCACCGACTGCGTGGAAGTCTGCCCCGTGGATTGCTTCTACGAGGGTGAGAACATGCTCGTCATTCACCCTGACGAGTGTATTGATTGCGGCGTGTGCGAGCCGGAATGCCCGGTCGAGGCGATCAAGCCGGACACCGAGGACGATCCGGACGGCAAGTGGCTGGCGCTGAACTCCAAATACGCCTCGGAGTGGCCCAACATCACCGTCAAGAAGGACGCCCCGGCCGACGCGGAGCAATTCGAGACCGAGACCGGCAAGCTTGAGAAGTATTTCTCCGCGAACCCGGGCTGAGATCGAAAGCTGAAGACGGTCAAGGTGTTAACTCGTGGTTAACCGCCCTCCGCATGCGGAGGGGGCGTGCGCGTGCAGCAAATTGCATTTTTCCAATTTTTATGATAACTTGTGCACAATCGAACAGCGTCGGCTGGTTTTGTCAGGACACCGGACTGCCTTGAACTAATCTGGATCATGAACGTCTAGCTCGGCCGATCCTGCAGGGATGGGTCACGGGTTTCTGCGTTCCAGAATTCAAGTGTTAACCGATCCTTTCACTCCGCTGGTCTGTTCGCTGCGTCGGCCTGTGCCGGGTCCGGCGTCCTGTGAGGTTGTTTGAAAGAGAGCATCCATGACCAAGAAAACCGCGAACGACAACAAGACCTTCAAGAAGGGCGACCACGTCGTCTATCCCGCCCATGGCGTGGGGCGGGTGACCGGTGTCGAGAAGGACAGCGTGGCCGGTTTCGACATCGAGGTCTATGTCGTGTCGTTCGAGCAGGACAAGATGACCCTGCGCGTGCCGACCGCCAAGGCGACCGCCCAGGGCATGCGTCCGCTGGCTGATGACGATGTGCTGAAGAACGCCATCAAGACCCTGAAGGGCAAGCCTAAGGTCAAGCGCACCATGTGGTCGCGCCGCGCCCAGGAGTACGAAGCGAAGATCAATTCCGGCGACCTGATCTCCATCGCGGAGGTCGTACGCGACCTGCACCGCCAGGAAGATCAGCCCGAGCCGAGCTATTCCGAACGCCAGCTTTATGAAAGCGCGCTGGACCGCATGGTTCGCGAAGTCGCCGTGGTCGAGAAGGTCGATCGCGACAAGGCGCTTGAGATGCTGACGACGACCCTGACGAAGAAGGCCGCCTAAGGCGCTGCTTCCTCTCAGCTGAGCTCGACGCCCCGCCGGCTTCGCCTGCGGGGCGTTTTGCGTTTCAGCCCTGGCCCGGCTTTGCGCGCTGTAATCCCTGTGACGAAAACATGGCGAGGAGGTGAACCGGCTCAGCGGCGTTTGCGTAAACAAGTACGGACAAAGCCAAGAGACCAGACGCTGACCGAGAAAGGCGCCCGCTATGACGACCCGTACCGCGCCCACCCGCTCGCCGGATCCTGACCGCAAGTTCATGAAGCGCGCCATGGAGGCGCCGCTCCTGGAACGCGATCACGAGCTCGCCCTGGCCACGGCCTGGAAAGAGGAGGGCGATGAGAAGGCCCTCCATGAGCTGACCACCGCGTATATGCGCCTGGTGGTCGCCGTCGCGGCCAAGTTCCGCCATTACGGCCTGCCGTTCCCGGATCTGGTGTCGGAAGGCAATATCGGCCTGATGCAGGCCGCCGCCCGGTTCGAACCGGAGCGCGGCGTACGCTTCTCCACCTACGCCAGCTGGTGGATCCGTTCGGCCATCCAGGATTATGTGCTGCGCAACTGGTCCATCGTGCGCACCGGCACGACGGCGGCGCAGAAATCGCTTTTCTTCAACCTCCGCCGTCTGCGCGCCCTGATCAAGGACGTGGGTTCAGGCGCGTTGAGCCCGGAAAACCGCGCCTATGTGGCTCAGGCTCTGCGCGTGGGCGAGGACGATGTGGAGCAGATGGCTTCGCGTCTGGCCGCCGTCGACCGCTCCCTGAATGCGCCCTTCACCGAAGATGGCGACGGGGAGTGGCAGGATCTGCTGGCCGATGAGAATCCCGACCCGGAAGCGGAAGTCATGGGCAGCCGCGACACTGAAAAGCGCTCCCAGTGGCTGGGCGACGCCATGGGCGCGCTGACCGATCGCGAGCAGCTGATCATCCGCGAACGCCGTTTGCGCGAGGACTCCGTCACGCTGGAGAAGCTGGGCGAGCAGCTGGGCATCTCCAAGGAGCGCGTGCGCCAGATCGAGCATCAGGCGCTGAACAAGCTGCGCAAGGCGCTGACAGAAGCGGTCGGCGATCCCGAAGAAGCGGGCCTGATTCCGCAGGTCTAGGCCGGGTCAGGGCGCGTCGAGAACCTCAATCTGGGCTGTATGATTGAGCGCAATCATCGGCCCGTCCTCGGCGTACAACCAGCCGCGCGCCCGTACGACCGCCCCGTCCAGCGACTCCAGAGCGAGCCCCGAGTCCTCAAACCGGGAGCGGGTTTGGCGCGTGGCGCTCACCGTGAAGTCGGTGCGCCAGTCCAGACCGAAATTGAGATAGAGCCTCCCGTCCCGGCCTTCCCCGGTCGAGACGATGCGTCCGGTCACGATGACCGGCCCGTCCAGACGCTGGGCGAGCGTGTTCGGATCGGGATCGAAGACCTCGAAGACACCCTCAGCCCACGCTCCGGCGTTGTCCCGGCGCGCCCGCGCCTCAGCGGCGAACAGGGCTTCGAAATCCGCAGCTTGCCCCTCGCGCGGCCAGACCATGGCCCACCCGGTTTCCACCAGCGCCGCCGCCAGGTCGCGCCCGTCGGGCAGAGCGGCCTGCGCCGGCGTGCGGTCATAGCGGTCCGGCTCGCCTGCAGGGGTGACGCTCAAAGTCTGTCCGGCGATGAGCGCATCCAGCGCCGCGCGCGCCTCGGCGGCGGCGGCGGGATGAAGGTCTGCGTCAGGGCCTGCGACGCCGCTCAGCAAATGATCGCGCGTCGCACCGTCAGGGCCCATCACGACGAAGGCGTGGGCCGAGCGCGCGCCCAGCGCCGGCGCCGGATCACCGGCGGGGGTCTCATCAGAGCAGGCTGTGAGGACGGCGGCGCACAAGCCGGCGGACAGGAATGCGCGCAGGCCCGTCAGGGTCACGCCGGACCTACTCGTCAGTCCCGGCGCGGCGGAACAGACCGCCCGACCGGGCGAACAGCCCGCGGTCGCAAGTGGTGAAAGCGCGCTCGATCGTCACCAGCTCGCCGTCGCGAGCCTGACCGCTCATGACCGCGTAGACCCCGAAATCCGGGCGGTACCAGACCCGCGTGGACCAGCCCACATCATTGGAGCCCTCCACCAGGTAGGCGGTCCGGGTACGGCCGCAGAAATCGCGTTCGGCCTCGGCGATCACCTCGAACTCGTAGGCGCCGGCCGTCCATGTGCCCGTCGGCGCCTCGCCGTCTTCGGGGAAGGAGAAGACGAAGGGCCATTCGGTGCAGATATAGCCGCGCCGCTCGCACGTGATGATGGGTTCGGCCCGCCCGAAATCGATGAACAGGCCGCGCTCGGGCGCGATGAACAGATCGCCGTAAGGGTCGGTCAGATCGACCAGGCGATGGACCGCGACCTCATCCTCGCCGATGAGCGTGGTCTGCGGCGCCTGGCCTTCGCCGGTACAGGCCGCCAGAGCAGCACACGCCGCGCCGATGCCTGCCGCGCGTCCAAATCCTGTCGCGATCTTCGCGTCTTTCCGCATCGCTTTCCCCTCGCGGCGCGTTCCGTCCAGCCCCTCAGACCGGCCCGCCGCGAGGTGGGCGCGGCGTCAGCCTTGCTGTTCGGGCAGCCGGACGATCAGCCCGTCCAGCGCATCCGTGACCTTAATCTGGCACGAAAGACGCGAGTTGTCTTGAACGTCCGAGGCGAAATCGAGCATGCTCTCCTCCATGGAGGAGCGATCGCCGGTCTTCGCTTCAAAGGACGGGTCGACATAGACATGGCAGGTCGCGCAGGCGCACGCGCCGCCGCAATCGGCGTCGATGCCCGGAACCATGTTGCGGATCGCGCCTTCCATGACCGTCAGGCCGGCCTCGACCTCGACCTGGTGTTCGGTTCCGTCGTTCTCGATATAGGTGATTTTAGCCATGGGCTCGCTGTCATCGCAGGGGGCTGAGACGCCGGGGCGTCCGCCGGGTGTTCCATCGGGTTCGGGGCGTATTTAGGACAGGAAGTCGCGCATCGCCACACTGGTGTCACGCAAGCGCTCCGGATCGGGCCGGGCGCCGTTGGCGATCATGCGCTGGCCGGCCATGTATTCCGGCGCGCTGTTGACCGCCTCCACCGCGATAAGAGCGCCGTCCTTCAGGTGAAACAGGGCGAACTTGCCCTCTTCCGGATCACCGCGCCGGACCATCCGATCAGCGCCCTCGATCAGGCCGGCGATCTGCAGCTTCAGCTCATACTGGTCTGACCAGAACCAGGGCACCGGATCATAGGTCTGGGGCGCGCCGCAAATGGCCGCCGCCGCCGCCTTGGCCTGGTCGATGGCGTTCTGAACGCTCTCCAGACGAAGCGTCGTTCCATAACGAGTCAGCTCGAACCGCGCGACATCACCGCAGGCGTAGATTCGCTCATCCTCGGTCCGCGCGCTCTGATCGACCAGAATGCCGTCCTGGCAGGGCAGGCCCGCCGCCTCGGCCAGCTCGGTATTGGGAGACAGCCCGGCGGCCACCAGAACCAGATCGGCTTCGATCTCTTCACCGTCGGCCAGCCGCAAGCCGGTCGCGCGGTCCTCGCCCGTGATCGCCTCGACCGGGGCGCTGACCTGCAGGTCCACGCCATAGCCGCGATGGATCGCGCCGAACCAGCCGGACAGAAGCGCGCTGGCCGTGCGCGCCATGGGCCGGTCGGCGGCTTCCAGCACCGTGACCTCCAGCCCGCGCTTGCGTGCGGACGCCGCCACCTCCAGCCCGATATAGCCCGCTCCGATGATGACGAGCTTCTGCGCGGACTTCAGCGCGTCGGACATCGCATCGGCTTCGGCCAGCGTGCGCAGCACGAAAACGCCGGGCAGGTCCGCGCCGGGCAGGGGGATGCGCCGGGCTTCGCCCCCGGTGGCCAGGATGAGATGGTCATAGCCCAGCCGCTCGCCGGCCTCGGTGAGGATTTCAGATGCGCCCCGGTCGATGGCGGCGGCGCGTATGCCGGTGCGCACGGCGATGTCGGCCTTCTCATACCAGGCCTGCGGCTTCAGCCAGAGCCGCTCCAGCGGCATCTCGCCGGACAGATAGGCCTTGGACAGAGGCGGGCGCTGATAGGGGATCGCGTCCTCAGCCGAGAGGATCGTGACCGGTCCTTCATACTTGCGCTTGCGGAGTTCGGCGGCGGCGGACAGGCCGGCTTGACCCCCGCCGATGATCAGCGTTCCAGGCATGGCTGCAGAACGCCGCGCGGGCGCGATCCTGTCAAGCCGTCCAGGCTTGTGGAAGAGCACGCCGCGCCGCCTTGCCGGGTTATTCGCGGGGCCTTAGTGCTAATGCCCATGCCCGCCTTGACGCTCACCCTCACTGATGAAGCCGCCACGGCGCGCCTGGGCGCGCGGCTCGCCGCCGTGCTGGGGCCGGGTGATCTGGTGCTGCTTTTCGGTGATCTGGGCGCGGGCAAGACCACGCTGGCGCGGGCCGTGATTGAAGCGCTCACCGGCGAAGCCGATGCGCCGAGCCCGACCTACACGCTGGTGCAGGTCTATGACGCAAACGCTGGGTGGCCGCTCGCCCATGCCGATCTTTACCGTCTGGACGACGAGGCCGAACTGGATGAGCTGGGCCTTGATGAGATCCTTGAAGACGGCGCGGCGCTGGTGGAATGGCCGGGCCACGCGCCGAACTGGCGGCCGGCGTCACGTCTTGAGGTGCGCCTGACGGGCGGCGCAGACGAGCCTCGCATAGCTGTGCTGGAGGGGTTCGAGACCTGGGAGGACCGCCTTGACCGACTCGCCGGCTGACGCGCGCGCGGCTGCGCGCACAGAATTCCTGAACGCGGCGGGCTGGGGCGCGGCGCGTGTCGAGGCGTTTCCAGGCGACGCCTCCACGCGCTCCTATTTCCGGCTCTCGGACGGGGCGCGCAAAGCGATCCTCATGGACGCGCCCGGCGGCGCCGAAGCCCCGGCCTGTCCGCCTGATGCGGATCCTCGGACCCGCGCGAGGCTCGGCTATAACGCGCTGGCGCGTCTGGCCGGACCGGATACGGCCGCCTTCGCCTCCATCGCCGGAGCGCTGAGCGCGCGCGGCTTCTCCGCGCCGCGTATTCTGGAGGCTGATCTCGACGCGGGCTTTCTGCTGCTGGAAGACCTGGGCGATGACCTGTTCGCCCGCGTAATCCCGGCCCGCGCCCATGAAGGCACGCTCTACGCCGCCGCCATTGATGCGCTGGCGGCGATCTACCGCTCAAGCTTTGAGGCCGAGCCGCGCGCCTTCGGCAAGTCCTGGCGTATCCAGGACTATGACGACACGGCCTTGCTGGCCGAGACCCATCTCTTCCTCGACTGGTATGCGCCCGAGCGCGGCGAAGCGCCCTCGGACGCCGCGCGATCCGACTGGGACGCGGCCTGGGGCGAGGTCTTCGGCGTGCTGAACGCCCATGCGCCCGGGCTGGTGCTGCGCGATTACCATGCGGAGAACCTGATCTGGCTGCCGGACCGGACCGCCGAAGCCAGCGTCGGGCTTCTGGACTTCCAGGACGCCCTGTTCGGACATCCGGCCTATGACCTGATCTCCCTCATCGAGGATGCGCGCCGCGATGTGCCGCGCGATCTCGCCGAACCTTTGACCCGGCGCTTTTTCGAGCGGGCCGGCCTGGCTGATCGCGAGGCGTTCGACGCGGCGGCCGCCGTGCTCGCCGCCCAGCGCAACGCCAAGATCCTGGGCATCTTCGTGCGGCTCGCCCGCCGGGACGGCAAGCCGAAATATCTCGATCTCCTGCCCCGGGTCGCTGCCCATTTCGTGCGCGATATCAGCCACCCCGCCCTGGCGCCGGTGCGCGCGGCCGTGCGCGAGATCAGCCCCCATGTCTTCGCGGAGGCCGACCGGTGAGCATCACCACCGCCATGGTCATGGCCGCCGGACGGGGCACGCGCATGCGTCCGCTGACCGATGACCGGTGCAAGGCGCTGGTGGAGGTCGGCGGGCGCGCGCTCATTGACTGGACGCTGGACAAGCTCGGCGGCGCCGGGGTGGAGCGGGCCGTGGTCAATGTCCATCATTTCGCCGACCGGCTGGAGGAGCACCTCGCCCGCCGCGCCGCGCCGCACATCATCATCTCCGATGAGCGCGATGAATTGCTGGAGACCGGCGGCGGCCTCGCCAAGGCCGCGCCGCTTCTGGGCGACGATCCGATCTTCGTGGCCAATATCGACGCGCTCTGGATCGACGGCGAAACGCCCGAGCTTGACCGTCTGGCGGCGGGATTTGACGCTGAGGCCATGGACTTTCGCCTCCTGCTCTCGCCCATGGGCCGCAATCTCGGCTTCCCCGGCGCCGGGGATTTCTTCCTGGATGCGGACGGACGCCTGACCCGCCGGGGCGAACACGATCATGCGCCCTTCGCCTATGCCGGGGTCCAGGTCCTGCATCCGCGCGTGCTGCAAGGCGTCAAAGTCGAGCCCTTCTCCACCAACCGGCTGTGGGATGCTGCGCTGGCCCAAGGCCGCGTGTTCGGCGCGCCCATGGACGCCTTCTGGATGCATGTGGGTGATCCGGACGCGCGAGACGAGGCGGAGAATCGCCTGACACTCACCCCATGAGCGCCACCGACCTGTTCCAGCCCGCCGCGCCGCGGCTCTACACCATCCCGCCCGCAGCCGGGTTCGTGGACGCCCTGGCGCGCGGCCTGGCGAAGGCCTTCCCGGACCCCGATGCGCTGGCCGCCGTGACGGTCCTCCTGCCGACCCGCCGGGCGGGCCGGGCGCTGGGCGAAGCCTTCACCCGGCTGGAAGGCGCGCCCGGTGCGGCGCTCCTGCCGATGATCCGGCCCATCGGGGATGTCGACGCTGACGAGCCGCCGTTTGAACCGGGCGAGCTCGCCGATCTCGCGCCAGAGGCGGTGTCTGCCGCCCGGCGCCGGTTCGAGCTGGCGCGCCTGATCCTGCAGCGTGAAGGCGCGGCGGGGCGCTCCATGGGGCCGGGCGGGGCGTTGGCGCTCGCCGACGATCTCGCCCGCCTGATCGACGATCTCGCCACCGAAGAAGTGGATGACCTGTCCGCCCTGTCAGAAGAGGTGCGCGCGACGCTGCCCGCTCACATGGAGGAGGCGGCGCTCTTTCTGGACATCGTGCTGGAGGCCTGGCCGGCGCGCCTGGCCGAGCTGGGCAAGGCCGACCCGGCGCGGCGTCGCTCGAAGCTTTTGCGGGCGCTGGCGGACCGCTGGCGGGAAAGCCCGCCGGAGGGCCCGGTCATCGCGGCGGGGTCGACGGGCTCCATCCCCGCCGCCGCCGAGCTTCTGGGCGTCGTTGCAGGTCTGCCTCAGGGCTGCGTCGTGCTGCCCGGTTTTGACCGGGAGATGGACGAAGACGGCTGGGCGGCCATTGATGATTCCCACCCCCAGCGCGCCATGAAGGGCCTGATCGATCAGCTGGGCGTCGACCGCACATCCGTCGCCTGGTGGCCGGGCGCACAGGAGGGCGCCCGCCAGGCGGCCCGCGCCCGCCTGATCGCAGAGGCCCTGCGCCCGGCCGAAGCCACCTCGGACTGGCTGTCGCGGGTGGAGACGCTCAAAGAGGGGCGGGGGGCCGATATCTTCGACACCGCGCTCGAAGGCCTGTCGGTGATCGAGGCGCCGGGGCCCGCCGAAGAAGCCCGCGCTGCTGCGCTGGCCCTGCGCGAAACGCTAGAGACGCCAGGTGCGCGGGCCGTGCTGGTCACGCCGGACCGGGCGCTGGCGCGCCGGGTCGTGGTGGAGATGGACCGGTTCGGCGTGCAGCTGGACGATTCAGCCGGCGAGCCTCTGTCCGATGCGCCGCCCGGCGCCTTCCTCATGCGCATCCTTGAGGCCGCCAGTGAACCCGGCTCGGCGCTGGGGTTCATTGCGCTCGCCGCCTCGCCGCTGTTCGCGCTGGGCGAACTCCGCGCGACGCTGAAGCCGGAGCTGGGCGCCATGGAGCGCGCGGCGCTGCGCGGGCGTCGCCCCGGTTCCAGCTTTGACGCGCTTTATGAAGCCGTGGCCGAGGGCGCAGGCAAGGATGAACGCGCGGCGGCGCGCTGGGGCGACATCATCCGGCGCACCGCAGCCGCCTTCCAGCCGCTTACCGACCTTGGAGAGACGGCTGCGGCGAAGAGCTGGGCCGAGGCGCTGGCGCGTACAGGAGAGGCGCTGGCCGGCGATGGCGAGGCGGCGGGCGCCGACCGCCTGTGGAGCGGCGACGCTGGCGAAGCGGCCGCGGAGCTGATCGGCGATTTCCTGCGCGAAGCCGAGGCCCTGCCGGAACTGAGCCTGTCTGATTTCACCGCGGCCCTTCTTGAGATGGCCCGCTCGCGCATGGTCCGGCCGCGCTACGGCGCCCATCCGCGCCTGCAGATTCTGGGGCCGCTGGAAGCGCGCCTGGTCAGCGCCGACCGGGTGATTCTCGCCGGGCTCAATGAAGGCGTCTGGCCGGCGGGTGGCCGGGCAGATCCCTTCCTCAGCCGGGGCATGCGCCTCGCCGCCGGGCTGGAGGCCCCCGAGCGGCGCTTCGGCCTCGCCGCCCACGACTTTGCTCAGCTCGCCTGCAGTCCGGACGTCATCCTGACGCGAGCGCGCAAGCAGGACGGTGCGCCCACCGTCGCCTCGCGCTGGCTGTGGCGGCTGCAGACGCTGGCGCGCGGCGCCCTGGGCGAGGCGGAGAGCGCGGCGGCCCTGGCTCCGGCGACGAATTACCCGGCGCTCGCCGCCGCCCTGGACGAGCCGGGCGAGGCCGTCTCGTCCATCGCCGAGCCCATGCCGAGGCCGCCGGTCGACGCACGCCCCCGCACGCTGTCCGTGACGCGCATCGAAACCCTGATCCGCGATCCCTATTCGATCTTCGCGGAGAAGATTCTGGGCCTGAAAGTGCTGGATCCGCCCGACGGTGAGCCGGGCCCTATGGAGCGCGGCAACGCCTACCACAAGGCCATCGAGGTCTGGGTGGACAGCCTGCCCGATGCGGCCGGCCTGCCGCGAGACGCGCTTGAGCGCCTGGTCGGCCTTGGACGCGATGCGTTGCTGGACGCCGGCTTTCCCGAAGACCGGCTGGGTCTGGAGCTGCCCCGGTTCGCGCGCGCGGCTGGCTTTCTTGTGGACTGGGAGGCCGAGCGCCGCCGCGACCCCGATGCGCGCTTCAAGACGGTGCTGACTGAAAAGCGGGGCGAGCTCACCATCGACGCGCCCTTCGGTCCGTTCACCCTGACCGCCAAAGCCGACCGGATCGATCTTCGCCCGGACGGCGCGCTGGACATCATCGACTACAAGACCGGCGCGCCGCCGAGCGGGCCCGAGGTCAAGGCCGGCTTCGCGCCGCAATTGCCGCTGGAGGCCGCCATGGCTGCGCGCGGGGGCTTCCCCGACTGTCCCAGCCACGAGCCGGGCGACATGATCTATCTGCGGCTGAACGGCGGGAAAGAGCCGGGCAAGGAAACGCATCTGGTCAAGGCGCCCGGTACCGAAGAGGCCGTCGATCTGGCCGAGGACGCGCTGGAGGATCTGAAAAAGCTCATCGGCTGGTTCGACGATGAGGCCTTCGTCTATCGCAGCCAGCCGCGCGCGAAATTCGTCAATCGGTATGGTGACTTCGACCATCTCGCCCGGCGCAAGGAATGGGCGAGCGCGCCTGGCGATGACGCGGGGGGAGGGGAGTCATGAGCGAGGCCGGCTTTGATCCCGCCATCGTGGAACGCGCCACCAAGGCCCAGAGCGCGGCGGCCGATCCGGGAACGTGCGTCTTTGTCGAAGCCAATGCCGGATCGGGCAAGACCCGGGTGCTGGTGGATCGTGTGGCGCGGCTGCTGCTGGCCGGGGCGCGGCCGGACCGCATCTTGTGCGTGACCTTCACCAAGGCCGCCGCCGGGGAGATGCAGGCGCGCCTCTTCAGGAAGCTCGGCGACTGGTCGACCCTGCCGGACGAGGCGTTGCGCGACGAGCTGAACACGCTGACCGGCGGGGCTGGAGCGGGCGATCTCGCCATGGCGCGCCGCCTGTTCGCCCGGGCGCTGGAGACGCCCGGCGGGCTGAAAATCCAGACGCTTCACGCCTTCTGTGAAAGCCTGTTGCGGCGCTTTCCGCTGGAGGCCGGCCTGCCGCCGGGCTTTGAGGTTCAGGACGACGCCCACGCGGCTGCAGTGCGCGCTGAATGCCTCGATGCGCTGTACGGCGCCGCTCACCGCGAGCCGGGCGGGGCGCTGGCCGATGCGATCGCCACGGTGCTGGCCCAGGCCGGACCGGACGGCGTGTCCGATCTCGCCGGCTTTGTTCTGAACCGCCGCCACGCCTTTGCGCGCGCGCTCGCCGATGCGGGATCGGCCGAAGCGCTGGCGGACCGGGCGAGCCTGGCGCTGGGCGTTGATCCGGAGATCGATGAAGACGCGGCCTACGACATCGCCTGGATGGAAACCGAGATGAGCGATCTCGACGCCGCTCTGTCCGGATTGCAGGCCGGGGCGGCGAAGACGGACGCGAACAGCGCGGCGGCCCTGCACGCCGTGCTGGAGGCGGGCGAGCGCGACGCGGCGGAAGCGGCGAAGGCCTATATCGAGTTCTGGCTCACCGGCACCGGTACGCTGAAAAAGCCGGGCTCGATTTTCACCAAGAAGACCGGGGAGACCTACCGCATCCTTGTGACGCTGTTCGGTGAGGAGGGCTCTGAACGCCACCGCATGGACAGCGAAGTCCTGCCGCTCGTGGCCGCCGGGAAGGCCAATCAGGCCACGCGCGCCGGGATCCTTCTCGCCTCACGCCTGCTGACCGACTACGAGGCGCGGCTGGCGCGCCGCCGCAAGGTGGATTTCTCCGACCTGGTGGACCGGGCCGCCGGGCTCCTGACCGCCGCCGACAGCCGGGAGTGGACCCGCTACAAGCTCGATCAGGGCCTTGATCACGTGCTGGTCGACGAGGCCCAGGACACCGCGCCGGAGCAGTGGGCGGTGATCAACGCCCTGACCGAGGAATTCTTCGCCGGCGAAGGCGCGCGCGATGCGGTCGCCGACGGGCTGGCCCGCTCGGTCTTCTGCGTGGGTGATGAGAAGCAGTCGATCTATTCCTTCCAGAACGCCGACCCGGCCGAGTTCCTGCGCCAGCGCGAGAAGCTTGAGCATGACGCCGTCGGCGCGGATCTGCGTTTTGATTCCCCCGGGCTCGACGTGTCCTTCCGCTCGGCCGCCGAGGTGCTGAGCGCGGTGGACGCGGCCTTCACGGCGGAAGCGGCGGCCCTGCACCCCCAGGCAGGTTTCGAAGACGGCCCCAGCGAGCTTGAGACCAAGTTCCTCATGGCCGATCCCGAGACCGCCGAGGCCCGCGATGCGCTGCCCTTCCACCGCTATGACGGCCACAAGGCGGCGCGGGCGCATGCGCCGGGCTGTGTCGAGATCTGGCCGGCGGTGCCCAAGCCGGAAAAGCCTGAAGCGGATGTGCTGGAGTTCGATCCGGTCGACGCCCCGCGCAAGGACTCTGCGCGCAACCAGCTTGCTGAAGCCGTCACCAGCGAGATTGCGCGCATCATCAAAGATGGCGACGGCGTCTGGGAGGAGGGCAAGCCCTGGCGCAAGCGTGCGGCGCGGCCCGGCGACATCCTGGTGCTGGTGCGAAAGCGCGGCGGGCTGTTTGAGGAGATCATCCGGCGCCTGAAGCTGAAGCGCGTCGCCGTGGCGGGCGCCGACCGCATGACCCTGCCTGACCAGCTGGTGGTCGAGGATCTGCTGTCGTTGGCGAAATGGGCGTTGCTGCCCGAAGACGATCTGTCGCTGGCCGAGATCCTGAAAAGCCCGTTCTTCCAACAGGCCGGATCCGGCGCGCCCGTGATCGACGATGACGCGCTGTTTGCTCTGTCGCAGCGCCCGGGCCGCAGGCTTTGGGAGAAGTTGCGCCATTTCGACGATCCGCGGTTCGCCGAGGCGCGCGAGGCGTTGGAGCGGGCCCGCGCGCGGGTGGAGACCGAGCCGCCCTACGGGTTTTTCGCCCGCTTTCTGGGTGAAGCCTCCAGCACCGGGGAAAACCGGCTGAAGCGGCTGTATGCCCGCCTGGGCGAAGAAGCCCGCGATCCGGCGGAGGAATTTCTCTCCCGTGCGCTCGCCCATGAGCGCGAGGGCGCGCCTTCGCTCGCCCGGTTCGCGCAGGCGGTCGAAGCTGATTCCGCTGATGTGAAGCGTGAGATGGAGGCCGGCCGCAACGAGGTGCGGGTCATGACGGTCCACGGCGCCAAGGGGCTGGAGGCGCCCATCGTCTTCCTGCCCGACACGACCCAGACCGCGCGCGACCGCTCCGGCGGCCTGTTCGCGCATCCGGCGGCGGGTCTTATCTGGAACCCGGACACCAAGAAGCTGTCAGACCTCGCCCAGTCTCTGAAATCGAAAGCCGACCTGGCGGCTGAGGGCGAGTATCAGCGCCTGCTCTATGTGGCCATGACCCGCGCGCGGGACCGGCTGGTGATCTGCGGGCACACCCACGGCAATGGCGGAAAGATCGACGCCGGCTGCTGGTACGACCGCGCCGACCGAACCTTCACCGGAGAGGGCTGGCGGGAGATTCGCACCGCGCTCGACGCCCAGGCCGAGGAGAATGGCTGGGACGCGCCGCCGGGCCGCCGCTTCGGACCGGACCCTGAGCGGCTGGGGCCGGACGAGGCGCGCGCTGCGCCGGCTGCAGCTTTGCCGGGTTGGGCGTTGACGCCGCCGGCGCCGGAGCCGTGCGCGCCGCGTGCGGCGGCGCCGTCGAAACTGCTGGGCGAGGAGGAGTCCGGGTTCGAGCCTGCGCCCCTGTCGCCGCTCGCGGAGTCCGGGCCGGACCGGTTCCGGCGCGGCTCCATCATCCACAAGCTGCTGCAAACCCTCCCCGATCTGCCGCAGGAGCGGCGCCGGGGCAGCGCGGAACGCTACCTGGCCGCCCAGCTCGATCTGAGCGAGGCCCAGAAGGCGGAAATCGTGGAGGAGACGCTGCGCGTCCTGTCCGATCCGCAGTTCTCCGCGATCTTCGGGCCGGGCTCGCGCGCGGAGGTGTCGGTATCCGGCCGGGCGCCGGGCCTGCCCGAGGGAATGATCGTGAACGGCCAGATCGACAGGCTCGTGATCACGGATCAAGAAATCCTGATCATCGACTTCAAGACCAACCGGCCTCCACCCGAACGCAGTGAAGATGTCAGCCCCGTCTATTATGCGCAGATGGCCGCCTATCGCGCTCTATTGAAGGCGATTCACCCCGGCAAGCCGGTGCGTTGCGCCCTGTTGTGGACCGATGCGCCGCGCCTGATGGAATTGCCGGAAGACCGTCTGGATGGGGTGCTGGCCAGAGCCCGGGCGAACGGCGGCGCTTGACCGGAGCGGCGCGCCTTCTTAGGTCTGCGGTTCAAGTGAAGACGCGATTTTCGCGCATATGATGAGGAGCGACGTCCATGGCGACCAAAGCGGTTTCCGACGACAGTTTCGAAGCCGACGTGCTCAAGGCCGGCGGCCCCGTCCTGGTGGATTTCTGGGCGGAATGGTGCGGCCCGTGCAAGCAGATCGGTCCGGCTCTGGAAGAGATTTCCGACGAGCAGTCCGGCAAGCTGACCGTGGCCAAGGTCAATATCGACCAGAACCCGATGACGCCGTCCAAGCTGGGCGTGCGCGGCATCCCGACGCTCGTCCTGTTCAAGGATGGCGAGGAAGTCAGCCGGCAGGTCGGCGCCATGGCCAAGTCGCGCATCCAGGAATGGATCGACTCCGCCATTTAGGCTGATGACGGCTTTTGATTTTGGAGAGCCCCGGCGTGGTGACGCGCCGGGGTTTTCTTATGGGCGAAGCGTCAAACGCCGCGCATCTCCGCGCTGATCGCCGCCGCCGCCGCCCCTGGATCTTGCGCGCCGGTGATGGGCCGTCCGACCACCAGATGACTGGCGCCGTTTTTTAGCGCGTCGGCGGGCGTGGCGATCCGTTTCTGATCTCCGGCGTCCGCGCCCGCCGGGCGCACGCCCGGCGTCACAATGAGGAAGTCTGACGGAACGCGCGCGCGGATGGCTTCGGCTTCCAGCGGCGAGGCGACGACGCCGTCCATCCCGGCCTCCACCGCCTGATCGACCCGGCGCATCACCAAATCGCGCGCGCCCATGCCATAGCCCATCTCGGCCAGCATGGCGTCGTCATAGGCGGTCAGCACGGTGACGCCGAGAATCTTCAAGTTCGATCCGCTCCGGCCTTCGGCCGCCGCGCGCATCACCGGCGGCTCGGCGTGGACGGTCAGCAGATCGCCGGTGCGAGCGTCCGCGATGGAGCGGGTCGCCTTCTCCACGGTGGCGGGGATGTCGTGAAGCTTGAAGTCCAGGAAGACGTCATACCCGCCGCCCTTCAGCCGCGCGGCCAGCTCCATGCCGCCGATGGGCAGAAGCTGAAGCCCGATCTTGTAGAACCCGCACCCCGCCCCGATGCGCCCCACCATCGTCTCGGCCTCCGCCACGCTCGGCAGGTCCAGGGCGGTGATCAGGCGGGGATCGTGGGTCATGGGGCGGCTCCGGCGGTGAGGGGTGGAGCTTGGTTGCGCCAGTTTCGGGGGAGGGGTCAAGAACCTCGCTTGAATTCCCGGGCAAGCGCAGCGCAGACCCGGGACCTTTGTGCGAGCTCGCAGGGAGGCCCCGGCTCGGCGCCCTACGGGCTTGGCCGGGGTTTCATGAGGCGCCGAAAACGCTACTCCGCCGCCATGGCCATCTGCTTCCCCGCCCGCACCAGACGCCCCGGCCTGGCGTCCGTCAGCTGATCGTCGCGCACGACGACTTCGCCGTTCACGATGGTCGCCTTGTAGCCGGTCGCGTCCTGCAACAGGCGTTGCCCGCCGGCGGGCAGGTCCTGCACCAGGCGCGGCGGCTGGAGGCGGAGTTTGGCGTGGTCGATGACGTTGAGGTCGGCCTTCAGGCCCGGCTTGATGCGTCCACGATCGACAAGGCCCAGATAGTCGGCCAGATCGGCGGTGAGCATCTTCACCGCGCGCGGCAATTCGATGCGCTCGCCGCGGGTGCGGTCGCGGGTCCAGTAGCTCATCAGATAGGTGGGAAAGCTGGCGTCGCAGACCGTGCCCACATGGGCCCCGCCGTCCGACAGCCCCATGATGGACAGGGGATGGTCCATCATGGTCTTCACATTCTCATAGCTCAGCTCGGTATAGTTATAGATTGGCAGGTAGATCAGCTCAGCTCCATCGCGGGCGATGACCGTGTCATAAAGCTGCTCCCACACCGACACGCCCCGGTCGCGGGCCTTCGCGGCGATGGAGGCTTCCGGCGGCTGTTCGTAGTCGGGGTCCTCCGACAGGGTGAACAGCTTTTCGGCGACGAACTCCATATTCTCGATGAGAAGATCGGCTATTGGAGGAATCGAGCTGCCGGGACCGGCGAGCTTGTCGGATTTTTCAGCCAGCACTTTCGCCTTGAACGCGGGATCCTTCATCTGAGCCACGCGTTCATCCAGCGGCAGGTGGGCGATGGCCTTGTAGGCGGGATAGCCCATGAAGGGATGGAAGGTGCATTGCAGCCCCAGGAAAACGCCGATGGCGCGCGGGGCCACCTGGGCGCGCACGGTGAAGCCTTCTGAGTCCAGCTTCTCCAGCCCGGCGAGGATCTTCTTCCACTGCTCCGGCGCGAAGTCGCGCTGCATGAGGGAGATGGAGAAGGGCCGCCCGCCGGCCGCCTTCACATACTGCTCGATGACGGCCCATTCCTGAGGGAATTTCTCTGCATCGCGCTCCAGATCGAAATCGCTGACGGCCTGGATGACGCCGTGATCGCGCCCCTTGAAGGCGCTGGCGATGCCGGCGAGCTCCTTGGCCGTGGCTTCGCTGGCCGGGGTCCAGTCGCCGTCGGCGGTGCGGTGCAGGTCGGAGCGTCCGGTGGCGAAGCCGATGGCCCCGGCGTCCAGCGCCTCGGCGACCAGATCACGCATCCTGGCGATCTCTTCGTCGGTGGCTTGAGCATCGAAGCTGGCGCGCTCGTCCATGACGAAGACCCGTAGCGGATCGTGGCCGACCATGGCGGCGATATCCAGGGTGCGCGGCGTGGCGTCCAATGCGTCCATGTAGTCGGGAAAGCTCTCCCAGTTCCAGGTGAGGCCTTCAGCGAGCGCGGTGCCAGGGATGTCTTCCACGCCTTCCATCAGCTTGATCAGGCGCTCATGGTCGCTCTTGCGGACCGGGGCGAAGCCGACGCCGCAATTGCCCATGACGGCGGTGGTCACGCCATGCTTGATGGACGGCTCCATGCGGTCATCCCAGGTCGCCTGGCCGTCGTAATGGGTGTGCGCGTCCAGGAAGCCCGGCGTGACGATGCAGCCGGTGGCGTCCAGGGTCTCCGCCGCCGAGCCCGGCGCGTCGCCGACCGCGACGATGCGGCCGTTGCTGATGGCGATATCGCCGGTGAAGGGCGCGCCGCCGTCGCCATCGTAAATCGTTCCGCCGGTGATCTTCAGATCATAGTCGGCCATGGCTTGTCCTCCCGCAGGCTTACTCCGCGCTCTTCGGCGCGCTCGCATTCAGGCCATCATAAACCCGAAAGGCCGTCACCAGCATCCCCCCTGCGAACAGGTGCCAGACGCTCCACAGCGCGGTGATGGAGGCCGCCCCGCCCAGACCCTCGAACTGGCCCAGCAGGATCACCAGGGCGAGGCCGGTGTTCTGAATGCCGATCTCGAACGTGACCGAGCGGCGCTGCTTCGGCCCCATGCGCAGGACGCGGGCCATTCCAGCGCCCAGAAGAAAGCCCAGCGCGTTGTGCGCGATGGCGATGGTCAGCACCGAGAAAGCCGTCGCGGTGAACAGCGCCCAGTTCGAGGCCAGCCCCCCGAACACCAGAAAGATCAGGATCGCCAGCGCCGCCAGCGTGAAGCCGGGGCGCACGCGGGCGCTGGTCACTGGGAACCGATGGGCCAGGATCATGCCGATCACCAAGGGAACCGCCAGGATCAGCGTCGTCTGAACGACGAAGGGAATGGGGCTCACCTCGATGGCGTCCACCAGCGCGTCGGCGGGGGCGTATAGGCTGGTCCAGAACAGGATGGAGATCGGCGTCAGCAGTGCTGCCGCCAGACTCGACGTGGCGGTGAGCGAGACCGAGAACGCCGTGTCGCCTTTGGCCAGATGGGTCAGGAAGTTGGAGACATTGCCGCCCGGGCAGCAGGCCACCACGATCATGCCCAGGGCGATGGACGGGATGGGATTGATCAGATGGATCAGCGCCAGGGTCAGGGCGGGCAGGCCGAGCACCTGGGTCAGCGCCGCGCCGAGGAACTGGACCGGCTGGCGCTTGATGATCGCGAAATCCTTCAGGTGAAGATTCAGCGCCACCGACATCATGATGATCGCCAGCGAGGCCGGCATCAGGATCTGCGCGCCCGGCGCGAGATCGATGCGCACCCCATCCAGCGCGGCGACGTCCATGGCGGCCCTCCCTTGGCGGCGTCACCGGCTGCGTGCGGCGGTCCCTGTCTGGGTCGAGAGTGAAGGGGTTGGGCTCGGGTGTCGAGGGGGCATCAATCCCCCTCACCCTTACCCTCTCCCCCTTGTCCAAGGGGGAGAGGGGGCTTCAAAGGAAGAGGCCAGCTTCCCCCTCTCCCCTTGTGAAGGGGAGAGGGCCGGGGTGAGGGGTTGGGCGCCGCCCTATGCGAACGGGCGCCCTAAACCTTCCCGCTCGGCCGCGCGGCGCACGCCTCGCGCCAGCTCGCCAGCGCTTCCAGCTCCTCGCCGGGCTGGAGCTTCACCCAGGCGGCGAACTCCACGAAGACGAAGGCGGAGATGTCTGCAAAGCTGAACGTCTCCCCGGCGAGCCAGGGCGTGTCTTTCAGCCGGTCATTCATCACCTTGAAGAAGCGTTCCCCGCGCACCCGGCCGCGCTCGGCGAGCTCCGGGATCTGCGGCACCGGATCCGGGCCGGGCAGGGCGCGGTCCTTCATGGCCTTGGAGGTGTTGCGCAGCACCTCCATGACCGCCATCAGGCCCTCGCTCTCCACCCGCCATATCCATTCCGCCGTACGCGCCTGATCCAGCGGCGTGGTCCCCAGCAGCGGCGGATCGGGGTAGAGCGCTTCAAGATAGCGCACGATCGAGGCGTTGTCGCACAGCGCCTCGCCTTCTTCGCTGACCAGGACGGGGACCGTGCAGCGCGGATTGATCGCCTGGAAGTCCGGCGAAAAGTGTTCGCCGGCGCGCAAATCGACCTCGACCGTCTCCACATCGACGCGCTTCTCCGCGATGACCATGCGGGCGCGCCGGGGGCTGGGGGCGGTCGAGCAGTCGTAGAATTTGAACATCAGCTGAGGCCTTTACGAGAATTGCTGAGGACGCCTGTCGGCGACGCCCAGACGCTGTTCGATGGCGGCGCCCAGCGCAAGCGCCGTGTCCTCGCGCAGCAAGGGCGCCCACAGGCTGGTGGCGTAGGGTACGGAGAAGGTGGCGGCGCTGTCATCGGCCGGCTGGCCGAAAATCGTGCGGGTCGGCTGATCGGTGAAACCGGACCGGAAGGCCAGTTGGGGATGGCCGGTATAGTTGGTGATCAGAAGCATGGCCCCGGCGAAATTCGGTCCGATGATCGCGTCGAGGTTTTCAAAACGCTGATCCATCATGGTCATCGCCTTGCGCCGCAGACGGTCGGCGTTGACCAGATCGACCCCGCTGATGAAGCGGGCGCGGCGGAAGGTGTTGGGCCAGGCCGCGTCGTCCTGCCAGCGCAGCCGGTCGTCCAGGTCCTCCAGCGTGAGATGCTCGAAGGCCGCAGCGGCCTCGGCCTCCAGCTGCATGAGCAGGGCGCCCCAGGGTTCGTCATCGACGTCGAACTCGACCAGCTCCACGCCGAGTGAACGGGCCGCCTCCAGCGCAGCGCGATCCGGATCAGCGCCCTGCTCGAACCAGGCCGGGTTGTAGCCCAGGCGAAGGCCTGTCAGATCGCGGCTGAAATCGGCGCCGAAGGGCGCGTCGAAGCTGGACGCGTCGCCGGCCTCGGCCCCGTTCATGGCCGCCAGGACCAGCGCGGCGTCGAGCGTGGAGCGCACGATGGGTCCGATCTTGTCCAGCGACCAGCACAGCGCCATGGCTCCGGTGCGCGGCACGCGTCCGAAGGTGGGTCGAAGTCCGGTCGTCCCGCACCGGTGGGACGGCGACACGATGGAGCCCAGCGTCTCGGTGCCGATGGAGAAGGCGCACAGCGCAGCCGCCGTCGACGAGGCCGGCCCTGCGGACGAGCCCGAACTGCCTTCGTTGGGATTGAACGGATTGCGGGTCACGCCATCATGCCAGATGTCGCCATAGGCGATCGCGCCTGACGTGGTTTTGCCCAGCAGCACCGCACCGGCGTCCTCTAGACGTTTCGCGACCACTGCGGTTTCGACCGCCACCCGGTCCGCGTACACGGTCGCGCCCCAGGTCGCCGGCAGGT
This sequence comes from Alphaproteobacteria bacterium, assembly GCA_024742735.1. GTDB lineage: Bacteria > Pseudomonadota > Alphaproteobacteria > Caulobacterales > Maricaulaceae > Oceanicaulis. Next base: position 202,472 of record JANSXV010000003.1, on the reverse strand, counting down.
CTGCGACGTCTATGATGTCCTTGAGCGTGTAGGGCACGCCATGGAGCGGACCGCGAACCCGCCCGTTTGCGCGCTCCTCGTCGCGGGCGCGGGCTTCGGCCCGGGCGCGGCCGGCAGTGACGGTGACGAAGCACTCCAGCTGTCCGGCGTAGGTTCCGATGCGCGCCAGATAGATCTCGGTCAGCTCGGCTGAGCTGATCTGTCCGGCGTCCATCCAGGCGGCCTGTTTCCAGACCGGGGCGTAGGCGATGTCCGCCGGGCTTGTCGGGAGCGGGCCCGCGCTGGACGGCAGACCGCGAACGCCCGGCTCGGGCGTGGGGTAAGTCTTGCCGGGAAGGCGCGGGTCGAAGGTGAGGGCCGGCGCCAGGCTGTTCGGCTTCTCCATGGCGCGCAAGGCTTCAGCGCGGCTGATCCAGCCCTCAAGGCCGTTCAACATCTGCTCGCGTTCAGCCTGGGTGTAACGCACCCCGAACATGTCTTCGGCGCTGGCGACCGTGTCAGCCGTGAGCGCCGGGCGGCCCTGTTGCGCAGAGGCGGCTGCACCGACGCCCGCGGCGCCGGCCGCCGCGATCAGGCCAAGCGCGGCGCGGCGCGTGGCGCCGGACGGATTATTGCTGGAACCGGTCATGGGTCTCCCCTCAAGGACGTTCAGCGCGCGTTCAGGCGCGGCCTGGTTAACGTTCATGAACGTGAATGGTCTGTGCGCCAGACTAGGTCGGCGCAGCGGCCGGGAAAACAGGGCGGTAACCGCAATTTCGCCAAACTTCGGCTTAAAGGTTAAGGTCGGTTAACTGCGGGGCATACGCAACACAAGGGGGCCCGCCATGGACGACAGACTTCAAAGCCGGGCGCGCCCGCGTCAGTATAACCGCGATTTTCTGCGGGGGGCGGACGTGGTGGACGACAAGGTTGATCAGAAGACCCAAGCGATCTCCGATCGTTTGACCTACGCCTATCAGCGGGCTGCGTCGGCCTTCATCGGCTACATCAATTTCAAGGATACGCGCGGCAGCCGCTTCGGCGAGGCCACCGGCGTGGCGCCGATCCGGCGGCCTCCCAGCTATCCCGACAGCCACATCATGACCTTCTCGATTCTCGCCGGGCTGGTGCTGTTTGAAGGTCTGGCGAACGCCTACTTCTTCTCCAAGGGCTCCGACCTCGGCCTTCTGGGCGGCTGGATCCAGGCGATCACGGTCGCCGGCACGAACGTCGTGGCCTCCTTCTTCGTGATCGGCTTCCTGGGCCTGCGCATGCTGCAGAACCCGCACCGTCCGGCTTCGTTCGCGGCGGCCTGCGTGTTCACGCCGCTTGCGGCGCTCTTCATCGTCTTTCTGAACTGGTCGGCGGCCCATTATCGCGACTTGCTGGAGCTGAATGCGGCGACGCTGGCGCTGGGCGGGGTTGAATCGACCGGCGAGATTCTGGCGCCGGTGACCCGGGCGCTGGAATTCCGCGCGTTCGAGACGCTGGAAGCCCTGCTGCTGTTCATCCTGGGCCTGACGTTTGCGATCATCGCGGCCTTCAAGGGCGCGACTTTTGATGACCGCCTGATCGGCTATGGCGCGGCGCACCGCAAGCTGGTGAACGCCTCGGCCCATCTCGCCGCCGTGCTCAAGCAACTGCCCACCTCACGTCCCCAGGACGCGTTCGACGAGGACGGCGAGCCGATCCCGCTGCCGGACACCAAGCAGGACGGGCGCAGCCATGCCAACACCCGCCGCCTGGCGATCCAGCTGAAGCATGATATCGACGATCTTTTCTCTGAAGAGGTTGAAGAAGCCCTCGATGAGCACCGTTCGCGCCGCCATGCGCGGCCGGCCGACGCTGCGAGCGGGGACGAACCCTTTGCGACCGAGCCGCCGCCCCGGGCGTGACCTGTACCTGTCACATCCATCGGCTAGACTGAACGTCGGGCGAGGAGGGGCTTATGCGCGGCAAGGACATACTCGGATTTCTCAATATCCTGATCGTACTCGGGATACTGGGCGGCATCTCCTACCTCGCGCTGGTGCTTCAGCCCGAGGAGTATGACCCCGACACGCTGTGCCTGGCCGGGGATGTCCCGCCCCATGTGGGCGTCGTCATCGACAAGACCGATCTGTATTCGCCCGAGCAGGCCGCCCGGATCGAGGCGCTGGTCCTTGAGAACCGCGACCGGCTCCAGATCAGCGAGCGCATGACCCTGTTCGAACTCGACGCCCGCGGCGAGCTGGTGAACACAAACGATTTTTCCCTGTGCAATCCGGGCCGCGGCGACCAGATCAATCCGCTCTACCGCAATCCCCAGCGGGTCGAAGCGCGCTATCAGGCGCTGTTCGAAGGTCCCTTGCAGGCGGCCCTGTCTGACCTGGTGGAACCCAAGGAAAGCCCGTCCAGCCCGATCATCGAATCGCTCGCGCGTCTCGCGGTCACCGAGAATTTCGGTCCCGAGACGCCGGGCCGTCGCATCGTGCTGGTCTCCGACATGCTTCAGAATTCCCAGCTGTTCACGGTCTATGGCCGCAATCGCGGCGCGCTGGAGAGCCGCCTGCCCGATCCACGCGACGTGGCGGCGGCCATCGAGGATGAGGTCGGTGACGCGCTCGCGGGCGTCACGATCGAGGTCTACCTGATCCCGCGCCGCACCTGGGAGCGTGATCAGGAGACGGTGATCCGCGCCTACTGGTCGGAGGTGTTCCGCCAGCTGGGCGTGCGCGACCGCTGGAGCGCTCTGTAACGTAGTCCTCCCCTTGCGAAGGCGCCGCCGGAGTGCACCATGGCGGCCATTCGAATTAACGGGGAGATTTCATCATGATCCGTCTTCTGACCCTGAGCGCCGCCGCGCCGCTCGCCCTGCTGGCCGCCTGCGGCGCGCCGGAAAGCGAAGCGCCTGACGCTTCTGACACAGCCGCCCCCGCCGCCGCTGAGACCGGCGCCGATGTCGCCGAAGCCGGTGCGGGCGCGCAGTGGCCCTACCACGCGCCCACCAGCCCGGAAATCACCGAGGACGACTTCGCCTACCGCATCGCGACCTTGTCCGACGACCGCTTCGCGGGGCGCGGTCCAGCCAGCGAGCGCGGCGAGCCGGCGGCCCAGTGGATCGCCACCGAGATGGAGGCGGCCGGGCTTGAGCCGGCGGGCGTGGACGGAGGCTGGTTCCAGCCCGTCGCCCTCATCGAATCCACGCTGGACGAGGTCGTGTCCTCCTTCGACATCACCGTCAACGGCGAGCCCATGGGGCTGAGCGTCGGTCAGGACGTGACCTATTGGAGCCAGAACCCGCAAGAGGCGGTGAGCCTTGAAGCCTCTGACCTCGTCTATGTCGGCTACGGCGTCGTCGCGCCGGAGTATGGCTGGGACGATTACGCCGGCGTCGATGTGGAGGGCAAGACGGTGGTCATGCTCATCAATGATCCCGGCTTCATCAATCGCGGCGAGGCCTTCAACGGGGAGGCCATGACCTATTACGGGCGCTGGACCTACAAGTTCGAGGAGGCCGCCCGCCAGGGCGCGGAGGGCGCGATCATCGTCCACCAGACCGAGCCGGCGAGTTATCCCTGGGGCACGGTGCGCTCCAGCTGGTCCGGCCCGCAATTCATCCTGGCCGCCGGGGCGAACAACGACTTCGTGGACGTTCAGTCCTGGATCCAGGAGAGCGTGGCGGAGACCCTGTTCGAAGCCGTCGGCATGGATTTCCAGGAGATGGCTGCGGCCGCGGCGTCGCCGGACTTCGCCCCCGTCGAGATGACCGGCGCGCAGCTGTCGGCCTCGCTGACCAATGCCCTGCGCGAGCTGACCTCGGACAATGTGGCCGGCATGGTGCGCGGGTCCGAGCGGCCGGATGAGTACGTGCTGTTCATGGCCCACTGGGACCATATCGGGGAACGGCTGAACTTCGCCGGCGATGATCAGATCTATAACGGCGCCGTGGACAACGCGACGGGCACGAGCGCCATTCTGGAGCTCGCTGAACGCTTCGCGACGGCGGAGACCCCGCCGGAGCGCTCGGTGATCTTCGTGGCGGTGACGGCTGAGGAGCAGGGGCTGCTGGGCTCGGAATATTACGCCATGGACCCGCTGGTTCCCCTCGATCAGACGGTGGCGGGGTTCAATTTCGACGGCATGCTGCCCATCGGTCCCACAGAGGACATCGTGGTGATCGGGTATGGCAGTTCGCAGCTTGAAGACCTCCTGGCCGCAGAAGCTGAGGCGCGCGGCATGTATCTGACGCCCGATCCGAGCCCGGAGGCGGGGTATTATTACCGCTCCGACCACGTGACGCTGGCGCGGCGCGGCGTGCCGATGATCTACGCCGATTCCGGCTCCATCCACGCCGAGCTTGGCGCGGAGTACGGGGCGCAGATCGAGGCGGGCTACCGGCTGGAGCGCTACCACAAGCCGTCCGACGAGTATGATCCGAGCTGGGACCTGTCCGGCTTCGTCCAGTCCACCACGCTGATGTACGACACCGCCAGGCGCGTGACGGACTCTGAAGACTGGCCGAACTGGTATGAGGGCAACGAGTTCCGCTCGGTGCGCGACGCCCAGATGGAGGGGCGCGACTAGCGCCTTTGGCGCCGCCTGGCCGGTCCGGTACTGGACTTCGGCCGGGCGGCTCGCCACTTGTCCCGGTGAACCGGAGCAGATCAGGAGACTTCGCCATGGCCCGCCGCCTCGTTCTCGTCACCGGAGCGTCCTCCGGCATCGGCGCCGCATTCGCACGCCAGTTCGCGTCCAAAGGTTGGGATCTCGCCTTGGTCGCCCGGCGCGAGGACAAGCTGAAGGACCTGGCTGAAGAGGTGAAGGCCCGGTTTGGCGTGGACAGCCTGATCATCGCTGACGACCTGTCCGATCCGGACGCGCCCGCGCGCATCGTGAAGGCCGTGGCCGACGCCGGCCGTCAGATCGACGGTCTCGTGAACAATGCCGGCGCCGGTCAGCCCGGCTATTTCACGGAAACCAGCTGGGAGGATCAGGCGCGGTTCCTGGAGCTTATGGCGACCAGCTATCTCAAACTCATGCACCTCATCGCGCCGGATATGGCCAAGCGGGGCTTCGGCCGCATCGTCAATATCGCCTCGGTCTCCGCCCTGCTGCCGAGCGCACGGGCCCACACGGTCTATTCCGGGACCATATATCCGGGCATCAAATCGTTGCTGATCAAGGCGTCCGAAGCCCTGGCCCAGGAGCTGGGGGACAAGGGCGTTCACGTCACGGCGGTCGCACCGGGCTATACCTGGTCGGAATTCCACGACGTGAACGGCGCCCGCGCCACCGTCTCCAGACTGCCCAAATACTGGATGCTCACCGCTGAGGAGGTCGCCATCGCCGGCTATGACGCCGTGGAGCGCGGCGTCCCCCTGCGCGTGCCGGGCGCCTGGTACAAATTCCTGGTGGCCGTGGCGCGCATCCTGCCCGATCCTGTCGGCCGGGCCGTCATGCGCGCCCAGGAAAAGCGCATGCAGGCCCAGGCGGGCGGTCAGGCGGCGTCGGAAGGGGCGTAGGGGCGACCCTCACCGCACATAACTCGCCCCGTTGACATCGAACGTACCGCCGGTCGCGCTCGCACAGGCGCCGCTCAGCAGGAAGGCGCAGAGCTTTCCCAGCTCCTCAGGCTGGGCCATGTCGCCGTAAGGAACTTCGGCCAGCGCTCTTTTGCGCGCCTCGGGCTCCTGAGGCGCCATTTCGGTGTCGATCCAGCCTGGTGAGATCGCGTAGGCGAGCAGCCCGCGTCCGGAATAGGCGCGCGCCAGCGTCTTGATCATCGCGATCAATCCCGCTTTCGACGCAGCGTAGGCGGGATGATCAAGATCATCGCCACGATGGGCCGCGCGCGATGAGATCGCCACGAGCGAACCGCCTGCGCCATCGACCCAGTCCCGCGCTGCAAGCCTCGCCAGGTCGGCCGCGCTTTGCAGATTGACCTGCAGCGTGCGTGCCCAGTTCGCCTGCCAGGCGGGCGCATCGTCATGAATGCTCGCGCCTTCGAAGATACCGTGATTGAGCACGAGGCCGTCGATCCGCCCGCCGGCGATATCCATGGCTTCCGCCCAGGCGGTCTCGGCGGCGTCCGGATCGCCGAAGTCGGCTTGAACAAAGCCCCTGGCTCGCGCGCCCATGCCGGCTGCGACCGCATCGGCGGCCTTGCGATTGGTCGAATAGCTCCCGATCACGTCTGCGCCGGCGCCAGCCAGCGTGCGGGCGATGCCAGCCCCGGCGCCCCGGCTGGCGCCGGTCACGAAGATGGTCTTGCCGGACAGGTCGATCATGGGCGGGCTCCTCCTTGCAACGCGCCTGAGTCCTATCCGGTCCGGTTTGCCTTGTCTGCCCGCGCCAAGCGCCCTTAACTGCAGCGCAGATCAACGGAGGAGGGGCTTCATGGCCGCCGCAGCGCAAGGCTGGACGACCAAGCGGATCGGATTCCTGACCGGGCTCGTTCTGGCGGTGGGGCTGCAGCTGCTGCCCGTGCCCGAAGGCCTGACGCGCGAAGCCTGGCTGCTCGCTTCGCTGGCCCTGCTCATGGCCAGCTGGTGGGCGACCGAGGCGATCCCCATCGCCGCGACGGCGCTGGTCCCGCTGGCCCTGTTTCCGTTCGTGGGGATCATCTCCATGCGCGAGGCCGCCAGCCCTTACGCCGACCCCATCGTCATGCTGCTGCTGGGCGGGTTCATCGTGGCGCTCGCCATCGAGCGCTGGAACCTGCATGCGCGCATCGCGCTCAATGTCGTGGCCGCCTTCGGCTCCCGCCCGGCCTTGATGATCCTGGGTTTCATGACCGCCAGCGCGGTGCTGTCCATGTGGATCTCCAACACCGCCACGACCCTGATGATGATCCCCATCGCTCTGAAGGTGGCCGAGGCCGTGGGCGATGAGGGCGTGGACGTGAAGAGCTTCGCGCCGGCGCTGGCGCTCGCCGTCGCCTACGCCGCGTCCGTGGGCGGGATCATGACGCCGGTGGGCACGCCGACCAACCTGATCGCCATGGGCTTCATGCAGCGCGAGTTCGACACCGTGATCAGCTTTCCCCAGTGGATGATGCTGGGCGTGCCCGCCGCCCTGCTGATCATTCCGGCCATGTGGCTGATCCTGACGCGTCTGGTGTTCAAGGTGGACGCGAGAGCGCCCAGCGAGGCCGGCCACGCCGTGATCCTGGAAAGCAAGCGTGCGCTGGGGGTCATGACCACGCCGGAAAAGCGCGTGGCGCTGGCCTTCGGCACGGTCGCGGTGCTGTGGATGGGCCGGACCCTGCCCGGCTTCCTGATCGGCATGCCGGACATCACCTTCGGCTGGAACCCCCTGTTGGCGTGGGCTGCCGAGCAGCTGAACCTTCCCGTCACGCCGACCCTGGGCAACGCCCAGATCGCCATGGCCGGTGCGCTCGCCATGTTCCTGATCCCTGCCGGCGACAAGGACCGGCCCGGCGAAGCCCTTATGGACTGGGAGACGGTCCAGCGCCTGCCGTGGGCGGTGATCCTGCTGTTCGGCGGCGGGCTGTCGCTGGCCGCCGCCATTCAGGCGACGGGGCTGGCCGAATGGATCGGTTCCCACCTTTTGTGGGTCACGGCCCTGCCGCTGCCGGTGACGGTGCTGATCCTGGCGCTGATCGTGGTCTTCCTGACAGAGCTGACGTCCAACGTCGCCACCGTCTCCGGCTTCCTGCCGGTTCTGGCGGCGGTCGCGCTGGAGGCGGGCGTGCCGCCAGCCTGGCTCATCATCCCGGTGGCGCTCGCGGCCAGCTGCGCCTTCATGCTGCCGGTGGCGACCGCCCCCAACGCCATCGTCTACGCCTCAGGTGCAGCCAGCATGAACCAGATGATCAAGGCGGGCTTCCGCATCAATCTGGTCGCAGCCCCGATCATCGCGCTGGTGGCGTGGGCGCTGAGCAGCGTGGCGTTTCCGTCTGGATAAAGCCCTGAATCCCCGTCCAAGCCGACGGCGCAGAGCCGGGGCCGCCGTGGGAACTCGCACGAAGGTCCCGGCTCGGCGCTGCGCTTGGCCGGGAATGCAGCGCGGGCTTCTGGTCGCACTTCCGGGGCCTGCCGGCCCGTTCGCTGACTTCAATCGATCCACCGGATCGATTGATCGGCTGAAGCCGACCGCCGCTCACCCGCCCACATTGCCCCTCGCCGCCCTGCGCCCTAGGCTCCTGCGAACTCGCGAACCCTCCGATTCCAGGATCTGATCATGGCTGTGAAGCGCCCCGTCGATGAGACCTCTCACGTCTATCTGGTGGACGGGTCGGGGTATATTTTCCGCGCCTATCACGCCCTGCCGCCGCTGACGCGGTCCGACGGCACGCCGGTGGGCGCCGTGCAGGGCTTCTGCAACATGTTGTGGAAGCTTCTGGAGGACCTGAAGGGCGAGGATGAACCGACCCATCTGGCGGTGATCTTCGACTATTCGGCCACCACTTTCCGCAATGAGCTCTACGATCAGTACAAGGCCCACCGGCCCGAGCCGCCGGAGGACCTGGTCCCCCAGTTCGCGCTGATCCGCGAAGCCACCAAGGCCTTCGACTTGCCCTGCATCGAGATGGAAGGGTTTGAGGCCGACGACCTGATCGCGACCTACGCCAGGCAGGCGGCGGAGAAGGGCGCGCGGGTGACGGTCGCCTCCTCCGACAAGGACCTGATGCAGCTGGTCAGCGACCAGGTGACCATGCTCGATCCCATGAAGTCCAAGCGCATCGGTCGGGACGAGGTGATCGAGAAGTTCGGCGTGCCGCCGGAAAAGGTCATCGACGTCCAGGCGCTGGCCGGCGACAGCGTGGACAATGTCCCCGGCGTTCCCGGCATCGGGATAAAGACCGCAGCCCAGCTGATCGAAGAGTACGGGGATCTTGAAACGCTTCTGGAGCGCGCCGAAGAGATCAAGCAGCCCAAGCGCCGCGAAAAGCTGACCGAGCATGCCGAGGACGCGCGCATCTCCAAACAGCTCGTCACGCTGAAGGATGATGTGCCGGACGTGGTCTCCATGGAGGATTTCGGCACGGCGGAGCCCGAGCCCGATCAACTGATCGGCTTTTTGAAATCCATGGAGTTCCGCACCATCACCCGCCGGGTGGAGGCGGCGCTGGGCGCAGGTCCCGCCGACGCGACCGGCGACGCCACCGCGCCCATCGACCGCTCGAAATACGAGACCGTCACCACGCTGGACCAGCTGGACGCCTGGATCGGCAAGGCCCGTGCTGCGCGCATCATCGCCGTGGACGTGGAGACCGACGCCCTCTCGGCGACGCAGGCCGGCCTTGTGGGCGTGTCGCTGGCCACAGCGCCGGGCGAAGCCTGCTATATCCCGCTCGCCCATGGCGGGGACGGGCTGGCGCTGTCCGGCGACAAGCCTGAACAGATCGATGAGAGCGAGGCCATCGGGCGGCTGAAAGGTCTGCTGGAGGACCCGGCCATCCTGAAGGTGGGGCAGAACTTCAAGTACGACATCGCCGTGTTCCGCCGCTATGGCATCGACCCGGCGCCGTATGACGACACCATGCTGATCTCCTACGTTCAGGAGAGCGGGCTGCACGGCCATGGCATGGATGAATTGTCCGAGCTTCACCTCGGCCATACCCCGCTGACCTTCAAGGAGGTCTGCGGGAGCGGGAAAAAGCAGATCAGCTTCGGTGAGGTGGATCTGAAACGCGCCACCGAATACGCCGCCGAAGACGCCGACGTGACCCTGCGCCTGTGGGAGATCCTCAAGCCGAGCCTCGCCTCGCGTAAGCTGGGCACGGTCTACGAGACGCTGGAGCGCCAGATGCCGTCCGTGCTGGCGCGCATGGAGCTGCATGGGGTGAAGGTGGACGTGGCCCAGCTCTCCCGACTGTCCTCGGATTTCGCCCAGAAGATGGCTGAGGCCGAGGAAGAGGCTCACGAGGCGGCGGGCCGGAAATTCAATCTGGGCAGTCCCAAACAGATCGGAGAGATCCTGTTCGGCGAGCTGGAACTGCCCGGCGGCAAGAAGACCAAGGGCGGCGCCTGGTCCACGGACGCGAGCGTTCTGGAGCAGCTGGCGGACGAGGGACACGAGCTGCCCAAGGCGCTGCTGACCTGGCGGCAGTTTTCAAAGCTGAAGAGCACCTACTCCGACGCCCTGAAGGACGCCATCAATCCCAAGACCGGCCGGGTGCATACAAGCTTCTCGCTCGCCGCCACCTCCACCGGGCGGCTGTCGAGTTCGGAACCGAACCTTCAGAACATCCCGATCCGCACCGAAGAAGGCCGCAAGATCCGCGAGGCGTTCACCGCCGATGAGGGCAATGTCATCGTCGCGGCCGACTATTCCCAGATCGAGCTGCGCCTGCTGGCGCACATCGCCGATGTGGAGGCGCTGAAGACCGCGTTTCGGGATGGTCAGGACATCCACGCCATGACGGCCTCGGAAATGTTCGGCGTGCCGCTGGAGGACATGGATCCCATGACACGCCGGAACGCCAAGGCGATCAATTTCGGCATCATCTACGGCATCTCCGCCTTCGGCCTGGCCAACAATCTGGGCATCGGGCGGGATGAGGCGAAGAGCTATATCGAAAGCTATTTCAAGAAGTTTCCCGGCATCGCCGATTACATGGACGCCATGAAGAAAGAGGCGAAGGACACCGGCATGGTGCAGACCATCTTCGGCCGCCGCATCCACCTGCCGGGGATCAAGGACAAGAACCCTTCCGTGCGCCAGTTCGCCGAGCGCCAGGCCATCAACGCCCCGATTCAGGGCGCGGCCGCCGACATCATGCGCCGGGCCATGATCCGCATGGACGAGGCGCTCAGCGCATCCAGGCTGAAAGCGCGCATGTTGCTCCAGGTCCATGACGAGCTGGTTTTCGAGGCGCCGAAGGACGAGGCCGAGGACCTGATCAAGCTCGCCCGCGAGACCATGTCCGGCGCGGCCGAGCCGGCGGTGTCCCTGTCGGTTCCGCTGGAGGTCGACGCCAAGGCCGCCGACACCTGGGGGCAGGCGCACTAAATCCAGACGATAAAATCTACCTTATGCAACGTTAGAGTATTTCGTCCCGAAGAACGCGTGTAATCTGGCCTTCCTTCAACCAGGGAGACATTGATGACGACACGCACACTCGAGCTTGCTGCGGGCAAGGGCGCCCAGTTCTGGGTCTATATCTCGCCCCAGAACAACACCTCGCGGGTGGTCACGACATGGTCGGTGAAATTCACCCACAAGGACAGCAACTGGACGGGGACCCTCACCTCGGACAATCCCCATGAGACCCTTCAGACGCCGGGTCTGTCCGGCCTGTTCGCCGTCGAGGTCGAGGCGGCGGGACCCGGCTGGGGACCCGGCGCCATCCAGCCGAGCGAGGGCGGGCCGCAGATCGGCTGCAACGATAACTGCAGCTCCTTCGTCGGCCTGCTCGCCGATCCGTCCGGCAAGGGCGCGACCTACTGGACGACCTGGGACGCCATCTGCAGCCCCACTCAGTCCTGACCGATGCGGGGCGGGCGCCGACGCGCCCGCCCCGACACCATTAAAGCAGCAGGTCTGCGGCGAAGAAGGCGAAGAACGCTCCCACCGCCAGCAGGATGGAAGCGACCCACAGCGTCGCCCCGCCGAAGGCGCGCAGACGCGCGCAGGCTTTCGCCTTGGCCGGATCAGCCGGGCAGGGCGCGTTACGGGTATGCCAGCGGGCGTACCAGGCGCCGGCCATCATCAGCGCAGCGATGGAGAAGACCCAGCCCTTGTGCGCGGACAGGAAGATCAACCCGGGTACGTTGGACACCAGCCCCGCCATGGCCGCGCCCGCTCCGATCGTGACCAGCAGCGCCGGAAGCGCGCAGCAGATCAGCGTCGAGGCGCTGGCGAACAGGGCGAGCGCGGGCGCCGCGGTCTCGCGGACGGCGGTTCGCATTTACGCCTCCTCGCCCCGGCGAATGGACACCAGCTCATAGCCCGAGCGGCGCACCAGATCGGTGATGGTGGCGTCGTCCAGCGCCTGTCCGGCGCCGATGACGAGCTGGAGCTGCTTGGTGTCGAGGTCGACATGGACGGCGGACACCTCGTCGCGCCGCCCGAAGGTGCGCGTCATGGCCGTGGCGCAGAAATCGCAGACCATGCCGTTGACCTCGGCGGTCACGAGCGAGCCGCCTGCCGCGAGGGCTTCGGTGATGGCCTCAGGACGCGTGGTCTCGGCGGTCTCGCCGGCGTGGGCGTGGTCATCGGCATGGGCGCCGTGATCGCCATGCTCCTGGGCGAGGCCCGGAGCGGCGGCGAGGGACAGAAGGGCGAAGGCGGTGACAGTCATGCGGATCATGGTGTGATCTCCTTGTGGATCAGAAGCGATAGATGAAGCTGGCGAAGGCCTCGTCCTCGGCCGGCGTGTAGCCGATCTCGAACAGGGCCGGGCCTTTGAAGAAGCGAAGCAGGGGCGTGGCCGTGACCGGCTCATCACGCTCCGGGCGCTGGTCGATCTCGACCATCACCCAGGTGTGCAGATCGCCGAAATCGCCCACATAGGGCGCGACGCCGATCCGGGCCGCCTGCATGGCGTCCGCGCCCGCCCCGAAGTCGGAGATGCGGGCCTCATAGGAGACGAACCAGCGCCTTGTCTCCCAGTCGGCCATGACGCCGGCGAAGCCGGCCGCCTCAGAGCCTCTTGGATTGGCGTCGATTCCATGGGCCTCGCCGGCGCCGGCATAGGCGTAGAGATTGGCCTGGCTGTCCGGCGCGAACCAGCGATGGACAAGGTGTGTGGCCTGAAGGCCGGTGAAGAGCAGGTCTTCATCGCGCATCCATTCGGTGCGCAGGCCCACCGACCACTCATAGTGGGGCGTGTAGTGCACAAGGCCGTAGCTCGAAGCACGGTCGCGCTCCGCGATGACGGTCCAGCCTCCCTCATAGGAGACAGGCCGGGCCTGCGCGGCGGAGACGGCGCAGGCGAACAGCCCGGCCGCGGCCGCAAGGGTTTTGAAATTCAAGGACGGGTCCTCCGTCGTGAGCCTTTTAAAGAGACGAGCGAAAACGCGCGTCAGGCTCGCGGCGGGGGCGGGTCGTGGGTCAGGGGGCGGCCGAGCGGCGCTTCGGGGGCGCGGGCGGCCTTGATCATGGGCGCGAGGCCCGGCGTGGCGGCGTCAGCGGAGGCCAGCGCTCCAACGACCAGGGCGCAGTCGGCGCAGGCGCCGGACGCGCAGCAATCCGGCGCGGGATCCTCGGGTGCGTCCATGGTGGCGTGCGTGGCCAGGGTCTCAGGCGCGTTCATCCTGCCGTGACAGGCCGTTTCCTCGTCCTGGGTCAGGTCGCCATGACCGGCCATGGTGTCAGTCCCGGCCGCATGGGCCGGGTTGGCGCAGACGCCGGCGCCGGCTTGCAATACGGCCAGTGCGGCGAGAAGGGCGGCGAGCCATTTCATGGCGTTGGATAATGATCCCGCCGCCCCGATGGCGCAAGTCACAGCCTGGTGAGCCCGGTCCTGTCTAGAACCGCGCGTTCAGCCGCGCCCAGACGCCAGCCCCGGCGCCAGGCAGGCGCTCGCCGACCGCAACGCCCAGGCCGGAATTGCGGTTATACCCGCCCAGATGATCCCGCCAGCGCTGGTCCAGCAGGTTCTCCGCGCCCGCCGACAGCGTCAGCTGATCGTTGAGATCAAGCTGGGCGTAGGCGTTCAGGATCACATAACCCGGCGTTTCAGCCTCGGAGTTTTCCGCCGAGACGCGGGTCTGCTCCGCCACCGCCAGGCTCTCCAGCGTCGCCGACCAGGCGCTCGCTTCATAGGTCAGGCCGGTGCGCAGCCGGGCCGGGGCGATGCGATAGAGGTCATCGTCCACGTCCGTGCGTTCGCCGCGGGCCAGGCTGAACACCCCGTCAATGCGCCAGGCGACGTTGAGCGCAAATCCGAAGTCGGCGTCGAGGCCGTAGATCCTCGCCTCCACATTGGAGAAGCGCAGCGGCGTAGGATCGCCGTTCATGGCCGAGACCATCTCCAGCGGCGTGTCCGCGACGCCCGGCGTCACCGGCTCGGCGGGCGTGCCCTGGATGTAATCGTCTATCCAGCTGACATGCACGGTCGGGCGCAGGTAGGCGCGTGGCGTGGCGTAGTCGAAGCCCGCCTCCAGACCGGTCGCGACCTCGGCGTCGAGATCCAGATCGCCCACATAGGTGTTGCCGTCAGCCAGGCCGCCGCTGGCCGGCGTCGGCAGCCAGGCGAAGCGCTCCAGATAGCCCGGCGCGCGGGACTTGCGCGAAAGGGCCGCGCGCCAGGTCAGCTGGTCGTTCACCGCCCGGCTGACGCGGATCAGCCCGTCCACCGTGACGTCATTCCAGCTGCGGTCGGACGCGGTGAAGGCGTTCGCCAGCATGCGCGGTCCCATGGGCAGCGCCGCGCCCAGGCGCGGAGCGCCGGCTTCGGCCTCATGGGCGTCGATCCGGGCGCCGGCGTAGACATCGAAGCCGCCGCGCGGACCTTCCCACTCGGCGAAGGCGCCGGTGCGTCCCATTTCGATGGCCGGGGCCGGGGTGACGAAGAAGGCGGCGTTGGCCGGATTGGTGATGGTCACATCGTGACGGCTCGCTTCGTGGTCCGCACCCATGCGCAGGACGCCGCCGGCGAGATCACGTTCAGCCTGAGCTTCCAGCGCTGCGGTTTCGGCCGAAGCGAAGGTTTCGCGCAGGCTCATCGCCATGGGCGCGGGCCGCAGGTCGAAATTGTTCATGGCATGGTCGACGCGGGCATGGCTCAGCGCCGCGTTGAACCGCCACACGCCGCCATCATCGAAGCTCAGCCCGGCGCGCGCGGTGTTGGTGTCGAAATAGCGGATGTCCATGGGGAAGGGCGGATTGCCCGTCGGCCCGGTCTCCTGACGGCGCAGGTCCAGGGTGAACTCCACCGCCTCAGTGAGGCGCGCGGCGTAGCCTGCGCCATAGACCACGCGCTCGTGCTGCGTGCCGTCGAGGGTCGCCACGGGCGTTTGCAGATCGCCGCCTTCCTCAACCGAGGCCAGCACCTGAACGCGCTGGCGCCTTGTGGCGACGCCGGCCACGCCTCCTACGGCGATGCTTTCATCCACCGACCTCACGATGCTGGTCAGATCGGCGGAGAAAACCGGTTCGGCGCCAGGGGCGTAGTCGATGGACTTCAGCACGGCGTTCGCCCGCGCGCTCAAGGCCGGGCCGGCGCTGACCGGGGCCGGGCCTCGGGTCAGTTCAATGCGGTCCAGAAGCGGCGCCGGCGCATAGTGCAGCGGCGGGTCCATCAGGTTCGGCCCGCCGGAGGCGAAGCGCTGGCCGTTGATGGCCACGGCCACGCGCGGGCCGAACAGGCCGCGATACTGCACCTGTCCTGACAGCGCGCCGTTGTCGATGAGGGCCGCGCCGGGCAGGCGGGCGATCAGGGCGGCCGCATCCGGCTCGGCGGGCGGGGCGGAAAGGGCGATGACGGCGTCAGCGGCCTGGTCGACCGGGCGTCCGGTGACGGTGATCACGTCGACCCAGGCCGGGCGGGCCTGCTGTTCGGCGGCCGGAGCGTCGGCGCCGGCCTGAAGGGCGAGCGCAGCCGCGCTCAGCAATAAAGCGGAGGTCATGGAAAGAGTCCTTGAACATCTGATCGGCGCAGCACGCGCCAGCGGGCCGCCGGACTGGCCGGCGGCGCTCTATCGGGAGAGATCAGACGGTCAGGGGCGGGGCGCGCAGGCCCACCGGCGGGCCGGCGGTCTGACGCGGCGACGCGCGGTCAGCACGCGGGGTGGCGCACGGGAAGGACAGGGCGGTCAGCGCTGCGAGCGTCGCCGCCTCCGGCAGGC
The DNA here is from genome assembly GCA_024742735.1 of Alphaproteobacteria bacterium. Classification (GTDB taxonomy): domain Bacteria; phylum Pseudomonadota; class Alphaproteobacteria; order Caulobacterales; family Maricaulaceae; genus Oceanicaulis. The sequence continues at coordinate 186,753 of JANSXV010000003.1, read as the reverse complement.
TCATCGCCTTGGCGAGCGCGCAGGCCGGGCAATGTTCGTCATGGTCATGGGGCGCCGGGTCATGAGACCCATGGGCGCGTCCATGCCCGACAGCTTCGCTCAGTTCAGCGAGCGCAGCGCGAATCTCGGGGGAGTCGGCATGGCTGGAACAGATCAGCTCGGCCGGATCGACCCCATGACCTTGCGCCGTCGCTCCACCCATGGCCGGAGCCATGAGCGAAAGCTGCGCCACCAGTGCGGCGCAGAGGAGGCGAAGGATCAGGTTCACAAGGACGGGACATACGGCGCGGAAGACGAGCAGGCAAGACTTGCGCGGCGCCCAAAAGGAAAGCCCCCGGAAGCGGCGCTTCCGGGGGCTTCGACAGGCGCAGGCTTCAGTTTCGGTTTAGTTCCCGAAGGTGTAGCGGAAGCCGAACTGGAGCTGCCAGCCATACTCTTCATACTGGCTGTTCAGCTCGCGGCCGCCGTCGCGGAAGGCGGCGCGGAACGGCTCGTCGAACACGTTCTTCGCGTCGAAGTACAGGCGCAGGGCCTCGGTCACATCGTAGCGGGCCGACAGGTCGAGCTGGGTGTGCTCCAGCACGATGCGGTCCTCGTTCGCCGCATCGCCGAGCTCGTCGATATAGTCGTCGCGATAGGACACCGCGGCGCGCAGATCGAGCCGGCCGTCATCATAACCCAGGATCAGGTTGTAGATGTTCTGCGACTGCAGCGGCAGCGTCACCGTGCGGCCGTCCGGAAGCGTCGCTTCGGAGTCCACATAGGTGTAGTTGGCGCCGATGATGACGTGTTGGAGCACGCTGGGCAGCATGGTCAGGGCCTGCTGATAGTTCAGCTCCACGCCGAGCAGGTCGGCTTCCTCGATATTGGCGAAGGTGGTCAGCTCCTGGATCGGGGCGCCGTTGATCGGGCCCGGATTGCTGTCCACGAAGGTGGCGATCAGGTTGTCGATCGACTTGTAGAACACGCCGCCGGACACCACCGCGTCGCGGTTGGGGTAGTATTCGATCGCCGCATCGAAGTTGTGGGCCTGCTGACGGTCAAGATCCGGGTTGCCGGCTTCGGCCTCGTCATCGTCGTCGATGACGATGCGCGGGGCGGTCTGCGCCAGGTTCGGGCGGGAGATCGAGGCGTAGTAGGCGCCGCGCAGGACCATCCGCTCGGACGCTTCGTAACGCAGGTTCACGCTGGGCAGAACGTCGGTGTAGTCGTTGGACGCGCTGACCGAGGTCACCGTGACCGTGTCTTCATCGATCTGGTTGCCGGTGGTTTCGAACTCGGTTTTCTCCACCCGCACGCCGGCCACGATGCGCAGGGCGTCGATGTCCACAGAGCCCATGACATAGCCCGACAGCACGTCTTCGGCCGCCGAGTAGTCGTCGCCGGCGCTGGCGAACAACGTGTCGTCGTCATTGAGCTCGAAATTGCCGCGGTTGGTGTTGAAGAAGCTGCGCACCGCCGCCGGATCCGGCGCCGGGCCGAAATCGGTGGCCAAGGCGTAGTCCACCATTTGGGCGAAGCTTGCGAGCGTCAGGTCGTTGCCAGACCCGTCGTCATAGCCGTCGAACACCAGGGTCGTCGCGTCGTAGGACTTGTCCCGGGTCCGGTACTGGAAGCCAGCCTGCACGTGGCCGTAGTGCTGGCCGAAGCGCGTGTCGCGGCGGGCGTTGAACTCGAACGACCATTCTTCGTCCTGAGCCGTCCCGTTCAGGAATTCCAGGTCGTCGAACTCGTAGTTGGACGCGTCCAGATAAGCCGCCTCGGACGCGGCGTCGCCGAAGATGACCTGGGGCAGCTGGGCGTCATTGACGTTCACGCCGAAAATGCCGGTGTCGAACTTGGCGCGGAAGCCGGAGTCGATGCGGTCCGGTTCACTTTCCTCGGCGAAGGCGTAAGCCAGCTGATAATCGAACGACCAGGGGCCGGTCACGGTCTCGCCGCCAACGGCGATGGCGTAGATGGTCTGTTCTTCCAGACGATCCTTGATGTCGCGGTCCACTTCGAACTCGTCGCCGGAGGCCGGATCGAAGAAGGCGCCGCCGCCGCTGGAGCGGACCGGGTCGAAGTCGGGATCTTCAAACTTGTTCTCGACGCGCGAGCGGTACTCCTGGTCGGAGAAGTCCGAATAGGTGGTGCGCAGGTACAGGTTCGTGCTCTCTCTGGCGTCGAAGTCCAGGTTGAACACGATGGAGGTGCGCTCGCGGGTGATGTCGTAATTGCGCAGCTCGAACTCGCCGGGATAGGGCACGCTCTCGCCGGTTTCCCATCCGCCGTCGGTCTCGGCGTTGTCGGAGCCGAACTCGCGCTTCTGATCAGACAGCGAGAACGCCAGACCCAGGCGGCCGTCCATGAAGTTGTCGGCGAAGGTCACAGAGCCGCGATAGCCGTAATCTTCTACGATGTCGGCGTAGATGCCGCGCGCGCTGATCTGGAACAGGCGGTCATCCTGATCCAGGCCCGACAGGGTCTCGATCTCGATATTGCCGCCGATCGTGTCGCCCGGCATGTCCGGGGTCAGCGACTTGGAGATGACGATGGAGGACAGCACGTCGCTGTCCAGCACGTCCAGCGGAACCTGGCGGTTGTCGGCTTCCGGGGACGGCAGGCGCACGCCGTTGACCGTCGTGGTGTTCAGGTTCGGGTCGATGCCGCGGATCGAGACGAAGCGGCCTTCGCCCTGGTCGTTCAGCACGTTGACGCCGGAGATGCGGCGCGCGGCTTCGGCGACGTTTTCGTCGGGCAGGCGGTCGACGCTGTCGGCGGCGAGCACCGCGACCAGACCGTCGGCGGCGCGCTGGCGGTTGATGGCGCTGGTCAGCTGACCGCGTTGACCGACGATGAGGATGTTGTCGGTGACCGCCACATCCGCGCCGAGCGCGATGGCCAGGTTCGCTTCGCTGGCGTCAGTGGCCAGCGAGACGTTGCGCGTTTCAACGTCTGCGCCGAGATAGGAGATGGTCAGCGTGTAATCGCCGGCGGGAACGCCCGCGAAGCGGAACGCGCCATCGCGGCCCGCCGCCACGGTCTGGCCGGTCTCGGTGATGCGCACGATGGCGCCCTCAAGCCCGACATCGCCCGTCGCTTCAGTGACGCGGCCAACGATTTCGCCAGCCTGCGCGAAGCCGGCGGCGGTGAGCGCCAGCACGGAAGCCGTGCCGAGCATGGATGCGAAACGCTTCATGGCGATTCCCCCTAAAGAACCCGATTGCTCTATGGCCCGAGTGGTCACGCCACGACGGACCGCGCGGGAATCGGCATGACCCCCGCGTCGGAATGGGTTTATGAGCGCCCTGCGTGACAGCTGCGCGACGGATTCGTTTAAGGCTTGTGAAACCGCTGCGGCGCTCTCGCGCACCCCTTGCCGCCCGGTCCGCCATCGCGCAGAAGCTGGGCCATGGCCGGGGACTGTGGGTCGCGGCGCGGGTATCAACCAGGGAGTATCACCATGGTTCGGGGGATGTGTCTGGCCGGGTCGGCGGTATTGAGTCTGGCTGCGTGCGCCATGCCTGTCTCGAGCGCGGCGCCGGACGAGGAGCCGGCCTTCCGGATCCAGACGGACGCTGCGGCGGCGCTCGACGCACCGTTCGACGCGGCGCCGGATGATCGTCCTGTCATCAACGCCGACGCCCCCTTCCGGCTGCGCATGGCCGCCCGCAGCGGCGGCGCAGACCAGGTCTTCGCCCTGGAGTATCGCCGCAACGGCGGCGCCTGGACCCCGGTCGAGGCTCATGACTTCCCGCTGCCCAAGCGCGAGTTGGAGATCGACTATCGCCGGGCTGAACCGGGGGGCGCTGCGCCTGACTGGCGGGCGGACGGCTCCGCGCGCGCCATGATCGCTGGCCCGGACGAGTCCAGCGCGCTGCGCGTCGAGGCGGGCGCGGACCCAGCCTACGCCTTTCTCGTTCCGCCCTGGCCGCTGGAGGCGTTCAGCTTCGCCGTCGAGCTCGATTTGCCCGAACAGGGCGCGGCGTCGCTGGTGTTCGGCCACCAGAGCGCATCTGATGAGGGCCGGCTGGTGTTCGACGCCGAGGCAGGCGTGATCCGGCTGGAGCTGGTGCAGGCCGGCGTCGTTACAGTGCTTGGCGAGGCCGAGGCCCCCATCGCTCCGGGCGAGGGCGTGCTTGTGGAAGTAAAGAGCGAAGACGGGGTCCTGGAGGCGGACGTCGGCGACGGCGTCGCTGTGGTCTCCGTCGCTCATCCCGCGGGCGTTCCCGCCGAGGCGCTGGGTCTCCATCTCACCGCTGGCTCCGTTGTGGACATCCATTGGGTCGAGCTGGCCGGGGAGGCGAGCACGCCGCGGGTGAGCCTGGTGTCGAGCCCGGCGTTTGATCATGGCGAGGCGGCTGCGGCCGTGTTCGCCGGCGACGCCGATGGCTTCGCGGTGTCGACGCGGGACGTCACGCCGGTCTGGAGCACTGCCCCGGGCGCGGTGGGCGAATTCGTCTGGTCGCTGGTGATCCGGCGTTTCGCCGATGGCGCCCTGCTGAACGAGGACGGCGACGTGTTCGAGTTCCGCATGGTGGACGCCGACGGCGCTCGCGCCAGTCTTGGCGCGGATCCGGCGATCACGCTGCGTGTCCCGGACGGCCATCTGGGCGGAACCTTCGTGGAGACGCCCGGCCGGATCGGGCCGTTCCTCAGCGAGACCGGCGCGCTCTACTTCATCATGGAGCCGGCCGAGACCGACAATCTTTTCATGATGGTCAAGTCCGAGGATGGCGGGCGCACCTGGCGCGAGGTCGACGGCGACGGTCGGCCCGCCACCGGCGATCTGGAGGCTGTCGACGCGCGCCTGATCGACGGGACGATCCATATCCTGCACCAGATCACCGACCGGGTCGTGCTGCACAGCTTCAACACCGCTGATCATCCCTCGGCGCCCGACCAGTGGGCCGTCACCGACGCGCCGGTCGCTGAAGTCGAGGCGATCTCGCAGATGGCGACCCTGGCTGCGCGCCCTGACGGCGCAATGACGGCGATCTTCCTGGGCGATCAGCTTTACATGACGCGCCGGTCCCCAGAGGGCGCATGGTCGCCGATGGCGCCGCTCGACCCCGACACCGGCGCGATCACTGTCGGGCCCCAGGCCGTCTCCGGCGCGGACGGCGTGGTCCATGTCGCCTACGCCGACACCAGCGGGTCGGTCTGGCTGCGCACGATTGACCCCGACCGCGGGCTCGGCCCGCGCAGGCGTATCGCCGATGGCGCGGTCACCGGCGAAGATGATTACGGCGCTGTGCTGCCGCTTGTAATTCTCGATGAGACCGGCGCGCTGGTCATCGCCTACCGCCTCGCCGACGGGACGCTGTGGGAACGCCGCCTCGTCAGCGGCACGCTCACCGATGCAGCGCAGATCGCTACGGGACCGGTGATCACCAACGCGGTGGACTCTCAGCAGGCCGCCGCCGATCTCGTCAGCGACGGCGCGACGCTGCACGTCCTGTTGGTCGATACGGAAACCCGCGCGATCTACAGCGTCCATGAGTGCGGCGCGGGATGGAGCGAAACGGTTCTGCGCGTCGACGGCATCCTCGGCTCCTGGGTGCGCGGCGCAGTGCATCCGGACGGGCAGGGCGGTTCAGTGTATCGCTATGTCTACGACGCCGGCTCGAACGGCGGCTCCGGCCTGAACCGCTATGGTGAGTTCGCGCTGGATATGTGCGAGTGAGCGAACTCGCCTTCGAGAGCGGCTCAATGCTTCAAACCGGCCTCGAACCTCGCTAGTTTGCACCCAACGCGTCCCCGTAGCTCAGCAGGATAGAGCATCAGATTCCTAATCTGAGGGTTTCTCCTTCGCGCTTGTTCTCTCGTCTACGCACGCATACGCCAAATCTCTGATCAGTATTGGCTTTTCCGGCCCCCTCGGTACTTTCGATCTCGTTCGGATACGCGAATTTTCGATCCGAACTGCTTCCACGGTGCTTCCACGAAGCTTCCGGGACGCATGTCAGAGGCCCGAAAGAACAGGAGGGGAACGTGCCCAACAAGCTGAAACTCACCAACACCAATGTCCGCGCGCTCGCTACGACCGGACAGGACTACAAGGTATGGGACACCGAGGTCTCAGGCCTTCATGTCCGCGTGACCAAGGCCGGGTCGAAGTCCTTCGCCTTCTTCTACCGCACGGCGGATGGCCGCCAGCGCTCTACCCGGATCGGCAAGACCACGATGACCGTCACCGAGGCCCGCGAGCGTGCCCGTGCGCTGCGTGTTCAGGTGGATCAAGGCGAGGACCCGTCTCAGGAGCGTAAGGGGCGTCTCACTGCGCCGACAATGGCGGACCTGTGGGACGCGTATCTTGAGCAGCACGCCAAGCCCAACAAGAAACCCCGGAGCGTCGCCGAGGATGAACGCCTCTGGCGCATGCACCTCGCGCCCCGTTTCGCCAAGGAGAAGGTGGCCAACGTCAGCGTGGCCGAGGTCCGGGCCATGATGTCCAAGATGCACGACACCCCCGGAGCCGCCAATCGCTCGTTTGCGCTCTTGTCGATGATGTTCACTTTCGCGATCCAGAACGAGTGGCGCGAGACCAACCCCTGCCGTGCGGTCAAGAAGTACCCGGAGAACCAGATTGAACGTTATCTTTCGGCGGAGGAGACCGAACGCCTTCTCGCGGCCTGTGACGCGGACGAAAACCAGACCGCAGCGCGGATCGTGGAATTCCTTATCCTTACCGGTGCTCGCAAGAGCGAGGTCTTCTCGATGGAGTGGCGGGACCTGAAAGGTCTGGCGACCGAGACGCCTACGTGGCTGATCCCGGTGGGGCAGCAGAAGGGCGAGCGCCTTACGCGCAAAGCTTTTGCCCGTCAGCTTTCTCCCGAAGCGGCTGACCTTCTCCGGCGTTGGAAGCGTGAGTGCCCGACGCCCTCGGTCCGGTATGTCTTTCCGTCACCCCGGAAGCCGGAGCAGCCGGTGCCCTGTATCAAGGGCGCTTGGGATCGCATCCGTCGCCGCGCGAACTTGAATGATGTGCGGATTCACGATCTCCGGCACTCATTCGCCTCATTCGCCGTGAACAATGGCGCACCGCTTTACGCGGTTGGGGGAGCGCTTGGGCACAAGGACGTGAAGACGACGCAGCGTTACGCTCACCTGACGGACGAGACCGTGCGTGGGGTCGCTTCTGGTGTCGGCGCGCTTGTCGGATCGTTCCGGGGGCGGTGAGGCCTCAAACTGCCGCTTCCTGCGGTTCGCTCGGAAGCGTCCTGCGTTCGATTTCTCCAAGTATGCTCACCACCTTTTCGGCGTCGGCGTCCTTGAACAGGCCGTCGATGCCGAGGGGGCTGGTGTCTGTAAACGGCGGCTCATAGAGACGCCCCGCCTCGACCACGCCGGAGCGCGTCAGCTCTTCGATCAGCAGCTCGATGAAGTCGATCTGGCTCGCGGAGAGCGAAGACCCGGCCAGCAGCGTTGAAAAGGCCTCCTTCGCCGCTTCCCGGTCCAGGCCGATCAGGCTGCGCACGAACCGGCCCAATCCCCCGAGGTCGGACCGCACGCGGTTGAACGCGTCGTCATCGCCCACGCCTTCGGACCGCATAATCTTTTCAAGCTCATCGAGGTCGGTGGGCGTGAGGTGTTCGTTCCGATGCAGCTTCCGCACCGCGATGTGATCACGGTGATCTTCGAGGAAGCGGCGCGTCTTCGCCCGGAAACGGACAAGGTCGGTGCCCACCGCGCTGTTCGTCAACGTCGCTTCAGTAGCCGGACCGATCTCATCCTCGAAATCTGTATAGACCGGCTTGCGCGACTTCGGCTCAATGAGCTGGACCAACGCGCGGAGCTTCAAACGCACGTCTTCAAGCAAGACGACGTTCACGCCCTCCCAAAAGGTGTCGGTCTGGATTTCTTCGATCAGGTCGATGCGCGCCGCGACGGTCGGGATGTTTGAGCGCTCGGCCAGCTCGCCCGCGATGAGGCGGATGCGGTCGGCCAGCTTGGCGAAGGAGGCCTCGCCGGAGAGCAGTGCGAGTTGAGCGCTGAGGATCAGGCTGTCGAATTGCTTGGCCGTGATGTGCTCCGGCTTCTGCGCAGAGGGCAGTCCGGCGACATGTTCCGCGAGCTGATGACGGTCTTCCTGCGAGAGATCAGACCAGCGCTCGCGATCCTGAAACGGTTCGACGGTCTTGCGCTTGGCGCGGACGATGAAGTTGTCGAGGCTCATCGCCGCGACCTCGTAATGCAGGAGGTCAGCGAGCTGCGTCTTCAGCATCTGGCGGGCTTCCTCTTCTTCGGAAAGAAACCGCTCACCCTCCTCGGCGACACCATCGCCGGACCGCGTCGCCGTTTCAGGAGAAAGCTTGGCGATCAGGTCGAGGCGTTTGACGAACAGGCGCTTGGTGATCGTGTCGGGGGACTTCGGCTCGCGCAGGTCCGGGTTCTGGTTGAAGAACTCGAAATTCTGGCAGAAGTCGAAGATCGCGAAGTGATCCTTGTTGCGGCCTGGGCCGAACAAGTCCTCACACAGACGCGTGCCGCGACCGATCATCTGCCAGAATTTCGTCTTGGACCGGACCAGCTTGAAGAAGACGAGGTTCACCACCTCCGGCACGTCGATGCCGGTGTCGAGCATGTCGACCGAGATCGCGATGTGCGGGTCCTTCTCGGGGTCCGAGAAGTTGTCGATCAGCGATTGGGCGTGCTCGGTCTTATAGGTGATGACCTGCGCGAACTTGCCCTTGAGGTGCGGGTAGTTCGCATCGAAACGCTTGGCGATGAAATAGGCGTGCTCGTTCGATTTCGCGAAAATGATCGTCTTGCCGAGCCGGTCGCCCTCATTGACCCGGACGCCATGCTCCATCAGGTGCGCGAGCACCTTGTCGACGGTGTCAGTGTTGAACAGCCATTTGTTGACCGCGTCGGGGTCGACCTCGTCGGGGACCTCGCCCTCTTCATTCCATTCCAGCGCGTCCCATTGATCCTTCTCCTCGTCGGAGAGGTCGTCGTACTTGATACCCTCGCGCTGGAATTTCAGCGGCACCGAATACGGGATCGGCGGGACAAGGTGCCCGTCCTCGACCGCTTCTTCGAGCGGATAGGCGTCGGTCGGCACGCCGTTCTCAAGCTCGAACGTCTTGTAGGTGTCGCGGTCGACCTCGTCCTTCGGCGTCGCGGTCAGGCCGAGCAGATGACCGTCGAAATACTCGAAGATCGACCCGAATTTCTTGTAGATCGACCGGTGCGCCTCATCGACGACGATCAGATCGAAATGCCCGACGCCATAGGGGCGCTCGCCTTCTTCAATGGCGTCGATCCGTTTCATCATGGATGGGTAGGTCGCGACCACGACCCGCGAATTGTAGAGATCGTTTCCGCCCGCCGGATCGTGACCGGCGTTCGTCGTGGCGAGCGTGGTGCTCGGCAGGTGCTTCTTGAACGCGTTGTAGGCCTGCTTCACCAGCGCGCGGCGGTCGGCAATGAACAGGACGCGGCGCACCCAATTGGCGCGCATCAGCAAATCCACCAGCGCAATCGTTGTGCGCGTCTTGCCGGTGCCGGTCGCCATGACGAGCAAGGCCCGGCGACGGCCCTCCACTTCGAAGCTTTCACACACGCGCCGGATCGCGCGCATCTGGTAGGAGCGGCCTGCGATGTCCGCGTCGATGTCGAGCGTCGCGGGCGACTTCGCCCGACTGCGGCGCTGGATCAGCAGAGCCAGCTCGTCCTTCTTGTAGAAGCCCTGCACCTCGCGCGGCGGATGGGCTTCGTCGTCCCACATCCAGTGGTCATAGCCGTTCGAATAGAAGATCACCGGACGCTGACCGTAGCGGGCTTCCAGACAGTCGGCATAGAGCTTGGCCTGGTGCTGGCCCTCGCGTGGATCGCGCTTGGTGCGTTTGGCTTCGACCAGACCGAGCGGCTTGCCGTCATCGCCCCACAGCACGTAGTCGATGCGGCCCTTGCCGGTGCTGGTCGGCTCGCGTTTCGGCATGCCGTCGACTTCGAACTCGATGTCTTCGGGGCGATCCAGCGCCCATCCGGCTTCGCGCAGCAGCACGTCGATCAACGCGTCGCGCGTGGCGGCTTCGTTGTAGTCGTGCCGGTCTGGCACCGTCGCGTTCTCAGCCTTGCGCTCAGCGACCAGCGCGCGAAGCGCGGCCAGCTCGGCCTCAAGCTTGGCGCGCGCCTCTTCGTCCTTCAGACGCGCCGCTTCGGCGGCTTTCAGCTTCTCGGACTGTTCGCGATAGTTCTTCGCCAGCGTGGTGAGCTGGCCGAGCGTCGAGGCTTTGACCTCCGCCAGTTGGGGCAGCGCATCGACCGCGAATTGAAGCCCGTCGTCCGGGACGCTGCGGCCATAGGTGCGCTGAAGCCAGTAAGTGAAATGGAACAGCTCGCGCACCGCCGAGATCGCGTCGGTCTCGGAGATCGCCCGGCTGTCATGGGCCGCGAAATTGCCGCGCTTGATGACCACCCGCGCCTTGGCGACCAGCGCTTCGCCCGCCACCGCCCGGAAGCTGGAATGATGGACCATCGCCGAGAGCGTATCCTGATACGGATCGCCCAGCGCGCCGTCGTGCCGGTATATCCACTTCACAGCCGTTTCCAGCGCGAGCCGGGCGTAGAAGGACGCCCCGCGCGGATCACCCTTCACCAGCCTCTCAGCGCGCTCGGCGTTGGCGTAGACCTCCGGGAAGTCGGCTTTGAGGAAGGCGAACTGGCTCATGCCACGAACCCACCAGCGCGCGAATGATCCTGAACCCGTTCGTGCGGTGTCATCCGCAAATCCGTCCCCGTAACCCGTTGACGGCGAAGCTATCCCGATACTGGCGTCTCGCGCAATCCTTACGCGACTTGCACTTCCGGCTTGAGCTTGGTTTCGGCGTTGATCGCTTTCAGGACCGGGCCGAGCTTGTCCAGCGTCGGATTGCCCTTTTCGCTCAGCATGCGCATCAGGCTCTTACGCGAGGTGCCGGTCACCGCTTCGAGGCGTTCGAAGCCGATGGTGGCGTTCACATAGTCGCGCAGCATGGCTTTCGCCGTGACGGTGTCGCCCTCCACCAGCGCGTCGAGCGCTTCGGCGTAGAGGGCAGCGCGGAACGCTGCATCACGGTCGGCGCGCGCCTTGATGGTCGCCTTGAAATCTCGGGTCAGGGGCATAATCGCCTCGTTCAGCTCTTCTTGTTCTTCTTGATCTTCGTCTTCGGTGTCGCGTCCGCCGCCGCTTGCGCCTTCCGGGCCTTGTAGTCGGCCCAAAGCGCCTTGGCGTGCTCGATGTCCTTCTGCTGACGCTTCTTTGTGCCTCCACAAAGCAGGATGATCAGCGTCTCGCCGTCCTGCCCGAAATAGACCCGGTAGCCGGGGCCGTAGTTGATGCGCAGCTCCGCCACGCCTTCGCCCAGGGCTTTCAGATCGCCGCCGCCCCGTTCAAGCTGGGTGAGCGCACGGGTCACGCGGGCCGCTGCACGAGCCTCAAGTCCGTTGAACCAAGTGTCGAACGCCGCATTGCCGTCGGCGTCCTCATAGACCGTAATGGATCGCGGCTGAGCCTCTCGCGTCATATTGGTACCTTATATGTTACCAATTGGCAAGCGGATCGGTTTCATAGCTCGCCTGCGAAGGCGCGGTGTTGAAGGGAGGTGAAGAGGCTTTGAGCCTTGACCAGAGCGTCCTCAGCGCGCCTCCTGGCCTGCACGATCCGCGCGATACGTTCGGCAAATGTCTGTTGAAGCTCAATGGGCGGACACAGCATCGGAAACTCACGCAGCTGGGTCTTGTTGATGGATGCGATGCCGGTTGTCTGCTTTGCCGACTTCAAAAAGTACCGCCTGCCTCGCACGCTCCCAATGAGCCACATTCCAAAAACCGGCACGACCTTCGCCGTGTCGAACCGGACGCGGAACACATGGTTCTGATGGATACAGACAGAAATCTGGCCGTCCCATAGAGCGCCCCGTCCGAGCTTGTCAGGATCACCCCCTTCAGTGAGGAGCAGATCGTCAGGTCGAAGCTTGAATCTTGCCCGCTCAGTCTCTGTTGCGGCGATCGTCTTCACGACGGAGAGGTCGATCCTTCGATCCTGAACATTGGAGACCGCAAGGTAAGGCGTTTCAACCAACTCAGCACCGTTTGTCTTTCGGCCTTTGGTGATGCCAGAGGCGATCTCAGAAACCGCGCCGAGTTGAACGCTATCATCCCAATTGCGGTCATTCAGGAATGGGTCGCCGAACAGGTCGTAGAAAACTGATACAGACAGATCGTCATAGATGTCGGTCTTGGCTTCCCGCGCCCGCCGCAGTGCATCCGCCTTGTCGAGGATCGCCGCGATCCGCTTCTGCTCGTCGAGGGGCGGGAGGGGGATTTCGAGGCGTTCAAGCTCTTTGGGGCTGAGACGCGGAAGGTTGGCCCCAGTGGCCCGCTCGGCAGCTTTCGCCACCATCTGCGGCTGACGAAGACAATACGCGAGGAAAGCACGGTCGAGTTTCGGACCGGGCTTAATAGGCACGATGTCCGTGCTGCATATGCCTGGCTCCTCTGGAAGAGCGATCTTGCCGAGGTATGGACGCAGCTTTCCGAACAGGACGTGGTCGGGAGTGAAGGCGAACTTCATGCTTTTGAGGTCGCCGGGGCCGACCGCCTCAGAGCCGATGATCCGGCCGCCTGACTCAATATGTTCGAGGCCGAGATATGCGGTTCCGTCTTCGATCTTTCCGGGGTCGATCCCGGAGCGGTCGATCTCCGCCACCTCCCCCAACGCCACCATTGGCCAACTCACCGCAGCATCTCCTCAAGCTCGGTCAGGCCGTCGGCGATCTCGGCCTCGATCTCGCGCAGCTGGGCGATGATGGTCTCCGGCGGGTCGTATTCGACCGCCTCGTGCTCGACCTCCTTGTAGCGGTTGAGCGAGAGGTCATAGCCCGCCGCCGCGATCTCATCCTTCGATACGCAGAAGCTTTGCGCGGTGCGGGGCCGGTCCAATTCGGATGCATTGCGCAGCGACCAGCGCAGCAGCACGTCGGGCAGATTGTTCTTGGCGTGCTCGTCTTCGGTCAGCGTCGTATCCGGGCACGGGCCGAGCTTATCTTCGGGCAGGAGCGGCGTGCGCTTGTCGTCCAGCGAAACCCCGTCGGCCTGGACATCGTAGAACCAGACCTGATCGGTGCCGCCCACATCGGTCTTGGTGAAGAACAGGATGGCGGTCGACACCCCGGCATAGGGGCGGAACACGCCCGACGGCAGCTTCACCACCGCATCGAGCTTGTGCTTCTCCACCAGCGTTTCGCGGATCGTCTTGTGCGCTTTCGATGAGCCGAACAGCACCCCGTCCGGCACGATCACCGCCGCGCGGCCACCGGTACGGAGCAGACGCAGGAAGAGCGCGAGGAACAGCAGCTCGGTCTTCTTGGTCTTCACGATGCGCTGAAGGTCCGCCGCCGTCGCCTCATAGTCGAGCGATCCGGCGAAGGGCGGGTTGGCGAGGATGAGCGAATACGCGCCCTTATCTTCGGCATGGTCTTCAGACAGGCTGTCGCGATAGGTGATGTTCGGGTTCTCGACCCCGTGCAGGATCATGTTCATGGCGCCGATGCGCAGCATGGTGTTGTCGAACTCGAACCCGTGGAACAGGCCCTCGTTGAAGTGCGCGCGCAGATCGGGATCGCTGAAAAGGTCCTTGTGGTGATCGCGCAGGTATTCGCCCGCCGCCACGAGGAAACCCGCCGTGCCCGCCGCCGGATCGCAGATCACGTCCTTGGGCGTCGGCTTCACCATCTCGACGATGAGCTGGATGATGTGGCGCGGGGTGCGGAACTGCCCGTTCTGTCCGGCGCTCGCGATCTTGGCGAGCATGTATTCGTACACGTCGCCCTTGGTGTCGCGGTCGTCCATTTTCACCTTGTCGAGGAGGTCGACGACCTTCGCCAGGAGCGCCGGGCTGGAAAAGCCGAGCCGCGCGTCTTTCATGTGCTGAGAATAGGCGGTGCCGTGCCCGTTCATGTTGCGCAGGTAAGGGAAGACGTGCCGGTCGACGATCACGAACATTCGCGCGGCGTCATAGCCTTTGAACCGGGACCAGCGCATGTCCTCGTATGGAAGGCCCAGCTCGTCCTCACCCTTGGGAAAATAGCGGCGCTCCATCGGCTTCTTGAGCCGGTTCGACTTGCTCTCTTCCATCGTGTGAAGCTCGTCGAGCCGCTTGATGAAGAGCAGGTAGGTGATCTGCTCGATCACCGAGAGCGGATTGGACACCCCGCCCGACCAGAACGCATTCCATATCTGATCGATCTGGCCCTTTATCTCCCCGGTCACCATCGCCGCGTTTCTCCCCCGTGTTGTATCCGACGCCACATGTAGCGGAGTCGGCGGGGCGGTGGGAAGCCGGGAGGTGCGCGCAGCGTATGGGTTCGAGCGCGTCAAAGCGGCTGCGTATTCGTGCGCCGGCGCCGCGAAAGCGTCATATCGATTTTCGATAAATTTAGCTTATACACCGCCAATCCTCGCCAGACGCTCACAGGGGCGCGAGGCGTGGTTCGACATACTGACCAGCGGACGACCTCACGGCGCGCGCCTGTGACCGTCAGGGAGCGAATGGCGTAGGGTTGGGTGTGGGAGTCAGGCTGAAACCGCCGACAAGCGGTGAACTTACAGCCGACAACAATGACGACGCACTGCTCGCGCAATGAGAGCTTCCAGCAAGTGCTCCGTTTAGCCGCCAGCGATTTCCCGTTCGCGAAGCGCTTGGAGTGCTGCCGCCCCTGCTTCGGGGTCGGCGCAAGGAATGCTTGCATCGGAAACCGCGCCCGTCCCCATGCCATGAAGTCTCGCGCCATTCGCCTCGATCAGCCATTCACGAGTCTCTATGGCCTCGAACCGGAAGACGGGGGAAACGGCGCCGTCGCCCTGCGGTAAGAAAGACCAGCTCAAGGGGATGCTCAGGTTCCGGATATAGCCGTAATCCGGCGTATCTGTAAGGTCTGCGATTACGACTTGAACCATGGGTTCAGCCACGCCCGCAAGGCTCTCGCCGGACATGTCGTGTACAATCTCTTCGCCCAAACGCGCATCAGCATCATACTCGGCGGTCAGGACGAACGGCGCGTCTGAAGGCAGGTCTGCGAGCGCTGCATCTGGCGTGCAAGCGCTGACCAGAGCGTCAACGCGGGGGAGTTCCCACTCCGGCACGCCATCTCCGATTTCGAAAGCGCGGACTGCGGCGCGTATCGGGTCCGCCACCAGGTCGTCGCCAGACGCAATCACATCGTTGAACAGCTCAGCCGCAGAGTATGCATCGTCGCATGGAAGAGCGATCCGTCCACGCGAGAGAAGCGGCCCGCTGAAACTTGCCTCACCATTATCGTTCAGCAGCCACACCCGGCCATCAAAGCCGTCACGGTCAGTATGTCCGGCCTGAATGTACAGCTCTCCCTCATAAGCAAAGGCATGAACAGCATCGGCGCGAGCATAAAACCGCCTCAGCGTGCCGTCCTCACCAGCTCCACCATCGTCGGCGGCGTCGATCAGAACGGTATCTACCGGATCACCATTGAGGCGGACCAAGTGTCCACCGCCGGTCAGCGAGCGGGAGAACCCACATGCCGCGTTGACCGCCGCAGCCTCATCCGGCGAAGGGGGGCTGAATAGATCATATCGGGAAGGTGAAGCCTGCCGGTCTCCATAAACAGGTGTCCCGGCAGCGTTTCCTTCTGCTGGCGTCAATTGGTCAGCGGCAAGGAGCGCGCCAACAGAGAGCGCTGGCGTAACAACAACCGCAGCGGCGGCGCGAAAAACAAGCTTCATCGTGATTTCCCCCCAAATGTCTGCACACCTTAAAGCCGGAATGGATTGTCATCCATAGGAATTCGGCTTTGCAGCAGGCGACCGTGCGTCATTGATGATGCGGGTGGGTATAACTTGACGCGGGGCGGCAAAGCTTCGTGAGCCGGCACTGCACAAGCGCCATATCGAATTTCGATAAGGCGGGCATATACACCGCCAATCCTCGCCAGACGCTCATAGGGGCGCGAGGCGTGGTTCGGTATGGTGAACAGCGGACGATTTAACGGCGCGCGCCTATGACCGCCAGGGAGCGAATGGCGAGGTGTTCGGTGAGGGTGTCAGGGCAAAACCGCCGAAAAGCGGTGAACTTTGCCCCAACAATTAGCGCACTTTAGCCGAAGCGAGCGGGTGGCCGGTTTGAGGCCACCCAACTCCGGGCGGAGGTCTACGTGAACAGTTCCGCGCGTCCCTCCGGACCGATCAGCATCAGGGACATGATGTGCTTGTGGTCATCGGTGAGGTGCTCGCAGGTCAATCCTGCGTCCCGGATCGCCTGAATGTGCCGGAACTCCGCAGGCGTCACGATCCGCGACAGCATCTCCGTGTAGGGCTGCGCTGTCACGCCCTTCTCCCTGGCGTATTGCTCGACCCAAAGCGGAAACAGGAATTCGAGCGGCGTATTCGTAAGCCGGGCGATGCCCTTAAGCGCGTGGAGCGCGACGCGGGTTTTACCGGTCTTCCACATCGCAACGATGTTCGAACGCTCATAGCCAAGCTCGGCGGCGATCTCGGCGTTGGTCATGCCTGACAGCTCGTTGAGATTCTCCATCATCCATTCTGCGAGCGCATAGCTCGTGCCGGTGTTGATGGAAGTCGGCGGACGACCGGGGCCAGTCTTCTTCATGTCTTCTCCTTCATCTGTTGATCTTGACGCTTGAAATCGCGTCACGAAGGAGAGTGTATTCATGATGAGGTGGGCGTCTCGTGGGAAATGAGAACGCGCTGCACTTCGTAAAATGCCCCCCGAGGCGCGTAGAGCGTGATTCTGTATTTCAGGTAGGTCGGCCTATCCGGGACCCGAAACGCGCGCCTGTGAGCTTCTGAGCGCGAATGACGGTATGTTTCCGGTCATTACTCCGACGTTGATCAGTTTCGTTCCAGCCGGTCACGCTCAAGCTCGTTCAAACAAGCACGCTGAGCCTCGATACCGGGCAGGTCATAGCACTCCTGCTCAGCTTGCTCGTCGTAGACGTTCTGAACGAAGGTCTGGCAGCCGGACAGCAGGAGGATGAACGGCAGAGCCGAAAGGGCTGCGAAACGCATGAGGTGATCCTATCTCTGTCCGGCGCTGGCTTGAGCCAGTCTATCGATACCGGAGGAATTGTCAGGAGCGTGAGGCCATGACCGAAGACGCGATCCCGATGATGTTTCAGGTGAGCTGCGAGCGTTGCGGAGGCAAGGCGCGGAAGTGGCTGGCCGCTCCCGGCCACCAGCGCGAAGAAGTAATCGAAGAGCTTCAGTCGCTGATGTGCACCGGGTGCGGGTCACCGTTGACCGTTGAGGTGTTGGACCCGGGTCGCACTGCTCAATCTCGGCCCGAGCCGGAGCATCTGGTCAAGTGCTCACGGGCAGGCTTTGCGGCACGGTATCTGGCCATTTCTTTGACGCCATCCAGCGCGGGGGCTTCGATCACGTGCGTAGCAATACTGACAGGCTCAGCGTCATCATCTCCCGGACGCGTGACGGATTTTCGCCCGAGGCGCGTTGGGTGATGGCTAGGGCGAACTGCTCGCTGAGATACTTGGCTGCGGCCTCGACCGAGAGGCCAGGTGCCCAGTCCTCGCCATCGCGAAACGAACGAAGGAAGGCCGAGTAGGCCGCGTGCGCCATGGCATCTATTTCGTCTACCCGTGCGAGGGTCAACGGCCCCAGCCGATGCTTGCCCGCGCGCATCTTATAGAAGAGACAGCCCGTCTCCATTCGCAGGTCTGAACTCGCGAAGTCGATCAGTGCGTCCAGCGTGTCCTGTAATCCGTTTCCGCCCTGTAGGATCGCGAACACGTCAGAGAGAACCCGTTGAGCATAGTGGTCTAGCACTGCGCGCGACAGCCCGTCCTCGCTTCCGAACTCTCGGTATAGCGAGGGTTTGGAGACACCCGCCAACTGGCAGATCGCGTTGACTGACACGTCAGCCGGATCGCTGTGCCAGTAGGCGGTCATCGCGACATCGAGCACGTTTTCGGCGTTCATCGTCCGGGGACGCCCACGCGCCGATTTCGGCTGCTCATCACTCATTTTGATACCGTGCGGTATTTTATATCTTGACGGAATGCCTCTTTTATTCGTACCGGTTGGTAACGCTCTGGACAAGCTTGGAAGTGACCGAGAGCACAGACGGGCACAACAGTCGTCGCCGCAGGCGTGAACCGCGGACCCGGCGCGGCAAACCACTACCCCTGAAAGGAACAAGAAAAGTTGAGCAATGTTTTCATCCTGAACGGGGCACAGCCTTACGGGTTCGCCCCCGGCAAGCTGAACGCCTCATTCGTCGAACGCGCCACCCGCAACCTGACGAACATGGGTCACACGGTTCGCATGACGGCTTCAGCCGAAGACTTTGATGTCGATGCCGAGGTCGAGAACCATCGCTGGGCCGATACGGTCATCATGCAGTTTCCCGTCAACTGGATGGGCGCGCCGTGGTCGTTCAAGAAATACATGGACGAGGTCTACACGGCCGGCATGGATGGGCGACTTTGCAATGGGGATGGACGCACGGCGGAAGCCCCGAAGAAGAATTACGGCATGGGAGGGACGCTCACGGGCACAACCTACATGCTGTCCTGCACCCTCAACTCGCCGTCGGAAGCGTTCGACGACCCGGCCGAGCCGTTCTTCGCTGGCATCAGCCTCGATGACCTTCTGGCGCCGGTCCATCTGAACGCGAAATTTTTCGGCATGACGCCTATGCCGACCTTCAGCGCCCATGACGTTATGAAGAACCCCGAGCTGGACCGCGATTTCGCGCGGTTCGACGCACACATCGCGGCGCATTTCCAACCTGCTTCTTCCCCTGAAAGGACCTGATCCATGAAAAGCACCTTTCTTGTCGCCACCACTGCCGTCGCCATCGCGACTGGCGCGCTTGCCGAGGACACTATGTCGAACAAGGAAATCGTCGGGACTTTTCTGGGCGCCGTTTCGCAAGGGGACGTTGACACCATCCGCGCCGTCGCGAGCCCGGATTACATTCAGCACAACCCCTTCATCCCGACCGGGTTGGAGCCGTTCATCGAGTTGTTGCCCGTGCTCCAAGAGGCCGGAACGACGGCCGAAAACATCCGCATGTTCCAGGACGGCGATTACGTGTTCATGCACAATATCTGGCGCAACGCCGAGCCTTTCGGGGCCGCAGAGATGGTGGCCTTCGACATCATCCGCGTGGACGAGAACGGCAAGGTCGCTGAGCACTGGGATGCGCTTCAGCCTCTGGTCTCGGAAACGGTCAGCGGCCGGACACAAACGGACGGGCCGACCGAAGTCACTGATCTCGACAAGACAGAAGAGAACAAGGCTCTGGCCGTCGGTCTGGTCCAGGATGTGCTGATGGGCCGCGATCCTTCACGGATCACCGACTACATCAGCGCCGAGAGCTACGCCCAGCACAATCCGAACATCGCGGACGGGCTTGAGGGGATCATCGCTGCCGTAGAGACCCTGACGGCTCAGAACAACATGTTCCAGTACACTGAAATCCACGCAGTGCTGGGCGAGGGCAACTTTGTTCTGACCGTCAGCGAAGGTCAATGGAACGGCACCACCAACGCCTTTTACGACCTGTTCCGGATGGAAGACGGCATGATCGTGGAGCACTGGGATGTGATCCAGCCTGTCCCGACCGAGGGCCTCGCAAACACGAATGGCATGTTCACTGGGTTCGAGGGTGTTGGCCCGGAGTCGGTCGAGCGGTAGGCCCGGATAGACATCTCCTTCTAAGCAAGGCCGCAGTTGCGCAAGCGGGAAACCGAGGAACCGGGAAGCTCATCGACAGAAGACGTGGAGGTCTGAATAGCTTGATGTCGCTCATGAAACCTGAAGGCTAGGGGCCGGAAACAGGGTGTAGCCTCAGTGGATCATCGAGAGCCGTCAAGATGCTGCGGCAAGCTCGCCCACGCCGCAGCATGATTGAGACTGGTCCGGTCTCAATGCATCCGCATCACTTGGTCTGTTGGTGTCTTGCCTTGGCCCGGCGTCCAAGATTCTGCGTATGTGCCATGACCCGGTCGATCTTCATCTGCCTCCGGGTGCTGCGACGGAATTTCTTGGTGTAGTCACCGGGCCAGAACCCACCGTTTTCCAACCGCTGAATATCCACGATCCGAGCACGCCCCGGTCCGTAAAGCGGCAATCCCGACAGCACCTCACCAGCGTGTCTGACAGCCTTGCGGTTCTCTGGCGTGTCTTCGAGGTCGATCACCCCATGCAGGTGCGGCTCCTGACCAAGACCCTGTTCGGCCACGATCACAAAATCCGGCACCCGACCAAGGGACCGATCAATGACCCTCGCGAAGCGCTCCCGAAGGTGCGAAACGGGGCCTTTCTTTGCAGAGTGAGCTGCTTTCACAACCTTCTGATCGAGCTTGATCGTGATCGACAGACCACGCCCTTCGGACTCGATGCTTTGAGCCATCAGCCCGCACTTCTGTTCGAGACTGAGATCACGCCACTGCCGGGGCGGTGTGTCGGTCGTGTCGGTCGAAGAAGAGGAAGGGGAGGTAACTGTACGGCTCGTGGAGCGCTTTCTGCTGCGCTTGCGCTTAGCCTTTGCTGGTATGCCGTCCGGCCAGATGACATGCCCGCTCGGCAGCCGGACAGGCGTCGCCGATTTGCCGGAGTTCACCGCCTTGATCTTCTCAAGCCGCTCAAGGTGGCGCTCATTCCAGTCACGGTCTTTCTGGCGCTTAGCCTCGAACTCCAAAGCGGCGCGATAGGCGTCCGCCAGCTTTAGCGCGGCGACCCATGCCAGCCGATCCCCATCATCTGAGCCAGTGCCGGTGACGGACACGAGTGCGGGGTTGTCGACTTCTACCGTTACGCCGAATTCTTCATCCGGTCCGGGGTTGTTGACCGGATCGGCTTTCCACGCGGTCTTGGCCTTGTTCAGCCTGTCTCTGAATCGTGAAGGCCTTGCGCGTTCGGCGATCCAGAAAGCTTCAATAGCAGCCTCGGCCACTTTGTGATCGAGCTGGTCTTGGCTGATGGTGACGAGCGGCGGCTTGCCTGCCTGTCGAGCAATACCTTCGGCGACATCGAGCGCGCCGTAGTAATAGCCACGAGCATCGCGAAGCCAGCCGCGAAGGACCTTCCTGAACTGCGCGCGACCATGAATTTCGTGCAGATGAAGGTCCCGGCCTCGTAGATGCGCAGGCAACCCGCTGCTCAAACCCGCTACATGACTCATTTCACCCTCCTGCCGCACGAACATAACCGATACATATCATTACACGAAATTTAAGATATTGTTTTATATGGCAAATATCGACGATTTTTCCCAAGAGACATAAGGCGGCTCGTATGCTTTCTTCAAGCCGTGCCGCCGACGCGGCGAACTCAAGCGAAAGGAACCGCAGCAGGAGAAAGGAGTGCGTATGAACGACAATCACGTGTACCTGACCACCAAGGAAGCGGCCCGGATCGTGGGCTTTTCGCACCGGACCCTCGAGGGGATGCGGTCCCGGGGTGGTGGGCCGTGTTACATCGAGCTGCCCAATGGTCGCATCCGCTACCGGCAACAGGACCTGATTGAATGGATCGAACAAGGATTGGAGCCCAAAGCCGCGTAGGCTGGTTCCACGAACGAAAGTGAGCCGCCCTCGGTGTTGCCGGGGGCGGTTTTCGTTTCACCCGCTATTTTGCATCAAGCGGTCTGACCAGTTCGGCAATGCGGTCGCGCACCCACTTTTGGGCGGGGTTTTCGTGGGATCGCTTGCTCCACACCATCAGCATCGGGTGCGGGCCGATGTCCACTGGCGGGCTCAATACGACCAGGTCGAGGCCCTTCGCCAGTTCCTCGGCAAGGGTGCGTGGCATGGTTCCGATCAGGTCGGTCCGGCTGACCGTGTGTGCGATGGCGCTGAACTTCGGAAGGGTCATCGCCACGCGGCGGGTAAGCCCGAGCCGGTCGAGCGCGTCATCCGTGAAGGACCGGAGTTCCCCCGACGGAGAATAGAGGATGTGCCCGAGCTTGCAGAAAGCGTCGAGCGACAAGGCCGGCTCACCATCCGCCTCTTCCAACATGGGATGACCACGTCTGACCAGCAGTCCGAAGGCTGAGTTGAAGATGCGCCGTGACATGGCCCAGTCCGGCAGCGCTCCTTCCGGCATCAGAATGATGTCGACCTCATACCGGTCAAGCGTCGCGAAATGATCCTCGGGCACGAGATCGAACATCTGCAAGCGCATGTTCGGGGCCTCGGCCTCAACGATCTCGGCGAGGCGCGGCAGGATCATGTCGGAATAGTAGTCTGGCCCCGAAATCCGGATGCAGGCGTCTGAGGTCGCCGGTTCGAACGCATCAGCTTCAAGCAGACTTTCAAGCTCGCCAAGGGTCTTTCGCAGCGGATCAGCCAGACCGAGCGCGAAATCTGTGGGTTCGAGCCGCCCACCTCGGCGCACGAGCAGCTCATCGCCGATGGATTGTCGGAGACGGTTGAGCGCCGCCGAAACCGCCGACTGTGACAGACCGAGCCGCCTTGCCGCGCCGACAGTCGAGCCTTCCCGCAGCAGGGCATCGAGAACCTTGAGCAGGTTCAGATCGAAAGTCCGGAAATTCATGCGGTCGATACCCTCTATGACGAGATACAATTTTCCGAAGGCGCAGGTGGAGCATAGATCAGGGGCGTCGTTGGGCAAGTCGCCACGAAATGAAGGTCCAGATCATTCCGTTAAGGGGGAATACACCATGTTGAAGGCCGCCTCTGTACTCACTGCACTCATGGTCATAACTGTCTCAGAAGTGTCATATGCGAATCCGACTCAAGTGGTGGAGCCAACGCAAGGGCGTCAGATCATCGTCCCGATGCACCCCACGCGGCATGTCGTTCCGGCGGCTGCAACCGCTTCCGGCCTGAGCGTCTACGAGATTGCGCTTGAGCCTCGCTCGCCTGGCACGCCGCCGCACATCCATGCGAATGAAGACGAGTTCCTCTACGTGATTGAGGGCGAGGTCTCCGTCCAGATCGAGGACGAAGCGCATCAGGTGAGTGAAGGCGCGATGGTCATCAAGCCGCGCGGTCAGCTCCATGCCTTCTGGAATGGTTCCGACGCACCGGCCCGCCTTCTGCTGACTGTGAGCGGGGAAGGAGACTTCGAAGCCTTCTTTGATGGCGTTGAGACCGCAGCCACAGAAATGGACAACCCGGAGCCGTTTGAGGCCCGCATGGCGGCGCTTGCAGAGGCGAGCGGCATCACCATCGAAATGGGCCGCCTCGCGACTGAAGCGCGCTCGATCTATCAGCCGAACTGATCGCTGAGGCGCGCTTTCATCCCTCGGGGTGTGGCGCACCCATTTTTTGGAGACTCGACATGTTCAATGACGCCCTCGACCCGAAACTGGTCGCCATCATCGGAGCCGGACCCGCTGGCCTTGTTTGCGCACGCTGGCTGCTGGCGCGAGGCTTCGAGCCCGTGATCTTCGAAGCGTCCTATGATCTCGGCGGGCAGTGGAACGCTGCATGCGCGACGAGCGCAACTTGGCCCGGCATGGTGACGAACACCAGCCGGGTCATGACCGCCTTCTCGGACCTTGATCATCCAGAGGGCACACCGACGTATCCCACGCGCGAGGCGATGCACGCCTACCTCGTTGAGTATGCGGAGACGTTCGGTCTCTCGCAGCGCATCCGCTTCGGAGCCCGGATCGAACGCCTGTCACGCGACGCGAATGGGGCATGGCTGATGGAATGGTCGGTGTCTGGCAGCGACGCAAACCACAGCTGGACCTCCCATCTTTCAGACTGGCTGGGCAAGATCACTGGACAAACGAGCGCGCGCTTTGCCCATGTGGTCGTCGCCACCGGTCGTCAGACTGCACCGGACATCCCGCGCGTCCCCGGCCTTGACACTTTCGCGGGCAAGCTCGGCGTGAAGCACACGAGCCAGTACGAGGGAGCTTCGGCCTATAAAGACGCAACAGTCGTGATTGGCGGATGCTCCATCAGCGCGTTGGAGATCGCGACCGATCTCGCCCACTCAGGGGCGCGCGTCATCACGGCCTTTCGGCGTCAGCGCTACATTCTGCCCAAGCTGCAATCCGGCGTGCCGACAGAGCATGTGATGTTTACACGCGCCGCCGCACTGGCGGGCGAGCACTTACCCGCTGAAGTCGCTGCGGAAGGCCTGAAGCAGAAGATTGTGGCCGTGAACGGCAGTCCTGAACAGTGGGGCGCGCTGACACCGGACGAGGACATCATGAAGGCGGGCGTCACTCAGGCCCAGGGCTTCCTGCCTGCTGTGGCAGAGGGGCGCATCCGTACTGCGCCGTGGATCGATGCGGTCGAGGGACCGGTTGTTCGCTTTGCTGACGGGACTCAGGAGACCGCCGACGCGATCCTGTTCGGCACCGGGTTCAAACTGTCGCTGCCTTTCCTTGACCCTGAGACAGCATCAACGCTTAAGGTGGACGATCAGGGAATTGATCTCTACGCCGAAACTCTCCACCCGGACCTGCCGGGACTGGCTTTCCTCGGCCAGTTCAATTTGACCGGGCCGTACTTCCCGGTTTTGGAATTGCAGGCGCGCTGGCTGGCCTCGACTTGGGCTGAGGGGGAACCCGAAACTGATCAGATGCGTCATGCACTCACGACCGGGGCATACCAACCGGTACGTGGCGCAGGCGTGCCGATGCATATGATGGCGATGCTCTTTTCACGTCTCGGCGGGGTCGAGCCTGACCTAACGGAGTACCCGGACCTTGAGCGCGCGCTTCTGTTCGGTCCGCTTTCACCAGCATCGTTCAGGCTGACCGGCTCGGATGCTGAGGCGACGGCCTACGAGCGGACCATCAGGTCGGCTGAAGCATTCGGACACATCGTCGGCACAGAGTTCACGCCTGAGCAGGCAGGATTGCGCGCAGCCATCTCCGCCTGACACGCTCAAACTTGCTGAATGCACGACGAGCCGCCCTCGGTCATGCCGGGGGCGGTTTGCGTTTCAGCGCCATATGGGCCGGATCGATTCGGGATGCGGTGCGAACCCGAGGCATCAGGGTCCTTGAGCGGCTATTCTTCTAAGACTTCCTCCCCTGCGACCGATGCTCGCAGACCATGACACCATCGAATGAGCGCGGCTGCTTCCACAGTGCTTCCAAGCTGATACGTAAGCTGTTAGAAACCGGTATCTATCGCGCTTCGAGCGTCTGAATTCATCAATGAATTGAGACGCTTGTTCGATTGGGTCCCCGTAGCTCAGCAGGATAGAGCATCAGATTCCTAATCTGAGGGTCACAGGTTCGAATCCTGTCGGGGACGCCAGTTTTCCGCATTTTGACATTCCGCGGCATGCTGCAGATCGTTCTTTGTCACAGGGCGTCATCGCGGCGGCTCAATCAGTTATTGAGCTGGAGGCGAATTTGATTATGTTCAGGCATTGTGAAACGCAGTCAGAGGTATATTTTTTGCGCGGATTGGTGGGGGCGTATGCAGAGCAATCGACTAAGAGCGGCCGCAGCTGTATTCGGTCTATTGGTGGGCTCAACAGTCCCGTCCTTCGCTGAACCTATACGGCCCTTTGAAGAGAATGTGAGCGACGCGCTGGCGCAGACAGGCGCGGCATCGCTCGGATACTGGCTTGAAAGCCATTTCGGCCGCCACTACGAAGCCTGTATTGGCGTCCCAGATTCGCGACCCAGGGTTCGATTGAGACGTTGGGGCGCCGATGAAATCTTGCCAGTCACCGCGGTGCCTGATTTCCTCGTATCTGAGTTTGAGTTGCAGGAACGCGATCAGGGCGGCTTGGTCCAGCCCCTTCAGACAGGTAGTCTGATGCGGCTGTTCACTCACGTGGTCGCTCAGGTCGAGCCGTTGGCGTTAAGCGACAAGGTGATTTCCTTTGAGAACTCCGATCAGCCAGTCGACGGGCGAGCCCTTCTCACGCCGGGTGTGACCGCAACTGCGTTCGCCGCCAATTGTACGAGTACTTTGAGCGCGGCGATCAGCGCGAACGCCAGGATCGGCGTTGAGCCGGCCGCCCACTTACGCGCCGTGATCGATGCCGACACGGGGCGTCGCCTGGGTAGCGAAATACGGATATTCTCAGGCACCTTCCGCTCGCCTATTGCGCTGATGTGGAATGGAGAGGTTCAGGGGCAGCGTATAGCCCCAGAACTCCGGCGTTCTGCCCGCATATTCAGCGGGTTGGAGTTCTGGAACTATTTTCATTTGAACGGCGGTGAGCCAGACAATGCGCTGCAGCTGGTAGAGTCTTTCAGCGGATATTATCTGGAACGCCAGCGGGTGAACGCGAACTCAAATCGATTACGCACCGTGATTGAGGCTGACGCACGCACGCCTTTCGGAGGTGGTGAAGCGGATCTGGATGCGGGACTTGAGTTCGTCACAGGCGGCGATGCGAGCGAGTTTTCCGTTGCGCCGCGCCTAGCGCGCTCCGAGATGCGGCTGTCCCAGGATGTAAAGCTGTTCAGTCTGCCAACGGTGGCGCGCCTGCAAGCGGAGTTTCGGGAGCGGCCCGTTTTCGAGATTGTGACCGAGGCGGTCGATGGTGTGGCAATGACCCAGAATGCATCCCGCGCTGACCTTAGCCTTATCGACGATCAATCCGGCACCATCGTTGTCAGGGCTGACGGCATACCGTCTTTCATGTGCCAATCGACTTCGGAATGGAGTGTGTCAGATCCTAGTGGATTTGAGCGTGGCGCCATCAATATCCTCGATATTGACCATGTCGGTTACGGCTGTTTCATGGCGCTGAGTCTGTCGCCGAATGGTGTGACTGGAGCGGCCTCCGAACTTGATCCGAACACCAGAACAGTCGGCTTCAGTCTTCGGCCTGCGCTACCGGTCCAGGTTTCCGGCGGCGTCGAATATCTAGACCTTGCCGTTGAGGAGCTGCGCTTCAGCACCGTAACGAAACCTCGCTTGGCCCGACCGTCACTCACCGCTGTCGATCCTCAGACCCGTGAGTTCACTCTCGAATATCCAATCGAAGAGAGCACCGACAATCCGCTTGTAGGAAGACTGTATGAATTCAGGCCGGAGCTGCGTTGCGACGGATCGGATTTTCCTGACTTTACAACCAACATTAACTTGATCACGTCGAACGGACGACGGTTTATCCGCCTGAGCGTTGCGTTGCGCCCGACGCGGACCGATGCAGTACAATTGTGCGACGTGGGTGGTGAGATCGACTTTGTCATTCGATCACGGCGAGGCAATGAAACGCCTATCGCTCGCGCTGTGCCTGCGCGGACTGTTCACCTTACTTCGCAAAACGCGGAAATCAGTCGATAGCCCTTTTGGGGGGGTATCGCCTCAGCGTCTTTGCAGTCGAGCGAGACGGAGCGACAGCGCCTGCCGCCGACCGTATCGACCAGCGGGCCGTGTGTCGCCTCTTGCGCCTTTGGAGGTTTCCAGCTTCAAGGGTCCCCCGAAGCCCGAAACCGGGACCGCCCAAGCATCATTGCTTGGACGGTCCCGGTTCGAACGATCGGCATCCTTAGACAAGACTAGCTGCGCGCCTCGATCTCGGCCTCCATGGCCTCGTACTGCTCCTTGACCTTGCCCTTGGGGGCCTTGGTCAGGGCGTCGACCACGAGGATGGCGGCGGTGGAGGCCAGGAAGCCGGGGATGATCTCGTAGATCACGCCGGACAGGCCGGTCTCCTCGCCACCCCACATCACGGTGATCGGCGCGTACAGCCAGACCAGGACCACGACTGCGCCGGTCACCATGCCGGCGATCGCCGCGCTGCGGCTCATATCCTTGCGGAACAGGCTGAACAGGATCAGCGGGCCGAAGGCCGAGCCGAAGCCCGCCCAGGCGTTGGAGACCAGATCCAGGATCGTGCTGGACCGGTCGAACGCCAGGAAGATCGCCACCAGCGACACCGCCAGCACCGAAAGACGCCCGATCAGGACGAGCTCCTTCTGGCTGGCGCTGCGGCGCAGGAAGGTCTTGTAGAAGTCTTCCGTCAGCGAGCTCGAGGAGACCAGTAGCTGGCTGGAGATCGTCGACATGATCGCGGCCAGGATCGCGGCCAGAAGGAAGCCGCCCACCAGCGGGTGGAACAGGATCTGGCTCATCAGGATGAAGATGGTCTCCGGATCGGTGAACTCGATGGCGGCCGCTTCGATGGCGCCGGTGTTCACCGTCACGAAGGCCAGGCCCAGAATGCCGGTCAGCACTGCGCCGATCACCGTGATGATCATCCAGGTCATGCCGATCAGGCGCGCTGTGGCGACTTCCTTCAGGGTCCGGATCGCCATGAAACGCACGATGATGTGCGGCTGGCCGAAATAGCCCAGACCCCAGCTCATGGCCGAAATGATGCCGATAACGCTCACGGCTGTGACCGTCTCCGGGATCATGGACAGATAGCCGGGCGACTCTGCGGCGGTCCGCGTGACCTCGGCGATATCGCCCAGGCTGCCCAGCTGCATGAACGCCACGATGGGCACCATGATCAGGGCGATGAACATGATCACGCCTTGGACGAAGTCAGTCAGGCTCACCGCCAGGAAGCCGCCAATGAGCGTGTAAACGATCACCACCCCGGCGGTCAGGAACAGACCGGCGTAGTAGTTGAGCCCGAAGCTGGCTTCGAACAGCTTGCCGCCGGCCACGACGCCGGAGGAGGTGTAGAGGGTGAAGAAGATCACGATGACGACCGAGGACAGGATCCTCAGGATCCGCGTGTCGTCATTGAAGCGCTTCTCGAAATAGTCGGGGATGGTGATCGCGTCGTCGGCCACCTCGGTGAAGACGCGTAGACGCGGCGCCACCAGCAGGTAGTTGAAATACGCCCCGATCACGAGGCCCACGGCGATCCACGCCGCGCCCAGGCCCGAGACATAGATCGCGCCGGGAAGGCCCATGAGCATCCAGCCGGACATGTCCGACGCGCCGGCGGACAGCGCCCCCACAGCCGGGTGAAGCTGACGGCCGCCCAGCATGTAGCCGGAGACGTCGTCAGTGGATTTCTTGTACGCGTAGAAGCCGATGCCGAGCATCAACACGAAATATCCCGCCAGCGAGACGAGCGCTTCGATCTGCATGGGCTGCACCCCCTATGTTCGAACGTAAAAAAGCGCGTCGGCGGAGGTCGTCCGCCGGCGCGCCGCTCTGTCAGGCTGACGGTTACGGCCGTGTCTGGCCGCTACCGCGCACCCGGTACTTGAAGCTGGTCAGCTGCTCCAGGCCCACCGGCCCGCGCGCATGCATCTTGCCCGTGGCGATGCCGATCTCTGCGCCCATGCCGAATTCGCCCCCGTCGGAGAACTGGGTGGAGGCGTTGTGCATGACGACGGCGGAATCCACTTCAGTCAGGAAGCGCTCCGCCGCCTCGGCGTCCTCGGTGAGGATGGATTCGGTGTGGCTGGAGGAGTGGGCGGCGATGAAGTCCAGCGCCTCGTCGATCCCGTCCACGACCTTCACCGACAGAATGGCGTCGAGGTACTCGGTGTCAAAGTCATTGGCCGCCGCCGGCTTGATGCGGCCGTCGATCTTCACCGCATCGGCTTCGCCGCGCACTTCACAGGCGCCCAGCGAGTCGAGGGCCTTCGGCAGGAAGTCGCCGGCGACCTTACGGTCGACGACCAGGCTCTCCGTGGCGCCGCAGACACCGGTCCGGCGCAGCTTGGCGTTGGTGAGCACCGTGGCGGCCTTGTCCAGGTCGGCGGCCTCGTGGACGTAGAAATGGCAATTGCCGTCCAGGTGCAGAAGCGTGGGCACCTTGGCCTCGTCGCGCACGCGGGCGACCAGCGACTTGCCGCCGCGCGGAATCACCAGATCGACGTGCTCGGTGCAGGACAGGAGCGCGCCGACGGCGGCCCGGTCCGGCGTGTCGATCAGGCTGATCGCGGCTTCCGGCAGGCCGGCCTCGGCCAGCCCCTCGCGCATGCACTCGATGATGATGCGGGTCGAGTTCAGGCTTTCCGAGCCGCCGCGCAGGATGACGGCGTTGCCTGACTTCAGGCACAGCGCGCCGGCGTCCGCGCCGACATTCGGACGGCTTTCATAGATCATCCCGATGACGCCGATGGGCGTCGCGACCCGCTGAATCTTCAGCCCGTTGGGGCGGTCGGTTTCGTGCAGGATCCGCCCGATCGGATCAGGCAGCCCGGCGATCTGCTCCAGCGCGGTCGCCATGGCTTCCACGCGATCCCCGTCCAGCGTCAGCCGGTCGATGAAAGCGTCCGTGCGCCCGGCGGCCTTGGCCGCGTCCACATCCAGCCCGTTGGCTTCGACCAGACGCGCGGCGTTGTCCCGCAGCGCCTTCGCGGCGCGGGTCAGGGCGGCGTTCTTCTGCGCAGTGTCGGCCGAGGCGAGCACGCGGGCGGCCTGTTCGGCCTTGGCGGCGATCGCGTCGACATAGGCGCAGGCGTCGAATTCAGTGCGGGTTTCAGCGGTCATGGGCGTCCTTGTGTTGAGGTGGAGGATAGCGGGTTTCTAGTCGCCGCGCAGCTCAAGCGCCCGGGCGTAGGCCGCGCCCAGCGCGGCGCGCAGGCGGGTATCCATCTCGCCGCCCTCATTGAGGACGCCGACGCCGGCGGCGGTCGTGCCGCCCTTGCTCATGATGGAATCGCGCAAGTCCTCGAACGGCTGGCCGGTCTCCTCGGCGAGCGCCATGCAACCCGCGATGGTTTGCAGGACCAGCGCACGGGCCTGGTCGTTGTCGAAGCCGAGCGCTTCAGCGGCTTCCTGATACGCGCGGGCGAAGTCGAACACATAGCCAGGTCCTGAGCCGGCGGCGGCCGTAATGCGATCGACCTGGTCCTCGTCGGCCAGCCAGAGCGCAGTTCCGACAGCTTCGCCCAGCTGTTCGGCGAGCGCCTTGTGGTCGGCGCTGCAGGCGGGATCAGCGTAAAGACCGGACACGCCCTGACCGATACGGGCGGGCATGTTCGGCATCAGGCGGATCGCTGGCGCGTCTGCGGCGGCGTTCGACACCGTCGCGGCGCTGGTCCCGGCGGCGATGGAGATCGCCACGCCGCCGGTCTTGATCAGCGCGGCGGCTGGCGGGATCGCCTTGTCGATCAGCTGAGGCTTCACCGCGACGATGAGCGCGTCGAAGGAACCTTCGTCCAGGCCATCCAGGCTGGTCTTCACCGCGACCCCGGCGGGGACTTCCGGGTCGGCCGGATCGATGACAGTGAAGTCCAGGCCGTCGAGCCGGGCCCAGCGCGCCAGCAGCGCGCCGCCCATGTTTCCGCAGCCGATCATCACAATGCGCGTCGTCAAATCCGGTCTCCTCAGGCCAGGTCACAATGCGCCGCACCGGCGTGGAGGTCCCAGCCGGCGCGTGGCGGTTCATCATTTAGGTCACGAAACACTTTTCTTCAACTCCTCCGCCCCAAAGTGCAAGCTTTGCATGGCAGATATGCGTATATGAGCTGTCGCTTTCCTGAGCTGACGCCCTTGTAATCCTTCGACGGCAAAGTAAGTTTTGCGCCGCACTTCGCCCCAACCGACTCAAGGAGCATGTTTTGCAGGACCGCCAACGCGTCGTCGTGAAAATTGGATCCTCCCTGCTGGCCAACGCCGAACACCTGACCCTGCGCTATGCCTTCATGCATGGCGTTATGGAGGATATCGCGCGGATGCGCGAGGACGGCGTCGACGTCGTGCTGACCTCGTCGGGATCGGTCGCCATCGGGCTATCGACCATCGGCAAGACGCCCGAGACTGCAGGCCTGCTGGACAAGCAGGCGGCGGCCGCGTGCGGCCAGCCCCTGCTGATGCACGCCTACAAGCAGATCGCCCAGGAATACGGCTTTGACATCGCCCAGGTCCTGGTGACGCTGGAGGATCTCGAAGACCGTCGCCGCTTCCTGAACGTGAAGAACACGATCTCGCGCCTGCTCGAGCACGGCATTCTGCCGATCGTGAACGAGAACGATTCCGTGACGACGCAGGAGATCAAGGTCGGCGACAATGACCGTCTGGCCGCCAAGGTCGCCCAGATGATCCAGGCCGACGAGTTCGTCATGCTGACCAGCATTGACGGTCTGTATGACCGCAATCCCGATGATCCCGACGCTCAGCACGTGCCGGAAGTGAGCGACGTGTCGGAGTATCTGGAGGTCACCAGCCAGGTGTCCGAGCTGGGCTCCGGCGGCATGCTCACCAAGATGCGCGCGGCCAACATGGCCCAGAACGCCGGCGTGACCACGCGGATCGGCGAAGGCCTGGTGGACCGGCCCATCACGGCGATCCTGTCCGGCGAACGCCGGCACACGCGCTGCGTCGCCATCGGCGACCCCGATTCCAGCTGGCGCATCTGGCTGACCGACCGGCTGGTGCAGGTCGGCGGCCTCGTTGTCGGGCCGGACGCGGCGGAACGGCTCAGCGCGGGCCGCACCGCCATCGGGCGCGAGGATATCGTCTCGGTCCAGGGTGAATTCACCAAGGGTGACGTGCTGCATATCTTCGACGAAGCCGGCGAGGAGCTCGCACGCGGCATGTCGAACTTCACTGCGGCGGAGACCCTGCTCCTATGCCGGAACCCGGATCAGAGCCCGTTCGATCTGCTCGGCTACAGTGCGGCGGCCCGGATCATTTCGGCGGAGAACATGGCGATCCTGAAGGACCACCACCTGCCCTGGGATGCGCCGGAAGACGACGTGATCATGGTCGAATGAGCGAAGCGTCAGCGGGATAGAGTTAAGGCGAGCTTAGGCACGCTTCTTCATCGCCGCTTAAACGAGGCGCGGGAAAGCTGAGGACGGGTGGCCCTCAACCGGTCATTCAAGTTGGAACGTCTGGCCCATGACCTTTGCAAGCTTCGCCCGGCCCGGCCTAACCTCGCCGAAACGGCGCACGCGCGCGGCCGAGTTCAGGGAGGGGCTGTTGAGTCCGCCGATACCGCTTGAAGACTGGCGCAAGGCCGGACAGATGTTCGGCCATCACGGCCACCCCATCTTTCATCGCACGGGCGGAGACTGGAGCGACAAGGGCCGCGACGCCGTCCTGTTGATCCACGGCTTCCCGACGGCCAGCTGGGACTGGGCCCATCAGTGGGGGCCGCTGTGCGAGCGCTATCGTGTGGCCGCCCTCGACATGATCGGCTTCGGCTTCTCCGCCAAGCCGCGCAATTACGCCTACTCGATCCAGGACCAGGCCGATCTGCACGAGGCTTATCTGGAGTATCTGGACGTGAGCCGGGTCCACATCCTGGCCCATGACTACGGCGACACGGTCGCCCAGGAGCTGCTTGCGCGTTTCATTGACCGAAGCGCGGCAGGCGAGGCGGGCGTGGAGATCGCTTCGGTCTGCTTCCTCAATGGCGGGCTGTTTCCCGAGCAGCATCGCGCGACGCTGACCCAGCGCCTCCTGCACTCCCCCATCGGCGGCTTTCTGTCGCGGGCCATGACGCGGAAGCGGTTCGAAAAGGGTCTGAGCGAGGTGTTCGGCCCCCATACCCAGCCGCCCAAGGAGGTCTATGACGCCTTCTGGCGCCTGGCGAGCGAACATGGCGGCATGCCGGCCATCGGCCACAAGCTGATCCGCTATATCGCAGAGCGCCGCGCCACGCGGGATCGCTGGGTGGGTGCGCTTGTGAACAGCCCGGTCCCCTTAAGGGTCGTGGACGGCGCGCTGGACCCGGTGTCGGGCCGGCACATGGTCGAGCATTACAAGGCCCTGGTTCCAAACCCGGATACGGTCGTCATCGACTTTGTCGGCCACTATCCCCAGCTTGAAGCGCCCGACCTGGTGCTTGACGCCTTCCTCGATTTCCAGTCCGCTATTGCGACAGCCTGACGACAGATCGGGCCTGCCGGTGGACATCCGCCGGTCTGGATCAGGGGAGGGGACAGACCATGGCGCAGGCCTGGGACTATCTCATCAGGGGCGGGCTCGTCATCGACGGGACCGGGACGGCGCCGAAGCCTGAGGACGTCGCCATCGCCGGCGGGCGGGTCGCGGCCCGCGGCGAAAATCTCGACGCCTCATCAGCGACAAAGGTCATAGATGCGGACGGCCGCTGGGTGATCCCCGGCATGCTGGACATCCACACCCATCTCGATCTGGAGGTGGAGTTCGATCCCGCGCTGAAGGAAGCGGTGCGCCACGGCACGACGACCGTCCTCATGTCCAATTGCTCGCTGGGTCTGGCTTACGGCGCCCAGCGGCGCAATGGCGAAGACCCGCTGGTGGACTGCTTCGCGCGCGTGGAGAACATGCCCAAGCCGGTCCTGAAGAAGCTCGCCGACAAGGCCAGCTGGTCCAGCTCTGCAGGGTATTACCAGCATCTCGATGAATTGCCGCTGGGCTGCAATGTCATCCCGATGATTCCCCATTCCATGCTGCGCGCCGAGGTGATGGGGCTGAACGGCTCGGTCAGCCGCGCGGCGAAGGAAGAGGACCTCAAGCGCATGGAGGCCCTTCTGGAGCAGGCCATGGAGGAGGGGTATCCAGGCTTCTCCACCGACGCGCTGCCCTTCCATTTCCTGTCGGAAGACCCGAACCGGAAGGTGAAAATCCCCTCCCAGTTCGGCCAGTATCGCGAGCTCAAACGCCTGACCGCCATCCTGCGCAAACACGACCGGATCTGGCAGGCGACGCCGCCCAAGGATTCGCCGCTGGCGGTGATCCGCAACTTCCTGCTCACGTCCGGCCGGCTCTACGGCAAGCCGCTGAAGGTGACGGCGGTCGCGGCGCTGGATGTGGCGGCCAACACATCCATCAAGCGCCTGGCGCTGATCCTGTCGAAGGTCTTCAACTCAAAACTGGTGGATGGCCGCTTCCGGCTGCAGGCCCTGGCCGCGCCCTTCAAGGTCTACTGGGATGGTCCCATCAATCCGCTGGCCGAGGAGCTGCCGGCCCTGCGCGAGATCAACGAGCTCGATCTTGAGGACCGCGAGGGCCGCCTGAAGCTGCTGAACGATCCCGCCTACCAGGCCCGCTTCGCCAGGATGTGGATGACCGGCAAGACCGGCTTCGGGCTGGCGCGCCTGAAGCGCCTGATGAAGGCTGAGACGCTGGCCTTCGACCGGGACTTCGACGAGATGGTCTTTCACTCCGGCGGGCCGGACATCTGGACCGGGGAGACCTTCGCCCAGGTGCTGGGCCGCTTCCAGGCCTGGCGTTCGGACCCGTCCCAGGCCCGCAGCGAGGATGAGCGCGAGGCTTTCGCGGCCATGCCCGATGCGGCGCTGGAGGAGCCTGGGTTCATGCTCCACCTGTTCCGCGAGTATGATCTGGGCCTTCGCTGGTGGACGATCTCCGCCAATCGCGACCCCGACGTCGTCCGCGATCTCCTCAACAATCCGAACATGTTGCCCGGCTTCAACGATTCCGGCGCTCACATCACCAACATGGCCTTCTATGACGGCAATCTGCGCTGCCTGCAGATCGCCCAGGAGGAGGGGATGGAGCGGGTCGCCTCCCAGGTGCGCCGCCTGACCGCTGAGCCGGCCGAGTTCATCGGGGTGGATGCCGGGCGCATCGGCGTGGGCGACCGCGCCGACATCACCCTGATCGATCCCGAGGCGCTCGCCGCCTATGACAGCGAAGCGAACTCGCGCTTCATCTGGCGGGACGATTACGAGCATGAGCAGATGGTCAACCGCTCCGACGGCGTGGTCTCTGGCGTCTTCGTGGGCGGCGAACAGGTCTGGGACGGGCTTCGCTTCACGCCTGTGGCCGGTCAGCGAACGCTCGGCCGGGCTCTGCGCCATAGAAGCTGGTCGCCGGAGCGCGCACGCCCGGCCATCGCGGCGGAGTAACGAAACGGCGGCAGCCGTGAAGGGATCATCATGAAACGCATCCATTGGCTCGGCGCGGGCCTTGTTCTGCTGGCGGGGGTCAGCGCCGCGCTGTTTCTGGCGGGGCTGCGCCTGACGCCGTTCCATGTGCGCGACTTTGATCCTGGGGCCGCCATCGCCGCAGCCGCCGCCTATGACGCGGAGATCACGCGCGACGCGCTGGGCGTGCCGCGCGTGATCGGAGAGACCGACGCGGACGCCGCCTTCGCCATCGCCTGGGCCCACGCCGAGGATGACTTCGCCACCATTCAAGAATCCCTTCGCGCCAGTCTTGGACCTGAGATGCTTGCAGCAAACGAGAGCGAGGCCCGCACCGCCTATCTGGTGCAGTTGCTGCGCATCCGTGAGCAGGTCGAAGCAGACTATGAGACTGAATTATCATCGGAAGTCCGTGCTGTACTCGAAGGGTATGCTGCGGGCCTGAATTATTATGCTGCGCAGCATGAAGACGAGGCTTCGCCTGATCTGTTCCCCGTCACGGGCCGGGACGTGGCGACGCTTTCGGGCTTCTTTTCCCCGCTCTTCTATGGTCTGGGCGAGACGCTGGCCGGGCTCGCCGCGCCGGACGCCGAGCGTGATCCGTCAAGGGGTCAGGAGTTGCAGGTCATGCTGCAGGACGGCCCGGCGACGGAGCTGGGTTCGAACGCCTTCGCCGTGGCCCCGGACAAATCCACTGACGGCTGGACCCGCGCCATCGTGAATTCCCACCAGCCCGTTGATGGCGCGCTGGCCTGGTATGAAGGTCACCTCATCTCCCGCGACGGCCTGAACATCGCCGGCGGCATGTTCCCCGGCGCTCCGGCGGTGCATCTGGGCGTCAATCCGGGGCTCGCGCAGGCCGCCACCGTCAACCGGCCGGACCTGATCGATGTCTATGCGCTGACGCTTGAGGGCGACGGCTATCGGCTCGATGGCGAAACGCGCGCCTTTGACGGCCGGACCGCCTCCATGACGGTGCGGATCTGGGGCCCGTTCGCCTGGCGGGTCACGCGTCCGGCGGACTGGTCGGAGCATGGTCCGGTCTTGCGCACCGAAAATGGCGCCTACGCCATCCGCTACGCCACGATGGGCGATATTCGCTTCATCGAGCAGGCCTATCGCATGATGCGCGCCGAGACGCTCGAAGACTTTGAAGCCGCATTGCGCTTGGGCGCCATGGGGAACACCAACCGGATCGTCGCCACCCGCGAGGGCCGGATCGCGCGCTATTATGTCGCCCGCATGCCGGCGCGGCCGGCCAATGCCGATGTGGACTGGTCCGGGGTTCTGCCCGGTGATCGCTCCGACCTCATCTGGACCCGGTTCGAGCCGTTCGACGCCCTGCCGCACATGATCGAGCCGCGGGCCGGCTACGTGCTGGACGCCAACCATTCCCCGTTCCAGGTCACGCTGACAGGCGAGGATCCCGACCCGGCAGCCTATCCCGACCGGTTCGGGATCGAGACCGGGATGACCAATCGCGGTCTGCGCGCCACCGCGCTCATGGCCGCCTTTGATCAGGTCAGCCGGGACGATCTGCTGGGCGTGAAATATGACGGCGTCTACGACCCGGACAGCTTCGCGGGCCACCTGCAGGCCCGGATCGTTGCCATGGACTGGGACGGGGCAGGCGCGCAGGCCGCCGCAGTCGTCGCCGCCTGGGATCGGGCGACGGATCTGGAGAACCGGGAGGCGGCCCTGTCGGTTATGACGGCCCTGCGCTTGTTCGACGCCGCCGAGTCCGTTGAGGCCTTGACCGAGGCTCAGCTTCGCAACGCTCTGACCGATACCGCCGAGTTGCTGCGCACCCATCACGGCCGGATCGACCCGGCCTGGGCCGAAGTGAATTTCCTGCACCGCGGTGGGGAACGCGTCGCTCTGGCCGGTGGCCCGGATACGCTGCGGGCTGTGAACTCCATCATTGATGAGGAGACCGGGACCCTCTCCATGGTCTCCGGCGACGGGCTGCACATGCTGGCCGAGTGGGCGCCGGGCGCTGAGTTTCCGGATGTCTTCGCCGTGCACCAGTTCGGCGCCAGCAACGATCCGGCCTCGCCCCACTATACCGATCAGATGGAAGCCTTTGCGGCGCAGCAATTGCGGCGCGTGCCCATGCAGGCGGCCGAGGTGCGTGCGGAGGCCGTGGCGATCTACCGGCCCGGCGAAACGCCCTAGGCCAACGCGCCGTCCAGCAACAGGTCGAGCCCGGCGCGCATTCGGGCGCTGGCCTCGAGCATGTCTTTCCTGCCTGTCGCCGCACACCGCCGCACGACACCGATATAGAGATCCTGCAGCAGATCCACGAGCCGGTCAGCCTCGACGCCGTCCTGCAGCGAACCCGCGGCCTGTTCCTGGCGGGTCAGCGCGATGATCGGCGCCCAGGCGCGGTCCAGATTGTCGTAGAACGCTTCGAACTCGGCTCCGCCATCAAGCCAGGTATGCCCCAGCAAGGCGCCGATCAGATCCAGCTCGGCGCAATGGCGATGCAGATGAAGCTCCAGAAGGGCGGCGAGCTTGTCGCGATAGGTGGAGGTGAGCGAGACCGCCAGCGTTTCGCAATCAGCTCCGAGCGCCTCGAAATCCCCCACCATCACCGCGTTGAGCAAGGCGATCTTTGTCGGGGCCGCATTCAGCACCGTACCGGCGGACACATCGGCGGCCCTGGCGATCTCTGCGATGGTCGCGCCCTCATAGCCTCGGGCCTTAAAGACCCGGCGGGCGGCTTCCACCACAGCGGCGTGGGTGGCGGCCTTGCGCAGGGCGCGCTTGGTCAAGGGTTTGTCCATGGATGGTCGGCCGCGATCGGCGTTCTCCCAGCTTTCCCTAGCATGGTGCAGGGTTTTGCAGATTAGACGCAGACGCGGACGCAGGTCAGCGCGCCGGATCGCCGCACTCGCTGTAGGGAGATGCCGCCTTGACGGCGCGCGGGCGCCTGGCCTTGGATCAAGGCCATGCCTGTCTCGCCGCCTGCTCCTGATCTGATCGCGCCTCACACGTTCGAGGCGGACGCCGTCGTCATCGGCGCAGGCGCGGCCGGGCTTGCGATCGCCTCGGCTCTGGCCCACCCGGCCCGGCGCCTGCGTCTGATCGTGCTGGAACCGCGCGCCATCACGCCCAATCCCCGGCGATGGTTGATCGCGGCCGAGCCTGGCCATGGTCTGACGGATATGGCTGATGCGCGCTTTGACACGGTTGATCTGGCGGGCCGGCGCCACCCGCTTTTGAGGGCCCGAATTCACCATGTCAGGGCCGGGCTGGTTCAGCAGCGCGCCCTTGAGAGGCTTGCGGATTCGCCGCTCGCTCAAGTCGAGGAGGGCGTGACGATCGGGGAGATCGGCGGCAAGCCCGGCGCAGTGACGGTTGAGACCAGCCTTGGCCGCCTGCGCGCCCGTGCAGTGATCGACACCCGGCCCGGCCCGGCGGGCGCGGTGGTTTCGGGAAGCTGGACCCAGATCGCCTATGCGGGTGTGCTCGAGAATGTCGACGCCGCGCCGGGCTTCTCCCTGACCCGGCCCTTCGCCGACCGCGCGGGCGTGGGCCTCGATCAGGTCATGGTGCTGCCCGGCGGCGAGGCGCTGATCGAAGCGGTCCGCTTCGCACCGCCCGGCGAGAAGGGGACCGGCGTTGAAATGCGTGCGGCGGCTCTGGCCGCAAGCCTGGGCGCCGATCCGCAGACCGTGGAGCTGCGAAGGCTGGTCATGCCGCTGACGGAGCCTGCCTCCCCCGGCTCGTCCTCCCCTGCGATTGAAGCACGCGCCGGCATCGGCGGCTTGCGGTTTTCCGTGGGCACGGCGGCTGTGCGGCTGGCGCGCTGGGCCGACGGGGCGGCCGCCCGCTTTGCTGAGACAGGCCGGATCAGCGCGCCGCCCGGTCCTCCGGCCCAGGCGCGCGCGGCCGCCGCGCTTGCCCTGTCGCGCCTCGGGCAGGGACCGGAGGCGGCGTCGGCCTGGCTGGCTGCAGTCCTGGAGGAAGCTGATCCCGAAGCAGCCCTGCGTTTCCTGGCCGGAACGCCGGGCTGGCGCGACGGACGACTCGCCTTCATCCGCGCCCGCCGCACGGCATGAGCGGCGCCGACCTCGATCCCGCAGTGCTCGAGCTTATGGGCGACCCGGAGACCTATTCCGGCGGAGTTGATGGCGTCGAGCGCGTCGAAACTCACGCCGCGCGTGTCTTCCTGGCCGGGGATCGGGCCTACAAGATCAAGAAGCCGGTCGATCTGGGATTTCTTGATTTTTCGACGGTGGAGGCGCGTCGGACCGCCCTTGTAGCTGAGCTGGCCTTGAACCGTCCCGCCGCGCCGCAGCTCTATCGCCGGCTGATCTGGATTACGCGCGAGGATGACGGCGCGCTCGCCCTGGCCGGGGGAGGTGAGCCGGTCGAGCCGGTGCTGGAGATGACCCGATTTGACCAGGATCTCCTGCTGGACCGGCTGGCGCTGAAGGGCGAGGTCGACGGCGCCCTTGCGCGCGACCTTGCTGACGCCGTGTTCGACAGCCATGAGCGCGCTGAAGTCAGCACAGGCTCCGGCGCTGACCGCATACGCACCGTGCTGTTCAAGGCGGCTGAGCGGTGCCGCCGGGAGCAGGGCGCGCCGGTCCGCCGGATCGACGTCGTGTCGAAAGCTTTGAATCTGCGGCTGACGGAGCATGGCGCACTTCTGGACGCGCGCGCGAGGTCCGGCTTCCTGCGGCGCTGCCATGGTGATCTGCATCTGAAGAATATCGTTCTGCTCGACGGCCGGCCGGTCCTGTTCGACGCGCTGGAGTTTGACGAGGCGCTGGCCACGATCGACACGCTGTATGATCTCGCCTTCCTGATCATGGACCTTGTCCATCGCGGCCTTGAGCGCAGCGCCGCAGCACTGATCTCCCAATATGCAGCCCGCCTCGACAGCCAGCTGGCGGTCGAGGGCCTGGCGCTGCTGCCGGCCTTCTGCGGCGTGCGCGCCCTGATCAAGGCCATGGTCTGCCTGGAGCGCGGTGGGCACGGCGATGGCGAGGAGGCGCAGGCCTATCTTTCACTGGCCGAGCGCTGCGCCCAGCCGGTCTTTACCCGTCTGGTCGGGGTCGGCGGGCTGTCGGGAACGGGCAAATCCACGCTGGCTGAAGCGCTCGCGCCCGCGCTCGGCCCGCCGCCTGGCGCGTTGGTGATCCGGGCCGATCTCGAACGCAAGGTGCTTGAAGGCGTGAGCTGGCGAAGCCAGCTGCCCAGGTCCGCCTACACCAGAGACGCCTCGCGCCGGGTGTACGACCGCCAGCGAGAGAAGGCGGCATGGGCGCTCTGCGCCGGACTTCCGGTCGTCATGGATGCGGTCCACAGCCGGCCGGAAGAGCGTGCGGCGCTGGAGCAGGTCTCCGCCGATGCCGACGCCTCGTTTCTGGGGCTCTGGCTGGATGCCGGGGCGCAAGTTATCCGCGCCCGGGTGGCGTCCCGGCGTAATGATCCGAGCGATGCCGATCTGGAGGTCGTGGACAAGCAGGCCGATTATGACGCCGGCGAGATCGGCTGGATCCGCATCAACGCTTCGGACGGGGCTGAGGCGGTGCTGTCCGCCGCCCGTCGGGCGGCGGGCCTCGCCTGAAGGCTTGGGGAGCGTTTCCGACGAGACCCGCGCCCGCGGGGACGGGCTGACGGGGGCGCTAGCGCGCCCGCGTCGACCAGAATGATGCGTCTGAACGTGCGTCTGGATGCAGGTGCTAGCGCCGGTCGAATCCGTAGCGCAGCGTGCTCGCCAGACCCGCCAGATCGGGGAAGTTGGCGCTGGCCTTGCGCCACTGGCCCTTCACCTTCTCGAACTGCATGACATTGTCGATGCGGCGGTCGAGAAATTCCCGGGTCTTCGGCTTGTCCGGGTCGCGTTCGTCCAGCCAGATTGCGAGCGTGGAGGCGTAGACGCCGGACAGGATCGCGCGCTTGGAATAGAAGTTCGCGTCGGTCGAGCGATCCCCGATGGCGCGCCAGATCATGTCCGAGGTCGACCAAAGAAGCCGCGCGCCGCGATCCACTGCATCGGGCAGCAGAAGGCGGGCGCGGGCGCGCCCGGCGGCTTCTTCCTCGCCGGCATACTGCTCCAGCCGGATCAGCACGGCCTGGGTGACCTTGTCGCGGATCCGGTTGGCGCCGTTGGCGGCGATGGCCTCGCGGGCGGCCTCGTCTGCGTTTCGCGACCAGGTCTCCAAAAGGTCCAGCACGCCGCCCGGGCAATAGAGCTGCACTTCGCCCTCGCTGTAGCCGGCGGCTTCAGCCGCCCGGCGCAAGGTGGCTTCGTTCCACCCCTCAAAGGCGGCTTCGGGCAGGGCTTCCGCGAGCATGGCCGCCCGCGCGCGGTCAGCGCGGGTCGGCGGGGGATCGCTGCGGGTCTGAGTTTCTTCGGTCATGGATATGTATGTAGGACGCCGATCGCCTTGCGTCACGGGGCGTTTCGCCGCGTTTGGGCGCTGGACAGGGAGCTTAGCCTCTGGTAACTCCCGCGCCTCTGTTGGAAGCGATCCGGCGCGAACTCGATCTGATCTCCATGGGTCGGGGCCGCGCATTGTGTTATAGTGCTAGGCTCACAGCCTGACTTGAAGAGACTTGGGAGAGTAGACCATCGTTCAGATCGTCGTTCGCGATAACAACGTCGAGCAAGCGCTCAAGGCGTTGAAAAAGAAGATGCAGCGGGAGGGAACCTTCCGCGAGATGAAGCGTCGCAACCATTACGAAAAGCCGTCCGAGAAGCGCGCCCGCCAGAAGGCGGAAGCCGTGCGCCGGGCGCGCAAGCTGGCTCGCAAGCGCGCACAGCGTGAAGGCCTGCTGCCCAAGCGCGGCGGCGGACGCCGCTAGGGCGCTGACAAAGCGCCGCGACGCTTTACAGAACGACTGACATTGCGCCGCGCTGAGGAGACTCAGCGCGGCGCTTGTGTTTGCGGAGATGGGAGGCGGCTCAGGCGCTCTTCTTCTTCCCGCCCAGCTTGAACCAGCGCCGCACGGTGTCGGCATCGGCCTGGCGCAGGGCGCCCTGGCGGAACACAGCGGCCGCGCCCCACAGCACCAGGAGCATGGTCACCAGCATCAGCGCGCTCGCGCCGAGAACCTCCCACAGCGGCGGGTCGGCGGGCAGGCGGGCCATCATGACGAAGGGCGTCCAGAGCGGAACCCAGCTGGCCGCGCGCACGAGCATCGAATCGCTGGCCTCTAGCGAGAAGAACAGGAAGAGCAGAGGCAGCATCAGGGTCCAGATCACCGGTCCCATGAGGGTCTGGGCGTCCTGCAGCGTGTCGCAAAGCGAGCCCATGGCCAGGAAGATAGACCCGTACATGAGATAGCCGGCTGCAAAGAAGAACAGGGCGGCGGCCAGAAGCACCGGATCGAAGACCGATCCCAGAAGTTCTGCGATGCGCGGATCAAAGCTCTGCAGAGCTGCGCCGCCGACCACGGACAGGAGCGTGCCGACCCCGCCCCAGATCAGGAAAAGGGTCGCCGACACGCCGGCGACGCCGGCCAGCTTGCCGATCAGGATGTCATAGAAGCGCGCGGTGGACAGCAGCAGCTCGATGATCTTGCCGCCTTTCTCCTCCACCAGGCTCGTCAGCAGCATGTTGGCCACAGAGAAAACCGCGACCCAAAGAATGAAGGCCAGCACGATCGCCACCACGAAGGGCGCCCGGTCGGCCCGCGTGACCTCGGCGTTCTCAGCCGCGTTGGGCCGGGCGTCGATGGTGGTCACGCTGGGCGACAGGGACAGGACTTCATCGATCTCGTCGGGGCTCAGTCCACGCTCTATGAAGGCCTGCTCGCGCAGGTGACTGCGAAGCGTGGAGACCACGTCATTGCGCAGCTCGCGCGCGGTGATGTTCGCGGACAGATAGGTGACGGACAGGGGCACATCGCGCGCCTCATCGATGACGAAGACGGCGAACAGCGGCCTCTCGCCTTCGGGCGTGGATATGGTCTGATCGCCGGTCAGGTAGGGCCGCAGCGTCTCCACGGTGGAGCCGGGCGCATCGACCATCACCGCGTCTGCGCGCTCAGGCGCGACAAGGCCCCGGGCCCCGGCCATATCGGCTTCCTCAAGCGCGGCGTCCAGTCCGCCCAAGCCGTCGGGGTCGGTGTCAAAAGCCGCCAGCGCCCGCTCGGTCACGGCTTCGCCGCGCCCCTCGACAAGGACCTCCAGCATGCGCCGGGCCTGCTCACGGCGCTCGGCGCGCTGATTGATCCGGATCACTTCGTCCAGGTTCTGTCCGGTCTGGTCGATCACGGCGTAGTAGCGTGTGGGCTGGGAGCCTTCGATGAGCGCCGGAATGGCGCCCCCGATGATGGCGAAGACCGGCACGGCCAGCAGCGACAGCCAGAAGCCGACGGTCGCTACATACGAAAGGTATTCCCGCCGGGCGATGAGGAAGATCGCGCGCATGGCTCAGGCCTCGCTCAGTTCGGGGGCGTCAAGATCGCGTGCGCCTTCTTCGCCGACCAGGGCGACGAAGGCGTCGTGCAGATGGGGGCGGCGGGGCTCGAACCGGGTCAGCTTCAGCCCGGCCTCCACACAGGCGCGCAGCACCTGCTGGGCGTCGGCGCCAGGTTTCAGGGTCAGGCGCCAGACAACGGCCCCGTCGGCTTCCACGCCTGTGCGCTCCAGATCGCCGAAACCGGACAGGACGCTCTCCATGGGCTCGCCTTCCGGCGCGCCAAGCGTGACCTGTCGGGGCAC
This sequence comes from Alphaproteobacteria bacterium, assembly GCA_024742735.1. Taxonomy (GTDB): domain Bacteria; phylum Pseudomonadota; class Alphaproteobacteria; order Caulobacterales; family Maricaulaceae; genus Oceanicaulis. The sequence goes on along the minus strand of JANSXV010000003.1, from coordinate 142,381 downwards.
CTGGGCGAGGGCCTCATCCACCGTCCCATCGAACACCTTGCGCCCGCGCGCCATCAGGATGATGCGGTTACACAGCCGCTCGGCGTGCTCCATGACATGGGTGGAGAACAGAACGGTCCGCCCGGCCTCGGCCTGCTCGCGGATCACCTGCTCCAGCAGGGACTGGTTGACCGGGTCCAGCCCTGAGAACGGCTCGTCGAGGATGACGAAATCAGGTTCGTGCACGATCGCGGAGATGATCTGGACCTTCTGGGCCATGCCCTTGGAAAGCTCCTTGATCTTCTTTTTCGCTGCATCAGCCAGGCCGAAGCGTTCCAGCATCACAGCGGCGCGGCGCCGGGCTTCACCGGCCGGAACGCCCTTCAGGCGCGCGAAGAAGACGATCACGGACTCCGCCGTCATCTTGCGGTAGACGCCGCGCTCCTCCGGCAGGAAGCCGACCCGGTCCATGCCGGCCGCGTCCGGCGCCTGACCGAACAGCCGCGCCGTGCCCTGATCGGGCGAAATGACGCCCAGGCTCATGCGCAGCGTCGTGGTCTTGCCCGCGCCATTGGGGCCGAGAAAGCCGGTGATCTCCCCGCACGCGGCCTTGAACGACACGTCCTGGACAGCCGGCTTGCCGCCGAACCGTTTGGTCAGGCCTTCCACTTCAAGGGCGTAGTCGGTCATGCCCGCTCCCCGCTAGATTGCCTGCCCTGTTTAGGCTGTCAGGCCGGACCGATCCAGTTATGTATTGGAAAGATTCAGCGCCCCACCGACAGGAGTCCAAGCCCATGACGGATCGCCCCTTTCCCCTCGACTTCGCCAACCTTGAAAGGCCGTCCAGCCCGAACACCTTCCTCGTGCTTCCAGCCGGATTTCAATCGACGGCGTCGGCGGATCTGGAAAGCCCGGTCTTTCCCGGCGGTCCGGAGGCCGTTCTTGATCGCTTCAGGACGGTGGCTCTCGCCACCCCTCGCACCTCGCTCGTCAGGCAGGGCGGTGAACAGATCGAGCTGGTTCAGCGCAGCGCCCTTTTCCGCTTTCGCGACTATGTCACCGTGATGGCCGTCGCCACCGGGACAAGCTCCTCATCGCTATGCGTTTATTCGCGTTCGACCGTCGGCTACTCCGACCTTGGCGTAAACGCCAAGCGGGTCCGGGCCTGGCTCAATGCGCTCGCCGACGCGAGCTGCCGCTGACCGTCGCCTAGCTGGTCGGAAGGGCGAAATACAGAAGGTCCAGAGCCGGCGGCTCGGCGACGCCGAGCTGGCGCAGCATCTGGGTCGCCTGGCCGCGATGGTGGGTCTGGTGATTGAACATGTGGGTCAGGATGACCTTGACCGGCAGAGCCTTGTCCTCCCCGCGCGTATCGGTATAGGCGAGCGTCTGGTCAAAGGCGTCGCTGTTCAGCGAGGAGACATAGGCTGACAGGCGTTCGTCCTCGGCCTCGCGCGCATCGCGCAGCTCGGTGAAAACGTCATAGAGGATCGTACCCAGGGCCGCCGGCGCCTCGCCGGTTCCGGTCAGGCGCTTCAGCCAGATGCGATCGGCGACCATCAGATGGTTCAGCGTTCCATGCAGGCTGGCGAAATACCCCTTGATGTCGCGCTTGCGCTCGAAATCGGTCAGGGCGGTGGCGGCGTCGTAAAGCCGCGCATTGGCCCAGGCGTTATAGGCGGCGAAGCGTTTGAAATGCTCTTGCACGGCGGTCGCTCTTTCTCGAACTCATCTCAGTCTGATAGCTCTTAGCCCATGAGTGAAGCTGAAAACACCGCCCGCGCCCGGCTTGAAGCGCTGCGTGACGAAATCCTGGCCCTGTCCCGGACGGCGGCTGAAGATCGCAAGCCGGTCAGTCTGGACCAGCAATCGGTCGGGCGGCTGTCCCGCCAGGACAGCCTGCAGGTCCAGGCCATGGCCAAAGCCGCCGACGCCCGGCGGGCCGGTGAGCTGCGTCGTATCGATGCGGCTCTGGCGAGGCTGCAGGAGGGCGAGTACGGCTGGTGCGTGGAATGCGGCGAGGCGATCGACGCCAGGCGCCTGGAGATCGACCCGGCCGCGCCGCGGCGCCGGGCGTGTGCTTGAGGGAAAGAAAAAACTGAGTTCCCGGTCAAGCGCTCAGCGCGCCGAGCCGGGACCGTGCGGCCCGGGTTCTGAAAGGTCCCGGATCTGCGCCCGGACTTCCTCCGCGCGTCGTCTGGGAATTCAATCGCGACTCAAACCGCGCTGCCCGCATAATTGAAGGCCGCGAATTTCGGCGATTTCGGCAGGTAGTCCGCCGTCAGCCGGTCGATGGTGAAGCCGGCCTCGCGGATCATCTGGTCGGGCTTGCGAGTCAGGTGACAGCCGCCGGCCATGGGCTTCCAGACCGGCTCGATCCGGCGCTGCCATTTCGCGACGCCCTCATCCGGCGCCGCGCCATGCTCTGAGAACAGAAGCCGCCCGCCAGGCTTCAGCACCCGGCGCATCTGGGCGAGGGCAGCTGCGGCGTCGGGGATGGTGCAGGCGGTGTAGGTCAGGACGACCGTATCCACGCTGTCATCATCCAGCGGGATCTCCTCGCCAGGAAGGCCCAGCCATTCAATGTCCAGCGGGCTGGCGGCGACCGCCTTGGCGGCCTTGCGCCGCATGCCCTCGCTCGGCTCCAGGGCGAACAGGCGGTCCACTTTGACCGGATCGTAGAAGGACAGGTTCGTGCCCGATCCGAAGCCAACCTCCAGCACCCGGCCTTCTGCGGCGGGGACCAGTAGCGAGCGCTGCTTCATGATCTGCGGGGTCGCGCAGGCGAAGCCGATCAGGTGGGGCAGGATGTGGTTTTCGTAGAAGGACATGGATGAACGCTAGCGCCGCCCGCGTCCGCGCGCCAGCTCCGGGCGCCCATCCTCTTCGGGCACGACCGGATCGATGACGCTCATCTCGGCGGATGTGCGCGGATCGGCGCCTTCGCGCGCGCAGCTTTCTGCAAAGAAGCGGATATGCTGGTTGAAGACCTGCTGGGTGTAGATGCCGAAATGGTTCGCGCCCTTCACCAGGGCTGCGTATTTCGGCCCGCGGGCGGCGTCATATAGGCGCCGGCCGCGCTTGAGAGGGATGATCCGGTCGTCATCGCCATGGATCCACAGGATCGGGGCGGTGACGCGGGCGATCTGGCGGATGGAATCATAGCGCTCCCGGAAGATCGCCCGCGGCAGCAGAAAGGCCGAGCGCGCCCGAACGATGTCGCGCAGGGAATCATAGGGCGCATGCAGGATGACCCCGCCGACGGCGCGCGCGGCGGCGACCTGCACGGCGGTGCCGGACCCCAGGGACTCGCCATAGACCACGATCGACGACGCCGGCACGCCGGACTCGATCAGCCGGTCGCAGACCCGCAGAGCATCGGCGACATTGTTCTTTTCGCTGGGCCGGCCCGTGGAGCCGTTGAAGCCGCGATGGGCGAGCGCGGTGAAGCCCCAGCCGGCGGCCAGGAACATGCGGAAGAAGCGCGCGCGGCGCCACAGGGCCCGCCGGTTGCCGTGCAGGTAGAGGATATGCGGCGCACCTTCATGGACCGGGTCGGCGCGCCAGAGCACCAGGGTCTGGCGGTCTGCGGTCGTCACCTCCTCTTCGCGGGCCCGCGCAAGGCCCAGCTCGGCCGGATCCCGGCGCGTGGGATCTGTGAAGTACAGGATCCGTGCCTGAACGATGAACAGGATCGCCCAGACCAGATACACGCCGCCAAGGGCCGCCAGCGCATAAAGCGCCCAGCCCGGCGCCGCAGTCCAGACCGCCTGCGCCAGCTCGCCTGCGCGCGATATCGCCGTGTCAGCCCCCAACGCCTCGCCCCCTCCGGCGTGTCCCCAGGCTATGGAAAGCGCGGGTCAGGGCGGGAGTCCATGGCGGGACGGGCGAATTCGGTCCGGGTGCGGCGTGCGGGACACCCTTCAGGGCAGACCTGGAAAGCTTTCCACCAACTCGATCTCGAAATCACCGAAGCTGTCCACGAATTTGACGGTGAAGTCCGGGAAGCTGTCGACGAAGCGCCATTCGCCGCAGTCGTCAGGGAAGCTGTCGACCGGCTTCACTTTCAGATCGGGAAAGCTGTCGACGATCTCGACTTCGAAGTCGGCGAAGCTCTCCACCACCTGGACATCGCCATGGAGCGGCACGCCGTTCAGCGTGCAGTTTTCAGCGATGGCCGGATCGGCGGATATCAGGAGTAGCTCGAGCATGGCGGTCAGTCTGGCCGGGCTTTGCTGAACCGGCGATGAGCGCAGGGTCCTGCCCCTGCGATGCTCGTTGCACAGGGTGGCTGGAAACACGCTCGCTTATATAACGCCGCGATCCTTCATCGCCCTGATGCGGTCCGGGTCAAATCCCGCTTCGCGCGCCAGCGCCTCGGAATGCTCCCCGAACGCGGGCGTGGCCGGATCCGGCTGACCGGGCTCCTTGGCGAACTTCAGAGGCGGACCGATATGGCGGTTGCCGGCCCCGTCGGTGAAGACCAGGCCCCGCGCCGCGGTGTGGGGGTCGTCAAACGCGTCCTTGAGGCTGCGCACCGGCGCCCAGCACACATCGATCTCTGAGAGGAACGCCTCCCACTCGGCCAGCGTGCGCGTTGCGAACGTCTCCTTGAAGTACGACCGCAGCGGCTCCTGGTCCGGGCCGGGTTCGATCCTGGCGTACCCGATCAGGTCTTCCCGGCCGAGCGCGGTCAGGAGGTTTGTCGCGAACTTCACCTCCGAGCCGCCAAGGACCAGGTGCTTGCCGTCCTTCGTTTCGTAGACATGGTACATGCCGGCCCCGCCGAAGCTGCGCATGTCTTTCACCGGCGGATCGCGGTCTTCAGCAAAGACCGGGCCGGTGACGTTGGGCGTCCACGCAAGCGCGGCGTCGTACATGGCCATGTCGATGAAGTCGCCTTGCCCGGTTTCATGGCGGCGGTACAGCGCCATCAGGATCGCCGAGAGCGCCATGAGTGAGGCGGCCATGTCGGCCACGGGCATGTTGGGGCTGGCCGGTTTGCCGTCCTCCAGCCCGCGATTGAGGTCCACCAGCCCGGCCAGCGCCTGAACCGTCAGGTCATGGGCGGGCTTCTGCGCGTACGCGCCCTCCTGCCCGAAGGCGGAGATGGAGCAGTAGACCAGCCGCGGATTGATCCCTGACAGGGTCTCGTAATCAGCCGCCAGCCGCTTTGCGACACCGGGACGGAAAGCCTCCACCACGACGTCGGCGTCCTTCACCAGGGCGTGGAGCAGGGCGCGCCCGTCCTCGTCCTTCAGGTTCAGCTTCAGGGACTTCTTGCCGCGCGCGATATTGCGGAACCAGACCGACACGCCGTCAGCGTGTTTCCAGCCGATCTGACGCGTGGGCTCGCCTACGCCATTGGCCGGCTCCACCATGATCACCTCAGCGCCCTGGTCGGCCATCATCATGGTCAGATGAGGTCCGGGCAGAAAGGCGGACAGATCGATGACTTTAAGGCCGGCGAGTTTCATGGGCGGGATCGTTGGTGCTGGAGATGTGCTCCCCCGTGAACGGGGGAGCAAACCTGTTTTCGCTTCACTCCGCCGCCTTGTCCTCGCGGTCGCCGTCGAGCAGCTCGTCGAGGATTTCGCGGGTGTGTTCGCCCAGCTTCGGCGCGCGCAGGCCGCTGGGGCGTTCGCCGTTGATGGCGAAGGGTTCGCGCAAGAGTTTGAGCCCGTCCGGCTTGTCGGGGTGGTCGACGATTTCGATCAGGTGCTGGGCGGTCGGGGCGGTGAGCGCTTCAGCCACGGTGTAGACCGGCGCGACCGGCACCTTGCCGCCCAGCATGGCGACCCAGTCCGCCGTCGGCCGGGTGGAGAAATGCGCGTCCAGCTCGGCCTGCAGCGTGTCCCGGTTCTTCCGGCGCGCGGCGACGTCGGCGAAGTCAGGATTGCTCAGCAGGTCCTCGCGTCCGACCGTCTCGCAGAACACGCCCCAGAATTTCGGCAGCTGGCACATGAGGAAGACCCAGCCGTCGGAAGTCCTGAACAGCTGGCTGGGCGCGACGGTCGGGTGAGCGGAGCGTTCGATGCGCGCGGTCTCCTTGCCCTCGTTGAGGAACCAGGTCGCCGGGTAGGACAGCTGGTGCAGGGCGGTGTCCAGCAGGGAGGTGTCCACATCGCACCCCTTTCCGCTGGTGCGCGCGCCCAGGATCGCGCTGACCAGGCCCACCGCCATCATCGTTCCGGTCATGAAGTCGACCATGGACAGCCCGAAGCGTGAGGGCGGGCCGTCCGGCTCGCCGGTCAGCGACAGGAAGCCGGCCTCGGCCTGCATGAGATAGTCATAGCCCGGCCAGGCTTCGCGCTCATGGCCGCGGCCATAGGCGGACAGGTGGGCGCAGACGATCTCCGGCTTGATGGCCTTCAAGGAGGCGTAGTCGACCTTCAGCTTGCCCGGCAGGTCGCCGCGCAGATTATTGGCCACGGCGTCGGCGCTCTTCACAAGGCGCTCGAAGATGCGCCGGTCGCCCTTGTCCTTGAGGTCCAGGGCGACGGACTTCTTGCCGCGATTGAACGTCTGGAAGAACTGGCTGTCGTGCTCGCCCAGGAAGAACGGCCCGGCAAGGCGCGAGGAGTCCCCGCCCACGTCCGGGTTCTCGATCTTGATGACTTCCGCGCCGAGCGACGCGAGCAGCTGGGTGCCGTAGGGGCCGGCGCCGTACTGTTCGATCGTCAGGATGCGCAGGCCTTTCAGCGGCTTGTGCATGCCCGTCCTCCTTTGCGAGCCGGCGTCACGCGTACGATGCGCCAACTTCGTTGAATGAACCCCAATAATATCAGTCCGCCAGGGCCGGCGCCATGAAAACCGGGCCCGGCCGCGCCTGATCAGACCGGGTTCCGCTTCACCAGCTGCTTGGCGATGATGATGCGCTGCATCTCGTTCGTGCCTTCTCCGATGCACATCAGCGGCGCGTCGCGATACAGGCGCTCGATGACGTATTCCTTGGAATAGCCGTAGCCGCCATGGATGCGCATGGCTTCGGTGGCGACTTCGACGGCGGTCTCCGAGGCGAAGTATTTCGCCATGCCCGCCTCCATGTCGATGCGCTGACCGGTGTCGTAGGCGCGCGCGGCGTCCTCCACCAGGAGCTCGGCGGCGCGGGTCTTGGCGCCCATTTCGCCCAGCTTGAGCTGGATCGCCTGGTGCTCGCAGATGGGCTTGCCCATGGTCTTGCGGGTCTGGGAATAGGCGATGGATTCGCGCAGGGCCCGCTTGGCGATGCCGACCGAGCGCGCCGCGATGTTGATCCTGCCGATCTCCAGACCGCCCGTGGCCATGAAGAAGCCCTGGCCTTCTTCGCCGCCCACAAGGGAGAGCTCGGCGTCGCACTCATAGCCGTCGAAGACGAACTCGCCGGAATCGATGCCCTTATAGCCCAGCTTTTCCAGCTTCTTGCCGTTGCGGATTCCAGGCAGCGCTTCACCGGTCTCGGGATCGATCTTGGAGACGATCAGGATGCTCATGCCCTTGTAGCGCGGCTCGGCCTTGGGATCGGTCTTCACCAGAAGCGCGCAGGCGTGTCCCTGGATGGCGTTGGAGATCCAGGTCTTCGCGCCTTCCACGACATACTTGTCGCCGGCGCGCTTCGCGGTGGTGCGGATCGCCTGCAGGTCGGTGCCGGCGTCGGGTTCGGTGAGCCCCAGCCCGCCGCGGATCTCGCCGCTCGCGAATTTCGGCAGCCAGTACTGTTTCTGCTTCTCCGTCCCGAAACGCTGGACGATCTGGGCCATCATCAGATGGGAGTTGAAGATGCCGGTCAGGCTCATCCATTCTTCCGCGATCATCATGACGATCTTGGAATAGGTCGTCGCCGACAGGCCGAGACCGCCATACTCGGGGTCGATCAGCGCGCCGAACAGGCCCAGCTCCTTCATGTCCTCAACGAGCTCGGCCGGCCATTCATCGGCGTGCTCGAGATCCATCGCGACGGGCGCGACCTTCTTCTCGATCCACTTGCCGATGGCGTCGAGCATCTGGCGCTCGTCCTCGGCGGTCATCGCGTAGTTTTCAGCGGCGGCCATGGGGCGCTCCTCCTAGTAATTCTCGACCTTGTCCTCGACCGCGTTGCCGCGTCCCGGGATCAGCATGTTGCGCTTGAAGGTGCAGACCATCTCGCCGCGCTGGTTCAGGCCGCGGGTCAGAACGGTGACGATGCCCTGGCCTGGCCTGGACTTGCTCTCGCGCTTGGCCAGCACTTCGCTTTCGCCATAGATCGTGTCGCCTGCGAACACAGGCGCGGTGAACTTCACCTCGTCCATGCCCAGATTGGCGATGGCCTTCTGGGAGACGTCGGTGACGCTCATGCCGATCAGAAGGGCGAGCGTGTAGGGGCTTACCACGAGGTTCTGCTTGAACTCGCTTTCCTTGGCGAACTCGGCGTCGAAATGCATCGGGTGGGTGTTCAGAGTCAGCAGCGTGAACAGGTGATTGTCGTACTCGGTCACCGTCTTGCCGGGACGGTGCTCATAGATGTCGCCCACCTCGAAATCCTCGAAATAGCGTCCGAAGGTTTCGCGATAGCGCTGGGGGCCGACTTCCTTGACGTTCTGGACCATGGTCTTTCCTTAAGGGTTCGCCGCACGCGCCGCTTCGAGCACGCGCCGGGCGCGCCGTATGATCGGCGCTTCAATGAGTTTGCCGTCCAGCAGCGCCGCGCCGCCGCCGGCGTCCTTCAGCGCGGCGATGACGCGCTCGGCATGAGAGATGTCGGCCTGCGACGGCGTGAACACGGCGTTCACAGGGCTTGCCTGAGCGGGGTGAATGCAGGCCTTGGCCTGATAGCCCAGCGCTTTGACCCGCTCGGTTTCAGCGATGAGCCCGGCCTCGTCCTTCACATCCAGCCAGGGCACGTCGATGGCGGGGACCTGAGCCGCGGCGCAGGCGGCGACCACCTGGGAGCGGGCGAAGAAGAGCGGCTCCCAGTCCATGGCGACGCCCAGGTCGGCGGCCATGTCGCCGCCGCCGAACAGCACGGCGGTCACGCCGTCGGCCGCGCAGATCTCCCAGGCGTTCTTCAGGCCGAGCGCGCTCTCGATGATCGGGACGATCCCGCCTGCCGCCTGATCGCCCAGCGCGGCGCTCAGCACTTCGATCTGACCGGCGCTCTCGGCCTTGGGCAGCATGACGAAGGCGGGCGCATGGCCGTGGGCCGCCAGCGCATCGGCGTCGTCGCGGCCCCATTCGATCTCCAGCGGATTGACCCGGACCGCGAACCGGCGGGCTGTGCTCAGTTCAGACAGAATCGCAGCGCGAGCGGCGTCCTTCGCGTGCGGCGCGACGGCGTCCTCCAGATCGACCACGACGGCGTCCGCCCCGGCGTCCAGCGCCTTGGCGATGCGTTCAGGACGCGATCCGGGAACGAAGAGCAGGCTGCGCATGAAGTCTCACCGCTTAACTTGTCCGGACAAATAGACCGGCCCCGTCAGCGGGTCAATGTGAACCAATGCGCACTAATCCCACTCAAGCGGCGGGTTCAGCCGGTTGTTCAGCTCCACGATGTGGCCGTCCGGGTCTCGCAGCATGGAGACCATCACCTCATAGGTCACACCGTCGCCAGGGTACTCGCGATAGGTCGGTTCGCTGATGACGGTCACGCCCTCGACCGCGGCGGCGCGCGGGAAGACGTCGTCCAGCTCGGAGGTGTTGAACAGCAGCACGATCTCGCCGGGGACCCATTGCTCGGTGAACTGCGGCGCCGGGGCGTCGGCTGCGCCTTCCAGCTCCCACAAACCGATCACGCCGATATTGGGATCATTGGCGCGCAGCAGCACCAGATGCGACTGGCTGGTTCCGTCCCGGCTGGTGATGATCTGGTCGTAGTATTTCTCCAGACCCAGTGCGCCCTCGTAGAAGGCGAGCGAGGCCTCCATGTCGCGCACCAGCAGCGTCGTACGGCGCAGGTCGATCGGCCCGCGCGGCTCGGCCTCGGCTTGAGCGGCCGGGGCCGGCGCGGCGGCGGGGCTGCGCGTGGTCTCGTTGACGATGAGGCAGCCGGACAGAAGCGGCGCGGCGAGGAGGGCGGCGAGGCCTGCAGCAAGAGTCTTCATGGGCTTGTCCTTTCAGGAACGAGTCGGGTCAGAAGGGTTTGACCGAGGCGAAGAAGCAGGTCGCCGAGATCAGGATCCAGTACAGGTAGGCGACCGATCGGCCCAGATTGATCGAGCGCTTCAGCTTGGCCTCCAGTTCCGCGTTCGGGCCTTCGGCCAGAATGCGGAACGTGCCCTGCCATTCATGCATGATCAGGCGCAGGATCACGCCGATGATGAGGGCCGTGCCGTAGGTCAGGATCTTGGCGGCGTACCAGTTGCTGCCGGATCCGGCCTCGAACGGGCCGTGACCGAAGAGCGAGGTGAGGGCGGTGATGATCAGCGTCGGGATCAGCAGGTAGCGCGACCAGTCCTCGATCCCGGACAGGACATGCCAGATTGGCTTGCCGCGGGTCATGAAGGCGCCCCAGGTCACGCCCATCCAGGCAGCCCAGACCAGCCACATGAGGACGAGCCAGCCCCCGCCCAGCGGCTGCAGCCCCCACAGATAGCCCATGTGCAGACCCAGCGGCAGGAGCGTGATGATGCCTGTGCGCGCCAGGATGTCGATGCGGTAGGCGGTGTCCATGTGGCGCATGCGCTCTTCAAAGGACAGGCGCGGATTGACCACCTTGTAGCTGGTCTGGAACACGCCCCATTCCCCACCCAGCCAGTAGACCATGGCCAGGATGTGCAGCCAGCGCAGAATCTCCAGCTCGTACTGGCTGATGAACTCGCCCATGAACGCCTCCCCATGCATCGCCGCTTGCGGGCGAATATCCCGTCTTCGAGCAAATGATATACCATTTAATCGAAGGGGTGTGGCAAGAGCGATCCGTCAGGGTGTCGCAGGGGGAGGGCGAAGCGCGGGACCTTGGGCTAATCTCCTCCCATGACGACTCGCACCACACGTCTTGGCGATGCTGAGATCGCTTTCACCGTGGCCCGCTCGCGCCGGCGGCGCACGATCGGGCTGAAGGTGGGCGATGAGGGCCTGGTTGTGACGCTGCCGTCCGGTCTGGGTCTGCACCATGCCGAGCGGGCCGTGCGTGAAAAGCAGGTCTGGGTGCTCGACCGGCTTGAGCGCGCCAAGGCCCGGGCGCGGCCGAAGCTGCTTGGCGTTGATGGCGAAATCATAGGCTGGATGGGCGGCGAGCTGCGTCTGACCGTTACGGCCCATGACCGCGCCCGCACCCTCGTGGAGCGTGGACCTTCCCGGCTTGAAGTGCGCGTCGATGAACGCCTGGATGAGGCCATGGCGGGGTCTGCGGTGCGCCGCGCGCTGCATCGCTGGCGCAAGGACGAGGCGCTCAAGCTGATGGCGCCGAAGCTGGAGCATTACGCTGAGCGGATCGGCGCGAAGCGTCCAAAGGTGTCGATCCGCGAGCAGGCGGCGCGCTGGGGCAGCTGTTCGGAGGACGGATCGATCCGCATGAATGCGCGCCTGATCCACTTCCCCGAGCCGTTGATCGACTATGTCTGCGCCCACGAGGCGTGCCATCTGAAAGTCATGGACCATTCCCCGCGCTTCCACGCTCTCATGGAGCAGGTCATGCCCGATTGCGCGGCGCGCCGCAGGGCGCTGAAGGAGGCCGTCGCGCCAGGCGCTTCTTTTTAGGCGCCGCGAAATCGCCTGAAACAATTCACTCACGGTTCAGCGCGCGGGCGGCTAAGCTCCTCACGACATCACAAGCCTTGGGGAGGGCGAGATGAAATTCATTGCTGATCTGTTCCGGCCGCTTCTGACGATCCTGGTGACCATACTGGGCGTCGCCTTCATCGCGTCGGTCGCCTGGCCGCCGGCGGACGCCTTCATCCAGCAATACGTGCCGGTCTGGGGCCGGCTGGATCCGGTGATCGACCAGATCCGCGCCTGGCTGGGCATCCACCAACCGGTCGAAGACTCGCCCTGGTGGAAGTTCTGGGATTAGGGTTCAGGGACTAAGGGCTCAGGACCTGAAGCCGGGGAACAGCCGGTCAAACGCGCCGCCGGCGCCGGCGAGCTGATCAATCGGGCCGGCTTCGGCCACGCGGCCACCCTCCAGCACGACCGCCTCCCGGGCGCGCTCCAGCAGCTTCGCCCGGTGGGTGACGATGAGGACGGAGCGGCGCTGGTCCTCGTCCAGCCAGCGGTCCAGGGCGTCCAGGAAATCGGCTTCTGTCGTTTCGTCGAGGCCTTCGGTGGGTTCGTCCAGCAGCAGGACCGGCGACTTCTTCACGAAGGCCCTCGCCAGCGCCAGCCGGCGCGCCTGACCGCCGGAGACCAGCCCGCCCTGCTCTCCGATCCAGGTGGTCAGCTGGTCGGGCATGGCGCGCACGAAGTCGGCCGCGCGCGCCTTCTCGAGCGCCTCCCACAGCTCGTCCTCGCTCGCCTCGGGATCGGCCAGGCGCAGATTGGCGCGCACGGTGGTCGACAACAGCTCGGCGCGCTGGTCGACGAGGGCGAAGCGGCTGCGGATGTCTTCCGCGCTCAGATGAGAGATCGGTATCCCGCCCAGGCTCAGCGTGCCTGAGTCCGGCGCGTAGAAGCGCATGAGCAGCTTGATCAGCGTCGACTTGCCCGAGCCGGACGCCCCCACCAGCGCCAGGCGCCCGCCCTCAGGCAGGGTGAGCGCCAGATCGGTCAGGACCGGGCCGGACCGGCCGGGATAGGTGAAGCTCAGATCGCTGGCGTGAACCTCCCAGCCTTTCGGCAGAGCCTGAGGCGCCTGCGGGTCCTTCGCGGCGGGCTCAAGCTCGGACAGGGCGCGCAGGCGGCGGGCCGAGGCGGCGGTCCGGCCGTAATTCTCGGCGGCCTGCACCAGCGGCGCGGCGGCCTCGAACAGGGCGAAGGCGACAAAGCCGGATAGAGCCGCCAGCGGCGCCGAGGCGCCGGACGCGGCCGCCAAACCGACACCCAGCACGAAGCTCGCCGGCGCCGCGAGGGCGAGGATCGCCGCGTTGGTCAGGCCCAGGCGCGCGACCTGGCGCTGGGCGTCGATCCAGCCCAGGCTTGCGGCGTCCAGACGCTCGATGATCCGAGCATCCGCGCCATAGGCCTTCAGCTCGGCGAGGCCTGAGGCGAGGTCGCCGGCTTCGGCGCGCGCATCGGCGGACAGGCGCGTGGTGTCTTCGCCCGGCCTTCGCCCGGCTTTCGCGGCGAACCAGGGCAGCACGGCGCTGGACAGGACGAACACGCCCAGCACGGCGGGCAGGGCGGCCGGCGCGGCGAAGGCCAGGATCGCGCCGGCGGCCAGCGCCGCGACGCCTGCGGCGATCACGGGCGCGACCATGCGCAGATACAGATTATCCAGCGCGTCCACGTCCTGGGTCACGCGCGACAGCACATCGCCGGAGCGCATCTCCGACAGCCGGCCCGGCGCCAGGGGCGCGGCCATGTCGAACACCCAGATGCGCAGGCGCGCCAGCACCCGGAACGTGGCGTGGTGGGTCGTCATGCGCTCCGCATAGCGGCCGACGGTTCGGCTCATGGCGAAGGCGCGCACGCCGCCGGAGGCGAACAGATAGTTGAACGCCCGGCCCGCGCCGGCGAGCCCGGCGACTGAAGCGGCCGTGATGAACCATCCCGACAGCGACAACAGGCCAATGCCCGCCAGAATGGTCAGCGCGGTCAGCGCCACGCCCAGGCGCAGCCACCATCGGTCGGGCCGGGCCAGACCCAGAAAGAACTGCAGGTCCTTCATGGCGCGCCGCGTCCAACAGCCAGGCCGTCCATGTCCACGACCGCATCGCAGACCGCGCGCACGGCCGGGCTATGGGTGGCGATGATGACGGTGCGGCCTTCAGCGGCGCGCTTCAGGGTCGAGAGGAAGCGCGCCTCCGCCTCGCCGTCCAGATGGGCGGTGGGCTCGTCCAGCAGGACCAGCTTCATGTCCACCGCGAGCGCCCTTGCGAGCGCGACACGCTGGGCCTGACCGCCGGACAGGCCATGACCGCGCTCGCCGACCCTGGTCTGCAGACCCTCAGGCAGGCTGGCGGCGAAATCCATGACGCCGGCGGCCTCGGCGGCGGCCTGCACAGCCGCCTCAGTCACGGATGGATCGAACAGGGTGATGTTGTCGCGCAGGGATCCATGAAAGACGCGCGGGCGCTGGGCGATCCAGGCGGCCTGGCCGATCAGCGGCGCGGCCAGCGGCTCGCCGTCGATCTCGATGCGTCCCTCGCTCAAGGGCGCATAGCCCATGAGCAGTTTCAGGGCGGTGGACTTGCCGGCGCCCGACGCGCCCCAAAGGGCGGTGATCTTCCCGGCCTCCGCGGTGAAGCTCAGATCGGCGAGGCCCCGTCGGCCGTCGCGGTAGATCGCGCCGGTCTCGATGAAGCGCACCTCAGGGGCCGCCGTGATCGGGTCGGGCGCGGGGGGCGCGCCGTCTTCGTCGCCGGCGAAGAGCGGGGCCAGGGCTTCCGCGCCGGCTTCAGCGTCGGCCCGGTCGTGATAGGCGCCGGCATAGCGCCGCAGGGGCATGTAGTATTCCGGCGCCAGGATCAGCACGAACAGCCCGCTTTGAAGCGTGATCGTCTCGCCCGGATCGAAGGGCAGCTCACCCAGCAGCGAGAAGCCGATATAGATGGCCGTGCCCGCCGTCGCGATGGCGGCGAAGAACTCCAGCAGGCCGGAGCTGAGAAAGGCCAGCGCCAGCACCTTCATCGTGCGCTTGCGGAAATCCTGGCTGGCGGACTCCAGCCCGTCGCGCTCGCGTCTGGCCGCGTTGAAGGCGTTGAGCGTCTCCAGCGCCTGGAGCCGGTCGTTGAAGCGCCCGGCCAGGCGGCGCAGCGTGGCGAGCTGGTCTTTGGAGGCCGCCGCCGCGCCTGCGCCGACAATGCCCATGAACACGATCAGGGCCGGCGCCGTGATCAGGAAGATCAGGCCGGCGACATAGGACTGGCTGAACGCGGCGATCAGGATCGCCGCCGGTCCCAGCACCACCACGGGCAGGAGGGGGCGGTAGCGGCCGTAATATCCGTCGAGCTTCTCCACCGCGTCGATCAGCGCGCTGGCGGTTTCGCCGGAATTGGTCCGTTCTGCGAAGGCCGGTCCGCGCCGGGCGAGCGCCTGGCCCGCAGACCGGCGCACATGGGCTCGCACCTGGGCTGACGCCTCGAACCCGAAGCGGATCTCGGCCGACTGCATGACGGCGCGCAGGCCTGCGCAGACCAGCGCCAGGACCAGTCCTGACCACGGCGGGGTCCCTGCGACCAAAGCGCTCACGGCGCTCGCCGCACCCCAGGCGAAGCCGATGAAGGCCAGGATCTGACCCACGCCCAGCGCTGCGGCCAGCCGCTCGGGCTCGGCCCCGGCTTTCGCCCAGCCTTTCAACAGGCTGGCGAGCGCCGCCTTGCGGTCGGTCTGTTCGGCCTTGCGGTCGGCGGGGGCGGCGGCGGCGTCAGTCATCAAGCCTTCGATACACGTCTTCAGCCCTGCTTGTCTGCGGCGCCTCGTCCCATGCGACAGCTTGCGGGGGCGCATCCGTGATTAGAGCGGCGCATAAGTTTGAACAACCGCATCAACAGTGCGGACTTTTTGTGATCACCGCTGCCGGTCTGGGCGACAGCACCAGGCGAGAGGCGGAACGGAGGCCGTCTTATGGTCGATATGGACGTTGTTGACCTGTCGCGGTGGCAGTTCGCGCTGACCGCCATGTACCACTTCCTGTTCGTGCCGCTCACGCTGGGGCTGGCGTTCATGCTCGCCATCATGGAGAGCGTGTATGTCATGACCGGGCGTCAGGTCTGGAAGGACATGACGAAGTTCTGGGGCACGCTCTTCGGCATCAATTTCGTGCTGGGCGTCTCCACCGGCATCACGATGGAATTCCAGTTCGGCATGAACTGGAGCTATTACTCGCACTATGTCGGCGATGTGTTCGGTGCGCCTCTTGCGATCGAGGGCCTCATGGCCTTCTTCCTTGAGGCGACGCTGGTCGGGCTGTTTTTCTTCGGCTGGGACCGGATGAGCAAGGTGGGTCACCTCGCCGCGACCTGGCTGATGGCGCTGGGCACAAACCTGTCGGCGCTGTGGATCCTGATCGCCAACGGCTGGATGCAGAACCCGGTCGGCGCCGAGTTCAATCCTGAAACCATGCGCATGGAAGTCGTGGACTTCATGGCGGTGCTGTTCAATCCGGTCGCCCAGGCCAAGTTCGTGCACACCGTCTCGGCCGGCTATGTGACCGGCGCACTGTTCGTGCTCGCGATCTCGGCCTTCTTCCTTCTCAACCGGCGCTATACCGGCTTCGCCAAGCGCTCCATGACGGTGGCCAGCGCCTTCGGCCTGGCCGGCGCGCTGTCCGTCGTCGTGCTGGGCGATGAGAGCGGCTATGCGCTGACCGATAACCAGAAAATGAAGCTCGCCGCCCTTGAGGCCATGTGGGAGACCCACGAACCGCCTGCGCCGCTGACCCTGATCGGCTTCCCGAACGAGGAGACCCACGAGACCGAGCACGCCATCAACGTGCCCTGGGTTCTGGGCCTGATCGCCACGCGCTCCTTCGATCAGGAGGTGGAGGGCATCCTGCCGCTGGTCGCCCATGCTGAAGTGCGCGTCGAAAACGGGATCGGCGCCTATGACGCGCTCCAGCGACTGCGCGCCGACCCTGACGATCTTCAGGCGTGGGCGGAGTTTGAGGAAGCCAAATACGATCTGGGCTACGCCATGCTGCTGACGCGCTACATGGAGGACCCAAGGGATGCGACGGCCGAGGATATCCGTCGGGCCGCCTTCGATACGGTGCCGGACGTGTCGGTGATGTTCTGGAGTTTCCGCGCCATGGCGGGGCTGGGCTTCTACTTCATCGCCTTGTTCGGGATCGCCTTCTTCCTGTCCTCCACGAACCGCCATCAGACCCGCTGGTTCCTGAAGCTGGCGCTGGTGTCCCTTCCGTTGCCGTGGATCGCCGCGGAGCTGGGCTGGCTGCTGGCCGAATATGGCCGCCAGCCCTGGATCATCGAGGGCGTGCTGCCGACATTCCTGGGCGTATCCAGCCTGACCGTGGGCCAGCTTTGGACCACCATCATCGGCTTCACCGCCTTGTACGGCGTGCTCGCCGTCGTGGAGGTCATGCTGATGATCCACTTCATCCGCAAAGGACCCTACCCGGAGGAGAACGGCCGTCCCGTCTATGAGCCCAGGCCCGGCGCCGGGGCTGATCCCCTGCCGGCCGAATAGGAGCTAACCATGGAAATTCCTCTCTCTTACGAGCTGCTCCGGGTCCTGTGGTGGGGGCTTCTGGGCGTCTTGCTGATCGGCTTCGCCGCCACGGACGGGTTCGACCTTGGGGTCGCGGGCCTTCTGCCCTTCGTGGCCAAGACCGACACCGAGCGCCGGGTGGCGATCAACACGGTCGGTCCGACCTGGGAAGGCAATCAGGTCTGGCTGATCCTCGGCGGCGGGGCGATCTTCGCCGCCTGGCCTCTGGTCTACGCGGTCAGCTTCTCAGCCTTCTATCTCGCCATGTTTGTGGTGCTCGCAGCGCTGATCCTCAGACCTGTGGGCTTCAAGTACCGGTCCAAGCGCAACGATCCGCGCTGGCGGACCTTCTGGGACTGGGCGCTGTTTACCGGCGGTTTCGTGCCGGCGCTGATCTTCGGCGTGGCGGTGGGCAATGTGCTGGTCGGCGCGCCCTTCCGGCTGGACGACACCATGCGGATCTTCTGGGAGGGCAGCTTCTTCGGCCTGCTCAACCCCTTCGCCCTGGTCTGCGGGCTGTTGTCTGTGACCATGCTGTTCCTGCACGGCGCGACCTGGTTGTCCATGAAGGCCGAGTATGGCCCGGTGCGGGACCGCGCTCGCGCACTCGCCCCGATCTTCGCCGTCGGCTCGATTCTTCTGTTCGCCGGCGCCGGGCTGTGGGTCGCCTTCGGCGATCTGGGCTACTCGGCCAGCGCGGTGGATCCGAACGGCCCGTCCAATCCGCTGCTGACCGAAACGACGGCTGAGGCCGGCGCCTGGCTGAACAATTACGCCGCCCACCCCTGGACGGTGCTGGCGCCGGTGCTGGGCTTCGGCGGCGCGTTGCTGGCGTTGATCGCCGTGCGGATCAGTTCCGAATGGCTCGCCTTCACCGGATCCAAGCTGTCGGTGTTCGGGATCATCGCCACGGTGGGCGTGTCCATGTTCCCCTTCATCCTGCCGTCCAGCATTGATCCGGCCTCCAGCCTGACGGTGTGGAACAGCTCGTCCAGCCATGTGACCCTGTTCATCATGCTGATCGTGACGGCGGTCCTGCTGCCCATCGTGCTGCTCTACACCGCCTGGGCCTTCAAGGTGATGTGGGGCCGGGTCACGAGCGAGCAGGTCACCAGCGGCGACATGTACTAGGCGCGAAAGGAGCGCTTGAACCGATGTGGTATTTCGCCTGGATCCTCGGTGTCGGCCTGGCCTGCGCCTTCGCCATCCTCAACGCCATGTGGCACGAGCTGAAACTGTCCGAAGACGGCGACCGGGGCAGCTCCCACGAGGCGTACTGAGCTATGAAAAGCCGGGCGGCGCTTGTCAGGCGCCGCCCGTCAGGGCCGGGTCATTGATTGCAAAAAACCTGCCTCAGGCTGCGTCCGTGATCGCTCTCGCGGCGACGACGCCATAACGGCGTATATGCAACAGGCGCTCCAGCAACCCCTCGCTGGTCAGGCACTCGAACGCCACCCGCCGCGGCTGGCTGGCCGGCCAGTCGCCCGGACTGATCAGCACAGCCGCCCAACCCTCGAACATCCGCTGGCTGATCTCCTGCATGGAGAAGAGCTGGAAATCGGTGTGTCGCGGGTCCGCGGCGATGCGGATAAGCGTCTCCGTCAGCATCGTACGTTCCCCTTCAAGCACCTGAACAAAACGGTCGCTGTCATGGGCCAGCAGTCCGCTGATGCCGTTATCCGGGTTATGGCGTAGGCCGGCCTCGGAGATCTGGTTCATGACCGTCTCGCGCTCCTTCGGTCCCATGGGAACGGTGGGCGTGCTGACATAGATGGCGCGAGTCAGGAACATCGCTTCGCCCTCACGCCGCCCGGATCTGACCGATGAGCTCGGACAGGCGGGACTTGAGGGCATCCGAGCTCGAGCGAACGGCCGCAGCGGAGGAGCCGACGCTTTGGGAGGCTTCCGCGCTTTCCCTCGCGCGCGCCTCCACCCCGGCGACGGCCTCCGCCGCGGCCTGGTTGCCGGATGCCGCCTCTTCGGAGTTGCGCGAGATTTCGCTGATGGAGGCGGACTGCTCCTCGACCGCCGCTTCGATCGCCACGGCGGCTTGAGAGACGGTTTCCACCGTCTCGGTAATGGCCTGGACGGCCCTGACAGCGGCTTCGGTGGCCGACTGCATGGCGCGGACCTGGCCGGTGATGTTGTCGGTGGCCTTGGCGGTCTGGCTCGCCAGATCCTTCACCTCGCTGGCCACCACCGCGAATCCCTTGCCGGCTTCCCCGGCGCGCGCCGCTTCGATGGTGGCGTTGAGGGCCAGCAGGTTGGTCTTCTCGGCAATCTCCTCGATCAGGCCGATCACGCTGCCGATCTCCGATGACGCGTCGCCGAGCTCGCCGATCGTCGTGGCGGCGTTGTTGGCGTAGTCTACCGCCTCACGCAGGCCGCCGGACTGGTTGGTCGCCTGGCCTGCGATCTCCTTGCTCGCCGCGCCCAGCTGGGTGGAGGCGGCTGCGACGGAGCGGACGTTGGCGGCGGACTCTTCAGACCCGGCCGCAGCGCTCGCCACGGCGGTGGTCGTCGCTTCAATGGCCTGGGCCAGGGCGCCGGACGCCGTGTCCAGCGTCTCGGCGGCTTGCAGAAGCGCGCCCACGGTCTCTTCCACCGTCTCCTCGATCTGTGCGGCGATCTGCTCACGCAGCTCCCGCGCGCGCTGTTCGGTCTGTTCCAGATAGGCGGTGATCGCCATCTCCATGTCCAGCATCAAGACCCGGATGAGCGCATCCACGCCGCGCACGGCTTTGTCCCGTCGCGCCGGCAGGACGGCGCCTCCGAGCTGGCGGGTGATGACGTCCTTGAGAAGGTCGGCGGCGACGTTTGCATATCCCGCCACGAAATAGCGCGGCTCCAGTCCCAGCTTGGCGTGAGCGAGGCCGATGCGTTTGACGTTCTCGGCGTATTCAAGGTCGATATTGCCGTCGAGCAGGCGCTCCCAGTGCTTCTCCTGGGCGCTGCGCGCATGGTCTTTTACCGCCTGGCTCTGGAACATTTCGTCGGTGTCCGGCGTGTCGGCGATCAGGTTGTAGAATGCCGTCAATGCGCCGGGCAGCGCGGCGGTGACGACCGGTTTGACCTCGGCAAGCGCCGTTCGCACGCCCTTGTCGACCCCGATAAAGCTCAGGCGTTGATTGATCTGTGTCGTGTCCACGGGTCTTCTCCCCCAGCAAGGAGCGGCGCCTGCTCGCCAGAAGAGAAGCGCGCGCTGAATATCCCTACTGAAAGTGCGCTAAAGTAAACTGACGCTTAATTTCCACACGGGCTGTGCGGTATAATATAATTACGCAAATCAATTGGTTAGATATATTGAATGCGGTTAACGCTGGCGCTCATGGCCAGTCGTAGGGAGGCTCCTCATCGTAATCAAAATAGCGGATCAGACCGCCCCAGGCCTGGCGCGCGGCCTCCTTCGCCCTGGCATCGATCTCGGCCAGCGTGACCTGCATGCGCCATTCGCCGTCTTCACCCTTGACGGGCGTAAGGATGGTGCGGAAATGCCGCTGGGCGCGCTCTGGATGCGGGGTCGAACTCCAGACGACCTCGCAATAGCCGATCTTTCCGCGAAACGCGCCCATCTCGCTGAGTTGCAGAACGCCTTGCACGGCCTCACGCTCGACGATGTCCCATTGTATCGGACCTCCACGTTTGTGCAGGTCGAAGGGATGCCCGGCTCCGTAGAAGGCGCGGCTGTGTTCTTCGACGATGATCCTGCTTCCGTCCCGGCGCACCAGGCTGGTCAGGGCCGGACTATGCCTGATGCCCGACTTGACCATCTCGATGATGGATCTGTGTTCCGGCAGTGCTGAGAGGAGCTGGAGGCGCCGGCGGACAGTCGGTGACGGCCCGGCTTCACCGTTCTCCATTCGCGACACATAGGCCTGGCTGACGCCGAGGAGCGACGCAGCGGCTTCCTGCTTCAGCCCGTTGCGACGCCTGAACGCGCGCGGCTTCTGACCCCATTCCACAAGCCGGTCCACTCCATCCATTCAGTCCGGGCGGCAGTCACAACCTGAACCGACCGCATTGAATAACCCTAATCGCTAAGGGGGCATTCGCCTAATAGAATCCTGCTTGCCGGATGAATACATTTATTCCACCCGTCCAGTCGGATGCGCGCCAACGCCCGCGCGTACTCACGGCCAGGAATAGGGCGGCTCTTCATCATGGTCGAAGAACCGCACCGGGCCGCCCCAGGCCTGCCGGGCGGCAGCCCACATCGACTCTTCGATTTCCACAAGACAGGCGTGCAGCAACCACTCGCCCTCGTCAGATCTGAACGGAGTGAAGGTCGTCTTGAAGCAACGCAGAGCATGGCTATCCTTCGGCGCGGTTTTCCAGACGGCTTCCATGACGCCGAAGCGGCCGTCGAAAGCGCCCGCCTTGATCAACGCCTGCATTACGCCACGAGCTTCCTCGCCGATATGCTCCCAAAGGAAGCGCGAGCCGCGCTTATGCTCGTCGAAAGGATGGCCTGCTTGGTAGAAGGCGCGGCTGACCTCGGAACTGGTCAGGTCGCCGCCCTCAAGGGAGAATAGTGTGCACCAGGCTGGCGAATGCCGGATCGCTGTTCTCATCAAGTCGAGGATCGGCCGGTGCTCGGGCCGCTGCGACAGCACCGTAAGCCGGTGGATCAACGCGTCCGATGGCGTGACCGTGCCGTTTTCGACCCTTGAAATATTGGCCTGACTGACGCCGAGCAGGCTGGCGGCGGCTTCCTGTTTGAAGCCATTTCGTTGCCGGAAAGCGCGGAGCTCCGCCGCCCAGTCGGTCAAGGGATTGACCCCGTCCACAGTTCGATTCTCCTTATACGATATTGGTTATGAATACGTGCGTTCGCCAGAAAACGGCATGCATGAATTTATTAACTCCAGTCGCGTGTATTGAAACAATTCAATGGTTTTGCTCATTCCTGGTCTGGGGTAGGTGCGCTCTTCGCGCTGGCCGAGCACTCTTAGCGATCCGCCCCGGAATTTGTCCGCGCCGTCGACGTCTCGAGTGCGACCTTCCCGGGGCATGTTGTCGACCAGCGAGGCGCCTTTTCAAGATGGCCGCCGCGCCTGAACCCCGCCCGCTTCGCTTCCGGGCGCTTCAGCTGCATCGCCGCGACCGCCTTTTCTTGACCGGCGCCGCCCTGTCCGTAGTCTCGCGCTCAAGCGTCAAATCATGACGCAGCGAGGGAGGAGACGAGGGGCATGGGCCTGTTTACGGCGATCAAGCGCGAGCTGTTTTACACTAGGGAGCTCGCGGGCCTTCTGGGCCAGCTCAAATGGATTACGCCGGATAGCGAGCGCCTGACGCCCGATGCGCTGGAAGACAGCGTGGACGCCCATGCTGATCGGCCCGCCTTCTTCACCGAGAAGGGCGAGATCGTCACCTACGCGGCCTTTGACGCCTACGCCAACCGGGTGGCCAACTGGGCGGTGGCGCAAGGTCTGGAGCCGGGCTCGACGGTCGCGCTCTACATGGGCAATCGCTGGGAATATGTGGCGGTCTGGTACGGCCTGTCCAAGGTCGGGGTTCTGGCCGCGCTGCTGAACAATCAGGTCACCGGCCAGCCGCTCGCCCATGGCGTGTCCATCGCGGAGACCAGCCATATCATCGTGGAGGGCGAGCTGGCCGGTCAGTACAAGACCGCCTGCAAGCTGATCAATTGCGATCTGACCGCCTGGGTCACCGATGGCGTGGAATGCGACCTGGACCATGCGCGCGACTTTGATTCCGCGCTGGGCGAGGTGACGTCGCGGCGCCCCGACCGGTCACGGCGGGCGCATCTGAAAGCCTCCGATCCGTGCATGAAGATGTACACCTCCGGCACGACCGGCCTGCCCAAGGCCGCGATCGTCGCCCATACCCGCACGCTCTATTATCTCCACGTGTTTGGCGCTGCGGCTCACGCGCACAAGGACGATCGCATGATGATGGTCCTGCCCATGTACCACGCCACCGGCGGGCTGTGCGGTGTCGGCGCGGCGCTGTCCTATGGCGGGGCGGTGATCGTGCGGCGCAAATTCTCCGCCACGAAGTTCTGGGACGACGCCGTGGAAACCGGCGCGACCATGTTCATGTATGTGGGCGAGCTGTGCCGCTTCCTGGTCGCGGCCGATCCGGTTCCGGCTGAAAAGCAGCACAAGATCCGCGTCGCCATCGGCAACGGGCTGCGCCCCGATGTATGGCCGCGCTTCGTGGAGCGCTCCGGTATCCCGCGCGTCATGGAGTTCTACGGCGCGACGGAAGGCAATGTCGGTCTTATCAATCTGGACTCAAAACCCGGCGCCATCGGCCGTGTCCCGCCGCATCTGGCCAAGCGCTTCAACATCAAGCTGGTCCGGTTCGACACCGAGAAGGAAGAGGTGATCCGCAACGCCCAAGGGCGCGCCATCGCCTGCGAGCCCGGCGAGGTTGGAGAGGCCATCGGCGAAATCCGCCCCGATGACGCCCGATACCGCTTTGACGGCTATCAGGATGAGGAAGCCACCAAGAAGAAGATCCTGCGCGATGTCTTCACAAAGGGCGACGTGTATTTCCGAACCGGCGATCTGATGAAGCGCGACAAGCTGGGCTATTTCTACTTCGTGGACCGGATCGGGGACACCTTCCGCTGGAAGTCGGAAAACGTGTCCACCAACGAGGTCGCTGAAGCGCTGGGCGTTCATCCCGGCGTGATCCAGGCCAATGTCTATGGCGTGGAAGTCGGCGACTATTCCGGCAAGGCGGGCATGGCGGCCCTGATTGTTGACAAGGACTTCGACCTGCAGGCCCTGCGCGCCCACGTGCACCAGGAGCTGCCCCACTACGCCCGGCCGCTCTTCCTGCGCCTGCATACCGAGGCCCCGTCCGAGCATACGACAGGAACCTTCAAGCTTAAGAAGACCGACCTGGTCAGACAGGGCTGGGACCCCGAGGCGGTCGACGAGCCGCTCTATGTCGATGACGATGAGGCCGGGGCCTATGTGGAGCTGACGCCGGAGATTCGCGCGGCGATCCTGTCCGGCGAGAAGCGGGTGTGAGGCCGCCGCTCCAGCCTGAAGACGTTCTGGACTTCTGGTTCAAGACGGCCGGTCCGAAACGCTGGTTCGCGTCCAGTGCCGCCTTCGACGCCGAGGTGCGCCGGCGCTTCGGCCCGGCCTGCCACGCCTTGCGAGACGGTGGGACGATCGACGGCCATCCGTGGCTGGTGGAGCCGGACAGCGCGCTGGCGCTGGTCATCCTGCTCGACCAGATGCCGCGCAATATCTGGCGCGGCTCCAACGCGGCGTTCGATCTGGACGCCAGGGCGCGCGCTGCGGCCGACGCCATGCTGACGGCCGGCTTTGACTGGGCGCTTGATCGCTCCCGGCGCAGCTTCGTCTACATGCCTTTCATGCATTCAGAAGACATCGAGGATCAGGCCCTGTGCGTCGCCTTGTTCGAAGATCGCCTGCCTGATGACGCCGGCTCGGCGCGCCATGCCCGCGCTCACCGGGACCTGATCGCCCGGTTCGGACGCTTCCCCCATCGCAACGCCGCGCTGGGCCGGACCTCAACGGCGGCGGAATCGGAGTTCCTGGCTGGCGGCGGCTACGCGCCCGGCGCAAAACGCCCGGCAAAATAAGCCTGCAGGCAAGCCCCGCTTCGGCTATTGAGGCTTAAGTATCTGATATTTATCGGGGCGTAGGCGGCAAGCTTCTTGCCTTGCAGGAAACGTTGACCTGACCAGGAGCCGTTCCCCATGCCCGCCGCCCGCGCTTCGCGCATCACCCCTGCCGATATTCGCATTATCGCCTTCACCCTGGTCGACCGCCATGGCGCGCAGGCGCTGGGCTACGCCGACCAGGCCGTCTGTGAGCTCGAAGGCAAGGGCGAATCGGAAAGTGCTGATGCCTGGCGCGCCCTGCGTTGGGAGATTCAGGACGCCCTGGACGGCCGGATCGAGCGGGAAGCGCCGATCCTGGTGCACTGAAGCCTTTTCAGCAAAAGTGGGAACCGGTTTTGCGGTTCGAAAAGGCGACGGAACCAGACGAGCCTTTTCAGCAAAGTGGGAACCGGTTTTGCGGTTCGAAAAGGCGCGCGTTTACCAGCCGCCTCTAGAAGCGTTCAAGCAGCCGGTCGATATAGTCCAGCTCTTCCTGGGGGCGCCCGCGCTCGGCCGCCCGGCGGCGCAGCTCTTCCAGGATTTCCCGGGCGCGCTGGCGTTCAGCTTCGCTGGGCACGCCGGTCTCCGAACCGGTTCCCTGCTGGCCGCCCCGGCCCAGCGGGCCGTCCTGACCGGGTTCGCCGCCTTCGGCGGCTTCATAGGCTTCAGACGCCGCGCGCGCGGCTTCGCGCAGAGCGTCGATGGCGCGCTCCTGGGCTGCGAGGGCTCCGTCGGCGTCCCCGGCCTCCAGCGCGCGGCGGGCCGCTTCCATGGCGTCACGCGCCGCGCCGAGGGCCTCGCGCGCCGCTTCGGCATCTTCGCCAGCCTCCGGGATGCGTCCGGCGAGGCCGGGCAGGGCCCCTGCGATCTCGCCCTGCCGCTGGGCCAGCGCGCTGGTTCCTTCGCTGCCTTCTTCAAAGGCGCGGCCGCCTGTCTGACCCTCTTGCGACCCTGCGCCAGCGCCCTGGCCGCCCTCTTGTGGCGCGCCGAAGCCCTCACCGGGCCGTTCGCCGGGAGCGGGAAGGGGCTCACCCTGACCTGCCGCGCTCTGTCCGGAGGAGCCCTCGCCGGAGCGTTGACCGCCTTGCTCGTTTCCGCGCTGCGCTTCCTCAAAGGTGTCGCCGGTCACGTCGCGCTGGTCGCCCAGGGTCTCACCGAGCTCCTCAAGGGCTTCGCGCAGTGCTCGGGACATGGCGCTTTCCTGGCCTTCGCCGCCTTGTCCGCCCTGGGACAGGGTGACCTGCATGTTGCGCAGCATCTCCGCCAGTTGGGCCAGGGCCCGGCGCGAGCCTTCGGTATCGCCAAGCTCTGCGGCGTCGCGCAGGGCGTCGAGCAGGGCCTGCAGGCGGTCGCCATTCATGCCGCCGCCGCCCCCGCCGGCCTCGGCGAAGCGGCCCTCCTCGGCAGCTTCGCGGGCGAGCGCCTGGAGATAGTTGGCCATGGCCTGCTCGAACGCGTCGAACAGGGCTGACAGCTCGATCGGATCCGCGCCGCGCGCCAGCGCATCCATCAGCGCCTGCTCGGCGGCGCGCAGAGCGGCTTCAGCGTCAGCGAGGCTCCCCAGCTCGGCGCGCAGAGCGATCTGCCACAGGTCTTCATCAAGATGGGAGAGCTGATCGAGCTCGCGCGCCCGGCGCACCTCGCGCATGGCGGTGCGCAGGCCCATCCACACGATCGGATCGTCGAAATAGCGCGCAGGCGCGTCGCTCACGGCGTCGAGCGCCCGCGCAAGCCGCTGGATTTCGCCCGGCGCCCGTTCGATGCGACGCTCGGGTTCATCGGTCAGAAAGCCGGAGTTCTCAACGGGCCCTTCCGGCATTGCGAGGTAATCGCCCTCGACCGCGATGAAACCGCGACGCTCCGAGGCCACCGCCCGGGCAAGCGGATCAAGAAACACCCGCGACGGCAGGGTCAGCTCCAACGGACCGGACACGCCGGTCTGGCCGGCGCCATCGGTTGCGGCCAGGCGAATAACGGCGCGCTGACCGGCGAGGGGATGGCGGGCGATGTCGATGGTGGCGGTCCGCACGCCCTCGCCATCGGCCGGTCCCACATCGCCGGGCGCCAACGCGATGATCTCGACCTCGCCCGGCGCGGCGTCCGTATCTTCGGGCGCGGCGGCCAGGTGCAGGGCGAAATCCTCCACGCCGAAATCATCCTCGACGGTGAATTCCAGCTCCAGGCGTCCTTGTGCGTCGCCTTCCGGTTCGGCGGCCAGACGCACGCGAGGCGCTTCGTCCGGGATCAGCGTCAGCGTGAGGCTTTCGCGCAGGGCGCCGGCGCGGATCACGATCTCGCCGCTGGCTTCGGGCCGGGCGGTGACCTGGCGCACATCTTCGGACAGGGGTTCAATCTCGGCCGGGGCGCCGTCCACGCGCGGGTCCCGGCGCAATCCTGTGATGCGCGCCGCCAGGACGGAACCTTCAAGAATGTCCGCCTCGCGCGCGCTGCGCAGATACTGGACAGGGCGGCCGGTATAGGCCGGCGGTTCGATCCAGAACTCCGCCTCGGCTCCAGCGCCGCCGCCGGCCATGAGGCGCGGTGCGAAGGCATCGCCGAGCCGGTCGCCGGCGCGTTCGCCCGCCAGAAACGCCGCGCAGGCGATCAGCAGAACCAGAGAGATGCGAACGCCATAGGGATCAAGCCGCGCCCAGGCCGCCAGCGGACGACGTGCGCGAGCCTGCTTCAAACGCTCAGCCATGCGCGCGCGGTGCGCGGCCCACATGGGTTCATCCCCGGCGGCCGGCGCATCGCGCAGCGCCTCATAGGGGCGCCCGGCGAGCCGGGAGTCCGCCTCGACCCGACGCTCTGCGTCTTCAAGGCGTGGTGGCGAGAAGTGCAGGATGGCGAAGCGCGCCCAGACCGCCCCGGCGATGATCGCGGCCAGCAGAGCGAGCGCCCGCACCGGATCGCCCAGCCGCTCGAACACGCCGAACAGCGCCAGCGTCAGATAGACCGCCGCCATGGCCAGCGGCCCCGCGAGCACGGGCGCAGCCCGCTCCCAAAGCAGGGCGGTCCAGGCGGCGTATACCGGCGTGCGTTTGATCAAGGTGCGCGTTGTCATCTGGAGACCAAGATAGTCTCCATCCGCCGAGATGGCACGGGTGGATTCAGGTCGGGCCGCCGTCCGGCGCATACAGATCGGCAGGATCGCGATCATAGTCGATCAGGTCGGCGGGCCGGCATTCCAGAACGAAGCAGATCTTTGCGAGGGTATCGAACCTGACGCCCTTCACCTTGCCTGTACGCAAAAGGCTCAGCTGTGTCTCCGACAGACCAATGCGCTCAGCGAGATCGCGGGCGCGCATCTTGCGCTGCGCCAGCATCACATCAAGGGTCAACCGGATCGGCACTAGAGGATGCTCTCAAGGTCGGCGTGAAGCGCTGCCCCTGCGCGCGCGAGGTAATGCAGCAGGACGCCCACGATCACGAGCGTCAGGGCTTCGATCGAGTAGGCGAATTCAACCCCGGACATCGCCGTGAAGCCGTTGGATTGGAGGTGCAGGAGGCTCGGCGCGAGGATGACGCTGGCGAAAACGCCCAGCAACACCGCGGCGGCGGCCCGGTGCAGGCCGGCTATGGTCGCAGGGCCGAACTGTTTCGCGGCGCTCGTGCTCCCGATCAGGCGCGCCCCCTCGTAAAGCGCCCAGACGAACAGCGCAGGCGCGATCAGCTTGGCCGCCAGAGCTGCAGGCGAGGCGGAGCCGGCGGTCAGGGCCAGGTCCGCCATAAACACGCCCGCCGCCAGACCCGGCGCGAGGAGCGAAAGCAGATTGGGAAACAGGGTTCGGAGCAAGGACATGGGTTTCGCCTCAAAAATTATGTTAGAGGCAAAATAATTTAAGTTTTATTTAAAATCAAGCGGCGGTGGCGGGCTTCCGATAGGTGGCCGCTATCCCTCGCGATCCTCCGCTTCCGTCTCGTGCGCGCGTTCTTCGTCGGTGCGCTCGTCCGGGCCCCAGACGGGAGGCGGGCGTTCGAGGTCGCCGCGAATACCGCAGCCGGAAATCAGAAGGACGGCGGCGAGGCCGGAGAGGGCGAGGGTGAGGCGGCGCATGGCGGGCTCCGTCTTTAAGTTCAGGTCAGGCGTTCAGGCGGGTCTTCCAGGCGGCGAGCTGTTCGCGCACGCGCACCGGCGCGGTTCCGCCATAGCTTACCCGGCTCTCCATGCTGGCGCGAGCCGAGAGCACGTCGAAAACGCGCGCGTCGATGCGGGGCTCGATGGCCTGGTAGTCCGCCAGCGGGAGGTCTTTCAGGGGCAGGCCCTTCGCCTCCGCAGCCTTCACGGCCGAGCCGGCCACGTGGTGGGCGTCGCGGAAGGGCATGTTCAGCTCGCGCACGCACCAATCGGCGAGATCGGTGGCGTCGGAATAGGCTTCGCCGGCGGCGAGCTCCATCGTCTCCGCGTCAAAGGACAGGTCTGCGGCCATGCCGGCCATGGCGGAGACAGCGAGCGCCAGGTCATCGAAGGCGGTGAAGACCAGCGCCTTGTCCTCCTGCAGGTCTTTCGAATAGGCCAGCGGCAAACCCTTGCACACCAGGATCAGGCCCTGCAGCGCCCCGGCGATCCGGCCCGGCTTGGCCCGGACCAGTTCAGCGGCGTCCGGATTGCGCTTTTGCGGCATGATGGAGGAGCCGGTGGAGAAGGCGTCGGTCAGGGTGGCGAAGCCGAAGCGGCGCGAGGTCCACAAGACGATCTCTTCGGCGAAACGCGACAGGTTCACCGCTGTGATCGCCGCACAGCTCAGGGCTTCCAGCGCGAAATCGCGCGAACTCACCGCGTCCAGCGAGTTCGCCATGGGCCGGTCAAAGCCCAGCGCCTTCGCGGTTCTGTCCCGGTCGATGGGGAAGGCCGTACCAGCGAGCGCCGCCGCGCCCAGCGGGCTTTCATTCAGACGCTTGCGGCAGTCGGCAAAGCGCTGCTTGTCGCGCTCGGCCGCCTCCACCCAGCACAGAAGGTGATGGGCCAGGCTTACCGGCTGGGCGGTCTGCAGATGGGTGAAACCGGGCATGACGGTGTCGGCGTGGTTCTCGGCCTGCGCGACAAGCGCGCGCTGATAGGCGGTCAGGCCTTCCATCGCGCCGTCGATCGCCTCGCGCAGCCAGAGCCTGAAATCGGTCGCCACCTGGTCGTTGCGCGAGCGCGCCGTGTGCAGACGGCCCGCAGCCGCGCCGATCCTTTCGCGCAGGGCCGCCTCGATATTCATGTGCACGTCTTCCAGGGCGGGGTCCCAGGTGAAGCGCCCTGCGCGGATGTCCTCGCGGATCGCCTCCAGCCCGGACCGGATCTGCGCCTCGTCGTCACTTGAAATCACGCCGCAGGCGGACAACATCGCAGCGTGGGCGAGGGACCCGGCGATATCCTGTTCGAACAGGCGCTGATCCACGTCGACGCTGGCGTTGATCGCCGTCATGATTTCTGACGGTCCGGCGGTGAAGCGTCCGCCCCACATGCCGCTGGCGGCGGTTTTGGTGTCGTCGGTCATGGGTCAGTCCGCAGCGCACTGAATTCAGTGCAGAGAGTGAAACAAGAGGAGCGCTCAGGGCCATGCCGGAGCTTAAAGTGAAGCACGCGATCATGGCCATGCTGGCCCTTGGCGCAATAGCGGTGATCGTCACGCTGTTCTCCGCGCTCATCAGCTCCACGCCCGGCCCGCTGGATACGTTCGCGCGCGGAACCATGAGCGATTTCCGCTCCGTGTCCGAAGCCCCTGAACAACCCCGCGCAACCCTGCTGACCGGCGAGGGCGCAGAGATCACGCTCGCCGACAAGCGCGGCAAGGTGCTGCTGGTCAATTTCTGGGCCACCTGGTGCGCGCCCTGCGTGGTGGAAATGCCCTATCTGGACGCGCTTCAGGCTCGCTATGGGTCTGAAGATTTCGAGGTGGTCGCCATCTCCATGGACCAGCGCATCGAGGACGCCGCCGAATTCTATGAGCGCAACGGGCTGGAGAACCTGGCCCTCTATCACGACCAGTCCTTCCGCTCGGCCTTCGCGGCGGGCGCGCGCGGCCTGCCGCTGACGGTGCTTTATGATCGCCAGGGCGCCGAGATCGGCCGCCTCGACGGCGATGCGGAGTGGGCCAGCGAAGAGGCCTTCGCCCTGATCGAGGCGGCGCTGGAGCGGTATTGAGCTTTCCACCTGTTCATTTGCGCAGGCGCTGGGAACGCGCTCTGATCAGCCCGTGATCATCACGGGAGGACGCCATGATCCGGACACTGCTCGCCGCCGGAGCCGCCGCGCTCAGCGCCGCGTCGGCCATTGCGCAAGATGCGCCCGGCGCCGCTGTTGAAGCGCTTTACGAGGTCATCTCCGGTCCCGTCGGCGAAGCGCGCGACTGGGACCGGTTCCGCACACTGTTCACCGAGCATGCCCGAATGACGGTGGTGACCCCTGGCGAGGAGGGCGTTCGCATCGCGAGCCTCAGTCCTGAGGATTACATCGAACGGGCCGGGCCTAACCTGGTCCGCATCGGCTTCACCGAGACCGAGACGCGCCGCCGGACCTATCAGTACGGCGAGATGGCCACCATCCTGTCGGGCTATGAAGGCGTGCGCACCGACACTGGCGAGACCATCGCGGTCGGCATCAACACGCTTGTGCTGGTTGAACAGGACGGAGCCTGGAAGATCGTCTCCATCGCCTGGCGCCCGGCCGATGAGGCCTGGCCTGTGGAGGCCGGGTTCGAGGCGGCGGAATAAGAAAAACCCCGGGCGGTGACGCCCGGGGTCTTCATTCAATGGCGTCCGGCAGGCTTAGTAGCCGACCTTGCCCAGCTCCGCTTCCAGCTCGGGAACGGCGGTGAAGAGGTCGGCGACCAGGCCGTAATCGGCCACCGAGAAGATCGGGGCTTCCTCGTCCTTGTTGATCGCGACGATCACCTTGGAGTCCTTCATGCCGGCCAGGTGCTGGATGGCGCCGGAGATGCCCACCGCGATGTACAGCTCAGGCGCGACGACCTTGCCGGTCTGGCCCACCTGGTAGTCGTTCGGCACGAAGCCGGCGTCGACCGCGGCGCGCGAGGCGCCCACGGCGGCGTTCAGCTTGTCGGCGACCTTCTCGATGATGGCGAAGTTCTCGCCATTGCCCATGCCGCGACCGCCGGAGATGACGATCTTCGCGCTCGCCAATTCGGGACGATCGGACTTGGACAGCTCCTCGCCGACGAATTGCGACGAGGCCGCCGGCGCCGGGGCGTCGATGGTTTCCACGGACGCCGAGCCGCCGTCGCCGACTTTCTCGAACGTGGTCGGACGCACGGTGATGACTTTCTTCGCGTCGGAAGACTTCACCGTCATCATGGCGTTGCCGGCGTAGATCGGACGCACAAACGTGTCCGCGCTTTCAACCGCGGTGATGTCGGAGATCTGCGCGACATCCAGCTTGGCCGCGATGCGGGGCATGAAGTTTTTCCCGCCGGTCGTGGCCGGGGTCAGGATCGCGTCATACCCGTCGGCGATGGACAGGACGAGCGTCTCCATGGCTTCGGCCAGGCGCTTTTCCAGATGATCGCTTTCGGCGTGGAGCACCTTGGCGACGCCGTCCAGCTTGGAGGCGGCCTCGGCGGCCGGGCCGGCGTTCTTGCCGGCGACCAGGACGTGAATGTCCCCGCCCAGAGCCTTGCCCGCGGTGACGGCGGCGCGCGTGGCGTCGTTCAGGGACGCATTGTCGTGTTCGGCGATGACGAGAACAGCCATTAGATCACCCCCGCTTCGTTCTTCAGCTTGTCGACCAGTTCAGCCACGCTCTCCACCTTGACGCCGGCTTCGCGCTTGGGCGGCTCGGTGACCTTCAGGACCTCAAGGCGCGGCGCGATGTCCACGCCGAAATCCTCCGGTGTCTTGGCGTCGATGGGCTTGCGCTTGGCCTTCATGATGTTCGGCAGGGAGGCGTAGCGCGGCTCATTCAGGCGCAGGTCGGTGGTGATGATCGCCGGGCTGGAGACCTTGATGGTCTGCAGGCCGCCGTCGATCTCGCGGGTGACCTTGAAGCCGTCGCCGTCCTTCTCGACTTCCGAAGCGAAGGTCGCCTGGGGCCAGCCCAGCAGCGCGGCCAGCATCTGTCCGGTGGCGTTGGAATCGTCGTCGATGGCCTGCTTGCCGAGGATGACGAGCTCGGGGCTCTCCTCCTCGACGACCTTGGCCAGGATCTTGGCCACGGCCAGCGGCTCGACCGTCTGGTCGGTGGTCACGTGGATGCCGCGATCAGCGCCCATGGCGAGCGCGGTGCGGATCGTTTCCTGAGCCTGGGCCGGGCCGATGGAGACCGCGACGATCTCTTCGGCGACGCCCTTCTCCTTCATGCGGATCGCCTCTTCCACGGCGATTTCGCAGAAGGGGTTCATGCTCATTTTTACATTGGCCAGGTCAACGCCGGTCTGGTCGGGTTTGACCCGGACCTTGACGTTATAATCGACCACCCGTTTGACGGGGACGAGGATCTTCATCGACGGCTCCGGTTTGTTGACGTTGCGTGAGTGCAGGCGCGCCCCAACAGGCGGGCGGACGCCGCACCATCGAGGCTGAAATCTAGGCGCGGAACCTGCCCGCGCCACCGGGGTAAGTCAACGCGTCGCACAATAAATGTCCGGACAAATCATCGAATGCCTTGAGCCAGGCCGAAAACGACAAGGCCCGCCGCGCGGAACGCGGCGGGCCCAGCCTAAGTGTGCGATGCGGGCCTAGTCTTCGCTCTCGCCGCCTTCTTCGTCAGTGACGAGGGCCAGTTCGGTCTCGATCTCGATCCGGATCTCGTCGGAGACGTTCGGGACCGCATAGCCCAGGCCCCATTCCGAACGCAGGATTTCACCGCTGGCGGAGAAGCCGGCGACTTCATTTCCACTGAACGGGTGCGGGGCGCGCTGGCGCAGCGTCACGTCCAGGGTGACCGGATGGGTCTGGCCCAGCAGGGTCAGGTCACCGGTCATCGTGCCGGTCTCGCCATCTTCGGTGACGAACTCGGTGGCGACGAAGCGCGCGGTCGGGAACTCGCCGGTGTTGAACAGGTCGCCGGAATTCAGGTGATTTTCAAAGCGTTCCTGGTTCGCGCCGACCCAGAAGCCGCCTGCGATGTTGAAGGTGACGTCCACGGTCGAGTTCGCGGGCTCTTCAAAGTCGAGGAGCAGCACGCCGTCATAGTCGGTGAAGTGGATGGCCTGTTCGGAATAGCCCAGATGGTTCCACGTCGCGGTGATGGTGGTGTGGGTCTTGTCGAACTCGTAGGCGGCCGGACCTGCGGACGCGGCGGAGGTCAGGGCGGGGGCGGCGAGGAAGGCCGCCAGCGAGGCGGCGGCGTAGGCGGTCTTCATGGCGTAGGTCCCTTGTCTGCTGTCGGACTGAACATGTGCGACGCGGCGTCGCAGCGGGAGAGATAGGGACTCAGCCCCCGCCTTCGCCACCCTCCGCGGGGAAAAATCGGAATTTCCGGCGCGGAAAAACTTGGCTCAGCGCTGACCGCCCGGGACCCATTTGACGTCGGCGCGGCCGTCGTCATTGGCGATGCGCGCCGCTACGAACAGCAAGTCCGACAGCCGGTTCAGGTAGGTCACGACCGCTTCGCTGACCGGTTCGCCGGTCGAACGCAGGGCGACGACGCGGCGCTCGGCGCGCCGGGTGATCGTGCGCGCCAGGTGCAGGGCGGCCGATGCGGCCGACCCGCCGGGCAGGACGAAGCTGTCCAGCGGCTCCAGGCGCGCGTTGAGCCGGTCGATCTCGGCCTCCAGGCGCTCGGTCTGGTCAGCGCGCATGCGAAGGGGCTCCCACTCCAGAGCCTCGCCCCGGTCGGGCACGCACAGATCGGCGCCGGCGTCGAAAAGGTCGTTTTGAATTGAGGTCAACAGACCCTGAAGCTCATGGCCCGCTGGCAGGGCCGCGACAGCCATGCCGATGGTGGCGTTGGCTTCATCGACCGTGCCATAGGCTTCGACCCGCGGATCGTGCTTGTCGGCTTCGCTCATGTCGCCGAGCCGGGTGCGGCCGCCATCGCCGGCCTTTGTGTAGATTTTCGTCAAACGGACCAAGGCTGCCTCCATGCGCCCGGCGAAGGCTATAGGCCGTCGGGGCGGTGGGCAAACGCTTCGACATGTAACGCGAAGGTTACGCTTGACGGGCTGCAGAACATGCGGCATGGATCGCAATAAGTCACCTCAAGGTGACATCGCCGCCGACTTGCTGACCGGAGCTCCGCCATGATTACGCTAATCGCCGCCGTCGCCCTGCTCGCCGCCGACCCGGATGCAGGCGTTGATGCGATCGCTCAGGACCTGCTGGACGCGACCGGCTCTCCGGGAGCGGCGGTGGCGCGCCTGTGCGGCGGGCGATTGGAGGAGGGCGTGGCGGGCGTGCGCATCGCAGGGCGCGAGGCGCCGGTTGAGCCCGGCGACCTCTGGCATATGGGCTCGAACACCAAGGCCATGACGGCGACGCTCGCCGCACGCCTGGTGGAGCAGGGCGCCATCGACTGGTCGACGACCCTCGGTGAAAGCCTGGCCGGTCTGGACCTGGACATTGCAGAGTCGCTGCGGGATGCGACGCTTGAAGCGTTGCTGTCTCACCGCTCCGGGATGATGGCCAACGCAGGGCCCGTCACTGCGGTCCGACTGTCTGGAGCAGATGCGGACAGGGATGTGCGGGCCGACAGGCTCGTCTATGCCCGCGCGGTGCTTGCCGAACCGGGCGGGCCTCGCGGCGAGTTCCTTTACTCCAATGCCGGCTATGTGATCGCAGCCATGATGCTGGAGCAGGCCGCAGGCCTTGGTTACGAGGCGTTGATGGCGCGCGAGGTCTTTGCGCCGCTCGGCATGGATGGTGCGGGGTGGGGCCCGCCGGGCGTGCGCGGTGAGGCCGATCAGCCGCGCGGGCACCGCTCAGGGCTGTTCGGCGGGTTCGGCCCGCGCGAGCCTGGCGGCGGTGCGGATAATCCTCCGGCGATGAACCCGGCCGGGCGGGCGCACTTGCCGCTCGTCGACCTGCTCGATTTCCTGATCGCCCACCGCGACCAGCCCGAGAGCTATCTCGGCGCACATAGCTGGGCGCGGCTGCACACGCCGCCTGAAGGCGGAAACTACGCGCTGGGTTGGGGCGTCACGCAGGACGGATCGCTATTGCACGCAGGCTCGAACACCATGTGGTTCGCCCGCATGCGCGTCGATGCAGAAAGCGGCTGTGCGCTGGCGGCGGCGGTCAATGACGGACGCAGCGACATCGTGTCGGGACCCGTCAATGATGCGTTGGAATCTCTTGCCGGACGTGCCGAGCGTTAAGCGCCGCCGGAACGCTGCAGCCAGACGATGGCCACCACCAGCAGCACGGCGATGAACTGGAACAGGACGCGGGCGCGCATCAGCTTGTTCGACCAGGAGCGGCCAAACTCGCCGCCTCGGAACAGGGCATAGATCCCGGCGCCGAGCACGAGGGTCACCACGCCGATAACCGCATAAAGCAGAATTTGGAGAAAACCGGACATGCGCAGGCATGTAGTTCAGACCGAGCGTAGCGACAATGTGCACCGGCTGTCACTCCCCAAAATGAGGGGGTGCATTTCAGTGGGTGAAGCGTGCTTAGAAGGTCGATGCATGGGGTAAATCCATTCATTGATTCGCAGCCGAATTGCGATATCGGATAGCCCCTTAGACTTAATCATGGGGACGGCTTACGCCGGGCGGAGCTATGCGTGATATGGCGAACAAGCGTGCGACTCGGCGCGACATGCGGCGCGAAGCCACCAAGGCGGCCGTGCTCGAAGCCGCGCAACATGTCTTTCTGGCGCAGGGCTTTGAAGGGGCGACAATCAAGGCGATCGCTGATCAGGCGGGCGTGTCGCCAGGCACGGTCCTGAACGCTGAGCCGACCAAGGCCGCGCTCCTGGTGGCGATCCTCAACGGCGAGTGCGAGCAGATCGCAGAGAGTGCGGAGCAGCTGGAAAGCGCCCTGTCCGGGGCGGCGGTCGATCGGCTGGGCGCGCTGCTTCAACTCATGCTGGACGGGCATTTGCGGCACACTGAGCTGTTCGCGGCCGCACTCGGCTATCGGTGGCTGGACGCCAGCACAGATTTTCAGTCCGCTTTCGAAGAGTTGAGCTTCGTCTGGGCGCCTGTGCGCCGCGTGCTGACCAGCGCGCTGGAGAGCGGCGAGTTCCGCAGTGATCTCGACGCGGACGCCGCCCTGCATGCGGTCCGCGAAGTCTTCTACAGCGCAGTACGCGAAGCTTCGCGTGATGACGGCGCCGATCCGCGCGCAGCTTTGACCCATCGTATGAATGTCGTGATCGGCGGCCTGAAGGCCTGACGCGTCAGGTCCGCCAGCGCAGCGTCGCGGGCTTCACAGGGTTTTCGAATTCGCGCCCCTCTGCGCCCGCCTTGATCCATTCGCGCTTCAGGCGCCGGTACCAGACCATCAGCGTGTCCGCGTCCGGGATCTGCATGAGCGGCGGGTCATGAGACAGGCCTTCGCCCTGCAGCTTCATGATGCGCGCATCCTGCTGCAGGAAGGTGTGGGTGAAGGGCCGGGCGAACGGCCTGATCAGATCCAGGCTCGGCGCGTTCCAGTACATGATCTCGCGAATCTCGCACAAATCGTCCCGGATCGGCGTGATGGCGGCGAGCCCCAGGAAGGAATGGCGCTCGGTCGTGATGCTCTCTGCGCGAAGCCCGGGTAGCAGGAACTGGATCTCCACCTTCACGCCGGGCCCCAGAACCCAGGTGTAGAGCGGCGAGTTCACCGGCTCGTGGGAGAGCATGGTGAAGCCCATCTCGCTGGGCGCGTAATGCTTTTCCTTTTCCTTCAGCGTCTTTGAGCTGCGCCAGAGGGGGCTCTTGTGCACGAAGGGCGTGTGGGCGGGGTCGAGCAGGCCGATGACCGCGTGGTCCATCTGGCAGGCGAGCTCGGCGGTCTCGACGAACTTCACCCGGCCTTCACTGGCGCCCTGGTGATGAACCATGCGTTCAAAACGCGGCGGCGGACCGGAGGGCTCGGCGCCAGGCTCGGACGGCATGTAGATCCAGATGAGATCATCCTGCTCGGCCACGGCGTAGCGGCGCACGGTGATCTTCTCCAGGTCGAAGGGCTGGCCTTCCACCAGAGAGGGAATGTGCTTGCAAACTCCATCCGCCGTGCCGAAGCGCCAGCCGTGATAGGGGCATTCCACCGTCTGGCCGCCGCCGGACCCGTCCAGAAGCTGACCTGCGGACAAGGGCACGGCGCGATGGGGGCAGATGTCGCGCAGGGCGAAGGGTGATCCATCCGGGTTACGGCCCATGACGACCGGCTCGCCCAGATACATGCGCTTGTGAAGCTTGCCGGCTCTAAGTTCGCCGGCGGTCATGGCGACATACCAGATATCGCGCAGCAGGGCGCCGCCGGAGGCCTTGAAGGCGGTCTCGGCGTCGGCGTTCGGGCGAGCGGGCTGGTCGTCCATCATGGGTTCAGGGTTTAGCCGGGCCCGGTCCTGCGGTCGAGACCGGGGCGCGAACCCGCTGCGCGGCGTAGACGCCGGCCAGCACCAGCGCGGTGCCCAGCCACTGGACCGGGACCAGCGCCTCGTCGAAGAGAATCCAGCCTGCACAGGCCGCCACCACCGGCTGGATCAGGATGATCAGCGTGGCGAGCGCCGCCGGCGTTCGCCCCAGCCCGAAGGCGATGCCGCCCTGTCCGCCAGCGTGGACGATGATCCCCAGCGCCAGCAGCGGCATCCAGCCCAGCGCGGTAGGCGGCAGGATCGGTTCGCCGAAGGCCAGCGTGACCAGCAGCAGGATGGGCGCGGCGGTCGCCGTGGACCAGAACATGACCTCCACCGTGGCCGCCCCGGCGCGGCGCGCTGCGCGCACCGCCAGCAGGTAGGAGGCGTACCAGAACGAGGTCAGCACCGACAGGATGTCGCCGGGCAGGCGTTCGGGCGCGAACTGCACATTCGCTGCGCTCAGCAGCACCGCGCCGGCCAGGGCCAGCGCGCCGGCGGCCAGGAAGGTGCGGGTGATGCGTTCGCCGAACAGAAAGAACGCTGCGACCGCGACGATGATGGGGGTCAGGTTCGCCAGCAGGGTCGCATTGGCCGCCGTGGTGATCTTGATCCCGGTATGCCAGAAGGCGAGATCGCCCGCGAAGAACAGTCCGGCCAGCACGATGGGCTTCCAGCTCAGCGGTTTCGCCACGCCCGCGTCCCGCTCCCGCCGCTGGGCGCGGCGCTTCTCGAACCAGAGCCAGACCGCGAGC
The DNA here is from genome assembly GCA_024742735.1 of Alphaproteobacteria bacterium. GTDB lineage: Bacteria > Pseudomonadota > Alphaproteobacteria > Caulobacterales > Maricaulaceae > Oceanicaulis. Next base: position 103,368 of record JANSXV010000003.1, on the reverse strand, counting down.
ACGGGTAGGGACAGGGTCAAACGCCAGAAAGCGATGGCTTGCGGGCCCAGCTCGGAGGTCTTCACCAGAATCGGCGCAAATCCGAGCAGGCAGGCCGCGCAGAACAGCACGACCACGCCGGTCAGCTGACCGGATGTGTCGCCGTCCTGACTGATCTGCGCCTGGGCCATGGCTGCCGTCTCCCGGATATCCGCATTGTCAAAGCGGTTTATCCGGCGGTTAGATCAAGGTGCGGGCCGGGACAAGAGCCTAGTCCTGAAACACGCCGCGCTCGCGCAGCCGGTCGATGACGCCGCGCTGGCGGGCGAGGGCTTCGTCCTGGCTGAGCATGCCGCGCCCGGCCATGGAATCAGGCTCGGCGCCCACACCCGCCTCATAGCCGGGCGTGAAGGCGGCGAGCGGCAGGCGGGTCAACAGATTGGCCATGCCGGTACGGTTACGCGTCGCGCGCAGCTCGGGCAGGTCGATGACGGCGTTGGCGTTCAGGCTTTCTCCGCTTTCCGCTTCAGCCAGCACCCGCCCGTTCCAGTCCACGATCTTGCTCATGGCGTCCGTGGAGGCCGCCGGAACCGGCGTGCCGATGATCTCTGCGGAGTTCGCCGAGACGATATAGGCCATGGACTCGATCGCCCGGGCCCGTTTGGCGATGTCCTTCACGGTCATATTGGGCGAGCCGACCTCGCTGGTGGGGTGAAGCAGGATCTCCGCACCCTTCAGGGCGTGCATGCGCGCGATCTCGGGATACAGGATCTCCTCGCTGGCGATGGTTCCGATCACTCCGATCTCGGTGTCGGCCACGGGGAAGACCGCGTCGTATCCGTAGATGTCCAGATACTGGTCCCAGACATCGAATGGCGTGGGGGTGTAAAGCGAGATCATTCGCCGATAGCGCAGCACCGTGTCGCCGGACGGGCTGATCAGCGTATTGGCCTGGAAGTACAGCTCGGGGAAGTTCGGGTCGTTCTCATAGAGATTGCCGCCGATGAAAACGCCGAAGCGCTGGGCGAGGGCGGACAGCGCCTCATACTCCGGCCCGCCGATATCGATGCTCGCCTTGGCCTTCCATTCCTCCCGGCTCTCGCGCAGGGGAAAGCCGGTCAGGAAGTATTCCGGCAGGCACACGAGCTTCAGCTCGGTGCCGTTGAAGGTGCGCAGGAAAGCCTTGGTGGTCGCGATCTGACGGCCGATGCGCTGGATGGAGGCCATCATGCGCGCCCGGGCGGCCTCCACGGTGCTGTCTTGATTGACTGCATCGCAAACCACCTGAAGGGCGCAGGCCGAGTAGCGCGGATCAGGCGTCTGCGCCGGCGCCGCACCGGGCAGGGCGGAGACGCCGGCCAGCGCCGCAGCCCCGGTGAACACGTCACGGCGTGTGGTCATGGCGATTCTCCTCATCCATTCTGACCGAAGGTCCCGGCTCTGCGCGCTCAAGCGCTTGGCCGGGAATTCAGGATGCGGCTTCCAATTTTCTGAACGCCTCGCTCACCGCGCTGGCGCCGGCGCACCAGACCGTGTCATCGCCCGCCAGCTTTTCGCAGACCTCCTCCAGCGCGCCGATCCGGAAAGGTTGACCGATCACGAAAGGTGTCAGCGTGAAGCCCAGCGCCTGGGCGCCCCGGGCGGCGTGCTCGGATTTCAGCAAGTCGACGCTGTCCAGAATCTGGCGCGCCCAGAGGTCCTCGGTCTGCTTGCGCTCGGTCAGCAGCTTGTAGTCATCCAGCTCGTTGAACACCGGCGGCGCGGCGAGGGCGCCGTGCTTGGTGCGCATGAAGACCGGGACCTGGTCGGTCTCCCAGTCCAGTACGGTCGTAAATCCGGCCTCGGTCAGCAGATCCGGCGTGTTGAAGCTCTCCTGCCGCGCCGGCGACATCCAGGCTTTCGGTTCCAGACCCGCCGCCGTGAAGGCGTCGCGGACCCGACCTATCAGCGCGCGCTCGTCGGCCTCGCCCATCCCGGAATGGTGGATCGTATCGCCGTTCAAGCCCGCCGCGGCGATCTCGTGGCCGTCATTGAGAATCGCGTCCACCAATGGCCGGGCGCGCTCCAGCAGATCGGCGGACAGGGCGAAGGTCGCGGTCAGGCCGGCCTCCCGGAAGGCCTTCAGGATGCGGAACACGCCGACGCGATTGCCGTAATCGCGCGTGGTGTAATGGCGCAGGTCCGGATAGGGCGTGACCATGCCATGGGGATGGCCGAAGGGCGCCTTCTTCGGGTTGATGGGGTGATGCTCGCAGACCACCACCGGCATGACCGCGGCCTGTTGTCCATCCGGCAGATCCACGCGCGGCCGGTCCTTGGCCAGGCGCCAGTCATGGCGGTCCATGTCCTGGCCGTGGCGGCGGTTGGGGTAGTCGAGATAGCTGGGGTCCAGGGTCATTGCGCGCCCTCCTCGCGCCGCTCGGCGGTCCAGAGCATCAGAAAGTCACGGCCCATCGACAGGGTCTGGCCCTCAATCCGGCCGGGTTCGGTCAGACGGCCGGAATGGAAATAGGGTCCTGAGCCGTCCTCGGTCATGGCGGTGAAGGCCACGACGCCATTACGCTCAGCGAAGCGCGCCGCGCCGAAGGGCGAGCCGTAGAAGCGTCCCGCCAGCACGCCGCCATCGCCGGGCGCCAGCACCATGACCGTCGCGCTGGGCGGGGCGTCGGCGCTGAAATACAGCGCCACGTCCCAGGTTCCGGCCAGACCTCCGGGCGTAGCTTGAAGGGCGAGGGCGGCGAGTGCAGTAAGCATCATGACGCCGCTCCCTCGAACGCCGTACCGCCAGTCTTCAGGCCCTTCTCCTCCAGATCATCCTGAACCGTGTCCCAATAGTGCGTGCGCCAGTGCTCGGCGATGTCGACCGCCCGTGTGATCCAGACATCGTCGGCGTGGGCTTCAACATGCTTGAAGGCCTCTTCGAAGGCCTTCAGACGATGCGGCTGGCTGACCAGATAGGCGTGGAGCGGGATGCACATGACCGTGCCGCTCTCCTCGCCCTCCTCCAGAAGCCGGTCGAACTGGCGTTTCAGCACGTCGGCATAGCGCCAGGGATCCATGGCCAGCGCGCCATAGGTGATGACGTCGTTGACCTCCAGGGAGTAGGGCATGGAACACAGGCGCCCGGTCTTTGTCTTCACCGGCTGGGGCTGGTCATCCTGGAACAGGTCGCACGTATACCAGAAGTCATGCTCGGCGATCAGGTCGAGCGTTCGCTCCGTATGGGTCAGGGCCGGCGCCAGATAGCCGCGAATGCGCTGGCCGGTGGCTCTCTCGACGGTCTCGATGGAGTCCTTCAGGACCGCGCGCTCCTGCGCCTCATCCATCTCGTAGGAGAAGCGGGTGTTGTAGATGCCGTGGCTGAAGAACTCCCAGCCCCTCTCATTGCACGCCTCGATGATCTCCGGGCAGTGGTCGCACATGGCCACGTTCAGGCTGACCGAGCCTCGGATTGCGTACTTGTCCATCAGCTCCATGAGCCGCCAGTGGCCCACCCGGTTGCCGTAGTCGCGCTGGGAATAGCCCGTGACATCCGGGGCCGGGCGCGGCCAGCCGGGGCGCCTGGGGTTTTTCGGCGGATCGAACTCGTAGAACTCGATATTCGGCGCGACCCAGAAGGCGAGCTTCTTGCCGCCCGGCCACTCGATCTTCGGACGGGACTGGTAGGGGTTGTAATCGTAGAGATTGGGGTGGGTCATGGTTTGATTTCAATCGTTTATCTGAAACCCCGGACGAGCGCAGCGAAGATCCGGGGCCTCCTTCAAGACTATCGGATCATCCTGCGGAGGTCCCGGCTCGGCGCGCTTCGCACTTGGCCGGGAATTCAAGATTGCGAAGGCCGCTACGCCGCCGCCGTGTACGCGCTCAGCCAGTCATACACCTCCTGCACCTCCACGACGTCTGCGTATTTGAGCTGCAGGTCGGTCAGGTTGGCGAAGTGATAGCTCTCATGCTTGTCGGCCACGCACTCCATGGGAACGATGGTGCGGTAGCCGTGGGACAGGGCGTCCACGGCGGTGGCGCGCACGCAGCCCGATGTGGAGCCGCCGGTGACCACCACCGTGTCCACCTTGTGCCAGGTCAGAAAGCTCGCCAGCGGGGTTTCGAAGAAGGCCGACGGCATGCGCTTGGTGTAGACCGCGTCCACCGTCTCATCGATCTCCACCCGGTCGTCGAACTCATGACGGGTCGAGCCGTACTTGATGTTCTGCAAGGAGTCCGGCGTGTCGGTGCGCGTGCCCCAGATCCCGGCGTCGGCGGCGTTGTCCATGTAGGCGACATGGGTCCAGACCACCGGCAGGCCCTTGGCGCGGGCCAGTTTTGAAATCTCGTTGATGTGGTTGAGCTGATCAGGATCGGTGACATAGCCGGTCTTCGGGAACAGGTCGGGCCGGGTGTAGGACTTTTGCGGGTCCACATTGACGATGGCGAGCCGCTCCCCGAAGCCGAAGCGGGCGCGCGAGGGATTGGCGCGCACCTCCTCGAAGATTTCCCTGGCTGTCTTGTCCGAACGGATCATGGTCGGTTCGAGCTTGGGCGTGTCGGTCATGGAAGGTCCTTCAAACTCAATTGGGTCGTCATTCCACCCGGTCATAGATGTTCGGCACGCCGTCAGGCGGCCCGAACACGGTCTCGCCGTCATCGGCGTAGCGTCCGGTCTCGGTATGGGTGAACTGATCGGGGCGGATGGTGAACTCCGCGCCGATGATCATCTCGCGGCCCGAACGCCGGGAGGTGCGCACGCACGCCCCGTCTTCGATCTCGCCGCCCCAGCCCCAGCCGGTCTGAACCCAGCGGAAGTCGCAGCCCGGATCAAAGCGGATGAGGTCGGCCTCCGTCAGGTCGCTGAATGCGGCTGCATCGGCGCCGGCGAAAGCCGCCGGGTCGGCCAACTCATAGACCGCCATGTCCATATCGCGTCCGCCGGGCGCGGGGCTGATGACATACACGCGCTGGCGATAGACGTCGCCGTCCGGTCCGCCCACGCGCAGCTCGGCATAGAGCGGGACGCCCTCGAGCGCCGCCGTGGATAGGATTTCATGGCGCACATGCAGATGCGGGCGGTCGGGATCGCCTTCCGCCTCGATCTGGGCGGCGTTGTCCCAGGCCCCGGCCAGCATTTCGGCGAGATCGCCGGGATGGGGCGGCGGGACATCGGGGTGGGCGAGCGTGAGCGAAATCAGCAGCGGCGTCAGCATGGTCTAGCGATCCATAACCCAGATGCCCTTGTCGGCCAGATACCGCGCGGCGTCGCGGGTATCGGTGGGCTGATAGTCTTCAAACAGATTCGGCGGGAAGCGGTTGCGGTAGGCGTCGAAGATCGGCCGGTAGAGGTCCATGTGCACGTAGGGCAGCGTATGGCGCTGGCGGAAGGCGGCCATGGGCAAGGTCGCGGTGATGATCGTCTCATGCTCGGAATTGGCCTCGTCGATCATGACTCCGTCCGGGCCGTAGATCGCCGAGCCGCCCGCTCCGCCGTTATCCTCCAGGAAGTTCGGATTTCCGGGGCTGACCGCGTTATTCACGATGGCGGTGTAGACCCCGTTGTAGAGGCTGGTCGCCTGGATATCGAGCGGGGTGAACCCGCCCGTGGCGGTGCGCAGGAAAATCTCCCCGCCCTTCATGGCGAAGGCGCGGAACAGCTCGGGCTCGCGCTGGACCGAGCTCGTCACGATATTGCCCACCGGCGTGCGGGTGACGGGCATGACGTGGTCCAGACCGTACATCTCGATATACTGGTCGAGCACGTCATAGATCGTCGTGGTGAACAGCTCGAAGCCCGGTCCGAACACGCCCTTGATGTTGCGGGCCTTCCAGTGGGTGTCCACGATCTCTCCGTCCGGTCCCATGATCGTGGTGATCGACAGAACATGGTCCGGCCAGTCGGCGTCGCGGGCGTAGGAACCGAACACGATATAGCAACCGTGTTCGCGCGCTTTCGCGGCGATCTGCTCGGTTTCCTCGCCTGGAATTTCGATGGCGGCGCGCAGGGTTTCGGCGCGGCCCCACACGGCCTGATAGCCGGTGATGGGGAATTCGTGGAAGAACAGGATGTCCTTGCGCCCGCCCCAGCCCTGGGCGGCGTCGATCAGATCCTTCATGTGGTCGAGATTGGCCTGGCGCGTGCGCGCCAGGGTGCGCGAGGAGCTGACGTCCACGCCGCGCACCCGGCTTTGCAACACGCCCAGGCGAACCACCGGGCTCGCCAGGGCGACCTTGGCGTAGTCGCCGTTCCAGGGCACGGCGGGATCCAGGCCCCGATCGGGCAGAGGGCGCGGGCCATTCGCGGCGTCCTCCTGCGCTTTCGCGGTTCCCGACAACGCGCCCAGGGCGCTCATGGCGATGGCGGCATGGAACAGCCGGCGGCGATCAAGATCGGTGCTCAAGGCCTCACTCCCCGGCTTGCAACGCCCGGATCTCGTCAAGATCGGCGGGCGGGTTCATCCACAGCGGCGCCTCGGCCTCGATATAGGTTCGAAGGCTCTCCGGCACCTGCGCATAGTCGTCGATGCGCCAGGTGATCAGGTGCATGACGGCCTGACCGCCGCCGGCCCAGGGCGGCAGCTGACCGACCCGCGCCCAGCTGAGCTGGTGCGGTTCGTCCACCGCGCCGTCGGGATGGATGAAGAAGTCATAATTCTCCCAGGCCTGGATGCGCCGGTCGGTCCCGGGGATCGGAAAGTCGATGAAGACCGGCGCGGTGAAGACATGGGTGTCGCCCAAGGCGCGATAGCTCATCCCGTCGCCCTCGATGGACTGGATCCGATCGCCGGACCCTTGCTCGACCACGGTGTCGATCGCGCCGTCGGCCAGCGTGTAGGTGATGAACTGATAGGGATAGGCGACCGGCACGCTCTCCGGTACGACCTCTCCGGTTTCCGGGTCCCGGAAGATGTAGATCTTGCGGTTATACTGGTGCGCGACCGCGCCTTCGCGGCCTTCGGGCCAGTAGGCGGTGGAGGCGTCATAGCCTTCCATGATGTAGAGCACCTCGCCGGAGGGATAATCGCGAACCGTGCCGACCGAGTACCAGTAGGCCGGGGCGCCGGTTCCGGCCCGGGCGTCGATCCAGGTCTGGAAGACCTCCTGGGTGAAGGGCTCTGAAACGCTCGGCGCCTGAGCGGCGGCGGAGGCGGTGAAGGCGAGGGCGGCGAAGCCGGCGACAAGGCCTTTGAGCATGGACGTCATCTCCCTGATCGTACGCATCGCCCCTACGATAACGCGTTGAGCGCCGGTGAAAACGGAAAAGATATATCATTTGCGCCACACCCTTAGCGGAGATGGCGCTGCGGCGCCCGCCGCGCTTTGCCTCGGTGACGGTTTCGTGTCTCTAATGCCGGTCATCGGGGAGACTGAGACGAGGGAACGCGCAGCACCATGGGGTCCGCTGAACCGGCCGCCGGCGTCGTGCTGGCGACGCTTATCCTCTACAAGATCGTACTGATCGGGATCGGTGTCTGGGCCGCCCGGTTGAACCGCAACGAGTCCGATTTCTTCCTCGGCGGGCGCGGCTTGGGCGCCTGGGTGGCGGGACTGTCCTACGCCGCGTCGACCAGCTCGGCCTGGGTGCTGCTGGGCTTTTCCGGCTTCGTGTATGCCGTCGGCGTCTCGGCGCTGTGGATGGTGCCGGGCATCTGGCTGGGATACGTCCTGGTCTGGTGCTGGTTCGGCCCGCGCCTGAGAGCGGAAACCGAGGCGGAAGGTCATGTGACCGCCAGCGACTTCATGGCCGCGCGCGCCGGGCCTGCCTGGCGCCCGGCCATCAGCGCGCTCGCCGGCTTCCTGGTGCTGTTCACCTTCGTCTTCTACATCGCCGCCCAGTTCGGCGCGGCGGCCATCGCGTTTGAAAGCCAGTTCGATCTGGCGCGCTGGGAGAGCGTGGCCATCGGGGCGGGCGTGATCCTGATCTACGGCCTGCTCGGCGGGTTCTGGGCGGTGTCGCTGACGGACACGCTGCAGGGCGCGATCATGGCGATCATCGCCGTGCTGCTGCCGGCGCTCGCCGTGATCGCCGCGGGCGGACCGTCGGGGATCATGGAGGCCCTGAGCGCGAGCCAGCCGGCGGCCTATCTGGACCCCTGGGGCGGACGGGCCGGCTTTGCTTTCCTGGGCTTCGCCATCGGAATCGCCTCCATCGGGCTTGGGACCTATGGCCAGCCCCATCTTCTGGCGCGCCTCATGGCGGTGAAGGATGAGAAGGCCCGCCGCCAGGGCTTCATCGTGGCCATGGGCTGGGGCGTCATCGTCTATATCGGCATGGCCGCCCTGGCGCTGGCCGGACGGGCCCTGCTGCCTGATGTCGCCGATGGCGAAGCGCTGTTCTACGAGCTCGCCGCCGCGCTGCTGCCGGCGGTTCTGGCCGGCATCGTCATCGCGGCGATCCTGTCGGCGGTGATGAGCACGGTGGACTCCCTGCTGATCGCCGCGTCCGCCGCCGCCGCCCACGACCTGCGCCTGGTGCGCCTGTTCAAGGGCCGCGAGGTGCTGATCAGCCGCTCGGTCATGGCCGCCATCTGCGCACTCGCCGTGGTGCTGACCCTCTCTCTGCCTGCGACGATCTTCGACCGGGTCCTGTTCTCCTGGTCAGCGCTCGGCGCCGCGTTCGGCCCGGTGATCGTGGCGCGTGTAGCCGGTGTGGAGCCGCAGGGCTGGGCGATCTTCGCCAGCATTCTGGCCGGCTTCTTCACCACGGTGCTGTTCTACATTTTCGGCCAGGCCGGCGCTGACGCAGACCTGTCCGGCCTGCCGGCCCTGTTCGCCAATCTTGCGGCCATTCCCGGCGACCCGTTCGAGCGGATCGTTCCGTGGTTCGCACCGCTCCTCCTGCTTTTTGCTTTTCGCCAGACGGCGCGCGCAGGTCACCCTGCGCCCGCCGAACCCTCCTGAAGGAGACTGATCATGAGCCTTCCGCGCAGCCTGTTCATCGCCGCCGGCGCCGGCATCGCCGGGCTTTCCCTGGGCCTGATCCTGGGAGACGCCGGCGCGGCCAGCGCCGCCCAGGCCTCCGGGATGCAGGACGAAGCGCCTGAGACCGGCGCCTACATGATCGTCATGGGCACGGTCTATGACCGCCAGGCCTTCATGTCCCAATACGCCTCCCAGCTCGCCCCGCTCTATGAGCGCCACGGCGGGTCGTATGTGGCGGTCACGGGCGACGTGGAGACGCTGGAGGGCGACACGCCCTTCGAAAGCGTGGTCATGAGCCGCTGGCCGGACCGGGACAGCGCGCGGGCCTTCTGGAACGACCCGGACTACCGCGCCCTGGCCGATCTGCGCATCCAGAATGAATGGGGCGATTTCAACGTGGTGCTGGTCGACGCGCTGCCCCAGCGCACTGAAGACGCGCAATGAGCGAGGGGCGCGAGGCCCCGCGCCTTGAGACTGAGCGCCTGATCCTGCGGGCGACGCGAGCAGATGACTTCGAGCCTTGCGCGCAGCTGTGGGGCGATCACCGCGTCACCCGCCATATTGGCGGTACGCCGTCCACGCCGACGGAGAGCTGGGCTCGCATGCTGCGCTTCCCGGGGCTGTGGGCGCTTCTCGGCTATGGCTACTGGACGCTGGAGGACAAGGCGGATGACCGCTTCTGCGGTCAGGTGGGCTTCGCAGACTTCAAGCGTGAGCTGACCGTGGACATCTCCGGCGTGCCCGAAGCGGGATGGGTGCTGAGCCCCCATGTCCATGGCCGGGGCTACGCCACCGAGGCCATGACCGCAGCGCTGGCCTGGCTGGACGGGACGATTGATGCGCCGCGCTCCTGCTGCCTGATCGATCCCGAAAACGCTGCGTCCATCCGGGTCGCCGAGAAGCTCGGCTATGGCGACCCGGCGAAAGCCATGCTGTCGGGCAAGGCGGACACGCTGGTGTTCTGGCGTCCGCGCGGCGGCTAAAGCCCCGCCATCGCCCGCACCTCGGCGGCGGTCCTGCCCGCTTCGCGCAGGGCCTGCAGCGTCAGGGACTTGTCACGCTTGGCGAAGCGCTTGCCGTCCTCGCCCACCAACAGGCGGTGGTGGCGGTAGACGGGGCGCGGCAGGCCGAGCAGCGCTTGAAGCAGAACATGCAGGTGGGTGGCGAAGAACAGATCCTGGCCCCGGATCACATGGGTCACGCCCTGCAGTCCGTCATCATGGACGCAGGCCAGATGATAGCTCGTCCCCACATCCTTACGCCCCAGGATCACATCGCCCAGCGTCTCCGGGCGCGCTTTGACGAGGCCGGTTTCGCCGTCCGGTCCCGAGCCTTCTTCGACGAAATTCAGGCCGTCGAACCCCTCGCCCAGATGATCGCGGCAGGCTTTGACGGATAGCCGCCAGGAGAAGGCTTCGCCGGCCTCCATCCGCGCCGCCTCTTCGCCGGCGCTCAAGGGCTCGGCCGGGCCGGGATAGATGGCGCCGTCCGGACCTTCGCCGACCTGATGGGGCGCGCGGGCGATCTCCTCGGCGATCTCCTTGCGGGTCTTGAAGCAGCGATAGACCAGCCCCTTGTCCGCCAGCCTGTCCAGCACGCGGGCGTATTCAGGAAAGTGCGCGCTCTGGCGGCGCACCGGCTTCGGCCAGTCGCAGCCGAGCCAGGCGAGGTCCTCAAAGATCGCCTCTTCAAACTCCGGCCGGCAGCGGGTGGTGTCGATATCCTCGATGCGCAACAGGCACGTCCCGCCGGCGTCGCGCGCGGCATCGAACGCGGTCAGGGCCGAGAAGGCGTGGCCCAGATGCAGGCGCCCCGTGGGCGAGGGGGCGAAGCGGGTGAGGAATCGGCTCATGGCGACTTTTGTAGCAATCCGGCGCCCGCCGGTCACAGCGCGCTGATTGAACGGCGCTCGCGCCCGCCTATGATCCGGCTCGAAGCGATAGTGAGAGCGCCGCCATGATCCTCATCGACGGACCAAGAATTCCGCCCAGGTCCGGGACCGCGAAAAAGCTGGTCATCCTGTTCCACGGTTATGGCTCGAACGGGCAGGATCTGGCCGGGCTCGCCCAGGCCTGGGCGCCGAATTTTCCCGACGTGGCCTGGGCCTCGCCCAATGCGCCGGAGCAGGTGCCGGGCTATCCGCAAGGCTATCAGTGGTTCCCCATCTCCCGCCTCGATCCTGACCTGATGGAGCAGGGCGTGCGCTCGGCCCACGCCAGCGCGGAGCAGTTCGTGAAGTCCGAGCTCAAGCGCTGGGGTCTTGAGGATGGCGACGTCGTGCTGGTGGGCTTCAGCCAGGGCACGATGATGGCGCTGCACACAGCCCTGCGCCGCGAGACCGCCCCGGCCGGCGTGCTGGGCTATTCCGGCGCGCTCGCGGGGCCTGAGCGCCTGAAACAGGAAATGACCGCCAAGCCGCCGGTCATGCTGATCCATGGCGATCAGGATGACGTGCTGCCTGTGGGCATGACGCTCATGGCGGCTCAGGGCCTTTGCGCGGCCGGGCACGGCGCGGAATTTCACATCTCCCAAGGCATTCCCCACTCGATCGGCCCGGACGGGCTGGAGCTGGGCCAGCGTTTCATCGCCAACGCCCTGGCTGGAAAACTGGCCTGACCGCCCCACCTCCTGACATGTCAAACAGGTGTGGCGTTTGTGTCATGGGAGCGTCATGCGAGTTGCGTTAAAGTGCGCTCACACCTGAGGGGCTGAAAGTGATTCGTTTCGCTTCCAGCAGGACTTGAGGGAGGCGCGTCTTCAGGACGGCCATCGCATACAGGGCTCTGCGCCCGGCCAACAGGCGGCCCGCCGCCGGCTTTTCAGTCGGGAGGGCGCGCAGTGCACTTTAGTCCCCAAACTCCACCCCAGGCGCCTGTGAACATCTCCGCCAGCGCGCCCGCCGATCTGCGCTGCCTGGTGCTGAACGCCGATTACCAGCCGCTGTCCTACTATCCGCTGTCGACCTGGCCCTGGCAGGAGGCGGTCAAGGCCGTGTTCCTGGAGCGCGTGGACATCATCGCGGAGTATGAGACCCAGATCCGCAGTCCCAGCTTCTCCATGGCCGCGCCCTCGGTCGTGGCCCTGCGCGACTACATCAACCAGGACCGCCCGCCGGCCTTCACGCGCTTCAACGTCTTCCTGCGCGACGGCTTCCGCTGTCAGTATTGCGGCACCAACAAGCTCGACCAGCTGACCTTCGACCACGTCGTGCCGCGCGCCTATGGCGGCCGGACGACCTGGGACAATATCGTGGCCGCCTGCGCCCCGTGTAACCTCAAAAAGGGCGGGCGCACGCCGCGTGAAGCCAAGATGCCGCTGCTGCGCGAAGCCGAGCGCCCCAACATGCACCAGCTGCAGGCCCAGGGCCGCCGCTTCCCGCCGAAATACCTCCACGAAAGCTGGCTGGACTATCTCTACTGGGACACCACGCTGGAGGCGTGAGCTCATTGCGGTCAGGGCGGTTTCTCCCCCCGCGAGCAGGGGGAGTGGCCCGAAGGGTCGAGGGGGGCGTGCGCTAGTCTTGGGCCTTCCGGCCCGTTCGCCGGATTTCAATCGCTTCGCCGGTTCGCTTGATCGGCTGCGCAGAACATCGCCGCCCCCCCCATCCGTCCGCTTCGCGGACACCTCCCCCGCAGGCGGGGGAGGAAATCTCAGCTTTCGTGGTATCAAAACCCCATGACCCGACCCACCCTCGCCATCGCCTATGATTTCGACGGCACGCTGAGCCCCGGCTCCATGCAGGAGCATTCCTTCATTCCCGAGATCGGGGAGGAGAAGGCGGCGTTCTGGGCGCGGGTGAACGGCGAGGCGGCGCGGCTTGGGGCCGACAATATCCTCATCTACATGCATGAGATGGTGAAAGCGGCGCAGCGCGAGGAGAAGCGTTTCCGCCGTGAGGATATCGAGCGCCACGGCCAGCGCATCGGCTTCTTTCCCGGCGTCGCCGACGGATGGTTTAAGCGCCTGCGCGACCATGGCGATGGGCTGGGCGTAAACGTCCAGCACTTCATCATCTCCTCAGGCCTGAAGGAGATGGTGCGGGCCAGCAGGATCGGCCACGAGTTCGACGCCATCTTCGCCAGCGAATTCAAGTACAACGCCGACGATGTGCCGGTCTGGGCGGCCTCGGCGGTGAATTACACCAACAAGACCCAGTTCCTGTTCCGCATCAACAAGGGCGCCCTGGACCTCGCCGACCACTCGGCGGTCAACCGCTACATCCCTGAAGACGAACGCCCGGTTCCCTTCCGCAACATGATCTATATCGGCGACGGCGACACCGACGTGCCGTGCATGCGCACGGTCAAGGAGCAGGGCGGCGTGTCCATCGCCGTCCATCCGGCCGGCGACGCGGACGGCGCGGCCAAGACCGCTGGCCTGAAGGCGGAACGCCGGGTCCACTTCACCGCCGACGCTGATTATTCCGACGGCTCGGCGCTGGACGCCTACGTAAGAGCCGCTATCGACAAGATGGCTGCGGTGGAGCGGCTGAAGGCGCTGGAGAAAGGCTAGGGCGATAGCCAGCCCTCGATCTCCGTCACGGCCTGCGCCATGCGCTCGGCCGCCGCTTGGCTCATATGCGCCGGGTGGGGCAGGTAGACGGCGTGCTTGATCAGGCGGGCTGCATTCGGCGTCGCATCCGGATCGATGGCGCGCAGGCTGGTCGCGCCGCGCGTGGCGTCGAACCCGGCCTGGCGCAACGCTGCGACGGCCGACGCCGGCTCGCCATGCAGCAGCGCAAGCAGCCACCAGGCGTGACGATCTGCGCCCGTCCCCGGCGGCCGGACGCCCTGGGGCAGTTGATCCAGAAACCGGGCGACGGCCGCGCGGCGTTCTGACGGATCGGGGCAGGCGTTCGCCTGTCTCGCGGCCAACGCCAGAAGGCGATCGGGCGGGGCGTGGCGGATGGCGGTCAGCAGGTCGTCGCCGGAAAAGCCCCGCGCGGCCGCGCCGATGACCGTATCGGGATCCTTGCCGCGCGCCTGGATCAGACCGATGAGGGCGCCATAGAGCGCCGGCGTGTTAAGCGCCTTGAGCGCCAGATACTTCACCGCGCGCTGGCGGAACCAGACATCTGATTTCCTCGGATGCTCAGCCAGAACGGCGGCCACGTCTTCAGCCAGTTTAGCATCGCGGAAGACGCCCAGGGCCCCGCCCAAGGCTGTCGCGCGCTTGATCGGGCCGAAGCTGAACAGGCTGGCCGACGCGCTCGGATCACCGCTGTTGAACCCCGCCCCGGCGAAGGCCTGGGCCTCGTCCTCAATCACGGTGACGCCGCGCGCGCGCAGGGCTTCGACGTCGGGGCATACGCTGACTGCGCCATAAAGGTGGGCGATGACGCAGATTTTCGCACCCGACTGCGCCTGAGCGTCGAGAAGCGCGCCAGGCGGGGGCAACAGGGTGTGAGGGTCGAGATCCACAGCGATGATCGTGCGGCCATGGGCGCTGGCGATCTCTGCCATGTTGGCGATGGTGACGCCGGTCATCAGGATCGGCGCGCTGTCGTTTCGATCCAGCACGGTCAGGATCGCGTCGAATAGGGTGCGCACGGATAGCGCTTCGACAAGCTCGCCATCGGAAAACACACGCCGCCAGTCGGCCTCGCCCGGCGCAGGCCCGCCAGGCGCGAGCGCGGCTGAGATAAGCTCGCTCCAGCTGATATCGAGGGTCAGACGCGGATGCATGGCCATCCCCGCCCTAAAGCCAGCGCAAGGGCGGGGCGTCGGCGCGCAGCGCTTCGATGGCGTCTTTCAGCCGCGCCATGAATTCCGGCCTCTTGCCTGCGAAACGGATCGGCGCGCCGATCACGGCGAAGCAGTTGAACGGAACCAGCAGCATTGATCCGCGCGGCAGGACCCGGCCGGCCCCCTGGAGATAGACCGGCACGATGGGCGCGTCAGGCTCGGCCTCGGCCAGGCGGGCGATGCCGGACTTGAACCGGCCGAGCTCCTCAGGATCGCCGCGCGTGCCTTCGGGAAAGATGATCAGGATCTCCTTGCGCGCCAGCGCCTCGCGGCAGCCGGCCAGCGGATCGGCGCCGCGTTCAGGCCGCCCCCGGTCCACCGGCAGCACCCCGATGATCCGGCGCGAGAACCAGCTGACCAGCGGCGTCGCGGTGAAGGTGTCAGCCGCCGCCACCGGGCGCAGTCGCGACAGGGCCGCAGCGGGAAACAGGCTGATCAGAAGCAGCGTGTCCAGGTGAGAGTTATGGTTCGCCGCCACGATGGCCGGGCCGGTCCTGGGCAGGTGAACGCGCCCGCGGGTTTCGAACCCCAGCACCAGAAGCGCGAAGGGGCGGACCAGCGTCCACAGGATGATCTGTCGAAGAAGCAGCAGCATGTCAGAAATGATCCAGGGCGAAGATGGCGAGCATGTGGAATACCCACGGCGCGGTGAAGGACAGGCTCGCGATCCTGTCGAGCGCGCCGCCATAGCCCGGCAGAAGGTCCGAGGATGTGGCGACCCCAAGCTCCCGCTTGACCGCGGCCATGACCAGAGACCCCATCACCGCCCAGACCGGCAGGAGGAAGCCGATGAAGGCCGCCGGGGCGAGCGTCAGCGGCGTGTAGAAGGCCGACAGGGCGGTGAAGGCCGTCCCGGTCGCGGCGATGCTGACGGCCAGGCCCTCCACGGTGCGTCCAGGTCCCAGCCGGGCGCTCAGGGGCGTGCGCCCGAAGAAGCGGGTTCCGGCGGCTTCGGCGGCGTCGGCCAGGATCGTCATGGCGATGAGGAAGAAGACCAGACCCGCCGGCCCGGCCGGTCCGGCTTCAGCGGCGGGCGTGCGGATCAGGAAGGCGGCGTGGCCGATATTGAACACGCAGATCAGCATGCCCCAGGTCAGCACGCCTGCCGTCGCCAGAAACCCGTCGGTGCGCCCGATCAGAGCCATGAGCGAAGCGGTCCCCACAAAGATGTAGATCGGCACGATCACCAGGAAGTAGCCGTAGAGATCCAGGGCGATGGCGCCATAGCTGATGGGGATGGCGGCGTAGACGAACAGCACTACCGGCCGGTCCTCGCGCCGGGTGGGAACCAGGGTCGCGTATTCGCGCAGTGCGATGAAGCTGACGGCGGCGAAGACCAGCACCGTCGCCACCCAGCCCATCAGCAGCGCCCCGCCCACGAACAGGCTGACCAGCCACCAGGCCAGCACCTTCTCCGGCAGGCGCGGCCAGGCCCGGTGCGTGGTTTCGGGAAACAGGCCTGCGCTCAGCGAACCGGCCGCGAGCAGGGTCAGCAGCCCGGCATAGGCCGCCAGCAGCGGTGCGGGGTACCCGGAAAGAGCGGCGAGCAGGGGAGGTCTCCAGAGCGGTGCGCGGACGGGACTTTCACCTTAAGGCGAATTTCAGACCCGGTCGCCCACCTCTAAGCAGAAGATCCGATCGCACTCTGGATTAAGCTGATCCGTCACAGACCTGTTGAGACCCGGCTAAACCCGCTCCGTCACCGCGATCGCGGTATGGCAGCCCGCTGTGATCATGGCGGACAGGATGGGATAGCCCAGCGCGTCCTGCGCGCCTTCGTCGACGGCCAAGTCCCTGTGGGCGACTTCTTCGGCCTGGAACTGGGCGAACTGGTCGGCGAGCCCGGTTTCGCCCATGAGGCGCAGCTCCTCGACCTGGCGGCCGTAATGGCCCTCGATGACGTTTTCGACGGCCTCGGTGCAGGCATGGGCTGCGCGCTCGCCGATGATCGCCGTGACCGCGCCCAGGGCGAAGCCGGCGGCGTCCCAAAGCGGGCCCATGGCGGTGGGGCGGGCGAGCCCTGAGCGGATATGATCGTCGAACGCGTCCAGGTGATGCTGCTCATCAGCTTCCATGCGCTGAAGCTGGCCGGCGATGCGCGACTTGCCGGCGCGATCGGCGAACACCGCGCGCTGGCCGCGATAGATGCGCACCGCGCCATACTCGCCGGCATGGTCGACGCGGACCATCTGCTCGATGCGCTTTTCGTCGCGCACCCGACCCGGGCGGCGCACGGTCTTGCGTTGAAAGCTCATAGCGTCCTCCAGGAGGGTGACCGGAACAGGCTGATGATCGAGATAAGGCAAAGAGTTGCGCTGAACAGGGCGTTGTATCCTGCCATGGATATCCCGAGCATCGTCCAGGCCGCCTCATCGCAGGGCACGACATTGGCCGCCGTGTTGAGGCTCTCCAGAACGCTGTCCACGCTGACGCTGGATACGTCGGTCGCCTGGCAATCGATGGTCCACCAGCCATATTCCATTCCGGCATGGCGCCCGGCGGTCCAGGCGCTCCAGGCGAAGATCGCGCCCACGACGCCGCTGGCGACCCGGGAGAGCGCGCCGGGCGCCTGATAGAGCGCATAGGCGGCCTGCAGCCGGCTTCTGAACCAGCCGCGCAGGGATTCGCGCAGGGTGGTGGCGGACACCTGAATGATCTTCGCGTGGGAGCGGCGCAGGGTCTGGGCCAGGGCGAAGCCGATCACGCCGGCAAGCGTCGCCCAGATATGGATCCAGCGCTGCTCGATGCACAGCGGGCAGGGCGGGTAGTTCCCGGTTATCTCGAAGGCGTAGGCCCCGCCCAGCAGCGCGAGTGCGGCTGCGCCGCCGGCCAGGGGCCACCGGTCGGGCCGGGTCCAGACATCGATCAGATTGCGCTCGCTCATGGAGGGCAGACTAACCGGGCTTGGGGCAAAGCGCGAGCGTCCGCCGCGCCTCGATCTGTCAAAAAAGCGAGGTCAGAAAGTCCTTCAGCACGCTGATGAAGGCCGTCCCGAAGACGGCGAACCCGATGATCAGAAGCGCTATCCAGGCTGTTCCCAGAACCAGGCCCGCCAGCACCAGCAGGCCGTCGCGGGTGATCAGGCCCATGGAGGCCAGCGCGATGCCGATCCCGGGCGTGGTGTTGGTGGCGGGCAGCGGCACCAGGATCGAAGCGCAGAACAGGACGAAGACGCCGCCCACAAGGCGCTCCGCCGTCGGTCCGGACAGAAGGGTCAGACGCGGCCGGGCCAGGGCTTCGACCCAGCCGAACCATTTGCGCGCGCCTCTGGCCATGCGTTCCAGCCCGACCTTGGAGATGACCCGTTCGGAAAAGCGTTGCGGCATCCAGGGCGTCTCGCGACCGGCCGCCATCTGGGCGGCGATGGCCATCATGGGAAGGGCGACCACCTGGGGCACGCCATACAGGAACGGCATGCACACCGGAATCGCCAGGGCGAACAGCAACACCCCGAACACCCGCTCTCCCAGCGCTTCGGAGAAGGCCGCCAGCGTCAGGCCTTCCTCCGGCGCGCCAGCGGCGATCACTTCCAGCGCGGCTATGAGGCCGGCGTTGGAGCCTTGCGCAGTCTGCGATGGATCGGAGGCGGGATCGGCGGTCATGGCGGGACGCTAGACCGCGCCGGACTGAAGAACAATTGCGTCTGACCACTTCACTCTGAGCCGCTTTCGCGGCATAGACACAGGCGCTGTCGCGTACATGCGGGTGTGGCGGAATTGGTAGACGCAGGGGATTCAAAATCCCCCGGTTTCACGACCTTGCCGGTTCGAGTCCGGCCACCCGTACCAGCCTTCGCTCGCCTCGCGAGCTTCGGCTCGGCGAGCCATGCCGTAGCGAAGGCTGTCTCGCCGTAGCGTTTGCGAAGGCGGACGCCAAGCCGGTCCGCCAAAGGCGAGCGAAACAGTCCGGGGGACTGCTTCGAGGTGAGACCGCCCCGGCAGGGGCGGCGCGCTTGCATCCATGCGCCCTCCCGCGATCATCTTGTCTTCAGGACCTTCCGGAGACCGCCATGATCGCCATCCTGTCCGCGCTTGCGCTGCTCGCCGCCCAGGCTTCGCCGGCGGCCGATGCGGACCGCGGCGAGCGCGTCCTGCCTGCTGAGCTGTGCCGGGGCTTCTGGCTGCTGCCGGTGGAGCTGGAGCCGGGTCCCAGCGGGGTGCGCCATACGCTCTGGTTCCTGCACGACACCGGCGCTTCGGCGACCTATGTGGACCCGGACTCCATCGAGCGCGTCTCAGGTCAGCGCGTGGAGACCGGCGTGCGGGTCCGCCTTGCGGATGCGAGCTCGGGACCGTTGACCATCAACAGCCTTACGGCCCGCACCGCCGAGCTGGATCATTTGGCCATTGGCCTCGGCCGGCCCATCGACGGGATAATGTCGGTCTATGCGCTGCAGGATTTCCTGCTGACGCTGGACTACCCGGCCGGTGAGATGCGCATCCGCGAGGGACGCCTGCCGCGCCCGGACGGACGCACGGTGTTCTCCACGCGCGGCCCGGACGGGCGGCCCTGGCTGCGGGTCGATCTGGCCGGCCGCGAACGTCCTCTGCTGATCGATTCCGGGGCCGGCGGCGTGACTTTCGCCGTCAACCATATTGATCGCTTCGACCTGATGGACGAGCCGCGCGTGCTCACCTCGGCGGTGCGCTTCAACCGTATCGAGCGCCGGCGCATCGCGCGGCTCGACGGCGACGCGATGGTGGCGGGCCTGCAGGTTCAGGCGCCGGTGCTGGAGGAGGTTCCGCGTTCAGAACTGCTCGGCGGGGAAATCCTGCGCCATTTCGTGATCACGCTGGATCAGGCCCGCAAGCGCGTTCGCTTCGAACCCGCCGTCGAGGGCCCGATTGCGGCGACCGACCATGTCGAGCTCGGCGCGGGCCTGCGCCCGGTTCCGGAGGGCCTCGAGGTGTTCGAGGTCTTCCCCGCTACGCCCGCCCAGGCGGCCGGCGTGCTGGCGGGCGATCTGGTGACCCACTACGACGGCGTGGCCATCGCCGAGCGCGGTTGTGTCAGTTCCACGGACACGGACCGCCTGACCTTGACCGTGGTGCGCGACGGGATCGAGCGCGATATCGAGGTCATGCTCGACCCTGTCCTGCCGGCGCCCCGCCCCTGACGGACCGGGCGCCGGCGTTGATCCCTAGAAGCGATGCCGCACCGTCAGCCGGGCGTTGGTTCCCGCTCCGGTGGTGATGTTGTCGTTGGAGTGGGCGTCTGGGAAGTAGTCGGTGTTGAACAGGTTCTCGACATTGAGCTGAAGCCGGGTTTGGTCGCTCACATCATAGTAGGCCGCCGCATCGACGCGGGTGTAGCCGGGGACTTCCACCGCGTTGTCTTCGCGCACGAAATACCTGTCCTGATAGGTCACGCCCAGCGCCAGATCGAGGCGGCTGGTGAGGTCGAACCGGTTCCAGAGCGAAGCCATGTGTTCCGGCGTCTGGAGCGTCCGATTCCCGTCGAATGTTCCGCCGTTGATCGTGCTGTCGAGATAGCTGTAGCCGGCGTTCACCGTCCAGCGCTCGGTGAGCGCTCCGACCAGCTGGATCTCCATCCCGTCGGTGACGCTGCCTGGGATCGTGATGATCTGGGCCATGTTGTTGGGATCGACCGAGGTGAACAGGCCGCGCTCCACGCGGAACACCGCCGTGGTCAGGCTGAGCGCGTCACTGAGGTCCCACTTCAGGCCGATTTCGCTGTTCTCAAAGCGCTGGGGCTGCACGTCCTCGGTGGTGCGCGTCAGGGTCAGGAACTGGTCCCCGGCGCTGGGAAGGAAGGATTCTGCATAGCTGGCGTAGATCGAGACGTTTCCGGCCGGCTTGTAGATGAGCCCCAGGCGGGGCGAGACTTCCTCGTCCACCCGTGAACGCCGCCCGTCATCGGTCGCGCTGACCGCCTCGCGGTCCAGAACGCTGACGTCGAAGCGGTCGAACCGCGCGCCGAGCACCAGCTTGAGCTGGTCGGTCAGGTCGATCTGGTCCTGGACGTAGAGCGAGGTGAACTGAACCTCGGAACTGCGGTCACGCAGCGGGGTGTTGAAGTCGAAGGCCGGGACCTGCACCGGATCGGAGAAGTCGATGACGATCTGGTCGTCATTGCTGGCGGCGAACCGGTTGTCGATCCGGCTGTTGTCGGTGGACTGATCGCCATACTCCAGGCCCACCAGCACGGTGTGCGTCAGGGCGCCGGTCTGGAACTCGCCGATCAGGTTGCCCTGGACGATGAAGTTCTCGCGCTCGGTGGAGTCCGAGTAGCCGTCCAGCGTCAACCGGTTCGGCGTGACCGAGGCGTCGAACCCGGCCGCGTAGATGTTCTGATAGTATTTGTCATACACCGCATACTGAGCCGTCACGTTGCCGCGCAGGCTGTCGCTGAAGGTGTGATCGAGCCGGGCGCTGAAGATGTCCGCCTGCAGCGTGGTGTAGTTGCCGTCCGCCGATCCGAAGAAGGTCTCGTCAAAGCCCTCCAGCGGCACATCCGGACCATTGGCGACGGACACGGACGGCACGCCGCGATCGACGACGCGGTCATCGTTCACATGCTCGTAGAACAACTCCAGATTGGTGTCCGACGACAGATCAAAGCTCAGCGCCGGGTTGATGGCGTAGCGCTCACCTTCGAACACGTCGCGATGATTGGCGAATTCCTCGTAGAGCAGGTTCAGGCGGGCGGCCGTGGTGTCGGATACGGCGACATTGCCGTCGCCGCTGATCTGAAACGCGCCGAACGTGTCCACGCCCGCAGTGACTTCCGCGAAGGCCTCGCCGAATTCAGGGCTCTTGGTGACACGATTGATGACGCCGCCGCCGCCGCCCCGGCCGAACAACAGCGCATTGGCGCCGCGCAGGATCTCGATCTGCTCCAGATTATAGAGCGGGCGGTAATACTGAACGTCGTCGCGCACGCCGTTCAGGAAGAAGTCCGCCGTGGTCTGGTTGCCGCGAATGACGATGGCGTCGCGGTGACCTTCGCCCTGGCTGACCGCCAGGCCCGGCGTGTAGCGCAGCACGTCGTCCAGCCCGCCCATGGCCTGATCGGCAAGCTGCTCGGCCGACACGATGGACAGTGATTGCGGCACGTCGATCAGCGGGGTCGGGGTCTTCACCGAATTGATCTGGTCCAGCGACAGATACCGGCCGGTGACCACGATCCGGTCTTCGTCCTGAGTCTCGGACTGAGCCTGGGCGAGCCCGGCGGACAGGGCGGCGACGGACGCGGCGGCGGCCAGAGTGCGGAGCGGTGCGGACATTGAGAATACCTTGCATTCACATAGAAAACTGTGATGCGGGGCATAGACGCCCTAAAAACGATAATCAATCGCATTTGCAGAAAGGAGTGCAGGCGGAGCGCATATGTCGCAGGCCGGCCTCAGGGCGCGTCCGGCGCCGCATTGACGCCGCATCTCAAGCGTCCGATACGCGTATCAAGCCGTGCAGCAGGATATCCGCCCATGACCGCCCCCGCCCGCGAAGAGTTCTACCGCGAGAAGCGCTTGCCGCCCTACGTGTTCGCGGAGGTCAACCGGATGAAGCTGGCCTACCGCAAGGAAGGCCGCGACGTCATCGATTTCGGCATGGGCAATCCCGACCTCCCGCCGGCGAAACATATCATCGACAAGCTGGCCGAGGTCGCCTCCGATCCGCGTGCGCATCGCTATTCGGCGAGCCAGGGCGTGCCCTCGCTGAGAAAGGCGCTCGCCCGGTATTACGAGCGGCGCTTCAACGTCACCCTCGATCCGGACAGGGAGGTCTGCGTCACGCTGGGCTCCAAGGAGGGATTGGCGAACCTGGCCCAGGCGATCACCGCGCCGGGCGATGTCATTCTGGTGCCGGACCCCAGCTATCCGATCCACATGTTCGGCTTCATCATCGCCGGCGCTGCGGTGCGCCCGGTGCCATTTGAAAGCCCGGAGCATTTCCTGCGGGAGGCGGCTCATGCCTGCAAGCGCTCCATCCCCGCGCCCGGCGCGCTGGTGCTGAACTTCCCGTCCAACCCGACCGCGCAGGTCGTCGATCTGGATTTCTACAAGGAGGCCGTGGCGCTGGCGAAGGCCAATGACCTCGTCCTGATCTCCGACCTCGCCTATTCGGAAATCTATTTCGACGGGACGCCGCCGCCGTCCATTCTTGAGGTCCCTGGCGCGAAGGACGTGGCCGTGGAGTTCACCTCCATGTCCAAGACCTATTCCATGCCCGGCTGGCGCATCGGCTTCGCGGCTGGATCGGCGCGGCTCGTGGACGCGCTGAAGCGCGTGAAGTCCTATCTCGATTACGGCGCCTTCACCCCCATCCAGATCGCGGCTGTGGCCGCGCTCGATGGTCCCCAGGACCATGTGGCCGAGGCCCGCGAGATCTACCGCAAGCGCCGTGACGTGCTGGTCGAAAGCTTCTCCCGTGCCGGCTTTGACATCCCTGCGCCGCCGGCGACCATGTTCGCCTGGGCTCCGATCCCGGCCCCGTACGCCGATCTCGGTTCGGTGGAGTTCGCCAAGCTGCTGCTTGAGAAGACGGACGTCGCCGTCGCGCCGGGCCTGGGGTTCGGCGAGCGCGGCGACACCCATGTCCGGCTCGCCGTCGTTGAGAACGAGCAACGCATCCGTCAGGCGGCGCGGAAGCTGAAGGGCTTTTTCGCCTAAGCTTTCAACCGATCGGTCAGGAACCCCAGCACATCGCGCGCGGCCTCGAAGGTCGGCTGACCGTCCTCGGCGATCAGGTCCTTGGTCAGAACCGCGTGGGGGAAGGGATTGCCCCTGGGGTTCTTGGCCTCGTCAGGCAGGACCCGGGTTTCAAGCGTCTCGCCGAGCAGGCTTTCCAGCGCGCTGAAGCGCTCCGCCTTGCAGGACGGGTCGCCAGCAAAGCGCAGGGCCATGACCTTCAGGTCATCGCGGGCTTTCAGCGCCTCAGCCTCCTCCGGCTGGAGGTGAATGGAGGCGGCGTTGTTGAACGGCAGGGCCGGTTCGCCGGCGACCGCCGCCTTCACGCTGGGCTCGACCGCCACAGACCAGGCGAAATTGCCGGTCAGGCACAGCCCGATCGCCGCCGCGCCTGGTCCGCCGCACTCGCCGTGGACATGGCGGGCCAGCCCGCGCAGCCAGTCGCTGACCGGGCTGCCGCCCTCCTTGGCGAACAGGCGGATCTCCCGGGAGATGCAGGCCCGCGCCATGCCGCCCACGCGGCCATGGATCTGGTGCAGCTCCTCCAGCGGCGTGCCCGGACCGTCGTAGAGGGCGGGCGCATAGACACGGAAACCGGCGGCTTCAATCCAGCGGGCCAGCCGCCAGAACTCCGGCACGAAGCCGGGCAGCTCGTGCATCACGATCACGCCGGGACCCGCGCCGGAAGCGAGCACCGGGTGCTCGGCCCCGCCGGCTTCAAAGTCGAAGCTCTCCGTAAACGGCGTGCGGTCGTCGGTGTGGAGGATGTCGGTAAAGGGCAGGGACATGGCGGGACTCGGTGGATAGCAGATAATCCGCAAACTAGGGCGGAACCGGCCTCGCTGCAGCCCCCAAGCTTCGCGTCGCATTGCCATGGCCACGTTGACAGGCCCGCGCGCTGCGCGGCAGTTGGTCCGCCTACAAAGGAGCCGCCCATGCCCACCGCCCTTGTCACGAACTGCACCGGCTATGCCGGTCCGCCTTCGGTCGAGACGCTTCTCGACGCCGGCTTCCAGGTCTTCGCCCATGACCGCACGTTTGAAGACGGCGAGGAGTTTCGGAAGTTCGCCGCGCGGCGCGGCGGTCTGTCGGCGGTGTCGGAATGCATGCCGGAAGCGATCATCAAGGCGGTGTTCGCCAAGACAAGGCGGCTCGACGTCATTGTCAGCAATGACCACCATCCAGCCCCCGCCCAGGACGTTGAGAGTGCGGACCTGTCAGCATTCACCGCCAACTTTGACGCCTTGATGGCCTTTCCCTTCGCCTTGATCAAAGCCGCGCTGCCGCGGCTGAAGGACCAGGGCGGCGCGAACATCGTCATGATCACGTCGAGCCGGGACCGTTTGCCGCTCAATGGCGGGGCCTTCCCCGATTCGGCGCGGGCGGGAGCGAACGCGCTGGTGCGCTCGCTGGCTGTCGATCTGGCGCCGCATCAGATCACCGTGAACGCCGTGGCGCCCAACTTTCTGTATTCGGAACAATTTTACCCGGCCGCCTTCTACAAGCAGAGCGAGGAGGGGCGGACCTATATCGAGGCCAGCGTCCCAGCTGGGCGCCTCGCCGAACCGGAGGAGATCGGTGAGGTGATCGCTTTCCTTGCCACGGCAAGGACGCGGTTTCTCACAGGCGCCGTGATCGACTTCGCCGGCGGTTGGCCGTTTGGGCGCAAGCGGCCGGGCTAGGCGAGCATCGCTTGACCCTCGAACCTGCCAGGCGTAATGACCGCTCCGGGTCCCGAAGCGCCCGCCGTCCGCGCGGCTTACGCCGTTGGTGAAGTTTTCGAAGAGTTGATGTCATGTCGCGCAATCCGTGATCGGCGGCGCGGCGGCAATGCGGACCCCGCCGAACAGGCCGCCTTCGATCTGGAAAGGCGTACGCCATGACGTATTCATCCGACTTGCCCGAACTCTCCACGCTCAAGGACCAGGCCCGGCGCCTGCGCGCCGCGCTGGAGGCCGAGGGCGATTTCATCACCCATTCTCACGCCCTGGAGCTGATCGCCCGGCAACGCGGCTATCGTGACTGGAACACGTTGCACGCCGCCGCCGGAAACCGGCCGCGCGATCCGTTCACCGTCGGCGCGCGGGTGCGGGGCCGGTATCTTGGACAGGCGTTCGCAGGCGAGCTGCTCGCGGTGCGCCGTCTGTCCGACGGAAAGGCCTACGCGGTTACGGTCGATTTCGACGAGCCGGTCGACGTGGTCCGCTTCGAGGGCTTCTCGAACTTGCGCAAGCGGGTGAATGCGACGGTTCGCCTTAATGGGGAATCCGTCGAGCGGACCTCTGACGGGCGTGCGCATCTTGAGCTTCATACAGTCTGACCGTTTTCAGTCCATGGAGCGCGGGGCTTCGGTGCGCGCGTCGCCGGGCCCCGGTCCCTGTGCCGTTGCCGTTTTGGCATGGCTGTGAGGACGTGCCGGGCCGTCACCGCCACCCGGCCTCTATCGTATATAATAATGAGCGGTGTTCGCCCTAGTGGACCATCCGGCTTCATCCTGGCGACAAACAAAACTCTGAAGATCAACCAAAAATTTTTCATTGATTAATCAGACGTCAATTGCAATGTACAGTGAGCAATTTTAAATATCTGCGAAGATGCAAATGACGTTATCGGTTCTACCCGGTTCGATGTTTCACAAAGATGCGCATACCGGGCCCGGCGGCCTCTATGCGCCGGATGGACAGCTCCGCTCCGTTTACGAGCGCGCGCAGATGGAACTAGGCGGCGCCGATCCGCTAGTCTTTCTGCAAGCATACGCAAATGCGGACGTCGAGCAGATGCCGTAAGGAAATTACATCGTAAATGGTGTTGTCGTGGGGCAGAGCCATTTTGAAAGCGGCGCCTGGGGTCTGGGGATCGATGAAGATCAGATCGATGAGGTTGGCGTCTTGCTCGATCTTATCGCTATCGGTGGTGGTGCATACGCGGGCCATGGGCCAATGGTCATGCGCCAGATCATTGGATCTTTGTTAGGAGCGGGAGCCACCTCACTCGATGATTTGGACGACGAGTTTGGCGGATCCGAGTAGCCCGGCCTAAATATTGTTGTGTAAAATAAGCGAACAATTATGTCTGAGGACCCTGACAAAGATCCGTGGGAGGGCTGGTGGCCATCTTGGCGTCGGCCGGTCGGTTTAACACCGCTATGTGTGGCCTTTTGGGGGTTTCTGTGGTTCGACAGAGATAGCGGCGAGCATTGGACACTGGGAGCCGTGATCTTCGGTCTGTATTTGACCGGCACGACTCTATTAGACTGGTATCTCTACTTTAAGCGTCGCTGAGGTTAGCGCGGCGTGATGGTCGCCCTTCTCCAATCCGTCGCCCCAGATCGTGGCGCTTGGGGCGACGAATTGAACGTAACCGCCTTTATTTACTGGATCACCGCTTCACTCGGCGGTCTCGCATTGCGGCTGACGGCCTTGCCGTTGACGGTGAGCGCGCCGGCTTCGGCGGAGACCTTCACCGTGTCGCCGTCATTGAGCGCGCCTTCCAGGATCAGCCGGGCGAGGGGATCCTGCAGCTCCTTCTGGATCACCCGCTTCAGGGGCCGCGCGCCATAGGCGGGGTCGTAGCCCTTTTCGGCCAGCCAGGCGCGTGCGGCCTCGTCCAGTTCGATGGTCATGCGCCGGTCGGCCAGCAGGGCCTCCAGGCGTTTGAGCTGGATATCGACGATGGCGCCCATGTGCTGTTCTTCCAGACGGCGGAACAGGATGATCTCGTCGATCCGGTTCAAAAACTCCGGCCGGAAAGCCGAGCGCACCGCGCCCATGACATTCTCCCGGGCCGCCTCGACATCGCCTGACAGCAGGAATTCCGAGCCCAGGTTCGACGTCATGATCAGGATGGTGTTCCTGAAATCGACCGTGCGGCCCTGGCCGTCGGTCAGACGGCCATCGTCGAGCACCTGCAGAAGCACGTTGAACACGTCGGGGTGGGCTTTCTCCACCTCGTCGAACAGCACGACCTGATAGGGCCGCCGGCGCACGCTTTCGGTCAGGGCGCCGCCCTCGTCATAGCCGACATAGCCTGGCGGCGCTCCGATCATCCGGCTGACCGAGTGCTTCTCCATGTATTCCGACATATCCATCCGCGTGACGGCGGTTTCGTCGTCGAACAGGAATTCGGCCAATGCCTTGGTCAGCTCGGTCTTTCCGACGCCCGTGGGGCCGAGGAACAGGAAGGAGCCGATGGGCCGGTTGGGGTCCTTCAGACCCGCGCGAGACCGGCGCACGGCGTCCGACACCGCTTCCAGAGCTGCGTCCTGACCGACCACGCGGTCGCGCAGCCCGTCCTCCATGCCCAGCAATTTCTCGCGCTCGCCTTCCAGCATCTTGTCCACGGGCACGCCGGTCCAGCGGCTGACCACCGAGGCGATCTGCTCCTCGTCCACGACTTCCTTGACCATGGCGGCCTTGCCGTTGGTCTTGCCGTCCGCGGCTTCATCGGCGGCGGCTTCGGCTTCGGACAGGCGCTTTTCCAGTTCCGGGATACGGCCGTATTTCAGCTCGGAGGCCTTGGCGAGATCACCCCGGCGTTCGGCGTCGGCGAGTTCCGCGCGCAGGCGATCGAGCTGCTCCTTCACCTCGGTGGTGGAGGCCAGCTTGTCCTTCTCCGCGCGCCAGGCGGCGGTGAGTTCGGCCGAGCGCTGTTCCAGGCCGGCCAGCTCCTCCTTCAGGCTTTCAAGCCGGTCCCTGGAGGCCTTGTCGCCCTCCTTCTTCAGGGCTTCGGCTTCGATCTTGAGCTGGATGATCCGCCGGTCGAGCTCGTCGAGCTCCTCAGGCTTTGAATCCACCTGCATGCGCAGGCGCGCAGCGGCCTCATCCATCAGGTCGATAGCCTTGTCCGGCAGGAAGCGGTCGGTGATGTAGCGGTTCGACAGGGTCGCGGCGGCCACGATGGCGCCGTCGGCGATGCGCACGCCGTGGTGCACCTCGTACTTCTCCTTCAGCCCGCGCAGGATGGAGACCGTGTCCTCAACGGTCGGCTCTTCCACGAACACCGGCTGGAAACGGCGGGCGAGCGCGGCGTCCTTCTCCACATGCTTGCGGTATTCATCCAGCGTCGTCGCGCCCACGCAGTGCAGCTCGCCGCGGGCGAGGGCCGGCTTCAAAAGGTTGGAGGCGTCCATGGCGCCGTCGGTCTTCCCCGCGCCGACCAGGGTGTGCATCTCGTCGATGAACAGGATGATTTTCCCGCCGGCGGCCTCCACCTCCGACAGGACCGATTTCAGGCGCTCCTCGAACTCACCGCGATACTTCGCCCCGGCGATCAGCGCGCCAATGTCGAGCGCCAGCAGTTTCTTGTCCTTAAGGCTTTCAGGTACGTCGCCATTGACGATGCGAAGGGCCAGACCTTCCGCGATGGCGGTCTTGCCCACGCCGGGCTCCCCGATCAGGACGGGATTGTTCTTGGTGCGCCGGGACAGAACCTGGATCGCGCGGCGGATTTCCTCGTCCCGCCCGATCACGGGGTCCAGCTTGCCCTCGCGCGCCACCTCGGTGAGATCGCGGGCATATTTCTTCAGCGCCTCGAAGGTGTCTTCGGCCGAGGCGCTGTCGGCGGTGCGGCCCTGACGGACATCATTGACCGCCGTGTTCAGGCTTTGCGGCGTGACGCCGGCCTGCTTCAGGGCTTCCTCGGCCTTCGTGCCCTTCACGATGGACAGCGCCTGCAACAGCCGCTCGGCGGTGACGTACTGGTCCCCGGCCTTCTTGGCCGCCTCCTCGGCGGTGGAAAACACTTCCGCGGTCTTGGGCTGGAGGTAGAGCTGGCCGGAGCCCTCCACCTTCGGCAGGGCGTCCAGAGCCCGTTTGGTCAGGTCCGCGGCTGCGTCGGGTCGGCCGCCCGCAGCCTTGATCAGATTGCCGGACAGCCCGGCGTCGTCATCCAGCAGCGCAGCCAGAAGGTGTTCCGGCGCGAAATGCTGGTTCTTGTTCTTCAGCGCGAGCCCCTGGGCCGCCTGCAGGATCGTGCGCGCACGATCAGTATACTTGTCCAGATTCATCGGTTCCTCGTCTCCTGAATGTCAGCGAGACGGGCGGGGTAAGGGACCTTACTGGAAGCATCCCGGCCGCCCGGTCATACACCGATGTGGGTGTTGCATATGAGGCACACAAGGGCTGAGGCGCGTCTAATTCGCCGCAGGCCGGCGCCTACCTCAAAAACGGCAGCAGGCTGACCTGGCTGAGCGAGGCGAAGGTCCGTGCGGAGACTTCCACGGCGGTCTGGGCCTGGGTCAGGCGGGTCGCGGCTTCAGCCATGTCGGCGTCTTCCAGATCGGCGATCATCTGAGTGAGGTAATCGGAGCGCTCCTGGTGGCCGCGGATCGAAGCCTCGATGCGGGCCTGTTTGGAGCCGTTCTCGGCCATGGCGTCATTGATCGTGTCGAAAGCGTCGATGACGTTTGCGATTTCGGTCTGAATATAGGCCTGCTGGGTCGCATCCATCGGGCCGTCAAAGGGGCCGTTCGGACCCTGATCGAAATCGGCCAGACGCTCGAACACGGCCATCAATCCTCCAGCGACCTCGCTGGCCGTTCGGTTCACTTCCAGTACCGTTTCACCATCGATCTGAGCGGTCTGACGGCGGTCGGCATTCTCGAACACGGCAGACACGTCCGGCGCAGCGGCCTGCAGTTCAGCGAGGGTGGAGGCGTTCAGCGGCGGAGAATCGGTACGCACGCCGGAAAATACGAAGGAGCCGGCGAACTTGGTGGACAGGGCGCTGACCACCTTGTCGAACGCCGCCCGAACATCGTTCATCAGCGCCGTGCCTTCGGTCGTGGTCAGCGCCGTGCGCAGCTCGCTGGCCGCATCAGACAGCTCGCGATAGGCCAGGTCCTGCACTTCCAGGCGGGAGGTGAGGCGCTTGTTGGCGTCGATGAAGCCATCGGCGCGCACCTGGGCGGCGCGGGCGGTCATGATCGTCTCGGCGGAGTTGGCGTAGCCTTTCAGGTCCGCAGCCTTTTTGCCCGAGGACAGCTGCTCGCGCGCGTCGAAGGCTTCGCGCTGGGACTTCATCAGGTCCATGAGCGCGGACTGGGAGGCGGCGGCGGTCGAAATGCGCATGGCTCGGATCCTCCTCTAGACGATGCTCATCAGCGTGTCGGTCATTTCCTTGGCCGCCTGGATGAGGCGGGCCGAGGCGTTGTAGGCCTGCTGGTACAGCGTCATGTTGGCCAGCTCCTCGTCCATGTTCACGCCCTCCACGTCCGAGCGCTTCAGGTCGGCCGCCGATTTCACCGAAAATGCGGCGGCTTCGGCGCGCTCGGCTCTGGCGGCGCGCGAGCCGATATTGCCGGCCAGGCGCGCGGCGTATTCGCCCAGCGTAGCCTCGCCGCCGGCCATGCCGCCCGCGCTTGCAAAGCCGCGCTTGGCGTCGAGTGCGGAGAACAGGGCCTGACCGCCGCGATTATCGCCTTCCGACAGGACCAGGTCGCCCGCGACGCTCGCCCCATTGATGTCCAGCTTCGCAAAGGAGAGCCGTTCGGGATTGGCGCGTAGCGCATCAGGGACATCAAGGCCTTCCGACCGGGTCATGCGGGCCGCATCGCCCAGGCCGAAGATCTGGGTGAAGGACAGGCCGGTGTCGCCGCGCTGGGTGGAGTCGCGGATCACCTCCACCTCGTGGCTGGCGTAACCGGCCGCGGGGGCGAAGCTGATCTTGCCCTCGCCATCCAGGCTGAACGTCCCGAAGCGGCCAAGGCCCGTGGTCACGTCATTGAGGGCGGCGAGCTGGTCAGCGATCGTGGCGCCGGTGACAGGCACGTCGATCTCCTGGATCCGGCGCCCGTCCGGTGTGACGACCTTGAAGCCGAGCAGGCCGCCGGCGTTCAACCCGTGGCTTGACGCCGATGTCACCCCGGTTTCGAAGAAGGCGGGGCGCGCGCTGTCGACCAGATCGTTCAAGCCGAAGAAGTGGGAAAAGCCGCGGCCTCCGATATCCATGGGATCCGCAGCGTCCTGAACCATGGCGAGGCCCTGACCGGCGGTGTTGGCGGTCAGCGTCAGGCGGCCTTCTGCGAAGCTGGCGGTGACTGCGCCGCCGAAAGCGGCGTTGATCTGGGTGACTGTCGCGCCGATGGACAGCGGTCCCGTGCCGTTCACCGTGAAGCCGGCGGCTGTCGCTTCCAGATCGACCGCGGCGACGAGCTCGCCCGTGGACTGGACCAGCGCCAGCCGTGACGACCCGGTCCCGCTGACCACGTCGCTGGCGATCAGGCCGGTGGATCGACCCTCCAGCGTGGCGGGCGGCGGATAGGCGGCGGAATCGTTGTGGGCGGCGTTCAGCGCATCAGCGGCGCCGGCGGCGAACTCAGCCAGCCCGTCAGCGATGGCCGGCAGCTCCACATCACGCAAATCCATGAAGCCGCGAATTTCGCCCGATTTGATGGACGGCGTTATGTCGATGGTGGCGCCGGACGCGGAGACCTCGGCGGTGATCTGACCATAGTCGACGCCATAGGCGCCGGTTCCCGCGGCCGTGTATTGCAGCTGGAGCAACGAGTTATCCAGGAGCCCGACGCCGTTGGCGGTGCTGACGAACAGGCGGCCGTCCGGCTGCTTCTCCGTGCGCACGTCGATATAGGACGACAGCTCGTCCAGCAGTTCAGCCTGGCGGTTGGCCGCGCCCGTCGTGTCGGAACTCGCCGCATCCAGGCTCTGGGCCTGACCGTTGAGCTCCTGGAGCTCGGACAGGATTTCATTCACCCGGGTCACGCCCGCAGCGACGCGTGCATCGGCCTCGTCACGCATGGCGCGCACTTCGGCCGACAGGCGGGCGGCTTCATCAAAGAAGCTCTGCAGATCGCTTGCCGCCGACAGGCGCGAGACGCGTTCGGCGGAATCCGCCGCCGCAGAGCCCAGCGAGGTGAACGCCTGGTTCAGCCGCCCGAACAGGGCGCCGGCATCGTCAGTGGAGCCAAACTGGGCCTGGAGACGGTCGAGCACTGCGTTGACGGCTTCAGCCGCCGAAGCGTCGGAGGCAGCCCGCATGGAGGCGGCCTGCAGATACTTGTCGGCGATCCGCACGACACCGGTGACC
Source organism: Alphaproteobacteria bacterium (assembly GCA_024742735.1). Lineage (GTDB taxonomy): Bacteria > Pseudomonadota > Alphaproteobacteria > Caulobacterales > Maricaulaceae > Oceanicaulis. The sequence goes on along the minus strand of JANSXV010000003.1, from coordinate 71,046 downwards.
TCGACGCCCATGCCCTGACCGGCGGAGTTACGGGCGGTCTGCTGCACCTCGGTGCGCGCGTAACCGGGCGTGTTGACGTTGGCCACGTTGTTCGACGTGGTGCGCATGCCCAGCTGGGCGGCCTGCAGGCCGGAAAGCGCATTGCCCAGAACACCATTCAGAGCCATGAGCCGCCTCCCTTACCAGCGCGCGCGGGGATGAAGCTGCCCATCAGCAGGCAGATTCTGCCTGACTCAAACGGTGTAGATCGTGGGTGAAGGGGGAGCCCGCGATCATCATACCATGCTGATATAATTTGGCTTTTCATGTATCTGCCTCAGTCCGGCGGCGTTTGGCCGCGCGCGTCTCTGGAATCAGAAGCGCAAGCGCCGGGCCAAGTCCGGGTACGGCGGCGCTGCAGGGAAATTCTCGCCGGGAGACCGGCACTCCTTGCCCGTCAGGCTTGCCCTCGAACATGATTAATCGCGCATTAACCGCTGTTTTCATTATAAAAAATGAATTCAAGAAACTGGCAGGCCGCTTGCAGGCCTCCACTCCGCACCGCTCGGACAAAAGGTCCGCAGCAGCACCGATCACCAGGCGGCAAAACGCGCGCTTTCCGATCAGACCGGAAGAGACAGGCTCGCGCATGTCGTCCCTCGTGGCGCATTTTCTGACGGGTATCGCTCCGGCGCCGGCATCGGCGTCCGGCGCTGCGGGCGTCTCTGCGTCTGCGCCTCAGGATGGCGCAGAGTTCGAGGCGTTGATCGCCAGCGGATCGGCCCCTCCTGTCCAGCGCCCGGCCAATACCCAGATCGGCCGCGCACCCGCGCACCCGAACGCCGCCGCTCCGGAACAGGCCGTCGATCAAGACGCGCTCCAGCGTGCGGCGCGCCTTGGGCTGGACGAGGCTGCAACCGATGCGCCGCAACAGACGGATGCGCCTATGGCCGCCGCCGCGCGGATGCCGGCTCAGCCGCCTTCGGAAGCGGGGCCTGAGACGCTCGTCGAGATCGCGGATTCAGGCCTGCAGCCGGACGTGTCGGCGCCCGGATCGTCGCAGGCGGCTCTCAGCATTTTCCGCGGCAAGGCTGCGTCGGACACAGCTCAGGTCCGCCCGTCCGCTATTGCACAGGGCGCCGTCAGCCGGTCCTGGGATGACGGGGTGAAGGCGCCGGTCGCCAAGCAGGCTGCGCGGTCCACAAAGGATGAGTCACCGCTAAACGACGCCAAGGTGGGTGGGACCCCGGCGGTGTCAGGCGCCGGACCGCAAGCTGGGGCTCAGCCGCTGGCGGTGATCGGACAGGCGGCCGCTGCTTCCCCGAACGCCGACGCCGCCGCGCCTATTGGCGGCAAGCAAGCCGCTGTGGCGGTGCAGCCTGGACCCACCTCCGCCACCGGCGAACCGGCGGCCGCGTCACCTGGGGCCCCGAGCGTCGACACTGCGCGGCTTGATGGCGCCAAGGCGAGCATTTCTGCGAAGGCTTCCGGCGGCGATCTTGCCGCCCCGGCCGCGAAGTCGGTCCTTGAGGCCCTGCCGCGTGATGCACGGGGCGTCTCCGAGATCGCGGCCGCGCGCGCCCCGGGCGAGCAGGTGAAAGCAGCGGCGCGCCTCGATCAGACGGAGTCAGGCGCAGGCAAGACCGACTTGTCGGCTGGAAAATCCGCTCCGGCGCCGGGCGCCGAAGCCGTCGCGTCAAAACCGGCCGCCCCGGCGCCGTCGAACAGCGCGGCCACCTTCGCCTCAGCGATGCTGAACGCGGCTTCCGCGAAGCCGCTCTTGGCCACGCTGGACCTCGCCGGGAGCGCGGGTCTGACCAGTGAGGCGGAAGCGGATCTCAGTCTTGAAGCCTCTGGGCACCGCAGTGAGGCTCGCGCGGAGGTCCAGCGTCAGGCTATGCCGCAGGCCGCGAACGCGCACGCCGCCGCACGCTTTCAGCCCCAGACCGTCCAGATGCTCGCCGCCCGGATCGCGGCGCGCGCTGTGGAGGGCGGCCGCGTATTCGATATTCGCCTGGACCCGGCGGAGCTGGGCCGGGTCGAGGTGCGACTGGAGATGGGCGCGGATAACTCGGTGCGCGCCCTTCTATCGGCTGAGCGCGCCGACACGCTTGCTGATCTGCAACGCTCTGCGCGCGATCTCGAGAAGGCCCTGGCCGAAGCTGGACTCGATCTCGCAGAGGACGGCCTGTCCTTCTCCCTGAACGATGACGGTGCGCCATCACGCGATGACGGCGCAGAGCCACGCTTCACCAGCGCCGCCTGGAGTCAGACTGAAACCGTGCTTGCGGAGACGGCGGATTCTGCCGGTCCGCTGCGACTTTACGGATTTGAAATCGCCGCACGACGCGGCCTTGATGTGAGGACCTGAAGTCCATGTTCGAACTCAACCCGCTCGCCCAGGCGCTTCCTGGCGCCGGCCGCGGCAGCGCCGATCAGGCTGCTGGCGCCGCCGCAAGCCTGGCGGATAATTTCGACACCTTCCTGACCCTGCTGACCGAGCAGTTGCAGAATCAGGATCCGCTCGACCCCATGGACGCCCAGCAGTTCACCGAACAGCTCGTCCAGTTCTCCAGCGTCGAACAGCAGATCGCTTCGAACCAGTCGTTGGAGACGATATTGGCGCTTCAGGCGGCCAATGCCCGCATGTCCGCGACCGACTATGTCGGCCGCCAGGTCACGATTTCGTCGCCTGTGAGCGTTCTGGAAGATGGCGCTGCGCGCTGGGAGTACGTGATGCCCCGCCAGGCCTCCACAACCGAGCTGATGGTGACCAATGAGACCGGGCGGGTCGTGGCGACGCTGCCGGGTGAACCCGGCCAGGGCTCACAGACCTTCTCCTGGGACGGCCGGGACGCCGCCGGAAATGTCGCGCCGCCCGGACTGTACAGCCTGGAAGTCGTGGCCAAGGACGCCAATGGAGATCGCCTGGACGTGCCGGTGCGCGTGACCCGCCGGGCCACGGGCGTGGAGATGACCGGCGATACGGTGATGGTCGAGCTGGGCCCGCTGCGCGCGCCCGCCGGCTCTGTAATTGCAGTCCGCGAAGCGGACGGCGTTTGAGGGGGAGACGGCGCTGCGAGAGGCGCCAGACGAGCACGGGGCGAGGGCGCGCCAGAATGCGCCGGACCGGATCCCGCAACTGACGAAACAGAAACAAGAGTGGACAACGGGAGCTGACGAATGAGCATCAATTCCGCACTGGCCGCCGGCGCATCCGGCCTTCTGGCCAATTCCAGCGCGCTGGCTGCGATCTCCGACAATATCGCGAACGTGAACACGATCGGATACAAGCGCGTGGATACGACCTTCACGCCGAACTACAAGATCGGCGGCGGCGGAGAGGCGCGCTATGCCGCCTCGGGCGTGACGGCGAATTCGCGCCTCGACGTGAACTCGGCCGGCCTGCTCAATCCTGGCAGCTCGCCCACGGATCTGGCGATCGACGGGAATGGCTTCTTCGTGGTGCGACCCAGCCCGGACAACGCTTCCGGCACCGATGCGGTGCTGTTCACCCGCTCCGGCGGCTTCCAGACAGATGATCAGGGCTATATGCGCAATGATGCCGGCCAGTACCTGTTCGCCTGGCCGGTCCAGCCGGACGGCACGGTTGTCCAGAATCCATCCAACCTGAATGAGCTGGAGGCGGTGAACCTGTCCAATATCGGGGGCACCGCTGATGCGACCGGCTCCGTCCGGATCAACGCCAACCTCCAGGCCAGCCAGGCGGTTTCGCCTGCCGAAGCGACTTATGACTCGACCGCGGCCGCCTCCAACATGGCGTCGGGCGCGGTGACCCCGGACTTCCAGCGCACCATCCAGATCTATGACACCCAGGGCGGCGTGCGCTCTGTGACCCTGTCGCTGCTGAAGTCATCCACGGCCAACCAGTGGCATGCCGAGCTGCATGTGGAGCCGGCCTCAGACGTCACAACGGGCGCCGGCCTCAATAACGGTCAGATCGCCACTGGCATAATTGCGTTCGACACCAATGGCGAACTCGATCCCGGCAACACCACATTGCCTACCAACCTGAGCTTTTTGGGCTCCGACAACGCTGCGGCGCTAGGGGCGACCGATGTCCAGTGGGCCGCCTCCACGGGCGTGGGATCTCAGGACCTCTCCTTCGATCTCGGCGCGGCGGGCAGCCCGGGCGGGGTCACCCAGTTCGACAGCCCATCGGTTCTGAACTCCACTGTCGTGGACGGAGCAATCTTCGGCGATTTCGCCGGGGTGGAAGTCGACGCCGAGGGCTTCGTCTCGGCCCGCTTCACCAACGGCGTCGTGCGTCAGATCTACCAGATCCCCGTCGCCACAGTGTTCAATCCCAACGGCCTGGCGGTTGTCGGAGGCGCCAGCTTCCAGATCACCGATGATTCCGGCGCCTTCACGCTGAACGCGCCCGGCGTGGGGTCTTCGGGCACCATATCGGCCTCCACTCTGGAAAACTCGAACGTTGATATCGCGACCGAGTTCTCCAACCTGATCATCACCCAGCGGGCCTATTCGGCCAGCTCGCGGATCATCACCACCGCTGACGAGATGCTCAACGAAGCCATCCAGATGAAGCGGTAAGTTTTCGACCCCGCCGTCCCACCGGCGACGTCCCTGGCCCCGGCGCGACTCATCGCGTCGGGGTTATTTTTTTCTAAACATATGATTTATCGCCGATTTACCCTCAGGCTTAGAAGTTTTCTAAGACGATTGCGGTACAACCCCTCCCATCAAGGGCGCGCACAAGACGGGCCCGGATACAAAGGATGGGTCGGATGGAACGTCGAGCGAAGAAAGAGAATTACGTGATCGGACCGGATGGCAGCCCGCTGACCGTCGCCGATCTTCCCAGCCCGGAAACCAAGCGGTGGGTGATCCGCCGCAAGGCCGAGGTGGTCGCTGCCGTCCGCGGCGGGCTGCTCAGCCTGGATGAGGCGTGTGATCGCTACCGTCTGACGGTTGAGGAGTTTCTCTCCTGGCAGCGGTCGATCGACCGTCATGGCCTGGCCGGACTGCGGACCACACGCATTCAGCAGTATCGTCAGTAGGCTCCTTTACGGCCGTGTCTGCGCTACGGCGCTGATCAGACTCATGAATTGCCGCAGGCGCGCGCGGATCCCGCTGCGCGCCTGCAGTGCGTTTTGATTCAAGCCGTTAAGTCCTCGTTTACGCGGGCGGTGGGAAAAACTTGCCTAGCTTCGGTCGTCCGGCCGGGCTGTGAGGGGCAAGCTTTCCAGGACCTGACCCGACGTGAACGCCTTTCTAGAGCAACTCGCCCGCTTCGGCTGGGGCCGCCTGGCCGCCATTCTCGGCCTAACTGCCGGGGCTGCGGCGGCGCTGGTGATTTTCACCCTGTCCATGAACGGGTCAGGCCAGGCCCTGCTGTTCTCCGGTCTGCAGCCGGCTGACGCCGCCTCCGTCACCGAACGCCTGGACCAGGGCGGCATCGCCTATGAGCTGCGCGAGGGCGGCACCGCGGTTTATGTGGACACCGACCAGGTCGACGCCGCCCGGGTTCGCGTCGCATCCGGCGGGGCGCTGGGCTTCGGCTCGGTCGGCTATGAAATCTTTGATGAAACTGATGCGCTGGGCACGACCAGCTTTGTCCAGAACGTCAATGCGCGCCGCGCGCTTGAGGGCGAGCTCGCCCGGTCCATCAACACTCTCGCTGGCGTTTCGCGGGCCCGGGTCCACCTGGTCCTGCCTGAGCGCCGGCTCTTCTCGCGCGATCAGCAGGAGCCGTCGGCCTCGGTCGTGATCCAGACCAACGGCGAGTTGCGCGCCGGTCAGGTCGCGACCATCCAGAATCTCGTCGCCACCGCTGTGGCGGGGCTGTCGCCCAGCCGCATCACCATCGCCGATGATTCCGGCCGCCTGCTGGCCAGCCCGACCGACGGCGATATGGCCACCAGCGCCGCCCTTGAAGACCGCCGCTCCCAGATCGAGGAGCGCCTGCGGCGGCGCATCCTGGACATCGTGGAAGGCGTGGTCGGCCCCGGCGCGGCGCGCGTGGCGGTCACCGCCGAGCTGAGCCGGGAAAGCCGGACGCAGACCAGCCTGGTCTACGATCCCAACACCCAGGTTGAGGTTTCCCGCCGGGAGGAGGCGTCTTCCTCCACCGAGCCGCTCAACGACGGCGCGGTGTCAGTTTCGGAGAACCAGCCAGACGCCGCCGGGACAACCGGCGGCGGCCAGCCGGCCATGGCCACGTCCCAGAACGAAGTGACCGAGCGCAATTACGAAAACTCCTCCACCCAGACCACGACCGTGCGCGAAGCCGGGGACCTTGAGCGTCTGGCGGTCTCGGTCGTGGTTGATCAACGTCCGGTCCGGGCTGATGACGGCACGATCAGCTTTGAGTCTCGGCAGGATGAGCTTGAGACGATCGAGCGGCTGGTCGCCGCTGCGGTCGGGTTTCCCGTGAACGCCGAACTCCGAGCGGAGACCCAGATCCTTGAAGTCGAAGAGATGGCGTTCTCGCGCCCCGACTTCTCCGCCGGAACCCCTGCGCCGGAAGGCTTTTCGCTCGCCCGGCTCGACTTCATGCGGATCGCGGAGATCGCGGTCCTGTTCATCACCTCGGTCCTGATCATTCTCCTCGTGGCGCGCCCGTTGGTGCGCGGCGCGATCGCCGGGCCGGCGCCAGCCGGTGCTGCGGCGCTCGCCGGGGCTTCGGCGGGGCAGGGCCGGATCGCCGCCCGGGGCGCGGGTGGCGAGCAGGTGTTGTTGCCCGAAAGTGAGGAATTCCGGGAAGAGGAGCGGATCGATGTGGCGCAAATTGACGGTCAGGTGAAGAAGTCATCCGTCCGCAAGGTCGCGTCGCTCGTCGACCAGCATCCCGATGAGACCATGAGCATTCTGCGCACCTGGATGCACGAGGACGCCTGATGTCAGCAGCGCGCAGAATCGATGACTCCAGCCAGCTCAGCGGCGCCGAGAAGGCGGCTGTGATCCTGCTTGCGCTCGGCGATGAGCAGCGTGCGCTGTGGCAGAAGATGGATGACGAGGAGATCCGCATCGTTTCCCAGGCCATGGTGCGTCTGGGCAATGTCACCGCTACAGCGGTCGAGAAGCTGATCCTGGAATTCGTCGGCTCAATGAGCTCGACCGGGGCCATCGTGGGCTCGGTCGATCAGGCGCACCGCATCCTCGCCTCCTTCCTGCCCGAGGAAAAAGTCGAGCAGATCATGGAGGAGCTGCGCGGCCCGGCTGGTCGGACCATGTGGGACAAGCTGGCCAATGTGAACGAGGTCGTCCTCGCCAACTATCTCAAGAACGAATACCCCCAGACAGTCGCTGTCGTGCTCTCCAAGGTGAAGCCAGATCACGCCTCGCGCGTGCTGGCGGCGCTGCCGGAAGACTTCGCCCTGGAAGTCGTGATGCGCATGCTGCGCATGGAGCCGGTCCAGCGCGAGATCATCGAGAAGATCGAGGAGACGTTGCGCAACGAGTTCATGAGCAATCTGGCGCGCACGTCCAAGCAGGACAGCCATGAGCTCATGGCGGACATCTTCAACAATTTCGACCGCCAGACCGAGCCCCGGTTCCTGGCCTCGCTGGAGGAACGCAACCGGGACAGCGCGGAGAAGATCCGCTCGCTCATGTTCGTGTTCGAGGACCTCGGCAAGCTGGATCCGCAAGGGGTCCAGACGCTGCTGCGCCAGGTGCCCAAGGACCAGCTGGGGCTGGCGCTGAAGGGCGCGTCGGACTCCCTGCGCGATCTGTTCTTCTCAAACATGTCCGAACGCGCTGCGAAGATCCTGCGCGAGGACATGGCCGCCCTGGGCCCGGTGCGTCTCAAGGACGTCGATCAGGCCCAGCAATCCATGGTCAACCTCGCCAAGGACCTCGCCGCCAAGGGCGAGATCCTCATCGCCGAAGGCGGCGGCGAGGACGAACTGATTTATTAGGGAGGCGAAATCATGAGCGACCAGTTCAAGCCCTTCGCCTTCGACCGCGAGTTCGCGGCGGACGGCACTGTCCTGCGCGACGGGGAAAAGATCAGGAAGATTCTCACCGAGGAGGAGGCCCGCGCACTGGCGGAGGCCGCCGCCAGCGATGCACGCAACTGCGAGGAGGCAGAAGCCGCTCGAGCCGCCGCAGACGCGCTGCGGCAGGTCACGGGCAAGCTGCAGGCGCTCCATGCCCGGCTGGATCAGGAAAGCGAAGTCCTTCGCGAGGACGCAGCCCGGCTGGCGCTGGCTGCTGCGCGCGCCATAGCCGGGGCGGCCCTGGACCAGTATGGCGCCGAGACGATCGAGGCCTGCGTTGCAGAAGCGCTGAGCGACCTGCGCGCCGAACCCCGCATAGCGGTGCGAGTTGCGCCGCATCTGGCCGACTCTGTCGCCGAGCGGCTGTACGCGTTCGCCGACCAGGAGGGCCTTGAGGGCGCCGTGGTCGTGCGCGCCGACGAGGAGGTGAGCGCAGGCGACTGCGTCATCGAATGGCGTGCCGGCGCGATCGAACGCAGCGCAAGCGAAATTGAAGCGCGCATCGCCGAGGCGGTGCGCAAATGGCTGGCCGACCCCCATGCCGAAGACGGAGCCGGAGAGGGCTTCGCCGACGGCGAGGGCGGCAGGCAATCCGACGGACAAGCGGCCTGATCAGGAGGCTGAATGATGAGCGAAGATGATCTTAACCTGCCCGATCTGGGCGCCGCGCAGCCCGGCCCGGGCGCTGACGCGTCGCCGGCGCAGCCGGGCGCCGGAGCCGGACAGTCCCTGATCGAGGAGGAGATCCGCACTGCGGTGGATCTCGCCCCGGTCTACGACGTGCCGGTCAACATCTCCGCCGTGCTCGGCAAGGCCCATGTGGACGTGAACTCGCTGCTGCGCCTGACCTCGGGCTCGGTGCTGGAGCTCGACCGCAAGGTGGGCGAGGCCATCGACATCTATGTGAACAACCGCCTGGTCGCCCGCGGCGAAGTCGTCGTCGTGGAGGATCGCCTGGGCGTGACCATGACTGAAATCATCAAGGACGGGGACACCGGGTAGACCCCGCCCGGCTCAAGATAAGGAGCTGAACGATGCGCGTTCTGATCGTCGGAAGCCTGGGCGGACAACTGACCACCGCCACCAAGATCGCCATGGATCGAGGGGCCAAGGTCGCCCATGTCGACACTATCGAGCAGGCCACGGCCTATCTGCGGGCCGGGCGCGGCGCCGACCTTCTCATGGTCGATGTCAGCCTGGACGTGGGGGCCCTGATCGCCGCCAACGAGGCCGAGCGGATCTCCGCCACGGTGGTCGCCTGCGGCGTGGATGTGCGTCCCGATGCGGCCGCCGGGGCGATCCGGGCCGGCGCCAAGGAATTCATTCACCTGCCGCCCGACCCTGAACTGATCGCAGCGGTTCTGGCGGCGGTCTCCGACGATGAACGCCCGCTCATCGCCCGCGATCCGTCCATGGTGGAGGTCGTCCAGCTGGCCGAACGCGTCGCGGCTTCTGAAGCGAGCGTTCTGATCACCGGGGAAAGCGGGGTGGGTAAGGAGGTGATGGCCCGTCACCTTCACAAGAAGTCCAAGCGCGCCTCGAAACCCTTCGTCTCCGTGAACTGCGCCGCGATTCCGGAAAACCTTCTGGAGTCCGAGCTGTTTGGTCACGAGAAGGGCGCCTTCACCGGCGCGGTTGCGCGGAGGATCGGCAAGTTCGAGGAGGCCGACGGCGGCACGCTGCTGCTGGATGAAATCAGCGAAATGGACGTGCGCCTGCAGGCCAAGCTGCTGCGCGCGCTTCAGGAACGCGAGATCGACCGGGTCGGCGGGTCGAAGCCCGTCAAGGTCAATATCCGCGTCATCGCCACCTCCAACCGCGACCTGAAACAGGCCGTGCGCGAGGGCACGTTCCGCGAGGACCTTCTGTTCCGCCTCAATGTCGTGAACCTGGCCGTTCCGCCCCTTCGCGACCGGCCGGAGGATGCGCTTGCGCTGGCTGAGCACTTCCTGAAGAAATACGCCAAGGCCAACGGCGTCCAGCATCGCCCTCTGTCCGAGCCCGCCAAAGCTCAGATCACGGCCCGGGACTGGCCGGGCAATGTGCGTGAGCTGGAAAACGCAATGCATCGCGCCGTCCTTCTCGGCGCGGGGAGCGAAATCACGCCGGACGCCATCCGCATGCCGGACGGCTCGCCCTTCTCCGGCGGTGGGACCTATGTGGCCCAGAAGGCCCGCGAAGCCGCCGACGAAGCCATCAACCTGGTCGGCAAGACCGTGGCCGAGGTGGAGCAGGACCTGATCCTGGACACGCTGGACCATTGCCTGGGCAATCGCACCCATGCCGCGAACATCCTGGGCATCTCGATCCGGACCCTGCGGAACAAGCTGAAGCTCTATTCCGAGCATGGCGTGACCATCCCCGCACCGGGCGAAAGCCGGGCGGCGGGGTGACCTTGAGGCGCGACCGATATCTTTCCTCCCCCGCTTGCGGGGGAGGTGTTAGCGAAGCTGACGAAGGGGGGGCGACGGTGCTGCGTGCCTCTCCCCCCTCCACCCCTTCGTGGTTCCCCTCCCCCGCGAGCGGGGGAGGAAAGACAGCGAGCACTGTTTGAATGGCTGACACGCCCGCCTCCTCCAGCGCCGGTTTCAACTGGCAGGGCCTCGCCAGGCGCCTGGCGCGCGGCGATATCGCCATGGGTGTCGGCGTGCTGGCCTTGCTGGTCATGCTGCTGCTGCCCATGCCGCGCGCGCTGCTGGACTTCGCGCTGGCCATCTCGATCTGCTTTTCCGTGCTCATCCTGATGACGGCGCTGTTCATCAAGAGCCCGCTGGAGTTCACGGCCTTTCCCGCGATCCTTCTGATCGCGACCATGCTCAGGCTGGGTCTGAACGTGGCGTCTACGCGCCTGATCCTGTCGGAGGGTTCCAACGGAACCGAGGCGGCCGGCGACATCATCGAAGCCTTCGGCAATTTCGTGATGCAGGGCAATTTCGTCATCGGGATCATCGTCTTCATCATCCTGGTGATCGTGAACTTCGTGGTGATCACCAAGGGTTCGGGCCGCATCGCCGAGGTCGCCGCGCGCTTCACCCTGGACGCCATGCCCGGCAAACAGATGGCCATCGACGCGGACCTGTCCTCCGGCCTCATCACCGAGCAGGAAGCCAAGCAACGCCGCAAGGATCTGGAAGACCAGTCCAACTTCTTCGGGGCCATGGACGGCGCCAGCAAGTTCGTGCGCGGCGACGCCATCGCCGGCATCCTGATCACCTCCATCAACCTGATCGGCGGCATGATTATCGGCGTGGCCCAATCCGGCATGGAGTTCGGGGACGCGGCCAGCACCTATTCGACCCTGACCATCGGCGACGGTCTGGTCTCCCAGATCCCCGCCCTGATCGTGTCGCTCGCCGCCGGTCTTCTGGTGTCAAAGGCAGGGGTCGAGGGCGAAGCGGACAAGGCCGTGTTCGGCCAGCTGTCGGCCAATCCGTCAGCCATGGGCATGGTCGCCGGCGCCGCGCTCGCCGTCGGCCTGTTGCCCGGCATGCCGCTGCTGCCCTTTGCAGGCCTCGCGGCGGGAGCCGGCGCCATCGCCTTCTTCGGGGCGCGGGGCCAGCACCGGAGCGCTGACGAGGATGCCCTCGCCGAAGCCGCCGCCCAGGAGGAACAGGCCGACGCCGCCCGGTCCGAAGCGCCGATCGAGGACACGCTTCATATCGACGAGCTCAAGATCGAACTGGGCTATGCGCTCCTGCCGCTCATCAACGATGTGGAGGGCCGCCGCCTGACCGATCAGGTCAAGGCGCTGAGGAAGAACCTCGCCCAGGAGACCGGCTTCGTCCTGCCCAGCGTGCGCATCGTCGACAACATGCAGTTCTCCGGCGAGCAGTACGCCATCAAGGTCAAGGAAATGGACGCCGGCGCCGGCGATCTGAAGATGAACCACCTGCTGGCCATGGACCCCACCGGCGCCCAGGTCGATCTGCCCGGAACCCATGTGAAGGAGCCCGCCTTCGGCCTGCCGGCCACCTGGATCGAGGAGACCTTGCGTGAAGAGGCGACCTTCCGCGGCTACACGCTGGTGGATCCCGCCGCCGTTCTGGTTACGCACCTCACTGAGATCCTGCGCGACAACATGGCCGATCTGCTCTCTTACTCGGAGACCGAGAAGCTGCTGGACTCCCTGCCCAAGGAGCACAAGAAGCTGCTCGACGAGATCACGCCGGGACAGATCAGCCGGGCCGGCGTGCAGCGCGTGCTGCAGAATCTCCTGAAGGAGCGCGTCTCCATTCGCGATCTGCCCGCCATCATCGAGGGCGTGGCGGAGGCCTCCGGCGCGACGCAGAATCTGGACGCCGTGACCGAGCATGTGCGGGCCCGCCTGTCGCGTCAGATCTGCTACGCCAATCGAGGCCCGGACGGCATGCTTCCGGTCCTGTCGCTGACGCCGCAGTGGGAGCAGGCCTTCGCCGAGGCGCTTGTGGGCGACGGCGAGCGCCGTCAACTGGCCCTGGCGCCGAGCAAGCTGCGCGACTTCGTGGCCCAGGTGCGTGACGGCTTTGACCGGGCCGGAGCGGCCGGCGACGTGCCGGTCCTGCTGACAAGCCCGCAGATTCGCCCTTACGTTCGGTCCTTGGCCGAGCGATTCCGTCCCCAGACGGTGATCATGAGCCAGAACGAAATTCATCCCAGCGCGCGGCTGAAGACCGTGGGCCAGGTGTAACGGAGGAGCCGGACCGGCCATGCGCCTTCGCACCTTCACAGGCCCGACCCTGTCCGGCGTCATGGCCCAGGTGCGTCAGGAGCTCGGCCCGGACGCGGTGATCCTGTCCAGCGCCGATGCGCCGGGCGGCGGGGTCGAGGTGCGCGCGGCGGCTGAACGCGGCGCGGTCACGCCCGCCGGCGAAGAGGCTGAGACGGCTTTGGCCCGTCGCGCCAAAGACCGTGCGAAAGCGCGCGGGGACGCCAGCGAGGGGCTGAGCCGCATCGCCAAGGCGCTGCACTGGCATGAAATCTCTGAAGACGCCGCCCGCGCCATCGTCGAAGCGGCGATGCAGCTGGAGGACGGCGCAGCGACCGCTACGCTCGCCCGCGCGCTGGACCAGCGCTATGGCGTGCACCCTGTTGAAGCCGATCCTGGACGTCCGCTGCTGTTCGCCGGGCCGCCGGGCGCGGGCAAATCCTCCGCCATCGCCAAGCTGGCCGCGCGCGCGGTCCATGAGGGCGCCCGCCCCGCGCTTGTCACCTGCGACACGCGCTCCGGCGCCCGCGAGCAGATGACCGCCTACGCCGACGCGCTGGATCTGACGCTGGAGTGCGTGGACGGTCCGCGCGAGCTGTCCATGATCGTCTCCGGACTGCCCGCTGGACCCGTGCTGATCGACACCGCCGGGATCAATCCGTTCGACCTTGATGATCTTGATGATCTGGCTGATCTCGCCGACGGCGCGGATGCGGAGATCGTCGCGGTGCTGGAGGCCGGGGTCTCTGCTGGGGACGCTGAGGATGCAGGCGCGCTGCTTGCCGCGGCCGGGGCGGGCCGGGTGGTGATCACCAAGCTCGACGCCGCGCGCCGGCGCGGCGCGATCATCGGCTATGGCGAGGCGGGGCTGGCTTACGCCCACATTTCCGCTTCGCCCTATATCGGCGCCGGGATCGCGCCGGCCACGGGGCTGCGCCTCGCCCGTGCGCTGCTTGAAGACGCCGATCTGGAGGACGCATGACCGACGCGCCGCAATCGGCTGAGGACGCCGCCGCCGCCAAGCGAATCGCCGGGCCGGTTCTGGCCATCGCGTCGGGCAAGGGCGGAGTGGGCAAGACGGCCCTTTCGCTGGCGCTGGCTCAGGCCTTTTCCCGGCGCGGTCAGCGCACGCTGGTCGTCGACGCCGATCTGGGCATGGCCAATGTGGATGTCCAGCTGGGCCTCAATCCCGCCGGTGATCTCGGATCCATCGTCGCCGGCCGCCTCACGCTGGCTGAGGCGGTCGCGGAAGCCTGCGGCGGCGCGCAGACCCGCGGCGGGTTCGACGTGATCGCCGGGCCTTCCGGGTCCGGGGCGTTGGCCAGTCTGGATATCTCGGCCGTCGGACGGCTGGCTGCCGGGGTGGCGGCCGCGTCGCTGGATTATGACCGCACGCTTATTGATCTGGCCGCCGGGGCGGAGCGCTCCACCGTGCGTCTGGCCGCTGCGGCGGACGATGTTCTGATTGTCATCAATGACGAGCCGACCTCGCTGACGGACGCCTATGCTTTCGTGAAGACGCTGCGGGTTCGCGATGAGGGCGCCGCGCCGTTCGTGGTCGTCAACAACGCGCCGGACCGCGAGGCGGCCCACCGCGCGTACGCGACTTTCGCGCGCACCTGCAAGAGCTTTCTGGGCTTCACCCCGCCGCTCGCCGGAATCGTGCGGCGGGACGAGCATGTTCCAATGGCGATCCGGGCCCAGGCCGCACTGGGGGTCAGGTCACCCGATTGCGCCGCGGTGCGCGATGTCGCCGCGCTTGTCAGGGCGCTGGAGCAGGGCGTGGAAGCGCGCTAACGTTTCTGCGGAATCTGAAGCGGGCGAGGGGAGGCTGACGCATTGGGACACGACGTGATTTCGCTGCTGGCCGCCGGATTCACCCCGTTCGACCTGCTGTTCATGATCGCCGCCAGCCTCGTCGCCGCGCTGGTCATGCGCCGGTGGAGCCAGCTCACCGCTGCGGTGTTCATCGCCTACACGGTCGACGTCGTGCTCCGCTTCTCCATGGAATACATGAGCGCAGGCGACATGCCGGCGAATTTCGCGATGGAGCTGGCGTTCGCGCGTCTGGACATGCATGCGCTCGCCGCGACGCTGAAGCCCTTCCTGTATTTCGGCGCCATCGCCTTTCTGTTCGGGCTGAAGCACCGCTACGGAGCGCGCTAGAGCCCCAGGGCCGCCTGAACGTCCTTCGTCCACCCGACATACGTCTGGCCGCCGGACTCGATCACCGGACGTTTGATGAGGGCCGGGTTGGCCTCTAGCAGCTCGGCCGGATCAGTTTCAGCCTTGGCCCGCTCGGCCTCGTCGAGACCGCGCCAGGTCGTCGAGCGGGTGTTGATCAATCGCTCCGCGCCGACGGCGTCGAGCCAGGCCGGGACTTTGGCGGACAGGTCGGCCTCAGCGCGGACATCCACGAAGGTGACGTCGTGTCCATCCGCCCCCAGCGCTTTCAGCGCCTTCTTGCACGTGTCGCAGGTCTTCAGGCCGTAGAGCGTCACCCCGGTCATGCGAACAGCGCTCCCACCTGCACCCCTGCGATCAGGAACAGGCAAAGCGTCGCCAGCAGGAACAGGGCGAACCGCACGGGCACGAAGTTGACCGTCGCCTGGAAGATGGAATGGGCGATGCGCAAGCCCACATAGGCCCAAGCGGCGAAGACCGTCAGCTCCGTCGTCGCCCCCTGGGTGTGAGCGTAGACGCATAGCGCATAGAACAGCACCGGCTGCTCGTGCAGGTGATTGTAGTTGTCCGCAACCTGCCGGACCTGCATCGGCAGGCCGTCGAAATCGGCCTTCTGCTTGACCTTCGCCGGATTGATCCCGGCCTTCTGCATGGCCGGAAGCCGCGTGGCGTACATCCACAGCCACATGACCAGCGTCCAGCACACAAGCGCCAGCAGCGGCGTCATCAAAGACAGGTGAAACATCGGCGCGCCCTCCCTTGAACAGGGGGAGAGCTAAGCGTGACTCACGCGGCTTTGGAAGGTGCTAGCGGATCGCCTCGCCCGGCGTGAACAGGGCGAAGGTGATCGCGCCGGCCAGACCCGGCCAGGTGAAGGCCACAGCCTGGTCCACAGCGCCGGCCATCAGGCAGAGCGTTCCGGTCGCAAGTCCGCCCGCCGCGCACAGCGCGGCGGCGGCCAATGATATGAGGCGCAGGCGCGTCATGGCGCGCTCCTTCATCCATCCCACGGTGAAGGAGACTACGCCAACAAGGCTAAAAAACGCTGAATCGGAGGCGCTACTGCGCCTCGATCCAGTCATTGACCTCGCGCTCGGCCTCATCCTTGGACTTGCCGTGGCGCTCCTGGATCTTGCCGACCAGCTTGTCGCGATCGCCGGCGACGGCGGTCAGGTCATCGTCGGTCAGCTTGCCCCAGCGGCGCTTGGCCTCGCCGGTCAGCTGCTTCCATTTGCCTTTGAGTGCTTCGCCTTGCATGGCGGTCTCCTGTCGTCTGCGCCGCAGATGCGGCTTTCAGACAATGGAACGCGCCAGACGGCTTCCGGTTCCCGGCTCAGCCGGCCAGCAGGGCGCCGGCGATGCCGTCGAAGATGAACTGGGCGGCCAGCGCGGCCAGGATCACGCCCAGGATCCGGGTGATCATGGCGGCCAGCGTGTCTCCGATGACGCGCATGATCCAGCCTACGGCCAGGAACAGCACCAGGCACAGGACCAGGTTGGCGCCCATGCCGGCGAACACCAGCACCTGACCGATGCGGTCGCCGGCCGCCTCGTTCATGAACAGCATGATCGACGCGATGGCGCCGGGTCCGGCCAGCATGGGGATCGCCATGGGGAAGACGGAGATGTCTTCGTTGGTGCCGGGGATCTTCTCATCAGCGTCGTTCAGCGCTTCAGCGCGTTCTTCGCGGCGCTTGGACCGGGTCTCGAAGATCATGTCGAGCGCGAGCATGAACAAGAGCACGCCGCCTGCGGCCCGGAAGGCGTCGAGGCTCACGTGCAGGGCGCTGAGCAACCACTCGCCGGCGAAGGCGAAGCCGAACAGCACGGCTGTCGCGATCAGCACCGACTTGATCGCCATGATCCGCTTGTGCGCCGCGTCCGAGCCCTCCGTGAGGCTCGCGAAGATCGGCGCCACGCCGATCGGGTCGATGACCACGAAGAAGGTCACCAGCGAGGCGGTCAGCAGGGATAGGTCCAGGGCGTCCATGGCGGGCTCCGGCGGGTTGAAGGGCATCTGGAATGAAAGGCCCTTAACACCGCCGGGCGCCGAAGGCGACCTGCGTTAAGGCATGGCGGGGATGCGTTGAGTGCTCCTCTCCCCTCCAGAGGGGGACAAGGGGTTCGCCATGGGCTTGAACGGGCGGCATTTCCCCCTCTCCCCTCTGGAAGGGGAGAGGGTCGGGGTGAGGGGTGAGGCGACGAACCTTGCAAAGCTTGACAGCCGGCTCGGACCCATCCCCCTCATCCTTAGCTTCTCCCCCGCCGAGAAGGGAGAGAAGGGGCGGTGAACGCCAGGATCAATCCTCGAACATGTCCGCGAAGCGATGACGCGGGCGGGTTTTCCAGGCGCCGCGGTGGAAGACGTCGGAGACGATGACCGGGGCCACGGTCGTGGCTTCGGCGAACACCATCTGCTCCAGCGCCACGTCCACCTTGCCCCAGCTGCACGCTTCTTTCAGCGTGGAGGAGGAGCAGGCGCCGTCGCGCACGTCGGCCACAGTGATCTGGACGGCATAGGCGTGCATGGACACGTCCTCATGGCCGAGAATCTCCGCACACACGACCGTGTCCTGGGCGAAGTTCTTGGGCACGCCGCCGCCGACCATGAACAGGCCGGTCTTGCCCGCCTTGATCTTGATGTCGGTCAGCTCGCGGAAGTCCGCCACGCTGTCGATGGACAGGTAGGGTTCGCCCTTCTTCATGCGCTCGACCTGGTGCTTCACAAGGCCGAAACCGGCCGAGCAGTCGGAGAAGGCCGGAACGAAGATCGGAACACCGTGCTTGTAACAGGTCTCGATGAGCGAGCCCTCTTTCTTGGCGTTGCCGTCGGCGAGCCATTGGCCCATGGCCTTGATGAAGGCGCGGCTGGACATGGGCTTGGCGGGCAGGGAGTCCGCGATCTCACCGATGGTGTGGTCGGTGGTCTGCAGCTCTTCCTCGTCGATATAGGTGTCGTAGATCCGGTCGATATACAGATCACGCAGCACGCGGTCGTCTGGGATTTCGCTGGCCTGGTAGTGCTTGAAGCCAAGCGCCTCGAAGAAGTCCATGTCCACGATGGATGCGCCGGTGGCCACGATCGCGTCGATCATGTTGTTCTCCACCATGTCGCGCCAGACATGCATGCAGCCGCCCGCGCTGGTCGAGCCGGCCAGCGTCAGGATCACGGCGCAGTCGGGGTCAGCCACGGCCTGCTGCAGGATGCGCGCGGCGCGCGCGGCGTCGCGGCTGGAGAAGCTCATCTTCTCCCAGGCGTCGATGATCACGCGCCCGTCGAAACTGGCGATGTCGATATGCTCGACCGGGCTGGAGAGCAGCTCGGCCTTGCGGTTGGAGGTGTCAGTCATCCGCGTCTCTTCATAAGTCGGGTACGGCGCCGGCGGAGCCCGCGCGCAAAGGGAACCACGCGCCCGCCCGTTTCGGGACGGATTTGCTGCGCGGCGTCGGTGTAGAGGCTGGCCCAGGGGTAGTCCTTGACCGTGACGGTCTGCACATCCCCGAACCCGTTAAAGCGTGTGGCCATGGCTGTGCCGTAGGCGCCCAGCATGCCGAACTCGATCACATCGCCTTCGGCCAGGTCCGCCGGAAGGGCGTAGGTCCCCGGGAAGGTGTCGATGGCGTCGCAGGTGGGACCGTAGAGCGTGTAGTCATGGGTCTGGTCGCTGACGGTCCCGTCGGCGCGGTGAACGCGGAACGGAAACGGCCAGCGGGCGTGAACGATGTCGAACAGGCAGCCATAAGCGCCGTCATTGAGGTGGACCTGGTCGCCCTTGACCAGCTCGACCCGGGTCAGGATCGACACGCTTTCCGCGATCAGGGCCCGGCCGGGCTCGCACCACAGATCGGCGTTCTCAAGAACCATCATGTCCTCGAAGGCGGCCTTGATGGCCTCGACATAGTCGGCCAGCGGCGGCGGGGTCATGCCGGGATAGACCGACGGGAAGCCCCCGCCGACATCGACGATGTCGACAGTCGTGCCGGCCTGGGCGATCAGGCGGGAGGCCTCCATCATGGCCGCGCGATAGGCGCTCGGGGCCATGCACTGGCTGCCCACGTGGAAGCTTACGCCCAGCTCGCATGCATGGGCGCGCGCAGCGCGGATCAGGTCCGGGGCGTCATCGGCCGAGGCGCCGAACTTGCCGGCCAGCGGCAAGGCGGAGCCGTCATTGGACACCGCCAGGCGCACCACGAGCGTGAGGTCCTTCGCGCCGCCGGTCTCCTGAACGATCTTGTTCAGCTCGGCCTCGCAGTCGAGCACGAAGATCTTCACGCCGTGGTCGAAATAGGCGCGCGCAATGGCGTGCCGGCTTTTGACCGGGTGCATGAAAGCCATGGTCGCGCCGGGACAGCGGCTCGAGATCAGCTCGACTTCGGGCAGCGACGCCACGTCGAACCAGCGCATGCCGGCCGCGTACAGCGTATCGATCACCCAGGGGCTGGGATTGGCTTTGACGGCGTAGAGAACTTCGCCGGGAAAATTGTTCTGGAACCAGGACGCCGCAATCGTCAGTCGATCGGGCCGCGCGCAGGCGACCGGGCCTTCGACAGGCCGAGAGCGGACCAGGTCCAGGGGCGTATCGGGCTGTGACAACTCACGGAACCCCCTGCTTGCAGTTAACCCAATCCGGCATCGTCACCTCCGCCGGGAACGCGGGGAACTAATGTAGTCCCATGGCCGTGTAAAGGAAAATTCCGCAGTCCCGTTTTCACCGGGTCCCGAGCCCGCCGCGCGGGTTGATCGCCGCCGGGATTGACGCGACAAGTCTCGCGCACACGGCGTGTCATGGAAGCGACGCGAAGCTGTGTTCAAGTGTAATGAATTCCTGACGCCTGTTGGAGGTTCCCCCATGGCCGCCGTCCGCCGATTGTTCCCCGCCGCTCTCGTCTGTGGAGCCGCTGCGCTCGCCCTGTCCGCCTGTGGGGAGCCGTCCGAGGATGTGGTGCTGAGCGACGCGCCCGCCGAGGGAAGTGACGCGTCACAAGCGCCCGCCGCAGCCGACGGCGCGGCGGCGACCCTCGGTGGGGGCCGTCAGGGCCTGCGGATTGTCGGCTCTTCGACGGTCTTTCCCTTCTCCACGACCGTCGCGGAGAATTTCGGCGCCAAGACCGAGTATCCCACCCCGGTGGTTGAATCGACGGGAACCGGCGGCGGCATGAACCTGTTCTGCGCCGGTGTCGGCCTGAGCTTTCCTGACATGACTGGCGCCTCGCGCGGGATGAAGGCGAGCGAGTACCAGCTCTGTCAGGACAACGGCGTCACCGCCATCACAGAAATCCCCATCGGATTCGACGGCATCATCGTAGGCAATGCATCGCAGTCCGAGGCCATGGATATCGCCAAGGAAGATCTGTTCCTGGCGCTTGTCGCGCGCACCCCGATGCCCATCGACGCAGCCGGCGAGCCTTTGGTGCGCGAAGACGGACGCCTGCGCGAGGGCGCCAGCTTCTCCCAGGTCGCCGGGTTCTCCTGTGAGACATTCGTATCAAACCCGTTCCAGCGCTGGTCGGATGTCGACAGTGCTCTGCCGTCCAGCCGGATCGAAGTGTTCGGCCCGCCGCCAACGTCGGGCACGCGCGACGCTTTCGTGGAGCTTGGCATGTTCCTGGGCGGTCAGCGCATCGAGTGCCTGGGTGAGATCGCTGAGGCCGACGAGTCGCGCTTCGAACAGATCGCCGGGCGCATCCGCGAGGATGGCGCCTGGGTGGATTCCGGCGAGAATGACAACGCCATTGTCCAGACCCTGGCGAACGCGCCCTCGGCTTTCGGTATTTTCGGCTACTCCTTCCTGGAGCAGAACGGCGACCGCATCCAGGCCGCCTCCATAGACGGGGTGGAGCCGACCTATGAGAACATCGCCGAGGGCGTCTATCCCATCAGCCGCTCCATGTATGTCTATGTGAAGAACCAGCACGACGGCGTCGTGCCGGGCCTTCGCGCCTTCGTGGAGGAGCTGACCAGCGAGGAGGCGTGGGGGCCGTTCGGCTATCTGGCCGAGCGCGGCCTGATCGCCCTGCCCGACGCCCGGCGTGAGGCCGAGCGCGAAGCGGCGCGCAGCCTGACCCCCATGGAGATGCCGCAATAGGCCGTCAGGCGCTCAGGCGTTCAGCCAGGAAGGGCAGAGACACGTCCATACGGTAATCGATGCCGGAATGGTCGTCGGGAAACTCCTCGTAGCGATGGTCGACGCCATCCGCCTCGAGGAGCCTGTGCAGGCGGCGGGCGCCGTAGACAAGGTCGTACTGGTCGACATCGCCGCAATCGATGAACAGGGCTTTCAGGCGCTTCAGATTCGACGCCTCCGTCTTCGCGATTTCCAGCGGGTCGAAGGCGAGCCAGTTCGCCCAAAGCCCGTCGATCCGCTCGCAGGTCTCCAGATCGACGGGCAGGCGCACACCGAAGTGCTGGCTCGGATCAGGGTCATAGCTCGCGGCCATGGCCAGCGTCATCAGGACGTGAATGTCCGATCCGGAGGGCTTGGGATTGGATTCAAGCCGGTCCAGGAAGGCCTGCACGCCGCCATGCCTGGCAAGCGCGCGGAGCGCGGACGGGAAGTCGCGGGCATAGCACAGCTCGAACCCCATATCGCCGGAGTGGCAGGCTGCCCCCGCCCAGAAATCGGAGTGCCTGAGCGCGTGATAGATCGCGCCATACCCGCCCGAGCTCTTGCCGAACACGCCGCGGCGCCCGTCTCCGCCGCAAGACAAGCGCGCCTCGATAGCCGGGACGATGTCCTCCAGCAGTGCGTCCTCCCACAGACCCATGACGGAGGAGTTCACATACTGGTTGCCGCCGAGCCGTGTGAAGCAGTCAGGAAAGGCCACGACGCACGGAACGAGCTTTCCCTCGCCGGACAGCCGGTCCAGGCGCTCGGGGACATTCTCGCCGAAATTCTTCCAGTTGGTGTGCGAGAGGCCGGACCCGGTATAGCCGGCCAGGTCGACCAGGAGCGGCAGGCCGGACCCGTCATGGCCGGCCGGCGTCCAGACATCGACCCGGCGCGCACTGGGATCGCCGAGGAAATTGTCCTTCAGCGCCGCGCAATCGACAGTGAGGCTCTGGACGGTTCCGGCGGGATGGGGGTGGCGGGCGGTCATGGGCGGCTCCTTGGACTGATCTCGACAGGCTAGGCAAGACGGGGGCGCGCTCCAACGGGCGCGATGCATGAATTTCTTGTTGCGCCGCACCCTATGCCCTTGCGCTTGCGCCGTGCACGCCTGATCTTTCCGCTATGAATGAGCGCACGAACCCCATGGAAGACTGGTTCGCCCAGAGCGGGCTGAACGATCTGTTCGCGCCTGCGAAGACGGTGTCGGGTCTGCGCGACGCCTTGAAGAACGCCCAGGACTTTCTGGAAGTCGCCCCGCCGCCGGTCGCCCGGCGTGAGGACGTCAGCCTGAGCCAGGGCGAGCTGACGGTTCCGGCGCGCGTCTATGTCCCGCACGGCGCAAAGGAGCCGAAAGGCCCCGCCCTGGTCTTCTTCCACGGCGGCGGCTTCATCCTGGGATCGCTCGACGGTTATGACCCGATGTGTCAGCGCCTCGCCGCTGTCTCCGGCTTGCGCGTGGTGTCCGTCGACTACCGTCTGGCGCCGGAGCATCCCTTTCCGGCGGCGACTGACGATTCCTTCGCCGCCTTCGACGCCATCGCGGCCGGCGCGCTGGATGAGTATGGGGTCGACGCGGACCAGCTGGCCGTCGGAGGCGACAGCGCCGGGTCGAACATCTCCGCCAGCATCGCGCGCGAGCGGCGGGGCCAGGTGAGCTTCCAGCTGCTGCTCTACCCGCTGATGCAGCTGATCGAGGTGAAGAAGCCCCGCCCGCGCTGGCAGGACGGGCCGTTCCTGTCCACCGCCACGCTGAAGGAAATCAGGAAGCACTATGTGCAGGACGCCGACCCGGCTGACCCGCTGATCTCGCCGCTCATGGCGGAAGACCTGAAGGGCGTGGCGCCGGTCTATATGCTCGCCGCCGAGCTCGACCCGCTGACCGATGAGGGCAAGGTCTACGCCGACCGTCTGGAGGCCTTCGGCGTGCCGGTGGAGCGGGTCATGCACAAGGGCGTGCCCCATGGCTTCCTCTCGGCGAGCCGGGTCTTTCCGGCCTGCATCCCGGCGCTGGAAGGCGCGGCCCGCGCGCTTGCGAAGGCGTTCGACTAGGCTTGCGGAGCATCCTTGCGGCCTCTAGTGCGGAGTGGATGACCCAGTACCGACCTGATCCCCGTTTCGCCGCGCTTGGCGATGAGTTCTCCACGCCGGTCGAACCGGCTGCTTTTCCAATGGACCGCCCGGTCTTCTGGAATGGGCGCTGGGCGGCCGCAGTCGGCTTGGAGCTCGACGAGGCGGGGCGCAAGGCGCACTTCCACCGCTTCGAGCCTCTGCCTGACAATCAGTCCGGCCCCCGAGCCATCAAGTATCACGGCCATCAGTTCCGGGTTTACAACCCCGAGATCGGCGATGGGCGCGGCTTTCTGTTCGGCCAGCTGCGCGACGGCGAGGGCCGGCTTCTGGATCTGGGCACCAAAGGCTCCGGCCAGACCCCGTTTTCCCGCACCGGCGACGGCCGGCTGACCCTGAAAGGCGCCGTCCGCGAGATCCTGGCGGCGGAGATGCTGGAGGCGCTGGGCGTCTACACCAGCAAGATTTTCTCCGTGTTTGAGACCGGCGAGCAGCTCCATCGTGGCGACGAGCCTAGCCCGACGCGTTCGGCCGTCATGACCCGGCTCCAGCACTCCCACCTGCGCTTCGGCGTGTTCCAGCGCCATGCCTATTTCGAGCGCGCTGACTTGATCGAACAGCTGGTCGACTACGCGATCGAGCACCTGGTCACCGAGGCGCAACAGGCCGAGGGCGACAAGGCGGCGGCGCTGCTGAACGCCGTCGCGAAACGCTCGGCTGATCTCGCCGCCCAGTGGATGGCGGCCGGCTTCGTCCACGGGGTTCTCAACACCGACAATCTGGTGGTGACCGGGGAGAGCTTCGACTACGGACCCTGGCGCTTCCTTCCCGCTCTGGAGCCGGGATTCACGGCGGCCTATTTCGATCATCAGGGGCTCTATGCCTATGCCCGCCAGCCTGAGAGCGTGTTCTGGGCGCTGCAGCAACTGGCCGGCGCCCTGACGCTCGTCGGGGACCGCGATGGGCTGATCGAAGCGCTGTCGACCTATCCGGATCACTACAAGCTGGCCATGCGGGAGGCGTTTCTGCGCCGCCTGGGAGTTCAGCTCCTGGGCGATGACAGTGACGGCGCTCTGGTGAAAGCCTTCCTCGATTTCATGGAGGAAAGCCAGGCGCCGTGGGAGGCTGTGTTCTTCGACTGGTTCTGCGGCGCGGCCAGCGAGGCGCGCGCCGACGCGAGCCCGCGCGCCGCTCTCTACGCCAGCGAGGACTTCAAACCGGTGCGCGAGGCTTTGCTGGCGCGGACACCGGACCGGCCGGAGCGGCTGGAACACGCCTATTTCCAGCGCGCCGAACCGCTCCACATGACCATCGAGCGCGTTGAAGGGCTGTGGGCGCCCATCGCGGACGCCGATGACTGGTCGCTCTACGACCAGACGCTCGCTGATATCGCGCAGGCCCGCGCCGCCTATGATCTGGGCGCGGGACGCGTTGGTTTCCTTCCGGAGGATGGCGCATGAGCGATCTTGAGCTTCTGACCGCAGACGGTTTCGGCGATGATCGCATCGTCCATGCCTTCACCACGCGCAAAGGCGGGGTCAGCGAGGGATCGTTCGAAAGCCTGAACCTGTCCTGGTCGCGCGGAGACGACAAGGCGGCGGTCGCCGAGAACCGGAGCCGGGTGCGCGAGGCGCTTGGCGGGGTGAAGCTGGTCTTCGCCAACCAGGTCCATGGCGATGTGGTCCTGAAGGTGGATGAAGAACCCCATGGGCGCTGGTCGGCGGGTGAGGGCGATGCGCTGATGACCGACCGGCCAGGCCTCGGCCTGTGCGCCCAGACGGCGGACTGCACGCCGGTTCTCTTGTTTGATCCGGTCCGCCCGGCGGTGGCCGCGATCCATGCCGGCTGGCGCGGCGCGGTCGCCGAGATCGTCCCCAAGACGCTGCTGGCCATGGCCGGCGCCTATGGAACTGGCCCAAAGACCGTCCACGCCGCCATCGGTCCGGCCATCTCCAGAGCGAACTATCGCGTCGGTCCGGAAGTTCTGGACCAGTTCGAGGCGCTGTTCGGCGCGCTGGATGACCGCCTGATCGGTCCCAGAGACAGCGAGGGCGGTGCGGGGCTGGACGTGGCTGAGGCTTGCCGTCGTCAGCTGGAGCGCGCCGGCGTCGCTTCCATCGCCCGGATTGAGCTCTGCACTTTCGAAGATGAGGCGCGCTTCTTCTCCTCCCGCCGCGCCGGACGGGACGGCCACCCCGGCGAATTCGGCGGCCAGGCCGGCGTGATCGCGATCAAGGGCTGAGGCCGTACGCATCGACCTGCGTATGAGTTATGCGTATACTCCATACGTATTAAAGAGGAGGCCGTCATGCCGGATGATCGCGTTCCGCTAAAGCGTTGTCGGGTCAGTTTGACGATCCGAGAGGATGTGATGGACAGCGCCCGCGCCCTGTCCATCAACGCGTCTCAAGCTGCCGAGGCCGGAATCGCGGCGGCTGTGAAGAAGGCGCGTGAACAGGCCTGGCTTGAGGAGAACCGCGAAGCGATCCGGGCCCATAATCAGCGTATTGAGCGAGAGGGCATGTTCTACACCCCAGAATGGGCGCGCGACGACTAGCGGCGCGGTTTGATGTTCACCGGACCGGCCTTCGCCGCGCGCCTCTGGTTGTCGATGTTCAATCGGATCTGATTGTCGACCTGTCGAGCCGGGTCGTGATCCCGCTGCTTGCGGCGCCTGACGGGATGTCGGACCAGCACCTGCCGCGTCTGAAGCCCATGATCACCATCGAGCGCGAGGCCTACGTGCTAATGACCACAGACCTCGCCGGCATGCCGAAAACGCAGCTCGGCCCGGTCATCGCCAACATCGAAGCGGGCCACCGGGACACCGTCACCGAGGCGCTGGACTTTCTTTTCTACGGCTTCTGACTGCTGATCACGGAGTGAGGGTCAGCACCCGCGCGCCTGCCGGCGGGCTTTCCCAGCTCCAGTCGTCGCGGATCTGGAAATACTCCCCGCCGGCCCAGCGTTCGGCCAGGTCGCCGTGGTGGGGCGAGAGCGGGTGTCCGCTCTGTCCCGGCGCATGCATGAAGCGCGAGTTGTTGAGATCGGAGAGATCATAGATCGCCCGCATGGAGGCGGCGTGCACCACGTCATAGCTGCCGGAGGCGTAGCTGAAATGGGCGACGTTCACCGTTGATCCATCACCGGGGACCTGGACGCGGTTTTCGAACATGGCGCCGAGGATCGGGATATCGCCAAGCGGGTGATCGAAATCAGCCTGGTGCACCTCGCCCCAGCGCCAGGCGTCGATGTTCCGGCCTGCGGCCCTGGCGGTCTCGGCCATGGCCGCGTCCAGCGCAAGCCCGGCTGTGATGGCGCAAGTCTCCACCCCTTCGGTGCGCACATCATCACACCAGGCTGATGCATCGCCCATCAACACCCGTTCCAGAAAGGCCCGGCGCGGCTGGTTGAAGGCCGGTGCAGCGGTTCCCAGCTCGTCATTCCAGATCGCCCCGGTCAGAACGCGCAGCCAGGCCGACACGATCAGGCCTTCGGGACCTTCCGCGCTCAAATCGCCGTCCCATTGCTCAAGCCGGGCCAGCGCCTCCGCGCCCAGCTGGCTCTCCGGTTCCGCGCCGAGAAGCGCGGGCAGGATTCGCGCGACCAGCTCGCTGCGCACATCCATCTGCATGGCCATGAAGCTGTCCACCGAGTGACGCTCTCGCGCTTCGATCATCGCTTCAATGCGCGGAGCGCGGTAGACGCCGTAGGAGCCAGGCAGCGGATAGGGATAGGCCTCGCCAGCGACCAGATTATTGCCTGACGCGATGAAGCCGCCCTGCGGATTGCGCACTCGGGGAAGCTCTTCATAAGGGACGAAGCCGGTCCAGTCGCCGGTCTCAGGGTCGCGGATGGGCAGCAGTCCCGCGGTGGTGTAGCCGATCGTCCCGTCGACGCCGGCATAGTGCTGGTTCTGCATGGGCACGGTGTAGCCGCGTCCGGCCTCCACGAAGCTCTCCCAGCCTGTGGACAGCATGATGGCGTAGGCTGCATCCGCGCCGCGATTGCCCGGCTCGGTCAGGGTGGAGCGGCGCACGACCAGCTGGTCAGGGCTGAAGGCGGACAGGTCGAACCAGCGCCGGTCCATCACCGGACCTTCAGCGGTCTCGCGCACCGTGATCATTTCAGTCCGTCGTCCGCCGTTGATGGAGATCCTCTCGGTACGCTCGGTCAGCTCCACCGCGTCTGGATCGCGCTCGACAAGGTCGATCACATCGAAGCCTGTATTGGTGAAGCCCCAGGCGCCATGGGCGTTGCGGCCTAGAAGAACGAAGGGCGCGCCCGGCGCTGTGACGCCGATCACCGGACCTGAAGACAGGTTCAGGCGGGCGAAATACCAGATGGAGGGCGTGGAGAGGCCCAGATGAGGATCGTTCGCCAGCAAGGGCCGGCCGGTTTCAGAGCGAAGACCGTTGACGATCCAGGCGTTGGAGCCCGGGAGATTGTCCGGCTGGGCGGCGGGCGGCGGGGCGAGCGACTCCACCTCCACGCCGGACCGGGCGGCGCGAACATCGACGTCCTTCAGCGTCGTCGGGGCCCAGTCGGGGAAGGGCGCCATGAAGACTTCGCGCTGCGCCTCGGAGAGAATATCGCGCAGACGCGCGTGCTCCACATCCTCGCCGGCCCCGGCGGCCAGGTCGTCGGCGAAGGAGATCATGACGGCCGCTGAGTCCGTGATCGTCCAAGGGCGCGGGCTGCGGCGCAGCACGGCGTATTCCGGCGCGACCGGGCCTTGCTCAAGCCGGGCGTTGATCCCGGCGACATAGGCCTCCACCGCCGCCCGGGTCTCATCGCTCATATCGGCTTCAAGCGTCGCGGCCAGGCGTGCATAGCCCAGAGTCCGCGTGCGCGCGTCGATGCGCACATAGTCCGAGCCGAACAGGTCGGCCAGCTCGCCACGGATATAGCGGCGCACCAGGTCCATCTGGAAGAAGCGCTCGGACGCGTGGGTGAAGCCCAGCGCGTAGAACACCGCCGCATCGGTTTCGCCGAAAATGTGAGCCACGCCGTTTGCGTCGCGCACCACCCGGGCCGGAGCCGGCGCCGAGCTCAGGCTGACCGTTCCAGTCTCCACCGGCTTTGAGGCGTGAAACCGTTCGATCAGCCAGCCGGAAACCGCGATGACGGCGACCAGCACCAGCACCAGCAGCGCACCGGCGGCGCGCAGAACCCAACCCATCATGTCAGCCCCTCAATATCCAGCGATCAGCCGGTCTGCAGCTTCTTGAAGAATTCAAAGACCTTGCCGTAGGGCGGCGCGATGAGGCGGCTGGGATGCCAGGCCGGCGTCTCGAACACGGCGCGCTCATGGGTGAAGGTCAAAAAGCCGTACTCGCCGTGATAGGCGCCCTGGCCCGAGGCGCCGACCCCGCCGAAGGGCAGGTCCTCCACCGACAGGTGCAGCATGGGCGTGTTGACCGCTGCGCCGCCGGAGATCGTGCGCGCCAGGAAGCGCCGGGCCGTCTGCTTGTTCTTTGAATAGACATACAGCGCCAGCGGCCGGTCGCGCTCGTTCACGAAGCGGGCCGCCTCGCTCATGCCGTCATGGCCAAGCACCGGCAGGACCGGTCCGAAAATCTCCTCGGTCATCAACTTGATTTCCAGAGGCGGGTCCACGACCACCGTGGGCGGGAAGATTCGGGTGTTGCCGGCCCTGGCCTTGTCGAACGGCGCCTGCAGCACGGTGGCGCCAGCCGATTTCGCTTCCTCGACCATCGCGCTCAGGCGCGCATGGTGCTTTTCCGAGACGATCGCGGTGTAGTCGCCGTTCTCGGCGACGTCCGGCCACATGCGCCCGGCTTCCTCGATCACGGCTTCAGCGAACTTCTGCTGCGAGCCGCGGGGCGCCAGAACATAGTCCGGCGCGACGCAGGTCTGTCCGGCGTTGAGGAACTTGCCCCAGGCGATGGTCTTGGCGGCTTCAGCGACATCAAAGTCCGGCGCGATGACCGTGGGCGACTTGCCGCCCAGCTCCAGCGTGACCGGCGTCAGGTTTTCCGCCGCCGCCCTGGCGACGAGCCGGCCCACATGGGTGGAGCCGGTGTAGAACAGATGATCGAACGGCAGGGCGCAAAAGGCTTCGGCCACATCCGGTCCGCCTTCGATCACCGCCACATGATCTTCGCTGAACAACTCGCCAAGGGCTTCCTTCAGCAGCTCGCCGGTGCGCGGGGTGAATTCGCTCGGCTTGATCATCACCCGGCAGCCCGCCGCCAGAGCGGCCACGAGCGGCGCCAGGGCCAGCTGCATGGGGTAGTTCCACGGCGCGACGATGCCCACGACGCCCTTGGGCTCGCGGCGGACATAGGCGTTCCCCGGCGCCATGGTCATGGGCACGGGCTTCTTTTTCGGCGCCGCCCAGCGCTCCAGATGCTGGCGGGAGTGCTTGGCCGTGGCGATGGTGAAGCCGGCCTCGGCGATGGCGGTCTCGGCGGCTGAACGCCGGCCGAAATCGGCATCGATCGCGGCCGCGAACGCCTCGCCGCGCGCTTTCACCATGTCCTCGATCTTCTTCAGATCCGCCTTGCGGTCTTCCAGGCGGCGATGGCGCTCAGCCTCGAAAGCGGCTTTCTGGCGTTTGAAGATCGCGTCCAGCCGGCTGGGCTTGGTTGCAGGGTCGGCGCTGACGGTTTCGGCGGTCATGGGCGGATCTCTTCTACTGCGAGGCCAGGATCATATCAGCTGCGCGCGTGGCGACCATGATGGTCGGCGCATTGGTGTTGCCGCCCGGTACGGCGGGCATGACCGAGGCGTCCACCACGCGCAGGCCTTCAAGTCCGCGCACGCGGCATTGCGGATCGGTGACGGCGAGCTCGCCGGTCCCCATCGCGCAGGTGGAGGTGGGGTGGTAGAGCGTCTCGGCCCGGGCGCGCATGTCGTCTTCCAGTTCCGACCGGCTGGCCGAGGGAACCCAGGGCAGGTCGTGATACTTGTACTCGCCGTCAAAGGCGCTGGACCGCAGGATATCGCTCGCCATTTCCAGCGCGTCGGTCATGGCCGTCACATCTTCCTCGTGATCAAGATAGTTGGGATCGATCACGATGTGGTCGCGAGGATCGGCGCTTTTCAGCGTCAGCCGGCCCCGGCTTTTCGGGTACAGATGGCAGATGTGAAGGCTCATGCCGTGGCCGGTCAGGGTCTCGCGCCCGTGGGGGCTGGCGAGCGCCGGGATGAAGACCAGCTGCAGGTCCGGCAGGTCGCCGGCGACGCTGGATCTGGCGAACCCGCAGCCCTGAACCGGATTGACTGTGAAGGCGCCCGATCCGGTGAACATCCACTGCAAGACGTCCCGGGCTGTCGCGGGGAATTTCCGCAGGGAATAGCCGATAGAGGTCGGCTTCGAGGTCCGCGCGCGGGCCATGATGTCCAGATGGTCCTGCATGTTCTCGCCGACGCCGGGCAGGTCGTGCTCCACGCTGATCCCATGCTCACGCAGATGATCGGCGGGGCCGATTCCCGACAGCATCAAGAGGTGGGGGGAGTTCAGCGCGCCGCCGGACAGGATCACCTCCTTGCGGGCGATGACGTCCTTCTCCTCGCCGTCGACCTCCACCCGCACGCCGGTTGCGCGGCCGTCCTCAAGCAGGACGCGATGGCACAGCGCTCCGGTGACGACGGTCAGGTTCGGGCGCTGCATGGCCGGTTTCAGGAAGGCGTCGGCGGCCGAGCAGCGCTTGCCGCCTTTCTGGGTGACCTGATAGGGCCCGAAGCCTTCCTGGCTGGCGCCGTTATGGTCGGGGTTTTCCGGCATCTGCCGCTCGCGGCAGGCGTTGAAATACATCTCGGTGAGCGGGTTGAGCGGCCGGATCGTCTTGACGTTCAGCGGCCCGCCCTTGCCGTGCCAGGGCAGGCCGTGATCCTCGTTGTTCTCCACCCGCTTGAAGGCTTCCAGCGCCTCCTGACCGCTCCAGCCTTCGCAGCCGTAGTCGTCACGCCAGCTGTCATAATTCTCCAGCGCGCCGCGCATGTAGTGCATCGCGTTGATGGAGGACGACCCGCCCAGCGTCTTGCCGCGCGGCCAGTAGAGCTTGCGGTCCTTCAGATTCTTCTGGGGCTCGGTCCAGTAGTCCCAGTTGATGGACGGATCGGTGATGGTGAACTGCAGGAGCATGGGGGTCCTGATGTTCACCTTCTCGTCCTTGCCGCCGGCCTCCAGCACGCAGACCGTGCTTCGACCGTCCGCGCTCAGCCGGTCAGCGAGCACGCAGCCGGCCGAGCCCGCGCCGACGATGACGTAGTCGAAGACGTCGCTCATCGGCCAGGCTCCGTGTCCGATCCCGCGTCCTCCTCGGTGTCGTCGGGGACAAGTCCCGCCCCCTGGCGCTCCATGATTGCAGCTTCGACGCCCTGCAGGAAGCGGGCGAGACGCTCGGCGCGCGGGCTGACATGCTCGGCGATGGCGCGGAACACGGCGGTCTGCTCTGCGTTCTTCGACGCCCAGTCCGCATCGCCGGAGTTCCAGGCGATCACAACGCCGCGATTGCGGTCCACCCAGACGTATTGCCCGAATACGCCCGCAGCGTAGAACTCGCCGTCATAGCCCTCCGGGACCCAGAAATGCAGGGCGTAGCCGCGGCCGGGATAGGGCGTGGCGCCGGGCTCCTGGAAGGGCGCGTTCGGAATCGTGGCCTGATCGACCCAGCCCTCTGGCAAGAGGCGCTCGCCGTCCCAGACCCCGTCCTGCAGGTAGAGCTGACCCAGGCGGGCATAGTCCTCGCTATTGGCCTGAAGGCAGCAATATCCGATGGCGATCCCGTCCTCTCCGGGTGTGTTCTGCAGCCAGGTCGCGCGCCGCGTCATGCCCAGAGGCGTCCAGAGCTGCTCGCTCATCACCTCGGCGAGGCTGCCGCCATAGACGGCGCGCGCGACAGCGGCCAGGACGTGGGAGTTGGGGCTCGTATAGTGCTGGTCCTGGCCTGGCTCGCGGTTGCGCGCGATCTCGCCGACCATCTGATCGACATCGCGGCGCAGGATGAAGGCGTTGAAGAAGAGCGGGCGCACATCGCTGGGCGCTTCGGGGCTGTATTCTTCGTTGAAGTCCATGCCCGCGCTCATCATCAGGAGGTGGCGCAGGCTCGTCGCGCCGTAATCGGTGCCGGCGAACTGGGGGGCATAGGTCTCTGCGGTGTCGTCCAGGCTTTCGATCAGCCCGTCCTGCAGAGCCTTGCCGATCAGGGTGGCGACAAAGGACTTCGCCACCGACCAGGAGGTGAAGCGTGTTCCGGCGTCGGCGCCGTGGCGGAACTCCTGCGCGACGATCTCGCGGTCCACCAGCACGGTCATGCCGAGCATCTGCGAGCGCGTGATGAAGTCCTCCAGTTCGCGGGTCTCGCCTTCGAATTCATAGGTCTGGGGCAGGGAGCCGTCGGCGCGGGGGAACGGGTCGACCTGATAGGTCTCGATCGCCGCCCAGGGCAGAATCTCATCCATGCGCTGGAAAGTCTGAGGATAGTCCTCCGGCACGTCGAGGGCGGCGATGGAGGCGGGCGAATAGGGCGACCAGGGCCGGTAGTACCAGCCGGCGGCCGCCAAAGCGGCCACCAGGATCAGCGCGAGCAGCGCCAGCGCGATGCGCTTCATATGTTTTCCCTCCCAGAGTGCGTCCCGCCGTCATGGCGTGCGGCGGAATCGTCATCCTGAAAAGAGTGAACACCTTTCAGCTTTGGAACGCCAGTCGCCGCCGCGCTTAACGGGCGGGCGTCAGGCGCAGAACCCGCCCTTCAGCCTCGTCGGTCAGCACCCAGAGGGCGCCGTCCGGTCCTTCAGCGACCTGGCGAAGGCGCGGACGGCCTTCCAGCAGGATGCGGCTTTCGCCGACGACTTCGCCGGAGGCGTCGAGCTCGATGCGGTGAAGCGCTGTTCCCGCCAGTGCGGTGACGAACAGATCCCCGGTCCATGCCTCGAACAGGCCGCCTTGATAGGCCATCAAGCCGGACGGGGCGATGGACGGGGTCCAGCCCAGAACCGGGGCGGTGAAGCCTTCCGCCTGATGATCGGTAAAGGGCGAAATGCGCGCCCCATTATAGTCAACGCCCTCCGTCACGATCGGCCAGCCATAATTGGCGCCGGCCTCGATCCGGTTCAGCTCGTCCCCGCCCTGGGGGCCATGCTCATGGGACCAGATGATCCCGCGCCGCGCATCAAACGCGATGCCCTGAACATTGCGGTGGCCGTAGCTGTAGACGTGAGCGGCCAGGCCGCCCTCGTCGAAGAACGGATTGTCGGCGGGCGGGCTCCCATCGGCGTTGAGCCTCACGATGGTTCCCAGGTGATTGGAGCGAAGCTGGGCCTGTTCGCGGTACTCGAACCCGTCGCCAAGGGTCAGAAGGAAGGTCCCGTCCGGCAGGAACGCCATGCGTCCGCCATAATGGGCGTCGGTGTCGCGCGGCGGCGCAGCGGTGAAGATCGTCTCGCCTTCCACCAGGCGTTCGCCATCGAACCGGGCGCGGTGCAAGGCAGTGGCGTTCTCATCGGCATCGCCGTGCGCGTAGGTGAGATAGACTATGCGGCTCGCCGGGTAATCCGGCGCAGGCTCGACCTCGAACAGACCGCCCTGGCCTTCGAAGAAGACCTCAGGGACGCCGGACACCGATCCGTCCTGCAGAACCCCGTTGCGTATCAGGCGCAGGGCGCCGGACCGCTCGGTGACGAGAATGTCTCCGCCAGGCAGAAAGGCGATGTCCCAGGGATAGGACAGGCCCTCGGCCACGACCTCGACGGTATAGCCGGCCGGATCGATCGCCGGTGCGCCGGAACGGTCGGACGGACCCGAGCACGCAGCGAGCGCAAGCATGCCGGCGGCGAGGGCGGCGTGGCGAATCATGGCGGTCTCTCCCTGAGCAAATCGTCCCGCCGGGCTTTTCGTCCCGGCGTCTGCACGGCATTCTAACGCGGCCGACGCGAAACGCAGCCATGCAAACGGGGTGGGACCATGGGCTTTTTCAAGGTGCTGGGCGCATTCATCGCCGCGGTCTTCGTGCTCACCGTGCTGGCGACTGTGCTGCAGAGCGTGTTTGTCCTGGCCGCCCTGTCCGGTGTCGGGGCCCGGATCGGCGCAGGCGAGGCGGCCGGCATGATCCTCGCCGATCTCGCGGGTCTGGCGCCGCTTTATGGGGCCTTCATCGCGCTCGCCCTGCTTGTCGCGTTTCTGGCGAGCGCGCTTGTGCACCGGGTCACGCCTCTGCCGCGTACGCTGGTTTTCGCCGCCGCCGGCCTCGTGGCCATGGGCGTGATGCTGCTGGCCATGGAGCAGGTCTTCTTCGGCGTCCAGCTTATCGCCGGCGCTCGAACCTCTGCAGGATTCGCCGCTCAGATTCTGGCGGGACTGCTGGCGGGCTTCACGTTTGCGGCGCTCACGCCCGGTCCGCGCAACAATAAGGCCGGCGCAGCCTGACTGCGCCGGCCCTATCTCAGGCTTGAGCCGTCAGCGCCGGCCGGAGCTCCGCCGCGACGGCGCCCCGGGGTGCAGGGTGCGGGTGTTCAGTGACGCGACCGGCGTCGAATCCCGCTCGTCATAGTCGGCATCTCCGTGAGGATCGTCGCCCTGCGGGACATGACGGATCCGCATGCCGCTCTGAGGGGCCGCCCCGTGAACGCTCGGCGCGGGAGGCCGGGCCCCGGGGTGGTCAGGAATGTCGATATCGGCGCAATCCACGAGCCGCCATTCAAAGCGCTCGCCAGAGACCAGCTCGTGGCGCGCGACCTGCTGGGTCCGGCGCTGCGAGGTGCGGCGGTGAACACCGCCCTCTTCAGTAAGGACCTGAATGTCGTAGCTGGCGTGCTGTGCGGGAATGGGCACTTCCTCGACGGTCGCGGGCCGCACCAGAACGTCGCGCGAAATGGTCTCGTACTGAGGCTCCACGGGCACTTCGCGCAGCTGGGCGTTCTGGGTCACGAGGGTGCGGTGAACGGTCTCGTACTGGGCCGGTTCCTCCACAAGGCACCAGATCTCGCCAGTCTCGGGGTCATGGCGGACCTGCCGGGCTCCGTCCACATAGCCCCTGCGCCACACCATGCGGGCTTCGCGGACGAGCACGCGCTCGGCGACCGTGCGGGTCTGGGCCGGCGTGACTTCATAGCGCACATAACCGGGACGGACCTGGACCTGCTCGGTGACGGTCTCGTACACCGGCTCGGTCACGCGGTAACGCATGCCGGCTTCTCTGGACACATAGCTGCGCTGGCGACGTTCAAGGCGCGGATCGGTGACGTCGAATATCTCGTACTCGTCAGCGACGACGATGGTCTGCATGACGGTTTCGTATTCGGCGTCGAGACGCACGAACTGATAGCATTGACCGATCTGGGCGTCCGGCAAGTCTGTCGGCGCCTGGATGGGATGCGGCGTCTGTGCGGCCGCTGAGGCGCCGAGCACGGCGCTCAGGCAGGCTGATCCTGTAAGCAGTTTGCGAAGCATAGAGTCTCCCCCCGGGTGTTCGGCTGCACGGCGTGCCCGGTCCGGCCCGCACCGTGCGCCTGAGTTAATGGCAGACACCCCCCTCAGGCTGTCCTGAGCGCAGCCTTCTCCAAAAGTAACGACTTGTTAATGGTTAACGGCCTCGCTGCGTCAAAACCGCTCATGTTTGACCGACGTGTGACCTGAACGCCACGGTTAACCGGGCGCCAACTAAGTTTGCATGACAAATACGAAGAATACGGCATAGACTTGATCTCAGCGCGGAAAAGCAGCTGCGAAAATGTTGCGCCGCCGAACATATAAGGGGGAGGAAGCCCGATGAAGCGATCCATTAAAGCAGCCGCGCTTGGCGCGTCGGCTCTGGCCGCAGGCCTTGTCACCACCGGCGCCTGGGCTCAACAGCCTGACGTCATCACCGTCACCGCGCAGAAGCGTGAACAGACCCTGCAGGAAGTCCCGATTGCGGTCTCCGTCGTGCAGGCTGAAGAAATTCAGGACGCCCAGATTCTGGACGCACTCGATCTGCAGTCCGTCGTTCCTGCGCTTCGCGTCAGCCAGCTTGAGCGGAGCTCGAACGCGACGTTCATCATCCGCGGTCAGGGCAACGGCGCGAACAACCCGGGCATCGAGCCCTCCGTGGCGGTTTATATCGACGGCGTTTTCCGCAGCCGCGCCGGCACCGCGATCTCCGACCTCATGGGGGTCGAGCGGGTCGAGGTGCTGCGTGGACCGCAGTCTACGCTGTTCGGCAAGAATGCGACCGCGGGCGTGGTGAGCATCGTCACCCAGGAGCCCCAGTTCGAACCTGGCGGCGTGATCGAGGGTACGATCGGCAACTTCAATCAGGTGATCGTGCGGGGCTCCGTCACCGGCCCGATTTCCGAGAATGTCGCGTTCTCCCTGTCCGGGAGCGTCAACCAGCGCGACGGCTATTTCGAGAATGTCGGCGCCGGCGGTGACTTCAACAATCGTGATCGCTGGGCCGTTCGCGGTCAGTTGCTCATGCTTCCCACTGACAATCTCGAACTGCGTCTGATCGCGGACTACGACTCGATCGATGAGCAGTGCTGCGGCACCGACCGTCCCATTGACGGACCGGCGGGCCCGGCGATCCGCGGCCTGCTTGGTGGACAGACGTCGGCTGGAGCCGGGTTCAACTATCAGATCGCCACGGATTTCGCGAACGAGAACCAGATTGAAAATTCCGGCGTCTCCCTTCAGGCGGACTGGTCGCTGAGCCCCAGCATGACGCTGAGCTCGATCACCGCCTACCGCATGTACGATGATTTCGTGGACTACGAAGGCGATTTCACGACGCTCTCGCTCCTTGGCGAGAATGTTCGTGGTCTTGACGTCGACACGTTCAGTCAGGAGTTCCGTCTGACCGGCGACTGGAATGAGCGGGCCTTCTATCTGCTCGGCCTCTATTACTCCAACGAAGACATGACAGTCGAAGACGCGCGTATTTATGGCTCCGACGCGCGTGCTTATGTCGACATCCTGACCGGCGGCGCCCTCGCGGCCTTCGAAACGCCGCTCGGGTTTGCTCCCAATACGTTCTACGCCGCCGGGGGGGGCACGCGCTTCACCGCCGAGCAGTCCGACGAGCAGTTCCAGCTCTTCGGCCAGGTGGACTTCAACCTGACCGATCGCCTCGTTCTGACAGCCGGGCTGGCGTACTTTGAAGCCAACAAGGAAGTCGATTTCACCAACGTGGTCCGCACCAACCCGTTCTCTGACCTGAACCTGGTCGAACTCGGTCTGGGCAGCTTCCTGCAGAGCGTTGGCGTGGATCCCAATAACCCGGCTCAGGTCGGCGCGTTCGCGACGGCCCAGCCAGCTGTGTTCAACGCCTTCGTTCAGGCATCCACGACATTCAACTCGGTCGCGCTGAACAACGGCGGCGTGCTGGATCCGAACAGCGGTGTGGTGATCGATCCCAATACCGGGCTTCCGCTCGCGAACCCTCTGCTGGATTTCTTTGCACTCGGCCTTCAGCCGCTCGCCGCGCTGACGCCCTTCCCGAACTCGGTTGAGGATGGCACCACAAGCGACTCCGACTGGCCGTACACCCTGCGTCTCGCGTTCGACGCGACTGATCGCACGAACGTGTACGTGTCCTATTCGCGCGGCTTCAAGGCGTCATCATGGAATCTGACGCCGGACACTCGTCCGAATGTCTCCGATGTGGCGGCGCTGCGTGCGGCGGGTGAACTGGCTGCGGACAATGCTCTGGGGCTGCCCACCGTCGTGAACACGGCTGAAGCCCTCGGCGTTGCCGGCAGCCAGCGTTTCGCGCGTCCGGAGATCACCGAGACCTTCGAGATCGGCTTCAAGACCCGTTTCGACTGGGGTTCGCTTGATGTCGCGATCTTCAATCAGGTGATTGAAGACTTCCAGTCCTCGGTCTTCTTCGGTTCAGGCTTTGCGGTGATCAATGCCGGTGAGCAGACCACGCGCGGTTTCGAATTCGACAGCCGTATCCGTCCGCCGGCCATTCCAGGGCTGACCCTGACCATCTCCGGGATCTGGCTGGATGCTGAATATGACACCTTCCCGGGTGCTCCGGTGGTGACGGGCAGCGCCATCGATCTCAACGACGGTGTTGCTGACGGTCGTGGCGATTTGTCGGGTGAGCCGGTCGCCGGGATCCCCGAGTTCTCCGGCTCCTTCGGGGCCGAGTACCGCCGTGACACGAATTTCGGGGAGGTCTTCGTCCGCGGCGACTTCCAGTACGAAACGGAATCACGGATCGGCGAGAACCTTCCGCCCGAGCTGGTTCGCGAGATCGCCACGCTGAATGCGTCGGTCGGTGTGAACCTCAATAGCGGCGTTGAAGCGCTTTTGTGGGCCCGGAACCTCAATGAGGATGAGTACTACACCTCTGGCTTCCCGACGACGTTGCAGGGTGGGTCATTCTCGACCTATCCGAACCAGCCGCGGACCTATGGTCTGACGCTGCGGACCCGGTTCTAGCCGCGTCGACCGGTTCCAGGACCGATCACGAAAGGCCCCGGAGACTTCGGTCTCCGGGGCCGCTTTTTTGCCGCGCTTGCAGGGCCTTGATTCTGCGGAGCAACTTGAATTCACTGCCGCCATGGACGAGCTTGTGATGATCATTCTGGTGGTGGGCGCCTCGGCGCTTGCGATCGGGCTGTTGGTGATCCTCAACATCCTCATCGGGGGATGGACGCCCGCACGCCTGCGCAACGAGGACGAAGCCGCAGCCGCGCTGGCCGACGGCGTATTCGGCTTTCGCGCCGCTGCGCCGGTGGCGCTGGCCGCCGATGGGCGCGGGGCTCTGGCGCGGGAGGCGGGCGGCGAACGGCTGGGCCTTGTGGTCTGCCTCGGCGATCGCGCGGCGGTGCGGGCCCTGCGTCCCGGAGATGTGCGGTCCATCGAGCGGGACGGCGTGCGCCTGACGCTGCGCCTCAACGACTACACGCTGCCGGCGGCGGCCCTCAGGTTCTCCGACGCAGAAACCGCCCAGCACTGGGCGGCTGAAGCTGAGGCGTATGCCGGCGCCGCTGACGCTGCGAAGGGAGGGGCGGTGCATGCCTGAGTTGCCTGATCCGATCCTGATCGCCATTCCCGGATTCATCATGCTGATCGTGGCGGAGATGATCTATGGCCGCATGACCGGGCGCGCCCGGTTCGAGCCGCGCGACACCGCCGCAAGCCTGGTCATGGGCCTGGGCAACACCATTTCGGGCGTGGTGCTCGGCGGCGTCGCGGCGGCCTGGTTCGTCTTCATCGAGCAGTTCGCCGTGTTCGACATCGGCTGGGCGCTGTGGGCCTTCGCCCTTTGCTTCGTGCTGGACGACTTTGTGTACTACTGGGCGCACCGGTTTGCGCACACGGTGCGCTGGTGGTGGGCGGACCACGTGATCCACCACTCCAGCCAGCACTACAATCTGTCCACGGCCCTGCGTCAACCCTGGCTGAGTCCTTTGACGCTGAAATTCATCTTTTTCGGGTCCTGGCTTGTGGTGATCGGCTTCCCGCCGGCCATGGTGGCCTTCGTGGGTGCGCTCAATCTGGTCTACCAGTTCTGGATCCACACCGAGGCCGTGCCGAAAATGTGGGGACCGATCGAGGCGGTGATGAACACGCCCAGCCACCACCGGGTCCACCACGCCACCAACCCGCGCTATCTGGACCGGAACTATGCCGGCGTCTTCATCATCTGGGACCGCATGTTCGGCACGTTCGAACCGGAGCGCGAGGACGAGCCGTGCCGCTACGGCATCGTGCGCAATCTGGGCACCTACAACCCGATCAAGATCTGCCTGCATGAATGGGTCGGCATCATCAAGGACGTGCGCTCGGCCAGGTCTCTGCGTGAGGTGATCGGCTACTGGCTCGGCCCGCCGGGCTGGTCGCCGGACGGCAGCCGGGACAGCTCGAAGATATTGAAAGAGCGCTGGCGCAGGCAGCGCGAGGCGGAGGCGGGCGGCGGCGACGAGGCTGATCGTCCGGTCGCGGCGGAATAGCGCGCAGGCCCATTCGCCCTTGCGCTGACAGGCATTTCCCAACACACTGCAAAAAGTGAACGCCGTTCACACCCGCACGAGACGGGGGGAGCGGCGGTCAGGAGGCCAGCGCTTCGCTGGCTCCGTGCGACGAACGGGAGGAGAGCCATGACGGCGCTGCGCGACCTTTACCCCATGCCGGACATCGACAAGCACTGGCATGTGCCCAACGAGTTCGAGTCGGTGTTCGACTGGCGCTTCGACGAGGGGCGCACAACGCTCATGGGGCTCTACCAGAAGGGCAAGGACATGCAGTGGGATGCGCTGGAGCGCATCGACTGGGAGCTCGACCTCGACCCGGAAAATCCCATGGAGATGCCCGACGAGGCCGTGCCGATCTTCGGTTCTCCCGTCTGGGACAAGATGACCAAGAAGGAAAAGGCCGAGCTGCGCCGCCACACCCAGGCCTGGAACATCTCCCAGTTCCTGCAGGGCGAGCAGGCCGCGCTTCTGGCCGCCTCCAAGATCGTTCAATCCGTGCCGGATCTTGATTCCAAGTTTTACGCCGCCACCCAGGTCATGGACGAGGCGCGCCATGTGGAGGCGTACAAGAAGCTCCTGGGCAAGTTCGGCGTCGCCTATCCCATGACCGACCCGCTGCAGGAGCTGGTCAATCAGGCCCTGTCCGACAGCCGCTGGGACGTGACCTATCTTGCCATGCAGGTGGTGATCGAGGGCCTGGCGCTCGCCGCCTTCGGCACGATCCGCGACATCGCCCAGAACCCGCTGGCGCGCATGGTCAACGCTTATGTCATGGAAGATGAAAGCCGCCACGTCGCCTTTGGACGGGTGAGCTTGCGCGATTACTATCCCCAGCTGACCCAGAAGGAGCGCGACGAGCGCGAGGAGTTTCTGGTGGAGGCCTGTTATCTCATGCGGGACCGCATGACGCGGGGCAAGCAGGTCTATGAAGTGCTCGGCCTGCCTGCCGAAGAGCTGGACGAGTTCAGCCAGAACTCCGAGATCGTGCAGCTCTACCGCACCATGCTGTTCCAGCGCATCGTGCCCATCGTGAAGGATATCGGGCTCTGGGGTCCGAAAATCCGTAAATGTTACGAAGACATGGGCGTGATGCATTACGCCGATCTCGATCCCGATGCGCTTCAGGATGACGATGTGCGCGTGGCCCAGGAGATCGACGCGGGCAAGGCCCGGCGCGATTACATCCATGCCGTCGCCGCTCACGGCGCGGCCGGTCACGCCGAATAGACGTCTCGGTCTCGTAACCCCTCGCGAGACTGGTCTCACCCCGCCGCTCCGCCGGCGGGGCGCTTTTCTTGTTTGGGGCCTTCACGTCGGGCCATGACAGGGCCGGAACAGTCTTGCTAGTCTGAAAAGCGTCTATCCGGGGGGAATCGCGTGCGCCTGGCCGCCATCATTCTGTGCCTTCTGATCGCTGCGCCGGCCTATGCGCAGGGCGCGCACAACGCGCCGTGGAGCGATGCGGAGATCGCCGCTCTGGGTGATGCGCTGGCTGAAGCCTGGACCCACGGCCTTGATCCTGCGGACTATCCCGATCCGGCCGTGCTGCGCGCTCTCCCGGCGGGGCGCGAGCGTGACCGGGCCGCCCGGTCGGCCTGGTTCGCCTATGCCGAGGATCTCGCCTTCGGCCGTGTTGATCCGCGCAGCCTGAACGAGGACTGGACCGCCACAGTGCGCGACCAGGACCTGATGACGGTCTACGCCCGCGCCCGGGAGGAGGGCGCGATCTATGAGAGCTTTGAGGCGCTGGCGCCGGCTCACCCGGACTATGCCGCCCTGCGCGCCGAGCTGGTGCGCCGCGTGACCCTGCCTGCGCCCAATGCGCCGATCCCGGGAGGGCCGGCGCTGGGCGTTGGAGATCAGGGACCGCGCGTGGATGCGTTGCGGGCGCGGCTTTATGAGCTCGGCCTGCTGACCGATCCCGGCCGGCCTGGCGAGGCGTTCGATGCCCGTCTGGAAAGTGCGCTGATGCGGTTTCAGGCCCGGCGCAATCTGGACGCAGACGGGCGGGCGGGGGCGTCCACCATCGCCGAGCTGAACGCCGGCGAGGACCGCCGCATCAATCAGCTGCGCGCCAACCTGGAGCGATGGCGGTGGGTGGCGGCGGATCTGGGCGACCGGCATATCCGGGTCAATATCGCCGATTATCGTCTGGAGGCCTGGAGCGGCGGGCGCATCGAGCGCGTACATGACGCCCAGATCGGAACGCGCTACGCGTCCACCCCGGTTTTCTCCGAGGACATGTCCATCATCGAGATCAATCCGTGGTGGCTCACCCCCGGGGGGCTGGGCTCGCGCTGGGTGGAGACCTTCCGGCGCAATCCCGCCTACGCCTATTCTCAAGGGTACCATCTGGTCGACCTCGATACCGGGCGCACGGTGGACGCCTATTCGGTGGACTGGACCGGACGGCGCTTCCGGGTGATGCAGGAGCCGGGGCCGAACAATTCGATGGGGCAGGTGAAGTTCCTGTTTCCCAATGTCCACAATGTCTACATCCACGACACGCCCCACCGTGAAGTCTTCACGCTGTCACGCCGCGATGATTCTGCAGGGTGCGTCCGGGTGCGTGACCCCCGGGCTCTGGCGGTCTGGGCGCTGGCCGGCGAGGGCTGGACCCCGGACCGCGTTCACGCCGCGTTTGACGGCGAGCGCACGGTCAGGGTCCGGCTTCAGAACGAGATCCCGGTCCATATCCTTTATTTCACCGCCGTCACCGATGATCGCGGCGCGGTGCGTTTCGTCCATGACGTCTATGGCCGGGACGCTCCGCTGATCGCGGCCCTCGACGGCGCCGCCGTGAGCCCGGAACGCCGCACCGCGCAGGCGCCGGATCCCAACGCCGCGCCTTAAGGATTGAAGGCGTTTGCCAAGCCTGAAACGCGCCATTACACCCATCGCCTTGATTTCTGTCCGGCTCAAAAGGCAGCGCCGCCATGCGTCACTTTCTGTCCACCGAAGACTGGTCCCGTCCTGACCTGCAGGCGATGATCGACCGTGCCCGGCTGTTTCGTGACAGCCCGGCGGGCGACGCTTTGAAGGGCAAGTCGGTCGCGCTCATGTTCTTCAATCCGTCCCTGCGCACGCGGTCCAGCTTTGATATCGGCGTGCACCAGCTGGGCGGCCATGCCGTGGTGCTGGACGCGCGGGGTCAGACCTGGCCGGTGGAGATCGAAGAGGGCGCCGTCATGGACGGCGAGCCTGAAGAGCACGTGAAGGAGGCCGCCCGGGTCCTGTCGCGCTACGTCGACCTGATCGCGATCCGGTGCTTCCCGAAATTCCAGGACTGGACGGCCGAGCGCGAGGACCCGCTGATCATGGCCTACGCCAGACACGCCACCGTGCCGGTGATCAACATGGAGACCATCGTCCATCCCTGTCAGGAGCTCGCCCTGATGATGGCGCTTCAGGACCGGCTCGGAGATGTGCGCGGCAAGGACTTCCTGCTGACCTGGGTCCCCCATCCCAAGCCGTTGAACACGGCGGTGGCGAACTCGGCCCTGCTGATCGCCTCGAAATTCGGGATGAATGTCCGCCTGCTCATTCCGGACGAGGTCTACCGCCTCGACGAGCGCTACATGAGCGCGGCGGAACGGTTCTGCGCGGAAGCCGGTTCGCGCCTGACCGTCACGACCGACCCGGAGGAAGGCTATTCCGGCGCGCACGCGGTTTATGGCAAGAGCTGGGGCGCGCTGCCGTTTTACGGAAACTGGGACGCCGAGGCGCCGTTCCGCGCCAAGGGCGCCGGTTTCATGATCGATGACGCCAAGATGGCGCTGACCGACGCAGGCGTGGTCAGCCACTGCCTGCCCATGCGGCGCAATGTGAAGATCGCGGACTCAGTCGTGGATTCCGATGCATTCCTCGGGATCGAGGAGGCGGAGAACCGGCTCCACGTGCAGAAAGCCATCATGGAGCGGCTCATCGCCGATGCGGGCCAATGACAGGGCGCGAACCGGAAAAGCGCGGCCAGGGCGCGCCGGTGCGTTCGGCCATCGTTCAGCTCCTG
This sequence comes from Alphaproteobacteria bacterium, assembly GCA_024742735.1. GTDB lineage: Bacteria > Pseudomonadota > Alphaproteobacteria > Caulobacterales > Maricaulaceae > Oceanicaulis. The sequence goes on along the minus strand of JANSXV010000003.1, from coordinate 27,096 downwards.
TCCCACATGCGCGATGGCAAGGAGATCCGCGAGTATCTCAACCGCTTCGCCCAGCTCGATCAGGAGCGCTTCGCCGTCGTGAAGGTCGGCGGCGCGATCATCGAGGAACAGCTTGACCAGCTGGCCGCCGCGCTGGCCTTCCTTCAGTCGGTGGGGCTGGCGCCAATCGTGGTGCATGGCGGGGGGCCGCAGCTGAACACGGCGCTGGAAGCGGCAGGCTTCCCCGAACAGCGCGTGGACGGGCTGCGCATCACGCCGGCCGAGGCGATCCCGGCGGTGCGCGACACGCTGACGGCCGTCAATCTGAAGCTGGTCCAGGCCATCCGTGATCAGGGCGGGCGCGCCGCCGCCGTGCCGTCTGGGGTGTTTGAGGCCGAGCTGATCGACGAAGCCGCGCTCGGCCGGGTGGGTGAGCCGACGGGTGTGCGCCTGGACCTCGTCGCCGCCGCCGCCCGGGCCGGGCAGGCGCCGGTGCTGGGCTGCCTGGGCGACACCGCCGACGGGCGTCTGGTGAACATCAACGCCGACAGCGCGGTGCGCGCCCTCGTCCATGCGCTCCAGCCCTACAAGATCGTCTTCCTGACCGGAACGGGAGCGCTGCTGGACGCAAGCGGCTCGGCGATCTCCGCCATCAACCTGGCGACCGACTATGACGAGCTGATGGGGTCGGACTGGGTCACCGGCGGCATGCGCCTGAAGCTGCAGGAGATCAAGCGCCTGCTGGATGATCTGCCGCTGACGAGCTCGGTCTCAATCACCCGGCCCGAAGAACTCGCCAAGGAGCTGTTCACTCATGCCGGGTCCGGCACGCTGGTGCGCAAAGGTGAGCGAATTCAGGAGGTCACCGAGTTCGCCAGGCTGGACCAGGCCCGCGCCCGCGCCCTGATTACGCAGAGTTTCGGCCGCGCCCCGGTGGCGGACTTCTTCGAGCGCCTGGATTTCGACCGCGCCTTCGTGACGGAGAATTACCGCGCGGCCGCCATCACCTCGCGGCTTGAAGACGCGGTCTATCTCGACAAGTTCGCCGTGCTCGACGAGGCGCGCGGGGAGGGTCTGGGCGGCGCGGTCTGGAAGCGTCTTGTGTCCTATGCGCCGCGTCTCTACTGGCGCTCGCGCAGCGACAATCCGGTCAATGATTTCTATTTCGCCGCCTGTGACGCTGCGATCAAGAAGGGCCGCTGGACCGTGTTCGCCAGGGGCGAAACCGATCTCTCCCGCCTGCCGGGCATGGCCGAGACCATCGCGGCGCTTCCGCCGACGCTGGAGGAGGCATGACGCTTCGCATCGGACTTGTGGGTGCGCGCGGCTATGCCGGGCGTGAGCTCATCGCCATTCTGGCGCGCCGCAGCGACATGGCGCTGGACTTTGCGGTCTCGCGCAACATGGCCGGCGAGCCCGTCACTGACCTTGCGCCCGAAGCGCCGGCAGGCCTCAGGTTCGAGGCGCTGAGCCCGGACGAGATCGCCGCGCGCGGCGCGGACGCGGTGATCCTGGCCATGCCGAACGGTCAGGCGGCGGACTATGTCGCCGCCATCCAGGCGGCCGCGCCGGACACGGTGATCGTCGATCTGTCAGCCGATTACCGCTTCGACGAGGCCTGGGTTTACGGCTTGCCGGAGATCTATGGCCGCGATCAGATCGCCGGCTCGAAGCGGATCTCCAATCCGGGCTGCTACGCCACGGCTGGCCAGCTTTGCGTCGCGCCGGTGCGGGCGTGGATGAGCGGTCCGGCGCACCTGTTCGGCGTGTCGGGCTATTCCGGCGCCGGTACGACGCCGAGCCGCAAGAACGATCTCGAAGCGCTGAAAGACAATCTCATGCCCTACGGCCTGCTGGGTCATACCCATGAGCAGGAGATGAGCCGCCATCTGGGCCGGGATGTGCGCTTCAGCCCCCATGTGGCGGCTTTCTTCCGGGGCATCACCCTGACGGCCCAGCTGGAATTCGCCGAGCCGGTGACGCCGGAGGTGTTCAGGGCGGCCTATGACGACTCCTATGCCGGCGAGCCGCTCATCAAGGTCCAGGACGCCATCCCGGAGATTCGAGACGGCGCGGTCAATCCCGGTGCGGTGATCGGCGGTTTCGCCCTGTCCGAAGATGGACGCCGCGCCGTCGTGGTCTGTGCGCTGGATAATCTGCTCAAAGGCGCGGCCACCCAGGCGATCCAGAACCTGGCGATCGCGCTGGACCGGCCTGAGTTCGACGGGCTGACCCCTTAGGCTTCGACCGGCCTGCGTGCGCCAGCCTCCACCACGAAACGCTTCTGGTCGGCGCGCGAGAAGCCATCGCGGCGCTTGACCTCGCCGACGGTGCGAAGGCTCACCTCGGCGCGCTCGGTCGTCAGCTCGATCAGGCCGTAACCGCGCTCGCGAGCGTCGAAATGCTTGATGTGGGAGAAGTTCGCCGCCTGGGCGGCGAAGGCGTCGGGATTGGTATGGTGGCTGGTCACGGCGGTCGTGACGAACTCCGACGCCACGCTCGCGCTCGCCGGATCCTCGTAATCGGCCTTCACCTCGGTCACCCAGTAGCAGTGGGTGTCCCCGCCCAGGAGGATCGGATTAATGTCGGGCTTTGACGCCAACGCCTCAACCAGGCGCTGGCGGGCCGCCGGATAGCCGTCCCAACCGTCGCTCCAGCTGGTCGCTGCGCCGGTCTCCGGATCATTTCCATAGAAGGGCGAGAACAACGTCGGCTGGACGATGAAGCTCCAGCGCGCGCCCGATCCGCCAACCCCCCGGTGCAGCCAACGCTCCTGGCTCATGCCCAGATAGGACCGTTCCGGATCCAGGCGTTCGGCGCAATCGCGCGCGATGATCTGGCCGCCGCGATCCTCCGGGGTGGGGCAGGCCATGGGAGTCTTGAACTGGCGCCCGTCAGTCATGTTCACTTCAGCGAGATCGCCGAACACGGTCTGGCCCCAGATGCGCATGCGCCCCGAGGCCCGCTCCAGCATGGAGCGGCGGCGCAGGGGCATGTTCTCCCAATAGGCCTGATACGCCGCCAGGCGCCGGGCGCGGAACTCTTCAAGGCTCACGAAAGGCTGCTCGGAGACGTCGCCGGCATAATCATTGTCCACCTCATGATCGTCCCAGGTCACCAGCCAGGGTGCGATGGCCGCGGCGGCCTGCAGATCCGGGTCGAGACGATAGAGCGCGTGGACGAGGCGATAGTCTTCAAGGGTGTAGGGCTCGGGCACGACATGCCGGCGCACCTGGGGTCCCCAGCTGGATTCATAGATGTAATCGCCGGTGTGGATGACCAGATCCACCCTCTCATCAGCCATGTCGCGATAGGCGTGGAAATAGCCCTGCTCGTAGTGGGCGCAGCTCGCCCAGGCGATCTTCATGGCCTCATGGCTCGCCCCGTAAGCCGGAGCCGTCAGCGCGCGGCCGACCGGACTGGTCACGCCGGCGGCATGGAAGCGGTAAAAGAAGGTTCGACCTGCAGGCAGGCCATGGATCTCGGCATGAACCGAGTGGCCATGGCCGGGCAGCGCACGCTCGACGCCCGTCCGTACGATCCGGGTGAAGGCCTCGTCCTCGGCGATCTCCCAGGCGACATCGACCGGTTCGGCCGCCATGCCGCCATCGGGGTCGAGCGGGTTGGGCGCCAGCCGGGTCCACAGCACGAAGCCGTCCGAGGCCGGGTCGCCTGACGCCACGCCGAGTGAGAACGGATCGTTGCGGAAGGTCGGCTGCGGTCCCAGCGAGGGCGCCCGGCAGGCCGAGGTCAGCGCGGCGGCCGCTCCGGCGGCGGCGGAACCCAGGATGAGGCGGCGGGAGGGCGTTTTGAACATGGCGGACGGACCCCGATCAGAAGCGGCGAATATCGAGTCCGGTGGATAGCGCGTTCATTCGACAGTTTCGCGACGTCTTGCACGAAGCTGGCAAAGAAAAAGGGCGGCGTCCGAAGACGCCGCCCCCAATCGTTCAGCCGATCGGCTGGTTACGGGCCCTAGAACTCGTAACGCAGGCCGATGCGGATCTGGTACAGCGAGTTGAAGTCCGAACGGAAGTTCACGTCGCGGTCTTCATACTCGTTGTAACGGTAGACGCAGTCCGAAGCGGTCTGGCAGGTGGTCCGGATGTCGTCTCCACGCAGGGCCGTGGCGGCGTCGACGCCATTGGCCGCCACGTCGGCGGCGGACACGAGGTCGGCATCAACCGTCGTCAGCTGGCCGAAGCCAGGACCACGGGTCTGAACGCCCCAGTCTTCATTCAGCAGGTTCGGGAAGTTGATGATGTCCACGACCAGCTGGAAGTTGTTTTCGCCGACAAAGCGGTCAGCGCCCGGGATGCCCGGCAGTTCCTGGCTGAAGCGCAGATCCCACTGCTGGTTCCACGCCGCGTTCGCGGAGTTCACATCCATGATCTGGCCTTCGGCGGCGCCGGCGCGCGCGACGGCGTCGAAAAAGCCGGCCTGATCAAAGGTGCTGGCGTAAACCACCAGCGGATCGCCGCCCTGGACCGGAACGTAGATCGGGTTGTTGTCGAACGGAGACTCGCCCTGACCGGCGCGGCCGAACAGGGAGTTCGAGCCGGACACGTTGTAGGTCAGGAAGTACGGCGTGCCCGAACGCACCGTGCCGAACAGGTCGACGCGCGAGGTCAGATCACCGATGAAGTCCTGCTCGTAGGACAGGCCGATCTTGAAGGAGTGCTCGATCTCCCAGAAGGAGGTGCGCACTTCCGGGAAGTTCCGGTCCGCCGCGGAGATGCCGCGCCAGTTGGAGATGCCCCGAGAAGAACCGCCTTCAGAGACCCACTCGACGTCCTGCCAGGCGTAGGACCCGAAGAAGCCGAAGCCATTGTCGAAGTCCTTGGACAGGCCGATCGAGATGACGTGGCTGGTGGAGCCGTCGTCATTGGTCAGCTGGGTCAGGTTGGCGAGGCCCAGGTCGTCCAGGTCGGCGTAGATGGTCCGGCCGTCCGGAGCCACACCCGTCGGCTGAGCCGCCGCCAGTTCGGTCTGGGCCAGGTTGCGCCACAGGAACGAGTTCTGAGACTGGGTGTAGAGGTACTGGGCCGTGATCAGGTAGCCGTCGCCCAGACCGATACGGCCAAGGTCCAGCTCGTGGTCAATGCGCAGCGAACCTTTCCAGTCAGCCGGGATCTCGAAGTCCGGATCGATGACGTCGATCACCGCGCCGGTGCCGTTGGCGACCGTATCGAGCAGCGGCTGAGGCACGCTCAGGCCGTTGGTGGCGGTGCCGGAGCTCTGACGCGCGAACACGGTCGAACCCTGCATGGCGTTGGAGATCCAGACCTTCGGCTCACCACCGGCGAACAGACCGAAGCCGCCTGTGACGGTCGTGCGGTCAGATTGGTCCCAGCGGAAGCTGAAGCGCGGCATGAACAGGTCCTTGCCGTCCAGATTGTTCTGGGTCAGCCCGGCGCCATAGGCGGCGTCCACAGCCGGGTCGGCCGGCGGCAGGTCGTCCATGGAGAAGAATTCCCAGCGAGCGCCGAAGCCCAGCTCCAGATCGTCGCGGATCTGCCAGGTGTTCTGCGCGAACAGGGTGAACTTCTCCAGGCCCCACGTCGCGCCGGCGTCGACCGGGTCGTTGGTCGTGGCGTTGACGTAGTCGATCTGCGGCGTGTTGTTCCGGATCTCGTCAAGCGACCGGTAGATGAAGCGGCCGTTGGAAGACGGCACGAACAGGTTCTGCAGCGAGTAGTCTTCATACTCGAAACCAGCCGTGATCAGGTGATTGCCGAGAACGTAGTCGCCCGAGGCGAACAGCTGCAGACGCTCGTCTTCGAAGGTGTTGGCGTGACGGAAACGGTCACAGCCGCCCACGAAGGTCTCGTCGCTGTTGCCCTGGATCAGGCCAGCCAGGCTCGGTTCGCCAGCCAGGTCGTTCTCGCCGAGACGGAATTCCAGGTGCGGCTGGTCGCTGCCTGCGCGGCAGTTCTGACCCCGGGAGAACTCCTTGAAGTTCACGCGAACCGTGGTGGAGAAGTTGTCCGTCCAGTCCGAGAAGAGCTGAGCGGTGTAAGCCGTCAGTTCAACCGGGATGTCATAGGCCGCAGTCGCGAATTCCTGACGGTCGATGCTGGCGCCGGACTCTTCGGTCGACTGATAGGTGAACGAGGCGCGGTGGTTGTTGTTGATGTTCCAGTCAATCTTGCCGAGCAGGCGCTCGGAGGTGATCGGCGTGGAGACCACGGTCGGACGGCCGCCCATGTCGTAGCCCAGATTGTCGAGGACGAACTGGTTGAACGCGTCATAGAAGCCGACATCAATGTCGTCATTAGCGTCCGCATTCGCGAAGTTGTCGCCAGAGGCGGATTCGAACTCGTCGTAAGAGACGAAGAAGAACAGGCGGTCTTCAATGATCGGCCCGCCCAGGGTGATGCCGTATTCCTTTTCGTCGAACGGCGCGACGGTGACCGTGTCACCTTCCGTGCTGTCGCCGAAATAGTTCTCGTCCTGATAATAATAATAGACCGAGCCGTCGAACTCATTCGTCCCGGAGCGGGTCGTGATGTTCACCAGACCGCCAGTAAAGCCCGAGGCCGTGACGGAGTAGTCGGAGGCCACGAGCGAGGCGGATTCAACCGCGTCCAGGGAGATCGGCGAACGCTCGGTCGCGTAGGTGTTCGAACCCAGGCCGAAGTCGTCCTGCTGGAGCGAGCCGTCGATGGCCAGGCCGTTGAAGCGCGGGTTCACGCCGGCGACGAAGAGCTGGCCCTCACCATCGGAGAAGGCGAGCGGGTCGCGAACGAGGGTCGCGATGACGTCACGGTTGGCGGCCGGCTGGTTGGCGATGTCTTCAGCTGTGAAGTTCGAGCCGACGCCGTTGTTCAGGTCGGTCGTGTTGATGGCCTGGCCGGTCACCACGATGATGTCTGTCGCTTGCGGGTTCAGCGCAATACGCAGCGGGGCCTGGGAGCCGGGGCGCAGGAACACGCCGTCGATCGCTTGACCGTCAAAGCCCTCGGCATTGACCAGGATCGAGAACGGACCGCCGACGCGAAGGCCGGACTGGAAGAACGCACCCGACTCATTGGTCACGGCGCGTGAAGCCGTTCCGGAGTCGTTGTGAATGACGGTGACCGTCGCGCCAGAGATCGGCGCGCCGGAGGCGTCGATGACTTCGCCGCGCAGCTGGGCGGAGGTTTGCTGGGCATGAACGGCGGCGACGGGCGCGAGCGCGGCGAGCGCGGCGACCGAAGCGCCATAGGCGAGCTTCTTGAACATGGCGGGGTTCCCCTGAACGACCAACAGAAAGCGGCGCCGGCACCTCGCCGACGCTACGCTGGGGCGCGGGTATCCCCCGGTTCTGACGACTGGGTGACACAAGTATTACAGAAAAATGACAGCAAAAGCCGCCTCCCAATCAGGGGGCGGAGTAAAAGGGCGCCTGCTTGGGCTTTAAATTCAGAAGCTTGCGGGCGAACCGGCGGCCGATGATGTCGGCGGTCGAGGTTTTCCCCAGACCTTCGCCCACATTCATTTTCAGCGCGAAGTTCTGCCGGTTCCGGAGGTTTGTGGCATTTTCGCCACGAATGATCTTGAACAAAACCGGCGGCGGGACGCGCCCGCCGCCGGTTCCGTTTCAGGCCGGTCTAGAACTCGTAGCGGATGCCCACACGAGCGCGCCACACCGAACCGGAGTTCGAGCGGAAGCCCGTGCCCCGGTCGGAGAAGCTGTTGAACCGGTACACGCAGTCGCTTGCCGCCAGGCAGCTGGTGCGCGGCAGGTCGCCGGTCAGAGCCGGAGCCGCATCGACGCCCAGGGCCGCCACGTCCGCCGCACGGACGAGGTCCGCGCGCACGATCTGCAGCTGGCCGTTGCCCGGCGCGTTCACGCGGGTGCCCCAGTCTTCGTTCAGAAGGTTCAGCACGTTCTCGATGTCGAGCACGAACTTGAACCGGTTGTCGCCCACGAAGCGGTCCGCCCCGAAGATGCCAGGCAGATCCTGCTGGAAGCGGAAGTCCCAACGCTGATTCCACGGGCCGTTGTCGGAGTTCACCTCATGGATCTGTCCGCGCGGCACGCCGGCGCCGTCGATAAAGGCGTTGAACGCCGCCTGATCGAAGCCGGAGGCGTAGACGACGCGGCTGTCATTCATCGACGGAATGTACAGCGGGTTGTTGTCGAACGGCGATTCACCGTTGCCGGCCCGGCCGAACAGGGCGTTGCCGCTGTCCACGTCGAACGTGTAGGTGAACGGCGCGCCCGAGTTGATGTCGCCGAACAGGTCGAAGCGCGTATTCAGGTCGCGGATGAAGGCGCGCTCATAGGAGAACGCCAGCTTGAACACGTGCTCGATCTCGTAGATCGAGGTGCGCGGCGACGGGAAGTTCCGGTCCGCGTCCGCCTGACCGCGCCAGGACGAGATGCCGCGCGAGGACGAGCCCTCGGTCAGCATTTCCACGTCCTGGTGGGCGTAGGCGGCGTAGAAGCCGAAGCCATTGTCGAAGTCATTGGCCAGAGAGACCGTCAGAACCAGGCTCTGATCGCCGGAGCCGTTGGTCAGGATGGTCCGGTTCGAGATGCCCAGGGCCTGCAGGTCCGCATAGATGGTGCGGCCGTCCGGCGCGACGCCGAGATTGCCCGCTTGCGGCTGCTGGTTGGTCTGGGCCGCTTCACGCCACAGGAAGGAGTTGATGCTCTCGCTGTACAGCGCCTGCGCCGAGACCACATAGCCCGAACCCAGATTGAAGCCGGCGAGGTTGATGTCGAACTCCTGGTCGATGCGCAGCGAGGCCTTGAGGTCGCTGGGCAGTTCGAAGTTCGGGTCGATCGCGTCGATCGCGAGCGGGTTGCCGTTGGCGACCGCCGTCAGAAGCGATTGCGGGATCGACGTTCCGGTCACGCCGACGAAGTTGTTGGCGGACGCGAACACGGCCGGCACCTGGTAGGCGTTGGAGGTCCACACGGCCGGATCGCCGCCGGAGAACACGCCGAAGCCGCCGGTGATGGTGGTGCGCTCAAGCGGCTCGTAGCTGAAGCCGACGCGCGGCATCAGCAGGTCCAGACCGTCGGTCGTGGTCGTGTTGGCGAAGCCGACATCGCCCGCAAAGCTCGGGTCGAGGGTCGGCGTGTCGCCGGTCGAGATGGTCTCGTAGCGAAGGCCGCCGGTGATCTCCAGATTGTCCAGAGCCTGCCAGCGGGTCTGGGCGAAACCGGTCCAGCGCTCGTAGCCCCACGCAGCCGCGCCGTCGAGCGCGTTGTTGGAGGGCACGTTGCGGTACTGGATGTCGGCGATCTGGTTGACGATTTCGTCCACGCTTTCGAAGCGGAACAGGCCGCGCGAACGCTCCACGAAGACGTTGAACACGTCCAGGGATTCATATTCGCCGCCAACGGTGAACACGAAGTCGTTCCACACATAGTCAGCCTGACCGAACAGGGTCAGGCGCTCGTCGGCGTAGTCATTGGCGTGGCGGAAGCGGTCGCAGCCGCCGGTGAAGGTGCGGATGGACGGGCCGGTGAGCAGGCCGTCCAGCGCGGTGCCGGTGACATCAGCTTCGTTCAGGCGGAACTCGAACGTGCCCACGCCTTCGCCGGCGCGGCAGATCTGGCCGCGGGTGTAGTCGATGTGGCTGGCGCGCAGCGTGGTCGACAGATTGTCGGTCCAGTCGGAGAACAATTCGCCCGACCAGCTGGTCAGTTCGGTCGGCGTGTCATACCAGGCCGACACGAAGTTGCTGGAGCCGATGTTGGAGATGCCGGCGTCTTCCACGTGCTGATAGGACAGGCGGAAGCGGTGGTCTTCGTTGATGTTCCAGTCGAAGCGGGCGAACAGGCGCTCGGTCTCGCTAGGAACGGCGGCCTGTTGCGGACGGCCCTGCAGGTCGACGCCATAGGTGGTCTGCACCAGGTTGGTCAGGGCGTCGAAGAAGGCCGGGTCGACGCCGTTGGAGGCGTCCGAGGCGTTGAAGTCGATGGCCGTCGCGGTTTCGAACTTGTCGTAGGAGATCGAGAAGAACAGCGTGTCCTCGATGATCGGACCGCGCACCGTGACGCCGTATTCCTTCTCTTCGAACTGGCCGGGATCAAAGCTGCCCTGACCGCCGAAGGTGGAGGCGCCGAAATAGTCCTGGTCGCGGTAATAATAGAACGCCGAGCCGTCGAACTCGTTCGTACCGCCGCGGGTGGTCACGTTGACCAGGCCGCCGGTGAAGCCGGAAGGGATCACGGTGTAGTCAGCGGCGACCAGCGAGACCGACTCGATGATGTCGATGTTGATCGGCGAACGCGCCGTGGCGAAGGTGTTCGTGCCCAGGCCGAAGGCGTCCTGCTGGCGGGCGCCGTCGATGGTCACGCCGTTGAAGCGCGGGTTGGCGCCGGCGACGGACAGGTTGTTCGGGCCGCCGGTGATGGCCAGCGGGTCGCGGGCGAGCGTGGAGATCACGTCGCGGGCCAGCGAAGGCTGGTTGGCGATGTCTTCGGCGGTGTAGCTGGAGCCCACGCCATTGTTCAGGTCCAGCGTGTTCACGGCCTGACCGGTCACCACGATGACGTCGGTCGTTGCGGCCGGGCGCAGCGCGATGCGCAGCGGCGGCTGGGAGCCAGGGCGCAGGGACAGGTTCTCGATCACGTCGCCTTCAAAGCCAGGGGCCACGACGGTGATGGTGTAGGGGCCGCCGACCCGCAGACCGGACTGGAAGAACGCGCCGGTCGCGCCGGTCACCGCTTCGGACACAGTGCCGGAAGGAGTGTGAAGGATGATGAGACGGGCGCCGGAGATCGGCGCGCCGGACGCATCGACAACCGCGCCGCGCAGTTGGGAGGACGTCTCCTGCGCGTAGACGGCGGCGGCCGGAGCCAGCGCGGCCAGCGCAGCGACAGAGACGCCGCATGCGAGTTTCTTGAACAGTGCCATGTCGAGGGTTCCCCTGTTTCGACCAGATCAGACCGCATCGGAGCAATCCCCGATGTGGGCACCGGCCTTAATCCGCAGGCGCTGACAGTTCGGTGACGGGTATTTTTCAGAAATACGACAAAAATAATGTAAGCGAAGGAACATCCTCATCGATATTTCGACTTGAGAACTAAAAATTCCCCATCAAATTTGAGAAAATGTTTTATAATTTGGACCAATGGGAATCCTAATAATGTCTCCACTTTTAAATCAGAAAGAATAGTTTGGTTTCCGAACCATCCTGGCCGTGGCGCCGAAGGCACAGTCGCCGTTGGAGCCCCGCGCTTTGACAAAGGGGGGCCGCTCGCCCATGAAGCGGCCATGTCGAAGCTCGGCGCGCCATCGCTTTCAGATCGAACCGTGGTCGCGGCCATCCTGGCCGCGGGCGGCGGCCTGGTGCTGCTGCGTCTTGCGGCGTTGGTTCTGGATCCCAACAGCCTCTATCCCGACGAGACCCAGTACTGGCTCTGGGCCCAGAATCCGGACTGGGGCTACTTTTCAAAGCCCCCGCTGATCGCGTGGATCATTGCAGTGACGACGGCCCTGTTCGGCGACGCCGACTGGGCGGTTCGCCTCAGCGCGCCCCTGCTTCATGCGGCGACGGCGACGTTTCTCGGCCTGACCGCCGCACGGCTGTTCGGGACACGGGCCGGGGCGCTGGCGGGAATATTGTGGATGATCATGCCGGCGGTCTGGCTGTCCTCCTCCATCATCTCCACCGATGCGGTGCTGATGGTGGGGTGGAGCGCAGGTCTTTGCGCAATCGCACGCCTGCGCGACGGCCCGGACTGGCGCTTCGCGATTCTGCTGGGCGTGGCGGCGGGCTGGGCGTTTCTGGCCAAGTACGCGGCGATCTACTTCCTGCTGGGGACCGGGCTGGCGATTTTGGTCGACGCGCCCGCGCGCCGGGCCCTTGTGAGTCTGCAGGGGCTCGCCGCCGGGGTGATCTTCCTGGCCCTGATCAGCGGGAACCTCATGTGGAATGCGGCGAATGACTTCGCGACCGTGTCCCACACCGCCGCCAACGCCAACTGGGGCGCCTCGCTGTTCAATCCCGACGAATTCATCACCTTCGTCGTCGATCAGTTCGGCGTGTTCGGGCCGATCACCTTCGCTGCGCTGATCGCGGCCGTCATCGCCGCCTTCAAAGGCTTGAGCCTGGATCTTGGAGCCGCACGACCCCGGCTTATGCTTGCGCTTTATGTCGCGCCGGCCCTTCTGATCGTGGCGTTCCAGGCCTTCATCAGCCGCGCCCACGCCAACTGGGCGGCTTCGGCCTATGCGGCCGGAACGATCCTGGTCGCGATCTGGTTTCTGGAAGGCGGGCGCTGGCGGCGGGCCGCGCTATGGACGTCTGTGGGGCTGCACTGCGTCGCTGGACTTGCGCTCATGGCGTTCGCGGCCTCCACGCCCCTGTCGGACGCCGCCGGGCTCGCCAACGCGTTCAAGCGCGTGCGCGAATGGCCGGCCACGGTGGAGGCGGTCAGCCGCGCGGCCGAGGAAGCCGGGGTGGCGGCGATCGCCTATGATGACCGCAATGACTTCCACCAGATGCAGCGCTATGGACCCGCCGGCGGTCCGGAGCTGTTCATGTGGATGCGCTATGCCGGCGCCCATAACTTCGCCGAGGCGACCTGGCCGCTGCCGCAGGGCTACGATCAGCCTGTCCTCGTCGTATCGGAGCGGGCGCAGGAAGTTCCGCTGATCCTTGATGATTTCGAACGAATCGAGCCGGCCGGCGAGATCGTCATTGCGCTCGGCGGCGGTCGGGAGCGGCGCTACCGCCTCTTCCTCGCGCAGGGCTATGATCCGGTTCCGCGTACCGAAGAGTTTGAAGCGCGCGTGCGCGAAATGCGCGGCGGCTAGCCGCCCAGCGCGCGCTCGCCCCAGATCTCGCGCAGGCGCTGGTCCCGGCGGCAGCCGAAGCGGTAGCGCTGATAGCGGATCGGGTTGTTGTCGGCGAAATCCTGATGGTAGGCCTCGGCCGGCCAGAACGTGTCCAGAGGCTCGATCTCCACAGCGACCGCCCGGCCCAGCTCGGCTTCGACTCTGGCCAGCGAAGCGCGTGCAGCCTCGGCCTGGTCTGCGTCGGCGGGGAAGATGAAGGGCGCATAGCTTGACCCGCGGTCACAGAACTGACCGGCCCCGTCGAATGGGTCGACATTGACCCAGTAATGGTCGAGCAGCGCCTCATAGCTGACCACGTCCGGGTCATAGATGATGCGTGCGGCCTCGGCATGGCCGGTCTCGCCGCGCACGACCTCGTAATAGCCCGGATTCTCCTCCTCGCCGCCGGCGAAGCCGGAGACGACCTCGACCACGCCGTCGAGCTTTTCAAAGTCGGCCTCGGTGCACCAGAAGCAGCCAGACGCGAAGACGGCGTGGGCCAGACCCTGCGGCGCATCGGCAGCGCCAGCGGGAACGGCGTAGTCTCCGGCCTCCTGGGCGCAGGCGGCGGTCGACAGGCCTGCGGCCAGGGCGGTGATGAGGGCGGTGATGCGGATCATGGCGGGTCTCCGTCGGCGGATGGGTTCCGCCCTCAAGAGTTGGAGCGAAACCGGCTCCGGCCAAGTCACGAAGATGCGAGGCGGATGTCAGAGCCCCGGCGTCGGCTCGGTCTTCAGGCGCATGCGCGTGATCTGGTTGCGCTTGCGCTCCAGGATCTCGAACTGCACCCCGTGGAATCGGAAGACCTGTCCGGCTTCGGGGATGGTTTGCGCCTCGTGGATCACCAGCCCGGCGATGGTCACCGCCTCGTCATCGGGCAGCTCCCAGTCCAGGGCCCGGTTCACATCCCGGATCGGCGTGGCGCCGTCGACCAGCACACGCCCGTCCGGCAGCCGGCTGACGCCTTCCACGGCGACATCGTGCTCATCCTCGATCTCGCCGACGATCTCTTCCAGGATGTCTTCCAGCGTGATCACGCCCATGAGCGCGCCGTACTCGTCCACGGCCAGGGCGAAGTGCTCGCGCTTCTGGCGGAAATTGGTCAGCTGCTCCTGCAGTTCAGTGGTTTCCGGCACGAACCAGGGTTCGCGCTTGATGGCCTCGATATCGATCTTCGCCGCATCGCCGCCCGCCTCGTGAAGCGCACGGGCCAGGTCGCGGGCGTGGAGCACGCCGACGATGTTCTCCGGGTCGTCCCTGAACAGGGGCAGGCGCGTGTGCGGGCAGGTCAGCGCCGTGCGCACCAGCTCGTCCACGGGCTGGTCGATGTCCAGCATGATCAGGTTCTTGCGGTGAACCATGACGTCGTCGATGGTCAGCTCGCGCAGGTCCAGCACGCCGCCCAGCATGTCGCGATCGGTCTTCACCACGCCGCCTTCCTGGTGGTGAAGGTCGATATGACCGCGGATCTCTTCGTGGGCGGATAGGACAGGACCTTCCACATTGGCGCCAAGAATGCGCAGGGTCGTGCGCACCACGGCCTGAACCGCAGCGACGACGGGTGAGAACACCGCCACGAAAAAGCCCAGCGGGCCGGACACCGTCAATGCCATGCGGTCCGGATTGGACAGGGCGTAGGTCTTGGGCAGCACCTCGGCGAAAATCAGGACCAGCAGCGTCATCACCAGAGTGGCGATGGGCACGCCGGCCTCGCCGAACAGCGCCAGAAACAGAGCCGAAGCCAGAGAAGCGGCCAGGATGTTGACCAGGTTGTTGCCCAGCAGGATCGCGCCGATCAGGCTTTCGCGGTCCTCGATCAGCCGGTTGACCCGGCGCGCGCGCGGGTTCTTCTCCTTCTCAAGGGACAGCATGCGCGCCTTGGAAGTCGCGGTCAGCGCCGTCTCCGAGCCGGAAAAGAAGCCCGAAAAGCAAAGCAGGCCCAGAATTGAAAGGGCTGTCCAGCCCATCCACGGTTCGAAATTCATCCCGTCCTCAGATCTTCGTCCAGGAACGCGGCCAGATCGGCGGCGTCCTCGCAGGGCGTGATGTAAGCCTCTCCGACCGCGCGCGCCAGAATTAGCGTGATCGCGCCGCCGCGATTCTTCTTGTCCGACCCCATGCGCGCGACCAGCCTGTCCGCCTGGTATGGCCCGCCGGGCAGCTCGGCGCCGGACGCCGGCAGGCCGACGGCGCGCAGATGGGCGTCGACGCGGTCGGCTTCAGCTTGCGGGCAGACCCCAAGGCGCACCGAGTAGCGGAAGGCCAGGCTCATGCCCGCCGCCACCGCCTCGCCATGGACCAGCGCGCCTTTAGCGGCTTCAGCCTCGAAGGCATGGCCGAAGGTGTGGCCCAGATTGAGCAGGGCGCGCACGCCCCCCTCGCGCTCATCTTCAGCGACGATGCGCGCCTTGAACGCCACGGCGTCGGCGGCGGCCCGCGTCAGGGCGTCGCCCGTCAACGCGCCGGCCCCGGCCGATTCCAGCCGCGCGAACAGCTCTGCGTCGGCGATCAGCCCCGCCTTGGCGATCTCAGCGTAGCCGGCGCGGATCTCCCGCTCGGGCAAGGAAGCCAGAAGGCCGGTGTCGGCGATCACCAGCGCGGGTTGATGGAAGGCGCCGGCGAGGTTCTTTCCCGACGCAGTGTTGATGCCGGTCTTGCCGCCGACCGAGCTGTCGACCTGGGCCAGAAGCGTGGTGGGGATCTGGACGAAGCCGACGCCGCGCTTGGTCACGGCGGCTGCAAACCCGGCCAGGTCTCCGATCGTGCCGCCGCCAAAGGCGATCAGGCACTCGGAACGCTCGATGCCGGCCTCCAGCAGCGCCTCGACCAGACGCTCGACGCCGGTCCAGGTCTTGGCGCGCTCGCCGCCCTCGATCTCGAAGATGACCGGTTCAAGTCCGGCTGCGTTCAGTCCAGCGCGCAGGCGCTTTCCATGGGCGGCCAGGGCCGCTGCGTCCGCTGCGATGAAGGCGCGCCGGCGCGGGCAGAGCGGACCCAGCCGGTCCATGCCGGTCTCAAGCGCCCCGTCGCCGATAATGACATCGTAGCTGCGCTCGCCCAGTGCGACCGGAACGGTGATCAGTTCACTCACGTCTTATTGTCCTTGCTGAACAGCCTGCAAAGCGTCGATCAGGCGCTGTACGGTGGTGTCATGGCTCGCCGCGTCGCTGTCCACGACGATATCGGCCTGCGCATAGACCGGCGCGCGCTCGGCGTGAAGGCGTTCCAAAACCGCCCTTGGATCTTCGGTCTCCAGAAGAGGGCGCTGGCCCGGCTTGCGCATGACGCGCTCGAAGAGCGTGTCCACGTCCGCTTTCAGCCAGACCGAAATCGCACGCTCCTTGATGAGGGCGCGAGTGTCGGGGTCCATGAAGGCCCCGCCGCCCAGCGCCAGCACCACCGGCTTGGGCTCGTCCAGCAAACGGGCGATCACCTTGCGCTCGCCGTCGCGAAAGGCGGCCTCGCCGAAATCGGCGAAGATCTCCGCGACAGTGCGGCCGGCGGCGGATTCCACCTCGGCGTCGGCGTCCAGAAACGGCCGGCTCAGGCGTGAGGCCAGCCGGCGCCCGATCGTGGTCTTTCCCACGCCCATGAGCCCGACCAGCGTGATCGGGCGCTCCGGCGCTGCGTGTGATGGGATATTCGACATGATGGGACGGTGATAAACCAGCCTGAGGCCATGCGCCAATGGCGCCTCGACGCGGCATCCGTCTGGAAAACGCCGCATTCGCCTGCTTTATTCGAAATCGACGCAATCAAGGAGTGGGCGATGAAGGGAATGCTGATCGGGCTGGCGGTTCTGGCCGTGATCATCGGCGGCGGGTTCGCCGCGCTGCTGGCGATGGCTGAATCCGGCGCGCCGGAGCCTTCCGAGATCCGCATCGAGGTCGATCGTGATGTTCTCAGCGACGCTTAGCGCCGTTCTTGCGGCCGTTGCGCTGCAGGCCGGCGCCGCGCAGCAACCCTCCAGCGGCATCGCCGTGCAGGAGCTGGGGGCGATCCATCCCATGGAAGTCGACGCCGGCGGAAATCTGCCCGAAACCGTCTGGTCATCGGGCGATGCGGTGGCGCTTCAGGCTCTTCTGGAGGATTTGCCTCGCGCCCAGGAGGGTTGGAGCGAGCCTGCAGCCGCCCGTCTGGCGCTCGGCGCGCTCCTGTCCGGAGGTCCGCCTCCGGAGGGGCTGGACGACCGCTTTGCGCTGGCTGAGCTGCGCGCGCGCCGTGCGCTGGCGGCTGGCCGGCCGCAGCCGGTGCTGCGCCTGCTGGACCGCACGCCCCAGATCAATCAGAGCCCGGGCCTGTCGCGGGTCTATGCCGAGCTCGCCTTCGCGATGGGCCAGACCGAGGACGCCTGCCGGGCGGCCAACGCCCTGCTTGAGGATCGCGATGCGCCCTATTGGCTGCGCGCCCGGGCAGCGTGCCTGGCCATCGGCGGCAATGTTCCGGCCGGTGAACTGACCGCCGAGCTGGCGCGCGCCCAGGCGCCGAATCCGGAGTTCGACGCCGCCTTCGACGCCTATGCCCTTGACCGCCCGGTGGATGCGGCGTTCACGCCAGCCACCGGGCTGCAGCTCGCGCTGGCTTCGCTGGCCGCGCCGGAGCGCCGGTTCACTGCAGCCGAGGCCGCGCCGGCGTGGCTGCATCGGGCCGCGGCTCGCACCGGGCCCCGCATCGCTCTGCCGGAGACCCTGCCTGAAGCGCTTGAGGCCGCCGTGCTCATGGACGGCGAGGCGCGCTCGGTCGCGCTCGGCGCCATAATCCAGCAGGACCTCGATCGCGTGATTGCGGCCGAGGCGCTGGCGGTTCGTCTGAACGACGCCGCTGAAGAGGGCGCCTTCGTCGAAATCGCGTCGGCCTACGGCGCGGAGGTCGCCCGGCTGCCGATCACGGCGGACACGCTGGCCCATGGCCGCCTGTTCGTGCTGGCGGCTCTGGCCGCTGACGACATCGTGGCGGCTGAAGGCTGGCGTGAGGCGCTGCTGGACGGGCCGCCGCGCCCGCAACCCGAGCCGGCGCCTGCCCCGGCCCCGACCCAGAGCGGTGGACCTGCGGCGTTGAACGCGCCTCCTGCCTTCGCCGCTGACGGCGCAGAGGCGCTGGGGCCGGAATGGACCCCGCCGCCGGCCTCGGTGATCGTCGCGCTGGATTTCGCCCGGGCCGTCGCAGCCGGTCGGATCGAGGATGACGCCTTCACCGCGCTGTTCGCCGCACGCATCGAAGGCGCCACGCCCCAGCGCCTGTGTCAGGCGGCCATGCTGACGGCGCTGGGCGCTGAAGATGGCGGCGCCTTGCGCGCGGCCATGACCGGGCTCGCCAGAGCCGAAGATGCGCCCGCGCCTGTCCTCGCCCCTGGCCTTCTGGCCGCCGGCGCCGGAGCTCTTGGGGAAAGCGCGCTCCATGCCGCCCTGACGCTTGAACGCGCGCCGCAGGACACCGAGGCCTGCGCCGGGGCTGCGGTGATCCTTCAACGGGCCGGGCTCGAAGCGCAGGCCCTGCGCCTGGTGCTGGAGCTGATCCTTGAGGAGGCGGCGTGAGCACGGGGCTGATCGCCCTATTCCTCGACATGATGGCCGCCGAGCGCGGCGCGGCTCAGAACACGCTTGCGGCTTACCGCCGGGATCTTGAAGACGCCGCCGAGCGGCTCGCCGCGCGCGGGCGCAGCCTTGATGGCGCTCGTACCGAAGATCTGGAAAGCCTGCTCGTTGAATGGGCCGATGACGGCCTCGCCGCGTCGACCGCGGCGCGCCGTCTGTCCGCCCTCAAGCGCTTCTATCGCTTTTTGCTGAAGGACGGCCGCCGCGCCGATGACCCATGCGCGCCCTTGAGCGGGCCGAAGAAGCAGCGCGCCCTGCCCAAGGTGCTCGGCGAGGCGGAGGTCGACGCCCTGTTCGAGGCCGCGGAGGCCATGGACGGAGCCGCCGGTCTGCGCACCCGCGCGCTGCTTGAGCTTCTCTACGCCGGCGGACTTCGCGTCAGCGAGCTGGTCGGACTGCCCCTGTCCGCAGTCGCGCGGGCGGAGGCGGTCGTGGTCGTGCGCGGCAAGGGCGGCAAGGAGCGCCTGGTTCCGCTCACCGAGCCCGCCATGGATGCGGTCGCGGCCTACACGACTGTCCGCGCCGAACACTTGCCGCGCAAGACCGCAGCGACCCGGCGCCGCGCGGAGGGCTTCCTGTTTCCATCCTCAAGCGCGGCAGGCGGTCACATCACCCGCGAGCGCTTCGCCCAGATCCTGAAGGACCTCGCCATTGCCGCCGGTCTCGATCCGCGCAGGGTCAGCCCGCACGTGTTGCGTCACGCCTTCGCCACCCATTTGCTCGCCCATGGCGCTGACTTGCGCAGCGTCCAGACCCTGCTTGGCCATGCTGATGTCTCCACGACGGAGATCTACACCCATGTGCTGGAAGAGCGTTTGACGGCTCTTGTTCGCGACGCCCATCCGCTCAACCGCCGGGACGGCTGACGGGACCGGCTGAAATCGGGCGCGCATGGAATTTGCGTCGGCGGGCGCCCGACTATAACTTGCCGCTCGACAAGCGGCGTCGACGCGGTGGAAGACTGCAACCGGCCGCGCTTTTTCAGGACTTTAGATGTCTAACCCGACGCGCACCTATCTCGACTTCGAACGTCCCATTGCGGAACTGGATTCCAAGATCGAGGAGCTGGAGGCTGTCCAGTCGCGCAACGGCGACGACGCCCCGGATGTGGCCGAGGAGATCGCGCGGCTGCGCCAGAAGTCCTCAGACCAGCTCAAGACGCTGTATTCCAAGCTCGACGCCTGGCGCAAAACCATGGTGGCCCGCCATCCCGAGCGGCCGCACCTGAAAGATTTCATTGAAGGCCTGGTCACCGATTTCGAAGAGCTTGCCGGTGATCGCCGTTTCGGTGAAGACCACGCCATCGTCGGCGGCACAGGCCGCCTGCGCGGCCGTCCGGTCGTGCTGATCGGCCACGAGAAGGGCCACGACACCCAGACCCGCCTGAAGCATAATTTCGGCATGGCACGGCCGGAGGGCTATCGCAAGGCCATCCGGCTCATGGACCTGGCCGAGCGGTTTGATCTGCCGGTCGTCACGCTCGTGGACACCGCCGGCGCCTATCCCGGGCTCGGCGCGGAGGAGCGCGGACAGGCCGAGGCCATCGCGCGCTCCACCGAGCGCTGCCTGACGCTGGGCACGCCGCTGGTCAGCGTGATCACCGGGGAAGGCGGGTCAGGCGGCGCCGTGGCGCTGGCTAGCGCCAACACCGTGCTGATGCTGGAGCACTCGATCTATTCGGTGATCAGCCCGGAAGGGTGCGCGTCCATCCTGTGGCGCGACGGCGCCCGGGCGAAGGATGCGGCCATGGCCATGAAGATCACGGCTCAGGACCTGATCGAGCTGAAGATCATCGATTCCATCATTCCCGAGCCGGTCGGCGGCGCCCACCGCGACCGCGAAGGCTCCATCCAGCGCGTCGGCGACGCCATCGAAGCCTCGCTCGCAAGCCTTGACGGGTTGGACGCGGCCGAGCTTAAGAAGCGCCGCCGCGAGCGCTTCCTGTCCATCGGGCGCAGCCTGCTGAACGGCTAAACCCGGGAGGTTGCGGTCCGGAATGCGGCGGCGCGCCGGGGCAGCACCATCAGCTGAAACCCCACAAGCGCGCCGGCCAGCAGCCCGATCAGTACGGCCAGCGACCAAGCGCGCCACGGGCTTGGCGCAGCCGGTTCGCGGATCACCAGATACCAGCCGGGCGCCTCAAGCTTGGCGAAGGCGGCGAGCCCGCCCGAAGCGATATCTGGTATGACGCCGTGGGTTCGCCCGTTTGCGACGATGGCCGAGACCAGTTCTTCAAGATTAAGCGACCGAGCGACTTCGGCCACGTCCTCATCGGTGATGACGCCGCCCTCGAACAGGGCAGGATGGCCCACCACGCGGCCCTCCCGAGACACGACGAACGACTCCCGTCCGCTCGGATCGTCGACGGCGTCTCTGAGGAAGCCCGCGACCGGCAGGGTGGTTCCGAATGCGCCCAGATGGCGTCCATTGATCCGAACTGGGGTATGGCAGCCGATCGTCAGGGCGCGCTGGTCCTGAGCGTAGAGCAGGTCCGTCAAGGCGGTGCAGGCCGTACGCCCCAGCGGATTGGCGGCAGGCTGGACGATACGGACGAAATCGTGGCGGGCGAACGAGAAGCTCGCCGGTGCTTTGTGGCGATAGAAGGCGAGCCGGTCGGGCCGCTCCGGGGCGAAGATCATCAACCGGCGATCATCGTTGAAATAGAAATTGTCGAACTGCGACCTGAAGGCCGGCCCGAGACTGCGCACGGTTTCAAAGCCAGCGACCGACACACGGCGTGCAGCGGCGTCATGATCGGGTCCGCCGAGAAACGCGCCCATCCCGTATGTCAGCGTGCCGTCAGCAGCGACGAACCCGTCAAAGTAAGGGTCGGAGCCGCGCCGGGCGCCGGCGGGATGGTGGGGGAACCAGCGTTCGAAAAGCGTGTCGATCTGGACCTGGTCCATCTCGGTATGCAGCCTCGTGAAGTGCGCCACGCCAGCCTGATGCGATGTGATCAGCGCGTCGAACAGGCCGTACTGGGCTTCAGCGCGTTCGGCCATGTAGTCGGCAAGCGCCGCGCTCTGCTCGACCCGGTTCGCCCCGTTCAGGAGCGGACCCAGCAACAGCGTGATCGCGATCGCGGCGGCGGCCCCGGCCAGCACGGCTCCCGCGATGCGGGAAGAGCTTGATGTCATGAAAGAGCGTCCTGAAGTTTGAGTCCGGCGTCATTATTGCCCAAACTCCTGAAGAAACTCCTAGACGCAGGGTGTCCGCTGCAGCTCTACAAGGGCGGTTTAAAGTTGCGGGCCTGCAACCGGGGTTGGCGCGCAGGCGCCGCTGGCCTGATGATGCACCTGCCGGCCCATTCAGCGCCACACGCCACAACGGGGTGGACAGGCTAGGTGAAAGGCGCGGTGCTTCATTCCAGTCTGTGCTCGAGCCAGGGCAGCATCCGGCCCGGTACGGCGTCGGACGGTCGCTCGTGGATGAAGGTCGCGCCGATGGCGGCGTAGAACGGACGGGCGAACGGATCAGACAGAATGTCCATGCGGGCCGCGTCGGCGGCGCGCGCCTGATCCAGCGCCCAGTCATAAAGCCGCCGGCCGAGCCCGGTCCCGATGGCTTCGGGCGCGATGAACAGAAGGTCCAGCCCGATCGCACGGCCCCGATCATCCTCGTAGGGCTCGCTGATCTGGACGACACCGGCAGGATCATCGCCAATCCAGGCGGCAACTGCGCGCCCCGCTCCGGCGGCGTCGCGGTCCAGGCGCAACACACGCTCCATGATCGCCATCATGGCGGCGTCATAGCCCCAATGGGCCTTGGAGCGCAGGATCAGAGCGTTGATCGCCGCGTGCTGGTCCTGCGAGATACGTCCCAGGGTCGGCGCGGTCATGCTTCCGCCTTAGGCCGTGCTGACCGCGCCGTGGCAATGCTTGAATTCAACAAGCGTCGCAATAGCGCAAATATTACAGTGGGTTACGGCTTTGGAAAAAATATACATAACAAATGCCTAGCTTTTTCTGCTTCCAAGCCTTTGATTTAGCTTAGCTTTTCTTATTTCTGCCTTCGGCGTGCGTTTGATGCAAGTAGATTTCTGAACATCTCCGCGTCGCGTGCGTCTTTCTCGCGCCTTCGTTCGCGCTTCAATTCCAGCTCTCTGGTTCGCACCTTTGCGCGTTTCGCCTCTAAATCCAACAGCTCAAGCTCCTGTTCAGAGCTATAACCCGCCGCTCGCTTTGAGTATGGGCTCATAAGCTCGCGCGGCACTGCCAGCGCATTCTCGTCATCGCGTTCGATTTCGCGCTGATGGCGCGCTATGCGCATGCTTGCGGCTGATGGGGAGGGCGGAGCCTTCATCCAATCGTAGTCGTGCAGTGCAATGTCGCTGAGCCTCATAGCCGCCTTCCTCCTACAGCTATTTAGCCAAACAAAAAGGGCGAGCTTGTCGCCCGCCCTTTGTACTGTCTCGCTTGTAGCCTAGCGCTATGCGCGTGCCTTCTTGCGCGGCACGCCAGTGCTGAGCTTGTCCTTGTATGCGCCCGCAATTGCGTCATCCATCTCGCCAGCGATGACAGCATCGCGCATCAGCGAGAGAACGTGCTCCACGTCCTCCAAGCTTTGCACAAACACCGCGTTGCCTTTGTCACCAAGCTTTAGGGAGCGGGCTCCGTAGCGGCATTGCACATACCAACCGCCGTCTTGCTCGAAGAACCAAGCGCGCACAGCGCGGGTGCGCTGGGTTTGGACGCGCTGCCCGTCACTATTCGTCACCCATACCGTCTTCGTCTTCGTATAGCTCTCACCAGCATGCGCAGCTTCGAGCACGTAGAACTGCTCGTTGAGCTTATCCAGCAGCTTTTTGCGGCGTTCGAGCACGGGATCTTTTCGTGCCGCGCGCTCGACAGTTTTGATGGTGAGATTTGCCAGCTTCTTCATCGCGTGCCTCCATAAATGACACACAACGAGTAACTTCGGATTGAATATTGGAAAACCAGAATTGGATACAGGAAGGCTGCAGCGACGAACGCTGCAGCCTTACTTGGGTGCGCCACTAGCTGCTGGATTTAGGCTTTAGCATTTGCTGGTCGACATCGAATGCGTGGAGGTAAATTTCTACCTGTCTGTCGCCATGTAAATCGGCTGACATGAGTTCGAATATGGCTTGGACTGCATTCCACTCACAGTTCGCATCTTCGTCGACGTATACGTGCGCTAGTAGGTCAGCACTTAGGTGAAGCGGTGCTGCGAGGTACAACTCATTGATAGCCGTAGGCCTGTCGTTGATAACGACTTCGATACCAATTTCAATGCCAGCGTCGATGGTGATAGTCTGAGTGTTAGCCATTGGAAAGCCTCCTTTTTCGGCTGTTGCGTTGGCGTCATCACCAACACACACAGCATCTCACAGGAGGCGCTTATTCGCTTTTCGTTGTCCCAATCGACAATTTCAAATGATAATCATTTTGTTGCTGGAAAGACACCGCGCTCGACGCCTGCAATCACCTTGTCAGCGCGCGTAAGGAGCCTGTGGGCGTGCTGGGCGAGGTAGGCTTTCTTGTCCGCAGCGTGAGTGCGCTTGCCGCTTTCCGCTTCAGCGCCTTCGAGCTTCACCTCTTTGCTCACGTCTGCTAGGTGGGCAATCTCCCACAGCGACTTGTTGGGGTGCTTCTGGCGCACCTCAAGCACCTTCAGTGCCGTGTCCAATCCGTGCATGCGCTCGTGCAGAGGCCCGTAGCGCACGTCGGCCTTTTGAAGTCGCTCCCCCCGCTTGCGCGGCATCTCCTTGTTGAGGATCGCATCAAGCTGGCGCTGTATCTCTCGCTTACGCATGCCTTTGGGTATGGCGACGAGTAGGGCGCCTTCAGCGTTGAATGTGGTGGGGTCTTTGACCAACGCGACATTGTCCTGCGCTGGATAACCAAAGAGGTATGCGCCCCTGTTGGTGTCCATGTGCTTTGCAGTCTCGTTCCACCAAGCTTGGAAGCCTTGCTTGGTGTCGTCGAACGCGAAGATGTCTCCGAAGTCGGCATACACCGCTCGAAGGGTCTTTGGGCCGTACTCGCCGCCTTTCGCGCAGGCCTTCTGGTACTTCTGAGACATGCGCAGGAAGCGCCACCAGTAGTAATAGATGCTACGGTCCCACTGCACGCCGCCACGCTTCGCATCTATCTGCGTACCATCTGGCCGCATATCCTGTGCGAACCGACGCGTATCAAAGATCGGCCGGCTAGCGGGGAAGCGGTAGAGAAGCTTAGGGTCCGTCCTTGCCAACATATAACCCTTCAGTCACTCATAGGTAGTATAGAAGTCCAATCAAGTCGTGTGCACAAGCAATCCACCAGCTAAAATATAAGCGCGCTATAATCCATACGCTCCAGCGACGACAGCATAAGCTAAAGCGGAAAATACCGCAGCCATTTGGAATAGAAGAACGTATTTCATATTCATAACTACGCTGTGCGCATTGCCTTTGCTCAAATCGCGCCGCGCACTATCAATTGATCCTGCAGTCCATATGTGACCAGAACGATTTTGTTTAAGTACGTAAGGGCCCTTTATCATACGATATATAAAATATGGCCAGAAAATAATCCCAGCAATGAAATATGTAAATTTTGAATAAGAGGGCTTCATAACTTCAATGTAATGACCGAATCTAGCTTGTAAAATAGTCGTAAATTTATACCACTTTCCGTGCACATGAAAAAAATACTTCCCGTTGGTAAGGCCGAATTCATTGACTTTGTGATAGTGGTCCTTCCAAGTCACGCGTATCAAAGCGAGTATGACACGAAAAAAAATTGCATGGCCAGAAAACCACAAAATAATCACATCTTTATAAATTTGATTAATTGTAATTTTTAAAAATAACTCAAACGGAAAAAATATATAATTAGTTACATTTATGTAATAACCCAAAATCGTTTCGACAACGCTAGCAAGCCCAACTGAAAGATACTCATTGACCATTCTGGCAAGCGATATAAAGAGCAGTATCATTCCTATCCAAGCGTAAATGCTTGAAAATGAAGCGACAAATGATTTGACGGTGAAGCGAGTCTCTGCATCAATCTTTGATACGCTGTATTCGCGCGACATTGTTTTATGCCCATCTGCGTCGTGTCTAAAGAAAAGGGCTTTCTATTGAGCGTCATTTGGGAGGCTTATTGACGCCCCCAAGTGGAAGCCGCCTATATCCAAGCAGGTGCTCGTTGCGCGTCAACCAATTATGTTCGGCTTGAAAATCACCGAACGCGCGTCTGACCACTCGCCAAAATGACGGACTGTGATTGCGCTCGACTAGGTGTGCCAGCTCGTGCGCGATCACGTAGTGCACTACGCGCTTCGGCCCGAAGACCAAATGCCAGTCAACGCTGACTGAACCTCTGGCGCCGCAGCTTCCCCAGCAGGTGCGCAGCTCGCCCACTCGCAGCGCCGTAACTTCAACACCGAGTGCCTTTGCATAGCGGTTGGAAGCTTGGCGCGCTTCGATCCGCAATCTTTCGCGCAGCCAGCCTTTGAGCGCACCTTCAACGACATCGTCATGTTTCCGCGCGGTCGGCTGAGCGTGATGGCGAACGACAAACCCGTTGTTGCGGAATGTGACTTCGGGCGTGTGGACGTCAGCGGCTTCAGTGCGCAGCGCGGCTAGACGCCCCCAATAGGGAACCTTCGCACCGGTTCTAAATCGCGCGATCTTGTGGGTCTGTGCGTACTTTTCTGCGAGCGCATAGTGGTTCTCAACGATCCAGCGCCGCTTCCTGTAGAGCGCGCTGTTGATCTCCTCGCTAGATACGTCTGCTGGGGCAGTGACCCGCATGGCGTCCATCGTCATTTCGATATGGACGCGGCTTGCCCGCTCGCTTCGCTGGAGCGCGTAAGGGACACGCAAGTTGCCGATGACGAACTCAGTCATGTGAGCCGCGCGCATACCGCTTGATGGCGACCTCTTCGATTTCGACGGGGAGCTGTTTGAGGTGTTTGAAGCCAAGCTCGTGTGCGCGCTCTCGTACCTGTTGGCGCAGCGTTTTCCTCAGCGCCTCTTTGGTGTGCCAGAGCTTCGGCGCGTGTTCTTCGCTGGTGTAGAGAGCTTCCACATCACCAGCGAGCTGCTTGCGTGACGCGTCGTCTGCATCAGTGGCCACCGCTTCAATGACGCGCAGCACCGCATGCGCGCTCTCACTAAGCCCGGTGCCTTCGAACGCTTTGGCTTCTGCTTCTAGCTCTTTAGCGTAGGCTTCGACGGCTTTGAGCTTTTCACTCCAGCTCATCGCCGTGTCGTCGAGCTTTTCGATCAGCTCGCGTAGCTTCTCAGAGAACTTCGCGTACTGGTGATGGTTCTCGCCGATGCGTGCTTCGGTGATCTTGCGTAGCTCGGTGGTCTTGCGGATAGCGGCTTCTTTGAGGTCGGCTTCGGACTTCTCGCCGGTTTCGAAATCATCCCAAAACTCGTCATCGACGACGCTGCGCAGTTTGATGACCGTGCGAAGCCCGGTCACATCGATATGCTCTTCCAGCATCTCGCGTATCTTCGCGCTGAAATCGCCGTGTTCGAGCGCTTCTTTCTTCTCAAACTGCTGCTTGCCGTAGCGCAGGAAGTTGCCGAACCATTTGAGGTCTTCGGTCACTTCCAGCACTGACGGATCAGGCGCTAGCTGTGATGTCTCACGACGTTGTTCATGTCTGCGAGGGCCTGAAGGGGCGTGCGTCGGTTCAGAGCGTAGTGCCTTCGGCAGGTGTTGTAACGCCTGATCCAGTTCGGCAGGTCTTCGCGCCTTGCCTCGGCTGACGGG
>JANSXV010000004.1 GCA_024742735.1 Alphaproteobacteria bacterium | reverse complement strand
TTGCGAGCCCTTCGGGCTCGGTTTTTACTGATTCTCCCTCGCGTTCGCTCAGTCGGTCCTCGCTTGCCGGCTCGCTTTGCTCGCCTCTCGCTGCGGGCGGCTGTTCGCCTTGCGAGCCCTTCGGGCTCGGTTTTTACTGATCCTCCCTCGCGTCCGCTCAGTCGGTCCTCGCTTTCGCGCGCGCACAGATCGCGCTTCGCTGCGGACGGGCGATCGCCCTTGCGAGTCCTTCAGGCTCGATTCCCGAGTTTGAACAGCCTGTTCGCCCCATACGCGCCGCGAGCCTGAACGCTTTCTGAACGGCGCGGTCCGAAACCGGCCCCATTCGGACGGTTTTCGCCCCAGTTGGGGCCGAATGGCCTTGGTTGGGGCGATAAAACCTTAATCAGGCGGTAATCATGCCCCAGAGCTCCAGCAAAACGTCAACCATGGCGGAACGGAAAACCGGCCCGCCGATGGAAACCGACGAAACCAACCAATGGGGCTGACACCATGAACCGCTTTATCCAGATCGCTGCTTCCGCCATCGCACTGACCTCCGCCGCCGGCGCCGCCCAGGCCCAGCAATCGACCTCCTTCGAACTGAACGGCCAGGTGCCGCTGACCTGCACCGTCGAGCACTATTGCGGCGCGCCGGACCGCTGCACGGGCATCGACCTGTCCCAGCCGGTCTCCTCGCTGACCACCGCTTCGGTGAGCCTGGTCTGCAACGGTCAGGGCGGCACGCGCACCATCGAATTCGCCTCGGCCAACGGCTCGAAACTGCGCGGCGATGAAACCGGCTTCGAGATCCCCTATCTGGGCCAGGTCTCCGGCGGCGGCGGCAACGCCCAGGCTCTGCCGATGCTGGTCAACAACTGGCCGGTGAACGGGACCCAGACGCGCTCCTTCGCGATCTCGACCAACCTGAACCCGTACAACCCGCCCGCCGACGAATACCGTGACACCGTGACCGTCTCGATCCTCCCGTAAGAGACGTTCCGCGTAGGGCCGGCCGCCTGATCCTCCTCCCTTAAGGCGCGCCGGCCCGATCGCGGTTAGACTGTGAGAATCGATCACGCGTATGAAAGGGCTGTGGGGGCCATGACCATGTTCAAGTCTTTCAAATTCATCGCTGCAGCTCTGGCCGGGGTCGCCTGTCTGGCGGCTGCGGCGAACGCGTACCGGGTCACGCCGCTTCTCATCGAGCTGGAGGACACCGGCCGTGAACGCTCCGGGCAGCTGCGCGTGGAGAACACCACCGACCGTCCCCTGACCTTTGAAGCCTATGCGGTGGACTGGACCATCAGCGAGACCGGCGAGCGCCAGACCGAGCGCTCCGGCGCGCCGCTGCTGGTCTTCCCGCCCCAGGCCATCGTGCCGCCGGGCGAGACCCAGGTCGTGCGCGTGGAATGGGTCGGCGGTCCGGTGGAGCGCAGTCATGACTTCATCGTCATGGTCGAGCAGCTGCCGGTCGACTTTACGCCTGAAGAGGCTGAAGGCTCCGGCGTGCAGTTCCTGTTCAATTTCGGCGCGGCCGTCCATGTCTCGCCTGCCGATGCCGAGGCGGAGCTCGCCATCGCTTCGGCAGGCCGCGAAGGCGGAGCCGCCGTGGTGCGGGTGCAAAACTCCGGAGACCGCCACGCCTATCTGGGCGATCGCGGCCTGACGGTGTCGGCTGGCGGCGTCACTCACGAATACACCGGCGATGAGCTGGCCGAAGCCATGGGCAACACGCTGATCGCCGCCGGTGCTGTGCGCGAAGTGCGCATCGCCCTGCCTGAGGACTTTCCGGCCAGGGCGCTCAGCGCGGCCCTGCCGACGCGAGACTGATCCGGCCGGGGGGCCGGATGGACCGCTGGATGCAAACGCGTTCGAACTTGCACGCTCTTTGCGTCTGTCGGTCCGGGGCTCGCCCTGATAGTGTCAGCGCGGCACACAATCGTCAGAGGGGGGCGATGGAGCGCCAGCGCGACCTCGGGGCGGGTCCCACCCGTTTTCACCGGCTCATCGGGCCGGTGATCCTGATTCTCCTTCTCAGCATGTCCGCCGCCGCAGCCGCCCAGCCGGCCGCGGACGAACCGCGCCGCGTGGTCATCGAGCTGCCGCTGCTGGTCAACGGCGTCGACGCCGGGGCTGTCCCGGTGGACATGGCGAATTTCAACGCCCTTGAAGTGTCCCTGCCGGCTCTGCGCGCGGTGCTGGCTGAGACGCTTTCCGACGAAGCGCTTGCGGACTTCGGCGCCGGGCTGGGGGATGGTGGCGGGTTTGCGCCCGTGGCGAGCCTTGCTGATCAGACAGGGTTTGACCTGCGGTTCGACAATCGCTCGGCGGCGCTGGTCCTCGACATTCCCATGGAGCGCCTCAGGGCTGTGGCGATTTCGGTCCGGCGCGAACCTCTGCAATCGGCGACCCCTGACGCGCCGGCGAACCGGTCGGCCTTTCTGAATGTCCGGCTGTCGGGCGGCTATGTCCACGAAAGCGAATTTGGTGCAGCCGGGCGGGCGCCGTCCCGCCTGGATCTGGACGGCGCAGCGCGTCTCTTCGGAGCGCGGGGCCCCGCTCTGGTGGGCGCCGGCGTCTGGCGGGAGGATGGCGGCGCCCATGAGTGGCGTCGCGGGGATGTGTTTCTGATCCAGGACGATCTTGAGCGCCTCATGCGGTTCCGCCTGGGCGACATCCGCTACGCCACCGCGCCGTTTCAGGGCGCCGAGCCGATTCTGGGCTTCGCAGTCGAGCGGGAATACGACGCCCTGACGCCCTCCCGCCTCGTTCAGCCCGGCGGGCGCTATGACTTCACGCTGGAGCAGACAAGCCTGGTGCAGGTTTATCTCAATGGCGCGCTCCTGCGCACGCTGCGTCTTCGTGCAGGCCGCTATGATGTGCGCGACTTCGCCTTCTATGACGGCGCGAACGAGATCGAGATCGTCATCGAAGACGATGCCGGGCGCAGCGAGCGCCTGTCCTTTTCAGCCTTCTCCGACAAGGCGCTGCTGACACCGGGACTGTCGGAATTCACCTATGCGATCGGCGTGCCGTTCGACCGGGCCCAGGGCGACACCGAGTATGATGTCGACCGGTTCAACGCCAGCTTCCGCCATCGTTTCGGCCTGACCGACCGCCTGACCGGGGCGCTGGACGGCCAGACCGACGGCGATGTGCACCAGCTGGGCGCGGGCTTCGTCTTCGCAGGGCTGGGCGGCGCATTGGAATTTCACGCCGCCGCATCCCAGGCCGGCGCGGCCTGGGACGGGGCGGTGGAGGGCGCCTATGAGGTGCGCCTTGAGCAGTTCCTGGGCCTTGAAGAGCTGCGGTTCGACATCGCCGGCGACTATGTGGGCGCGCGCTTCTCCCAGCTTGGCGATTTCGCCGCTGACAACGCCATCGCCGGATCGACGTCCGCCCGCCTGTCCGCGCCCTTGCCCGGCGGCGTCTATGCGTCGGCCGGTGCGCGCTATGAGTATGGCCGCCAGGGGCGGGCGGACAGCTGGGGCGCGAATGCGACCCTGTCGCGGCCCTTCGGTCCCGTGACAGCGCTGGTCAGCCTGACCGCCGACCGGGCGTTTGACGAGGATGAGACCCGCCTGGGCGCCTTCGTGTCTCTGTCCGCCCGTCTGGGCCGGGGCCGGTTCGCGAGAGCCCGTTATGACAGCCTCTCGCGCGCGACCATCCTGGAAGCGATCCAGCCGGCCCGGTCCATCCCCGGCTCCCTGGGCTGGTCGGCGGCGGCGGAGACCCGGCCCGGCGCGTCGACCCTGACCGGCGAGGCCTCCTACGTGGCCAATCGCTTCGAGACCGAAGTCAGTCACGAAGCGAACTACGCCGATCCCGGCTCGACCCTGACCGAGCGACGCACGCGGGCGAACCTGGCCTTTTCCATCGCAGCGGCGGACGGGGTGGTCGCGGTCGGACGGCCGGTGGGGGAGAGCTTCGCGATTTTGCGCCGCCATCCCAATCTGGCCGACCGTTCGCTGGACGTGGATGTGGAGGCCGGCCGGCCCCGCGCCGCGGCGGGCGCTTTCGGGCCGGCCCTGCTGCCCGACCTGTCCAGCTATCGCAACCGGGTGATCGAGTATGATGTCGCCGATCTGCCGCCCGGCTATGATCTGGGGCGCGGCGCTTTCGAGGTCCGCCCGCCGGTCTTTTCCGGCTATGCTCTGCGCGTGGGCTCCGATGCGGCGGCGACCGCCATGGGCGCGGCGATCCTTCCCGATGGCCGGCCGGTGAGTCTGGCCGGCGCCCGGGTCGTGCGCGTGGATGGTTCCGGCGAGCCTGTGCAGGTCTTCACCAACCGCACCGGGCGCTTTGTCGCCGCCGGCCTGTCGCCGGGCCGCTGGCGGTTCGAGGTCAATCTGGGCCGGATATACGCCGCCGAGTTCACCGTGCCGGAAACCGCCGCCGGTCTTGTGGAAGCCGGCGACCTTCAGCTCGCGCCCTTTGAGGAGATCCGTTCATGATCGCCCGTCTCATCCTGCTGGCCTTGATGGCCGGGCTCGCCGCGCCCGCCGCCGCGCAGGACCGCTGCGAGGGCCTCGCCATTGCGCGCCTGATCGAACCGCGCAGTCCCGACTATGACGAGGCGGACGGCGTGGATGAGCCGATGCGGCTGACCATCGTGCGCTCGACCGACCGCAATAACTGCCGGTTCTTCATCAATTTCGTCTCCGAGGCCGGCGGCGGACGGGACCGCTTTCTAACCGGAGCCGGCGCCGAGCTGCGCTATGAGATCATCGACGAAAGCGGACAGGTGCTGGAGAACACGACCCGGGGGCGCGACCGGTTGAGCGGCCGCTTCCAGAAAGATGAAACGGAGCTGGAACTGACAGTCCGGCTGTCTATTACATCGGGCCAGACTGCGCCGGCGGGGGCCTATTCCGAGCGCATCGCCGTGCGCCTGTTCGACCAGCGCGGCGGCGGCCGGCTGGCCGATGAGCTGGGCCTGACTTTGCGCACCCAGGTCCACAGCCGCGCCGAGATCAATCTCGCGCGCCAACCGGGACAGGCCTTCGATGCCGGGCGCAGCTATGACGTGGTCGATTTTGAGGAGCTGGAGACCGGTGAGCGGCGCGCCATCGTCCTGCGTGTGCGCGCCAACGCCGCCTATCGTTTGACTCTGACCAGCGAGAACGCAGGCGCTCTGGTGCGCGAGGGCGGCCGGCGTGACGAGCGCATCGCCTACACCGCCCAGCTCGACGGGCGCCCGGTGGACCTGTCCGCGCCGGCGCTCGTCCTGCGCGATCCACTCCAGCCGGGCGCGGCGGAAGAGTTGATCTTCGATGTCACGATCGGCGAGGTCGGCGCGGCCCGCGCAGGCAAGTACGCGGACCTCGTCACGGTTTATGTGGAACCGGTGCGCTGATCACTCGGCCTTGCGCTGGAAGACATAGCCGCCCTCGGACGGTCCCCAGGCGACGTCGCCCTCAGCGGTGAAACCGCGGTCCCAGTTCACAAACCCGTCCGGGCCATGGATGGAGCGCGAGTGCGTGCGCACTGCGCCGCGCAGATTGCTGGGGCAGGTGGGGAAGTCTGCAACCCACCAGCCTTCCGCGATCCGTTCCACAGGGCCCGAGCAGTTTGGCGCGCCCAGCTGGTCGGCCGCGATGACCTCCGGCGTTTCGAAGGCGCCCACCACGCTCTGGGCATCGGTCATGGAATAGATGGTGCGCAGCACGGTGGTCTCGTCGGTCTGCACCAGGCGGATGATGCGCTGGAAGTAGGGGCGCTCCTTGGCGCTCCAGTCGGTCTCGTCGGGGCTGTTCCCGAGCCAGGCGTTCTCCTGATAGAGCCAGACCCCGTCTTCGCGGTCGGGCCAGATGCGCACCAGCTCGCTCTCCACATGGCCCCAGCCGTCGGTCGAGGACTGCTCAATCGTGGTGAAGGAGCCGGCCAGAACCTCGGCGAGGGCTTCGGCGCGTTCGTGTTGAGCCAGGGCCGGCGCTGCGAGGGCGGCGGTCAGGGCGAGGGCGGTGAGGGTGGTCTTCATGGGACTTTCTTCCTTAGGAGCTGAAACCCCGGCCAAGCCCGAAGGGCGCAGAGCCGGGGGCTCGTGGTCGTATTCCAACAGGTCCCGGAGCTGCGCCCGGACTTCATCCGGGCTCCGTCCGGGAATTCAAAGAAGATTACACCTCGGGCGCGGGGACCGCCGCCGCGAAGGCTTCGGCGATCTGTTCGCGGGTGGCGATCCAGACGCCGTCCTTGCTCGTGATGTAGTCCAGGACTTCATCCAGCGCCCCGATCCGGCCGGGCCGGCCGATGATCCTGAGGTGCAGACCCAGGCTCATCATTCGGGCGCCGTCTTCATTGGCTTCGGCCAGCAGCCAGTCGAACGTGTCCTTGGCGTATTGCACCCAGTCCTTCGCGGTGAAGCTCGGCGCCAGCCAGAACTTCATGTCGTTGGAATCGATGGCGTAGGGCAGGACGATGATGGGCTTCTTGCCCCCTGAAGGCAGATCGACCACGTCCCAATACGGAAAGTCGTCGGAATAATCGTCCATGTGATAGCGATAGCCCTCCTCGATGAGGAGGCCGCGCAAGCGGTCAGAATGGAGGTAGCGTGACAGATAGCCCGCCGGCAGGCGCCCGCAGGTCTGTTTGATGCTGTCGGCGCCCATGCGGATGAATTCGCGCTCGCGGTCCTCATCCATGAAGGCGGTGAACTTCCAGCGATAGCCGTGGCAGCACGGTTCATCGCCGCGCGCCATGATCTGCTCAGCGATCTGGGGCGCACGCTCGAGCGCCTGGGAGCAGGCGGTCCACGTCGCGGGAATCCTGTACTTGTCCAGCAGCTTGAAGACCCGCGGCGCGCCGCGATTGATGCCGTACTGGTAGTTCGTCTCATTGCCGTGGACGCGGATATTCGCCTTGGCCGGCGTCGCGCCCAGCTCGTCGACGGGTTCCGGCCCCTTGTCGCCGTCACGAATATTCTTCTCCGCGCCTTCCTCGACATTGACGACCATTGAGAAGGCGAGCTTCGCGCCATTGGGCCAGGTGAAGCCGGGGGGCGGGTTGTGGGTCATTCACTCTGTCTTTCAATCATCCTGAATTCCCGGACGAGGCCCGGCTTGTCGGGCCGAAGATCCGGGACCTCTCGCCGGGTGCACACCGAACTCCACGAGGTCCCGGCTCTGCGCTCTTGCGAGCTTGGCCGGGAATTCAAAGCTCTGTCCCAGAAATCCTAATGCGGCTCCTCGCCGCCGGAGACGTTCATGCTTTCCGCGGTGATGTACTGGGCTTCATCCGAGCACAGGAAGGCCACGGCGTTGGCGGTGTCGGACGCCTTGCCGGGGCGCTTGAGCGGGATGCGGTCGGCCATGGCCTTGAGGTATTCCTCCACATTGGCCGCGCCGACCACCTTGGAGAAATACTCGTTCTGCCAGGCGCCCAGCCCTGTGGTGACGTGGTTGGGGCAGACATTGTTGACCGTGATCTGGTGCGGCCCCAGCTCGATGGCGGCTGAGCGCACCAGGCCCACCAGGCCATGCTTGGAGCTGGTATAGGCCTGGGCGTGGGGGAAGCCGGATTTCGCCGCCTGGCTGGCGATATTGATGATCCGCCCGCCCTTGCCCTGCTCGACCATGGCTTCGGCGGCGGCCTTCACCCCGAAGAAGCACCCGGTCAGGTTCACATCGATCACCGCGCGCCAGTCCTCGGCGGTCACGTCCAGCAGCGGCTTCATGATGTAGCCGATGCCGGCATTGTTCACCCAGATATCCAGCGAGCCGTGCGTATCGCGCGCGTGCCTGGCCAGGGCGCGCATCTGCTCCAGATCGCGCACATCGCACACGCAGGTGGAGGCCTGCCCGCCGGCCTCGCGGATCTCGGCGGCGATCGCCTCCATCTCGTCCGTGGCGCCGATATGTTCAGCGGGCGTCGCCGGATCTGCGGCCTTGCCGATATCGGAAATCACGATGGCCGCGCCCTCTTCGGCCAGGCGCCGGGCGATGGCTTCGCCCAAGCCCCCCTTGCGGCCGGAGCCTGTGATCACGGCGGTCTTGCCGGTGAAGCGTCCCATGGCGCTCGCCCCCTTAGCCCAGCTTGTCTGTCAGGATGAAGACCAGGTCGTCGGCCATGGCCTGAAACTCGCCGGCGATTTTCTGCATGGCCTCGGTCCCGACATCGCCGCCGAAGGCGCCCATGTCGTTGACGTCGATGATCTCCACATAGGCGTAGGGCGGTTTGTCATCGGTTCCCAGAAGGCCCACGGATTTGAACACTTCGAACTTGTCGACCGAGCCCAGCCCGTTGACGGTCGGAAGATCGGTGGACTTCGCCCAGGCCTCATAGTCGGCGGCGCTGACGCCGGGCTTCAAATTGAACAATGCGACGATGCGGGTGGTCATGGCGGGGGTCTCCTCCCATCTTCTGGTTCGAGCGCGGCATTGCGGCGCATGCGCCTTATGGTGCATTGGCCGCCTGCGTGTTGAAATGGTATATCATTTGATCAAGGCGGCTTTGCCAAGCCGTAGACGAAGAAAAATCTGACTTTCCTCGCTTCCGAGCCTGTCTGAGGAGACCCGCCATGCCTGATGATCGCGCCAGCGCCAAGCCTGCTCCAGCCCGTCCCTATGACGGTCCGCCGGACTATCGCCTGGTCGGACGCCACGGCATGTACCCTCAGGTCAGCCATGACGAAGCCGAGCGCTTCAACTTCCTGGCGCACATGAATCGCCATCTGGCCAGCAAGGTCCTGCCGGGCGTGCAGACGGCGTTCGAGCGGCGCGTGGAGCCGGCCTTCACCAAAGAGAACGGCCCGTTCAAGTCCCGTCACGAGGTGCGCAAGGCGCTTTTGAAGGATCCGGCCTTCCAGATCTGGTCGGCCCTGCGCCGCGCCACCATGGAGCAGCGCCAGCAGGCGGGCCGCTGGGTCACCCTGCGTCAGGCCGCCGAGCTCAACGCGAAAGCGCTGGAGCTGACCGAGGGTGACGACCGGCTGGAGCTGGATCCGAACTTCGATGTGCCGCGCTATCTCACCGCCGTGGACCACCACTGCATGCCCGGCAGCTACCATACCGAGCTTGCCTACGGCGACGTGACCGGGCCGGCGAACTACGACTCAGGCCTGTTCGCGACCACGGGCGGGGCGCTCGGCCGCTACAATGATGGCGGCGGTCAGGCGGTCGCCAAATGGGTCAGGGAGAACCTGCCCGACTTCCAGCCGAAACGGATCCTCGATCTGGGCTGCGGGCTGGGTCACAATGTGCTGCCGCTGGCGCAGGCCTTTCCCGACGCGGAAGTCGTCGGAATCGACGCGGGCGGGCCCATGCTGCGCTACGGCCTGGCGCGCGCCAAGGCGCTGGGCGTCGAGAACGTGAAGTTCATCCAGGCCGACGCCGAGGACCTGTCCCGGTTCGCCGATGAGAGCTTCGACTGGGTGCAGACCACCATGTTCCTGCATGAGACCAGCAAGAAGGCGATGGAGAAGATCTTCGCCGAGAGCGCGCGCGTCTTGAAGCCGGGCGGGATCGTCCTGCACGTGGAGCAGCCCCAGTACACCGATGAAATGCCGCTCTATGAGCAGTGCATCCGGGACTGGGACGCCTTCTATAACAACGAGCCGTTCTGGACGACCATGCACGAGATCGATCTCGATGATCTGATGATCAAGGCGGGCTTTAAAAAGGACGGCGTGATCCATGGCGGCGTGGCCGCCGTGGTGGACGCCAAGCTGTTCCCGTCCGCCGGCGACGACAAGGTCGAGGATTATGGCCGCAAGGCCGCCTGGCACGTCATCGGCGCAACCAAATCGGCGGAGGCCGCATAAGATGAGCTTTGATCCCCTCGCCCAAGCCGGTGAAAAGGCCCGCGGCAAGCGCCCGTGGTTTATGGACGATCAGGACGCCGAACGCGTGCTGAACATCGTCATGACGTTGGCCCAGGAAGTCAGCGTCGTGCGCCAGCGCCTCGACACGGTGGAGCGCCTTCTGGAGACCCAGGGCGTCGTCACCAAAGCCGATATCGAAGGCTTCACCCCGTCCAAGGAAGAAGCCGAAGAGCGCGGCGCCTGGAACCAGGAATTCATCGCCCGCATCCTGCGCATCGTGCAGCAGGAAAACGAAGCCATCGAGCGCGACGGCGAGGTGAGTTCGGAGCAGGCGGCGCGGGATTTCCAGGAGGCTTGAGCCTATAAGAGGCTCATGACCGACCTTCATTTCCGCCGCGCTCAGGCGAACGACCTTCCCGCGATCATCGCCATGCTGGCCGACGATGCCCTTGGCCAGACGCGTGAGCGTGTCAGCGACCCGCCTGACCCCGCGTACACCGACGCCTTCGACGCGATCGACGCAGATCCCAACCAGCTCCTCGCCGTCGCCGAGGGCGGTGGCGTCGTTTTAGGCTGCCTACAGATCAGTTTCATTCCCGGCCTGTCGCGCATGGGCCTCTGGCGCGGACAGATCGAAAGCGTGCGGATCGCTTCGAACGCCCGCGGCGAGGGCTTGGGCCGGGTGATGTTTGAATGGGCGATCAATGTCTGCCGCGAGCGCGGTTGCGGCCTCGTCCAGCTGACCAGCGACAAGCAGCGAACGGACGCCATCGCTTTCTACGAACGGCTTGGCTTCAAGGCGAGCCATGAAGGCCTTAAGCTGGCGCTTTGAGGAGCGTCGACTGCGGCCGTTCAATCGCGCCGCACGGTTTATGCGCCAGGTGCTTACGCGAAGCTGATCTTCGCCTCGCCCTGCGTCAGCTCCCCGACCACCGCCGCGCCGCCATGGCCGTGCTGGTGGAAGGTCTCAAGGACGTCGGCGACGCTGTCCGGCGAGCACGCCACCAGAAGGCCGCCGGAGGTCTGGGGATCGCACAGCATGTCCCGGTCGGCGTCGGTCCAGTCGGCCGGCAGATCGATGAAGCGCTCCACCGCCGCCCAGTTGCGCCCGGACGCGCCGGTGCGCACGCCGTCGGCCAGCAGGCGTCGCGCGCCGTCGAACACCGGGACTGAACCACGGTCGATGCGGGCGGCGAGCTTGGAACCCCGGCACATTTCCGAGAGATGCCCCAGAAGACCGAAGCCGGTCACATCGGTCATGGCGTGGACGCCGGACAGCTTCGCCAGATCCGCGCCCGGCGTGTTGAGCTTCGTGGTGCTGTCCACCATGGCGGCGTAGTCGGCGTCGGTGAGTAGACCCCGCTTCAGCCCGGCGCTGAACACGCCGACGCCCAGGGGCTTGCCCAGCACCAGCACGTCGCCGGGCTTTGCGCCCGCATTGGAGAGAATGCGGTCGGGGTGGGCCAGGCCCAGGGCGACAAGGCCGTAGAAGGGCTCCGCTGAGTCGATGGAATGCCCGCCCGCCACCGGCGCCCCGGCCGTCTCCGCCACTGCCCGGCCGCCGTCGAGGATGGCGCGGATCGTGTCATGGGAGAGCTGGCCGATGGGCATGCCCAGGATCGCCAGCGAGAAGATCGGTGTCGCGCCCATGGCGTAGACGTCCGACAGGGCGTTGGTCGCTGCGATGGCCCCGAAGGTCGCCGGGTCATCGACGACCGGCGCGAAGAAGTCGGTCGTGGCGACCAGGGCGGTCTCGTCATTGATGCGATAGACAGCCGCATCATCGCGCGTGGCCGCATCGATCATCAGGTTCGGGAACAGGGCGTGACCAGCATGCTCTGAAATGATCTTGTCCAGAACGCCGGGATCGAGTTTGCAGCCGCACCCCCCGCCGCGGGCGAGGCTGGTCAGCGACGGTTGAAGCGGGGGAGTGTCGGGCATGGCGGCGTCTCGATCTGGCTAGAAGCGTCGAGGCGGACTATAGGGCGGGAATGGCGCGTTACGACACCCTGTCCCAGCTTGATGCGCAGAGCCTGTCGGGCTTCGACATGATCATCGACGCGCGCTCGCCGGGCGAGTTCGCCGAGGATCATTTGCCCGGCGCGGTGAACCTGCCCGTGCTGGACGATGATCAGCGCGCTGAAGTCGGCACGCTCTACGCCCAGGTCTCCCCGTTCGAGGCCCGCCGCAAGGGCGCGGCGCTGGTGGCGCGCAATGTGGCGGCGCATCTGGAGACGGCGCTGAGCGACAAGCCGAAGGGGTTCAAGCCGCTGGTCTATTGCTGGCGTGGCGGGATGCGGTCCAACAGCTTCGCGATCATCCTGGCCTCGGTGGGCTGGCGGACCTGTGTGATCGACGGCGGTTACCGGACCTGGCGCCGCACGGTCATTGAGGGGATCGAGCGCACCGCGCCCGGTCTGACGCTGATTGTCGTCGACGGCCAGACCGGCTCGGGCAAGACCGTACTGCTCCACCGACTGGCCGAGCGTGGCGAGCAGGTGGTCGATCTGGAAGGTCTGGCCGCCCATCGCGGCAGCGCCTTCGGCGCGGAGCCGGAGCGTGAGCAGCCCAGCCAGAAGGCCTTCGAGACCGGGCTCTGGTCGGTCCTGGCCGGTCTGGATCTCGCGCGTCCGGTCTTCATCGAGGCGGAAAGCGCGCTGGTCGGGCGATGCCGGATCCCCGCGCCGCTGTGGGAGGCCATGAAGGCCAGCCCCAGGGTCGAAGTTCGGGTCCCTGCGGGCGCCCGCGCCGCGCACACGCTTGAGACCTATCCCGACATGGTCGGCGATGCTGACCGTATCGCAGACGCTCTGGACCGGCTGATCCCGCTGCACGGCAAGGCCAAGGTCGCCGAGTGGCGCGCCCTGGCCGAGGCGGGCGCCTTCCGCGCCTTCGCCGAGGCGCTGATCCTCGAGCATTACGATCCCGCCTACACCCGAGCGCGCAAGCGTCAGAAGGACGGCCCGGCGGCGGTGGTCGAGGCTGCGCGCCTCGATAAAGCCTGGCTGGACAGCCTCGCAGACCAGCTTTTAACGGCGGCGAAACGGCTGGTTCGATCTTGAAGGACTTCCGCCATGGACGACCTTGAACTCCTGCTCGACTTTCATCTGGGCTCGGCCCGCCCGGGCCCTGGCGGCGACGAAGAGACTGCGCTGGCCATCCGGCTGGCCGGGCTTGAGGGCGCCAAGGGATTGAAGATCGCCGATATCGGCTGCGGGAACGGCGCGGCTTCGCGCATGCTGGCGCGTAGCCTGGACGCCCATGTGACGGCGGTGGATTTCCTGGCGCCCTTCCTCGGCGAGCTGGAGGCCGCCAGCGCCGAGGCCGGCCTGTCAGATCGCATCTCCACGCTGGAGGCGTCCATGGACGCCCTGCCGTTCGAGGATGAGCAGTTCGACGTGATCTGGGCGGAAGGGGCGATCTACAATATGGGCTTCAAGGCCGGGGTGGAGGGCTGGCGGCGCTTCCTGAAACCCGGCGGCGTGCTGGCCGTGTCCGAGCTGACCTGGCTCACCGCCGAGCGCCCGGCCGAACTGCAGGCGCACTGGGACGCCGAATATCCTGAAGTCGACGTCGCTTCAGCCAAGATGGCGGTGCTGGAGCAGGCTGGTTATGAGCCGGCCGGCTATTTCACCCTGCCCGAACGCTGCTGGCTGGAGAAGTATTACCGGCCCATGCAGGCGCGCTTCGACGCCTTTCTCGAGCGTCATGCACACAGTGACGCGGCCAAAGCGATCGCCGACGCTGAACAGCGCGAGATCGATCTTTACGAGCGCTTCAAGGCCTTCGTCAGCTACGGCTTCTACATCGCACGCAAGGTCTGAGCGGCATGTCCGCTGGTGGCCCGAGCGTCTCGGGCTCGCACGGCGAACAGCCGCCCGCAGCGCGAGGCGAGTTATGCGAGCCGGCAAGCGAGGACCGACCGAGCGGACGCGAAGAAGGACTGGAAAAATGGCGCACCCATCAGGATTCGAACCTGAGACCTCTGCCTTCGGAGGGCAATAGTCGGGAGTTTCTGGGAGCGGGCGATCTACTATCGTTTTCGTCGCTTCTCCGGCAAAGACAGGCGCTTAGACGATCACCCCTCCGCGAACGAGTTCGACTGAGTGCGAACCGTTACGGCCTATTGATTGGGACGGGATTGGGACGTACTTGGGACGGACACGAAGGCAGAAGTCATTCAAGGCGGTCCCCAGATGCCCAGAGAAGCCACCCGAACCCTGAAGCTCACCAACCGCTCCGTGGAGGCCGCAGAGCCCGCCGAGCGCCGCTACAGGATCAACGACACCGACCAGAGGGGCTTCTATCTCGCCGTCCAACCGAGCGGGAAGAAGAGCTTCGGGGTCCGCTATGTCACCACCGAGGGCAAGAACTCCGAGAAGCACCTCGGCGACTTCCCCGGTCTCCTCCCTGCGAAGGCCCGTGAGTTGGCCGCACAGATGCGATCCGAGGTGAAGGCGGCGAAGATCGACCCCGCCGAGGAGGCTCGTAAGGCCCGGCAGGACGGGACCGACCGTCGCAAGCGGACCTTCATGGCTCTCGCCGAAGCCTACCTTCAGGACATGGAGGCGAGGGGCAAGAAGCGCCCGGCCACCGTCGCCAAGGAGCGCCAGCACATCGGGAAGCACCTAATGCCGCTCCTCGGCTCTCAGAGCGTCGAGACGATTACGGGGGTGGAGATCGCCAAGGCCTTGGCCAAGGTGCGCACCGAAGCCAGCAAGCGCGGGAAGACCGGCAACTCTGCCGCCAACGACTGCCTGAAGTACGCCCGGCAGGTGCTGAAGTATGGCCAGAAGCTCGGTTGGCTCCCGAAGAGTTCGCACCCGTGGGAGGACGTGGAGAAGTACGAGGAGCGCCCGCGCGAGCGGGTGGCGACCGAAGCCGAGCTAAAGGCCCTGTGGTCTCGCTGGGAGGCCAGAAAGAACCGCCCGGACCCGAGAGGCTGGCACAGCGCCGCCGCGCTACAGTTCGCCCTCCTGACGCTGCAGCGCGGCGAAGAGGTGGTATCCCTGCCGTGGTCCGAGGTGGACCTAGAGGCTCGCGTCTGGACGATCCCCGGAGAGCGTAAGAAGGAAGGCCGCACCGCCGTTGTGCCTCTGTCGGAGGAGGCCGTGGCGATCCTCAGGGCGGCTCAGGAGCGAGACCCGGACGCCCCCGGCCCGTTTGTCGGGCGCAGGCTGAAGGCGGAGACGGAGGCTAACAGCCTCAAACGCGGATCGCTGACGCAGGCGTTCGAGCGCGACTGCGAGGCGCTGAAGATCGAGGACCTGACGCCCCATGACCTGCGCCGCACCGGACGGACGATCATTACCAACCCGGAGCGGCTGGGGTTCGGGCCTCACGTCGGCGAGGCCGTGATCAGTCACGCCATCGGGGACACCCTTACGCGGACCTATGACCGCAATAGCTACCTGCTGGACAAGCGCAGGGCGCTGGAGGCATGGGCGCGGGAGGTGGGGCGGATCGTGTCAGGCAACCGCCCGGCTGCGGAGAACAGCGTAGTGCCGCTAAGACACGCGTGACGCCCCCTTGCGCCAACGGTTCGGATCATTGGCTTTGGCCAATGTAGTAGACCTCATCAGTGAGCGCCGCGATGTGGCGAATGATGAAAAACTGCTGCAATATAAGGACAGAAAGTAGCGCCCAGAGTGCGATCGTTTTCCATTCGCGCTTGATGAATTGCTTCATACCGCCCTCCTTAAGAAAATCGAGGGCGCTAATCGCACAATACGCCTGCAAAAGCAAGGCGTTAATTCACACAACAAGCGCGGGGGCAAGTCAAGTTAAGAGGGTGAACGACGAGCGTCCGGTGGGCCGGGACTACCCCACTCCAGCGTCACAGACTCGCCGGAAAAGCTTGAGTGCCAGCCCCGATGAAAAGCGGCGTCTGGAAGTAGCTGAAGCTCAGATAGACGATAGTACAAGCTCTCGCAGGCGCGACTGAAAAGCGCATACTTCATCGCGATGCGCCTTAATTCTCGCAAAGTCATGCTTCGGTGCTTTGAGATCACCTCTGATTTTCCCGGTGATTTTTTTGTCTCGGGAAAGCTTACTGTGCCATGGCCGAAGGCGCTGTAGCTGGCGTGCGCCGCGACCGTACGGAACTCGTTCAAAGCCTCTAACCGATTGGCGATTGACTGCAGAAGGCCGCGATAAGGCGCTAGTGGTCCATCGGCCTCGGCTACCGCTCGAAGGAAGCTGATGCGCTCTTCCCTTCGCGTGGGGGCCTTATTGCGAAGCTGGTACGGAGCAATCATGGATGAGCGGACAGCCAGCATCATCGCGAGGCTATCTGCGTGACTAAAGGCGGAGAGGATCGCGCCCCGTAGGAGGTAAACCTCGCCGACCTCCGGGGTGGGACTCCATGGGCTGCGATAGGCCATCAGCCGCCGGTCGAACATTACTGGAGCCGCCAGCCCCCCAACGCCATTGACGCCCATGCACAATCCTGTCCACCGAGCGTTTGCGACTAACTATGTGCAACGTCGCACTGTATTAACAGCTGGGCTCGCGAGTCCACGGCTGCGACTCTACTGGTTCCAACCATATAGACGGAACCGACGCCATGACGCTCGCCTAGCTGCCGAAACTCTTCCACGCCTATTTCGACGACCTGCCCCGAGGCTTCGAGTTCGACCGTGAACCGGGCTACGCATGCCTCCGGGTCTTCCGTTTCGTCATAGAGGTGGAGCGGATCATCTACGCCCCGCAGGCCTCTCAGGCGTCATCTGAGCGCCTCTGACGCCTCCCCGGCTGGTGGGCGGGGCTGCGGCCCCGTCCGTCTCCGCAATCGAAGACCCAGCGTTATTGAAAGACAGCGCATGACCAAACGCTCCGCAAAAACAAAGCCCGCCGCCTCTGCCAAGCGTGGCCCGAAGTCGCCCATGGAACACCGCAGGATCGCCCGTAAACGGGAGGTGCTGGTCCAGCGCATCATGAGGAACAATCGAGGCCGAGACTCCCAAGCCTGCGGCTCAGCTCTATCGGAGGAGTTCTACCGGGCGGAGGCCGAACGGATCGCAGACCGCTTCCTTGAGATTAAACGCAAGGGGCTGCGCCCGTTGAGGACCTGCAAGAAATGCGGAAAGCGCCGCCAGCAAAAGTCCTTCCGCCGACCGGGGACACGCACGGTGTGCCGCCAGTGCAAGACCGCCGAGTGGGAGAAAGGGGCGCGGTGGGCTGCGGCTCAGCTGAAGGCGCAAACCGCTGATGAAAATGTCTCGAAATAGGCGGCCTAAGTTCCTGTGTTTGTTTAAGAAACAAGATCCTGCGTTGTGGGAGAAAGTAGTCGTCGCTCATTCGTCCTGAAACGGCCCCAGTGCTAACCCACTGAAACCGTTACTGCCTCCAGCTGAAGCGGCCCCGGTGCCCTTGAAGCGGCCCCTATGCCAGCCTTTCGCCTTCCTAATGCACACCCGGCCCATAGGCCTTATGGGCGTAGACCGAATGCATGGCGGTGATGGATTGTTCCCCCATCATCCCGACCTAAAGGTGGCCAAGGATGCCATCAGGCCAAAGGCCGTCGCATCGGTTGTCCCGGTATAAGTCCGAGTTATTGAAGAACCGCTTCCGCCGTCCCTTCACCCTTCAACGCCATGCTCGCCGCATAGGCCTCGCCACCGCGCGGGGTCTATCCGCTGGACATGGCTCCAGACCGCCCGAGGTGGCCCCTCAGGCCTGACTTTCAGTCTGCATCTGGTCTCTCTCTAGCCGCCCGTCAGGCGCGGCTGGAGGGCTTCCGTTGCGCCGCTGAACGTCCCCCATCCGGGCTCACGTATCGCCACCGTGTAGCCTTCATCGCCTCGCCAGCGCACACCTGATGCAAACCCTGAAAGATCACCGCCCATGTCTCACCTGCATGAGGGCGCGGTGGCGTATGCCCCGCACCTGACCATTCCGACCGCCTGCCCAGCAGCCGCCGCGATCCTCCATCAAGCCGTGGAGGACATCCTGTCCATTTACCGCGACCACCTCGCCCGCTCCGCCGAAAGCCGCACCCGCGCCCCCGCGATCAAGCGTCCCGCACGGCTCGCCGCTGTCGCCTTGGTGGCCAACGCAGGCCGGTGCGTA
The DNA here is from genome assembly GCA_024742735.1 of Alphaproteobacteria bacterium. GTDB lineage: Bacteria > Pseudomonadota > Alphaproteobacteria > Caulobacterales > Maricaulaceae > Oceanicaulis. Next base: position 414,283 of record JANSXV010000004.1, on the reverse strand, counting down.
TCTGAGGGCTTCCCCGCGTTCTACCTGTCGCGCGGACGGAAAGGGCTCCAGCGTTCCGACCACCCCGCCGACAATCGCTCACGGGACCGCATCCTCGCCGCGCTTGAAGAAGCACCGGACGCCCCGCTCGACGTGACCCCCGGCTCCCGCTACCGGCGAGAACCAACCGCGACGACCGTCCGCCTGCGTGACGACCTCGCCTCTCGGCTAATCGAAGCCCTCCCCGGCTCAGGGCTACAGTTCGACCCCCAATCCCCCGGCGCTGTGATCGATCGGTTGGACCTGCGAGAGGAGGGGGAGTTGGTGGAGCCTAAGCCCGAGCAAGCTGAGAGGTTCGCCTATCTGCGGGGCGGGGTCCGCGCCCTCAATGAGGCTATCGGAGCTGGTGTCTACTCCTACAAGGGGCACCGCCGCACGGCCTCCCCACTTCACCGCGTCATGACCCCTGACCTCAAAGGCCGGGGCCGCTGGTGGGGCGGCTGGTGGCAGGGGCTCTCCAAGGATGACCGAAAGACTCACCTTGAGATCGATGGGGAGCGGGCCGTGGAGGTGGACTACACCGCATGCGCCCTGTCCATTGCCTACGGCCTCAGCGGCGTAAGGATGCCTGATGGTGACCCCTACGCGCTCGACGGCATGACAGACCCAGCCGCCCGGGCCGGGATCAAGAACTTCGTCTGTGCGATGCTAGCCGCGAAGAAGCCCTTGAGGGCTTGGCCACGAGCCAGCTTCACCAAGAACGGCCACCGCATCGCGAGCGATGCCGAGCGCCACCTTGCGGGCCGCATCAAGCCTTCGGAGCTGACGGCACTGATCACCGAGAAGCACGTTCCCATCGCAGACTTCTTCCTGTCCTCGCGAATGGACAAGATTCAGCGCATCGAGAGCGGTGCCATCGCCAAGGCCGTGATCGGCTTACGCAAGGCAGGGGTCTCTTCGCTCCCAGTGCATGACGCGCTCTGGGTCCCTGCGTCCCGTGCCGAGCTGGCTAGAGACGCCATGGCGTCTGCGCTGGCCGAGTCCCTCAAGCTCCCCTCACTGGAGGCGCTGAACCTTCCCGCCCCGTCTATCGACACCACCACCGCCTAGAAGCCCCCAAGAGTCCGCTGAGGGTCATCCTGCCCTGTCCTGGCCCTCTCACCGCCCGGACAGCGCCACGGCTCTCCGGCGCGCTCCTGTGAGTCTTCCTGAAGCTACGGCCTGCAGCACGCCGTCAGTTCGCCGAGAGCGATGCGCGATTCCTTGTGGCACTGAACAGCAACACAGTATCGCCCCTAGTTGTTCACAATGGTGAGTTAGGCTTGTGGAAAATGGAAATCTGCGACAAGTAGTGGCACGAATCGATGGAGATTGAGCTATGGCGTCGGTAACAGACGTTGCGACGTACATTTTAAATAAGACCGGAGCGACCTCAGCTTGGAAGCTTCAGAAGCTCGTCTACTATAGCCAAGCATGGCACGCGACTTGGGAGGACGAGAAGCTCTTTGACGCTCCGATCCAAGCTTGGGCTAACGGACCGGTGTGCCGTGACCTGTACGCTATACACCGCGGTCAGTTCACTGTGCGGGCGGAAAACTTTGGCGGTGATCCGAACGCGCTAACCACTGACGAACGTGAATCCATCGATGCTGTGCTAGAGCATTACGGTCGCTACAGCGGCCAGCAGCTCAGCGATCTCACCCACGCTGAGGATCCTTGGAAGTGCGCCCGCAAAGGCGTGCCGGAAGGAGCACGTAGTGAAAACGAGATCACTGTTGCATCGATGGCTGAGTACTACGGCTCCCTCTAGCCGTGGCAAAGCGTTCCGGAAATAAGAGGCCGAAGCAGTCCTTCGAGCCGCTCGGTTGGAAACAGCCAAGGCAAGCTAGCGAACCGTCCGACGCTAAGCAGCCCCGAAACTCTCAAGACCCAGAGTCCTATCTCGGGCACAAACTCCAGTGGCGTATCTCGAGCTTCGATGTCGATGGACCTTGGGGGCTGCAGGCCCTCGCTGAGTGTGACTGGAGGAAACACCTGCAGAAACACCTGACGGGGCTCGAAAGCATGACGTGGAGTGAGGTGCTTCGAGCTAGTGGCGGCAAGAGGGCTGGCCGAGGAAACAATCACCACGCGATACCAGTCGAGTCTCTGTCAAAGAAAGCCCAAGACCGGTTCACGGAACTGGAACTCGGTTACGATGACGTGTTCTCTCTTCGCCTAGAGGGAGCGGTTCGCTTATACGGAGTCCGCAACGGACCCGTGTTCGAGATGCTTTGGTTGGACCCATGGCACGGCAAGGCGACGGAGGCCGTGTGCCCGTCGACGAAGAAGCACACCTAGCTTCGACCTCCTTGCCGCGAGGGCATGCGGGGGCGCCGAATAGTGCCGGTGGTCTCGCCGCCTACTTCCTCGGCCTAATCGGATCGGATTTTGCGTAGATACACGCGCGCCCTTCTGACAGGGCCCGGGGACACCAGTTCCCCCCATCGGGGCACCCACTTCTTCCGTCCTTCGCCGCCCCTAAGACCATGGAGCGGAGCGGGGCTCGCACCCCAATGGCGTCCCAATCCTCGGGCGCCCCCAGTCTGACACACTTAAACCAAGAGAAACCCAGAAGCCCGCCCGGTCCTGCCGTGGCGGGTTTGCTGTGTCTGGAGATCATCACATGACCCAACCGACCACGCCTGAGCCGCTGGTGGACCTGCCGACCGTGGCAGAGTTCCTCAGCGTCACCCCGGCCACGCTGCGCAAGTGGCGGGAGCGGGGAGAGATGCCGTTCCCGGTCTACGCCATAGGCCGCGCCCTGCGCTTCAAGCTCTCCGAGGTAGACGCCTATGTCCGAGGCCAAGCCCACGGAAACCCTGTGGAGGCACGCAGACTCGCTGCCTGACGAATTACAGCCACGATTGGGACGGGATTGGGACGGAGATCAAACCGGCCCGCCGAAAGCCGCCCGATCATCGCCTAAGTCACTGAACAATAATGGCGCACCCAAGAGGATTCGAACCTCTGACCTCTGCCTTCGGAGGGCAGCGCTCTATCCAGCTGAGCTATGGGTGCGTGCACGCCGGTATTACCCGCGTTGACGGACCGGTTCAATCGTCCTGAGCGCCGCAGCCTCAGTCGTGCTTTCGCGACCAGCTGATCCCGCCGGCGCCCAGAACGAGCACAATAAGGCAGATCGCCCACCAGAAGTCAGTCCAGAATTCAAGCATTTCGGGTTCCTCCTGGTTCAGGCCGCAGCATCTTCAAGGTCTTCAAGCAGAGCCGGACCCGCCCAGGCGAGCCAGGTGGTCGGCAGGACGAAGGCGTAAAGCATCGCGCCCCAGAAGATCGCATTCCAGTGGTCATAGGTCGCCGGCGTCCAGAGCTGGAGCTTGCCGCTGTCCGCCAGGTCCACGCTGAGCGCCATATAGATGGCGAACAGGACGGCCATGCCGGCGAAGACATTGTAGCTGAACGTGTACGCCCGCCGGCGCAGGTCCATCTCGAACTCGTCCAGGCAGTCGGCCTGTTCGCCGACGATGCGCTGCAGCCAGGACGGCGCGATGAAGCAGAAGGCCAGAAGCGAGACAGCCACGAGGGCGAAACCTGCGATCTCTCCGGCGGCCAGGCCGGGCTCCGGCGTCGCGTCGGGAAACACGATCTGCAGAATGCATCCGGCCGGGTAGGCGGTGAGGGCGGCGAGGGTCGCGATCCGCATGGTGGCGCGCGAACGCTGGGGCACGCTTCCCGATCCGCCACGATAAAAGAACGGCATGACCTACCCTTTCGTATCTGACCCGCCGAACAGGGACGGGAAGGGTTGCAGGGAGAAGATCGCCTCGACCGGCGCGCCGAAATACTCCGAGAGCTTCAGCGCCAGCTCGAGGGAGGGGTTGTAATCGCCGCGCTCGAGATAGCCGATCGTCTGGTAGTTCACCCCGACGGCATCGGCGAGCGCCTTGCGCGACAGGCCGCGCTCGGCCCGCAGCAAATTGAGGCGGTTGTAGATCTTCACGCTCATTCCGCGTCCTCCGCGTCGAGCGGCTTCAGCGTCCAGGCGAGATAGGCCTGGGGCAGCAGGGCGAGCGTGAAGAACACGAAGACCAGGACCGCCACCTGCGCCCAGGGGTCCGCCGGGAGAAGGCCGGTCAGGACGTCGCCGCGCTCCATCTGCGCGGCCATCACGCCGATGTGGGCGCCGATCCAGATCGACGCGAAGGACAGGAAGACGATGAAGGTGAAGGAGAAGGCCTGCTGGCGCTGGGCCTTCTGAAGTTCATCGGCTTTCGCCAGGATCAGCGGCCAGGCGCAGCCGAACATGCGCAGGATATAGTCGCCCCGCAGATACATGATCAGTGCGGCGACGATATAGATGGCCGAAGCCGCGACGAAGGCCAGAGCCGCGGCGTCCCGGCCGGCCGGCGTGTCGACGAACACGGCCGCGACCATGCCGATGAAGGTCAGCACGAACACGACAACCGTGAAGACCTTGCCGGCGAGAAGGCTCCCTGCACTCGGCGGCGCGGTCGGCTTTGATCCGGGAATGGACGCCATGAAACACCTGTCTGCGATGAACTGCAGGAGGTGGTCTAGCGCTCACACGGAAAGGTATCAACTAAAATATTGTACATATACAACAGATCGTCAGGATTATGCCCCCTGTTCGGGACGGCGTGCGCTGAGCTCAATCCCCGAACAGGTCGGGATCATCGCCGTCACGGCGGCGGGCTGAATCGATCCCTGCGCCCATGGCGAGACCCGCCCCTTCGCCCTCGTTGGGCGGGCCTGAATGCCGGAAAGGCGAGAGAATCACACGGTAGACGATGACCGGCAGGAGCACCGTCCCGACGCCCAGGGCGGCGATCAGCCCCCAGCCGCCTGCGCCTTCCGGGCGAAGCTGCACAAGGATCGCGGCGGCGGCGGCGAAAGCGGCCGCAGCGAGGATCAGGGCGAAGACGCGGGCGAAAAAACGGCTCATGGCGTTATCCTACCACGCCTGCCGTCCGCGCTCAGCCCGTCTCCTGCGCGTCCCGGGCGTCGGCCTGATAGGTCAGGGCGAGGAACACATCCTCCAGGTCGGCTTCTTCAGTGCGCAGGTCGCCGATCCGCGCGCCGGACGCGTGGAAGGTCTCGATCAGGCCGGCCACGGAGGCTTCGCCGTAGCGATAGGTGACCGCCAGCGCCCCGTCCTCGCGAATCACGGCGTCCCGGCCTTCGAACCCGGCGGGAACCGCTTCAAGCGGCTCGGCCGGCTCGATGACCAGCGTCTTCTTGTCGAGACGCTTGAGGAGCGTGTCCTTGCTCTCGCAGGCGACCACTTCGCCATGATTGACGATGGCGATCTGGTCGCACAGCTCCTGGGCCTCCTCCAGATAGTGGGTGGTCAGGACGATGGTGACCCCTTGCTTGTTGAGCTCGACCACATACTCCCAGAGCTGCCGGCGCAGCTCGATATCGACCCCGGCGGTCGGCTCGTCGAGCACCAGCACGGGTGGATTATGGACCAGCGCCTTGGCCACCAGCAGGCGGCGCTTCATGCCGCCGGACAGCTGGCGCACATAGGCGTTGCGCTTGTCCGACAGGCCCATGGCCTCAAGGATTTCATCGGTGCGCCGTTCGGCTTTGGGAACGCCGTAGAAGCCGGCCATGAGCTCCAGAGTTTCAGCCGGCGTGAAGAACACGTCCATGTTCAGTTCCTGGGGCACGACGCCGATGCCGGCGCGGGCTTCGCGCGGCTTTTTGTCGATATCGACGCCCCAGATCTTCGCGGTCCCTTCGGTTTTGGTGACGAGCCCGGCGAAGATATTGATGAAGGTCGACTTGCCCGCCCCGTTGGGACCCAGGAGCCCGAAGATCGATCCGCGCGGCACGGCCAGGTCCACGCCCTTCAGCGCGTGCTTGGCCGGGGCGGTTTTGGTCCCCGGATAGGTCTTCTTCAGGCCGCACGCTTCGAGGGCGAATTCGGGAAGCCCGTCTGTCATGGTTCAAGCTCCAGGCTGGCGCGGAATCTGAGGAATTGACGCGCGGCTCGCGTGCGCCGTAAGACGGGCGGACCCTAGCCGCGCGGGCCCGTTGCGTCCACGCTGCGGCGTATCCACTGCTGCTGTCACCGTCTGGAAGCGCACAATGTCTCAGTCCGACCCCAATACCGAAGCCCGCGCCAAGGCCGCAGGCGACACCGGTTTTCCGCCGCCGGAAGTCATCGTGGTGACCGGCAAGCGCGTCATGTGCGACGGCGGGGGCGGAGCGCTGGGCCATCCGCGCACCTATTACGACATGGGCCAGGACGACTTCGTGGAGTGCGGCTATTGCGACCGGCGCTTCGTCCTGAAGGGATCGAAGGAAGACCCGCAGGCGTGAGCCTGGAGGCTAGCAGCGAGTCTCAAAGCCGCTTTTCCAGCACCCAGTCGTTATAGACCGTGCCGCCGACATCGAAGGTCCGCTCGCCGCACCTTTGAAACCCGACCCGCTCGTAAAATCCCAGCGCCTTGGCGTTTCCCTTGTAGACGCCAAGCAGGACACGGCCGGCGCCGCGCTTTCGCGCCTCCGCCTCGCAGGCGGCGAGCAGCTTCGCGCCGAGGCCGGAGCGCTGGAGTTTGTCGAGCACGTAGATGCGCTTGATCTCCAGATCGCCGGACTGCGTCGGCACGGGCAGGTCGGGCGGGGCGAGGTGCAGATATCCGACCGGCGCCGCACCGGGACCGGCTTCAGCAAGCCACAGAGCCTGCTTTTGGTCGGCCAGAGCCGCTGCATAGACCGGTTCAGTCTGCTTCTGGACGCAATGGCGAACCAGCGCACCGCCGTCGATCACGCCGGAATAGCTTTCAAGAAACGTCGCCGCGCCCACCAGGGCGAGGGCGGCGGTGTCGGTCGGTTCGGCGCGGCGAATGGAAAGCATGATGCCCAACCGATAGGATGCGCGGCGGCGCCGGGCAATATGTCGGATGGACGGCGAGTGCGCTTGCAGCACCTGTCACATTCATGCCCGATCAGCCTGTCACGGTAAGGACAAGTCGACGTGATGACCGCTCTTGCGCCTGTGAAGGGCTCGCATCGGCGAAATCGAGTACCTACATGGGTGGGCCGGGCGGTTCCGCCCGCTGCTCTGGAACTTGGGGAGACGCACCATGGCCAACACCAATTCAGTGCTGCCGGTCACGCCGGAAGGCGGGCTCTCGCGCTATCTGGCCGAGATCCGCAAGTTCCCCATGCTGGAGAAGGACGAGGAGTTCATGCTCGCCAAGCGCTGGCAGGAGCATGAGGACGCCGAGGCCGCGCACAAGCTGGTCACCTCCCACCTGCGCCTGGTGGCCAAGATCGCCATGGGGTATCGCGGCTACGGCCTGCCGATCGCCGAGGTCATCAGCGAAGGCAATGTGGGCCTGATGCAGTCGGTGAAGAAATTCGATCCCGACAAGGGCTTCCGGCTGGCCACCTACGCCATGTGGTGGATCCGCGCTTCGATCCAGGAATACATCCTGCGCTCCTGGTCGCTGGTGAAGATGGGTACGACGGCGGCCCAGAAGAAGCTGTTCTTCAATCTGCGCCGCATGAAAAGCCAGATGAAAGCGCTGGAGGACGGCGACCTGCATCCTGATCAGGTCGAGCAGATCGCCACCAAGCTGGGCGTCACCGATGACGACGTCATTTCCATGAACCGGCGCCTGTCAGGGCCTGACGCCTCGCTGAACGCGCCCATGCGCGCTGACGGCGAAGCGGAATGGCAGGACTGGCTGGCCGATGATGACGCGGAGAGCGCTGAAGACGAGTTGGCGGAATCCGATGAGTTCAGTTCCCGCATGGCTCTTCTGCAGGAAGCCATGGCGGGCCTGAACGAGCGTGAGCGCCACATCATCGAGGAGCGCAAGCTCGCCGAGGAGCCCAAGACGCTGGAAGACCTCGCGCAGGTCTACAATGTCAGCCGCGAACGCATCCGCCAGATCGAGGTGCGGGCGTTCGAAAAGCTCCAGACCGAGATGCTGCGCCTGGCGCAGGAGAAGGGCCTGGCGCCGGCTTAATCCGATTTTCGTTCCAGACAGCGCGCTTTTCTGATATGCTCAGATCATAAATGGACTGGGCTTTTCTCGGTCGGCGACGGGGCGCGCGAAGCAATTCGCCGCCCCGTCGCTTTATGGGATGACCTTCAACCCGCCGGGCGTGAACTTTCCTTTCAACGCATTGAAGGCGCGATTGCCCTGGGCGGGCCGTAGGACTGAAAGTCCGATTGGACGCGCAAACAAATCCGCAAACTGGAGCCCTGCTGAGTTGCTCCGCTTATCAGCGAAACAGAACTCCCACTCGAAGTGCGAGAAGTCGAGCCTGCGTGCGGTAAGTCCGCCGCGATTGCTGACGACAGCTTCAAGGTCAGAGGTTAGCCGCCCGTCCTCTTCGTGCCCCCGGCTTTCGAAGACCAGGTGAACGCGCCGGCCGGTCTGGTTCAACGCGGTCAGCCGACCATGCACGCGTTCGAGGCAGAATTGAGCAGCAATGTCGTAGGGGGACCAAGGATCGCTATATTTTTCACGTAGCTGGTCCTTTCTGATTACCGCTGCGATGACCTCGACATCAGCGATTTCAATCAGGCTCGTCAGCGCGTCGAGGAAGTGAGTGCGGAGCTTGGGGTCTGTCCTCAAGACTGAGAACACACCGGTCTGTTTGCGGATTTCACGCTCGTGAAAAATGATCTGATCGTGGCCAAAAAGATCGAATTTCAACGTCTGCAGTCGCGGTACGATGGTGCTGACGTAAACATCTTTACGCACCATCACGAAAGTCAGCACGAAGACCGGGTAGTGAGGGTCCGGCCCCTCGAGGGTCGGAGCCCCACTTTCGTCGGCGAACAGAATGTAATCTGAAAACGCCGCGCTCACACCGCCGCTGCCCGTTTCATCCGCACCACCCCGACCGCGATGGCGATCTGCGCCAGGTAATAGGTGATCCAGATCGAGGCGCCGTGCAGATCGAAGCGGCCCCACTGGACCTCCAGCCCCCGGAACCAGCCTGCAGCGATCAGGCTGTCAGAGAGGACGAAGAGGATCGCGCCCAGCGTGATCAGGCGGGGTCCGTTCACCAGAGCGGCGAGCGCAGCCATCACCAGGATCACGCCGAGATAGGCGGTCACGGGAACCGCCATCGCGCCCAGGCCGGGCTGGAGCCAAGTGTAGAGAGCCCCGCTGAAGGCGGCCAGCGCGATCAGGAGGATCAGGCCGTCCTTGCGCCAGCCAAACCTGACAATCGCCAGAGCAAACATGACGATATAGGCGATATGCGCCGAGCCGAAAAACGCCATGCCCGCTTCGCGCGCCGGCGGAGTCATGGCGAGGGCGTAGTCTCCGCACGCGGACAGGACCAGAGCCAGGCACAAGAGCGGCGCCCGCGAGAACGCGGCATAGGCCGCGAGCAGCGCAATGCCCAGCGTCTTGGAGATCGCCATGCCCGGCGCTGCGGCGAAGACCAGATCGAGTCCGAAATAGACCGTGGCGGCGATGGCGGACATGGCCAGATAGACCGGCGCGGCCCAATCCGGGATCAAGGGTTCGGCGTCGGCATAGCGGTCGGGCTGGTTCACGGCGCGCTCCGGGTTAACTCACAGGCTCATATAGGCTAAGGGCTTCGGCCCGATGGTGAAAGCCGCTCGAACCAGCAGGACCCCGACCGATGCGCATGATCTTCGCCGCCTTTGTCCTCGTGCTCGCCGCGCCCGCCGCTCCCGCCCAGGACGAGGCGTTGCCGTCCGACCTGCAGGCCTTGCTGGAAGCGGCGGCCGAGGCCGGGGACCCGGCGGCGTTCGAGCAGGCCGTCACCCTGATCGCCCTGACGCGCCCGGCTGAGGAGATCGCCGCGGGCGCCGCCTTGATCTCCGCCGAGCACGGGGCGGCGGCGCGACAGGCGCTGGGACTTGATCCCGCAGCCGCGGAACTGGTCTTGGAGCAACAAGGCGAACCGCAGCCAGAACTGCAGCCGGACCCAGCGCCGTTGTGGCGCTCCGCCCCGGCGGGCGTCGCCAGCGCCATCATTTCCGGCGAGCCGGACACTTGGAGCGGCGAGGCGCGCCTGGGCGTGCGCCAGGACGGCGGCAATTCAGACCGTCAGGACTACACGGTCGGGCTGAAGGTGGAGCGGACGCTGGCCACCTGGGGCTTTGATGGCGAGCTGGCCTACGCCTATTCGGAAGTCGATGGCGCGGTGGGCCGCGACGAAATTCTCGCCAGCGCCCAGCTGGACCGGGAGGCCGGAGAGCGCTGGACGCTCTACGCCAACACCGAGTTTCGCCGCGACGCGCTGTCCGGCTTTGATTTCACGGCCCTCGTCGGCGCCGGCGCCGGTTATCGGGTCTACGCCCGCGAAAACCTGGCCTGGACGCTTGAGGCGGGTCCCGCCGTGCGCATCGTTTCCCCGGAAGTGGGTGATGAAAGCTATGAAGCGGCGCTTGATCTGGGCTCGGACTTCGAGATGGCGCTGACGGACGCGGTGAACTTCACCTCGGAAACGTCGGCGCTGATCGCGGAAACTTCGCGCGCAGAACAGCGCTTTGCTCTCGACACCGCGCTGGGCTCGCTCTGGGCGCTGCGCCTGAGCTTCCAGTACACTTACGAGTTCGAGCCCGAGCCCGGTTTCGAGAACGCCGACACGCGCACGGATCTGGAGATCGTGCGCCAGTTCTGAACGCGCTATTTCTTGATCGGGTCCAGGGCGCCGGGCTTGCCGGTCCCGGCGAGCCGCAGGCCGCCATTGCCGATCAGCCCGGCTTCGAAGTCCTCAACCAGGCCCGCCCACCGCGACGACCGGGCGGCGATATAGATCATCGGGCCGTTGGGGTTGGAGCGGAAATTGGAGTCCGTGGCGATCACCAGCCAGTCATCCCCGTCGCGCATCATGAAAGGCGAGCCGGAATCCCCGCGTGTGGTGTCGCAATCGTGGCTCATCGTGTTGTCGCGATAGAAGTCGAGGATGTAGCAATCGGTGTTGCCCGACAGGTTCGTGCCGGTGTCCCAGGAGTATCCCGCCTGCCACAGCCGCGCCTGACGCTGACGGCGCGAGGCGCGGTCGAGATCGAGCACGCCCACATGGCCGAGCTCGGCGCCCAGAGGCCGGTCCAGACGCAGCAGCGCCCAGTCGGTTCCATCCAGATCGTCCCCGGATGAGAAGACCTCCTCATTCCACTGCGGGTCCATCAGGAAATCGACGACCCGCGCCGTGCGCGCACCGCCGGGCAGGCCCTCGCCAGTGGTGAATTCGCCATCCGCCTGGATGCGCCCGCCTTCGGAGATGCAGTGCGCCGCCGTCGCGATCACGCTGTCGGACACCAGCGTCGCCGTGCAGGTCCCGCCTTCGTCGAAGGTGACATAGCCGATCACGCTCCACGGGAAGGTTCCGGTGTCCATGAGCACCCGGTCGTCACGGCCGAAGAAGTGATCATTGATCGTGAGCGGCCGGTCCCGGGTGAAGCAGTCCGCGCGGTCGGTGCGCGCCTCACAGGCGCCGTTTCCGCCGCGCTCAGGGTCCTCGCAAACGCCGTTGAAGGCTGTGTCGCACTGGTCGCTCTGGAAGCGCAGGTGCGAGACCGCGCCGCAATCGGTGGCGTCGGTCGCCTGGGTGCAGGCGCCGGTTCCGAAGCGCGGCTCGTCGCATTCCCCGTCATTCGCCCACTGGCAGCTGTCATCCTCCACCCCTGACATGACGCGCCAGCAATCGGAATAGTCCGTGCCGGAGGTGCAGGCGCCCGTGCCCACGCCCGGCTCGTCGCATTCCCCGTCATTGGCCCAGCGGCAGCTGTCATCGCCTCGGATCTGGGAGGCCGGGCCGGGCCGGGCCCCGGGCTTGGTCACCTGCTGCAGCAGACGGGCATAGTCGCGGGAGTCCGGCGCGCCGGTCTCAAAACCGCCTGACAGCACGATGCCGTCCTGGGCCGAAGCGCCGGCGATGAGAAAGGCCCCCAGGGCGGCGCCGAGAATCGCGCGAATGACCATCATGACTGCAAACCCCTCAATTCAATCTCAAACAATGCTAGCCCGCCCCGCGGCGCCAGCCTAGGCGCCTGCGCGCTTCTGTCCGCGCTCGTCAGGTTCGCAGTCTCGTTCATGTCCCTGAACTCAAGGTGAAAACGGCCGCCACGCACGGTTCAGGGCGCGGGCGCCACTGTGTCCTTCAAGCTCCACTCCCCGGAGCCGTGTTGAACGGAGACACGCCCATGAACCTGTTATCCCAACTCGCTCTGGCGGCCGGGCTCGCCACGCTGGCTGTCGCCGCCGCGCCGTCCGGCGCCGAGGCCCAGTATCGTGGCGGCCATCCCTATGGTCATGGATATGATCGCGGCTATGGCCATGGCTGGAACGGGCCGGAGGGCCATTTCCTGGTCTACGCCAGCGCCTGCCCGGATCTGCGCGAGGACTTCCGCGATCGCCGTCACAGCTACGGGCATCACCGTGGCCGAGGCCGCGGGGACTGGCGCGATCGGCGCGTGCTGGACTGCCCGCCCCACGCCTGGCGATACATCCCGTCCTACCGTGAACGCCGCATGGGCCGGACCGGCGAGCTTCTGCGCCCGGATATCGCATTCTTCGACCGGCGCACAGGGCGCTACGAAGTCCAGACCCGCTGGGGCGACATCCCCGTGGAGATCGTCTGGGGTCATGGCCCGCGATACGATTATGGTCATCAGCGAGGCTGGACCTTCAGCTGGTCGAGCAGCTGGTAGGGCTGTCAGTCGGTGAAGACAGCGTCCGGGTCAGGCAGGCGCGCGGCCGAGGCGGCATAGGCCCGGTCGCGCGTCTCCTCGCCCCCGCTCCAGAACCGGCGGGAATGGGAGATCACGCCGACGATCACCCAGTCCCCGCCCCGGCGCACCAGAAGCGGCGAGCCGGAATCCCCGTCCACCGTGTCGCAATCATGCCCGATCAGGCCTGAGGGGCGGAATTCCAGAAGCCGGCAGCCCGAAGTCCCGGACAGGTTCGCGCCTGTATCCCAGGAATACCCGGCCTGGTGCAGAGGCTCGCGCCTTGGATCCGCGCCGAGCGTGGTCCTGACTGCAAACACTGTCAGCGCCAGCGCGCCGGCGCCGGCGAGCAACAGCAGGACGAGTCGCGTTCGCCCGGACACGGCGGCGGCCGCGATCGCCGTGATCACGACCAGGGCGATGGCGCTGATGAAATCCCGCCGCAAGGGGCGGTTATCGCGCAGAACTTCCACTCTCAACACGCCGGCCTCCGCGCCGATCGGCTGGTCCAGGCGCACCAGCGCCCAGTCCACATTCTCCTGTAGCAGGATGTCGGGATCCGGCTCGGCGAGCAGGGAGTCGATCAGGTGGGCTTCGATCATCTGCGCTTCGAACGGGCCGCGCGGATGACCTCGCGCGGTGATGAATCGCCCCTCAACCGCCAGCCCGTCCGGACCGATCAGGCAATGGGCCGCCGTCAGAACGATATCCGGGGCGATCAGCGAACCGCTGCACGCGCCGCCGCCAGCGAACTGGAGCTGGCCGATGGCCGACCAGGGGTGTCCCGCGGTATCGAAAAGCACCCGGTCGTCGCGGCCGAAGAAGGCGCCGGGATCGCTGGCCGTGCGCCGCCGCCCCGAGCAGTCGGCCCGGTCGGTTCCCGCAGGGCAGAACCCGGCGCCGCCGCGCGTGGGGTCTTCGCAGATATCGTTGAAGGCGGTCGGGCAGGTGTCGACGCCGGGCTGGCTCGATGCAGGGGCCGCGCTTATTAGAATCAGCGCCGCTGCAGCGATCAGGACACACAGGCCGCGCAGCGCCATGGCCGCGTCAAACCTTGATGACGCCGTCGAGATACGCCCTGGCCGCGCCGATGAGCGTCACCCGGCCCGATCCCGTCGCCTCAACCTCCAGCGCGCCGGGGCGCGGGCCGATCTGGCGGGCGGTCAGGCGGGTTCGGCCAAGGCGCTCGGCCCAGAAGGGCGCCAGCGTGCAATGGGCCGAGCCGGTGACCGGGTCCTCATCCACGCCGGCCACAGGCGCGAAGAAGCGCGAGACGAAATCCGCGCTGGTTCCAGCGGCGGTCGCGATCAGGTTGACGCCGGAGCGCTTGATGGCGGCGAAGTCGGGCTGGAGCGCCGCGATCCCGGCCTCGCTGTCGAACAAGAACATCTGGTAGCGCGCGCCATGGATCGGATCGATTTCGAAGGCTTCGCCCGGCGTTGCGCCCAGAGCCGCGACGGCGGCCGGGTCAGCCTCGCCGGGGCGGAACGCCACTTCCGGGAAATCCATGGCGAGGCGCCCGTCACCAAGCTGCGTGACCGTCAGCCGGCCCGAGCGCGTGTCGAACCGGGCTTCCCCGCCGGTCACGGCGCCGGCGTCGAACAAAACGGCTGCAGCGGCAAGCGTCGCGTGGCCACACAGATCCACCTCGCACTCCGGCGTGAACCAGCGCAGGTCCCACAAGTCCGGCTCGCCCTTCGCCAGCAGATAGACGGTTTCCGACAGGTTGTTCGACTGGGCGATTCCCAGAAGGTCGGCGTCGGGCAAGGGTGCGATCAGGCGCGCGACCCCTGCGGCGTTGCCGCTATGGGGCGCATCACCGTCGGGGAAGGCGTGGCGCTCAGAATAGGCGATCTCGGTCATGGTCAAGGCTGATAGCGCCGAACGAAGCGGGCGTCGATCCATCGCTTGAGCGCCAGCGCCGCGCCGGAGCGATGGGCCAGGCCGCCATAGCGGCCAAGCGCCGTGCCGTCGCCCAAGTCCATCAGGGACAGCCATCGGCTCTGGGGCTCGTAGCGCCGCCGGCGCCCTTCGCCGCGCCCCGCCGCAATCAGGTTTTCGATCAGCACCGGTGCGGCGCGCACGCCGAATACGCCCAGCTTCGGCCGGGGCGCATGGGTCATGTGGGCGCAATCCCCGGCGGCGAAGATGTCCGGATCGTTTAGCCAGGCCAGATCCGCGCCGACCGGCAGACCCTCCGGGCCAGCGTCAAAACCTCCCGGCAGCTGGGCGGTCAGTCCTGTCGCGGCGATGATCAGGTCCAGACTGTGAGCCTCGCGGGCGTCATCGATCACGGCGCCATCGCGGATTGTTTCGGCGCGCCGGGCGACATGGCGCACGCCGGCTTGCTTCAACGCCCTCGCGGCGCGATCAGCAGCCCTGTCCGGCCAGCCAGGCAGGAGCGGGAGAGGGGCGAACAGCGTCACGGTCACGTCTGCGCCGAGCCGCCTCTGGAGCGAGGTCAGGGACAAGGCCACCTCCACCCCCGTCGCGCCGCCTCCAGCGACCGCCAGGCGCAATTCGCCGCCTGCCGCCTCGATGCGTGCGCGAACTTCGGCGAGGTTCGACACCGGCTTGACCGGAACGGCGCCGGAGCGGACCAGGCCGGTGTCGGCGAGCGCGCTGCCGGTGTTCAGGGAGAGGACGTCGAACGCCACGCTCCGCCCGTCGTCCAGGGTGACGCGCCGCGCGCCGGGATCGACACGGGTTGCACGAGCCTCAAGCCGTTCGACCGGCCCTGCCAGCGCAACCGGGTCTGCGGTGGCGTCAGAGGGGTCCAGCGCACCGGACAGCATCCCGGTCGCGGCGCCGGAATACCAGAAGGCGCCCGGGTCGATCAGGATCAGGGTCAGCCCGGCGGCTTCGAACCGGTTCGCCTGGCGCAGCGCCTCCATATGGGCGTGACCGGCGCCGATCAGGACGACGCGCCGGACCATCTAGCCGGAAAACGCCGTCAGATAGTCGGCGAGATCCTGCACGGTCTGGCTCCGGGCGGTGCGCCACTGGAAGATCCGGCCCGTGTTGACGATCGTTCCGTCCGCCGTGGCGATCACCAGGGCGGGGACGCCCTCCAGCCCGTCGCTAAGGCCCACCCGCGCAGGCAGATCCATGTTCACGTCGTAGCGGCCGATATGGACCGGCACGACCTCGTAATGGCGATCGAGGTAGGAGGCGATGGCCGGGACAGCCATCATGCCGGCCAGCACCCGGCAGTCGGGGCACCAGGCGGCCCCGAACTTGGCCAGCACCCGCGTCTTGCCGATCCGGGCGCGCGCAAAGGCGGCGTCCAGGGCTGCGCCGGCGTCCAGATTGCGATCATAGGGCTCGGCCACTTCGGTGAAGGGCGTATCTGCGGGCAAGATCAGCTCGCTCATGGCGCTTGCTCCCAGTGTTCGGCCAGCAGCGCCGCCGTCTGTTCGGCTCGCTCGTACGGCCACCAGTGGCCGCAATCCTCAAACCGATGAAACTTCGCCCCGGTGCGCTCGGCGAGCTTCCGGCCGACCGCGACGGAGGCGTAAGGGTCATGCTCGCCCCACAGCACAAGGCCCGGCCGCTGGGCAAGGCCGGCCAGGGAGTCGGCCCAGTCAGCGCCGATCGCGATCGCCGAGCGATAGAGCGTGAGGATGCAGTCCTTCATGGTCTCATCGCCGAAGGACGCCATCTCCGCGGCCCTTGCGGGCGGCACGCGCGCCTCTTTCAGGGCTGCGGCGAAGGCGGCCTCGTCCATGGCGGCCATGAGCGCTTCGCCGTCGCCCGGCGTCTGCCAGACCTGGGCGATGTCATGCCAGACATAATCTTCGTCGATGGCGACCCCGCCGGCCGACCAGGTTTTCACTTTGTCCGGATGGAGGCCGGCGACGCGCTGGACCAGCAGCCCGCCCCAGTCATGGCCGACCAGATGCACGGGCTCGCCCACATCCTGGCACGCCGCCTCCAGCAGGCCTTCCAGCCAGGCGGCATAGCCGTCCATGGTCGCGGCTCCGCCCTCAGGAAGCGCGCAGCCGAAGCCGGGAAGGTCCGGGCGGATATAATCGCCGTCGGGCAGCGCGGTGAGGACGTCGGCCCAGAGGCGGTGCGTGTCGGGCACGCCGTGGATGAAGAGTACGGTCATGGGACGAGAATGGCGGGGCGGGGACGCGAAGGGAAGGGGCTGGCGTTGACCGCGCCAGACGCCTATCCGGGCCGCCCGCAGGGCGATCCGGGACCTGCCAGAGATGAGGCGGGTAAAGGTCCCGGCTCTGCGCTTCGCTTCGGCCGGGATAGGGAAGGATTGGGGAAACTGCGGGGCCTGCCGGCCCGTTCGCTCACTTCAATCGACCCACCGGGTCGATTGATCCGCTGACGCGGACTGCGGCTCACCCCTCCTCGTGGCCGCCCATCTGGCTTTGCAGATAGCGTTCTTCGCCGATCTTCTCGATGAGGCCGAGTTGGGTCTCCAGGAAGTCGATATGCTCTTCCTCGCTCTTCAGGATTTCATCGAAGAGCTGGCGGGAGACATAGTCGCCCACGCTTTCACAATAGGCGATGGCGTCCTTGTAGACCGGGTGCGCCCGGCGCTCGGCCTCCAGGTCGCATTCCAGGCATTCCTTGACGTTCTCCCCGATCAGCACCTTGCCCAGATCCTGGACGTTGGGCAGGCCTTCCAGGAACAGGATGCGCTCGATCAGGGCGTCGGCGTGCTTCATCTCGTCGATGGATTCCTCGTATTCCACCTTCGCGATCTTGGTGAAGCCCCAGTCGCGGAACATGCGCGCGTGCAGGAAGTACTGGTTGACGGTGGTCAGCTCCAGCTTCAGCGCGGTGTTGAGGTGCTCGATGACCTTGGGATCACCCTTCATGGCTGTACGCCCTTTCGACTCGTCCATACTGGGTGAGGAAGATACGCGAGCGTCCCGGACAGCCAAGCCATCGCCTTGAATTTTCTTCGCTTCTGAAAATCAGTCGCGTTCGCGTCAACCGGCGACAGGTTCGGCCTGGGCCGGCTCCGGCGTCAGGAAGCGGGCGGCTTCTTCAAAGCAGCGGCCGCATTTCGGCTTGGCGCCGCAGGCCTTGAACACGCTGGGTACGTCGCGCGCGCCGGAGGCGGCGGCGGCCTTCACGTCGCGGCATTTCAGGGCGTTGCACAGGCAAACATACATGGCGGCGCGTTTCAGGCTGGAGCGCGGGCGTACCCGCAAATCATTCGCAAGTGCATAGAGCGCGCCCTGCGAATGATTGTCAACTACGAAACGCGACAGGCTCTGCGACTGGACAGCGCACCGGGCCGGTCCATGTTTCGTATCCGCCAAACGCAGTCCAGCCGGCCTGCGCCAAGCGCGATCTTGCGCGGCCCCCGGCCTTCATGCTGCAATGCAATAATAAAGTCCGGACATTTTACACCAGCCGACCGGCCGGCGGACCGACGCAGGAGGAGACGCGCGGTGCTGAAATTCACCCATGTCGACCAGCGCTATCCCGACAAGCGTGCGCCGGACGAACGCAAGCGCGATTTCGAGGAGATCTACGCGCCGTTCGATCCAGAGCGCGGCGCCGAGCAGGCCGAGCGGTGCTCCCAGTGCGGCGTGCCGTTCTGCCAGGCCGGCTGCCCGCTGACCAACGACATCCCTGACTGGCTGATGCTGGCCGCAGAAGGGCGCATGGAGGAAGCCTATGAGCGTTCCGCTGCGACCTCGACCCTGCCGGAAGTGTGCGGACGCATCTGCCCCCAGGACCGGTTGTGCGAGGGCGCCTGCGTCATCGAGAAGTCCGGCCACGGCTCGGTCACCATCGGTTCGGTGGAGAGCTACATCACCGAGACCGCGTGGGAGAACGGCTGGGTCAAGCCGATCAGCCCCAGAGCCGACACCGGTTTTTCCATCGGCGTGATCGGGGCGGGTCCGGCGGGTCTGTCCTGCGCCGAGCGCCTGCGCGAGCAGGGGCACACAGTGACGATCTATGACCGGTATGACCGCGCAGGCGGGTTGCTGGTCTACGGCATTCCGAACTTCAAGCTGGACAAGGCGGTCGTCGAGCGCCGCACCAGGCGCCTGGAAGAAGGCGGGGTGGTCTTCAAGCTGAATTTCGAGGTGGGCAAGGACGCCTCCCTGGAAGAGCTGCGTGCGCGCCATGACGCGGTCTATATCGCCGCCGGCGCCTATGCGGCCAGAGCCCTGACCTGTCCGGGCGGGGGCGGGCGCGGGCTGATCCCGGCGCTGGACTATCTCACCGCCTCGAACCGTCGCGGCTTCGGCGAGGTGATTGAGGACAACAATCGCCTCAACGCCGAAGGCAAGCGGGTCGTGGTGATCGGCGGCGGCGACACGGCCATGGACTGCGTGCGCACCGCGATCCGGCAGGGCGCCGAGACCGTGGCCTGCCTCTATCGCCGCGACCGGGAGAACATGCCCGGTTCCGCGCGTGAGATGATCCACGCCGAAGAAGAAGGCGTGACCTTCGAGTGGCTGTCCGCTCCGGCCGCGATTCTGGGCGATGCGGACACGGCCACGGGCGTGAAGGTCCAGCGCATGACGCTGGGCGCGCCCGACGCGACAGGCCGGCGCCGTCCGGTTCCGGCGCCGGGTCAGGAAGCGGACTTTTCCGCCGACATGGTCGTCGCGGCCCTGGGATTTGAACCCGAAGCCTTCCCGGAGTCTCTGGGCGCCAAGGATCTTGAAATGACGAAGCGCGGCACGGTGCGCGTGACCCTTGCGTGCCGCACCTCCATCCCCGGCGTCTATGCCGGCGGCGATGCGGTGCGCGGCGCCTCGCTGGTGGTCTGGGCGGTCAAGGACGGCCAGGACGCGGCGCAGACCATCCACGCCGACCTCATGGCCAAGGCCGAAACCCAAGCCCCCGCCCTGGAGCCGGCTGAATGAGCTTTGATTATCAAACCGAACGCAACCGCCTGATCCAGGCCGGTTCCATCGAAGCGGATTCAGACCGCGACGCGTGCGGCGTCGGCCTGGTCGCCGACGTGCATGGCCGGGAGCGCCGGGAGACCGTGGAACTCGCCATCAAGGCGCTGAAGGCGGTCTGGCATCGCGGCGCGGTCGACGCGGACGGCAAGACCGGCGACGGGGCCGGGCTGCGCACCGGCATTCCGCAAGGGTTTTTCCGCACGCTCGTGGCGCGGACCGGCCACCATGTGGGCGAGGATACGCGCATCGGGGTCGGCATGGTGTTCCTGCCGCGCACCGACTTCGCCGCCCAGGAGCGCGGGCGCGCCATCGTGGAGACGGAAATCCTGCGCGCCGGTCTGACCCTGTTCGGCTGGCGCCAGGTGCCCATCGATCCATCCTGCCTGGGCGACAAGGCGGCCGCCACACGTCCGGCCATCGAGCAGATCCTGCTGGCCGATCCCCAGCGCCGCGACGCCGACGCCCTGGAGCGCGTTCTGTATATTGTGCGCCGGCGCATCGAAAAGCAGGCGCGCGGCGACGCGCTGCCGGGCTTCTACATCGCCTCGCTGTCGGCCCGCGACGTGATCTACAAGGGCATGTTCCTGGCCGAAGCCATCGACCAGTTCTATCCCGACCTCACCGATCCGGACTTCACCTCGCCGTTCGCGATCTTCCACCAGCGCTATTCGACGAACACCTTCCCGGAATGGAAGCTCGCCCAGCCCTTCCGCATGCTCGCCCATAACGGCGAGATCAACACGCTGAAGGGCAACCGCAACTGGATGAAGAGCCATGAAATCCTCATGGCCCACAAGGCCTTCGCCGACGCCGAAGCGGACGTGAAGCCGGTGATCAGCCCCGGCGCGTCGGATTCTGCAGCTTTGGACGAAGTGTTCGAGATTCTGGTGCGCGCGGGCCGTTCGGCCCCCATGGCCAAGACGCTGCTGATCCCGGAGGCCTGGTCGAAGCGCTCCGAGCTGATGCCGGATTCCTGGCGCGGCCTTTACGAGTACTGCAACGCGGTCATGGAGCCCTGGGACGGGCCGGCGGCGGTCGTGGCCTGCGACGGGCGCTGGGCTATCGCGGGTCTGGACCGCAACGGGCTGCGTCCCCTGCGCTGGAGCCGGTCCGATGACGGGCTGATCGCCGTGGGCTCCGAGACCGGCATGGCCGAAATCGAGCCGGAACGCGTGATCGAGCGCGGCGCGGTGACGCCGGGCCGCATGATCGCCGTGGATCTGGAATCCGGCGGCGAGGACGGGTTCAAGGATGAAAAGAGGATCCTGAACTGGCTGGCCGGCAAGCACCCCTATGAGCGCTGGCTGGAGAATGTGAAGGATATCGAGACCGAGATCGGTCCAGGCCCCGAAGATCTCATCTACGACGACGCCTCGCGCCTGCGCCGCCAGGCCGCTGCAGGTCTGACCCTGGAGGAGATCGAGATCATCCTCGCGCCCATGGCGGAATCCGGCAAGGAAGCTATCGGTTCCATGGGCGATGACAGCCCGCTGGCGGTGCTGTCCAACCGTTACCGGCCGCTCAGCCATTACTTCCGGCAGAACTTCTCCCAGGTCACCAACCCGCCCATCGACCCCCTGCGCGAGGGACGGGTCATGGGTCTGAAGACCCGGTTCAAGAACCTGGGCAATATCCTGGCCGAGGAAGAAACCCAGACGAACGTGTTCGTTCTGGAAAGCCCGGTCCTGTCCAACGGCATGTATCACCGTCTGCGCGCCCTGCTTGGGGAAAAGACGGCGCGCATCGCCTCGACTTTTCCCGCTGAGGACGCCACGGGGACCGGCGGAGCGCTGCTGGCCGCGCTTGACCGCTTGCGCGACGAGGCTGAACAGGCCGTGCGCGGCGGGGCCGAGCACCTGGTGCTCACCGATGAGGATCAGGGCCCGCACGCCATGGCGGCCCCCATGGCGCTCGCCGTCGGGGCGGTGCACACGCACCTCACCCGGGTGGGCTTGCGCACCTATTGCTCGCTCAATGTCCGGGCCGCCGACGTGTCCGACGCCCATGGCCTGGCGGTGCTGATCGGGCTCGGCGCGACGACCGTGAATCCATACATGGCCTTTGAAACGGTGGGGGCGCGCACCCAGCGCGGCCTGAAGGCCATGAGCCTTGAGGAGAAGGCGTTCAACATGAAGGCCGCCTTCGACGCCGGCCTTCTGAAAATCATGTCCAAGATGGGCATCTCGGTGGTCAGCTCCTATCGCGGCGGGTGCAATTTTGAAGTGCTCGGCCTGTCCCGGGCGCTGGCGAGCGAGTATCTGGGCGGGGTGACCAGCCGCATCTCCGGCATCGGCCTGTCCGGCCTGGAGCAGAAGCTGGCTGAACTCCATCGCTTCGCCTGGAAGGATCAGGACGCTGTGCGCCTGCCCATCGGCGGATTCTACCGCCAGAGGGCGTCGGGCGAAGCCCATGCGGTGGAGGCCAAATCCGTCAATGCGCTGCAGAAGGCGGTGCGCGAGGAGGATTACGAGTCCTTCCGCGAGTATGTGCGTTTGCAGACTCGCCGGGATTCCGATCCGATCCAGCTGCGCGATCTCCTGGAGCCTCGCCCGCTGGGCCCGAAGATCGACGTCTCCCAGGTCGAAAGCGTGAACGAAATCCGCCAGCGCTTCGTGACGCCGGGCATGAGCCTCGGAGCGCTCAGCCCGGAAGCCCACGGCGCCCTGAACGTCGCCATGAACCGGATCGGCGCCAAGTCGGTGTCCGGTGAAGGCGGTGAGGACCGGGCGCGCTACACGCCCATGCCCAACGGCGACAACATGAACTCGGCGGTCAAGCAGGTGGCCTCGGGCCGGTTCGGCGTGACGGCGGAGTACCTCAATCAGTGCCGCGAGATCGAGATCAAGGTGGCCCAGGGCGCCAAGCCCGGCGAGGGCGGCCAGCTGCCCGGCTTCAAGGTGACGGAGTTCATCGCGAAGATGCGCCACGCCACCCCCGGCACGACGCTGATCTCACCTCCGCCGCACCACGACATCTACTCCATCGAGGATCTGGCCCAGCTCATCTATGATCTCAAACAGATCAATCCCGACGCCCGGGTGTGCGTGAAGCTTGTCTCCGCCGCCGGAGTGGGCGCCGTGGCCGCCGGCGTCGCCAAGGCCCATGCCGACGTCATCCTGATCTCCGGCAATGTGGGCGGGACAGGCGCGAGCCCTCAGACCTCCATCAAGTTCGCCGGCGCGCCGCTGGAGCTTGGCCTGTCGGAAGCCCACCAGGTCCTGTCCCTGAACGGTCTGCGCGAGCGGGTCACGCTGCGCGCCGACGGCGGCATCCGCACCGGGCGCGACATCGTCATTGCGGCCATGCTCGGCGCGGAGGAGTTCGGCGTGGGCACGACCAGCCTCATCGCGCTGGGCTGCCTGATGGTGCGCCAGTGTCATTCCAACACCTGTCCGGTGGGCGTGTGCACGCAGGATGACGAGCTGAGGAAGCGCTTCGAGGGGCTGGCCGACCACGTGGTCAATCTGATGACGTTCATCGCCCGCGATGCGCGCGAAATTCTGGCGAGCCTGGGTGCGCAGAGCCTGGAGGATGTGATCGGCCGGGCCGACCTGCTGGATCAGGTCAGCCGGGGTTCGGACCATCTTGATGATCTCGACCTCAACCCGCTTCTGGTCCGGGTCGATCCCCAGGCCCGCCCGCCGCGCTCGACCCGCAAGCAGATCAACGCCGTCGCGCCGAGCCTGGACGAACAGATCCTGAAAGATGCTGCGCCCGTCTTCTCGCGCCGGGAAAAGATGCAGCTGGTTTATGACGTGAAGAACACCGATCGCGCGGTCGGCGCGCGCACCAGCTCGGCCATCGTGCGCAAGTTCGGTCCGGACGGGCTGGAGGAAGGCCAGCTGACGCTTCGTCTGCGCGGCTCGGCGGGGCAGAGCCTCGGGGCGTTCTCCGCCCATGGTCTCAGGATCGAGCTGGAAGGCGATGCCAACGACTATGTGGGCAAGGGCCTGTCCGGCGCGACCATCGCGATCAGGCCGTTCGGCGGGGCGAAGGACCACAAGCCGGGCGACGTGATCATCGGCAACACGGTGCTTTATGGCGCCACGTCAGGGCGCCTGTTCGCGGCCGGCGGCGCGGGCCAGCGCTTCGCCGTGCGCAACTCCGGTGCCCAGGTCGTCGTGGAAGGGTGTGGAGCCAATGGCTGCGAATACATGACCGGCGGGATCGCCGTGATCCTGGGCAAGGTCGGCGATAATTTCGCCGCCGGCATGACCGGGGGCGAGGCCTTCGTGCTGGACGAGGATGACCGGCTGGAGCCGCGCCTTAACCCTGACAGCGTCTTCCTGACCGAACTGGCCGGCGAGGCCGAGACGCGCTGCCGCGATCTCATCGAAGCGCACTACGCCGCCACCGGTTCGCTCCATGCCGCGGCGATCCTCAATGACTGGGACACCCGCAAGGCGCACATCCGCCATGTGGTTCCCTTCGAAGCCGCGAAGATCGAGGCGGGCGGGGCGAAATGGGCTTAGGGGACCTCCAGGCAGCTGCAGCGCCAATCCCCGCCCTTGCCCCCGCCGAGCCCCTCCCTCAATCTTACCGGATGTAAAGGGGGAGCCGCCCATGCTGCGCTGGATATCGATCATTCTGACGACGCTTCTGCTGATCGTCGTCCTGGCGGCCTATGGGCCGGGTGCTCTGACCGCTTACCGGTTTGATCCGCCGCCGCCTGATCCCGAGATCGACGCCCTGTTCGCCGCCCCGGTCCAGCCGGAGATCCGTGAGGCCTCCGACCTGCACGGTCCCGAGGATCTGGAACCCGGTCCGGACGGGCGGTTGTACGCCAGCCTGGCCGATGGGCGCATCATGGTGCGTGAGGGGCCGGGCGTCTGGGTCGAGCATGCGAACACCGGCGGCAGACCTCTGGGGCTGGCCTTCGCGCCGGACGGGTCGCTCTTCGTGGCCGACGCCCTGAAGGGGCTGTTGCGCCTGGCCGAGGACGGGACGTTCGAAACCTGGATGGCCGATGAGAGCGAGGGCGGGCCACTGGTCTTCACCGATGACCTGACGGTTCTTGAGGATGAAACCATCATCCTCACCGACGCGTCCCGCCGCCATGGCTATGGCGAGTACATGACGTCATTTCTTGAGGGCGATCAGACCGGCGTCGTCTACCGCGTCTTCGCGCCGGGCGAATATGCGCGCCTGGCTGACGGTTTCGCCTTCATCAACGGGGTGGACCACGACCCTGAGACCGGGCTGGTCTATCTGAACGAGACCTGGGCCGGCCGGGTCTGGGTGCTGGATCCGAACACCGAAAGGGTCGAGCTGCTGATCGACGGCCTGCCCGGCTATCCCGACAATCTGGAGTTCGACGCCGAAACCGGCCTCATCTGGGTGGCGCTTCCGTCCCGGCGCTCGGCGGAGATCGAGGCGCTGCATCCGCGCCCCTTCGTGAAGCGTCTGGCCTGGCGCTGGATCCAGCTGGCGGGTCTGCCGCCTTTACCGCCGCGCCCGGTCATGGCGCTGGCGCTGACCACCGATGGAAAGCCGGCCGCCGCGCTTTACGGTCCTGACGATGCGCCGTTCGGGATCACGACGGCGACGCCGTTCGAGGGGCGTATCTGGACCGCCGGTCTGGAGCGCGACGGCATCGACGCCTATCCCGTCCCCGAGCCGATCGAATGAGGCGCACGGCCCTCATTACCGGCGGTTCGAGCGGGATCGGCCTGGCCCTGTCCCGGCGCCTCGCCCAGCGCGGCTGGCGGCTGCTTTGGGTCAGCCTGGATGAGGCCGAGCTGGCGGCGTCCGCGGCGAGCATCCGCGATGATCAGCCCAACGCTGAAGTGGAGACCCTGGCGCTTGACGTGTCCCAGGTCGGCGCCGTGGACCGGATTCTTCAGTGGGCCAACGGTCATGGCGCGATCCAGCTGCTGGTCAACAACGCGGGGTTCGGCGTCTATGGCCCCAGCGCGGAGCTGCCGGCCGAGGCGGAGGCGAAGATGATCGCCGTCAACGCCGCCGCGCTGCACGCCATGACCCGCGCTTTCCTCAAGCCCATGGAAGAGGGCGGGGGCGGGACCATCGTCAACGTCGCCTCCAACTCCGCTTTCACCCCGGCGCCGAACCTGGCCGTCTATGCCGCCACCAAGGCGTTCGTGAAGCATTATTCCGAGGCTCTGACCGATGAGCTGATTGAGGCCGGCTCGCCCGTGCGCGTAATGACGGTCTGCCCGTCCGCCGTTGCGGACACGCCCTTCAAGACCCGCGCGGCCATGGACCGGGTTCGCACCTTCACCAGCTTCACCGCCACCACCGCCGACGAGGTCGCGCGCGACATCCTGAAGGGTCTGGACCGGAAGAAGCGCTTCGTCCTGACCGGTGCGGCCATGCGCCGGGCGATGATCCTGATGAAGCTTTCGCCCGCGCCTCTGGTGCGCTGGCTGACCCGGCGGGAGACCTCGCAGACGTGAGCCAGCCGCAGCGGCCCGTGTCCCGGCTGGGGTTCGGCGTGTCCGGCGCGCACGGCACGCCGCTGGTGCGCCGGACGGATACGATCGCCCTGATCGAGCAGGCCGCGTCCCAGGGGATCACGGTGTTCGACACCGCGCCCGCCTATGGAAATGGCGAGGCGGAACGGCGCCTCGGTTCAGCCCTGAAGCGTCTGGACCGAGACCGTCTTCACGTAATGACCAAGGCGGGCCTCACCAGCCACGGGCTGGTTGGCCGGCGCAGGGACTTCTCGCCGGACGCAATAGAGGCGAGCGTGCGCGCCAGCCTCACCCGGCTCGGCGTTGACGGGGTCGACACGCTCTTCCTGCACGGTCCTGATCCGGCTGAATTGACTCCGGACCTCTTCGGCCGCCTCGACGACCTGCACCGGGCCGGCGCGTTCGGCGTGCTCGGCGTCGCGGGACGGGGCGGCGAGCTGGACGCAGCGCTCGCGTCCGGCCGCTTCGCCGCCGTCATGGCGCCGGTTCACCCCTTTATCGATTCTGACGAAGCTGCGCGCCTGCGAACGGCCTCCCGGCGAGGGCTGAAGGTTTTCGCCATCGAGACGGCGGGCGATTCGCCTGCGCGCCGCTCGCCGCCCCGGTCGGCTGCCGACCTTTACAAGCTCGCTCGAAGCCTGCGCTCCGGCCCGCCGGGCCGCGGCAGAACAGGCGCCCTCGAAGGTCTGACGGCGGCATGCGGCCGAGGCTGGGTCGACTGTGTGCTCACGACGACGACGCGGCCAGTGCACCTGGCGCAGGCCGTTGCTATCGCCAAGAGGTTATAGGCGCCCTGCGGCCATGGATGAGCGGCCGTTCCCGGCTCGGTTGATCTTGACCGGGCCAGTGTTCCCGCAATTATGGTCGCAGTCAGATGAATGCGCGGCGGAACCGCGCTGGCTCACCAGGGGACCACGGTATGACATCCAAACGCACAATTCTTTTCGCCGGCGCGGCGCTGACCGCTCTGACCACCGGCATCGCTTATGCTGACCAGGAGCGCGCGGCCGTGCGCAGCACCGAGGGCGAGGCGGTGTTCGTCGCCAGTCCCGACGGGGCCATGACCCGGCGCATTCTCGTGCGCGACGACGTGGGCGGCGCGACAACGCCGGGCGAAGCCTTGGACAACAGCTTCGACGTCAACAATGTATGGGGCTCAACGGTCCAGATCTTCCGTCAGAACAACACGACCGGCGGGATTTTCTTCAACTGCACCGGGTCGCTGATCAATCCGCGCACCATCCTGACAGCAGCGCACTGCCTGAACTCAAGCTCGTCCGAAGCCTACGGTCTGCCCGGCCAAGCCGCTCAGACCATGCTCATCGGCTTTGGGCCTGACACGTCAACGCCACTGTTCAACTATATCGGCGCGGGCGTCGGCTACAGCCAGGGCGGCGTCGCCCTGTCGACGGACGTCATCATTCATCCCAGCGCCAACCTGGATAATGGCGGGCTACCCTTCCCCTGGGCGGACGTCGCCATGATCGCCATCAACGAGCCGGTCACCGACGTGCCGACCATCGGTATGCTGTTCTCGCCGCTGCAGGAGCTGACCCACGTGATCGTGGGCGGCTACGGCACGTTCGGCACAGGCGACCAGGGCGAGCTGGGTTCGGGTTTCCGCCGCCTGATCGGTGAGAACCAGCTCGGCATTCTTGGGTCGCCGGCGGATCTGGCGGACACGGTCTTCCCGGCTTTCGCGCCGACAGCGAATTTCGGGTTCGAGACCCAAGACTTCTACATGATCGATTTCGACAATCCGAACCGGACCCCCGATCAGCAGGATGACTGCACTTTCAATCCGACCGGCGTCTCCTGTACCAGCCTTGATGGCGTGCGGGCCATCGACTGGTTCGACGGCGATGCGCTGGAGCGTGAAGCCGGTACGGCGCCGGGCGACTCAGGCTCGGCTCTGATCGCCGATCAGCTCGCCGACTTCCCGCTGATCCTGGGCGTCCTTTCGGGCGGCTTCGACTTCTTCGGGATCGGCAACCAGTATAGCGACATCAGCTTCTATAACCCGCTCTTTCCGTTCTACGAGTTCATCAGCGCGAACTCGCCGTACAAATACGTGTCCGCCAACGCTGGCGACGGGCTTTGGACTGATCCCGATCACTGGACCCAGGACCTTGATCCGAATTTCTACATCATCGACGGGACCGGGCAGATCGTGAACGGCCTGCCGGAGGGGCCGGAAGAGGGCGTCTATTCCTCCGACAACAATCTCGGCTCGATCCTGGGCAATGACATTTCCGGCTATCCCACGGACGATTCACCCTTCCTTCCTCCGCGGTCGGCCGGGGCTCCCGCCTCGGCGTCATCAGAGGCCTTCACGGGATCTCTGGCCGGCGCGCAAGGTGAACCGGGCGGGGTCCAGATCGGCACGATCAGCGCCGATGTTCTCGCAGGCCTTTCGACCGGAGCCGTCGGCCGTGAGGGCGCAGAGGCTGAGGACGGTGAAGGCGAGGCGGACACGACGGAGGCGGGCCGGGAATTCACCGGCTCGCTGACCGGCGCCACGCCGGAGGATGCGCCGAATTTCGGGAACAACCTGCCGCAATCCTCTGTCCTTCAGGGTCCGGGCTCGACCGGCTTTGTTCCGAACAACACCGATGGGACGCCGGGAACCGCGTTCGAAAATCCGGCCCAGTACTTCGATGTCAGCTTTACCCAACAAGGCACGACGACGCTCACCGGCGACGGTGCGCTTCTGGATATCGTCGTGGATCAGGTCAGCCTGCTTCACGGCGGCGCCACGCTGGACATCATCGATGGCGGCGGGCTGTTCTCGCTGATCGGCGTGAACGTCATGGTCGGCACGCTGCGTGTGGGAGAGCGGGGCTATCTCGATACGCCGCTGCTGATCAACGACATGGGCATCGTCACGGGCTCCGGTCTGATCGTCACCGACCTGTTCCTGAACCGCGGCGGCATCGTCGATCCTGACTTCACCGGCGAGGCGAACACGCTGGGTGAGCTTACGATCCTCGGCGATTACGTCCAGCAGGGCCAGGGCGTGCTGCGCATCGATATCTTCGACAACGCCGGCACGGCCACATCGAACGATCTTCTCAACATCCTTGGCGCTGCGGCCATCGACGGCACGCTGTTGACGGCTGTGGCGGATCCGGCGGCTGTTCCCCGCGGCTCTCAGTATACGGTGCTGCAAGCCCTGGGCGGTCTGACCGGAACCTTCGCCAACGAGATGACGCAGTTCTCCGCCGTAATGTCGTTCGACGTCGCCTACGGCGCAAACGCTGTCACGCTGACGGCGGTCGCCGATGACTATGCGAATGTCCTGGCCGGGTCTCACGGCAACGTTCTGGCGGTCGCCGGCGCCTTGGACGCGGCGACCTCGCCGGACGCGCTGCCGTCAGGCGATCTGGGTGCGATGGTCGCCTCTCTCGATGCGCTCAGCTCCGCGGCTCAGCTCGAAGCGGCCCTGGCCTCCACGGCTCCGAACGAGACCTTCGTGTTCGACCAGCTCGGCTTCACCGCCGCACGCTCCTTCAACGCCATCCTGTCCCAGCGTCCGCGCACGGCGCGTGCGGCGCGCGGCGGCTTCGACGTGACCGGCCTGCGCATGCGCTCCAGCGACAGCCCTGTACTTCTGGCCAGTGCGGCGCAGAACGCTCCCATGCCGGCGCCGGCGAGCCGCGACCGGATCCTGCCGGACAACATGACCGCGTTCCTGTCCGGCGACATCGCCTTCGCCGAAAACGGTCTCAGCAATGTCGCCGGCGAGGTCGAGACGGCCTCGGTGGCGGCCGGCCTTGAGACGCAGATCAATCGCCATGTCTCCGCAGGCGCGGCGGTGATCGGATCGTGGATGGAAGCGGGCGAGAATGATCGCAGCTTCGATGGCGACGCGATGGGCTTCGGCGCGTATCTCTCCGCTGCAAACCGGACCTTCTACGGCTCGGCCAATATCGGCTTCCTGCAGCATTCGTTCGAGAGCGAGCGCCCGGTGTTCAACGGCACGGGCGTGGCGATCGCGGGCGGCGATACGGAGGCGACGCAGCTGCTCGCCGGCGCGGAAGTGGGCGCGAATTTCGCACTCGGCGCGAGCGGCGAATTCGGGCCGGTGCTGCGTGTCCGCACCGCAACGCTCGACATCGACAGCTATCAGGAAACCGGCGGAGGCGTATTCGCCGTGGCCGTGGAGGGTCGCGACCTCACCGAGACCGTGTCCAGCCTGGGCTTCACGGCCTGGAAATCCATCGGCGACAAGCTTGTCCTGTCCGGTGAGCTCACCTGGGAGAACTATCTTGACGGTGATGAGGCTTCAACGGCGGTCGCGGCCCTGCTGTCGGCGCCGAACGCGCCGTTCGCCATTACAGGGGCCCCATTCGACGACAGCTACTACGCGCTGCGCGTCGGGGCGGGTTATGAGCTGACCGAAGGCGTCATGCTCAGCGGCCGCTATGATGTCGATATCGACCGCGATGATTTCGACTATCAGCGCTTCATGGTGA
Source organism: Alphaproteobacteria bacterium (assembly GCA_024742735.1). Lineage (GTDB taxonomy): Bacteria > Pseudomonadota > Alphaproteobacteria > Caulobacterales > Maricaulaceae > Oceanicaulis. The sequence continues at coordinate 383,802 of JANSXV010000004.1, read as the reverse complement.
CCCTGAACTTCGGTTTCTAGACCGAAGGCGATGTTGCGCCGGTGTTGCAGGTTACGACTGTGCAGCACCGGCGCGGCGCGCGCTTGATGGACGCCTGCGTCCCGATCCGATACACCCGTTCAGGAACAGGAATCGGTGGCGGAGAAAGTTCACAGTGCGCATCGCCAGCTTGCTTCTGAGCGCCGCGCTGGCGGCGCCTCTCGCCGGCGCCCCGGTTTGGGCGCAGGACGCGCCCTCCTCGCAAGGCGCTGCGAACGCCGATCCGGTCTATCTGGAGGCCGATACGCTTCTGGAGGATGGCGAGGCCGGGGTCTATACGGCTCTGGGTTCCGTGCGGCTGGTCTCCGGCGACCGCATCATTCTTGCTGATGAACTGATTTATGATCGCGCGGCGGGCCGTATCACGGCGCGCGGCTCGGTGGAGGTCTACGAAGGCTCAGCGCCGGCCCAGACGGCCGATGAGCTGGTTCTGGACGAATCCCTGGAAGAGGGCGTCGCGTACGGCTTCGCCACTCTGCTTGAAAATAACGGGAAGGCCGCCGCCGCCGCGGCGCTGCGCCGGCCGGGCGGACGCATTGAACTGCGCGACGCCTATTATACCGCCTGCGATTTATGCGAGGACGGCGAGCGTGAGCCGACCTGGCGTCTGCGCGCGCGCGAGGTCGTCCGGGACACCGAAGAGGACATGATCCGGTACCGGGACATGACCCTTGAAGTGGCCGGCGTCCCGGTTCTGTACACGCCTTACTTCGCCCACGCAGATCCGGCGGCGAACCGCAAATCAGGTTTCCTTCTGCCCTCGGTGGATGTCTCGAACCGGCTCGGCCTGTCCTATCAGCAGCCGTATTTCTGGGCGATCAGCCCCTATCAGGACCTGGTGGTCGCGCCTCGGCTTATGACCGGCGCCAATCCGCTAGTGGAGCTGGAGTGGGTGCGCCGCTTCTATTCCGGCCAGGTCAATGTGGAGGCGAGCTTCACCTACGAGCAGGAATTCCGCGATCCGACTCCGAACGATGCGATTGATGACGCCGACTGGGTTGGAGACGAGGAGTTCCGCGGCCATGTGTTCGCCGACGGCCGGTTCCAGATCGCGCCGGGCTGGAGCTGGGGCTTCGGCGTCCAGGCCGCCTATGACCCGCTTTACCTGCGCCGCTACGACTATTCCGAGCAGCCGGAGGAAACCAGCGCGCTGTTCGAGTTCGACCAGCGTACGCTGATCTCCCAGCTCTACGTCGCGGGACGCCGGGAGAACTATTACGTGGACCTGTCCACGGTCGGCTTCGCCCGCCTGGATGAAAATGTGAATAACGACACCCAGCCGCTGGTCGCGCCGCTTCTGCGCTTCTCCGGCGACATCCCCATTCCGCGCGGGCTTGGCGATCTGGACATCGGCGTGAACGCGGTGAACCTGACCCGGCAGGACGGCGACGACTATGCGCGCGCGAGCCTGAGCGCGGACTGGTCGCGGCCGTCGATCCTGCCCGGAGGCGTGCGCGCGGAGGCCTTCGCGCTCGGCCGGTTCGACGCCTACCATTTCAACGAGACTGACGCGTTCGGCGTGACAATCGATGAAACCACCTTCACCCGGGCGCTGGGCGCGGCGGGGCTCGATCTGAGCCTGCCATTCCTGCGCACCGGGGAGCTGTTCGACACGGTTATCGGGCCGCGGGTCCTGACCGTTGCGGCCACAGGCGTCGACGATGACGACATCCCGCTCGCCGCTGAATCGCGCGCCTTTGATCTGGATCGCAGCACGCTGTTCCGTCCAGACCGGACGGGTGGCTACGATATCTGGGAGGACGGCGTGCGGGTCGACGCCGGCCTTGAGGCCCTGATCGAGGGCTTCGGACCTTATGAAGCCCGTTTCGACGCGTTTGTCGGTCGCAGCTTCCGCCTGAACGGCGATGATCAGCTCGCCGCCGGTCCCGCCGTGGTGCAGGACGAAAGCGACTGGGTGGCTGAAGTCGGCGCCGGGGTGACCTTCGCTGAATTCAGCGCCCGCACACGGATCGACAGTGTGACCGGCGAGCTGAACCGTCTGGATCTGAACGCCATGGTGGACATGTGGCGGGTGGGCCTGGCTGCGACCTATACCGAAGTCGCCGATCCGGCGGCGCCGCGCGCCTTTGAAGAACTGAGCATCGGCCTGGATCTGGCGATCACGGACCGGATCAATGTGTTCTACGACCAGCTTCGCGACATCCAGGCCCAGGAAAACCGCCGCGTGCGCGCAGGCTTCCAGTATCTGGATGAATGCACGGACCTTCGCGTCTACTGGGAGCGTGAGGAAACCCGGATCGCCGATCTGGGACCCTCCGAAGCGCTGAAGTTCGAGATCGTGCTGTTCACGCTGGGCGGGGTTGGCGAGGACTAGGCTTTTTCGTCTGCGCCCGCGCCCTAGCTTGGCGCTTCATGAGCACTCAAGAGCTGTTTCCCGACACCGCGCCAGCCCTGCCGGACCCGAGCCGCAAGGCGGGTCTGCACCGGCTCAAGGCGTTTCAGCCGTCCATGGGCCGGCACTATGCAACAAAGCGCAATTTCGACTTTGGCCCTGACGACCGGTCCAACGTGTCGGGCCTGAGTCCCCATGTGCGTCACCGGCTCGTGACCGAGCAGGAGCTCGTCGAAGCCGCCTTGACGCGCCATGGGCTGGAGGCGGCGGAGAAATTCATCCAGGAAGCCTGCTGGCGCACCTACTGGAAGGGCTGGCTGGAGCAGCGGCCGACGGTGTGGGCGGAGTACCAGGCCGGTCTGCGCCGGGATCTCGAAGGGCTGGACAAGGACGCGGAGCTGCGCAGCCGCTATGAAGCGGCGGCTTCAGGCCGGACCGGCATCGCCTGTTTCGATGTCTGGACGCGTGAGCTGGTCGAGCACGGCTATCTGCACAACCACGCGCGCATGTGGTTCGCCTCGATCTGGGTCTATACCCTGGACCTGCCCTGGCGGCTGGGCGCGGACTTTTTCCTGCGTCACCTGATGGACGGCGACCCGGCCTCCAACACGCTGGGCTGGCGGTGGGTGTGCGGGCTGCAGACAGTGGGCAAGACCTATCTGGCGCGCGCCTCGAACATCAACAAGTACACCGATGGCCGTTTCGAGATGCAGGGCTACGACCTGGCCCGCGAGGCGCCGCCGCTGGATCCGGACCTCGTCCATCCTGCGCCTGCGCCCCTGGCGCCGGGCGGCAGGCCGGACCCGGACGCCCCCGCGCTTGTGCTGGTTCATGACGAAGACGGGCTGGCTGAAGACTGGGGGCTTCAGGGGCTCGACATCCGCGCCGTCGCAGGCCTCCACAGCCTGGATGCGCGCAGCCCGCTTGAGGCCGGCGTGCGTGCGAAGGCGTTCACCCGCGGCGCCCTTGAGGATGGGCTGGACCGTGCGGGCGAAGCGTTCGGCGTGGCGCGCCGTCTCATCACTGCCGAGGATCTCGCCGAGACCGCCCGAACGGCCGGGGCCGTCCAGATCATCACCCAGCGCCCCCATGCCGGCCCCTTGCGTGACGTGATCGCAGCCCAAGCCAGCGCGCTGGAGACGGCGGGCGTCCGGCTGGTTGAACTGCGCCGTGACTGGGACCGGGCCTTCCATCCCCATTCCGATAAAGGGTTCTTCAAGGTGAAGAAAAAGATTCCGGCGGTCCTCGGCGAGCTGGGCCTGCGATAGGGGCGGCGCGCGCGGCCCGGCGTGACATTTGGGGCGGGTGCGGCTACCCCTTCTGCGACAGCTTGAAAGGCCGCCGATGCAGTCGGAATTGCTCACCATGCTCAAGGCTCTGGCAGAGCCCACGCGCCTGCGCGTGGTTTCGCTTCTGGCCCACGGCGAAATGACGGTGAGCGAGATCATGCAGGTGCTGGGGCAAAGCCAGCCGCGCGTATCCCGCCACCTCAAGCTTCTGGCCGACGCCGGCCTGTGCGAACGGTTTCCCGAAGGCGGGTGGGTGTTCTACCGCCTGGTGCGGACCGGTCCGGTCTCGCGGCTGGCCTCCATCATCGAGGAATTCACCGACGCCGAAGACCCCCAGGTCCAGCGCGACCGCCAGCGCCTGGCCGAGCTGAAACAGCTGCGCTCAAAGAACGCCGAGCTCTATTTCAAGGCGGCCGCCCAGCAATGGGCCCATATCCGCGCGATGCACTTTTCCGAAGACGCCGTGGAGGGCGCGCTGCTGTCCGCGGCGGCGGGGCGCCGGTTCGACAATCATGTGGATGTCGGCACAGGGACGGGCCGCATGCTGGAGCTGTTCAGCGGGCAGTGCGAGAACGGCATGGGGGTGGATCTGTCGCGGGAGATGCTCCACGTCGCCCGCGCCAAGCTGTCCGAGGCCGGACTCGCCAGCCGGTTCGTGCGTCAGGCCGATGCTTCGGCCCTGCCGCTGGAGGACGGCGCGGCCGATCTGGTGACCCTGCACCAGGTGCTGCACTATCTCGACGAGCCCGAGGATGCGCTGACCGAGTGCGCGCGTGTGCTCGCGCCGGGCGGGCTGTTGCTGATCGTCGATTTCGACGAACACCGCCACGAGGCCTTGCGCCGCGAGCATCACCACAAGCATCTGGGTTTCCCGGCGGCGCGCGTGACGGGCTGGCTGGAGGCCGCCGGGCTGAAGCTGACGAAGCTCACCGCGCTGGAGCCGGAAAACACCGAAGGCGGTCTGACCGTGATCATCTGGGCGGCCGAGAAGGCCGCTGAAGAGGGGCTTTGAGGCTCAAGCTTTCAGACCATCCACCACAGCCGCTTGCATCATGGCCAGCGTCTCCGGATCGGCGGGTTTGAGCTTGCGCGCCTTCAGATCCATCAGGCAGCCCACAGCCTCCATGGTCCAAAGCGCCTTGCCGTCAGCCGGATCGCAGACCCAGTGCACCAGCGTGCGCACCTTGTCCGTCACCCTGGCCAGCCCGGTTCGCACCACATAGCCGGTTCCGGCCCTGGGCCAGCGGTGAAAATTGAGCCGGGCCTCCAGCACCGCGCTGGCCGCTTCGAGCGGCCGACCCTCCCGAAAGGCCGCCCATTGCTCCGGAAAACCGGATTCCAGATGCACGACGGAGTTGGAGATCTTCCCGAACGCGAACTCGGCGCGCATATGGCCCAGCGCATCAACCTCGTAAGGATTGATCATCCCGCGTCCAACCGCTTCCAGGCCCAGAGCGTCGGCGCGCTTGAGGCTGACCTGCCGCTCCGGCGGTCCGTCCGACAGGCTGCGCGGCATGCATTCGGCGGGCGTGTCGACGCGCAGACCGTCCAGCGCCGCGCGGGTGCGCCTTGACCAGGGGAAGGTGCGGGCGAAATCGGGGGCGTAGTGATCAAGGCGCACGGTGATCGCCGCCGCCGCGCGCTCCTGCGCGCAATGGTCCAGGATCAGCGCGGCTGTCAGGCCGGTCTCGTCATGGTCGATCACGCCGCCCCGGATCGCCAGCGGCGCGCCGGGCTGGACCTCGGCCAGAAAGCGGATGGTCATGGAGCGGGCGAGCAGCGTCGCCGTGGCGCGCGGCTGAAACGCGCCGGGCATGGCGATCATCTGGGCCAGCGCCCCGACCGCCTCGGTCGCCTTGGCCAGGTAAAAGCGCACATTGAGATGGCCCAGCTCGTCGCATTCCCACGCATTGGCGTTGCCGCGCCAGAGCACTTCCATCGCGCTGACCTCCAGATTCAATTGTCAGAGAGATGCAAAACTAAGCCGCTTCGGGCGTACTCGTCACCGGTATGATGGGCTGTTCCGCGTCAAGCCGAGCCGGCGCAGGCGGCGCACTGGCCGTAATGCTCGATCACCGAACGGTCGACATGGAAGCCTTCCGGCAGATCCTGGCAATGACGATGGACGTGACGCTCCTGGATCGCGCCGCAGCCCTCGCAGATGAACAGCTCCGCCGCTGCGCCCGCCTCAGCGCCATGCAGGCAGGCGGTGTAGGCGTTCAGCGCCTCCACCTTGTGGGCGAGGCCGGCCTTGGTCAGGAAATCCAGCGCCCGGTAGACCGTGGGCGGCTGGGCCTGTCCGCCGGGTTTGAGGGCTGCGAGCAGATCATAGGCTTTCACCGGCCCGCCAGCATCGACGAGCAGTTCCAGGACGCGCCGGCGCACCGGCGTGAGCGACAGGCCGCGCCGGGCGCAAACCCGTTCGGCGGCTTCCAGCGTTTTCTGGGCGGGGACAGCAGTCATGTCGTCAATCTAATCGGTTTGAGCCTGTCGCGCGAGTGTGGCTCTGCGCCGCTGACGGACTGCAGCAGAGCCCGATTCGCGGCTTGCGCCTCCGAATCTGCATCGTTATAGAGTAACGCAATACCGAACATTATAACATCACGGAGCTGGCCCAATGATCCGTCGGTCCCCCATGTCCGCCCGCCTGATGACTGCAGCCGCCGTGTCCGCCTTGTGCGTCGCGCCCGCCGGTGCGGAAACTACGGGGGCGGAAACAGCGGCCGACGCGGATGTGATCACGGTCACGTCAACGCCCCTGCGTCTGCAATCCAACGAGGTTGTCGGTTCGGTGACCGTGCTGACCGAGGACCGCCTGGTCGAGCTGCTCGACGGCAATGTCGCCGATACGCTGGACGCGCTGCCGGGGGTGAGCTCCAGCTATTTCGGCCCGGCGTCCGGGCGTCCGGTGATCCGGGGCCTCAGCGAGGATCGCGTCGCGGTGCTGATCAATGGTCTGACCGCCATGGACGCCTCGTCGGCCAGTCCTGACCACGCGGTGGCCGGCGAGGTGCTGGGCGCGCGCGGCGTGGAAGTGCTGCGCGGACCGGCGGCCATCGCATACGGCGGCAACGCCATCGGCGGGGTGGTGAATATTCTGGACGGCCGGGTCCCGACGCAGCGCGTGGACGGCGTGGTCGAGGGCTTCGCCTATCTGGGCGCCACCAGCGTGGACGAAGGAACCCAGGCCGCCGGCCGCGTGGCGTTCGGGGCGGGACCGTTTGTGTTCCAGCTCGAAGCCCTGCGCCGTGAGGCGGAGAACTTCGACATTCCCGGCTTTGCGGAGTCCGCCGCCTATCGCGCGGCCGAGGAAGACGACCATGATCATGACGATGACCATGATGACGATGATGATCATGACGACGATCACGATCATGAGGAGGAAGAGGAAGATTTCGGCACGGTCTCGGACTCTTTCTACACCTTCGAAACGGTCTCCGGCGCCGTATCGCTGGTCGAGGACTGGGGCTTTGTCGGCGTCGCTGTGAAGTCCACGGATGGCGAGTATGGCCTGCCCGGCCACAGCCATGCTCACGGGCACGGCGAAGACGATCACGACGATGACCACGATCACGATGATGACCACGACGAAGATCATGATCATGAGGAGGAAGAAGGCGGAGCGCTTCTTGTCATGGAGCAGACCCGTATCGATCTGCGCGGCGAACTGAATTTCGACGGCTTCTTCAATCGGGTCCGCTGGTCGTTCGCCTACGGTGATTACGAGCACTCCGAGCTGGAGGGTGACGGCGAGGTCGGCGTCACCTTCACCCGCGACGGCATCGAGGGCCGTATCGAATTCGCCCACGATCACGAAGGCGCGCGCCAGGGCGCGTGGGGCCTGCAATTCCTCGATCAGGAGTTTGCGGCGTTTGGTGAAGAGGCGTTCGTTCCGCCGGTCAACACCGCAGACCTCGGCCTGTTCGCAGTCGAGCGCTGGGACTTCCAGAGCTGGGGCGTCGAAGCCGGCGCGCGCTTCGAGACGCGCGATCTGACCGGCCAGAACGCGTCGCGCGACTTCACCACGGTTTCCGCATCCGGGTCGGTGTTTTTCCGCCCGGTTGAGCAGTCCTTCCTGGCGGTCACGGTGTCGCGCACCGAGCGCGCGCCGACCGACACCGAGCTGTTTTCCAACGGTCCGCACCTGGCGACCGAGACCTTCGAGGTCGGCGATCTGGATCTGGGTGTGGAGACCGCGCTGTCGATCGAAGGCACAGCGCGCTGGACCGGCGGCCGTTGGTCCGGCGAGGCCAATTTCTTCCATTCCGAGTATGACGGTTTCATCGGGCTGTTCGCGACCGGTCAGGAGGAGGACGAGCTGGATGTGTTCGAATACCGCCAGGCCGATGCGAGCCTGACCGGCTTTGAGGCGGCCGCCCGTCTCGATCTCGGCGAGATTCTGGGCGCGGCCTGGTCGACGGATGCTTCGGTTGAGTACGTCCAGAGCGATGTGGATGGCGGCGGCGACCTGCCGCGCATTCCGCCCCTGTCCAGCCTGATCGGTCTGGAGGCGGACTTCGGATCGATCTCGGCGCGCGGCGAAGCCCGCCTGGTCGCCGAGCAGGATGATGTCGCGCAGTTCGAGCTGCCCACCGAAGGCTACACGCTGCTGAACGCGTCCGTGGAATGGCGCCCCTTCGCCGGTTCGCGCGACGTCGCGCTGATCGCCGGCGTGCGCAACATCACCGACGAGGAGGCGCGCGCACACACCTCCTTCCTGAAGGACCTGGTTCCGCTGCCTGGACGCAATGTGCGCCTGGCGGTGCGGGCCGGCTTCTAGAGGACTTCGACGAAGGTCTGCGGCGGGACGCCGCGCGGCGCCCCGCCGCGCGGCGCCTTGCCATATCCCCTTCGCGCACGGACAGGCGCAGTAAAACCACAATACAAATGTGGGAAAGGGGAAACACCCATGAAGACCATGCTTCTCGCCGCCGCCGGGGCTGTCGCCCTGACCGGCTTCGCCGCACCCGCCGCCTTCGCCGAGGCCGGGGACTGGCAGTTCCGCCTGCGCGCCATCACGGTGCAACCCGATGAGAGCGCGGACATCGCCACGATCGGCGGTGACGTGGACATCAACACCTCGGTCGTGCCGGAATTCGACATCTCCTACTTCTTCACCGACAATCTCGCCGCCGAGCTCATTCTGGGCGTCACGCCGCACGATGTGACGGCCGTGGGAACGGCGCTGGGCGATGTGGATCTGGGTGATGTGACCCTGCTGCCGCCGACGCTGACGCTGCAATACCACTTCGCCCCGGACGCCCAGGTGCGTCCCTATGTCGGCGTGGGCGTCAATTACACGCTGTTCTTCAACGAGAACCTGCCGGCGGGCACTGTGCTGGACTCTATCGACTATGATCCGAGCTTCGGCCTCGCCCTGCAGGCGGGCGTGGACTACGCCCTGAACGAGCGCTGGTTCCTGAATGTCGACGTCAAGAAGGTCTGGATCAACACCGACGTCACCATCGACGGCACGACCAATCTGGGCGCCGTCGTGGAAGCGGACGTGGACATCAATCCGGTCATCTTCGGCGTGGGGATCGGCTGGCGCTATTAGAGCTGACCGACCTCATCCGCTTCAAGCTGGGGCCGGCGCAGCGTCTGCGCCGGCTCTTTGCGCGCTGGCGCGACCGGGATAAGGCGCCGTCATTTCTTGCCCTGGCACAAGCCTTGCGCTAACAGGCCCCAAACCGTCCGTGAGGGGATACGCCGATGACCGACGCACCTGCCAGCCAGCCCGCCATTGAAGGCGCTCTGCCGCTCTACAAGAAGCCTGAGCCCATCAACGTTCAGTCCCACAAGGGCATGGGGCTGAAATACAACGACACCCCGTTCAAATTCCTTGCTGAAACCCATTTCGTTCCGATCACGGTCGGCGAATTCGCAGCGTGCAGCGGGCGTTACCCGATCATCTTCCTGGGTGATACGCGCACTCCGGTGGCGGCGATGGGCCTGCGCCAGGGCGATAACCTGTTCGTCGACACCACGACCTATGAGATGGAGCGCTACGCGTATCTGCCCGCCTTTGTGCGCCGTTATCCGTTCGTGGCCGCGTCTCACAAGGATCAGCAGGACCGCTTTACGGTCTGCGTCGATGTGGAGTCCGAGCTGCTCTCCGACCAGCCCGAACGCCCGTTCTTCACCGAAGACGGCCAGCCGACCGAGTTTCTCAACCAGGCGATCGACTTCGTGCGCCGTTTCGAGACCGATGTGAAGGCGACGATGGACTTTGTGGGTCGCATGAAGGAGCTGGATCTGTTCGACCAGCAGCAGGCGACCTTCCAGCCGCGCGACCAGCAGGGCCAGCCTGTCGGCGATCCCCAGACGGTCGCGAGCTACTGGGCGATTTCCGGGGAGAAGCTCCGCAATCTTTCGGCCGACACGCTCGCCGGGCTTCGCGACAACACCTACCTGGCGGGCATCTACGCCCACATGATGTCGCTGCAGCAGTGGGAGATGCTGATCAATCGCGCGGTCGTTCGCCAGAACGGCGGCGCCAACGGCGCGACGCCTCCGCCTCCGCCGGCGCCGGAAGGCTGATCGATTTTTCACAACGCCTGAGTTCAAGCGGCCGGCCGGGACCATCCCGCCGGCCGCTTTGTTTTGAGCGGGCGCCGTCCCGCGCGCTGATCACAAGCACGTCAGGCCGGTTTCCCAGCATCGGGCCGAGCGGTTATATCTATGCGCGACGCCACTCAGCAGAAAGACACAGCCTGTAATGATGTTTCGCGCTTCCATCGCCGTCATTCTAGGTCTTGCCGGCCTGGGCGCGCCGGCCGCTGCGCAGTTCCAGACGGACGGACCGATGGTGGAGGCGTCCCTGGTGTCCGACCGGAGCGCGGTGGCGCCCGGCGAAACCGTGCATCTCGCCCTGCATCAGGAGATCAGGCCGGGTTGGCATACCTATTGGCGCAATCCCGGCGATAGCGGCGAACCGACCCGGTGGGAGCTGAGCCTTCCGGCGGGATGGCGCGCGGGTGAGATGGTCTGGCCTGCGCCGACCGCCTATCCGCTGGGGCCGCTCACCAATTACGGCTATTCCGACACCGTCACCCTGCCAGTGCGTGTTTCCGTTCCCGACAACGCAGCGCCTGGCCCGGTCACCATTCCGGCCCGGGCGACCTGGCTTGTGTGCGAGGACATCTGCATCCCCGAAGAGGCGGACCTGTCGATCACGCTTGATGTGGGAGAAAGCGTCACGGATCCCGCAGGCGCAGCCTTGATCGATGCCGCATTCGCAGCGGCGCCCGAGCCGGGGGGCGACCGGCTCGGGGCCGGTGTGGAAAAGACCGATGACGCCCTGGTTCTGACGCTCGCTGGCGATGCGCTGGCCGCAGGGCCGGATGGAATCCGCAATCTGGAAGTCTTCCCGGTTGAAAGCGGAATCATCGATCACGCTGCGCCCCAGCCTTCGATTGTCGAGGCGGGTCAGGCGCGCGTGGACTTGAAGAGCGGTTACCTGTCCCGCTCGGGTCTTCCCGGGCCGATGACCCTCGTGCTGACCTTTGAACGCCGGGCGGGTGGCGGTTGGGCGCGTGAGGCGCTCGAGCTCACCGCCGAGACCGGCGCACGGGTGAACACGCTCGCCGCTCCGGCGCTGAGTTCTTCTCCCGGCGCCGCGCTCCCTGGCGGCGGCGCCATTGATCAGGGCGCCCCGGCGGCGCCGCAAAGCCTCAGCTTCCTTCAGGCCGCCGCCTTTGCGCTGATCGGCGGACTGATCCTGAACCTGATGCCGTGCGTCTTCCCGGTGCTTTCCATGAAAGCGATCACGCTGGTGGAGAAGCGCGGCGCGGAGCGCGGCGAAGCGCGCCTGCTCGGGTTGATCTTCGCCGCAGGCGTGATCGGGACCTTCCTGGCGCTCGGCGCGCTTTTGCTTGTGCTGCGGACCGCTGGCCTGCCCGATCTGTGGGGCGTCCAGCTTCAGACCCCGGCGGTGGTGGCCGGGCTCGCCCTGTTGATGTTCCTGATCGGACTGAATTTCCTGGGCCTGTTCGAGGTGGGAACCAGCTTGCAGACCGTGGGTTCCGGCGTGCGCGACACCGGCCGGGGCGGGGCCTTTCTGACCGGCGTGCTGGCCGTGTTCGTCGCCGCCCCCTGCTTGGCGCCCTTCATGACCGGCGCGCTCGCCTTCGCCCTGTCCCAGCCGGCGGCCGCGTCTTTGACGGTGTTCGCCTTCCTTGGCGTGGGCCTGGCCGCACCGTTTGTTCTGGTCAGCCTCGCCCCCGGCCTGCTCGGGTTTCTGCCCAAGCCCGGCCCCTGGATGGTGCGCCTGCGCCAGGGCCTGGCCTTTCCCATGTTCGCCACAGCGATCTGGCTGGTCTGGGTGCTGGTCGCCCAGGTCGGTGCGATCGGCGTCATCTGGTCGCTCGTCGCCTTCCTGACCGCCGGTTTCGCGATCTGGGCGTTCAGCCTGAAGGGCGCAGTCGCGCGCATCGCCGGCGTCACCGGGATCGTGCTGGCTGCCGGCAGCGTGGCGGCGGCGTCGCAGCTGGATACCGTCGAGACGGTGTCGCCGTCGGGAAGCGCCTGGGCGCAGTGGAGCCCTGAAGCCGTCGCCGCCGCCCGCGCTGAAGGCCGGCCGGTCTTTGTGGATTTCACTGCGGCCTGGTGCGTGACCTGTCAGGTCAACAAGCTGGGACCGCTCTCCTCCGGTCCGGTCAAGGACGCCTTCGCCGCCCACGACGTTGCGCTGTTCCGGGCCGACTTCACCAATCATGACGACGCCATCGCCGCCGAGCTCGCCCGCCACGGGGCGCCGGGCGTGCCGCTGTATCTGGTGTTCCCGGCCGATGGCGGCGCCCCGGCGGTGCTGCCGCCGCTTCTGACCAACGCCATAGTGATCCAGGCCCTGGAACGGGCCGTAGAAGGGAGGGTTTGATTTTGGAGTCGCTGACCATGATTTCACGACGTTCTCTGACGACCGCCGCCGGCCTGGGCGCGGCGTCGCTTCTCACGCTCGCCGCTTTCGCTGCCGAAGCGCGCGCCGATGCTGTTCCGGGCGAGGCTGCTCCGGCCTTCACCGGCCTCACTGCAGCTGGCGAGACCATCTCCCTGTCCGACTTCGCCGGGCAGACAGTCGTGCTGGAATGGACCAATCACGGCTGCCCCTACGTCCAGCGCCACTATGGCGGAAACATGCAGGGCCTCCAGGCCGACGCCGCTGAAGACGGGATCGTCTGGATCCAGGTGATCAGCTCGGCGCCGGGCGAGCAGGGTCATGTGGACGGGCCGACCGCGCTGAGCCTCAACGAGGACCGCAGCGCGACCGTGGCCCACACCATTCTTGATCCGGAAGGAACCATCGGCCGGGCCTATGACGCGCGCACCACGCCGCACATGTACGTCATCGACGGCGCCGGCGTGCTGCAATACGCCGGCGGCATCGACGACCAGCCCCGCCCGCGCGATGGCGATCCCGCCCCGACCCCATACGTGACGATGGCGCTGGATGCGCTGGCGGCGGGCGAGACGCCCGATCCGGCCGCGACCATGCCCTATGGCTGTTCGGTGAAGTACGGCTAGTCTGCGTCAGACGGCGAGGGAGCGTCGGCGCTGCACACCCGGTAAGACGTGTCCACGCTGCGCGCCTCGGGGTCTGCGGCGATGTCCCGGGCCTGGCGGGCGAGGTATTCGATCTCGCGATAGGCGCGTGACTGCGCGGCGCGGTCCGGGGCGGTCTCCAGCGCCTCGATCCGGGCGGCGACGTCGCGGCCCATGCCCCTGAAAATGCAGCGCAGGTCCTGCGGTCCGCCGCGTTCTTCAATGTCTCGGGACAGGGCGAGCGCGTGCAGTGCGAATTCATTAAGGTCGGCCAGCAGCGCATCCCCGGCCGGCGGTGCGAAAGCCGGTGCGGCGGGTGCGCGCGCCAGAGCATGGGCGCGCACGGCGGCCTCCTGGGCGATGGCGGCGGCGAGGCGTTCGATATCCTGGGCGTCGTCGGCGCGTGCGGCGGGGCTGAAGGCTGCGGCGACCACCAGGATCGCGATGAGACGTGAGATCATGACCGGCCTGTCTCCTTGCGGCACGCGGGGCGAACAGCCCTGCAAGGCGCGCGCCGCTTGATCGAACTGGCATGCAAGGCTAAGCGACACCCCTTCAGATTTCCTTATCCAGGCAGGTTCGAGACCCATGGCCAAGACCAAGGCGTTCAAGCCCAAGGCGCGCCGCCCGCGCGGCTTTGAAGATCGCGCGGCCGATGTCCTGCGCGCCGAGCGCGCCCTCGTGGCCGCGGCCAGCGGCGTCTATGAGCGCTGGGGCTTTGAACCGCTGGAGACTCCCGCCTTCGAATACGCCGATGCGCTGGGCAAGTTCCTGCCCGACGAGGAGCGTCCCAATGAGGGCGTCTTCGCCCTGCAGGACGATGACGAGCAGTGGATGGCGCTGCGCTATGATCTGACCGCGCCGCTCGCCCGCTTCGCGGCTGAGAATTTCCAGAACCTCGCCAAGCCCTTCCGCCGCTATCAGTTCGGCGAGGTCTGGCGCAATGAAAAGCCGGGGCCGGGACGCTTCCGACAGTTCGTCCAGTGCGATGCGGACTCCGTCGGCGCCGGTGGTCCGGCCGCCGACGCGGAGATGATTGCGCTCGCCGCAGAAGTCATGGGCGCGGCGGGGCTGACCGAGGGCGATTTCCTGATCCGGGTCAATGACCGCCGCTTGCTCGACGGCGTGCTGGAGCAGCTGGGCGACGCGGCGGCGGAGAAGCGCCTTCGGGTGCTGCGCGCCATCGACAAGCTGGACCGGCTGGGCCTTGAAGGCGTCGAGCAATTGCTCGGCGCGGGCCGCAAGGACGAAAGCGGCGACTTCACCGAAGGGGCCGGGCTGGATGCGGGTCAGGCGGCGAAAGTCCTCAGCTTCGTAGAGATCCAGAGCCTGGCCGCGGAACAAGCCGATCCCACGCGATTCACGCTGGACCGGCTCACCGCGACGTTGGGTGAAACATCATCCGGCAAGGCCGCCGTCGGCGACCTTGAAGCCATCGTCGACATGCTCGACGCCCTGGGCAAATCCCCCTCCTGGACCCTCGACACCACCGTCGTGCGGGGTCTTGGCTATTACACCGGCCCGGTGTTCGAGGCCGAGCTGCTCGCCAGCGCGACCTACGAGGACGGCTCGCCCATGCGCTTCGGCTCGGTCGGCGGGGGCGGTCGCTATGACGATCTGGTCGCGCGATTCACCGGCCAGGCCGTGCCCGCGACCGGCTTTTCCTTCGGGGTGTCGCGCTTCGCCGCCGCCCTGTCGGCGCTGGGCCGTCTGGACGCGGCCGAGCCGGACCCTCTGGTGGTGGTCGTGGCCGCCGAGAAGGACCGCATGGCGGATTATTTCAGGCTCGCCGCGGAGCTGCGTGCGGCGGGCCTGCGCGCGGAAAGCTTCGTGGGCGGCGGCAATATGGGCAAGCAGCTCAAATACGCTGACCGGCGCGGAGCGGCCTTCGCGGTCATCGTCGGGTCAGAGGAGCGCGAGGCGGGAACCGTCGCGGTCAAGGATCTGGCGCTCGGCAAGCGGCTGGCTGAAAAGATGACTGACCGGTCCGAGTGGGAGGAGCGGCCCCAGCAATTCACCGTGCCGCGTGACGGCCTGGTCGCGGCGATCCTGGAGCGGCTTCAGGGTTAAGCGCGCTTCTCACGGCGCGCGGCGCGGCGTATGGTGCCGGTAAATCCGGACCAAGGGGACATGTCCATGCTTCGTTTTCTGCTCGCCGCCGCAGCGCCGGCAGCTCTCTTCGCCGCGCCGGCTTCGGCCCAGCTGATCGAGGAGGTCCGCCTGGGCGTCGTCGCCCACGACGTGGTCGACCACGCCGAGGCCGGCCCGCAGATCGCGGTCGAGGCCCTGTTCGCCAGCCCCGACTTTCTGTCGATCATCGGCTCGCCCCGGCCCTATCTCTATGGCTCGTTCAACACCCAGGGCTACACCAATCTGGGCGCGGCCGGGCTGAACTGGACCTGGGCGCCGGGCGATGGGCCGTTCTCGGTCGAGGGCGCGTTCGGCATCTCCTACAATGACGGCGTCATCGACGTGGTCGACCTGCCTCCCAATGACCCCTACCGCATCGAGACCGCCGCCACGCGGGCTCTGCTCGGCTCGAAATGGCTGTTCCATTCCCGCCTGGGCGCCGACTATGCGCTGACCGAGCGCTGGGCGGTGGGCGTGTATTACGAGCACTTCTCCCATGGCCAGATCCTGGCCTCGGGCCGCAACCAGGCTCTCGACGAGGTCGGCGTGCGCGTGGGCTACCGCTTCGCCTGGGACTAGAGCCCCAGCGGGGCCGCGAGGCCGAGGCGCTCCAGAATGAAGATCAGGGCGATCCCGAAGGCCAGGAACGGGCCGAAGGCGATCATGTGATCGGCGCTGACCGGTTTTCCTGAAACGACGCGCACGACGCCCACATAGATCAGCGCCGACACGCTGGCGGCCAGAAGGATGAAGGGCAGGGCCAGCGCCCCGCACCAGGCGCCGCCTGCGGCGAAGAGTTTCGCATCGCCCCGGCCCAGCCCCTGCCGTCCCCGTGCGCGTTCATAGGCCTTCTCCACCCCGACCAGCGCGCCGTACCCTATGGCGGCGCCCAGAGCGCTGAGCCAGACCGGCGATCCGATCAGCCAGCTCGCCCCCACGCCGGCGGCGATCAGGGGCAGCGTGATCAGGTCGGGCAGGCGATAGGTGCGCGCATCGATCACCGTCAGCACGGCGAGAGCTGCGATCAGAACTGCGGTCAGGGCGTAGTCGAGGCCGGTCATGGGGTCGGACTATCGCGCGGCGAGGCGGGTGAGGCCAGCGGCTGCGGCGCCTGTCGTGAAATCAGGCCGCTTGACTCTTTCAGGCGCTAGAACAAAAATAGAACATACGTCAGCCCGGTGCTGGAAACGCAGCGGCGTCTGAAGATCGAACCGCTTTACGGGAGAGCTTTCATGCAACGCGCCGCGTCCCGCCGCGCGACCAGGTCGGTGCGTGCTGTTTCCGCCTCTAAAGGGGCGGACCGGCGCTCATCGCTTGAGGCCCTGCGCGCTGAAATCGCCGCGCTGGAAAGCGATGGCGCCGGAGCCCTGCGCCCTGCTGCGCCGCGTCTTGAAGCGCCCAGACCTCAGGATGCGCCCGCCAATGACGCCGGGGATGCGCTGGCCCAATTCCGGGCTGAGGCGGGGCTCCATGATCTGCGCCCGCAAGCTTATCTCGACGCGCCGGCGGCCTATGGGTTTGCGGCGCGCTGGATGGCGGGATGGTCCGATGACCGGGCGATCGTCTGGGTGCGCGCCCGCGGCGAGGCGCGGCTCGATTTCGGGGCGCCCTGTCCGGACGGTCTTGCGCAGGCCGGGATTGATCCCGCGCGCATGATGCGCATCGACGCCCGTCCGGGGCCGGACGCCCTGTGGGCCATGGAGGAGGCGCTGAAGGCCGGCGCCCTGGTGTTCGGCGAGGCGGGATGCGCGCCGGCTTACGACCTGACCGCCTCGCGCCGCCTGCACCGGGCCGCGCGCGAAGCCGGCGGCCAGATCCTGGTTTTGCGCGCCCATGACGCGGACGGGACCAGCGCGGCGCTGACGCGGTGGGCGGTCGGCCCGGCGCCGGGCCGGGCCGCGCCCTGGCGCGGGGCGGGCGGTTTGCCGGGCCTTGGAACACAGAAAATCAGAGCGGTGCTGGAACGCCGCCGGGGCGGAGCGCCGGACGTGGTGGAGCTGGAGTGGGATGATGATGCGCTATGCAGCCTTGAGCCTGCCGCGCTGGCCGGTCGACCGGCTGCGGCCGCGGCCGGCTGACAGCCTTGATCAGCCTTTCGTCCTGACCCTGTCCGGGGCGGGCGGCGAACGGCTTCACGCCCTGTCGGCCAACGCTGAAGATGCGGGTCTTACGCCGGGGATGGGCGTCGCCGATGCGCGCGCCCTGGCGCCGAAGCTGGCCGCGCGCGCCGCCGATCCGGACGGCGACCGGGCCGCGCTGGTTCGCTTCGCGCGCTGGTGCGGCCGGTTCTCGCCCTGGACCGCCGATGATCCCGGTCAGCCCGGGCTCGACGGGGTGTTGCTGGACATCACCGGCTGCGCCCACCTGTTCGGCGGGGAGGCGGCGCTGCTCGATCAGCTTGTGACCGAGGCGCGGGGCCTGGGCCTTGAAGCCCATGCCGCCGCCGCGCCCACGATCGGGCTCGCCTGGGGTCTGGCGCGCTTCGCTGCGCCGCGCCGGGCTGAAGGCTGGGTGCGCACCGATGCGGCCCGGCCCGCGCTCGACGCCCTGCCGGTGGAGGCGCTGAGGATCGGGGAGACGGCGGGAAAGCTGCGCCGGTTCGGGCTGAAGACCGCTCGGGATCTGCTGGCCCTGCCGCGCGCCTCGCTGGCCAGACGTTTCGGACTGGAGCTGGTGCGCCGCCTGGATCAGGCCAGCGGGGCCGAGCGCGAAAGCCTGACCCCGCTCAAGCCTCAGGCGGACCTGCGCGCCCGGGTGCGCTTTCCAGAACCGCTCCAGACACTGGACGCCATCGAGGCCGCCTGCGGCCGGGCCGTGGAAAAGCTGTGCGAGGCGCTCAAAGCCGAAGGCCTGGGCCTGACCCGCCTGCGCCTGACGCTCTACCGGGTCGATGGTCGCGCCCGCGATCTGGTGGTCGGCGCCGGGGCGCCCACGCGCGATGCGGCTCATCTGGCGCGGCTCACGAAAGAGCGCCTGGCGCGGGCGACGATCGATGTGGGATTCGGCGTCGATCTGGTGGAGGCCGGCGCCGCGCTCGCCCGCCGTCTTCAGGAAGCTCAGACCGATCTGTCTGGCGGGAGCGGCGCGCTCGATGGGGAGGCCGTGCGTCTGGCTGACCGGGTCGATGCGCGTCTGGGCGCCGGCGCAGTGCGCCGGGCGGCGCCGGGCGACAGCCATCAGCCCGAAGCCGCAGGCCGGTGGCGTTCGCGCGCGCCGTTGCTCAAGGCCTGGCCTGTGCGCCCGGAACGCCGCCCGCTTCTGATCCTGGACCGGCCTGAGCCGGCCGAGGCCGTGGCGGAAATTCCCGACGGTCCGCCCCGGCGCTTCACCTGGCGGCGCGTGCGCCACGACGTGACGCGGGCTGAAGGTCCTGAACGCATCGCCCCGGACTGGTGGCGCGCGCCTGTGGGGACGGGACCGGGTTTCAGCCGGGATTATTTCCGGGTGGAGACCCGCGAGGGGCGGCGCTTCTGGCTCTACCGCGAAGGCTTGTACGGGCGCGAGACGAATGCGCCGGCCTGGTTCGTCCATGGGGCAGGGTGATGGAGAGGTTCGCGCCCCCCACCCCACCCCGGCCCTCCCCTCAAGGGGAGGGAGCGCTGTGGTGCGGCCAGAGCCGGGTTGAGGAGCGTTGGGAGTGCTTCCGTCTAGGACGCAGCGATGACGCATCTTCCCCCTCCCCCTTGGGGGAGGGCCGGGGTGGGGGGTGAAGCGCCATGACCGCCTTTGCTGAACTCCTCGCCGCGTCGAATTTCTCTTTCCTGCGCGGCGCCAGTCATCCCCATGAGATGGTGGAGACCGCCGCGGCGCTGGGCCTTTCCGCCATCGCCATCGCCGATCGCAACACGCTGGCCGGGGTGGTGCGGGCTCACCTGGCGGGCCGGGACCATGGCGTGAAAGTGTTGATCGGATCGCGGCTGGTGACGGTCGAGGGTGTGGAGGTCGTCTGCCTGCCGAAGACCCGGGAGGCCTATGCCCGCCTGACGCGGTTCCTGACCGACGCCCAGTTTTCCGGCGAGCCGGGCGAACCCGACGTTCGCTTGCAGACCATGGGCGAGGCCCTGGGCGAAGATCAGATTCTGATCCTGGCGCCGCCGCCGGATATCGATGACGCCTGGCGCGAGGCGGCCGCCGGTTTCATCGAACAGGCGCGAAGCCCGGTCCATCTGGCGCTGACCCGGCGCTTTGACGGGCGCGACGGGGCCCGGCTCATGGATCTGTCGCGCTTCGCCGCCTGGCAGGGGATCGAGACGGTCGCCACCACCGACGCGCTCTATCACAGCGCGGAGCGGCGGTTGTTGCAGGACGTGGTGACCTGCATCCGCGAGCATGTGCGCATCGACGAGGCGGGCCGGCTCCTGCAGGCCAACGCCGAGCGGCATCTGAAACCCCCTGCCGAGATGGTGCGTCTGTTTGCTGGCTATGAGGCGGCGGTGGAGCGCACGGCCGCCCTCGCCGCTGAGGTGGCGTTCAGCCTGGATCAGCTGGTCTATGAATATCCTGACGAGGTGATCGGGCAGGGCGAAACGCCTATGCAGACGCTGCGCCGCCTCACCGCAGAAGGCGAGGCGCGGCGCTGGCCGGAGGGGACGCCGGAAAAAACCCGAAAGGCGCTGGAGTATGAGCTGGGGCTGATCGAGCAGCTCGATTACGCCAGCTATTTCCTGACGGTCTACGACCTGGTCCGCTATGCGCGCACCCAGGGGATTCTGTGCCAGGGCCGGGGCTCGGCGGCGAATTCGGCGGTGTGTTTCGCCATCGGCATCACCGAGGTCGACCCCTCGCGCATGGATCTTCTGTTCGAGCGATTCGTCTCGGCTGAACGCGGCGAGCCGCCCGATATCGATGTGGATTTCGAGCATGAGCGCCGCGAGGAGGTGATCCAGTACGTCTATGAGAAGTATGGCCGCCGGCGCGCCGGCATGACGGCGGTGGTCAATTGCTACCGCCCGCGCGGCGCGATCCGCGAGGCGGGCAAGGCCTTTGGGCTGTCCGGGGATGTGATCGCGGCCCTGTCAAAGGCCGTCTGGGGCTGGAAGGAGGGGCTGACCGATCAGGTGATCCGCGATGAGCTGGGCCTGGATCCCGACACGCCGGCCCTGCGCCGGGCGCTCGGCGCGGCCCGGGCGCTGCAGGGCTTTCCCCGGCACCTGTCCCAGCATCCCGGCGGGTTCGTGATCACGCTGGGCCGGCTGGATGAGATCGTCCCGGTCCGCAAGGCCGCCATGCCCGAACGCACGGCCATCGAATGGGACAAGGAGGATATCGAGGCGCTGGGCCTGATGAAGGTGGACGTGCTGGGCCTGGGCATGCTGACCGCTGTTCAGAAGGCGCTGGAGATGATCAGGGAGACCTATAAGCGGCCCCTGCCCATCGCCGATGTGCCGGCGGAGGATCCGGCCGTCTACGACATGATCTGCAAGGCCGACACGCTGGGCGTCTTCCAGATCGAGAGCCGGGCCCAGATGAGCATGCTGCCGCGTCTGAAGCCGCGCTGTTTCTATGATCTGGTGATTGAGGTCGCCATCGTGCGTCCCGGCCCCATCCAGGGCGACATGGTCCACCCCTATCTGCGCCGCCGCGAGGGCAAGGAGGCCGTGGAGTTCCCTTCAGACGCCCTGCGCCAGGTGCTGGGCAAGACGCTGGGCGTGCCCCTGTTCCAGGAGCAGGCCATGAAGATCGCCATCGTGGCGGCCGGATTCACACCGTCCGAGGCCGACCGGCTGCGCCGCTCCATGGCGGCCTTCCGGCGGTCGGGCACGATCCAGGAGATGGGCGAAAAGCTGGTCGCAGGCATGATCGCCAAGGGCTATGAGCGCGATTTCGCCGAGCGGTGCTTCAAGCAGCTGGAAGGCTTCGGCGAGTACGGCTTTCCCGAAAGCCACGCGGCGAGCTTTGCGCTGATCGTCTATGTGTCCTGCTGGATCAAGCGGCATTACCCGGACGTGTTTCTGGCCGCCATGCTCAACTCCCAGCCTCTGGGCTTCTACGCCCCGGCCCAGCTGGTGCGCGATGCGAAGGAGCATGGCGTCATCGTGCGGCCTCCGGACATCAATCATTCGGACTGGGACTGCACGCTGGAGAGATTGTCACAGACCGCCGGCCCGCGCCCCACGCCGGAAGGCGGCGGGCGGTTCGCGGTGCGTCTGGGCCTGCGCCAGATCAAGGGCCTGTCGGAGGTGACGGCCGCTCGCCTCATGGCCGCGCGCGAAGCCGGAGGAGCGTTTGAGAGCCTGGAGGATCTGGCGCGCCGGGCCGGTCTGACGCGCGCCGAGATGGATCGGCTTGCCAATGGCGACGCCTTCGGTTCGCTTCAGACCCGCCGGCGCGAAGCCGGCTGGCGCGCGCTGGCGCTGTCCGGTCCCGACCTGCCGCTCTTTGGAGCCGGCGGCGGGGAGCGCGCTGGCGCTGCGGATGTGTCCGGCTCCGTCCTGCCGTCCATGCGTCTCAGCGAGGAGGTGGCGGCGGATTATTCCTCCCTGGCCCTGTCGCTGAAGGCCCATCCCTTGAGCTTCCTGCGGCGGCGCTTCCATCGTGCGGGCTATCGGCCCTGTGAGGATCTGAAGACCGCCCGCAATGGTTCACGCATCGGGATCGCCGGGCTGGTGCTGGTGCGCCAGCGCCCCGGCTCGGCCAAGGGCGTGATCTTCGCCACCCTGGAGGACGAGACGGGCGTGGCCAACGTGATCATCTGGCCCAAGCTCTTCCAGCGCTTCCGCAAGGCGGTGATCGGCGCGAAGCTCATGGCGGTGACCGGCCGGGTTCAGCGCGAAGGCGAGGTGATCCACCTGGTCGCCGATCAGGTCGCCGATCGCAGTTCAGCGCTCGCCGCCTTGCGTGAGGGCGTCTTCGACACCGCGCTCGCCCACGCCGACGAGGTGGCCCGCCCCGGCGCCGATGCCCGTGAAAAGCCGAAGCGAAACCGGGCGCTCGCAACGGCGGGCGCTGAGATCATCCCGGCGAGCCGGGATTTTCACTAGAGCGGAAAGTCACGCTCCGGGTCGATCCCGGCGGCCTCCAGGAACTTGCGGAGCTGGCGGACCTCTTCCTTGGGCAGGGCGTGGCCGGCGTGATGGAAGTTCGCGGTATGGCCGTTCAGGGTCACGGCGAACTTCGCGCCGGAGCGTTCGGTGGTTTCCGCACCCAGCTCATCGAGCACATGGGTGACGTCGATCGGGGAGAGATTGGCCGGTTCGGGATGAGCGAACAGGGCGTGCAAGGTCTTGCGATGCTTATGATTCATGGCGCCAGCCTCCGTCAGGGATGAGTCCTGCCATGATGATGCGCCGGGCGGAACGTCCCGCCCATGCGGCGCACCGTCCCACGAAAGCCCCTTGATCAGATCGGGAAAACCAAATGATATACCATTTGGATTTCGCGGCGCGCCTCAAGTCGCCGCGCGAGGGAGGAGACCCGCCATGAAGACCGTCATCGCCGCCATGACCGGCGCCGCCGTGCTGGCCGCCGGAGCCTGCGCCCAGGACCGCCTGAGTTTCGATGATCCTGCAGACGTGGTTGAGATGAACCGCAAGATCGCCTGCTCCACCGTGGACGGTGAGCCGGTGACCTTCTACTGGCACGGCTACGCCTATTCCCGCCGCCAGGGCGAAGCGGATCGCCGCCTGTTCCGCGTGGAAGGGATGAATGTGCGCGCTTGCGCCACGATCGAGCATCCCGAGTACGGGACGGGCTACCGCATGGTGAGCCGCGAGCTGCTGCTTTATCTCGATCCGGAGACCAACGAAATCCTGTCCACCTGGGACAATCCCTGGACCGGAGAAACTGTGGATGTGCTGCATGTCGCCAATGATCCGGTGAACATGCGCGCGCCTAGCTTCCCGAACGGGCCGCGCGGTCCGGCCCAGTTCCGCGGATCGATCCAGGGGGACGATTTCTGGAACACCGCCACGGTGCCGCTCTGGTATCCCAACCCGCTGGCCAGCGAGTTTGAATCCGAGATCGGCGGCACCTACCACGCCACCGAGATGTTCAACTTCTTCGGCAATGTTTCAAACCTCACCGACCCGAACGAGACCACGGCGGACGTGGAAGTGGGATGGGTGCGCATGTCCGACTGGCTGCCCTGGATGCAGATGAACGGCCGGGAGGGTGTGATCTATATGCACACGGCCGGCACGAAGCTGGACAGCTGGGACGAGCTGCCGGCCTTCTTCCAGGCCGAGATCGCCGAGCATTATCCCGAGTACACCAGTCCGCCCCCGCTTGATGACGATCGGGAGAACGTGACGAGCTGGATCTACTATCGCGATGCGGCGACTTGCGAGATCGACGTGCCTGATCGCGGCGGCGAAGGGTTTGATTGCGACTAGAACGGAGCGGCGAGGCGGGGCCTGCGCGCCCCACCTTGTCACGCAAATGCAACACTCGCCGGACTATCCAATCGAGACCCCGCAATGCGGGGAGTCTTTTCCGGCGAAATGATATACCAATAGATCGGAATGTGTCCGGACAGATTTCCGGCGGCGCCGGCCGGACACGCAAAGCGACAGCTGGACAGGCTGCCCAAAGGGGAGAGTGACAGGTGAAAAAGTTTACGTTGATGACTTCGGCGGCCGCGGTCGCACTAGCCGGGCTGACCGCCGGGGCGATGGCTCAGGAAGGTGGTGAGGATGCCGCCCGCCAGGCCAATCGCGGCGACGTGATTACGGTTACGGCGCGCCGGCGTGAGGAAGGGCTTCTGGAGGCGCCGATCGCGGTCAGCGCGTTCGGCGCGGAGGACATTTCCCGCCTCGGCATTGAAAGCGTGGACGACGTCGCCCGCTTCACGCCGGGCCTGTCCTTCTCAGCGGCATTCGCGCGCTCCGGCGAGCGCCCGGTCATCCGGGGCCAGTCCAACGTTCTGGCCGAAGTGCAGTTCGGCGTGGAGTCCGGGACCGCCTACTTCGTCGACGGAATCTACTATCCCGGCACGACCTCCTCGCTCGACCCCAACGACATCGAGCGCATCGAGGTCATCAAGGGGCCGCAGTCGGCGCTTTACGGCCGGAACACCTATGCTGGCGCGATCAACTATGTGACCCGCGGCGCGACCGATGAGTTCGAGGCCAATGCCCGCTTCCGCGCCGGAAGCTATGGTGAGCGCGAAGCGGCGTTGCGGGTGTCGGGTCCGCTTGTTGAAGACCGTCTGGGCTACTCCCTGACCTACCGCAATTACAATTATGACGGTGAATGGACCAATACGCTGACCGGCGGAACGGTGGGCAGTCAGTCCTCGCTGAACTTCTCCGGCGTGATCGACGCCCGGTTCACGCCGAACTGGGACGTGCGCCTGCGCGCCATGTACTACGAGGATGACGACGGCCCGATCCCGATCTTCCTGCAGTCGGCCGCGCAGAATAACTGCTTCCCGGGGATCCGCTCGATTTCGACCTTCTCCGGGTCCGGCTCCACGAACGACAACCAGTACTATTGCGGCGTGATCGCTCCGGCGCCGGTGGCGCTGAACACCGATCCGGTTCAGACGCCCCGTGCGGTTGCAGGCGTTCCGCCTAATCCCGGCGTCACCAATCCGTTCTTCAACAGCAATCTCTACAATAGCGCCGACGGCACCGCGTTCGACGGCATCGCGCGGGACGGGTTCCTGGGCGCGATCCAGTCCAACTGGGATATCGGCGGGTCCGGTTACAATCTCCAGATCAACGCCCAGGGCCGCACCGAGGAAGATTATTTCGGCGCGGACTCCGACCACTCTGCGGTGAACTGGTTCCTGGTTCCGGCCTTCCTCGGCCCGAACCCGGAGATCTTCGGAGGCGAGCCCTTCTTCGCCAACACCAATCGCGGCCTGACCAGCGATCACTCGTTCGAAGCCAAGCTCGAGTCGCCCTCTGAGGCGGCGTTCCGGTGGATGCTGGGCGCGTATTACTACGAAGAGCAGGAAGACAATTTCGAGTTCGACTTCACCGACATCGACACCGGCGGCGTGCTTCAGAACACGCTGACCATCGAGAACCAGGCGTTTTTCGGACTTGTCGAATATGACTTCTCCGAAGCGCTGACGGTCACGCTCGAGGCTCGGGTTGCTGAAGAAACCAAGACCCGCCAGGAGTTCGACGCGACGGGGGCTGTCACGCTCGATCAGGAAGGCTCGTTCGACAGCTTCACCCCGCGCCTGACCGTGGACTACAACATGGCTGGCGGCGGCACGCTCTACGGCGTCTTCGCCCAGGGCGTGAAGCCGGGCGGTCTGAACGGCTCGGACGGCGCGCTGATCGGGCGCTCGACCTACGAGCAGGAAGAGTCGAACAACTACGAAATTGGTTACAAGAACACCTATTTCGGCGGCGACGCGGTGCTGACCAGCGCGTTCTACTTCATTGACGCCACTGACGTGCAGGTGACCCAGGCCATCGGCTCGACGACCGGCAACGCCGTGACCTCCGTGGCCATCAACCAGGCTGCAGCCGAGATCATGGGCGTGGAACTGTCGTGGAATCACAACGCCACCGACGCGTTCTCCTATGGCCTGACCTATGCCTGGACCGACGCCGAGTTCACCGAGGGCTGCGACGACTTCCAGTGGACGCTGACCTCCGGCGGCGGCCTGCTGGATCCGGGCTCCACGGCGCCGGGAACCGGGACCGACTTCACTGGCAACGGCAATTGCTCGATCGCCGGCAACCGCCTGCCTCTGACCAGCGAACATCAGTTCTCCGGTTTCGGCGAATACCGGGTCCCGGTGTTCGGCGGTGCGTGGGAGTTCTTCACCCAGGCCGACGTGACCTATGAGAGCTCGAAGTTCGTTCAGGTTCACAACCTGGCTGAAACCGGCGATGCGACCCTGGTCGGCGCCCGGATCGGCATCGAGAACGACTCCATGAGCTTCCGCATCTGGGGCCGCAACCTCACCAATGAGGACTCAATCGTGATGGCGACGCGCTGGCTCCAGACGCCGTACTTCACAGGGCTGGGGAACCGTCCCGGTTCGGTGCTGGCCTCCGGGGGCGACCTGGGCGCGCCGCGCGCCTTCTTCGGTACGCTGCGCCGGGGTCCTTCGGTCGGCGTGGAAGCCCGCATCAACTTCTAGGCCCGGGGTGGCTTGACGACGGGGGAGCGGTCGGGCGTGAGCGATCACGCCCGGCCGTTTCATGTCTGACACTCGGGCGGAGAGAGACCACATACGATGATAATCTCAGCTTTCGCCGCGGCTGCGCTGAGCGCCGCCACACCGGTCGAGCCTGGACCGGGGCCTGTTCCGGCGCCGATCCTGGACGCGCGGCTTGAAACATTGCTCGGCTGGTTCGAAGGCCGGTTCGACAATGACGCCCAGGTCTTCTTCGCCGACCCGCTGGGCGTGCCCGAGGACGCCCGACACGGCCGCATCCACTCCATCTTCCGGCCGGTGGAGCTTCCGGCGCTCGGCGAGCATGTCTTCTACGTGGAGCAGTATTCCAACGCCGACCCGGACGACATCTATCGCCAGCGCCTTTACATTTTCAGCCCGTCTTATGAGACCGGCGAGATCCGGCTCGATATCCTGGCGCCCCGGGATGCTGATGCGATCCGCGGGGCCCACCTCGATCCGTCAAGGCTTGAGGGGCTGACTCGCGACGATCTCATCGCCTATCCCCAGTGTGCGGTGTTCTGGACGTTCGAGCAGAACCAGTTCCGCGGCGCGACCCGGCGCGGCGAATGCCGGGTGGAGAGCCGGCGGTCGGGCAATACGCTGGTGATCGAGGATGATCTGCTTCTGACGCCCGATGCGATCTGGATCCGCGACCGGGCCGAGACGGCGGACGGGACCTATGTCTATGGAAATACAGCCGGCATCGCTCACCAGCTGCGCCGGGCGCGCCCCTTCCAGTGCTGGGTCGCGGTGATGCCCGGCCTGGAGCATGGCGATAGCGGGGAGGGCGCCTCGCCGTCGGACTGGGACTTCCAGCGCGGGGTCTTCATCCATGATCAGGGTGGCCGCGCCCAGGTGACGGACTCCGATGGCCGCACGCTGGAGCTTCGCCTGCGCGACGTGGTCTGGCCCGACGACAGCCGCCGGCCGTCCCTCACGCTCTATGTCCATGAGGACGGTTCCGACCGGGCGACCAGCTATGCCTGGACCGAGGGGGGCGCTGATCGCATCGGGATCAATCTGCGCTGGATGCAGGCGAGCTGCACCCATGCGCCCGGCGTGTGGGGACCGTCGGCGGAGTAGTCGCGAGGGGGCTTGCGCTGCGTGCGCGGGGGGCCTAGCTCCAGATCAACCGATGGAGCCTGCCCCATGACCGATACGCCCGCCGACGCCGCTTTCGAAGACGCGCTGGAGAACCCGAAAGGCCGGGTGCTGATCATCGCCGGGTCCGACAGTTCCGGCGGCGCCGGGATTCAGGCCGACATCAAGACGGTCACGGCGCTTGGCGGGTATGCCGCCACGGCGATCACGGCTCTGACGGTGCAGACCACGACCGGCGTCAGCGCGATCCATCCTGTCCCGCTCGACATCATCTCCGGGCAGATCGAGGCGGTGCTGGGTGATATCGGCGCGGACGCCGTGAAGACCGGCATGCTGGGCACGGCGGAGGTGATCGAGACGGTCGTGGCGGCGCTTGACGCCCATGGCGATCCCGGCATCCCGCTCATCGTTGATCCGGTGATGGTCGCCGCGTCCGGCGCGCGGTTGATCGACGACGGCGCGGTGGAGGCCATACGGGCGCACCTCATCGCACGCGCGGCCCTGCTCACGCCCAACGCTCCGGAAGCTGAAGCCCTGACGGGGATCACCGTCGAGGATATGGACGGCCAGCGCGCGGCCGCTGAGGCGCTTCTGGAGCAGGGTGCGAAGGCCGTCCTGGTCAAGGGCGGTCATATCGAGGGCGCTGACGTCATTGACCTGCTGGCCACGCGGAACGGCGTGCGCCTGTTCACCCGTCCGCGCATCCGCACCCGCCACACCCATGGCACCGGCTGCACGCTCGCCAGCGCCGGCGCGGCCCTGATCGCCCAGGGCCAGTCGATCGATCGCGCCGTGGAGCAGGCCGGAGATTATCTCCACGAGGCGATCCGCCATGCGCCCGGCTTCGGCAAGGGCTCCGGCCCTGTCGGCCATGGCTGGATGTGCTCGGGCGGTTTCAGCGCGTCTCTGCGCGAAGGCTAGGATGCGGATCGGCTCGCCGCGACACGCGTCCGCGCGGCGGGCGGTCTACCGCCTGCGCTGGACGCCCCGGCGCGCGATGAAGATGCCCGAAAGGATCACCGCCAGAGCCGCCCAGGCGTTCAGGCCCAGCGTTTCGCCCAGCATGAGGCCGACCAGCGCGGCCACGACCGGAACAGCGTAATTGACCAGGGCGATGAAGGCCGCACCGACCTTGCGGGCGATGCCCATATAGACGATGGCGGCGAGCGCTGTGGGGAACAGGCCCAGTGCGGCGACAGCGGCGATGGAGGCGAGGCTCGGCGTGACCGGCGGCCCGAAAATCAGGTCATAAAGCGCGAGCGGCGCGGCCAGGACCGCGGCGCTGATCAGGCTGGCTGCGGCGACCACGCTGGGACTGGTTTCCGGCCCGGCCTGATACAGTATGGCGTTGGTCGCATAGGCCAGCGTGGCCCCGAAGATCAGCAGCTGCATCAGAAAGCTGGCGGACAGCATCCCGTCCAGGGCGCTGGGTCCCATAAGCAGCACGATGCCCGAAAAACCGATCAAAAATCCCGCGGCCTTCCAGGGCGTGAGCCGTTCGCCGGGCAGGACGAAATGGGCCGCCGCCAGGATCGCCAGCGGCGTCATGCCCATGAGGATGCCGGCGACGCCGGAGGGAACCTCGCGCTGACCGATGGCGATCAGCACGAAGGGCAGCGTGTTGCCGAAGAAGCCCAGGGCGGCGAACCATAACCAGCGCCGGTCGCGCAGTGAGGGCAGGGGGCGGCGCCGGTGCAGCGTCCAGGCGGTCAGCACTATCGCCGCCAGGGCCAGGCGCCCGAAGGCCACGAAGCTGGGCGGCAAGGTCTCGACCCCCACCGCAATGAAGGCGAAGGCCGAGCCCCAGACCAGGGCCAGAAGGCCCAGCCCGCTCCACCCCTTCAGACCGGGCGCCTCGGGTGTCATCTCAGAGCGGTCTTCAGCGCTGCGCCGAAACGCGCGATGTCGGTTTCGCCGGTATAGATGTGCGGCGTCACCCTAAGGCGCGGGCCGCGCTGGGAGACATGAACGCCTTGGGCCTTGAGCCGCGCGGCGAGATCGCCCGGCGCACCTTCCGGCAGTCCAAGCGACAGGTAATGCCCGGCCCGGTCCGGCGTATCGTCGCTCAGGCCGAACGGGGCCGCCGCCTCGGCCAGCGCCGCGGTCGAGGCTGCGCAATGGGCTTCGATGGCGGCAAGCCCGATCTCGTCCAGCACGGTCAGCGATTCCAGCGCCGCCGGGACCAGCTGATGGCTGGACCGCTCCCCCATGTCGTAGCGCCGGGCGCCGGGCTGATAGCCATCCTGATAGTGGATCAGGCCTGCAAAGTCCTGGCTTCCGGCCCGGTTGATCCAGTTCTCCTCCAGCGGTGCGCCGCCGTGATGGCGCGGCGCGGCGTAGAGAAATCCCGTCGCATAGGGACCGAGCATCCATTTATAGCAGGCCGCGACCGCAAAATCGGGATCAACCGCGCCTGAGTCGAAGCTCATCACGCCGAGCGACTGGGTCAGGTCCAGCACAAGCGCCGCGCCGCGGTCGCGTGCGGCTGCCCCGACCGCGTCAAGGTCAATCCGCCCGCCATCGATCCAGTGCACCGCGGCGCAGGCGACAAGGCCGGTCTGCGACCCGATGGCGGCAAGCACCGCTTCAGTCCAGGTCTGATTGCTGCTGCGGGACACGGTGCGCACCTGCGCGCCGTCACGCGCGGCCATCGCCCGCCAGGTATAGACGTTGGACGGGAACTGGCCGTCTAGAACGAGGATCTCCTGTCCAGGCTTCAGGGAGATGTTGCGCGCCGCGACTGCAAGTCCGTAGCTGGCGGCGGGCACGAGGGCGACACAGTCAGCCAGGGCGTTGAAACGCCGGGCGCCCGCCGCTCGCAGGGCTTCGGGCAGATCAAAGAAGTCTTCCGCGATCCCGCGCGTCCAGGGCCGCGCCTTGCTTTCGTAGGCGGCCTTGCCCGCTTCGACCGCGCGCAGTGGCGCCGGCCCGATCTGGGCGGCGTTCAGATAGCTGAGGTCACGCGGTAAATCGAACAGGGATCGCCAGGGCGTTTCGGTCATGGATCAAGCGGGTAGGCCTGCGGGCCGTAAGGGTCAAGCTGCGTCATGGCGCCGTTTGACGCCGGGCCGGGCGCGGCCTACGCCTAGCTCAACTGCTCACCTCGGATGGGACCTGACACCATGACAGCGCCGAAGCCTTCCGCCCGCCCCGCCGATCCGCGTTTTTCCTGCGGGCCGACCAAGAAGCGCCCGGGCTGGGAGCTCTCTGCGCTCGCTGGCGCTCCGGTGGGGCGCACCCATCGCGGCGGCACGCCGAAGGCGCGTCTGGCTGAGGCCATTGAACGCACCAAGGCCGTTCTGGAGGCGCCGGACGACTATCTCGTCGCCATCCTTCCTGCGTCCGACACCGGCGCCATGGAGGGCGCGCTCTGGTCGATGATCGGCGCACGCGGGGTGGATGTTTTCTCCTGCGATGAGTTCGGGCGGCGCTGGACCGTGGATCTGCGCGATGAGCTCAAGCCGGAAGGCCTGTCCTGTTACGAGACGCCGTTCGGGACGGCGCCGGACTATTCGAAGGCGGATTTCGCGAAGAACGACGTGGTGTTCACCTGGAACGCCACGTCCGCCGGCGTGCGTATTCCTGACGGCGACTGGATCCCCTCGGACCGGGCCGGCCTGACCATTTGCGACGCGACGAGCGCGGCCTTCGCCATGCCGCTGCCCTGGGACAAGCTGGATGTGACGACCTTCAGCTGGCAGAAATGCATGGGCGGCGAAGCCCAGCACGGGGTGGCCGTGTTCTCGCCGCGCGCACGCGAACGTCTGCGGACCTTCCGGCCAAGCTGGCCGGTTCCGCGGATCCTCCAGCTGTTCGAGGCCGGAGACGACGACGCTGCGATCTACAAGGGGTCGACCATCAACACCCCGTCCCTGCTCTGCACGGAGGATTATCTGGACGGGCTGAAATGGGCGGCGCGGATCGGCGGGCTGGACGCCCTGGTCGCACGCACCAACGCCAGCTTTGAAGCGCTGGCCGACTGGGTCGAGGGGTGTTCCTGGGTCGACTGGCTGGCTGAAGACCCGTCAGTTCGCTCAACGACCTCAGTGACGCTGAAGTTTTCAGGACCGGAGCTCGCCGGCAAGAGCGAAGCCGAGCGGTGGGCGGTGTCCCGGCGCATGGGCGCGATTCTCGATCGCGAGGAGGCGGCGTTCGATATCATCCCCCACCCCAAGGCGCCGGCGGGTCTTCGCATCTGGTGCGGCCCGACGGTGGACCCGGACGATGTCGCGGCGCTCGGGCCCTGGCTGGACTGGGCCTACGCCCAGGCGCTGGAGGAGGTCGACGCGGCGTAAGCTCCTGAGATTGGGGGCTTGACGGGCGCCGTACGTGTGAGTCAACGTTTCGTCATGATGAGATTTGACCGTCTCGTCTCTTAAGCGGTGTCTCTGGGGAGGAGACGTCTCTTAATCGACCAACCAGATCTCAAGCCCGGCGCCGCAAGACGCCGGGCTTTTTTTATCTGACCCTCTAACCGTCTTCGCCCGGCGCTTCGGGAGGCTCGGGTGCGTCCGGCGCGCCTTCCAGCAGGCGGTCCAGCTCAGAGCCGGTCACCTCCTCACCATTAACCCAGCCGCGCGCCTCGCCGTTGCGGCGAACGATCCGGACTTCCCGGTGCTCCCCGCCGTGCCGGGTTTCGGCGCGGGCGAGGTCGGAGCGCAGCTCCTCCAGGGCTTCAAGCAGCTCGGCCCGCGTGTCCTCAAGATCGGCGCGCTTCTCATCGGTCAACTCGACCCGCTCGCCATCCTCTTCATACCATCCGCGCTCCAGGACGCGCTCGATCGACGCCAGCCCGGATTCGACCCCGCGAACACCGGCCCGCAGGCCGTGGACCTCGGCCTGGGCGGCCTGGCGTTCAATTCGGACGGCCATGCGTTCGGCCTGGCGGGCCATCCGTTCGGCCTGACGCTCGACATGGGCGGCATGGCGCTCGGCGTCGCGCTCGATCCGGCGCACCATGACCTCGATCCGTTCGCCGTCTTCATCGGCCCAGCTCATGTGGTCGGTGTCGAAATCGAAATCGAAGTCAAAGTCGAAATCGCCCTCGAAATCCTCGCCGAACGCTTCAGCGAATTCGGCCATCGCTTCGGCGAAGCTCTCGCGCGAATCCTCGTCCCAACCCGGTGAAGCCTCGTTATGGAATTCCAGGACGACCCGGCGTGAATCTCCGGAGCGCTCGAGCGCGTCCTCGATCGCGGATGCGGCGTCGCCGCCCTCGCTGATCACGATGCGCTGGCCGTTGACGACCAGGATGCGCGTGTCCTGCGCGCGTTCCCCGCCCGAGGTCTGGGCGCCCGCCGAGGCGCAGGCGACGATGAGCGGCGCGGCCGCGGCGGCTGCGAGCCAGTGTTTCATTGCAATGTCCTCCCGTTCAAATGCAGCGTCCGGTCTAGCGGGGCGTGCGTTACCTGACTCAATCCGTCAGATTAATTCTTGGAGAGAAATTCCCTGCCCTGGTCCACGTCTTGCTGGACGCAGGGCGAGGCGGCCGTTAGCTAACGAACAGATTTGAGGGGAAATCATGATCGATCGTCGCATGTTCCTGGCGTCGGCGGGCGCGCTCGCCGCGGCGGGCGCCGGAGCTCCTGCGTCAGCGCGCCAGGACCCGCAGTCTCTCGAAACCCTTGTCGGCCGCACGCTGATTCTCGGCTTCCTTGGCGATGAGCCCGATGCGCCCGGCGCCGACCAGGTCGAGGCCGATCTGGCCGAGGGTCGTATCGGCGGCGTTCTGTTCCTGCGCCATAACGCCCGGACCCGCGACGGCGTGCTGGGGCTCGCCCGCCGGTTTCGCGCGGCGGCGCCGCAGGCCTGGCTCTCCATCGATCAGGAAGGCGGCTTCGTTCAGCGCCTGACCGATGAGATGGGCTTCACCGACATCCCCAAGGCGCGCGAGCTGGCCGCCATGGGCCCGATTGAAGCCCGGCCGATCTTCGCGGCGGCGGCTTCAGAGCTGGCCGAGGCCGGGTTCAATCTCAACCTTGCTCCGGTGGCGGACCTGCACCAGGACGGCAATGCCGTGATCGGACGCTGGGACCGGGCGTTCGGTGATGCGCCGGCTGAGGTTGCGGCCTGGTGCGCTCTGTTCATCGAGGCGATGGAGGCCGCCGGCGTGGCTTGCGCCATCAAGCATTTCCCAGGGCACGGAAGGTCCTCCGGCGACAGCCATGACGGTTTTGTGGACCTGACCGAGACCTGGAGCTTTGAAGAGGTCGAGCCTTTCGCCCGCCTCATCGAAAGCGATCACGCCCACCTGTTGATGGGCGGACACCTGATCAACCGGCGGCTCGATCCGTCTGGTGCGCCGGTGACCCTGTCACGTCCGGTTCTGAACGGGTTGCTGCGGCGGGCCATGCGGTATGACGGGGCGGTGATCACCGATGACCTGGATATGGGTGCGATCCGCGATCACTACTCCCGGGAAGAGGCGATCACCGGCTCGCTGGCCGCCGGCAATGATCTGCTCCTGATCTCCAACTCCGCCGACGCCGATCCGGATCTGCCGCGCCGCGCCGTGGATTGGGTCGGCGCCGCCATCGAGCGCGGCGATCTGACGATGGATCGGCTGGTCGACGCCAATGCGCGCATCGATCAGCTGAAGAGCCGGTTGGGATAGGAGCGGCGAAACAAAAAGGGCGGCTCGATCGAGCCGCCCTTTCCGATTCTTCAGCCTAAGAAGCGCGAGACTTCTTAGAAGCCCATGCCGCCCATATCGGGCATGCCGCCGCCGGCGGGCTCTTCCTTCTTCGGCTTGTCGGCCACAGCCGCTTCGGTCGTGATCAGGAGCGCGGCCACGGAGGCGGCGTCCTGCAGAGCGATGCGGGAGACCTTCGCCGGATCAATGACGCCGGACTTCACCAGGTCTTCGTAGGTTTCGGTCTGGGCGTTATAGCCGAAGTTCGGATCGGTGGATTCCAGAACCTTGCCGACCACGATCGAGCCTTCGACGCCGGCGTTTTCGGCGATCTGGCGGATCGGAGCCTGCAGGGCGCGCGCCACGATGGCGATGCCCTGGTTCTGGTCTTCGTTCTCGCCTTCCAGGCCTTCAAGCGCCTTGGAGGCTTTGAGCAGCGCGATGCCGCCGCCCGGAACGATGCCTTCTTCCACCGCAGCGCGGGTGGCGTTCAGCGCGTCATCCACGCGGTCCTTGCGCTCTTTCACTTCGATCTCGGACGCGCCGCCGACCTTGATGACGGCCACGCCGCCGGCCAGCTTGGCGAGACGCTCCTGGAGCTTCTCCTTGTCGTAGTCCGAAGACGTGTCTTCGATCTGACGGCGGATCTGGGAGACGCGGCCTTCGATGGCGGTCTTGTCGCCGGCGCCGTCGACGATCGTGGTGTCGTCCTTGGTGATGTTCACCTTCTTGGCGGTGCCGAGCATGTCGAGGGTGACATTCTCCAGCTTGATGCCGAGGTCTTCGGAGACGACCTGGCCGCCGGTGAGGACCGCGATGTCCTCCAGCATGGCCTTGCGGCGATCGCCGAAGCCCGGAGCCTTCACCGCGGCGATCTTCAGGCCGCCGCGCAGCTTGTTGACCACCAGGGTCGCCAGCGCTTCGCCTTCGACGTCTTCAGCGATGATGAGCAGCGGACGGTTGGACTGAACCACCGCTTCGAGAACCGGCAGCATCGGCTGCAGCGAGGAGAGCTTCTTCTCGAACAGCAGGATGTAGGGGTCTTCCAGATCGGCGACCATCTTGTCGGCGTCGGTGATGAAGTACGGCGACAGGTAGCCGCGGTCGAACTGCATGCCTTCCACGACGTCCAGCTCGGTCTCCAGCGACTTGGCTTCTTCGACCGTGATGACGCCTTCGTTGCCGACTTTCTCCATGGCGTGGGCGATCATGTCGCCGATTTCTTTCTCGCCGTTCGCGGAGATCGTGCCGACCTGGGCGATTTCCTCAGAGCCTTTGATCGGGGTGGAGATGGACTGGATGTTCTCCACGACCTTCTTCACGGCCAGATCGATGCCGCGCTTGAGGTCCATCGGGTTCATGCCGGCCGCGACCGACTTCATGCCTTCGCGGATGATGGACTGGGCCAGAACCGTGGCGGTCGTGGTGCCGTCGCCGGCCTCGTCATTGGTGCGCGAAGCGACTTCGCGGACCATCTGGGCGCCCATGTTCTCGAACTTGTCTTCCAGCTCGATTTCCTTGGCGACCGACACGCCGTCCTTGGTGGTGCGCGGAGCGCCGAAGGACTTCTCGATCACCACGTTGCGGCCTTTCGGGCCCAGGGTGACCTTGACCGCGTTGGCCAGGGTATCCACGCCCTTGAGCATTTTTTCGCGCGCGGAAGCGCCGAACTTCACGTCTTTGGCAGCCATGTTTCGTCTCTCTTCTTGATCTCTGGATTCTATGGGAAGCGTCGCCTGGGAAAGAAGCGCCGCTTAACCTTCCATCACGCCGAGGATGTCGGACTCTTTCATGATCAGCAGCTCATCGCCGTTGACCGTGACTTCAGTGCCCGACCACTTGCCGAACAGGATGCGGTCGCCGGCCTTCACGTCGAGGGCGCGCACGGAGCCGTCTTCCTTGATGGCGCCGCCGCCGACAGCGACGACTTCGCCTTCCTGCGGCTTTTCCTTGGCCGTATCGGGAATGATGATCCCGCCCTTGGTGGTGGTCTCTTCCTCCACGCGCTTCACCAGCACGCGGTCATGCAGCGGACGAAAGTTCATTGCCGTTCTCTCCTGATTGAGCGGTCATGCTCACGGTGTTGAAAAATAACCGGTCAGCGGGCCCGAAGCGGCGCTAGCACTCGACCGCCCCGGCTGCTAACGGCGTGGAAGTAAGAGAGCGCCTCTGGGGGGTCAAGGGGCCAGCGTGACGAAATTTCGTCCGAGGCGATTGGAGCTGGCTTGCATTCAGCTCCGTTATAGGCCGGCCCCCAAGTCGGTTACGCACCTTCCCTCTAAAAGGCGCTCTTGAACGAACTC
Source organism: Alphaproteobacteria bacterium (assembly GCA_024742735.1). GTDB lineage: Bacteria > Pseudomonadota > Alphaproteobacteria > Caulobacterales > Maricaulaceae > Oceanicaulis. The sequence continues at coordinate 347,333 of JANSXV010000004.1, read as the reverse complement.
TGACGACATCTTCTGTATTGATTGAGGTTGCAGGCCGGCCAGCTGCCAAAACGCCGTCATTGGAATCTTCTCGATAAAGACCTGACCAGCCTCACCTGCATAAAGCGACTCTGGAGCTTCGCCGAAACGCCTCTGGCTCGCCCCGTACTCTGCGAAGAAGAAGTTGCCCTCGTATCTTTGCCCACTTGGATGCAAAGGCGTCCGGCTGTCTGCATGCGCAAAGAATAGTCCACGATACGTGTCGCCGACGACCTTGTTCTCAATCGCACCGTCATGCCGTGTAAAGCTGTAGTTCATAGCAATCGCTCGACGCGTGCAAAGCAGGATGTCGCTAAGTAAACGGCCCCGACTCAAGAGGCGACCATCCTGCAATACGTTAAAAACAAATGTTTTCAGAACATTGAAGTCTCCTTCGGAGCCTTCGACTGCTTCGAGAAAGATAAGTCCGAATGCGAGTTTGACCGGTGTGCCATCGGTAAAACGCTCGCTACGCACGTTTTGAGATGTCGCCGCGTACATTACCACGTGGGTGACCGGCTCGATGTCGTGTTCACGGGGCCAAATGCCATCGCGCAATGCTTCAACTGCCAGTGCAATTTCATCAGATGTTGGCGGCTGGTCGGCATTAAGAGAAAGCCTTAGTCGATCTACCTGCGCGAGGGAAAGCTGATCGGACTCGATCATTGAGGCCCGATGTAAGAGCACGATGTACTTTCCCATCCATTCATCAGGCGAGAGCGATTTCGCTAGGCGCCAGCCAGTCTCCTGAGACCCCAAGCCGGAAAATCTGCTGCGGACCTTTCGCATTTGACTGGTTTCGGGCACGTCTGATTCAGGAAGTATGTGTGCAAGGAACGCTTGAGCTTTCTGAACTTTACCGCCCTTGAGGTGCGGGTTTAGCCTCAAAATCAATGAGTTAAATGCAGCATCGAGTGCTGGTAGGAATGCTGTGGCCACTGGACAATCCGATCGCATGCAACTATCGGTACATTGAGATTGGTCGTTCTATCTGAAAAAGCCGATGAAAAAAACTTTTAGTCGCATTTTTTCGATATTTTCAGCGGCTTTTTTGTGATCGCGCGGCCATTAACCATCTCGGCTGAATTTTACGCTTTATTAATTGCGTTTCGAGGAGGCGCCCTGCCAAAGGTTTTCGACCTTTGACGAATTTCAGGCGTCAATCAGCCAGAATTCATCGCGAATGTCTCCCGTGTTCGCGCCTCCGGCGCGGAGGTGTTGGATGCGGGAGAAAGACAATGGACGACTTCAGTTTTGATGGTTTCCAGATTAGCGGCAGGCAGTCGAACGGTGTTGGGCGGTCTCAGAAGCTCGCGCTTTCCGATTCCGATCGAGCGTCGCTGGTTGTGCTTTGCACAGCAAGCGAGTGGCCGGATCATGCACTACGTGCAGAGACGGTCGATGAGCATGCTGCTGCAGCCCAACGGATTCTGGACCGGTGCCCGGACGCCGCCGCTAACTTACATCGTCTCGTGAGCCCAATCTTGGACCCGAGCGCCAACCTAGTGCACTTGCCCAGTCTATTTCCGCCGGTTGCGGTCGCGACACCAGTCGGCTCCCACCTTGCCGACGATATGCTGATCATCGCCCAACTCCGGCTTCTTACTATTGCCCTGGTGGCAGGCGGCCATATGCCCACAGCTTACCCGCATGAGAATGATGGCCGAATCGCAAGAAACGTGCGGCCAGATCCCTGCGATGCAGGCGAGCGATCTTCACATGGAGGCAAGGTGGATTTCGAGTGGCACTCCGATAATCCCTCGGACAGAGCTCCAGGTCATGGCGGCGGAGCCTTGGAGCTGCCAGCTTGGCTGGTCTTTCATGGGCAACGCAACTTCGAAAAAGCGGTGACCGAGGTGGTCCATCTGGCGGATATTGTGACGGCGTTCGAACGCAAATGGCCGGGAGAAATCGGGCGTCTCATGCGCCCGGACTTCCTCTTTTCGCCGCCTGAAAGCATTCGATTGCATCACGGAGCCATGGAGCCGGTCTTGTTGCCGGTCCTTTGGTTCGATGACAAAGCTCAGCTGCAAGTTCGTTGGGATACTGGGTGCATGAAGGGCATCGATCAGGAAGCTGAATGGTGGCTGTTTCGGTTTAGGGAGTCTATCTGCGCCGCAGCTGCCGAACATGGCAAATCCTTCGTTATCGGACCCGGAGACTTCTTCGCTTTCGATAACAGGCGTATTCTGCATGGTCGCCGCCGGTTCAAGGCCTTTCCGCCACCTACAGCGCGCTGGTTGCTTCGAGTCTACGGCAAGCCAATCGACCAGCCGTTGGTGTGAAGCGCCGCAAGAGAGGGGCGTGACGAAATTTCGCCTTGTTCCCACGCCAAATCCCGGTTCAGCTCGCGTTCACACGCTCGTCGCTGTGATGAGCTAGATAATTCGCGTATGCTCGATCGCGAGACGATCCGAGCATAAAGCCAATCGAGGAGGCACTACGCCATGACGCTTCGTACACTCACCGCCGGCGCGCTGGCCCTGGGGCTCGCTGCGGCGTGCACCACGACCGATCAGTACGGCAATGTGGACCGCAACAACACTGGTACGGGCATCCTGGCCGGCGCGGCCGCCGGCGCGCTTCTGGGCACGCTGGCCGGCGGGGATGACCGCCGCAACGCGCTGATCGGCGCGGGCATCGGCGCGCTCGCCGGCGCGGGCGTGGGCAATTACATGGACCGCCAGGAAGAGGCCTTCCGCAATCGCCTGCGCGGTTCGGGCGTCTCGGTGCGCCGGGTCGGCAACGAGCTGGTCCTGACCATGCCGGGCGACGTGACCTTCGCCACCAACTCCGCCCAGGTCAGCCCGCGCTTTGGTCCGGTGCTCGACGATGTGGCCGACGTGCTGCAGACCTATCCGGCGACCTATGTGAACATCGTCGGTCACGCCGACTCCACGGGCGCGGCGGACTATAACCAGCGCCTGTCGGAACGCCGCGCCAGCGCGGTCGCCGGCGAGCTGATCGGCCGCGGCGTCATCCGCGACCGCTTCTATGTGGCCGGCATGGGCGAAAGCCAGCCGATCGCCGACAACTCCACCGACGCCGGCCGCGCGGCCAACCGCCGGGTGGAGATCACCATCGCGCCGCACACCTCGTAAGAGGCGGCGACAAGGCGATTGAAACGGCGCGCCGGACCCCGGCGCGCCGTTTTTCGTTTACCCCCTCTCAACCTGTCTTAACGCAGCCTATGCTGTGGTCAGCGTGCGCCGTGATTCGGCATGCGCGGGGAGAAGACGGGAAGGGGTTTGAGCGGTGCCGAAGGCCGGCGACATCCTGGTCGTTCTGACCTACGCGATGGTGGCTGTGGTCGCCGCGCTGGGCTTTGACCGGTTCGGCCTGATGAGCACCGAGCTCGCCTGGCTCATGGGCGCGCTGGTCTTCCTGATCGCAGGCCAGGTCCACGCCGCGGCCGCCCGGGCCGAAGAGCGCGCCCTGTTCGAAAAGGAGCTCCACCAGCTCAAGGCCGCCAACCTGTCCATGCTGGAAGAGCTGGAATCCGCCCAGGCGCGCATCGACGCCATCGGTGCGGCTGGCGCAGAGGCGGCTGTGACTCCGTCTGCCACATCCCCCGCCGGAAAGCCGGATGACCGCCTGGTCGCCGAACTGCTCGCCCGGCTGCAGACCGCGCCCGAGATGGCCGCCTCGGCGGGCCGCCCGGACGCCGCCGCGCTTGTCCGTGAAGCGCTCGATGAAAACCGGGTCGATCTCTATCTCCAGCCCGTAGTCGGACTGCCCCAGCGCCGCACTTACTTTTACGAGGGCTATACCCGGATCCGCACCGCGGACGGCCAGGTGGTCCCGCCGGCCGAGTTCCTTTCCGCCGCTGAAGAAGCCGGGCTCATCGCCGACGTGGACAATCTTCTGCTGCTGCGCTGCGTTCAGATCGTTCGCCGCCTGACCAAGCAGGACAAGCGCGTGGGCGTGTTCTGCAACGTCTCGATCCGCTCTCTGGCCGATGAGGACTTCTTCCCCGCCTTCCTCGATTTCCTTCGCCGCAACTCCGACCTGTCCGGCGCGCTGATCTTCGAGATGAGCCGGGCGGCCTTCGAGGGGCGCTCCGCCATCGCCGCGCGGAACATGGCGCGCCTGTCCGACTACGGCTTCCGCTTCTCGCTGGACGGCGTGGATGACCTGTCCGTCGATCTCGCCGAGCTGCAGCGCGCGGGCGTGCGCTATCTGAAGGTCGCCGGGACCCGCCTCATCGAAGCGGTCAATGGCGGCGAGCCGATCGCCGGCCGCGAACCCGGCGCAATCCGGGCCGAAGACGTGGCCGGCCTGTTCGCCCGCTATGGCGTCGATCTGATCGCGGAGAAGGTGGAGACCGACGCCACGGTCGTGGAAATCCTCGATCTGGATGTCGCCTACGCCCAGGGCCACCTCTTCGGCGCCCCGCGCCCGGTCCGCGATGAGGTGATCACCGAAGCCGACCGAGATGTGAGGCGCGCGGGGTAGGGCGATTGAACCGGACGTTCGTCCGGCTTAATTCGCCCGTATGACCTCATTTCCCCGCCTGTCCGACCTCGCCGCCGATTACGACGCGATCCTGTGTGATGTCTGGGGCGTGATCCGCGACGGCCGAAGCATCATCCCCGAAGCTCTGGACGCGCTGGTGACGTATCGCGAGCAGGGCGGAACCGTCGTGCTGCTGTCCAACTCTCCACGCCGGGCGAAATCGCTGATCACGCACCTGACTCAGCTCGGCGCGCCGCGCGAGGCGTTCGATGACGCGGTGACCTCCGGCGAGGCGACCTTCGCGGAGCTTAAACGCCGAGCGCCGGGGCCAGCCTACAAGCTGGGACCGGAGTTCGATGATCCGCTTTATGAAGGCTCGGGCCTGGACTTCGCGCCGCTGGACCAGGCCTCGTTCATCTCCTGCACGGGACTGATCGACTACGAAACCGAGACGCCGGACGACTATGAAGACCTGCTCCGCGAGGCCCAGCTGCGCAGGCTCCCTATGGTGTGCGCCAATCCCGACATCGTGGTCCAGCTGGGCGATCAGCTGGCCTACTGCGCCGGGGCGCTGGCGCAGCGCTATGAAGAGATGGGCGGGGAGGTGATCATCGCCGGCAAGCCGAACCCGCCAATCTATGATCTCGCCTGTGACCGGATCGAGGGCTTGCGCGGCCCGACCGGCAAGGCGCGGATCCTGGCCATCGGGGACGGGCCGGACACCGACATCAAGGGCGCGGTCGCCGAAGGGCTCGACGTCCTGTTCATCGCCGCCGGCATTCACGCGGAACGGTTTTCAGGCGGGTTTGACCGGCGCGAGGCCGAGGCGGTGCTGGCCGAGCAGAGCCTGTCCGCCCGTCACATCGCCCCGGCGCTGGTCTGGTAGGACCTAACCCTCGATCTCCCAGACCGCGCTGACCGTCGCGGAAATCGTCAGCTCGCCGGCGGCGACCGGCGTCGAGGCGTCGGAGGAGAAAGCTTCGGTGCGGGCCATGACCGGATAAGGCCGTCCGCCGCCGCTTTCCGAAAAGGACATCAGGCGGACCACCTGGAACCCGGCGGCGTCCGCGTAGAGATCGCGAAGGGCCATGAGCTCCGCGACCGCGCGCCGGCGCGCCTCGTCCTGAGCCTCCTCCGCCTCAGAGGACGAAAAGCTGACACCGTTCAGGGTGTTGGCGCCGGCCTCAAAGACCGCGTCAATGACATCGCCGACCTCGTCGATATCGCGCACCATGGCGGAGACCGTGTTGCGCGCCTCATAGCCAGTGATGCGCGGTTCGCGTGAACTGCTGCGGTCATAGGACTGGTAGATCGGATTGACCGAGAGCTGGCTGGTCTGCAAGTCGCGTTCCGCCACGCCCGCCCGGCGCAGCTCGGCGAAGACCCGGCTCATGGCCAGGGCGTTGGCGCGAACCGCCTCGGCTGCGCTGTCGCCCTGGGTCACGACGCCGGCGGAGACCGTCGCCTGGTCGGGCACAAGCGACACTTCGCCCGTGGCGCTGAGCGACAGGGTCGCCGGGGTCGGCGCGCTTTCCTGGGCGAACACGGCCGGGGACAGGGCGAGCGGCGCGGATGCAAGCGCGGCGGCGGCGAAAAGCGTGCGGAACATGGGTGAGCCTCCAGGATGGGATCAGGCCACCATAACGCCAAGCGGCCGCGGCGAAAATCAGGCCGCCGCGCGACAACTTCACGACACGCTTTGCGCGAAGCCGGCGCCGCGCTATGAAAACCGCCTCGCGCGTCACCCGCGCCGGGCCTGTAGCTCAATTGGTTAGAGCCGGCGGCTCATAACCGCTTGGTTGGGGGTTCGAGTCCCTCCGGGCCCACCATTTCCATAATTCACGCGCCTACAGGGTCACTGTCCGGAAGGTCAGCGACAGGCGGCGTTTTCTCGGCTGGCGCATTCCTCTGATCATGTCAGATTTGCGCGCCGGAATCTCGTGCGTCCAGTTATAGCGCGCCTCGTCAGACAAAATCAGGAGCATTGCGGGCTCAAGAATGACGCTGCTCCGTTCGACGGTTGAGCGCTTTCTGAAGACCATTTCAACATCGCCTCCAAGACTGAGCGAAGCGACCGCCGGCCCGAAGCACGGTTCGCAATCGACATGTGCGGAGATGCCCTGCCCGGGAAGATACTCGTTCACGATCACCTGGTCGGGCCGCCGATCAAATTCCGGCAGGTCTCCAACAGCCTCGGCGGCGGGAAGAAGCCAGTCCGGCAGCGAGCCGAGCCGCATCTCCTCCGTCACGCGCCGCTCGCGATAGTCGTACCGCCAGCCGTAGTGCTGCACGCGCCGTTTCAGATCCGCGCACCAGGTCGATGCGTCTATCGCCGCCAGCAGGCGCTCCGCGGCTTGCTCCGGCACGAAGTCGCGAATGAGGCGTGCGCCGGGCGGTACGCTCACCGAGTCCGCCATCCTATCGCCTCACCGGTTTAAAGACCCAGGTGCTGCAAGACCGGTATTTCGACAAGGCGCTCTCGCTCGCATCGTTGGTGTTGATGTGACCATAGCCCGGCCAGGCGGACCGATAAAACGGAAGCACCTCCACGACCTCGCAGCCCGCCCACTCCGCTGCAGCGGTTGGATCAAACGCACCGAGATGATGCGGGCTATTCACGAGCGTTGCTGCGATCCGACCGCTCAACTTTAGTCGCGAGGCCGCCGCCCGGAGGAACCGGCGCAACAGAACATGATTATCTGTGCGACCGTGGACCGATCTTCGCGTACCCGTGTTCGGGAACTGAAACGCGATCAGCTCCGCCATTGTCGGCAAGTTTCGATCATTTAGGTTTCGGGCGTCGACGCCGTGTAACACCTTGGCGCCTAGATCACTCAGGGAGCGGGCGTTTATCCTTCCCTCCGGACAAACGCTGCGCTCGGCTTCAAAGGTTGTCGCTATAATATTTCCAGCGCAGCTTTTCGTGTCGCGAGCCAAGGCACGTGCGAAGCTCAGATCGCCTTCACCCACGAACACGCACTTACCAATCCGGGTTGTAGCCGCGAAATCGAACGTCCGCCGCTTCTGCTCAAGAAGCACGAAAAGGCGTTCAAAGGCGGCCGCCGCGTCCTCCTTCGCATTCAGTTGACGATTTCCACGAGTGTGCAAAACAGCCACGTTCGACCTCGCGTGAACGTAAACGAAGTCGGCATTCTCACTCATGATGCAGGGGAGCGGATTTCTTTGCGGCGAATCCGCCGGCGGCGCTGTCCTCAGCTAGGATCAGGCTCCAAGGCCTGTGTGATAGGGCCATCATTTTCGCTGCCGGCCGATCCGGTGAGCACTTTCTCCATCTCCTCCAGCGCCTCGATCAGCGCTTCGGGGTTCGAGAAATGTCCGCTTAAGTCCACCTATTATCCGACCGATTTGGCGCTGAATTCGCCTGGGAGGTCGCCTGATATTGGCTCGAGGGTTCTGTTGGGGGCCAATCCGACATCGCCTCTCTGGATCGAGCGCAGGGGCGCTTGCGCCCACTCATTTCGTAGCGCTCGTCAATAGAGCGCCCCTTCACGCATCGATCGAGCACGCGATGGAGAGGGGTTATTGCAACGGCAACGAACGCCCTGACGTGGTCATGAGCCACTGCAAACCGTGCCGCAGCCACTCGGCGCTGGGCTAACGTCGCCCAATCGAGTAGAAAATTGACGCTGAGGCAGAGTAATCTACTGCCTTAATAGGCTGGCGAGAGTTCAGACTAGGCGTTCAGGTCAACCTCGCACATCCGCTTCGGGGGCGACCCACCCATGACCACGAAGCGTCGGTTGCAGGAGAGGAAAAAGCGTTATGATGAAGTCTCTTATTTCAGGATTGGTGATCGGTGTACTGCTGGCGCCGATTGCTGAAGCGCAGCAGCGGGCCATGCCTCAGCGCCAGGGCGAGCAGCCTGCCAGCCAACAGCTTGCGCCTGCTGAAATTCGCGAGTTCGGCATCGCCACCTGTCGGATCGCTTTCATCGAAGCCAACCAGTCCGGGATAACGCTGCGCTGCGACCAGGGCAGCCATGAAGGCGACGGAGCGAGCATTCGAGGCTTTTTCGCACCTGCTGATCGCGATGACCGCGGGCCAAGTGCGGAAATCGCGGCATCACTTGCCTCATCTTCCAAGGTGCTGGGGCGCGCGATGGACATCCACTATTACACATCAAATGCACTGGACGACGTACAAGGCTGCACGGTCGCGCCGTGTCGCCGGATTCTGCGCCTGATGCTGAGCTGACGGGGCCAAATCACGCTCGCGCGTGGCTCAGCGCAGCCTGATCGGCGCCTGCATGTTCCAGTAGGCGCGGGAGTCCCCGCGAAGGGCGCGCGCCGTTCATCACATCGGGTTTGCGCGCCGGTATATCGTGGGGCCAGCCATGGCGCGCCTCGTCTCAAAGGATCAGGGACATTCGACGCTCGCGACCGAAAGACCGGCGCTCGCCCGCCTTGGAACCTCTGATGATTCTCTCCGCCCGACCGCCTCTGAGGCGGTTGCAGTATGCCATGACCGACTTGCGCTTTCCCTGCCGTCCGGCGCGCGCTAGCTTGCGATTCGAGCTTTGGGAGGCGTCATGACCGACACCGCCGCCGACACGCGGGTTCTGCTGGTCGAGGACGACGATCAGGACGCGTTCCTGTTCGAGAAGATGCTGCGTGAGGAGGCGGGCGCTGCGGAGATTGTCCGCGCCGTGGAAGGGCGCGGCGCGTTTGAGGCGATCACGGCGTCCGGCGCTCCGGACTGCATCGTGCTGGATCTGCGCCTGGCCGGTGAAGACGGGCTCTGGCTGCTCGACCGGCTGCTGGAGGACGAGGCGCTGGCGCGCATTCCGGTGATCGTGTTTTCCGGCGACGCCGGGCGTTTGCAGCGCGCCTGCGCAGACTTTCCCAATGTCGTCTCCTCGATCCGCAAGCCGGAAACGCTGGAGCAGTACCGCGTGGCGCTGGCCATCGTGAACGCGACGCTGGGCGCGGCGATTTCAGGAAGCTGAACGCCAGCTTGCACCATTCCCAAGCCCGATTACGCTCGGATCTGACAGGCAATCAGTCAGGAAGGGCGCAACATGGATGTCACGGGCAAGGTCGCCATCGTCACCGGCGGAGCGAGCGGGATCGGCAAGGCGATCGCCGAGGCCCTGGCGGCGAAGGGGGCAAAGGTCGCGGTCGCTGATCTGGACGGCGCGGGTGCGGCGGCCGTCGGGGAAGCGGTCGGCGGCTTCGGCGGACGGGTCGATGTCACTGACGAGCGCAGCCTGACCCGCTTCATAACCGAGACCGACAAGCGCCTGGGCCCGGTGGACATCTACATCTCCAACGCCGGCATCGGGGTCAGCGACGGGCCGGGCTGGGGCGCAGGCGATGCCCCGAACTCCGCCTGGCAGGCCTGCTGGGACGTCAACGTCATGGCGAGCGTCTACGCCGCGCGGCACCTGGCCAGGCCCATGGCTGCGCGCGGCGGCGTGTTTGTCGTGACCGCCAGCGCGGCGGGTCTGCTGGCCCAGATCGGCGATGCGGCCTATTCGGCCACCAAGGCGGCGGCGGTGTCGTTTGCGGAGTGTCTGGCGATCACCCATGGCGATGACGGGCTGCAGGTCCACGTGCTGTGTCCGGAGGGCGTGAAAACGCCGCTGGTGGAAGGCATGGAAGGCGGCTCGCAGGGCCTGTCGGGCTATATCGAGGCCTCTGAAGTCGCCGATACGCTGCTGACGGCCATGGAGGACAAGCGCAACTTCCTGGTCACCACCCACGCCCAGACTGCGGACTACGCCGCCCACAAGGGCGCGGATCGCAATCGCTGGGTCGGCGGCATGCGCAAGCTGCGCCGCATGGTGATGCAGGCCAATGGCGGGCGGCCCTTCTAGGCGGCCTGGCGAGGCGGGAGAGGGCGCATGGGCAAGGCGGGATCGCTGACGGGCCGGGGCTTTGACGAGATCGCCGTGGGCGATCGCGCCGAGCGGGTCCACACCATCACGGTCAATGACCTGATCTTTTATTCCCACGCCGCCGACGATCTGAACCCGTTGCACCTGCCGGAGCTCGATGGCGATGGGGACGGGCGGCCCGAAGCGATCGCGCCGCTCAGCTATCTGACGGGGCTGGTGTCCGGCCTGATCGGGTCGGACTTGCCGGGGCCGGGCGCACGGGAACTGAACTGGACGACCGAGATCGGCGCGCCGGTCTGCATCGGCGATGCGCTGAGAGTCGGCCTTGAGGTGACTTCGAAGTCCGAGGGTCGCCTGACCCTTGCCGCTCTCATGGAAGGCCCGTCAGGCGTTGCGCTGAGCGGACAGGTCGTGGTGGCGGCTCCGGAGCGTCCGCGCAGGTTCGAGCCCTATGAGCTGCCGGACCTGCTGGTGCGCCGCCACCCCCATTTCGAACGCTTGCTGGCGGCGTGTGACGGCATCGACCCGGCGCGCACGACCGTGGTCTGGCCCCACAGCGCGGATTCCCTCGCCGGGGCGCTGGCGGCGGGGCGGCGTGGCCTGATCACGCCGGTGCTGGTCGGTCAGCGCAAAGCCATCGAGGCCGCCGCGGCGGAGGCGGGCGAAACTCTGTCCGGCGTGGAGATCGTGGAGGCCGCAGATCCGCGCTCCGCGGCGCTGGAAGCCTGCCGCCGGGTCCGCCAGGGGTCCGCCGACAGCGTCATGAAGGGCCATGTCCATACCGACACCCTGCTGCGCGCGGTGCTGGACCGGGCTGACGGCCTGCGCGGGGAGCGCAGGCTCTCCCATGTCTTCGTCATGGATGTGCCCGGCGAGCCCCATCTGCTGTTCGTCACGGACGCGGCGGTGAATATCGCACCGGATCTCGCCGCCAAGGCCGACATCGTCCAGAACGCCATCGATCTGGCGCGGGCGCTGGGGATCACCTTGCCCAAGGCGGCCATCCTCTCGGCGGTGGAGACGGTCAATCCGGCTCTGCCCTCCACGCTGGATGCGGCGGCCCTTTCGAAAATGTCCGAGCGCGGTCAGATCAAGGGCGGTCTCGTGGACGGGCCTCTGGCCATGGACAACGCCGTCGATCTGGAGGCTGCGCGGATCAAGGGGCTGAAGGGCGAGGTGGCGGGACGCGCCGAAATTCTCGTCGCGCCCAACCTGGAAGCCGGCAACATGCTGGCCAAGGAGCTGACCTTCGTGGCCCGCGCTGAATCCGCCGGCGTCGTCGTCGGCGCGCGTGCGCCGGTGATCCTGACAAGCCGGGCGGATTCGGAGATGGCGCGTCTCATGTCCTGCGCGGTTGCGGCGCTTCATGCCCAATGGCTGAAGACCGGCGCGCCGGCGCCGGGCCTTGCTGATCCGGCCCCATGAGCCTTGTCACCCTCAACGCCGGCTCCTCCTCGCTGAAGGTGGCGGTCTTCTCCCGCGACGGCGGTGAGCGGCGACTGAGCGGTCACCTGGACCGGCGCGAGGAGGGCTGGCGCTTCACCCTGCGGCGTCAGGGCGGTGGCGAGGAGCGCCGTGAGCTGGGCGCCGCAGCGACACGGGCCGATGCGCTGGATGCGGCGCTGGAGGCGCTCGGCGAGGCGGCGGGCGAAACGGTTCACGCGGTCAGCCACCGTGTCGTCCATGGTGGTGTTGAGTTCGCCGCGCCGGTGATCATCGATGATCAGGTCCGCGCCCGGCTGAAGGCGCTGATCCCGCTCGCGCCTTTGCACCAGCCCCATAATCTTGCAGCCGTCAGGGCTGCCGAGACAGCTTTTCCCGGCGCCGTGCAGGTCGCCTGCTTCGACACGGCGTTTCATCACGGTCACGCCTTTGAGGCCGAAGCCTTCGCCATCCCCCGGCGCTATTTCGACGCCGGTGTGCGCCGCTATGGCTTTCACGGGCTCAGCTATGAGTATCTGACCGGCGCGCTGTCTGGGCTTGCTGAGCCGGCGCCGTCCCGCGTCGTGTTCGCCCATCTGGGCGCGGGCGCTTCGCTGTGCGCGGTCAGGGACGGACGCAGCGTCGACACGACCATGGGCTTTTCGGCGCTTGACGGTTTGCCCATGGCCACGCGCTGCGGCCAGATCGATCCCGGCGTGTTGCTCCATCTGATCGAGACCGAAGGTCTGGACGCGGCGGCGCTGTCTGAGCTGTTGTATCGCGAGAGCGGGCTGAAGGGCTTGTCCGGCCTCTCCGGCGACATGCGCGTGCTGGAGGCCTCGCACGCCGCAGAAGCGAAGCAGGCGATCGGCTATTTCATCGAACGGTGCCGGCGGCAGATCGCGGCCCTCGCCGCCGCGCTGCAGGGTCTGGACGCCCTCGTCTTTGCCGGGGGCATGGGCGAGAACTCGCCAGCGATCCGCGCGGACGTGTGCGCAGGTCTCGCCTGGCTCGGTGTGGAGCTGGACGCTGGCGCCAACGCCGCCGCCCGAGGCGCTGCGGCGCGGATCAGCACGGACGCCTCGCCGGTCCAGGTCTGGATGATCCCGACCGATGAAGAAGCGGTGCTGGCGCGCGCGGCGGCGCGGCTCGTGGCGGGGTGACGCGGCCAGAGATGCTGTAAAGCTGGCGGAACTCGGCCGCGGCGTATATACTGCTTAGGGTATACGGGTATATCGGCGGTATATATGTCCTATCTGATCAAGAATGCTGAAGTCCTGGAAATGCTTGATGCGCTCGCCAAATCCAGCGGACGCACCAAGATCGACGTCCTCAAGGACGCGCTGCATCGGTTGGACGAGGAGGAGCGTGAGGCCCGTTCAAGCTGGGCAGCCGCGCTTGAGGCAGGGCTCGTCCTGCGCGCCCTCGGCGATCCTGCGCGTGGCTTGCCGGCCGACAAGGCGTTCATCGACAGCCTGTACGAGGACTGACGTGTTTCTGGACAGTTCAGCCCTCGTGGCGATGCTGGCTTTGGAGGACGACGGGCCAGCGTTGGCGGCCAGACTGGATCGTCACTCTGTTCGCACCACAAGCCCGCTCGTCGTGTGGGAGTCCGCGCTCGCCCTATCCCGGATACTCGGCGTTCCGGCGCAGAGCGCATCCGACCAGATCGCGGACTTCCTGAAGCGCGAGACCATCGAGATCCTCGCCGTCCCGCCCGAGGCCGGCGCCAGGGCCGTTGAAGCCTGGTCGCGCTATGGCAAGGGCGTCCATCCGGCGAACCTGAATTTCGGCGACTGCTTTTCCTACGCCATGGCGAAGCTGACCGGCGCGCCCATGCTCTACAAGGGCGCCGACTTCGCCCTGACTGATATCCGTCCGGCGTGAACGGGCGTAGACGCACGCGTCTACGAGGTTCCCGGCTCAGTGCAGATCGATATGGATGTGGTCGTCATGGCGCGCGGCGGCGCAGCCGGCGAAGCGCACCTTGGGGTGGCCGTTGAGTCCCAATCTGTTGGCGAGGTGCGGCTCAACGAATATCCGGCGGACGCGATCATCGGCGATCAGAGCTCGGACGAGCGTGCCGTTGCGGGCCTCATCCCAGCGCCAACTCCGGCCGGCCGCCGGGTCGCCGAAGTCGGCCGGACGCCGCCTCCCGGCGCAGGGCGTCTGTTCGCCCGGTTCAGGAGGCTCATAGGCGAAGTAACCGCTGAAGGTCGGGGGCCGCATCAGGGGCTGTCCTTCGGCGGTCTCATAGTAAAGCGCCACATCGATCTGCCGGCCGTCGGAATGACTGCGATGAGGCCAGAGCCCGTCCGTCCACGGTCCGGAGGCATCGAGCCACGTGATCGAGGCGACTCCATGCTGGTCCTCGACGGAGCGCTGCGCCGCCCGCAGGACATCGACGCCGCCTTCCTGCACATAATTCCGGCCCAGAACGCAATACAGCCAGAATGATCCCGGCCTGAGATCGCGGTCTGCGCAGGGAAGGCGCTCACGCCCCGGCGAGAGCGGCGCGTGCGCAAGAATGAGCATAGCCGTCAAAACGCCAGCAAGGATCCAGGCGATCCGTTTCATAGCGTCTCCAGAAACCCGATCAGGCGCTGCATGTCCTTGGGCGGTTCGGTCTCGAAGCGCAGGAGCTCGCCGGTCAATGGATGCTCGAAGCCCAAAATCGCTGCATGCAGGGCCTGGCGGCGGAAGTCGTTGAACAGCTTGCCGTCATCCAGCTTCGCCAGCGGGGCCGAGCGGCCCTTGCCATAGAGCGGATCGCCCAGCAGCGGCGCGCTCAAATGCGCCATGTGGATGCGGATCTGGTGGGTGCGACCGGTCTCCAGCCGGCACTCCACCAGGCTCGCCAGCGGCGTGCCCACCGACTTGCCCGGCGCCTGACCATAGGTCTGCAGCGTTCGGTAATTCGTGACCGCATGCCGGCCGGCTTTGCTGGCCGGATCGGCGACCACGGCGAATTTCTTGCGGTCGTGGGAGGAGCGCGCCAGTCGCGTCTCCAGCCGGCCCTCGCGCGGTTTCGGCGCGCCGCGCACGCAGGCCAGATACGCCCGCTCGATGTCGTGGGCGGCGAACTTCGCCGACAGGCCCTGGTGGGCGGCGTCGGATTTGGCCACGACCATGACGCCGGACGTGTCCTTGTCCAGACGATGGACGATGCCGGGCCGCTCCACGCCGCCGATGCCGGACAGCGAGCCCTTGCAATGGTGGAGCAGGGCGTTGACCAGCGTGCCCGTCCAGTTGCCGGCGCCGGGATGGACGGTCATGCCGGCCGCCTTGTTGATGACGATCAGATCATCGTCCTCGAACAGCACCTCCAGCGCGATGTTTTCTGCTTCCGGCTCGGCGGGTTCCGGCGGCGGCACGTCCAGGCGATAGACCGCGCCGGCGCGCACCTTTGCAGACGGATCGGTCAGCCCTTCGCCGTCCACGCTCAACGCGCCGCCCTCCACCAGCGCCTTGCACCGTGATCGGGACAGATCGTTCCAGACCTGCGCCATCCAACGGTCAAGGCGTTCGCCGTTCGCCGCCTCGTCCGGACTGGCTTCGCGTAGGTCGGCTGAGGGCTGGGGCAAGCGCTGGATCCTTTTTCTTCGCCGATGTTGCAGGTGCGAGACGTGGCCCGAAAAGCACGTCGCAAAACGGTGTGCACCGCGTCAATTAGCTGTCATCGCCGCGTCAGTGAAGCGTCATGGCTCGCGGTTATGAGCGCGATTGATCCGCGGTTCGCCGATGTAGCCGCGCCAGTATCTTCGAAACACGAGGGATTTGCACCGATGCGCTTCCAGACCCGCCTGCTCGCCGCCGCCGCGTTGACGGCCTGCGCCGCTCCGGCCTTCGCCCAGACCGCCGCCGAACAGCCGGTCGCTGCAACCGACGTGATCACTGTCACGGCCCAGAAGCGCGAACAGTCCCTCGCTGATGTTCCGATCAACCTGACCGCTTACAACTCCGAGCGCCTCGACGTGCTCGGCATCGAGCAATTCGACGAGCTGTCCGACTTCGTGCCGGGCCTGGAAGTCCAGGAGCAGAGCCCGAACAACCCGGGCTTCGTGATCCGCGGCATCACCTCTGACGACGGCGCGGCCACCGGCGAAGCGCGTGTGGCGGTGTTCCAGGACGGGGTGTCCATCTCGCGCGCCCGCGGCGCCTATGTGGAGCTGTTCGACATCGAGCGCGTGGAAGTCGCCAAGGGCCCCCAGGCGACCCTGTTCGGCCGCGGCGCGCTGATCGGCGGCATCAACATCATCCAGAACAAGGCTGATCTGGACGAGTATACCGCTTCGGTCGAAACCACCTTCGGCGATTACAATCGGTTTGAAGCGCGCGGTCATGTGAACCTGCCGGTCACCGACAGCTTCGCTTTGCGCCTCGCCGGCGCTCACAAGCAGCGTGACGGCTATGTGGACAACCTGCTGGGCACGCCGGCCATGAACGCCGTCGAGCTGTCGGCCTTCCGCATCTCGGCGCGCTGGGAGCCGACCGCGAACCTGTCCTTCGACATCATCGGCAATTATCAGACCGACACGCCCGAAGGCGGCACGAGCTTCCGCTCCGGCGTCCTGCCTCCGGTGTTCGGTTCGCCCGTCGGCGAGCCCTGGGATCCCGCCGCCCTGAGCACGTTCGGCCCGTTTGAAGGCGGCGCCCCGCTGGGCATCGACCGCCAGGTCTATGGCGTGACGATCCTTGGCGACTACGTCATCAACGACGCCTGGTCGGTCAGCTCGATCTCCGGCTGGCGCGGATTTGAATCGGTCGAAATCTTCGATCCGGACGGTTTCGGCGCCCAGCTCCTGACGGTCGCCGAGGACGCCTCCGGCCGCCAGTGGAGCCAGGAAGTGCGTTTCAACTACGACGCCGGCGGTCCGCTGACGGGCTTCTTCGGCGGCTCGTACTTCTACGAGAGCGGCTCCCAGCGCATCCCGCTGGCCACCAACGAAGCCGTCGCCCAGGCCTTCCTGGCGCCCCAGCTCGCCGCCGGCGCCGGCCTGACGGTCGGTCAGGTCGAGGGCTTGCTGGCCCTGCAGGGCGTACCCAATGCAGCGGGCTTCGATAATCCCTTCAACCCGCTCGGCGTTTCGGTTCTCGGTCTGCTGCTCAACGGCGTTGTTCTGCCGCTGGGCTATTATGAGGAAGAGACCGCGAACCTGGGTCAGACCACCGCCATCGATCTGTTCGGCGACATCACTTTCGCGGTGACGGACCGCCTGGACCTGACCGCGGGCCTGCGCTGGACGCGCGAAGAGAAGGAAGCCTCGGTCTATGGCTGGTTCGCCGACGCGCCCAACCAGGTGACTTTCTCAAACACCCTGTTCCTGCCAGCCACGCCGAACGGCCAGCTGGTGTCTTCCGGCACGCGTGAGTTTGACGACTTCACCTGGCGCGTCGCCGCCCAGTATGACGTGAGCGACGTGCTGAACGTGTGGGCCAGCTATGCCCGCGGGCGCCGTCCCGACGTGATCAGCTTCGACACCACCGACCCCAGCCTGTTCGTGGAAGTGCCCGCCGAACTGGTGGACAGCTACGAAGTCGGCGGGTTCTGGCAGTGGGAGGCGACCACGCTGCAGGCGTCGGTCTTCTACTCGGAGTACCAGAACTTCCAGACCGGCCGCTTTGAACCCAACCAGGCGCGCTTCATCACCGACAACGCCGGTCAGGCCACCCAGTACGGCTTCGAAGCCCAGCTTGATCACAGCTTCAACGAGATCGCCACGCTGTTCGCGACCTACGCCTATAACTACTCGGAATTCGACGAGACCGACGACCAGGGCAACCCGCAGGAATTCGCGGGCAACACCTTCCGCCTGTCGCCGGACCACGCGATCTCGCTCGGCCTGCTGAACGAGTTTGAGACCGCTATCGGACGCATCTCCATCATCCCGACCTGGACCTGGCAGTCGGAAGTCTTCTTCGACAACGACAACGACCTGACCGATGCGGTCCAGGACGAGACCCAGACCGATTACGGGATCGTCGATCTGCGCATCCGCTGGGACTCCAGCAGCGAGCGCTTCCACGCCTCGGTCTTCGCCGACAACCTGTTTGATGAGGACTACATCATCGACGCGGGCAATACCGGCGACGCCTTCGGGATCCCGACCTTCATCGCGGGCTCGCCACGCATGGTCGGGCTGCGGTTCGGCGCGAACTTCTAGGGCGCGTCACATCGCTCCATCCGGGGGGACGGGGCGAACGGCCGGCGCGGGGGGAGGGGCCCTTGGCGCCGGCCGTTTCATTTCAGCTTGCCTCACCGCGCCTTCGACCGGCAGTTTAGGGGGCAGGGGGAGGACTGATCATGCGTAACGAAGTCAAGCTGTCCCGCCGCGCCGCCCTGCTGGGCGGAGCCGGCGCCGCTGCGGCCCTGTCGGCCTGCTCACAACCGAGCTTCGCCCCGCTGCCGCAGCCCGAAGGCCCGTTCAAGCACGGCGTGGCCAGCGGTGATCCCGACCAGACCAGCGTGATGCTGTGGACCGCCGTGACCGGCGCGGACGGCGCTCCGGTCAGTGTCGAAGTCGCCCGGGACGAGGCCTTCACCGACCTGGTCCTGGAGGCCGAGGCCGGCCCTGCTGGACCGGCGACCAACGGCGCGACGCCGTACAAGCTGCTCGCCGACGGTCTGGCGCCGGGCTTACCGGTCTTCTATCGCTTCCGCTTCCGCGAGCATGTCTCGCCAGCCGGGACCGCGAAGACGCTGCCGGACGGCGCGGTCGACGCGTTCCGCATCGCGGCCTTCGCCTGCTGCAACTATCCGGCCGGCTTCTTCAACGCCTATCGCCACGCGGCCGAGCGCGGCGATGTCGATCTGGCCGTGCACCTGGGCGACTATCTCTACGAATACGGCGCAGGCGGATATGCGACGGAAGATTCCGAGCGCCTGTCGCGTGTGCCCGATCCGGTCCATGAGCTCCTGACCTATGACGACTATGCGCGCCGCCATGCGCAATACTCGTCCGACCCCGATCTCCAGGCCCTGAAGGCTGCGGTTCCCCTGCTGCTGATCTGGGATGATCACGAAACGGCCAACAACGCCTGGGAAGGCGGGGCGGAGAACCACCAGGACGGCGAAGGCGCCTGGGCCGAGCGCCGCGACGCCGCGCTTTCCGCCTGGCAGGCCTGGACCCCGACGCGCGAGCGCGAGCCCATGCACGAGCGCTGGGGCCGCCTGGAGATCGGCGATCTGGCGGATCTGATCTTCATCGAAACCCGCCTGACCGCGCGCTCGGAAGAAGTCCTGCTCGACCCCTTCCCGGTCGATCCCGACACCGCCGACCCGGATGATCCGGAAAACCGGCGCATCGTGGCCGAGTGGCTGGAGCGGGAGACCGGCGGCGCCGATCGCACGCTGCTCGGCGAGCGCCAGCTGGCGTTCGTGTCTGCGGCGCTGGGCGACTCGGTCGCGGCGGGCAAGCCCTGGCGGGTCTTCGCCAATCAGGTAATCATGGGACGAGTTCCCGCGCCGGATTACGCCAAGGTGATGCCGTTCTGGCTGCGCTGGGCGGTGCAGGCCAATGATCCCCTGGCCTGGAGTTTCATCAAGCGCTTCTCCTTCGGCACGCCGTTCAATCTGGACGCCTGGGACGGATATCCGGCCGAGCGCGAACGGCTGTACGCGGCGGCGCGGGCTGCCGGAGCCGATTTCATCACCCTGACCGGCGACACCCATAACGCCTGGACCATCGATCTGCATGATGAAGCCGGCGTGCGTGTCGGGACCGAGTTCGGCGTCACCTCGGTGACCTCGCCCTCCCGCTTCGAACGCCTGAACCTGCCGGGCGTGGATTTCGGGACCTACACCGAGGAGGCCGCCCCGGAAGTGCTGCGCCATAACGCCTATGACCGCGGCTATGTGCACCTGACCCTCACGCGCGAGGCGGCGACCGCCCAGCTGATGGTCGTGGACACCTGCAAGTCGCGGGAGTTCAACGCCTATCCCGACAGCGTCTGGCGCGTTCGCCCGGCGAATGGGGGGGCTGTCCCGCAGGCGGAGCGGATCAGCTAGGCGTGGCCGTCATACATCTCGGCCTGATTGTTGCGAAGGTTTAACACGGCCAAAGCTGGACAGGGCGCCGTGCGACCGCCACTTTGCCAGTGAACGCGTATTCCGGGCGGGGCTGCCCGGCTTTGGAGGGGTCTTACATGTCTGAGCAGCGCGCCAACGAAAACCCGATCGCCATGCTGTGGCGCTGGATCGGCCTGATCCAGCACGGCATCCTTCGGGTCTTCGGCATCTTCTTCATCATCTTCTTTCTGCTCGCCGTGCCAGGCTGCATCGGCGCGATGATCTCCGGTATGAGCGGCGACGACGAGTTCGAGATGGCCGAAAACGGCGTGCTTCGCTTCGCGCCGGTCGGCGTCGTCGTAGAGGAGGAGATCCGCATCGCGCCGGAAGACGCGCTGAGCGGCGCCCTTCTGGGCGGCGGCGCGCCGGAGCAGATCCTGCTGCGCGACGTCGTTGAAGGCCTGCGCATGGCCGCCGAAGACGAGGACGTCCAGACCCTTCTGGTGAATTTCGATCGTCTGGCCGGCGCCACGCCGGCGGCCATGCACGAGATCGCCGAGGAGATGACGGCCTTCCGCGATGCGGGCAAGGAGATCATCGCTTACGGTGAGGCCTTCACCAACGGCTCATGGTTCCTGGCCGCGCACGCTGATGAGATCAACCTGCATGATTACGGCGTGGCCCTGATCACAGGTTATGGCTCCTACCGCACCTATTTCCGTTCCCTGCTCGACAATCTTCTGGTGACGGTCAACGTCTATCGGGTCGGCACTTTCAAGTCCGCGCTGGAGCCTTTCCTGGGCGACGAGATGAGCGAGGCGGCCGAGGAAGCCAATCTCTTCCTGTTCGGCGGCATCTGGGACGCTTACCAGCGCGCGGCTGAAGAAGCGCGCGGAATGGAGCGCGGTGCGCTGCAGACCCTGGCCGACACGGCGCCGGACCTGCTTGAAGCGGCCGGTGGAAACGCCGCTCAGGCCTCACTGGACGCCGGCATGGCCGATGCTCTGGTGGGCCGGGCTGCGTTCCGCGACCAGATGATCGAGCGCTTCGGCGCCGATGAAGACGGCCGTAATGTCGAAAGCTCGGACTTCCTTGAGTATGTGGAAGCCAATCGCTCCTCCGGCGGCTCTGATGGCGACAAGATCGCGGTGATCCTCGCCTCCGGTTCGATCGTGGCCGGTAACGGCGATGGCGGCGTCATCGGCGGCGACGCCCACGCCGAGCTTATCCGCCGGGCGCGTCTGGACGACGATGTGCGCGCCATCGTGCTGCGCATCGACTCCGGCGGCGGTTCGGCCTTTGCGTCCGAACTGATCCGCGAGGAGCTGGAGCTCGCGCGTCTGGAAGGCAAGATCGTCATCGCCTCCATGGGCGGCGTCGCGGCCTCCGGCGGTTACTGGATCGCCACGCCGGCCCAGGAGATCTGGGCCGAGCCGACGACGATCACCGGATCCATCGGCATTTTCGGCTTCATCCCGACGTTCGAGAACGCCATGGCCGAGATCGGCGTGTTCGAGGATGGTGTGGCCCTGACCGAAACCGCGCGCGGCCCGTCGCCCTTCGGCGGCGTGCCGGAGAGCTGGGACCGGATGATCCAGGCCAATATCGAGTACGGCTATGAGCGCTTCCTGGGCATCGTCGCTGAAAGCCGCGGCATGACCCGCGACGAGGTCGATGCTGTGGCGCAGGGCCGGGTCTGGACCGGCGAGCAGGCGCTGGAGCGTGGTCTCGTGGACCGGCTGGGCGGCTATGACGAAGCCATCGCCGCCGCGGCCGAACGCGCCGGCCTGGAAGAGGGCGCCTACACGGTTGAGGTGTTCGAAAAGCCGCTGAGCGATTTCGAGCAGTTCCTGAAGAATCTGGGCCTTGAGACCGAAGCGCAGGCGCTGCAGCGCACGGTGTTCCGAAACGGGCTTCTGGGCGATGGCGTGCTGAGCGGCCTGGTCCGCGACGCCGGTGCGGAGATCGAACAGATCAACGTCCTGAACGATCCCAACCACGTCTACGCCACGTGCCTTGCCTGCGAAGCGGTCCGCCGCTTCGAGTAGGGCGCAGCCCACAGGCGAGCAAAAAAGCCCGGGAGCGATCCGCTCCCGGGCTTCTTTGTTTCCAGCGAAGGCCTGAAACCCTACCGCTTGGACTGCTCGCACAGATTCATGAAGCGCTGGCGCAGTTCGGCGTTGGCCTTGAACTCGCCGCGGAACATGGTGGTGATCGTTGACACGTTGGGGTGATGCACGCCCCGCGTGGTCATGCACTGGTGCTTGGCGTCCACGAAGATCGCCACGCCCAGCGGGCTCATGGCTTCCTCGATGGCGTCGGCGATCTGGGCGGTCATGGTCTCCTGGGTCTGCAGCCGCTTGGAGAAGGCCTCGACCACCTTGGCGATCTTGGAGATGCCGACCACGGCCCGGTCCGGCAGGTAAGCCACGCAGGCCGTCCCCAGGATCGGCGCCATGTGGTGCTCGCAATGGCTCTCCACATCGATATTGGTGAGCATGACCATGTCGTCATAGCCCTGCACGTCCTCGAACCGCTTGCCGAGGATGGCGTTGGGGTCCTCGTCATAGCCGCGGAACCATTCCTGGTAGGCCTTCACGACGCGCTTGGGCGTCTCCAGCAGGCCTTCGCGGCGCGGATCGTCGCCCGCCCAGCGCAGCAGGGTGCGCACGGCTTCTTCGGCCTCTTCACGGGTCGGCTTGACGGGCGCGCCGTCGCCGGCGGCGTCGAGGGTGTCTTTATCGGTCATGGCGTCCATGGTTTACGCGGATCCTTTCGTTGACGGGCGCCCGGCGCCTTGCGGCGGCGGACGAAGTACCGGTTTCCGGATCCAGCGAAAGGCGCAAAGGCGGAACGCCAGAGCGGCTTGCGCCGGGTCGAATTTCGGTCCCGAAGCGATCACCTGAAGCGATGATCGCGCCGGAGCGCTTAATTAGGGTTCGAAAAAGCGTTGTCCAACGCCGACCGGCCCTTTTTTAAGTCACACCGCCGTTGTAGACCCGGCGGCCGCTCCGGCGCAAACCGGACCAATGTCGCTCCCGAATTCGTGAAGGCCCCTGACGTGACCGCGATCCAGCTCCATGACACCGCCGCGCGCAAGAAGCGCGCCTTCGTTCCGCAGGACCCCGCCCGCGTGACGATGTATGTGTGCGGACCCACGGTCTACTCCACCGCCCATATCGGCAATTTCCGGCCCGCGATCACGTTCGACGTGCTCTATCGCCTGCTGCGCCATGAGTATGGGGCGGACCATGTGGTCTATGCACGCAACATCACGGACGTGGACGACAAGATCAACGCGGCCGCGGCCGCTGAAGGCGTGGACATCTCCGTCATCACCGAGCGCTTCGCCAAGATCTACCGCGAGGACAGCGCCGCGCTGAACATCCTGCCCCCCACGATCGAGCCGGCGGCGACGGCCCATATGAGCGAGATGATCACGCTCATGGAGCAACTGGTCGAAGGCGGCTTCGCCTACGCCGCCGAAGGCCATGTCCTGTTCGACGTCACGGCCTATGAGCAGTACGGCGCCCTGTCGAAGCGCTCGCTGGACGACATGATCGCCGGCGCCCGGGTGGAGGTCGCGCCCTACAAGCGCAATCCGGCCGATTTCGTGCTGTGGAAGCCCTCAAAGCCCGGCGAGCCGGTGTGGGAGAGCCCGTTCGGACCGGGGCGTCCCGGCTGGCACCTGGAATGCTCGGCCATGATCGAGGCGACGCTCGGTCAGACCATCGACATCCATGGCGGGGGTGCGGACCTGGTCTTCCCCCACCATGAAAACGAGATCGCCCAGTCCGCCTGCGCCCATGGCGGCGCAGCGCTGGCCAATTACTGGCTTCATAACGGCTTCCTCTCCATCGACTCTGAAAAGATGAGCAAGTCGCTCGGCAATATCGTGAAGCCCCACGAATTGCTGGAGCGCGGCGTGAAGGGCGAGGTGATCCGCTACGCCATGCTCACCGGCCATTACCGCGCGCCGCTGGACTGGAACGACACGCTGATCGAGCGGGCCCAGAAATCCCTGGACCGGCTCTACGGCGTGCTGCGCCGTTTCGGCGGGGATGCTCAGCCGGGCGACGCGCCGGATGCCGTCCTCAAAGCCCTGCGCGACGACATGAACACGCCCAAGGCGCTCGCCGCCCTGTTCGAAATCGCCGGCCGCGCCAACAAGGCCGAGACCGAGACCGAGCGCGCTGAGGCCGTGGGCGAACTGAAGGCCGCCGGCGACCTGCTGGGCCTGTTCCAGGAGGACGCGGACGCGTGGTTCGGGCTGGATGCGCTGAGCGAGGCTGAGAAAGCCGAAATCGATGCGCTCATCGCCGAGCGGGGCGAATCGAGGAAAGCCAAGGACTTCGCCCGCGCCGATGCGATCCGCGACCAGCTCGACGCCAAAGGCGTGCAAGCCGAGGACGGGCCGGAGGGGACGACGTGGCGGTTGAAGGGGTGAACCCCTTGAAACGCCCGCCCCTCAGGCGGACATATGCCCCATGACCGACGCCTACTCCTCCGCCGTGCTGCGCCTTGCCGCCGATATTCCGCATCTCGGCCGGCTGGACGCGCCGGACGCCAGCGTGCGCAAGGTGTCGCGCATTTGCGGCTCGGCGCTGACGCTGGATATCCAGCTGGATGAGGCCGGGCGCATCGCCGATCTGGGGCTGGAGGTGGAGGCCTGCGCCCTGGGGCAGGCCTCAGCCAGCGTCTTCGGCTCCAGCGCCATCGGCGCGGACGAAACCGAGATCCTCGCCGGGCGGGACGCGCTGAAAGCCATGCTGCGCGAGGGCGGCCCGGTTCCCGCCGGGCGTTTCGCGGCGCTCGGCGCGCTGGAAGGCGCGCGCGACTACCGCCAGCGCCACGGCTCGATCCTGCTGGCGTTCGAGGCCGGCGTGGAGGCCATGGCGGCGGCCCGGACGAAGGCGTCCTCCTGAACCGCCTCTGGACGGGACGGGCTGGGCCGCGCATATCTCGGGCTGAGCCTTGGAGCCATGAATGGGTCTCGCCCGACTGCCCACCCACGCCGCCATCTTTCTCCTGCGCGGCTATAAATATCTGATCTCGCCGGTGTTTTACGCCATCGGCGTGCGCTGCCGGCATGAGCCGACCTGTTCGGCCTATTCCATGGACGCGATCAGGGCTCAAGGG
Organism: Alphaproteobacteria bacterium; assembly: GCA_024742735.1. Taxonomy (GTDB): domain Bacteria; phylum Pseudomonadota; class Alphaproteobacteria; order Caulobacterales; family Maricaulaceae; genus Oceanicaulis. Next base: position 322,434 of record JANSXV010000004.1, on the reverse strand, counting down.
TTTTGGCGGGGCGGCTGGCTGACGCTGGGGCGCCTGCTGCGGTGCCGCCCCGGCGGGACGTGGGGCGTCGATCCCGCTCCGGTGGAGCCGAGCGGCGCGCCCTGGTGGAAGGTCTGGGCCTTCCGCGAGTTCCCCGCGCGGTGCGGATGCGCAGAGCATGGCGAGCACGAGTCCGGCCATGTCTGATGCGGCAACCGGCGGCCTCGCCGTCATCATGGTCAGTTACAACACCGGACCTGCGCTCTTTGAGAGCATCGAGGCGGTTCTGGCCGAACCGCTGGTCACCGAGCTGATCCTCGTCAATCACGAGAACCCGCGCGCCGACGTGTATCGGCTCGTGGACATCGACAAGGCCGACGCGCGCGTCACGCTTGTCATGTCCGGCGGCAATCTGGGTTTTTCCAGGGGCTGCAATATCGGCGCGGCCCATGCGACGGCCTCTCGGCTTTTCTTCCTGAACCCGGACACGATCCTGCAGCCCGGCGCGGCGGCGGCGGTGATCGAGACCCTGGACGCGGCGCGCGAGCCGGCCGTGGTCGGCGCGCGCATTACTCACATGGATGGGACCGAGCAGCGCGGCGCGCGCCGGGGCGAGCTGACGGTGTTGAGTGCGCTGTTGGCGTTTCTGGGCGTTTCGCAGGACCTGCACCGCGAGGGCGAGGCGCTGCCTGAGGGCGCTGTGCCGGTCCCCGCCGTCTCGGGCGCGGCCATGGCGCTCAGCCGGGCCGGGTTCGACGCGCTGGGCGGGTTCGATGAGGCCTACTTCCTTCACGTGGAGGATCTCGACATCTGCCGCCGGGCCCGCGATCTGGGCGGACAGGTCATGTTCGAGCCGCGCGCTGAAGTCCGCCATCACGGCTCCACCAGCAAGATCAGCAAGTTCAAGGTGGAGCACTGGAAGGCCGCAGGTCTGGTGCGATACTTCCACACCCATGGCGGCGTGCTGGGGCCGGTGAAAGCCGCAATCGCCGCGCCGCTGATCTACGCCGCGCTCATGGGCCGGGCGGTGCTGATGAGGCTTAAGGGGTAGCGGGAAACCCGCCGGCCTTGGCGAGCGCTGAGGCGATGGGATGCTTCAGCGCGGTTTCCTCCAGCCAGCGCGCGGTCGCGATCATGGAATCAAGGTCGATTCCCGTGGAATAGCCGCCTTTCTCCAGCAGATAGACCACGTCTTCCGTGGCCACATTGCCGGTGGCCTTCGGGGCGAAAGGGCATCCGCCGATCCCGCCGCAGGAGGCGTCGATGACGTCCACGCCCGCCTCCACCGCCGCATAGACATTGGCGATGGCGGTGTTGCGGGTGTTGTGGAAATGCAGGCGCAGGCGGGCCTTCGGCGCGGCCACACGCACGGCTTCGGCCGCCGCGCGCACATCCCAGGGGGTCGCCACGCCGATCGTGTCGCCCAGGGCGATCTCCGATGCGCCGGCCGCTTCGGCCCGGGCCGCCAGCGCCGCGACGCGCCTGGGGTCCACCGCCCCGTCGAATGGATCGCCGAACGCCACCGAAATCGTCGCGGAGAGGGGGATCCCCGCGTCATGGGCCAGCACGGCGATCCGGTCCAGCAGGTCGGCGGTCTCCTCCGGCGTGGCGTTCTGGTTGGCCTTGCCGAAGCCTTCCGAGGCGACCATGACGAAGTTGATCTCGTCACAGCCCGCTTCGATCGCCCGGCGCATGCCGCGCTCGTTGAGCGCCAGACCGATGAAGGCGCATTTCGAGCGGTCGACCTTGTCCATCACCGCGTCGGAATCGGCCATGGCGGGCACGAGTTTCGGGTTCACGAAACTCGCCGCCTCCATCCGTTTCACGCCCGCCTCGATCAGCCGGTCGATGAATTCCAGCTTCACCGGCGTGTCCAGAAGCACCGGGTCATTCTGAAGCCCGTCGCGCGGGCCGACCTCGACGATCTCAATCCTGCGGCTCATCTTCGCTCTCCTCGAGGGTCTCAGGGCAGCCTGTCACGTAGACGGCCACCACGATCGTGTCATCGCCGCGCGAATAATTGATCCCGGTCGCCGCAGCGCTGGCGCACGCCGCTTCGGTCAGGCTGGAAAGCCAGTCCATGCGCGCGGTCCGGTCCTCGTCGCTCAACGGGCCGAGCTCCGGGCTGAGCCAGCGGCTTTCATCGATAATGTAGGCACGCGGCAGGGCCGGATCGACCGGCACGCTGATCAGCGCTTGCGGATCGGTCAGGATCACCCGGCCGCCCAGGGTGAAGACCAGGCTCGGCTCTGTGAAGGTGGACACGATGTCAGCGCCGGGCGCAGCCGTCTGGACCTCCATGGCGGCCTGCGCTGCGCGGACAGACACGAAAAGCTCGCCCGCCGCCGGGGCGACGACGCCCCGTGCGCCGGCATGCCAGGTGAGGCCGGTCAGGACGCAGAGCGCCAGCGCCAGCGTTGCGCGCCGGGTGATGACGGCGAAGGCCGCCGCGAAGGCGAAGAGCATCACCGCAATACAGGCCGCCGCAACCGGGCCGAACGGCGTTTCGGCGCTCAAATGCAGGAACACCAGCACCGCCGGCCCTGCGAAGGCCGCGCCGACGATCAGAAGCAGTGCGCCGAGCTGCAGCCAGATCGCGGGCGCCGTCTTCAGCCGGGCGAGCCCCAGCCCGGCGATCACCGCCAGGGCCGGGTAAGCCGGCAGCACATAATGCGGCAGCTTGGTCGGCAGAAGCTCAAAGACCAGCCAGGTGGGAAGGGCGAAGGCGAGGGCGATCTTGACGCCGACCGCCGCCGCCCCGCCCCGGCGCAGGCGCTGCACCGCCGCGCTCAGGCCCGCCGGCAGGAAGGCGATCGCGGGCAGGAACAGGACCGGCAGCAGGGCCAGGTGATAGCCCGGCGGGCCGTCATGGCTTTCATGGCCGGACACCAGCTTGGGCCCAAGGTCCTGTCCGACCGCCTCCTGAAGGAAGGCGCCATCGGTGGCCAGCTGGACCGCGATCAGCCAGGGCAGGGTCAGGCCTGCGCCGATCAGGGGCGCCGGCCACCAGGCGAGCGGCCAGGCCCAGTCGATGCGCCGCTCAAGCGCGATCAACGCGAGCACGCAAAGTCCCGCGGCCATGGGCGTGACGGGGCCTTTGATCAGCACGCCGATCCCCATGGCGACCCAGACGCTGAGGGCGAAGATCCGCGCCTCGCGCCGGCCTGACGCCGTGCGCAATCCGGCGATGCCGAAGAAGGCCCACGCCGCCGTCGCGCACAGAAAGGCGTCGGTCTTGGCGATTCCGGCTTCCGACCCCAGCAGGACGGTGACGGCGAGCAGGGCGCCCGCCGCGAACCCGGCGCGGCGCCCGATCAGGCACGCGCCAGCCAGGTAGGCCGCGATCGCGGCGAGCAGCGCGCCCAGAACGCTGGGCAGGCGATAGGCCCAGATCTCGCGCGCGGTCTCCGATGATGTGATCGCCACGGCTGCGGCCTGCAGCCAGTGAATGCCGGCGGGCTTCTTGTGGCGGGGCTCGTCCAGAAAGTTGATCTCGACGATGTCGCCGGTCTGCAGCATCTGGGCGGTGGCCTGGGCGAACCGGGCTTCATCGCGGTCCAGAACCGGCAGGGTGAACACGCCCGCAAGCGCTGCGGCGAGGGCGAGCACGGCGATGATCGCCAGAGCCGGACCAGGCCGTCCGAGCCGCGCCAGGACCGAGTTCGCCATGGCCGTATTCAAGCTCCTGCAGAAAAATTTCGTGCGCCGGGCGCTGTAATCGGTATGAAGCCCCACACACCGAACTGCAAGCACACGACGCCATGACCGACACCGTCGCCATCACGCGCCCCGCGCCGGACGCGCCCGATCTTTCCGTCATCGCCCCCATGCACAACGAGGCGGGCAACGCCGCGCGCCTGGCCCGTGAAATCGCCGAGGTGCTGGCCGGCCGCAATTTCGAGATCGTCTTCGTCAATGACGCCAGCACCGATTCCACGCTGGAGGAGCTGGTCGCGGCCAAGGCGGACATCCCCCAGCTGCGCGTGGTCAGCCATCGCCGCAACGCCGGTCAGAGCCGGGCGGTGCGCACTGGCGTGCTTGCGGCGCGCTCGGCCGTCGTGTGCACGCTGGATGGAGACGGTCAGAACCCGCCGGAATTCATCCCGACGCTCGTCGACGCCCTGACGCGGGAGGATGCTCCCGCCGCGCTGGCCATGGTCGCCGGACGCCGGGTCGGGCGCCAGGACAGCGCAGCGAAGAAATTCGCCTCGCGTTTCGGAAACGGCGTCCGCAAGGCCCTGCTGAACGACGACGCCGATGATACGGGCTGCGGGCTGAAGGCCTTCCGCCGCGACGCCTATCTGCTGCTGCCGTTCTTCGATCACCAGCACCGCTTCCTGCCGGCGCTCATCAAGCGCGAGGGCTTCATCGTGGAATTCCGCGATGTCGGTCACCGCGCCCGCACGGCCGGCCAGTCCAAGTACACGAACCTTGGCCGCCTTTTCGCCTCACTCAGCGATATGCTAGGAATAATGTGGCTCAACAGCCGTGCGCGTCAGCCCGGCGGCTGGGACGAGTCCTGAAAAGGCGCTGACCGGCCTCATCGGTCTTCAGCGTCGCGGGCTGAGGGGGATAAGGAGGCCTGACATGTCAGGTGCAAGCGGAAGCGGCGTCGCGGTGGGTCTCGCCAGCGCCGAACAGCAAAACCGCCAAGGCGGTGGGGGGCTCAGCATGTTCAACATTTTTCCAAAGATGCTCATCCCGGTGATCATCTACGCCATCGTGGGCTACGCAACGGTGTTCACAAACGGCGGCGAGGTCGGCGCCTTCGTCGGCGACATGGCCGCCTTCCAGGCCGGCCAGTGCGCTGAGGGCGCGTCCTGCGCGGTGGGCGCACTCAATGGCGGGCTGCTTTCGATCGGCCTTCCCAGCGGGCAGTGGACGCTGTCGACCGGCGACCTGATCCTGCTGCTTGCGCTCATCTTCCTGTTCATCGAGATGGTCAAATCGTCCGGTTCGGGCACCTCGACCCTGCTCAATCACGGCCTGTCCATCGCCGTGCTGCTGGCCTGCATCCTGTTGTTTCTTCTGGTTCCGGTGTTCGCCAGCTCGGTGTTCTTCCTGATCACGCTCATGGCGCTCATCGATGTCGCCGGGGGCTTCACGATCACCGCCGTCGCGGCCCGCCGCGACCTCGGGACCTAACCGTCCACCGTCATCGACGACGGAAAAAAGAAGGCCGGCTCCAGATGGGGCCGGCCTTTTGAGTTCGGGTGGATGAAACCCGGATGGAAACTCAGACGGTCAGGAAGACCACGGCGAGCACGATGACCGCATCGGCGGCGCGCCCGGAGATCGAATAGAGGCGCGCCCGGCTCATGCGCTGCGCACCAGGCTGGGGCGCGGGGCGGGCTGGCGCGCGGCGCATTCATAGGCGGCGCGATAGCGCGCGCGTTCGCCGGCGTCGGCGCGCAGACCCCGGCGCGGGTTGGGCATATCGGCTTGCAGGAACACACCCACGCGCGACGCAGCCGAGGCGACGCTGGCCTCTTTCGGCGCGTCTTCATTGGCGTGAACGACCCGCAGGGTCGGGCGCTGGGCGGCTTTGCGATCCGGGTGCTGGTCATCGACCCCTGCGCCGCCGGCTTCGGCGGACGCGGTCACGCGCGCATCCCGGCGGGTCGGGACGGGAAGGCCGGGGCGGCGCGCGGAAGTGGGATCGAGATTGATCATGACCCCATTCTCGCAAGACCGGGGCCAGACTTTAAGACCTTGTTAGGGGTGTTTACAGCCCGTTAAGGGCTTTGGTGCGCCGTTTCGGGCGGCCGCTTCGCCGTGAAGCGGCCCGATTCGGCACAAATCAGCTGTCTCCGCCGGCCAGCTTGTCGAGCTTGGCCTTCATGGCGTCCAGCTCGGCGCGCAAATCGGCGACATCAGAGCCGTCGGCCTTCCCGCCGGGCTTTGCAGCGGCGGATTTCGTGTCGCCGGCCGCGCCTTCACCCGCCGCGCCGAAGGGGGTGAACATCTTCATGGCCTGTTCGAACATGGCCATGTTGCGCTTGGTGGCTTCCTCCATCATCTGCATGGAGGCGGCCGGCGAGCCCATGGCGCCGGTCATGCGCTCGCGCATCTCGGCCTGCTGCTGGGCGAACGTGTCCATGGACATGCGCAGATAGCTGGGCACCATGCCCTGCATGGAGTCCCCGTAGAAGCCGATCAGCTGGCGCAGGAACTCAACGGGAAGCAGGGTCTCGCCCTTGCTCTCTTCCTCGAAGATGATCTGGGCCAGAACCCCGCGGGTCAGATCCTCGCCGGACTTGGCGTCGACGACCTGGAAGTCGCGGCCTTCCTTCACCAGTTCGCGCAGGTGATCCAGCGTGACATACCGGCTCGCCGACGTGTCGTAGAGCCGCCGGTTCGCATACTTCTTGATGACGACGGTGTCCGGCTTGTCGTTCTGGCTCATCGCACTTTCCTCCCGCCCTGTGGGCGAATTTGTTTTCGGCCGTTCTTTCAGCGCTCGACAGGCCCGGCGTCAACGGTCAAAAAGAAATCCGCTGATGCGCAAGGCAGGGCTTGCTGCTGCACTGCGTCACGGTGTTTGCTGCGCAGCATAGTCAATTTCGCCGGAAGGGACAGGGAGAACATCAATGGCCAGAACCGCACTCGTCACCGGGGGCACACGGGGGATCGGCAAAGCGATCTCCATCGCCCTGAAAGAAGCCGGCTACACCGTGGCCGCCAATTATGCCGGCAATGACGAGGCGGCGAACGCCTTCAAGGCCGAGACCGGGATCGAGGTCTTCAAATGGTCCGTGGCCGATTATGACGCCTGCAAGGCCGGGATCGAAAAGGTCGAGGCCGAGCTCGGCCCGGTCGACATTCTCATCAACAACGCCGGGATCACCCGCGACGCGCCCTTCCACAAGATGAAGCCCGAGCAGTGGCGCGAGGTGATCGACACCAATCTGAGCGGCGTGTTCAACATGACCCACCCGCTGTGGAACTCCATGCGCGATCGCGGCTTCGGGCGGATCGTGACGATCTCCTCGATCAACGGTCAGAAGGGCCAGTTCGGCCAGGCGAACTACTCCGCCGCAAAGGCCGGGGATCTGGGCTTCACCAAGGCGCTCGCCCAGGAAGGCGCGCGCAAGGGAATCACCGTGAACGCCATCTGCCCCGGCTATATCGCCACGGACATGGTCATGGCGGTGCCCGAAGAGGTCCGCAACCAGATCATCGCCGGCATTCCGGTAGGCCGCCTGGGCGAAGCTGAAGAAATCGCGCGTTGTGTCGTGTTCCTGGTTTCCGAGGAGGCCGGCTTCATCACCGGGGCGACGCTGTCAGCCAATGGCGGCCAGTACATGGCGGGCTGATCGGCCCTGCGCGTTCATCGGGGCGCCTGCAAGAAGTCAAAGCGGCGCCCCGATTTCGCCCTGATACGTTTCCATCTTGATCCCCATGATCAGGGGACTTCTTGCTCTGCTGGTCGCCTGCGCCGGGGCTTGGGCGCTGACGACCTCTGACGGAGCCGGCCATTCAAATCCGTTCCGCCAGCTTCTGGGGCAGCCTTCCCAGGAGCGGGTGGAGGCGTCTGTCTGGTTTGAACGCGCTGACGGGCGCGGACGCTTCATCCTGGACCGGACGTCACGCCCCGCGCTTCTATGGGAGGAAGGCGCAGTCGAAGTGCTCGCCCTCTACCAGGCGCCGGCCGCCGGCGGTGGGGAGATCTGGCTGACCGACACCGACCGCACCGTGCTGCGCCAGTCGAACCTGGGCGGCTGGACCTATTTTCCCGAAGACCGCCGCGACGGCGTGATCGTGGAGCCCGTGGGCCGCGCGCGCACCCTGGTCGCCGCCCCGGCGGGCGCCGACGATCTGCAGGACGCCGCGCGCGAGATGGTCAACCGTCTTTCCCGTTCCGCACGTCAGGAAGTCAGCGCCCAGCTGACCAGCCTCACGCCGGATCAGAACCCCTACATCATCGACGCCATGGTCATGGTCTCCATCGGCGCTGAAGCCGCCTCGCGGCGGGCCGTGCGCGATCTGGAGGTCGTGCGCATCGGCGTGGGCGAAGCGCCGCGCGCGCGCTTCGACGGCCGGGTCCTGGATATCTCCGTCGCCACCCACCGGGGCTATGGCGGGCGTCCCAGCTCCGACTATATCCGGCGGGAGCTGGAGCGCGGCGGAGGCTAGACCATCAGCCCGTCGGCGGACCTTCCGGTCCCGGGCGCCAGTCTTTCGGCGCGAGCTGAAATCCAGAAAACTCGAAGCCCGGCGCCACGACGCAGCTGACCAGCGTCCAGGCGCCCAGAGACTCTGCGGCCTGCCAGGCCTGTGCGGGTACGACCGCCTGGGGGCGCTGACCGGCGCGCAGGTCGGGGCCCAGATGATGGGCGCGCGCAGTGACGCCGTCGGCTGAAATCGTCAGGGCCAGAGGCGCCCCGGCCTGCCACAGCCAGATCTCGCTTGCGTCCACCTTGTGCCAGGCGGAAACCTGGTCCGCGGCCAGCAGAAAATAGATCGCGGTGCAGCGCGAGCGGCCGTCCGGGCCTGCCGCGTCGCGAAACGTCTCCACGAACCATCCGCCCTCAGGATGCGGCTCCATGGACAGCAGGCGCACGATCTCCTGGGCGCCAAGGTCTCCGGACAGGGCGGTCATGGCGGGCTGCTCCGGCAACGTCGCGGGTGAGACTGCGCAGATTAACCGCACGCTCACCGGCTTGGGATATGACTTCTGGTCTGAACCAGTTTCCCCGGATGCTCAAGCATGGCCAAGGACTCCTACGGTAAGCTCAGCCTTCTGAAACGCGGCGGCTCGACCAGCCGCGTCATCGACCTGGTGTCGACGCGCGAGAAGTTCGGCGAAACGCCCGGATGGACGAGCCATCCCATGTTCAGGAACATGCGGTTGAACCGCTGCTTCGTGGTCAAGCACACCCTGCGCGCCTGGGAGCGTGAGCAGCTGGGCGGGGACCGGCACTCGGCCACCAAGGTGATCATCCCCATCAGCGACAAGGATCTCGATCTCGGCGGCCACTCCATATTCGTGGAGAGCGCGGACTTCGAGCGCATGCTGGCCGATCATCTGGGCGTTCGCACCGACAGCTCCGGATTCGTCGCCGACGTCACTCGCCTGCGCGCGTTGGCCATGCTGCCCTCCTTCGACCCCTACCTGCTGCTGGAATACTTCCGCCGGGCCGGGGAGATGATCGATCCATGCTATTTCCACATCGCCGATGACGAGCTGGCGCGGATCTCCGAGTACACCGCAGCCCAGATCGACACGCTGGTGCGCAAGGCCATGGGTGGGGCGACCGATGCGGCCACCATGGCCAAGTCCCGCCGTCTGGCCAAAGTGTTGTTCGAGGATGAAAACTCAGAGCAGCTGCGTGTGCTGCGCGATGCGCTGCGCATGACCGAGCAGGAGTACCGCGACGGCGTCTTCGGCTGGAAGGGCACGCTGTATTACAGCTGGCGGGCCAAGGAATGCTATGCCGAGCTCGTCGCGTTCATGAATGATCTCAAAAGCCTGCGCGTGACCGGCCTGGGCGCGGACGATCGCGCGGAGATGCGCACCATGATCGCGTCTATCCTGCAGCTTTCCCTGGGCCGCTGGAACCGGCTGAAGACCAAGCTCGACGCCTATCAGAGCGAATTTGATCAGTTCGTCAGCCGCGGCGATCCCGCCGCGCTGAAATCCTTCATGACCCGGGCGCCGGACCTGTTCGTGGAGATGGGCGAGGATATCGGCCGGCTTCAGCACGTGTCGTCCTACTGGAAATTCTGGACCCGGGGGCGCCGGGTTCAGACGCTGTCAGGCATGGAGGCCTTCGACCTGCTGCCGGACTTTGAAGCCGCCCTCCAGGTTACAGATTTTCAGGACGCCGCCTGAGGCTCCATCAGCACCTCGACGCGTGCAGCCGCTTCGGGGGGCGCCGGAAAGGTCGTGCGGAAGCGCTCCGCCGCGCCGGGCGCGAACGCCGGGCTTTCAAGCGTGACCGACCACTCGGCCAACACCGACCCGTCCGCGCCCAGCACCTGGGCCCGCAGCGGCGGCGCCGGACGGTCTCGTCCAGTGACATTGCGGACCTCGCCCTCAACGATAAGGACGGGCGCGCCGTCTTCCTCGGCCATACGGGCGTCGAGCCCGAAGACTTCAAGGCCCACCGGGTTGACCGGCAATCCCACCGCAGCATAGGCGCCGGCCGAGCGGGGCCAGGTCTCGACCACATCCACGCGGAAGAGCACCGCTCCAGCAAGCACCACAGCCAGGCACGCCGCCACGCCGGCCCAGCCTGCACCTTCCGCGGCCAGGCGGGCCTTGCGGCGTTTCTCGTCCTCGCGGGCCCGGATCGCGGCGTGAGGCTTTTCGCGCAGGCTCGGGCGCGGTTCCGGTTCGGGCTGAGGCTCCGCGGCGGGCGCGGGAGCGGGCCGGTTGACCGGCTCAGACAGGGTCAGCGCCTCGTCCTCGACGGTCCAGACATGGCCGCAGGAGGCGCACTTGGCCCGGCCGCCGCGTGCTTCCAACGCGCCGGCGTCGACGCGATATTTCGCGTCGCAGCTTGGACAGGTGACGATCATGGACGCATGTCCCGCACTTCCTGCATACTTTCCTCCGCCGCCGCCTGACTCGTCCGCTTCGAGGCCATCATCGCCCCATGACAGATCCGCACCGCGACGCCGCCGAGACCGGTCCTGACGCGACCGCCGTGCGCTTTGATGCTGTGGGCATGCGCTACGGCCGCGGACCGGAAGTCCTCAGCGATATTACCTTCCAGTTACCAAGCGGAAGTTTCCATTTCCTCACCGGACCGTCCGGGGCCGGTAAATCCTCGCTGCTGCGCCTGATCTACCTGTCTGAACGCCCCTCCCGAGGGCTGATCAGCCTGTTCGGGCGCGATTCGGCCATGCTTCCGCGGGCCGGGCTGCCGGCCCTGCGCAAGCGGATTGGCGTCGTGTTTCAGGATTTCCGCCTGCTCGATCATCTCACCGTGTTCGACAATGTCGCCCTGCCGTTGCGCGTCGCAGGTCAGTCGCGCAGCAGTTATGCCGATGACGTGGCCGACCTGCTGGCCTGGGTCGGGCTGGGCGACCGGGTCGATGCTTATCCACCCACCCTGTCGGGCGGGGAGCACCAGCGCGCGGCGATCGCCCGGGCCGTGATCTCCAAACCCGACCTGCTGATCGCCGATGAACCCACAGGTAACGTCGATCCGGCCATGGCCCGGCGTCTCCTGCGCCTGTTCGTGGAGCTTAACCGGCTCGGCACGACCGTGCTTCTGGCGACCCATGATCTGGCGCTGGTGCGCTCGCTTGATGCGCCGGTGCTGGAGCTTGCGGACGGCAAGCTGGTGTCGGGAGGCGCGCGCGCGGCATGAGCGGCAAGACCAGATCCGCTCCGCTTCTGCCCCCGGACGCCGGGCGTGACCGGCCGCTCTTCGCGGTCAGCGCCATCCTTGTGTTTCTCGCCTGCCTGGCGGCTCTGGGCGCAGCCGGCGCCTGGAGCGCGGCGGAGGGCTGGACCACCCAGCTGGCTGAAGAGCTCACCGTCCAGATCCTGCCCGGCGAAGACCGGGACGCCGACGCGGATGCGGAAACCGCCGCCGCAGCCATCGCCAACCTTCCCGGCGTGATCGAGGCCGAAGCGCGCGGCCGCGCGGCGTCCGAGCGCCTGCTGGAGCCCTGGCTGGGCGCGGCGGCTCTGCCTGATGATCTGCCGGTGCCGAGACTGGTGGCGGTTCGGGTCGATCCGGAGGACCCTCCATCACCCGGCGCGATCAGCGAGCTCCTGTCCGATGCGCCGTATGAATTCATCGTCGATGGCCACGAGCGGTGGGAAGACGCCGTGCGCCGGGCTTCTGATGCAGTGCGGTATTTCGCATTGGCCCTGGTGGCGCTCCTGACCGCCGCGGCGGCCGCCGTGATCGCGTTCGCGGCGCGTGCGTCCCTGGCGGCGCGCTGGGACGTGGCCGAAGCGCTGCACCTGGTCGGCGCACCGGACGCGTATGTGACCGGCCTGTTTCAGGAGCGGTTTTTCTTTCTGGGGGTGAAGGCCGGCCTGACCGGCGCGGTCCTGGCCAGCGCGGCCGCGTTCGCGCTGGCGCTCGCCGGCGGTGCGGCGGGTACGGTCTTCTTCCTGCCAAGCCTGGAACTGGGCTGGAGTGCGGCCGGGATTCCTGTGGCGGCTGCGTTCATTTCCGGCTTCGTCGGGGCGCTGTCAGCGCGCTTTGCAGTCTCCGCCGAGCTGAGGGCGCGGTGGTCATGAACGGTGTGGCCAGCGTCCTGCGCTTCGCGGCGTTCTTCGTGCTGGTCGCGGCACTGACCGGCTTCGCGCTCTTTGTGCGGGAGGCCCGCAGCCACGGCGAGCTGGCCGACCCCAGGGCCGACGCGGTCGTGGTGTTGACCGGCGGGCCGGGCCGGGTCGCGACCGGCGTGCGCCTGCTTGAAGATGAACGCGGCGCCCGGCTGCTGATTTCCGGGGTGAACCCGGGCAGCCCGGTCGAGGATATTGCAGCCGCCGCCGGCGCGTCTCAGGCGCTGTTTGATTGTTGTGTCGATATCGGGCCGGAGGCGGCGGACACGGTCGGCAACGCCGCCGAGACCGCGCAGTGGGCCGGCGCGCGGGGGTACGAAAGCCTGATCGTGGTCACCAGCGATTACCACATGCCGCGCGCCTTGCTTGAACTGCAGGCCGCCATGCCTGATACCCGTCTGGTCGCCTACGCCGTGCCTGCGCCTGCGCCCTGGTCGAGTGCGGCGGAAGCCCGGCGCTGGATGACGGAGTATTTCAAGTACGCCGCCGTTTACGCCCGCGAACAGATCGCCGGGCGGTGACGGGTCCACAGAGGGGAAGTGCGCGTGGCTGCGGTGAGATCAGCGATCTTCGTGGTGTGGATGTACGGCCTCATGGCGGTCATGGGGGTGGCCTGCTTGCCCGCCCTGATGGGGCCGCGCTCCTGGACGAAAGCCTGTGTGCGCGCCTACATGGCGCTGGTCTTCGGCGGGCTGAAGCTGATCTGCGGGGTCGACTACGAGGTTCGCGGGCTGGAGCACAAACCCGGCGCCGGGGCGCTGGTGGCCTCCAAGCACCAGTCCATGTTCGAGACCCTGGCCTTCTGGAAGATCCTCGACGACCCGGCCATCATCCTGAAGAAGGAGCTGAGCTATCTGCCCTTTTTCGGCTGGTACGCCATGAAGCTGAAGAACATCAAGGTGGACCGCGCGGCCGCGTCGAAGGCCTTGCGCGACATGCTCAAGCAGGCTCGCGAACGCGCCGGTGAGGGCCGCCAGGTGGTGATCTTCCCTCAAGGGACCCGCCTGGAACCGGGCGCTGAAGACAGCTACAAGCCCGGCGTGGCGGGCCTCTATTCGGCCATGAAGGTTCCCTGTACGCCCGTGGCGCTGAATTCCGGCCTGCACTGGCCGCCTCGCGGCTTCGTGCGCCGTCCGGGTACGATCGTGATCGAGTTTCTGCCCGCCATCGAACCGGGGTTGCCGCGGGATGAATTCATGGCCCGGCTGGAATCGCGCATCGAAACCGCCTCCAACGCGCTTCTGCCCGCTGCGAATCCCGACCGGAAGGACGCCGCATGAGTGATCGACGCCCCGGCCGCCTCAGCCTTCTGATTCCGTTCGGCGCGCTGCTGGCGGTCATTGCGATCCATGCCGTGTACTGGGTCATCGTCGCAGGTCAGATCCGAAGCCAGGCTGACGCCTGGATCGCCGACCAGGAGGCCGCCGGCTATGTCATCACCCATGAAGGCCTCAGCGTCGGCGGCTATCCGTTCCGCTTCTCGCTGCGGGCGGTGTCTCCGGACATCGCCGCGCCCGAGGCCGAAGGGGGATGGAGCGCTGAAGCCGGCCGGCTGGCGGCGACGGCGCAGATCTATGACCTGAACCACTGGATCCTGACGCCGGCCGGAGATGTGGCGCTGGAGGCCATGACCACCAGCGGACCGGCCCGCTGGGTCGCCGGGTTCGAGAGCGCGCAGCTCTCGCTGTCCAGCACCGGCGGGGTCACGACCCGGATCGGCGCCAGCCTGACCAGCCTCACCCTCGCCGCCGAGGCCGGACCGGCTCCTGCGGTGGAAGCCGTCGGCGCGCTTAATCTCAGCGGCTATCTCAGCGAAGACGACATCTTCGCCCTGCGCATCCAGGCTGATCAGCTGCGCCTTGCGGAGAACCAGCTCGATGACAGTCTGGAGGCCGCGTTCGGGCGCGAAGCCGAGCAGTGGCGCATGGAGGCGGCGGTGACGCAGTTCGACGCGCTGGCCCGGGCCGGCGACCCGGCCGAATGGCGACGCGCCGGCGGCGTGCTCGACATCACCCGCGCCCAGATGATCTGGGGCGCGGCCGATGTCAGCGGCTCCGGCGAAATCGCGCTGGACGCCGATCTGTTGCCGGCGGGCCGGTTGTCAGTCGTGGTGACGGACCCTGAAACGCTGATCGACGCCCTTGTGGCGGCGGGCCTGGTCCACGACGAACAGGGCGATGCGCTGAGCCTGGCCGCCCTCATGGCGCCGCGCCGCGAAAGCGGTATCGCCCTGCCGTTCCGCCTGCAGGGCGGCGCAGTGTTCCTGGGGCCGGCGCGCATCGGGACGTTTGCTGAGCGTGAGGATGCGGTGGACGCCGAGTAGGGGGCGGGGCACAATAAGGCCCATGAAACTCTCGCCCTCCGATATCAGCCAGATTGAATCTGCTCTTGATCAGGCTGGCTATGACGACGGCGCTACGGTCATAGAGGCGCTGGAGCTGCACAAAGCCTTCATCGACGGCTTGAAGGCAGACCTTGAGGCTGGCCGCAACGAACCTGCCTTCCCGGTCGATCAGGTCCATCAGGAAGCGAAGGCAGTGCTCGCACGACGCCTGGAAAGCCGTGGCGACCGTTGAATACGCCGCCAGGGCCCGGCGTGATTTGCTTTAGATCGCCGAGCACATTTCGATCGAACGCCCCTTGGCGGCGCAGCAGGCCCTGACTCAGCTGACCGAACGGATCGCCGGGCTTGCAGACTTTCCGGAACTGGGGCCGTCAATCAGCGCCTTAGGTCCTGGCGTGAGGCGTCTCAGCGTGCCGCCCTGGATCGTCGTCTATGACTTCAGGAACGGGTGCGTCCGAGTTATCCGCATCTTGCACGCCGCCAGGGACTGGCCACGCTAGCCCTCCACGAACGCCCTGAGCGCTTCGACGACGCTGCGGTTGTCGTCGTCCAGGCCGATGGAGATGCGCAGGGCGTTCGGCAGACCATAGGGCTGGAGCGGCCGCACGATCAGGCCCTTCTGGGTCAGGAAGGCGTTGGCGGCCATGGCGTCCTTGCCTTCAGCATCGGGGAAATGGACCAGCACGAAATTGCAGACTGACGGCGTGACCTCCAGCTCCAGGCCGCGGATTTCCTGGGTCAGCGTTCCCACCCAGCGGTCATTATGGGCCTTGGACTGGGCGATGAAGTCCCGGTCCTGGATCGCGGCCACGCCCGCTTCGATGGCCGGCAGGTTCACGTTGAACGGGCCGCGCACGCGGTGGATCACGTCGACGATGGCCTTCGGCCCGTACATCCAGCCCAGGCGCAGACCGGCCAGGCCATGAATCTTCGAGAAGGTGCGGGTGACCACGACATTGTCGTACTCATCGACCAGGGCCATGGGATGCTCATAGCCCGGCGCATCGACGAACTCCTCATAAGCGCCGTCGAGGACCAGGAGCGTGTCCTCCGGCAGGCTTTCGCGCAGGCGGCGGACTTCTGAACCTGGGATCCAGGTGCCGGTGGGGTTGTTGGGATTGGCCAGGAA
This sequence comes from Alphaproteobacteria bacterium, assembly GCA_024742735.1. Lineage (GTDB taxonomy): Bacteria > Pseudomonadota > Alphaproteobacteria > Caulobacterales > Maricaulaceae > Oceanicaulis. The sequence continues at coordinate 306,726 of JANSXV010000004.1, read as the reverse complement.
GACGATCTTCGCGCTGTCGCCGGCGGTCTCCAGGATCGCGTCCACATCGGCGGTGTAATTCGTCTCCGGGGCGGACAGGATCTGCGCGCCGGACTGCAGCGCGACGAGGCGATAGACCAGGAAGCCGTACTGGGTTTGCACCACCGTGTCGCCGGGCGCCAGATAGGCCCGGCCGATCAGCTGGAGGAGTTCGTCCGAGCCGGCGCCGCAGACGATCCGCTCGGGGTCCAGACCCTCCTCCTTCGCGATCGCGTCGCGCAGGAGGGTCGCCCCGCCGTCGGGATAGACATGCAGCTTGTGGGCGGCCGCCTCGAACGCCTCGCGCGCCTTCGGACTGCAGCCCAGGGCGTTCTCGTTGGAGGACAGCTTGACCGATCCGGCAGGCGCGGCCGCGCCGGGCACGTAGGGCTTGATGTCCAGAAGGCCGGGGCGGGGCTGAAGCGTCATGGGGTCTCGGTCCTATCGGTTGAGGAGGCGTCGCGCTTGGACGCATCGGTGCGCTGGGGAGATAGCCCGCGGGGCCGGGCGCCTTCAAGGCCTCTGACCCGCACCCGCGCCGGCGTGCCGCCCGGGCGCACCGCGCCAACGTGCTTGACGGCTTCAGCCAGGATCAGCCCGCCGAAGGCCGGAAAGAGCTTTTCACCCACCGCTTCAAACCCGTCGGCGGTCCGTTCCCCGCAGGTGAAACGCCAGGGCGGCGTGTAGAGCGCGCGCGACCAGGCGGTCGGCTCGAACAGGGCGTCGGTCAGGAGCCGGGTCAGCTGGGTCTTGGAGAAGGGCCGGCCATGGCCGAAGGGCGTGGAATCAGCCCGCGCCCACATCCCGGCCCGATGCGCCGCCACCACGGCGATCCGTCCTTCCGGGGCCAGCACGCGCCAGATTTCACGCAGCAGGCGGCGCAGCTCTTCGGCCTCCTCCAGCGCGTGAACCAGGATCACCCGGTCGAACAGGGCGTCGGGGAAGGGCAGGCGGGCCTCATCGCCCAGCGCGGTCTTGCCATGATCGCGATCCGGCCAGGGCACGGCGCCCTGGGAGGCGGGCATGTAGGCGACGGCGCGCCGCGCGGTTTCGCTCCAGGGCGCCAGGTAAGGCGCGGCGAAGCCGTAGCCGAGCATGTCCAGGTCCTTGGCCTCGCCCCACAGGGCCTTGAGGCGCCGCAGGGTCATCTCCCGCGCAGCCTGGCCCCGGCGGGAGCGATAGAAGCGGTCGATCTCCAGCGCATCCGTGCGCATGCATGGCTCCTTGCCGGTTCAGCTCATCCTCATGATAGGGTCCCGGTTCGGTCTACATAAGAGCCCAGCCCCAGTTTCAGGAGGCCCCATGGCCCTCGACGTGTTCCAGTTCTCCGCCCTGTCGGACAATTACGGCTATCTGATCCGCTGTTCGACGACCGGCGCCTGCGCCGCCATCGACACGCCGGAAGCCGGCAAGATCCTCAGCGAAGCCAAAGCCATCGGCTGGGACATCACCGAAGTCTGGAACACTCACCATCACTGGGACCACGCCGGCGGCAATGACGAGGTGCGCGCGGCGACCGGCGCACAGGTGATCGCGCCGGCCGCGGAGGCGGACACCATCGGTCATGTCGACCGGGCGGTCGAGCATGGCGACATCGTCACGCTGGGCGAACAGACCGCCAAGGTGATCGATGTGGGCGGCCATACGCTCGGCCATGTCGCCTACTGGTTCGAGGACGCGAACGTGGCCTTTGTCGGCGATGCGCTGTTCGCGCTGGGCTGCGGGCGCCTGTTCGAGGGCACGCCGCAACAGATGCATGCCTCGCTGTCGCGCTTGAAGGCGCTTCCGCCGGAGACGGTGATCTACTGCGCCCATGAATATACCCAGGCCAACGCCCGCTTCGCGCTCAGCGTTGATCCGGACAACGCCGCGCTTCAAAGCTACGCTCAGAAGGTCGACGCCAAACGCGCGAAGGGCGAGCCCACGGTGCCGACGCTGCTCGCCGCCGAGCTGGAGGCGAACCCGTTCCTGCGCTGGGATGATCCAGGCTTGCGCGCCCATCTGGGTCTGAAAACTGCCCAGGACTGGGAGGTCTTCGCCGAGGTGCGCCGCCGGAAGGACAGCTTCTAGATCAGTCCCGCAGCAGCGCGTTGATGCTCGTTTTCGAGCGCGTCTGCGCATCCACGCGTTTCACGATCACGGCGCAATAGAGCCCCGGTCCGCCCTTGGGATCGGGCAGGGTCCCCGGCACCACGACGGCGTAGGACGGCACTTCGCCGCGCATGATCTCGCCCGTGGCCCGGTCCACGATCTTCGTCGAGGCGCCCAGATACACGCCCATGGACAGCACCGCGCCCTGGCGCACGATCACGCCTTCGGCGACTTCGGCGCGCGCACCGATGAAGCAGTCATCCTCGATGATCACCGGGCCGGCCTGCAGCGGCTCCAGCACGCCGCCGATCCCGGCGCCGCCGGAAATGTGCACGTTCTTGCCGATCTGGGCGCAGGACCCGACCGTGGCCCAGGTGTCCACCATGGTCCCTTCATCCACATAGGCGCCGATATTGACGTAGGACGGCATCAGCACCGCGCCCTTGCCGATGAAGGCGCCGCGGCGCACGGCGGCGGGCGGCACGGCGCGGAAGCCGGCGGCCTGGAAGTCCACTTCGCCCCAGCCTTCGAACTTGGACGGGACCTTGTCCCACCAGGCGCCGTTCTCGACCCCGCCATCCATGAGGCGGTTGGGGTTCAGGCGGAAAGACAGCAGCACGGCCTTCTTCAGCCATTGGTGGACGACCCAGTCGCCGTTTCCATCTTTCGAGGCGATGCGCGCCCGGCCGGCGTCGAGATCGGCGAGCGCAGCCTCAACCGCTTCACGCACTTCGCCGGTAGTGTCGGTCGAGATCGCGTCGCGGTCTTCCCAGGCCGCGTCGATGACAGCTTGCAGGGCGCGGCTCATGGCATTGTGTCTTCCGGTTCAAGGCGCACGGTTCCAAGGAAGGTGCGCAGACAGTCTGCGGCGTAGTGCACATGGGCGGGATGATCGCCCGGCCCCGCGCTTTCCCCGTGGGGATCGTGTTCCGGCGCGCGGATCAGCACCGTGGTGAAGCCCATCTGGGCGGCGGTTTCAAGATTGCGCGCGGAATCCTCGAACATCAGGGCGCTCGCCGGATCGACGGCGTGCTTGGCGGTGAACCGGTCGAAGCTCTCGCGATGGGGCTTGGGCGTGTAGCCGCTGGCCTCGATGTCGTAGAGATCATCAAACAGGCCGTTGAGGCCCAGCCGGTCGATCACCTTCTCGGCGTGCTTCACCGACCCGTTCGTGTAGACGAGCCTGCGGCCTTCCAGCCTGCCGATGCGTTCGGCCAGCACGGGATCGGGGGTTATCACCGAGTGATCCACGTCGTGCACGAAATCCAGGAAATGGGCCATGTCGACGGTGTGGTTGGTCATCAGCCCGTTCAGCGTCGTGCCGTACTCGCGCCAATATTTTTTCTGGACCGCGCGGGCTTCGTCCCAGGGCAGGTCCAGCAACTGCATGACGAACTCGGTCATGCGCCGGTCCACCTGGGTCATGATCTGGGCGTCGGCCGGGTAGAGCGTGTTGTCCAGATCAAACACCCAGGTCTTCACATGGGGCAGATGGACCAGACCGCCGTCTGACTGTCCGGTGTCCGTCATGGCGCCGGGTCCTGGAACTGGTCCTCGGTCAGCACCACCGACACCGCGCCATCTGTCGGTTCAGGCGTCGCTGCAAATCCAGCCGCTTCAAATCCGATCGCGGCGCAATTCTCCCGCTCCGCCGTCGTAAACCGCCCGGCCGCCACGCAGAATCGCTCATCGCTTCCGCTCAGAATGCGCTGGGCGCCGTCCGTCAGAAGCCGGGCATGGAGGAAGGATTCTCCAGCCGTCAGGCGTTCAGCCAGCATGTGAGCGCAGGCGCCTGGCGCGATGCGCCACCAACCCCGCGCCTCATAGCCGTCGCCGACAGCGCGCGCGACTGCGGCGGCCACGGGAGCATCGGCCTCGTTGCAGACCCGCAGGCCGACTCCGCGATTGCGCGCCAGAGCCCGTTCATGCAGCGCCTCGATCAGCGCGCCGCGATCGGCGCCGAAGTCTTCTTCAGCGTCCTCCTGGAAGGCGTCGATCTGGCGGCGGGTGCGCCGCCCGGCATAGCCGTCGATGATGTTGATGTCATAGCCGGCCGCCTGAAGCAGGCGTTGCAGGCCGGCCTCCTCGGCGCGGTCGCGGAAGTCCTCCAGCTCGACCAGCACGGCGCGCTCGCGCTCGTCCTCGGTCAGGCGGCGGAACTGGCGCACTTCCAGGCCCAGAGCCTCGCAGTCGGCCACACCCTCGAAGCTGAAATCGGTCTCATCCACGCAGACATCCAGCGCGCCGCGCCATTCGCGCACGCCGCCGGTATAGGCCCGGGTGGAGCGGGCGTAGAGATACTGCTCGGTCTCCACATCGGGGCCGACCTCGGCGCAGCCGCCCGGCGCGATGCGCACCCAGCCTTCCGCCGCAAGCCCGGTGGCGGTGCGCCAGGCCTTGGCGGCTTCGACCATGAAGCTGGTCTCGTTGCACACTTCGCCCGCCCGGGCCGGCGATGACGCCAGGGCGGCGCCAGACAGGATCAGGGCGAGGGCGAGGATCAGGCGGGCCATCACAGCCCCTCCGCGATCGCGGCGAGCTGACCGCGCAGCTCCGGGATTCCAGTCCCCTTGTCGCTGGATGTGGCGGCGATGACGGGGAAGGCGGCCGGGCGCCGGCGGATGCGCTCCTCGGTCTCGGCCAGACGCTTGTCCAGCTCGCCCTTTTTCAGCTTGTCGGTCTTGGTCAGGGTGACCTGGTAAACCACGGCGGCCTCGTCCAGCGCTTTCATGATGCCTTCGTCCGTCGCCTTGATCCCATGGCGGGAGTCGATGAGCAGGATGACCCGCTTCAGATTCACCCGGCCACGAAGATAGTTCTTCGTCAGCGCCGTCCAGCGGTCCACGACTTCCTTGGGCGCCTTGGCGAAGCCATAGCCCGGCAAATCGACGATACGAAGGCGCCCGCCCAGATCAAAGAAGTTCAGCTCGCGTGTGCGCCCGGGCGCGTTGGAGGCGCGCGCCAGGTTCTTGCGCCCGGTCAGGGCGTTGATCAGGGAGGACTTGCCCACATTGGACCGCCCGGCGAAAGCGATTTCCGGCACGTCGGGCGGTGGCAGCGTGTCCAGCTTGACCACGCCGAGCATGAAATCGCACGGTCCGGCGAACAGCTTGCGCCCGGCCTCGATGCGCACGGCGTCCTCCGGCGACGCTTGAGTTTCCGGGCTCAGCGTCCGCTCCCCGGCTTCTTGCGCGGCGCGCCCTTTTTCTTCTTGGCGGCCGGGTTGGAGCTCACGCGCCGGCCTGCGGGCTTGGCCGGCGTTTCAGCCGGCTTGGGCTCGGCGGAGGGATCCGCGCTGTCGCCGGCGGTCTGGGCCGCTTCGCCGTTTTCCGGGTCTGCAGTTGCCTCAGCGTCGGGGCGGGCAGCCTCGATCGCCTTGCCTTCAATGACCTGGGCCTTCTCCTCCAGTGTGGCGCCGGCGGCGGGGGCGTAGGGGTCCTTGAACTCCGGCTCGGGTTCGCCCTTCATCTTCGCGCGCAGGCGCAGGACACGCTTGTCCAGCTCCGTCGTCACGCCCTGGCGGCGCATGATCACGTATTGCTGGCAGATCGTCAGGAAGTTGTTCCAGGTCCAGTAGATCACCAGCGCGGCGGCGAACGGCGCCAGCACGATGGTGAACACGATGGGCAGGAAGGCGAAGATCTGGCGCTGGATCTTGTCCGGCGGCGGCGGGTTCAGCGACTGCTGGGCCCACATGGTGATCCCCATCAGGATCGGCCAGATGCCGATGGCCAGCGTCGTGCCGATGACGGGAATGCCGGACGGGTCGTAAGGCAGAAGGCCGAACAGGTTCCAGAGCGTCGTGGGATCGGGCGCGGACATGTCCTGAATCCACCCGAAGAACGGCGCGTGGCGGGCGTCCAGCGAGATGAACACGGTCTTGTACAGCGCAAAGAAGATCGGAATCTGGGGCAGGATCGGCAGGCACCCGGCGAGCGGATTGATCTTCTCCTTGCGGTACAGCTCCATCATGGCCTGCTGCTGGGCCTGGGGGTTGTCCTTGTTGCGCTCGCGGATCTCGGTCATGCGCGGCGCGACGGCGCGCATCTTGGCCATGGACGCAAACGCCCGATTGTTCAGCGGAAACAGCACGGCCTTGATCAGCAGCGTGACGATCATGATCGCCAGGCCGTAGTTTCCGACCAGTCCGTAGAAGAAGTGCAGCGCGGCGAAGAAAGGCCGCGTCATGAACCAGAACATGCCCCAGTCGATGGCCATGGTCAGGCGCTCGATCCCGGCTTCGGCCTCATAGGCCGCCAGCACGGGCTGGGATTTTGCGCCAGCGAAGACGTGGGAAACGCTTTCCAGGGTTTCACCGGGCGCGACCGCGACGAGGTCGTTCAGGTAGTTGGCCTCGAAGATCGTCATGCCCGGCCGGTCGAGCGTGCGGAACTGGCCGCGCATTTCCGGCGCGCCGCCCGGCGCGACTGCGGTCAGCCAGTATTTCGAGGTGATGCCCATCCAGCCGCCTTCGCCGCGGCGTTCGATCAGGCCGTCTTCCTCCCAACCCTTGTACTTGCGGTCGAACATCTCATCGCCGACGACGCCGACCGCGCCTTCATGCAGGATGAAGAAATTCTCCAGATAGTCCGGCACGCCTTCCTGGCGCACGAGGCCGTAGCGGCGCAGGCTGGCCGGCGCCGAACCGCTATTGGTGACCTCATCGGTGACGGTGAACAGGTAGCGGTCATCGACCGTGATGGTGCGCCGGAACGTCAGGTCTCCCGCGGTGTGCTCCAACACGACCGGGCTGTCGGGCGTCAGCACGTCGCCATCGACCAGACGCCACTCAGTCGACAGGCCGGGAAGTCCCTCGGGCGCATCGGCGCCGCCCAGCCAGCCGCCGGAGACGAAGTGTCCGCCGGGCGAGCCTTGCGGATTCAGAAGCGTGACCGGCTCGCCTGAATCCACTTCGGTTTCATAATTCAGCAGCTGCAGGTCATCGAATCGCGCGCCGGTGAGCGCCAGCGTGCCGGCAAGGGACGGGGTGCGGATCTCGACGCGTTCGGAGCGGGCGAGCGCCTGCTCACGCGTCATGCCGGCGCCGGTTGGAACATCGCCGCTGGCGAAATCACCGGGGTCGGCGGTGGGCGCGTCATCAGACACCGTCGTCTCGGCGGCCGCGCGCTCGGCCTGCGCGGCCTCGTCACGCTCGCGCTGGGCCGGGCTCAGGACGAAAACTTGGTACAGAACCAAAATCGCGATCGTGAAGACGATCGCGAGGATCATGTTGCGGTTTTCACCCATGGGCGGTTTCATCCTTGTCCGGTCGATGACGGCGCGCGTGCGCCGGACCGGAGGCCGGCCCGCCCTTGCGCCGCGCGAGGCTTATCAACGCGCTTTCCATATCGTCAAGCAAGGCCGGCCAGGGCCGGCTGACGGTCCGCGCGCGCGCGATGAACACATAGTCGCTTCCGGGCCGTCCGTGGAGGGGCAGAAGCAGGCGCGCCGCTTCGCGCAGGCGCCGCTTGGCGCGGTTGCGGATCACGGCGTTGCCGATCTTCTTGGTGGCGGTGAAGCCGGCCCGGACCGGCCCCTCAGGATCATCGGCGCGTTCGCGTTTCTGCACGACGACGCCGGCGCGCGCCTGACTGTCCGCGTCACGGGCACGCAAAAAATCGCGCCGCAGCGTGATCCGTGCGGCGCGATCTGGGTATTGCGGGTTTATGTGAGCGTCAGGGCTCAGGCCGACAGCCGCTTGCGGCCCTTGGCGCGGCGGCGGGCGATGACCTGACGGCCGGCCTTCGTCGCCATGCGCGAGCGGAAGCCGTGGCGGCGGGCGCGGACCAGTTTGGACGGCTGGAATGTACGTTTCACGGGTTCAGCTCCCAGATGGGTTGAGGGGCGGCGCTGTTTTGACGCACGCACCCGTCGAATTTCGAGCCGTGGTGGATACCGGGCTGGCGCGGTGAAGTCAAGCGGGACGGGTGCTCACCGGGCCGCGTCGACCGCCGCGCTCACGAAGGCGGGCAGGGCTCGAAAACCGCTGGCGTCGGTGACAGCTGCGGTCACCGTCACGCCGCTGTCTGGGCAATAGACCGCGAGCGTGCCCCAGAAGCCGGAATGCTCATAGCAGGTCTCGCCGGCGAACTCCCGGCTGAACAGGCCCATGGCGTAGCCGGAGCTGGCCGTAAGGCTTTGCTCGCTCGGCGTCGTCATCGCTGCCGTGGTATCAGGCCCGTCGAACAGGGCTCCAGACGCCGCCGCGCGGTGATAACGCGCCAGATCCGGCAGGTTTGAGACCAGCCCGCCGCCGCCATAAAGGTCCATGCTGGGATTGATGTCGGCGAGAGCCAGGCCGAACGCGGTCTGGTTCAGCCGTTCCGGCGCGCCTTCAGGTTCCAGCTCCAGGCCTTCCCACCACGTCGCGGTCAGGCCCAACGCATCCATGCCGCTCAAGGCCCGTACGCTGTCGGCCAGGGGCGCGCCGTGAACGTTTTCGATGATCGCGCCGAGCAGGACATAGCCTGTATCCGAATAGGAAAAGCGCTCGCCGGGTGCGCCGATACGCACGCCGTCGCTCATGGCGAGCGCCACCTGCTCCTCCCGGCTCCAAAGCCGTTGCGGGTCGGCCATGATCTGCTCGAAATACACGTCCAGCTGGGCGTGATCGGGCAGGCCGGAGACATGCTGGAGCAGCATGCGGGCGGTGATCGCGTTCACGTCATAGCCGCCGTCCTCCAGCAGGAGGACCAGGTGGAAGGGCAGCGTGTCATTGATCGGCGCATCCAGATCAAGCGCGCCTTGCTCGGCGAGCCGCAGGGCGGCGGCGGCCACGAAAGTCTTGGTGTTGCTGGCGATGCGCATCGTGGCCGCCGGGTCGATGGGGGCGGCGTCGGCGGCCGGGCGCGATCCGCTGAAGGCGGTCTCAAGGCCGGGTGATTCAACATAGACCAGCACGCCGGCATCGCCGCTGGCTGTTCCGGCCTGTTCCAGCGCGGCTTCCAGCTCCTCGCTCAGGTCAGCGGCGGCCGGGGCGCAGGCGGCGAGAACGAGGAGCAGGGCGGAGACGCGGCGCATGGCGGACCTGTAGGCTTTTGTCACACGAAGGTGAGTGCGATTGACCGGGACGTGATTCCTTAATGTCCCGGTCGCCTACTATATGCGAGTGAACATTCAGACAGGCAGAGAAAGCTGCGCCATGACCGACGACCGGGTTGAACCCGAAACGACCGCTGAGCCGCCCGCTGAACCGGCCAGGCCGAAGAAGCCGCTCTGGCGCCGCCTTGCGCCCCTGGCGGTCCTTGGCGCGGGGCTTGCGGCCTTCTTCGCGCTGGGCGGGCCGCAATATCTCGACGCCGCCCGCGCACAGGAGGTGCTGCGCAGCGTCGATGGCTGGGTGTCGGAAAACCTCGTACTGGCGCTGCTCGCCTACACCGTCTTCTACGCCGTGGCCGTTTCGATTTCGGTGCCCGGCGCGTTGTGGTTCACCATCGGGTCGGGCTTCCTGTTCGGGCCCTGGCTGGGTACAGGCGTCGCCGTGCTGGGCGCGACAATTGGTGCGACGATCATCTTCCTGGCGGCGCGCTACGCCTTCGCCGACTGGGTGCGGGAGAAGTTCCCCGGCTATGTGAAGAAGCTCCAGGACGGTTTCTCCCGGGACGCCTTCACCTATGTCGTGATCCTGCGGCTGATCCCCGCCCTGCCCTTTTTCGGCATCAATATCGCGACCGCTCTGCTGAACGTCCCCGTACGCGCCTATTTCTTCGGCACGCTGATCGGCGTGATCCCGGGCGCTTATGTCTACGCGACCGTGGGCGACGCCATCGCCCGCGCCGCGGCCGAAGGCGTGCCGGGCTTCGGCGCGCTGATCACGCCGGAGGTGATCGGCGCCATGGCCGCGTTCGCAGCGCTCGCCATCCTGCCCTGGGCCTATCGCCGTTTCACCGGCAAGCGCGCGCAAGAAGGAGACGCCTCATGAGCCGCGAACAGATCAAGGCCGATCTGGCCGTTATCGGCGCAGGATCGGCGGGTCTAGTCACCAGCGCAGGCGCGGCCATGCTGGGCCGCAAGGTCGTGCTGTTCGAGCCCGGCGCCATGGGCGGGGACTGCCTGAATTTTGGCTGCGTGCCGTCCAAGGCGATCCTGACCGCGGCCCACAAGGCCCACGAGGTGCGCACCGCGGCGAAGTGGGGCGTTCAGGCCGGCGAGCCGACCATCGATTTCGCGCAAGTCCGACAGCATATCGCCCAGGCTATCGCCGCCATCGAGCCCAATGACAGCCAGGAACGCTTTGAAGGCCTCGGCGTTCGGGTCATCCGCGAACGCGCCCGGTTCGCCGATGAGCGCACGCTGGTCTCCGACAGCGCCGAGGTGAGCGCCAAGCGCATCGTCATCGCCACCGGCGCGCGGGCGCGCATCCCCAGTATCAGCGGCATGGACAAGACGCCGTATCTGACCAACGAGACGATCTGGGATCTCGCCGCGCTGCCCGAGCATCTGGTGATCCTGGGCGCGGGTCCCATCGGCATGGAGCTGGGGCAGGCCTTCGCCCGTCTGGGATCGGAGGTCACCATTCTGGAAGCCGGCGCCGCGCTGGCCCGGCTGGAGCCCGAGCATGCCGATCTCGCCGTGGAGAGCCTGAAGGCGGACGGCGTGCGGGTCATCGTCGGGACGCGGGCCCAGGCCGTGGCTCCGTCCGGTGAGGGGATCAAGGTGAAGACCTCGCTGGGCGAGGTGATCGAAGGCTCCCACCTGCTGGTCGCCATCGGCCGCCAGCCCAATGTGGAGGGTCTGGATCTGGAGAAGGCCGGCATCGAGACCGATGCGGGCGGACTGGTGACCGACGACAAGCTGCGCACGACCAACAAGAAGGTCTTCGCCGCCGGTGATATCGCCGGCAAGGGCGCGCTGACCCATCTGGCCGGCTGGCACGGCTCGGTCATCGTGCGGAACCTGTATTTCGGCGTGCCGACCAAGCAGTCCGGCAATCCGATCCCCCAGGCCGTCTACACCGATCCGCCGCTCACCAGCATCGGCCTGACCGAGGCCGAAGCCCGCGAAAAGCATGGGGATACAATCCAGATCGCCCGCTGGAGCTTTGAAGAAAATGATCGCGCCATCGCCGAGGGCGACACGCGCGGCGGGGTGAAGATCGTGGTGGGCAAGGGCGGCAAGCTGCTCGGCGTTCACGCCGCCGGCGCGCGGGCTGACGATCTTGTCCAGATCGCGCAAGCGGTCATGGTGAAGAAGGGCACGATCCGCGACCTCACCAGCCCGGTCGCGCCCTATCCCACGCGCGGCGAGATTTTCAAACGCGCGGCGGGCAAGTACTACGAACCCACGGTGTTCGGGCCTTTCGCGAAAGCCTGGTCGGGTCTGCTCACCCTGTTTCACTAACCCCTGAGCAAAGGGGGAGAGGTTCAGTGGCGGAGCCGTCACACGAAGATCGCGATCACCCGCCAGCCGGGCCCTGGCGGGCGCTGGCGGCGCGCGCCGCCTCGCTGCCGGGCAAGCTCTTGGGCCTGTCGGTCCTGTTCGTATTTGTCGCGGAAATCCTGATCTTCTTTCCCAGCGCCGCAAATTTCCGCACCGAGTGGATGCGCGACCGCGCCGACGCGGCGCATCTGGCCGCGCTGGCCGCTGACGCCGCCGCCGAACAGGACGTCATGCTGTCTGATCAGGCGATCCGCGACCTGCTGGCCGGCGCGGACGCGGTCTCGATCTCACGCATCACCGACGGCGCCAACGAGCTGGTGCTGGGCGGCTTCATCGGCGAGGCGGTTCTGGTCTCGGCGGAGCTTGAGGAGGAAAGCCTTCTCGACCGTATCGTGAGAACCTGCGACGCCTTGCTCGCTCCCCCAGGCCGGTTCCTGAGAATCGTTGCAAAGCCGCGCGCGGCGGGGTCTGAGGCCGAGCGCATCAGCGTCATTCTGCCCGAAACCGGCCTGCGCGCCGAGCTGATCGCCTACTCGCGCAACATCTTCTGGCTTTCGCTGTTCATTGCAGCCGTTACGGGCGGGCTCCTGTATGGGGTGCTGCTGGTGATCTTCGTGCGGCCCATGCGCAAGCTCGCCTCGGCCATGACCGCCTTCAAGGACGATCCGGCCGATCCCGCGCGCACGGTCACGCCGTCCGGGCGTGCAGACGAGATCGGCGAGGCGGAGGCGGCGCTCGCCGCCATGCAGGCCGACGTCCGCGCTGCGTTCGCCCAGCGTGAACGCCTCGCCGCGCTCGGAGGCGCCGTGGCCCGGATCAACCACGATCTGCGCAATGTGCTGGCCAGCGCCCAGCTCATCTCCGACCGGCTCGCCATGAGCAAGGACGAACGCGTCGCCGCCATGGGCGCGCGCCTTCTGCGCGCGGTCGATCGCGGCATCCGGCTGTGTCAGGACACGCTGGACTATGGGCGCACGTCCGAGCGCGCGCCGGACATGGTTACGGTCACCCTGCGCAACGCGGTCGACGACGCGGCGGGTGACGCCTTCGCTGCAACCGGCGCAGCGGACTGGCGCAACGAAATCAACGAGACGCTGGAGGTCAGCGCCGACCCTGATCATCTGCACCGCATCTTCCTGAACCTGATCCGCAACGCGCTTCAGGCGATGGAGGGACAGGACGAGCCGGTGCTGATCGTGACGGCCGCCGGTAAGGAGGGCGCCGTGCTGGTCCAGCTCCGCGATACGGGGCCGGGCGTGCCCGATCGCATCGCGGAAACGCTGTTTGAACCCTTCGGGCGCAGCGGGTCCAAGGCCGGTTCCGGTCTCGGCCTGTCCATCGCGCGAGAACTCGCCCGCGCCATGGGCGGCGGCGTGCGCCTATTGGAGACCGGGCCGGAGGGCAGCGTCTTCGAGGTGAAGCTCAAGGCCGTTTAGGGCCGCCCCACGATTCCGTCGCGGCGGGTGTCGGCGGCGCCGACCAGCGCGCCGTCCTCGCCCACGCGCACGATGTGGATGCCGGAATTCTCCCCGCGCCCGCCTTCGATCTCGAAGCCGAGCGTACGAAGCTGTTCGATGATGGCGGGGTCGAAACCGTCCTCGATTCGGACAATATCGCCGCGCGCCACCACATTGGGCAGGTCGGCGGCCTCCTGTGGGCTCAGGCCCCAGTCCAGCATGGCGACGAGCGTCTTCGCGGTGTAGGCGATGATGGAATTGCCGCCGGGCGAACCCGTGGCCAGGACGAAGCCGCCGTCCTGGTCGAGCACGATGGTCGGCGACATGGATGAGCGTGGACGCTTGCCCGGCGCGACGGCGTTGGGCCGCAGCCGCCCGTCTTCGTCACGGGCTTCGAAGGCGAAGTCGGTCAGCTGATTGTTCAGGAAGAACCCGCCCGCCATGCGCCCGGATCCGAACGGGCTTTCCACCGAGGTCGTCATGGAGACCACGTCGCCGTCGGCGTCGACGACCACGAAATGGCTGGTGCCCGGCGCATCCTCGGTCGTGTCTTGAGGCTGGACCGGCGCGCCCGGCGGCGTGCCATGGGTCGCTTGTGCGATCGCCTGGTCAGGATCGATCAGGCCGGCGCGCCCGGACAGATAGACCCGGTTGAGCAGGCCCTCCACAGGCACCTCGGCGAATGCGGGATCGCCCACATAATGGTCGCGGTCGGCATAGGACAGGCGGGAGGCCTCGATGAACAGCCGCCAGCCATCGACGGTATCCGGACCGGTCTGGGACAGGTCGAAACGCTCCAGGATTCCCAGGATCATTCCGATCGCCACGCCGCCGGAGGAGGGCGGCGGCGCCGAGCACACCGAATAGGTGCGATAGGGCGAGCACAAGGCTTCGACCCGGCGCGGCTCGTAACCGGCGAGATCCTCAAGGGTCAGCGCGCCGGGGCGCGGACTTTCACCCACCGCTGCGATGATCTCCTGAGCGATGTCGCCGGTGTAGAAATTGCGCCAGTCCCCGGCCACGGCGCGAAGGGTCGCGGCGTAGTCTGCGTTGGTCAGGACATGGCCGACAGGAAACGCCTGGCCGTTTTCGTCGAACAGGTAATCCGCCGCCGCGCCGGTTTCCTCGATATCGGTGAACTGCGCCATGCGCTGGGAGATTGCATTCAGCCGGGGCGCGACTTCGAAGCCGCCTTCAGCCAGCGCGATGGCCGGCTGGAACGCGTCCGCCCACGGGGTCTGGCCATGATCCTCATGGGCCATGGCCAGCATGGCGATGACGCCGGGAGCGCCCGTGGACAGGCCCGATCGCCAGGCGTCGACGAAAGCAAGCGGCTCGCCATCCTCGCCGATGAACAGATCCTCGCTCGCCGTAGCCGGCGCCATTTCGCGCCCGTCATAGACCACGGTCTGGCCGGTGGATGCATCGTAGCGGACCATGAAGGCGCCGCCGCCGATGCCGGAGCTCTGCGGTTCGACGAGGCTCAGCACCGTCTGGACCGCAATGGCGGCGTCCACGGCGTCGCCTCCATTGCGAAGCACTTGAAGGCCGGCGTTGACCGCGTCGGGATTGGCTGCGGCGACCATTCCGCCGACTGTGATCGGAGCGGCCCCGGCATCGCGCTGGTCGGTTTCGTTTGCGGCCTGGTCCGCCGGCGCGCAGGCGGCCAGCAGCGCGGAAACGGCGGTGAAGGTGGTCAAACGGCTCAGCGTCATGGCGATTCTCGCTCCCGGCTTCAGGGGTTTAGGAAACCATTGCCCGGCTGTCTCGGTGCGTCCAGCCCGTTCCCGCGCTGGCGTGCAGCCAACGCTTGGGTAGACTGACGTGCGAACGATCAGAGGCAAAGACGCTGAGGTCGTGGTCAGCCGGAGCAGGCGTGCGGAGTTGGCCACGCCGTTTGCGCTGCGCTCGCAAGCCAGGGAGGTCAGGCGATGGCGGGACCAGGGCCCAGAAATGATCTGACCGACATATCCGGCCTGTCGGTCGGAAGCGCTCATGACCTGCGCATCGCCACCGGGACCAGTCTGGTTTTGTGCGAAAGGCCGTTCCGGGCCGCCGTGGATGTGCGCGGAGGCGGCGCATGCACGCGGGAAACCGATGTGATGAACCCGGCAGGCCTGGTCGAGACTGTAGACGCCGTCGTCCTGTCCGGCGGTTCGGTCTATGGCCTGGCCGCCGCCGATGCCGTCACTGCGGCTCTGAGCGAGCGCGGGACTGGATTCGCCCTGTTTGAAGTGGACGGCGTGCCCGTCTCTCCCATCGTGCCGGCGGCGTGCCTTTATGATCTCGCCAATGGCGGGGACAAGCGCTGGGGCCGCACCCCGCCTTACAGCGAGCTGGGCTTCGCCGCGCTTGACGACGCGCTTGCAGGAACTCCGGTGCGGCTGGGCCGGGAGGGAGCCGGGTACGGCGCGGGCGCGGGCGCACATCCCGGGGCGGTCGGCTCGGCCAGCTGGCGCGGCGATGATGGAATCACCGTGGCTGCCTTCGTGGCGGTGAACTGTTTCGGATCGGTCACCATGCCGGGCCAGGATGATGTGTACTGGGCCTGGCCTTATGAAATCGCGGGCGAGTTCGGCGGCGCGCGCCCTGATCCGGCCCGGGCGTTCGAGCTCGACGACTGGGGTGCGGCGAAGTTCAATCCCGGCGCGCGCACCCAGACGACGCTGGCTGTGGTCGCGACGGATGCGGACCTTACCCGCGATGAGACTCGCCGTCTGGCCGTGATGGCTCAGGACGGTCTGGCGCGGGCGATCCGTCCCGTGCACGCGCCCGTCGACGGCGATGTCGTGTTCGCGCTTTCAGGCGGCTCCAGGCCCCTTGCAGAGCCGCGCGCCCTTGATCTCACCCGCCTCGGCGCCCTGGCGGCCGATTGCCTCTCACGCGCCATCGCCCGGGGTGTCCACGCTGCGCGCAGTCAGGTGGAGTGACGCCCCATTCCGGCGCCGAAACGCGGTCGGCCGGGCGCCTGCAATAAAGCGCACGAGCCCGCTTGCCATCGCCGCACGCCGGAGCTAGGTTCCGCGCCTCCTGACGGACCGGGCCCCGCCCGCACCGTCACGGCAGGCGCCGGTAGCTCAGCTGGATAGAGCACCAGACTACGAATCTGGGGGTCGGGAGTTCGAATCTTCCCCGGCGCGCCATTTCTCCTCATTCTTCCTCGCATCCGCTCATTTAAGAGGTCTGCGCGCGGCATGGTTCCGGCAGGCTTGGTGGGGCGCTTGATTCAGTTGTCATGGGTGGGCGGCGGTCTGGAGAAACGCGCTGCGCCTTTCGCTGAGGGATCCGGGCCGGCCCACGTCAGATCAACCGTTGAACTTGTACCGTCGCGGGGTGCGCCTGGCTGAACGGCGGTCACTCGAAATTTCTTCGGCGGCCAGTGAATTTAATCACTTGATAAGGAGATGGTTCATAATCTCACTCACTAAATAGATTCACTTGATGCGGATATCAATATGTTGGATTCACGATCCGAGTTCGTGCTCCGCGACCCGTCGGCGCTCCAGGCGCTTCTGCTTCAGGATTGGCGCGCACGCGCGCTTTTGACCGATGAAGACATGATCGGACGGGCCATCGACCGGCCCTTGACCACGGCGGTGCTGCGCCACCTTCAACGCCTGGGATATGTCCGGGCGTTGCACGGCGTGCGCAATCAGGGTGGGCGAATGCGGGTCTGGGCGCTGGACCAGGCCCTGCGAATCCAGATCGTCCTGGATCTGCGCGCGGCCACGGGTGAAAAGCTCAGCGCCTGCGTGGACGCGCTTGAGAGCCTGGGTGAGGCGTTTGAGGTTTTGCTGCAAGCATGGCGCAGCCATTTCGGGCGGGAGCCGGATGTGCGCGCCCTCCAGGTGCATGAAGCACCCGGAGAAGTGCTGCTGAACTCACCCCCTCGTCTGGCGCGGTTTGCAGAGGCCTCGCTCGCCGCCTTCGTAGCCCGCAACCGGTTCGATGACGCGCCGAAGCCGGCTTTCCTGCTCTAGACCCGTCCCGGTCAGACCAGCAGCCCTGGCCCTGCCTCGAAATTGGAGAGGTTGGGCAGGGCTGCATCCAGTTCCGCCTGGGACAGGCCGAACCAGCGGCCGAGCTCTGCGGCGTACTGATCCACGCTGATGGACGGGATCAGCCGTCCGCCGCCGGCGTCCCAGGCGTGATTGAAGCCGGGCGGCGGCGGATCGCCGTGGATCTCCCCGCCCGCAACCGCGCCGCCCACCACGAAATGGTGTCCGCCCCAGCCATGGTCGGTCCCGTCGCCATTGGCGGCGAAGGTCCGCCCGAAATCAGACGCGGTGAACAGCGTGACGTCCCGGCTTTCCCCGATCCTCTCCATGGCCGCCTGGAAGGCGCTGACCGAGGCGTCGATATCGCCCAGCAGGCCCGTCATCGAGTTGGCCTGGCCTGAATGGGTGTCGAACCCGCCGCGGCCGGCGAAGAAAACCTGGCGGCCCACCCCGAGGCGCGACCGGATGGCGATGGTTTGCGCGATGGTCTCAAGCTGGCGGCCCAGCCCGGTGTTTGGAAACTCCACACCGAGCCCGGGCGCCTGCTCGACCGCGGCCTGGTAGGCCTCATTGCTGGACAGCGAGGTCTCCATGACCGACGCCACATCGCGCGCAATCAGATTGTTCGAGCTGAACTCACCGGCGGAGAAGTGCCGGCGCAGGCGCTGGTAGATCGCCTCATAGTCGTCATTCCACTGGCGGCGCCGGTCTGCGTCACGCAGGATGCTGACCTGTTCCGGTCCGTTTCCACCCAGTGTGTAAGGCGCTGTCCGCTCGCCGGTCAGGAACAGGTTGTCGCCGCTTGTGCTCACGGTTGTGAAGGCCTGGGCGTTCGGGTTGGCGCCCGAGCTCAGCGCTGCGTCGGCGAACAGGCCGCCCCAGCCGAAACGCGCGCCTTCCGGCGCGCTGGCCTGCCAGACCGATTGCTGGTCATTGTGAGAGAACAGGCGCGGCGGCAGGCGCCGGCGATCATCCCAGTCATTGCGGTCGGTCGGGCGGATCAGCGGGCCGACATTGGCGACGATGCCGGCCTGTCCGGCGTCGAACAGGCGTTTCATCCCCGGCATTTCCGGGGGCAGGGCGAAGCGCCGGTCTCCGAAGCGTGCAGCGTTTCGCGGGTTCAGCTCCTGGAGCACCGACCGCGCTCGGCTGGCGTCCGGAACCACGCCCTGACGCAGGTCTCTAAATGTGTCGTAGCTTGGCTGGTCATAGGGCAGGAGCACATCATGGCCGTCCATGCCGCCGAACAGGAAGACGCACACCAGCGCCTTGTAGCCGCCGACCGAGGCGGCTTCGGCGCGCATGCCGGCGAAGCCGGGCGCGAGGACGGCGCCGGCGCCCAGGCCGGCCAGGACGGAGCGTCTGGATAAACGGGAATTCGCCATCGTCGTCTCCTATCGCTGAACCAGGTAGTCTGGCGCGCTCATGATGAGCAGCACGGCCATCTGAACCTGATCGCGGCGGGCTTCAGGGGTGTCCTCGGCGCTTTCGTCCTCGAGGAACTCCAGCATCAGGCTGCGCGTGCCTTCGCTGAGCGTCCCGGCGGTGAGCACGAGGTCGAGATGGTCCAGCAGCGCGTCGGGATCATCGAGCAGGCCAAGCTCGGTTGAATAGCTCGCCACCCAGGCGTTGACGCCGGGACCTGGCGGAAGGTCGGCGCGCAGCTGGGCCAGCTTGTCGGCGATGCGCTGGCGGTCCCGGTCGTCCTCGTCCTGGAGCACGAAGTCATCAAGGAAGTTCACATAGCCCGGCGCGGTGGCGGTGTTGACCAACTGCAGCTCCGGCATGGTCAAGTCCTGTGCGCCGGTTTCGGTGCCCGGCGCCACGAAGCCGGGGCGGTAGAAATTGAACACGGACGGGGACTGATAGGGGTGCTGGGCCAGCTCGCCGGCCTCGCGCGTGTCGTAAAGATCGAACACGTATTCGGTGTCGTCGGGATCCGCCCCGAAGGCTCGCGCCCAGTGCGCGATGCGCAGGACCGGTTCGCGGATCTTGCCGAACTCAGGATCGCGGCGGTTGCCTTCGACATCGCGGGCGGCGTCGTCAAACAGGACGGCGGCCAGCGTGGCGGTCAGGTCACCCCGGCGGCCCTCGCCAACTGTGACCGCGTTCGGCAGCTGATACGTCCCGCGCTCGAATGCCTGAGCGACCCGGCCCACATAGGCGGGATCGGGGTGGCTGGTCACGAAGCGCTGGATCAGCTGACGGCTGACGAAAGGCGCGACAGTGGGCTGCTCGAAGATGTGGTCGAGCGCCATCTCCACGCTGTCAGGGCCGGTCGTGCCGGCAGGAATGGTCAGGCCCAGAAACGTCTTCGCCCCGTCTTCGTGATCGCGCTCATCGATGAAAAGCGGGCGGCGCATGCGCTCGCGCCTGTTCTCTTCGGTTCGACCGTCCAGAGCATACTGAAATCCCGTGAAGACGCGCGCGAGCCCGGTGATGTCGTCATTGTCGTAGAGCTCGATCGGCTGTCCCGAGCCGCCGAGCCGGGGGCGGCCCTGCATATCGGTGTCGATGACGCCGGTCGTGAACAGCTGCAGGAGCTCGCGCGCATAGTTCTCGTCCGGCATGCGCCCCGAGTCCGGATCGGCCTTCTTCGAGCCGAGATAGGTCAGGTAGTAGCCCATGGCGGGCGAGTAGGTGACGGCCTCAAGAAGGTCGCGGTAATTGCCGAAGGCGTGCTCGATCAGCAGGTCCTGATAATAGACCATGCCTTCAGGACGGCCGCGCAGATCACCGCTGGAGGCCGAGACCACCAGGATCTGGGACAGGGCGAAGGCCATGCGCTGGCGCAGCTGGTCGGGCGCGCCAACGGCGTTGCGCCAGAACGCCAGCGTCGGCGAAGCGACGCGGAAGCCGGAATACCCGCCATCGATCACCTGATCCATGTGCTGTTCGAAGTGTGGGCGCAAATAGGTCGGCGCCATCGCCGTCTGGTCCTGAAACCATTGCGAGGCCGATTGACCGGTCAGCCGGTCGATCTCCGCCGCGCTCGGCCCGAAGGTCGCCTGGGTCAGGAAGGCGGCGGTCAATGGTTCGGACCTGAAGGCTCCCGACGGGCCGGTCGGTCCGCCTCCGCCGCCGGTGTTTGATCCGTCGCCGTTGTCTGATCCGCCGCCGCCGCATCCAGCCAGGACAAGGGCGAGCGCAAGGGCGGCGAGGCCCGCCTTCGCAGAACGGTTGAGGCCTATCGGGGACATGGGCGCTCCGTGGGGTGAGCTGGGCGTAACAGGTCGCTCACAGTGTATGGCGACTCGGCAACGCTGGGCGGGTCTTCTTCAAACGTGCCTAACTGATACTGAACGGCGCGCGGCAATCCGTCGGCGCCGGTGTCTTGCCTCTCGAGGAAAAAGCGGGTGGCATGCGCGCCGATTGGTCCAGACAGCAAGGAGCGACCCATGACTGACATCCGCTTTGACGGCCGCGTGGCCATCGTCACCGGCGCCGGCGCCGGTCTTGGCCGCAGCCATGCGCTGGAGCTCGCCCGGCGCGGCGCGAAACTCGTGGTCAATGATCTGGGCGGCGCGGTCGACGGCTCGGGCGGCTCGGTGAGCGCGGCGCAGACGGTGGCGGACGAGATCAAGGCGGCCGGCGGCGAGGCCATCGCCCACGGCGCCAACGTGACGAAGGCCGACGAGGTCGCCGATATGGTCGAGCAGGCGGTGAAGGCCTGGGGCAAGGTCGACATCCTGGTGAACAATGCCGGCATTCTGCGCGACAAATCCTTCACCAAGATGACGCTGGAGGATTTTGAAGCGGTCGTGGACGTCCACCTGATCGGCTCGGTGACCTGCACCAAGGCGGTCTGGGACATGATGAAGGAGAACAATTACGGCCGGATCGCCATGACCAGCTCGTCCTCCGGCATCTACGGCAATTTCGGCCAGTCCAATTATGGCGCGGCGAAAATGGGCCTCGTGGGCCTGATGAACGTGCTGCACCTGGAGGGGCGCAAGTACGATATCCGCGTCAACACGCTCTCGCCCACCGCCTATACCCGCATGACCGAAGGCCTGATCCCGGAGGAGGCCGGCAAGCTGATGACGGCTGAAAGCGTGACCTCCGGCCTGATCCCGCTGGTCGCTGAAGACGCGCCGAACCGCCTGATCCTGTGCGCGGGCGCCGGCGGCTACGCGGCGGCGAAAGTCTACGAGACGCCGGGCATCTATCTGGAGCCGGACAAGCAGACGGCGGAAAATGTCATGGCCAATCTGGACCGCATCACCGACGCCTCCGGCCAGGAGGAGTACCGCGAGGGCGGCCAGCAGACGATGAAGTTCCTGACCGCTGCGGTGAAGCATTTCGGCGTGAAGCTGGGGTGAGGGGTGGTCGGGCCGGTGACGCCCTTGCAGAAATCACTGTCATGGCCCGGCTCGTCCGCGCTGCCCATTCCGGATGGTATGAGCAAGCTTAACGGTCGCGGAATGGGTCCCCCGGACAAGCCGGGGGATGACAACACCAATGCGCTCACTTCCCGCCATGGACAGCCCCGCCGCCCTCGTCTACCGATTCTGACGAACACCCCCTCAAGGCGCTCCGGCGTCACTCCCTCATGAAGGAGCTCCTCCATGCGTGAAGCCGTCATCGTCTCCACCGCCCGCACCCCCATCGGCAAGGCCTATAAGGGCGCGTTCAATGACACCCAGGCCCAGGAGCTGGGCGGTCATGCGATCAAGCATGCGGTGGAGCGCGCGAAGATCGATCCGGCCGAGATTGACGATGTGGTCATCGGCGCGGCCATGCAGCAGGGCTCGACCTTTCAGAACATCGCTCGCCAGGCGCTGATCCGCGGCGGCCTGCCCACATCAGTCGCCGGTCAGTCCATGGACCGCCAGTGCGCGTCGGGCATGATGGCCATCGCCACGGCGGCCAAGCAGATCATCTCCGACGGCATGACCATCACGGTCGGCGGCGGGCTGGAGTCCATCTCTCTGGTCCAGAACCAGCACATGAACCTGCACAAGGCCTTTGATCCCTGGATCAATGCGCACATGCCCTCGCTCTACATGTCCATGCTGGAGACTGCTGAGATCGTCGCGGACCGCTACGATGTGAGCCGCGAGGCCCAGGACGAGTATTCGCTCCAGTCCCAGCAGCGCACGGCCGCCGCCCAGGCCGCTGGCAAGTTCGACGACGAGATCGTCCCGCTGCCCAGCGTCAAGCTGGTCAAGGACAAGGCCACCGGCGAGGTGAGCGAGGAGAAGGTCACGCTGGACAAGGATGAAGGCAACCGGCCGTCCACCACCTATGAGGACCTGCAGAGCCTTAATCCGGTCTTCGCCAACGGCCAGAGCGTGAAGGAAGGCCGGTTCATCACCGCGGGCAACGCCTCCCAGCTCTCTGACGGCGCCTCGGCTTCGGTGCTCATGGAGCGCAAGGAAGCTGAAAAGCGCGGGCTGGAGCCGCTGGGCGCCTATCGCGGCATCGCGGTGGCCGGCCTTGATCCCGATGAGATGGGCATCGGCCCGATCTACGCCGTACCGAAGCTTCTCAAGGCCAACGGCCTGACCATGGACGATATCGGCCTGTGGGAGCTGAACGAGGCCTTCGCGGTGCAGGTCCTGTATTGCCGCGACAAGCTGGGCATCCCCAACGAGAACCTGAACGTGAATGGCGGCGCGATCTCGGTCGGCCACCCCTACGGCATGAGCGGCGCGCGCATGGTCGGCCACGCCCTCATCGAGGGCAAACGCCGCGGCGTGAAATACGTCGTGTGCACCATGTGCGTCGGCGGCGGCATGGGTGCTGCGGGCCTGTTTGAGGTTCTCTAAGGGCTGACGGGGCGGCGAACACCGCCGCCCCTTCCCCCTTCCCCCTTTCCCCTCCAGCCTCCAGCGGTTAAACACGCGCCCGCGTTTCACCCGCCGCTGGAGGCTGTCCCCATGTCGAAATCACGCACCTGCCAGGTTCTTGTCGTCGGCGGCGGGCCGGGGGGCTATCCGGCGGCCATTCGCTGCGGCCAGCTGGGGCTGGACACCATCATCGTGGACAAGGATGGCCTGGGCGGGACGTGCCTGAACCGGGGCTGCATCCCGTCGAAAGCCTTCATCCACGCCGCCTCCAAGTATGAGGAAATGGTCCACACGGCTGAAAAGTCCGACATGGGGCTTTCGGTCTCGGCGCCCAAGCTGGACATGGCGGGGCTGACGGGCTGGAAGGACGGCGTGGTCGACAAGCTGACCAAGGGTGTCGGCCAGCTTCTCAAAGCCGCCAAGGTCGAGGCGATCTCCGGCTGGGCGACGTTCAGGAACGCCAAGACCTGCACGGTTCAGACCGAAAACGGCGAAACCATCGAGATCACGGCGGAGAATGTCATCCTCGCCACGGGCTCGAAGGAAGTCGAGCTGCCCTTCATGCCGTTCGGCGGGAATGTGATCGGCTCGACTGAAGCGCTGGAGCTGACCGAGTTGCCCAAGGATCTGGTGGTCGTGGGCGGCGGTTATATCGGTCTGGAGCTGGGCATCGCGTTCCGCAAGATGGGCTCGAACGTCTCCGTGGTCGAAGCCGCCGACACCGTGCTGCCGAGCTATGACAAGGAGCTGATCCGCCCGGTCCAGATGTGGCTGAAAAAGAACAAGGTCGCCCTGCACACCGGCTGCAAGGCCAAGGGCGCGGTCGAAGAGGGCGGGGAGACCTTCCTGGAGTATGAAGACGGGAAGGGCGAAACCCAGCGCATCAAGGCTGACAAGATCCTGGTGGCCGTGGGCCGGAAGCCGGTGACCGAGGGCTGGGGCCTTGAGAATATGGGTCTCGACATGGACGGGCCGTTCGTGAAGATCGACGAGCAGTGCCGCACCGCCATGCGCGGGGTCTACGCCATCGGCGACTTGGTCGGCGAGCCGCTCCTGGCCCACAAGGGCACCGCCCAGGGCGAGCTGGTCGCCGAGGTGATCGCCGGACACAAGCGCCGGTTTGATCCGGTCTCCATCGCCGCGGTCTGCTTCACCGAGCCGGAACTGGTCGGCGTGGGCCTGTCGCCGGACGAGGCCAAGGCCAAAGGCGAAGCGATCATCACCGGCAAGTTCCCGCTGGCCGCCTCGGGCCGGGCGCTGACCATGGAGGGCGGTGCCGACGGCGGCTTCGTGCGCATCACCGCGCGCGAGAGCGACCATGTGGTGCTGGGCATTCATGCGGTGGGCAAGCACGTCTCCGAGCTGTCGGGCGAGTTTGCGCTTGCCATCGAGATGGGCGCGCGCCTGGAAGACATCGCAGGCTCGATCCATGTCCATCCGACATTGACCGAGGGCTTTGCCGAAAGCGCGCTCGCTGCGCTGGGCCACCCGATCCACATTTCCGCGTAGGGCGGTCGAGCGCGCAACGTTATTCCATCGCTTCCCAAAGCCAGGCGGCGTCGGATATTCGGCGCCTATGGCGCAAGATCACTCCCACCACTCCCACGACCATGGCTCCGGCGGCCACCATCACCATCACGCCCCGGATGTGAGCGCGCGCAATGAGCGCGTGACGCTCGGCGCGGCGGCGCTGACCGGGTCGTTCATGCTGGCCGAGCTGATCGGCGGCTGGGTGACCGGCTCTCTGGCCCTGATCGCCGACGCTGCTCACATGCTGACCGACTTCGCTGCGCTGTTTCTGGCCTGGCTCGCCTTCCGCCTGTCGCGCCGGCCGGCCGATCCGAAGCGCTCCTACGGGTTTCACCGGCTGCAGGTGCTGGCCGCCTTCGCCAATGCGGTGACGCTGCTTATCCTTGTCCTGTGGATCGCCGCCGAAGCGGTCTCCCGTCTGATGGCGCCCGAACCGGTCACGGCCGGCGGCATGATGGTGATCGCCGTGCTGGGGCTGGTGGTGAACATCGTCGCCTTCGCGCTCCTGCATGCAGGCGACCGGGACAATCTCAACATTCGCGGTGCGCTGGCGCATGTCATGGGCGATCTTCTGGGCTCGGTCGCGGCGATTGCAGCGGCCGGCGTGATCCTTGCCACCGGCTGGACGCCCATCGACCCGATCCTGTCGGTGGGCGTCGCGCTTCTTATTGCAGTCTCCGCTGTCCGGCTGCTGCGCGATTCCGGCCGCGTGCTGCTGGAGGCGGCGCCATCCCATGTCGACCCAGAAACCGTAAAGGCTGATCTGGCGAACCTCGTTGAAATCGTTGAGGTGCACCACCTGCATGTCTGGTCCCTTACGCCGGAGCGGCCCATGGCGACACTGCATGCCCGTGTCGCTGAAGGGGTGACGCCCGAAGCCGCCGTGCGCGCGGTTAAGTTTCGAATGAAAGAGCGCTTCGGTCTTGCCCATGTCACCGTCGAGGCGGAGACCGGGTCTTGCGCCGACGTACACTGAATACGGATTTTGAACGGATTTTCCTCTTTTTCCGCCAGCGTGATGATTAATCTCACGCGTTAAGCGAACGGCAAGTCTCTTCTGGCATAACCGTATGCGTCGCGTCGCCTGAAGAGGGTGCCAGACCCCAGCTGCGGCGCGACTTGGGTATGGAACCAGGTCGCCTGGAACGGGTGGCCGTCAACAACCAGGGTTGGGTGTGACCATGAAGAAGTTCACGGGTGTATTCGCTGCTGCTTTCGTCGCCGCCGGTCTGTGCTCTGCGCCGTCTATGGCTCTGAACGAGCGTGAGCTCGTCGAAGCCGAGGCTCCGGAGTTCCCGCGCGCCGCTGAACGCCGCGGCATCGAGGGCCACGTCGTGGTTCGTTACAATGTCTCCGAGGATGGTGTCGTCGCCGATATCGAAGTGGTCGAAGCCACGCCGGCCGGCGTGTTCGAGCGCTCGGTGATGCGGGCGCTGGAAAGCTGGCGCTATGCAACGGCCGCCGAAGTGACTGAGGGCGTCGAGCGTCGCTTCGACTTCGCCTTCACCGACTAAGTTTCGCCGGACAGGGCGGTGCGGGACGAGCCCGCGCCGCCTTTTTCCGGTCCGGGGGAATTAACCTTAACAGGGGCCTAAGAATGTCCATTTCGATCAATTCGGTTCAGACCCGTCTCATCGCAGCCTTCGCGGCGGTCGTGGCGCTCTGCCTGGCGGCGGTCGCCGCCGGCGTGTTTGCGTTTTCAACAGCCCGAGGCGCGCTGGACGAAGTGGTCGAGGACACCGCCCCGCGCGTCGCCGCCGCCCAAAGCCTTGAAGCGGCCTCCAGCGCCATCACCGGCGAGCTCGCCGCCTTCGCCCGGTCCAGGGACACGCTCGACAGCCAGATCTCAGCCGGCAAGCTGGAAGAACTGCTGACAGAAGCCGACGCCGGCGTCGAAGCCCTGCGCGCCAGCGGTTATGAAGCTGAGCGGGTCAATGAAATCGCCGCCGCCCTGGCGGATTTCGAGACGGCCGTCGAGGCCGCCTCCGGTCCGGTGAACCAGCTGCTGGACGCCGCCGCCGCGCGCGATCGTGCCATGGCCGGCGTCCTCGCCGACCGCCAGGCCGCTTCAACCGCGCTTGAAGCGGCACTGGATGAAACTTCGGATGAGGGCGTCATCGAGACGCTGCTGCGCACGAACATGGCGGTGAACCTCGCCGCCACGCGCTATGCCGAACTCGCCGCCGCCTCCAGCCCGGCTGAAGTCAGCGCGGTGCGGGACGCTTTCGACTTCGCCGCCGACGAGCTGTCCATCAATCTGGCGATCCTGGGCGCTGCGGCGACCGACGCCATCACGACGCCGGCCGAGCGCATGCTGTTCCGCGCCGAAGGCGAGGCGGGACTGTTCGCCCTGCGCGGCCAGGAGCTGGAAATGCGCGCCCGCGCCGAAGAGCTGGTCGAGGAGGCGCGCATCATGGACGCCGTGCTCGCCGATCTCGTCGAGCAGACCCGCAACACGGCCCTGGCCGCCCAGGCCGAGGCCAGCGCCGCCGGTCAGAGCGCCATGGACTTCGGCCAGATGATCATGATGGTTCTCGCGCTCGCTGCGGTGATCGCCGCCGGCGCCATCGTCTGGCTCTATGTGTCGCGCAACCTGCTGGCCCGCCTGAAGCGTATCTCACGCACCATGGAGACGCTCGCAGCGGGTGAAGTGGGCGATCCGCTGACCGACTCCGATTCCGACGAGATCGCCGGCATGGCGCAGTCGGTGAATGTCTTCCGCGAGAACGCCATCGAACGCGCCCGCCTTGAGGCCGAACGCTCCGAGGACGAGGCGGCCCGCGCCAAGCGCACGCGCGCCATCGAAGAGCTGATCGCCCAGTTCGAAACCGTCTCCCAGCGCGCGCTGGGCGCCGTGACTGACGCCGCGCAGGAAATGGAATCGGCCGCTCACGCCCTGGATCAGTCCTCGCGCAGCGCGTCGGAGACCACCGCCGTGGTGAACTCATCCTCGGGCCGCGCGGCGGAGAACGTGGATACGGTCGCCGCGGCGGCTGAGGAGATGACCGGCTCCATCGCCGAGATCGCCCAGCAGATCTCCCGCTCGACCGAGATCGCCCAGGACGCCGCCGACCGGGTGCAGCAGACCAATGGCGATGTGGCCGCCCTCAACGAGGCCGCCACGAAGATCGGCGACATTGTCAGCCTGATCAACGACATCGCCGAGCAGACCAATCTGCTCGCCCTGAACGCCACGATCGAGGCGGCTCGCGCCGGTGAGGCCGGAAAGGGGTTCGCGGTGGTCGCAAGCGAGGTCAAGACGCTGGCCGAACAGACCGGCAAGGCGACGAACTCCATCTCCGACCAGATCGCGGGCATCCAGGGCGCCACCGGCAAGGCGGTCGAGGCCATCGGCTCCATCGGCGAGGTCATCAGCGAGATGAACAACATCTCCGCGGCCATCGCCGCAGCCATGGAGGAGCAGCGCGCTGCAGCCAGCGAGATCACGCGGGCCGCCCACGAAGCCGCCAGCGGCGCGCGCGAGGTGTCCCAGACCATCGCCAGCGTGGATGCGGCCGCGTCCGAAACCGGCCAGTGCGCCGCTCAGGTCAATTCCGCGTCCGATGCGTTGAACAAGGAGTCCGAGGGCCTGAAGAAAGCCGTCGCCGACTTCCTGTCCGGCGTGCGCGCCGCCTAGGGCTCAGCCCCATGTGAAACCACCCGCGCCGGCCGCTTGCGAAAACAGCGCGGCGCGGGTAAGACGCGTCCCTCGCGTCGGCGGCCCGGCCGCCGGCGTCTGGCCGCAAGGCCCTTGGATGGCTGGGTAGCTCAGCTGGTTAGAGCGCACGACTCATAATCGTGAGGTCGGGAGTTCAAGTCTCCCCCCAGCTACCATCCGAACCGGTCGCTCGCAGCGCTAGAAATCGATCCAGGGGATCGATTTCAGACACAGAATGCCCCGGCAGGGGCGCTTCCCGGCGCCGCTCCGCGTCTTTCTGTCCAGCCTTGATGAAGTTGAGCCTGGTGACCGCACCCTTGGCGGACGCGCCAACCTGGCCATCGCACGGTCCGTTCACAGCCAGACAACCCTTTGAAAGATCGTTCTCTCTGATGCCGGGGTAAAGGGCCATTGACGTAAAGCGTCCTTTGCCTCATAAGGTCAAGGACACTTTACTTCGCATGGGAGATGTCGCCATGACCGTCACACAACTCATCCGCCGTATCGCCGCTCTGGTCCTCATCTGCTTCTGCGTCTGGTCGTGGGTCGCGCTGGGCGCGTCCCTCTGGCTCGACTGGCCGCGCCAGGTCGTGGTCATCGCGGTTTTCGCGGCGGCCTTCTCCACTGAAGCCGCGCTTTGGGGCGGTGCGGTTCTGCTTGGCTGGACGGCCCTGGCCAATCGCGTCTCGATCCTTGGACGCCTCTCCGGGAGGGGGGCGTGAGCGAAGGTGCGACTGGATCTATGGCCATCCGCGCCGCCGGTCTGGCGGGACCTTTCGCCTTCGCGCTCAGCGTCGTCGCAGCGGCGCTGCTGGCCGGCGCCGGCGCCGCGCTCGGGGCGGGTCTGGCAGCGCTCGTCGCGCTTGCGGCGTTCGTCCTCATGGCCTGGTCCATGCGGCGCAGGGCCCTGGACGGGCGCAAGAGACTGCCGACTCCCGAGCGTGCCGCGCTGCGGTTTCAGATCTTCAATGGGCTATGGGTCGTCGCCTTCGTCTTGAGCTTCGTGTTCATAGCGCCCCTGGCGGCGGAGACTGAACAGGCTTTCGAACGGTTCGCCTATCTCGCCACGCCTGCAGCGGCGCTGGCCGTGCTGGTCGCCGAGTTTGTGCGCATGATCGTTCTCAGCGACGAGCGCGAGCGCCGCCAGCATGTCGCGGCTTGCGCGATCGCAGGCGGCGTACTTGTCGCGGGTGCGGCATTCTGGGGCGTGCTGGAGGCCGGCCTGCCCGGGCTTTCATCGCCGCAGGGCTGGATTTTGCTGCCCGCTTTCGCGACCCTTTACGCGCCGGTGTTCGCGCTCCTCCAGCGGGGCGGGGAATGAACAACATGATCAAAGCCCTGCGCGCCGAGCGCGGTTGGAGCCAGGCGCATCTGGCCGAGTTGCTGGATGTATCGCGCCAGACCGTCATCTCGATCGAGAACGGGCGTTACGACCCGTCGCTGCCGCTCGCCTTCAAGATTGCGCGGACCTTTCAGAAGCCTATCGAAGCGATCTTTGAGGATGGAGACGCGGGGTAGGAGGCCTGCTCACTCGCCTTCAAACGCCACAAGGCTGGTGGCTTTGACGCCGCGCGCTTCCAGCCGTCTGGCTCCGCCCAGATCCGGGAGGTCGATCACGAAGCTGGCGCCCACCACCTCGGCGCCGGCCGCGCGCAGCAGTTTGACCGCCGCCTCCGCCGTTCCGCCCGTGGCGATGAGGTCATCGACGATCAGGACGGTCTCTCCGGGCCTGATCGCATCGACATGGATCTCCACCTCGTCGACCCCGTACTCCAGCTCATAGCTCTGGCTGATCGTCTTGTGGGGCAGCTTGCCTTTCTTTCGGACCGGAACAAAACCGACCGAGAGCTGGTGGGCCACTGCGCCGCCCAGGATGAAGCCGCGCGCCTCGATCCCGGCGACCTTGTCGATCTTCTTGCCGGCGTGGGGAAAGACCATGGCGTCCACGGCCGCGCGGAACGCGCCGGCGTCGCCGAGCAGCGTCGTGACGTCCCGAAACATGATCCCCGGCTTGGGATAGTCGGGAATGGTGCGGATCGCCGCCTTGATATGGTCCATGGGTTCGCCCTCAAGCCTGTAGACGGGAACCATCCCGAGGCCGTGCGCCGGCGTCAAGCGAGCCCATGAAAAAGCCCGCCCCGCCGGAGGCGGAGCGGGCTGGCTCGTCAGGGCCGGGGCTGGGGTCAGCCGGCTTCGGCGAGGGTGCGCGTGCGCAGACGATCACGATGGATCGCGCTCAGACGCTCGTCGCCGACGGCCTGAACGACGTTCTCGACCACATCCAGGCGGCATTCGGCGCGCTGGCCGGACGTTCCCAGATCCAGAGCCTGGCAATAGCGGTCGGCTTCGGCGTCGAGCCGCTGATAGACGCGCTCGGCGTCGGGCTGGGTGGTCAGATGGATCTCGGCGACCCGGAAGGTGAAGGTCTCCGGCTGCGCCAGCGCGGGCGTGGCGGCGAGAGCGGACAGGGCCGCAGCGGCGGCGATGGTGCGGGCAAGGACTTTCATGAGTCGCCTCCATTGTTGTTCTTCGCGCCGGTTCGGGACCTCTGTCAGACGGGGGCGCCGGGTGGAGACGCATCTGACGGGACGAACCGGTCTGTTATTGTTTCGTCACCCTATAGTCACAGGAATGTAATATATCCGGACCCGGATTAAAAGAGATTTTGTCACGTAGGTGTCATAAATAATAACGCGATGAAATATATGGATTTATATGCCATGACGTCTGGCCGGTCCGCATTCGGCGGCGGGCGCCGCGTTCCATTCGGGCAATTTTTCCGACTTGCGCCGCCGCCCGTTTGCACAAAAGGGCGCATCCCGCATTCCAGGTCTGTGGAAAACCCGAGAAATTCAATCATTACAATAAAAAGCCCCGAGGCGCTGGCCCCGGGGCTTTCTGCTAGGTCGTGAAGCCGACCTTAGTGGCGGGACCCGCCCGCCCCACGGTCGGCGACGATCGCGCGCAACATCCAGGCGTTCTGTTCGTGCACCTGCATGCGGGCGATCAGCATGTCCTCAGTAACCTTGTCGCCAAGATCCTCGGCGACGTCCGAAGCCGACTTCATGCGCCGCGCCGCCAGCTCGTTGTCATGGGCGAGGGCTTCGACCATCGCCGCCGCACTTTTCGGGGAGCCGTCATCCTCGGTGATCTCGGACAGTTCCGCGAAGCGGGCGTAGGAGCCCGGCGAGGGCTCGCCGAGGGCGCGGATGCGCTCCGCCAGGTCGTCAGCGGCCTCGAACAGGTCCTTGTACTGCTGCTCGGTCAGCTCGTGAATCGACACGAAGAGCGGACCGGCCACATTCCAGTGATAGCCTTGGGTCTTGGCGAGAAGCATGTAGGTGTCCGCCGTCGCCGCCGCGAGATGCGAGGCCAGGCGCTTGCGGGCAGACGGGTCGGCCACGGAAATATGCGGCGTTTCTTCCGCACGCAGATCGGATTTGAGAGCGTCGGCCATAGGAAAACCTCCTTGGCTTGAAATGAAAGATTGGGTTGGAGGCGCTTTGCTGTCAGGAGCCGAAAGGCTTAAGAAGAATAACAGCGAGTGTGATGCCGGCGAGCGCGACAGCAGCGATGACACCGGACAGAAGTAACACGCGCTCCTGAGCTGGTCGGCGTTCGCCCTGCCGGGCGTCTTCTTTCTGAACCTTGACGGTCATTAAAGCATCCTCCGTGACTACCAAGATTTGACTTAGGACGAACCCTCGCGAATTCAACCGGCGGCGTCGTCCAGCGTGACCATTCCGCCGCTCCGCCGCAAAATCGTTAACAAACCCCTACTGCCCGCGCCGCCGCCCTGCTAGGGTTAACCAAATGGCGAGTCGCACGCGCCCGAGGGGATACGCCGCGCGGCTTGGGGATCGTTAAGGGAGTTCGCCATGTCCATGTCCGCCGTCGTGCGCATTACGGCCGTCGCCGCTGTCTTTGCAGCCGCGCCTGCCATTGCGGACAATTCATTCTGGGACCCGACCAATTCGCGTTGGTCCGGCTACTATGCCGAGACCCCGCTGGAGGAGTGCCAGTCCGGTGCAGAAGGCGATCTGGAACTGCGCGCCTGCCTGTCGCGCCTGCTGCTGGAGGCCGAAAGCCATTATCAGATCGCGTTCGAGACGCTGGACACCATGGTGTCCGAGCGCGAAGACCAGTTCCAGCAGGCCGAGGAGGCCGAGGCGCTGCGCTTCGCCCGGGAGACCTGGCGGTCCTATCTCGACTTCCAGTGTGATTTCGAAGGGGCGATGCTGGGCACGTCCTATTCTGCGCGAAGCCTGCAGGCCACCTCATGCCGGGTTTCGCTTCTGCGCCAGCAGTCCGCGCGGCTGACGGAGCTCGCCGGTCAGATCGATCCGGCCTCCCAGAATCCGGACTGGTCAGACAATCCTGATGACTGCGTCGGCCCGTTCTGCGCGGTGGAGACCGAGACCTTCCGCGACTGGACTGCGCGCTGCCGGCGCGGGGGGCTATGCGGCGCTGTGACGACCACCGGATCCGAGGGCCGGCTGGAAGTGGTCGCGCGTGCGTCCGGCGACGGCTGGAATATCGTGTTCTCGTCTGATCAGAACCCGGTGGACGCCGCGCGCGCCATCGCGGTGCGGGTCGACGGGCGAAACCCGGTCGTGTTCCGTCCCTATTCCGGTTACAGCGCTGACGGCGAAGGCGCCTTCGTCCTCTCCGACGTGGACGCCAACAGCCGCCTGATCGACGCCATGCGCCGCGGCAGCCGACTGACCGTCCAATACGTTGATGTGGACGGCCGCGACCGGCTGGCGACCTTCTCGCTGCTGGGTGTCACACGCTCGCTGAGCTGGATCGAGGCCCGCATCGGCCGCGTCCGCTAGCGCTGGTGTCTTACGCTGCGGGATCTTGACCGAGAACCCGCGTGACCAATCGGGCGACAGCGTGCGGAGTCAGCAAGCGGCCCTTGTCGACCGGCCCGTGAAGGCCGCCGCGCCAGCTCAGGGCGGTCTCGGTCTCGGCGCTGGCGGTCAGCATCACGACCGGTCCGCCATAGGCTGAGCTCGCTAGCGCCTCCAGGCTGCTTGCGAACGTTTGATGCGGCGGCACCCGGCGATCCAGCAGCACAAGGTCGAAGTCGGCTGTTTCGCGCTCGACGAACGCTTGCACCGAAGCAAAGTGTTCAAGCCTGTATGCGGGGTCTACGTGTTCCAGCAGCCCGCCGATCACCATGGCCTCCACCGGATCATCGTCAATGAGGGCGATATGCGCCATGGATCAATCTCTTGAGGTCTGAATGGCGGCGGCCAGACGGCGGCGAATATCGTTGAACTCGGCGGGCTTGACAAAGAAGCCGTCGGCCTTGAGGCCGCGCGCCGTTTCGCGCGCTTGCGGCGTGGCGTCGGCGGTCAGCAGAAAGGCCGGCAGGTCCGCCTGGCCGGCTTCACCTTGCCGTATGGCCTCAAGCACGCAGTCTCCGCCGCGCCCGGGCATGTGCAGGTCCAACAGCACCGCGTCGAAGCGACCGGTTTTCAGCAAGGCCAGAGCCGCGTCTGCGCTGTCGGCCTCGCTTACATCGAAACCGGCGCTGGTCAGCAGCTCGACCGTCGCTGCGCGATTGACCGGGTGGTCCTCCACGATCAGCACACGGGCGCCGTCCGGAACCACTATCTCGCCGTCTGCGTCATCTGCGGGGCCATGATGCTCGCCCGGCCGTGGCGCAGGAATCTCGAACCAGAAAACCGCGCCCTTGCCCGGCTCGCTTTCCACGCCGATCCGCCCGCCGGCGAGCTCGGTGAGTTCTCGCGCGATCGCCAGGCCCAGCCCGGCGCCGCCATGGGCGCGCTGGGTTGACATGTCCGCCTGTGTGAAGCGCTCGAAGATCGAGGTCTGCAGATCCGGCGCGACGCCTGGACCGTCGTCCGCAACCTCGAAGCGGATGCCGTCGCCCGCGGCGGCCCGGGCGCGGACCTGAATCCGGCCGGCCGGCGTGAACTTGATCGCATTGGAGACCAGATTGCTCAGGACCTGGCCCATGCGGGTGGTGTCCAGAAGGCGTTCGGCCTCAAGGTCTGGATCGATCTGCACGGACAGCTCCAGGCCCTTCTTTTCCGCCTGGCCTCGCAGCGGGGCGAGCGCTGCATCCATCATGTCTGCGGGTTTCGTGGCCTCGAGCTTCAATGTCAGCCGGCCAGCCTCGATCCGCGAAATGTCCAGGACATCGTCGATGATCGCCGCCAGAGATCGGCCTGAGGACAGGATCGTGTCGGCAAAGCGGCGCTGCTTGTCGTCAAGCTCGCTCAGGCACAGCAGCTGGGCCATGCCGAGCACGCCGTTCAGGGGGGTGCGGATTTCGTGGCTCATGGTCGCCAGGAAGGCTGACTTGGCTGCGTTGGCGGCCTCGGCCCGCTCCTTGGCGTTACGCAGATCGTCTTCGATGGCCCTGCGACTGGTCAGGTCCTGAGTGATTCCGATCAGGCGGGTCGGCCGGCCTTCCTTGTCACGCTCGGGCGCGGCGATATGGGCGAGAATCCAGATGCGCCGTCCGTCCGCATCGACGATGCGGTGTTCGCTGCGCACGACATCGACCTCGCCGCTGTTCAGGCTGACGAAGCGGGCCTTCACAGTCTTGAGGTCTTCTTGGGCCGTGAACTTGAAGACCGTGTCCTGGTCCAGCGGCGTATCGGCCAGCTCCGGCCGGCCCAGAAGCGCAGCGAGCCGTTGGTCCATGATGATCGAGCCTGAGCGCCCGTCATACTCCCAGAGTCCGAGGCTCGCCGCTTCCAGGGCTGACTGCGCCCGGTCCCCGGCCAGGCGCGCCGCCTCCTCGGCCTCTCTCTGGGCTGTCACGTCAATCAGGGAGCCCACAAAGCGGACAGGCTCGCCGAATTCGTCCCGCGACGCAGCCCCGCGAGAAAACAGGCGGACGACGCGGCTGTCAGGGCGGACCATCCGGAATTCCAGCTGAAACGGTTCGTGATCCTCGAAATGTCGCGCCTGGACCGCACGCAGCCGGTCAAGATCGTCGGGATGGACAAGGGACGCCACTGATCCGATCGACTCGATCCGGTCAGTCTCGGGATCGAGGCCAAGGATCTCGTACATGCGTTTCGACCAGTAGACCCGATCTGCAACCATGTCCCAGTCCCAGATTGCAATCAGCGAGCTTTCCACCGCACGCTCGAATCGGTCATTGGCTGCCGCCAGGGACAGCTCGGCGCGCTTGCGGTCGGTCAGGTCCTGAACCACGCCGGTGGCTGCGACGACTGACCCGTCCTCGGCGAAAGCGGTCGGCGTCGCCAGCGTGAGGGTCCATCTCAGCTCGCCGTCCGGCCGAATGATCCGGTGTTCGCTGACGAGGTCTGTGGCGCCGGCACGGGCGTTCTCAAGAACAGCCAGCACGCCTTGTCGATCCTCGGGATGAATGATGTCGAGCAGATGGGTCAGAGGAATCGGGGTTTCGGAGAAGCGCGGATCTCCGATCACCTCGGCGACCGCCGGCGAGCCGTGCATCAGCCCGGTCTCGAAACTGAAATCAAAGGCCGCCAGCCCGCCCACATCCAGCGCCAGCTGGAGACGCCGGCTCTCCATGTCGGCGCGGCGGCGCGCCTCGTGCAGTGCGGTGACATCCGCTGCGGTTCCCGCGTAGCGATAGCCCGTTCCGCCTTCGACAGGCCTGGCGCTGGCGCGCGACCGGACCATCACCCATTCGCCTGTGCGGGCATGGCGGATGCGCAGCTCGTCCTCGAACGGCTGACCTGTCTGCGCCGCCGTACGCGCGATTTCGGCCATGGCCTCGAGATCGTCAGGGTGGACACGGGTGTTGAAGGCTTCGATGGACTCACCCGGGTAATCTGGCGGCAGACCCAGAATTTCATTGAACCGGGCCGACCAGGTGACGGTCTGATCGTCCGGATTCCATTCCCAGATGCCCATCTGCGCCCCGGCCACGGCAAGATCGTAGCGGTTTTTCTCTTCGGCCAGAGCCAGCTCGGCGCGCTTACGGTTCGTGAGGTCGGCGACGACACCCATGATCTTGGGGCCTGGCGCGCCGTCGTCACGGGCGGGGCGCACCGTCGTGATCAGCAACCAGCGTTCCTCGCCGTCAGGCCGGACGATCCGAAACTCGTCCCTTGAATGGGACAGTGTTCCGGCCGCGAACTGCTCGAACACCTCGATTATCCCGTTGCGATCCTCAGGGTGAAGGTGCGCCCAGGCTTCCTCGGCGGGCAGTGACCGGCCTGCAAGCTCCGGGCGCCCGAGAAGAGCTGCGACCTCTCCGGTCACCGTCACCTCGCCGCTCGCCAGGTCCTGTTCCACCAGGATCAGACCGGCCGCCTCAAGGGCGAGTTGTGCGCGTGCGTCAGCCTCTGCGGCGGCGCGCCGGGCGAGCGTTTCGTCTGTAATGTCGGCCATCGAACCGACGACCCTGACGGGCTCTCCCGTCTCGGTTCGCACGGTCTGGCCTTGCAGGCGGCAGATAAGGGCGCGGCCGTCGCGGCTCGTTGGAGCAACCGTCAACGTGAAGGGCTCCTGCGCCGTCAGATGCCCCGCCACCGCCGTCTCGAAAATCGCCCATTGAACCGGATCGACAAAACCTTTCAGGTCGCGGAATCTGAGCGCTTCGTCGGCTGGAACACCCAGCATCTCTCGAAGGCTCGGGCTCCAGTAGAGCGTATCGGTGTCGATCTCCCAGTCGAACACCCCGGCCCGGGCCGCTTCCAGGACCAGTTCGGCGCGCCGCCGCTCGGTTTCACGCTCCAGCGCCTGGCTTTGTGCCGCGGTACAGTCCTCAACCACTCCGGCGACCCGCCTGGGCGCACCATCCGGTTCGCGCTCCACCACCGCGGCCCGGGCGCGCAGCCAGGTCACAGCGCCATCCGGCTTCACACCGCGGTGCATCGTCTCGAAGCGGTACTCGTCTCGCTCAAGAACCTTGGCCAGCTCCGCCGCGACCATGTCGCGGTCCTCGGAGTGGGTCATCTCCGCGATCTTGGCCGCATCGAACGGGGCGCCGGCCAGCTCCGGACGGCCGAGCAGTTCGGCGAAGCGTGCATCGATCGTGAAAAGCCCGGTGGGTACATCCCATTCCCACAAGCCCATCCCGGCGGCCTGAAGCGCCAGCCGCGCATGGGCGTCATGCAAGGGCGTGTCCGGCGTTGGAGATGCGCTGGATGGCCGGTCGCTGGGCACGCCGATCCTTTCAAGACTGGGTTCGGGAGACTCTAAGCGCGACTCGAGTTCGAAATGAACCGATTTCCGGCGCCGCGCGGCTTTTACTGCGAGGCGGTGCACGCTATATCGCAAGGCGTCCGCCTTCACCCCGGCGCCAGACCGGGACCGCACTTGGAGATACGCTCATGGCCGCCATCATCGCCCTCGCGCTCGCCTTCGGCATTTTCGGGCTCTTGAACCTGATCGACTACAAGCGGCTGGACTAGGCCCTGCCTCGCCGCTCCTCTTTGAAGCCGCCCAGGCTCTGAAATCATGCCCGAACCCGTAATCTTCCTGCTGCTGATCGCGGTGGGCATCGCTTTGCTGCTCTATGGCGGCGATCTTCTGGTGCGGGGCGCCACATCGCTGGCGCGCAAGGTCGGCATCCCCAGCCTGATCGTGGGTCTCACCATCGTCGCCTTCGGAACAAGCGCGCCTGAAATGGTGGTCAGCGCGGCCGCCGCGATCGAGAACGCGCCCGGCCTGGCGATCGGCAATATCGTGGGCTCCAACATCGCCAATATTCTGCTGGTGCTGGGTCTGCCGGCCGTGCTCGCGCCGATGGCCACGAAGATGACGGGCGTCAAACGAAACGCCGTGATCGCCCTGGCGCTGACCGGCGTCTTCATCTGGATGGGCTTTGACGGCGCCCTGACCCTGACCGAGGGCGTCGCGCTCGCTGTCGGCATCGTGCTCTACATCGCCTACTTGGCGATTTCGGCGCGCGGTGCGAAGGATGACCCTGTCATCGCAGAACTCACCGACGTCGATCACATGGAAGGCCTGCCCCAGACCGGCGTCATGATTGCGGTCTACACGCTCGCCGGCCTGGTTCTGCTTCCGGTCGGCGCCCGTCTGATCGTGGAGGGCGGCGTCGGCGTCGCAGAGTTGTTCGGGGTGCCTGAAGCCGTGATCGGCCTGACCATTCTCGCTTTCGGCACCAGCCTGCCGGAACTGGCCACCGCCATGGTCGCGGCCTTGCGCAAGCAGGCGGAGATGGCGATCGGCAATGTGATCGGCTCGAATATCTTCAATATCTGCGCGGTCGGCGGAATCACCGGCATCGCGGCGACGGCGGCGACAGGGCAGCCCGCGCCTGTGGACCCGGAGTTCATCCGCTTCGATTTCTGGGTCATGGCCGGCGCCATGGCGGTCACGGCGCTGCTGGTGTTCTCCGAGCGCCCGCTTGGCCGGCTCCTGGGGCTCGTCTTCGCGCTCGCCTATGGGGCCTATCTGACGGCGCTCGTCGCCATGAACACCAGCGTCTTCGGCTAGGCGTCCGGCTTCGGCGCCGGCGCCAGATGGGTCACCCGGGTCTGAAACGCGTCCATCTGACCCTCCAGAAGCAGGGGCAGCGACCGGGCTATGGCGTCGAACAACTCGCCCGCCCAGCCTTGATCGGCTTTGGGAAAATCTGACAGCACCCAGTGCGTCACCAGGTTCTTGTCCCCGGGATGACCGATTCCGATGCGCGCGCGCCGGAAATCGCCCGCCACATGGGCCATGATGGAGCGCAGCCCGTTATTGCCGCCATGGCCGCCGCCGGTCTTCAGGCGGAACTTGCCCGGCGCGAGATCCAGCTCGTCGTGGAAGACCGTGATCGCGTCCGCGCCCAGCTTGAAGAAGCGCAGCGCCTCGCCGACGGCCCGGCCGGACTCGTTGTAATAGGTCGCCGGTTTCAGCAGCAGGACCTTCTTAGGACCGGACGGCGTGTCGACCACGCCTTCGCAGGCCACGCCCTGAAACCGCTTTTTCCACGGACCCAGCGACCAGTGATCGGCCATGGCGTCCAGCGCCAGGAAGCCGGCGTTATGGCGATTTCCGGCGTACTTCGCGTCCGGATTGCCCAGCCCGACGATAATCTGCATGGCGGTGAGCTCCCGACATGAAAAAGGCGGCCGGCGGAGCATGCTCCAGGCCGGCCGCCCTGTTCAGACTGCGGCGCTTCGAACCCGAAGGCCGGCTTATTCTTCGGATTCGGCCTCGGCCTGTTCGCCAGCTTCGGCGTCTTCGACCTGGCCGTCAGCGTCTTCTTCAGCCTGATCGTCGATGACGGCGCGCGAGCCCTGCATCGTCGCGATGGTGAAGTCGCGATCCGTGATCGTCGGCTCGATCTCGGCCGGCAGGGTCACGTTGGAGATGTGCACCGAGTCGCCGATATTCAGGGCGGAGATGTCCACCTCGATGCTCTCGGGGATCTTGCCGGCGGGGCAGTTCACCTCGATGGCGTGACGCACCACGTTCAGAACGCCGCCGCGCTTGATGCCAGGGGCCTTCTCTTCGTTGATGAAATGCACCGGCACTTCCACCGTGATGACATCCTTCGCGGACACGCGCTGGAAGTCCACGTGGACCGGTAGGTCTTTGACCGGGTCAAACTGCACGTCGCGTGCAAACACGGTCTGCTTTTTGCCGTCATGCGTGATGGTGATCATGTTGGCCAGGAAGCGGCCGGAGTTGATCGCCTTGATCAGCTCATTGTGCTTCAGGTTGATCGCGACGGGATCCATGTCCCCGCCATACAGCACACCCGGCACGAAGCCCTGGCGGCGGGCTTCACGGGCGCCGCCCTTGCCGGTGCGCTCACGCACCTCGACGGGAAGAACAATATCGCTCATCGATCCGGTCCTTGGCGAATTCGGTTCAAACGCAAGCGCCGCCAGCGAGGGCGGCGCTCCAACCCCTGTGCTGTTCGATAAATCTCGAACAGCACCGTGTTTCGAGCCGCGGCGTATAGCTTATCGATACCGCGTGCGCAAGCGAGGCGCTGACTCAAAACGGGGTTTGTCGGGCGGCTTCAGTCAAACAGCTTGGAGACCGACTCGTCATTGGCGATCCGCCGGATGGCTTCGGCCAGCAGCGGCGCGACGGACAGGGCGCGGATATTAGTCGCGGTTTCCAGCTTCACGGTGGAATCGATGGAGTCGGTGACCACCAGTTCGGTCATGTCGGAGTCCGCGATCCGCTGGACCGCCTTGCCCGACAGCACGCCGTGGGTGATGTAGGCCGAAACGCTCTCCGCCCCGCGCTTTTTCAGCTCCGCGGCGGCGTTGCACAGCGTCCCCCCGGAATCGATGATGTCGTCGAAGATGATGCAGCGCCGTCCGTCCACATCGCCGATGATGTTCATCACCTCGCTCTCGCCGGCGCGGGGCCGGCGCTTGTCGACGATGGCGATGTCGGCGTTCAGCCGTTCCGCCAGCGTCCGCGCGCGCACCACGCCGCCCACATCCGGCGACACGATCATCAGATCGCTGGTGTTATAGTTCCGCCGGATATCCTGCTCGATCACCGGGGTAGCGAACAGGTTGTCGGTGGGAATGTCGAAGAAGCCCTGGATCTGACCGGCGTGCAGGTCCAGCGTCAGCACCCGATGGGCGCCGGCTTGCGCGATCAGGTTGGCGACGAGCTTTGCGGTGATCGGCGTGCGCCCGCCGGTTTTGCGGTCCTGCCTTGCATAGCCGAAATAAGGAATAACCGCCGTGATCCGCTTGGCGCTGGCGCGCGTGAGCGCGTCCATGCAGATCAGCAGCTCCATCAGGTTGTCGTTGGCCGGCTTGGAGGTCGACTGGATGATGAAGACGTCCTCGCCGCGCATGTTCTCGTCGATGCGCACGAACAGCTCGCCGTCGGCGAAGGTCTCGATG
This sequence comes from Alphaproteobacteria bacterium, assembly GCA_024742735.1. Taxonomy (GTDB): domain Bacteria; phylum Pseudomonadota; class Alphaproteobacteria; order Caulobacterales; family Maricaulaceae; genus Oceanicaulis. The sequence goes on along the minus strand of JANSXV010000004.1, from coordinate 265,992 downwards.
TCCACGTTGGATAGGGGCGCATCCAGATAATCCGCGATCGCCTGGGCCAGAGGCCGGTTCGCGTTGCCGCACATGAGCTTCATCAGTCCACGCCCCTTTTGACCGGCGACTCCCCCGCGCCGCGCCGCTCATAGCAGGTCCTCAGTTGTGGTCCAACACTTCAAGAGCGCCGCCATGAGGATGTATAGCCCTCAGGGGACGCCTATCGGGAGACTGATCATGATGATCGGCCGTATTTTTGGGTGTTTTGCGCTGGCGGCCCTGCTGGCGAGCTGCGCCCAGGTCGAGCGCCCGGCCTCCGCCGACCTGCTCGCCCGACTCAATGACTCCGCCGCGCCCCCAGGCCAGCGTCGTGTGACAGCCGACAGGATTGAAAATCTTCAGTGTGAGCCGCAGGAGGAAGAGCTCTGGGCCTGCCGGTATGACGTGACCTACAGCACAGGTCAGATCATCCGCGACGCCTCGACCTGCCTGCAGCGCGACGAAGATGGCTGGCGGAGCGTCTTCAGCTGCGACTGGTCATCTGAGAACTAAAACGCATCCAGTCCGGGCGCCGGCGGCAGGCCGGGCGAACACAAAGCAATCACCTTGAAGAGCGTCCCCATTTCTTCAGGTGCAGTGAGGCGGTGCAGCTGGCGGGCGATCTTCGCCTGTCCGGCTTCGTCCTGCGTCCGGGCGAGCGCCGCTGCGCGCGCTTCGACGCCGAGGCCTTTGAGGAAATCACCCTGGTGGCTGATGCCGTAGACGTCGAGGCCAGCGTTGCGGGCCAGGCGCGCGATCCTGTCGAAATCCACCCAGGCGGTCAGGTCGGCCGTACCCGGCGCATCGAGCGGTTCGACCTTTTGGTGGGCTTTCAGCGCTTGCAGCGTATCGCCGGCCTCCGGCGCGTCGGAACCGTAGTCGATGAACAGGGCGTAGCCGGGGTGCGTCTTGAAGCGCTGGGCGATCTGATCGATCACGGTCGCATCGCTCAGGCGCAGCTCCACCAGCGTCCCGTCTTCGGCGTCGCGCAGGGTTGGCGCGATTTCGTTGATGTCGACCTCGGACAGGTGCGGGCCGAGGCCGAAGATGAAGCGGCCAGTGTCCTGCGGCGACAGGCCCACGACGCGCTCGCGCCAGACGCCGTTGTGGCGGACGGCCTGGCGGATGGGCAGGCAGTCGAGAAACTCATTGCCCAGGATGATGGAGGGCCCCGCCGCGATCTTCTCCAGTCCGCTCTCCCAGCGCGCCTGCAGCGGCGCGGAGGCGAGGGTCCGGCCCTGAACCATTTTCAGCGCGGCGCTGGCTTCAACCAGATGCAGGCTGGCGGCGTCGAGAAATCCTGGCGCGGCGCGGGCCGCGCGCAGCACATCGCTCATCATCCGCCCGGTGCCCGGACCGACCTCTATGAGACGCACCGGGTCAGGCGCGCCCATCTGGCCCCACACTTCCGCCGCCCACAGTCCGACCAGCTCGCCGAACATCTGGCTGATTTCAGGGGCCGTGATGAAATCCCCGCCCGCGCTCAACGGGTCCTTGGTGGCGTAGAAGCCGGCCATGGGATCGAGCAGCGCCTCGGCCATGAAGACCGAGACGGGCAGGGGGCCTTCGCTGCGGATGCGGTCCTTGAGTTGCTGCGCCAGCTGCTCAGCGGGGCGGAATTCGTCCTCAGCACTCATGCCGGGCGGGCCTGACCTTTCAAGGCGCGGTAAATCAGGAATGCGCCGAGCGCGATCATGGGCAGGCACAGCACCATGCCCATGGTGACATAGCCCTGCAGCGCTTCGGGCATGTGCCGGTCTGGTTCGCGCACCAGCTCCACCATGCCGCGGAACAGTCCGTAGCCGGCGAGGAACGCCCCGGTGATAAGGCCGGGCTTGGCCAGCGCCTTGCGCTTGTAGATCAGGAAGGTGAGCACGGCGAACAGGACCGCGCCCTCCAGAAACGCCTCATAAAGCTGGCTTGGATGACGCTCCAGGCACAGCGGATCGGCGGAAAACCGCATGGCCCAGGGCAGGTCCGGCGCGGCCCGGCCCCACAGCTCTCCATTGATGAAATTCGCCAGCCGGCCGAAAAACAGGCCGATGGGCGTCGCGGCGGCTACAGCGTCGGCCACGCGCAGGAGGGGCGCTTTGTAGGCGCGGCTCGTCAGGAACATGGCTAGCGCCACGCCGATCAGGCCGCCATGGAAGCTCATCCCGCCTTCGGTGATGCCGGTCAGCGCCCAGAGCGGATTATCCCAGAGCGGGCTGTTCGCGTCCCAGACCGCATAGAACAGGACATAGCCCAGCCGTCCGCCCAGGATCACGCCGAGCATGATCCACAGCGCCAGGTCATCCACGAAGTCCTTGGAGTAGGGCGCAGCTTGCGTTTTCTTCGTCTCGCCCCAGAGCGCGTCAGTCTTCACAAGGCGCTGGACCCACCAAAGCCCGCCGAACAGGCCGGCGATGTAAGCGAGCGCATACCAGCGGACCGGAAACGGGCCGAGACCGAAAACCGCAGGAATCTCAAACAGAACCGGGTCGATCAGGTCGAAGCTGGCGGGACAGAGGGCCATGTGGGGGCTCCGGTTCGATGTCGCTGCGGCGCCGGGGTGCGTTGCCACCACCCCCCTCGCGCTCCTATATGGGGCGGTATAGCAGAGCAGGCGGTGTTGTCATGCAATCGCGCAGTCCATTGTTCTCCGATCTGGCCGACCTGATGACCGACGCCTTCAGCGCGGCCCAGGCCGCCGGTGAGGAAGCCCGCACCGCGTTCCGGGCCCAGGCCGAGCGCGCCGCCGCCGAGCTGGATCTGGTCAGCCGCGACGAGTTCGAAGCCGTACGCGCCCAGGCCGATGCGGCGCTGGCCGAAGTCGAATCGCTCAAGGCCCGCATCGAAGCGCTGGAAGCGGCTGCTGCTCAGAAACCGGCGGCCAAGACCACGACGCGCAAGCGGACGAAAACCTCGACCGCAAAAAAGTCTTCCAGCTGAGACGTTTGTCATTTTCCAAATTTGACCGGTTGCGCCGAATCCGCGGTGCGGCCTACGGTCGGTCCTGCCGGGCGGGTCGATGATCCGCAGACAGCAGGGGAGAGGGTCTTCATGGAACTCGAAACCCAGGAATATCAGTCGGTCTTCGATCCGCTGGAAAGCATCGAACAGGCCGTGATCGCTGAACAGTTTCCCTATGAGCGCGACGAGCTGGAGCTGCACCTGGCCGCGCCAGGCGCCTGGCGCGATCACCAGATCTGGTTCGCTTACCGGCCGGAGCTGGACGTCATCCATGTCTGCGCCAGCCTGGAGCTGAAAGCGCCGGACAACCGCTTCCGTGAAGTGTGCGAGCTGGTTTCGCGCCTCAACGAGCGGCTGTGGATCGGCCATTTCGATGTGTGGAGCGATGACAACTCCATCGTCTTCCGCCACGCCCTCACCCTGCCGGAGGCTGAGGCCGTCAGCCCCGCCCAGGCGGCGGTTCTGATCGCAGCGGCCAAGGAGGCCGGCGAGCGTCTCTATCCGGCCTTCCAGTATCTCATGTGGTCCGGCAAGAGCGCGGCTGAGGCCGTCGCGGCGGCCATGTTCGACACCGCCGGGGAAGCCTGAGCGGCGGGCGCCTTCACTCGCACATCAAGCGCCGCCCGGGGTTCGGGCGGCGTTTTTGCTTGCGGCGCCCTGAAATCGCCAATGTGATCTGCTTTATTAGGAGGCTGTCACGGGGACATCCGTGACGCGACCAAGGACTGACAGCATGAAACGCACGGCTATTGCGATCACCACGCTTCTCGCCGCCGCCCTGTGCACCGGCGCCAGTGTCGCCGCCGACGAACTCGGCGGTCTGGAGTTCGACACGGTCGACGCCGACGCTGACGGCTTCATCACCTTCCTTGAGATCCGCGCCGTGGCCCCGCGCGCCAGCCGCGAACAATTCGACGATTTCGACGTCGACAGCGACGAACGGCTCGACCGCGAAGAGTATTCCAGCTGGCTCGACGCCTTCGTCGGCCGCGATTAGGGCAAGCCGGCTAATCCTCCGCCCACATGCGCAAGAGATTGGCGCGGGTCTTGGCGATGCGGTCATAGACCGCGCCTTTGCCCTGGCTTTCGAAAAGCTCCCGGGCGCTGACCGCCAGGTCGAACAGGATTTCGCGTTGGTCCGCCCGGCGCACCAGGGAGCGTACCCACCCCACGATCGCCACGCGTGCGCCAGCCGTTACCGGGCGAACCTCGTGCAGGGCTCCGGTCGGATAAAGGACCGCATCGCCGGCGCTCAGCTTGATCTCGCTTGAGCCGCGGGGCTCATGAAGGACCAGTTCGCCCCCCTCATACTCGTCCGGCCCGCTCAGGAAGAGCGTGAAGGACAGGTCGGAGCGGCTCTTGCCCATGATCGCATCATCCACGTGGAGCCCATAGGCGTCGCCGGCCTCATACCGGCTGACCAGGGTCCGGATGATGCGCTGGGGCAGGGCGGCGTTTCGAAATCCGGCGTGCGCGTTCAGCGCGGTTTCGGCCTTGCGCCTGATCAGGTCCGTACGCGGGCCTGGCGGCAATTGCCGATTGCTTTTGACCAGGGCTGCGGCATGGCCGGCCGTGCTGGATCCATCGACGAAATCGGCCGGATCGCCGGCGAGTTCCGTCAGCTCGGCGACGCCGTCTGCGGTCAGTACGCCGGACAGATGATGGACCACGCCGCCCCTCCTTATTGCAACTCAATCTCATAAGGCGTACGCCTATATGCCTCGCAAGCAAGGACGAACTCATGGCCATCCGCAAGACCCCGCTGTTGTGGACCGCAAGCCTCGCTGCAATCACGGTTGTCGGCGTGACCAGCTGTGGAGCGCCGCAAGACGGCGCAGCCCCCGCCGCATCTCAGCAGTCCGAAACCGCCGGCCGGGCGGATGCGTCTGACCTGCAGGGCGAAGGCGGCGAGGGCGGTGAAGGCGGAGAGGCCGGCGGCGAGTTCGGCATCGATCCCGCGCGCGCTGAAACCGATCCGGTTGTTTATCTCTCCGCCATCGAAGTCATGAGAGCCCATTACCTCGCCGGCCTGGCCGCGCTTGAAGCCGGCGACCGGGCCGCTGCTGCGGAGATGTTCTCTCACCCTGTTTCGGAGATCTACATCGATTTCGAGCCTGTGATCGAGGCGCGCGGCGGAACGGTGATGCTCGACGAGATGAACCATGCCGCCGTGCTGCACTTCCAGGGCGCGTCGCAGGAGGAGATCGAGGCGGCTGTCGCTGTGGTGCTGGGTCTGTTGGACGAGAACGAGCAGGTCGCGCCATCCTCGGACCTCAGCCCGGCGCGGGTGGACGCCGCCGTGTTGATGGATCTGGGCGAGCGCGCGGCGCTGCAATACGGGTTCGTTCAAGGCGCGGCGGCCGGAGGCGAGGCCTGGCTTGACGCTTACGGCTTCAACGCCGCCGCGCAGGTCTATGCGGTGGGCCGGATGGACGCCATCGCCGCTGCGGACCCCACCCTGGCCGCCGGGTTGCGCACCCTGCTGTCCCGCCTTGATGAAGCGCTGGGCGCTTACGAAGGTCCGGCGGACGGCGCGCCCGATCCGCAAGCCGTCACCAGCGCGCTGGAAGCGGCTCGCGGCGCGCTTTAGGGCTGATACGGTGTGACTGAGCGCACGGTCATCGAATAGGCCGAGGCGGCCAGATCCGTGTCGATGCGCTGCAACTCCATGCGTCCTTCCACCCAGACCGGCTCCCACAACGAGCTGAACCGGATCGGCTCGGGCGAGCGCAGATAGACGATCTGATTGGGCGGCGGCGGCGGGTAGTGCACGCAGGCGCCGTGGTAGGGCAGCAGCAGGAATTCGCTGGCTTCTCCTTGCGTGGCGTAATCCAGCGGCAGGATATAGCCGGGCATGCGCACGATCAGCTGATCGAGATCCTCCACCACATTGAACGTGCCCATCTGCTCGGCGACCGGGCTCTGGCCGGTGAACTGGGCCATGAGCGAGGGATCGGCCGATCCGTCATTGAGCGCCTCAAGGGCTTCAAGCTCCTCCTCCGGCATGAGATCACGCCAGCTCAAAGTCTCGGCCGGCGCGTCCGGATCAACCGCGGCGAGCGGCGATGTCCCAGCGTCGCTCGGGCTGGAGGCTTGGCCTTCATCCTGTCCCGAACAGGCGCCGAGCCAGGCGACGCCGGCCACCATCAGAAGCGCGAGCCTCAAGCCCATGAGTGTTACTCCCTAACGCCAATTTCGCCGGAAAAATGGGGCGCCGCCCACACTGACGCAAGGTAAACGCGCTGTGCACCGCGTTTTAAGGGATCTGTGACACTGTTCTCAGCCAAGACCGCGAAAACGCGGCGGAAGAGGTGGATGTCATGGGACTGGAAGACTTCGGCGCTCAGGCGATCGAACGGCAGACACGTGAGACCAAGCGCCAGCTCGTCGCGCGAAGCGCGTTGCGCGCTGCGCCGCTGAATATCGTCAATGCGATCCTGCTCAGCGTTCTGTTCATCGGGCATGTCGACCCGGTCTGGCACGGGAGCTGGTTCGCCCTGATCACGGGCGCCACGCTTCTGCGTCTGGCCACCATGTGGCGCGCTCACCGCCAGGACCGGGCGCCGAGTGGAACTGAACTGAACGCCTATGTTTTCATGTCCGCCGCCGTGGGAGTGGGGTGGGGCGTCACGCCGTTCGTGATCGGTCCCGACGCGCCAGCCATGACCAATGCCGCCGTGGCCATGACCATTGCCGGCATGTCAGCGGGCGCGGCCATGACCTCGGCTTCCGAACACCGCGTCGTGCTGGCCTATACCATCCCCGCGCTCGGTCTCTGGGCCATCGCCACGGGCCTCTGGGGCGGTTGGCAGGGCATCCTGGTGGCGGTGATGCTGATCGGCTTCTTCGCCGCCATGAACGCTCTGACACGGACCTATAACGCCACGCTGACCGAAGCGGTGCGGGCCAACGCGGCGCTGGAGGAGTCCCGCCGCCACACCGAGGCCCAGGCCGCCGCCATGTCGCGCCTGGCCGAGCACAACGACAAGGCCGCCCGCCGGGCTGAAGACCAGGCCCGCGCCAACGCCGCGGTGCTGGCCAATATGAGTCACGAGCTTCGCGCCCCGCTTAATGGAGTGCTGGGCATGGCCCAGCTCCTTGAGGAAAGCGACATCAGTGAAGAGCATGCCGGCATGGTCGCTCGCGTGCGGGAAAGCGGTGAGACGCTGACGCGACTGCTCAGCGACGTCATGGATGTGGCGCGCATTGAGGCCGGACGCCTGGAGCTTCAACTGGAAGATGTCACCGCGCGTTCGCTGGCCGCGCGCGCGCGCAAGGCGTTCGCCCAACAGGCCCGAGACAAGGGACTCGCCTTTGAGGTTCAGGTTTCCGGTGACGCTGACCAGGCTGTGCGCGCGGACGAGGACCGCGTCATGCAGCTGGCGTCCATCTTCATCGGTAACGCCATTCGCTTCACTGAGCGCGGCGGGGTGACGGCGGCGTTCACGACCCAGCCGGACATGGGCGGCAAGTCGGTTCTGCGCCTTGAGGTCCGCGACACCGGAACCGGCGTGCCGGAGAGCGCGCGCGACAAGCTTTTCGACGCCATGTCGGCCGACAAGATGGACCGGAATATTCGCGAAGCGGGAACAGGCCTCGGGCTGCACCTGGCCAAGCGTCTGGTGAGCCTCATGGATGGCGAGGTGGGCTACCGCCCCGCCGATACCGGCGCGGGCTCGGTCTTCTGGTTTGAAGTGCGCCTCAAGGACTCCCAGAAGCATGACCGGTACGCGGATGGTGAACAATTCACACTGGAATCGCGCCGCCTGCGCATGCTGGTCGCCGAAGCCGATCCTGCGCGGCGCTCGGTCATGCTGGGCTATCTGAAGTCGTTCAACTGCGTGGTGACCTGCGTGCCGTCGCGCGGGGAGCTTGTCGAGGCGCTTGGCGCTGCGGCTTATGACGCGATCGTACTGGGTCTGGAATTGAGCGACGGCGAAACCGAGGATGCTGCTCGCGCCGTGCGCGCCATTCCTTCGACGGCGGCGGTGACTCCGATCGTCAGATTGGCTCACCAGCTCGAGACGCCTGTAGAGCAGGGGCTGTCGGAAGTCCTGGTCCGCTCTCCGCTGGCGGCCGATCCGCTTCTGGAAGCGCTGCATATGTCCCTGGCCGAGGATCCGGCTGCGGCCGCCAGCTTGCGCCGGATCGCCTAGCACGCTTCACGAGTGCTTAGCGGAACAAGGCGGCTCAGGCCGCGCCGGCGGCTTTAGGTGTCTCGGAGCGGCCGGCTTCCAGCAGCCGCTCGATCTCACCGAAGAAAGCGGCCTTCTCGATCGGCTTGGAGGCGTAACCGTCCATGCCTGCGGCGCGGCAGCGCTTGTCATCGCCCCGCATGGCGTTGGCGGTCAGCGCCAGGATCGGTGTTGAGCAGATCGGTGCAGGCAGCGCGCGGATCGCTGCGGTGGCTTCAAACCCGTCCATTCCCGGCATCTGGACATCCATCAGGATCAGATCGAACGCCTCGCGCCTGGCGGCGTCTACGGCCGCCGCTCCGTCAGGCGCGATCTGACAGGTCCAGCCGCGCAGCTTAAGGAAGCCCTGGATGACCTCCTGATTGATCGGGTTGTCTTCTGCTACGAGAATTCGAGGCCCGCCGCCGGCGGGCTGAGGCATGCCGCCGGCGCCGTGCGCGGCTGTGGCTGAAGCCGGCGCTGCAGGTTGAGCCGGTGTTGCGGCATGGGCCAAGGGGACCTCGAAGTGGAAGGTCGAGCCCTGACCGGGCACGCTCTCAAAGCCGATGGTCCCGCCCATGAGCTCGACCAGCCGTTTCGAAATCGTCAGGCCCAGCCCCGTGCCGCCATAGCGCCGGGATGTAGCCCCGTCGGCCTGTGTGAAGGCGGAGAAGAGCTTGGCGTGGGCGGATTCAGGCACGCCGCAGCCGGTGTCCATCACTCGCGCGCTCAACACCGTCCTGGCCGGCCCGATCTTCAGGGTGTGAAGCTGCACCTCGATCGAGCCCTCGCTGGTGAATTTGATGGCGTTGCCGATCAGGTTGAACAGGACCTGCTTCAGCCTGACGGGATCGCCGCGCAGGCGGGCGCCGGGCTCTCCTGCGAGGCGCACCCGGAACTCCAGACCCTTCTCCTCAGCCCGTGCGCGCCAGAGATTGGAGGCGGCCTGGACCAGCTCGTCGACCTCGAAATCGCTGAGTTCAAGCTCGGTCTTGCCGGCCTCGATCTTGGACAGGTCCAGCACGTCGTTGAGAAGGCGCAGCAGGATTTCGCCGGAGGAGCGGATCGTCTGGGCCAGGCGCGCCTGCTCGGCGTTCAGGCCGCTTTCCTCCAGCAATTGAGCGACACCGAGCACGCCGTTGAGCGGCGTGCGGATTTCATGGCTCATGGTGGCCAGGAACTCTGATTTGGCTTGATTGGCGCTCATGGCCTCAATCCGGGCCCGGCCCAGCTGCTCGGCGAGTGCGACCAGCTTGCGATTGCGTTCCTCGCTTTCGCCGTGAAGCGTCTTCATCAGCGCCACGCCCGTGCCGATGCCGGCATATTTGCCGGCGTCAGTGATCACGAAGCCGTCGAACAGCGCCGCGGTGCGATCGGTGAGGATATGCTGGCTCAGCTCGGAGATGAGCCGGTCGCCTTCCACGATGAGCGGGTCCTTCTGCATGACGAAGGTCACCGGGCGGCGCCCGAAGAGGGCGCGGCCATGGGTGTCGGCCATGCGCAGGAAGAAGGCGTTGCGCGACACCAGCCCGATGGGGCGCCCACCCTCGACCACGGCGCAGACCAGCAGGTCGTCGTCCTCGGAGAACAGGTCGTAGACCTCCGAGCCGGACACGGCGGGGTCCAGCTGTGGGGCGTCCTGAAGCAGACTGCGTACCGTGCGGCTCATGATCGCTCTGTGTCGTCAAAGGCGCCGATGACGCTGACGATCAGCTTCGGCGCATACGGCACAAAGCACGTCAATCGCTTGCCCAGCGGTTAACCGAATTCGCGTTTCACGGAAGCTTCACCACACTGTCACGTTCAGCCGCGCGATCAGCCTGGCGGATCGCCGGTCTCCGAGGCGACCCAGGACAGGAAGGCTGGCGAAGACCCTGACGAGTCGACGCACAGGTTCAGCACTGCCGGCTCGTCGTAGGGGTGCAGGTCCGCGATCCGGGCGGCCGTGCGCCCAGCCCTGGCGGCGCTGGTCTTGAACAGAGCGATGGTTTCGGTCTCCCGCTGCACTTCGCCTTTCCAGCGGAACACCGACCGCGCCTCGCCCAGGATGTTGGCGCAGGCGATGAGGCCTTCAGCGAGCAGGGCCTCCGCAGCGGCCTCCGCGCTCTCGCCGTCCGGCCAGGTCGTGTAGAGAAGACCCATCGCACTTTCAGGCCTGGTCATGGCGCGGCTCCTTGCAGCGGCGGCTTTGGAATAGGATATACCACCCCATGACCGCTTGTGCCGACACCTCTGCGCTGGTTCTGTTTTCCGGGGGGCAGGATTCCGCCACCTGCCTGGCCTGGGCATTGTCGCGTTTCGACCGTGTGGAGACGATTGGCTTCCACTATGGTCAACGCCATCATGTGGAGATGACCGCGCGTCTGGCCGTGCGCGAGGCCATGGCCGAAGCGTTTCCGGCCCGGGCGGAGCGGCTGGGCCCCGACCGCGTGGTGGATATATCCGGCTACGGCGATCTGGCCGAAAGCGCCCTGACGCGCGAGGCCGAGATCGGCTTTTCCGAGGACGGACTTCCGACGACCTTCGTGCCGGGGCGCAATCTGGTGTTCCTGACGGTCGCCTCGGCGCTTGCGGCGCGCCGGGCGATCCCGGTGCTGGTCGGCGGCATGTGCCAAACGGACTATTCCGGCTACCCTGACTGCCGTGAGGAAACCATTGCGGCGCAGTCCCGGGCTCTGACCCTCGGCCTTGGCCGGGAGATGCGGGTGGAAACCCCGCTGATGCACCTCACCAAGGCTGAGACCTGGGCGCTGGCCCATGCGCTCGGCGGCGATCGCCTCGTCGATCTGATCGTGGAACAAAGCCACACCTGCTATCTCGGCGATCATGAGACCGGCCATGACTGGGGCTATGGCTGCGGGACCTGTCCGGCTTGCGAGCTGCGCGCGAAGGGCTGGGCCGAGTGGCGCGCCGGAGCCGGCTCATGACCTATTCGGTCAAGGAAATGTTCCTGACGGTGCAGGGCGAAGGCGGCCAAGCCGGCCGGCCGGCGGTCTTTCTGCGCTTTTCCGGCTGTAACCTGTGGAGCGGTCTGGAGCGCGACCGGGCGAGCGCCGTGTGCACCTTCTGCGACACTGATTTTGTGGGAACCGACGGGGTCAATGGCGGCAAGTTCACCGCCGCCGCCGATCTCGCGGACGCGGTCTCCCGGCTCTGGCCCGGAGGCGGCGCGCCCTACGTGGTGTGCACCGGCGGGGAGCCGCTCCTGCAGCTGGATGCGCCGCTGATCGATGCGCTGCATGCGGCCGGGTTCGAGATCGCAGTGGAGACCAACGGCACGCTGGAAGCGCCGGCCGGTATCGACTGGATCTGCGTCAGTCCGAAATCCACCGCGCCGCTGAAGCAGACCTCCGGCCACGAGCTGAAGCTGGTCTACCCCCAGGCCGACGCGCCGCCGGAGCAATTCGTCGATCTGGACTTCGCCGAATTCCGCCTCCAGCCCATGGACGGGCCGGACCAGGCCGCGAACGCTCAAGCCGCCTACGAATACTGCCTCAAACACCCGCAGTGGCGTCTGAGCCTGCAGACCCACAAATGGATCGGCGCACCCTAGGCCCTGGCTTCAGCCTCGCGCACCGCTTCGACCAGCCGGTTTGCGAAGCGTTCGAAGGTCCGCTCGGCATCGCTCCAGGTCGACCGGTGTGCGCTGTCCTCGATGAAAGGCGTTCGCCAGTCATAGTCGATACGGCCGATCTCGCGTCCCTCGCTGTCTTGAATGACAGCGCTCAGGTCTGCGCCGCCGTGCGAAATGCTCAGATAGGACAGGCCGGGCTGGGCGCGCATCTGTTCGCGGGTCGGACGGTTCGGCCAGGCGTCGTTGAGCACGACGTCAATCCGGATATCCGCCCCATCGCCGCCCAGAAGGCCGGCGCGGCTGAAGGCGCGTTCGATATCGTTGCGCAGCGTGGCGGTCAGCTCCTCGATATCGCGGCGGCCGTAGTCCTCGCGCTTGTCCGCCAGGTCGTCACCGATCGTGATCGGCTGGAGGGCCGCGCCCTGGGCGGCGGCGATCGAGGGTGAGGCGGCCAGCAGGACTGCGGCGCCGAAAATCGAAGGCAAACGGGTGGTCATGGCAGGCCTCCTCGCCAGCAATGCTCCCCAGCGCCCTTAAGTCTAGCTGAGATGAGCGGGCGCGTCAGCCGGTTTGCCCTCGGAGCCGCCCTTTTCGCCGTCATCGTCATCGTCGCCGCCTGGAGTCACCACGTCGACCGCGCCTTCGGCCACGTCGCCGGCGGCTCCGATGACCGCGCCGGCGGCGCCGGCGGCGACATCGACGGTCTTTATCACCAGACATCCGGACAGGGCGGGAGCGGTCAGGGTGATGAGGGCGAGGGCGACCAGGCGGGTCATGGCGAACTCCAGACATGAAAAGGGCGCGGAGGCTGCAGGAAGCTCCGCGCCCCTTGAGACGAGGTTAATCGCCGTCCTTATCTGGTGTCGACCAGCACGATCTCGGCGTCGCCGGACGCGGTGACAGTGATCGTCTCCACATCCTTGATGGCCGCGCCGTCCCGGGCGTTGACCGAGACGCCGTTCACCTCGACCGCGCCCTTGGCCAGACCCAGATAGGCGTGGCGGCCGGCTTCGAGCGCATAGGTCACGGTCTCTCCCGCCTTCACCGTCGCGCCTAGAACCCGCGCGTCCGCGCGGATCATGAGCGCCTCATCGCTTTCATGGCCGGAGGCCAGGACGACGAATTCGCCGGAACGCTCGCCCTTGGGAAACTCACGCGAGCCCCAGGACGGCTCGCCCCCGCGCTCGTCGGGCAGGATCCAGATCTGGAAGATCCGGGTCAGCTCGTCTTCCTTGTTGTACTCGGCATGGCGGATGCCGGTTCCGGCGCTCATCACCTGGACATCGCCCGCGACCGTGCGGCCCTTGTTGCCCAGGCTGTCCTCGTGGGTGATGGCGCCGTCACGTACATAGGTGATGATCTCCATCTCCTGATGGGGATGCGGCGGAAAGCCGGTCTGCGGCTGGATCTCATCATCATTCCAGACCCGAAGCGCGCCCCAGCCCATGCGTTTGGGGTCGTGATAATGGCCGAAGCTGAAATGGTGCTTGGCGTTCAGCCAGTCGGTGCGGAAGGCGCCGAGGCTGTCAAAACTGCGAACGTCGATCATGGCTGTCTCTCCCGGTTGGGGGTTGCTGTGTTGACCGGAGAGATAGGTGATCGCGAATGAGGAATTAATGAGGGGATTGGAGGGTGAGTGTTTCTGGTCCGGATATACTTAGCCCCACCCCGACCCTCGCCCAAGGGGGAGGGAGGCGGGCTGAGCCCGGACGTCCCGCAGGCGCTGCCTTCATGCATGCTGAAATAGATCAGCGCCGCGAGAGACATCAAGCGCGAACGTCTTCCCCCTCCCCTTGAGGGGAGGGCCGGGGTGGGGTGAGAGCCGAAGCGCGGCGCCCGGTCGCGAGTTCGCATGCAGGTCCCGACTCTGCGCCCTTGCGGGCTTGGCCGGGAATTGAAGTTTTGAGGCTACCCCACCCGCCGGTACACCCCGTCCACGCGGATCTCGCCGCCGAGCGCGTCGAGATAGGCGCGCATGACCGCCTCGAGCTGGTCGAGGTCTTCGATCCGGCAGAAGCCTTCGCCGTCCGGTGAGACGCCGGTTTCCACCCGCGCCTCGTCGGGCAGGTCGGCGCAGTCGGGCTGGTGATAACTCAGGACCGAGCCGTCCTCGTAAAGCCAGGCGACGCCATAGCCCACGCCATCCTGGCGCGCCCACTGGACGATGTAGACATCTTCGCCGAGCGACCGGAAGCGCGTCCCGTCATGGGGGAAGTTCTCGTCGTCCGAGACATAGCGGCGGCGCTCAAGATCCACCTCGCCGCGCCAGGTCTCGTAGTCCCATTCGGTTCCGTCCGGATGGGTCGGCCAGTGAGCCCAGAGCCCCGTTTCGATCGGCCGGTCCGCCCCCCAGTAGCCGATCAGCTCCTCCTGGCTGGAGAAGCAGCCGGTCAGGATCAGGGCGGCGAGACCTGCGCCGAAGAGGCGAAGCATCAAGCGGCCGCCAGAGGCTTGCAGGCCTCGACCAGCCAGTCCGCCGCCGGACCGTCGAGCAGGGGCAGGAGCTTGGCCTGAACACCAGCATGGTACCCGTCGACCCAGGCGATCTCCTCCTCGGTGAGGAGCGCGGTGTCGATGAGGCCGCGGTGCAGCGGCGCCTGGGTGAGGGCTTCAAAACCCAGCATCTTGCGGTCGCCGCCCTGGATCGCCGCCGCTTCGGTGACGAATTGCAGGTTCTCGATCCGGATGCCGTAGCCGCCGACCTTGTAATAGCCCGGCTCGTTGGAGACGATCATGCCGGGCTTGAGCGCGACGGCGTTGGGCGCCTTGGAGATGCGCTGCGGGCCTTCATGGACGCCCAGATAGCTGCCCACGCCATGGCCTGTGCCATGGTCGTAATCATGACCGGCCATCCACAACGGCGCGCGGGCGAGAACGTCCAGGGCGCCGCCGGTCGTGCCTTCGGGAAAGCGGATCAGAGTCAGGGCGATATGGCCCTTGAGAACCAGGGTGAAGTGCCGGCGCATGGCCTCGCTCGGCTCACCGATGGGCACGGTGCGCGTCACATCGGTGGTGCCGTCAGGATACTGCCCGCCTGAATCCACCAGATAAAGTGAACCGCGCTCCAGCTTGCGGGTGGAGGCCGTGTTCACGCGGTAGTGCGGGAAGGCGCCGTTGGGCCCGGCCGCCGAGATCGTTTCAAAGCTGATATCCTTCAGCTCCGGCGTCGCCCGGCGAAACTCCTCCAGCTTCATGGCCGCTTCGATCTCGTCGACCTCGCCGGACTGGGCGTCGGTGTCCAGCCAGTGCAGGAAGCGCGTCAGGGCGGCGCCGTCGCGGATATGGGCCTGTTTCGAGCCTTCGATCTCCGCGGCGTTCTTGCAGGCCTTGGGCAGGGCGACGGGATCGCGTCCGCGCTTCACGCTCGCGCCGGCGCTTTTCAGCGTGTCAAAAACCCAGGCCGAGCTGACGGCCGGATCGGCCAGCACCGTCTTGCCGGCGAGCGCCTTCAGCCCCTCGCCGAACTCACTCTCTGGCCGGATGGCGACTTCATTGCCCAGATGGCCGCGGGCCGCGTCGGTCAGCTTGTCCTCGACGATGAAGAGCGTGGCGCGCCCGTCCTTCTCCAATACCGCCGCGGACAGGGGCAGCGGCGTGCAGGCGACGTCGCCGCCGCGCAGATTGAACAGCCAGGCGATGGAGGCCGGATCGGTGATGACCGCAGCGTCCGCGCCGGTCTCTGCGACGTCTCCGGCGACCCGGCGGCGCTTGTCGGCATGGGCTTCACCGGCGGCTTCGATGGGGTGGGGGTGCACCTTGGCGCGCGGCGGGGCGGGGCGGTCGATCCAGGCCGCGTCGACGGGGTTCTGGTCAACAGCCACCATCTGCACGCCGGCGCGCTCCGCGGCATCGGTCAGCTTCTGCAGCGCATCGGGGCTGTGCAGGCGGGGGTCATAGCCGACTTTCCAGCCCGGCTTCGCGTTGGCGCGGATCCAGCCGGCCACGCCCAGTTCGACGAGGTCGGAATAGTCAAACAGCTCGGGGTCGACCTGGGATTTGACCTGCTCGGTATAGCGGCCGTCCACGAACACCGCCGCGGTCTCGAGCGCGGCGATGGCGGCCCCGGCCGAGCCTGTGAAGCCGGTCAGCCACATGAGCCGTTCCGCGTTCGCGGGCAGGTATTCGTTATTATACTCGTCCTCGTGGGGGACCACGAAGGCGTCGAGCCCGGCCTCTTTCAGCGCCTCGCGCAGCAGCGGCAGGTGTTTGCGGCCGAACTCCGGACCGCCCTTAACGTCGAAATGTTGGATTTGCTGGGTCATGGCGCGGACGGTAGGGCCGGGCGCGTCCGGTTTCAATCTCGCCTGTGCGACAGGGACGGCTCCGCCATGCATTTCGTGCAGATCGGTGATGAAAATCCGGCGGTACAAACACCGCCCGCACCGGCGCATATCGCGGCGTGTCCCAACCCCCAAACGCCTGGAGCGTCCGCCATGTTCCACCACAATGACCACCTGCGCTTCTCCGCTTTCGGCGATGCGCGCATCTCCACCTACGTGCCGCGCCAAACCAGCCGCGTGCGTGCGCGCAACACCGACATGAACACCCTGCTGGACAAGCTGGGCCTGTCGGGCCGCGCGCGGAAGGTCTAGCCTTTCCCCCGGCGAGCCCGGAAGAAGCCGCGCAGGATGTCGCCGGCTTCTTCCGCGCGCACGCCGGAGACCACCTCCGGACGCCAGTGGCAGGTCGGCTGCTGGAAAAAGCGCGGTCCGTGATCGACCGCGCCGCCCTTGGGGTCCCCTGCGCCGTAGACCAGACGCCCGATCCGGGCATGGCTGATCGCGCCGGCGCACATGGCGCAGGGCTCCAGCGTCACGAACAGCTCCAGCCCCGTCAGCCGGTAATTTCCCAGCTTTTCAGCTCCGGCGCGCAGCGCCAGAATTTCCGCATGCGCGGTAGGGTCACACCCCTTGATGGGCGCGTTGGAGCCCCATGCGATGATCTCGTCCGTGGCCGGATCGACCAGCACGGCCCCGACCGGCGCCTCCCCGGCGTCAGCGGCGGCTTGCGCCTCGGCGAGCGCCATGCCCATAAGGGTGTGATCGCGGCTGTCATCCATGCCGCCAGTCCATCGCCCGCCCCGGCGCAAGAGTAAAGCTTTGAACGACGACACGTCCGACCCGTCCGCGCGCTCCGAACGCATCGCCAAGGCGCTCGCCCATATCGGCGTCGCCTCACGGCGCGAGGCCGAGCGCCTGATCGAGGCGGGGCGCATCAGCGTGAACGGGAAGGTGCTGGACAGCCCCGCTTTCAAGGTCGGTCCCGGCGACGAAATCGCCCTGGACGGCCTGCCAGTGGGTGAGCGTCCGCCCACGCGGCTGTGGCGCTATCACAAGCCGGCGGGCCTTCTGACCACTCACAAGGACCCTGAGGGGCGCGAAACCGTGTTCGACGCCCTGCCTGAGGACATGGGCCGGGTGATTTCGGTCGGGCGGCTTGATCTCAGTTCCGAAGGCCTTCTGCTGA
Source organism: Alphaproteobacteria bacterium (assembly GCA_024742735.1). GTDB lineage: Bacteria > Pseudomonadota > Alphaproteobacteria > Caulobacterales > Maricaulaceae > Oceanicaulis. The sequence continues at coordinate 248,805 of JANSXV010000004.1, read as the reverse complement.
TCACCAATGACGGTGAGCTCGCCCGCGTGCTGGAGCTGCCGGCCACCGGCTGGACGCGGCGCTACCGGGTGCGCGCCTACGGAAACGCGGACGACAAGGCGCTCGCGAGCCTGAAGGACGGCGTCACTGTGGAAGGCGTGGTCTACGGGCCCATGGAGGTCGTGGTGGACCGGCGCACCGGGGCCAATGTCTGGCTCACGGTCGGCCTGAAGGAAGGCAAGAACCGGGAGGTCAGGAAGGTGCTCGCCCATGTGGGTCTGAGCGTGAACCGGCTCATGCGCATCGCCTACGGCCCGTTCCAGCTCGGCGCGCTGAAGAAGGGCGAAGCGGAAGAAATCCGCCCGGCGGTCCTGCGCGAGCAGCTGGGCCGGCTCTACCCGCTCGACGCCAAGAACCATCCCGCCAGCGAAGTCGCCGCCGCGCCGTCCGGCCGCGCCAAGGCCAGGCCGAAACCGGCCCGGCCAGGCGGCAAGGGGGCGGGGTGGGCGAAAGCCGCCAAAAAGGACGAGCCCGGCCACAAGGCCCGCAAGCGCGCTGAAAAGGTCGAGCGCGCCCAGAAGGGCGAGTTGACCAGTGCGAAGGGACCGCGCAAGCCGTCCTCCAGGCCTGGACCGAAACCCGGGCCGAAAAGCGGAGGCGCGCGCGATGCGCATCGTCGCGGGCGTTCATAGGGGCCGGTCCATTCAGGCCCCCAAGGGATCGAAGACCCGGCCGACCACTGACCGGGTGCGCGAAAGCGTGTTCAACAAGCTCGCCCACGCTGACTGGGCGCCGTCTCTGGAGGGCGCGCGTGTCATCGACCTGTTTGCGGGCTCCGGCGCGCTGGGTCTGGAGGCGATCAGCCGGGGCGCGGCCTTCGCCCTGTTCGTGGAGATCGATCCCGGCGCGCGCGGCGCCATCCGCACCAATGTGGAGGCGCTGCAGCTCTACGGCTGCACCAAGCTGCACCGGCGCGATGCGACCGATCTTGGAAAGAAGCCCGAGAAAGTCGGCGCGCCGTTTGATCTCGCTTTTCTCGATCCCCCCTACGGCAAGGGCCTTGGTGAGATCGCGCTTGAACGCCTGGTCAGCGGCGGCTGGGTCGCCGATCACGCCATCGCCGTGCTGGAGGAAAGCGCGCGTGCAGAGCTGAAGCCCCCGCCGGGCTGGCGCGAAATCGATCAGCTTGAAGCTGGTGAGACGGTGGTGCGGTTCTACGCGCGGGACGCGTGATCGCAGGCCCGACGCGCTCCAACTTGCCATCGCGCTCATGCGGTTTCACTCTTCCCGCAACCAGGGAGGACACCATGAGCGCAGTAGATCAGGCGCTGGAGACCCAGCTGTCCAACATCGAGGCGAAGACCGGCAGGAGCCGCGCGGCGCTTGCGAAGGAGATCCTCGCCCAGGGCCTCACCAAGCACGGCGAGATGGTCAAATGGGTCAAGGAGAGCTGGGGCCTCGGCCATGGCGACGCCAACACGCTGGTCCATATCGCTCGCAAGGGCGCTGAGGGCGGTGACGAGGCCGCCGGCGATCCGCTTGATGCGATCTATGTGGGCGCCAAGGCCGGTCAGCGCGCCATCCATAAGGCGCTGATGAAGCAGATCGAGGCGTTCGGTCCGTTCGAGGTCGCGCCGAAGAAGGGCTATGTCTCCCTGCGCCGGGCGAAACAGTTCGCCATGCTGGGACCGAAGACCAACACCCGCTTCGAGCTGGGCGTGAACCTCAAGGACGACGCCGAGCACCCGCTCATGAAGCCGGTCAAACCCGGCGGCATGTGCCAGTACATCATCAGCCTGCACAGTGCTGATGAGATCGATGACGGCGTGATCGCGATCGTGCGCCGCGCCTATGAGGCGGCGGGGTAGGGACTTTCCCAATCCCAGCCCGTTTCACGCCGTCTTATCAAATGAGTTTCGGCGAATTGGTTTTGGTCAACTGCGCCGTCAAACCAAGCTTCCAAGAACGGAATAAACTTGGGAACGTGATCATCTGGGCGTTGGTGGGCCGGGATGTCCGCAACGCGGTAAGGGCCGTAGGTTGGCTCAGATGAAATCGAGATAGCAATGAGCTCGGGGGCGCAAATCTCGTTGAGCATCCCCAGCGCGTTACCGACTTGGCGAAGGATGTCTTCGTTATCAAGATCGGCGCTCCTTGCATCGAAAACAGACACAAAACGGTTCCAGATCGAGAAGGAGCCTGGCCACCTCGATTGAATTCCCTCGGTGCCGCTCGGAGCAATGAAACCGGCTTGCAGAATGTCCGCGTAGGACTCAGCAGAAGTGAAATGAACAACACGGGGCTTCATGAAGTGAAAAAAGCGACGAAGCTCGCACATCCTCACCGCCTCCCAAACAATCGCTCGATATCCGCCAGCTTCAATTCCACGTAGGTGGGCCGGCCATGATTGCACTGGCCGGAATGGGGCGTGGCCTCCATCTCGCGCAGGAGCGCATTCATTTCCTCGCCCGTAAGGCGTCGGCCGGCGCGGACTGAGCCGTGGCAGGCCATGGTGCCCACAACCTCCTCCAGCTTTTCCTTCAAAGAGAGCGCCTCGTCATACTCGGCGAGCTCATCGGCGAGGTCGCGGATCAGGCCCTGCACGTCGAGTTTCTTCAGAAGTGCGGGTGTCTCGCGTACCGCCAGTGCGCCGGGTCCGAACGGTTCGATGATGAGGCCCAGCTCAGCCAGCTCCTCGGCCCGGTCGAGCACGCGGCGCGCTTCGGCCTCGTCCAGCTCCACGATTTCCGGGACCAGAAGCGCCTGGCGGGCCACCCCGGTGGCGGCGATCTGCTGCTTCATGCGCTCATAGACCAGGCGCTCATGGGCGGCGTGCTGGTCCACGATCACCAGACCATCCTCGGTCTGAGCGATGACATAGGTGGAGTGCACCTGCGCGCGCGCCACGCCTAGCGGCCAGTCGGGCGCCGGGGGGGGCGGCGCGTCGGGTGCGGCCGGTGAGCCCGGCTCGCTTTCGTAGTCCGGCTCCACCCGTGCGCTCATGCCCGGCGCGAAGCTGGAGGCCGGCTCGGCGTAGCTCTGCGACAGGCTCTGCTCCCAGGCCGGGGAGGGGCGGGACGACCAGCCGCCGGCCCGGGCCAGCGGCGGCGCGGCGGTTGCGCCTTCCGGTCTCGCCCGGCCCAGGGCGTAGCCTGACACGGTGGTGGACGCCCGGTGCCCCGCGCCAGCCAGCGCGTGACGGAGTGCGCCGACGATCAGGCCGCGCACCAGACCGGAATCGCGGAAGCGCACCTCGGCCTTGGCCGGGTGCACGTTCACATCCACCTGGCCTGGCGGCAGATCGACATAGAGCGCCACGACCGGATGCCGGTCCCGGGCGAGGAAATCCTGATAGGCGCCGCGCACCGCGCCCACCAGCAGCTTGTCCTTCACCGGGCGGCCGTTGACGAACAGGAACTGGTGCTGGTTGGAGCCGCGATTATAGGTGGGCAGGGATGCAAAACCGGTCAGGCGCACGCCCTCGCGCTCCTGATCGATGGCCAGCGCATTATCCCCGAAGTCTCCGCCCAGAATGCTCGACAGGCGCGCCTTGCGGGCTTCGGCCGGGTCGTCGGCGGTCTCGCGCGGCGCCGACAGGCGGGAACGCCCTTCGCTGGTCAGGAAGAAGCCCACATCGGCCCGCGACAGGGCCAGCCGCTTGATCACGTCGGCCACGGCGGTGGTTTCGGCGCGCTCGGATTTGAGGAATTTCAGCCGGGCCGGCGTGGCGTAGAACAGGTCTGCGACCTCCACCCGCGTGCCCTGACGGCCCAGCGGCGCGGCCGGGCGGGCGCCGGACGTCGCGCCGCCTTCCACCTTCAATTCCCAGGCCTCGCTCAGCTCCTCGCCCTGGCTGGTGATGGTCAGGCGCGCCACCGAACCGATGGAGGGCAGGGCCTCACCGCGAAAGCCCATGGAGGCGATGTTCAGAAGATCATCCGCCCCGTCCGCGCCCACCGGCAACTTGGAGGTGGCGTGGCGCTCGATCGCGGTTTCCAGCGTCTCGCGGTCCATGCCGCAGCCATCGTCCTCGACCACGATGCGGGTCAGGCCGCCGCCTTCGATGGTCACGTCGATGCGCGTTGCGCCAGCGTCCAGCGCGTTCTCCACCAGCTCCTTGACCGCGCTGGCCGGGCGCTCGACCACCTCGCCGGCGGCGATGCGGTTCACGGTCTCCGGGCTGAGGCGGCGAATGACGGGCATGGGCGCAGACTCACGGGCGGGTGTGAGTCGGTCAAGCTGGCGGCGCCGCAGGCATCCCTAAATCACGTCCTCGCCCGCCGGCTCCCTCAGATTATACCGGCTGGCCATCACCGCGCCGTAGGCGCCGGCCTCCGCGATCAGCATGACATCGCCTTCGCGCGTTTCGGGCAGCAGGCGTTCGGCGCCCAGCAGGTCCGCGCTTTCACAGATCGGGCCCACGACGGAGGCGAGGCCTTCCGCCGGTTCATCCAGCCGGGAGAGATTCACGATCTCATGCCGGGCGCCATACAGCGCCGGACGGATCAGCGAGTTCATGCCCGTGCCCAGCCCGATGAAGCGCGCGCCATAGGCGGTCTTCACCTGCATCACCCGACTGAGCAGCACGCCGGCTTCGGCGACCGGATAGCGGCCCGGCTCCATCCAGATGCGATAGCCCGGCGCAGCCTTTTTCAGACGGGCGAGATCGGTGTCCACGGCGCCCAGATCGAGCACGGGCGCATCGGCGCTGTCCGGGACGCCCAGGCCACCGCCCACATTGAGGATTTCCACGTCCGGGAAGGCCTTGGCGGCTTCGGCCAGAATGGCGCCGATCTCGCGCCAGTGGCCGGCCTCGGTGACGCCGGAGCCGGCATGGGCGTGCAGGCCGATGACCTTGGCGCCGGCGGCGTCTGCGGCGGCTTTCGCCTGCGCCAGATCGGCCAGCGGAATGCCGAACTTCGCCTTGGGTCCCGCGGTCTTCACATGGTCGTGGTGGCCGCGGGGCCGGTCGGGGTTCACGCGCAGGATCACCTCGGCGCTGTTGAACACGTCGGCCCAGTGCTCCAGCGGATGGACGCCGTCGATGGTGACCCAGCAGCCGAACTCGCGCGCAGCTTCGTACTCGCCGCGATGGGCGAAGTTCGGCGTGAACAGCACTTCGCGCGGATCAAGGTCGGGGAAGACCTCGCGCAGGCGGGCGATCTCGCCGGGGCTGACGCATTCAAAGCCCAGGCCCGCCTCCCGGATCGTCGCCAGCACGTCTGGATGATTATTGGCCTTCATGGCGTAGAAGGCCCGCTCCAGGCTCTTGATGCCGGCCACGGCCCGCGCGCGGGCGCTGACGGTCTCCAGGTCATAGACATAAAGCCCGCCGGTCTCAGACGCCTTGCCGATGAGCGCGTCGCGCTTCGAGGCCCACCACGGCGCTGGGCGTGCGGGACGGTCGGAGATCGGCGCGTTGAGCTCGGCCCAGCTGGGGCCGAAGACCGGGCTTTCCGGCGCCGGGCTGATCAGGTCCTCGTGCAGGCGCGCCGCCAGAGTCCGGCCTTCGCCCTCGTCCACAACGACCGTGAAATTCAGATCATTGGCGGCCTGGGTCACAAGACGGATGGGCTTGTCCTGAAACGCCTCCAGCGCTGGAGCGAGCTGATGCAGGATGCGCCGCACGCCATAGCCGATCAGGCTGACGGCGGCGGCGTTCTCGATGATCTGCACCCGGCACAGCGGCTCCAGCGCGGCGCGCAGGCGGTCCAGCCGCGCCTGATCCAGGCCCGGATCAGGGTCCAGGCTCACGGTCACATTGGTCTCCGAAGTGGAGACCAGATCAACCGACACCTCGCAGGCTTTAAAGCAGGCGAACACGTCGGCCAGGAAACCGGGCCGGCGCCACATGCCCGAGCCCTCCATCACCACCAGGCGCACGCCGGACTTGACCGATACGGCCTTCAGGCGGGGGGCGTCGTCGCCGGGTTCAGACGTGATGCGCGTGCCCGGCCAGTCGGGACGCAGGGTGGAGCGAACGGAGACCGGGATGAGGGCGCGCCTGGCCGGTCCGATGGAGCCGGGATGGAGCACCTTGCCGCCCATGGTGGCGATCTCCTGGGCCTCTTCGTAGGACAGAGCCCGCAGGTGCCGGGCGCCTTCAGTGAGGCGCGGATCGGCGCTGAACAGGCCGGGCACGTCCGTCCAGATCTCCAGCTCGGCCGCTTCCAGCTTCGCGGCGAAATAGGCCGCCGAGGTGTCCGACCCGCCGCGCCCTAGCAGCACCGTCTCGCCGCGCCCGTTGCGGGCGATGAAGCCCTGGGTCAGGGCGAGCTGGACGCCGTCCAGACGCCCCTGCAGCTCTGGATCGGGCCCGTCGGCGCAGGCGTTGGCGAGATAGTCGCGCGTATCCGACCCGTCATGGAGGGCGGACAACGCCTCACGCGCGTCCAGCGGCTCAGGCGTCAGGCCTTCGGCTTGAAGACAGGCAAGGCCGAGCCGGCTGGCCATAAGCTCGCCGAGCGAAAGGATCTCGGCGCGCACCCGGGCGCTGGCTTCTCCCACCAGGCCGATGCCGGCGGTCAGGCGTTCGAGATGGTCGAACAGGTCCTTGAGATGGGTGCCGGCGTCGAACCCGGCTTCGGCGGCGAAGGCCCTGTGCCGGTCGATGATCGCGGCGACCGCTTTTTCGCCGTCCCCGGCCAGGGCCGCAATGGGGAGCGCTTCCAGGGCGTTGGAGACGCCTGACAGGGCGGAATGGACGATGAGCACGCGTTGTCCCGCGTCCAGCCTGGCCTTGGCCAGGCGCGCGATCGTGGTCCAGCGTTCGGGTTCAGCGACCGAAACGCCGCCGAATTTCATAACGACCCAGCTGTGGGATTCCTGCGCGGTCATGGCGCGTCCAGCCCTGTTAGAACTTGTCCGGACGCTGACATAGCGCGCGATGCTGCACTGCGAAAGGCGTCAGGGCGCGAAGATTGCGCGCTTTAACGAACGCTCAAGGCGGGCTAGCAAGGGGAAAACACCCTGCAGGAGGACGCCATGGCCGACGAACCCCACCGCATCACCTTCCTCGCGAAGACCTTCACCGCCGCCGCGCTGGAGTTCCACCGCGGCCGCATGTCTGATCGCGGTTACCGCATGGAAGGCCGCATCGAGCCGACCGTGTTTCAGATGATCGACGAGGAAGGCAAGACCACGCCGGCCTTCGACGGAGAGCCGCTGTTCACCGTGACCTTCGTGAAGCGCGAGGACTAGGCTGCATGGCGCTGGGCGCAGTTTCCATCGAGCAGACCGAGCAGACCATCAAGACCGCCGGTGACGCCCGTGAGGCTGTCGATAGGCTTTGCGAACTCTATCAGACCTCGGTCCGCAATCTGCGCGGGGCGCTGAAGACCTATCTGGACGGCGGTGCGGCGCCGTCCGACGCCGACCGGGCGTCCGGCGCCTTCGCCTATCCCGAGCTTCGCGTCACCTATCTGCCGGAAGGCCCTGTGCCGCCGGTCAGCCGGGCCTTCGGCAAGTTCTCCGAAGCCGGCGTCTACGCCCAGACGGTCACGCACCCCGAGGCGTTCCGGCGTTATCTGGAGGAGCAGATCGAGCTTCTGGCGGCGGAGTATCCGATCAAGATCGAGACAGGGCTTTCGGCTCAGGAGATTCCGTTTTCCTACGTGCTCGACGGCGCGGCAGACCTGGACCTGAACGCGGCGAGCCCGGCCGAGCTGGTGCGTCATTTTCCCTACGCTGATCTCGCCGGCATTGATGACGCCCTGCCCAATGGCGAACGGCCGTCGGAACCGGGCAAGGCCCGTCCGCTCTCCCTGTTCGATGCCGCGCGCACGGACTACTCGCTGCAACGCATCCGTCACTACACCGGCACGCCGGTGGAGGATGTTCAGGACTTCATCCTGTTCACGAACTATCACCGCTATGTGGATGCGTTCGTGGAGTGGGCGGTCGAGCAGCTCAAGGGCGACAACGATTATGAGTCCCTGTCCGCGGCCGGCTTCGTCCATGTAGACGCCGAAACCAAGGACGCGGTCGGCGAGGTGACCGCCGCGCCGTGGCGGCGTTTCCAGATGCCGGCCTATCATCTCAAGGCGCCCAATGGCCGGGGCATCACCCTGGTCAATATCGGCGTGGGACCGTCGAACGCGAAGACGATCACCGATCACCTGGCGGTATTGCGCCCGGAATGCTGGCTGATGGTCGGCCATTGCGGCGGGCTGAGACACTCCCAGCGCCTGGGCGACTATGTGCTGGCTCACGCCTATCTGCGCTATGACAGCGTGCTGGACCGTGACCTGCCGGTGGAGATCCCCATTCCGCCCATTGCAGAAATCCAGGTGGCCCTGTCCAAGGCGGTGGAGACCGTCTCCGGCGACACCGGCGAGACGTTGAAGCGCCGCCTGCGCACCGGCACGGTCGTGACCTATGCCGACCGGAACTGGGAGCTGCGCTACAATCAGGAAGCCCGGCGCATCAACCAGTCCCGCTCCATCGCCGTGGACATGGAAAGCGCGACCATCGCGGCCAACGGCTTCCGCCTGCGCGTGCCCTACGGGACGCTCTTGTGCGTGTCGGACAAGCCGCTCCATGGCGAGCTGAAGCTGCCCGGCGCGGCGAACCTGTTCTATCAACGCAGCGTCTCCGAACACCTGGCCGCCGGGATCGAGGCGGTGGAGATCCTCAAACGCGAGGGGTCTGCGGCCCTGCATTCGCGCAAGCTGCGCAGCTTCGACGAGCCGCCCTTCCGCTAGGCTTGAAGGTCTGCTTGCCGGGGCGGGGCGGGCCGTTTAAGTCAACGCCCATGACCGACACCCGTGTTTTTCCGCTCTCCGGCGTTCACAATTTCCGCCGCTTCGGCGCCTATCCGGGCGCAGATGGCCGGACCGTCTCCGATCGGCTTTACCGTTCGGGCCAGTTCAGCAGGGCCACCGATGAGGACCGCCAGACGCTGGGCGACCTGAATATCAGGACCGTCGCCGATCTGCGCCGTCCCAGCGAGCGGGAGGCCGAACCCTCCTTCTGGCCGGGCGTCGACGGCGTGCGGGTCATCGAGAGCGACCATTCAGGTCCGGCTGAAGCGCCTCATCTGCGGTTCCTGCGCGAGGCCGAGCTGACCTTCGACTCGATCCGCGAGTTCATGACCCAGACCTATCGCCGTCTGCCCTTTGACGAAGGCAACCAGCATGTCTTCCGCGAAGGCGTGAAGGCGCTGGCCGACGGCGAGGACGATCACGGCTTCGTCGTACACTGCGCCGCAGGCAAGGACCGTACAGGCATCTTCTGCGCCCTGGTGCTGTGGGAGCTGGGCGTCGACCACGACACGGTGATCGACGACTACCTGATGACCAACACGGCGGTCGATTTCGACAAGATCGCTGCGGTCATGCGCGAACGGCTGAGCGCCAAGTACGGCCGCGAGTTCGGCGACGCGGAGCTGAAGGCCTTCCTGGGCGTGGACGGAGACTATCTCGACGCGGCGCTGGACGTGATGGGTGATCCATCGGCCTATCTGCGTGAGGAGCTGGGACTGGACGAGGCGGTGCTGGCGCGCCTGCGCGAGCGTCTGCTCGCCGGTTGACCGCCTTGCCGCTTGAAGCCGCTTCGGGCGCTGCGGGCTTGGGACTGGCCTGGCGAGAGCCGGTCGAGGCGCTGGCGGCGGTGCGCGACGAACCCATGGCGCTGCTCATGCTCGGCGGCGCGGACGGAGGTTGCGGCGGGCGGTCTTACCTGTGCGTCTTTCCCGACTTCACGATCATTGAGGACGACCCCGCCGCCGGGTTCGCCAAGCTCAGGGCCGCGATGCCCGCCAAGGCCGCCAGCCCGAGCGGTCCGGGCTTGTCAGGCGGCTATGCAGGGCTTTTCGGCTACGACCTGGGTCAGGCCTTCGAGCGGACACCCAAAAGCCCGGAAGGCCTCGCGGCCTGGCCGGCGATTGCGGTCGGCTGGTATCCGGCGGTTGCGGTGTTCGACCACGCCGCGCAGACTCTCACCGTTGAAGGCGAACCGGCGGCGGCGCGGCGTCTGGCCGATGCGATTGAAGCGGGTTCGACGGCAGTGGAGGCCGCGGCGGGCCGCTTCGAGCAGGTCTGGGACGATGCACGCTACCTGCAGGCCGCGCGTCGCGCGATCGACTATGTGCGCGCTGGCGATGTCTTCCAGGTCAATCTCTCTCACCCCTTCCGCGGGGAGCTGCCCGGGCGGGACGGACCGTTCCGCCTGATCGAGCGCCTGGCCGGACAGAGCCCGGCGGCCTTCTCGGCCTATCTGCGCATCGATGATCAGCGCGCCGTTGTGACGAACTCGCCGGAACGCTTCGTGGCGGTCGACGCTTCCGGCCGCGTCGAGACACGGCCCATCAAAGGCACGCGGGCGCGTTGCGCCGACCTGGAGGAAGACCGGCGCGCCCGCGAAGCGCTGGCGGCCTCGGATAAGGATCGGGCCGAAAACCTGATGATCGTTGACCTCATGCGCAATGATCTCGCGCGGGTCTGCACGCCAGGGACCGTCCGTACGCCGGACCTGTTCAAGGTCGAAAGCTTCGCCAACGTCCACCACCTGGTCTCCACGGTGACGGGACAGCTCGCTGAAGGGCGCAATGTGTTCGATCTGATCTCGGCGGCGTTTCCGCCCGGCTCCATCACCGGCGCCCCGAAAGTGCGCGCCATGGAGATCATCGCCGAGCTGGAGGGTGAAAGCCGCGGGCCCTATTGCGGGGCGCTGGGCTGGATCGGGGCTGACGGCGCGGCGGACCTCAACGTCATGATCCGGACCGCGGCCTGCGTGAAACAAGGCGAAGACTGGAGCGCCGAGATCCGTTCCGGCGGGGCGATCGTGATCGATTCCGACCCGGCTGAAGAGCTTGCTGAAACCCGCGCCAAGGCCGGCGCCCTGATCAAGGCCGCGGGACCGTGAGCAGCGGAGCCGCCTGGATCGACGGCGCAATTGCGGACCCGGCCTGCGCCGTCGTCGGCATTGATGATCGCGGCTTTCTGTTGGGCCATGCCGCGTTTGAGACCATGCGCTGCATCGAGGGCCGGATCCGGCGCTGGGAGGGACATCTGACGAGGCTTGAGGGCGGGCTGGCTTACCTCGGCGTGGATCGGCCAGGCTTGCTGGACATGATTCCCGCGGCGGCGGCCGAGCTGTCTGGCCGTCTGGGCCTGACCGATGCTGTGGCGCGCCTGACGGTCACGGCGGGCGAGGGGGGCGGCGGGCTGGCGCCGAAGGCTGATGCGCCCGCTCACATCGTCCTGACGCTGAAGCCGCGACCTGCGCCGCCTGCAGCGGTTTCGGTCCGGACCGTGGACGGCCCGCGCCGCTCAGGCTCGCCTGGCGAGCGGTTCAAACTGGCCGGCTATGCCGATTTGATCGCCGCCCGGCGCGAGGCTGCAGCGGCGGGCGCTGACCGGGCGGTCGTCACTGGGCCGGGCGGCGTTCTGGCCTGCGCCGACTGCGCGAATCTGTTCTGGATAAGCGACGGTCAGGTCTTCACGCCGGCGCTGGAGGCCGGGGCGCTCGCCGGTGTGACACGGTCGGCCCTGGCCAGAAGCGCCGCCGCAGATGGCATGGAGATCATCGAGGAGTGCGCCGGACCTGAAGCGCTGGAAAAGGCCGAGGCGGCGTTCACGACCAATGCGGTTGAGGGCGTTGTCGCGATCTCCGCAGTGAACGGCGTGGCGAAGGCCGTCGAGCATCCGGTCATCGACCGGTTGCGCATGCTCGAGCAGGCCTGAAGCCTAGCTCTGGCGGCGCACCCAGGCGGATCGGCGCGGTCGCAGATAGGCGGTGTCGCCCAGCGTCACCAGCGGCCCGGACTCCTTGGGCAGGGGCCCGTTGAACGGGTACTGGGCCTCCACCATGATGATCGAGTTCATCGGCGCCAGCAGGCCATTGGGAAGATCCGGCACGTCGTCCTGCCCGCGCGCGGGCATGCCGCGTCCCTCGCTCCAGTCCACGAAGACCTCGCCATCCGCATCCATGCGGATCGAGGTGATGCGCAAACCCAGATCTGCAGCGTCATTCGGAAACAGGATGGCGTCGCCAGCCGCGTAGATGTCGGCGAGCTCGCCATTGGTGACGAAATCGTCCTGGGCGATGAGGTCGGCGACGGCGTTGGCCGCTCCGGTGACTTTGCGGTCCGCGTTCAGCGCAGCCGTCATCTGCGCTGCGCCCATGTAAAGCGCCAGCATGACGGGGGCGATCAGAGCGAACTCCACCGCCGACACGCCGCGCACATCACGGCTGAAGCGCTTGAGGAGAGAGGCCAGACGGTTCATCACCCCCTAATCCTCCCGGAAGGGTTCGTTGCGGAACGCTGTCGCCGACGAGATCAGGCGGCGATTGCCCGGCAGATTGGACAGCCCGTTGATGAAGCCCGGGCCCAGCAGCGGCCAGTCATAGAAGACGCGCACGACGACCACGTCGCCGGCGTCGCCAGGTTCGAACGTGAACCCGCTATCGTCCAGATCGCCGTTCCCGCCCCGGGGCGTGCCGAACTGGGAAGACGAGAAATTGTCGAAGGTGCGGACATCCACCCGCAGGCGGCCGCAATCGGCGACGACGTCGATGCGCTGGCAGATCGCCGCGCGGAAGTCGTCCTCATTCAGGCCCGAGTTCTGGAACTGGCCTGTACGGATGTCCCTTGAGGCTTCGGCCACGCCGTCCTCGATGATGGCGGAGGCGAAGAAGACCAGCGCAATCTCCAGAATGCCGAACAGCAGCATGAAAAAGGGCGTCGCCACCATGGCGAACTCGACCGCCGCCGCGCCATTCCGGTCACGCGCAAACCGCCGCGCGGCCGCACGGGCGCGCTGGCGGGTAAGCTCGGAGAAGAAAGGCGGCGAGATCATCATGGCAGGGATGCTAGCTGATCGCGCTTAAAGCCCGGTGAAGGAAGGTGGTGAACGCGCTGTTATTCCGCAGCGGGATCGCTGGCCGAGCGGGCTGCGGACTGGGCGGCGCCGGACACGGCGTTGCGCTGGCTGGAAAGCGCATCGAAGCGTCCCGGTTCGTCGCCGATGACCGGAACCGCGCGGCAGACCGGATCGCAGAGGTAAGTGTGCTGCGCCGTGGCCAGGTCGGTCGTATTGTTGCGCACGACCTGAACATGGTTTCGGTCGCTCAGGGTGACCGAGACATCTGCGGCGTAGATCACCCGGCCTTCTGCGTTGAGCGCTATGAGGTTGGTCTGGCCGAACACCCGTCCCGACACGAACAGCGTGCGGGAATCATAGAGCATCGCGTCCGCGATCGCAGGATTGCCCACGACGATGGTCGCCGCCTCCTGGGGCAGGCGGACCAGGCCGGTATGATCGGCCGGCACGGTCACGGTCTGGGCGGAGGCCTGCGCCGAGACGGCCAGGACCAGCGGAGCGAGGAGGGCGATAAGAGCGCGCATGGCGATGCCTCTTTATATATGCGATGCGTCGCACTCTCGCGCGCGCGAATGAAGGAAGTCTAAACGCGCCCAATCGTTTACCGAGCATTCACCATATTCAAGACTTCCAGCGTTTAGATAAAATAAACCATCGATTTTTACCTCGCTTCAATCCCTTTCGTGTTTGATGGCTCATGTTCAGGACGGGTCGGGACGGACTTCAAGCCTGAGCTAACAAAGAGCAAATGGAGTGGATGGGATGAAAAACCTGGTTTCTCGTTTTCTGAAGGATGAGTCTGGCGCCACGGCTATCGAGTATGGCCTGATCGCGGCTCTGATCGCTGTCGGCCTGATCGTCGTTCTCGGCACCCTTGGCGGCAACCTGCAAGGCACGTTCCAGCAGGTCGCTGACAGCCTGGGTGGCGGCGGCGGCGAATAAGCCAACCGCCAGCCGGCGCGCTGCGCCGCTGACACACCTCGAAAGCCGCCCCGCTTGGGGCGGCTTTCTTGATTCCAGCGCCACGGTCTTGTTCAGATCAACGTTTGCGAAGACTTAATGGAGCCTGGGTCACAGTGCGAGCCTCGACAGTTTGGAGGGGCTAGGCCCGTGATCGCAAACATCGCGCTGCTCGCGTTCGCTTTCCTCATGCTCATCGCCGCATGGACCGATGTGGCGAAGTTCACAATCCCGAACTGGATCCCGGGGGCCGTGATCGTCCTCTGGGCGGCCGCCGCGCCGTTCCTCGGGCTGGGGTGGGGTGGGGCCGGGCTGTCGCTTGCGACTTTCGCCGTGGTCCTGGCGCTCGGCCTGGCGCTCTGGGCGCCAGGCTGGCTCGGCGGCGGTGATGTGAAGCTGATCGCGGCCGGTGCGCTGTGGTTCGGCTGGCCTGACGTGTTCACTTTCATCCTGCTTGCAGCGGCGGCCGGCGGCGTGCTGGCCCTGGTGCTGATCGCGCTGCGCCGGGTCGCGCCGGCGCTTCCGGTCAGCGCCGAGACGATCACGAACAGCGCGCTCGCGCCCGGCGCGCCAGCGCCCTACGCGGTCGCGATCGCAGCCGGCGCCCTGCTGGCCCTGCCCCAAAGCGCGCTGTTCGCGGCCCTTGCTGGTTGAAGGATGAACTTTCTTAACGCCAAGCATTAACGCGCCTTTGATCTTTTCCCGGTCAGATCGGGCCTCAGAGGGCTCAGGTCAGGACCGACCACCATGAACATTGTTCGAATCATCGTTCTCGCCGTCGCCGGCATCGCAGCACTCGCAGCTGCGTTCTTCGTGCGCGGGGCCATGCAGCCGCCTGCGGCCGAACCGGCCGTTGAGCAGGTGGAGGCCCCAGCGCCTGCGCCGCAGATGCGGGTGCTTGTCGCCGCCCGCGACATCGGGCCCGGCGAACGGGTGGACGCCGCCGCCTTCCGCTGGACCCCGTGGCCGGAGGAAGCCGTCATCCCCGCCTATCTCACGCAGGAGGGCGCACCCGATGCGCTCGAACGCCTGGCCGGAGCCGTGGCGCGATCGAGCTTCTCGGCTGGAGAGCCGGTGCTGGACCGCAAGCTCGTCCAGCCGGGCGACGCAGGGTTCATGGCTGCGGTTCTGACACCGGGCATGCGCGCTGTGGCCGTGCCGATCTCGGCGCGCTCGGGCGCGGGCGGATTCATCCTGCCCAATGACCGGGTCGACATTATTGCGACCGAAGACAATGAACGCGGCGTGGCTGCGGCCATCGCTGTGGAGAATGTTCGGGTTCTGGCCATCGACCAGACCTATTCCGAAGAGGAAGACGGCGCGGTTGTCGGCTCGACCGCGACGCTGGAGCTGACCCAGGAGCAGGCCCGGGAAGTGTCCCGTGCCGTTGCTGTCGGCGATGTGTCGCTGGCGCTGCGGTCCGTGGCTGATACCTCCGGCGGACCGCGCCTGCCCGACGGCCGCAGCGGGTCGGCGTCGTCGTCCGACGATCAGGTCGTGCGCGTCATCCGGTATGGCAATGAGCGGCGCGTCGCGCTGCAGGGAGGCGCTCCGTGATCCAGCGCTTTGTGAAGACCGCCGCCTGTGCGCTTGCCGGCGTGGCGGCGCTGGCGGCCGGGGCTCAGGCCCAGCTGGCCGGCGGCGGAACCGAACGCAACAACACCATGCAGGTGGTGATTCGCGAGCCGGGCGCCGGTCCGGTCAGCGAGACTCTCAATCTGCCCTTCGGCCAGGCCGCCGTGGTGCACCTGCCGGTGGATGCAGCTGAAGTGATCGTCGCCAGCGAGGAAATCGCTGACGCGGTCGTGCGCACGCCGCGCCGGGCCCTGCTCATGGGTCAGGCCGTGGGCCGGACCAACAT
The DNA here is from genome assembly GCA_024742735.1 of Alphaproteobacteria bacterium. GTDB lineage: Bacteria > Pseudomonadota > Alphaproteobacteria > Caulobacterales > Maricaulaceae > Oceanicaulis. The sequence continues at coordinate 233,181 of JANSXV010000004.1, read as the reverse complement.
TTTCTTCTTCAGCGCCGACGGCGAGCTGATTCTGGACCTCGACGTGAGGGTCGAGCGCGACATGGCCGCGCTGCAGGACGCGCTGAACCGCTTCGTGCCCGACAGCCGGGTTCAGGCGGAAAGCATGAACGCCAACATCGTCCTGTCCGGGACCGTGCCATCCGCGAGCGCTGCAGATGCAGCTTTGCAGATCGCCCGGCGCTGGACCGATGAAGACGATCAGGTGATCAGCTTCCTCACGGTGGAAGGCCGCGACCAGGTCATGCTGCGCGTGCGCATCGTGGAGATGGAGCGCAACATCGTGCGCCAGCTGGGCGTCAACCTGGCCGGGCAGCAGAACTATGGTGATTTCGATGCGCCCACCCGGGTCCGGGCCACCAATGATCTCGGCCAGCCGCTGAGCGACGAGTTCAACAACCCGATCTTCGACGTCTACCGCCCCGGCCGCTATCAGAGCGGCACCTCCTTCGGCACCCAGAATGGCTTCGGCGTCGCCGGCGCCGCGCTGGGCGGTCTGTCCGGCACGATCGGAACGCAAAATCTGGTGAACGGCGTGCTGCAGAGCTCTCTCTCGGCGACCCTGTCGGCGCTGGAGCGGGTGGGCCTGGTGCGTACGCTGGCGGAGCCCAACATCACCGCGATCTCCGGCGAGCCGGCCCAGTTCCTGGCAGGCGGCGAGTTTCCGGTCCCCGTGGGCCGCGATCGCGACGGCAATCTGACCATTGAATTCAAGCCTTTCGGCGTGGGTCTCGGCTTCACTCCGGTGGTGCTGAGCGAAGGCCGGATCTCGCTGCGCATCTCCACTGAGGTGAGCGAACTGTCCAACGAAGGGGCGATCTCCCTGTCTGAAGGCGCGGTCGTAGATGATGAGGGCAATGTCATCGGCACCGTGCCCGGCCTGTCCATCCCCGCCCTGACAGTGAACCGCGCAGAGACCACGGTCGAGCTGCCGTCCGGCGGGTCGCTGGTGATCGCCGGCCTGATCAAGGAAGAGACCCGCCAGGCCATGGATTCAGTTCCCGGCGTGGAGCGTCTGCCCGTCCTGGGTTCGCTCTTCCGCTCGCGCGATTTCGCCAACAACGAGACCGAGCTGGTGGTGATCGTCACGCCCTATCTGGTCGATCCTACCGATCCCGATGCGCTGGAGGACCCCAGCGAAGGGTTCGCGGCCGCCTCGCTCGCCGCCAACGTTTTCCTGGGCCGCCTGAACCGCGTCTATGCGGCGCCGGGCGCACAGGTGGAGGGCCGCGGCTGGCTGGGTCCTGTCGGCTTTGTTCTGGAGTAGCGCCATGAATATTCTGCGCCTTCTTCCCATTCTGGCTGCAGGCCTCTCACTGGCCGCCTGTTCTTCCAGCGCCCCGCGCGAGACGCCCCGGGCCACCGCCGCGCCGGAAACGGTGCGCGTGGAGATGCCGGTGGACGCCCGCGATAATGGTTTGACCTGGGCCCAGCTGGATCTGCTGGCGGCGCTCGCCAGCGAATACAAGGCGCGCGGCCACGGACCGCTGGTGATCTCCTATCCCCAGAACGCCGGCAACGCCGCCGCCGCCGTTGACGCCATCGCCGAGGCGCGCACGCAGCTCTACGCCCATGGTCTGGACTGGCGCCAGATCGCCGGCGGCGCCTACGAGGCGGGCGGCCGGGCCAGTGCGCCGGTCGTCTTCTCCTTCACTCGCTACCAGGCGATCGCCCCGGAATGCGAGGGCGGCTGGGAAGATCTGACCAATGTGCGGGGCGATGACAACTGGGCGCGCTTCGGCTGCGCGACCGCTGCGAATCTGGCCGCCATGATCGCCGACCCCCGTGATCTGGTCGCACCGCGCGGATTCGATGCGCCGGATGCGGCGCGCCGTCAGACCGTGCTTGAGAATTATCGCGCCGGCCGGCCGACCGAGAGCGCTCGTAGCGATTCAGATTCCGGCGCTGTCAGCGATGCGGTGGAGAATTAGGGAACCGTCATGAGCCAGAACGCCAAAGCCTTTGACGACGACTCGTTCGACCCGCAGGACGATTTCCTGGACAATGGCGGGATGGAGACCAGAGCGTCCGACCCTTTCCTGGATGCTGAGTCCGTGGAGCGCCGCCTGCTGGGCGAGGGCGCTGACGATTTCGGCTCCGATGCTCCAGAGCAGGATCCGTTCGAATCCTCCGGTCAGCGCCCGTTCGGAGCCCGTCTGGCCGAGGCCAACAGCGAATTTGATGACGGCTTTGAAACGGATGTGTTCCAGACGGCGGCGTCCGGTGACGATTTCGGCGACAGCGCCCCGGCCAGCCGGTCCGCCGCCGCCAGGTCGAGCGCTCCGGCCGTGCGTGAGCCGTCCGCGTCCATGAGCGGCGGTCTGATGGGCGAGGTGGAATCGGCCGGCGAGTCCGAACTGTTGCTCACCCAGCCGGTGCCGCGCATCGCCATCCACGCCTTCTGCGAAAGCCCGGAAACCGGTCAGCTGATCCACCGCGCCGGCGACGACCGGCGCCTGGCCAAGACCCATGTGACCGTGGAGCTGGGCGGTCTGGCCAAGGCCATCGAGCGCTTTCACGACGAAACAACGCCCGAGCTGCTGATCGTGGAGACCGGCATGCGCGGCGCTGAGCTGTTCCACCAGCTCGACGAACTTGCTTCGGTCTGCGACCCGGACACCAAGGTCATCATCGTCGGGGCCGCCAATGACATCACGCTTTACCGCGAGCTGATGCGCCGGGGCGTGAGCGAGTATCTCGTTCCGCCCATGACGCCGCTGAACGTCATCAAGACCATCTCCGACCTGTTCTGCGATCCTGAAGCGCCGTTCGCCGGGCGCTCGCTCGCCTTCATCGGCGCCAAGGGCGGGGTGGGGTCCTCGACCGTGGCCCATAACGTGTCCTGGCAGCTGACCGAGCAGCTGCGCTCCGACGCGGTGCTGGTCGATCTGGACCTGTCCTTCGGTACGGCCGGGCTCGACTTCAATCAGGACCCGGCCCAGACCATCGCGGAAGCCCTGGCTCAGCCCGAGCGGCTGGATGAAGCGCTGCTCGATCGCCTTCTGGTGCGCTGCACCGAGCGGCTGAGCCTGTTCTCCGCACCGGCGACGCTCGACAATGACTGGGACTTCGACACCGACGCGTTCGAGACCGTGCTGGAGAAGGTCCAGCGCCAGGCGCCGTTCGTGGCGCTCGACCTGCCCCATGCCTGGAGCCCCTGGGTGCGCCGCACGCTTTTAAGCGCGGACCAGGTGGTGGTCACGGTGACGCCGGATCTGGCCTGCCTGCGCAATGCGAAGAATCTGTTCGACCTGGTGCGCACGGCGCGGCCCAATGACGAGCCGCCCAAGGTGGTGGTGAACATGGCCGGTTGCCCGAAGAAGCCGGACATTCCGCTGAAAGACTTCTCTGAAGCCCTGGGCGCGGCGCCGGTTCTGGTCCTGCCGTTCGAGCCGGCCCTGTTCGGCAAGGCGGCCAATAACGGTCAGATGATCGCCGAGGTCGATCCCAAGTCCAAGGCCGCCGACGGGTTCGCCCATCTGGCCGGGCTGATCACCGGACGCGCCGGCGGCTCGGCTGGCGGCGGGCGCAAGTCCAAGTCGCTGTTCAAGCTGTTTTCCAAGGGGTAGGGGGCGCAGGCGCTCATGTTCGGCAAACGTCCGACAGGACCGGGCGGCCAAGGCCCGGCCAAAGGATTCGGTCAGGGCCGGCCTGCGCCGTCCCAGCCGGCCGCAGCGCGACCGGCGCCGGACGGCGGCGTTGCGACGAAGCCGCGCCCTGATCCCGCGCCCAGGCAGACCGCCCGCGCCGACGAGGCTGAGCGGCGCACGGAAGCGGTGTCCCAGCATGCCATGGCGCCGCGACCGGCTGCGCCCAAGCCCGCGCCTAAGCCGAAGCGCCGCGCCCAGGAGACCGAAACGGTCGGGGCGGAACGCTCGGCCGAATACTATGAGATCAAGACCACGATCTTTAACGCGCTGATCGACACGATCGACCTGTCCCAGCTGGCGCGCCTCGACAATCAGACCGCGTCGGACGAGATCCGGGACATCGTCACCGAGATCATCTCGATCAAGAACGTGGCCATGTCGATCGCCGAGCAGGAACAACTGCTCCAGGACATCTGCAACGACGTTCTCGGTTACGGTCCGCTGGAGCCGCTGCTGGCGCGCGACGACATCGCCGACATCATGGTCAACGGCGCCGGCGACGTCTTCATTGAGGTCGCCGGCAAGGTCAAGAAGACCAATATCCGCTTCCGCGACAACGGCCAGCTGATGAATATCTGCCAGCGCATCGTGTCCCAGGTGGGCCGGCGCGTTGATGAGAGCAGCCCGATCTGCGACGCGCGCCTGGCCGACGGCAGCCGCGTCAACGTCATCGCGCCGCCTTTGTCGCTGGACGGGCCGACTTTGACGATCCGGAAATTCAAGAAGGACAAGCTCAAACTGTCCAACCTGGTGGAGTTCGGCTCGATTTCCCCGGACGGCGCACGCATTCTGGAGATCATCGGGGCCTGCCGGGCGAACGTGCTGATTTCCGGCGGCACCGGCTCGGGCAAAACCACGCTGCTGAACTGCCTGACCGGATTCATCGGGCCGGAAGAGCGCATCATCACCTGCGAAGACGCCGCCGAACTTCAGCTGCAACAGCCCCACGTGGTGCGCCTGGAGACCCGCCCGCCGAACCTTGAGGGTTCGGGGATGGTCACCATGCGCGATCTGGTGAAGAACTGCCTGCGGATGCGCCCTGAACGCATCATCGTGGGCGAGGTGCGCGGACCTGAGGCGTTCGACCTGTTGCAGGCCATGAACACCGGCCATGACGGCTCCATGGGCACGCTGCACGCCAACTCCCCGCGCGAGGCGCTGAGCCGGATCGAATCCATGATCACCATGGGCGGCTATAACCTGCCCACCAAGACGATCCGGGAAATGATTTCCGGCTCCATCGACGTGATCATCCAGGCCGCCCGCCTGCGTGACGGCTCGCGCAAGATCACCCACATCACCGAAGTGCTGGGCATGGAAGGCGATGTGATCATCACTCAGGACCTGTTCCTGTACGAAATCACCGGCGAGAACGCCGATGGCGACATCACCGGCCGCCACGTCTCCACCGGCATCGCACGTCCGAACTTCTGGGATCGCGCGCGCTACTTCGGTCTGGAAGGCGCGCTCGCCGACGCGCTGGAAGCGGCGGAGGCATGATGGGCGGGGACCTGCTCTTCATCGGTGCAGCCGCTTGCGTCTTCATCGCCATAGCCGGGCTGGGCTTCGCCTTTGCCGGTGGCGGGGAGACCCGCGCTCAGAAGACCCGTATGGCCGCTGCTGTCGGTCAGCCGGTTCAGCGCGGCAAGCGCCAGACCAGCGCCATCGACGGCGCGGCCCAGAAGCGCAAGCAGGTCCAGGACAGCCTGAAGGAGATGGAGGAGCGCCAGAAGGCGGAGCGCAAGAAATCCCTCACCCTGAGGGCGCGGCTGGAGCAGGCGGGGCTGAAATGGAGCCCGGTCCAGTTCTGGATTTTCTCCGGGATTCTCGGCGGCATCGCCGTCGCGGCGACCTTCGTGACAGGGCAGAACATCCTTCTGGTCATCGCCGCCGGTGTCGTCGGCGGCCTTGGCCTGCCGCGCTGGTATCTCGGCATGGCCCGCACCCGCCGCCAGAAGAAATTCACGGCCAATTTCGCCGATGCGCTCGACGTGATCGTGCGCGGCATCAAGTCCGGCCTGCCGTTGAATGAATGCCTGAAGATCATCGCGCGCGAGGGCGAGACCCCGGTGAAGGAGGAGTTCCAGATCCTCGTCGAAGGCATCGCTGTCGGCGTGGACACGGACGAAGGCCTGCGCCGGATGCTGCGCCGCATGCCACTGCCGGAGCTGAACTTCTTCGCCATTGTTCTGGCGATCCAGTCCAAGACCGGCGGCAATCTGGCCGAGGCGCTCAGCAATCTGTCCGGCGTGCTGCGCGCGCGCCGGATGATGCGCGAGAAGGTCGCGGCCCTGTCTTCCGAAGCCAAGGCGTCGGCCATGATCATCGGCTCGCTGCCGCCAGGCGTGGCGGCCATGGTCTCGGTGATCTCGCCGGAATACATCGCTCCGCTCTTCACCACCTCGATCGGTCAGCTGGTTCTGCTGGGCGGGGTGTCCTGGATGGCCATCGGCGTCTTCATCATGCGCCAGATGATCAATTTCAAAATGTAGGGGGCGGACAGATGGACCTTTTCGCCTTCGCAGACTTCATCACCCAGCCCTCGAACCTGTTCGCGGTGATCGCTGCGGCGCTGGTGTTCGCAACGGTTCTGACCCTGTCAGGGCCAGCGATGAATCGCGACGACACCGCCAAGCGCCTGAAACAGGTCTCCGAGCGGCGCGACGAACTGCGCCGCAAGGCGCGCGAGCAGATCGACCAGAGCCGGAGCTCCTTGCGTGGCGAGACCAAGCAGAGCCTCTACCGCCAGGTTGTGGAGAAGCTGAACCTGCAGAAGCTTCTGGAAGATCCCAATCTGAAGAAGAAGCTGATCCAGGCCGGCATGCGCGGGCAAGGGCCGATCTTCGGCTTCTACTTCGCCCGCTTCGCCGTGCCGATCATGCTGTTCGCCGGCACCTTCCTGTATCTGACCTTCGTCAACGATTTCGGGCTGGAAGGCTTTCAGCGCCTCGCTGTCGTGCTGGCCCTGACGCTGGTCGGCTATTATGCGCCGGGCATCTATCTGTCCAACAAGGCCGCCAAGCGCCGCGACTCGATCATGCAGGCCTTTCCCGACGCCCTGGACCTCCTGCTGATCTGCGTGGAATCGGGCATGAGCATTGAGGCGGCCTTTCAGAAGGTCGCCGGCGAGATCGGGACCTCGTCCATCGACCTGGCCGAGGAGTTGTCCCTGACCACGGCTGAACTCGCTTTTCTGCAGGAGCGCCGCCAAGCGTACGAAAACCTGGCAGCGCGCACCAACCATCCCGGCGTGAAGTCGGTGGCGACCGCACTGACCCAGGCGGAACGCTACGGCACGCCGCTGGGCCAGGCGCTGCGCGTCATGGCCAAGGAAAACCGTGATCTGCGTATGAGTGCGGCGGAAAAGAAGGCCGCAGCCCTGCCGGCCCAGCTGACGGTGCCGATGATCGTGTTCTTCCTGCCGGTCCTGTTCCTGGTCATCATGGGCCCGGCTGTCATCAGCTACCAAAGCATGTGACGCGGGCGCGCGCGGGCGTTAGGGTGCGTCCCTGACGGGCCGGGTCAAACCCGGCTGCAATAAGGATTTCAGGACACCCATGTTCGGGGGCGCAAAGGCGGCTGAACGCCGCCGCGAAGCATTGAGGCTGGCCGACGCCGCCGCCGAGAACGCGCTCGACGCCCTGGCGGAGGGCGACGTGAAGCGCGCACGCGACGAGCTGGCCACCGTGCCGAAGAAGCTGTCCTACGCCGACGGCGGCTGGAAGCCGGCCCTGGCGCTGGCTGTGGTCGATCTGGCCGCCGGCAAGCGCCGCCCAGGCCTGAACCGCCTGATCGAGGTGTGCGCGGGTCTGGACCAGACCAATCTCAGCCGGGATGACAAGGGCTATCTGAGGCTCTACGCGCTATACCGCGCCATCGAGGCGTCAAAGGACGGCCGCGCTCCGGACGAGCTGCGCGCCCACACCGAGGACTTCCGCTTCGACCAGACGCTGGTTTCCGGCCGTCTCAAGGCCCGCTTCCCGCTGAAGAAGGTCGAGCCGAGGGAGGCCCCGCCCCCGCCCATGGCCCCGCCGCCCGGCGGCGAGGCCTAACGCATGCCGCGCAGGTCGGCCTCGCGCAGGCGGTCATAGGTGCGGCCCGAGCTCATCAGGGCGCGCACATAGTCGAGATTCTGCCGGGCCATTTCTGGCGTGGAATCCACCAGCGCGATCGATTCAGCCTCGTCGAATCGGCCCTGAAGGGCGAGCGCGAGGGCGAGGTTCTGACGGACTTCCGGGCCTGACGTCTCGTCATCGGCGGCCCGGCGCAGAAGCGACTCGGCGCGCTCCGGGTCCCCGTCCAGCATCACCGAGAGCGCCAGATTGTTCAGGACCGAAGGCTCGCCGCCTGAAGCCAGAAGGGCCTGCTCAAAGCGGCCGCGCGCCCGGTCGGCGCGGCCGGACTGATCCAGCGCAACGCCCAGGGCATTGAGGATTCGCCAGTCATCGGGAGCGGCCTGATGAGCGCGGCTCAGCGGCTCGACCGCCTGGGCGCCTTGGCCGGCGGCGGTGAGCGCCAGACCGAAGGCGGTCTGCAGCTCGACATCGTCGGGGTAGAGCGCAAGAGCTTGGCGGGCGACCTGGGCCGCGCGCGGCGCGCCGTTGAGGCGGCGCAGCACCGTGGACAGCTTGTACGCCGCCTCCCGATCGGCTGGGTTCAGCTCATAGGCTTCGGCCCAGAAGGCGGCCTGGGTCAGCAGGTCCTGGTTCTCGATGGCCGCGCGTTCATCGGCGGTCGCCGGCGCGATGGAGCGCGATTCAAGCGCTTCTGCGACGGCTTCTTCCTGCTCGGTCATCTCCAGCTCGCTGGAGGTGGCGCAGGCCGAAGCCAGAAGGCTGGCGAGAGCGATTGCGGACAGGCGCGCGCGCATGGTCTACCTCTTGACGCAATAGCGGGACGGTACGGGTTCGACCCTGCGCCGTCTCGGTCAAGAAGCCGTTAACGCTTGGGCTGAAGGCTCAGGCGTCTGATCGTAGAGTTAAGGAAGAACGAGCCATGTCCGCCGCCGAATTGTTCGCTGACGCAGACAACGCCCGCACTGCCCGGCTTGTCACCGCCGCTGGTCTGAAAGACGCGCTGGCGCGTCTGCCCGACGCGGCCCGCCGCCATGCCGAGGCCAGCGGGTTCGAGGGCGCCGCCAGCCAGGTCGTGATTCTGCCGGTGGGCGCAGGCGTCGATGCGCTGGTCGGCGCCGGGCAGGGTTCAAGCGCCTTCGAGTTCGCCGGGGCGGCCATGGGCCTGCCCGAGGGCGGCTGGGCGCTGGAGGATCTGCCTGAGGACATTGATCCGACCGAGGCCGCCATCGCCTTCCTGTTGGGGAGCTATCAGTTCACCCGCTACAAGTCGCCCAGGCGCGCCCCGGCGACGCTCGTCGCGCCGCAAGGCTGTGACGTCGAGGAGGCCGCGAGGGTGGCGCGCGGCGCCCGGCTGACGCGGGATTTGGTCAACACGCCGGCCGGCGACATGCTGCCGAGCAATCTGGAAGCGGTCATGCGCGATCTGGGCGAGGTCCATGGCGCTTCTGTGACTTCGATCGTCGGCGATGATCTGCTGGCGCAGAACTATCCCATGATCCACGCGGTGGGCCGGGCCGCCGATGACGCGCCGCGGCTGGTCGAGCTGGAATGGGGCGATGAAAGCCATCCGCGCCTGGCGCTGGTGGGCAAGGGCGTGTGCTTTGATTCAGGCGGCCTCGACATCAAGCCGGCCAATGGCATGCTGCTCATGAAGAAGGATATGGGCGGAGCGGCCAACGTGCTGGGCCTGGCGGAGATGATCATGTCCGCGAAGCTTCCCGTGCGTCTGCACGTGCTGATCCCGGCGGTGGAGAACGCGATTTCCGGCAACGCCTTCCGCCCGGGCGACATTCTGAAGAGCCGCAAGGGTCTGACGGTGGAGATCGGCAATACCGACGCGGAAGGCCGCCTCGTTCTCGCCGACGCCATTACGAAGGCCGCGGAAAGCGATCCGGACCTGCTGATCGACATGGCGACGCTGACCGGCGCGGCCCGGGTCGCGCTGGGTCCGGAGCTGGCTCCGGTCTACACCGAGGTTGAAGGCCTCGCCGACGCCCTGCAGACCGAAGGCAAGGCCTGCGACGACCTGATCTGGCCCATGCCGCTCCACGACGGCTACGACGTCTGGATGGAAAGCGAGATCGCGGACCTCTCCAACACCAGCTCGGCCCCGTTCGCCGGCTCGGTGACGGCGGCCCTGTTCCTGCGGCGATTTGCGAAGGACGCCAAAGCCTGGGCCCATTTCGACATTTTCGCCTGGAACCCGTCCAGCCGACCCGGCAAGCCCGCCGGGGGTGAGATGCTGGGCGCCCGGGCGCTCTATCGGGTTTTGAAGCAACGCTATGGCGGCTGAACCGATCCCCTATCAGGTCACCGCCGGGATCTGCCCGGTCCGGTCCGAGCCGCGCGACGACGCCATGCAGGAAACCCAGGTCCTGCCCGGCGAGGTGTTTCTGGTCGAGCGCGAGGCGGATGGCTGGGGCTATGGCCGCACGGCGCTGGATGATTATCCCGGCTGGGTGGACATGGCGGCCCTGTCAGCGCCGGCCCTGATCCCGACCCATCAGGTCAAGGCGCTGAGAACCTATGTGTTTTCTGAAGCCGACCTGAAGAGCGCGCCGGTGTGCCTGGCCTCCCTCAATGCGAAGATCGTCGGCGGAAAGCGCCACGGCAAATTCATCGAGGCCCAGCGCATGGGCTGGGTCTTCGCCGGCCATCTGCGCGCCGTGGGCGATCCACCTGAGCCCGACTGGGTCGCTGTGGCCGAGCGCTTCATCGGCGCGCCCTACCAGTGGGGCGGCAAGGAGAGCCTGGGGCTTGATTGCTCCGGCCTTATCCAGACCGCGCTTCAGGCCGCCGACATTTTCTGTCCGCGTGATTCCGGCCCGCAGGAAGAATGGGCGCAGCGGACGTGGGAAACGGTCATCTCGGGAGACGGGCTCCGCGTGGCGGAGACGGAGTTCCCGGTGTTGGAGCGCGGTGATCTCGTGTTCTGGCCCGGCCATGTCGGGGTCATGACCGATGGAGAAACCTTTTTGCATTCCAACGGCTTCCACATGGCGACCGTCGCCGAGCCCTTTGTCCGCGCCGCCAAGCGGATCGAGCATCACTATGCGCCCCTGACCGGGATCTATCGCCGGCCCTGACGGACCCGCAGGGTCCGCAAGCGCGAACGCGCGCCCGCAGCTTTAGCGAGGAGCGAAAGCCCGGACGGGCTTGAGCATCAAGAAGAAGGCCACCCCTCGCATTTCTTCGCCAATTCCCCTATATCCGCGCTTCAATTCATTCGCCGCCGGCCTTGAACCGGCGGGGGAGAGGTAAGATGGCGACCCTGATTTCCAACGCGCCGGCGTCCCAGCCGGCGGCGCCCGGCGTGTCGGCGTTCGATGCTGACAAAGTCGATGCGCTCATGGCCGATTTCGGCCTGACCGGTGATTTCCTGAACCTGGGCGGCGAGCCCTCCAGCCACCGTATCGTGGCGGCCATGAGCGGCGGGGTGGACAGCTCGGTCGTTGCGGCGGTCCTGCACCGGGCCGGCTATGACGTCGTGGGCATGACGCTGCAGCTCTACGACCATGGCGAAGCGATCCACCGCAAGGGCGCCTGCTGCGCCGGTCAGGACATCCACGACGCCCGCCGCGTGGCCGAAGCCATGGGCTTTCCCCATTATGTCCTGGACTACGAGACCCGTTTCCGCGAAGCGGTGATCGAGGACTTCGCCGACACCTATCTGGCCGGCTCAACGCCCATCCCCTGCGTGCGCTGCAACCAGTCTGTGAAGTTCGCCGACTTGCTGGCCACCTCGAAGCAGCTGGGCGCCGACGCGCTGGCCACGGGCCACTACATCCGCCGCGAGGTGCGCGGAAACCGGCCGCAGCTGCGCCGGGCCGCGGACGCGGGCAAGGACCAGTCCTACTTCCTGTTCGCGACGACCGACGAACAGCTGGACTATCTGCGCTTCCCGCTGGGCCATCTGGAGAAGGACCAGACCCGCCAGCTCGCCGCCGCCATGGGCCTCGTGGTGGCCGCCAAGCCGGACAGTCAGGACATCTGTTTCGTCCCTGACGGCGATTACGCCAGCGTGGTCGAGAAAGTCCGCCCCGGCGCCAGCCGTCCGGGCGAGATCGTCCATCTCGACGGCCGCGTGCTGGGCGAGCATGACGGCGTGCTGCGCTACACGGTGGGCCAGCGCCGGGGCCTCGGCGTCGCCACGGGCGAGCCGCTCTACGTGGTTCGCCTGGACGCGGAGACCGCTCAAGTCATCGTCGGACCGCGCGAGGCGCTGAAAGTGCGACGGATCGAGCTGACTGATGTGAACTGGATCGGCGACGGTGATCTGTCAGAAGCCGACGGCGCCAGCGTCGGCGTCAAGGTCCGCTCCACCCGTCCGCCGAAGCCTGCGGCGCTGGAAGTCTCCGACGCCGGCGTCTTCGTCCTGCTGGACGAGGGCGAAGAAGGCGTCGCGCCGGGTCAGGCCTGCGTCTTCTATTCCACGCCCGACCATGACCGCGTGCTCGGCGGGGGATGGATCAAGGCGACGGGGTAGGGGCGGCGGGATCGCGAAGAGCCGGAGCGGGTGGGGTTGCCGAACCGCGACGGGTTCAGGACGGTGATCCGCTTGTTCCCGCCTTCCAAGCCACCACCACGACCCAGTGCATCGCCACAGCGGGCGACAAACTGCCGGACCGGTGGACGCTGATCGTACACGCCAGGCCCAGAAGGCCTGCCATCGCCAGAAATTCCGGCATCAGGAACACCGCCTGACCGGTGAACCAGCCCGTCCAGACCTGGACCGGGTGCCAGACGATGAAGGCGGCGAGGCTGAGCCCCGAACCGGCGAGCGCTCGCCATGAGTGGATCCGGGCCGGCTGAAGCGCGCCTCGGAAGATCAGTTCCTCGGCGAGGCTGGGAACGATCACCGCCACGGCTGCGAGGGCCAGGAAGGAGAGCGGATCACCGCTCAGTCCCGGCAATGACGAATCGAATTGCAGCGCCTCAGACCATAGGCTGACGCCCGTCGCGGCGAGCGCCAGAAGCACCAGCATTCCAGCGGCTTCAGCCCAGTCGCGCGATCGCGGCGCCGTCACCAGACGCGACTTCGCACCTGCGAGAAGACTTGACGCAGTGCGCAATGAAGCGCTCCTCTTCCGCCCGTCCGGCCGGGCGCCTAGGCTCCGGCCGCCAATTTCATCACGCTGACGTGGATGCGCGCCGGCGCCAAGACGGAATACAGGAGATCGCTCTGATGAGTGCTGAAGACCCGATCGTCATCGTGGGCATGGCCCGCACCCCCATGGGCGGCTTGCTGGGCGAGCTGTCCGCCCTGTCCGCCAACGAGCTGGGCGCCGAGGCCGTGAAGGCCGCGCTCGCCGAAGCCGGCGTCGCCGGTGAAGACGTGGACATGATCTATATGGGCAATGTCCTCGGCGCCGGGCAGGGCCAGGCGCCGGCGCGCCAGTCGGCCCTCAAGGCGGGGCTGCCCAAATCGGTGGAAGCGACCACGCTGAACAAGATGTGCGGCTCGGGCATGCAGGCGGCGATTCAGGCGCGCGCGTCGATCTTTTCCGGCGACGCCAATGTGATCGTGGCCGGCGGCATGGAATCCATGACCAACGCCCCGCACCTGCTGCCCAATCACCGCACCGGCTTCAAGTACGGCCACGACGCGGTGAAGGACCACATGGCCCAGGATGGTCTGGAAGACGCCTATGAGAACAAGGCCATGGGCGTCTACGCCGACATGATCGCGCGCGAGCATCAGTTCACCCGCGAAGACCAGGACGCCTACGCGATCGAGACGCTGAACCGCTCGATCAAGGCCACTGAAGACGGCAGCTTCAAGCGGGAGATCACGCCGGTGACGATCTCCACCCGTAAGGGCGATGTGACGGTCGAAACCGACGAGCTGCCCCGCAAGGCGCGTCCGGAGAAGATCCCGGAACTGCGCCCGGCCTTCTCCAAGGACGGCACGGTGACGGCGGCCAACGCCTCGGCCATCTCCGACGGCGCGGCCGCGCTGGTCATGATGCGCCTGTCCGAAGCCGAACGCCGCGGCCTGAAGCCGCTAGCCAAGATCACCGCCACCGCCGCCCACGCCCACGAGCCGGCCTACTTCACCACCGCGCCGGTCCCGGCCATGCGCAAGGTGCTCGATAAAGCCGGCTGGCAGACCGGCGATGTGGACCTTTGGGAGATCAATGAGGCGTTCGCCGTCGTTCCCATGATCGCCATCAAGGAGCTGGGCCTGTCCCACGACGTGGTGAACGTCCATGGCGGCGCCTGCGCCTTGGGTCACCCGATCGGCGCGTCCGGCGCGCGGATCATGACCACGCTCATCGCGGCCATGGAGAAGAACGACGTCAAGAAGGGCGTCGCCTCGCTCTGCATCGGCGGCGGCGAAGGCACGGCGGTCGCCGTCGAGCGGTTCTAGGGCGGACCGCCCGCCATTACTGAAATGAAGAGCCCCGCCGGTGAAAGCCGGCGGGGTTTTGTTTTGACTTGACCGAATCGGAACGAGAGGGGAACATGCTGCTTCCTGAAAGGAGGTCGACTATGGCCAAATTTTTGGACGGCCCTTCCTCGCGCTGGCGCTGGCACGCTGGACAGTTGGATTGAGAGGGCTTCTTGAAGGCAACGTTTGAGGGCCAGCAGAGCGCGAATGCTCCAAGCACGGCCGCCTGATCGCGTGCCAGCGCGCCGGGTTCGGGTCCGCGGATGCGGGTACCCCGACGAAATCGGAGGGTCGCGGTCCAGCCGATCGCTTCGCAGCTGGCCTGGTCGGTGACCGGCTCCTGGCTGCTAGGTGGTCGCGCGAGAAAAGGCCCTCGCCTTCGCCTTCGATGCAAAAGAGATTTGGAGTACGTCCGAGACGGCTAGCACCGGAGGTCCATATGCCCCGCATTAAAATCCAGCTCGACGAGGCAACAGGGCGTTGGCTGGGTGCTAGCGCAACCAAGCACGGTTGGTCGGAGCAAGAGGAAGCGCGGCACATCCTGGAAGAAGTGGCCCATGGACAGTCGGGGCGCCACAATCTGGCAGCAGAGATCCGGTCGCGGCTTGAGGCGGCTGAGGGCGGTATTGATCTCGCTCTCCCAGATCGAGCGCCGATGCGCGGGCCCGTCAGCTTTGACTGACGGTCGCCGCCTGTACCCCTCATCCCTCACTCAAACTCGAAATCATCCAGCGATTTGATCGCTGCGTTCAGCGCGTCGCCCCAGCCTTGAGAGAGGTGGGCGTAATAGGGATCGCTCGCTTCGAAGCGCTTTTCGCGGCCAACCTTGAAACTGCCTGAGGCGTAGGTCTGAAGGTCGAGCGGCATGCCGACCGACAGGTTCGCCTTCAGCGTGGAGTCGAAGGACAGGAGGAGCAGCTTCACCGCCTCCTCGAAGCTCATGTCCGGGCGATAGCCGCGTAGCAGGATCGGGCGGCCGTATTTGGTCTCCCCGATCTGGAAGAACGGGTTTTCGTCACTGGCTTCGATGAAATTGCCTTCGGGGTAGACCAGGAACAGGCGCGGCTCGGATCCCTTGATCTGGCCGCCCACGATGACTGTGGCGCTGAACGTCGACGCGCTTTCCGGGTCGTCGTCGGACTGGACCTGAGCCTGAACGACCTCGCGCAAGGTCGCGCCGACCATTTTGGCGACCTGGAACATGGTGGGCGCGCGTAAAAGGCTCGGCTCGCGCTCGGCCGGGGCCTTCATCCGCTCGTTCAGGATGCTGACGACGGCCTGGGTCGTCGCCAGGTTTCCTGCGGTCATCATGGTGATGACCCGCTCACCCGGGTTGGACCAGGTGAACATCTTGCGGAAGGTGAAGATGTTGTCGACGCCGGCGTTCGTACGGGTGTCGGACATGAAGATCAGGCCCTGATCAAGGCGCAGGCCGACGCAATAGGTCATGTGAGTTTTTCCAGCGGCGCGCAGCGCACCGGACAACGCGATACGCCTGAATGTCACCCTGCACAATGTCTGATTCTGACCCGTGTGAGGATGGTCTGAGGCGGGCGCCAATTTAAACGAAAGACGAAATTTATTGCGGCGCCGCATCATGCGTCGCGGGCCCGCGCGAAGCTTGCCAAACCCGCCCCGCGCCCGTATCCCGGCGCCGCACTTCGCCCTTGTGGGCTTGGCAAGTACGGACAAATCCATGTCGCATGGCGATCCCCGCTTTCATGTTCCTGTCCCGCCTTACCGGCCGGGCGATGAACCGGACTTCTCCCATCTGAAGCTGCCCAAGGCCGGCGAGGCGAAGAAGCCCAGGGTCGATGTCGCTGGAATGGACACGCAGGACCTCGCCCTGGGTCTGGTCGGCGTGCTGGATCACAATCATCAGGCCGTGGGCGAGTGGGACCCCAGGCTGGCGCCGGAAGTCCTGCGCGAAGGCCTGTCGCACATGGTGCTGACCCGCATCTATGACGAGCGGATGCTGAAGCTTCAGCGCCAGGGCAAGATGAGCTTCTACATGAAGTCCACCGGCGAAGAGGCGGTGGCGGTCGCCGGCGCGATGGCGCTGGACAAGGCCGACATGGTGTTCCCCAGCTATCGCCAGCAGGGCATCCTGTTCGCACGCGGGCGCAACATCGTAGACATGATGTGCCACTGCATCTCCAACAGCCGCGACAATCTCAAGGGCCGCCAGCTGCCGGTTCACTACACCTGGGCGGACGGCAATTTCTTCACTGTCTCGGGCAATCTGGGCACCCAGTTCCCGCAAGCCGTCGGCTACGCCATGGGCTGCGCCTACAAGGGCGACAAGCGCATCGCGGCGAGCTGGATCGGCGACGGCACGACGGCGGAAGGCGACTTCCACGGCGCGCTGACGCTGGCCTCCACCTATCGTGCGCCGGTCGTGCTGAATGTCGTGAACAATCAATGGGCCATCTCCACGACCCAGAACATCGCCATCGGCGATGCGCCGACCTTCGCGGCCAAGGGGCTGGGCTATGGCCTGGCGTCCATGCGGGTGGACGGGCACGACTTCCTGGCGGTCTATGCGGCCACCCAGTGGGCGGCGGACCGCGCCCGTAAGGGCCATGGCGCGACCCTGCTGGAGCTGTTCAGCTATCGCGGCGACGCCCACTCCACCTCGGACGATCCGTCGAAATACCGCTCGAAGGACGAGTTCAGGAACTGGCCCCTGGGCGATCCCATCGAGCGGTTGAAGCAGCATCTGATCGGTCTTGGCGAGTGGGACGAGAAGCGCCACGCCAAGCTGGAGGAGGAGATGACCAAGCTGGTCGTCAGATCCTACAAGGAGGCCGAAAGTCACGGCACTCTCCATGACGGCCCGCTTTCTCCCACGGAGTCCATCTTTGAAGACGTCTACGCCGAGCAGGACTGGCGCCTGCGGCGGCAACGCCAGGATCTGGGGGTGTAAGCATGGGCGCTTTCTGTGGAACCAGTGCGGATTGGCTTTCCCTCCCCCTTGGGGGAGGGCCAGGGTGGGGGGCAAGCGCCCTCTCCGCCTCGGCTAAGGCCCGTGATCTTCACCCCACCCCGACCCTCCCCTCGAGGGGAGGGAGAAACGAGCGGCGCCAGGTGATGGTCTCGGCGGCGGGTGGGCGTCGTGAGTTCAGTGTGATGGGACAGGAATAGCGCCATGCCCGTGAAGAACATGATCCAGGCGCTCAATGACGCCATGGACGTCCTTCTGACCGAGGACGAGGACGTCGTCATTTTCGGCGAGGACGCGGGCTATTTCGGCGGGGTGTTCAAGACCACGGACAAGCTCCAGGAAAAGCACGGGATCGATCGGGTGTTCGACACCCCGATCAACGAAGCGGCCATCGCCGCCATGGCCATCGGCATGGCCGCGCGCGGCCTGAAGCCCATCGCGGAGATCCAGTTCGCCGATTACATCTTCCCGGCCATCGACCAGATCGTGTCGGAGATGAGCCGCATCCGCTATCGCTCGGCCGGCCAGTTCACCTCCGGCTGCGTGGTGCGCAGCCCTTGGGGCGGCGGCATTCGCGGCGGGCAGACCCACTCCATGAGTCCGGAAGCCTTCTTCACCCATGTGCCCGGCCTGAAGGTGGTGGTTCCGTCCAACCCCTATGACGCCAAGGGCCTGCTGATCGCCTCGCTGGACAGCGGTGATCCGGTGATCTTCTTCGAGCCCAAGCGCATCTATAACGGCCCCTATGACGGCGTGCCGGACAAGCCGCTCATGAGCTGGGCCAAGCACGCCAAGGGCGA
Organism: Alphaproteobacteria bacterium; assembly: GCA_024742735.1. Taxonomy (GTDB): domain Bacteria; phylum Pseudomonadota; class Alphaproteobacteria; order Caulobacterales; family Maricaulaceae; genus Oceanicaulis. The sequence goes on along the minus strand of JANSXV010000004.1, from coordinate 215,302 downwards.
AGTCCCTGAAGGCCGCTACACCGTCGAGCTGGGCAAGGCCGACATCGTGCGCGAGGGCGAGGCCTGCACCCTCGTGACCTACGGCACACTGGTGCACGTCGCAGAAGCGGCGGCGGAAGCGTCCGGCATTGACGTTGAGATCATCGATCTGAGAACGCTGGTTCCCTACGACATCGAGACGATCGCGAAGTCGGTGAACAAGACTGGCCGGGTCGTCGTCGCCCATGAAGCCCCGCGCACATCGGGCTTCGGCGCCGAGCTCGCCGCCCAGATCCAGGAAGAATGCTTCTATGCGCTGGAGGCGCCGGTTTTTCGCCTGACGGGGTGGGACACGCCCTATCCCCACGCCCACGAGTGGGCCTATTTCCCGACGCGGGACCGCATGATCCGCGCCCTTAAGACCGTGACGGAGGCCGCCTGACCATGAGCGAATACAAGTACAAGCTCCCCGATGTCGGCGAAGGCGTGGTCGAGGCCGAGATCGTGGAATGGCACGTCAAGGAAGGCGACACGGTCATCGAAGACCAGCACATCCTGGACGTGATGACGGACAAGGCCACAGTCGAAATCCCCTGCGCGGTCAACGGCAAGGTCAAAAAAATCGTCGGCGAACCGGGCGAGGTGATCGCCGTGGGCACGGAAATCCTTGTCATCGAAGTCGACGGCACGCCGCCGACCGAGGACGAGGGCGAGGCTGATCCTGAAGCGAAGGCCGAACAGCCTGCGCCGCAGCCCGAGCCCGCCGCTGAGGCCAAGCCTGAACCAAAGCCTGAGCCCGCGCCGAAGCCGGCTCCGGCGCCAGCAACTGCATCCACGCCTGCCCGCTCCGACGGCGAGCGCCCGCTCGCCAGCCCGGCGGTGCGCAAACGCGCGCTGGAGGCCGATATCGATCTGGCTTCGGTTCCCGGCACCGGCCCGGCCGGGCGCATCACCCATGAAGATCTGGATGACTTCATCGCCGCCGGAGGCCGTCTGGCCTCCAAGGCCGGCGGCTCCGGCTCCGGCAAGGCGCCGCGCACGGGCGTTTCCGAAGAGAAGGTTGTGGGCCTGCGCCGCAAGATCGCCGAGAACATGGCGCTGTCCAAGCGGACGATCCCGCACATCACCTATGTGGACGAGATCGACCTGACCGCGCTGGAGGATCTGCGCGCGCACATGAACGCAACGCGCGATGAGGGCCAGCCGAAGCTGACGATCATTCCTTTCCTGGTTCTGGCGCTGACGAAAGCGCTGCCGAAATTTCCTCAGGCCAACGCCCATTTCGACACTGAAAACAGCGTGCTGACGACGTATGACGGCGTGCATTGCGGCATCGCGGCGGCGACGCCGAAAGGCCTGATGGTGCCGGTCATCCGCCACGCCGAAAGCCTGGACATCTGGGAGATCGCCGCCGAGGTGAAGCGCCTGGCCGATGCGGCCCGCGACGGCAAGGCCAGCCGGGAGGAATTGACCGGCTCGACCATCACCATCACCTCGCTGGGCGCCATCGGCGGGATCGTGACGACGCCGGTGATCAATCATCCCGAGACGGCGATCATCGGCGTCAACAAGCTGCAGACCCTGCCGCGCTATGACGAGGCCGGACGCCTGGCTCCGCGCAAGATCATGAACCTGTCCTCCAGCTTCGATCACCGGATCGTCGACGGCTATGAAGCCGCCCAGCTGGTCCAGGCCATGAAGGCCCTGCTGGAGAACCCGGCGACCCTGTTCATGTGAGGGCGCTCCCTCGCCCCCGCTTGCGGGGGAGAGGGCCGGGGTGAGGGGGTGCTGCTGAACGTGCGACCTCGCCTCGAGTGAGGCATGCCGCCCCACCCCTCACCCCAACCCTTGATCCACTTCGCGGCTCAAGCCCCTCCAAGAGGGGAGAGGGGGCAGAAACTCTCCCCTAAACCAACACTTCCGGCATCGGGCGGCGCTCCACGATGGCGTTGATGAATTCCGCGATGGCGTGGTCGTGCTGGTCGCTGCCGGGCGCCTCGATGGGGAAGTGGCCACAATTCTTCAGCAGAACGCGGCGCTTCTGGACGTCCAGACGGTCGAAGAAGGCGTCGCTGACGGCGACATCGGTCCATAGGTCGGCGCCGGGATGGACCATGAGGACCGGGCAGTATTCAAAGCTCTCCGGCGGCAGTAAGGGCGGGGTCTGGAGCCAGGTGCGCAGGAAGCCGGCGGGCATTGAGTTCCCGCCGGCCAGCTTGTCGGCGACGATGGCGTCGGTCACGGCTGAAGCGTTGGAGATCGCCTTCATGTTTCCGGTCAGCGCCATGGATATGGGCAGGCCGTTGAACAGGCGCGGCGTCACCGCGAAGAGCGGGTCTATGAGCCCGGCCATCCAGGGCTGGCGCACCACGCTGCGGCGCACCTCCTTGCGGGTCGGGTCCAGAAAGCAGCTGGCGAGCAGCCCGTCGGCCTGGTCGGTCATGGCCACCGCGTCATAGGCGAGCATGCCGCCCATGGACAGGCCGTAGACGAAGAGCGATCCGCCCCGGGCGCGTTCCTCCTCGATCAGGCCCGCGGCGACTTCGCGCCAGTCATCATAGCGGATGGACGATTTGGCCCGGCCCCGGGTCAGGCCGTAGCCGGGAAGGTCCGGGCAGATGGTTTCAAAGCCCGACAGGGCCAGCCGCCAGGCCAGCGCGCCCAGAAGCCGGCCATGGCCGCCCCCGCCGTGGAGCATGAGGATTTTCGCCCGCGAGCCCGGCGCCAGCCACCGGTCCACGTGCACATCAAATCCCGCCAGGCGCCGCCACTCTTCCTGCACGCTTAACGCTTGGGGAGGGCGCACGTCTGCGGGCAGCGCCGCAAACACATGTTTCCAGCCGGCCTGTTCAGACCAGCTCGGCAGGCGCGTCTTGCGGGCCATGGGGCCTAGTCGATGGCCTCTTCCAGCTCCTGCCCGGCGCGCTCAATGTCGCGCCCGACGCCCTGAATGGTGTTGCAGGCGGTCAGGGACGCAAGGCTGAAAGCCGAGATCAGAAGGACCAGCTTCGATTTCATGGGGCTCTTAGATCCTGAAGACGGTTGATGAGGCGTCTACGATATCCCCAAACCCCGGACCGATCATCTGGAATGCGTGCAAGGGTTACTCAGTCGCTTCTTCAAGGGCTTCCCCGGCGCGCTGAAGGTCCTGGCCGACGCCCTGAATGGTGTTGCAGGCCGTCAGGGACAGGGCGGCGAGCCCGGTGATCAGCAGGGCGAGCAGAGATTTCATGGCGCTTCAAAGCCTCATCTGGAGATGACCGAAGGGCCAGATTAGTCAGCTTCGCCCTGCTGATCACCGGGTTTCGACGGCCGATCAGCCTTCGGTGGCGTCTTCCAGCTCTTCGCCGGCGTTCTCGATGTCCTGGCCTGCGCCCTGAAGGGTGTTGCAGCCGGAAACGGCGGTCGCGCCAATCATCAGAAGCGTAAGGGCGAGAATACGGGTCATGATCGTCCTCCTTTTTTGCGCTCTGGACAATCAAGGACATGGTGAGTGAAAAGCATTCCGAAAGGGAACGATTGGGGATCGCTTCATGACAATTTGAAGGAGATCTGGAGGCCTAGGAGCAGCTCGCCCCGCCCAGCACGCAGAACTGGGCGCAGAATTTGTGCTTCAGCTTCACAGGCTTGAGCGCTTCGGCGAGCGTCGCGCCCATTTCAAACGCCGCGTCATAGGGCAGAAGCGTGCACGACAGGACGACTGGCCGGTCCGCGCCCTTGCGCTTCACGATCATGCGGCTCGACGCGCACATGATGGAGGCGGGGTCCTTCGACAGGATCGACCAGCAGTCGGTCGTAATCTCCGGAGGATCCCCTCCCATGTCCATCTCGGGAAAGATGACGAGGCGGGACGGGTCCTCGGCGGGAATGTCCGCGCCCAGATCAGCGAAAAGCCGAGCGAAACCGGCGCGCGCCCCGGCGTCGTCCTCATGCCACATGGACCGGCCGGCGGCGGAGAGCCGGAATCCGTGCCGGGCCAGCCATCTGACGCCCTCGCAGGTCGCCTCGAACGACCCCGCCCCGCGCTCCTCATCATGGCGCTCGGCCGTGTAGTGATCGATGGAGATGCGCAAGGTGAGCCGGTTGCCGAAGCGCTCCTGAAGCGCCAGAAGCCCCGCCTGAACCTGAGGGCGCATCATGGGCTTCATGGCGTTCGTCAGGATCAGAACCTCATGGCCGCGCCTCAGCGCCATTTCGGTCAACCGGTTCATGGCCGGGTTCATGTAGGGCTCGCCGCCGGTGAAGCCGATCTCCACCGGACCGATGCCCATCCGATCGATCTCGTCGAGATAGGGCGCCACGTCCGCCTCGCTCAGATAGACCAGCCGGTCATTGGCCGGCGAGCTTTCGATATAGCAGTTGGCGCATTCGATATTGCACAGCGTGCCGGTGTTGAACCACAGCGTCTCCAGCTGGCGGAAATCCACGCTGGCGCGTCTCTCGCCTTTGGCGGTCCAGTCGCAATCAGCGAATTTGTCGGCGGCCGGGATAGAGGGGCGGCAAGACTGGTCGTCAGGGGTCAAATCAGGGCGCCTTTCAAAGCGGGTCTGGTTCCAAAGCTATAGATCGCCGGCCTCTTGCGCCAAGCCGTGCCCGTGTCACGATTGTGAGATCGCTTGGCCCGGGCGCGGCCTCGCCGTAGTCTTCGCGCCTCAAGGGGGACGCCGCGATGCAGCTGGGCAAGCCGATCTACGGCAAGAACATAGAAGGCTTGTCGGTCATCCAGACCGTTTACGCCTTCATCATGGCGTTGGGCCTGGGTGAGATCTTCATCGCGTTCCCGGTCATCTTTGAGCGCATCGCTCTTTATGAAACGCGTGTCCTGACCCTGCAGTTTCTAGTGATCGGCCTGTTGCTGCTAGCCATCATCCTTCTGGGCATTCGCTTCTTCTGGGTGCCGCGAAATCTGCGTCAGCTGACCGTCGTGGTGTCCAAGTGCGCCGGGCTGGCGGCCGAGGGCGGCCCTACACCGCCGGAGGTGAGCATCCGCAACATCTTCTTCCCGGTGCACATCCTGGTGATCCTGATCCACGCGGCGCTCTTCTATCACGCGTGCGTCGAGCTGAAGCGCCTGATCTATCTGTACGCCGCCCAGGATTTCCTGTCCTTGCGCGACCTGAACGCGGTGGTCGTCACGATCGCTGTGCTGCTGCTGGTCAACGCCGCCTGGCTGATCTTCGTGGAGCGGCAGATCGACGCCGCCTACGACAGCACGGGGCGTCCCGCTCCGGCCGGCGCGCGTCCAGGGAGCATCTGGTGGAAGAATAATCTGCTCGCCGCGATCGCGGCGCTGACCTTTCATACCGCCTTCGTCACCTGCGGCGCGGCGGCGTCGCAATGCCTTGCTGCGAACTCGGCCTTCGCCTCGCGCTTCCCCGAGATCATCCCGGCGACGCCTGACGAGGGCGGTCTGCTGCTGCAGGGCGCGCTCTTCGGCCTGGAGGCGCAGGCGGCCGAGCTCGCCGTGGCCCTGATCATCATGGCGATCCTGCTGCTCAACAGCCTGGTCGATCTGTGGCGGACCGGGGCGTCCTACCTGATCTTTGATGAGATCGAGTGGTGGGCCGACCCGGAGGCGGGCCCGCTTGAACGCGCGGACCGGGACGAGACAACGCCATGAAGGCGACGCTGCGATACCGCGCGGCCTTCGCGCTGACCGTTCTGGGTCTCGTCGCCGCCTATGTGACTGTGATCCTGTCGGATCATGGGTCCCGCCAGCAATCACCGACAGTGCGGGTCCTGGTAGGCGAGATCCCGCCCATGGTCCATGGCGATGGACGAGGGGTCGAGATTGATTATCTGCGCGGGCTGCTCGATCTGGAGTCCGAGACGCGGCTTGAAGTCACGGTTTTCCCGTTCTCCCGCCACTGGCGCAATTTCGGGGCGCTGGAGGGCTACGACCTTGTGATGACGGTGCCGGAACCGTTCGACCTGGGCGGCTGGAACACCGCGCCTTACGTCGAGTACGCCAACGGGCTGGTTTACCGGCGCGCGGACTTTCCCGACGGGCTGGGCCCGGCCCCGCTGGACCGGCTCGCAGGAAAGCGGGTGGTGGGATTCGCCGGCGCGTCGCGCCTGATCGCCGCCGTCTCGGACAACCGCGAGGGGTTCGCGCTCTATCTTGAGCGCTACAGTCAGTTCCGCCAGGCCGCGATGCTGGCTTCAGGGCTCGCCGACGCCGTGATCGCGGAGCGCTCGATCATCGAGTTCTACCTCGCCGAAGTCGGGGAGGATCTGTCCGACTATGTGTTCGAGCCGGTCTTCTGTCCGACCCGCTACGTGATGGCCGCCCGCGACGGCGCCTTGCATGACCGGCTCAGCGCCATCCCCGCGCCGGTCGATGTCGAGACGCTGGTTCAGGCCGCGACCGGGCGCCGGCACGAGGCCGGGGTCGCCGTCAGAGCCCCCGGCGCTGCGGAGTGTCTGCAATGAAGCTCCTCATCGCCGCCGTCCTGATCGCCCTGGCCTATGGAGTGGAGCTTGTGGTCCTGGTCCTCGAACTGTTCACCCAGGGTCCGCTCGCGATGTCGTTCGCGTCGTTCCCGCTCTTCTTCGCCGGCGCCGTGCTGACGTTCGCCGGGGCGTCCGGGCCTGCAGACGCGCGGTTGAAGTCCCATCTGGACGTGTGCCTCGTGCTGACCGGCGTGGGGGTGACCCTCCAGGCCTTCACCATGAGCGTCTATTTTGATGTGGCCGCGCTTGGAGATGACCAGGTCGCCGGAGTGTTCGACGTGGCGCTGCCTCTGGGCGCCGCCGTTGCAGGCCTCGCGGCGATCGTTGTTCTGGCGCGGGGGCTTGTCCTGCGCGTGCTGGGCCGGCGCCCCTGAGGCGCGCCGCCGCCTTGGCAGGGGCGGCGTAGATTGATAGATACGCGCTTCTGACGCGGCGGGTATGATGTAATGGTAGCCTGTCAGCTTCCCAAGCTGAACGTGCGGGTTCGATTCCCGCTACCCGCTCCATCTTTCTCTTGATGCTCACGCCCGTCCGGGCGTTCGCTCCTCGCCGAAGCTGCGGGCGGCAGTTCGCCTTGCGGCGCCTTCGGCGCCGGGGCGGCTGGCCTTCGATCCATTACCCTGTAGCGGGTGGCTAGAGCTGCTCCCGGGCCGGGTCGATAGGCTTGCGGCGCAGAATGCGCAGGGCGCTGTTCCGGCCGAAACGCAGGACTGGGTAGACGAATTTCAGCATGGCGCGGCCGGACAGGGCATTGAGAAGCGGATTCTTCGACAGAAGGGCGTTGATGGCCCAGACCGCGTCGCCGCCGAAATAGACCGCATCTTCGGTCTCCACGATCATGCCTTCATCGATGGGCCGTCCGGCGGCCTTGTGGGCTTCGACCAGATCCGGACGCTCGCGCGCGTCGATCAGCTCCACCTCGCCGGCGCGCTCACGCAGGCGCGCCAAGGCGACATAGTTGGCGCAGAACGGGCACTCCCCGTCATACAGGACGCGGATGTCAGGCGTTGCAGGCGTGGATCCGGCGCTTGTCATGTTTTTAGCAGATAGCCCGCCGCGGTCCTGTGGGCCAGCGTCGCCGCGTCACGCTGGCCTTCAGCGCCGATCAGGGTATGCCTTGTCGGTGATGGCCCGTTCGTCTCCCAGCCCCGTCCGCCCACGCCTGCGTCTGAGGGCGCGCTGGCGCCTTGCGCTGCGCGGACGCTGGGCGCTGCCGGCCTTGTTCGCCGGATCGGTGATGGAATCCACGGTCCTGCCCTGGCCGATCGAAATCCCCATGCTGGCTTACATGCTGCGCGGCCGGCGCCAGACGGTGGTCGTCACGCTGGTCGTCTCGGCGGGATCGGTGACAGGCTGCTTCCTGGCCTATCTGGCCGGCACGGCGACGCTGGAGGCGCTGCAGGGCTTCATCGCCGCGCGCCCGGGACTGGAGGCGGGCGTCGCCGAGTCGCGCGCCCGGATCGAGGCGCTGGGCCCGGCTGCGGTTTTCCTGGCGATGCTGGCGCCGGTGCCGGTTCAGGTGGCCTCGTTCGCAGCAGGCGCGGCGGGGATGGCCGCGCCGGCCTTCCTGCTTGCGGCGGCGGCCGGGCGCACGCTGCGCTATGCGGCCATGGGCGTGCTCGTGTTCGCGTTCGGGCCGGCGATCATGGCCTGGTGGGCGGACCGGCCGGCCTGGCTACGCCGCGCGGCGGTGCTGGCGGCGGGTGCGGTCTTTCTCATCCTGTTCGCATTCACCGTGGCCGCCTTCGTCTAGGGCCGCATGAAGCCACGCCCGGTCTCAATGCCGAAATGGCCGAACAGATGGGCGAGCAGCAGCATGAAGACCCCGCCGGCGAAGACCATGATCAGCGTCCAGGGGATCAGGCGCACACGTCCGGGCTCAGCCGGCTTGCCTGACCGCCAGGCCGCCAGCACGAACAGGGCGGCGACTGCTGTCATCAGGCTGATCGTCACCGGCAATGTCATGGGGCGCCTCCCGCCGGGCCGTGGAGACCCCGTGGCGGGTCTTGACCCACAGATAGGGGGCGGTGGCGGTCTCGCGCAAGGCCCGCACCAGCGCCGGCGCCTGAAGCAGCCAGTAGACCGGCATGGTCAGCAGCTCGGTCAAGCGCGCTGACAGACCCGCGCGAGCCGCTCCGGTAGCGGCGCACGCCATGGCGCACAGATAGGCCGCCGCTCCCAGAAGCGCTCCTGTTAGGGCGGGGCTGGAATCGCCGCCAATCCCGGCCAGAATTGCGGACAGGCCGAGCAGCGCCAGGCCCGGCCCGTGCAGACCGGCGCTCAGCACGTTGGCCAGAAGAGTCAGCTGCAATCCGGCCAGCGCCCGCCAGCCGGCGGCCTGAACCAGTCCGGACGGGTCGCGCATCTGCACCAGCCAACTGACCAGATGACCCTTCAGCCAGCGGCTGCGCTGGCCAGTCCAGGCCTTGACGGTCAGCGGCGCCTCCTCGCCCGTGCCCGGCGCGATCACGCCGGCGCTCCAGCCATGGCGGGCGAGGCGGAAGCCCAGATCGGCGTCCTCGGTCACATTGAACGGATCCCAGCCGCCCGCAGCCTCCAGCCGGTCGCGGCGGAAGACGTTGCTGGTCCCGCCGAGCGGCAGAGGCAGACCCAGCCGAACGAGCAGCGGCAGCAGGGCGTTGAACTGGGCGGCGTACTCCAGCGCGAACTGACGGGTCAGCCAGCTTTGCTGGTGATTATACCAGTTCAACGGCGCCTGAACGACGGCCAGGCGCTCATCGGCGGCGAAGGCTTCCGCGGCGGCGCGCAGCTGGCGTGGGTGGGGCGCGTCCTCGGCGTCATAGACGGCGATGAGGTCCCCTCGCGCGGCCTGAAGGGCGTAGTTCAGGGCGCGCGGCTTGGTCTGGGGTCCGCAGGGCTCCAGCACCACGATTTCAATGCGGCTGCGGCGCGACACGGACCGGGCGGCGGCGATGGTGTCCTGGTCGCCGGCCTCCAGCGCGAACAGGATCTGCAGCCGGTCGCGGGGATAGTCCAGCCGGGACAGGCTCGCAGCGAGACCGGGCACGACCTTCGCCTCGCCATAGAGCGCGACGATGACGGTCACCGCCGGCAGGTCTGTGGTGGACAGCGCTCGGCGCGCGCTCCACCGCAGCGGCGTCATCGCCGCGCCCAGCCGCAGCGCGCTGACAAGAAGGACATAGGCTGCGAGACCGGCCATCGCGCAGGTCAGAGCAGCCAGCGGCGCGGTCAGGACAGCCCCGGCCAGGAACAGGAGCGGACCTGCGATTATGGCGGCCGGCGGGCTCAGCGGCGTCGCCGCGCTCGCCTCCGGGCGCTGCTCCAGCAGGCCGAAGGCGGCCTGGTGAAGGTTAAGCGCCGGCGCTTTGCGCGCCGATCGCACCCGGCCTGTCGTGCGAGCCCGTCCCATGCCGAAACCCCATCCCCGGCGGTCTGGGACCGCCCGCCAGGAGAAAGCTAATCATAAAATCGCTCTACAGGCGAATCCTGGCGTATCTGAGTGGCGGTGCGGGGGCGTTTCAGGCCTTGGGATTGAACAGCATGAGGCGCTTTCTGGCCGTCACTTGGTTCCCCTGTGGCGCGACCTCGAAGGCGGCGGCTGCGCTGGTCGGCCAGCCATGGGGCAGGTCCCTTGCGGCTTCCGCACCGGCGGCGAGGCTATGGGCGAAGCCGCCGACGCCGGGGTTGTGGCCGACAAGAGCGATGACCTGCGCGCCCTCGGACAGGAGTTCGATCACAGCGCGTTCCAGCATCTCGGTGGAAGCATGGTAAAGGGCCATGGGATCGGTGACTGGTGGATCGCCGATATGCGGCGCGATCACGCCCCAGGTTTCGCGGGTGCGCCGCGACGGGCTGACGAGGGCATGTGTGGCCGTGAAGCCGGCTTGCGCCATGGCCGCGCCGGCGCGCTCTGCGTCGGATCGGCCGCGCTCGGTCAGACCGCGCTCGAAATCGTCCTCGGCTTCCATCCGGTCCACGGCCTGGGCATGGCGCATCACGATCAGTTGAGGCATGGCGGCTCCGGCGGGTCAGGAGGGCTGACAAGGGTTGCACAGGGGACGTCAACAGCCCAAGTAATGCGGCGTTCGATCCCTTCCGCCAACCCCTAATGGAGAGTTTTCCATGGCGCTGCTTCTCGGCGATATCGCCCCGGACTTCGAAATCGACACCACCGACGGCCCGATCAAGTTCCACGACTGGATCGGCGATGACTGGGTGATCTTCTTCTCCCACCCGGCCGACTTCACGCCGGTGTGCACCACGGAGCTGGGCTATACCGCCAAGCTGAAGGATGAATTCGCCACGCGCGGCGCCAAGGCCATCGCCCTGTCCGTGGACCCGGTCGAGGATCACAGGAAGTGGATCGGCGATATCGAGGAGACCCAGGGCGTCACGATGAATTTTCCGATCATCGCCGACGTGAACCGTCAGGTGTCCGACCTCTATCAGATGATCCACCCCAACGCGGACCCGAAGGTCACCGTGCGTGCGGTCTACATTATCGATCCGAACAAGAAGATCCGCGCGACCTTCACCTATCCGCCGAGCGCCGGGCGGAACTTCGATGAAGTCCTGCGCCTTTTGGATTCCCTGCAGCTGACCGACCAGCACAAGGTGGCCACGCCCGTGAACTGGAAGAGCGGGGAAGACTGCATCATCGTGCCGAGCCTCTCGGACGAAGACGCCGACAAGCTCTTCCCCAAGGGCTACAAGAAGATCAAGCCCTATCTGCGCGTGACCCCGCAGCCGAACAAGTAGGCTTTAAGTCACATCGACTGACAGGAAGCGGCCGGCCTGGCGACAGGCCGGCCGTTTCGTGTTTGAGGGCCGGGGCTCTCACGCCTAGCATCGCAGTCAAGCGACTCGCGGGGAGGAAGCCGCCATGGATGCCGTCAAACTCGAGATCACCGAAGGTCTTGGGGTCATCACTCTGAACCGGCCCGATCAGCTGAACGCCTTCACGCCTCAGATGGGCCGGGAGGTGGCGGCCTGCTTTGATGAGACCGACAAGAATCCAGCGGTCCGGGCCGTCGTGGTGACCGGGGCGGGCAAGGCGTTCTGCGCTGGCGCGGACCTGTCAGCCGGGGCGGAGGCCTTCTCGCTTCTCCAACAGGCTCAGGAGACCGGGGAGTTCGACGATAAAGACCCGAAATGGCGCGACACCGGAGGGCTGATGAACCTGCGCGTGTTCGACAGCGAGAAGCCGGTCGTGGCCGCCATCAACGGCGCGGCGGTGGGGATCGGCGCGACGGTGATCCTGCCCATGGATGCGCGCGTGGCGCTGGCCGGCGCCAAGTTCGCCATCCCCTTCACCAAGCGCGGCATCGCCTGGGACGGCTGCGCCAGCTGGTTCCTGCCGCGCCTTGTGGGCATCGAGACGGCGCTGGACTGGGGCCTGTCGGGCCGTACTTTCCTGGCTGAGGAAGCGCTGGAGAAAAGGCTCGTGTCGGAGCTTGCCGAGACCCCAGAAAAGGTGGTCGAGCGCGCGATCGCCCGCGCCCACGCCCTGACCGCGAACGCCGCGCCAGTGTCGGTGGCCATGAACCGGCGCCTGGTCTGGCGCATGCTGGGCGCCGCCCATCCCATGGAGGCCCATCGCCTGGAAAGCCGGGCCATCCTGCACCGGGGCATGAGCGCGGACGCGGTGGAGGGCGTGACGAGCTTTCTGGAGAAGCGCGCGCCGCAGTTTCCCGGACAGGTCCCGCAGGACTTCCCGCCGGGCTGGCCATGGGATGAAGATCCGGAATATTAGGCCAATTGTCCGAACAAAGCTCGACGGAGAGGGGCGCGCAGCCTAGCTTGCGCTTCATTCATTCGATCCTTTCGGAGCCTACACCTTGCGCCACGCCTCGCCGGACCCGCGCAGGCCGTCCCTGACGACGGTCGAGCTGATCGCCATGGTCGGCGGGCTGATGGCGCTGAACGCCCTGTCCATCGACATTCTGCTGCCGGCCCTGTCGGAGATCGGCCAGGACCTCGGCGCGCCGGGCAATGACCGTCAGCTGGTCATCACCGCCTATGTGTTCGGCTTCGGCATCGCGCAGCTGGCGTTCGGGCCGCTGGCCGACGCGCTGGGCCGCCGGCGCACGCTGCTCTTTGCGCTGGCGGGATATCTGGCCGCCACAGGCCTGTGCATCATCGCATTCGACTTCACCTGGATGTTCATCGCCCGGCTTCTTCAGGGGGTGGCTGCGGCGGCGACACGTGTAATCGCGGTTGCGGTCGTGCGCGATCTGGTTTCCGGACGCCGCATGGCGGAGATCATGAGCTTTGCGATGACGGTCTTCATGATCGCGCCGATCCTGGCCCCGGGCATCGGTCAGCTCGTGCTGCTGGCTGCGCCATGGGAGACGATCTTCATGGTTCTGTTCGCCATGGCTGCGGTGCTGACGGTCTGGATGACGCTGCGCCTGCCTGAAACCCTGCGGCCCGAGCACCGGATCGGCCTGTCCTTCGCGGACGCCGCGCGCAATTACCGGCTCGCCGCCAGCAACCGCGTATCGCTGGGATATCTCAGCGCCGCCTCGCTGATCTTCGGCGCGTTGTTCGCCTTCATCGCCACGTCCGAACAGATCATGGCCGAGCTTTACGGTCTGGAAGAATGGTTCGCCGTGGCGTTCGGCGCTGTCGCAGTGGGGCTGGCCGTGGCCAACATCATCAACGCCCGGATTGTGGGCCGGCTCGGCATGCGGCGGATCAGCCATGCGGCGATGATCGCCTTTCTGGTGATCAACACCGTGCACCTGGCGATCGCGCTGGCCGGTCAGCCGCCCTTCTGGGTCTATTTCAGTCTGCTCAGCGCGGCTCTGGTGCTGTTCGCCATGATGGGGGCCAATTTCTCCGCCCTGGTCATGGAGCCGGCCGGGGAACGCGCCGGGACGGCGGCGGCGCTCTATGGCGCGATCACCTCCATGTCCGGCGCGGTGCTCGGCTCATTGATCGGTCAGGTCTATGACGGCAGCGTCGTGCCCCTGCTCGCCGGCTTCGTCGTCATGGGCGCGGGCGGCTTTGCGATCATCGTGTGGACCGAGCGCGGACAGCTGTTCGGCGTGGGTGAGGACGCAGAAGCGAAGGCTTGAAGGAAAACGGGCGGCGTTTGACCCGCCGCCCGCTAGAGAGAGGCTGTCGCTGCGTCTTTAGGAATCCAGACCCATCGCCTGGGCCTCTTCGCGGCAGTTGATCCGCACGGCGCGCTCCAGCGCGTTCACCTCGCCCTTGGATTCTGCGAGTTCGCCCGAGACGTCGGCTCCGAATACTGAACCCAGCGGCAACAGAACGAGGAACACCCCGGCGGCGTCCGCGGTGGCGGCATTGTTCTGCCGACGCGTGAGGGCGCTCTCACGTTCCCGCGCCGCCCGCAGCTCGGCGTTGGTTTGTTCACAGCTCAGTCCGGCGTACTCGGTCGCTGAAACAGCGACCGGAGCGACAGAGTTGGCGCGCCCGGCGCATGCGGCGAGTGACAGGGCCGAAAGCCCGACGGCAATCAAAACGAGTGCTCTCATAAAATCCCCCTTCAGGTAGAAGTTGGGATCATGCAGCCGCCACGCCAAAAAACAACTATAAAATGAAACTCAAGCTTATACTATTTTAAGGGCCCTAGAACTCGTCGACCATGAGCGAGCCTTCGCCGATGGCTCCGTCCAGGCGCCAGCCTGCGCCTTCGCCTTGCGCCAGAGTCTCGGCCAGCCAGGGCAGAAGCGCGAGCAGCTGGGCCTCCAGCGTGTAGGGCGGGTTGACGATTACGACCCCGGCGCCGGCCAGCTTGCCTTCGGTGGACAGGTCGCGCACCCACAGATCGGCGCGCAGGATCTTCTCCGGCTCGATGCGCTGTTCGGAGATCAGCCATTCAGCCAGGCCCACGTCGAAGCGCTCGGCCGCCCAGATGTCCTTCAACGGACGCCAGAAGACAAAGGTTCCAGTGAGCCATTTCTCCAGGGCGGGCATGATCGCCTCGGCCATGTGGGCCATCTCGTCGCGATCCTCGAACGGGGGGTCGACGAGGACCAGGCCGCGCTTCTCCCGCGGCGGAACGATGGCCTTCAGCGCCTTGTAGCCGTCGCGCGCCTCGACCTTGACCTTCGCGTCCTTCGCATAGCGCTGGTCCAGCGTGCGCGCGTCCTCCTGGTGCAGCTCGCACAGCTGGATGCGGTCGGCCGGTCTGGCCAGCCGTGCGGCGATCTCCGGAGAGCCGGGATAGGCCTCAAGCCCGCGGCTCCGGTTCAGATCCGCCACCACGCCGAGCAGAGGCGCAAGGGCGGCCTCCACCGCGTCGGGGCGTTCAGCGTCCAGCACCCGGGCGATGCCGTCCTTGAATTCCGGACTGCGCCGGGCCTGGTCGCTGGTCAGATCGTAAAGCCCGATCCCGGCATGGGTGTCGATCACCCGGAAGGGCTTGTCCTTCTTCTTCAGATGTTCAAGGCATTGCGCGATCACCGCGTGTTTGAGCACGTCGGCGAAATTTCCGGCATGGAAGGCGTGGCGGTAATTCATACCCGCTCAAATAACGCCGACGCCTCGCCGCGTGAAGCGTTCAGAACGTCAGCCCATGCGCTTCAGGCTGAACACCCGCTCGGCCGGCTCGCGCGGCAGGCGCACCTCGACGAAGTGGGTCGCGTACCGGCGCAGGAAGCGGCCGGGGTCATCGGCGTAAGGGCTGGCGGAGGTGATGACCGGCCGTAGCGGCAGGTAGCCGTACATCTGGCCCCGGCCCAGCCCGTAGCTGATATTGCGGCCCACAGCTTCGGCGGAGATCGCCGCCATCAGCGGTTCATCGGACTCGTGGCGCGCAAAATAGCCCTCCGGACCAAGCAGCTCGTAGCGGTCAAGGTGCAGGACCCTGCGGTGGGCGTTGCGCGTGTTGACGTGGACAGCCTGCAGCACGGACGAGTGCGCGTCGATCTCCTCCCGGCTCATCTCCCGGCGCTTCATGGCGGACCGCGAGCGGGGACTGCTGAGCCAGACACCGTAGTCATCGATGGGGAAGCCTCCGGCGTCGAAAGCTTCTACAACCACCTGATAATGCTCGTTGAAGCGCTTCCTCGGGATGCGCCGGGCCTTGGTCGAGCCAAAGACCTCGGCCCGGGCCTGGGCGGCTTCGATGGACTGGCCGGCGAGCTGGCGCGTGGCCCTGCGCACCCCGTCCCAGCGCTCGATCACCGCGCGGTATTGCGCAGCGCTCTCAACGCCCAGCGCTTCCAGGATCATGCGGGGCAGCTGATTGCGGATTCCGGGGTTCTTCGCTTCGCTTTTCTCGGGGCGCAGGATGGTCAGATGGTCATGGTCGGGCAGCACGGCGAATGCGGTCCGCTCCGGCCCGCGCCGCTTCCAGGTACGCACCTCGGCCGGGTCGCCTGAGCCCGGCTTCACGTGGGAAAAGTCCACCGTCAGGCCCTGGGGGTCCATGTGGGCGCTGGCGATGCGGACCGTTCCGTCCCAGCCGGACTGGTCGAGGATCTGGGTGCCGTCCACCTGCAGCGCGCCGACCATCACGAAGATCCGCGTACCGTCTTCCGAGTAGGGGGAGCTGAGATCTTCGCCGTCGCGCGAGAGCCGGTCTTCCAGCGCCAGGTCTTGCTGGAATTGCGAGCCGAGCTCCAGCCCGTGCAGGATTTCTGTCCCGGACTGCATACCGTTGAACAGGCCGGCCTTCATGCGGCCCACGAGGCTGCGCCCCATCGTGGCCAGCGGCGATCCGAAATTGGCCGGCGCCAGCATCAGCAGGTTGTCCACCGGGCTCGTCGCGCCGGCGCGCTGTCGGTCAGCCAGCCAGCGCCGGGTCACCAGCGCGCCGGTGGAGTGGACGACCACGTGGAAACGGGCGTCGATGTCACCTGTGGCCTGACGCTCCCTGACGACCGCGTCCAGGCGCCGGGCGACGTCTTCGAGGCGCACATCGTCGTCGGTGGAGGGATAGTCTCCCAGATAGATGTCGCGGGTCTGATATCCGGCTTCGGCGAGGATTCCGCCGATGGTCTTCATGGACGAGCTGCTCGCGCTCCACCCATGGATAAGGATGACCTGATCGCCCTGCGCCATGGCTTGCTCCCTAGCTGGTCGGCCAAGCCTATGTTGAAATAACCATACGTTGAAATCAATTTCCTTCGGAGTGGTCAAAGCCGGGTAAGCGCGGGCGAATTCGCCGGCGTGGGATCAAACTGTTTCAGGCGGCGCCGACGGGTTCGTCCGGCGCTGAAATTTTGCCGCGCCCGGAACTAACCTACCTCCTGGAGCGTTGAGAGGGCGCAGGCCGGATGACCGGCGGAGCACAGGAGGAGAGCGGATGAGCGCGACCGGCGAGACCAGGAACAGCGAATCCAAGGCTCCGGAGGAGGGCGCGGTGACCGAGCGCCATGAGGAGCGCACGGTCAGTCGTCGTCTGCGCCCCAGCGCGCTGATGCTGTTCGAAATCGTGCGCCGGGAAGGCGCCGAGGAGCTGACGCGGCCGTCGGTCTCGTTGTTCTGGTCCGGCGTGGCGGCGGGGCTCGCCATCTCCTTTTCGCTGGCCGGTGTCGGCATGGTCTATGCCTCCACCGAGCCGGGCGCCCTGCGCACGCTTCTCATGCCGCTGGGCTATGTGATCGGCTTCCTGATCGTGGTGTTCGGACGGCTTCAGCTGTTCACGGAAAATACGATCGCGGCGATCCTGCCGCTGGCTGCTGACTTCAGACCTGCAACTCTCAGACGCGTGCTGAAGCTCAACGCGGTGGTGCTGGCGGCCAATCTCGCCGGCGCCGCGCTGGCGGCGCTCGCCATCGCCCTGACGCCGGTGCTTGAGCCTGACCACCTGGAGGGTGTGAAGGCTGTCGCGCAGAAGGCCATGGACCGCACATGGCTGGAGACGTTGACCCTGGGGATCCCGGCCGGCTTCCTGGTGGCGGCGATGGTGTGGATGATGCCGGCGGCCAAGGGCGCGGAAGTCTTCGTCGTGACCGCCATCATCTACACGCTGGGCCTTGGCGAATTCGCCCACGTGGTCGTCGGCGCCGTTGAGGCCGGCGTGCTCATGATCGCAGGGCAGGCGAACCCGGTCTCAGCCGTCTTCGGCTTCGTCCTGCCGGCCCTGATCGGCAACATCATCGGCGGTACGGCTCTGTTCGCCGTGCTCGCGTACGCCCAGATCCGCGACGAGGTGCGCCAGGGGCGCAATGCGAAGAAGGCGTGAGGCCGGCCTTAAACGTTGAATTTGAACAGCATCACGTCGCCGTCCTGGACGACGTACTCCTTGCCTTCCTGGCGAAGCTTGCCGGCGTCGCGCGCACCGGATTCGCCGCCGGCGGCGACGTAATCGTCATAGGCGATGGTCTCCGCGCGGATGAAGCCGCGCTCGAAATCGCCGTGGATGACGCCGGCGGCCTTGGGCGCGGTCCAGCCTTTGCGGATGGTCCAGGCGCGCGCCTCCTTCGGGCCGGCGGTGAAATAGGTCTGCAGGTCCAGAAGGGCGTAGCCGGTATGGATCAGGCGATTGAGGCCCGGCTCCTCAAGCCCCAGCTCGGCCAGATACTCAGTGCGTTCCTCCGGCTCCAGCAGGGCCAGCTCGGCCTCGATCTTGGCGGAGATGACGACGCAGGCCGCGCCTTCTTCAGCGGCGCGCGCCTCGACCTGGCGGGAATAGTCATTGCCGGTCGCTGCTGAGTCTTCGTCCACATTGGCCACGAACAGAACCGGCTTGGAGGTCAGCAGCTGGAGCATCTTCCATTCGCGGGTCTGATCAGCGGGCACGTCGGCCTTGCGCGCCGGACGGCCCTCGCGCAGCTCGGCGAGCGCCAGATCGACGAGGACCAGCTGGGCCTTGGCGTCCTTGTCGCCGGTCTTGGCCTTTTTCTCCATGGTGACCCGGCGCTTCTCCAGGCTGTCCATGTCGGCCAGCATCAGCTCGGTCTCGACGGTTTCATAGTCCGCCAGCGGATCGACCTTGCCGGCCACGTGGGTGACGTCGCCGTCCTCGAAACAGCGCAGCACGTAGATGACGGCGTCGGTCTCGCGGATATTGGCCAGGAACTGGTTGCCCAGACCCTCGCCCTGACTGGCGCCTTTCACCAGACCGGCGATGTCGACAAAGTTCATGCGCGCCGGGATCACGTTGGCGGATTTGGCGATTTCGGCGAGCTTTGAAAGGCGCGGCTCAGGGACCGCCACCTCGCCCACATTGGGCTCGATCGTGCAGAAGGGATAGTTCGCCGCCTGGGCTGCGGCGGTCTGGGTGAGCGCGTTGAACAGGGTGGATTTTCCCACGTTCGGCAGGCCGACAATGCCGCATTTGAAGCCCATGGCGCGATCTCTCTTGATGCGTTTCGATCCAGCCGCGCCGTATAGGCTGAACGCCCTTCAATGGAAAGGCCGCGGTCTCAGCGCTCAAGGCTCGTCAGGGCCGTCCCTGGCCTCAGGCGCGCCGCGCGCGAGACCGCCATGGGGCTGAAGCGGCTCGCCGGGCCGGACGTCGTACCCTGCGCGCCTGAGGTGGCGCACCATATCGTTCGCAGCGAGGCGGCACGCATCCAGTCCGCCCAGGCGGGTGCGCCAGGGTGAGCGCCAGAGCGCATAGGCGAGGGCTTCGCGAAGGGGGCTGTCCGGGTCGGCCATGAGTAGAACATAATAGGAACGTAATCCGCGCCCGGCGAGTCCCCGCAGGGCTTGCAGCTGTGGAATTCCTGCATCAGGCTTCAATTCTATCCAATTCTTAACCCGCTGAAGGTTGGCCCATCGGGCTGTTAGGGCCTAGTTTCTGCGTCTTGAACCTGGGAGGGGAGATTTCCATGGTGCGATACACCAGCCGGTGGTTGGCCGCCGCGCTCGCCGCGACCTTCGTCAGCGCGCCTGCGCTGGCGCAGGAAGACGACGAGGACGACGAAGACGACAATTCCATCGAGAGCTTTGTTGAAGACTTCGAGGTCATGGAGGGGCTGTTCACCCTCTATCGCGATCCTGAGGACGGCGATCTCTACATGGAGATCCGCGAGGATCAGCTGGGTGAGGAGTTCATCTACTTCACCTACGCCGAAAACGGCGCGCCGCGCGTCGGCCTGTTCCGCGGCCAGTTCCGCGAGTCCAACACGGTCCTGACCTTCAACAAGCGCTATGGCGACATCGAGATCGCCGAGGAGAACACCAGCTTCTCCTTCGATGAAGACAACGCCCTGTCGCGCGCCTCTGACGCCAACATCACCCGGGCCCCTCTGGCGAGCCTGTCCATTGAGGCGGAGACCGAAGGCGAGGGCGAGAACGACGATCGTTATCTGATCGAGATCGGCTCGGTGCTGACCGGTGAGGATCTGCACCAGATCAAGCCAACCGGTCCTCAGGGGCCGGCTGCGGCGGCCGCGTTCAACATGGGCCGGCTGGAATCAAGCATGACGCGTGTCGTGGACATGCGCGCCTATCCGGAAAATACCGACTTCCTGGTTGAGTATGTCTTCCATAACGGCACGCCGCGCAATTTCGGCGGCCCGGAAATCACGGACGCGCGCGCCGTCGCGGTGCAGGTCCAGCATACCTTCGTGCAGATGCCCGATGACGGCTACACGCCGCGCGCGGACGATTTCCGCGTGGGCTATTTCGGCCAGCAGATCACCAATCTGACCGATCCGTCCGTCACCCCTTACGACGACCTGATCGAGCGCTGGCGCCTGGTCAAGCAGGATCCGGACGCAGAGGTTTCCGATCCGGTCGAACCCATCGTGTGGTGGATCGAGAACACCACGCCGGTCGAGTATCGCGACACCATCCGTGAAGCCGCGCTGACCTGGAACATCGCGTTCGAGGCCGCGGGCTTCTCCAACGCGATTGAAGTGCGCCAGCAGCCCGACGATGCGGACTGGGATGCGGGCGACATCCGCTACAACGTGCTGCGCTGGACGTCTTCGCCCACGCCACCCTTTGGTGGATATGGCCCCAGCTTCACCAACCCCCGCACCGGCGAGATCATCGGCGCGGACATCATGCTGGAATACGTCTTCCTGACGAACCGCATCCGCTACACCGAGCTGTTCGACGTCGCCGGCCTGTCCCCGTGGCTGCCCGCCGACATGCTGGAGGAGATGACCGGCGAAGCCGCCTTCCCGCTCGAGCACGAGCACGGCGCCATGTGTAACTTCGCCGAGCACCTGCAGATGGAGACGCAGGGCGCGCTCGCCATGATGCAGGCCGCCGGCGCCACGGAAGATGCGCAGAGCGAGATCGTGCGCCAGTCGCTGCACTATCTGATCATCCACGAGATCGGCCACACGCTGGGCCTGATGCACAATATGGGCGCAAGCTCGGGCGTCAGCCTTGACGATCTGGCCTCGGGCGAGACCGTGACCAACTCGATCATGGACTATCCGGCGATCAACCTGCCGGCGGACCTGACCGAGGAAGTCCAGTACTCCCAGGAAGTTCCCGGGCCGTATGACATCTGGGCGATCCAGTATGGCTACACGCCGGAAGAGGACGCGCTGCCGGCGATCCTGGCCCGGTCGACCGAGACCCAGCACTTCCTCGGCAATGACGCCGACGATCTGCGGACGCCGGGCCGTCACATTGACCCGCGCGTGATGATCAACGACCTGTCTTCCGATCCGGTGAGCTGGGCGGAAGGACGTGTCGCGCTGATCAACGAGTCGCTCGAAACCCTGCCGGAGCGTTTCGTCCGGGAGGGTGAGAGCTACCAACCGCTGCTCACCAGCTACCTGATCCTGTCCGGCCAGCGCTTCGGCGCGGCGAATGTGGCCTCGCGCCATATCGGCGGGATCTACAACAACCGCGCGGAAGTCGGCCAGGAGGGCGCCCAGACGCCGTTCATCCCGGTTCCCCGTGAAAAGCAGGAGCAGGCTCTGGCCGTGCTGGAGCAGGCCGTGTTCGGCGCCGACGCCTTCACCATCGAAGAGGCCTATGCCGATCAGCTGCAGCGTCAGCGCCGTCTGTTCAATCACTTCGGCAATGACGAGGATCCCGGCCTGCACGCCCGGGCGTTCGCCCAGCAGCAGGCGATCCTGGCTCACCTGACCCACCCCAACGTGCTCGATCGCATGACCGACACCGCGCGTTATGGCGGGGACTATCCGGTGGCCGAATACATGGGCGATCTGACCGCCATCATGTTCGAGGACGACATCCGCGGCGAGCCGAACACCTACCGCCAGAACCTGCAGGTGGCCTACCTGCAGGCTCTCATCGGGATCGTCGGCGACACCGGCAGCTATCCGCCGGTGGCCCGCTCCGCCGCGCTGGCTTCCATCAATGATGTGAAGGGCTGGCTGGGCGCTGAATGGATCCCGGACCTGATGGGCTCGCGTGAGGCCCGGGCGCACCGCGCCCACCTGCGCGCCCTGATCCGGGCGGCTGACCTCTAGGGTCGGCTGGCCGTCAGGCTCAAAAAGAACCGCCCCCGCCGGAGCCCGGCGGGGGCGGTTTGCTTTTCAGCGATGCCCGGGGCGGTCAGGCTGCGCCGCCGCCGCTGTCGTCCCCGCCGGCGGGCGCTTCTCCGGTCTGAAGCTCGCCGGTCGGATCGGACTCAACCAGGCCTGCGACCTGGGTGAAGACGTTGGCGTTCTCGTCCATCTGCGCTTTCAGGGACGGGTTCTGCTCCCCGACGGTCTGGAAAAATCCAGCGGCGTCACGCAGCAGTTTGGCGGCGACTTCGGCATGGCTCGGCATGGCGGTTCCTCTTCGGTTCAGTCAGTCGGGCCGCGCCGGGATCGACGCGTACAGGCCCGACAGCCGAGCATGCTGAGCCGCGCCGATCAACCGTAGGGCTGCGCCTGCGCGCCTATGTCCGGTTTCGCCGAGGCTCATCAGGGGCCTTTGACGGCGGCGAGCGCGTCACGGCCGCGCAGAACCAGGATCAGCGCGCAGCATCCCCAGGTAACGCAGGCGGCGATGAACAGGGCCGGGCTCGACGCCAGGATCTCGCCATTCTCCCACTCAACAGGCGTTTCGATCCCGAGCGGCGTGAACAGGTGAAACCCGATCGCGCCGGTCATGACGCCAAGGCCGATCAGGGCGCCCGCGCTCTGTGAAAGCGCTGAAAGCCGGCCCAGACCCATGAAGCGCGCAGCCAGAGGCAGGATCAGGATCAGCAGGGCGGAGGCCAGCTCGGCGAGCCCGATGATCCAGGGACCGGCCGGGTAGAACAGGCCGATCCCCGACCAGTCGGCGAGCGTTGTGAAGATATGCTCCGGCGTTGGATGGCCGGTGAACTTGAAGCGCAGCGAATCCAGGAAGATGGCGGCGGTGAAGGCGCCGGCGGCGTAGGCCGCGGCGAGGCGGATCTTGTCGATCATGGTCAGGTCCGATCTCCGGCCAGGTCAGTCGTTCAGGATGGCGGGATAGTTGGCGTCCGCCGCCGAGATGAAGCCGGGAATGTCTGTCTCCCACCGGTCCTGAATCTCCTGATTGAAGTTCAGGTACAGCCGGCCGTCCACGATGGCCCAGAAGTTGGGGTCCCCCTTGGCCGTATAGCCTTCAGCCATGGCCCAGGCGCAGTAGCCGCCATATTGCGGCGCGTAGGCCTCAGGGTCGGCGAGGAAGAGCTCGAGATTGTCCTGGCTCGCAAAGCGCCAGGTGGCGCCGTTCCACTCGGTGGTGAAGTCGCGCGACCCCCGCACGGGCTCGCCGGCGGTGTGGTAGGAGACGGTGTCGTATCCGCCCACGGCGGTGTTGGAGAACAGGCCGGTATAGATGAGGTCATCGGCGGCCTGTGCGGCGGCGGGCAGGGCGGTCGCGCCCGTCACGCTCAGCGCGGCGGCCAGGGCCAGGAGGGTGAGTTTCATGGCGTCAGGTCCTTGTTCGAAGGGCCCGACACAAAAACGCCGGGCGCAGGACAAGGCTATGCCTCGGCTCCACGCCCGGCGCATTACACATCCCATCGCAGGCCCGTGAGCCGCGATCACGGAACGGAGAGACTTACCCTTCAGCCTCGATGAAGCCGCGGTTGCGCAGGAGCGCCTCGACTTCCGGCTCACGGCCGCGGAAGCCAACATAGGCGTCCATGGCCGGGATGGAATCCCCGGCGGAGAACACGCTGTCCAATAGCTTCTGCGCCAGCTCCGGATCGAAGATGTTTCCGGCCTCTTCGAAGGCGGCGAAGCCGTCATTGTCCAGCACGCCAGCCCACAGATAGCTGTAATAGCCCGAGGAATACCCCTCGCCCGCAAAAGTGTGCAGGAAGTGCGGCGAGCGGTGACGCATGGGGATGGCCTCCAGATTGTCGCGGCTGGCCAGCACGTCCTGCTCGAAGGTCGCGATGTCGATCTCGCCCGGGTTCGTGTTGAGGTGATAGGCCATGTCCACGAAGCCGGAGTTCAGGAACTCCACGGTGGCGAAGCCTTCATTAAAGGTCTGGGCTTCCAGCACCCGCTCCAGCAGCTCCATCGGCATGGGCTCGCCGCTCTCATGGTGCAGAGCGAAGCGCTCCAGCACTTCAGGCTGCTCCAGCCAGTGCTCATAGATCTGGGCGGGGAACTCCACGAAGTCGCGGTCCACCGACGTGCCCGCAAGGCTGGGGAACTCGGTGTCCGACAGAAGGCCGTGCAGGGCGTGGCCGAACTCGTGGAACAGCGTGCTGGCGTCGGTGAAGGACAGGAGCGCGGGCTCGCCTTCGGCCGGCTTGTTGTAATTGCAGTTGTTCACGATGATCGGGATGTCCCCGTTCACGCCGTCCTGGACGCGGAAGCTGGACATCCAGGCGCCGCCGCGCTTGCCGGGCCGGGCGAAGTAATCGCCATAGAACAGCCCCGCCACCTCGCCGTCGGCGCCGGTCATCTCCCACACGCGCACGTCGGGGTGATAGGTGGGAATGTCGAAGCGCTCGGTGAAGCGCACACCGAACAGGCGCTCGGCGACATAGAACTGGGCCTCGATCATGTTGTCGAGCTGGAGATAGGCCTTCACCTCGGACGGATCGAGGTCGTAGCGCTCGGCGCGGACCTGCTCGGTATAGTAGCGCCAGTCCCAGGGCATGACCTCGTGGTCCAGACCGGCTGCGGCGATGCGCGCCTCGATGTCGGCCTGCTCCTCCAGGGCTCGGTCGCGCGCGGGCCACCAGACCTGCTCCATCAGGCCGATGGCCGCTTCGGGCGTTCCCGCCATGGTTCCGCCGGTGCGGTAGTGGGCGAACGTCTCGTAGCCCAGCAGATTGGCCTGCTCCAGGCGCAGGGCGAGGATCTCGCGGATCGTGTCGTGGTTATTGTTGGCGTTGTCGTTGTCACCCCGGCTCATCCAGGCGCGCCAGGCTTCCTCGCGCAGCGCCCGGTCCGGAGAGGTCTGCAGGAAGGGCTCGACGCTGGAGCGCGCCAGCGTGACCACATGGCCGTCCATGTCCCGGTCCGCCGCCGCGCCGGCCGCCGCCGACACCACATAGCCCGGCAGTCCTTCCAGGTCCTCGGCGTCCAGCGCCAGAGTCCAGGCTTCCCGGTCGCCCTGCTCATTCTGGGAGAACTGGGTGTAGAGGCCGGCCAGGCGGGACCGGATCTCGGCGAAGCGGGCGCGATCCTCGCCCTCCAGCTGGGCGCCGGCGCGCACGAAGTCCTGATGGGTGGTCTCCAGAAGGCGCTGCTGCTGGGCGGTCAGGTTGAGCGCCTCGCGCTGCTGGAACAGCGCATCGACCCGCGCGAAGAGGTCTTCGTTGAGATTGATCGCGGCGGTGTGGGCGGCCAGGCGCGGGCTCATTTCGCGCTGGATGGCGCGCAGTTCGTCATTGCTGGCCGAGCTGGTCAGATTGCCGAACACCCGCCGGATGCGGCCAAGGTCCGCGCCGGAGGTCTCCATGGCCAGCAGCGTATTCTGGAAGGTCGGCGCGGCGTCGTTGGACGCGATGGCCTCGATCTCTGCGTTGTGGCTGGCCATGGCCGCTTCGAAGGCCGGGATGAAGTGCGCCGGCTCGATCTCGCCGAAGGGCGGGGCGCCCAGCGGCGTGTCCCAGGCCGCCAGCAGCGGGTTGGTCTGCTCTGACGGCGCGGCGGTTCCGGCGGTCTGTTCTGCGGTCTGCTCGGTGCTCTGTTCCGTGACGGTCTGGGCGTCGTCAGGCTGGCCGTCCTGGGCGGCGGGGGCGCAGGCGGCGATCAACAGAACAGCAGCGGCGGTGGACAGGGACAGGTGCGGGGACATATCAGCTCCATTCGGCCCGGCGGACATCGCACGGGATCGTTATACAATTACGTTTGGGATATTACCGCTGAAGTCCCGCCGTTCAAGGAGATCCGCCATGGCCGAGCCCCAGTCCGCCCCCGTTCCCGGCGAGACCAAGTCGCAGGCCTATGCAAGGGTTCTGAAAGAGATCAGCGCCGTCATCGAGGGCGAGCCGAGCGCCACGGCCCGCTACGCCACGGCCGCCTGCATCCTGGTGCAGAATTTCGCGCCGCGCTTTTTCTGGACCGGCTTCTACGTGGTCGACCCCGACAAGCCGGACGAGCTGGTGGTCGGCCCCTATCAGGGCTCGCTCGGCTGCCTGCGCATCCCCTTCGGCAAGGGCGTGTGCGGCGCGGCTGCGGCGTCGGGCGAGACCCAGCTCGTCGAGGACGTCCACGCCTTCCCCGGTCACATCGCCTGCGACGCCCGCTCCCAGTCGGAGATCGTGGTTCCGGTCTTCAATGCTGATGGAAAGCTCGCCGCCGTGCTGGACATCGACTCCGAGCAGGTCGGCGCCTTCGACGCGGACGATCAAGCCGGGCTGGAGGCGATCTGCGCGGCGTTGCTGAGGCGGTAGAGCCGATCTGCCGGGCAAGTCGTCAATGGCCTGAGTGCGGTAAGTTATGCCTGAGGCGTCGTCCGCGCGATTTGCGCAGCCGCTTCGGCCAGGCGTTGATCGAAGCCCTGCCGGTCCAGCGCTGCGTTCATGGCTTGGATTGCGGAATACAGATCGACGCCTATTTCCTCAAAAAGCGCTACATAGGCGTGTCTTGCGAGCTCAATGAAGCGGCGCGCCTCTGCGGCCGACTTCCGGCCCTCCCGAGTGAGGCCTAGAGGTTTCCGCCGACGGTCGCCTGGATCAGCCATGCGCTCGACCAGGCCGGCATCAATGAGCTGACGGGACGCCTTGATCGCTCCTGCATGCGTCATTCCCAGCGCAGCGGCGAGTTCTGTCACAGTCATTGCGCCCTGATCCAGCAGCATGAGCGACGACATCGCCCTGACCGGAGCCGACACGCCCGTGCGCCGGGCGTATGTCGCGCCTTCCACGACAATCCGATCCACCAGGAGATTGCTGGCGAGCCCCAGAAATGCCGGCGCGAAGGCGGAAAGCCCGCTTTCCTGATCCATTGCGCGATCTCCCAATTTATGTCACTGGTAACGTAACAAGTAACATAACAAGGATGGTCGATACGATGCTCTCCTTCAAGACATGGATCGCGCCGCTCTGCCTGCTGGTATCATGTTGCTCCATAGCGCCCACGGCGTCGGCAGATGACGCGCGCCTGACGCCGCAGGCGCTGTGTGACGATCTGGAAGCCTGGGTGGGCTGGACGCTTTCAACTCATCCCGATCTTTCATGGTCGGCGGACCCAGAGGCGTTCAGGGTCGAGGCCGCAGCAGTCTGTGAGAGCCTGGATGGTGTCTATGATCAGCGCCTTGCCTGGCTTTCGCTTTCGGTATTGAACCCGATGCTCAACGACGCCCATGCCGGACTGCGGTATCCTGAAGGTGCATTTGAAGCTTGGCGTCTGGACGGCGGCGAGGCTTTTCCTCTTCCCGTCGAGGTGCGTGAAGAAGGCCTGTTCGTGGCGGCGGGGCTGTCGCGCCACTCTCGTGTCGACCCCGGGGCCCAGATCGTCGAGATCAACGGCGTGCAGGTTGATCAAATACTGTCAGCGTTGTTGCCTCGCATGCGTGGCGAAAGCGACGCCCTGCGCCGCCGTGTTCTCAGCCTGCGCTTTTCTGGTGCGCTTTGGGCGCTGACAGGCGGCTCAGACAGTTATGTTGTAAGCTTGCGCGACGAGAGCGGATCGGTCCGCAGACTGACGCTGGATCCCGAGCTCGATCAGGCGGGCCAGTCCGGTCCCGTATTCGCTCTGGACTGGCGGGCTGATGTCGCTGTGTTGAAAATTAACACATTTGACGGCGCGCTTGAAGAAGACTTCGCTACTTTCACTGCACATGCGTTTGATGAGATCGCGGCCCGTCAGCCTTATGCCGTCGTGATTGACTTGCGTCACAATGGCGGCGGGTCGCGCGCCCTGTCAGACACGTTGATGAGCTATCTGACCGGCGAACGCTATACGCCTATAAGCGCCGTCACCGCCCGGATTACGCCGGAAAATCAGGCGCTGGTTCCCGGTTCCCAACTCGGCCAGGTCATCGCTACACCCTTCGCCCAATGGGTGCAGCCGGTTGAGACTCTGGAGCACAGGTTCGATGGGGATGTGTTCATTCTGGTCGGTCCCAACACCTACTCGCAGGCGATCGTCTTTGCAGCGACAGCGCAGGACTTCGATGTTGCGCGAATTGCGGGCACGCCGACAGAAGGTGCGGCCAATCAATCCGGACAGGTTCAGGCGTTCATATTGCCGAACTCGGGACTGACAGCGCTTAGTCCGATCTATGTATTCACGCGCGCTTCCGGCGAAACCGGGCGAGCGCCGATAAGGCCTGATATTCCGCTGCAGGGAGCAGAGGACCAGCAATTGTCGGATCTGATGAACAGCCTCTCCCGCAACCGGTGATGTGTAATAATCCCGGGTCCGCACAGCGGACCCGGGAATGCTAACCGCTGCCAGATCCTACCGCTCGAACTTCTGGAACTTCACGCGCTTCGGGACGAGTGCGTCATCGCCCAGGCGGCGCTTCTTGTCGGCCAGATAGTCGGTGAAGCTGCCCTCGAACCATTCCACATGGCTGTCGCCTTCAAAGGCGAGGATGTGGGTGGCGATGCGGTCCAGGAAGAAGCGGTCGTGGGAGATGACCACGGCGCAGCCCGGGAAGTCCTCCAGCGCGCTTTCCAGCGCCGACAGGGTCTCCACGTCCAGATCGTTGGTCGGTTCGTCGAGGAGGAGCAGGTTGCCGCCCTCCTTGAGCATCTTGGCCAGGTGCACGCGGTTGCGCTCACCGCCGGAGAGCAGGCCGACCTTTTTCTGCTGGTCGCCGCCCTTGAAGTTGAACGCGCCCACATAGGCCCGGCTCGGCACTTCGCGCCCGCCCAGATCGATCATGTCGTGGCCGCCCGAAATCTCCTCCCAGACGGTCTTGGAGGCGTCCAGCGCGTCCCGGCTCTGATTGACGTAGCCGAGCTTGACAGTTTCACCCAGCGTGACCGAACCCTCATCGGGCTGCTCCTCGCCGACGATCATCTTGAACAGGGTGGTCTTGCCCGCGCCGTTGGGGCCGATGACGCCGACCACGCCGCCCGGCGGCAGCTTGAAGTCCAGATCGCGGATCAGCAGCTTGTCGCCGAAGCCCTTCGAGACATGGTCGAAATGGACCACATTGCCGCCCAGGCGCGGGCCCGGCGGAATGTTGATGACGGCGGTGTTGATCTTCTCGCGATCGGCCGCGTCACGCTTCTCCTCGTAGGCGTTGATCCGGGCCTTGGACTTGGCCTGGCGGGCCTTGGGCGAGGAGCGGATCCATTCAAGTTCCTTGGCGAGGGCGCGTTGCTTGGCGCTTTCCTCGCGGGCTTCCTGGGCCAGGCGCTTCTGCTTCTGCTCCAGCCAGCTGGAATAGCCGCCCTGGTAAGGCACGCCCTTGCCGCGATCGAGCTCCAGCGTCCAGGTGGTGATGCTATCGAGGAAATAGCGGTCGTGGGTCACGATCAGGACCGCGCCGTCATAATTCTCCAGGTGGTTCTGCAGCCAGGCGACGCTTTCCGCATCCAGGTGGTTGGTCGGTTCGTCCAGCAGCAGCATGTGCGGCTTGGACAGGAGCAGCTGGCAGATCGCCACGCGGCGGCGCTCGCCGCCGGAGAGGTTCGTCACGTCGGCATCGGCCGGCGGGCAGCGCAGGGCGTCCATCGCCATTTCGATCTTGGCGTCGATGTCCCACGCATCGCGCGCGTCGACCTGCTCCTGCAGCGCGTTCATCTCCTCCATGAGTTCGTCGGAATAGTCTTCCGCCAGCTTCATGGCGATGGCGTTGTATGAGTCGTAGATCTGCTTGTCTTCGGAGCCCTCGATGACGTTTTCCCAGACGGTCTTGGACTCATCGAGCTGAGGCTCCTGGGGCAGATAGCCCACGCGCACGCCCTTCTCCGCCCACGCCTCGCCGGAGAAGTCGGTGTCCTTGCCGGCCATGATCTTCAGCAGGGTGGATTTACCCGCGCCGTTAACGCCGACGACGCCGATCTTGGCGTCGGGCAGGAAGTGCAGCGAAATGCCGGTGAAGACCGGCTTTCCGCCCGGATAGGTCTTCGCCAGATTGTCCATGTGGTAGACGTATTGATACGCGGCCATCGGCGCGGAGCTCCTCAAGGTGCTGGGAGGGGGAGATATGGCCGATGCGTATAGCGGAGAGCTGGGATGGGGCGCAATCGGGCGATGACGGCCGTTGCCTCTGAGCGCTCCACGGCTACTCTCCGGCGAAATCACACTTTGAGGGTCTCCATGCGCTTCGCCACGTCTGCTGTTCTCACATCAATCCTCGCCCTGTCCGCCTGCGCCCAGCCCGCGCCCACGGCGGCTGAACGCGCCGAGGCCGCCGCCCAGGCGCGCGAGGCCGAGGAGCGCCGCCGCGCAGCGGACATCACCATCGAGCGCCTGTTCGCCTCGCCGTCGCTTTCCGGCGCGTCCCCGCGCTCCTTGCAGTTCTCTCCAGACGGAAGCCGCGTCTCCTTCCTGCGGCCGAAGGAGGAGGACCGCACGGTGCTCGATCTGTGGGCCATGGATGTGGCCGACGGGCGGACCTACCGGCTGGTGGACTCCCGCGTTCTGGTCGCGGACGAGGGCGAATTGTCCGAGGAGGAAATCCAGTTCCGCGAGCGCGCGCGCATCTCCTCGTCCGGTATCGTGACCTATCAATGGGACGAAAGCGGGCAGGCGATCCTGGCGCCGCTGGCCGGGGACGTGTTCTACATCGATGTGGAGACCGGCGAGGCTGAACGCCTTCTGGAGACCGAAGCGTTCGAGACCGATTTCAAGGTCAGCCCGGACGGCGCCCATGTCTCCTTCATCCGCGATCAAAATCTGTGGGTCTATGACCTGGAGACGGGCGACGAGCGCGCCCTTACGACTGAGGGCTCCGGCCCGGTTAGCTGGGGCGTCGCCGAGTTCGTCGCCCAGGAAGAAATGCGCCGTTACACCGGATACTGGTGGAGCCCGGACGGCTCGAAGATCGCCCTGACGCGCATTGACGAGACGCCGGTGGAGATCGTGCCGCGCTTCGGCATCAACGCCGACGGGGTCACCGTGACCGACCAGCGCTATCCGCGCGCAGGCACGCCCAATGCGCTGATCGAGCTGCACGTCATCGACGTGGAAACCGGTGAGCGGACCCAGATCGATCTGGGCGAGGAGGCGGATATCTATCTCGCGCGGGTGAACTGGAGCGCCGACAGCCAGACCGTCTATGTCCAGCGCCAGAACCGCGAGCAGACCGTGCTGGACGTCCTGGCCGCTGATCCGGTCAGCGGGACGAGCGACATCGTCCTGACCGAAACCGCGCCGACCTGGATCAACCTGACTTATGATTTCCGCGCGCTGGAGGATGGCGGCTTCCTGTGGACCAGCGAGCGGACCGGATTCCGGCATATCTACCGCGTCAGCCCGGACGGCGCGGCGAGGGCGCTGACCAGCGGGGACTGGGTGGTCGATCAGATCACCGGGCTCTCCGAAGATGGCCAGACGGTGTATTTTGAGGGCTGGGTGGACGATCCGCTCCAGCGTCATCTCTACGCTGTTCCCATGAGCGGCGCCGATCCGGTCCAGATCACCTCTGGCGAAGGCTGGTGGTCGGCCGGGCTGGGGCAGGGCGGCTCGGCCTTCATCGGAACCTATTCCGATCCCGACACCCCGTCCCAGACAGGGCTCTACGCCATCGACGGCGAGCGCATCGCCTGGATCGAGGAGAACGCGCTCAACGAGGACCATCCCTATTTCCCCCATCTGGACAGCCACCTGACGCCGGAGTTTGGCACCCTGACCGCCGCCGACGGGCAGACCGAGCTTTACTGGGAGATGCTCCGGCCCGAGCACTGCACGGCGGAAACTCCCTGTCCGGCCATCGTCCAGGTTTATGGCGGGCCCCATGTGCAGACCGTCACGAAAGGCTGGACCAGCCCGCGCGAGCAGCTTTTCGCCGACCGGGGCTATGTCCTGTTCAAGCTGGACAATCGCGGCAGCTGGAACCGGGGCCATGGGTTTGAAGCTGTAATCCACGATCAGATGGGCATTCCCGAAGTTGCTGACCAGCTGGAGGGGCTGGCCTTCCTGGAAGCCCAGGACTTCGTCGATGCAGACCGCATCGGGCTGTGGGGCTGGTCCTATGGCGGCTACATGACGCTCATGACCACGCTGCAGGCGCCCGGCGCCTTCGACGCGGCGGTGGCCGGCGCACCGGTCACCGACTGGGCCCTCTACGACACCCACTACACCGAACGCTACATGGATACGCCTGAGGCCAATCCGGACGGCTACGAGCAGGGCTCCGCCTTCGCCCATCTGGACGGCTACGAGACGCCGACCCTTTTGATCCACGGCATGGCCGACGACAACGTCACCTTCGACCACACCACCCGCCTCATGGCCGAGCTTCAGGAACGCAACGCCGACTTCGAGCTCATGACCTATCCCGGCCAGCGCCACGGCGTGCGCCCGCCGCCCCTGCAGGTCCATCTGTGGACGACGATTTTCGGGTTCTTTGATGAGCGGTTGGGGGAAGAGTAGCCGTATCCAGCTTCATGAATTCCCGGCTCGGCGCCGCCTGAGCGGCTTGGCCGGGATTTCATGACTTGCAGCGGAGACTAACCCCGCCCCTCCAGCCACACATCGAACCGGTCCTGACCCCAGTATTTCTGATCACCCTCCACCAGGAACGGAACGCCGAACACGCCGTCGGACTGGATCAGGTCCCGGTCGGCCTTGAAGCGGGCCTTGATGTCCGCGTCGGCCTTCAGGGCGTCGAGGTCGGGCAAGGTCCAGTTGACGCTTTCGGCGCAGGCGGCCAGCACGCCCGGGTCTGACACATCCTTGCCTTCGCCCCAGCGCGCGTCGGAGACGGCGAGCGCGAAGGCGAGACCCTTGCCGTCCCGATTCGCGGCCTGGAAGGCGCGGTTGGCCGGAGCCCAGTCCACGTCGAACGGGTCAGGCAGGGCGATGGGCAGGCCCAGGCGCGCGGTCATGCGGATCACGTCGTGGACGTAATAGTCCCGCTTGTACTTGTTGGCGGCCGGATCGGCGAAGCCGCCGGCGTCTTCGGGCGGGCCGGTGAAGGCGATCAGCCGGCCCTCGAAACCGGCCCGTGCAAGCTTGTGTAGGCCCAGCCGGGAATAGGGGCTGCGAAAGCCGAAATAGCACCGAAGATCGTTGTGCGTGTCGCCCATGCCGCAGGCCGCTCCTAAATCGTTTCCATTAACTTAACAGGACGCCGCCCCCGCGCTAACGTGCCGTGCAACATCAGGGCGCGCAGGTGGACGCGGCGACCTTGTAACAGGACAGATCGCGAGGGGAAGGCGATGACGTCGGAAGTGATGATCATGAACCGCCAGGCGGTGGCGCTGGCCGCCGACAGCGCCGTGACCTATGGCGGCGGGCCGGAGCCGGTGGTCACGCTGGAGGCGGAGAAGATCCTGGCGCTGGGGCCGAACATCGCCCTCATGGTGTATTCGCGCGGCGACGTGCTGGGCCGGTCCTGGTCCCATATCGCCCACGCCTTCACGCGCGAGCATGGGGAGGCCGATTACGAGACGGTGGAAGATGCGGCGAGCGCATTCTTCAGCTTTCTGGACGCCAACCGCCGGCTTTTCCCCGAGCATGAGGAAAACGAGGAGTTCGAGGCGCTCATGCGCGCCGCCTTCGATACCGTTCTGAGCCATGCCAAGGCGATGAAGGGGTATCCCGGCGGCGGGTATGACGACGATGCAGCGGCTTTCCGGGCGGCGCTGGACCTCTATCTGGCTCACCTGAAAGCCGATGAGCTGGGGACCGAGCGCGAGCGCCTCGAGGTGTTCGCCGATCTGGACCGGTCCCGCTTCGTGGAGCGCTACGGCGCCATGCTGGATGCCCTGATCGGCGAGGCGCTGGGCGAGTTCGGCCGCGAAGAGGCGATGCGCGCCAAGCTCTTCGACTTCGCCTACATGATCGCCACCCAGCCCGCCTTCCTGGAGCCCTATGCCGGTCTGGTGTTCGCCGGCTTCGGGTCGGCTGACGTGTTCCCGGTCTACACGCACTATTACGCCTCCATCCTGGTGGACGGCGTGATGAAGCGCGCCCATGATGAAACCACCAAGGTGGGCGTGGAGGATGGGCCGAACGCCTTCCTGCGCACGTTTGCTCAGGCCGAGATGACCCACGCCTTCCTGCGCGGCGTTCATCCGCTCATGTTCGACGTGATGATTTCCCTGAACCTCATCACCAATGAGGCCGCCGCAGAGGCCGCCCTGAAAGAGGCCGGTCTGTCTGAGGAGCAGATCGATGCGGTGCTCGCGAAGATGCGCGCCGAATCGCTGCCCCAGCTCACTGGCGAGTTCGTTCACGCCGCCCAGTCCATTTCCCAGGAGGAGTTCATCAATCCTTTCATCAAGGTGGTGGGCGCCTCGGGCAAGAAGCAGCTGGCTGAGACCGCAAAGGCCCTTGTGGAGCTCAACATCCTGAAAACAGACCTTCATATGGCTCAGACCGGCGTCGGCGGCGAAGTCGACGTCGCAATGGTCTCGCGCACCGGGGGTCTGGAGTGGTATGCTAAGAAATCGTGAACGCGACAGAACCCCTCAAGACATGCGTTCCGGGAGGAGGCCGTCATGACCCATGATGCGACCCGTCTGAATATCGAAAAGGCCCGCGAGGCGCTTGCGCGCGCCCGCAATGATCAGGTCGCCGCCGCCGTGCGTTCCCCGCGCCCGGCCGACCTGTCCCGTCTGCAGGAAGAAGAGGCCCGCAAGCAGTCGATCGATACGCGCGCCGGCGCGTTCCGCGATCAGGTGCGCACGCGGCTCGGCCTCGGCGAGTATCGCGGCCCGCAAACCCCGGCCTCGGCCTATGTGGCCGGGCTCATGAGCGCGCCGCTGTGCGACGCCGATGTCTGCGCGCCGGTGCGTCCAGCCGGGCTCGAAGCGCCCCAGGTGTCCGATGCAGGCCTGCGCGCTGCGCCGGAGCCGGCGCCGAGCCAGGGCGAGGCCGCCGGGGCCTACACGCCGGTCAGCTTTGATGAAGGCGACGCCCTGTCGAAGCGGTCCGAGCGCGAAGCGCCAAAGAAGCGGAAGAAGTTCCTCGGGATCTTCTAGGGCCTTGGTCACGGCGATGGGCGGATGCGCCGGGCTCGGTGCCATGGTATGGCGCTGAGCATGACAACGCCCATGCTTCGCGTCCCTCACGAAACCGAACCTCAAACGGTCATCCATACCTGCTGGCCGGCTGCAGCCGACCTGTGGGAGGAGGACCTTGACCCTGCGCGCGCCGAATTCGCGGCCTTTCTGAGCGCCGCCGGCGCACCGGTCACCGTCTACGCCGCCACCGCCGAAGCCGAAGCCGACGCCCGCCGCCGGATGGCCGGCAAGGTCAGGGTGATCCGCGAGCCCTATGGCGATGTCTGGGCGCGTGACACCGGGCCGGTCTTCGTAACGGGCGAGGGCGGCCTGACAGCCGTGCGCATGAAGTTCAACGGCTGGGGCGGCAAGTATGAGCTTGCCGGCGACCAGACCCTCGGCGCGCGCATCGCGAAGGAAGCCGGGGCCGATCTCGTCCATGCCGATTTCACCTGCGAGGGCGGGGCGCTGGAGTTCGACGGGCAGGGCACGCTGATCACCACGCGCCAGTGCGTGCTCAACGCCAACCGCAACCGCGCCTTCACCGAGGCCGATTTCGAGGCGCGCGCTGAAGCCCTGTTCGGCGTCACCCGGGTGATCTGGCTGGAAGAGGGCCTGATCGGCGATCATACCGACGGCCATGTGGACAATATCGCCCGCTTCGCCGCGCCCGGCGTCGTGGTCTGTCAGGCGCCCAGCGGTCCGGATGATCCCAACGCGAAGATCCTGATCCAGATCCGGCGCGAGCTGGAGCGCGCGACCGATGCGCAGGGCCGCCGCCTAAAGGTCCTCACCATTCCGTCGCCGGGCTTTGTGGAAGGCCATGACGGCGGACCGGCGGCGGCCTCCCACATGAACTGGATCGTCGGCCCGAAGACCGTTGTGATGCCGGGCTATAACACCCTGGCCAAAGACGCCGGGCGGGCGCTGCAGGGCGCGTTTCCCGGCCGGCGCGTGGTCGCGCGCGAGTCAAACGCTATCCTTACAGGCGGCGGGTCGTTCCATTGCGTGACCTGCAACCAGCCCGCCGTGTGAGGACCGCGCCATGATCGAAGCCCTGCTCGCCGCCGCCGCGATTTTCGCCCAGGACGCAGAAGGGGCGCCCGTCGAGGTCGGAGCGCCCACGGAGGAAGCAGAGAGCTTCACCATCGCCGCCGAGCCGCCCTGGATCTCCGCTTTCCGCGAGCAGCTGCAGGTCGTCGCCGACCATCCGCGCAGCGTGGGACTGGCGGTGGCGATCATCGATAATGGCGAGGTCGTGCTGACCCATGTCTCCGGGGAGACCGCGCGCGGATCGGGCGAGCCGATCACCGAAGACACGCTCTTCCGCGCCGCTTCAGTGACCAAGACCTTCACTGGCACGCTCCTGGCCATGCTGGAGGCGGACGGAACGATCGAGCTGGACCTGCCCGCGCCGCGCGAGATCATCGATCTGCAAGGTCCCCGCCAGCCGACCTGGCGCGATCTGGCCAGCCATCGCACAGGCTTGCCGCCGAACGCCTATGACAATCTGATCGAGGCGGGACGCCCGGTTAAGACCGTGCGCGAGCAGCTGGCCGACGTAAGCCTGATTTGCGGTCTGGGTGATTGCTACACCTATCAGAATGTCGCCTTCGCGGCTGTCGAGGACCTGGTGGTCCAGGCCACGGGGCGGCCCTTTGAAGAGGTCGCGGCCGAGCGCTTGTTGGAGCCGTTCGGCCTGACCGGCGCCGGTTTCGGCGCGGGCCATCTGGAAGCCGCGCCAAGCTGGGCGCGGCCTCATATCGGACGGTTCGGCCGCCTCGGCGCCGCTGAGTCGCGCTATGATTCCATGCCCTCGGCGGCCAGCCTGTCGGTCAGCCTGAATGACATGATCGCCTGGGCGAGCGCGCTTCTGGACACCGAGAACGGGATCGACCCGGCGGTGCGTCAGGCCGCTTTCAGTCCCTACACCGAAACCCTGCGGGAAACCCGTAGCCTGCGCCGGATCAACCGGGTGCGCGAGAGCTGGTATGGCCTGGGCTGGCGGGTCTATGACTGGGCAGGCGAAACGACGCTGATCGCCCATGGCGGCGCGCTCGCCGGTTATGGCTCCCAGATCGTGCTGGACCCGGAAACCGGCTTCGCGTTCGTGGCGCTGTGGAATACCGATCTGGGGCTCACCCGCATGCTCTGGCCCACGGCGGTGGAGCTGCGCTATGGAACCGGCGACGCCCCCTTTATCCAGGATACGCTGGCCCGGATGCGCGGATAGAGGACCGATATGACCGACACGATCCACATGGCCGTCCTGCAAGCCGCCTTCGGCGAGGACATGGACGCCAACATCAAGACCGTCAAAGGCCTGATCCGCGAGGCGGCTGGTCGCGGGGCGAAGGTCATCCTGCCCTCCGAGCTCTTCCAGGGGCCGTATTTCTGCAAGACCCAGGAGGAACGTTGGTTCGCCCATGCCTACCCGGCGCTGGAGCATCCCTGCGTCACCGCGCTCCAGCCTTTGTCGGAAGAGCTGGATATCGTGATCCCGGTCTCGATCTACGAGAAGGCCGGACCGGAATATTACAACTCCATGGTCATGCTGGACGGCGGCAGGGCGCTGGGCGTCTACCGCAAGAGCCATATTCCCGATGGGCCGGGCTATATGGAGAAGTTCTACTTCCGCCCCGGCGACACCGGTTTCAAGGTCTGGGACACGACGCATGGCCGCGTGGGCGTGGGCATCTGCTGGGACCAGTGGTTCCCGGAGACTGCCCGGGCCATGGCGCTCCAGGGCGCGGAGATTCTGCTCTACCCCACCGCTATCGGGTCTGAACCCCACGACCATAGCCTGGACACCGCTGCGCGCTGGCGCCGCGCCATGCAGGGTCATGCCGTCTCCAACGTCATGCCCATCGGCGCCGCGAACCGCACCGGGGACGAGGACGGCCAGGTCTTCTACGGGACCAGCTTCATCTGCGACCACGCCGGCGACGTCGTGGCCGAGCTCGGCCGGGACGAAACCGGAATTCTGGACGCGACATTCGATCGGGACTTCCTGACCCGCCACCGCGCCGCCTGGGGCTTCTTCCGCGACCGGCGCAAGGACCTCTACGGGCCGTATTTCAGCTAGGCCAGGCCGAAGTCCCCCGCGCTCCAGCCCTCAGGGGAGGGCGGCCGGAGCGCGGAGGGTTCGGGCGTCCCCATCAGCCCGCCCGGGACCAGGCTCGCAAAAGCGTCGGCGGCGGCCGGGTGAAGGAGGGGAGGACCTTCTCCGCGCTCCGCCCTGGCTCTGCGATGATCCGAGAATGCGGCCGATCACCTGGCTGCGCCACTGACGAGACCTGTCAGCTTGGCGGCGCTTTTGGGGCGGGACGTCCTTGCGGACGCGCCGGCCCATGACAAGCTCACGCGACCCCGCTAGCTTCCCCGCAGTCAGATTTTCGGGGACTCTTCATGCGTTTCGCTTGTCTTTCGTTCAGCCTCGCCGCCGTCGCCCTCGCCGCTTGTTCCTCAGAGCCGGAGGCGGCGCCTGCGCCAGAGCCGGATTACGCCGACCGGGTTTTCACTGGCGGGACGATCTACACCGGCGTCGAGGCGACCCCGACCGTGGAACTGGTCGCGGTCGACGACGGGCGCATCGTGTTCGCCGGAGCGGCGGTTGAGGCTGAAACGCTGATCGGGCCCGACACGGAGCGGGTCGATCTGAACGGCGCAACAATGTTTCCCGGTTTCACCGACAGCCACGCCCATGTGCGCGGCGTGGGCGAGCGCGAACGCAATCTGAATCTCGAAGGCGTGCGCTCCATCACCGAGCTGCAGGCCGCCGTCGCCGGTGCGGCGGAGGACGCGACCGCCTCGATCATCACCGGGCGTGGATGGATCGAGACCCACTGGCCGGAGAACCGCTTCCCGACCGCAGCCGATCTGGACGCGGTGGACGCTGAACGCCCGGTCGTTCTGGTGCGCGCCGACGGCCACGCCCTGGTCGCCAACACCGCCGCCATGGAGGCGGTCGGGATCACCGCCGAGACACCTGATCCCGCCGGCGGCGCCATCCTGCGCGGCGATGACGGCGCGGCGACCGGCATGATGATCGACATCGCCATGGCGCCGTTCGCCGCGCTGCAGCCTTCGCCGACACGGGAGGAGCGCCTGGCGTTGTATGAGCTGGGCGCTGAGACCCTGGCGGCGTCAGGCTGGACCGGCGTGCACAATATGAGCGTGGCGTTCGAGGATGTCGCGCTCATGGAAGAGCTGGCCGAGGCCGGCCGCCTGCCGGTGCGCATCGCGAACTATGTGAATCCGGAAGACTACGCCGAGGCCGCCGCCATGGTCGGAACGGAGGCTCTGAGCGAGCGCGTGCGCACGCCGGGCGTGAAGTTCTACATGGACGGCGCGCTGGGCTCGCGCGGGGCGGCGCTTCTGCAGCCTTATGACGATGCGCCGGGCAATGACGGCCTGTTCCTGGCCGAGCGGCCGAATTCGATCGAGATGATGCGGGCCGCGCTGGCCGACGGCGTTCAGCTCGCTGTCCACGCCATCGGGGACGCCGGCAACCGCCGCCTTCTGGACTGGACGGAGGCCAGCTTCGAGGCCGTGCCCGAAGCCGAGCGGGCCCAGGCGGATCCGCGCTGGCGTGTGGAGCACGCCCAGGTGCTGAACCCGGCTGACATCCCGCGCTTCGGCGAGATGGACGTCATCGCCTCCATGCAGCCCAGCCACGCCATCGGCGATCTGCACTTCGCGCCGTCCCGCATCGGCCTGCAAAGGCTGGAAGGCGCCTATGCCTGGCGCTCCCTGATCGAGAGCGGCGCCCTCATCGCGGGCGGCTCGGACGCGCCGGTGGAACGTGGTGAAGCGCGCATCGAGTTCTACGCCGCCGCGGTGCGCCGTGACCTGAACGGCTTCGCCGGGGAGGGCTGGAATCTCGATCAGGCGCTGGATCGGCAGACGGCGCTGAAGCTGTTCACGCTCTGGCCGGCCTACGCCACCTTCCGCGAGGACGAGCTGGGCACGATCGAAGCCGGCAAGATCGCCGACTTCTCGGTCTTTGACCGCGACCTGATGACGGTTCCAGATCTGGAGCTGCGCCAGGCCCGCCCGGTCATGACAATCGTGGACGGCGAGGTGGTCTGGCGGGCGGATTAGCGGCTGTCTGCAGGAGTCCTGGGCAATCTGGGGCGTCTGTAGCCGCCTGCATCCGAACGGCCCGCCAGCGGCATCGAATGGGAAACAAGGAGGCTTCCCATGCTGATCGCCGCACTCTCAACCCTGCTGTCCGTCACCGCTTTGCCCGAACAGGTCATGCTTGGCGGTGACGAGGCCGCGAATGCTTCAGCCATTGAAGGCCTTTGCGAAGTCGCCGAACGGCGCGTTCTGGATCCGGAAACCCTTCCCCTGGCCCAGGATAGCCATGTGCAGATCGATTGCGATGGGTTCGAGTATGGCGGCGCGCCGCGCCGTTCGGAATTCGTGTTCGCCGATGGCCGGCTCTCCCATATCTGGGTGCTGGTCGACGCGTCCGAGGTCGATGGCCTGGATGAGGCATTCGAAGCAGCGTTCGGCTCGCCGAGCGTCAGGAGTGACTCCTTCTCCGCCTATATCAACGCCAATGCCGCCGTGCGCCGGGATACGCCCGAAGCGCTTTTCTATTCAGACCATGTGGCGCCCATGTTCGAGGGCTGGTTCCAGCAGAGTGCGGGATAAAGCGACCAATCACTCCTGCGGCGGCCAGGTCGGCTCGACCGAGCCGATGAAGCCGCTCTGGGCCGCGCGGTCTTCGCAGGCAGTGTGGGCGATGATGCCGGTTCCTGCCGCGCGCGCGAGGCATTCATTGGCGTAGGTTTCGCCGTCACAGCCGCACACAGGCCGAATGTGCCTCGGACAGGCCACGGGCACGATGGTGCACCGGCCCATGGCGTCGGCCGCGCCGCAGATATCGGCGGGCTCGTAATTACAGAAGGTCGCGTTGGTGTCCGCGCCCTGACAGCGCAGCCCCATCATGCCGCCGCATGCCTCGCCCAGCGCGACTTCGGCGCGCGGCGTGATCGGGTCGCCGTTCACATCGACCGGGCCGTCATAGGGCGGGTCCGGCTCGACCGGTTCCGGGCCGGTCGCCTCACAGGCGGTCAAAAAGACCAGTCCAAGCAGCAGCGCGATCAGTCGCATGGGCGTCCTCCCTCGATGGTGAAACGCTAGCACACTTCCCGCGCCGTCGTGCACCTCCTCATGACGGGGGTGGTCAGGACCCGGTTTCCGCGCGACGCTCCCGCTCCGCACCCAAGGAGTTCTTCATGACCGACCCCCGTCAGACGCCCGTCGACAGCCCGTTCCACAAGCGGTCCACCGCCGCCGAGGTCGCCGCGGCGGCGGATCTTGGGGGCAAGACCGTGGTCTTTACGGGCGGATACGCCGGCATCGGGCTGGAGGCGGTCAAGGCGCTGTCCGGCGCAGGCGCGCGGGTGATCGCGCCGGTGCGCTCGCCGGAGAAGGCTGAAGCCGCGCTGGCCGGGTTGGACGTGCAGACCGTGACGCTGGATCTGTTCGAGCCGGACTCTGTCGCCGAAGGGGCGAAGGCGATCCGGGCGCTGACGGGCGAAGGCATTGATCTGCTGATCAACAACGCCGGCGTCATGGCGACGCCCTTGCGCCGCAATTCGAAAGGCTGGGAGAGCCAGTTCGCCACGAACCATCTGGGCCATTTCGCGCTGTTCGCGCATCTGTCAGACCTGCTCCTGAAGCGCCCCGGCGCGCGCGTGGTCGCCCTGTCTTCGCTCGCCCATCGCATATGCGACGTGGAACTGGATGACTGGAACTTTGAAGCCGGCGAGTACCACAAATGGGTCGCCTATGGACGGGCCAAGAGCGCCAACGCCCTGTTCGCTTTGGGTCTGAACACTCGTTTCGAGGCGCGCGGCCTCAAGGCCTATTCGGTCCATCCCGGCGGCATCATGACGGACCTGCAGCGCGACATGGACCGCGAGGAGATGATCGCCATGGGCTGGATGGATGAGGCGGGAACCCTGAACGAGGCGTTCAAAACGCCCGAGCAGGGCGCCTCCACGACGCTCTGGGCGGCCACCTCGCCTTTGCTGGAGGATCGCGGCGGGGTGTATTGCGAGGATTGCAACATCGCCGCCCCCAACCCGCCTGAAGGGGCGTTTCACGGCGTCCAGGCCCACGTGCGCAATCACGAGACAGCCGAGCGGCTCTGGGCCCTGAGTGAGGAGATCACCGGCCTGAAGGCGGCGTAAGGCTTCAAATCGGGCCCGCTTCGGTCTAGGTGCGGGGGCGTCGACCATCACACCTTCGCCGGAGCCGTCATGACCTTGCGCCTTGCTTTCATGGGCACGCCCGATTTCGCCGCCGCGAGCCTGGCCGAGATCGTCGGCGCCGGCCATGAGGTGGCTGCGGTCTACACCCAGCCGCCGCGCCGGCGCGGGCGCGGCCAGGCGGAGATGAAGACGCCCGTCCATCAGCTTGCCGAGCAGTTCGGCCTGCCGGTCTTCACGCCGGAGAAATTCCGCGATGAGGCGGTTCTGGAAGCGTTCGAGGCGCTCGATCTGGATGCCGCGTGTGTCGTCGCCTATGGCCAGATCCTGCCGCTGCGGGCGCTGGAGGCGCCGGAGTTGGGCTGCCTGAATCTTCACGCCTCGCTTCTGCCCCGCTGGCGGGGCGCTGCGCCGATCCAGCGCGCCATCATGGCCGGCGACGAGGTGACCGGCGTGCAGATCATGCAGATGGAGGAGGGGCTCGACACTGGCCCGGTCCTGATGAGCGAGATCGTGCCCATTGCGGAAACCGATACGGCCGGCAGCCTGCACGATCGTCTGATGACCACGGGCGCCCTGCTGTGGCCGCGCACGCTGGCCGCGCTGGAGCGGGGATCGCTCACGGCCCAGCCTCAAAGCGAAGACGGCGTCACCTACGCCAAGAAAATCACCGCTGACGACCGGCGTATAGACTGGACCAAGCCGGCCGGTGAAGTCGCGGACCAGATCCGCGGCCTGTCGCCCTTTCCCGGCGCCTATTTCGAGATCCCGGGCGACAAGCCGGTCCGCGTGAAGGTCCACTTCGCCGTGCCCGAACGCGGCGACGGCGAGCCTGGCGAGGCGCTGGATGACGAACTCCTCATCGCCTGTGGGCGGGGCGCGGTGCGCCTGACCCGGGTCCAGCGCGAAGGCAAAGGCGTGGTCGACGGGGCGGAATTCGTGCGCGGCAACGCGCTGGCGGCGGGAACGGTGGTGACCTAAACCCCATGCCCCGCTATCACCTCACCATCGAATATGACGGCGGCCCCTTCGTAGGCTGGCAGCGCCAGGATAACGGGCCAAGCGTTCAGGCGGCGCTGGAGCACGCCGCCCGCAAGCTCGACCCGGACGCCGGCGAGCTCTACGGCGCGGGGCGAACCGATTCCGGGGTCCACGCCTACGCCATGGCGGCCCATCTCGATCTTGCGAAGGACCTGCCCGCCGACAGGGTGCGCGACGCGCTGAACTATCACCTCAAACCTAACCCGATCGCGGTCCTGGAGGCCGAAAGGGTCAGCGACGATTTCCACGCCCGGTTTTCCGCGGTGAAGCGCGGCTATGTCTACCGGATCATCGCAAGGCGCGCGCCCCTGGCGCTGGAGCGCGGCAAGGCCTGGCGCATCCCCAAGGCCCTGGACCACGACGCCATGCATGAAGCCGCCCAGACGCTGATCGGGACCCATGATTTCACCACCTTCCGCGACGCCCAGTGTCAGGCGGACTCACCGGTGAAGTCGCTGGACAAGGCCGCGGTCATCGCGCTGCCCGGCGGAGAAATCCAGGTGACGGTGGAGGCGATCAGCTTCCTGCATCGACAGGTGCGCTCCATCGTCGGCTCGCTGGTGGAGGTGGGTCTGAGCAAGTGGAGCCCGGCGGACTTCAAGGCGGCGCTGGACGCCGCCGACCGCACCCGTTGCGGGCCGGTCGCCCCACCCGACGGGCTGTATCTGGCCTTCGTCAGATATGGCGAGGGGCCTTCACCCCGATGAAAGCATGAACTGCACCGCGATCGCGATAAGCGCGAACACAGCGAAAATGTTTAATGCGCCTTGGTTCGGCGCCGGCTCGCGCTGACTTTCAGGCACAAAAATGAAGTAGGCGTAGTAGGCCAGAAGACCCGAAGCCAATCCCCACTCTAGGCCAGCTGTGGGAGTCAGGATAATCGAGATCGCGGCGGCCAGCTGGGTTTCCGGCGCGTAGAACGCGCCCTCTTCGTCCGCTGGCGTCGGGCCGGGCGAGAAGC
This sequence comes from Alphaproteobacteria bacterium, assembly GCA_024742735.1. Lineage (GTDB taxonomy): Bacteria > Pseudomonadota > Alphaproteobacteria > Caulobacterales > Maricaulaceae > Oceanicaulis. The sequence continues at coordinate 171,303 of JANSXV010000004.1, read as the reverse complement.
TGAAATCCGCCACATTGGTGATCGACGCGGCGACGACGAACGCTCCGACGGAGAACAAGGCCGGTCCTATGGCCTGTGTTGGAATGAAATTGCTGATCGTCGACCCGTTGAGGATAAGCACCAAGCCGACGGCCGCCAACGCTAGGAACCCGATACCGGCGGTAACAGCGACGACACCGCCGCTGGCCCCGGACACTCGCGCAGCGTTGTTCTCCGCGTAGTAGACAGTCGGCGACGTGCCAAGAATGGGCGCCGCGATGTTCGCCAAAGAGTCCACCTGGAAGGAGCGATTGATCTTTTCATCGCGCCGATCCGCGTATGGTGGGAGGATCTGATAAGCTGTGCCAGCGATATCGGCGAGCAGCATGTAGACCACGAAAATCACGAATGGGATCAAGGCGACATTTGACAACGCGCCCTCCGCGGCGGCGAAAAACGAAGGAGATCCGTTGCAAGCCCAAACATAAAGGCACTGGCCGGTTTCAACCGCGTCACTGTCGACAGACCCGACCGCGTGCAGGACGAGCGACACGATCACGATGCTGGAGAGCAAGCTCGTTTTGGAGATCAGGTCGAGCAGGTCACCGATCGGTTGGCTTTTCGCTTGGGCGGCGCGAGCGAGACCGCCGATTGTAAAGTGCATAAATACGATGATCGCGATACCCAGCGCGAATGGCCAGACAGCAAGCGCACTTGCGTCAGACCCCAGTCCCAAGTTCAGCCCAAGCGCCGCAAGCAGCGAACCGATTCCACCAATCACGCCGATCTGGAGAGGGCGGGGAATGGCGTCGATCATCACACGGCGATAGCCGGAGAAGCTTAGCAAAACGAACACGACGCCGACGATCAGTCCGCCCACCAGAAGCTCGGACCAGGTCATCCCCGACGACGCGGCGTACTGAACCAGGAAGGCGTTGAACGCCATCCCTGGCGCAAGCGCAGTCGGCGATTGAGCGTACAGACCACAAATGATCGAGCCAAGTCCGGCCACCAGGCAGGTCGCGAGAAACACTGGGGCCTGAGGCATGCCGATCTCTGACAGGATCACAGGATTGGCGAACGCGGCGTAAGCCATGGTGAAAAACACGGTAAGTCCGGCGATGACGCTTCGCATGCTTTCAGCTCCTGATGCTGCGCTGACAATACGATGCGGTAATGCATAATCAATCGCAGTGTTGTCCCTCTATCCGAGCAATCGCCGATGATCCGATCCCTGTGTGTGTATTGCGGCTCGAGCCTTGGCGGGCAGGCGGCCTACCAGGTGGCTGCGAACGCACTTGGCGAGGCGCTCGCCCGATCTGGCATCCGATTGGTCTTTGGAGGCGGCCAAGTGGGTTTGATGGGAGTGCTGGCTGACGCATGCCTGAAAGCTGGCGGCGCCGTGACTGGCGTCATTCCGCAATTTCTGGATCGCAAGGAGATCATTCACCCCCGTGTCACCGACATGCGCATCGTGACCACCATGCACGAGCGCAAGATGATGATGGCCGAGGAAGCCGATGGCTTCATCGCGCTTCCCGGGGGGCTGGGCACCATGGAAGAGCTGTTCGAGATGTGGACCTGGTCCCAGCTCGGCCGTCATGAAAAGCCGCTCGGGCTTCTCAACGTGAACGGCTACTGGAAACAGCTCCTGGCCTTCCTCGATCACATGCAGGCCGAGGGATTCGTGGAGGCGCGCCACCGCGCCATGCTGGCCTGCGAAGATAGCGCCGAAGCGGTGATCGAAGCGCTGAACGCGCACGAATATCCGGGCGCCATCGCGAGCCTGGAGGGGCGGGGTTAGGGCGATTGGGCCGGCGCATTGAGCGACGGCCAATGCCCGGCGATGCTTATCGCCCTGCCGCGATCCAAGGGTAAGCTGATGCCTCGCGCCAAGCGCACGCTAACAAAATCCGCCGCCAGAAGATTGCAGCTTGCCGCTGCGTCTAGTTCTAGATCAAGGCGCTCCGGGGCGTCATCGACTCGATAGAAAGCGGCGAACCTGCGCGCGAGAAAGACTTTCGACCAGGTATGGCCATCGGCGGCAGCGGCTTCGTACAGCTCAAGCGCCACTTCCAGTGCGCCTTCGTTGAAGCGTTGGCCCGCGATCATAAATGCGGCGTCGGGATCGCCGAGCAATGCGGCTGTCTGTAGTTCGCGTTCAGCGGCCGGGTCACCCGCGATGAACCTGCCGACCAGCAGGTCAAACTGCGCATCAGAATCTCCATCTCTCGCTTGGCGGAGCAGTGTACTCGGCGGCGAACCCGAACCCGCCCATGCCAGCCCGGCTTCGGTTCTGAACGGTATGAGCCGCCGTTGCTCATGCTCGATCGCTTCAAGCGAGCAGTCTAGAAAGGCGCCTGCCCGCGCGATTTGGTGTGCTGTCGCGTCGAAACGGCTTGTTTCAGGGTATTCGCTGGCGAATTGGTCCTCGGCGATGCGCAACATGGTGATGCCGAGCATCTCTTTGGGTCCGCAATCAGGCGACAGTCGGCAGGACAGCAGTTCGACTTGACTTCGCAGATCAGCTTCGTCGGATCGAGCACATCCCGCCAGCAACACGAGGTAAGCCGCAAGAACCACACTCAATAACCGCCTCATGCGTCGCCAGCCGCGTTTGAGGATCCGGATGCCTGGAGTATGCGCAGCTCGGGAATGGTCGAGCAAGCATCCCTGCCCCAACCCCTTCCCAAAATCGCGGCTGCAGCGTACCTCATCGCCATGGCTATTCAGAACGCAAAGCTTGATCAGGTCATTGACCGGTTCGACCAGGTTGAAGCCCGGCTTGGCTCCGCCGCCGAGCTGGACGAGATCGTCAAGCTGTCCAAGGAACACTCCGAGCTGAAAGAGGTCGCGGCCAAGGCGCGCGAGCTCAAAGTCGCGCGGACCGATCTCGCCGACGCCGAGGCCATCATCGAGGACGGCTCGGACAAGGAGATGAGTGCGCTGGCCGAGGAGGAGCGCGCCGAGCTCAAGAAGCGCATCCCAATTCTGGAGCGCGAGCTGCAGCTTTTGCTGATCCCCAAGGACAAGGACGACGACGCCTCCATCATGCTGGAGATTCGCGCCGGTACGGGCGGGGACGAGGCCGCGCTGTTCGCCGGTGACCTGTTCCGCATGTATGAGCGCTACGCCGCCAAGCAGGGCTGGAAGGTCGACGTCGTCGAGGCGAGCGAGGCCGAGGTCGGCGGCTACAAGGAGATCGTCGCCAACGTCTCCGGGGCCGGCGTTTTCGGGAAGCTGAAGTTTGAATCCGGCGTGCACCGGGTCCAGCGCGTCCCGGTCACCGAAAGCGGCGGGCGGATTCACACCTCCGCGGCGACCGTGGCGGTCCTGCCTGAGCCGGAGGACGTGGATATCGAACTGCGCGACGAGGATATCCGCGTGGACACCATGCGCGCCTCCGGCGCGGGCGGTCAGCACGTGAACAAGACGGAGTCCGCCGTGCGCATGACCCACCTGCCCACCGGTATCGTCGTGGTCAGCTCGGAGAAGTCCCAGCACCAGAATCGCGCCATCGCCATGCAGGTGCTCAAGGCGCGCATCCATGAAAAGGAACGCGCTGAGAAGGACGCTGCGCGCGCCGCCGACCGCAAGGGGCAGGTCGGTTCCGGCGACCGGTCGGAGCGCATCCGCACCTATAATTTCCCGCAGGGCCGGGTCAGTGATCACCGCATCAACCTGACCCTCTACAAGCTGGACGAGATCCTGGCGGGCGAGGGACTGGACGAGGTGATCGACGCGCTTCTGTCTGAGGATCAGGCGGAAAAGCTCGCCGCCATGGAGGAGGGCTGAGCCCGTGACCCGGGCCGAGGCCCTGCGCCGCGCCGCTGAACGGCTCGCCGCCGCCGGACTTGAGGATGCCCGCGAGGAGGCGCGCCGCCTCCTCGCGGCTGCCGGTCCGCTGACATCGGCCCAGCTCATCACGTGCCTTGACGAGGTCCAGCCTGCCGACGAGGCCGAGCGCTTCGATGCGCTGATTGCGCGCCGCGCCGCGCGCGAGCCCTTGTCTCACATCCTTGGGACCGTCGGCTTCTGGACCCTGGAGCTGGAGGTCACATGCGACGTGCTGACCCCGCGCCCGGATACGGAGACGGTTGTGGAGGCCGCGCTGGAAGCGGTGTCTGATCGCACCGCGCCGCTGCGCATTCTTGATATCGGAACCGGCTCGGGCGCGATTCTTCTGGCGCTCTTGAGCGAGCTTCCGAACGCCACGGGGCTGGCCACGGACATCAGTCCTGCAGCGCTGGCGGTCGCACGGCGTAATGCGGAGCGCACCGGCCTTGTTGAGCGCACGACCTTCAAGCAGACGTCCTGGGCCGACGGGATCGAGGGGAGGTTTGATCTCGTGCTCTCCAATCCGCCCTATGTCGCCAGCGCCGTCATCGAAGCGCTTGAGCCGGAGGTGCGCGATCACGAGCCGCGCCTGGCGCTGGACGGCGGGCCGGACGGTCTGGGGCCGTATCCGCATCTGCTGGCGGAGGCGAAGCGTTTGCTTGCGCCTGGCGGGCTGGCGGTCTTCGAAATCGGGTACGATCAGGGGGAGGCCGCGCTACAGCTCGCCGGCGCTTCAGGCGCCGTTGAGGCGAGCCTGCGACAGGACCTCGCCGGACGGGATAGGGCGCTCGTCGCGGCCTTCAGCTAGCCTTGTGTTCGGCGCGTCGTGAAAAATCGCTTGGAATCGCAAGGCGCATGCGTCTAGGGTGCGACCGTCGAGCACGCAGCGCGGATCAGGACGGGGCTGTCCTGAATATTTGGCGGACCCGCTGCAGCTGACGAACCGGCCCTTTAGATCACGCGCGCAGACGGTCAGCTCCGGTCTTGCAGCGCACGATACAAGGCGGATCGCACGGCAACGCGTCCGCAAGGCCGGAATTAAAAACAGACCGCCTAAGAGATCAGGTTATAGACAGCATGAAGCGTCAACGCGGCCGGGGGCGGAAGCCTCAGCATAACAATAACCGCAATTTCGAGAGCAACGGCCCGGACATCAAGGTCCGCGGGTCGGCCTCGCATATTTATGACAAATACATGCAGCTGGCGCGCGACGCGACGTCCTCAGGTGACCGTGTGATGGCCGAAGCCTATTACCAGCACGCCGAGCACTATCTGCGCATCGTCCAGGCCAACCAGCCCAGGCAGCGCGATGATCAGCAGCAAGGCGGCGGCGATCAGCACCAGCACAATCAACAAAACGATCGCGGCGGGGACAACCGGTCCCAGGACGATCATGGCGATCAGAACAATCGCGGCGACGACCAGAACCGCTCTGAACCAAGGTCCGACAGCGACGATGGCGGGCGCAGCCGCTCGCGCCGCAGCCGCAGCCGTTCGCGGTCGGATGACCAGACCCAGTCCGGGTCTGATGATCCGCTGCAGGTGGTCGATCCCGAAGCCGGCTCGAGCGATGCCTCTTCCGACCAGCCCGCCGCCGAGAGCGAAGCGCCCAAGCGCCGCCGCGGCCGTCCTCGCAAAAGCGAATCCAGCGCCGATGCGGCGGCCGAGGAGGCTCTGAAGGCGGCTGAGACAAAGTCCGACGGCGAAAGCGGATCCAAGTCCGACGACGCGGCCGCTTAGGACGCCGGCGAAAGTGTCATCCTTCGCGTCATGCGGGGGAAGCACGCCCGGACGCGGCGCTGTTCATTAGCTTTTAACGCGAGATGGACGGCCCGGGCGAGCCGGGCCGCGCCATGGCTGGGTGTCTTCTACCAGCCCCCGGTCCAGGTGACGTCGATGCGCACGCTGCGGCCTGGCTCTGACACGCCGGCGAAGACGCGCTCGTAATCCTCCTCGAACACGTTCTCCACCGCGAAGTCGATGCGCACGTCCTCGTTTTCGAACGGCCGCCAGCCGGCGTAGAGGTCGATGACGGTGTAGCCGTCTCGCTCCTCTGCCGGGTCGGTCGTCTTGTCGAATTCGCCCGCAAAGCCGACCCGGCCGCCCACGGTCAGGCGGGCCGGTTCGATGGTGTAGCGCGCGGTGAGGTGACCCATGAGCGGCTGAAGCGCGCCGATGGGATCGCCCGTGAGCGTGTCTTCACCGTCGACTTCGAAGATTGCACCGGACAGCTCCCATGGCCCATTGGTGTAGGCCGCCGCGACCTCGAAACCTTCGATCTCGGCGCTGTCGAGATTTTCAGAGAAGCTCGTGCCCGCCGAGCACGGCGAGAAGAAGGGCGGGGCGAAGCAGGTCGGCGAGAAGGCGAAATCGACCTGCAGATTGATCAGATCCTCCGCCTCGGTGCGGAACCAGGCGCCTTTCAGCTCCAGCCGGTCACCCTCATCCAGCAGGTTTTCCCGATTGAACCCGGCGCCGATCTCGAAGGTTTCGGTCTCCTCCGGGCGCAGGTTCGGGTTGGCGATGAATTCGTTGGTGATGAAGGTCATGGGGCCCAGCACCGGGTGGGGCAGGGAGAAATGCGTGTCGGTGATGTAGAGCTCGTTCAGGGACGGGGCGCGGAAGGCTTCGGCCCAGCTGGCGAACATGCGCACGCTGTCATTGGGCGCCCAGGTCGCAGCCAGGCGCGGGCTGACGGCCTCATCCTCGTTGGAGGCGGCGACGTCCGAGCTGTTTTCAAACCGGTCGAAGCGCACGCCGGGCAGCACGATCAGCTCACCCGCCGCGCCCAGGTCCAGCGTCGTCTCCAGCTGCGCCCAGGCGCCGGTGAACGCGGTCTTGCCTGAGGGAACGCCGCCGCGAACATTATTGGCGGTCCGGCTGTCAAAACCGACCTGTTCATCTTCATACCATTCAACACCGGTTACCAGAGCGGCCTCCAGGCCGCCCACGGTGAATTCGGCGCGGTTCTCCGCCCGGATGCCGGTCGTCGTCAGATCGCGCTCGATGAAGCGGTTGATGGACGGGTCGACTTCATCGACCTCGCCCTCATTGCGGTAGACGGTGAGGTCCAGATTGATCAGAGAAGCGTCCGGGTCGAACAGGACTGTGGCGCGGTAGCTGTCGCTGGCTACGTTTTTCTCGACGAGCGGATTGAGGCCGTCCACGGTCGCGCCGCCCTGACCGTTGTTAGGCTCCAGCGCGTCGTTACGGAAGAATAGCCAGCCGACTTCCAGCTCCAGCGCGTCGGTGATGTCCCACTCGCCGCCGAGCAGGCCGGAGGTGATGCGATCTTCAGCCGGAAGATCGGTCCCTGTTCCCAGCGCTATGTCGCCGGATTCGCGCACCGACAGGGCTGCGACCCCTTCAAAAGCGCCGGCGTCGCCGAAAACAGCCATCGAGCCGCGGCGTTCCTCATTGACGGATTGATAGCCGGCCGAGGCCCGCGCGCCCCAGCTTTCATCTTCGCCCAGCAGGTCGTCGGCCTCCACGGTCTCGAACGCGACCACGCCGCCCGAGGCTCCGGATCCGTACAGCGCGGCGGCCGAACCGCGCACCGTCTCCACCCGGCCCAGCAACGACGGGTCCAGGAAAAGCACGCCGTCATGAGCCGAAGCGAAGTTCTGACGCGCGCCGTCGACGAGCAGGGTCACGCTCTCCCGGCCGAAACCGCGCAGATTGATGGTCTGGCCGGTGCGGCGCGGTCCGCCGGCGACTTCGAGGCCCGGCACGTCCTCCAGCAGCTGGGCGAGATCGGTCGGGCGGTTCTCTTCAAGGGCCTCCAGCGTGATGGCGCTGGTCAGTCCCGGATAGTCGAAATTGGACAGCTGGGTCCGCGTGGCTGTGACGACGATCACGTCGCTGGCTTCGGTCTGGGGCTCGGTCTCAGTCGCCGCATGGGCGGCGGCCGACAGGGCGATCAGGCTCGCCGAGCCGGTCAGAACAGCCGCCAGAGCAGGGATGGCACGGAAAGAACGGGACATGGACGTAGCTTCCTCTTGCAAACGCTTCGCAGTTGCGTAATGTTCTGACGCAGCATAAATGCGATTGCAAGTCGGAATCGTTCGCAATATGCAGGAAGGGCTTTCCGGCGCCGCGGCGCCGGGAAACCCAGGTTCACTCGAAGGGAAGGACCGGCCGCTTCCGGCCGGAAGGGATGATACGATGAAGGGTCAAATCTTCGCCCTGCTGACCGCCGGCGTCAGCGCTCTGGCGCTGAGCGCCTGCGCCACGACGGACACTTCAAGCGCCGCCGGCGCTGTCACGGCCGGGCAGACCGAAATGGCTCAGGCCGAACAGTTCCAGGCCGATCGCGAGGCGATCCTGGCCATGGCGGGCGAGTACGAAGTCACGTTCGACTTTACCGAATTCCTGCCCATCGCCGAAGGCTATGAGCTGCAGGAGCCCAAGATCACGCCGGCCAATGAAGTGGTCTATGTCCTTGAGGACACGGGCGAGCACATCGTGCTCCAGCATCTGCTGCTGGTCGGGAACCCGGCCAACCCGACCGTCATCAAGCACTGGCGTCAGGACTGGACCTATGAGCCGGAGCGGCTGATGGCCTATCAGGGCTTCAACCGGTTCGAAATGCAGGACTTGTCTGAAGCCGAAGCGCGCGGCGCCTGGTCCCAGACGGTCTATCAGGTCGATGATTCCCCGCGCTATGCCGGGATCGCCCGCTGGGAGCACAGCCCCAACGCTTCGACCTGGGAGCCGGAAGCGACCTATCGCCCGCTGCCGCGCCGTGACGCGACGACGCGCGATGACTACGACGCCATCGAAGCGGTGAACCGGCACACCATCACGGCCTGGGGCTGGACCCACGAGCAGGACAATTCGAAAGTCGTCCTGCGCGACGGCGCCCCATACGAGCTGGTGCGCGAGCACGGCATCAACACCTATATCCGCACCGATCTGGCCCGCGACGACGCGGCGGCCGCCTATATGGAGGCCACCAGCGAATACTGGGCGGAGATCCGCGACACCTGGGACCAGATCCTCGCCAGCGCCGATGTGATCGTGGCGGAAGACGACGCCGACGGCACGTTGCTCTACGGCCCGGTCTTGAGCGAAGGCCAGGCGGTCTTCTTCGAAGCGCGCACCACGCAGGAAGCGCTCGACAACGCCGCCGAGGTCATCGAGGCCCAGGTTACAGTGAACGGCGAGCCCGTCGACGTGCGTTAAGCCGGACCAGGGCGAGGCCGGTCGGCTGACCGGTCTCGCGCCTATCCGATCCGATAGGAGCGCGGGGTCTGCCCTGACCAGCGCTTGAAGGCGCGCGTGAAGCCGCTCTGCTCGGAGAACCCGGTCAGGAAGGCGATTTCCGCCAGGCTGTAATCGGTGTCGCGCAAGAGCTGCTGGGCCAGTTCGCGGCGCGCGGTGTCCACCAGGCCCTGAAAAGTATGGCCCTGATCAGACAGGCGCCGCTGCAGGGTCCGTGCGCTTACGGCGAGCTCGGCGGCGATATCGGACACGGTCGGGATGCCGTCGCTCAAGCTTCGCGCGACGGCGAGCCGGACCTGCTTGTCGAGCGCTGAATCATCGGCGAGGCCAGCCAGCTCCTCCTCCAGATGGCGATCGAAGAAGCGCACGATGGTTTCATCGCCCAGCTTGTTGGGCGTGGCCATCATGGCTTCGCTGACCAGCAACGCATCGCGTTCGGCCTCGAAATTCACCGGGCATCCGAAATGGGCTTCATAGGCTGCAACGGGCCCGCGGGGCGCATGCTTGAAAAAGACAGCGTCGGGGGTGAATTTCGAGGTGCTGACCTGGTCGCTGATCTCGTGCACCGCAGAGATGCTGGCCTCGTTAGACAACTGCATGCCGCGGCTGCCGTCCCCGGCCTTAACAAGCGTGTAGTAGGCCCCGCCCTCCACCGGCTCGACCGCGTAGACCTCCACGCTGGACAGCACGCGGGCGTAGCGTTCAGCCCGGTTGAACGAGGCGCGCAGGTCCGGGGCTGACTTCCAGGCCAGACCGAAGGCGCCGTACTCGTCGATGCGCATGGACGCCCCGATCCGCAAGGGAAGGTGCAGGCCGTCCGGGTCGCGCGCTTCGAGGTCGGCGAAGAAGCGGTAATAGTCCGGGGATGAGACCATGCGGGCCGGATCGATGGGGCCGTCCGGGTCAAGCCCCAGCGCCTCGACCAGATCGCGGGTCGGGACGCCGGGGCTCGCCTGGCTCACCACCTTGTAGACATAGAGCGACGTGATCTCTCCCATCGCCGCAGGGTAGCGCGGCCTGCGGCGATGGGAAGTCCGGCGCCGGAGCTACACCTGGCCGGAGGTGATCAGGGTCACCGCCGCCACGATGTAGAGACCTGCGGTGAGGATCGCGCCCAGCGAGCGGTAATGATTCAGCCGGGTCCAGCGGCGCCCATAGACCGCCCAGTAGGCCTCCGCCTCGACGCTGTCCGGTTCCAGGCCGGCGAGGCGGTTGTTCATGGGCACGTTACCGGCGAGCGTCATCAGGAAGACGCTGGCGCCATAGACGACTGCGGCCAGGTACAGGATTACAAGAACGACGCCTTCGAAGACCGTCGTCGCGTAGGCCGCCAGGGCCAGGGCGAAGACCGGGATGAGCAGGATGCCGCTGACGAACTGGGTGGGAATGACCGTCCTGTTGATCTGTTGCATGGCCTCGATCCCCACTGAGGGCCGGGCCTGTTTGAGGGCGGCCATGATGAACTCGGAGAAGGCGGAGAAGACCCCGCCGATCACCGCGCTCCACAGGGCCAGGAACAGGATGGCGTAGAGCGTCCAGTCATAGGTCATCAGACTGACTCCCAAGCGGAGGCGCGATCCCAAACGCCCGTCGCCGCCGCGTCGCGGGCGTAGTCGGCGAAGTCTTTCGGCGGACGGCCCAGCGCGCGCTGAACGCCGTCGGTCAGGTGGGCGTTGCGCCCGTCGAGGACCGTGGCGAACAGATAGTCGAGCATCCAGGCGACATCCTTCGGGGCGCCGGACTGCTTGATCTCCTCCACGAAGGCGGTGTGGGGCACGTCCACGAACGCGATCTCCCGGCCCGTGGCGCGCGACAGGTCGGCGGCCACATCGCTCAGCGTCATCAGGCGCGGGCCGGTGACTTCGTAGAGCTGGCCGGCATGTCCGTCATCGGTCAGAGCCGCGACGGCGATCTCGGCGATGTCGTCGATGTCCACGAAGGGCTCCGGCGTGGTTCCGGCCGGCAGGGTTATGGCGCCGTTGAGGACCATGTCGACGAACGCGCCTTCAGAGAAGTTCTGGTTGAACCAGCTGGCGCGGATGATGGTCCAGGCCACGCCCGAGTTCTGGACGATGCGTTCGCAGGCCTGGGCCTCCTCTTCGCCGCGTCCGGACAACAGAACGAAGTGCTGCACGCCGGCGCGCCGGGCGGTGTGGACGAAGGCCTCGATCGCATCGCTTGCTCCCGGGATGGCGAGGTCCGGCGCATAGGTGATGTAGGCCGACGTCACGCCTTCAAGGGCGGCGTCCCAGCCGCGCTGGTCATCCCAGTCGAAGGACGGGAAAGCTGAGCGGGAGCCGACGCGTACAGCGTGGCCCTTCGATTTCAGGCCCTCGACGACGCGGCGGCCGGTCTTGCCGGTTCCGCCGAGGACGAGGGTGAGCGGGGTTTGAGTGTGGGTCATTGGCTTGCTCCCTTTCCGGTTGGTGCAAGCCGGTGTGTATCGGGCAGGCGGGGGTCCGCTCTTGCCGGGGCGCGCCAGAGTTTTGACGCATCGCGCCAAACAGGTCGCGCTAGGCGCCGACCGGCAATTCGGTCGTGTTCTTGATGGCCTCCATGGCGAAGGCGGCCGAAACATCGGCCAGCGGTGCCACGGCGATCAGGCGCTTGTAAACGTCGTCATAGGCGCTGATTTCAGGCAGGACGATCTTGAGGAGGTAATCGATCTCCCCGCCCATGCGGTAGAACTCCACGACCTCGGGCATGCGTTTGACGCCTTCGGAGAACTGCTTCAGCCAGGCTTCGTCATGGCGGCTGGTGCGCACGAAGATGAACAGCGTGGTCTTCAGGCCCAGCGCGTCGGGATCCAGAAGCGCCACGGTCTTCTGGATATAGCCCTGTTCTTCAAGCCGTTTCAGGCGGCGCGCGGTGGGCGTGGGCGACAGGCCGATGGCGTCGGCATAGTCCTGCACGGTGCGGTCGGCGTCGGCCTGAATGAGGCGCAGAAGCTTCGTGTCATAGTGATCCATGGCGCATTCATCTCCATTCTGTGGTGATTTTCACCACAAAAGAGCCTCATAGCCAATGAGAATGGCGATTCTTTCCCGCCGATCCGTGGTCTTCTCCCTTGCATGAACAGGATTTCGATCGATTCCGTGCGCGCCAGCCTGATCGGCGGCGACGCCGTGCTCGAGACGCCTTTCGGGCGCAAGCCGCTGATCTATGCCGATTACGGGGCCTCGGGGCGGATGAGCGCAATCGTGGATGATCGTCTGGCCGCTGGCTCGGCGATGTACGCCAATCCCCACAATGAAGACAGCGCCACAGGCCACGCCGCGACGGCTGAACTTCACGCGGCCTGCGCCGCGATCAAGCGCACGGTCGGAGCCGATGAGCGCCATGCCCTGATCGCGACCGGGTTCGGGGCCACGGCCGGTGTTCAGCGCCTGCTGGAGATACTGGGCCTGACCCTGCCGCCGGCGACCCGCGCCTCGCTGGAGGCGGCGGGCGCGGATCTGACGGCGATGCTGGGAGACGCTCGACCGGTCGTCTTCATCGGCCCCTACGAGCATCACTCCAACGAGCTGTGCTGGCGCGAGAGCCTGGCTGAGGTCGTACGCATCGGCCTCGACGCTGATGGCGGCATCGACATGGACGCGCTGGCGGCGCATCTGACCGATCCCGCATTCGAGGGGCGGCGCAAGATCGGGGCGTTCTCAGCTGCCTCGAACGTGACCGGTGTGAAGACCGACGTACCAGCGCTCGCGCGGCTGCTGCATCGCCATGGCGCCATCCTGGCGCTCGATTGCGCCGCGAGCGCGCCCTACCTGCCCATCGACATGAGCGGCGGCGGCGATCCGGACGCGCGCATCGACGCCATGTACTGCTCGCCCCACAAGATGATCGGCGGGCCTGGCGCGTGCGGCGTTCTGGTGTTCGACAGGGCGCTGTACCGCTCCGACCTGGCCCCGACCTGCAGCGGCGGTGGCACGGTGCGCTACGTCACGCCGGACGGCCATGACTTCATCGAGGATGTCGAGGCGCGCGAACGCGCCGGTACGCCGGGCCTGCCCCAGATTCGCCGAGCCGCCGAGGCCTTCGCCCTGCTTGAGGCTGTAGGCTGGGACACGGTCGAGCAAGCCGAGCATGAACTCCTGACCGTCGCGCTGAAGGCCTGGGGCGAGACGGACGGGCTGGTGCTCTACGGGCCGTTGGATCCTGAACGGCGCATCGCTCTGGTCTCCTTCAACATCACCGACGGAGACGGCGTGCTGGTCCATCCCAAGCTGGTCGCGCGGCTGCTCAACGACCTGTTCGGAATACAGGCGCGGGCCGGGTGTTCCTGCGCGGGTCCTTATGGCCACGCGCTCCTGGGTCTTGATGGGGCGGAGACCCAAGCCTATCGCGAGGCGGTGCTGGGCGGCCATGCGGGGCTCAGGCCGGGCTGGGTGCGGGTCAGCCTGCACTGGTCCATGAGCGAGGCCGAGCGTGACTATGTCATCGAGGCGGTGCGGTTCCTCGCCGCGAACGCGGCCAGGTTTGCGTCGCTCTATCGATTCGACTCATCCACCGGCGCCTGGACGCTGAAGGACCGGGCCGGCGAATCGCGATTCGAGTCTGAGACCGGCGGCGCCGCCCTGTTCGCCGAGGCGCTGGCCGCCGCGCGCCGCCTGGCTCAACATGTTGTGTGTTGCGGGCCCCAGGCCATAGAGGCGCCGCTTGACCGAGTCCGGCCTCTGGCCGGTTTGGCGCCGGTCTCGCTGCGGGCGGCGGAATAGCGCCGAACGGTTCCGGGTTGGCGCCGCTGCGGCCCACCCCCACCTATCCACAATAAATGCAGTGCGCGGCGTGGCGCGGACTTCTTAATGAGTCCGCGCGCGGACGATCTTCTGGTAAGAGTTCGTTTACCAAAAAGTTCGCCCGGAGGCCTTTTGGGGCGTTGACGGCCCCACAGGGCGCAAGCACTATATGTTGCGGTTCCTGGGGGAACCCGCACTACGTATAGGATTTCTTAAGCCGCGCGCGGACTTTACGTCGGCCCCGCAACGGGCCTTTTGCGCGCCGCTGGAAGGAGCGGATCGAGATGACGCCTTTTGACCACGCCCAGCCCGCCTCCGGCGCAGCGACCCGGTCCGCCGAGCGGCCCCGCGGCAAGCCGAAGGCGGTGAATCTGCGTCTTGTGGAGAAGGTAAAGACCGATCCGTCGCGCGATGCGCTACTGACCGATTTCGGCAAGAAGACGCTGATCGACCGCTACCTGCTGCCCGGCGAGTCCTTTCAGGACATGTTCGCCCGTGTCTCGGTCGCCTATGCCGACGATATCGAGCACGCCCAGCGTCTGTATGACTACATGTCCCAGCTCTGGTTCATGCCGGCCACGCCCGTCCTGTCCAATGGCGGCGCCGAGCGCGGTCTGCCGATCTCCTGCTTCCTGAATTCGGTCGCGGACTCCCTCGACGACATCGTGGGCACCTGGACGGAGAATGTGTGGCTCGCTTCGAACGGCGGCGGCATCGGCACTTATTGGGGCGGCGTGCGCTCCATCGGCGAGAAGGTCGGTCAGAACGGTCAGACCTCCGGCATCATCCCCTTCATCCGCGTGATGGACTCGCTCACCCTGGCGATCTCTCAAGGCTCGCTGCGCCGGGGCTCGGCGGCGGCCTATCTGGATGTCCATCACCCGGAAATCGAGGAGTTCCTCGAGATCCGCAAGCCGACCGGCGACTTCAACCGCAAGAGCCTGAACCTGCACCACGGCGTGAACATCACGGACGCCTTCATGGATGCAGTGCGCGAGGACAAGGACTTCGAGCTGCGTTCGCCGAAATCCGGCGAAGTGGTCAAGTCCATCAACGCCCGCAAGCTGTGGCAGAAAATCCTGGAGCTGCGCCTGCAGACCGGCGAGCCCTACATCATCTTCTCCGACACGGTGAACAACAACCTGCCGGTCCACCAGCGCAAGCTGGGCCTGAAGGTGCGCCAGTCCAATCTGTGCTCGGAAATCATGCTGCCCACCGGCGTCGATCACATGGGCAAGGACCGCACGGCCGTGTGCTGCCTGTCCTCTCTGAACGCCGAGAAGTATCTGGAGTGGAAGGATGACGAGCAGTTCATCGAGGACATTTTCCGCTTCCTCGACAACGTGCTGCAGGACTTCATCGACCGCGCCCCGGCCGAGATGGAGCGCGCCGTCTACTCCGCCTTCCGCGAGCGTTCTGTGGGGCTGGGCCTCATGGGCTTCCACTCCTTCCTGCAGAAGCTGAATGTGCCGTTCGAAAGCGCCATGGCCCAGTCCTGGAACAAGCGCCTGTTCCAGCACATCCGCCAGGCCGCCGATAAAGCCTCGGTGAAACTGGCTGAAGAGCGCGGCGCCTGCCCCGATGCGGCCGAGCAGGGGATCAAGGCGCGCTTCTCGCACAAGCTGGCGATCGCGCCGACCGCGTCGATCTCCATCATCTGCGGGGGTACGAGCGCGGGCATCGAGCCGATCCCGGCCAATGTCTATACGCACAAGACCCTGTCGGGCTCCTTTACGGTGAAGAACCCGTATCTGGAAGAAATTCTTGAATCCAAGGGCGCCAACACCCCGGCGGTCTGGGCGACGATCCTGGAACACGAAGGCTCGGTCCAGCATCTTGATTGCCTGACCCAGGACGAGAAGGACGTGTTCAAGACCGCCTTCGAGCTGGACCAGCGCTGGGTGATCGAGCATGCCGCCGATCGCACGCCCTATGTCTGCCAGTCCCAGTCGCTGAACGTCTTCCTGCCCGGCGACGTCAACAAGTGGGACCTTCACATGCTGCACTGGACGGCGTGGGAGAAGGGCGTGAAGTCGCTCTATTACTGCCGGTCCAAATCGGTCCAGCGCGCCGCCTACGCCGGCTCCGGCGACAAGTCCGAGATGGAGAAATCCATGGAGCAGGCCGCGCCCACCGACTACGATGAGTGCCTGGCCTGCCAATAAGGCCAGGCGCCTGGAATTACGAGAAACCCCGGCCTTGCGGCCGGGGGTTTTTGTTGCGCCGCAGCGAATCGAAAAATCACCGCATCGCCCGCGGCCGCGCGACGCGTCCCAAGCCATTCAGGCGGCGTTCAGGGAGCAGGGTTCAGATTTCAAGACGTTGAGGCGACCCGCAGAAAGGCTCTGTTAACCAAAAAATTGGTCGACCCGGCTCAGCAAGGCGCCTCCATGTGTTATACTGAGGGCATCAACTTAGCGCATCGGATCTGCTCCGAGCGCGTGCAGCAAACGTAAGGACAGGCCGGACGATCGACCGTTTACGCACCATGAAGACCCTCGTTCGCCATCAAATGCGCCGTCTGGCGCCCGCTGCTGCAGCCCTCTCGGCTGCAATGCTGGCGTGCGCCGGCGCCCAGGCGCAGCAGGTTGAGGGGCCCGCGGCGAGTGCGGAGATGAGCGACCTGATCCTGGGTCCGCTGCGCGCAGAGCTGGACGCGCCGCGCCCGGCTGCCTTGCCGGCGATGCAGCTGTCCGCTCCGTCGAGCGCCTACGCCCTGCGCTATGCGCCGAGTGTGCGCAGTTTCGGGCCGGACGCGAACGCGTCGGCGGCCGGAGCGGCGATGTTCGCCGGCGCGCTTCTGAATGCACGCGCCACCGACGCGATCACGCGCGACGGCCTGTCCGCCTTCGCCGCCCGCCCGGCCTTGCTGGCCCAGACACCGTCCGGCGGCCGCGTTTCGGTTGCGATCTCCGAAGGCTGGGCCCCGAACGCCGCGCGCCTGGGCTTTGATCCCGATTACGCCGAGACGGCCGGACGCGCGCTCAATCCCGCGCTACTGCCGGATCATCGCAATATGGCGCTGTCCTACGAAGGCTTCTTCGACACGCCCGGTGGAGCTGACGGTCTCGACGTCGGCCTCTCGCCGCGAGCCGGGATTGCGTTGGGTGATGACGGCACCGCAGCTCGCGCCGGCGCCACGGTGCGCTTCGGGCGCTATCTCGGCGAGCTGGAAACCGATCAGCCGGCCTGGTGGTTCTTCGCCGGCGCCGACCGTCAGGCGCTGCTTTACGATCCCGGACAGGGCTTCGATGTGCGCGGCGCCCTGGCCATGCAGCCTTACGCCATGGTCGGCGATGCCCAGGCTGGCGTCGCCGTGCGTGTGCGCGGCGCCGACCTGTCGCTCGCCTATGTCCATCGCGAAACCCGCTACGCCTTGCCTCAGGAAGACTGGGAGACGAGCGAGGGGTTCGCCGCCTTCTCCCTGACCTGGAAGCGCTAGGTCTCGCCCCGATCTATAGCCCGGAGCAATGGCATTTCGATGAGTGATCGAAATCGCCTATGGCTGGGATCGCTATAATCAGTACGACACGCAGGGTCTTTCCCGGCATGATTTCTCCATGGGCCGGCCCCCTTCCGGCCTGGCGACAATGGAGACGATCATGGATGGCGACACCCCCGCTCGCGGCAAATGCCCGGTGATGCATGGCGGCGCGACTGCGCTTGGAAGCTCGGCGACCAAGTGGTGGCCCAATGCGCTTAACCTGGACATCCTGTCCCAGCACGACACCAAGACCGACCCGATGGGCCCGGACTTTGATTATCGCGAGGCGCTCAAATCCCTCGATGTGGAGGCGCTGAAGGCCGACCTCCACGCCCTGATGACCGACAGCCAGGCCTGGTGGCCGGCCGACTGGGGTCATTATGGCGGCTTCATGATCCGCATGGCCTGGCACGCTGCGGGCACCTACCGCCTGGCCGACGGGCGCGGCGGCGGCGGAACCGGCGATCAGCGCTTCGCGCCGCTGAACTCCTGGCCGGACAATACGAGCCTGGACAAGGCGCGCCGGCTGCTCTGGCCGGTCAAGAAGAAGTACGGCAATGCGGTGTCCTGGGCCGACCTGTTCATCCTGGCCGGCAATATCGCGTATGAATCCATGGGCTTCAAAACCTTCGGCTTCGCTTTCGGACGCAAGGACACCTGGCATCCGCCCAAGGACATCTATTGGGGCAAGGAGACTGAATGGCTGGCGCCCAGCGAGAACCGCTATGCCGACCTGACCGATCCGTCCTCGCTGGAAAGCCCGCTCGGCGCCACGCATATGGGCCTCATCTATGTGAACCCGGAAGGCGTGAATGGCCAGCCCGACCCGGTGAAGACCGCCGCCATGGTTCGCGAGACCTTTGCGCGCATGGCCATGAATGACGAGGAGACCGCGGCGCTTACCGTGGGCGGTCACAGCGTCGGCAAGGCCCATGGCAATGGCGACGCGTCGGCCCTGACCGCGGAGCCGGAAAGCGGCGATGTGCACGATCAGGGCTTCGGGTGGAACAATCCGAACATGGACGGCCAGGCCGCCAAGGCGGTCACGTCGGGCATTGAAGGCGCCTGGACGACCCATCCCACCATATTCAACAACGAGTATCTCAAGCTTCTGTTCGGCTATGAGTGGGAGCTGAAGAAGTCTCCCGCCGGCGCCTGGCAGTGGGAGCCGGTCGATGTGAAGGAGGAAGACCTTCCCGCCGACGCCACCGATCCGTCCAAGCGCGGCCGCCTGATCATGACCGATGCGGACATGGCCATGAAGATGGACCCGGTCTATCGCTCGATCTGCGAAAAGTTCCTGGCCGATGACGATTATTTCCGCGATGCGTTCGCCCGGGCCTGGTTCAAGCTGACCCACCGCGATATGGGCCCCAAGGCCCGCTATGTCGGCCCGGACGTGCCGGAAGAAGATCTGATCTGGCAGGACCCGATCCCGCAAGGCCCCACAGGCTACGATGTGGCCAAGGCCAGGGCTCTGATCGCGGAGAGCGGCCTGTCTTCCGCCGATCTCATCGCCACGGCCTGGGACTCCGCGCGCACCTATCGCGGCTCTGACATGCGCGGCGGCGCCAACGGCGCGCGCATCCGCCTGGCGCCGCAGAAGGACTGGGCCGGCAATGAGCCGGAACGCCTCGCCAGGGTGCTGGGTGCTCTGGAGCCGATCGCATCCGAAGTCGGGGCCTCGGTCGCGGACATCATCGTGCTGGGCGGCAATGTCGGGCTGGAGCAGGCGATCAAGGCGGCCGGCTTCAACACCGAGGTTCCGTTCGCCCCGGGGCGCGGGGATGCGACCGATGAGATGACCGACGCGGACAGCTTCGCCGCCCTGGAGCCGCTCGCCGACGGTTTCCGCAACTGGCTGAAGGAGGACTACGCCGTCGCGCCGGAAGAGATGCTGCTCGACCGGGCCCAGCTCCTGGGTCTGACCGCGCCGGAGATGACGGTCCTGCTGGGCGGTTTGCGCGTCCTGGGCGTCAATCATGGCGGATCCAAGCATGGCGTCTTCACCGACCGCGAGGGTGCGCTGACGACGGACTTCTTCGTGAACCTGACGGATATGGCCAATGAATGGATCCCGGCCGGGAACGGCGTCTACGAGATCCGCGACCGCAAGACCGGCGCGGTGAAGTGGACGGCGACACGTGCGGACCTGGTGTTCGGCTCAAACTCGGTGCTGCGCGCCTATGCCGAGCTTTACGCCCAGGACGACAACCACGAGAAGTTCGTGAAGGACTTCGTGGCCGCCTGGACCAAGGTCATGACGAATGACCGTTTCGATCTGGCCGCCTGACCGGGCCGGGCTTGAGAGGTGAGGAGCGGCGCGCTGGAGTGATCCGGCGCGCCGCTCCCTTTTCCTGACGCCTGTTGAAAAAGCCGTCTCTCCCCCTGTCGCGGGCGGACAAGAATCGTAAATTAATGGGTGCCGCGCCGCGCGCGACTGTGGAAATCAGGGCCCGCGCCGCACACAAGGGCTGGACGTTAAGCAGACGTTCACCACAATATATTGAGCTGAACGCCGCGCCATCCTGCGCGATTCATTTCAAGCTGAGGACGCCTTCAGGCCATGACCGTCATCGCTTCCGATCGCCCCGGACTGCTCACCCCGAGCCATTCCTACAAGCCGTTCCGCTATCAGTGGGCCTATGATTTCTGGAAGACCCAGCAGCAGGTCCACTGGCTTCCCGAGGAAGTCCCGCTGGGCGAGGACTGCAAGGACTGGGCGACCAAGCTGACCGACAAGGAGCGCAATCTGCTCACGCAGATCTTCCGCTTCTTCACCCAGTCGGATGTGGAGGTCGGCGCGAACTACATGGAAAACTACATGCCGCTCTTCAAACCGGTTGAAGTGCGCATGATGCTCTCGGCCTTCTCCAACATGGAGACGGTCCACATCGCGGCCTACGCCCTTCTTCTGGAAACCATCGGCATGCCCGACACCGAGTTCTCCGCTTTCATGGAGTATGAGGAGATGGCGGCCAAGCACGACTATCTGGGCAAGTTCGGCGTGGAGACCGAGAAGGACATCCTCACCTCCATGGCGGTATTCGGCGGCTTCACCGAAGGTCTGCAGCTGTTCGCCAGCTTCGCCATGCTCATGAACTTCCCGCGCTTCAACAAGATGAAGGGGATGGGCCAGATCGTGTCCTGGTCGGTGCGCGATGAGTCGCTGCACTGCGAGGGCATGATGAAGATGTTCCATACCTTCGCCGAAGAGACCGGCGCGCTGACCCAGGACGTGAAGGACGACATCGCCGATTGCTGCAAGACGGTGGTCCAGCTCGAAGACAAGTTCATCGATCTGGCCTTCGAGGCCGGCGAGGTGGAAGGCATGACGCCGGAGGATATCAAGGGCTATATCCGCTACATCGCCGACTGGCGCATGAAGCAGCTGAAACTGCCGACCATCTATGGCGTCAAGGATCACCCGATCCCGTGGCTGACCGAGATCCTGAACGGGGTCGAGCACGCCAACTTCTTCGAAGCGCGCGCCACCGAATACTCCAAAGGCGCCACCACAGGCGCCTGGCACGGCGATGACGGCGTGTGGGCCAATTTCGACAAGACCCTGTCGAACCGCTCCCTGGCGGAGCAGGTGCACGCGGAGTAGGGGGCGAGAGGCATTTGTCCCTTGGCCTCGTCATCTCCCGGCTTGTTCGGGGGTGAGCTGTGGTCGGCGTCAGCCGATCAATCGATCCAATGGGTCGATTGAAGCAAGCGAACGGGCCGGCCGGCCCAGGGCTTCAGCGTTGCAGACTGCGTCAGCTGTCAGGCATGGGTGGCCCGGACAAGCCGGGCCATGACAACGCGCCGAAGCGTCAGGTGCGTGTGCAGCTGATCCGGTCAGCGTCGCCGCCACCGCCCCTCCCGCTTCCCGTCTCACGCCCCGTCATGCTAGCTTCCCGCCCATGACGAGGGATGCCATGAACGCCTTTGACCGAGATTTCACCGGGGAAGCGCACCTGGAGTACGGGGATGCGGATTATCTGATCCTGAAGCCCGGCTCCTATGTGAAATGCGCCGTGACCGGGGACAAGATTCCGATCGCCCAGCTTAAATACTGGAGCGCGGAGCTGCAGGAGGCCTATCGCGACGGCTACGCCGCCACGAAGCGCTGGATCGAGCTCAATGGCGGGCCGGCCGGTGCGCCCTCCCCGGAACTCGGCGAATGATCGCGGCGGCGCTGATCCTGGCTGTGCTGCAGGTGGTTGAACCGGCTGCAGACGCCGACCCCATCGCGGCCCTGATCGACGAAACCGGCAGCGCCGGGCAGGCCACGCCGCCTGCGCCGGCCGAACCGATCCGCTGCAGCGGCGTGCACCGCCAGGGCGCCGCTCTGGTCTGCCGCACCGATCCGGGCGCCCAGGTGACGCTGGGCGACATCACGGTCAGCGCCGATGACGCCGGATGGGTCATGCTGGGTCATGACCGGGACGCCGAAGCCCAGACCACGCTCCGTGTCATAAGCGCGGACGGCGCGGTGTTTGAGCAGACCGTCGCGGTGGAGCAGCGCGAGTACGACATCCAGCGTATCGAGGGCACGCCCCGGCGCTTCAACCAGCTTTCGGAAGAAGACCTGGCGCGCAGCCGGCGCGAGGGCCGTATCAAGGCGGCCGCCTATACCTCCCGTGATGAGGGTCAGGGCTTCGCGTCCGGCTTCATCATGCCGCTGGAAGGGACCATCACCGGGGTCTACGGCTCCCAGCGCTATTACAATGGCGATCCCAGCCGGCCCCATTACGGGATCGACATCGCCGCGCCGTCCGGGACCGATGTGATCGCGCCGGCCGACGGCTTCGTGACGCTGGCGAATGACGACATGTTCTGGGAGGGCGGGCTGATCTTCATCGATCACGGCCAGGGCTTCACCAGCGCCTTCCTGCACCTGGAGGGGGTTTCGGTCGCCGTGGGCGACCGGGTCAGCCAGGGCGATGTGATCGGCACGGTCGGTGCGGGCGGGCGCTCCACAGGCGCGCACCTGGACTGGCGCATCAAGTGGCATGACCGCTACATCAACCCGGCCGAGACGCTTCAGCTGGACCCGGCGTCCTTGCGGTAAAGCGGCTTTTCAAACCGGCGATGCACCCAGAACCACTGGGACGGCGCCTTGCGGATTTCTGATTCCACGAACTGATTGACCCTGGTGACGGTCTTCAGGACCGCGTCGGGATCATCCCTGGCGGGCTTCTCGATCGGCTCGTAGACCGTCACCTTGAAGCGCGCGCCGTCCTTGCGGACGATGCCCATGGGCACCAGCGGACAATCATAGCGCAGCGCCATGCGCGCTGGCCCGGACGCCGTCATGGCCTCCCGCCCGAAGAAGGGCGCGGCGATGCCGTCATTCATCTTCTGATCGTTCATCAGCGCGACCGACGCCCCATCCTTGAGCGCAGCCATGATCGCCTTGGCGCCCTGGCCGCCCTTGGGCGCCAGGATGTTCACGCCATAGGCGCGGCGCTGCTCGATGATCGCCTTGTCGATGGAGGGGTTGTTGGCGTGGCGATAGGTGATCCGGCAATCGCGCATGTGCCGCACGATCACCGCCGGCATCACCTCCCAGTTCGCGAAATGCCCGCCGACCAGCACGACCGGCTGCCCGGTGCGGTCGTACTCGGCCAGGATGTCCGCGCCCTCCACCTCGATCTGGTCGCTGTCGGCGCTGAAATCGAAACGGTGCGTGTTGGGAAACTCGCCCAGAACCCGGCCGAAATTGTCCCAGGCCGCGTCCAGCAGGCCGTCCAGTTCACGCTCGCTGGCCTCAGGAAAGGCGATGCGCATATTGACCCGCGCCACGTGATGGACACTCGCGAGCGGTCCGATCCGGCGCAGCAGGGCCGCGCCGGCGTCGCTGGCGCGCTCCAGCCCCATGGACCGGAACAGGCCCTGATAGGCGTTCCAGCCCAGCGACTCCGCGCCGAAAGTGAGGGTCTGAAGCATGCTCATGGCCAATGCCTAGCCGCGCTCGGCGAAACGGTCCACCGCCTGCTCGATCAGGGCGTCCAGCCGGGCGGGTTCAGCAAAGCGTGCGCGCACCGGCCAGGCGGTCACGGCGTGCTGAACATCGCCAGGCAGACGCACCCAGTCCTTCTCCGTGGTGATCAGGGTCGCGCCATAGCTTTCAGCCAGGTCGGCGAGCTGGTCGATCTCCGCGCGGGTGAAGACATGGTGGTCTGGAAAGCTGGAGGTCTCGGCCAGCTCGGCGCCTCTTGCGGTCAGAGCGTCATAGAATTTCTGCGGCCGTCCGATCCCGGCGAAGGCCAGAAGGGGTCCGGATGGCGGCGCCGTGTCCGGCTCCAGCCAGGCTTGCAGCACCGGAAGCTCCAGATCGGCCAGGCCGAGGCGCGCATAGCCCGGATCGGACTCGGCTGAAGGCGTCATGACGATCACGGCGTCGGCGCGCGACAGGCCGGCCTCCACAGGCTCGCGCAAGGGCCCGGCGGGCAGGATCTGCCCCGGTCCCCAGCCGGACACTGAGTCGACAACGACAAGAGACAGGTCTTTTTCGAGCTTCGGATTCTGGTGCCCGTCATCCATGACGATGAGATCAGCGCCGTCCGCCGCAGCGAGGCGGGCGCCGTCGACACGGTTTGCGTCGATATAGGCCGGCGCCGCGCGGGCGAGCAGAAGCGGCTCATCACCGACATCGCGGGCGCCATGGAGGCCGGGCTCGACCTTCAACGGTCCCGACAGCCGTCCGCCATGACCGCGTGACAGGGCCGCCGGGGTGCGTCCCAGCCGCCGGGCGGCGTCCAGCACGGTCAGCGCGACGGGCGTCTTGCCGGTTCCGCCGACGGTCAGATTGCCCACGCAGATCACGGGGGCTGGCGCAGGAGCGGGGATTGTCGTGCGGATCCGCTGCGCCGTCAGGCCGGCGTAAATCCAGCCCAGCGGGCTGAGCAGCGCCCGTGTCAGCGCGCCGGAGGACCGGCCGGCGTCCGTGCTCCAGAAGGCGGGCGGTCTCATGACCGGCGCCCTTCAAGCAAAGTCTCTAGCGCGTCGAGTGTCGCGGCGCGGGCGCCGCCCGGCAGAGCCTCCAGCGCCCTCAAGCCTGCGGCGACGCTGACCCCGGCGCCGGACCAGACCGCCTCGATGGCGGCGGCGAGGTCCTGCGGCGTGCGGGCGACGGCGCGGGCCTCTTCTGCGTCATAGGCTGCGTAGACCTCGGCGAAGCTCGCCGCGTAGGGGCCGGTCGCCACCGCCGACCCGGCGCGGGTGACTTCGATCGGGTTGTGGCCGCCGATGGCTTCCAGAAAGCTGCCGCAGACGACCGTCACCGGGCTCAGCGCATACCAGAGCGGCATTTCGCCCAGCGTATCGGCGATCCAGACCTGTTTGTGAGGATCGGGCAGGGCGCCTTGCGAACGGCGCACGGCGGACAGGCCCGCGCGCTCCACCATGGCGGCGACGTCGCCGGCGCGCTCGGGATGACGCGGGGCCAGGATCATGAGCGCATCCGGGCGGGTCTTCAGGAGTTCGCCATGGGCGGCGATCACCGTACTTTCCTCGCCCGCATGGGTGCTGGCGGCCGTGAAGACCGGCCGCGCGCCCAGTGCGCCGCGCGCCTGGCTCAGCGCCTCCGGATCAGGGTCAGGCAAGCCCGCCTCGAGCTTCAGATTGCCGGTCTGAACGACCTTGCCATCGAGGAGATAGCCGAGCCCCCCGGCTGTACGGCCGTCCGCAGCGCCGATCCAGTCGAACGCAGACAGGATCGCCTTGGCTGAGTGAGGCCAGCGCCGCCAGCCGTTGAGCGATTTCTCGTTCATGCGCGCATTCGCCAGCGCCAGGGGCACTCCGCGCGCTGCGGTCTCCAGGACCAGGTTCGGCCACAGCTCGCTTTCGGTGAAGACGGCGAGGTCCGGGCGCCAGTGATCAAGAAAGCGGCGCACCCAGGCCGGATTGTCAGCGGGCACGTACTGGTGGCGCAGATTCGGTCCGGCTCGCCGTGCGATCAGCTCGGCCGAGGTGCGCGTGCCCGAGGTGATCAGGACCTGGCGCGCGCCGTCGCGCTCGATCAGCCCTTCAGCCAGACTCAGCGCCACCAGGCTTTCCCCGACGCTGGCTGAATGCAGCCAGATGAGGACGCCGTCTGGACGGGTCTCGCTCGCCTCACCGCGCCGTTCAGGCAGCCGGCCGGCGTCTTCCTTGCCGGCCTCGACGCGCTTGACCAGCAGCTGTCCGAAGACAACGCCGCCCGCAAGCGTCGTCGCTGTCCGGTAGGCTGTGAGGCCCCAGGCGCTCATGACCGCCGCTCCGCCGGCTCGGTGACCTCACGGCCGCAGGCTTTGTCGGCTTCAGCGGTTGCGGCGTTGAGCGCCTCCTCAAGCCTTTGCGCCGCCGCCTTGATGGCGTGCTCGTCCGCCCCTGCATCCAGACTGATCGGTTCGGCGTAGACGATGACGCCGCGCGCAAACGGCAGCGGCAACATGAACCTGTCCCAGCTGTTGAACACGATCGCGCGGCTCGTCGACCAGGCGCAGGGCAGGACGGGGGCCTGGGCGGTGCGAGCCAGCTTGATCGCGCCGGCGCCGGCGCGCATGCGCGGACCTCTGGGGCCGTCGGGTGTCACGGCCATGCAGCCGCCGGTCTCCACATGGCGCGCCATCTCCCTGAATGCGCCGACGGACCCCTTCTGCTTGCCGGTCTTGCGTTGGTTCAGGGACGATCCGCGGACGACGCCGACCCCATGGCGGCGGGCCGCATCAGCGACCACGTCGCCGTCGCGCGACCGCGATATCAGGATCGCCGGAGTCTGGGCGGTCTTCGGCCAGACCGCGATCGTCATCAGGATGCGGCTGTGCCAGACGCATCCAACGACGCCGCGTCCGCTCTCCCAGACCGGTTCGGCATGCTCCAGCCCGCGCCGCTCCCAGCGCGTGGTCGCCTTCACCAGGCTCATATAGCCCGCCAGCAGCGCGCCGAGCGTCGCCTGCACCGGGCCGGATTGAAGGATCGCCTTGATCATCAGGTCTGCTGCTTCGCCTCACCGGGGCGGCGCGTCAAGCGCACGCCCTGCATTGCCAGCGCGCCGGGGCGGGCTTAAGTCGGGCGGTCATGGCCTACGACCTGTCAGATTCAGCCGACTACAAGCGCGCCATGCGCGGCCTCATGTGGGGCGATCATGGCGTGCTCCGCCTGAAGTTCGCAAACATGCACCGTGTCGGCGGGGAGATGTGGCGAGGCAACCAGCCTGACCCCAAGCGGCTGGCGAAGCTCAAGGATCAGGGCTTCAAGACGATCCTGAACCTGCGCGGAGCCCAGCCCGGCCGGCACTATCACGATCTCGAGCATTTTGAATGTGCGCGTCTCGGGCTGGCCATCCACGACCTGCCCTGGGGCTCGCGGGAAGCCCCGTTCGTGGAGCGCATCGAGCACCTGATCGAGGTGTTCAGCTCGATCGAGTACCCCGCATACATGCATTGCAAGTCCGGCGCGGACCGGGCCGGCATCGTGGCGGTCCTGTACAAGCTGCTCCATGAGGGAGCGCCGTTCGAGGAAGCGATCGAGCAGCTGTCGTTCAAATACCTGCACATCAAGCACGGCAAGACCGGGATGCTCGATCATTTCTTCGAGCTCTACCGAAAGCGCAACGCGGCCGAGCCGATCGATTTCCTGACCTGGGTCCGCACCGAATATGACCGCCAGGCCTGCCATGACGGCTTCATGGCGAGCTGGTGGGGGTCAGCTCTGACCGAGGGTCTCCTGCGGCGCGAGTAAAGCTGCATTTCAGGGCGCAACGGTAAGGTTTCGTTGACCAATGGCGTCGAAACTAACCCCGTTCAACGAATGCAACCAAATCTTGAAGCAGCATGGCCCGGCACCACGTCGCCCTCTCTCCCTGCGGAAGGTTGATCATCGTCGCGGTCAGCGGTGTGCGCGATGACGCCGCCGCACGGGCGTCGACCGCTGAAGCGCTGGCCTTGCGCACGGAAAGCGGTGTGGATCGCATTCTCTTTGATACTCGCTTCAGCGTAATGCCGGTCCAGCCCCAGGCCCTGATGAGCCGGGCTATGGAGTGCGGCCGGCGCCTCGAGCGCAGCCGGGTCGCACTGCTCTGCGAGGCGCTGGACGACACCTTCTCGCGCGTTTGGCGCAAAGGTCTGGTCGAGACCGGTCATGAGGCCATCGTGTTCACCGATGCGGCGGCGGCTGAAGCCTGGCTCATGACCGAAGCCGACGCCCCCATGGTTTACGTGCCTTAAGCTTCGGCAAGCTTCTTGCGCGGCGGCCGGCTTCTTGAAGGGAGTCCGCCGCCGCCATGACCGCCGCCTGGTCTGAATTTCAGTCTTCGCCGCTTGCGCCCTCGGCTGCGCTGACCGGCGCTTCACGCCTGTTGCGGCGGGTTCTGCGGCGGCCCTTCGATGGCGTTTACCGGCTTCTGGCTCACCTGAAACCTGCGCCGGGGCAGGTTCTTGTGGACGCCGGCGCCTATGACGGCGACGCGGTGGAGGCGCTCCGGCTGTACCATCCCGGTACACCCATACTGGCGTTCGAGCCTAACCCCCGCCGGGCATTGCAGCTGGCCGAGCGGTTCAGCGATGATCCGGCCCTGGCGGTCTATGGATGCGGGCTGTCCGATGTTGAGGCTGATGCGGTCCTGGCCGCCCCCGTGCGCGCAGGCCGGTTGATCGACGCCGCAGCCAGCTTCGACGGACGGCGTGTGACGGACTGGCCGCAAGTGCGCTCGCTGGAGACGAAGCTCTTCCCGCTCGATGATCTCGAGCTGGATGTCAGCGTTCTGAAAATCTCCGTGAATGGGCTGGAGTCGGCCGTGCTGAGGGGCGCGCAGGCGACCTTGCAACGCTGCGAGCCGCTGGTGATCTGCGCGCGGGATGAGGCCGCTGACGGCTATCTGACCCAGGACCTCGGCTGGATGCGCGCGCGTTTCGACGGCGCCCGCCTGATACCCGGAGAAGCCGGGCCGCGCCACGCGATCTATGCCGGCCCGGCCTGCGAGGCGGCGCTGTGGCGTGCAGGGCTGCTGGCCTAGTCCCTGGACAATTGCAGCGCGCTGAGCTCGGCATAGAGCCCGCCTTGCGCCATCAGGCTGTCATGGTCGCCGGTCTCCACCACCTCGCCGTCTTTCAGCACATAGATCCGGTCCGCGCCGCGCACGGTGGACAGGCGGTGGGCGATGACCAGGGTGGTGCGCCCTTCGCTGAGGCGATCCAGCGCGGCCTGGACGCGGGCTTCGGCCCCGGCGTCCAGCGCGCTGGTCGCTTCATCCAGCAACAGGATCGGGGCATCCTTCAGGATCGCCCGGGCGATGGCGATACGCTGGCGCTGGCCGCCGGAGAGGTTCGAGCCTTTAGGCCCGGCCGGGCTGGCGTAGCCATCGGGCAGGGCGGTGATGAAGTCATGGGCGTCCGCAGCCATCGCCGCCGCCTCGATCTCCGCGTCAGAGGCGTCCAGCTTGCCGAGCGCGATATTGGCCCGGATCGTATCGTCGAACAGGGTGACGTCCTGGCTGACCAGGGCCAGCGCGCGGCGCAGGGACGCGACGGTGACACCCGAAACGTCCTGCCCGTCGATCATCACGGCGCCGTCCTGGGGGTCGTAGAGGCGCGCCACCAGATTGAGGAGCGTGGTCTTGCCTGATCCTGACGGGCCGACCAGCGCGACAGTCTCGCCAGGTTTCGCTTCAATGCTGACCTGTTTCAGGGCGGTCTGATCGGCGCCATAGCCGAACCGGACACTGTTCACTGATACCGCGCCCGATTTCACAGTGAGCGGCTTGGCGCCCTCCGCTTCGTGCAGCGCCGGCTGCTCGTCGAGCAGGCGGAAGACCCGGTCGAGTACGGCGAAGCCTTCTTGCAGAACGCCGGACAGGGACGCGAGGGCGCGCGCCGGGGCGCTCATCACGCCGAACGTGACAATGAAGCCGACAAGATCGGCGACGTCGGTTACGCCCTGAACCGCCCGCCAGCCGGCGAAGCCGAAGATCACGGCGAGGCCGACGCCCGCGGCGACCTCCATGATCGGTTCAATCCGGGCGCGCTGGGCGACCATGGACAGGACCAGGCGGAAGCGCTCGATGAAGCGGGTGCGTGCGCGGTCCTGCGCCCAGGGCTCCAGCGAGAACGTCTTCACCATGCGCGCGCCTGAGAAGCTCTCCTCCAGGAAGCTGGAGACA
Source organism: Alphaproteobacteria bacterium (assembly GCA_024742735.1). GTDB lineage: Bacteria > Pseudomonadota > Alphaproteobacteria > Caulobacterales > Maricaulaceae > Oceanicaulis. The sequence goes on along the minus strand of JANSXV010000004.1, from coordinate 141,911 downwards.
TCGCCCATCTGGTCCTGGACCTCGCCGGCGCGTTTGCGGATCGCCTTGCCGATGGCCAGGATCGGCTGGCTGGCTACGATCAGGACGCCGAGCACGACCAGCGTCAGCGCCCAGTCCAGCCAGAACAGGACAATCAGGCATCCCAGGACCGTGAACGCATCTCGAGTCAGATTGTTCGCCGCGCGGATCAGGCTTTCACGCAGCATGGTGATGTCATTGGTGAACCGGGAGATGACCGACCCAACCGGTTCTCGCTCGATGCGTTCGAAATCCGCCGTGATCAGCCGGTCGAACATGGCGATCTGCAGATCGCGCATTACCGACAGGGCGAGCCGGTTCGTGGCCAGATTTTGCAGGTAGAGCGAGGCGGCCCGCACAGTCACCGCCGCTGCGATCAGGACCGGCGCCAGCCAGATGACCGCGGCGTTGCGATCCTCCAGCAAGGCGATGGCCTGCTGGACCACCACGCCGTAGCCCGACGCCGCGCCTGCCGTGATCACCGCCAGAAAGGTCGCCCAGGCCAGGAGGCCCTTGTGCTTTGAGATCTGCTCGCGCCAGAGCCGGGCGGCGAGCGTGCGGGAGCGGACCGGCTTGCCTGCCGGCTCGGCCGCCGGAAGCCGGGCTTCGGCGCGGGTAGGTTCGGGCTCGCTCAGCGTGCTGCGTCCCTAGTGGCCGTGGCCGCGGGAATCGGACGGATCAAGAAGGCGGTGAGCATGAATGATGAAATAGCGCATATGGGCGTTGTCCACCGTGCGCTGGGCCGCGCCGCGCCAGGCGTCCTTGGCGGCCGCGTAACTGGGGAAGGCGCCGACGAAGTCGACCTTGGAGAGGTCCTTGAACTCGTTGGCGTTCGGGCCGAGGTCTTTCAGCTCGCCGCCGATGACGAGGTGGAGGAGCTGCGGGGAATCGGTCTGGCTCATCACATGTCTCCCTGGCTGAGCCGCTCTCTTAGCAAGGCGTGCAGCGCCGGGCCAGCGGCCAGCGGTGCGGGCTGGCGCGGCGGCTCTGCATTGAAGTCGAGCGCTGCGCCGTCGCGCCCGGTGATGTATCCGCCGGCCTCGGTGACGAGAAGGGCGCCGGCGGCGAGATCCCAGTCCCATTTCGGCCGCTCCGCGATCAGCCCGTCAAACGCGCCTTCAGCCACACGCGCCAGGCGCAGCGCGACGGAGTTGACGGTCTCCGCCGTGGCGCCGAGCGCGCGAATACCGGGCAGGCGGCCTGGATCGCCCATCAGCCGGGCGCGGGACAGCGTCCGGGTGGTCGAAACCGAGATCGCGACGCCGTCCCGGCGCGCGCCGCCATCGATGACCGCATCCCAGGCGACGTCCTCTGAAGGGTCATAAATGGCTGCGGCCACAGGGCGTCCGGCCTCGACGATCCCGATGGAGACCACGAATTCCGGCCTGCCTTTCAGGAAGGCGCGCGTGCCGTCGATCGGATCCACCACAAAGCTGCGCGCCGCGCTCAGGCGGGACTTGTCGTCGGCGGTTTCCTCCGACAGCCAGCCATAGTCGGGCCGGGCCGGCTTCAACGCGCCCTGCAGATAGGTGTCGGCGGCGATGTCGGCTTCGCTGACAGGATCGCCCTTGGCCTTCTCCCAGGCGCGCACGCCCTGGTCCCGGAAGGCGAGCGCGATGCGGCCGGCCTCCCGCGCCGCGGCCAGGATCAGGTCGCGGTCAGCGCGGTTTCGGGCGTCAGCGTCCGCCAACGGACATGGCGTCGACCAGAACGCTGGGTGCGTTGATCGATCCTTCAAATTCCAGGTCCGCGCCGGGAACCAGGCGCGCGAACACGTCCTTGAGATTGCCCGCCACGGTCACTTCACTGACCGGACCGCCCAGCGCGCCGCCCGTGATCTGGTAGCCGGCCACGCCCACAGACCAGTCGCCGGTATTGGCGTTGAGGCTGGGGCCGAACATCTCGGTGACCAGGAGGCCTTCGCCGGCCTCAGCCATGAGGCCGTCCCGGTCGAGCGCGCCGGGCTGCAGGTGGACGTTGGCGGCTGAGACGCCCGGCGGACCGCCCAGACGGCGCGAGGCGTGGCCGGTCAGCTCCAGGCCCAGCTGGCGGGCGCTGGCGGCGTTCAGGAGCCAGGTGGTCAGCACGCCGTTTTCGATGAGCGCGCGAGGGCGGCAGGCGACGCCTTCTCCGTCCACGGCCCGGGCGCCGAAGCTCCAGTCACGCAGCGGGTCCTCAATGATGTCGATCCCGTCAGCAAAGATCTGGTCACCCATGCGGCCCATCAGAAAGCTGGTGCCGCGGGCGATGGCCGGGCCGGATATCGCGCCCAGAAGCGAGGACAGAAACGTCGTTGAAACCCGCCGGTCGAACACCACCGGCATCTTGCCGGAGCCGATTTTCTCCGCGCCCAGGCGGGAGACGGCGCGTTCGCCGGCGCTGCGCCCGATCTCGTCAGGGGATTTCAGGAAGTCCAGGCGGCGGGCCATGTGGCTGTCATAGTCGCGCTCCATGCCCGCCTCGCCCTTGGCGATGGCGGCGACGCCAAGCCCGCAGCGCGAGCCCTGGCGCGCGCGTTCAAAGCCTGTTGAGGTGACGAAACCGGATGCGCTCGCCCCTGCGCTGGCGCCGGCCGAGGCCACATCGTGCACGCCCTTCACCGCCCGCGCAGCGGCCTCCAGCGCGAGGGCGCCTTGCTCCAGCGCCGCTTCATCGGCCTCGACGGGGGCGTAGGTCTCGATATGGGCGGCGCTGCGGGCGAGCTGATCGGGCTCGACGAGGCCGCAATACGGGTCGTCGGGAGCGGCCTTGGCCATGGCGATGGCGCGGTCCACCGCCAGGGTGATTCCGGCTTCGGAGAGGTCGGAGAAAGCAACGCCCGCCTGGCGCTTGCCGATGATGACGCGCAACCCGCCATCCCGGCTTTCGCTGCGTTCCACCGTCTCCAGCGCGCCTTCGCGCACGCTGGCCTCCATCGTGCGCGATTCGGTCACCCCGGCTTCAGCCTGATCGGCGCCGGCCTTCAGGGCGCGCGCCACCAGGTCGCGGGAGATGTCCAGAAGCGCGCCCGTTTCCGGCGCACGCAAGGGCTCGATGTCAGCACGGTGAGTCATGGCTTCGGACATAGACTGTTACCCGCTTCGCTGGCAACGAAACGGGAGAGCAAGGACTGCGTTGCAGAAAGACCGCGTCAGGCCGCGTCGGCGGCGTGACCGGAGCTGTCGGCGACCTTCACCACGGCGTTGTGCTCGTCCAGCAGGACGACCGTCGGTTCGAAATTGCGTGCGGCCTCGGCCTCCATGGCGGCGTAGGCCACCACGATGATCCGGTCTCCGGGCTGGGCCAGGCGCGCAGCCGCGCCATTGATGCCGAAGGTCTTGGAGCCGCGCGGCGCCGTGATGGCGTAGGTGGTGAAGCGCTCGCCATTATTGATGTTGAGCACGTCGACCTGCTCATGGGGCAGGATGCCGGCCGCGTCCAGCAGATCGGCGTCGATGGAGATCGACCCTTCGTAGTGCAGGTCGGCCTGGGTGACCGAAGCCCGGTGCAGCTTGCACTTCATCATGGTGAGTTGCATGGCGCGCTCTCCAGTGCGGACCGGACCCTTCCGGCCCGTGTTGCATCCGCGAAATCTGATTTTGCGGCGCGATATACCTGAAACGATCGCCGCACGCGACCCTTCGCCGCGTCTTTTCGTACAGATAGGCGCCGCAAAGCCTCACGTATAGGGGCGGCGGTTTCAGGTCGCTGCGCGAACCGTCCAATCCACCAGGAAGATGATCCCCGCGAATGCCGCGGACAGGCCGGCCGGCGCTTCTAGCGCTCCGGCTGCGACGCGCCAGAAAGCGAGCGCGCGGGCCATGATGTAGACCTGCGTCAGCTGACCCAGCGAAGCCGGGTCGGCCAGGCCCGCTGGATACAGGGCGAAGATCAGCGCCTGGATGTGCACGAGGACGAACACTGTCCAGTTCTGGGTGACCAGCCAGGCGGCGTATTTCTTCGTCATGCCAGCCGCCAGGCAGATCCCGGCCGCCACAAGCGGGAAGACCAGCCAGTAGCGCGCCCAGGTCAGCGCCGCCTCCAGCGCCGTCATGCGCGTGTCGGACGGGACGAGGTTCGGGTTCTGGTCCACGAAATAGCTGATCGCGTAGACCGTGAAGATGAAGGCGGGCAGCGCCAGGATCAGACCGGCGAAGGAGCGGCCCACGCCTTCAGCGCTGAAATCGAAATAGGTGCGCCAGTCATCGCGGAAGGCGGCCATGCGGAAGACCCCGACCGTAGACCGGCGCGCCTCGCGCAGCAGAGCGATCATCCCGGGAAGGTCCTGAAATAGCGCGCCAGAATGTCGGCGTAGATGGCGCTGAGCGAGGTGACGTCGGCCGCGCTTACGCGCTCGTCGATCTGGTGCATGGTTTCTCCGACCAGGCCGAATTCCACGACGGGGCAGTAATCCTTGATGAAGCGGGCGTCGGACGTGCCCCCGCCGGTCGTCAGCGCCGGTTCGCGCCCCGTCGCTTCGGCCACGGCGGCCTTGACCAGGTCCGTGAACGGTCCGGGCGGCGTCAGGAAGGCTTCGCCGGTGACCTTCAGGTCGAGGCTGACCCGACAGCCGGAGCCCAGCTCGACGCTCTGCGCTTCATCCTCGATCCAGCGCTTAAGGTCCGCGCCGGTGTGACGGGTATTGAAGCGGATGTTGAACTTCGCCCGGGCCTCACCGGGGATCACGTTGTGCGGCGCGTTGCCCACATCGATGCTGGTGACCTCAAGGTTCGAGGCCTGGAAATGCGGAGCGCCCTCATCCAGCGTACGCCCGGTCAGGCGGCTCAGAAGGTCCATGAGGACCGGGATCGGGTTCTCCGCCTTGTCGGGATAGGCCACATGGCCCTGCCGGCCGGTGACCGTGATGACGCCGTTGAGCGATCCGCGCCGGCCCGCCTTGATGGTTTCGCCCAGCTGGTGCGGATTGGTCGGCTCTCCCACAAGGCAGTGATCGAGGCGCTCGCCGTCAGCGGTGATCTGCTCCAGCAGTTTCTTCGTGCCGTTGACCGCCGGACCTTCCTCGTCGCCGGTGATCAGGAAGGCGATGGAGCCTTGCGGCGGCCCGTTCTCTTCAAGGAAACGCGCTGTTCCCGCGACCATGGCCGCGATGGCGCCCTTCATGTCCGCCGCGCCGCGCCCCCAAAGCACACCGTCCTCAATGTCGCCGGCGAAGGGCGCTCTCGTCCACTGATCCTCCGGACCCGGCGGGACGACGTCGGTGTGCCCGGCAAAGCAGAAGACCGGCTCAGCTGTTCCCAGCCGGGCGTAGAGATTGTCGACCTCGTCGAACCGGTGGCGCGTGACCGCGAAGCCCAGCGCGGACAGGGCCTCGCCCAGCACGTCCAGCGCGCCTTCATCAGCCGGCGTCACGGACGGCGCCTGAATCAGGCGGCGCGCCAGATCCAGCGGATCGGTGAGGGTGAGGGGCGGTGCGGTGTCGGCCATGGCGTGTGATTTAGGGCGTTGCGGCGTGGAACGCCATGGGCTTGGCGCGGTCACGCCGGCCTGCGGCTGCGAAAGGCCGCCGACAGCGTGCCGTCATCAAGATAATCCAGCTCCCCGCCGACCGGTACGCCGCGGGCGAGCGAGGTGATCTCCACGCCGGCCGGGCTGAGCTTGTCGGCCAGGAAATGGGCCGTGGTCTGCCCGTCCACCGTGGCGTTGAGCGCGAGGATGATCTCGGTGGTCTCCCCCTTGCCCGCGCGCTCGATCAGGCCGGCGACATTGAGGTCTTCAGGGCCTACGCCATCGAGCGCGGAGAGCACGCCGCCCAGGACATGATAGCGGCCTTTGAAAGCGCCCGCGCGCTCCAGCGCCCAGAGATCGCCGACGGTCTCCACCACGCAGATCACGCTCTCGTCGCGGCGCGGATCGCGGCACACCGCACACGGGTCGGTGGTGTCGAGATTGCCGCAATTGGAGCACGGCGTGATCTTGTCGGCGGCTTCGGCGAGCGCCTCGGCGAGCGGGCGCATGACCGCCTCGCGCCTCTGCAGCATCTGCAGCGCCGCCCGGCGGGCCGAGCGCGGGCCGAGCCCGGGGAGCTTGGCCAGAAGCTGGATCAGGCGCTCGATTTCAGGGCCGGCGGCGGACATGTGAGGGCTTCCCAACGAATCAGCAGGCGCAACGCAAGCCACAGGGTAAGCCGGGCGGCGCAAAGAAAAAGGGCGCGCTGTGGTCCAGCGCGCCCTTGATCAATCAGCATCGACGCGGCGTCAGCCGTTCTCGGTCGCCTCAGCGGCTTCGACCGGAGCGGCTTCAGCCGGAGCGTCCGCAGAGGCCGGCTCGGGCAGGGGCAGCGGATCGCTGTCCAGCGAGCGCATGTAGGCGATAATGTTGATGCGGTCTTCCTGGTCGCGCAGACCCGCAAAGCTCATGGCCGTCCCCGACACGTAGCCGCCTGGGTTCTCCAGGTAGTCATACATGTTCTGGTACACCCACTCCGTGCCGCCTTCGGCATACTCCAGCATGGCGTTGGAATAGCGGAACCCGTCGACAGCGCCGACATCACGGCCCATCACGCCATAAAGCGCCGGACCGGTGCCGTTCCGGCCGCCTTCTTCAAAGCTGTGGCAGGAGGTGCAGCGGCGCGCGACGCGCTCGCCGGCGGACACGTCGGCGCTGGCGAGCAGCGTGCCGAAATCGGGCGGGCCGGCGGGTTCTTCCGGCTCGTCAGAGGCCGCCGCGGCGCCGATCAGCTCCCAATTCACCGGGTAGGCGATCGTCTCGCGCATCGAGTCTTCCTCGATGGCGTCGCTGTGCATCAGCTCATGGCCGAGGGTCTGAAGTCCGAGGATCAGGAGGCCGACCGCGAGGACCGCGCCCGCCACCTTGTTCCAGAAAAGATCGCCCATCGGGGGTCTCTCCGCTTTTGTTCTTGTGATCGCGGCGGTGTTTGGCATGCACCGCACCATAAGGCAACGCCGTTCGTGCGCTTAGCGGAGCTAAACCCCTTTGAAAACGCGTCAGCGCGTCACGGGGTCGCGGGTCCGTGCTATTCGGCGTCCAGCCAGCGGTCGATCAGCAGGCGCGAAATCGAGAAATTCGCCGGCGCCCATCTCGCAACCTCGCCCTCGTAGATGGCGCGGACCTCGTCACGGGTGAACCAGCGTGCGTCCTCCAGATCATCGTCGGGAATGACCTCGCCCGGCTCGATCTCGCACAACAGCCCGATCATGAGCGAGGAGGGGAACGGCCAGGGCTGGCTCGCGACATATTCAACGCGCGTCACAGGGCGGTGGATCTCTTCCTCGGTCTCACGCCGGCAGGCCTGCTCGATCGTTTCGCCCGGCTCGATGAAGCCGGCGAGGGTGGCGTAAAGGCCGTCCGGCCAGCTCGCCTGGCGGCCCATGACGCATCTGTCTCCGGCGACCGGCAGCATGATCACGCTGGGATCGACGCGGGGGAAATGGTCCATGCCGCAGCCCGAACATGTCAGCCGCGTCCCGCCGTCCAGCGCCTTCATGGCCGAGGCGCAGTTCGAGCAGCATTTGCGCCGCCCGTGCCAGGCGAGCAGCGAGCGCGCCCGGGCGTAGACGCAGGCCATGTCCGGTTCGGCGTTGATGGCGCTGATCCGGAAGTCCGGCCCCTTGCCGGCGACCCCGTCCTCCAGCGTGCCGGCGAACCAGGGCGTTTCATTCAGCAGGCCCAGAAAGATCAGGCCCGGCGGTTTCATGGGCAGCATGCGTGTGCGCCGGGCGGGCAGGATCATGTCCTGTCCGCGCTCGTCGCAGGCCAGATCGCCGCCTGCGAACAGGACCGCGCGCGCTTTCGGGTCGTGAAGCTGCTCGTCGATCCAGTCGGGATCAGACCGCTTCAACCCGGCGTGATCGAGGGGAAAGTCTGTGAAGGTGAGGGCCATAACTGCAGTCCTAATCGCTCGCATTGGAGTGCGCCAGCCTTGAAGCCTCGGCCCATTCAAGCCGCCCTCGCTTCAAGGACCGCCTCCGATCGCCGCAGGAGACGCAGATAGTATTGCAACTGCGAATGAATCGCATATTATGAGTTCATGATCGCATAGCAAGGATGCTTCCCATGGCTGAAATCATGCCGTTCCCGGCGCCGCCGCTCACCGTTCGAATTGAAGGCGAGGTTGAAGCCTGGCTCGAGCGCCAATCGCGAATGGTCGAGGCCTGGATTGATCGCCTTGTGGCTGAAAGCGGCGACACGCGCCTGATTGCGGTGCTGGATCAGCACGCAGCGTTTCTGCGTCAGGCCAGGCTGAGCGTCGCCGGCTGAGGGTCCGCCTTGATTCGCCGCACCTGAACCCTGATATTCGCGCCCAGGAAGGCCGGCGGCGGACGAGGCTCTCGCCAACCCGGTCAGGTCCGGAAGGAAGCAGCCGTAACGAGTTTCGCTTCGGGTCGCCGTTCGGTCTTCCGCCGCCTTCCGCCAGCCATTACCGTAACGGCTTACGCGATTCCGCGCTTTGATCAGCGCGCGACCCGGGCAGGTGTGTTCATGACCGACGAGGTGTTCGAGGACGAGGCGGCCGGCGGGATCGACGCCGGTGAGGATCCCGGTCCCGCCCTGCCGGGCATGGAGACCGCAGCGCCTGCGGACGCGGGCGGATACCAGGTTCTCGCCCGCAAATACCGGCCCCAGACCTTCCCCGATCTGATCGGTCAGGAGCCCATGGTGCGCACGCTGACCAATGCGTTCGCCGCCGGGCGCATCGCCCATGCCTATATGCTCACCGGGGTGCGGGGGATCGGCAAGACGACGACCGCGCGCCTGATCGCCCGCGCGCTGAATTACGAGACTGACGAGGTCGACGCGCCGTCGATCAATCTGGACCCGCCAGGCCGCCACTGCGCCGCCATCGCCAAGTCCGCACATGTGGACGTGATGGAGATGGACGCAGCCAGCCGCACCGGCGTCGGGGATATCCGCGAGATTCTCGACGGTGTTCGCTACGCCCCGGTGAGCGCGCGCTACAAGGTCTACATCATCGACGAGGTGCACATGCTCTCCACCTCGGCCTTCAACGCGCTTCTCAAGACGCTGGAAGAGCCGCCCGAGCATGTGAAGTTCATCTTCGCGACCACCGAAATCCGCAAGGTGCCGGTGACGGTGCTCAGCCGGTGCCAGCGCTTTGACCTGAAGCGCGTGGACCGGACCGTGCTCTCCGATCATCTGGAGCGCATCTGCGGCAGGGAAAGCGCCATGGTGGAGCGCGACGGGCTGGAGGCGATCGCCCGGGCTGCTGAAGGCTCGGTGCGCGACGCGCTGTCCCTGCTCGACCAGGCGATCGTCCAGGCCGAGGGCGAGGGCGCGGTGACCGCCGCCGAGGTGCGCGAGATGCTGGGTCTGGCCGACCGCTCCCGTGTGCTGGACCTTCTGGAGGCCGCGCTGGAGGGCCGGGCGAAGGACGCGCTCGCCGAGCTGCGCCACCAGTATGACGCCGGCGCCGATCCCCAGGTGCTGATGCGCGATCTGCTCGATCACCTGCATTCCATGAGCCGGATCAAGGCGGCCGGCGAAGACGCCGATCTGGCCGAAGCGAAGGAAACGATCGAACGCCTGACGGCGCTGGCCGACGCGCGCTCGCTGGGCGCGCTGTCGCGGCTGTGGAAGACAGCGCTGACCGGGCTGGAGGATGTGCGCTCGGCGCCGGATCCGGTCGCGGCTGCGGAAATGGCGGTGATCCGCATCATGGCCGCCTCCAGCCTGCCGCCCCCGGAAGACGCCGCACGCCTGATCGCGGCCGCAAAGTCCGGTGCGGAGGCGGGGGGCGCGCCTGCGCCCTCGGCTCCGCCCGCTGGTCCCGGGGGTCATGCGCCCGAGCCTCAGCGGTCTGTCGCCCCCGAACTGGTAGAGCCTGGAGCGCCGGCTGGACCTTCGAGCCTGGATGACCTGATCGCCCTGATCGACGAGGCGCGCGACATCTCACTGAAATTCGATGTCGAGCGCTACCTGCGGCCCGTCTCCTTCAGGCCGGGCGCAGTGACGTTCGAGCCTGCCGAGGGCGCCCCGAGTACGCTGGGCGGGCGCATCGCAGCCTTCCTGCATGAAGCGACCGGCGCGCGCTGGCTGGTCGACGGGTCGGCGAAGCGCGGCGGGGAGACGCTGAATGAGCGCCGCAAGCGCGAGCACGAGGCGCGCATGGCCGAGATCATGCGCGATCCGGCTCTGGTGAAGGCGCTCACCCTGTTTCCCGGCGCGGAGCTGATCGGCGTCGAGGACGCCGCCGCACCGGCTCGCAATCACGAAGACGAAGAAGCGCCGGGCGCCCAGGCGCCTCGCCAGGAGACCTCACGATGAAAGATCTCGCAGGCCTGATGAAGCAGGCTCAGGATATGCAAAAGCGCATGAGCGAAGCCCAGGCCCGCCTTGAGGATGTCGAGGTGACCGGCGAAGCCGGCGCCGGGATGATCAAGCTGACCCTGACCGCCAAGGGCGTCATGGTCAGCGTGAAGATCGATCCTTCACTCTATGATCCTGAAGAGCCCGAAGTGCTTGAGGACCTGATCAAGGCCGCCCACGCTGACGCCAAACGCAAGGCTGACGAAGCCCAGCAGAAGGTGTTCTCCGAGGCGACCCAAGGCATGGGGCTGCCGCCCGGGATTGATCTGCCCTTCGGCCTGGGGCGTTGAGCAGCGAGCTGGGTCGCCTCTAAAGCCAGCCTTTGCGACGGAACATCAGCGCCAGGCCGCCCGCGAGCGCGGCGCAGATCAGGCAAACCACGGTGAAGGCGAACGGCCAGCTTGCCCCCGGCAGGCCGCCGACATTGATGCCCAGCAGCCCGGTCACAAAGCCCAGCGGCAGGAAGATCGCGGCCACGACCGAGAGCAGCAGCATGGCCCGGTTCATCTCCTCGGCGCGGGCGTCTGCGAGCTGATCGTTCAGGATGGCGCTGCGATCGCGCACGGCGTCCAGCTCTTCGACCAGCCGCGTGATCTGATCGGCGGTTTCGCGAAGGCTGCTGCGCGCATCGGCGTCGAACAACGGGTGGGCTTCCTGATAAAGCCGCGCCAGCGCCTCGCGCTGGGGCGCCACATAGCGGCGCAGGGCGATCACGGTTCGCCGCAGGCCGGCGAGTTCGCCGCGCAGTCCGGCATGGCGGTCCACGCTGCGCTCCTCCAGATCAGCAGCCTGATCAGCCAGGCCCGTCATCACGGGCGCCATGCGCTGGGTCAGACCTGCCGCCAGCGCCGCGACCAGGGCGCCGGGGCTTCCCGGTCCGCGCCCGGCCGCCATCGTCTCGGCAAGGCTCGTCACGGCCATGAGTTTGCGGATACGCGTGGAGATCACCAGGCGCTCGCTGACCCAAAGGCGCAGCGAGACCATATCTTCCGGGTCGGCGTCAGGATTCAGATTCACGCCGCGCAGGATGAGGATCAGCCCATCCTCCTCCATCGCGGCGCGCGGGCGGGTGTCCTGGCGGGTCAGCGCGTCGGCGACCAGAGCGTCGGTCTGAGCTGCGATCCAGTCGGTGACGCCTGGTTCGGCGAGGTCGAAATGCACCCAGCGATAGGCCACATCGGGCGCCGAAGCCGCGTCTATATCCGCGCACGGCGTCGCCGCGCCATCCGGCGCGAAGTCATACGCGTAAATGGGCGACGGCGCGGTCACGTCTCACCGCCGGAGTTGGACGAGGCGCCGGACACCATGTGCACGTCGCGCTGCGGGAAGGGGATGGTGATGGCGTTGGCCTTGAAGGCGTCGACGATGGCGAACATCACCTCGCTCTTGGGCTCCAGCCGCCCCAGCGTGACATCGCCGACCCAGAAGAAGAGCTGGAACTCGATGGCGCTGTCGCCGAAATTCTGCAGCACGCACATGGGCGCGGGCTCCGCCAGGCAGGCCGGATGGGAGGTGGCGGCTTCCAGCATGATCCTGCGTGCCAGATGGAGGTCGGTCCCGTAGGCCACGCCGATCCTGATCTCCACGCGGCCTCTTGTGTTGTGAAGGGTCCAGTTGATGACCCGGCCGGTGATCAGATCCTCGTTGGGCACCAGAATCTCGCGCCCGTCGAACGTCTCCAGCAGCATATAGCGGCCCGAGACGCTGCGCACGAAACCGGCCGTGCCGTCAGGCAGCTCGACCATGTCGCCGATCTCGATCGAGCGCTCGATCGTCAGGATCAGGCCGCTGACGAAGTTTGAGGCCACCTTCTGCAGACCGAATCCCAGCCCGATGCCCAGCGCGCCGCTGAACACCGTCAGCGCGGTCAGGTCCAGGCCGATGACGTCCATGGTGATCAGACCGGCCACGATGTAGATCGCAATGCGCACGATCTGGGCGATGAGATTGCGCGTGCCGGGCTTCAGGCCCTTCGCGGTCTGGACCCGCTGATCCAGAACGCCGGCGATGACGGCGGCGATCCAGTAGACAAGCGCCAGGACCACGATGACCCGCGCCAGATCGTAGGCGCTGGCCTGGAAGCTGCCGACGGTGAAGGTCAGCGACTCCTGCTCCAGAAAGTTTCGGACAGGGTCCAGCCACCCTGCGACACCGGCGCCAAGAACGGCGACGAGGACGAAGAACAATGCCCACAGCAGAATCCGGCGGACCAGGTTGGATTTGGGTTGGGGGTCAGACATCGGCTCCACCCATGCCACGAGTCCGGAGCCGGGCGGAAGCGCTGTCTATCGTATCAGCGCCGCCGTGGAGGGCTTACCAGCGCGCCTGGAAGCCTATGCCGACATAGTGCTCGTCTTCTTCCCAGTCTTCGGTCCCGAGGACGAACTTGCGCTGCTCACGCACATAACCGACCGAGGCGAAGGCGCGGTCGGTAACCTTGAAGCCGATGCCCATGTGGGCGTCGCCGATGGTGGTCTGCGCTGCGACCGGGGCGATGGTGAACTCACGAAGCCCGCCGGGCGCGACGGCGTAGCTTTCCCGTCCTGCCCCGCCGACCAGCCACCAGTCCGCGTCGCTTCCAGCGCCGGACGGGGCGGCGGTCACCTGAATACCCAGAGTGCGGCCCGACCAGGCCGGACCAGACGGGGCTTCGGCGCGCGGCGTGACCTGTACGCTCGCAGTTCCCGCCGGCTGTACGTGCGGGGCCGGCGCGGGTGCGGAAAAGCGCGCTGGATTCGCGCGCTGGCCTGACACGGCCGCGGCCACGGCGCGCGATGCATTCGACATGGCCAGATCATCGAAATCGGAAACGTCGAAGGTTGTAACTGGCGCTGCGAAGTCCGGCGCGCCGCTCATCTCATTCGAACTCGCGCCGGGCACGAAGGCGCTGAACAGCGCGCCCCCGGCGATGATCGCCGCCAGCGAAACCTCGATTCTGCGAACGGTCGTCATACCAGCCTGTCCGTCTGCGTCCCCGCAATTACGTTAACGGAAAGCAAAGCCGGATCAAGCGGCCACGGACCTCGATCAACCGATCTTCGGCGGGCTCAAAGCCCGCATCCAGCCGCTCTGTTGCAGAAAAGATAGTTAATGGGCCGCCCGGCGCATGCGTCCGGCGATCTCATCCATCTCGGCCTGCTCGGCTGAGCGTACGGCCTGTTCGATGCGCGCCACGCGGCGTTCCTCGAGCAGTTCGAACTTTTTCAGCTCCGCGAACGCGTCCTCGAGCCGGCTGCGCAGCGCGTCGGCCTGGCCGTCCACCTCGTCCAGCGACGTGCGGAGCTTCTCCTTGCGCTGGATCACCGAGCGGGCATAGCTGCCATAGGCCAGATAGCCGTCCCGGTTCTCGCTCGCGACCGCCTGCTCTTCGGGCACGCTTTCATCGAGGCGTTCGATCTGGTCGTGGATCGAGGCGCGGATGCGCTCGATCTCTGCCATCTGTTTCTGCAGCTCTTCCACCTTGAACCGGGCCAGCCGGATCAGGGGCGCATGTGAGCGTCCTGACATGTTTTATCCCTCCATCTCACCCAAGATTCCCGCCAGGGCTGCGAAGCTGTCCTCGACCGAGGCCGCCTCGTCTTTTCCCTGAGCCAGGAATGCTTCCAGCGGTTCATTGACCGCAATCGCCCGGTCCACCTCCGGGTTCGTCCCCTGGGCGTAGGCGCCCAGTCGGATCAGTTCCTCCATGTCGGCATAGGTCGCCAGGAGGGCGCGCGCCTGCTTCGCCAGAGGCGCCTCTCCGGGCGCGTAAACTTCCGGCGCGGTGCGCGAAATTGATTTCAGAACGTCGATCGCCGGGAAGCGGCCGCGCTCGGCGATGGCCCGGCTCATGACGATATGGCCGTCCAGTATGCCGCGCACGGCGTCCGCGATCGGTTCGTTGTGATCGTCGCCGTCCACGAGAACCGTGAACAGCCCGGTGATCGAGCCTGAGCCTTCAGGACCGGGGCCGGCGCGCTCCAGCAGGGCCGGCAGCTCGGCGAAGACCGACGGGGTGTAGCCGCGTGTCGTGGGCGGCTCGCCGGCGGCCAGCCCGATCTCGCGCTGGGCCAGTGCGAAGCGGGTCACCGAATCCATCAGGCAGAGCACGTTCAGCCCCTGGTCGCGGAAATACTCCGCTGTCGCCAGGGTGGCGTAGGCGGCGCGGCGGCGGGCGAGCGCCGGGGCGTCGCCCGTTTCAGTGATGACGACCGAGCGCGCCCGGCCTTCCTCGCCCAGCGTGTCCTCTACGAACTCGCGCGCCTCGCGGCCGCGCTCTCCGATCAGGCCGATGACGATGACGTCGGCTTCGGCGTCTCGCGCCAGCATGGACATGAGCACGGACTTGCCCACGCCCGATCCGGCGAAGACGCCCAGGCGCTGGCCGCGGCGCATGGGGGTGAACGCGTTCATGGCGCGCACACCCAGGTCCAGACGCTCGCCGAGACGTTGGCGGGCGTGCGCGCAGGGCGGGCGGCCCTTCAGCGGATAGGCGATCTGCCCTTCAGGCAGGGCGCCGCGCCCGTCGCGCGGCCGGGCGAAGCTGTCCATGACCCGGCCAAGCCAGGCCCGGCAGGGGCGCACGGCGCCGCCCTGAGGGTCGATCATGGTGCGCGCGCCAGGGCGCACGCCGGTCAGGTCGTCATAGGCCATCATAAGCGCGGTCTCGCCGCGAAAGCCCACGACTTCGAGATCGCTTTGAACGCCGCCGGGCTCGCCCAGCGTGGCGCGTGCGCCCAGGGTCAGCGCAGCGCGTGGGCCTTCAGCTTCGACCAGCAGGCCGTTGACCGCACTGATTCGCCCGGCGAAACGTCGGGTCTCCAGCTCGCTGATGCTTGCGATCAGGCGGTCCATGGCGCGTCCTGCGGCGTGATGCGGCGCGGTTTTGCGCCGGTTTGCTGAACGCTTTTACTCGAAATGCGGTTTCAACCGCGTAAACGCCGCGCCGATTGCGCTGAAGCCTCAGCAGATCATCCAAACTCGGCCGGGCTGTTTCCTTTTCGAAGGAACTCGCTATGTTCCGGATCGCTGCGGCGGCGGCCCGTACACGCGCTGCGCCCGGCTCGAGCACAATTCCCGTGCACTCCTCGCAAGGCTGACCAAAGCCATGCGGGACGGCCCGCCTGCAAGGGGCGCGCGCCGATGGACGAAAATAACATCGCTGGCGATTTCGCCGCCGCCGAGACATCGACGACGAGGAGAGCCCCATGCCGCTTGACGCTCAGCCGATCCGTATCGCTGGTTCGCGCCCGAAGAAGAAGGCTGCCACCCGCGCCCACAAGGACAATCTCTACGCCCGCATCGAGGAGACCAGGTTCAACCGCTATGTCGTCCACGACATCGCGCGCTATCGCAAATACGTCGAAGACGGCGGCGCGGCGGTCTATTCCGAAGCCGAGCTCGACGCGCTGGAGCGTGCGGGCGTATCCGATCGCCTGCCGCCGCGCGCGACGGGATACTATCTCGACCTCGCCCTCCGCTCTGAGGCGGTGAAGAACCTGATCAAGGCGCGCCCGGAGGAGATGGACGATCTGGACGGCGAAGCTGATCCGTCCAATCAGCTGAAATACAGCCCCGTCCCGGGCCTGCTGCACAAATACGAACTATGTCTGATCTATGTGGTTCGCACCTGCTCAAGCTGGTGCCGGTACTGCTACCGGTCCGATTTCCTGACCGGCAAGACCGAGAAGGACACCGCTTCGATCCACGAGATCACCGACTACATCAAAGGCCACAACGCCCAGGTCGATGCCGACGTGATCACCGACAAGCCCAAAGTGCGTGAAGCGCTTCTGTCCGGCGGCGATCCCATGGTGCTGTCGAACCGCAACCTTTTCGACTATCTCAACGCGCTGGCCGAGGCCGGGTTGGAGGTGATCCGCATCGGGACCAAGGAGATGGCCTTCTATCCCGAGCGCTTCGACGATAATTTCTTCCAGATGCTGGACCTGTTCCACGAGCTGCACCCTCAGGTGCTCATCGCCTTCATGGTCCATTTCACCCACCCTGATGAGTTCCTGCGCCTCAATGAGGCGGGCGAGTACGTCACCGACGAGGCGGGCCGTTTCCTGCGCAATCCGCTGGTGGAAAGCGCGGCGCAGAAGCTGCGCTCGCGGCCCTTCGTGACCCTGGAGAACCAGACGCCGATCATCGACTCCGTCAATGACGACGCGGATGTGCTGCGCCTCATGCAGCGCGAGCTCAAGCGCATGGGCGTGAACAATCACTACTTCTTCCAGTGCCGCGAGATCGAGGGTCACCGCGCCTTCGCCGTGCCGGTGGAGACCGCCTGGAAACTTCACGCTGAAAGCCAGCACGGCCTTTCCGGCATCGAGCGTTCGCGCTTCGCCCTGTCCACCGAGGCCGGCAAGATGGAGCTGGTCTCCGTCACACAAGGCGATGAACGCCTGCGCGCCATCGGCGGCGAGCTGGGCCAGGCGCTGGCCGAAGGCGTTGTCGTGTTCCGCCTGCACCGCACCCCGTTCGAGGATCGCCAGAGCGATATCGTCATCGCCCGGCGCAACCCGGACGCCCTGTGGATCACCGGCTATGAGGACCGCATTCTCTATGATGGCCGCAAACAGGAATCCGGGGAAAAGTGGGCCGCGCTGCTGGGCGCGCTGGCGCCGGAGCTGTTGCAGGCGGCGGAATAAGCTTTTCGTTAACCTGTTGGAATTCTTGCCGCCTGCGCCAGAAGCGGCGCGGGCGGACTCGATTCCACCCTGCGAGTCAAACCCTCGTTAACTTCTCCTAAGGAATTGTCGCGTCACAGTGCGAATAAGGTTAACGCTGACAGCGTCACTCGGATCGACTTGATTCGTAATGGCCGCCTTGGGAGGGGAACCGATGCGGGTTCTGCTGATTGAAGACGATCGCGCCACGGCGCAGGGTATCGAGCTGATGCTGAAGTCGGAGGGCTTCAACGTCTATGTCACCGATTACGGTGAAGAGGGCGTCGATCTCGGCAAGCTGTACGATTACGACCTGATCCTTCTGGACCTCATTCTGCCTGACATGCCGGGCTTCGACGTGCTGAAAAGCCTGCGCGTGGCCAAGGTCGACACGCCGGTCATGATCCTTTCGGGCAACGCCGACATCGACAACAAGGTCCGGGGCCTGGGCACTGGGGCGGACGATTACATGACCAAGCCCTTCCACAAGGAAGAGCTGATCGCGCGCATCCACGCCGTGGTGCGCCGCTCCAAGGGTCACAGCCAGTCCATCATCAAGACCGGCGACATTGCGGTGAATCTCGACGCCAAGACGGTCGAGGTGAACGGTCAGCGCGTGCACCTGACCGGCAAGGAATACCAGATGCTGGAGCTGCTCTCCCTGCGCAAGGGAACGACGCTCACCAAGGAGATGTTCCTGAACCATCTCTATGGCGGCATGGACGAGCCGGAGCTGAAGATCATCGACGTCTTCATCTGCAAGCTGCGCAAGAAGCTTTCCGCCGCCACCAATGGCGACAATCACATCGAAACCGTCTGGGGCCGCGGCTATGTGCTGCGTGACCCGGTCGAAGAGCAGAAGGCCGCGAGCGCTTAATCGCTCCGCCTGACGCCTGAAAAAGAAACGCCCCGGCGCGCATCCGCCGGGGCGTTTTTTGTTGGGTCCCTGTCCTGGACGCCCAAATGGCGATCCGGGACCTGTTCGAGGACCGGCGGGAGGAGGTCCCGGCGTTCGCTTCGCTCAGCCGGGATAGGGCTACTGACCTTCGAACTCCTCTTCTCGCGGGGTCGGCGCGTGTTCCAGGCGCAGCACTGCGCCGTCGGGCGCGTCCACCAGCACGTAAAGCGCGCCGTCCGGTCCCACGCGCACATCGCGATAGCGCTCATTGCGGTCCGCCAGAAGATCTTCGGTCGAAATCACCCGGTCGCCATCCATCTCAAGGCGCACCAGCTTCATCTGGACCAGGGCCGAGACGAACAGGTCGCCGGACCAGGCCTCGAACATGTTCCCGTCATAGAAGGCCATGCCCGACGGTGCGATGGAGGGGTTCCAGTACCACAGCGGCTGGGCCATCCCCTCGCGTTCGCGCTCATCTGTGATCAGCGTGCCGCGGTAATTGATGCCGTAGGTGATCTCCGGCCAGCCGTAATTGGTTCCGGGGATCAGGATGTTCAGCTCGTCCCCGCCGCGCGCGCCGTGCTCATGGGTCCAGACCGACCCGGTCTCCGGGTGCCGGCCGATGCCTTGCACATTGCGGTGGCCGAAGGTGAACACGCCCGGTGCTGCGCCGTTGATCGCCGGGTTGTCCGCCGGGATGGATCCGTCCGGGTTCAGGCGCACGACCGTGCCCAGATGGTTTTCCGGGTTCTGGGCCTCGTCCTGATAGCGCCCGCCGTCGCCGAGCGTGAGGAACAGCGTGCCGTCCGGGTTGAAAAGGATGCGCCCGCCGAAATGAAAGCCGGAGCGCTTGTCGAAATTGACGATGAAGATGTCCTCGACATCGGTGAGCGCCGACAGGTCCTCGCTCAACCGGCCGCGGGCCAGCGCCGTGCGGTTGGCCTCCTCGGTCCCTTCGGAATAGCTGAAATAGACCAGCCGATCCTCCGCGAAATCCGGGCTCAGCGCGATGTCCAGAAGCCCGCCCTGGCGGATGGCGATCAGGTCGCCAGGCAGGCCGCTGACTGGCGTTTCACGCAGGGTTCCGTCCGCCTCGATGACGCGAAGGCCGCCTTCACGCTCTGTGACCAGCATTTCGCCGGACGGCAGGAAGGTGATGGCCCAGGGGTGGGCGAAGCCGTCGGCGACCACCTCGACGGTGAAGCTTTCCTGTTCGGACTCGATGGCGTCCTGGGCGAAAGCCGGCGCGGCGGCGATCAGGGCGGCCGTGCTCAAGGAGGCGAGGCGGATCATGGCGGGTCTCCCGTCTGAAACTTCTGACGGGCATCTAGATAGTGCCGCGATGGGAGAACGAAACTCACATCACGGTGATTTTTGATCGTTCAGACGGCCAGCCGCTTTGGAGCGGCCGCGAACGCTTCGGCGAAGCGCTTCAGGCGCGGTCCGAAATCGGTTTCGATCGAGGCGGTCTGGGACCAGCGCCGGCGCAGCTTCAGGGGCGCGGCGGCGAGCGGACCGGGCAGAACCGCGCCGGCGGCTTCGGCGATCTCCCAGCCCGCAATGCGTGCGGCGGCCATGCCCGGCGCCAGCGCGCGGCCGGCGCTGAGCGGGATTTCGTAATCGGTGTAGTACGCCTTGTAGGCCTGCTCGCCCTTGCCGAGATCAATGCGGGACACGCCAAGTTTCTCAGCCGCTTCGATGATGCCGTGCAGCAGCAGAAGTCCAGGCGACACGCATGCGAAGCGCGGGTCATAGGCCGGGAACCAGGAGTGATAGACCCCGCCGGCCGCGAGCCCCATCTCGACCGCCGCCAGCTCCTCGCCCAGATAGAGCGAGGCGGTCAGGCCCCGGAAGGGACCGAAGGCGCGGGCCGCCGTCTGGCTCAGCACGCCGTCGATCCAGCGTACGGAGAACAGGTCGACCAGACCGCTGGCGCGATACTGGGCGCTTTTCCAGGCTTTCAGGGCGGCGTAGCGCTCGCCGAGCGGGTCGCCGAAGACGATGCGGACCTCGCCGAACTCGCGTTGGGCCTTGCGCTTGCGCTGGGCGATCTTCTTGAAATGGCTCTTGTGCAGGCCCTTTCGGGTCTCCAACCACGCGGCCGCTCCGGCCGAAAGATCGATGACAGCCGAGCCGGCGCGTTCCCGAGTGCGTCCGGGCGCAGCTCCGGTCCAGTTGTCATAGACCAGCGCGCTGGCGCCTGCCGCATCCAGAAGCGCGTGTGGATGGATGGACACGCCCGGCGCGGCGACGAATCCCTGATAGTCCGAGAGCGGCGCGCCGACCGGTCGCACGACCCCGCCATCGGCGCGGTGGCAGGCGAAATAGCCCACGGGCGCGCTGTTCTCCTCGGCGATAATGACGCGGACATCGCCGCGCTCTGCATCGATCAGGTCAGCAAATTCAGGCAGAAGGTAGGGGCTGGTCAGCCGGCCGTTCGGGGCGGCCAGCGCACGCCAGGTCTCCCGGTCGCGCTGTCCCAGCGCGCGAAGCGGTGTCTCAATCAGGCGCATGAAAAACCTCCCGAAGCGTTTTTGAGCGCTGCGATGCAAGGCGCGCGCCGGATGCGAATCCGCTAAGGTCCTGTTTCGTTCCGTCCCAGTCGTGAGTCATCTCCATGGATCTTCAGACCCTCGCCCTGATCGCCGGAGGCGGCGCTGTCCTTGTCCTGGCGGTGCTGTTCGCCGTGGTGATGCAGCGCGCCTTCAAGGCCAATGACGGATTGCGCGCTGAGCTGGACGCCGCACGTCAGGCGCTGTCGGAAAGCGAGGGCTCACGCATGTCGGCGCTCGCACGGGCGGAGCGGGTGGACGAGCTGAAGGCTGAACTCGCCTCCGAACGCACCATGCGCGATGAAGCCGAGCGCAAGATCGCCGCGCTGACCGCCCAGATGCGCGAACGCGGCGAGGCGGTGGAGGCTGAGCGCAAGCGCCTGACCGCCCTGTCCCAGGAGATGCAGGACCGGTTCAAGGCGCTGGCCGGCGAGGCGCTGGACGCCTCCACGAAGAAGCTGATGGAGCAGGCGCAGCAGACCTTCAAGGCCCAGCAGGAAAAGGCCGAGGGCGGGGTGAAGACGCTGGTCGATCCGATCCGCGAGCGCCTGGACCAGTTCAAGGCCCAGGTCGAGGCCATCGAAAAGGAACGCGTCACCCACAAATCCGAGCTGGGCGAGCAGATCCGGGCTCTGTCCGAAGGCCTGAACCGGCAACAGGGCGAGACCGCGAAGCTGGTGAACGCCCTGCAGCGCAAATCCACCACGCGCGGCCAGTGGGGCGAGCGCACGGTGGAGAACATCCTGGAGCTGGCGGGCCTGACCAAGAACATCGATTACGACGCCCAGTTCCAGACCCGCTCCAGCGAGGGTGACGCGCTGCGTCCCGACTTCGTCGTGAACCTGCCGGGCGGGGGCCGTTTCGTGATCGACTCCAAGGTGGCCCTGACCGCCTATCTCGACGCGGTGGAAGCGACCGACGAGGCGACCCGCGCCGACGCCCTGCGCCGCCACGCCGCCCAGGTGCGCACCCATGTGCGCCAGCTGTCCAAGAAGGAGTATGCCTCGGCCGTGGACGGCGCCATCGACTTCGTGGCGCTGTTCATCCCCGGCGAGAGCTTTTACTCCGCCGCCATCGAGCAGGATCCCAACCTGTTCGATGAAGCCATCAAGGCCAATGTGATCATCACCACGCCCGCCACGCTGCTCGCGCTGGCCAAGGCGGTAGCCTACGGCTTCACTCAGGAAAAGCTGGAAGCCAACGCCAAGACCATCGCGGCGCTGGGCGCGGAGCTCTACGACCGGCTGGGCACGTTCGCGGACCATCTGGGCCGGGTGGGTTCAGGCCTTCGCAGCGCCACGGGAAATTACAACAAGGCCGTCGCCTCGCTGGAGGGCCGCGTGCTGGTCAGCGCACGTAAGATGGCCGAGCTCAACGGCCAGACCAAGGCGCTGGAGGGCCCCGACCAGGTCGACGAAACGCCGCGCGCCCTGGCCGCGCCGGAGGAGGATTAGCCTCGCTGCCGGCCCCCGGCGCACTATCTGATCCATAAACAGGAGGGGAGGCGGTCCGATGACCCGGCTGACGGCGAAAGACTTTCCGGCGGAGCTGATCGAGCTTTACGACTTCTACGCCCATGACGTGATTTCGAAGCGGCAGTTTTTCGAGCGCGCCGCGAAGTTCACGGTCGGCGGCCTGACCGCGGCGGCGCTGCTGGAGGTCATGAGCCCGGACTATGCGCTCGCCGACCAGGTATCCTTCACCGATCCGGACATCCACCCAGAATACGTGACCTATCCCTCGCCGGACGGTCATGGCTCGGTGCGCGCCTATCGTGTAGCGCCGGCCGGGCTTGAGGCGCCGGTGGGCGGCGTCGTGGTCGTTCACGAGAACCGCGGCCTCAATCCCTATATCGAGGATGTCGCGCGCCGGGTCGCCAAGGCCGGCTATGTCGCTCTCGCCCCCGATGGCCTGACGAGCGTCGGCGGTTATCCAGGCAATGATGATGACGGCCGTACGCTGCAGCGCACGGTCGATCCCGTGAAGCTGCTCAATGACTTCTTCGCCGCCAAGGATCACCTCCAGCGGGACGAGGCTGTCAACGGCAGGGTGGCGTGTGTCGGGTTCTGTTACGGCGGCGGGGTCTGCAACGCCATGGCGGTCGCCTTCCCCGATCTGGCCGGAGCCGTCCCGTTCTACGGCCGCCAGGCTCCGGCTGAGCAGGCGCCAGCGATCCAGGCCCCGCTTCTTCTGCACTACGCCGAGAACGACCCGCGCATCAATGAGGGTTGGCCGGCTTATCGCGAAGCGCTGGACGCCCACGGCAAGTCCTATACCGCACACTTCTATGACGGGGTCGGCCACGGCTTCCACAACGACACGACGCCACGGTATGATGAAGCGGCGGCGGAGCTGGCCTGGAGCCGCACGACGGCATTCTTCAACGAAGTACTGAACTGAAGGCGGGATCCCGCCTTTGCTCAAGGGCCGGGGAACGCTGCGGACCCGGCTCTGCCGCCGCCGCTCGTGATCAGCGCGGCCTGAACCGGGACCCCATGGCCACAAAGCCCCGACCGGTCCAGCCGAGCAGGACGAGGGTGGGCAGGGCGTAATACAGGGCCAGGTTTGAGACCTCGGTGACCGCAGTGTCGGCGCCGGCGCCGGTGAGGCGGCTGATGATCCCCATGAGCGCCCAGCCGACGGCGAGCGCGTAGGAGACAGAGCCCGTGCGCAGGATGACGCCCGCCGCCAGGACGAGCGCGCCGATGAGAACGGCGAGGGCCGCCGCGTCCTCGCCGGAGCCGAGAAACGGCGCGTCATAAACCTGCATGACGGACAGGAAGTTGACCGCCGCCGCAGCGTTCAGCCAGCCGCCCAGAGCATAGAGCGGCAGGCGCACGGCCCGGCCGGGCAGGCTGACCTGCTGGGACCGCGTCTCGGTCAGAATGAAGGCCAGGCACGCCGCCCAGCATCCCAGGATGATGATCAGGGAGACCGCTTCGATCCCGAAGGCCGGGACCCAGCTTTCCCAGGCGGCGTTGAGCCAGAAGGCCGCGCCGGCGAACCAGCCCGAGCGCCGCATGGCCGGGCTGGTCAGGGCGACGGCGTGAACCGCGGCGTAGATCGCACAGCCCAGGAACAGCACGCTCCAGATGGAGAAGGCATACCCGGCCGGGGTCAGCAGCGTCTCCGCCTCCGCCGACCGGTCGGCGATGGTCATGCTCCAGCCCAGGATGAAGGGCAGGGAGCCCAAAGCCACCTGGGCGACCGCCCCGGTCAGAACAAAGGCGGCGCGGACCAGGTCGGAAGGGCGGGCAGGCGGCTTCACCCCATGATCCGCGCCTTCGCCGCTTCATACTCGGCCTGGAGCTGGTGCACATAGGCCCCGGCGCTCTGCACGGCCTTGATGGAACCGATGCCCTGGCCGCAGCCCCAGATGTCCTTCCAGGCTTTCGCGTCGGTGTTGCCGCCGGACCCGAAATTCATGGCGGACGGATCGCTTTCGGGCAGGTTGTCCGGGTCGAGACCGGCGTTCTCGATGCTTTCGCGCAGATAATTGCCGGACACGCCGGTGAAGAGGCTGGAATAGACGATGTCCTCGGCTTTGCCCTTCACGACGCCCTGCTTGTATTCCTCGCTGGCGCGGGCTTCTTCCGTAGCGATGAAGGCCGAGCCGATATAGGCGTAGTCCGCGCCGATGGCCTGGGCGGCCAGCACGCCGCCGCCGGTGGAGATGGAGCCGGACAGGGCGATGGGGCCGTCGAAGAATTCGCGGATTTCCGCGACCAGCGCAAATGGCGACAGCTTGCCGGCGTGACCGCCGGCGCCCGCGCAGACCGGGATCAGGCCGTCCGCGCCTTTTTCCAGCGCCTTGTGGGCGAACTTGATGTTGATGATGTCGTGAAGCGTCTTGCCGCCCCAGCTGTGCACCGCGTCATTGAGCTCCACCCGGGCGCCCAGCGAGGTGATCACCAGGGGAACCTTGTACTTCTCACACAGCGCCAGGTCCTGCTCCAGCCGGTCATTGGAGCGGTGGACGATCTGGTTCACCGCGAACGGCGCGGCGGGCTTGTCCGGGTTGGCGGCGTTGTAGCTGTCCAGCTCGGACGTGATCTCGTCCAGCCATTCATCGAGCTGGCTGACCGGGCGGGCGTTGAGCGAGGGGAAGGAGCCCACTACGCCGGCCTTGCACTGGGCGATCACCAGCTTGGGGTTGGAGATGATAAAGAGCGGCGCCGCGATAACCGGCACGCTCATCCGCCCTTTAAGAATGTCCAGTCCCGCCATGGTCAGCCCTCCCCTATGCGTCGGTGGTAAACAGCGTTCGCCGCCAAGCTAGCGCGGTTTGGCGCGAGGGGAAGCGGGCAGGCTCACCCGGTCTCGATGGGCAGGTCGTTGCGCGCGCCCCATTCGCTCCAGCTGCCGTCATAGAGGCGCACATCGCGGAAGCCGCCCTTGATGAAGGCGGCGTAGAGGATCGCCGCGGTCACGCCGGAGCCGCACGTGGTGATGATGCGGCGGTCGCGATCGGCCTTGGGCAGGACGCCGTCCAGCTTGTCTTCGGACAGCAGCTTGCCGTCCGCGCCGATCACCCTCTGGAAGGGCAGGTTGATGGAGCCGGGAATGCGCCCGGACGACAGACCTTCGCGTGGTTCCGGCTCGGCTCCTTTGAACCGGCCCTCGCTGCGGGCGTCCACGATCAGGGCGTCGCCTGTGTTCACGTGGTGGAGCACATCGGCCCAGTTCACCGCGTCGTCGCGGATCAGGCGCGCGCCGCGCTCGAACGCCCTGGCGCGCGGAGGGACCATGCCGTCCTCGATCTCTCCGCCGGCCTTGCGCCAGGCCTCCAGGCCGCCGTCGAGAATACGCGCGTCGCAGCCGAAGCGGCGCAGCGTCCACCACACCCGGGCCGAGGCCGCATAGCCGTTCTGGTCATAGACGACGAAGCGCTCCGAACCTGTCAGCCCGTTCTGGGACAGCCAGCGCGCGAACACCGCCGAGCCCGGCGCCATGTGGGGCAGGCCGGACGTGGGATCGCAGATGGAGTCGATGTCGAAGAAGACCGCGCCGGGGATGCGCCGGTCGTGATAGACCTGCGCGCCGGTCTTGCCGGCGCCGGGCATGAACCAGCTCGCCTCCACGAAGGCGGGATTGGCTTCGGCCAGCGCCGACACCGCCGAGATGCTGACCGGCTCACGCATCGAATCCCTCCACGCCAATGCTGCAGCGCATGCTAGCAAGCCTGAGGGCGCGCACCAGCGTATTGAGGGCGGTCTTTATTGCAGCCGCGCCGAAACGGACTCCAGACCGGTTTCTCCCGCTCTTCCTGTGACGTCGTGGACCGTCCCGTTCCACGGCGTCAGGCCGGCCGAGTTACGCATCACGATGAAATGGTCGGTCACTTCCGCAGCGGGCCCGCCATATTCCCAGCCCTGCAGGGCCATGAGATAGCCGCTCACACCCGACAGGCGCTGGCCGGAGGCGTAGGGGCTCCCGTCGCCGTCCACCCGGAATGCCGCGATGTCCGCCTCGCCCATGGCCGCCTTGACTTGGTTGATCCCGCGAAGCCGCGCGAGCATCACTTCGTCGAAATTGTTCGGGATGTAGATGTAGTCCGGGTCGCCTTCGCCGTGCAGAAAGCCTGGCAGGGCCTGGGCCGGCATCATGTTCAGGCATCCGTCGACGCACAGGGTCGTGAGCGTGGCGACCTCATCCTGGAACACCCCGCCCTCACGGTTCAGCCGCAGGGCCAGCGGTTCGGCGCCGTTGACCGTGGTCTTGCTGCCATGGAACAGACCCCACAGGCCGTAGAAGGCGCGCTCCGGGTCCAGGCTGTCGAGCAGTTCGATATTGGCCAGGATGTGGGTATAGCGATTGTTGCTTTCACGCTCGAGCGCCGCCCGGCCGAGCTGGGCGTTGACCGCCTGAACGGCCGCGAAACTGTCAAAACCCGGCTCTGCATCCGGTCCCGGCGCGACCAGAGGCGCCAGCTGGTCCCGGTCGAACGGCGCGTCCACGCCGACGAACCAGATGCGCCGGTCCTCCGGCAGGGACGCATTCAGGTCGCGGAGTCGTTCCAGCTTCCGAAAGAATTCCTGATTTGCCCACTGGGCGGTCGTTTCGGCCCAGGCGTCGAAGACAGCCCGGGCGGGCGCTTCGTCCCCGCCGGAGATCATGGTGTTGAAGGCCAGCGCCTGGCCTGGTCCCAGCTCGGCCAGATAGGTCCGCGCCGGGCCGGCCTCGGCGAAATGCTCCACCAGCGCCAGATCCAGCGCCTGCACGGCGCGAAAGCCGTGGATTTCGGTGAGTATGACGAATCGGGCCTCGTGCACGTCCGGTCCGAAATCAAAGCCGGGGTCGGAGGCGGCCAGGTCGATTTCGGTGCGGTGCTCTTCCAGCCAGGCCAGGTGCTCCGCGCCGCCGAACCGGTCCTGAACCACGGGAATGAAGGGCCATGCGATCAACCCAGTGATCGCAAGGACGATGAGGGCGGCGAGACCGCCGAGCAATTTCAGGACGAATTTCATCAGACCCCCCAAGGCCGCCGCTGATCCGTGACGCTCACAGTGTTGATGCGCGCGGGTTTACTGTGGATGCATCTGCGCCGCGTTGCAAAGCAATGCCGCCAGGGCTAATCCCGGCGCCTCTGCCTGATTGTTCAATAGAGCCCCACCCATGAGCCACGTTCTCGCCGACCCCAGCGCCACACCCTTCATCGCCGACCTTGAGGCGCGCGATCTGGTTCACCAGAAGACGCCCGAGCTGAGCGACGCCCTCCTGACCCGGGACAAGCCGTCCATCTATGTGGGCACCGACCCCAGCGCGCCGAACCTGCATGCGGGCAACATGATCCCGCTGCTGGGCCTGGATCGCTATCGCCGCCGCGGCGGGCAGATCATCCTGCTGCTGGGCGGGGCCACCGGCATGATCGGCGATCCCTCCGGCAAGGACTCCGAGCGCGACCTGCAGGCTGCTGAAGCCGTGGAAGCCAATATCGCCAGTCAGCGCGCCCAGATGGAGGCGTTCTTCGCGCGCACTGACGGGCCCGACCCGATCATCGTGAACAATGCCGACTGGTTCCGCGAAATGAGCGCCATCGAGTTCCTGCGCGATGTGGGCAAGTTCTTTTCCGTGAACGCCATGCTGCAGAAGGACTCGGTGAAGACCCGCATCGAGAACCGCGAGCAGGGCATCAGCTATACCGAGTTCTCCTACCAGCTCCTGCAGGGCTTCGATTTCGTCCACCTGGCGCGCAAATATAACTGCACCGTCCAGATGGGCGGCTCGGACCAGTGGGGCAATATCGTCGGCGGGGTGGACCTGTTGCGCCGCATGGACGGGGTGCAGGGCCACGCCCTGACCTATCCGCTGCTGACGAATTCGGAAGGCAAGAAGTACGGCAAGAGCGAGAAGGGCGCGATCTGGCTCAATCCCGACGCGACCAGCCCCTACGAGTTCTATCAGTTCTGGCTGAACACCGCCGACGCGGACGCGCCGAAATTCCTCAAACAGCTGACCGATATCGAGCTGGGCTATCTGGCCGAACTGGCGCAGGCCCCCGCCCATGAGCGCCGCCCGCAACAGGCCCTGGCCGAGCTCTTGACCGCCCGCGTCCACGGCGCCGATCAGGCGCGCCTGGCCGAGGAGGCCAGCGGCGTGATCTTCCGCGGCAAGGCGGAAACCCTGTCAGCGGCGCTGATCGACGTGCTCGCCCGCGCCGTGCCGACGGTGGACGCGCCGGCGTCTGAGCCGCTGACCCTCATCGACGCGCTGGTCGCTGGCGACAACCCGGCCTGCGCCTCCAAGGGTGAGGCGCGCCGCCTGCTGAAACAGAACGCCGTGGCCATCAACGGCCAGAAGGTGCAGGACGAGGCCGCCGACGTGGCTGAACACCGCGCCGGCGCGGGCGCGGCCATCCTGTCCGTTGGCAAGGCCAAGCGCTTCCTCGTGCGCTTCGTGTAAGGAAATCAGACCATGTCCACGCTCTGGCGCCTGACCGTGCGCGGTCCGATCCAGCCGCTGCACGCCGCCCGCGCGCGTCTGGAGGAGGCCGACCCCGCCCCGGCGCTCAGCTGGTCGGTGTTCGAGGCGGACGGCGATCCGACCCACGGCTCCCTCGAGGTGCTGTTCGCCGACCGCATCGACGAGGACGCCTTCCTGGCGTGGGCGGAGCTGACGGGCGCGGCGCTGGAGCCGGTCTTCATGCCCCTGCCGGAAGAAGACTGGATCGCCATGAGCCTGAAGGGCCTGCCGAGCCAGGAGGCCGGGCGATTTCTCGTCTACGGCGCCCACACGAAGGACGATCTCAAACCCCATCATATCGGGCTGGAGATCGAAGCCGGCCCCGCCTTCGGCACCGGCCATCACGGCACGACGCTGGGCTGTTTAAAGGCGCTCGACGCGCTCGAAGCCTCCGGCCTCACCCCTGCGACCATCCTCGACCTGGGCACCGGCACAGGGCTCCTCGCCATCGCCGCGCGCAAGCTCTGGCCGGACGCGGAGATCCTGGCCACCGACATCGACCCGGTCAGCGTGGAGGAAACCCTCGTCAACGCGCAGAAGAACCAGACCGAATTTCTGGCCGAAACCGCCGACGGCTTCGACCACGCTGTGTTCGAAGGCCGAACGTTCGACCTCATCATCGCCAACATCCTCGCCGGCCCGCTGATCGAGCTGGCGCCGCAAGTGGCGGCGCGCCTGAACGCGGGCGGAACCGTTGTGCTGTCGGGCCTGCTGGAGGAGCAGGCCGGCAAGGTGGCCGCGGCCTATGAGGCGGAGGGGATGAGCCTGAAAGAGCGCGGGGTGATTGAGGGGTGGGGGACTTTGGTTCTGCGTTGAGCCTTATCCTGACGGAGGTCCCGGATCTTCACTTCGCTCGTCCGGGAATTCAACTCACTGAGATATATTGAATTCCCGGCCAAGCGCGAAGCGCGCCGAGCCGGGACCTCCCTCAGGACTTGCTACGAGAAGCGTCATCCCACATTCTCCTTTCGGGAGAATTCATGGCACGCGCCTACCTTTACATCCTCACGAACAAACCTCGAGGCGTGCTCTATCTCGGCATGACGAATGAGAATTTCTGCCGGCGCATGTGGGAGCATCGCACCGGCGCCACGCGCGGCTTTGTTTGGAAGTACAACTGCCATCGCCTCGTGTGGCTCGCGCCCTGCGAGGACGTCACCGAAGCTGCGGCCCAGGAGCGCCGGATGAAGCGCTGGCGGCGTGAATGGAAAATTGCGCTGGTCGAGAAAGAGAACCCCGACTGGCGTGACCTCTATGAAGAAATCTGCGGGCCGGCGACCTATTGAAAATCAACCCTGAAACCCCGGCCAAGCCCGTAAGGGCGCCGAGCCGGGGCCTCGTGCAAAGCGATTATCGAGGTCCCGGCTCTGCGCTGCGCTTGGCCGGGAATTCAGGGAGAGGGCGGTTGGAGGATCTAATAAGCCGCCTCGACAAACACCGGCTCCACGCTCTCGCCCCACGCACCCTTATACCGCTCGATCAGCCGCTCCGCCGCTGAAATCCCCGTCTTCGCGATCTCATCAAGATCATCCAGGAACAGGGCTTCGTGTTCGCCGTGGGCGTTGAGGCGGGCGCGGCGTTTCAGGCCGCCGCGGGCGAGCGCGAGGATGTCCTTGGCGACGTCCTGCAGCGTGCGGTCGCGGAACGGGGTTTTCAGGGCGTGTTTGGCGGCGTCGCGGCGTAGCTGGGCGCGCTCGGCGGCGGTCCAGTCCTTGACGTAGTCCCAGGCCGCGTTGAGCGCGTCTTCGTCATAGAGCAGGCCGACCCACAGGGCGGGCAGAGCGCACAGGCGGTTCCACGGGCCGCCGTCGGCGCCGCGCTGTTCGATGAAGGTTTTCAGGCGCACTTCGGGGAAGAGGGTGGAGAGGTGGTCCTCCCAATCGCTCATCGCCGGGATTTCGCCGGGCAGGGCGGGCAGCTTGCCTTCCAGAAAGTCGCGGAAGCTCTGGCCGGAGGCGTCGATGAAGCGCCCCTCGCGCTTGACGAAATACATGGGCGCATCGAGGGCCCAGTCCACGTATTGCTCATAGCCATAGCCCTCCTCGAACACGAAGGGCAGGTCGCCGGTGCGGTCCTGGTCCACATCGGTCCACACATGGGCGCGGTAGGACAGGTATCCGTGCAGCCCGCCATCCTTGAAGGGGGAGTTGGCGAACAGGGCCGTGGCCACCGGCTGCAGCGCCAGGGAGACGCGCATCTTCCTGACCATGTCGGCTTCGGAGCTGAAATCCAGATTGGTCTGCACGGTGCAGGAGCGGAACATCATCTGATGGCCCAGACCGCCGACTTTCGGCATGTAGGCCTTCATGATCTGGTAGCGGTCCTTGGGCATGAGGGGCGTCTCTTCCAGGGACCATTTCGGCGAGAAGCCAAGCCCCAGGAAGCCCGCACCGATCTCGTCGGCGACCTCGCGCACCTCGCGCAGATGTCCGTTCACCTCCCGGCAGGTCTGGTGCAGATCCTCCAGCGGCGCGCCGGACAGCTCGAACTGGCCGCCGGGCTCCAGCGTGATGGACCCGCCCTGGCGTTTCAGCGCCACGGGCTGGCCGTTCTCCTCGATCGGCTCCCAGCCGAACCGGGTCAGGCCTTCCAGCATCTTGCGCACGGTGGGCCCGTCGCCGTCATAGGGCAGGGGGTTGTGACCGTCTTTGGTGAAGCCGAACTTCTCGTGCTCGGTGCCGATGCGGAATTTGTCGGCCGGCTTCTCGCCGGAGGCCAGATGGCCGATCAGCTGGGCCTTGGTCTCGATGCGCGGGCCTTCGCCGCCCTGATTGTATGTCCCGCTCATCAGTGACGTCCCTGTTCATTCAATCCGCCGCACAGTTAGGGGAGGCGAGGGGCTGCGGCAAGCAGACAGGCTTTCTACGCTTCACAAGGCCGTGAGACGTCAGCCCCAGTCACCCAGCATCGCCTGCCACACCGACAGGGCGGCGGCGACGGCGGTGTCCGCGCGCAGGATGCGCGGGCCGAGGCTGACCGGAACCACGAAGGGCTGGCTGCGCAGAAGCTGGCGCTCCTCCGGCGCGAACCCGCCTTCCGGGCCGATGAGAAGGGCCCATTTCTGGTACGTTCGCCCCCCACCCCGGCCCTCCCCCGAGGGGTAGGGAGGAGCGTCGGCGTGATCTTCGCTATATTCGCCGTCTATTGAGACGGTGGAACGGTCGGCGTCGTGTCCGGACTTGTTCAGAGCGGCGGTGCTTCCCCCTCCCCTCGAGGGGAGGGCCGGGGTGGGGTGGGCGAGCGCAGCGAGCACCGCCTCTCCAACCCCCTGAGGATTCTCCACGATCTCGTTGTTCCAGAACCTTAGGACCCGATACCCGTTCGTCTCCAGCCAGGCGTCGCGCGCCAGATCGCGCATTCCGCCATGCCCGCCGCCATCGGCCTCCACCACCAGACGCTTCGACAGGCAGGCGAAGTCCGCCACGTAAGGACCGATGGCGGCCTGACGGCGAAAGTGGAAGCCGGGTTCCTTCAACGACTTCAGGATGGACCAGAGGCGGCGCTCCGCTTCTGTGGGTTCGCCGCGCATGCGTTTGGCCTGGGCGAGCGCCCGCGCATTCGGCGTCGGCCGCCCCCCACCCCGGCCCTCCCCCGAGGGGGAGGGAGGAGCGGCGGCGCGGTCTTCTACATATCGGCCGTCTTTGGAGACGGTGAAGCGGGCCTCGTCGTAGCCGGTGATGTCGAAAGCGTGCGCCGCCTCACTCCCTCCCCTTGAGGGGGTGAAGCCCAGAGGATCAATCCGGTGGATTGATCCGAGGGCGGAACGCGGGGTGGGGTGCGCGAAGGCCGCCAGCGCCTCAGCGATCGGCCTGGCCCGCCCGCTTTCACCGCCCCAGGGCGCGTCCTCGTCCTCTCCGGCTTCGTCGGCGAAGATCAGGCGGCGCTCGGTATCCCAGGATTTCAGAAGCTGGGTCAGGGCGATGGGTTCGTTCACCGCCGGCAGGTCCAGGCGCTCGGTCTGCTCGGACGCTTCGCGCACGATGGCCTGCAGCCGGTCGGTGCGCACGCGCTCGGCCATGGTGCGCGCGGTCATCACCGGGGTGATGGAGGAAACGCCCAGCTCGGTCGCTTTCTCCACGATGAAGTCGGTGCGCGCCTTCTTCAC
This sequence comes from Alphaproteobacteria bacterium, assembly GCA_024742735.1. GTDB lineage: Bacteria > Pseudomonadota > Alphaproteobacteria > Caulobacterales > Maricaulaceae > Oceanicaulis. The sequence goes on along the minus strand of JANSXV010000004.1, from coordinate 109,442 downwards.
CGGGGCGAAGTAGAGCGCCATGTCCGGCGCGGTGCGCTGGGGCCGGGTCTGGTCACTCAAGCGCAGCACCGCGCCGCGCTTGTTGGCCTCAGCAACTTCGGCGCGCCATTCCCCGTCCCGGCCGTTGAACACGCGCACGCCGTCCCCGGCCTTTCGCCGCATCACGGTCACCAGATAGTGCGAGGCGTCCTTGTCCAGCGCCAGTTCAGCGCCGGGCTGGAAGGCCATGTCGAGATAGAGGCGCGGCTCAACGGTCATGGGCGGTGTTCTAGACGGCTGGGCGGTGCGCCGCCAAGGCGTGTTCACGCGAGCGGCGCGGCGCGCTATCTGTTCGCGCATGGCGAACCCCTATTCAGACGACCGGCGCGTGGCCGATTCCCTCCCGACCACCTGGGTGGACAGGGCGCCGCGTGCGATCCGGCCCTATCTGCGCCTGGCCCGCTATGACCGGCCTGTGGGCTTCTGGCTGCTGGCCCTGCCGTGCTGGTTCGCACTGGCGGCGGCCAATGTCGGGACCGGGCTCGGCTGGGGCGACCTCTATTACGCCCTGCTGTTCGCCGTCGGCGCGGTGGCCATGCGCGGGGCGGGCTGCACCTATAACGACATCGTCGACCGCGATCTGGACGCGCAGGTCGCCCGCACCGCCGACCGGCCGCTGGCGGCGGGAACGGTGGGGCTGAAATCCGCCTGGGTGTTTCTCACGGCGCAGTGCCTGGTCGGCCTGGCGGTGCTGGTGCAGCTGCCGGTTCCGGCGATCCTGACCGCGCTGGCGGCTCTGCTGCTGGTGGCGGCCTATCCCTTCATGAAGCGGATTACCTGGTGGCCTCAGGCCTGGCTGGGCCTCACGTTCAACTGGGGCGTTCCGGTCGCCGGGGCGACGGCCCTGGGCACGCCCTTCGCGCCTCAGATCGTCCTTCTGTACGTGGCCAGCCTGTTCTGGACCGTCGGCTATGACACGATCTACGCCTGCCAGGACAAGGAAGACGACGCCCTGATCGGGGTGAAGTCCTCGGCCCGGGCTCTGGGGGCGCATGTGCGCACCGGCGTGGCGATATCCTACGCCGCGGCGGCGGTGCTGGCTGGCGCCGCAGGCGTCTTCGCAGGAGCCGGTCTGATGTTCGCGCTGGGCTTTGCGCTGTTCGCCGCGCATCTGGTCTGGCAGGCGGGCGGCTTCGATCCGGAGGACGGCGCCGATTGCCTGAAGCGCTTCAAGGCGAACCGCACGGCGGGGCTGTTGCTGGTCGGCGCCTTCATGCTGGGCGGGCTTTAGCGCTCACCACAGCGTGACTGGTGTTTGATCGCGCGCGGCATAACTCTCATGTCAGACCAAGGGACCCGAGCAAGGAGACCCGCCATGAGCACTCTCGACCGCCGCCTGTTTCTGGCCTCCGGCTTCGCCGTCGCCGCCTGCGGGCCCTCCGCCGGGGCGCAGGATGGCGACGGGGTCCAGGGCGTTCCCCTGTTCGACGATCCGCGCATCACGCCGTGGGGTGCTGAAACCATCGACTTCTCCGCCCAGACCGAGGACTGGTGGCGCGAGCGCCTCACCGAGGAAGAGTTCCGCATCCTGCGCCGGGAAGGCACCGAGCGCGCCGGGACGAGCCCCCTGAACGACGAACACCGCCGCGGCATCTTCGTGTGCGCCGGCTGCGCCCTGCCGCTCTTCACCTCTGAGACCAAGTATGAAAGCGGCACCGGCTGGCCCAGCTTCTGGGCGCCGATCGAAGGCGCGCTGGACACCAAGGCGGATTATCGCCTCTGGACGCCGCGCACCGAGTATCACTGCGCGCGCTGCGGCGGCCATCAGGGCCATGTCTTCGAGGACGGCCCCCGCCCGACCGGTCAGCGCTGGTGCAATAACGGCGTCGCGCTGGACTTCGTGCCGCATCCGGACGCGGCGTGAGTTTGTCGCCTGACGTCGTGCTTCGCGACGCCACCCGTATCCAGACCGCACCGCTGGTCCCGGAGCTACGCTTTCACCTGGCCTGCGACACCGTCGAAATCTGGCGCGAGACCGAAGAGGCGCTGGGGCAGGCGGGCCTGCCGCCGCCCTTCTGGGCCTTCGCCTGGGCAGGCGGGCAGGCGTTGGCGCGCCATGTGCTGGATCATCCGGACCTGGTCGCCGGCAGAACCGTGCTCGATTTCGCCTGCGGCTGCGCCATCGCCGGGATCGCGGCGGCAAAGGCCGGCGCGGCCCGTGTCGAGGCCAGCGAAATCGACCCCCTCGCCGTGCATGCCGCCCGGGCGAACGCAGCGCTGAACGGTGTGCAGATAGCCGCCGAAGAAGCCGATCTGGTCGGACAGGACGGCGGATGGGACGTCGTGCTGGCCGGCGATGTCTTCTACGAAGGCGAGGGCGGGGCGCGCATCGGCGCCTGGCTGGAAGGGCTTGCGGCGCGGGGCGCGATTGTGCTGATCGGGGATCCGGGGCGCTGGTTCCTGCCCAAGGACAAGCTCGAGATTCTCGCCCGCTACCGCGCCGAGGTGAGCCGTGATCTGGAGGACCGGGACGTGGCGCTGGCGAAGGTGTGGCGTTTCCGGCAGGCTTGAAGGCCTTCAGGGAGGCCCGCCATGAGTGAGAACAAGACCAAGCCCACCGAAGTCGCCGTCGAGGACTTCCTCGCCGCCGTGGAGCCGGAGCGAAAGCGGGAGGAGGCGCGCGAGCTGGACGCGCTGTTCCGCAAGGTCACCGGCTTCAATCCGGTCATGTGGGGGCCGTCCATGATCGGCTACGGCTCGTATCACTATGTGTATGACAGCGGCCGGGAGGGCGACATGTTCGCCACCGGCTTCAGCCCGCGAAAAGCCCAGCACTCGATCTACATTCTGCCGGGTTACGCGGATTATGCGCCGGTCCTGGAGCGCCTGGGCAAGCATTCCAAGGGCAAGAGCTGTCTTTATGTGAAAAAGCTGGCTGATATCGACCTGCAGGTGCTGGCCGAGCTCATCGAAACCGGCTTGAAGGACCTCTCCGCAAAGTGGCCCGTCAAACCGAGCTGAAGCCTGAATGTCCAAACTCGTCACCATCCACACCGACGGCGCCTGCTCCGGCAATCCGGGCCCGGGCGGTTGGGGCGCGGTGCTTGAGTATGCCGGTCAAGAGAAAGAGCTCTCGGGCGCGGAAGCCGAGACGACCAACAACCGCATGGAGCTCATGGCCGCCATTCAAGCGCTGGAGGCGCTGAAGCGGCCTTCCAAAGTGCGCCTCGTCACTGACAGCGTCTATGTGAAGGACGGCGTGACCAAGTGGATCCACGGCTGGAAGAAGAATGGCTGGAAGACCGCCGCGAAAAAGCCGGTGAAGAATGAGGACCTGTGGCGGCGCCTGGACGACGCCGCCCGGCGCCACGAGATCACCTGGGAATGGGTCAAGGGCCACGCCGGCCACGCGGAGAACGAGCGCGCGGACCAGCTGGCCCGCAACGCCATCTCGACACTCGATCCGGACTAGAGCCTAGAGCCCGTTATTGCCGCGCCATTTCTCCATGGACTGGGAGATGGCGAAAGTTTCGCGGTATTTCGGGCTGCCGGCCGGGCGCGGGGCGCGGTCGCGGGTCAGCTCCATGATTTCAGCCAGCTTGTTATGGGCTGCGCCGGACTGGCCCGCGCCGATATAGGCGTGCAGCTCCACCAGAGCGCTGGACAACGGGTCGTGGGCGCGGATCACGAAATAGGGTTCGTCCTCAGCCAGATCAGGATAGCAGTCATACTGGCTGGGATTGGCTTTCGAGCCGACGGGCGCGTCAGACATGGCGGGCTCTCCATGGGTTGGGCCGGATGAACACGAATCACGCCGGCGAACAGGCACACAGCCTATCAAACCGGCTGGCGCGCGCATCCGCCGTCTTTTCGCCGCACCGGCAGGTTTGCATGCTGTCATGGGGACGAAATCGATGGAGGCGGGCGTGATCAGGCTGATGCGGATTTCAGGCGTACTGCTGGCGGGGAGTCTGGCTCTGGCGGCGTGCGGTATCGAGCCCGGCGAAATGACCGGCGCGGCGCCGCCGGAGGCGGTCGAGTATGACGCCATGCCCGGTGACGCCGTCAGACAGCAAGAAGCGTTCACCGGCGCTGACCGCGTGCAGGAGCCAGGCGGCGCCGGGGCCGGGCAGGGCGAGCCGCTCGTGCTGCTGGCCTATCGCTACGCCATGGGTCTGGAGGCGCCAGCCGAGGCGATCGCGGATCTTCATGGACGGCACGCAAGCGCTTGCCGTGAAGCGGGGCCGCAGGCCTGCCAGATCATTTCCGCTCAGGTCAACGATCCTGACGGGCCTCGCGCGTCGGCCATGCTTGAGCTGCGCGCGGCGCCTGACTGGCTCGACGCGTTCCGCGCAGGCCTTCCGGGCGAGACAGAGGATGCCGGAGGCCGCATTCTGTCCGACACGACCAGCGTGGAGGACCTGACAGCGCGAATTGTGGACGCTGAAGCGCGCCTGGCCGCCCGAACCACGCTGCGAGACCGGCTGCAGGCCCTGCTTGAGACCCGCGAAGGCGATCTGGGCGAATTGCTCCAGGTCGAGCGCGAGCTCGCCCGCGTCCAGGAGCAGCTGGACTCCCAGGCCAGCGTGCTCGCGGCCCTGCGCCAGCGAGTCGACACCTCGACCCTGTCGCTGCGGTATCAGGCGCGCCGCGACTTCGTCGAGCCTGGACAGTTCAATCCGATCACCGCCGCGCTGCGCGATGTCGGCGATGTGTTCGCCGAAAGCGTCGGCGCATTGATCCTGCTGATCGCAGCGCTTGCGCCCTGGCTTGTGGTCGGAGTGCCGGTGCTCTGGCTCGTTATTCGCTCGATCCGGGCCATGCTCCGCCGCCGGCGTCAGGGCGCAAGCTGAAGCTTCAAGGCGACAGGTGAAGCACGATCTCGCGCTCATGCGGCGCGTCGCGATGTTCGAACAGGTAGAGCCCCTGCCAGGTTCCCAGCGCCAGACGCCCGCCGGTCACGGGAATTGCAACGCTCGAGGCGGTCAAAGCCGCCTTGATGTGGGCCGGCATGTCGTCAGGGCCCTCAGTGGTGTGACGAAGCCAGCCCATGGAAGGGTGATGTCCTGCCGGCGCCAGGCGTGAGAAGAACTCCGACAGGTCAGCGAGCACGTCCGGGTCGGCGTTCTCCTGAATGATCAGCGACGCCGAGGTGTGGCGTACGAAACAGGTCAACAGGCCGTCCGCACCGCTACTGTTCCGGCGAACGAAGTCCAATGCTGAACGGGTGAAATCGTAGAGGCCGGGGCCGCGGGTCTCCACGGTGATGCGGGTCTGCGCCATGGGCGTCGCTCCTGTCTTGCAGCCGGCAGGATGGACCACGCCGCAGCCGCCTTCCAACCTACAGAGCCGAAGCCTTGCGCCCCGGCGCTCCGCGTGATGGATTGCCCCTCATTATTTTGTTGGTTTCGCGTCGTGACCTCACAAGCGGCGCAGGGGAGTTCGATCATGTCGGATGTGAGCGCGGACGCGCGTCCAAGAGGTCTTCGAGACACCAGCTTTTTCGGCCATCCCAAGGGATTGGCGATCCTGTTCCTGACCGAGATGTGGGAGCGCTTTTCCTATTACGGCATGCGCGGCCTGCTGGTGATCTACCTGACCCAGCACTTCCTGTTCTCTGACCAGCAATCCACGCTGATCTACGGCGCCTACACCGCTCTTGTGTATGTGATGACGATCATCGGCGGCACGCTCGCCGACCGGTATCTGGGACAGCGAAAGGCGGTCACCTACGGGGCGATCCTTCTGGTGCTCGGTCACGGCCTCATGGCGTTCGAGGGCGCGGGCTCACGGGAAGTGTTCGAGTATGAGGGCGCACAGTACGAAATCACGCTCGACGGTCGGGGCGGCGACGCGTCCCAGCTCGTGATCTCAGAGCGTGGGCGGTCCGTCGCGAGTTTCCAGCAGTCCGGCGAGATCCTCGCGCTTGAAGATCCAGCCGCCGTGGGCCTGCCGGCCGAACTGGACTGGACCGGAATCGAGACCCGGGTCGAGCAGCAGCAGCTCTATGTGAACATCCTCTACCTGGCGCTGGCGCTGATCATCGCCGGGGTGGGCTATCTGAAAGCCAACATCTCCACCATCGTCGGCGAACTCTACGAGCTGGGCGATCCACGCCGGGATTCCGGCTTCACCCTGTTTTACATGGGGATCAATCTGGGTTCGTTCCTGTCCTCCGTCACCGTGGGCTGGATCGGCATCGCCTATGGCTGGAAGTACGGGTTCGGTCTGGCCGGGATCGGCATGCTGGCGGGACTTCTGACCTTCCTGTTCTTCCAGCACTGGCTGGAGGGGAAGGCCGCGCCGCCTGATCCGGAGAAGCTCAAGAAGCCGGTCCTTGGCCCGATCAATGTGGAACTGGCCTGTTATCTGGCGGGCCTCGTCATCATCGCGGTCGCATTCATTGCGGTCACCCTGCCGGATTATTTCGGCGGCGTCGTCGGTCCGCTGGGCCTGATCATGCTGCTGTTCATGGCCGGCTACGCACTGTTCCAGACCAAGGGTGAGGAGCGCGGCCAGATGTTCGCCGCGCTCTATTTCATCCTCGCGCAAATCCCGTTCTGGGCGCTGTTCGAACAGGCGGGCTCCTCCCTCAACCTGTTCACTGACCGGCTGGTGGATCGCACCATGTTCGGATGGAGCGTGCCGGCTCCGGTATTCCAGAGCCTGAACGCCGGCTTCATCATTATTTTCGCGCCGATCCTCGCCTGGCTCTGGGTGACGCTGGCCAAGCGCCGGCTGAACCCGTCCACGCCGGTGAAGTTCGCCATCGGGGTCTTCATGGCCGGACTGGGCTTCTACGCGCTGGTCGGCGGCATTTCGGTCGCCGGGAGCGGGCTGATCGCGGTCTACTTCATCTTCCTGATCTACTGGATTCACACCATGGGCGAGCTGATGCTCTCGCCGGTGGGCTTGTCGGCGGTGACCAAGCTGGCGCCGGCCAGGGTGGTCGGCATGACCATGGGCGCCTGGTTCCTGTTCTCCGGACTGTCGAATTATCTGGCCGGCGTCATCGCTTCGACCACGGGGGCGGAGACCATCGGCGGCCAGCTCACCGATCCTGAGGCGGCCAAGGCGACGTATGCGGCGGTCTATTCCAATGTCGGCATGACGGCCATGGGCATCGCCGTGGTCATGCTGGCGATCTCGCCGCTCATCAAGAAGCTCATGGGCTCGGCGGCGAAGGACATGGAGCCGCATCCCGAAGATACAGAGGCCGGCGGCCCGTCCATGGATCGCTCCAGCGGCGCGCCTTAGGAGGGTCCAGTGATCAAGCCTGTCATCATCCTCATCGGGGCCGGCCTGCTCGCGCTGGCCGGGTGCGGACCTCAGCCGCAGGAACCCACCATGACCGAAACCGACGAGGGTCGAAGCCCTGCCTGGCCTGAGCCGCGGCCCGGCGTGGTCAATGACCGCTTTGCAGTTCTGGCGTTGAGCTGCGTGCATCAGCCTTATCCCAACAAGGTGTCTCATGTTCTGACTGGAGACGAGGACGCCCGGACGCCGCGTGAGCTCTACCCGGCGTTTTATGGCTGCTTTGACTGGCATTCCTCGGTCCATGGCCACTGGCTGCTGACCCGGATTCTCAAGACCGATCCGGAAACGCCGATGCGTGCGGCGATCGAAGCGGCGCTGTCCCGGAGCTTCACCGCCGAAAACATGGCTGGTGAGCTCGCCTATTATACGGCGCCGGGACGGGCTTCTTTCGAGCGCCCTTACGGCATCGCCTGGTATCTGCAACTCGTCGCGGAGCTGCACGAGAGCGAGGAGCCGCTGCAGGCGGAGTGGCGCGAAACGCTGCGTCCGCTTGAGGAGGCGATCGTCGTGCAGATCGAGGCCTGGCTGCCGAATCTGGCCTATCCGATCCGTTCCGGCGTCCACGCCCAGACCGCATTCGCCTTCGGTCTGATGCTCGACTATGCGCGCACGGTCGGGAACGCAGAGCTTGAAGCCCTGATCACCGGGAAGGTCCTTGCGTTCCACCTGGAGGACGTCGACTGCCCGCTCAGCTATGAGCCGTCAGGGTCCGACTTCCTGTCGCCGTGCCTGATGGAAGCCGATCTGATGCGGCGGGTCCTGGACGAGACCGAGTTCGCCGGCTGGCTCAGCGCCTTCCTGCCCCAGATCCCGGTCGACGGATCGGCGGACTGGCTGGAGCCGGGCGTCGTGCTCGACCCCACCGACGGCCACCTGGTGCATCTGGATGGCGTTAACCTGTCGCGCGCCTGGGCGCTCGAAGGGATTGCGTCCGGCCTGCCGCAGGATGACGCCCGGCGCGCCGCCCTGAGCGCCAGCGCCGCGCTGCATCAGGAGGCCGGCATCGCGGCGGTCTCCGATGAGCACTATTCGGGAAGTCACTGGCTGGGCAGCTTTGCGACCTATCTGACGACCCGGCGCGGCATAAGATAGCCGGGCCTTTGAGCCCGCATCAGATCGAGTCTGGCGGGTCGCGATCAGAACACGCCGTTCAGCTCCACATAGAAGCGGCTGTCGAAATCCACTGTTCGCGTCTCGATGCGGTCCGGGTCGCCGGCGTCCCGGCTGACCGGCCAGATCAGCCGCCGGCGGTCCTGCTGGCCGAGATTGAGGTCCGCTCCGATCCGCGCGGTCAGGCCCGCGAAGCGGCGGGTCTCGGCGAAGACGTCCAGATCGCCGCGGGGCGGGGTGACCCGGTCGAACGTGTCGATCCGGTAGAAATCCTCAGCGCCCTGGACGGAGTAGTCCACGCCCCATGCGAAGCCCGCTTCCGGCAAGTCCTGGCGAAAGTCGAAGCTGGCTCGCCAGTCCTCGTCGCCCCGGAAACGGCGCGGCTCGCCGGTGACCGGATCATCGACCCGGGTATCGCGATACATGGCAGAGGCCGACAGCTCTCCGCCCGCGAAGCCGATCCGGTCGAGCGGGGCGGTGAACCCTCCCTGGATGCGCCACCGCCGGCCATCAGCCAGATTGCCGGGGCCATCGAACAGGCCGCCGACCGGCGCCAGGTCCTCGACGCCCTCGACCCACTCATGGCGCAGGAGAAGGGTGATGACGCCGGTCTCGGCGAAGCGGCGCTCCCAGTCGGCCTGGATCCGCCAGGTGCGCTCGGGCTCAAGCTCTGGATTGCCGAGCTGGCTGGTGTCGTCGGTCACATTCACGCTCGAAATGAAGTCGCCGAAGGAGAGCTGGCCGACGTCTCGCTCTGCTGTGAAGCGCAGCTGGTCGCGCTCCGACACGGTCCAGGTCGCGGTCAGCTCCGGCTTGAGATAGGTGAACATGCGCTCTTTCTCCGCATCGCCGGTCTGTGCGATGCGCGAGAACTCCACGGTCAGGCCCCCTTCCAGCGACCAGTCCGGTGCGGGCGCCCAGATCCTGCGGGCCGCCAGATCGACGCGATGTTCCTCCACGCGCGTGTCGCTGACCGGCAGGATGATCTCCACCAGACCAGCGCCTGTGTCCTCGAACAGGTCCAGATCACCTTCAAGAAAGTTGTATGCGCCTTCGGCCGAGTAGACCCAGGCGGCCTGATCGCCCGCGCTGCGGCGGGCTTCGATGCGCAGGACAGTCTCGCCCTCACTTTCGGTCTCCAGCAGGGAGATCGCGCCGCCGAACGCGCCGGCCGCGTCGAAATCCTTGAACAGATCTTCGCCGTCATCCCTGGTCAGCCGCTGCAGCGCGGTCAGCTTTACGGTCCAGGTCTCGCTGAGAACATGATCGTAGTCGACGGTCGCCTCGCCGCCGTACGCCAGCGTCTCGCCCTGACCGGTCTCGTACGCGCTCAGGAGATCTGTGTCGTCGAACACCAGCGTTCCGCGATTGAAGCTGTGCCGCCAGGTCCAGACCCGCGCGTCGAGGCGCAGGGCGTGGCCTGCGTCAAAGTCACGCCGCCATGCCAGCGACGGCGTGAGATCGTAGAAGCTGTCCTGGACCCGGTCGGTCAGGCGCTGGATGGCGGCGCCGGCCGCATCGGTCTCGATGCGTTCGCGATCCGAGCCATCGCCATGGCTGGACAGGTTGACGGACAGCGTCAGCGTGCTCCGCGGCGCGGTGCGGGTGGCGCTCACCTCTCCGGCCGGCGTGATGCGGCCGCTTTCAAAGACGCGCAGCCGTCCGCTCCAGGCCCCGGCCCAGCCGGCGGACCGATCGGTGATCAGGTTCACGACCTGGTCCTGTCCGGCCATGTCGATTCCGGGGACCGGCTCGCGAATCAGCTCGATGCGCTCGACATTGGCCGCCGGAATCCGCGAGAGCAGGGCGCCCACGCCGTTCTTCGAGCTTGGCCGGCGCCCGTCGATCAGCACATTGCCCAGATTGCCCGCCAGGCCGCGGCCGCCGCCGCCTGCAGAGATCGAAAAGCCTGGCACGCGCGCGATCATGTCCCGGGCGGTCTGCGGGTTGTAATCAGCGAAGAAGCCCGGCGCGAACACCAGCACCGCGCTCTCGGCGGAGGCCTCGAGGTCGGACGGGCGAGTCTGCGCAGACACGTCAGCGGCGGTGAACGCACTCACAGCGCAGGCCGCCAAGGCATTGCAAATCAACTGGTATTTCATGGCGAGGCACAATAGCGCCAAAGAGCGTGATGGCAGGTTTAACTTCAGTCACCCGCTTCACATGTCCGTGATGACGCGCCTGCGAACGGGCCTGAAGTCACCCCGCCCCGCCGACCGTCAAGCCGTCCACGCGCAAGGTCGGCTGGCCGACGCCAACGGGCACGCCCTGTCCGGCCTTGCCGCAGGTGCCCACGCCCGGATCGAGCTTCATGTCGTTTCCGATCTGGCTGATCTTGGTCAGGGCGGTGGGCCCGTCGCCGATCAGGGTGGCGCCCTTGATGGGTTCTTCGACCTTGCCGCCGCGCACCCGGTAGGCCTCGGTGCAGCGGAACACGAACTTACCCGAGGTGATGTCCACCTGACCGCCGCCGAAATTGACCGCGTAGATGCCGTCCTTCAGGCCGGCCAGTATTTCGTCAGGATCGGTGGAGCCGGATTCCATGATCGTATTGGTCATGCGCGGCATGGGCGGGTGGGCATAGCTTTCGCGCCGGCCATTGCCGGTCGGTTCGACACCCATGAGCCGGGCGTTCTGGCGGTCCTGCATATAGCCTTTCAGCACGCCGTCCTCGATCAGGACCGTGCGGCCCGTGGGCGTGCCTTCATCATCAAAGGACAGAGAACCGCGCCGGTCCGGCATGGCGCCGTCATCAACGATGGTCACGCCCTTCGCGGCGACCTGTTCGCCGACCCGGCCTGAAAAGGCGCTCTGGCCCTTGCGGTTGAAATCGCCCTCAAGGCCATGGCCGACCGCTTCATGCAGCAGGACAGCCGGCCAGCCGGGGCCAAGCACCAGATCCCATTCGCCCGCCGGCGCATCGACGGCTTCCAGATTGACCTTGGCCACCCGAAGCGCCTCGTCGGCGAGGCCTTTCCAGGCGTCCGGCGCCAGCCAGGTTTCGAACGCCGCACGGCCGCCCGCGCCGGCCGAGCCGGTCTCCCGGCGGCCCTGACGCTCGCAGGTGACCGACACGTTCAGGCGCACAAGCGGGCGCACTTCAGAGCGCATGTCGCCATCGGCGCGCACGATCCCGATCACCCGGCGCGAGGCCGAAAGCGAGGCCGCGACCTGCACGACTTCAGGGTCCCTGGCGCGCAGATAGGCGTCGATCTCGCCCAGCAGTTTCGCCTTGGCTTCAAAGCCGGGCGAGCCGATCACGTCGACATCGTCATAGAGGATTGAATTCGTGCGTGGCGGAGCGGGCGCCATGACCGCGTCGGCGCCCTTGCGCGCCGCGCTGGCGGTTTCACCGGCCCGGCGCAGGGCGGCGAGGCTGGGGTCAGAGGAATGCGCGAAGCCTGTGCGGGGCCCGAACACGCCGCGCAGGCCGAAGCCGCGCTCGGTGTCGAAATTGGCGATTTTCAGCCGGCCATCGTCAAAGGACAGGCTTTCCGACGCGCTGGTCTCCAGAAACAGCTCGCCGTCATCGGCGCCGGTCAGCGCTTCGCCGAGAACGGAAGCGGCGTCATCGGCGTCGAATTCAAAAGCGGCGAACGGATCAGCGGTCATGACAGGTCCTTTTGGCGGCGTCTCACTCAGATTTAGGCGCTCACGGCCGCCGGTGCGAGGACCGCACTCACCCCGCCGGCTGCGCCGTCGGCGCCTGATGGCGCAGGAAGCGCGCGGGCTGGGCCTGGATGAGCGCGTTGTCAGGGGCCAGCTCAGCGGCGCGCACATAGGCCTCATAGGCCGGATCAAAGCGCCCGGCGGTCTCTTGAGCTATGGCGATATTGAAGTGGGCGAGCGCCGGGGCGCTGACATTCAGCTCCAGCGCCCGGTTCGCCGCTTCGATCGCGCCGGACAGGTCACGCGCCTTGATGCGCGCCGCCGACAGCGAGAGCCAGGCTTCGGCGAGATCCGGCGCGAGGCTGACCGCCTGTTCCAGATCGCCGCGGGCCGGGCCGGCCTCATTGCGCTTCAGGGCGATGACGCCGCGATTGACCAGCACCCGGGCGCGAATCGTGTCGGACAGATCGTCGGAGCGCAGCGCCACGTCGCAGGCGCCCAGCGCCCGGCCGGTCAGCACGCCTTCGCGGGCGCCGGTCTCGCACTCCTCAAGCGCGGACGCGATCGCGGGCCGCTCGAGCGCGGGAGAGGGCGGCGTCTGGGCGCTCGCAGCGGCGCCGGACAGCGCCGCGGACGCCGCTAAGGCGCTGATTTTCAGCCATTTCACTGCCGCTGACCGACTCATGTCCGCCTCCCTCGTGCAAAGTCTCTGAAACTGATTAGCAAACCGGTGCGCCGCTCACCAGCTTGGCGCGACTGCAGCCGGGTGAAAAAACCGGAAGCCTTGCGACAAAAAGGCGCTTATATCGCCCTGACAGCGTGGAGGGGTGGCCCTATATTCCGCCGCGCTTGAGCAGGCCGCCGGCATGAATCGGCGGTCCCTGACAGACAAATCTCGTTCCTCGGGGGAGCTATGCGTTTCTCGGCTGTACTCGGCGCACTCAGCGTCTTGTTCGTGATGACGACCGGATCGGTCGCCGCAGCGCCTGTCATGGGCGTGCCCGTCGATGGCGAAATGGGTTTCCAGGCCGCCGCCACGCCGGTGATGGAGAACATCACCTGGTTCCACAACATGCTGCTGTGGATCATCACGGCGATTTCGCTGCTGGTGCTGGGCCTGCTGGTCTGGGTGATCGTGCGCTACAACGCGAAATCCAACCCGACCCCCTCGAAGTTCAGCCACAACACGCTGGTTGAAGTGGTCTGGACCGCCGCGCCGATCGTGATCCTGATCATCATCGCCGTGCCGTCCTTCCAGCTGCTCTATTACCAGGACACGATCCCGGAGAGCGACTTCACCATCAAGACGACCGGCTATCAGTGGAACTGGGGCTATGAGTATCCCGACCATGGCGGGTTCGAGTATTTCTCCAACATGGTCGCGGACGAGGACATCGCCGCTCACCCGTTTGAAGCGCACCGCAATCTGACGACCGACCTGCCGGTCGTGGTGCCGGCCGGGGCAACGGTGCGGGTCGAAGTCACGGCGGCTGACGTGATCCACAACTGGGCCATGCCCGCCTTCGGCATCAAGATGGATGCCATCCCCGGCCGCCTGAACGAGACCTGGTTCCGCGTGGACGAGCCGGGCATCTATTACGGCCAGTGTTCGGAGCTGTGCGGCGTGCGTCACGCCTTCATGCCCATCGAGGTTCACGTGGTTCCCCAGGACGTGTTCGACGCCTGGGTCGAAGCCGCCAACGAAGATCCCTATTCGGCGCCGGAAGTTCTGGTCGCCCACTATGACGCGCTGCGCGGTGGCACCCGCGTGGCCGCCGCCCAGTAAGCCGCCCAGGCAAGGAGAGAACAGATGACGGACGTCGCCGCTCATCACGATGATCACACCCCGAGCATCTGGGACTGGAAGCGCTGGGTGTTCTCAACCAATCACAAGGACATCGGCACGATGTACCTGATCTTCGCCATCATGGCGGGGGTCGTGGGCGGCGCCATGTCCGGCCTCATCCGCTGGGAGCTCGCCGAGCCGGGCCTTCAGGTCTTCAACAACGGCTTCTGGGGCAACGAGCATAACTACAACGTCATCACGACGATGCACGGCCTGATCATGATCTTCTTCATGGTCATGCCGGCCATGATCGGCGGGTTCGGCAACTGGTTCGTGCCGCTTATGATCGGCGCGCCGGACATGGCCTTCCCGCGGATGAACAACATCTCGTTCTGGCTGCTGCCGTTCTCGTTCGCGCTCATCATCATGAGCATGTTCGTGCCGGGGCAGGGGTCCGACTATGGCTTCGGCGGAGGCTGGGTCATGTACCCGCCGCTCTCGACCACCGGTCATACCGGGCCAGCCTTTGACCTGGTGATCCTGTCGCTGCACATCGCAGGCATCAGCTCGATCCTGGGCGCCATCAACTTCATCACGACCATCTTCAACATGCGCGCGCCGGGCATGACCCTGCACAAGATGCCGCTGTTCGTGTGGTCGATGCTGGTGACGACCTTCCTGCTGCTGCTCGCCGTGCCGGTTCTGGCCGGTGCGCTGACCATGCTGATCACCGACCGCAATTTCGGGACGACCTTCTTCGATCCCGCCGGCGGCGGCGACCCGGTCATGTTCCAGCACCTGTTCTGGTTCTTCGGTCACCCCGAAGTGTACATCCTGATCCTGCCGGGCTTCGGCATGATCTCCCACATCGTGTCGACCTTCTCCAAAAAGCCCGTGTTCGGCTATCTGGGCATGGCCTACGCCATGGTCGCGATCGGCTTCATCGGCTTCATCGTGTGGGCCCACCACATGTACACGGTCGGCCTGAACGTGAACCTGAAGGCCTATTTCGTGGCCGCGACCATGATCATCGCGGTGCCCACGGGCATCAAGATCTTCTCCTGGATCGCGACCATGTGGGGCGGCTCGATCACCTTCCGCACGCCTATGCTTTGGGCGATCGGCTTCATCTTCCTGTTCACCGTGGGCGGCGTGACCGGCGTCGTGCTGGCCAATGCCGGCGTCGACCAGTCCCTGCACGACACCTATTACGTGGTGGCCCACTTCCACTACGTGCTGTCGCTCGGGGCCGTGTTCTCGATCTTCGCCGGGTTCTACTACTGGTTCGAGAAGATCTTCGGCGTGAAGTACAACTCCTTCCTGGCCCGCACCCAGTTCTGGTTCTTCTTCATCGGCGCCAACGTGATCTTCTTCCCGCAGCACTTCCTCGGGCTGGCCGGCATGCCGCGCCGCTATGTGGACTATGCTGACGGGCACGCCCTGTGGAATTCGATCAGCTCCTACGGCTATCTGATCATGCTGGTGGGCATGTTCCTGTTCTTCGCCCTGCTGATCGAGGCGGCCATCCGCCGCCGTCCGGCGGAAGCCAATCCGTGGGGCGAGGGCGCGACCACGCTGGAGTGGACCCTGTCCTCTCCGCCGCCCTTCCACCAGTTCAACGAACTGCCGAAGATCAAGTAGGCGGTTCGCCGAACCAACGGAGACGTCGTGACCGACACGTCTGCAGCCTCCGGCCCGGGCGGCGCTGAAACCTCAGCGCCGCCTGCGGCGTCCTCAACGACCGCCGGCTGGCGGGACTATGTCCTGCTGATGAAGCCGCGGGTGATGACGCTCGTCGTGTTCACCGGGCTTGCCGGTTATGTGGCCGCGCCTGTGGCGATCAATCCGCTGCTGGCGGCGATCGCGATCCTGGCCATCGCCGTGGGTGCGGGCGCGGCCGGCGCGTTCAACATGGCCTACGATTCCGACATCGACGCCCTGATGAAGCGCACGCGCCGGCGTCCGGTGCCGACGGGCCGCGTTCCGAAGGACGAAGCCTACGCCTTTGCAGGGGTGATGAGCCTGGGTTCGGTCCTGCTCATGGGGCTGGCGACGAATTATGTCGCGGCGGGCCTGCTGGCGTTTTCGATCTTCTTCTACTGCGTGATCTACACCATGTGGCTGAAGCGCTCGACGCCGCAGAATATCGTGATCGGCGGCGCGGCCGGGGCCTTCCCGCCCATGATCGGCTGGGCGGTCGCCACGGGCTCGGTGAGCCTGGATGCGGTGATCCTGTTCGCCATCATCTTTTTGTGGACGCCGCCCCATTCCTGGGCGCTGGCGCTGTACAAGTCCGGCGACTATCAGGCCGCGTCGGTGCCCATGATGCCGGTGGCCAAGGGTGCGGCCTCCACCCGCTTCCAGATCGTGATCTACACCGCGCTGTACCTGGCAGCGACCGTGGGGCCGGTGCTGACTGGTCTTGGCGGCGTGGTTTACACGATTGCGGCTGGCGTCGGCGGGGCCCTGTTCGCCGCGCTGGCGGTCAAGGTCTGGCGCTCCAAGGCGGGCGACGTGCCGAACGCCGAGGACGAGCTTTACGCCGTACGGGCCGGCGACAAGGCGGCGCGGGATCTGTTCGCCTATTCCATCGCGCACCTGTCGCTGCTTTTCGCCGCACTCCTGGTCGAGCATGGCGCGGGCGCCCATGTCAGCCTTACGCAGCTGATCGGGTGATCGCATGACCGAGCCGACCAATCCGGCCCATGAGCCGCTCCGCGACGGGCAGGGCAATATCATCGAGACGGTCGAGCTGACCGCCGAGGAGCAGGCCGCGCGCAAGCGCCGGGCGCGCTTCACGGCGCTGGCCCTGGTCGCCTTCATCGCGCTGATCTTCGTGGTGACCGTTGTGCGTCTCATCTCCAATGTCGGCGGAGGCGCGTGATCATGATCGGCCGCGTCTTCTCCCGTCTGGACCGGAACATGAAGGTCGTCGTGACCTGCACCGCCATCGTGGCGGGCATGGTGGGCATGGCCTATGCGGCGGTCCCGCTCTACGACCTGTTCTGCCGGGTCACCGGCTATGGCGGTACGACGCAGATCGCCCAGTATGATTCCACCCAGATCCTGGACCGCGAAGTGACGGTGCGCTTCGACGCGTCCAACGCGCGCGGGTTTCCCTGGGAGTTCGAGCCGCTGCAGACGTCCATGACCGTGCGTGTCGGCGAGACCGCGCTGGCCTTCTACCGTGCGACGAACACGTCGGACCGCCCCGTGACGGGCGTGGCGAGCTACAACGTGACCCCGTTCAAGATGGGGCCGTATTTCTCCAAGCTGGAATGCTTCTGCTTCACCGAGCAGACGCTGCAGCCGGGCGAATCAATGGATATGCCGGTGATCTTCTTCATGGATCCTTTGATGGACGAGGAAGACCGGCTGGACGACGTGCGGACGGTGACCCTGTCCTACACGTTCTGGAGTGCGGACGAGGAGGAGCGCGCCTATGAGAGCGCTCAGGCGTCCGCAAGCGAAGGGGAAGCATCCTGACGCGTCGTATGCGCACAAGGATGCATGGGGAATTGAAGCGGCTTGAGGGCGGAGCTATACCGCCATCACATCAAGCCTGAACTGACTGGCAGGAGACTTCCATGGCTGGCGGCGCCGTCAAACACGACTACCACCTTGTTGATCCGAGCCCGTGGCCCTTCACGGGATCGCTGGGCGCGTTCGTTCTGGCCATCGGCCTGGTCGTCTACATGGCCGGCCTCAGCTCCGACCCGGAAAGCTGGGCCTATTTCTTCCTCGCTGAAGAAAGCCCGATCATCCTGCTGATCGGTTTCCTGATCGTGGGCTGGACCATGTTCGGCTGGTGGGGCGACATCATCAAGGAAAGCCGCCAGGGCGATCATACGCCGGTCGTGGACCTCGGCCTGCGCTACGGCATGATCCTGTTCATCGTGTCGGAGGTGATGTTCTTCGTCGCCTGGTTCTGGATGTTCTTCGAGGCCGCCCTGTTCCATGAGGTTCGCGCCGGCGCGGAATGGTACGGACCGGCCATCGGCGCGGACTTCACCGGCTGGGAAAGCTGGCCGCCGCCGGGTGTGGAGACGTTCGATCCCTTCCACTTGCCGCTGATCAACACCATGGTCCTGCTGCTCTCGGGCACGACCGTGACCTGGGCCCACCACGCGCTGCAGCATGACGACCGCAAGGGCGCCAAGCTGGGCCTGGCGCTGACCGTCGTGCTCGGCCTCTGCTTCACCGCCCTGCAGGCCTACGAGTACAGCCACGCCCACTTCGATTTCGCGGGTAACCTGTACGGCGCGACCTTCTTCATGGCGACCGGTTTCCATGGGGCCCACGTGATCATCGGGACCATCTTCCTGGCGGTCTGCCTGATCCGTCTGCTAGGCGGCGGGTTCTCGGCTAAGAAGCATTTCGGCTTCGAAGCGGCGGCCTGGTACTGGCACTTCGTGGACGTGGTCTGGCTGTTCCTGTTCGTCTTCGTCTACGTCGCCTTCCAGTAAGGCGTGACCGAGCCGAGCCCCTTCCTTGCAGGACTACGCGGACGCTGTCCGCGCTGCGGGGAGGGGCGGCTCTTCTCCGGCTATCTGAAGATCGCAGACACCTGCGAAGCCTGCGGCCTGGACTTTCGCGGCGAGGACGCCGGCGATGGCCCGGCGGTCTTCATCATGTTCGCGGTCGGCTTCATCGTCGTGCCGCTGGCCCTGGTCGCTGAAGTGGCCTTCAGCCCGCCGCTCTGGCTGCACATGGTGCTGTGGATCCCGGTTTCGCTGGCGCTGATCCTCATCATGCTGCCGCCCTTCAAGGCGACGCTCTACGCGCTGCAGTACAAGCACGCCGCCCATGAAGGGCGTCTGGACGAGCCTGACGACGATCAAGGCTGAGGGCGCAACGAATACGCCATGACCTTCCGCCCCTATCCCATCCTGACGCTTCTGACGCTGCCCGCTTTGGCCTTCCTGATCTGGCTGGGCAGCTGGCAGCTGGACCGGCGCGCCTGGAAGGCCGAGCTGATCGCGGCGTTCGAGGCGAGCGCCGAGGCGCCGCCTGTCGGGTTGGAGGAAACGCTGTGCGCCGGCTCGCCAGCGACCGGCCAGCGGGTCGATATGAACACGGTCTTCCCCAGCGATGACGCGGTGAAGGTGTACGGGACCGGGCCGGAGGGCGCGCCGGGCTGGCGGATCTTCGCACCGGTCCTTGTTCCCGCCTGTGACGACGCTCCGCTGATCCTCGCCGAGACCGCGTTCGAGCCGCTCGAGACCGCCATGCGCGGTGGAGACGGCCGCACGGCCGAGCGGTCCGTCGTCCAGTCCCTGAGATTTGAAACGCCCGCGCCGCGGGGCCCGTTCACGCCGGCCGACAGTCCGGGCCAGTCCGAATTCTACGCGTTCGACGCGGGCGCCATGGCGGTGTCGCTGGGGTTCGACGCGGGCGATGTGAATGCGGACTGGTGGCTCGCCGCCGATGACGGCTCTCTGCCCGCCTACCTGACCCAGACCCCGCCGGAGCGCCATGTGGGCTATGCGGTGACCTGGTTCCTCATGGCGGCCGCGCTGATCGCGGTCTACCTGCTGTTCCACGTCAGGGCCGGGCGGCTTACCCTGCGGCGATGAGCGAAGACCGAGCCTCCGGCAAGGCTGCGGCGCGCCGCGCCGAGCTGGCAGAAAAGATCGCCGACCATTTGCTGAGCGAAGGTCTCAGCGCCGCCACCTTGCGGCCGATCGCTCGTGCTGCGGGCTTAAGCGACCGGATGCTGATCTACTATTTCGAGACCCGGGACGCCGCCATCGCCGCCGGTCTTGAGCGGGCGGCGGCGCGGCTGGCGGATCGGCTGGACGGCGCCGCAGCACCGGGGCCCTTGCCATCTGACGCTCTGGTCCGCCACCTTGCACCCTTCATCCTGGACCCCGCTCAAGGCCCGGTGATGACGCTGTGGCTGGAGATCGCCGCGCGGGCGGCCCGGGGCGAACAGCCATACGCCGGGATCGCGCCGATGATCGCCGGGCGTTTCCTGGAATGGGTGACGCGCCAGCTGGATGCGCCTGAAGACGTCAGGGACGGCGAGGCGCTCGCCGTCCTCGCCCAGCTTGACGGCATGGCTCTGCTGCACGCCGCCGGCCTGGACCTGTCTGCGGCTCAGCGCCGCCAGACATCGTAGACGAAGGCGAGCATGATCGCGACGCCGGCGCCCCAAAGGATCGCCGAACCAGCCACGTCCACATGCTCCGCGCCACCGTAGAGGCCGGGCGTCCAGGCCAGTGCGAGGCCATCCAGCAGCGTCGCCGCACCGACAGCGAGTGAGACCGCCACGCCCGTCTGACCGGCCGCGAGGCCCGCGGCCTTGTCGATCAGGACGATGAAGGGGGCGGTCCCGGGAATGATCGCCAGATATAGAACGACCCGCGAAAAGCCGTCATGGACACCCGTACCAGACAGCGCATTCAACAAAAGCGCAGCAGCCAGCCAGAGCACGACGCCGAGCGCCACGGTGATCAGCATCTGGCGGAATGTCAGGGCGGAGACAGTGGTTGAGGGGGACATGGCGAGCTCCTTGGCGAAGCATATGATACAAAAATGTAGCGATCGCTACAATAGCGGATACTCAACCTTTTCCTGATAGGCGTGGCGCCCCTTCGGCTTGAACCTTCCGGCGGTGCGCAGTCTACTGCCGAGCGATTTTCACGAGGATCGGACATGGCGCTGTGGCGCGACGATAGCCAGGATCTGGTGCTGTGGGGCGAGGGCATCCGCCTGCGCCCGCCCATGCTCGAGGACTACGAAGCCTGGGCCAAGCTGCGCGGCGCCAGCCGGGCCCACACAGAGCCCTGGGAGCCCAGCTGGGCCGATGACGAGCTGACCAAGACCGCCTTCAAGCGGCGGCTGCGCCGGTATCAGACCGATCTGGACAACGGGACCGGCTACCCCTTCTTCATTTTCCGTGCCGCCGATGACGTGCTGATCGGGGCGTGCAATCTGAACAATGTGCGCCGCGGCGTGCTTCAGGCCGCTGATCTCGGCTACTGGATCGGCGCGCCCTACGTTCGAAAGGGCCATTGCCGCGCCGCGATCCGCCGCGTGCTGGGCTATGCGTTCGGGCCGTTGCACCTGAACCGGGTCGAGGCCGCGACGCGTCTGGAGAACGAGCCCTCTCGCAAGCTGCTTCTGTCGGTGGGCTTCACCCCGGAAGGCGTCGCGCGGAGTTATCTGAAGATCAACGGCGCCTGGCGGGACCATTTGAAGTTCGCGATTTTGCGCGATGATCCGATCCGCTAGGGCCCGCTTATGATCGATCTTTTCGATACCGCCGCCCGGGCTGCAGGCGCGCTGGCTGTCGAAGTTCGCGGCGACGCCTTGCGCCTTGAGGGCGATGCGGCCCGTCATGGCCTTGGTGCGGTGCAGGCTTCGCAACGCTTCACCGAACTCGCCGCCTGCGCGGCGCCGGGTGATCGCAGCCTTCTGTCCGCCTTGAGCGACCCTGCCCGGATCGACGCGCGTGTGCGCCTGATCGGCGAGGACGGCCGCTTGCGCTACGTGCGCCTGATCGGAGGTCCGGAGGAGGGCGGGATTTGGCGGGGGCTGATCCTGCCCGCCGGCGCCAGTCCGGATGGCGGCCTGGCTGCGCTCGATCTAGAGACCGCCTTGCGTCAGGCGTTGAAAGACGGGGCGGTCATCGCCCACCACCAGCCGGTCATTGCGCTGGTTGACCGGCGGCTTGCCGGCTTTGAGGCGCTGGCCCGCTGGGAGCGCCCGGACGGGTCGGCGCTGGGGCCTGACGTGTTCATGGGCGTGGCGGCCGACCATGGCCTGATCGGCGCCATCGGCGATGCGGTGCGCAGCTGTGCGGCGCGTGACGCCTCGGCCTGGCGCATCGCTCGGCCGGACGCGAAGACTCTGTTCGTCGCCGCCAACGCGACGGCGAGCGAGCTGTGCGCGCCGGACTTCGCCGACCGCCTGATCGATGAAGTTCGAAACGCCGGTCTGCCCGCTCACGCCTTCAAGCTGGAGATCTCCGAGACCGAGGTCATGCGCGATCCCGACGCGGCGGAAGCGGCCATGAAGGCGCTGCGCAAGGCCGGGTTTTCGCTGGTGCTCGATGATTTCGGGACCGGGTATTCCTCGCTGTCGCGGCTGGACCGCTTCCCCTTCGACACCGTGAAGATCGACCAGTATTTCACGCGCCTGGCCGAGACCGATCCGTCCGCCCGCACCATCATCTCCGGCGTGGTCCGGATCGCGCGCAGCTACGCCATGACGATCGTGGCCGAAGGAATCGAAACGCCCGCCGCCGCCGAGCTGTGTACCGAGCTCGGGTGTGATTACGGCCAGGGCTTCCGCTACGCCCAGGCGCTCACGCCGGAGGATGCGGCGGACGCGGTCGTCAGCGGGATCGAGGGGCGCTTCGGGGCGGCTTGAGGGCGATTTTCCCTCTCCCCTCCAGGAGGGGAGCGGGTAAGGGTGAGGGGTGTGCGGCGGTTACTTCGGCAGCGCCGGTGACCGTTTTCGCCTCACCCCCTCATCCCGACCTTCTCCCCCTGGGAGGGGGAGAAGGGGAGGGCATCACATGGTTCTCAAGTGTTGGCTGCCCGCCACAACTCTCTGCATTCGTCATCAAGCATCTTCCAATCAGCCCATGCACTTTGGAACGCAGCTTCATCCGACGCCTTGGCTAACTCATCGCACCGCTCTTTGGCACGATCGCGTAATGCAACCAATCTTGCTCGCTTTTTGAGGATTTCCCGTCTCGATCCCATGGCTCCCTCTCCAAAACAGTCCGACATGTTCGTCGCACGCATGGAGAGCGCCTGATCTGAGCATCTCACTCAACGCACCGATTCCGTGAGATCACCGGCCGTCGGCGAACCGGGCCTTCCAGCCCTAGAAATCATTATCCAGAACAATCCGGTAGCGCGGGGTTCCGTCCTTCAGCTTCTGGAAGGCTTCGCCGATCCTGCTCATGGGCAGGCGTTCGACCTTCGGGCTGATGGCGTGGCGCGCACAGAAGTCCAGCATCTGGCGGATGGTGGCCGGGCTGCCCAGCGGCGAGCCGGAGATGGAGCGCTGGTTACCCAGCAGCTGGGCCGCGTGGGCGGCGATCGGCTTGGGCGGCACGCCGACCGTGTGCAGGCGCCCGCGCGGGCCGAGCGCGTTGAGATACAGGCTCCAGTTCAGGTCGGAGGCGACCGTGGACAGGATGAAGTCGTACCGGCCGGCTTCGGCTTTCAGAGCCTCGTCATCGCGGCTGTTCACCACGCGGTGGGCGCCGAGCTGTTTCGCTTCTTCGGCCTTGGCGCCGGTGGAGGTAAAGGCCGTCACCTCGCAGCCCCAGGCGTTGAGGAATTGCAGCGCCAGGTGGCCGAGCCCGCCGATGCCGATCACGCCGACCTTGTCGGTCGGGCGAACGCCGAACTGAACCAGCGGATTGAAGACCGTGATGCCGCCGCAGAACAGCGGCCCGGCGTCTTCGGGTTTGAGGTCTTCAGGCAGCTTATTGGCCCAGCTCGCCTGGACCCGCACGGCTTCGGCGAAGCCGCCATAGCGGCCCACGGCGATCTGTTCGACGCTGCGGCACATATTGTGATCGCCGCCCATGCACGGATTGCAGGTCAGGCAGGAGCGCGAAAACCAGCCCACGCCGACCTTGTCGCCGGGTTTCAGGGTCGTGACCGCATCGCCGACCTTGCTGATCGTGCCGACGACTTCATGGCCGCCCACGAAGGGGAACTTCGTCACGCCCCATTCGTCTTCATACAGCGACATGTCGGAATGGCAGAGCCCGCAGCTTTCAACCGCGATCTCGACATCGTCGGACTTCATGGCGCCGGGATCATACTCGGCGAGTTCGAAGGCTCCGGCGGCTTCGTTGGCGGCCCACGCGCGGATCATGGCGCTACTCCGATAGCTTGCTTTGCGGGGGAGGGTAGACGGCGCCGGCGCCCTGTCCAGCGCTCAGCGCGCCTTGTCGTCAGTGTCCCGCTTCGCTACGCGGGCCTCGACGGCGCGGCGCGCCGCCTCGGCGGCCTTGTCCACGCTCGCCTGGCGGCGTGGGCGCAGCAGGAAGAACAACATGCCCGCGCCCGCCAACAGCAGAAGCGTCAGCTCCAGCACAGCGCGGCCTCAGCGCTTGGGCAGGTAAGGGGGATGGTCCAGTCCGGCCGGGCTCTTGGTGAAGATCTCCACCCCGTCCTCGGTCACGCCCACAGAATGCTCGAACTGGGCGGACAGGGACTTGTCGCGGGTCACCGCCGTCCAGCCGTCGGCGAGGACCTTCACGCTGGCCCTTCCCGCGTTCAGCATCGGCTCGACGGTGAAGAACATGCCCGGCTCCAGCACGGCGGTGGAGAAGCCCGGATCGTCAAAGTGCAGCACGTTCGGCGCATCGTGGAACAGCTTGCCCAGACCATGGCCGCAGAAATCGCGCACGATGGCGTAGCGCTGGCTTTCGGCGTGATCCTGAATCGCCCGCCCGATATCGCCGAACGTGTTTCCAGGGCGAATCTCGTCGATGCCGCGCATCATGGCTTCATAGGTCACTTCCACCAGGCGCTCGGCCTTGCGGCGCGGCTCGCCGACGAAATACTTGCGACTGGTGTCGCCGTGCCAGCCGTCCTTGATGCAGGTCACGTCGATATTGACGATATCCCCGTCCTTCAGCGGCTTGTCATTGGGAATGCCGTGACAGACCACGTGATTGATCGAGGTGCAGCTGGACTTGGTGTAGCCGCGATAGAAGAGCGTCGCCGGGACCGCACCATTCTTCAGGAAGTGCGCGCGCACCAGATCGTCGATCTCGTTGGTGGTCACGCCCGGCTTCACCACATCGACCAGCAGGTCCAGCGCTTCGGCCGAGATGCGGCCCGCCTTGCGCATGCCTGCAAAGCCGTCCGGCCCGTGGCGCTTGATCTGGCCGTCGCGCACCGGCGCGGCGTCTTCGGCGAGGTTCTCGGTCACATCCTGCTCCAAACCGTTCACGCGCCTTTTAACACGGCGCGGGCGATATGAAACGCCCGCGCCGCGCCGAGTTCATGTCGATGCAGGCCCGTCTTACTGGTTGAAGAAGCTGTCCGCGTGCCAGCTCGGCGTTTCATCGCCGTTTGCGACCGCTTCGATGATGGCCATGTTCAGCTCGGCGAACTTGGCGCCTTCCTCGAAGAGAACCTGATCGATTTCGTCGCCGGGAGCGTGATAATCCCCGCCCAGGAAGCGCAGGAAGCCCTGGCCCTCGTCGTCTTCCGGGTCGGGGCTGTCGAAGCCGGTCATCAGGAAGATGGACGGCACGCCCTCGCGCACGAAGTTGTAGTGGTCGGACCGTGTGAACAGCGCCTGTTCGGGCAGCGGGTCCGGGGTCAGGGTCAGGCCGCGCGCCGTCACGGCGACATCGGCGGCGTCGCCCACCGAAGAGTGTTCGGCCCCGAAGCCGATCAGATCGTTGAACCGGTAGCGGATCACCGGCATGTCCAGATTGATGTTGGCGACCATTTGCGGCCAGCTCGCCGGCGGGTTGGCGGCGATGTGCGCCGAGCCCAGCAGGCCCTTCTCTTCGGCCGCCAGCGCCACGAAGGCGATCGGGCGGCGGGCGCCGCCGGCTTCAGCGAGCGCCCGGGCGGTCTCGATCATGATCGAAGTTCCCGACGCATTATCGAGCGCGCCGTTGCAGATCCGGTCCTCGGCCTCCTCCATGCGGCAGATGCCGATATGGTCGAGGTGGGCGGTGACCACCACCAGCTCGTCAGCCAGTGCCGGGTCGGTCCCGGGCAGGATGCCGATGACATTGTCGTCGAACACCATCTCCCGCGTCGTCGCCTGAGCGATCCGGACCACGGCGTTCAGGTCGAAGCTTGCGAGGGGCTCCCCGTTCAGTGCGGCGTCCAGGACCGCTTCGAAGCTCTGCGGCGCGTTTGCGAACAGGGCTTCAGCCGCGCCGTTGGAGATCGCGGCCTGAGCCTGCAGCCCGGCGGAGCTGTCGGCGGCCGCCGTGGTCATGGAGGGCCGGCCGGCGAAAGCGACCTGGCGCTCGAAGTGCCAGCGGGTCAGGCCCTCGGCGGGAATGGTGATGATGCCGATGGCGCCGGCCTCGGCGGCGAACTGGGCGCGGGTGCGCGTTGAACCCAGGTGCGCGGCCACGTCAGACGCCAGACCATCGGGCGCGCCGGCGAGCATCACGACGATCTTCCCCGATACGTCCAGGCCCTCATAAGCGTTGATCCCCAGGCTCGGCGCCACGATGCCCTGACCGACGAACACGGCCGGGGCGGTGATGTCGCTCTCATCGTGAACCGCCGAGGCGGACACGATGAAATGCTCGCCCGGCGTCAAGGCTTCGCCATTGATTTCAAGTCCGGCCGCTTCGGGCACGGTGGTCATGGTCTGCAGGGGCACCTCGGCGCGGTAGCCGGTCTCGCCGCCCGGCTCCAGGCCGATCGCCCGGTATTGCGCCTCGACATAGTTGGCCGCCAGGTCATAGCCGCGCGTGCCAGCCTCCCGGCCCTCCATGGCGTCGTCGGCCAGGAAGCGGATATGGGCCTCGATGGCCTCGGCGCTCACCGCCGGAACCGGTGCAGCGGCGGTTTCAGTTTCAGCGGCGACAGTGGTGCAGGCCGACAGCGCAAGGGTGCTCACGGCGGCGGTCAGAATGAAACGCATGGGACCCCTCCCCGAATGTGAGTTTGGTTTGAGGTATACGCCAAAAAACGGCTGCTCAATGTGACTTTTCGGTCATGCGCGCGGCCGCCCCGGCGAGATCGGGCGACGGCTTCGCGTAGTGCTCGGCGAAGGCGCCGGTCATGCGGGCCGGTTTTCCGGTGGAGAGCTGGAAGCTGACGAGCTTCGTCACGGCGCGGAACACCGTCTCTCCGTCGCTGACCCGGCGGAACTGGTACCAGCGTTCCGCGCGAAGGCGGCCGTCGGAGACCGCGATCCAGACCGCGCAGTCGATCGCCTCCCCGTCGCGGACATGGCCCAGATAATCGGCTTCAGTGCGCATGATCGCCATGCCGCGATCGAGATCCCGGCACAGCTGGCGGGTGTGGCCGTCAGCTTCCCAGTGGGCCCAGCCGGTCTCGTCGGCCCAGCGCAGATAGACTGCGTTGTTCACATGGCCGAAATCATCAATGTCGCCAGCCTGCGCGGTGACGCGAAGCACGAAGGGGCGGGGCAGGTCCCAGCCTTCGTCACTCATCTGTCCGCTCACAGAACCACCTCCATGGGCGCGCCCAGCTCCACACCCGTCAGATCGATCCGGCAGCCATAGGCCAGGATTTCGACACCCGCCGACTTCGCGGCCTCCAGAGCCTGCGCGTAGACCGGGTCCAGATCCCGCGCCGGGCTGAGGCGATTGCAGTCCGGGCGCTGGACGATGAAAAGCTGCACGGCCCGGTCGCCGGCTTCAACGCGCTTGATCAGCTCACCCAGATGCTTGGCGCCGCGCGTCGTGACGCTGTCGGGAAACTCGGCGAGACCCGGCGTGCGCATGAGGTGGCAGTTCTTCACCTCGACCCAGGAGGGCGGACGGGCGGGGTCTTCCAGCAGGAGATCGATCCGGGAGTTCTCGCCATACTTCACTTCGCGGCGCAGGGAGGCATAGCCGGTCAGCGGCGCAATGCGGCCTGCCGTAATGGCTTCCTCGGCGATCTTGTTGGGATTCTGTGTGTTCATGGCGACCAGCGCACCGTCCGCCTCGACCAGTTCCAGCGTGTGTTTCAGCTTGCGCCTGGGATCGTCATGAACCGAAACCCAGCATCGCAGGCCCGGCGCTTTCAGGCCCATCATGGAGCCGGGATTGGGGCAGTGGGCCGTCACCTCGCCGCCCTCATCCAGCGCCACATCGGCGAGAAAGCGCTTGTAGCGCTTGATCAGGCGGGCGGGTTTGAGGGGGGCGGAAAAACGCATGGATCATCTTTGACTGGCGGGCCGGGCGGACCATAGTCCCGCCGAACCCGCGCGCAAGCGCGCCGCATCAATCGGAGCAAGCCATGAGCGAGCCATCAGCCGACGCCGTCACCGCCGGCATCGTCGTCATCGGGGATGAAATCCTGTCCGGGCGCACGCGGGACATCAATGTCCAGCAGATCGCGGAGTTTCTCGCCCCGCTGGGGATCAATGTCAGCGAAGTGCGCATCGTGTCCGACGTGCAGGCCGCCATCGTGGAGGCGGTGCGGGCGCTGTCGGAGCGCTGCACCTACGTGTTCACCACCGGCGGGATCGGGCCGACCCATGACGACATCACCGCTGACGCGATCGCGGCTGCGTTCAACCGCTCGATCGACGTCCGCGCGGACGCCCGCGCGATCCTGGAGCGCTGGTATGAGAAGTCGGGGACCGAGCTGACGGACGCCCGCCTGCGCATGGCGCGAATCCCTGAGGGCGCCGTGCTGATCGATAATCCGGTCACCGGCGCGCCGGGCTTTCAGGTGGAGAACGTCTTCGTCATGGCCGGCGTGCCCAAGATCACGCGCGGCATGCTGGAAGACGTCGCTCCGCGCCTGACCCGGGGGCGAGTCACCCATTCGGTCACCGTCCGGCTTGAGAACGCGCGCGAGGGCGATCTCGCCGCAGATCTGCGCCAGCTGCAGGAGGCCCATCCGGAGGTCTCGATCGGCTCCTACCCGTGGTTTGAGGATCTGGGGAACGGCGAGCTGAAGCGCGGCGTGGCGCTGGTGGCGCGCAGCGTTGATGAAGTGGCGCTCTCAACGGTGCGGGTCGAGTTGGAGAACCTGACAGAGGCTGTCAGCCGGCAATAGCGCATGTTCGGGCCGTCCTTTCGCCCCAATCGGAGCTGAGCCTGTCCCGTGACAGGCATTAGCAAGGGACGCATCACCATGACGCTTCGCACCAAAGCCCTCCTGGCCGCCGCCGCGCTGACAGTTCTCGCCGCGTGTGAGTCCCAGACCGGCATTGCGCCACCGCCTCCGCCGCCGGCGCCCCCGCCGCCTCCCCCGCCGCCCATGGCCTCTCCGGTGTATGGCGACGCCCTGACCGTCACCGGGGCGAGGCTGGCCATGGAGGTCGCTCCGCCCATGCCCCAGCCCGTTCCCGGCGATATCGACCGGGAGGAATACGAGGACGTCGACGCCAACCCGGTCGTCGCTGTGGCCGAAGAACCGGTCTCGACCTTCTCGGTCGATGTGGACACCGCCAGCTACGCCGTGGCGCGCAGCTATCTCAATGACGGCGTCCTGCCGCCGACCGATGCGATCCGGCCGGAGGAAGTCATCAATTATTTCGACTACGCCTATCCGCTGCCGGACAGCATCGACGCCCCGTTCGCTGCGACGACGACCGTCACCGACAATCCGTGGAATCCGGATACGCAGCTGCTGCATATCGGCATCCAGGGCTATGACGTGATCCCGGAGGAGCGGCCGCGCGCCAATCTGGTGTTCCTGATCGACGTCTCCGGCTCCATGAGTTCGCCCGACAAGCTGCCGCTGGCCATTCAGGGCCTGCGCATGATGATGGGCGAGATGGATCCCGACGACACCATCTCCATCGTGGTCTACGCCAGCGCCTCCGGCGTGGTGCTGGAACCCACCCCGGTCTCCGAGCGCGGCCGGATCGAAGCCGCGCTCGACACCTTGAGCGCAGGCGGCTCCACCGCCGGCGGAGAGGGCCTGCGCCTGGCCTACGCCATGGCCGAGCGCAATTTCGATGAGGAGGCCGTCAACCGCGTGATCATGGTCACCGACGGCGACTTCAATGTGGGGATCACCCAGGACGAGCGCCTGGAGGACTTCGTCGCCCGTAAGCGCGAGACCGGCATCTATCTGTCGGTCATGGGGTTCGGGCGCGGGAACTATAACGACGCGCTGATGCAGACCATCGCCCAGGCCGGCAACGGAACGGCGGGCTATGTGGATACCCTCCAGGAGGCGCGCCGCCTGCTGGTGGAGGAAGCCAGCTCCACGCTTTTTCCCATCGCGAACGACGTGAAGATCCAGGTCGAGTTCAATCCCGCCCGCGTCGCCGAGTACCGCCTGATCGGGTACGAGACGCGCGCTCTGGACCGGGCCGACTTCAACAATGACGCTGTGGACGCCGGCGAGATCGGGTCGGGCCACTCCGTCACCGCCATCTACGAGATCACGCCGCCGGACAGCCCGGCGCGCATGATCGAGCCGCTGCGCTATCAAAGCGAACACGCGGCCGGCGATCCGGACGGCGAGTTCGCCTTCCTGCGCATCCGCTACAAGCAGCCCGGCGAGGATGAAAGCCGCCTGATCGAGGCGCCGGTCACCGACGCCCACACAAGCCTGTTCGCTCAGGCCGACCCGGAGGTGCGCTTCGCCGTCGCCGCGGCCGGCTACGCCCAGCTCCTGCGCGGGGATCCGTTCCTCAATGAGTTTGGCTATGACGACGTCATTGAGATCGCCCAAGGCGCACGCGGCGAGGACCCGTTCGGCTATCGCGCCGAGTTCGTCCAGCTGGCGCGCCTGGCTGAAAGCGCCAGCGCCCAGGCGGCCCTGAACCGGGGCGGACGCGGGGAGTGATCGCAGGTCAAGCCGGGCTGGCCCTCGCGCTTGCCGCTCGGGCCGGGCCGCCCTAGGGTTTGCTCAACACAGGATCGCCTGTTCGCGCAGGCGATCCCTTCCCGTTCCGGCCTGGCTTTATCAAGGACGCGACCTCCATGGCATTTGCATATGACAACCGCCTGATCCGCAACGACGATGAGGATGGTGACGAGAAGGGCGCCGAACGCCCCGGCGATTATGTCGGCAAGGCGCTGTTTGAAAGCCGCACGATCCTGGTGACCGGCGGCATTTCCGACAAGACCGCCCAGAGCGTGTGCGCCCAGCTCTTCGCCCTGGCGGCCAAGTCCGATGATCCGATCCTCATGGTGATCTCCAGCCCGGGCGGGCATGTGGAGTCCGGGGACATGATCCACGACACCATGAAGTTCATCAAACCGCGGGTGATCACGCTGGGCTCCGGCTGGGTGGCGAGCGCCGGCGCGCTGATTTATGTCGGCGCGGCCAAGGAAGACCGCTACGCCCTGCCGAACACCCGCTTCCTCCTGCACCAGCCCTCCGGCGGCGCAGGCGGCATGGCCAGCGATATCGAGATCCAGGTCCGCGAAATGCGCACCATGCGCCAGCGTCTGAACCAGATCTTCGCCGACGCCACGGGCCAGACCCTGGAGAAGATCGAGAAAGACACCGACCGCGACTTCTGGCTCGGCGCCGAAGACGCAGTGAAGTACGGCCTGTGCGGCAAGATCGTGAAGTCGCAGGACGAGGTGAAGCTGTAAGGCGATGAACGGGCGCTGGGGCGGACATCGCGACCGGCGCCCACCTGGCCTGACCGTGTCTGTCAGCTGTGTTGCGACTAGTGACTGGTCCGCACAGGTTTTAAGGCAGTCGCCGCTCATTCCACGAAACTGGATTGACCGATTAAGCGCGCGTCGCTGGGAGTGGTCACGGACGATCAGGCCAGATACCGAACCGGACTTCATGCTCGATAGGCTGGGTATAGTGATCGAAGAGCTGGAAGCGGCGAAACAGCCTGTTGGGTCATGCAGTGTGGGTATCTGGCATGAGATTGAGCCTGGGGGCTATGGCAGGTTGGTGTTGCCGACCCGATTGCTGGAAGTTCTTTCGCGCAACAAGCTGGATTTTCAGGTCCTCAGCTTCCCACAGGAGTACTAGCCTGTAGTACGGTCTTGGCGGGACCCGCCTCAATCGCGTATCGGGTAAGCACCAACG
The DNA here is from genome assembly GCA_024742735.1 of Alphaproteobacteria bacterium. GTDB lineage: Bacteria > Pseudomonadota > Alphaproteobacteria > Caulobacterales > Maricaulaceae > Oceanicaulis. The sequence continues at coordinate 77,984 of JANSXV010000004.1, read as the reverse complement.
CGCATGCCGGCGTGGCGGAATTGGTAGACGCACCGGACTTAAAATCCGTTGGGCGGTAACGCCCGTGCCGGTTCAAGTCCGGCCGCCGGCACCATTCGAACCGGTTAGGCAAGGGACAGGTCGTCGGTTCGCCTCAGCGCATGATCCGGGCCGACAGCGACCGGCAAAGCCGCTAGGCTCCGCCCATGACCGCCCTGATCCACCATCGCTTCCTCGCCATTGCGCCGGACCTGTCGCCGTCGCTGCATGATGCGCTTCGCCAGCTCGGTCCGGTGGAGCTGCCGGTGCGCAACGACACGCCCTTTCCCGAGCATCTCGCCCGCGCGGTCGCCGGTCAGCAGCTCAGCGTCAAGGCGGCGCGGTCGATCTGGGGGCGGGTGGAGGCGGCGTGCGCCGACGGGCCGCTGATCGAGGCGTTCTGCGAGGGGCGGGCCGACGAGCTGCGAGCCTGCGGCCTGTCGAACGCCAAGGTGAAAACGCTGCTCGCCATCGGACAGGCGGCGCGGGACGGGCGGCTCGACGGCGAGGCGTTGCGCGCGCTGACGCCGGCCGAGCGCGCCGCTGAGCTGACCTCGCTGTGGGGCGTGGGACAGTGGACCGCCGACATGGCCAACATCTTCTGGTTCGGCGAGCAAGACATTTGGCCGGACGGCGATGTGGCCGCCCGCAAGACGCTGGAGCGCCTGACCTCGCCGCGCCGCAAGACCATACGCACCGCCGAGCGCTTCGCGCCGCATCGCTCCTATCTGGCGCTTTACATGTGGCGCTGGGTGGATGCGCGTCCGGATTGAACGAGGGGGTGTGAGCGTTCGCTGGACAAGGAATGGCGCCGCCGCGGCAATTGCAGGGTTCGCCGGCTTCGCGCTTGGCTTCACCGGCGGCGTTTCGATCGCGATCGGCCTGTTGGCGTTCGCTGTCCTGTGCGGCCTGGACTACACCGCCGTCGCCCGGGTTCAGCGAAAGGATCGCGAGGACCGCTGAGGCTGCCGGTCTGTCTGGTCCGGCGCGGCGCACCGCCTTAGGCTCGAAGCGTTCGCCGGAGCCCGCCATGACTTCACCTAACGATACAGACCCGTTCGTTATCCGCGCCCCCGAACTGGACGCCGGGACGGGAATGCTGCGCTGCGCCTATGACCATCCGGAGTTCGGGGCGTTCATCGAGACGGTTGCGTTTCCTCAGCTGCCCGGCGGCGAAGCCTCAGGGAACCTTGCGCAGCTCGCCGCCATCGTCATGGGGACGAGCTACTACAAGGCGCGCCCGGCCGGGCGGATCGTGTGCGCGTTCGCGCTGACGCCGGCGGCGCGGCGCCTGGCCGAACTGACCTGCGGGCCGGGGCTCGGCGAGTTCTATGTGCGCAATGCTCTGACTTATCCCCCGGCGCTGGAGATTGAGGCGGAGGAGGCTGCTCCGGCACTCGTTGACCGGCCTGCGCTCAACGACCCGCCGCGCGCCGTGTGCGCCTTTGGCGGAGGCAAGGACAGCCACGTGGCGGCCTCGATCCTGGCCGAGGCCGGGGCGTCTGTTGAACGCGCCAGCGTGTTCCTGTCCGACAAGGTCGCGGCCCGCATGCAGACCATGAGCGAGGCGCCGCTCACCTTCATCCAGCGCACCATCGATCCGCGTCTGATCGAGATCAGCCGGTCGGGGCAGGCGTTGAACGGTCATATCCCGATCACGGCGATCAACTCGGTGCTGCTGACCCTTCACGCGGAAGCCCAGGGGCTGGACTGGGTGGTGTTCGCCAATGAGCGCGCGGCGAGCGAGCCGACAATGGAGGTGAACGGCCATCCGGTGAACCACCAGTTCTCCAAGTCGCTGGAGTTTGAAGACGCCCTGCGCGCGGCGTTCAGCGAGGCCGGAGCGCGGGCGGAGTATTTCTCCATCCTCCGCCCGGTCAGCGAGCTGTGGACGGCCCACTATCTGGCGGCGCGATCCGGCGCGCTGGACATCTTCGCGAGCTGCAACCGGAACTTCGTGTTCGCGGGGCCAGCCGTGCTCGAGGAGGGGCGACGCTGGTGCGGCCAGTGCGCCAAGTGCGTCTACACCGCCGTGCTGCTGGCGCCCTTCCTAAGCCTTGGGCGCCATGCGGCGGTGTTCCAGTCCCGCCCGCTCCATGACCGGGCCAACGTGGAATTCCTGCGCGAGATCGCTGGCCTGACCGACGCCAAGCCGTGGGAGTGCGTGGGCGAGCGCCGGGAGGTGGCTGCGGCGCTCGCCTATCTGCTGAAGCAGGCAGACTGGCGCGAAGCCCCGCTGGTCGCCGGGATCGAGACCGAGCTGTTCGAAACTTGGGATCGCGCCGATCTGGATGCCGCCTGGGATGAGGCGCTGAAGGCGCGGTCCGAGCACCGCATGCCGGAGGCCGTGGCGCAGGTGATGGACGCCTGACCGGGAGTGCCTAAAGCGCCTTAGCCGCCGCCGTGAACGCCGCGCCGCGTTCGGCGAAGCTTGAATAGGCCTTGCCGCGCGGCGCCGCCGGGCTGAGCAGGACGGCGCCGCCTTCCGGCAGCGCTGCGCCAGCCTCGCGAACGGCGTCCTCGACCTCCGGCACGTGGCGGGTCACGCCCGCATGGCGGCCGGCCGACAGCGCCTGCACGATCCGCTCGCCATTGTCGGCCAGCGTCAGGATGGCGGCGATGTGGTCGAAGGCCTCCAGCTTGTCCGCCAGCCAGGCATAGTCCTGCTCGCGCTCCTCCCCGCCGAGGAGGAGCGCGACCGGCTGGTCTGCAAAGGCGGCGACCGCGTTGATGCACGCCTCCGGGGTGGTGGCGAGGCCGTCATCAACGAAGCGGATGCCGCCGGCCTCATGCACGGTCTGCAGCCGATGCGGCAGGCCGGTGAAGGTTGAGAGCGTGGCGAAGGCGGCACGCGCGTCAAAGCCCAGATGGTCCAGCATGGCCAGCGCCGCGCAGGCGTTCAGCGCATTATGCTTGCCGGGCAGCGCCGGGATCGGGCCCCAGGCTTCGTCCTTGAACCAGACCGCGCCGTCGCTGGCGTGGAAGCCGTCTTCGGTCCCGAACCAGATCCGGTTCGGCTGATGGCCGAAATACTCGATCAGGCGCGCCTCGTTCGCGTTCATGACGCCGGGCACGTTGGGATCGAGACGCGCCAGACGCGCCTTGTCGGCGCGGTAGCGCTCCACGCCCTTGTGCCAGGGGGCGTGGTCGTTGGAGAGGTTGAGGAAGAGGAAGGCGTCCGGGGCGTGGACCAGATCGGCGATCTGGTAGCTGGACAGCTCCAGCACGACCATGTCGGCCTCGCCGCTCACTGTGATCACCGGCTCGCCGATATTGCCGGCGAGCGCGGTGGAGATGTTGAGGCCCTTCAGCATGTGGTGCAGGAGGGCGGCGGTGGTGGATTTGCCCTTGGTGCCGGTCACGGCGATGACGCGCTGACCTGCCGGCTTTCGCTCGAAATAGAGATTGGTCTGGCTGGTGAGCCGGGCGCCGGCCGTCAACGCGGCGTCCAGGCGCATATCGTAGAGCGAGACGCCCGGGCTTTTCACGATCAGCGGACGGTCCGCGGTGCGCACCGCGCCGGGCAGGGCGTCTTCCTCGATCCAGGCGACGTCCTCGGGCAGGTCGGCCGGGCGCTTGGCGTCGACGATGGTGACGGCCAGGTCCGGCGCCTCAGCGCGGACAAGATCGAGCACCACCCGGCCCTCGCGGCCATAGCCCCAGATGAAGACCGTGCCGTGTGCTGCAAACGCCATGGCGCTTACGCCTCCAGCGCCGCCGCGCGCAGTTTATGATCAGCGAGCACCAGGGCGGCCATGGCCTCGGCCACCGGCACGCCGCGAATGCCCACGCACGGGTCGTGGCGGCCCTTGGTGGAGACGGTGGTCTCCTCCAGCTGCCTGGTCAGCGTGCGCCGCTCGATCCGGATGGAGCTTGTGGGCTTGATGGCGACCCGGATCACCAGATCCTGGCCGGTTGAGATGCCGCCGAGCACCCCGCCATTATGGTTGGAGAGAAATTCCGGCTGTCCGTCCGCGCCCAGCCGCATCTCGTCGGCCGCGTCCTCGCCGCGCAGAGCCGCAGCCTGCATGCCGGCGCCGATCTCCACGCCCTTGGCCGCGTTGATGCTCATCATGGCGCTGGCCATGTCCGCATCCAGCTTGCCGTAGACCGGCGCGCCCCAGCCGGCGGGAACGCCGGAGACCACGACTTCGATCTGCGCCCCGACCGAGCTGCCCGCCTTGCGGATGGCGTCCATGTCCTGCGCCCAGAGTTCAGCCGTCTGGGCGTCCGGACAGAAGAAGTCATTGCGGTGCACTTCGTCCCAGTCCCAGCGGGACCGGTCAATCCTGCGCTCGCCGATCTGGATGAGGGCCGCGCGAATCTGGACAGCGTCGCCCAGCACCTTGCGCGCCACGCCGCCGGCGGCGACGCGCGCGGCGGTCTCCCGCGCGCTGGACCGGCCGCCGCCCTTATAGTCGCGCACGCCGTACTTGGCGTCATAGGTGTAATCGGCATGGCCGGGCCGCCAGGTGTCGCGGATATCGGAATAGTCCTTTGAACGCTGGTCGACATTCTCGATCATCAGGGAGATCGGCGCCCCGGTGGTGACCGGTCCGCCGGTGCGCTCGTCTTCAAAGACGCCGGACAGGATCTTCACCTGATCGGGTTCGCGGCGCTGGGTGACGTGTCTCGACTGGCCGGGGCGGCGCCGGTCCAGCCAGGGCTGGATGTCCGCTTCGGTCAGAGCGATGCCCGCCGGGCATCCATCCACGACGCAGCCCAGAGCCGGCCCATGGCTTTCGCCCCAGGTGGTGAAGCGGAACAGATGACCGAAGGTGTTGTGGGACATGGGGTCATTCCAATGCCGAATCAGGGACGCGGAAGACGCCAAGTATGCACCCCGTATTGCGAACGGCGATCTGGATATGCGTGTGATCCCTAAATCCAGCCCCTGGATAAGCTGGCTCGCCTTCCTCAAAGATCCCGCGGACGGTGTCAAAAGCCGGTAAGTCCTGCTCATCGCGCATTCGGTGGACCATGTTGATCACTGCGCAGTCGAGATAGCGTCGCAAAAGATCATCGCTGTTGCTCGGCATTGGCGCGCCTTTGTGTTCCTCGAAAAGCTCGTTGAGGGCGTCAAAGGCTTCTCGGGTGATCGCGGACGCGTTGCGCCGGGTGAGATCAAGGCATCGCCCTAAGGTGAGTACGGCGCCAATGACCATGGGCGTCTTCACCTTCGCTCCACGGCTAGGATGCTTGGCCAACAGTTCCGCGAACTCCAAGCCTCGGCGGGGGTCCTGCTCCCAGAAATAGATCCCGTGACCCAGCCAATCGTAGGCGTTCTCACTCGCCTTAAACCGCCCACCTGAGAGCAGGGATTCACCGACTTTGGCGTCGCACCCATGATACGCCAGCACTAAACCATGGTGCAGGTCATGCATCGACCAGCTTAACCGCCGTATGCTTTCTTCAAATTGCCTTTGGGCGTTACGACACCTAGCGCCACAAGTTCTTTGCGGGCCTCTTCGGGCGTGCGCGCGTGACGCTTTCGATAAGCCTTGGCCGCTTTCTTGAAGTCAGCCACGTCTTTCGATGTGATTTGAGTCTGTCTCATGCAAATTAATTTAATTCCGAGTGAGCCGTAGAGCAAACGTTTGCTCTTAGGCTTGATCACGCGCCCTTGCGCGCCCAGCTGACCAGGCGCGCGGCCGGGCTCTTCTTCACGAAGGCCTCGTAGAAGGCGCGCAGGACCCCGGCGGTCTCCTCGGACTCCCTGCGGGCGGCCTGTTCGGCGAAGTCCTTAGCGGCCTGTTCGCGGCGCTGCTTTTCAGCCTCGCCGGCGCTGAGGTCGGCGTCGACCATGCGATCGCGAACATGCACGTAAACGCGCCAGTTCGGGTCGCCGATCGGGGTGAGCACAGCGCCGGTCTTCACCGCCACGGGCACGCGCACCATGGCGTCGCGGTCTTCGATCTTGATCGTGCGCAGACCGCCCTTGTGCGCTTCTTCCGGCGTGATCTCCAGATCATGGCGGCGCGGCGCGTAAAGACGCAGCACTTCGTAGGCCTTCAGGAGCCGCTGTAGCTTGCCGACCAGCCTGGGATCGCTTCCGGCCGTGTCGGGATGAACCTGTTTGACGAGCGCGCGAAACCGGGCGCGGACTTCACCGAAGTCTTCATCGCCCTGCAGGCCGAACGCCTTGTACGCGGCCAGGATCGCTTCAGGATTCGCACTCATGAAACTCAACATTAATGAGCAAGCGTTTTCGAAACGTTGACCGGGGCGCGCTTGCGCCTTAGCTCCGCAACCCTACGCAGCCCTGTTCAGGAGACCGCCGCCGTGGCCCGCAAGGACGTCATTCCGCCCAGCCCCGATGAGGCCGCCCACCTGGCCGAAGAAAAGGCGAAGTCCGACGACATCTTCACACGCGAAGATCCCTTCGCGCTGTTCGAGGACTGGCTGGCGGCGGCGAAGGAGAAAGAGCCCAACGACCCCAACGCCATGGCGCTATCCACCGCCGACGCGGACGGCTTTCCGGACGTGCGTATGGTGCTCCTGAAGGATTTCGACGCGCACGGCTTTGTTTTCTACACCAATACCGAGAGCGCCAAGGGAATGCAGCTAGGCGCGAACGCGCGCGCGGCGCTGTGCTTTCACTGGAAATCCCTGCGCCGTCAGGTGCGGGTCAGGGGGCTGGTCAGTCAGGTCAGCGCTGAAGACGCCGACGCCTATTTCCAGTCCCGCGCCCGGGACAGCCGCATCGGCGCCTGGGCGTCGAAACAGTCCCGTCCGCTGGAGAGCCGCTTCGCGCTGGAAAAGGCTGTGGCGGGCTATGCGGCGAAGTTCAATATCGGCGATATCCCGCGCCCGGAGCACTGGACCGGCTATCGAATCGCGCCGGTGCGCATCGAGTTCTGGCGCGACCGGGCGTTCCGCCTGCATGACCGGCTGGCGTTTGAGCGCAACAGTGTCGATGCACAATGGACGACGACGCGCCTCTATCCGTGAACTTGCGGCCGGAATGGCCTATATCGGTGCGTGAAGGCTGCAATCGGGGGTGTGCGCCATGATGAATCTGCTTCGAATTCTTCGCCATCTGGTGATCGGACTGGCCGCGACGGCGGCGATCGGCGTGCCGCTCTGGTTCCTGATCACCGCGTTCGGCGGCAAGTTCGGCTTCTGGACGCCGCTGGAGGCGTTCCGCCATGTGGCCGGGAACGCCAGCACGGTGCTGCCGGCGGCGGCGATCCTCGGCGCGGTCGCGCTGGTTCTGGCCATCCTCTACCGGCTGGTGTTCGGGCGCGCCAATGCGCCGGGCGCCGGGGGGTATATCGCGGGCGTCGCGGCGATTGCGGTCGGAGCCGGCGGTATCCTGTACGCCCAGTCGGTGCGCGAGATGGCAGCCGAAATTCCGCCGATCCACGACATCTCCACCGACACGGCCAACCCGCCGGCGTTCAGCGCGGCCATGGTGGAGCGCCGGGAGGTCGACGGCGCGACCAACTCGGTCGACTACGCCTCCAAGGTCGACCCGCGTTCAGAGCGCCCCTTGCCGGAGGTTCAGGCTGAAGCCTATCCGGATGTCCAGCCCATCGAAGTCGCCGTTGAGCCGGCGCTCGCCTACCGCGCCGCCCTCGGCGTTGCGCGCGAGATGGGATGGCGCGTCACCACGGCCTCGGACGAAGCCATGATGTTTGAGGGCACAGCGGAAACCTTCTGGTTCGGATTCAAGGACGATGTGGTCGTTCGCGTCACCGAAACCGAAGGCGGATCGCGCATCGATGCGCGCTCGGTCAGCCGGGTGGGCGTCTCTGATCTTGGAGCCAACGCGGCCCGGCTTGAAGCCTTTTCCGAGCGGGTTCGGGCCAGCCTGGGTGAAAACTGAGGGCTAGCCGGAGTTCTGAACACGCGCCAGCGCCCAGACCCGGCAGGCGCTCGACAGCGGCTGCTCCGGTTCGCGGGTGCTGCGCTGGGCGTCGATGCGCGCGATGAGGCTGGCGAAGGACACCCCGTCCTCGCGCGCGGCGCGCTCCAGCACCGCCCAGAATTCCGGCTCAAGCGCCACTGAAGTGGCGTGACCGGCCAGCGTCATGGAGCGCTTCTCAAGCATGGGCGGATCAAAACCCTATCGGTGAATTCCCGGCCAAGCGCGTAGCGCGCAGAGCCGGGACCTGTCTGCGAGTATAGCGCTCTATTTTGAGCGAGGTCCCGGATCTTCGCCCGTGCCGGGCTCGTCCGGGAATTCAGGATTGGGGTCCTCGCGCTTGTGCCCATCCACCTGTCTGGCCAGCTTGTCCCGCCGCGCCGCCTCCAGATCGCGCACCGCTTTCGGCGTGCCGTGGGCGATGCGGTTGGCTTCGGCCTGCTTCGCCTTGTCCGCGCGGGCCTTGCGCTTGCGCGCCTGGCGCAGATTGATGGGCTTGGTCATGGCGCGTCCCTTTCGACGATCCTTCGAGGCGCGCCCTCGGCTCGCACCTCAGGGTGAGGGTGAAACGGCGCCGCCCTCATCCTGAGGCGCTTTCGCGTCAGCGAAAGCCTCGAAGGATCAATTCGGCCCGATCATCTTCTCCGGGCGCACGACCTCGTCGAACTGCTCTTCCGTCACGAAGCCCAGGCGGATCGCTTCCTCGCGCAGGGTCGTGCCGTTCTCGTGGGCGGTCTTGGCGACTTTGGTGGCGTTGTCATAGCCGATGGTCGGCGCCAGCGCGGTCACCAGCATGAGCGAGCGCTCCATGATGTCGGCGATGCGCTTTTCATTGGCTTCGATCCCGACCACGCAGTTCTCGGTGAAGGAGCGGGCTGCGTCGGCGAGCAGCTTCGCGCTGGTCAGCACGTTCCAGCTCATCATCGGCTTGAAGACGTTCAGCTGGAAATGGCCCTGGCTGCCCGCGAAGCTGACGGCGGAGTTGTTGCCCATGACCTGGGCGCAGACCATGGTCATGGCTTCGGCCTGGGTCGGGTTGACCTTGCCCGGCATGATGGAGCTGCCCGGCTCGTTCGCCGGCAGGGCCAGCTCGCCGATGCCGCAGCGCGGCCCGGAGCCCAGAAGCCGGGTGTCGTTGGCGATCTTGAACAGCGATACGGCCGCCGAGTTCAGCGCGCCGTGGGCTTCCACCATGGCGTCCTTGGTGGACAGCGCCTCGAACTTGTTCGGCGCGGTGACGAAGGGCAGCTGGGTGAGGCTTGCGACTTCTTCGGCGAATTTTTCAGCAAAGCCGATCTTGGTGTTCAGCCCTGTTCCGACCGCCGTGCCGCCCTGGGCGAGCTCATAGAGCGCAGGCAGGGCCGCCTCGATGCGGCGGATGGCGTTGTCGACCATGTGGACCCAGGCCGACATCTCCTGACCCAGGGTCAGGGGCGTGGCGTCCATCAGATGGGTGCGGCCGATCTTGATGATATCGGCGAACGCTTCGGCCTTTTCATTCAGCGCGTTGCGCAGCGTGTGCAGCGCCGGGATCAGGTCGTGGTTGAAGACTTCGGCCGCTGCGATGTGCATGGCGGTGGGGAAGGTGTCGTTGGAGGACTGGGCCCGGTTCACATGGTCGTTGGGGTGGACCGGATCCTTCGAGCCGACCTCGCCGCCCAGGATCTGGATGGCGCGGTTGGAGACCACCTCGTTGGCGTTCATGTTCGACTGGGTGCCCGACCCGGTTTGCCAGACCACCAGCGGGAAGTGATCGTTCAGCTTGCCCTCGGCGACTTCCAGGGCCGCCGCTGCAATGGCTTCGCCGATCTCGGTTTCGATATTGTCCAGCGCCATGTTGGCCTTGGCTGCGCAGTGCTTGACCACGCCGAGCGCGCGGATGAGCGGCAAGGGCTGGGTCTGGCCGCCGATCTTGAAATTCATCAGCGAGCGCGCGGTCTGGGCGCCCCACAGCTTGTCGGCGGGCACTTCCAGCGGGCCGAAGGAATCAGTTTCAACGCGCATCTCAGACATGGGGATAACTCCGGGCTCTGAACGTCCGTCCGCTTGCGGCAGGGGCTGGCGAGGCGGACAATGGGCAAACTCGAATCGGGTGTGTAGGCGCCGCGCGGTGATGGATCAAGCTGATCATGAACGCTGGCCCGCGCCGCCCGACTGGGACAGGCTCGACTGGAGCGGGAGAGGCAAGGTGCAGGCTGCCGACATGAACGGATCGCTCCATGTGCGCGTGGACGCCCTGACCAGCCAGACCCGGCGGTTCAAATCGCTGGTCGGAGACTTTTTCCGCACTGAATTCAAGCGCGTGCGTCCCAAATACGGCCCCTATGAGGTCGTGATCGAGATCGAGCGCACCGCCGACAGCCCGGTCCACGACGTGGACAATGTCGCCAAGGCCGTGCTGGACGCCCTGACCGGCGTGGTCTTCCACGACGACAGCCAGGTCGAACGCCTTCACGTGGAGAAGATCGCCGGCGAGCGCGCACGGGTGAAGGTGCGGGCGCGGCCGATCAAGGACTAGGTGCGGCTTTCCATGGCGTGATCGCCGACGCATGGAGCCCGGCGCCGCCCATCCCCCTCACCCCGGCCCTCTCCCCCTTCTGGAAAGGGGAGAGGGAGTGCCGGCTGCGTGGTTCTGGCTTCAAGGTCAGGCTTGGTTCATCTGACCGGAACACCAGCCCAGAAGCCTCCCCCTCTCCCCCGCTTGCGGGGGAGAGGGCCGGGGTGAGGGGGTGCGCGCGTTCATTGCGCTTTTGGAAATAAAAACCTTCCAGGCGCCGCGATTAAACTGCTCGGAACCCCTCGCTACCTCTCCCCTCAACGCCGCCCATCACGGCCGCGAGAAGGAGAGAGACCATGACCCGTGTTCTTCGCATTGATTCCAGCGCCCGCACCGACGGCTCGGTGAGCCGGGAGCTGTCACGGACCCTGGCCGCCGATCTGGCGGGCGCGGAGGGTGACATCGTCGTGCGCGATCTGGCGCAGCATGCGCCGGCGTTTGTGGACGGGCCCTGGGTGGGCGCGAACTTCACCGCGCCGGATGAGCGCACGGAGGACCAGAATCTGACCCTCGCCGCCTCCGAGGCTCTGGTGGCGGAGCTGGAGGCCGCCGATCAGATCGTCATCGGTGTTCCGGTCTATAACTTCTCTGTTCCTGCCAGCCTGAAAGCCTGGATCGACCTCGTGGCCCGGGCGCGCCGCACCTTCCGCTACACCGAGGACGGTCCGGAAGGCCTGGTGACCGGCAAGACGGCCTGGCTGGTCGTCGCCTCCGGCGGAACGGCGCTGGGCTCGGAGATCGACTTCGCCACGCCCTATCTGAAATTCATCCTGGGCTTCATCGGGATCACCGACGTGCGCATCATCGACGCCACGCGCTGGGGCTTCCTGAGCGAGGCCGAACAGGCGGCGGTGCGCGCTGAAGCCGGCGGCCAGCGCGCAGCGGCGTAGGCTGCGGGCGTTCAGCTCTCCGTCGGCAAGGCGCCGTAGGCCAGCGCGTCGAACACGTCGCGGGCGCTCGTCGTGTCCTGGGTCGAGGCGCCGGGCTGTTCCTGGGCCATGATCACCGCGACCATGCCGGTCGACGGGCTGACCACGAAGCTGGTGTCGAAATAACCGCCCCAGCCATAGTCGCCGACCCGCCGGAACGGGTGGTCGCCCGGGCCGTTCACGATGACGCCGAGGGAGTAGCCGAAGGCCATGTCCACGCCGGCCATGCCTTGCGGCATCTTCTCCAGCGGCACGTGAGCCGTGGTCATGGCGTCGACGCTCGCCTGGCTCATCACCCGAACGCCGTCCAGCCGCCCACCATCAGCCAGCATCTGGGCGAAGCGCATGTAATCGGACGCGGTGGAGATCAGCCCGGCGCCGCCGGCTGCGAACGGCGCGGCGCGCACGGCGTCATCGGCGCCCTCCACCGGCACCATGTCGCCCAGATCATCGTGGGTGTAGAGCGTCGCCAGACGGGCCATCAGGGCTTCGTCCGGGAAGAAGGTCGTGTCGTCCATGCCGAGCGGCGTGAAGATGCGCGCGTCCATGAAGGCTTCGAGGCTCTCGCCGGTGACGACCTCCACCACATGGCCGAGCACGTCATTGGCGTAGGAGTAATGCCAGCGCTCGCCGGGCTGGAAGTAGAGCGGCAGGCCGGCCAGCGTCTCCATGCGTGCGGCCATCGTATAGTCCGCGCCGCCCCGGTAGATGTCCTCGGAGATGTAGAGCGCGCCCAGATTGGTCTGGTAATCAAAGATATAGCCGACGCCCGAAGTGTGCGTGAGAAGGTCCTCGATCGTGATCGGCCGGGCCAGCGGCTCGGTGGGGATCTCGTACTCTTCGTTGACCTGAAGGGACGTCGCGACCCGCGCGTTCGCGAAGGCGGGGATGTAGTCGCTGACCGGGTCGGTGAGGGCGATCTCCCCGTCCTCCACCAGCATCATGATTGCTGCTGCGGTCACTGGCTTGGTCATGGAGGCGATGCGCACAGGGGTGTCTGCGGTGATCGGGGTTTGAGCGGCGATGTCGGCATAGCCGGCGGCGGCGACATGTTCGATCTCGCCATCGCGCGCCAGCATCATGACGACGCCCGACCGGTCCTCATTCGCCACCAGCTGCTCAAGCCGCGCATTGATCGCCTCGAGGCCCGCCGCGCTGAAGGCGGGCGGTTCGACCGGGGCGGGCGCAGGTTCGGCCGCAGGCGGGGGAGGCGGCGGCGCGGGCGGGGCTTCGGCCTCGCGTTCGCCGCAGGCGGCCAGGGTCAGCGCCAGCAACGAAGCGGCGGACAGGGCGCGCAGAGGCGCAAAACGAAGCAGATCCATGATCATCCCCCCAGGAAAAACGGCCGCAGCGAGGCTCGCTGCGGCCGCATCATGCCCTCAATCAGGACCGGCTTCTAGCCGCGCAGGTTCGCGTTGGCGAAGTCCCAGTTGATCAGGTGCTCCAGGAACGCACCCATATAGTCCGGGCGGCGGTTCTGGTAATCGAGATAATAGGCGTGCTCCCACACATCCATGGTGATGAGCGGGGTGACGCCTGCCTCGGTCAGCGGGGTCTCGGCGTTGAGGGTCTTGCGCACCTCAAGCTTGTCGCCGTTCTTCACCAGCCAGGCCCAGCCCGAACCGAACTGGGTCGCGCCGGCGTTCTTGAACTCCTCGGCGAATTTCTCGAACGAGCCGAAGGACTGGTCGATGGCGTCAGCGATCTCGCCGGTGGGCTTGCCGCCGCCATTGGGGCTCATGGAGTTCCAGTAAAAGGTGTGGTTCCAGATCTGGCCGGCATTGTTGAACATGCCCATGTCCTTGTCCGCCCAGGACTTGGCGATCGTCTCTTCCAGACTCAGGCCTTCATAGGCGGAGCCGGGCAGCGCGGCGTTGGCCTTGTCCACATAGGTCTTGTGGTGCTTGCCGTGGTGGAACTCCAGCGTGTCGGCGGAGATGTGCGGCGCCAGGGCGTCCTTGGCGTAGGGCAGGTCAGGCAGAGTAAAGGCCATGAAGGGGTCTCCCTTGCTGGTGAATGTCGCGCCGGCGGACGCCGGCATGTCGATCGGCTCGCTGCGCGCAGCTGATCTGCGCGGCTGGACGTTTGCTCCCGCCTTCATATGGTCTCTGTGCAAGCGCTGTCCACACCGCGAAGGCCTGATCCCTGCCATGACCGACTTTGACGCCCTGCTGGCGACCGCCGATCCGGACCGGCGCATGGCCGCCCTGTTCGCCCCGCCCGAGATCCGCGGGCGGCTGCTGGCGCTCTATGCGTTCTACCACGAGATAGCCAGGGTGCCCGACACGGTCAGCGAAGGCGTGATCGGGGAGATGCGCCTGGCCTGGGCGCGCGAAGCGGTCGAGGACCTTTTCGCCGATCCCCCCAGGGTGCGCCGTCACGACGTCTATGAAGCGCTGTCGGAATTGCGCGAGGCGCCGGGCGCGCCCACGAAGGACGATCTGATCACCCTGGTCGAAGCGCGCGCCGCCGATCTGGGTGAGGGCCCGTTCCCGACGAAGGACGACCGGCGCGACTATGTGGACCGCACCGCCGTGGCGCTGATGCGCATCGCGGCGCGCCTGACGAAGCCGGACCTGGATCTGGGCGCGGAGCCGGGCGCGGCCATCATGGCGGCGGGCCGGGTCTGGGGCTTCACCGGGCTCATCCGCGCCTTCCCGGCCCTGTGCCAGGCGGGCCGTCCGCCGTTCAGCGCCGATGAGCTGGCGGCCGCCGGGATCAGCGAGCTGGAGCTGGTCAAGGGCCGCAAGACCGACACCGCCCGCCAGGCGCTTTCCGGTCTGATCAGGGAGGCTGAAGACGCCCGCGCGATGCTGACCCGAACCCGCTCCAGCCTGCCCGCCGAGGTCTTTCCGGCCGTGGGCTATGCCGGGCTCGCGCGCGGCTATCTGAAAGCCGCCAAAGCCCTGAGCGACCCCTACAGGGAGCCAGCCGACCGCCCCTTGAGCGCGCGCCAGTGGCGGCTGACCTGGGGCAGTTTGACGGGGCGAATCTAGTCCGCGGAAAGGGTCAGACCCGCGATCACGGGCCTATGGTCCGAGCCGAGATCTGGTCCCACGCGGGCATGCACAACGCTCAGGCCGTCGCCCACAAGGATGTGGTCGATGGCGATGCCGCCGACGGCGAACGGCGCTGGGAAGGTCGAGGCGAAGCGGGGGTCTCCAGCGCGCAGACCGGGCAGACGGGCATAGTTCGGCGACCAGACGGTGGTGTTCAGATCACCCATGACGATGAACCGGCCTGCCGCCGGAACCTGCTCAGCGACGGCGTCGAATATCGCCGCCTGCTCCACGACGGCCCGCGGCAGCATAGGCGGGAAGGGATGAAGGCCGGTGACCTGGATTGGCCCGTCCGGGTGGCTGACAACCAGCTGAATGACGGGGCGAGAGAATTGTCCGGTCGCCCTGTGTGCAAACTCCGTCGTTTCAACGGGCCAGCGCGAGAACACCGCCGACCGCGTGGTCCACCGGAAGCCGGCCGCCCCGATCTCGGCGTCAGACAGCCGGCCATGGGGCCACGCGGCGAACAGCTGTTCGAGGGCGGGCGCATCTAGGCCGTGGGCTTCGGCGAGCATCAAGACATCTACCCCCTCGGCCTGCGCCCATTGCGCGAACCGCGCCAGAGCATCGGGATCATAGCGCGCATTGAAGACCGCTACGGTGAGCGTGGCGGGGCCTGAGGCGGCATCCGCAGCCCGGTAAGGCGCGGCCGTCCATGCCCAGCCGAAGACCAGCGCGGCAAGGCAGGCCGCCGCACCTCGGGCCGGCGCGCGGGCGAACGCCGACCAGACGGCGAGCACGCCCGCGCCGATCGCGAGCTGCGGCGTGAAATGACGGGAGAGCTCAAATGGGAACCCCAGCGGGGCGGAGAGCCAGGCGAAGCTGGCGCCCAAAAGTGCGATGACGGCGGCGGTCAGAAGACCGCCCCGTACGCGGCGTTTCATTCCGCCGCCTCGGCCACCGCGCCGGACAGCCAGGCGCTGCAATCGGCCAGGGCGCGGGCGGTGAGCGCCTTCTTCTTCGCCACCGCCTTGTCCTTGCCGCGCAGGCGCTTGCCGTCAGCGTCTGTCTTCGGGGCGTCGATCTCGGGAAACAGGCCGAAATTGACGTTCATGGGCTGGAAGGCGCCCTTCTTGCCGGGCACGTGGCCGGTGGTGATGTGGGTCAGGAGCGCGCCCAGCGCCGTGGTCGGCGGGGGCGGCGTCATCGCCCGGCCCAGCTTCTCCGCCGCGGCGAAGCGTCCGGCGAGCAGCCCCATGGCCGCGCTCTCCACATAGCCTTCAACGCCGGTGATCTGACCGGCGAAGCGCAGGGCGGGACGCGCCTTCAGGCGCATCACCGCGTCCAGCAGCTTTGGCGAGTGCAGGAAGGTGTTGCGGTGAATGCCGCCCAGGCGCGCGAAACGGGCGTCTTCCAGACCCGGGATCATCTTGAAGACGTCGGCCTGGGCCCCGTATTTCATCTTGGTCTGGAAGCCGACCATGTTGAACAGCGTGCCCAGCGCGTTGTCCTGGCGCAGCTGAACCACGGCGTAGGGCTTCACTTCGGGATTATGGGCGTTGGTCAGACCGCGCGGCTTCATGGGTCCGTGGCGCAGGGTCTCCCGGCCGCGCTCGGCCATGACCTCGATGGGCAGGCAGCCGTCAAAGTACGGCGTGTCCATCTCCCAGGCCTTGAACTCGGTCTTCTCCGCGCCGATCAGCGCGTCGATGAAGGCCTCGTACTGCTCCCGGTCCATGGGACAGTTGATGTAGGCGGCCTTGTCTTCCTCGGTTTCGCCCTTGTCATAGCGCGACTGCTTCCACGCCACGTCCATGTTGATGGAGTCGGCATAGAGGATCGGCGCGATGGCGTCGAAGAAGGCCAGCTCGCCCTCGCCGGTCAGGCCGTGAACGGCTTCAGCCAGCGCCGGCGAGGTGAGGGGGCCGGTGGCGATGATCACGCTGTCCCACTCTTCCGGCGGAAGCCCGGGGATCTCCTCACGCACGATTTCGATATTGGGGTGGGCTTCCAGCGCAGCCGTCACGGCGCCGGAGAAAACATGGCGGTCCACCGCGAGCGCGCCGCCGGCGGGCACCTGGGCGAGCTTCGCCTTGTCCATGATGATGGAGCATGCCCGCCGCATCTCCTCATGCAGGAGCCCGACGGCGTTGGTCTCGTGATCGTCGGAGCGGAAGGAGTTGGAACACACCAGCTCGGCCAGGCCATCGGTCTGGTGGGCCTCGGTGCCGCGCACGCCTCGCATCTCGTGCAGCACGACGCGCACGCCGGCCTCAGCCGCCTGCCAGGCGGCTTCCGAGCCGGCCATGCCGCCGCCGATGATGTGGATCGGTGAAGTCTCTGTCATGGCCGGCAGATATACGCGTTCCACCCGCTTTCAGAAACCCCGCCGGACAGGCCGCGCGCGCCTTGACGCGGGTGTGGGCTGATCGCTTAATGCGTGTAGCGCAGTCGGGGAGACCAACGTTTTGGCGAAGCGGTTCTGGTGGATCATTCTTTCTGTTCTGTTGGCGGGCGCTGCTCACGCCCAGGACCTGCCGGCGGAGGTGACCGGTCCTTACGTCGCCTACACCGAGGCCATGGAGGCGCGCGACTACAGCGCTGCGATGGCCGCCGCCGAGGAGGCCTGGCGCACCGCCTCTGAGCTGGGTGTCGACCTTGAGACCACGGCGATCCTTGCGGACAACTACGCTCAACTCGCCGGCGCGCTGGGAGACCATGAGAGTGCGCGCGACGCCTATCGCGCTGCTGCCGAGATGCTTGCTGAAACCGGGGCCGGTCCGGACCTCGTGGCGGAGACCTGGGCGCTGGCGGCGAGCTCGGCTTTGAACGCCCGGGATTACCGCGATGCGCTCCGGTGCGCCGACACCGCAGGCGATATCGCCGAGAACGCAGATGAGCTCGATCCGCGCACCCGCGCCGTCCTCGCCTTCACCGCGCGAGCCATTCAGGCGAACGCTCTTTGGTTTGAAGGGCGTATCGCTGGGGCTGGCGCGCGCGCTGGCGAGGCCATGGCGGCCGCAGAAAGCTTTGACCTGACCGAGAATGGCAGATTCGGTCTGACTGCTTTCATTCTTGGCGCCACGCACGCCATGGAGAAGGAGTATCCCGAGGCCGCCTACAGGCTGACGCAGGCGTACTATTTCATGCCGGACCAGCGCAGACCCCTGGCGATCTGGGCGCGCCACGCGCGGGGCTATCTTGATGAGTCCGAGCGCGAAGCCCTGCTGGCGCGCCTGGAGCGCGAAGGGCTGGTGGAGGAGCGCGAGGCGCTTGTGGACGAGGAAGCCGACGAGTTCGCCGACGGCGGCGAAGGCGCTGACGACGGCGTCGTGCGGGTGGACGCCGCGCCAGTGCGTCGAACGCCGCCCTCCTATCCGCGTGACGCCGCCCGAGCCGGCTACGAAGGCGTGGCCCTGCTCCAGTTCGCAGTGGACGAGCAAGGGCGCCCGATGGATATCGAGGTCGTGTTTTCCCTGCCTTTCCGCGAATTCGGTGAAGAGGCCCGCGAAGCCGTCGAAAACTGGCGATACACGCCGGCGACCGAAGACGGCGTGCCGAGGCGGCGCGACGGCGTCGTCACGCAGTTCGAATTTGTGCTGGAAGACTGATGATGTTGACGCTTTCTGCAGCGGCCGCCCTGCTGCTTGCGGGCGAGCCGGCCGCAGACGCCTCCCTCGATGCCGAGCTGGACGCGCTCGCTGAGGCCTGGAGGTCTGGTGCGGTCTCCGAAGCCGCCCGCTACGCGGTCTCCGCCCTTGCGATGATCGAAGACAGCACGTGTCCTTTGCGCGCTGACGCGGCGATTGCAGCTGCGATCGGGGGCCTGGCCAACTCGGCCCGTGAGACCCCCGGCTCTCCAGGCTATCTGTTCTGGGTTGCTCACACGGTTGATGCCAGGCTCGGCGTCTTGCCGACGGAGATCGCGGAGACTGTCGAGGCCCTTAGGGATACGCCGGGCGCTGATGTGCGCCAGGATCGCAACTTTTTGAATTCAGCCTACCGCCGGCTGGATGAGCTTGAGCCTGGCTGCGCGCCTGCGCGGCTGGATCCGGAGTTGTTCACCGCCGAACCGGATACCCCTGAAGCCGTGATCGCCGCCGTCGAGTGGCCCCGTGATGGAGATTCGATGGCCTGGACCCGCGCAGAGCTGCTGTTCGCGTATCCTCGTATCGAAGGACTGCGCCTTATGGAGCGGCTTGGAGCCATGGAGGGGCAGGTCCGGCCCTACGCCACCCATCGCGTGCTCGTCTTCGAGCCCTGCGAGACCTTCTCCAACGCCGACCTGGGCGTCGTCCGGCTGTGCCGCGAGGATCCGGCGCCGTAGGACTTGGCGGGGCGGGGCATTCGCCTTAAGTCCCACGCCATGATGCTGATCGATCTCACCGCCGTGCGCGCCGCCTGGCGCTTTCTCGCCGACCATCCCGGACCCGTCGGCTTCGCCGCCTTGCTTTATGCGCCGGTGTTCGCCGCCCAGAGCGTCTGGTCGGCTGAGGCCGCCGTCGCCTCGCCCGGCGCGGCGCCGCTGGCGATCCTGGCCGCGATTGCGGGACTTGCAATCTTCGTGGTTTCGCTGGCGGCCTGGGGCCGCCTGGCTTTGAAAGGTGAAGGCGCGGGCCTGTTCGCCCACCGCCTGGGCGCTGACGAACAGCGTCTGGGGGTGGTGACCCTGCTTCTGTTGGTCCTCACCTTCACGGTCGTCGGCACGGCGTTTCTGGCGCTGGCCTTCATGATCGCAGCGCTGGCCCTGATCAATGTCGACGCCGAGGCCCCGGCGCCGGAAGGCCGCATCGACGTGTTCGCCATGTTCGGGCCGGGCGAGATGACGGTCGCGGTCATCGTGATCGGCGCTTTCGCGCTGTTCAGCCTGTGGTTCTTCCTGCGCCTGGCTCTGGCCTATCCCGCAACTATGGCGCTGGGCCGGGTCCAGGTCCTGACCGCCTGGCCGCTGTCACGGGGAAACCGCGCGGCGCAGATGCTGACCGGCGTTCTGCTGGCCTGTGCGCCGGGCGCCGTGCTGCTGGTCCTGCTGAATTTCGCCAGCAACGCCCTGACCGGCGCCTGGCCCATGTCGGCGGCGAGTGCGACCGACGGGAACGCCGTAAGCGTGAGCCTGGCGGCCTTTGCGGTGATTTCCGCGCTTCAGGGCGTTGTGAAGATCGCCCTGATCGGTGCGCCGGCGGCGGTTGTCCTGTGCCACATCTATGAGCGCGCCGCCGCCGAGGACAGCGAGGCCGCGCCGCACGCCGCATGACGGCGGTTTAACGCGACAGCGTCCACGGCCTGCATTAGTCTGGAACCGATCGATTGGGGGATCGGCTATGGCTAAACCGGCTTACAGCTTCGTCGACGCGACATTCAGCTTTTTCCAGCTCATGGGCCGGCGCCCGGGCGCTGTTCTCTGGATCGCGCTCTGGCAGCTGGCGCTCTACGCGGGGTTGACTGTGGTGATCCTGGCGCTGATGGCGCCGGTATTCTCCTTCGTAATGACCGCAGCGGCGGCTGGTGTCGAGCCTGACCCGGCGGATGTGCTGCGGGCGCTCTCCGGCGTGATCGGCGGGTATTTCCTGGCCATTCTCGGCTTCCTTCTGGTCGCGCTCGTCGTGCAGGGGGCCTGGCTGCGCCTGTTGACCCGTGATGAATTGGCGCCGGTCATTCCGCTGCGCTTCGGCGCCGATGAGCTGCGCCTGCTGGTCGTGAACCTGGCCTTCTTCGCCTTCTGGCTGGTCGCTTCGATCGTGTTCTTCCTTGTTACAGGCCTGCTCGCCGGCGGGATCATCGTGGCGTCCAGCTCCGGGGATTCGGTCTCACCGGCCGGCGCGGGCGTCGCGGTCCTGATCAATTTTCTCCTGGGCCTGGCGGCCGCGATCGTCGCCATCATCGTCATGATCCGCTTCGCCGCGGCCCCGGCCTTGAGCGTGCGGTTGAGGGGCATCAAGCTGTTTGACAGCTTCGCCGCCACCCGGGGCGTGGCGAGCTGGATGTTCGTGTCCTACCTCACCTTGATCGGGGTTTATCTGGTCGGCGCCACCCTCGTGTCGGTCGTCCAGCAAGTGGTTGTGCTCTTCGCCCTGGCGGACCTGATCCCGACCCTGTCGGCGCTGGAGAACACCGAGGACCCGGCGGTCGTGCTGCAGGTGCTGGGCGACGCCCTGTTACAGCCCGGCGTGCTCATATGCGTCGCGCTCATCCTGCTGCTCCAGCTGATCGTCCAGATCATCTTCGAGGGCAGCTGGCATGGCGTGGGCGCCTATGTCGCCCGGCGCGAGGCAGGCGATTTTCCCGACGATGCGATCGTGACGCCCAGCGCCTCTGTGGGCGACGCGCCCGATGAAGGCTGAGCCATGAACGGGCCTGGAACGGCGCCGGCGGCCGCGCCGGGGTTTTCGGTCACGGGCGCTTTGGGGATGGCGCGGGAGGTGTTCCGCACGCGCCCGGTCAGCGTCGTCCGGCTGGTCCTGTTTCAGGCCCTGATCTTCGCCACCCTCGGCACGGCGCAGCTCTGGCTCATGGGCTATATGGGCCGCGGTTTCGAAGACGCCGCCCGTGACCCGATCGCCCTCATGCAGGCCAATGCCTTAATCAGCCTGTTCAGCCTCGGCGCATCCCTGAGCATGGTCGCCGTGTGGGCCTGGATCGAGGCGCTCTGGCTGGAGCTTTACGTGCGGGACCGCCGACCGGCTGAGCTGGATTTGGGCGCGTTCTTCCGCGTCCTGGCCGCGTTCGTGATCCTTTATCTGATCATCATGGTTGCAACCTTCGTGCTCGTTTTCGCCGGCGCCATCATCGCGGTCCCGTTCATGATTGCGCTGAGTATGGGCGGCGAGCCCGGCATGGCGACGGTGATCAGCGTGACCCTGGCGGCGATCTTCGCGCCTCTGATCGTATTCATGCTTCTGGTCATGAGCCGCCTGTCGGCGCTACCCGCCCTGGCTTTCCTGCGCGGGGGCATGCCGCTGGGCCTCGCCTGGCGCGGCGCCAAGGGGCGCGTGGGACGGTTGATCGCGGCGTGGTCTGTGTGGGGCATGCTGTACCTCGTCGCGATGATCATCATGGTCGCGATACTCGCGCTCGGGCCTGGCCCGTTCGCCGACGTGTTTCGCGAGGTGATCGAGAACCCGCAAGATCCGATGGCCCAGTATCGCGCCTACGCCGCCTTCTCCCGCTCTCCGGGCGAGGTGGCCGGATACTGGGGCGTGACGGTCGCGGCGAACATCCTCTTCGCCGCACTCTTGATGGCGGCGCGCGGGATCGGGGTTTCGCTGGCTCTGGATACTATGGTGCGCGAGGTGGCCGCCGATGAAGGCTGAGCTCTTCGGTCCCTGGCCGGCCGGGGCGCGGCGCACCTGGGGCGCGGCGGCGATCGGCCTGACCGTTCTGGGCTATGCGCTCTCCTCTTTCCCGCTGGTCATCGGCCTTGGGATCTATGCCGCCGTGCTGCAAATGCGCGACGGGGCCGACCCGCTGGCGGTGGAGGCTGCGCTCCAGAACGCCACGCTGCCATTGCTCATGCCGCTCTTGCTGGCCCAGTTCGTCGTCTGGATGGGCCTGACGGTTCTGTGGATGGGCCTGTTCGAGCGGCGAGGCCTCGCCTCCATGGGGCTGAGCGTCAATCTGGCCGCCTTGCCGCGTTATCTCCTGGGGCTGGTCCTAGGCCTCGCCCTTCTGATCGCCATCGCCAGCACCGCCGGCTTGCTGGGCGGGCTGGAGGATGCACCCGGCGCGCTGGATATGGGCGCTGGCGCGACGCCCGCGGGCATGGCCGAGGCGCTGTCCCGGCCGGGCGTGGTGCTGGCGCTGGCGTTCGCGGCCTGCGTCTTCCTGGTGCAGGGCGGGGCTGAGGAGGTCGTGTTCCGCGGCTGGCTCATGAGCACGCTGACCGCGCGCTGGGGCCTTCGCGCCGCCGTGATCGTGTCGAGCACGGCCTTCATGCTGTTCCATGTCCATGTGTTCGTGTCCGGGCTCTGGTTCGGGATCGCGGCGCTCGCCGGCATCGGCATGATGGGGCTCGTCTTCGCCCTGCTCGCCGTGCTGACCCGTTCGGTCTGGGAGGCGGTGGCCGCCCACGGCGCCTTCAACGCCGCAGCCGTCACCGCGCCGACCCTCGGCGTGATCGCGGCCGACCCGCAGCTCGACATCAACGCCGCCTTCGCCCAGGTCTTCAGCAGCGCCACCGGCATGGCCGGTCCCGAAGCGGTGAGCCTGGGACCGGAGACCTTCGCCCAGGCCCTGGGCGCCGGGGTGGCGGCGGCGGTTCTGACGGTGCTGGTGGTGCGGCGCGGCCGGCGGGCCTAACCCGCCAGCTTCTTCGCCCGCGCCCGGTCCCGCTCCAGCAAGGGTTTCAGGTAGCGCCCGGTCCAGCTGGCTTCGACCTCGGCGACGGCTTCCGGCGTACCCGCCGCGACGATCTCGCCGCCGCCTGACCCGCCCTCGGGGCCGAGATCAATGAGCCAGTCGGCGGTCTTGATGACGTCGAGATTATGCTCGATCACCACCACCGTGTTGCCCGCGTCGACCAGCTCGTGGAGCACTTCCAGCAGTTTGCGAACGTCCTCGAAGTGCAGCCCGGTGGTGGGTTCATCGAGGATATAGAGCGTCTTGCCGGTGGAGCGCCGGGCGAGTTCCTTGGAGAGCTTGACCCGCTGGGCCTCCCCGCCGGAGAGCTGCGTGGCGGGCTGGCCGACCTTCACATAGCCAAGGCCGACCCGCTCCAGCGTCTCCATCTTGTCGCGCACCGCCGGGACCGCCTTGAAGAACTGGGCGGCCTCCTCGACCGTCATGTCCAGCACTTCGGCGATGGACTTGCCCTTGAACTTCACCTCCAGGGTTTCCCGGTTGAAGCGCGCGCCGTGGCAGACATCGCATTCGACGAACACGTCGGGCAGGAAGTGCATCTCGATCTTCACCACCCCGTCGCCCTGGCAAGCCTCGCAGCGTCCGCCCTTCACGTTGAAGGAGAAGCGCCCCGGCTTGTAGCCGCGGGTCTGGGCTTCAGGCAGCTGGGCGAACCATTCGCGGATCGGGGTGAAGGCGCCGGTATAGGTCGCCGGGTTGGAGCGGGGCGTGCGCCCGATGGGGCTCTGGTCGATATCGATGATCTTGTCGAGCTGGTCGAGGCCTTCCACCGTGTCGTGGGCGGCCGGGGCGGAGCTGGCGCCGGACAGCTTGCGCGCAGCGGCCTTGTACAGGGTCTCGATGGTCAGGGTGGACTTGCCCCCGCCGGACACGCCGGTCACGCAAGTGAACACGCCCAGGGGAAAGCTGGCGTCGACGCCTTTGAGATTATTGCCGCTGGCGCCCTTCACGGTGATCTGGCGCTTCCTGTCGATCTTCCGGCGCTTTTCGGGAAGCGGCACCATGCGCGCGCCGGACATGTACTGGCCGGTCAGGGATTTGGGGTTCGCGGCAATCTCCGCCGGCTTGCCGGCCGCGACCACTTCGCCGCCATGGACGCCGGCGGCGGGGCCCAGATCGACGACATAGTCCGCCGTCTCAATGGCCTCCTCGTCATGCTCTACGACGATGACCGTGTTTCCGAGATCTCGCAGCCCCTTCAGAGAGTCCAGCAGCCGCGTATTGTCGCGCTGGTGCAGACCGATGGAGGGTTCGTCCAGGACGTAGAGCACGCCGGTGAGCCCTGAGCCGATCTGGCTGGCCAGGCGGATACGCTGGCTCTCCCCGCCCGACAGCGTGCCGGAGGCGCGGCTGAGGGTGAGATAATCGAGCCCCACATCGACCAGGAATTTCAGCCGGTCCCGGATCTCCTTCAGGATTCGCCGCGCGATCTCCTGATCCTTGGCCGACAGGGTCGCTTCGACAGTGTCGAACCAGGCGTAGGCGTCCTTGATGGACTGCTCGGTGGCGTCGGAAATGTCGGCGCCGGCCAGGCGCACCGCCAGGGCTTCGGGCTTCAGGCGCTTGCCGCCGCAGGTCTCGCAAGGTTGGGAGGACTGGAAGCGCTGGAGGTCCTCGCGCACCCAGCTTGAATCGGTCTCCCGCCAGCGCCGCTGCAGGTTGGGGATCACGCCCTCGAACGCTTTCGTGGTGGTGAACTGGCGCAGCCCGTCTTCATAGGTGAACTTGATCTTCTGGGACGTGCCGTACAGCACCGTCTTGCGGAACTTCTCCGGCAGGTCGCGCCAGGGCGCGAACATCGACGCCTCATAGTGGTCGGCCAGAGCTTGCAGGGTCTGCTGGTAGAGTTTCGAGGTCGCCCGGCTCCACGGCGCGACGGCGCCGTCATAGAGGGACTTGTCCCGGTCGGGGACCACCAGCGCCTCGTCGAATTTCAGCTCCGCACCCAGCCCGTCGCAGGCCGGGCAGGCGCCGTGGGGGCTGTTGAAGGAGAACAGGCGCGGCTCGATCTCCTCGATGGTGAAGCCGCTGACCGGGCAGGCGAACTTCTCCGAGAATACGATGCGGTCGTGCTTTTCGTAGCTTCGAGGCGCCCCCCACCCCGACCCTCCCCCGGCGGGGGAGGGAGAGGCGCTGGAGCTGGCCGGTGCGCCATGCTTCGCTCCCTCCCCTTCAGGGGAGGGTCGGGGTGGGGTGTAGCCCTTGTCTTTTGAATCTGAGGCGAACTCCGCCACCGCCAGCCCGTCCGCCAGGCGCAGGGCGGTCTCCAGGCTGTCGGCCAGGCGCTGCTCCAGGCCTTCCTTGATGACGACCCGGTCCACCACGACGTCGATATCGTGCTTGTATTTCTTGTCCAAGGTGGGCGCGTCCTCGATCTCGTAGAAGGCGCCGTTGACCTTGACCCGCTGGAAGCCCTGCTTCTGCAGCTCGGCGAATTCCTTGCGGTACTCGCCCTTGCGCCCGCGCACGATGGGCGCGAGCAGGTAGAGCCGCGCGCCATCCTCCAGCGCCATGAGCCGGTCGACCATCTGGGTGACGGTCTGGGCCGCGATGGGCTCGCCGGTCGCCGGCGAATAGGGCACGCCGACCCGCGCCCAGAGCAGGCGCATATAGTCGTAGATCTCCGTCACCGTGCCCACAGTGGAGCGCGGGTTCTTCGAGGTGGTCTTCTGCTCGATGGAGATCGCCGGGGACAGGCCCTCGATGGAATCCACGTCCGGCTTGCTCATCAGCTCCAGGAACTGGCGGGCATAGGCCGACAGGCTTTCCACATAGCGCCGCTGGCCCTCGGCGTAGATCGTGTCGAAGGCGAGCGAGGACTTGCCCGAGCCGGACAGGCCGGTGAACACGATCAGCTCATCGCGCGGCAGATCGACGTCTACGCCCTTGAGATTATGTTCGCGCGCCCCGCGCACGGAGAGAAATTTCAGCGGCTCGGCCATCGCGTAATTCCTGAAACTTGAGACCCGCAGGAGATAGCGCGCCGGGGCGCTGACTTCCACCGCGCCGCCTGCAGGCGCCGCCATGGACACCGCCGCCGGGCTGGTGTTCGTTAACGATTAGATCCCGACTCGTTGACGAGCGGAACAGAATGTGAACATATGGCCGCAAAGACGGCAAGGGAGTTGTGAGATGGCGGGAAGCATCAACAAGGTCATCATCGTCGGCAATCTGGGCGCTGATCCGGAGATCAAGGCCATGCCCTCCGGCGACAAGATGGCGAAGTTTCCCGTGGCCACCTCGGAAACCTGGCGCGACCGCCAGACCGGCGAGCGCCGCGAGAAGACCGAGTGGCACAATGTCGTGGTCTTCAACGACAACCTGTCCAAGGTCGCGGAGAACTATCTGCGCAAGGGCATGAAGGTGTATCTGGAAGGCTCGCTCCAGACCCGAAAATGGCAGGATCAGAACGGTCAGGACCGCTATACGACCGAAGTCGTCCTGCCAAAGTTCCGCGGCGAACTCCAGATGCTGGACTCCAAGGGCGAGGGCGGCGGCAGCTATGGCGGCGGGCGCATGGATGACCGGTCCGGCGGCGGGGGCGGCGGTCAGCGCCAGATGGACAGCCCGCGCGAGGACTTTTCCTCGGATACGCTGGATGATGATATTCCGTTCTGAGGGGCAGGCGCACCGGCCGCCGTCTCCGGCGCGGGCCGTGGCCACAGTAAGCGGAGCTAGCCGCCGGTGAGGTTTCTCTTCATCCTGATCGCGGCTTCGGTTGCGCTGACTTTCCTTATCCTGAGCCGAAGCGCTGATGCAGGGCAGGGCGCCCTCGACGCCGTTCTTGAGGCGGAAAACGCGACAGGGGCGATCCTGGTGCGCCGGCTCTCAGACGGTGCGGAGTGGACCGGAGGCGGCGCGCGGGTCGATCAGCGGCTCCTGCCGGCCTCGACCTTCAAGATCGTCAACAGCCTGATCATCCTTGAGGCTGGCGTGGTCTCGGATCCAGACACCGATGTCCTGGCCTGGGACGGGGTGGAACGGGCGAGCTATTGGGACCGTGACATGACCTTGCGCACCGCCTTCCGCCTCTCGGCGGTCTGGGCCTACCAGCACTGGGCGCGCGAGGTGGGCCACGCCCGCATGGACGAGGCCGTCGCCCGGATGGGGTATGGCGACGCCGATATCGGCGGGCCGGATAATGTAGGCCGCTTCTGGCTGGAGGGGCCGCTGGGGATCAGCGCGCGCGAGCAGGTCGATTTCCTCGCGCGCCTCCATGCGCGGGCGCTGCCCGTTGACCGCTCGGTCCAGGACACCGTGGTCGACATCCTGCGCCATCGCTCGGGCGAGGACTGGACGCTGTACGCGAAGACCGGCTGGGCGATCCGCGATGAGCCGAACCATGGCTGGTATGTCGGCTGGCTGGAGACTGAAGCCGAGACCTGGCTGTTCGCGGTCAATGTCGACCTGGACTGGGAGACCGGCGACGGCGCCCTGCGGGAACGCCTGGCGCGCGCAGCGCTGGTGGAGGCGGGCGGACCATCGTCGCTGGCGGCCCCGTGACCGGAGCCGATCATCCGCCCGTCGAGGTGACGCGCCGCGAAGAGCTGCGCGCCTGGCTTGAGGCGAACCACGACCGGTCCGGGTCGATCTGGCTCGTCACTTACAAGGCCGCCGATCCGGTGCGCCACGTGCCCTATGAAGTCGTGGTCGAAGAGGCGCTGTGTTTTGGATGGATCGACAGCCTGCCGCGCAAGCTCGATGACGCCCGGAGCATGCTGCGCCTGTCGCCGCGCAAGCCGGGCTCGGCCTGGTCCGCCCTCAACAAGCAGCGCGTCGAACGCCTTCAGGCCGCCGGCCTGATGGCGCCGGCCGGACTGGCTGTGGTGGAGGCGGCGAAAGCTGATGGGAGCTGGAGCTTCCTGGATGATGTCGAAGCCGGGATCATCCCTGACGACTTCGCTGCCATGCTCGACGCCCATGCGCCGGCCCGCGCCGAATTCGAGAAGTTTCCACGCTCGGTCCGCCGCGGCCTCCTTGAGTGGATCAAACAGGCCAGGACACCGCAGACGCGCGCCCGCCGCATCGCAGAAACGGCGCGCCTGGCCCAGCGAGGCGAGCGCGCCAACCAGTTTCGCAAGCGGTGAGCCCGGTCAGGGACGGAATATTTCCACCGCCGCGCTGGTCTCATTGCCGCCCGCGCGCGCAGCGCCCCCGATGGTCCAGATGCCGCCATCCAGCGTGACCGCGCCCAGACCGTGGCGGGGCGCCGGCATGGCGCTGGCCTGGTTCCACGCGTCGGCTTGCGGGTCGTACGCCCAGACCTGGGTGTAGACCCCGCCGCCGGTGGAATCGAACCATTCACCCCCGAATGCGTAGACCCGGCCATTGAGCGCCGCTGCAGCGAGGCCGCCGGCGCCGCGCGGGCCGGCCTGCGGTTCAGGCAGGGGCGCGGCGGTCTCCCACCGGTCTTCCGCCGGGTCGTACACCTCGTGCGCGGGCGTGTTGCCGCCATTCACCGTACGTCCGCCGATCACGTGCAGACGGCCGTCCAGAACCGCGCCGGCGGCGGAATTTCGCGCCGTGGGGGCGGGCGCGGCGGTGGTCCAGTTTCCGGCGCCGGCGTCGAGCACGATGTGGGCGTTCGTGTCGGCGTGGTGAGACCATTCAGAGTTGGCCGAGCCCGCTGGACGGCGTCCTGTCACGACATGGATCCGGTCATTGATGGCGGCGCAGACCGTCTCGGCGTAGGGCGCGGGCATGTCCGGGCCCCGGCTCCAGCGGTCCCGGTCCGGCTCATAGACGCGCACAGCCGAACTCATGGACCAGGCGCCGCCATTGGCCGCGGTAAAGCCGCCGATGGCGTAGACCTCGCGCTCCAGTCCGACCAGGTTGGGGTGATAGATCGGCAGCGGCAGCCGCGCCCGCTCGCGCCAGCTTTGCGCGCCGGTGTCCAGGGCGAACACCCGGTCGGATATGCCGATCCTGCCTTCGCCTTCATCTGGAGATAGCCCGCCGGCCACGTACAGCACGCCGTTCAGCGCGGCCGGATAGATTTCCTGGACCCGGATCGGCAGGGCTGGCCCGGCGGTCCAGTTCGGCGCCAGCGCCGCGCCGGGCGCGGGCAGGCCGCTGTCCTGACCGCGTGCGCAGGCTGTCACGGCCAGGCTCGCTGCAATTCCGCCCACCGCCTGACGGCGCGAGACGATCACTCGCCGGCCTCCTCGATCACGCCGCACACATGGCGCGCGCCGGCCCCGCCGATGGGCTGGCTGACATGGTCGTCTTCATTATCGTGGAAGACGATAGCCGAGCCGTCCGCATCAAAGATAGCCGGCACGCCCATGCGCCCGTCTAGGCTCACGCGGGTGGTGAAGACCTGGGCGCGCATCGTTCCGTCGGAATGGACGTAGAGATTGGGAAGGTCCGCGTTGTCCGGGCCATCAGGGTTGAGCAGGCCATGGGCGCGGCCCGACGGATTGATGTGGCCGCCCGAGCTGGTGAAGTCCTCGTTGGAGCAGTCCCCGATCATGTGCAGGTGAGCGCCGTGCCAGCCGGTGGCGCTGTCGGGCAGGCCGTCCATCTCGATGGTGATCAGAACGCCTTCCGGGCCCTGCTGGAAGCGGGCTTCGCCCACCGTGTCGCGGTTGCGGTCGATCAGCGCCGCGCGGGCTTCGGTGGGGCCGTCGCCCTGCACGGCGTCCACGGCGCCGGCGACGGCCGCCTCGGCGTGGTCGGCCATTTGCGATGCGGCCTGCTGGCCCTCCTCGATCATGGACCCGGGCTCCTGAGCCGGGTCGGCCTCCTGGGCGCAGGCGGCTGCGGCCGACAGGGCGATTATGGACAGGGCCGTGGTGAAGCGGGTCATGGCGGACCTCCTGGTCAGTGGCGCGAATTCCATTACGCACGAACCTAACACGCCGAGCCGCGCCGCACAGGGGGCGCAGGTGTCCGGGAGGGCTCAGCCTACAGCCCGGCCCGTTTGCCGCTCCGGCCCCGTCTTGCTACACCCGTGTGACAGGCGGCTGGGCGTGATTCATTGCGGAATCAGGTCAGGCTGCATCCCGCCGAACACCCGCGCTCGGGCGAGCCGAATTCGCCCGCCTGAAGCGCCAGCCTGGATGAGACGGATTTGAGCGATACGCCCCCTGAAGATCCGATGAACGAAGAGCCCTCCATGCCGTCTCCCGGCGGGCAAACCGTGACCATCGAAGACGAGATGAAGCGCAGCTATCTCGATTACGCCATGAGCGTGATCGTCAGCCGCGCCATCCCCGATGCGCGCGACGGGCTGAAACCTGTGCACCGGCGGATCCTGTGGTCCATGCACGAGCAGGGCTATACCAACGACAAGGCCTATCGGAAGTCCGCCCGCGTGGTCGGCGACGTGATCGGTAAGTATCACCCCCACGGCGACAGTGCGGTCTATGACGCGCTGGCGCGCATGGCGCAGGACTTCTCCATGGGCCTGACCCTGCTCGATGGTCAGGGCAATTTCGGCTCCATGGACGGCGATCCGCCCGCGGCGATGCGTTACACCGAAATCCGCATGGACAAGCCGGCCGAGGCGCTGCTGGCCGATATCGACAAGGACACGGTCGATTACCAGGACAACTATGACGGCTCGGAACATGAGCCGGTCGTTCTGCCGGCGCGTTTCCCGAACCTGCTGGTCAACGGCGCGGGCGGCATCGCGGTGGGCATGGCCACCAACATCCCGCCGCACAACCTGACTGAAGTCGTCGATGCGACGCTGGCCCTGCTCGATGATCCCCAGATCGCCGATGCCGACCTGCTGGAATATGTGCCGGCGCCGGACTTCCCCACGGGCGGTGAGATTCTGGGCCGCTCCGGCGCTCGCAAGGCGCTGATGGAGGGGCGCGGCTCGGTCATCGTGCGCGCCAAGACGCGCATCGAAACCACCCGCCTCGGCCGCGAAGCCATCATCGTCGATGAGATTCCCTATCAGGTGAACAAGGCTTCGATGATCGAAAAGATCGCCGAGCTGGTGCGGGAAAAGCGCGTGGAGGGCATCGCCGACCTGCGTGACGAATCCGACCGGTCCGGCGTGCGCGTGGTGATCGAGCTGAAGAAGGACGCCAACGCCGAGGTGATCCTGAACCAGCTTTACCGCTGGAGCCAGCTGCAGACCTCCTTCGGGGTCAACATGCTCGCCCTGATCGGCGGACGCCCGCAGCAGGCCGGGCTTCGCACCTTCCTTGAGACCTTCATCGCCTTCCGCAAGCAGGTTGTCGTCCGGCGCACCAAGTTCGATCTGAAGAAGGCCCGTGACCGCGCCCACGTCTTGGTGGGTCTGGCGGTGGCGGTGGCCAATATCGACGAGATCATCCGTCTGATCCGGTCTGCGCCTGATCCCCAGACCGCGCGAGAGCAGCTGCGCGAGCGGGCCTGGCCTGCGCAGGACGTCGCCTCCCTGGTGGAGCTGGTCGCCGATC
Organism: Alphaproteobacteria bacterium; assembly: GCA_024742735.1. Taxonomy (GTDB): domain Bacteria; phylum Pseudomonadota; class Alphaproteobacteria; order Caulobacterales; family Maricaulaceae; genus Oceanicaulis. Next base: position 46,863 of record JANSXV010000004.1, on the reverse strand, counting down.
CGCGTTCGGTGATCCGCGAGGGCACGATCAAGCTGACCGAAGAACAGGCCAAGGCGATCCTGGACCTGCGTCTGCACCGCCTGACGGCGCTGGGCCGCGACGAGATCGGCGACGAAGCCTCCAAGCTCGCCGAGCAAATTGCCGATTATCTCGACATCCTGAGGAGCCCGAGCCGGATCAAGGAGATCATCCGCACCGAGCTGACCGAGTCGAAGGAGAAGTTCGGCGTGGAACGCCGGACCGCCATCGTCGAGGGCGATCTGGAGATCGAGGACGAGGACCTCATCCCGCGCGACGACATGGTCGTGACCCTGACCCATGGCGGCTATGTGAAGCGCACCCCGCTGTCCACCTATCGCGCCCAGCATCGCGGCGGGCGCGGCCGGGCCGGCATGGCCATGAAGGACGAGGATTTCGTCGCGACGCTGTTCGTGGCCTCCACCCACAGCCCGCTTCTGTTCTTCAGCTCCGACGGCATGGTCTACAAGACCAAGACCTGGCGCCTGCCGCTGGGCGCGCCGAACACCAAGGGAAAGTATCTGACCAATCTTCTGCCCAGCCTCAACGAGGGCGCGTGGATCACCTCGGTGATGGCGCTGCCGGAGGACGAGGAGAGCTGGGATCAGTTCGACGTCATGTTCGCCACGACCGCAGGCACGGTGCGCCGCAACAAGCTGTCGGACTTCGTGCAGGTCAATCGCAACGGCAAGATCGCCATGAAGCTGGATGAGGAGTCCGGACAGATTCTGGATGTGCGCCTGTGCACGCCGGATCAGGACGTGCTGCTGGTCACCGCACGCGGCAAGGCGATCCGCTTCCCGGTCTCGGACGTGCGCGTGTTCGCCTCGCGCAACTCCACCGGCGTGCGCGGCATCCGCATGACCGACGGCGAGGACCGCCTGATCTCCATGGCCGTACTCAACGCGCTGGAGGTCAGCCGCGCCGAGGTGCGCGCCTACCTCAAGCAACGCCGCGCTGAATTGCGCAGCGACGCCGATGACGAGCTGGAAGCGGTCGAGGACGATCTGGAACCGGTTGAGGGCGAGGAAGAAGACGTCGAACTGTCCAGCGTGCGCTTCATGGAGATGAAGGCCAATGAGCAGCTGCTGCTGACGGTGGCGGAGTCCGGCCTTGGCAAGCGCGTGATCTCTTATGAGTACTTCCGCCAGGGCCGCGGCGGTCAGGGCGTGTGGACCAAGGACAAGCGCTTCCCCGAGGATCTGTCCGCCTGCTTCGCTGTGGATGAGGGCGATACGGTCATGGCTGTCACCGATGGCGGTCAGCTGATCCGCTTCCCGGTGGATACGGTGCGCATCGCCGCGCGCGCCACCAAGGGCGTGCGCCTGATCCGCCTGTCGGAAGGCGAGAAGGTCGTGTCGGTCGTGCGCGTCGCGGAAAGCGATGACGGCGCGGACGCGGGTGATGCTCAAGGCGAAGGCGGCGAGACGCCAGGCGGCGAAGGGCCGGAAGGACCCGCCGGGGCATGAAAAAGCGCGTCGCGCTCTATCCGGGGACGTTTGATCCGCTGACCAACGGCCATCTCGACATCATCGGGCGGGCGGTGAAGCTGTATGACAAGCTCGTGCTCGGCGTGGCGCTGAACAGCTCCAAGGGTCCGCTCTTCACCTTTGAAGAGCGCGTCGAGATGGCCCGTGAGCTTGCGAACAGCGTCGCCGGTGATACCGAGATCGAGGTGCTGCCGTTTGAAGGCCTGCTCATGCACTTCGCCGAAGAGGTCGGCGCCAACTCGATCATCCGGGGTCTGCGGGCGGTGTCGGACTTCGAATACGAATTCCAGATGGTCGGCATGAACCAGCGCCTTAATCCCGACATCGAGACCGTTTTTCTTATGGCCGACCCGCGCCATCAGGCGATCGCCTCGCGCCTGGTTAAGGAGATCGCCCGGCTGGGCGGGGATGTGACGCCGTTTGTTCCTTCGCTTGTGAAGGAGCGCCTGCTGGAGAAGTTCGCATGATGCGCCCGATCCTGTTCGCTTTCGCCTCCACGCTTGTGTTCAGCACGGCGGCTTGTGCGGAAGCAGAGACGGAAACCGACGCCGCTGGAGGCGCCGCCGAGATCGCAGAGACACAAGCTGCCGAAGCGGAGGCCGTTCAGGACGAGCCCGTTGAAGCCGGCCCGAGCCCGGAGGAGGCGGCCTATCAAGCCGTTCTCGATACCGCCCCGGACAACGCCTGGCGCACGGTCGAGGCGGAGAGCCTCTTGAAGATCAGCACGAGCGAGGGCGTGATCTGGGTCGAACTGGCTGACGCGTTCGCGCCGGCGCATACCGCCCGGATGCGCGAGCTCGCCCGCCAGGACTGGTTCGACTACAAGGTCTGGCACCGCGTGCTGGACGGCTTCATGGCCCAGGGCGGCGGCGCGCTGGACAATCCGTCCATCACCGCGCCGACCCAGCCGCTCCAGGCCGAATTCACCATTCGCCGCGATCCGGCCGAGGTGGAGGTCACGGAGATTCAGGAGCGCATGATCAATCCGCGCTCCAATCGCAGCCGCACGCAGGCGGGATTCTGGAACGGCTTTCCCGCCGCTACGCAGCCCGCCGCCGCGGCCGCCATCATGGGTGACGGGCGGGTGGACAGCTGGCTGATCCATTGCGATGGCGCAGCCGCCATGGCCCGCACCAGCGACCCCAATTCGGGCAACGCCCAGTTCTACATCGTGCGCGGCGACGCCGAGCATCTGAACGCCCAGTACACCGTTTGGGGCAAGGTTCGCGCCGGTCACGACGTCACCTACGCCCTCAATGAAGGCACGCTGGGTCAGGATCGCGGCTTCCAGCCCTCCTTCATCGAGGATGTCGAGGTCGTCTCCGACCTGCCCGAAGACGAGCGGCCCACGATCCAAGTCATAGACACCGGCTCGCAGGCGTTCGCGGACTATCTCGCAGCGCTGGAAGCGGCGTCCGGCGAGGCGCCGGACGTGTGCGAAGTCGACGTGCCGGTGCGCGTCAGCGAATAAAGTTTACAAGCGAAAGAGTAGCATTATGGCTGAGACACTGACCTTCACCCTGGATGGCGGCGACGTCGTCATCAAGCTGCGCCCGGACCTGGCGCCGCAGCACGTCGCGCGCATCACCGAGCTGGTGGAGGAGGGCTTCTATGACGGCAAGCTGTTCCACCGGGTGATCGATGGTTTCGTGGCCCAGGGCGGCTGCCCCAAGGGCAACGGCACCGGCGGTACGGGCCAGAAAATCCCCGCTGAATTCAGCGCCGAGCCCCATGTGCGCGGAACCATGTCCATGGCCCGGACCATGGATCCCAACTCGGCGGACTGCCAGTTCTTCATCTGCCTGGATGCGGTGCCCTACCTGGACAACCAGTACACGGTCTGGGGCGAGGTGACTGAAGGCATGGAGCACGTCGACGCCCTGCCCAAGGGCGAGCCGCCGCGCAATCCGGGCAAGATCATCAAGGCGGTGGCGAACTAGACGCTTTCAGCCGTCGTCGCGCAACGCAAAATCGACCCGGACCGGCCTGTGATCAGAGCCGATATGCGGGCCGGTCATGACCGATCGCACCGCGAAGTCTTCGCTCGCCCAGACATGGTCGATGCCCAGGAGCGGCGCGGGCGACAGCCGCCCCGACGGCCAGGTGCGCAGGCCGCGCGTGACCCGGATCAGCGGGCTTAGCCGGTTGTCCTGCCGGGCCATCAGGAAGCCGCCTTCGCCAGTATTGAAATCTCCCATGACGACCTGAAGGCCGCTGCGCGACGCCATGAGGTCTGCGAGAGCGTCTGAGTGTACCCGGTACCAGGAGGGCGACAGGGGTCTAGCGAGGTGAACGCTTGTGACGGTCACCTCGCGGCCGTCGATCACCAGTCGCGCCCAGGCTGCCGGAAGCTGGTCAGAGCAGCCAGTGAGCGAAAAGGGATGGGTCGAGACCAGCCTGACACCCCAGCGGCATCGATGCTGGAACGGGTAGGCGTCAATCAGGCGCTGCGGCAGTTCCGAAGTGTTCAACCCGATTTCCTGCAGCGCGATCACGTCGGCTCCGGCGGCCCGCAGCCAGCGTTCGGCGCTGTCCAGATCGGAATTTGAAGCCCAGGCGTTGAACGTGACGACCGTGAAGCCCGGTGCGGCCTGTTCGGCGCCGGTTAGGCCGCCGTGGGAGGTCAGCATCGGCCAGGGAACGCCGGTCAGCACGAGCCCTGCCGCGCAAGCGATCGCGGCGAGGCGCCCGACGCGTTGCGCCGGAGCGCGCACGAGAAGCAGAACCGCAAGGATGGCGAGCCCGGCCAGGACCTTGAGCGGCCATGCAATGTTGAAGATGTCCGCGCGGATCGACACCGCGCCCGCAAGGGCGAGCCCCGCCGCACCAAAGGCGGCCGCTATGGTGAGAAATACGATCAGCGCGCGCATCAGGGACATTTAGCGGCCCGCGAGTACAGAATTGTGGCGCTGGCCGCCGCGCGCTGCTGAATCCTCAAGCCGTCTGATTGCAGGCGATCGCGCCGATGGAGCTCTTCGCCGCACGCGGGCCGTAGCCTGCCTTGGCCTGGGCCTGACGGGCGGCCTCGTCGGCCAGCGCCTTCACGAGCCCTTCGGTGAGGTTTTTCAATGCCTCGACCGCCGCGCCATTGCGGGCCAGCGCCGCTTCGAAGCGGGCGGTGTTGTCGCGCAGGCGGGTTTTCAGCGCCTCGCTCAGACCGGCGAGACGGTTTTTGTCCTGTGCGGCGAGGCGCGTCTCGGTGCGGTAGATCGTGGCCAGACGGGCCTTCTCGGATTGAAGCGAGACCGCCTCGTGGGGTTTGCGCGCTTCAAAGCAGGCGGTCTCCTGATCGAGCAGCGCGGTCAGGCGGTCGGTGAGCCGGATCAGCGCCTCGGCGCGCTCAGCCGGAGAGTTCGCAGCCAGTTCGCTCATGCGTCGCGTCCTTCCTGAAGGGCCAGCATTTCCCGGGCGAGCGCATCGGCAAGACCGATGCCGCCGGCTTTGGCCATGACCTTGGCGTACTCCTCGTTGAGCATGGACTTGAACGCCGCCTCGCCGGGGCCGCCGCCAAAGCTGGTTTCCGTCGTCTCGCCCATCATCTGCTCGACCATCTGGGCCAGGAACACCGCCTCGAACTCTTCGGCGGTGGCGCGGATCTGCTCCGGCGTCTGGGCGCCGCCGCGCGGCCGGTCGGGCCCGTTCGAGCGTGCTGCAGCCAGGGCGTTCTGAAGCTGGGAGTCGAGCAGGCCGTCCATCACAGCACCTCGATTTCCGCCTGCAGGGCGCCGGCCGCCTTGATGGTCTGCAGGATGGTGATCATGTCGCGCGGGCTGACGCCGAGGGCATTCAGGCCGTCGACCAGTTCACGAAGGGTCACAGAGCGTTCCAGCACGCCCAGATCGCCGGCGTCCTCAGTGACTTGAACATCCGTGCGCGGGACCACGACCGTTTCCCCGCCCTCAGCGAAGGGCTGGGCCTGGCTGACCTGCGGGGTTTCGGAAACGGTGATGGTCAGCCCGCCCTGCGCGATGGCGACCGTGGACACGCGCACATTCTCGCCCATGACGATGGTGCCGGTGCTTTCATCGATCACGACGCGGGCGCGCATGTCGGTGGCCACACGCAGCTGCTCCACCTCGGCGATGAGGGAGACCATGTCGCCGCGAAACGCCGCCGGGCGCGACAGGGCGACGGTGGAAGGGTTCTGCGCACTGGCGGCGTCCGCACCGAGGAAGGCGTTGATCGTCTCGGCCATGCGCCGGGCGGTGGTGAAGTCGGGATTGCGCAGCGCCAGGCGCACGGTGTCCTGGGCGGCGAGATCCCATTCAAGCTCGCGCTCGATCACGGCGCCGTTGGCGATCCGGCCATTGGTCGGCACGCCGCGCGTCACGCTCGCTGCATCGCCTTCAGCCGAGAACCCGCCGACGGCCAGAGAGCCTTGCGCAACGGCGTAGACCTCGCCGTTGGCGGCCATCAGCGGCGTGGCGATCAGAACCCCGCCCTGCAGGCTGCCCGCATCGCCCAGAGCGGAGACCGTGACGTCCAGGCGCGTGCCCTGCATGGAGAAGGGCGGCAGCTCGGCGGTGACAATGACGGCGGCGACATTGCCCGTGCGCAGATCGGCTTCACGCACATTGATGTTGAACCGCTCCAGCATGGAGTTCAGCGCCTGCCGGGTGAACGCCGCGTTGCGCAGCGTATCCCCGGTGCCGTCCAGACCGACGACCAGGCCATAGCCGACGAGCTGGTTGTCCCGCACCCCTTCCACATCGGCGATATCCTTGATGCGCGGATTGGCGAGCGCCGCTCCGGTGAGCAGGAGCGTCAGGGCGAAAGCGAGAAGAGCGCGAATCATGGGTGTTAACATCCCGTGCGTACGGCGTTTTGCTGTGGACAGCGTCCATGCGAAAACCGTGCCACGGTTAATGTCCAGAAAGCATAGAAATAACAGTATATTAGAGCGCCGTACGGCCGGGCAGGATTTCCCCATGAGGTCTTCGCCGGGCAAAAAACGCCGGGCTGGCGAGCATGCTTAAGTCCCTGTTAACAGAGCTTAAGCCATCCATGAGGTCAGTCATTGAAGCGATGAGCGCGTCATGAAGATCAATGGACCTCGCAACGTCTCCGGACCATCCAGCGCCAAGAAGGGTGCCGGAGCGGGCAAGCCCGCCGGCTTCGCGCCGGACGCCGGGATGTCGGTGCGCGCCTCATCGGCGTCGGCGCTGTCCGGAGCTTCAGCGATCAGTTCCGTGGATGCGCTCCTGGCGCTGCAGGGCTCGGGCGACTTCAACGAGGCCCGCAAGAAGGCGACCGACCGGGCCTTTTCCCTGCTGGACGTGCTCGATGATCTCAAGATCGCTCTGCTGGAAGGCCGGCTTGAGCGGCAGACGCTCGTGCGACTCATGGAGACGCTGAAGTCGCAGCGCGACCAGACCGGCGACCCTGGCCTTGAGGCGGCTTTGGACGAAGTCGAGCTTCGCGCGGCGGTGGAACTGGCCAAACACAAGGTGTAATCGCCCGTTTCCGGCCTCATAGTCATCATCTTTTCAGGGGATTAAGTCGGTTGGCCTCGCTCTTGCGGGCTGCGGCGTTGCGCAATTGACTTAAGGCGCGCCGTGGATATTCTCCGCCCCGCTTCGAGGGGGGCGACGGTAAAGAGGATCTCATGGACCAGGCGACCAAATCAGAGATCGAACTGCCGGAGGGCTATACGCCCAGCGAATCCGAAGAGTTCATGAATGAGCGTCAGAAAGAGTATTTCCGGCGCAAGCTGAAAGCCTGGAAGGACGAGATCCTTCGCGAAAGCCGCTCGACCCTGTCCAACCTCCAGGAAGATGTCGGCACGCTGCCGGACCTGGCGGACCGCGCCTCCACCGAGACCGACCGCGCCCTGGAACTTCGCGCCCGCGACCGCCAGCGCAAGCTGATCTCGAAGATCGATTCCGCCCTGCGCCGGATCGAGGAAGGCGAGTACGGCTACTGCGAAGAGACCGGCGAACCGATCTCGCTTGCGCGCCTCGACGCCCGCCCGGTCGCCACGCTGAGCCTTGAAGCTCAGGAGCGCCATGAGCGCTCCGAGCGCGTCCACCGCGACAACTAGCCGGGCTCAGGCCCCCCGCATCTCCATGCGCCGGTAGGCCGCCATGGCCGTGACCCCGATCACCGGTCCGATCACCAGCGGGACAAACACGAATCGCCAGCCGATCGTCTCGGCCCAGAGCGGGGCGAGGTGGACGCTGACCGCGGTCAGGGCGAATCCGGTGGCGGTCTGAAGGGTCAGCAGGCTGCCGGCGAGATCCTTCGGCGCCCGCTCGGCGAGTGCGGCTGAGAACTGCGCGCTGTCGGCGATGACGGTGATCCCGTAGACCAGCAGAACTGCGCCGAGCAGCCAGCCCGGCCCCGCCCAGGCGACCGGCGTGGCGAGCGCGCACATCCCGCCGATCGCCAGCGCAGTTCCAGCCGTCACGGCGCGTCCGGCCCTGTCGGCGATCCAGCCTGCGCCCAGCGCTCCAGCTGCGCCGACGGCGACGATGGCGAAGGTGAACAGCCCCGTCTCGGCTCCGGTCTCCAGCCCCCTTGAGGCGCGCCAGGCGGCGATGAAGGTGCCCGTCCACGCCCACATGGCGTAGAGCTCCCACATATGGCCCAGATAGCCCAGATTGATCAGGGCGAGATCCTTGCGCTTCAGAGCGGCGAACGCCGCGCCGGGTCTGAACGCTGGGGCGCGGGTGAAGGCCGGTCCGGCCCGGCTTGCAAAGATCAGGATAGAGGCGGCGAGTGCGGCCCCGGCGGAGAGCAGGAAGGGCGCGCGCCAGCTCAGGGTCTCCAGCAGCGGCGCGGCCAGGTGAGGCGCGGCCGAGCCCAGGGTCAGGGCCCCGACCAGCAGGCCCACAAGAAGCCCGGCGTCCCCGTCCGCCCAGCTGGCCGCCAGCTTCATGCCCACCGGATAAACCAGGGCCAGCCCGGCGCCTGCGATGGAGCGGGCGGCGATCATGGCGACTGAGCCGGGCTCGGCGGTGATTGCGGCCAGACTTGCAAGCGCAGCGATCAACGCTCCGGCGGCGAAGACGCGGCGCGCATCGAACCGGTCGGGCAGGGCGAACGCCGCGCTGGTCAGGGCGCCGATGACAAAGCCGATTTGCACCGCGCTGGACAGCGCGGCGGATGCGGCGCCTGAGAGGCCGGCCTCGGCCTGGAGGGCGGGAAGAGCGGCCGCGCCGGCGAACCAGACCGACAGGGCCAGAACCTGGGCCAGGGCGATTATGGCGAGGCTGAAGCCCTTACCCGGCATCGGATCCGGGCGTGTTCTCCTCAAACGGGCGGATCGCGGCTGTCGCGCTCGCCGTGGCGCACAGAACGCCGTCCTCGTTATAGAGCCGACCCTCGGTGAACCCGACCGTGCGGCCCAGGCGCAAGGTCTCGCCCACGCACCGCGCCCGTCCCGTCATGAGCGGACGCAGAAAGCTGGTCTTCATCTCCAGCGTCGGCACGGCGGCTTTCATATGGGTGGCGACGAAGATCGACAGGCTCATGGCCTCGTCCAGGAAAGCCGTGACGATTCCGCCCTGAACCGAGCCGTTGGGGTTCAGGAAGTCCGGCTTGGCGGTGAACCAGGCTTCGACGCGGCTGGTCTCGGGATCGATGTCGGACAGCTCATAGCCCAGATGCCGGGTCGCGGCCGGCAGGTTGGCCGGGTCGCTCAGGATGCGCATGAGCTTTTCGCGCGCCGTCTCGGTCATGGCGCGGCGTCAGTCCTTCTTGCGGAAGGCTTCCAGGCTGACGACGGTCGCGTCTCCGCCTTCGGCGCCCGCATCGCCGGCCGGGCCCGGGGCCTCCGAAGGGTCGGGCGCGACATAGTCGAAGACCAGGCGGAAATCGACGCTGGGGTCGTGGAAGCGCGTCACCGCGCGCCAGGGAACCGACAGGTATTTGGGCACGCCGCCGAATTTCAGCGTCACCTCGAACCCGTCATCGTCGCAGCTCAGCTCCCAGAACTGATGCTCGAGCACGATGGTCATTTCTTCAGGATAGGCCTCCACCAGGCCCTCATCGATGTCACAGCCCGGATCAGTGGTCTTGAAGCTGATGTAGAAATGGTGCGCGCCCGGCAGGCCGCCGGGACCGGCTGCGCGCTCGATCGCTCTGCGCACGACGGTCCGCAGGGCGTCCTGTGCGAGCTGCTTGTATTCCATCAGATCGTTGGCCACGCGTCCCCAGGGCCCCTTGCGCCTCAAGCTGCAGTAACGCTGGCGAGGGTATCGAAGCGGCGGCGCGCGTCAATCAGGTCACGCGGGCGGCTGACAGCCCTGGCCTGCCGGTCTAGTTAAACGCGAGCTTGCACCGATCCGGGAGACCTCATGAGCGCCGCCGACCTGCAACGTCCGCCCGAGGCCCTGTTCACCCCGGCCGCCTCGCCGCCGCTGACCGAGCCGGTGGGTCTGATGACCACGGCGAAGCTCATGCGCGACAATCCCATGGCGATCCTGCCCGCGCCGCTGTTTCGCGAGACCCTGCTGACCGGGCCGTATCTGGGCCGTTCGGTCCATGAGCTCGCCGGCCCGGCGGAAATGAAGTCGGTCATGCAGGACAATTTCGAAGCCTGGCGGAAGTCCCCGCTGATCATGCGCATGCTGAAACCCATTCTGGGTGATGCGATCCTGACTGCCCACGGCGAAAGCTGGCGGCGCCAGCGCATGACCCTGCAGCCGGCCTTCCTGAAACGTCGGATGGACCGCTTCGCCCCGCTCATGGCCGACGCCGCCGAGGCTGTGGTCGAAACCCTGGGCGACGCCGATGGACCCGTCGAGGTGCATTCGGTGATGAACGACACGACCTTCGCTGTGATCGAGCGGGCGCTGTTTTCCGATGTGGAAGGCTTTGACCGGGGGGAGGTGCGCGGCGCCATCGAGGTCCTGCTCGAGGAGATCGGACGCGTTCGCTATTCCGACCTGGTTCCATTTCCAGAATGGGCGCCGCGCCTGATGAGCCCTGGCGCCCTGAAGGCCCGGTCGGTCTTCCGGCGCGCGGCCGACGGTCAGATCCGGCGCCGCAGGGCCATGGATGATCCCGGTGATGATCTTCTAGGCCTTTTGTTGAAGGTGCGCGATGAGGAGACTGGACGCGGCCTGTCCGACATCGACATCCGCGACACGCTGATGACGTTCGTGGCCGCCGGACATGAAACCACCGCCATCGCCCTGACCTGGGCGCTTTATCTCGTGGCTAACGATCCCGACTGCCAGACCGCGCTGCGGGCCGAGGCCGACGCGGTCTTCGGGACGGGGGCGCCGGGCGCGGAAGAGGCGGCCAGGCTGGTTCTGCATCGCCAGGTGATCGAGGAGGCCCTGCGCCTGTTTCCGCCGGCGCCGATCCTGGGGCGCCGGGCGCTGGCCGATTGCGAAATCTGCGGCCGGCCGGTGAAAAAGGGCGATGTGGCGCTGCTCGCCTTTTATGCTCTGCACCGCCATGAGACGTTGTGGGATCATCCTGAAAAATTCGATCCGGGGCGCTGGAGCCAGGGGCGCCGCCCCACCGACCGCTACAGATTCATGGCGTTTGGCGGCGGGCCAAGAGCGTGCATTGGGGCGCAATTCGCAATGATGGAGGCCGCGATCGTGCTGTCGACCATTCTGTCGCGCCTGAGCGTGAAACCGGCCCACGGCGAGGTCACGCCGGTCATGCAGGTCACGCTGCGTCCCCAGGGCGGCATGCCCCTGATCTTCACGGCGCGCTGAAGCTCACGAAGCTTAAACCTCTTGTAGTGTAGGGTCTTGGCGAGATCGCCTGGAGAGACCTGATGACCTTGGAGCGCCGCTACTGGCCGCCTGCCGATCCCGATGACCGTCTGGGCGTTGCGGCCGCGCGCGCCTTGTCAGTGTTCGCGGTTCTGGCGTGCGTGCTCGGGGCGGGGCTGACGGTGATCAATCTGCGCTATCTGCCGGGGGAATGGTTTGTCGTCGTGCTGGGCGGCCTTGTGGCGCTGGCCTGCGGGGTCGCGCCGTTGCTGATCAACACGGGCCGGTCCGGATTCGCCTGGCGGGCCCGCATTCTGGGCGGCGGGGTTACGCTGGCGATCATCGCGCTCGCCCTGATCAACGGGAAGGTGCCCCAGGTCAGCAATGTGATCCTGGTGCCCATCGTCATGACGTTCACGCTGATCCTCGGCGCGCGGGACGGGGCCGTGGCGGCGATCGCCGCAGCGGCGACTCAGGGCGCCACCTGGATCCTGTATGTCCAGACCGGAGAGGCCCCGCACTGGACCAGCCAGCTCGCCGCCGGGATGATCGCCTCGACCGGGTTCGCGTGGGTCGGCGCGGCCGTGTTCCGCCGTGAAATGAGCGCGGCCATGGCGGCGCTGGCTGAAGAGAAGCGCCGGGCCGAAGCGGCCGACCGCGCGAAATCAGCGTTCCTCGCCAATATGAGCCATGAAATACGCACACCTCTCAATGGCGTTCTGGGCATGGCCGACATCCTGTCCCAGAGCCGCCTGGATGAGGCGCAGCAGCGTTCTGTCGCTCTGATCCGCACGTCCGGCGATCAGCTTCTGGCCATGCTCAACGACATCCTGGATCTTTCCAAGGTGGAAGCTGGCCAGATGAGGCTGGAGCGCGAGGCGTTCTGCCTGCGCGAGGCGCTGGAGCACGTTTCCGCGCTTCATGAATCCCAGCTGCGCGCCAAAGGCGTCGGGTTCGAGCTGGTGATCGACCCGGCGCTCGGAGACAGCGATCGCATGGGCGACCGGCTCCGCCTGGTCCAGGTGCTGGGCAATCTGGTCTCCAACGCGGCGAAGTTCACCCGCGAAGGCCAGGTGACGGTGAGCGCTGCGCCGGGCGGCGCACCCGGCGAAGTCATCATCTCCGTGCGCGACACCGGTTGCGGTATGACGCAGGACGAACTGCAGCGCGTGTTCGAACCGTTCGCCCAGGCCGACGTGTCGACGACGCGGCACTATGGCGGCACCGGGCTGGGCCTGTCCATTGTCATGCGGATCGTCGATCTCATGGATGGGTCGCTCAATGCTGAGAGCACGCCAAACGAGGGCAGCTGCTTCACATTGCACCTGCCGCTGCCGTTGGTGCAGGTCGTCAGGACCGCATCTCCCGACGTCCCGGCTGCCGGGGTGGACGAGGCCGGCCTTCAGGGCGTGCGCGTGCTGGTCGCCGATGACAGCGAGGCGAACCGGCTTGTCGCCGCCGGTTTGCTGCGCCCGTTGCAGGCTTCGGTGCGCTTGGCGTCCAATGGGAGCGAAGCCGTCGCCTTGGCTGCTGAGTCCGGATTCGACCTCATCCTCATGGACATTCGCATGCCGGAGATGGATGGCCTGGAAGCCCTGATGGCGATCCGCGCCGCGCCCGCCGGCGCCGAGGTTCCGGTGATCGCCATGACGGCCAATGTCATGGATCATCAGGTCCGCGCCTACAGGGCGGCGGGGTTCGACGCGGTTCTGGCCAAGCCCCTGCGCCCGGACGCGCTTCTTGACGCTGTGCGGCGCACGCTCACGCCATTGCGCAGCGCGGCCTGAGCCTGTCTCGTCGGTCCATGGGGATAAGTGGGGGCTTCTGTTGCCAGGCGCCCCCGAACCCCGCCTGACCTTGCTAGAGATCAGGACTTAAGTGCGAGATGCTCGCGCTGCTTACGCAGCGAGGGCGACCTCTTCAGCATAGTTGTCGTTGGCAACTACTTTGAGTGGGCTGGTAACGAAGCCCATTCGGGCGAAAGCAACGTCTTTAGCCATCCGTCGATCCTACTCGGCCCCTTGAACGTCCGCCCAACGAGCGGGGAAGGTGTTGGTGGAGCCGCCGGGAGTCGCACCCGGGTCCGGTCTGGTTATTACACGCGCGTTTATCGCCATAGTCCGCCGAAGCGGGCACGTTTAATATAAGCGAAAGCGCGCCGCACTTAAAGGCGGCGCGCTGCCGATCCGCTTATCCGGCCATGGGCGCGCTCATCACGAAGGCGTTCAGCTTGTTGCCGTCGGGGTCGCGGAAATAGGCGGCGTAGAACCCGCCGTCTCGCAAGCCAGGCGCGCCTTCATCGGTACCGCCGTTGGCCAGCGCGGTGTCGTAGATCTCACGCACATGGGCTTCGTCCCGCGCCATCAGGGCGACCATGACGCCGTTGCCCACCGTGGCCGGCTTGCCGTCGAACGGGTGCATCAGGCCGATCCCGGCCCCGCCGTCCATCGTGCCCCAGGCGACGTAGGTTTCGCCCTCCATCATGCGCGGCGTATCCAGCAGCTTCGCGATGGCGTCATAGAACTTCACGCCACGCGCCAGGTCGTTGGTGCCGAGCGTCACATACCCAATCATTTTGGAATCTCCCATTTGTTCCCTAATTGTTCCGATATTGGAAACGCAATCCCACACCGCTGACAAGTGAATTATCGACGACAGCACCCGCTTTTCCCCAAGCCGCTCACTGCAGCCGGTTTAACGAATCACCGGCCGCGTTAGATTTGGGCCGCAAACGCAAAGGAGCCGCCCATGGTCCTGGCTGAGACATCGCCGCAGGAAACGCTGCAAACCGGCTCGGCTATCGAGACCGCCTATCTCGACCTGTTGCGCGACATTCTGGAGACCGGCGAGGATCAGACCGACCGCACAGGCACCGGCACGCGGGGCGTGTTCGGCCGGCAGATCCGGTGTGATCTGCGGGCCGGCTTCCCGCTGCTGACCACCAAGAAAGTCTTCTTCAAGGGCGTGGCCGTCGAGCTTTTGTGGTTCATCAAGGGCATGACCAATGTGCGCTGGCTGCAGGAGCGCGGCGTCACGATCTGGGATGAGTGGGCCGACGAAAATGGCGAGCTCGGTCCCGTCTACGGCAAGCAGTGGCGGGCCTGGACCGGCCCGGACGGGCAGGAGATCGACCAGCTCGCCAGCCTGATCGAGCAGATCAAGGCGAGCCCGGACAGCCGGCGCCTGGTGCTGTCGGCCTGGAACCCGGCCGACGTGCCGTCCATGGCCCTGCCGCCCTGCCATACGCTGTGCCAGTTCAAGGTTCTGGGCGGCCGGCTGCACCTGCAGCTCTACCAGCGCAGCGCCGACATGTTCCTGGGCGTGCCGTTCAACATCGCAAGCTACGCCCTGCTGCTGTCCATGGTGGCCCAGGCCACAGGCTATGAGCCCGGCGAGTATGTGCACACGTTCGGCGATGCGCACATCTACGCCAATCATGTGGACCAGGTCCGCGAACAACTTTCGCGGGCGCCGCGCGACCTGCCGACGCTGCACCTGAAGCCGGATGTGAAAGACCTGTTCGCCTTTGAATACGAGGATCTGTGCATCGACGGCTATGACCCCCATCCGGCCATCAAGGCGCCGGTGGCGGTTTAGATGACGGACCCCATCCTCGCCGCCGTCGTGGCGGTCGCGAAGAACGGCGTGATCGGGCGGAACGGCGATCTGCCCTGGCGTATTCCGTCGGACCTGAAGCGGTTCAAGGAAGCCACGCTGGGCAAGCCGGTGATCATGGGGCGCAAGACCTGGGAGAGCCTGCCGAGGAAGCCTCTGCCGGGCCGGGCCAACTATGTGATCAGCTCGACGCTGCCCGGGGTGGAGGGCGCTCAGGTCTTCGCCGACGCCGAAGAAGCGCTGGAGGCTGCAACCCGCGAAGCCCAGCGCGCCGGCGTGGACGAGGTCTGTCTGATCGGCGGGGCGCAGCTATACGCCGACCTGCTGGAGCGCACGCAGCGCCTCTATCTGACCGAGGTCGATCTGGAGCCGGAGGGCGACGCCCGCTTCCCCGCGCTGGATCCGCAGCAATGGCGGCTGGTCCGTTCCGAGCGCGTTGAACGGGGCGAGCGCGATGACGCCGGGTTCACTGTAAAGGTGCTCGATCGGGTCGCGACTGCCTGACACGCCCGGTTTTGCTTGAACCGGACGGCCTCACCGTCCACATACACGGTTGATATATACGCGGATCAAATCCACGACAGGAGCGGGGAGATACATGCCCTGGAATGACAATTCAGGCGGCGGCGGGCCCTGGGGCTCGGGCGGCGGCTCGAACAACAATAACAACAATCCCTGGGGCAACGGCCCCAATCGGCCCGGCGGCGGCCGCGGCCCGGGTGGCGGCGGAAACGAGCCCGACCTTGAAGAGCTGGTGCGCCGCTTCCAGGCCTGGCTCGGCGGCAGAGGCGGCGGAAACAACGGTTCCGGCGGCGGCAAGGGCAAGGGCGGCAAGGGCGGCGGCGCCATCGGCGCGGTGGTCGGCCTCGGCGCGCTGGTGCTTCTGGGCATCGCCTCGGTCTATCAGGTCGGCCCCGGTGAAGCCGGCGTCGTCCTGCGCTTCGGAGAATACGCCCGCACCACCGGCGCGGGTCTGCAGTTCAAGCTGCCCACCCCGATCGAGACCGTACGCATCGAGGATGTGACCAATATCCGCTCGGTGACCATCGGCAATACGGCCCAGGAAGCCCTGATGGTGACGCGCGACGAGAATATCGCCGACATCTCCTTCACGGTGCAGTGGCAGGTCGATCCGGCCAATGTGCGCGCCTATCTGTTCAACGTGCGCGACCAGCAGTCCATGGTCCGCGCCGTCGCCGAAAGCGCCATGCGCGAGGTGGTCGGCACCTCCGACCTGCAGCCGATCATCGGTCAGGGCCGGGGCGAGGTCGCCCAGCGCGCCGAGGACATCATCCAGTCCACCCTGGACAGCTATGAAGCGGGCATCCGCATCGTCGGGGTGCAGCTGCAAGAGGCTTCGCCGCCGCCGGACGTGATCGCGGCCTTCCAGGACGTCATCGCCGCAGGCCAGGACGCCGAGCGCCTGCAGCTTCAGGCCACCGCCTACGCCAACCGGGTCGTTCCCGAAGCGCGTGGTGACGCGGTGCGGCTGCTTGAAGAGGCGCGCGGTTATCGCGACCAGGTGATCGCAGAAGCCGAAGGTCAGGCCGACCGCTTCAACGCGATCTATGCCGAATACGCCCAGGCGCCGGACGTGACCCGCCAGCGCATGTTCCTGGAGACCATGGAACGGGTGCTCGGCCGGTCCGAACTCATCATTCTCGACCAGCAAGGCAATGGCGCCGTGCCGTATCTGCCGCTTGACCGTCTCGGTCAGACGCGCGGGACGCGCAGCGACGCCGCCGGCTCCGGTCAGGGAGGCTAAATCATGAGAATTCTTACGATCCTGGCTGTGCTGCTGATCGGCGCCGCCGCCGTCGGCGTCGCTACGGCCACCTACACGGTCAGCGAAACCCAGTCCGCCCTCGTGCTGCGCTTCGGCGATCCGGTCCGCGTGATCAACGAGGTCGGCGATGAAGATCCCGGCCTGCAGTTCAAACTGCCTTGGGAAGAGGTGCTGCATTTCGACAAGCGCAATGTCGAGTTCGACATGACGCCGCGCCAGATCCAGGCCGGAGACCAGGAGCGTCTGGAGGTCGACGCTTTCCTGCGCTACCGGGTCATCGATCCGCTGCGCTTTTTCCAGACCGTGCGCACCGAGTCCGGCGCCCAGTTGCGCCTGGCGACCATCACCGAAGACGCGCTGCGCGCTGTGGTCGGCTCGATCCCGTCCCAGGAAGTGATCTCCGGCCAGCGCGCCGCGCTCATGGACCGGGTCGAGGCGGCGGTCGCCTCGGCGGTTCTGCGCGCCGATCTCGGCATTGAAGTCATCGACGTGCGCATCCTGCGCGCGGACCTGCCGGACGATGTGGAGGAGCGCGTCTTCCAGCGCATGCGGTCCGAACGTGAACAGCAGGCCTCGCTGATCCGTGCGGAAGGGGAGGAGCAGGCTCGGGAAATCCGCGCCGGCGCCGACCGTGAAGCCACCGTGATCCTGGCCAACGCTCGCGCCGAAGCCGATCGCATCCGCGGTGACGGTGACGCTCAGCGCAACCGGATCTACGCGGCCGCCTATGGCCAGGATCCGGAGTTCTTCGCCTTCTACCGCTCCATGATCGCCTATGAGACCGCGTTGCGCGACGGTACGCCCATCGTGGTGCCGCCGGACTCGGAGTTCTTCGAGTATTTCCGTTTCAGAGACGGATCGTCGGCGAACAACTAGGCGGCCACGCCTGAACGACGCACCGATGACGGCCGGGTCCTGGCGGGGTCCGGCCGTTTTCGTGCGCGGGAGCCCGCAGCCTCCTGCTTACGCGCCGTCTGCTGCAAAAGGCGGAAACTTCATGATTCTCCCAACTTTCGACAGAGGGCGCACCTATAGGGTGTTATAGCCTGAACATTCCCGTGAGCCGTGGCATATTTCATCATTCGTGCTATGGTTAACGAAGCATTAAGTCCGGGGAGGGGCCTATGCTGCGTTCAATCATTTTCGTATTCGCCGCGTTTTTCATGATCACCGCCGCCGCCTGGGCGGTATACGGCCAGCGCGCGGTGCTGGTGGGCGAGGGGGCCGAAGAGGTTCCCGTTCAGAGCATTTCCTTCAGGCTTCCAGACGGGAGCGAAGTGCCCGCAGAGGAAGACGAGGATGACGACGGCGCCCTGATCTTCATGTTGCCAGGCGATCGCGGCAGCCGCGGCGAGATCGTGATCCGGAGTCCGGGCGGGGCCGATATCGTGATCCCGGCGGCCGCCGCCGGGCCGGGTGAAACCCTCGTCATCGACCTGGACCGTGGGACGGCCTATCCCAGCCGCAACCCCCCTGGCCGCACGCCGGACATCGCGCTTCCTGGCCCGATCTTCGGGATCAATCTGGATTACCTGACACTGGATCTGCCCGATTTCGGCGCCGGTACGGTGCTGACCGGACCTCCCGGTGACCCGGGAACCGATGAGGTCCCGCTGGTCGAGGGCGGCGACCGCGTGGAATTGAGCGGCGTGTCCTTCAGCGGGGCTTTCAACAGCCCGTTCGGCTTCGCCGACTACGCCTTCTTCGACATCGCCGTCGCCAATGGCGATGCAGGCGATGTGGGCGCGGTTTCCCCGACCGCCATGACTTACACGGCCATCACCTACCAGGACCGCCCCTTCGACGGCGGGCCGACAGGTGTGTTTCTGGGCGATACCGGGCTTGAGGCGGCGCTCGAGCGTGAGGTCGACCTGTTCAATGCGAAATTCGGCTTCGCGTGCGATTATCCGCTCGGCGAGCGTACGCGCCTGCGCCCGACGGTCTTCTTCGGCTACACCCGTGTGGAGCAGTCGGTGCGCACCGAACTGCAGTCGCCGACCTTCGCGGACATTTTCCAGAACACGACCGCCAGCCTTGAGCAGGACTTCTACTCTGTCGGGTTCGGCGGCGTGCTGGAGCACGACATCAATCCCTGGGTGGCGATCTATGGCGGTCTGTTCGGCATCGCCGGGCTCCAGAATACCGACTTCACCTCGGTCCAGGAGAATGTCTGCGGCGCCTGCGGGCCGGACAATAACTTCACCTCGACGATCAGCCAGAGCGATGACGGCGGGACCTGGGGCTTCAAGGGCAAAGTCGGCGCAAGGTTCCGCCTGACCGACCGCCTCGCGCTGGACGTGTCCGGTCACGCCACGCAGGCCTCTGATCTGGGCGGCTTCTTCAACCCGACCAGCGGCGACGATCTGTTCGTGGATGACCGTCCGGCCCAGATCGCCAATGATGACGGCGTCGTGGGCGGGCTGCGTCTTGGTCTGAACGCGCGGTTCTAGGCTGGTGGTCGGCCCCCGCTTGATGCTCCGGCTGGCCGCTGGCCTGGTCTGGCTGGCCGCCTTCGCGGCGGCCGCGCCGGCCTGGGCGCAAGTTCCGGACGACTTCCGCATCGTGGTGTCCTCGCGCCCGGTCCATCTGGGCGAGCCCATGGACGAGCAGGGCGTGGTGATCGACGCGGACGGCTCGGTCTACGCAAAACCTTTCCGGACCTATGAAGGCGGGCCTGAATTCGGTCCCTATCGCGGCAGTCTGGGTGCTGATCAGATGGCGGCGATCGTCGAGGCGGTCGAGGCGAACGGATTCTTCGATCTGGACGAGGAATACGCCGACTACCGCATCGGCGGCGGCGATCAGGCGACCATAGCGGTGCGGCTGAACGGGCGTACGCATTATGTTACTGCGATCAACAGCCCGCTGGAGCCGTTCGATGACATCGTCCGCGCGGTGAACCGGCAACTGCCGGAAGAGCGGCGCATTTACTATAACGCGCTGGTCTACCCCTGGGTCTATGACCTGCCGCAGGAGGAGCAGCCGTGATCGCGCGTCTCATGCTCCTGTCCGGCCTTGCTGCAGCCACCGTTTTTGCGGGCGGTGCTCAGGCCCAGACCCGCTTCGAGCAGGTGAATGACTGCAAGATCAAGGTGGTCGTGCCCATCGAGTTCTTCACCACGCGCGCCAGCGACATCCGCCCGCCTGACGACGGCGATCCGCCCCATGATTTCGCGGAGGATAGCGAGAGGGCGACGTCTGACTATGCGCGGGAGCTTGAAGCGCGCGCCGAGCGGATCTGGAACGGCGTCAACGCGTCTGAAGCCGAAATCCTGGCCACGACCGCAGGCGTGCGCAGCCGTCCCGGCAATACCGGCGATGAAGATATTGAAGCTTCCTCCGATGATATCCGCAGCCACTGGGCGCGATACGCCAACGAATTCGGCGTGGACCAGAACTGCGCCTACTTCCCGTGCTGCTCGATCCAGATCGATGTCGATGTCCGGGTGCGAGGCGCCGACGATCCACGCACGCCGGGCTACCATCAGATCGGCATCATGGGGCCGCGCTTCCGGTCCTATGTCATTGAGACCCGCAATCCGGACCTCCCTCGCGACGTACCGACGGACTGGGACAATCCAGACCATGTGATCGACGGGACTGAAGCGCCCCGCCGCGGCTTCTGGGCCAATCGCGGCGACACCAGCCGGGCGCCGGCCGCCCACGAGATCGGTCACCTCATGGGCATTGACGACGCCTATGAGGACGTCGCCGCGCCCACACCCGACAATCCGAACAGAACGGTCTCGGTGACCGCGCACGGCCATAACCACGACCTGATGTCGGACAATAACGGCTTCCCGTTCACGAATGTCTTGGAGCAGCTGCGGACGCGCTCCGGCTTTGAGTGCGATTGCTGTCCGGATCGCGATGAGTTGACGCCGCTTATGCAGGACTACGCACTGATCATCGGCGACACCGGCGATATGATTGCGGTCTGCGATCAGGAAGGCATCCTGCGCCAGCTCAATCGTCTACGCGAACAGCGCCGCCTGATCGGGCTTTCGAATGCCCAGCCGCGCGAGAAGGCGCTGGCCGCCGCCCAGATCGACTACGATATCCGCCGCCTGGAGCGCGCCCTCATCGACTGCCCGCGCGACCGGGTGGTCACCGGGACAGTCGGCGATCCCGTGGACGAGGCGCTGATCAGCGTGGGCGTGACCACTGACAGCCAGACCTTCTGCGAATATGACACGACGGGTGGAGAAGACCTTCCGCTCACCCCTGCGCCCGGCGGTGGTGAGGGTGGCGGCGACGGCGACGATCCGCGCGATACGCCGGTTCCTCCCGGCGGCGGCGACGGTGATGACGGCGACGACCCGCGCGATGCGCCCGGAGGCGGCCAGACGCCCGGCGATGACGGCGACGATCCGCGCGATGCGCCCGGAGGCGGCCAGACGCCCGGCGATGACGGCGACGATCCGCGCGATGCGCCAGGCGGTGATGATCCGCTCAACCCCGGCTGGATCCCCGGTCTGGATGATGACCCCACATGGCTGCCGGGCTTGCCGGAAAGCGGCGGGGATGATGACGATCCGCGCGATACGCCCACTGACGGCGATGATCCCGGCGACGCCCCGCCTGAAGAGGACGATGGCGATGATCCGCGCGACGTGACCGTTCCGGTCTTCGTGAAGGCGCGCGCCGACGTGCTGAACAGCACGACCGGTGCGGTGGAGAGCCAGGAGACGCCCGGTCAGGTGATCCGCCTGAATCCGCCGGAGACCGCGGCGCCGGCGTTGCCCGGGGCCGGCGTCGAACGCGACGACAGCGGCTATGACCGCGAGCCGAGCCAATGCGTCACCGATGACAATGGCGACTGCGTCATCGAGATGCCGGTGGCGAGCCTCGGGCTCGGCGCGAATGCGCTGGACGCCTATTATCTCGACGTCGAGGCCGTGCAGCGTGAGAGCGCGACGCTGATCACCAACGAGCCGTTGACCGACGAACAGCAGGCCGCGCTGTCCGCTCTGGCGGTCGAGGGAGATGAAATCGACGTGACCGGCCTGTCTCTGGGCGCGGATCTGACCGGGTATGGCTACCGCCTCGATTGGACCGTGAAGGCCGGCTATGACTGGGACGGCGCCCTGACGGGCATGGTCGGCAGTCTTGATGCGTACGTGGAGGACAATACCTGCCGGGACAAGCAGCCCGGGCCGCCGCTGGGCTGGCTGCGCCTGCCGGAGATGCCCGAAGGCGGCGACTTGCCCGGTCAGACGATCTCGCTGAGCCTGGTTGCAGCGCCCGCCGTCCAGGCGCGCCGCGGGGAGGTCCAGCCATGACCGCAAGACCGATCACAGCGGTTAGCCTGGCGAGTGCGCTGGCGCTTGCCGCGACGCCGTCAGCGGCGCCGCACCCGTCGGCGTCCCACCCCACGATCGACCCCTACTTCGCCGGGGAGGGCAGCTGGGGGCAGAGCTATCCCGACCAGTGGGCGACGCGGCGCGTGGGGCTGACCGATGAACCGGGCGGCGCCTACGCCATCGCGCCGGACCCGGGCGAACCTGTCGTCGTCGCGGTGATCGACACCGGACTCGACTGGCACCATGCCGACATCAACTGGGACAATCTGTGGACCAATCCCGGAGAGATCGCCGACAACGGGGTGGATGATGACGGCAACGGCTTCGTGGACGACATCATCGGCTGGGATTTCATGGCCGACACCAACAACCCCCAGGATCGCGACGGTCACGGCACCTTCGTAGCGGGGCTGATCGCGGGCTGGACCGGCAATGGTC
Organism: Alphaproteobacteria bacterium; assembly: GCA_024742735.1. Taxonomy (GTDB): domain Bacteria; phylum Pseudomonadota; class Alphaproteobacteria; order Caulobacterales; family Maricaulaceae; genus Oceanicaulis. The sequence continues at coordinate 24,539 of JANSXV010000004.1, read as the reverse complement.
ACGGCATAAGGGGCATCAACCCCAATGCGCAGATCATGGTGGTCAAGGCGCTCAATGATTTCGGCCATACCCGCGCCAGCGATCTGGCCGAAGCGATCTATTACGCCGTCGATAACGGCGCGCAGATCATCAACATGTCCGTGGGCGGCCCGGAGACGACCCGGATCGAGACCGAGGCGCTGGAGTACGCCGCCGCGCGCGGCGTGCTGGTGATCGCAGCGGCCGGCAATGAAGGCGTGCCGGTGGAGGAATGGGGCATTCCAGGCTCCGAGGCCGTGATCACGGTGGCCTCCACCGATTTCGACGACACGCGCACGGTGTTCTCCAACTGGGGCCCGGCCATCGATATCGCCGCGCCGGGCCTGGATGTTCTGAGCCTTCGCGCGCGGTACACCGACACCATGCGCGACATCGCCGGGGTCGAGTATGAGCCCGGCGCGGCCTTTGTGGGCGAAGACCGGCGCTATTACCGGGCCAGCGGAACATCCTTCTCCGCGCCGATCGTGGCCGGGGTCGCCAGCCTCGTGCTCTCCCACCGGCCCGAGCTCAGCGCGGCGGAGCTTCGTACGATCCTGTTGAACAGCGCGCGCGACGTGGGCTCTCCCGGCGTGGACCAGTACACCGGCTACGGCATCGTGGACGCCGCGGCCGCGCTCCAGGCCGAGGCGGTGTTCGCGACAGCGCGCATCGACAGCGTGGCGGTCGTGGCCGGCGCGGACGGCGCACCGGCGGTGCGCGTCTTCGGTCTGTCGCAGGCCAGCAACCTCGCCTCGGCCCGGCTTGAGCTGGGCGCAGGCCAGACGCCGGCCCAGTGGAGCGTCGCCGTTGAGGATATCGGCGCCGTGGCCGAAGGCGGCGTGCTGGGTGATATTCCGGCGGCGGCTTTCGCCGGTTCGTCCAGCTGGACTCTCCGCCTCGTCGTGGAGGATGAGAGCGGCCTTGTCCGCGAGGCGCGCTACCAGCTCAATCTGGGCTGAGCGGCGCAGAACCTCACCGAGTTGTAAGCGGGCCCGGCTTGCAGGGGTCCCGGCGCCGGTTTAAGTCCGGAGCACGCCTGATTTACAATGCGGAGCCGCTCATGCGCGTCCTGTTCGCCGCCCTGTTCCTCGCCGCCGCCAGCGTAAGCACCGCGCTCGCCCAGCCGCGCGAGGACTTCGTCGATCTGAACGAGGCGCTGAGCCCGGCCGTGGTCAATATCGCGACCGCCAACCGGATCGGGGATGAGGACGGCATGCCGGTCTTCCCGCCCGGCTCTCCGCTGGAGCGTTTCAACGACATGCTGGGCGACGGCCCGCGCGTGGAGCGCTCGCTGGGCTCGGGCTTCATCATTGATCCCGACGGGCTGGTGGTCACGAACAACCACGTCATCGACGAGGCCGACGAAGTGGAGGTCGTGCTCCAGGACGGCCGTGTGCTTCCCGCTGAGATCGTCGGCCGGGATCCGGCGACGGACCTGGCCGTGCTGCGCGTGGACGCCAGCGCGCCCTTGCCTTTCGTGCGATTCGGCGATTCCGACGCGGCGCGCGTGGGCGAGTGGGTTGTGGCGATCGGCAACCCGTTCGGCCTGGGCGGATCGCTGACCACCGGCGTGATCAGCGCCCAGGGCCGCGAGATAGGCGGCCGGTATGACGACTACATCCAGACCGACGTGGCCATCAATCGCGGCAATTCCGGCGGCCCGCTGTTCAACATGGACGGCGAGGTGATCGGCGTGAACACTGCGATCTTCTCGCCCACCGGCGCCAGTGTGGGCATCTCCTTCTCCGTGCCCAGCGCCGTGGCCGAGCCGGTCATCAATCAGCTCATCGAGTTCGGCGAGACAAGGCGCGGCTGGCTGGGCGTCAACGTCCAGCCCGTCACTCTCGACATGGCCCAGGCCATGGGTCTGGCCGCCGCACGCGGCGCGGTCGTCACCCGCATCGATCCCGAAGGACCAGCGTCGGACTCCGGGCTGCGCACCGGCGATGTGATCCTGGCCTTCGGCGACCGGCCCGTGGCCGATGACCGAGCCCTGCCGCGCATCGTTGCGCAGACCGAGCCGGGCGCCACGGTCACGGTGGAGGTCTTCCGACGGGGCGAGCCGGTGACGGTTGAGGTCACGGTCGCCCGGCTTGAAGAAGAGGGCGCCCCGCGCGCGCCGGCCGGCGCGGACGGCGCCGGGCCGGACGACGCGGACGCGAACGCCCACACCCTGTTCGGCCTGACGCTGGCGCCGCTGACCGACGCCCTTCGCCGGCAGTACCGGATCCATCCCGATGCGGAGGGTCTTGTGGTCACCGAGGTGGACGCCGCCAGCGACGCCGCCGGCAAGGTGCGTGTCGGCGACGTGGTCGAGGAAATCGCCTGGACGGCGGTGGAGGGGCTTGATCAGGCCCGGTCGCTGGCTGAAGCGGCTGGCGCGGACGGCGCGCCGGTCCTGTTCAGCCTGAACCGCCAGGGCCAGTACGTACTCCAGACGCTGCGCGGCGAGACAGGCTAGGCGCCGGTTTCGCGCCGGCGCCGTGTCTGAGCGCTCTCAGCGGCGTCGCGGGGGATCGCCCCCCCCACCCGGCTCAGTCCTTGCGCCGAATTCAGGCCTGGGATGCGCGCGAGCGATCATTCCGGACCGATGCTCCCCTTCCTTCCGCCTCCGACACTTCGATCCCGGCGGCGAGCCAGTTCTGGGTCTTCAGGGCTCGGGAGAGATTGTCGAGGATCATGGCTGAACGGTTAGACGTTCGGCGACGTCATTGCCGGTTCCATGCCAAGCTCGGCGCGCATTTCGTTGACTACGGGCTCCAGGAAATCGGCGAGTTCTCTGTATGCGATCGTCGCTTCAACCAGCGTGTTCGTGCTCGCGCGCAGCTCTTCGATCAGCGCGGCGTCTGAACGGTAGGCGTCAAGAAGCGCCACAATGTCACCGGCCGCCAGCCCGGCAGGCGGATCACACGGCCGGCTCGTGGTGGCGTCGCTGCCGCGGAAAAGGAATATGCAGTTTCGTCGGATGTGCGTGTAGACGTGGACCGGAGTGCCCTGGCGCAATTCCAGTTTCAGTACATCGCGAAACTCAGTTCCGAGCCTGAGCCCACTGGTATCGGCCGCTCCGGAGTAGCGGATAAGGAAAGTCCGGATTGCCGGATTGGAGATGAGATGGAGGCGGCCGGAGCTGCGCAGCTCCTCAAAGGTCGCCAGTTCTGTCCTGAACTGATTTATGTCCGCCGCATAGTTAAACGAAACAACCAGCGGCCATGCATCCTCTGGATCAACCGACCCGCTCTCAACAAAGGCGAGCGCCCTTCCGCCGGCTTCGGCTTGGCGCTCCCAGGCCAATACGCGGTCTATGGCGCGGTCCAGGTCTCGATACAGTTCAGCTTCAAGCCGCTCCAGATATTGGCCGGAGCGTGCGCGGTCCAGGCGCGCCTCGTTCCACTGGCTGATCTGAAAACCGATCACCACGCCTGCGATGACAATGATGAACTCCAGCGCCACGGCGTAGTAGTTTTGTTCACGGATGGCCTTTGAGATGTTCTGAAGGATCATGGGGCCGCCCCAAGCCCGTAACCGTAGGCCAGCCCGCTGCCTGATCAGTGTGCCGCGTTCCTTGCGCGGGCGGCAAGGTTGCTTGATCCGACCTCGTTATACGCCGCTGCATCAGGGGATGACCCAAAACAAAACCGCCGCCCGGTTTCCCGGGCGGCGGTCAGGTCCGCTTGGAGAAGCGGTGAAGGGTTTAGATGTCCTTCAGGGCCGAGGCCGGGCGGAAGGCCAGGGAGGTCTTCGCCTTGGACATCATCTTCTCGCCGGTGCGCGGGTTGCGCACTTCGCGGGCTTCGCGGTGCTTGGCGTGGAAGGTGCCGAAGCCGGCGAGCTGCACGGAGTCGTCCTTCTTGGCCGAGGCCACGATGGCTTCAGCGAAGGCGTCGATGGCGTCGCCGGCCTGGGCGCGGGTGATGCCAGCCTTGTCGGAGATAGCCTTGGCGAGTTCGGACTTGTTCATTGGGATTCCCCCCACTGGTGTTGATTATAAGCCGCCGCAGCAAGGGGTTTGCTGAGCCGCGACCGTCGTTAGACGACCTGCATCAAGCGCGATTCTAGGGGCTGAATGCAAGGCCATGCAGGCGATCTGGCTGATTTTTGCTGTTTTCACCGCGCTCAGTTGCTCCGTATGGTAAACAAAAGCCTTCAAACCGGCGCGCTGTTTGCTCTGTGGAAAACATGACCCGATCTCATGTGCCCATATTGAACAGAATCGCCGCGACAGGCCTGGCCGTCGCAGCGGCCTGCCTTGCCTATGCCGGCTTCCTTCACATGTTCGGTCAGGAGACCCTGGCCGCCTTCGTCGGCGCCTGCGCGGGAGGATTTGCCCTGGGCCGCATGATGCGGGCCGGACGCCAGGCCTGAAGCCGCCCGTGGCCTAACGTGTCGGCGCCGCCGCCAGCGATGTGGCCTGAGCCGGCGCCGGCTCGGGGGCGGGCATAGGGATGGCCTGCATCGCCAGTGCGGCTTTAAGCCCGCCCACTTCAATCCAGAAACGCCGGCTGATCTGACCGGTGCGGTCGTATAGCTCCACAGCCACTGCTTCGCGCGGGGTCAGAGCCGCCAGGCGCTGCAGCACGCTGTCTGGATAGAGGAAGCCGCGCGCCGGTGCGCCGTCCGCCGGGGCCAGATACGCCGCCGCAGCCTCGTCCAGACGTCCCGACGCTGTCGCGCGCGTCTGAGCGCGCGCGCCTGCGCCCCACGCTGCAGCCGGATCGCCGTCCGGAGCGGGCAACAGGCCTCCGGCCGTGAAATCCATAGGAAAAGGCTGGCGTCCGGAGTCGCGGAAAGCCAGCGCGCTGCGCGTATGGCGTTCAGCGTCGTTGAAAGCGACAGCCAGATGCATTTCGCCGTCCTGTTCGAACACGCCGAACCAGGCTTCGCCGCCGGCAGTCCGCTGAGACACGCGCCATCGCGGCTCGCCGGCGCGGCCGGTCCGGACAGCGCCGCGATCCACGCGCCACTGACGCACGACGCCCGGGAAGGTGAGGTCGGAGTAAACGGCCAGATCCGCAATCCGGCGCTCGTGACCTGCGATCAGGGGGGCGAGCCGTTCATCGTCGCAGCCGGACGGTCCAGCTGCGGTCACGCGGCGACGGGCGTCATCAAGGCGCCTCGGGTCCGCGCCGGCGCGCACCTGATCATCCCTGGCCTGGGCGATCGCAGCGTCCAGCAACGCACGGGCCGGCGGCTCGAACAGGGCGCAAGCCTCGTCACCGGCGCGCAAGAGCCAGAGCTGATCCAGTCCCGGACCGGCTTCGACGGGCGCAGGCTGTGTTGCAAGCAGGGCGAGGGCGGTCAGAGCGGGCGTCATGCCCGCAAGGCTTACACCTCTCGTCTTGACGCGCGGTTTACACGATTGCCCAGCAATAGAAGCAGCACAGCCAGGCCGAAGGCTCCCAGCGCGAACCACTCGTCGTGGGCGCGCACAAACTGGGACGCCCACTCCGTGGAGAAGCGCGCCGCGCTCGACGGGCCGAAGGGCGTGACTTCCGCCGCATCCCAGACGGCCGCCTGACCCTGCAGGCCGGTCCACAGACCTGAGCGCGCCAGCCGCTTGGCTGCGCGGGCATAGTCGGCGCCCTCCGGCGAGGTGATCAGCGCCACGCGCCGGCCGGTATTGTCTTCGAACAGGGCGGCCACGCCGGTGATCATGGCGTCGCGCTCGGCTCCGTCGGCCGCGAAAGCGGTGGAGCCGTAATAGCGGCGCTGGCGCGGCGTGCGGTTGGCGGCTGCGTTGGCGGCGGCGCGCACCTCGGCCGGGGCCGCGGCGAGCAGGCGGGGATCCAGCGCGGCCTGGGGACCGAGCACCAGAAGATCGTGATTGGCCGGGGCCGCCGAGACGTCATCGCCGTACCAGGCGTAAAGCCAGGCCGAACCGGAGGCGAGGGCGGCGCGGGAGACGACAGCCAGTGAGGCGCTGAGCTCGTCCGGCGTATCGCCGGCCAGCACGACGGCGGCGCGCCCGCCCTGTTCAGATCCGAACGGCGCGCCGAAGGCGGCGAGCGCCTCCAGCCGGCCTCCGGCGGCCTCGCCGGCCTGGGGGCGGACAAGGCGCGGGGCGGACAGGGCGCTGGCCATGTCGAAGCGAACATCGTGGGCGTCCATGGTGCGCGCGGCGAACAGCCGGGCCGCTGCGATCAGAGAACCCTCAAGTCCAGCCGACAGGCGCAGCTCGGAGGGACCAATCAGATCGATCGCCGGCGCCGTCGCGCCCGGGCGCGTCTGGGTCGTGATGGACAGTTCGGCGACGCTGCGGTCTGAGACCAGGATCGGCGCCTCCCCCATGCGCAGGGCCAACCCTTGCGCGATCAGGGACGCCACAGCCAGCTCATCGCGGCCGGCGCTTGCTGCGTCGATATGAACCCGGCGCGGTGCGGCGAAGTCAGCGGCCAGCGCCGCTTCGATCTCGTCGAGCGCTGCGTAACCCTCGGCCGGCGCCGCCGAGACCCGGAGGCGCGAGGCGTCCGGGTCGATGACCCAGCCCGCGCCGGCCTCGCCCGTCAGACGCAGGATCAGTACGTTCTCGCCAGGGCGCAGATCGTCCGAATAGAGCGCAAAGCGCGCCTCAAAGGGCTCGGCCCGGGGCTGCAGCACGACGGCGCGCGAACGGTTCACGAAGGCCTCGATCCGCCCGGAGGCGTCAGTCCCCAGGGGGCGGGCGTTCATGAGCAGCTCGATCGCGCCGGGCTCCGAATGGGGCGCGATCGTGAATGGAATGCGCAGCTCTCGCACACCCTCGTTCAGCGTGAGCATCTGATCGGATTGAATGAATCGGGAAATCAGCGCTTCTTCCGAGCGCTCCGGTCGGTGGTCATGGGCCAGCGCCGTACCGGACAAAGCCGCGCACAGCAACGCAACGCACAGGCCGAAAAAGCCTCGTTGTATCGACATGAAACACTCCCCTCGCTTAAGACTTTATTAAACAATTACCGGGCCAGCAAGACGCATGTCGGACCTCAAGACGAGATTCTGGGTGGACGCCCTTCGCTGGCGCGCTGAAGCGGCGGGGGCCTCGGTCTATGTGGCGCGCAAGGGCGACCCGGACGCCGGCGCGGTGCTGGTGAAGGTGCTGCTGCCCGGCTTGGAGGCCCGGTTGTTCACCTCCATGCGCGACTTCAATGGGGAGCGGGTCTGGACCCAGCCTCTGGGCGATGACCCTGTGCCGGAATCCGACGCGGACGCCTATTCCGGCCGGCGCATCGACCGCGACAGCGACCTGTGGGTCGTCGAGGTCGACGACCCGCATGGTCGAGACTTCCTTAACGAGCCGATTGAGAAGTCTTAACAGCTCATCGCGTAAGCTCCGCACAGGTCAAATCAGCTGCGGGCGAGCGGACTTTCGGCGATGCTGTTTCTCTTCAACGACGTGATTTTCGATCTCGGCGACGAGCAGGAGACGGCCCTTGAGGCCGGGCTCTCGCACGGCTTCGAGCAGGCGGCGCTTTACCGGATGCGCGTCGGCAAGGTCGTCAAGATGATCCGCGAAGCCGTATTCGAAGAGCCGCACCTGGCGCGCACCAATCCGGGGGTCGCGGCCTTCCTGGCGGCGCTGCTCGCCTGGAAGACCGGAGAGGCCAACGCGCTGCTGGCGGTCGCTCCGCGCCATATCGACGAACCGATGCAAGTCCAGCTGCGTGTGGCCTCGGTCTCGCTGGTGACCATGAGCCAGCTGCGCGAGCTGCAGGACGCCGGCAAGCTGTCCAGCCATTCGGTCAACATTTCGGTCTGGCAGCACGCGCCCCAGCGCATGCGGGCGTGAGGGCGCTCTGAGCCTGCTCAGCTTGCTAAGCCCTTGTGGGTCGTCTAATCCCGCGCGGGCACAAACACAGCCGCAAGCGGACCTTCCATGAGCCAGGCCAACGGCGCCGAATGGGCGCGCCGGCGCACCTACGCCATCATCTCCCACCCTGACGCGGGCAAGACCACGCTGACGGAGAATATCCTGCATACCGCCGGCGCGATCCGTCAGGCCGGCGCCGTGCGTGCGCGCGGGGAGAACCGGCGCACCCGCTCGGACTGGATGAAGATCGAGCGCGAGCGCGGCATCTCGGTGTCGGCCTCGGTCATGACCTATGAGCATGACGGCCTGACCTTCAACCTGCTCGACACGCCCGGCCACGAGGACTTCTCCGAGGACACCTACCGCACGCTGACCGCCGCCGACAGCGCCATCATGGTGCTGGACGCGGCCAAGGGCGTGGAGCCGCGCACGCTGAAGCTGGTGGAGGTCTGCCGCCTGCGCGACATTCCGATCCTGACCTTCATCAACAAGATGGACCGCGAGGCGCTGGACCCGTCCGAACTGTTTGACGATATCCAGGACAAGCTCGCCCTCGACGTCACGCCCATGCAGTGGCCGGTGGGTTCGGGGAACCGGTTCAAGGGCGTCGCCGACATCGCCTCGGACGAGTTCATCGCCTATCGCCGTCCCGTGGACGACGAATACCGGCCCAGCGAACGCTTCAAGCTGGACGGAAACTCCATCGCAGGCGAGCTGGACGCCGCGGAGCTGGAAGAGCTGAGCGAGGGCATGGAGATGGCGCGCGAGCTGATGCCGGAATTCAACGAGCAGAGCTATCGCGAAGGCCATCTGACGCCGGTCTATTTCGGCTCCGCCCTGCGCCGATTCGGCGTGCGCGAGCTCCTCGACGCCCTGGCCGAGATCGCGCCGGGCCCCGGTCCGAAGGTCGCCGTGAAGGGCCCGCGCGAGACGCTCGAGCCGGGCGACAAGGAGGTCGCCGGCTTCGTGTTCAAGATCCAGGCGAACATGGACCCCAATCACCGCGACCGCGTGGCCTTCCTGCGTTTAAGCTCGGGCGAGTTCAAGCGCGGCATGAAGCTGAAGACCGATGCGGGCAAGGCGCTGACGGTGTCTGCGCCGGTCATGTTCTTCGCCGATGATCGCGAAGTCGCTGACGAGGCCTATGCCGGTGATGTCATCGGCGTACCCAATCACGGGGTATTGCGCGTCGGCGATACGCTGTCTGAATCGGGCAAATGGAAAGTCGCCGGAATACCCAATTTCGCCCCGGAGATGCTGCGCCGGGCCCGCCTCAAGGACCCGCTGAAAGCCAAACACCTGAAGAAGGCGCTGGAATCTCTCGCCGAAGAGGGGGTGACCCAGCTGTTCCGCCTGCAGGTGGGCGGGGAGTACATCATCGGCGCGGTCGGCGCGCTCCAGATCGATGTCATGGCCCAGCGAGTGGCCGATGAATACGATCTGGAGGTCGTGTTCGAGGCCAGCCCCTATGACACGGCGCGCTGGATCAGCGGGCCGGAGGCCAAGATCGAGGAGTTCATCGCGCGCCACAAAAGCGCGATCGCAGAGGATATCGACGGGGCGCTGGTCTTCATGGCCAAATCCGCCTGGGAGGTGAACTACTCCCAGGAGAAGTGGCCGGATCTGGAGTTCTCCCGCACCAAGGAGCGCGAATAGACATGGCGGACTTTCAGGCCCAGTTCGACGAATTCTGGGCGATCGTGATGAATGTCTGGAACACCAGCTTCCTCGGCTACAATGTCGGTGACGGCCTGGCCGCGATCGGCGTGGTCCTGATCGCGTTCACGGTGCGCGGCCTGTTCTCCTGGATCGTGCTGCGCCGCCTGATCGCACAGGCGGAGAAGACCGAAACCACGCTGGATGACAAGCTGGTCAAGGCGCTCGCCGGACCCGTGAAGATGATCCCGGTGATCATCGGAATCTACATCGCGCTCCACATCCTGAATCTGCATTCTGAAGCGGCGCCGATCGACGGCGGCCGGGTGACGGAGTCGCTCGTCATCATCTCGCTGTTTTGGGCGCTGCATAACATTGTAACGCCGATCGCCCATTTGTCAGGGCCGATCCAGCGTACCCTGAACCCGGTCATGATCGACTGGCTTTGCAAGGCCCTGCGCATCCTGTTCCTGATCATCGGCGCGGCGGCGATCCTGCAGGTCTGGGGCATTCCTGTCGCGCCGGTCATCGGCGGTCTGGGGCTTCTTGGCGTGGCCGTCGGCCTGGGCGCCCAGGACCTGTTCAAGAACCTGATCGCAGGCATTCTGATCCTGACTGAGAAGCGCTTCGTGCCGGGCGAGTGGATCAGGGTGGACGGCGTGGTCGAGGGTACAGTGGAGCAGATCAATTTCCGCTCCACGCTTGTCAGGCGTTTCGACAAGGGGCCGGTCTACGTGCCCAACGCCGACCTCGCCGACAACGCGGTCACCAATTTCAGCCGTATGACCCATCGCCGGATCAAGTGGCTGATCGGGGTGGAATACAAGACCACGACCGCGCAGCTTCAATATATCCGCGACCACGTGCTCGACTTCATCATGAACCACGAGGAATTCGCCAAGCCGCCGGAGGTCGCCACCTTCATGCGGGTGGACAGCTTCGGGCCGAGCTCCATCGACTTCCTGCTCTATTGCTTCACCAGCACGACGAACTGGGGCGAGTGGCTGCGCCTGAAGGAAGAGCTGGCGTTCGAGGTCAAGCGCATCGTGGAGGAGGGCGCCGGGACCGCCTTCGCTTTCCCGTCGACGACGGTCTACATGGACGACGGCTCGGAGGTCTTCGTGCCGCCCCAGGTGAAGAAGCATGCCGGGAACGGGCAGTCAGGCGCCGCCGAGGCGCAGGACCGCTCCATCGCACGCGGTGAGGATGACGGCGGCGGCGACGGACGCTAGGGCCTGAGCGCATTGAGCGTTTGAGCCTTGCGCCCGGCCTGTCTATAAGCGCGCCCATGAGTGATTTTCCGCCCGGATTCGATCCCGACGATCTCAATGCGCGCACCGCGCCTGACGCTTGCGGCTCCATGACGGAGGTGCGCGACGGCGTCGACCGTCTGGACCGGGCGCTCGCCGCCCTGATTGCGGAACGCTCGCGCTATATGGAAGCGGCCGCGCGCATCAAGCCGAGCCGCGATGTGGTGCGCGACGAAGACCGGATCGAGGACGTCATCACCAAGGTGAAGGCGGCCGCCCAAGATGTCGGCCTGCCGGTCGAGATCGCCGAGCCGGTCTGGCGCGAGCTCGTGGAGCGTTCGATTTCCTACGAATTCGACGTCTGGGACCAGACGCGCGATCAGGTCTGAAGGACCGTCAGGCCGCTCTGGCCGCCTTCATGGCGGAGCGGGCCTTTTCTGCCTCATCACGCACAGCCAGAGCCGCAGCCGGGTCGAGCGGCTGCGTTTCCGCCGCCGCGCAGGCTTCGCCCAGCGCCATGGCGCCCACGCCGCGCGCGGCGCCTTTCAGCGTGTGAGCGGCGGTGCGCCAGGCGCCTTCATCGCCGGTCTGCTCCATGACCGAGACACAGGCTTCGATCTGGCCTTCCAGCAGCGAGAACAGCTCGGCCTCCAGCGCAGCATCGCCGGCGGTGTAGCGGGCGAGGTGCTCGCGATCGAGAACGGCGCGGGTCATGAAGGGCCTCCGGGCTCAATGCCATCGCATCACCATAGCCTCGCCCGAGTTAATTGCGCGTCGCTAAACACGGTTAATCGTGCTCCCGGAGCTATCCCGGCAGGCGCCGCGCAAGCGCCATCGCAATCCGCCGCAACCCGGTGGGTGGAGGCGGTGGCGCCGGCGGCGGCGTTGGAGGTCTGTGGGCATGCCAGGCGGCATAATTGGAAGCAGGATTGGTCTGCGGGCGCAGCGCCGGCGGATCAAAAACCGCCGGGTTCACGAAGACCAGGTCCATCTGCCACAGCGTGCGCTCGTAGTAAGCCAGATCGACGATGTCGAAGAGCCTCAGGCCCGCCGCCTCGATCGGCGCCATGCGGGCGCTGACGGAGTCCGTGACCGCTTCGATGGCGACCGCCGCGCTCTGCTTCAGCGTTTCGGCGGCGCCGGCCAGCACCGCCAGCTCATGACCGTCTGTATCGATCTTCAGGAAGTAGGGCCCTTCAAGGCCGGCCTGGGAGACGATCGCGTCCAGCGGAGCCACCTTGACCATGGCCGTGTCGGGCTCTGTGGCTGGATCGTTGTCGAGGAAGCGCGAGTGTGTGACTTCGCCGCCGGTCTCCCCGTGCTCCGTGGTCAATGCGGCGGCGCCATGTCTGTCGGAAGCGCCAAGAGGGATGAGCGTGTGGGCCACATCGCGGTAGGTCTCTGCGATGACGGAGAAATGCGCCGGCTCCGGCTCGATCAGAAGGTGATGGGCGTCTGGAAACGCTTCAATCAATTCCGGGGTTCCCGAATGCACGCCCACATCGATCACTGTCTTCGGTTCGAGACCGGCGGCGAGGAGGACGCGCAGGCAATCCGGCTTGGACGGAAACCGTTGATAATCCGAGGCCATGAGATCAGTCCTGTCCTGCCGCCGTGATGGGATCGACCTGTGCTTCTTCGCAAGGGCCGGTGACCGGCGCAATTGCTCCCGGCGCCCTCAGGCTCGCTCTCCATTGGAGTTCCGGCTGTCGTTCGAAACCCGTCACGAGCGCGGCGTGCCTGTTCGAGCCCTGCGCAAAGCGAGCGCCGCGCGCCGGCGCAGGCCCGCCTCGAGACGGCGGACCGGATCGAATACGCTCGTCCAGGGTTCCAGCTGGCGCCAGGCGCGCCAGTCGAAGTCCGGGTTTCGCCACGGATTGACGGCGTCCGGATCAGCAAGGGCGGGGTTGAGAAACACCAGATCCACCTGGGACAGCGTGTCGTGATAGTAGGCCAGGTCGATGATGTCGAACAGGCGCAGCCCGGCCGCTTCCAGCGCCGCCGCGCGCTCGGTCAGGGCATGCAGCGGCGCCTCGATGATGACGATGGCGCTGTCGCGCAGGGTCTGTTGCGCGCCGGCCAGCACTTCCAGCTCATGGCCGTCCGTATCGATCTTGAGAAGATAGGGCCCGCTCAGCCCCGCGTCCTCGACAAGCCGGTCCAGCCGTGCAAGCCGCACCTCCCTGGCCGCGCCGGTGTCGGAGCGGCCTTTGACAGCCTCAAGGCGCGAATGGGTGACCTCGCTGCGCCCGCCGCGGTGTTCGGCGGTCAGCTCCGCGGTTCCGTCCCGGTCGGAAGCCGCCGCAGCGACGAGCGTGTGGGGAATGTCGCGATAGGCCGCTTCGATCGCTTCGGCGTGGGCCGCTTCCGGCTCCACAAGCAGGTGATGGGCCTTGGGGAAGGCGGCCATCAGATCCGGCGTGCCGGTGTGCACGCCGACATCAATGACGCTGGCGGGATGGAGCCCGGCGCGCTTGAGCGATTTCAGGCAATCGGCCTTGGATGGAAATCGCATGCGCGCCGGGTCCGCCTCGCTACTCGTCCAGCTCCGCCAGCATCGCTTCGACCGCCCGGATCAGGGGCAGGTCTTCGCCCGCTGCTGCGGCTTCCGGCGGATTATCCACCAGGATGTCCGGCTGCAGGGTCTGGTTCTCCACCGGCTGGTTGTTTTCATCCAGCGCAGGCAGCTGCGGGATGCCGAAGAACAGGTCGCCGCTCATCAGCGTCTCCCACCACACCGCCGTGCCTGTACCCGGAACCGGCATGCCGACAAGCTCGCCGACGCCGAAATGCTGGTAGACCCAGGGGAACATGTGGGCGTTGGAGTAATTGCCCTCGTTCATCACCAGGATGGACGGCTTGGTCCAGCGTTCCTCCGGCGCGCCGGGGATGATCCGGCCGCGGGCGCGCAGATTGAAATAGCTCTCCCCGGTCAGAAGCACGAGCAGGTCGTCGTGCAGCCAGCCCCCGCCGTTGAAGCGGGTGTCCACGACGACTGCTTCCTTGTGGAAGTTCGGGCCCATGAGCTCGGAGTAGAAATTGCGGAAGCCCGTGTCGTTCATGGAGCGGATATGGGCGTAGCCGATCCGCCCTCCTGAGGCCTCCTCCACGATCGCGGCCCGTCGTTCTGTCCAGCGCTCATAGAGCGCCTGGGCCTCCGCCCCGCGTGACCAGGTGCGCACGATGACGTCGCGGGCCGCGCCGCGCGGGCCCTGGATCGTCAGGCGGATGCGGTCGCCGGCCACCCGGTTGAGGTGCTCGAACGGGTTCACGCCCTCGGTGAGCGCCACGCCGGAGATCGCCGTGATGCGCGCGCCGGGTGCTATGTCCAGACCATCCCGGTCCAGCGGACCGCCGGGCAGGACTTCCGCGATGGTCAGGCCCGGCCCGCCGGTCTCCAGATCGAAAATCGCGCCGAGCGCGGCGGTCTCGTCATCCTCGAACTCGCCGCCGGGGCGGTAGTACATGCCGGTATGGCTCGCGTTGAGCTGCCCAAGCATCTCCTCCATGAGACGGGCGAAATCGCGATTGTTCGACACTCCGGCCACCAGCGGCTCATAGGCGGCGCGCATGGCGTCCCAGTCCACGCCGTGGAAGTCGGGATCGTAGAACTTGTCGTTCACCTGGCGCCACACATGGTCGAAGAAATAGGCCCGCTCCGCGTCGGCGCGCAGGCTCATCTCGCCATCGGTTGCGATGGGCTCGGCCGCGCCGCTGGACAGGGTGATCTTGCGCAGCGACCCGTTGGCCAGAAGGATGGCGGTGGAATCATCGATCAGCTCGACGTCCGCGCCGCCGCGCGCGCCCAGCTGGGCCAGACGCTTGGTTTCGCCTTCGTGCAGGTCATGGACCCAGAGATCATAACCGCCTTCGAAGGCCGCCAGATAGTACAGCTTGGAGCCGTCCTCGCTCCAGGCTGCGTCAGCCAGATCCGAGGCGTGGATGGTCAGGCGCTCGGTGCGGCGCTCGACAGCATCGAGATCCAGCTCCACTGGCGGGGTGGTCAGCTCTTCATACCAGGCGAAGAACGCCTCCAGCACGCCGCCCTGGGGCTCGGCGTCCTCGTCGTCTTCCTCTTCGCGGCCTTCCTCGATCAGGGCGCGCTCGGACTCGGTCAGGTTGAACCGGTCCCAGCCGGCCTGGGTGACGAAGCCGGCGATCACGTCGAACTGGGCGCCCCAGCTGCCGTGGGTGCGCTGGCCGAAGCGGTCGGTGAACCAGTAGATCGCCTCGCCGGAGGGGTGCCAGATCGGGTTCGCATCGGCATAGCCGGACTGGGAGATGTTCACCGGCTCGGCCGAGCCGTCGGCCGGGGCCACGCCGATCTCGTTGTAGAAATAGCTGCCGTCGATATAGCTCGCCGTGATCCAGCGCGAATCCGGGCTCCAGTCGAAGCTGATATCCCCGTCGGCGTAGGAGTAGTTCAGGTCGGCTGCGAAGATCGTGCGCTTGTTCCCGCCCTGCCGGTTGATGACCGAGATCGCGTCGCGGTTCTCCACGAACGCGATCAGCTCGCCATTGGGGGCGTAAGCAGGCTGGAAGGCCTCGCCGCCCTCTTCCGGGCGGAACACTTCGCGCTCCTCCCACTGGGTGGCGGCGGAGAAGCGCGGTTCGGTGGCGTCGGTGAGCGTCGTTTCAAACAGCGTCCAGGCGCCGCCGCGATTGCCCGCATAGATCAGCGAACGGCCATCGGGAGAGAAGCTGACGCTGCGCTCCTGTTCCGGCGTGTTCGTGACGCGCACGGTGTCGGCGAAGTCCACAGACGTGACGAACACCTCGCCGCGGCTGACGAAGGCGATCTCCTTGCCGTCCGGCGATACGGCGAACTCATCGATGCGCCCGGCGATGGAGACCGGTTCCGGCGCGTTGACCAGGCGGGTGGCGGGGAAGGTGATCTCGACCTGGACCGGCTCTTCGCCCTCGCGCACAGTGTAAAGGCCGCCGTGATAGCTGTAGACCACCAGCCCGTCGGAACTGGCGCTCAACTCGCGTGCGGCGTGGGGGCCATGCGCGGAAAGACGGGTCCGCTCGCCGGAGGCGAGATCCACGCGCCAGGCGTTGAAGGTGTCGCCATCGACCTCCGATAGCATGAACAGGGCGTCATCGCCGTCCCAGGCCGGGGCGTGGTCGCCGCCGGCGTTCGTCGTGATCTGCTCATGCTCACCGCTGGCGATGTCGTAGACCCAGATATCCCGGGCGAACGAAGAGACGTCGCGCTGGCGCAGATCGCTTTCGTAGGCTTTCTCCTCGCGATAGGCGATGCGGGTTCCGTCCGGGCTGTAGCGCGCCTGAACGGCCGGGTTGGTCATCACCTGGCGCGGAGCGCCGCCGGCCACGGGAACCTCATACAGCTCCGGCAGGGCGCCGGTGGGGAAATAGCTCGACGCCGCGCTGTCGCCGCGGGCCGAGGAGAACAGTACGGCGGATCCATCCGGGGAGAAGTCGCTGGGCATGTCGTCGGCCGAATGGAAGGTCAGACGGGTCAGATTGGAGCCGTCCGCGTCCATGACGAAGACGTCCATGTCGCCGAACCGGTCAGAGGCGAAGGCGATGCGCGAGCCGTCACGCGACCAGACCGGGTGACCGTCCCAGGCGTCGTCCACGGTCAGGGGGATCGCCTGACCGCCGTCGGCGTCCACGCGCCAGACATCGCCCCAGGCGGTGAACAGGATGGTTTGCCCGTCCGGCGAGACGGCCGGCTGGCGCAGCCAGTGCTCGCTGGCTTCCTGTGCGGCGGCGCCGGCGCTCAGAACCAGGGCGGCGGTCGCGCCCGCAAACAAGCTTTTCATGTCAGTCCTCCCCATCGCCACGGTCGGTCCATGGCGCGTTTTCGGCTGAAAACTGCCATGCAGGGGCCGGACGGGCAAATGAAGTTGAGCAGAAGGCCGGTCAGGGGTAGGGCGATGGCGCAGCAATCAGGACTCGGCCCATGCTTCTGACCGACTTCATCGGAATCGCCGGCGTGGCGTGCGTCATCGGGGCCTATTTCCTGCTTCAGCTGGAAAAGGTCAGGGGCGACAGTTTCGGCTATCTCATGCTGAATCTTGTCGGCGCGGTCCTGCTGATCATCTCGCTTCTGGTCACCTTCAATCTGGCGAGCTTCATCATCGAGCTGTGCTGGCTGGCCATCTCCCTGTTCGGCCTTGGCAAGCTCGCCTGGCGGCGCTGGGTGAAACGGGGCGGGCAGGCGTCTTGACCGGTACGCGCGGCGCGGCCCAATCTCAGGCTCATGTCCATTCTTGATGAATACAGAGCCCGCGTGGGCGAAACAAAGACCTCGTCCTGGTTCGAGATTGATCAGGATCGGGTGAACGCGTTCGCAGATGTAACGCTGGACCACCAGTTCATCCATGTGGACCCGGAGCGTGCGAAGGCCGAAACACCTTTCGGCGGTCCCATCGCGCACGGCTTTCTCACCCTGTCCATGCTGAGCCATTTCGCCGGCGAGAGCCTGCCGGCCTTTCCCGCCGGGGCGATCGGGATCAATTACGGCTTCGACAAGGTGCGGTTCCTGAGCCCTGTGCCGGTCGGCGCGAGGATTCGAGGCGTGTTCACGCTGGCCTCCGCCGAAGAGCGCAAGCCTGGCCAGATCCAGCTGATCCAGGACGTCACCGTGGAGATCGAGGGCGGCGCCGCGCCTGCGCTCTCCGCCCAATGGCTCAGCCTGGTGGTGACGGGGTAGAGGCACGCGGCCTCTGGCCGTCCTACCTTTTGCTAAGCTCTTTCATCGCCTTGTCGACGCCCTCGAGCGTCAGCGGGAACATGCGGTCCGGGCCGATGATTTCGCGGATCAACTGGACCGAATAGGTGTGCGGCCACCAGTTCTCCGGCGTGGGATTGAGCCAGACGAAGTGGGGGTAGGTTGCGGTGATCCGGCGCAGCCAGACCCCGCCCGCCTCCTCGTTCCAGTGCTCCACCGAGCCGCCGGGATGGGTGATTTCGGTGGGCGCCATGGCCGCGTCGCCGACGATCACCACCTTGTAGTCGCTGGGATATTTGTGCAGCACGTCCATCAGCGGCGTGGTCTCGGCCTGACGGCGCAGATTGGACTTCCACACGCCCTCATAGGGGCAGTTGTGGAAGTAGAAATACTCCAGATTCTTGAAGACGCCGGAGGCGGCCGAGAACAGGCGCTCCGTCAGCTCGATATAAGGGTCCATGGACCCGCCCACGTCGAAGAACACCAGCACCTTGATGGCGTTGCGCCGCTCCGGGCGCATCTTCACGTCCAGATAGCCCTGGCGGGCGGTGGCGCGGATCGTGTCGTCGAGGTCCAGTTCCTCCTGCGCCCCGTCGCGCGCGAACCGGCGCAGGCGCCGAAGCGCGACCTTCAGATTGCGCGTGCCCAGCTCGCGCTCATTGTCATAGTCCTTGAACCTGCGCGCCTCCCAGACCTTGGAGGCCTTCTTGTTCTGGGACTTGCCGCCGATGCGCACGCCATTGGGGCTCCAGCCCGAATGGCCGTAGGGGCTGGTCCCGCCAGTGCCGATCCATTTCGACCCGCCCTCGTGGCGCTTCTCCTGCTCGGCCAGGCGCTGTTTGAGCGTGTCCATGAGCTCGTCGAAGTCCATCGCCTCCATGGCGTCCATCTCCTCCTGGGAGAGGTAGCGCCTCAGCTCCGCCCGAAGCCAGTCCTCGGGGATCTCCTCGCCCTGGAACATTTCGCCCAGCGCTTCGACCCCTTCGAAGAAATGGGCGAAGACCTTGTCGAACCTGTCGAAATTCTTCTCGTCCTTGACCAGCGCCGCCCGGCTGACCGCGTAGAAACTATCGATCTCCTGATCGATCGCCCCCTTCTCCAACGCTTCCAGCAGCGTCAGATACTCCCGCGTGGAGACGGGAATTTTCGCGGCGCGAAGCCCGGTGAAGAAGCGGTGGAAGAGGGTCATCGCCTACCCCCCATCCCTCCGTGACATGAACGCCAGGCGTTCGAACAGCTGCACGTCCTGTTCGTTCTTCAGGAGGGCGCCGTGCATGGGCGGGATGAGTTTGCGCGGGTCGCGTTCGCGCAGGACGGAGGGGTCGATGTCTTCGGCCAGCAGGAGTTTCAGCCAGTCCAGCAGCTCGCTCGTGGAGGGCTTTTTCTTCAGGCCGGGCACGGTGCGCAGTTCGAAGAAGACGTTGAGCGCTTCGGACAGGAGCCGGCCTTTCAGGTCGGGGAAGTGGACCTGAACAATTTTCTCCATCGTGTCTTCGTCAGGAAACGCGATGAAGTGGAAGAAGCACCGGCGCAGGAAGGCGTCGGGCAGCTCCTTTTCGTTGTTGGAGGTGATGATGACGATGGGGCGCACCTCGGCGCGGATCGTCTCCCCTGTCTCGTAGACGTAGAATTCCATCTTATCGAGTTCCTGCAGGAGGTCGTTGGGGAACTCGATATCGGCCTTGTCGATTTCATCGATCAGAAGGACCGGCCGGGTCTCGTGGGTGAAGGCCTCCCACAGCTTGCCCTTCTTGATGTAGTTGGTGACGTCGTGAACCCGGTCATCACCGAGCTGGCTGTCGCGCAGGCGGGCCACGGCGTCGTACTCGTACAGCCCCTGGTGGGCCTTGGTGGTGGACTTGATGTGCCATTCCAGCAGCGGCGCGCCCAGGGCGCCGGCCACCTGGCGGGCCAGCTCGGTCTTGCCGGTGCCCGGTTCGCCCTTGACCAGGAGCGGCCGCTCCAGCGTGACCGCCGCGTTCACTGCGGCGGCCAGCTCATCGGTCGCCACATAGTCTTTCGTGCCTTCAAAGCGCATGCGCTCACCCGTGCTTGCAGTACCCGTCAGACGGGAAACTAAAGCGGACAGGAGAGTTCGCCTAGGGGCGGGGCTGTTCTCAGGCTGCGCCGCGGTCGCGCTCTTCGGCCCTTTGCTGCAGCGCCCTGGCGATGCGCCCGACCGGATCGGCGAAGTCGCGGAACTTTTCCGGAGCGAACAGCGTTGATCCCGGCGACCAGGGCAGCCGGTCGGTGCCGAAGGCGGTCCACTGGTTCTTCGCCGGCGCCATCACCCAGGTTTCGCCGCCATAGGCGGCGGCCAGAGCCAGCGAGGTGTTGTGCTGGCCCACGCTCACATCCATGAGCGAGCCGGTGATGCCGACGCCTTCCAGATCGTCTTTCAGATCAAGGCCTTCGATGCGGTGGATCGTGACGCCGAAATCGCGCTCGCACTGGGCGATCTCGTCCTCCACGTCACCGTATTGCAGGCACACGAAGGTGCAGCCCGGCGTCTGGAGGGCCGGTCGCCACAGGTGGAAGGGCGAGAAGTATTTCGTCCGGTTGCCCGTCATCAGGTTGGACTTCCAGACGATACCCACGCGCAGCCCGGCGGGCAGCGCACCGATCTGGGCGCGCAAGGCCTCGACGCGATCGGGGTCCGGCGTGAGATAGGCCCTGGCGCCTGCGGGCCCGAAGCTTTCCGGGGTGGGGTGGAGCGCGCGCTGGAGCGAGCCCAGCGGCGCCCAGAGATCGGGTTTGAAGGTCGGTTCGGCCTCGTGAAGGTGGCGCAGGTGCAGGCCTTCCTTCGTGATGGTCGAGTGGAAGCCCACATACTCCAGCTTCGGAAAGCTGCGCTCCATGATGCCGGTCAGGCGCCGTTCGCAGACGAGCGCGACGGCGCCGTCAGGGCCCACGAGGTCGAACGCCTGTTCCAGATCGCCGGCGTGCATCACCTCGTCGCCAAGGCCCTGCTCGCCGACCAGGAGCAGGCGCTTGCCGCGCACCTCCTCGCGATCGGCGCCGGACCAGTAAGGGGCCTCGATGATGACGTGGACGGACTTCTTGTAGTGCGGATCCAGCCGGCGCTCATAGAGTTCCCAGCCTTCTGCAAGCTGGCCCTTGCTCAGAAGCGCCATGGACAGGCCGTGCTCCATGGTCACGCGGTCTTCTTCGCTCGGGTTCAGGGTCAGCGCCTTGCGGAAGTGCATGATCGCACGGTCGGTGTCGCCGGTGAGGTCGTAACAGAACGCCATGTTATGGTGGGCGCGCGCGAAGTTCTCCTGCAGCCGCAGCGCCTCTTCATAAAAGGTCAGCGCCTGAAGCGGGTCGCCGCTCTCCAGAAGCGTCGTGCCCAGAGAGTTCCACAGGTCCGGGCTGTCCGGATTGGCGTATATGGCCGTGCGCAGCAATTCGATGGAGTCCTCGAACTTCTGCAGATCCCGCAACAGCCCCGCCAGATTCGAAATACCGCCGATGGACCGGGGATCCATCGTGTTATGCAGGCGCAGGAACTTCTCGGCCGCCTCCATCATCTCCAGCTTCCAGGCGAGCATGCCCAGATTGAGATAGATCTCTGGATCCTTCGGGTTCAGCTTCCAGGCGCGCTCATAGAAGTTCAGCGCTGAAGACAGCCGGCCGAGGCGCTCCAGGCACAGCGCCATGGCGTGATTGGCGAGCGCGAAGTCAGAATCGATATCCAGCGCCTTCAGGCAGAGCTTGGCCGCCTTGGCGGCGGCTGCGCGGCCATTGTCCATCATGCCGACGGCGCGCTTCACAAGGCCGATCGCCTTGGGTGAGACCGCTCCCGCTTGCGCCTCGGACAGCACCTTGCGCAGCGCTTCTGTCGCGTTCTCGCGCTCGCGTTCGACTTTGCGCTTGGCGCCTTCCACGCCGGCGGCGAGTTCCGCGTCGAGATTGAAGCTGTGATGCATCTGCCTGTCCCGGATGGCTATGCAGGATTTATCAGGCCATCCCGGCCTGCTTCGATTAAGTCTTTGCTAACAGTCGGCCTGTGGACGCAGAGTCCGGCTCAGCCGCGAAACGCTTTGTTCACCGAGGCCGGTCAGGATCAACGCCGCTGACGCCAGACGGCGATCCCAGGCCGCCTGGGATCGCAAGGGAGGGCTTTCTGGATGCCGCTTAAACTCTCATTGAAGCCTGGAGAGCGCTTCGTGCTGAACGGCGCTGTCGTTGAGAACGGCGATCGCCGCGCCACGCTCGTGCTTCAGAACAAAGCCAGCGTCCTGCGTGAGAAAGACATCATGCAGGAGCATGAGGCCGATACGCCCGCCAAGCGCATCTACTTCCCTGTCATGATGATGTACTTGTCCTCGTCCTCTGATGAGGGGGTGTACGACGCTTTCGTCATGCGCATGACCGAGTTCATGGGCGTGATCAAGAATCCCGAAGTCCTCAAGGAATGCGTGACCATCAGCCGGGATGTGATGGCTGGCGAGTACTACAAGGCGCTGCTGCGCTGCCGGAAGCTGATCGCCTACGAGGCGGAGCGTCTGGCGGGCGGCGAAGCCTCCAGCAAGAGCTGATTTTCTCATGTCGTATCAGGCCTACCAGACCGCGTCCGCGAGAACCGAAGACCCGCGCTCGACCGAGTACCGCTTGATGGGCCAGGTGACGCGCGCCCTCATGGAGATCAAGGACGCAGGGCCCGGTGAGATCCGCAAGCGCGCCGAGGCGCTCGACTGGAACAGGCGCGTCTGGTCGGCCTTCGCCGCTGATTGCGCCAGCCCCGACAACGCTCTGCCGGACTCGCTGCGCGCGTCCATCATCTCTCTGGCGATTTTCATCTCCAAGGAAACAAGTCTGGCCATGCGCGGCGAGGGCGATGTCGACACCCTGATCGATCTGAACCGCACGATCATGCAGGGGCTCGCGCCTCAGGCCTCTGCGGCGGGCTGAGGGGCTGCCGATCTTGCCGGGCAGGCGGATTCTGCCGGGCTCAGGCTGAACTCGGTCAACGACGTGGCCCAGGTGGCCGTATAAATACCGGAAAATTAAGCGCTTTTTTGCCTTCCCCTCCGAGCCGTTTCGGCACGGGGCTTGCGGGTGCGCCTCCAGGACAAAATGTCCGCCAGCCGCAAAGCCGGCTGTTCGCTTCCAGAATGGAGGAACCCCACAATGACAACTTCGGTGAACACCAACCCAGGCGCGATGATCGCGCTCCAGAACCTGAACAAGACCAATATGGAGCTGCAGACCGTGCAGAACCGTATCAACACCGGCCTCGATGTCGCAGGCGCGAGGGACAATGGCGGGATCTACGCCATCGCTCAGCGTATGCGTGCGCAAGTGGCCGGCTATGGTGTCGTTCAGCAATCTCTGGACCGGGGCACGGCGACGCTCGACGTCGCGCTGGCCGCCGGTGAAGCGATCTCGGATCTGCTGGTGGAGATGAAGGAGAAGGCCCTGGCCGGCGCGGACACGTCGCTCGATACGACGAGCCGCTCGGCATTGAACGAAGACTTCAAGGCGCTGCGCGATCAGATCAAGACGATTGTCGACAACGCCGAGTTCAATGGCCTGAACCTCATCAACGGGTCGACCTCGGCCTTTGTCGCTCTTGCGAATTCGGATGGTTCGAACAAGATCACGGTGACTGCGGAAAACATGTCGCTTTCGCGCAGCATCATTACGATCGCCACGAACGCCGCGTTCACGACCGCGACGCAGGCCAGCACGGTCGCAACCCAGATCGCCACGTCTCTGGACAATCTCAATTCGGCGCTTGCGCGCCTGGGGACGAAGTCCAAGGCGCTGGAGGTCCATTCCACCTTCGTCACCAAACTGTCCGACGCTCTGGAGACCGGGATCGGCAATCTTGTCGATGCGGACATGGCCAAGGAAAGTGCAAGGCTTCAGTCGCTGCAGGTCAAGCAGCAGCTGGGGGTTCAGGCGCTCTCCATCGCCAATTCGATGCCGCGGTCGGTGCTGTCCTACTTCCAGTAGGGTTGAAACGCCGGGGCCGCTTCATGCGGCCCCGGTTTTCTTTTCAATCTTGGCAATAACTTTTTGTAAACCAAATCAGAAGCCCGGCTCTGAATTCATGCATTTTTAAGCGGCAGAATATGCCGATCCGGCAATATTTGCCGGCCATTTGATCAAAAACCGGGCAATATTTGCCGACTCAGGATCCTTCCTCCATGGCCTGGGATTCAAACAACTTCATTAAAACAATCGGTTAGGAAATCTTTCTCGCGCGAAGGCCTAACTGGCCCCGGGCTTGCTCCTGCTCCTGCGGGTCAGAAGACCCTGCGTGCAAAAGGCACGCGCATAACGTAGAAACGTAAGGAGCCAAGAAATGGCGACGATCAATACGAATCCGGGGGCGATGGTCGCCCTCCAGAACCTCAACAAGACCAATATGGAGCTGCAGACCGTTCAGCAGCGCATCAACACCGGTCTTGCGGTTTCCTCAGCGAAAGACAATGGCGGGATCTACGCCATCGCGCAGTCCATGCGGGCTGATGTCGGTGGTTACAAGGCCGTCACCCAGTCGCTCGACCTGGCGCAGTCCACGGTCGATGTCGCTCTGGCTGCTGGTGAAGCCATCTCCGATCTGATGATCGAGATGAAGGAAAAGGCCCTTGCGGCCGCCGACTCCTCGCTCGACTCTGCGTCGCGTACGGCTCTGAACGAAGACTTCAAAGCCCTTCGCGACCAGATCGCCACGATCGTGGAGAACGCCGAGTTCAACGGCACTAACCTCATCGCCAATGGGGCCGCAGACATTTCCGCGCTCGCCAGTGCTGACGGCAGCAACACGATCACCATTCAGAATGAAGACCTGTCGCTGACGGGCACCACTCTGACGATCGCTGCTACAACTCAGGTCAACACGGTCACCAACGCATCTGCCGCGGCCAGCCAGATCGGCACTTCGCTGGACAACCTGAACGCCGCTCTCGCGCGTTTGGGTACCGGATCGAAGGCGCTGGAAATCCACAAGACCTTCGTCGGCAAGCTGTCTGATGCTCTTGAAAAGGGCATCGGCAACCTGGTCGACGCGGATCTGGCCAAAGAGTCCGCACGTCTGCAGTCCCTGCAGGTCAAGCAGCAGCTTGGCATTCAGGCGCTGTCGATCGCGAACTCCGCGCCGTCCTCGATCCTGGGTTACTTCCGG
>JANSXV010000007.1 GCA_024742735.1 Alphaproteobacteria bacterium | reverse complement strand
CCGGTCACGCTCTGGATCGTGCCGGCCGCCGTGCCCGTCGCGGTCAGGGAGAAGTCGTCGCTGGTCACGTTCAGCGCCGCCTCGTCGAACGTCACCGTATAGCTCACGCTCGTAGCGTTCGCCGCCGGAGAACCAGACAGCACGATCGACAGAACCGCAGGCGGCGTCGTGTCCGCGGCCGCAGGGCAGTCGGGGTCCAGCGCGTTCAGGTCGAATGTGAATCGGTCCAGCTCAGGACCGTTCGCTCCGACCACGTAGGTCTGGCCAAGCTGGGTTCCGAACGTGCCCTGATCTTCGAGAACCATCACGTAGGGGCCGGCATTGGGCGCTTGGCGAACAAAGGCGTTGCGCGTGACGCTCGTCGTCTGCCCGATAGTGGCAAAGGCAATCCCGGTCCCGACCACGGTATTCTGATCGTCCAGGATCAAAATGGCGAAGTCGTCCGTGCCGAAGCCGTCATTCGTCGCGCCCGTCAATGACATCGTGACAGCGACCTGGGTGTACGGCGTCACGGCCGTGCAGGTGCCGTTGACCGCGAGCGATGCGCCGGATGTGAAATTGCCCGAGCCGGCGAAGGCCGCCCCCGCCGTCAACGCTGCTGTGATACCGCCGATGGCGAGGCGGGCGGTGGATTTCAAAGCGGCGCGAAGGTGGCGTGCGAGCATGACAGACTCCTGAACACAAGGCCCTCCCAACCTGCCGCACCACGCAAAAGCGCCCCATACCCGACATCGGGTATGGGGCGCCCTCAGGCCTTTCCTGGCTGGGATTCAGGCCGCCTGAGCAGCCACAGCCGACTCAATCTCGCCGGCGAGTCCGGCCTCGATTCCAAGCCGGTCGCGCAGAGTATCCAGGTAGGCGCGCTCTTCCGGCGTATCGATCTCGATCGCCATGACGGACGCCGTATAGACTTCAAGCGCAATCTCCGGCGTCGTCGCCTCACCGATCAACTGATCAATGGACTTGGGAGCCCTGAGCGCGTCCATGAGGAAGGCTTTCTCCTCCGCCGTCAGCTCCGTCTGACCGAGCCGGTCAAAGACCTTGGCCTGCTCGGCTGCGTCCATCACGCCATCGGCATGGGCCGCAGCGATCATGGCATGGAGGATGAGGGCGCCGACCCGCTGCCCTTCTTCAGTGTCGCCTGAGGCCGTGAAGCCGGAATCCGGCGGCGGCGGAGCAAGCTGCTGCGGCACGGCCTGGGCGCCGCCCTGGGCCTGCCGCGCCTTGTGATCGCTATAGGCCTTGTAGGCCAGCCCACCGACCAGAGCGAGCCCGCCCAGGCCTGCGGCGGTGCGGCCCGCGCGCATGGCCTGGCGGCGCATGCGCCGCCCCCCCGACGAGTTCAGCATGAAGCCCGCCAGCCCCCCGGCCGCCGCGCCCGCGGCCAGGGACCGCATGTCCAGACCGCCCGGCCCGCCGGAGCGCGCTGGCTGCTGCGGCTGCCCGCCGGATGCGCCGGGCGCGCCGGCGCCGCCGCCGAGGAAGGAATTGATCAGTCGGGTCGGATCCATGGATCTCTCCTTTGCCGATTGGCGCTTCAGAGCTTTGAGAGCAGAACCTGCTGGTTCGGTGAAGGTTCGCGTTCAACCTGGGTGGCGGCGATGGCGCTCAGCCGGTCGCCCTCGCGGTGGTTGCGCGTCAGATCGACGAGCCACTGGGTCGCGATCCGGTCATTTGTCCTGACCACCACCCACACGCTGGTTCGCGACTTGTCTTCAAATACGAGCTTGTCGGCGAGACGGTCCCAGGACCAACCCTCAGTCCGCTTCCACTCATAGGGCATGGAGACCTTCATGATGTCCTCACCCGGAAAGTGCTGGAGGAAGGCGGCCCGGGCCGCAGCCTCCATTTCGGCGCGATCAGCCCCGGCGTAGATATCGTCCCAGGGCTCGTTGGCGGCGATCACTTCCTCGCGGACTGCAGCCGCCAGAGCGTCGATCCGGCCACGCATGCGCGCTGCCGCGTCGGACACGTGACCGGCGCCGACCGCCTCCGCCACCGCAGCGATGGATTGGGCCCGCGTCAGCGCGCTCTGCACCGGTCCGTCAAACGCCAGGAACGGCCAGAAGTCCCGCTTTGAGAGCGCATCCTCCGCCGCAGATACGCCCTGAGCTTCGAGCTGCGCCACAGTCGCCGCAGCGCGATCGGGGAACTCCTGCACCGCGTTTTCGACCGCCGACCGGGCCGCAGGATAGGCTTCAAGCGCGATGATCAGCACGCCATTGCCCGGCATCCGGCGCAGCGCCGCAACATCAGGGTATTGCTCCAGGGCCGCATCCGCACCGTCGCGCAGGCGGGGCCAGCCGGTCATGAAGCTGCATGCGCGCTCAACGCCCTCTGCGGCCGCTGTCAGCTGCTTGAGGTTCGCGCCCTCGGGGTCGATGATCCACAGGGCGCTTGCCTGGCGCGCCGCGAACTCGATGGTCTTGACGTCCTCTTCCAGCGCGCCGCTCGCCCTGCGTTGATCGAGGAAGGAGGCCGTGTCAGCCTTCGCCGCCGCATCGTCAGCAGCGCCTTGCGACAGCGCTGCAATGCGGCGCCGGGCGTCGTCGATCGCCTGCCGGACCTCGTCGGCGCCGTCAAATCCGTCCGGCACATCGTCCAGCGCAGCCTCCGCGCGGTCCAGCTTGTTTCGGATCGATGCTTCCGCCCGCTCGGTGAGCACCATGGTCGAATGGGTCTCGATCTTCTCAATGTCGCGAACCGCGCCGCTGGTCTGCATGGTTGCAGTCTGCACGGCGCTGCGCGCCTTTCGTTCAGCCTTGGGGTCCATGATAAAGCTCTCGCAATTGTCAGCGCGCAGAGCTTTCCAGTGATTGGTGCGCCGTTGAATGCCCGAAACCGGGTAGGCCGGCCGCATACCGGGAATCGGGGATGGATTGCGGCCCTGTTTCGCCGTTCAGTCTTCGTGGTCATCGCCTGTCGGTGATCGGTCTGACGAAGCCTGCGGTTCCCGGACTCTCGCCAGCTCTTGCGCTGACGGCAGGTATGGGAACGCAACGAAAGCCCGGCGCATAATGTCCCCGCGCCGGGCTTTCACCTTTGTTGAGCTGTCCGGGCGGGCGCCAAGGTCAGGACAGCGCCGGTTCACGCATAGAGGATCCGGTCAGGGATTATGAATCCGGCGCGGCTCAAGCGGAACGTCCGCCCCTCGCGCAACAGCGTTGAGAAACGCGACGACCTCCCCGGCGCGATTGTAATCCGGCGCATCAAGATTGAGCTTCGAGGGCTGCGCGCTGCGCGCTTTCAACGTCACCTTCGAGACGTTGTACGGCTCGAGGGGGACGACCCTGACTTCTGACAGCGCTTCCAGGGAAAAGCTGATTTCGGCCAGGTCTGAAGGCGACTGCGCCTTGAGGGCCTCTGTGAGCTTGGCCTCACCCTCGGCGACCTTGGCCTTGGCGCGTGCGACGATCGGCTTGACGGCGGCGCGCTGCAATCCGGTCTTGGCCAGATCAACCCAGCCGGGACCGGTCTTGACCAGATGAAGCCCGCTGCGATCCAGCAGCGCCGTGTACATGACGGCGCCGCGGATCAGTCCGGGACCGCGCATCAGCCGGTCCAAACGCTGCATCTCCTTGGCGTGCGCTCCTGCTTGTGATTGGAGCGTTCTGCTTGGCGGCAAGGCCGCCGTCTCGCCATACCTAAGCCTTGGTATCGTGCTGCGTCGCCGCCCCTTCGAGCACAAGGCGCACGCAGGACCGGCCAGGCTTGCTCTCCAGCTCGAGCTTTGCACTGACCATGGCTGCGCGGCGGCGCATATTGCGAAGCCCGCTGCCGGCTGCGGACGCGTCCGTGTCGAATCCGGAGCCATTGTCGCACACTTCGATCACGACGGCGTCAGCATGCTTGAAGTCCTGGCCCACGGAGACCTGAAGCTCGCTCGCCCCGCTATGCCGGATCGTGTTGGCGATCGCTTCCTGCAAGATCCTGTAGACCTGCAACGTCTCCCGCGGACCGAAGACGGCCGTGTCCTCCAGATCGATCGTCCAGGTCACCGCCAGGCCGGCGGCCTGGATCTGGGGCTCCGCACGGCGCCGGAACATGGCCAGGGCCTCGACCAGATTGTCGCTCCCGGTGTCCATAGCCGTGATCATCAGCCGCAAGTCGTCGAGCCCTTTGCGGACCCCGTCGGCGACCGCGTCCATATCGAGCCGGCCGGCTTTGATCTGAACGAGCATGCCCAGCAGCAGCGAGCCGACGCCGTCATGCATGTCGCGCATGATCCGCTGACGCTCCTCCGCCTTCACACGCGCGCGCTCGAGCCTGTGTTGCCGCTCGAGGCTGCTGGCGATCTCGCGTTCCTGCTCGGCCAGTTTCTCACGAAGCGTTGCATTGATCCTGACCACCGCGTTGCGCGCCGCCGTGGCCTGTGTCGCCAGCATCGCGCACAGGCCGAACCCCAGGAACAGACCGCACATGGGCGCGTAGTAGAATGTGATCGGCAGCCCGTCGCCGACCGGGATCACCAGATCGAACTGGTCATCGATCGCGTCCACCATGACAGCGGTCAGCGCGACGATGAAGAGCCCGGCCTGAAGCACCGCGTCACGTGACCGCCTGTACTCGTCGAACAGGAGAAGCCCGATACAGGCCGCGCAGACGATGATGGTCAGAACGGTCTCAGTCCAGAACGCCGTCCTGAAAAAGGCCAGAGGCTCCAGGACGAATTCGTGCAGCGCGAGGGTGACGGCCAGAAGCCCCCCCACCCCCGCGACGACACCCGTCGCCAGACGCCGCGGCGCTTCGGTCCAGGCCAGTCCGAAATAGGCGATGGCGCCCAGAAAGGCGTAGGTCGTCAGGAAGTGCACGAGCATGCGATGGCTGTCGGGAACGCCCGCGTCCACGCCGAGGAAGGTCAGATTGCGCACGATCCAGAAGACGAGGAGCAGGATCAGCCCGTTCATGCGGCGTCGATCCTGGGGGGGCCAGAGCGCGGTCACGCAGATGACAATGAGCACGCCCATGGCGGCGATCGCGCCGATCGGCAGGTCCACAGCCATGGCGCGTCCCCAACCGATCGCCCTGAGCACATCGGTGCTGGGTGCGATGAACAGCTCGGGCGCAATTTTCAGACTGCGCCCGTCCACCTGGATTTCAAGCCGATTGCCCTGCGGCTGCAGCACGCCTTCGGGAATGATGTAGGCGGCCGGCTCGAACCCGCCGAGCACGCCCCACAGATCCACCGGGGTCTGCTCGCGCAGCACCTCGCCGTTGACAGAAACCTGAACGATGCGGCGACTCCAGCGCAGCAGGATCGCTGCGTCTTCATCGTCCTGCGCAACCCAGTCGAAATCGTGCCGGAATACGGCGTAGGCCAGCCGGTCCGGATCCCGGTAGCGGTAGGTGGGCACAGCGTCGCGCCGGACCTCGATCTCAGGGGCGTCGGCCAATCCCGCTTCCGTCTCGGCCAGCGCAAGCCTGAGCATGGCCGGGGATCGAACATCGGGTGCGGATGCGTGCTCGGCGCTGATGAAGACGCCCCAGAAAACCCCCTGGGCCAGGACGAACAGGGCGATGATCCGCAAAAGGCGAACCGGCGCGAAACCGGCCTGGCGTCCCTCGGCGGGCGACTTGAACAACACGCTGAAGGCCCGCCGCAATCGTCTTACGGCGAGCGCAATTCGGCCGCTCCTGCGCTCAACCAAGCTTGATCCAGCCCTCGCTCACAGCCTCGAAAACAGCCTCACCTCGGCCATTCACCTTCATCTTGCGGTAAATCGCCTTGGCATGGGTCCCGACCGTCAGCGGAGAGATCCCCAGCGTCTGGGCCACTTCTTTATGGCTGAGCCCCTTGGCGAGGAGTTGCAACAGCTCCAACTCCCGGCCTGTCAGGATGGATTGGGTTGCGCCGGCGCGATCGGTCTGCGGCTCCGACTTCAGGCGCCGAAGCAGATGCGCCGCAGCGGCCGCGCTGATGGGGGCGCCGCCAGCGAGCACGTCATGCAGCGCCTGGGACACCTCGTTCAGCGTCGTATCCTTCAGGATGAAGCCATGGGCGCCGGCTTCAAACGCCTGCATCACGCTTTGCTCGTCGCCGAAGACGGTGACCACGAGGATCCGCAGACCCTCCATAGCAGAACCGGCCCTGATGAGATCGACGCCCGAACCGTCTATCAGGTCGAGGTCGACCAGAAGAATCTCTGGCTTGGTTTGCAGAAGCGCTTGCCCGCTCTCGACGCCTTCCGCCGACCCCACGACCTCAACGCCCTCAACCTGATTGACGAGATCAACCAGGTGTTCG
This sequence comes from Alphaproteobacteria bacterium, assembly GCA_024742735.1. GTDB lineage: Bacteria > Pseudomonadota > Alphaproteobacteria > Caulobacterales > Maricaulaceae > Oceanicaulis. Next base: position 116,248 of record JANSXV010000007.1, on the reverse strand, counting down.
CGGAGCACGCTGTCATCTTCGACGACGATCGCGCGCTTCACAGCCACGGCGTCAGACGGGTACTCTGCGAACATGGGCATTCTCATACGATCCCGTCAGCGGACAGTATAGTCAAAGCAGGATTCGGCGATCCGGTGGTCCATGATCCGCGGCGCACGGCTGGTGCGCCAGCTTCCGGTATTAGAGTCGAACTCCCGGCGTTCATCAATCACGTCAGCGAACTGCATGAAGACCCGCACACAGTAGGTCGCGGTGAACGGCAGGCTGGCGCCCGCCTCCTCAGCCACCCGCCGGGTGAAGTGATTGAGATCTGTGCAGCGGCTGGCCGAGTTGCCCCACCGGCGGTTTTCGGACTCCGGCAGCCGGAAATCGCAATCGGCCATGTCGCCGATGTCGAAGCGTTGCTGGGTCATGGATGCGTCGCTGCTGTCGTAATCATAGTGCTGGCCGGACACGATATCCGGCCCCATCGATCCTGGACGCGCTGGGTCGCGCAGCTCGAAATCGACGAAATAGCCCCGGCCGTCCCGGAGCGAATTCGACAGTCGGCCATTGGACCGGTACTGGCCGAGCGGCTGAGCGAAATAGCACCGGACGTGCACGTTCTCTCCGTTGGAGAACTCGGTCTTGTTGTTGCGATAAGCCGCCGACCCTTCCTGTTGGTAGCTCAGTTCCTGGTTGGAGAAGATGCAGTTGCCGACGCCATCGGAATCCACCTGGGCGTAGCGGCTGGATTGCGCATGCGCAGAACCGCCCGCGAGGACGAGGGCTGCGCCGGCGACAAGGAAGGATAGGATGCGCATGAGGTCTCTCCCGCGAGGACTTGGACTGGACAAGTGTCGCCCAAGCCTCGCGGAGGCGCCGTTCGTCCGCCATACCGCAGACCGGGTAGAGCGGCTTCGCAGCCCGCCTCGATCAGGCTGGCGCATCACAAGCGCGCTGGAATGCACGTCGGCACGGGCCGCGCTGCCCGTCCCTGGCCTGGAGCTCTTGTCCGACCGCGTCCGGCGAACGGACCCGTCAGGAGGCGGCTCCCTCCAGTCCGCGCGAAGAGGTTTGGCGGCGGCGGCCCGCCCAGCCGTCGGGACCTAGCGGCGCTCCCGAACTCTCAAACGCATCCTCAAGCCCGGATAGGCGGGCTCGAACGCGATTTCAGCGCCGATGCGCCGGGCGCGCGACTCCATGTTCTGGAGTCCAAGGCCTTTTCTTATTGCTGCGTCCGGGAGCCCGCGGCCATTGTCGCTCAGGATGATGTCGACACAGCCTTCGTCACTTTCCTGGCAGCATTTGAGCATCAGGTTCGCCTCGGTCGCCCCGGAATGGCGGATGATATTGGTGGTGGCCTCCTGGAGAATCCGGAAGACCTGAAGCACGTCGTGGGCCGGCAGCCGCACCTGACTGACCGCCTCATCGTACTCCATCGAAAGCTCGATGCCGGCCGCGTTGAGGCGCTCCGAGGCTCTCTGGCGGAACGAGCCAATGGCCATGGCGAGGGTCTCACCGGCGCTGTCCAGAGAATCGACCGTCAGTCTCAGCTCATCCAGAGCGCTCTGGATATCCTGCGTCATTTCGATCGGGCTTGGGTTCTTTCGCAATCGAACCAGTGCATCCGTGAGTCGCGCGCCGAGCCCGTCATGCATGTCGCGCATGATCCTGCGGCGTTCATCGACGACCGCGACCTGCCTGGCCTGGGAGCGGATTTGTTGTTCACGCTCCGCCAGCTTCCGCTCAAGCGTCTGGTTCATGTCCTGAACGACCCGGCGCGCGCGCGTGGCTTGAGCGGAAACCGAGGCGCACATGCTCAAGCCAAGCAGAAGTCCGCAGACTGGCGCGAAGTAGAAGGTGAGATGCAGATCGGGAACAAACGGCACGGTGAGATGAAAGATGTTGTCCGCCTTGTCGATCAGCACCGCCCAGGTGCAGACCATGAAGACGACCGTCTCCACCAGATCATGGCGAAAGCCGATTAAGGCATGCCGGGCGAACAGAATGATCGCGGTGCAGCCGCCTGCGATCGTCAGGCCGTTGTCCAGCATCCATGGAATGCTCACGCCGCCTATGCGGCGCAGATCGAGAAGGATGATGAGAACCGGCGCGGCCAGACAGAACCCGTAAGCCAGGGCGATCAATCGCCGGCCGGGCTCGATGAGGCTTGTCCATGCAAGCGCAAGGTGGACCAGCGCAACGACAGGCAGGTAGCTCACGGCATAGGTTATCATCCGCGCCAGCGGAAAGGGGAGAAAGTCGAAGGCGCCAAGGATGGAGAGATTGCGCAAGGCCCATGTCACCAGGACCAGCAAAAGCGCGACCATGCGCGGCCTCTCCGCCTCCCGCCAGTCGCTGAGAAAGAGAAGCGCGGCGGCGAAAGCCAGCATGGCGGTCGCCGCCGTAATGATGTGCAGGGAAAAGAAGCGGCCCCAGCCCTCGGCCCGCAACACCGCTTCGGCCGCACCGACCACATACAGCGGGAGGGATTTGAAGGTGCGTCCTGAGGACACCACGACGACCTCATTGACCCCCGGTTCGATGAATTCTGGCGGAAGGACGAAAGCGGCCGGACCAAACCCGCTCAAGGTCCCCTGCGGATCTGTGGGAGACTGCGCCTTCAAGAGCCTCCCGTTCAGCCGGACTTCTTCAATCTCGTAGGCGGACGTGAAGAACAGCGCCGTTGGGACCTGGGGGTCAGGAATGCTTGTTTCTATGTGGAAGACGCCGACGTCTCCGTAGGTGTCCCTCTGCTCCTGGGTCGGGCGATAGTCATAGAGCGGGTTTGGCGACAGCGGGACTGTGATCGGCTCGGACTCAGGCGTGATGACGCCGTCCGGCGTCAGGTAAAGTGTGACGGCGGCGGGAGGCGGGGACCCCGCAGGCTTTGACAGGCTTTCGGCCGCCCACAAGCCGATCCATGTCAGAATGAACGTGACGGAAACAAAGACACCCGTGCGCAGCATCGCATCAGGCGTGACTGTCCAGGCCATCACACTTCAATAATGCCGGAACGCACCCCCAGCATGACCGCCTCGGCGCGGTTGTGAACGGCCATCTTGCGGTAGATCACCTTGATATATTTGGCGATCGTCTGGGGAGACAGATCGAGCTTGCGCGCAACCTCCTTGTAAGTCAGCCCATTGGCGAGCGCTTCGAGAACCTGACGTTCCCTGCGCGTGAGGCTGGGGGCTTCGCGGTCGGGGGTCTGAACGCGGCGCTGAACGCGCTGCAGCAGGTGCCGGGCGATCGCCGGGCTCATGGGGGCATGCCCGGATTCAACCGCTTCGATGGCTTTGGCCAACTCCTGCGCCGAAACCTCCTTGTTCATGTATCCCGAGGCGCCGTTCAGCACCGCCTGCACGACGCTTTCCTCATCGCCCAGAACGCTGACGACGAGCACCTTCGAGCCCGCCGTCGTGGCGCGAAGCAGAAAGTCGAAGGCCGGCCCGTCCTCAAGCATGAGATCAAGCAGAATGATCTCAGGGTTCTCGGCGAGCAGGCTTTCCGCATCCGTCAGGCTCGCAGCGGAGCCGACAAAGTGTAAGGCGGGATTGTCCTCTACGAGGCCTGTGAGCCACGCGCGGATTCGCGGCTCATCCTCCACCACTATCGTTCGTCTCATTTTGTCCCCTTCGCAATCGGCAGGCTAGTCGAGCGGCGGGCTGGGAGAAAGACCCCCTGAATAGGGGCGATGCTCCTCCCGGATTGCACGACTACCCTCTCGGCATGGTGAAGCAGCTTGGAGATGTGCCGGTATGAAGCTTGTGACATTGAGCGCAGCCCTCCTGACGGCGGCCTGCCTGCCTGCCTTCACGCCGGCCCCGGCTCAGGCCGTCGCCCAGGCGCTGGACCAGGACACGGCCGATCAGATTGCTCGCGTCTCTCAAAGCCTGGACAGGACGGAAGAGCGCATTGGCGATATCGAGCCTGGAGACGACGAGCGGCGGATCGCCTCGATCCTGCGCAGCCTTGACAGGGATTCCAGCCGGCTCGCCGGCCTCGATCAGGGCGTTGCTGAAGTATCCGCCCTGGTCGCCCGGATCAGCGACCTTCGGTCCCGGCTCGAGGCTGCAACCGCAGCAGCTGGCAGCGCCGCCGCTGGGCGCGAGGCCGATCAGGCCCGGCTTGAGGCCTGGAGAAGCTCAGGCCGGACTAGGGAGGACGACCAGTTCGTCCGGGTCGCCGAGCGGCTGGCGGGTGAAGTCAAGTTCATGGATCTCCGTCACGCCCACCTCATGAGGCCGGACGGCATCGTTGAGCAGTATGTCCGGTTCGCTGAAAACTACCCGCCCACCCAGGACCGCATCGACCAGATACTCCAGGACTATGCGGACATGGATCCGCGGGATGTGCGTGCAGCCAGCGGCCCTGCGCTTGCAATGCTGGTTCAGGAGGGCGGCCCCGTTTTCCAGGAAGCGTCCGCGCGCCTCGAAGCCTTCGGGGCCCCGGCCCTCGATCACGCCCGCGGCCTGATCGCCGAAGCTGAGCGTACGGCTGCAGCGGCCCTCGAAGGCGGGCGGGCCGGCGATCTGGTTGGTAACCGGGCCATCGAGGGCGCCTTGGCCTATCTCGACAATGTTGAGCGGATCTACAACGCCCGGCCGGACGCAGACTCCGGGGTGACCGCCAGCTTTGCCGCGCTTCAGCGCCAGGCTGATCGCGGCGTGCGTGACCGCCTGCGGCAGGCCCTTGCAATCGTGGTGGCGGGCAATGATCCGGTGCGGAACGATTTCCGCGGCGGCGACCGGGCGACGGTTGAGCGCATGGTCCGCGAACGGTGGGCGAGCGCCTATCCGGACGATGAAATCCTGCAGGTGCGCATCTCCCAGAGTGACTGGGTCAGGCGCCGGGAGCCGGGCTGGCGGGACGGCATTCTGATCATGTTCGACTACTCGATCATTACGCCCTGGGTCGTCGTCGCAGAAGCCGATGGCATGGCGTCGCAGTGGGGGATGGTCGCCGAAAAGGATCATACCCAGGGCGATCGGATCTCCATCTCCTTCGGCCGCCCTAGAACCAGCGGCCTCGACCCCCGCTACACGGTGCTGCAGTCCAACCTGGACTGAGCAGCACCGGTCCCCAGGTGGGACCTCGTCGAAGCGTCAGGGCGCGCCCGGCCGATGCCGGGCGCGCCCTGTTGCGTTCTGTGAAGCATCCTCAATCAGAAACCCCCTCGATGGTCGCGGCGGCGCCTGACGCACCAGCTTTGCGGCCACGATAGCGGCACGATAGCAGCGCCAAGAATTACGATGACAGCATGCGCCGCCGCGTGCTTGTCATTCGCCAGCTTCAGGTGACTTCAGGCGCGGCGCCATGCGGGGCTCGTCTTCCCGGAACGCCTGGGGGCTGTGCCCCTTTTACGGCGGTTTACAGGCTCACCGCCGTCTCAAGGGAAACGCGCCCGCCGCGATCCAGATGAGCCGTCCAGCGTTCCGGGCCCTTACCTGGCGGCGTTTCTATCGTGGCCGCCCATGACGGCCTCGGGAACACCCTGGGCCATGGCGGACGCGAAATCATCCGTCCCTTCAACGGCCGCGGGCCTGCGCCGCAGCCAAGGCGCGCCCGTGAACGAGATGGAGCCTGCCGAGGGGACAACTTCGGCAGGCTCCGACGGCTGTGGTTTCTGAGGACCGATAAGGTTCTGCAGAACAGCCGTTACTGATGGGAAGCCATGTCCCCCAGCCCTGGTTGCGAAGCGCACTGCGTCGTGATCCCCGCCGCCAGCGCGAACCCGTCTCCTGCGGGGTTTTCGCAGGTGAGTGCGGACTGGCTCTCCGCCAGGGGCGAGCCAGCCCCCGGACGGCCCGAGCCACCAAAGGGAATGCGGATCTCGAACCGGCCCGTCGTGGCTTCGAAGTCACCGACTCCGAGCCCGGAGAAGCCCGCTTCAAGGCGCAGGCTCATCCCTGACCCGAACCTGCGGGCCAGTCCGAACCGGGCATCGGCGCGCAGATCATCATTCCCGCTGGTCAGCAGACCCGCTTCGTTGATCAGGTCGGCCGGGTCGTAGTCCCAAAGCGCCTGGATCCGGCTGGTCAGCTCAAGATAGCCGCCATCCTCGTACTCGTCGCGCCAGGCGACCTCAGGGCCTGCCCGAAGCCTGCCCAGCGTAAGGCTCTGCTCAGGAATGGAGAGTCCCAGGCTGTCTGTGTAGGCGGTCTGGGTCTCCTCATAGTGGGTGATGCCCACCTGAGGGCGCAGACGCCAGGCGCCCGAGCGAAGCTCGCCGGTCAGATTGGCCCGCAGCATGAAGCGATCCGTTTCGAAATCATCTTCATAGAAGCCGAGCGGATTGACCGTATTGTCCGAGCCGCCATAGAGGGCGAGCACATCCAGAGTAAGCGCATCACGGACGCGCCAGATGGCGTACGGGCCGGCCATCCAGCCTTCGCCCTCGACCTGTGCGCCCAGCGTGGCGCCGGCGTTCGAGAACACCTCCGAGGACCGCTCGTCCATCCAGTCATACTGAGCCAACACGCCTACGATCAGACGGTCGGATACAAGGTAGTCGAGGCCCAGCTGAACCACCGCGAAGTCGCTCTCCACATCGTCCCCGGCCCTGTCGTCGCGGACACCGGCCGCTTCAGCGGCGAACCAGACATCCCAGTTCTGGGCGAACGGGCTTTCCGGATTATAGACGCCCGGAGCCTGGTTCTGAGCCGCCGCGTTGCGCAGGCCGGACAGCGAACCGGTGAGCGCCATGGTGTAGCGGCCTCCGTTCACATCAGCCTGGAAGGCGCCGCGTTCGGTGGCTTCACGCTCGCTGAACCGGCGGTGCAGGTCCGGAGCGGCCTCCACCAGACGGTCCGCCCGGCGCGCCATGAAGTTGTAGATGGCGCGCTGGGTCGCGATCCGGACAGCATCCTCGTCGCGAACGTTTGCGAAGGTGCAAACCAGGCTCTCGCCGGCATCCAGGTCGATGGTCGCCGACCCTGTGTCCGGATTGAAGGTCGAGCCTCCATCCACATCACCGGCGCAGCTGATCGACTCCACACGCCAGCCAGCCGGAGCACTCTGGGTGATCACGTACGTGCCGTTCACCACATTCGGCTCGGACACGCTCGCCGATCCGCCGCTGGTCGTCAGCGTCAGCCCGTCGAACGCAAGGATATCCGAGGCGTAGGTGAAGCTTGCATCCCCCGAAACACCGCCCGGGGTCGTCGCGATGAGCTGGATGTCTCCGGTTCGAGGCTGCACCACCACGTTCACCAGAACCGTGGTGATGACGGTCGCGCTGGGCGGGGCAAGCTGGGTCGTCATGGCCCCGTTGGTCGAGGAGCTCCCGGAACCGACGACCACCGTGACGAAGCCCTGGTAGTTGCCCGGCGCCAACAGGAAGACATTGGTGTTGGTCGCGATGTTCAGCGACACCGAGCCGAGCGAAGGAACCGTCCCGGCATTGGGAGATACGTCCAGCCAGTTCACGTCGGCGCTGGCGCTGAACGGCAGCGGGTCCGAACCCGGGTTGGTTATGGACGTATCGCCGTTCACGGTCGTGGGATCGGTGACGTTTCCAGCAACGGTCAGGCTGACAGGGTTGGAGCTGGAGACAGCGCTAGTTGAGGCCGACGCCGCATCGCTGCCGTTTCCGGCTGCATCCTGAGCTGCGCCTGCCGCGACGGCGACCGTCACGGTTCCCAGCGAGGCCGGGGTGACCGTCACCGTGTACGCGTCGCCCGATCCCGTCAGGGTCGCGGCGGCGCCATTGGTGACCACGATATCGCCGATATCAAAGCCGGTGACGGGCTCGGAGAAGTCGAACGTGGCGGTGAACGCACCCGTGACCTGCGCACCCGGGACACCAATCGTCAGGCTCGGAGCCTCGGTGTCAGCGGTGACGGAAAGCTGGGTGGCCGCCGTATTGCCGTTACCCGCGACGTCCTCGGCGGCATTGGCGGCGACGTCAACCGTGACGGCTCCGCTCGCAGCGGGGGTCACGTCGGCGGTGTACACCGCACCCGATCCCGCAAAGTTCGACAGCGTGCCGTTGCCTACCGTCACGTCACCCGCCGCGAAGCCGGTCACAGCCTCGGTGAAGGTGAAGGTGACAGGGAAGGCCGCGCTGACCGGAGCAGACACTGTCGTGGTCAACGTCAGACCGGGGGCCGTGACATCAGCTGTGGTCGACAGCTGAGCTGCGGCGAGGTTGCCGTTGCCCGCAGAGTCTTCAGCGACGTTCTCAGGCACGTCCACCAGGACTGCGCCATCAGCCGCAGGGGTGATGTCCACAGTGTAGACCGCACCGGAACCCGCGAAGTTGGACGCTACGCCATTGGTCACCTGAACCCCGGAGAGACCGAATGAAGTGACAGGCTCGGTGAAGGTGATGGTGACCTGATAGGCCCCGTTGACCACACCGAGAGACGTGGTTGTCAGGGTTGTATCCGGACGAGTCACATCGGCATTGATGGAGAACTGTGTCGCAGCCTGGCTGTCATTGCCCGCAGCATCCTGCGCGGCGGCGGCGGCCACATCGACCGTCACAGTCCCGTCGGCGGCCGGCGTGATGTCAGCGGTGTAGCTGGAACCGGACCCTGCGAAGTTCGACGCCGAGCCGTTGCCCACAACGACGTCGCCGAGGCCAAAGCCGGTCACCGGCTCGTCAAAGCTGAACGTCACCTGGAAGGGCGCGTTCACCGTGCCCGTGAACAGGCTCAGGATCGTAAGGCTCGGAGCCGTCAGGTCCGCGTCGATGGAGAACTGGGACGCGGCGGTGTTGCCGTTCGACGCGATGTCGATCGCTACGTTGGCAGCCACATCCACCGTCACAGGACCGTCAGCGCCCGGCGTCACGTCGGCGGTGTAAACCGCACCAGAGCCCGCGAAGTTCGACAGCGTGCCGTTGCCCACCGTCACATCACCCGCGGTGAAGCCGGTCACAGCTTCGTTGAAGGTGAAGGTGACAGGGAAGGCTGCGCTGACCGGTCCGGTCGAGCTGGTGCTGATCGCAACAGCCGGCGGCGCGGTGTCCGCCACGATCGAGAACTGGGTTGCAGCCACGTTGCCGTTGCCGGCCAGGTCTTCAGCGGCATTCGCCGGAAGATCGACCGTCACCACACCGTCACCCGTCGGAGCGATTTCTGCGGTGTAGGTGTTGTTCGGGCCGACGCCGAGGAAGTTAACGACCGATCCGTTTGTGATGACCAGGTCGCTGGCCGTGAAGGACACCACGTCCTCGCTGAACGTGATGGTCAGCGGGAAGGGCCCGGCGACAGGATTTGTCGCCGTAGTGGCCAGGGTCACGGTCGGGTCGGTCACATCGGCATTGATGGAGAACTGGGTCGCAGCCTGGCTGTCATTGCCCGCAGCATCCTGCGCGGCGGCGGCGGCCACATCGACCGTCACAGCCCCGTCGGCGGCCGGCGTGATGTCAGCGGTGTAGCTGGAACCGGACCCTGCGAAGTTCGACGCCGAGCCGTTGCCCACAGCGATGTCGCCGAGGCCAAAGCCGGTCACCGGCTCGTCAAAGCTGAACGTCACCTGGAAGGGCGCGTTCACCGTGCCCGTGAACAGGCTCAGGATCGTAAGGCTCGGAGCCGTTCCATCACGGGTGTACTGCTCGGAGGTCTGGGCGACAGGGGCCGTGACGGAGTTACCCGAGAGGTCCTCGACGGTCCCGACAACGCCGGCCTGGACGATCACATCGCCCGAGATGGAGCTGATGACCACGTCGAAGACGCTGGACCCGGTCACCGGCGTGACGCTGGCGACGACGCCGATACTGGTTCCGATATCCGACACAGCCGGTGTCGCACTGAGATCCTCGTCAAAGGTGAAGCGGAAGGTCACGCTGGTCACCGAGCCGTTGATGTCTGCCGCAGCAGGCGACTGGCGCAGCACCGACAGCAGAACCGGCGCCGTCACATCATTGGTCACAGCGTAGGTCTCGTCGGTTGCAGGCTCCGTTCCGGAGAGCGGATTGCCCGCGGCGTCAGCGATATCCTGACCCGACGCCAGGTCGATGCCGACCGTACCGTTGAGGCTCGCCAGATCACCGCCCGAGAGCGTCAGCGTGTAGCTGGAGCCGGAGCCCGCCAGAACGCCGGTCGCGGTGGTTCCGGTGATGGCGAAGTCATCGGACGTTACGTTCAGGACGGCGCCGTCGAAGGTGATCGCATAGACCAGCGTGTCGTCGCTCGTCGTCGCCGCGGCAGGCGTCTGCCGGGCGAAGGCGAGAGCGACCGGGGCGGTTGCATCAAGCGTCGCGCTGTCCGTGGCCGCTGCGCCCGCGCCATTGGCGTTGCTCAGCGTCAAGGAGACGTCCAGCTGACCGTCGGCCAGGGATGAAACGTCGATGTTGGACAGGGTGAACACCGCCGCCGTAACCGCGCCGCTGCCCGTGACGCTGCCGCTCGACTGATCGGAGATCGTGTAGTCATACGTCGCGCCGATCGTGGCGCCGGTGACATCGAGCCCGAGCTGGGTCGCCTCGGCGGCGTTGTAGACCGTGTCGTCAAAGGCGACGGCATAGCCGACCGGCACGCTGTCATCGTCCTGGATCGTGCCAAGCCCGGTCGCGTCAGAGATCGTGGCGTTGACCGCGTTGGACAGATTCACTTCGAAGGTCTCGGTGGACTCCGGCGTCGCGTCGCCGTTCACCGTCACCGTGACGGTCTGCGCCGTCTGACCTGGCGTGAACGTCAGGGTCTGACCGGTGACCGCAGCGTAGTCCGTGCCGGCGGTCGCCGTCTGGTCAGCCGTGTCCACGTCGACGGTGACAGTCCGGCCCGAAGCCGCGCTGAGCGTGACGGTGAAGGTGAAGTCGACGGTTCCACTGTCGCCCTCAGCCAGGGCGATATCGTCGATGGAGAGCGACGGCGTGGGATCATCATCGGTGATCGTGCCGGTCCCGCTGGCCGTTCCGATGGCGGCCCCGACCGCATTGGAGATCGTGACCGTGAAGGTCTCGTCGTCCTCATCCAGCACATCATCGGTGACCGGCACACCCACATTGAGCTGGGTGACATTGGCCGGGATGGTGTAGTTGCCGTTCGTGATCGTCGAATAGTCCACGCCGGCCGTCGCCGTCACGTCCGCCGTCGCGAAGTCGAACGTGACCGGGGTCGGGACCGCGTAGGACAGCGTCACGGCGAACACCATGTTCGTCCCGCTTTCAGACAGGGTCGCGCTGTTGATAGCGAGGACGGGAAGGCTGTCATCGTCCTGGATCGTGCCCGTACCGGTTCCGTCCGCGATGGTCGCATTGGAAGGGTTGGACAGGTTCAGCGTGAAGTCCTCGGACGGCTCGATTGTCGCGTCGCCATTGACCGTCACATCGACTGTTTGAGACGTGACGCCCGGGGCGAACGAGACCGATTGCCCGGTGATCGCCGTGTAGTCGCTTGGCGCAACCGCCGTGCCATCGGCCGTACTGGCCTCGACTGTGATCGGGAGAGCGGACGGAGCATCGAGGCTCACCGTGAAGGTGAAAGTCGTCGCTCCGGAATCACCTTCGGCCAACGCCACATCATCGACCGACAAGGCCGGCGGTGCGTCATTGTCAGTGATGGACGCTTCGCCCGAAGCGTCGGCGATGGACGCATTGGTGGCGTTGGACAGATCGACCGTGAACGTCTCGGTGTTCTCGTCGAGCGCATCTTCGGTGATCGAGACTGCGATCGTGGCCGAAGGAGAGCCGGCGGGAATCGTCACCGTACCGGCGCCGGCGGCGTAATCGGAACCGGCCAGCGCCGTTCCGTCGGCCGTGGTGTAATCCACGGTGATCTCCCGGCCGGAGACTGCAGACAGCGAAACCGTAAACGTCCCCGTCCCTGCGCCTTCGGCGACGGTCACATCGTCGATGGACAGGCTCGGCGCCGCATCGTCATCCTGGATGGTCGCCTCGCCGCGGAAGTCGGCCAGCGTTGCGCCGAAATTATTGACCAGAAGCGCCTCGAAAGTCTCATCGGCTTCGTCGATCGCGTCACCCAGCAGCGGAACCGACACCAGTTTGCTGGTTTCGTTCGGCGCAAAGGTCAGGCTCGTGGTGGTAGCGGTGTAGTCGTCACCCGCCGTCGCCGTCCCATCGACGGTCTGCACATCGGTCGTGATCGTGTTCGCGCTGGCGATCGAGAGGGTCACTGTGAATGTCGCCGCCAGGTCCGCCTCGGAGACGGTCACATCTGAGATGGCCAGCGCCGGGAAGGGCTCGTCGTCCGTAATGCTGACCGTGCTCGATGCCGTGCCGATCGTGGCGTTCGACGCATTGGAGAGCGCGACCGTGAATTGCTCCGATCCCTCGCTCAGGCCGTCGTCGAGGATCGAAACAGTTACAGTTTCCGACGTATCGCCCGGCGCGAAGGTGAGCGTGCCCGACGTCGCCGTGTAATCGTCGCCCGAAGTCGCCGTACCGTTGCTCGTGGCGAAATCGACAGTGACGGTGCGCCCTGAGGCCGTGGAGAGATCCACAGCAATCGTTGCAGAGCCCCCGGTCTCGCTGACTGTCAATGCGCTGGCGATATCGAGGCTCGGCGTGGGATCATCATCGGTGATTGTGCCGGTTCCACTGGCCGTAGCCAGGGTGGCGTTGGTCGGGTTCGAGATCGTGACCGTGAAGGTCTCGTCATCTTCATCCAGGCCATCGTCAGTGATCGGAACGCCGACATTGAGCTGAGTGACACCGGCCGGGATCGTGTAATTGCCGTTCGTCGTGGTCTGATAGTCAGTCCCGGCCGTGGCCGTCACATCGGCCGTCGCGAAATCAAACGTCACCGGCGACGCGATCGCCGCGGACAGCGTGACGCTGAAAACCATGTTGGATCCGGATTCCGACAGGGTCGCATTGCTGATCGACAAGGTCGGCGCATTGACCGTCAACGATCCGCTCGCCGTGCCGCTATTGCCCGCTGCCGACGTCAGGTCTCCGGTGGTCGCCGAAAGCGTCCCGGGGGTCGCGCTGGTCACATCCACGGTGACCGCACAGGACGCGTTGGCGCTCACCGAGCCGCCGGTATAGGCGACGGAGCCGCCGCCTGCTGCGGCTGTCACGGTACCGCCCGTGCACGTAGTGGAGGCGTTGGGGGTCGCTGCGACGTCCATCCCGGCCGGCAGGGCGTGGGTGAAGTCCAGGGCCGACACCGCGCCGGCGCCGGTTGAGTTATCGATGGTGTGCGTGAGCGTGGACACGCCGCCAGCCGGAATGGCGGAAGGCGAGAACGCGATGGAGAAGGGCGGCGGAGCGGACAGGCTCTTGATCGCCGTATCTGTGACCGCCGCGCCGGTATTGCCGGCGGCGTCCTGAAGGGTCACGGAGACGGTCAGAGTCCCGTCATTCAGCCCGGTCAGGTTCAGACCGGTGATCTGGTCGGCCGCGGTCACAATCGTGCCGGTCGCCGTGACAGGCGTGCCGCCATTATCACTGGTGATGGTGAGCGAGTAGGTCGTACCGACCTCGGCGCCGGCGAATGTCACCGAGGCGTTGGACGCCGCTGCGGCGCTGTAAGCGGATTGGTCGAAGGCGATCGTATAGCCGGAGGGCGCGACAGAGTCCCGGATGAAGGTCTCCACCGTTCCAGTCGCCGTTGAAGCCGTCGACGTATTGCCGAGCGCATCATCAATGTCGCCGGTGATCTCGACGGTAAACTCACCCTGGCCGGACAGGTTACCGAGCACGACTAGAAGCTCATTGGCCGCAGAGGGCTGCTGGACTAGCAACACCGAGCCTGAGACGTTGCTGAGCAGGCCGACCGGCACGACGACGAAGTCGCCATTCGCCGCCGAAGCAAGGCTGACAGCCTCGTCGAACGTCATTGTAAAGCCGACATTCGACTGCCCGCTGCCGATCGTCTGGTTCGCCGGGAAGTTCCGCGTCACAGAAACCAGCTGCGGACCGACCCGGTCGACCGTGTGCGTTTGCCCTCCTGTAAAGGCCGGAACGAAACCGTTGGTCCCGTTCCCGTTGCCGGCGGCATCCACGATATCGGTGTTCGCATTCAGCGTGATCGAGAACTCGCCCGCCGTACCGTCGGTCGTCGTCACTGTCAGCGTCGCGGTGTCCGGCGTCGTGCCGGTGACCGCGAGGTTCTGAAGGGTCGGCGTCCCGCTGACGACGTTTACGCCGAAATCACCCGGCGAAACGTTCGAGACCGGCTCATCAAACTGGACGAGGAAATTCACGCTCGCCGCGTTCGCCGCCGGCGAACCCAGCAGCGAGATCGAAGTCACGTTCGGGGGAGTCGTGTCTACGGCGGTCTGGCAGTTCGGGTTCAGAGCCACCGGATCAAAGGACGCGCTGGCGATCTGATTGCTGCTGACATAGGTCGAGCCCACGCTCTGCGCCGTCGTGAAGGTCGACTGCGCTTCGTCCTCGATGATGTACTGGGCGTTCCCGGCGGTCGGCTGCTGGGTGACGGACACCGGAAACGGCCCCGTGCCCGCACCGCCCTGAGGGGCGCTCCAATAGGTCCCGTCCGTTGCGATCGCGATCGCGTCAGCGCCGATGATGACGCCTGAGGAGTCCACCAGATAGAGCGCGACCATGTCTGATGGCCCGCCCGAGGTGAAGATGCCCGCGGACAGGTCCGTGGTCTGATAGGTCAGCGTGAAGCCGCCATTATAGGAGGTGGCGGTGGAGACGCAGTTCCCGGTCGCCCCGGCGCTGACATTCGGAGTGGTCGCGGTCGCCGCGTGGCCGGGGGAAGGCATGATGGCGGCCGCGCCCAGCGCGGCAAGCGCCGCAGCGCCGGCAGCCCTTGCAAACTTGAAAAATGAATTTGACTGCGAAATGCCAGACATGGCGGTCCCCTCTTAAGATTCGGTGGGACGCTACAGGGGTGCAGGCTGGGCGCATATGGACCCAAATGGGGGGATCCGGGCTAGGTTACTGATATGCATGAATAATCGGCTGATAAGCCTCACGCGGCTCCTGGCGTTTGAGGGGGGCGGCTCTCGGGTTCGCGGCGCCGTGTTTCGGCCAGGGCCATACAGCTCGTCATGGCGGCTCTGACTTCAGGACGCCGGGATCACAAGTCTGACCAATTGCGACAGGGGCCCATACCGCGTGCGGAAAGGCGGTCAGCTCCCGACACGCGCTGCAACGCCGTGGGAACACCGGCGCGCCTGGGCGCGTCCGCCATCCGGCCCGTCGACCCATCGGGTAAGGGGCAGGACGGTGAGGCTGTCAGTCTCCGTATTCACGCTCGGTGCATCAGGTCGGCGCGTCAGCTGACCATGCCGGACGGACCGCGGCGCCGGTCGCCGCGGACCAGAGGCTCGGCGGACTCTTTCTGGCGCTGCATGAAGCCGACCAGGTCGATCAGGCTGCATGGCTTGCATAGTCCGAATCCCTGCGCGCTGTCACATCCCATGAGCTTGAGCACCGAAAGGGTTTGGTCATCCTCCACGCCTTCGGCCGTCAGCGTCAGGCCCAGATTGTGCGCCAGGTCGACCGTAGACTTCACCAGCATCCGGTCGCGCTGGGAGGTCGTGACCTCCTTCACGAAGGCCCGATCGAGCTTCAGCTCGTTGGCGGGCAGGCGCTTGAGATAGGCCAGCGAAGACTGGCCCGTCCCGTAATCGTCGATGGAGATCTTCACGCCGGCGCGAGCCCACATCTCCAGCGTCCGGATAGCCAGGTCCACATCCGCCATGATGGCGGTTTCGGTCACCTCGAAGATCAGACCGGCGCGCGACTGACTGGCAAGCTGTGCGGCTCGCGCAGCGAATGCGGCGTCGGTCAGAAGCGTGGAGGAGATATTGACCGCGATCGCCATCTGCTCCCCCGCCTTGGACAGGGCCACCTGGTCGACCAGGGCGCGCTCAAGCGACCATTCTGTCAGCTCGCGGATATGTCCGGTTTCTTCGGCGAAGGGGATATAGGCGTCCGGAGGCACATACCCCCGCTCGGGATCGGTCCAGCGCATCAGCGCCTCAGCGGCCGTATAGGTTCCAGTGCGCAGATCCAGCTTGGGCTGGTAATTCAGCACCAGCTCGCCCTTGGCCATCGCCGCGCTTAACCCGCTCATGATCGCCAGATTTCGCGCCGGGTCTCCGAACAGAGCCTTGTCGAACCGGGCGAACGGCGCGCGGCGCGCGCGCGCTTGCTCCACTGCGGCCAACGCCTCCTTGATAACGCCGGTGACTTCGGGTTCTCCGTCCTGCAACGGGCACAGCGCGGCCCCGGCTGTGACCGTGACATCAATGTCCAGCTCACGGATCTGCACAGGTCGCTGCACACGCTCGCGCAAGGTCTCGGCAAGGCCGGCGAGCGCGCCGTGCCCTCTGAAAGGTCCCGGTCAGCCGCCGAATACGGCCGGCGCAATGGTCAGAGAGACCAGGCTGAGCACGACGACGGCGATGATGTTCAGGGCCAGGCCCACGCGCGCCATGGTGGGGATTGCGACAAGGCCGGAGCTGAACACGACGGCGTTCGGCGGTGTGGCGACCGGCAGCATGAAGGCGCAGCTCGCCGCCAGCGTCACCGGGATCACGTAGATCAGCGGATCCTGGCCGGTCTCCACGCCGATCGCCGCGATCACAGGCAGGAAGGTCGCCGTGGTCGCAAGGTTGGAGGTGAGCTCGGTCAGGAAGATCACGAGCGCCGTCGCGGCGATGATCAGGAGCACGGTATTGACCGTCCCCAGCACGGCGAGTTGCTGGCCCATCCACAAGGCCAGCCCCGAGCTGGTGATGGCCGCCGCCAGAGCGAGCCCGCCGCCGAACAGGATCAGGACGCCCCACGGCAGTTTCGACATGGACTCCCAGGTCATCAGGGCTTCGCCCTTCTTGCCTGACGGGATCAGGAAAGCCGCTATGGCCGCAATCATGGCCACCCCGGTGTCACTGATCTCGCCGACGAACGGCAGGCCTGCGAGCCAGCCGCGCGACAGCCAGCCCGCGACCAGGAACAGGAACAACAGCGCCGTGCGCACCTCGGCCTTGCTCATGGCGCCGAGGCTTTCGCGCATGGTCGCGATATGCCGGATCGCTTCGTCCGACGCCTTGAAGTCGATCGGGAACATCACCCGCGTCAGCAGCAGCCAGGCCAGCGGCAGCAATGTCAGAGAGACCGGCAGGCCGACCAGCATCCAGCGCGCAAAATCGATGTGGGCATCGTAATTGTCCGCCATGAAGCCGACCATGAAGGCGTTCGGCGGCGTGCCGACCAGCGTGGCGAGCCCGCCGAGCGTCGCGCCATAGGCCAGACCCAGCAATAGCGAGACGCCGAAATTGTCGCGCTGCTTCAAGGACAGGTTCGGCATGGTCTCGCCGATGACGGTCACCACCGAGACTGCGATGGGGAGAAGCATCAGCGTCGTGGAAGTGTTGGAGATCCACATGCTGACGAAGGCGGCGGCCAGCATGAACCCGGCCACCAGGCCGCGCGCATCGGCGCCGGCCAGGCTGAACACGCCCAGCGCGATCCGCCTGTGCAGGCCGCAGCGCTCGATGGCGAGCGCGATCACGAAGCCGCCGAAGAACAGATAGATGATCGGATGGGCGTAGGGCGCTGCGATGTCGCGCAGCGGGACGACATCCAGGATCGGCAGGGCCACCAGCGGCAGGAAGGCGGTGATGGCGACCGGAATGGCTTCAGTGGCCCACCAGATCGCCATGAGCAGGCCAATAGCCGCGACGAGCGTGGCTTCCCTCGGCAGACCTTCCGGCGAAAAGGTCAGCGCCGTCACAAGCGCTGCGGCAGGGCCAAGGAAGAGGCCGACGCGCTGATAGAGGGCCGGGCCGTCGGAATCGCGTGCCGTCATGTCAGGTCCTGGTCTGGCTCAAGGGTTTGCGGGGAATCCGCCGGGATGCCGGGCGATGATCGCGGCGGCGGCCTCAGCCATGCCGGCGTTGTCATGGGCGACGCCGGGTACGGAGGCGACCTGCCAGTTGAAGCCCGCCCCGATGTCCCGGGCGCTCGCGCGGCCCACGGCGGCGAAATAGGCGCCGCGCGCATAGCGATGGGGCCCTTGCGCCATGGCTTCAGGCGTGCGGCGCAGATTTTCGTGGTCCGGATCGATGTCCTGGTCTCCCAGCAGGAGCATCATCGGCGCCTCCAGCCAGCGGCGCAGCTCAGCCTCGCCGATATCGGTCCCGCCCAGCCCGTAGGGCCAGGTCGGCGCGCCGTGGGGCAAGGTATACCAGCCTGCATTGGCCGCGTAGGCCGTAATGAGATGGGGCAGATCCTCCATCAGAACCGCCCGGTGAACGACCTGGGCGCCGGCGGAGTGGCCGAAAAGGTGATAGCCGCGGGCGTTCCCGCCGCGCGCCATCACCGCCTCGAACAGCGGTTCGAAAGCGGAGAAGGCGTATGGACCGTCCGTGCCCAGACCGCCCAGATTATACATCGCCGCCCCGGGAAAGGCCCGATTGGTGAATTCCGGCGCATAGATGCGCAAACCGTAAGTGCGCGCCAGCGCCTCCCAGTTTCGGGCGTAGTCGTCCGCGTTGCGGTTCACGCCATGCAGGACGAAGACGACCGGGGCGCCGTCCATGGACGGCGCGTCGGGTTCAGCGAAGAACACACGCAGCGGCGGCCCGTCCCAGTCTGAAAAGACGAAGCTGCCCGTGCGTTGACCGTCAGCGAGAGCCGGGCCGGCCACAAGCGTGACGAGGCCGGCGAGCGCGGCGATGAGTGCGGTGATGATGCGGAGCATGATGGCGGTCCGGGACGCCGCTCGCGCGGCGTCCCGGTCCTGTTTCATCAGAAGCGCTTGCGCACGTCGATATAGACCTGACGGCCGCGGATGCTGTGATAGGCCGCATCATAGCCGTTGGTCTCGTCAGCGAGCGGGGGATCCTCGTCGAAGATGTTGTTCGACCCGACACGGACCAGCACGTCGTTCAGCGGTCCGGCCCGATCGAAGTCGTACTGGACGTAGGCATTGGTCCGGGTCCAGGCCTCGACGATGAAGGGATCGCCGGCCGGGTCGAGGCCCGCGCCGGTGTCGATGAACTCGCTGGTGTAGTCGGCGCGAACGCCCGCGCCCCAGCCATTGTCATGACGCCAGGTCAGTGAGCCTGAGACCCGCCATTCCGGCTGGCCATCCTGCTGGATGATGTCGCCTTCCTGAGACACCGTGATCTCGTTGGAGATCAGCCCGCTGTCCACCGCGTCCCGGATCTGCTGAGCGCCGGGCGACAGGGCGATGAAGAAGGTCTCCAGATAGGTCGCGTTGAGCTTCAGGTCGAAATCGCCCAGCGGCGTATCGTCGATATTGTAGTACACGGCGAAGTCCGTGCCCTTCACATCGATGCTTTCGTTGTTGTCGTAGGTGTCGCGGATGAAGTCGATCTCGCCGACCGGATCCAGACCCGCCGCATTGAAGAAGTTGATCTGATCCTGATTGGGCGCATTGCGCACCACGTTCGGGTTCGATGACCCCTGCAAGCGCAGCAGGTAGTCCAGGCTGATTTGGTTCTCCGCGCCGAACACGCCGACCACGCCCTCACGCTCGATCTCCCAGCGATCGACCGTGATGGTGAGCGGGTTCAGGATGCTCAGGAAGCCGTCCAGACCTTCAGGCTCGAACACGAAGCCGTAGGTGATGTTCACATCGTCTTCCGGCCCGATGTCATCGGCGACCGAGCGGCGCTCGGTGCGGCCCTCTGAATAGCCGGTGCAGGCGGCGAAATTGGCGAAGGTGCCGTTCCGCACGCCAGCTTCGCAGAAATAGCTGTCTTCGCGGGCGTTTGACCGGTCGACGCCTTCGTTGATGACGATCAGGTTGGGCGCCCGGAAGCCTTCGGAATAGGCGCCGCGGAACATCAGCCCGTTGAACGGGGTCCAGGCTGCGGCGACGCGCGGCTTGATCCCGCTGCCGCCGAAGTCGGAATAGTGCTCGTAGCGCGCGGCCAGCTGAAGGTCGAAGGTCTGGACCAGCGGAATGTTCATGTCCGGGCTGACGATCGGCACGGAGGCTTCCGCGAAGGCCGCGAACACGTCACGCGAGCCGCTTGAATCCGGGGTCGGGCTGGTGCCGTAAACATCGGTCTCACTGAATTCGCCGGTGACGGCGTCAGTGAAGGTGATCGTGCCGTCAAGGCGCGCATCGCGGTCCTCGTCGTAGGCCTCGTAGCGGGCCTCCACGCCGGCCGCGAAGCCGATCGAACCGCCGGGAACCTGGAACACCTCGCCATTGCTGACCCGGAAGTCGGCGAGCGCCAGCTCCGCCGTGCTTTTGCGGACCACGTCGATGAGGAAGGGCTCGATCAGGCTGCGATCATTCGGCGTGCCGTCACCGACCGAGGTGTTGTTGGGATCACCGCCGTTGAACAGGTTGTAGACATTGGGCGTCTCGTTGAAGAGCGCCTGCTGGAACAGGGTCCGGGAGATTGAGTTGTTCGCGGTGTCTTCGGCGTAGGAGCGGTTGTACAGAAGGGCGCTATCCCAGTCCCAGCCGCTGTCGCCGAACTCACCCCGGGCGCCGCCGAGCATGCGGAACTGGGTATTGATCACCTCGATGTCGCGGAAGCCCACATCGACGAAGCGATACCGGCCCGCATCGGTGAAGACCGGCAGACCTTCAGCCGGCACGTTGGTCAGGCCTGGCAGACGGTTGGGGTTCGGCATGCCGTTGGAGAAGGTGATCGGGCCGAACGGGTTCCAGTAGTAGTTCGCCGGCACGGAGATCCCGGTCGCCCCGATGCCGTTGCGCGGCTCGTTGGTCTTCTGCGTTTCGGCGTAATAGAAGCCGAGCTCGCCATACAGGCGGACCCCGTTGTTCAGGTCATGGTTGAGGAAGGCGAAGCCATTGAAGCGCTCTCGGTCAGAGATGATCGAGCGTCCCTGGGCCCCGTCATAGCGCAGATCGCGATCCTGGCTGCCGTCATCGATGCAAAGGCCAGGAACAGAAAGTGCGCCGGCGGTGGCGCCCCGGCACCCGCTGAAGCTGTCCGGCTGGAAGTGGAACACGCCTGAGCTTGTCGTCAGCGTCTCGCCGTTCTGGCTCACCCGGGTCGACGAAGTGGTGTTCAGCGTCCATTGACCCCAGGGGGTCTGGGTGGCGCGGTTGTCGAACGAGGTGTCGCCCTCGAAGCTGGTTCCGATCAGGAAGCGGCGCAGATCCTCGCTGGAAGACAGGTCGACTTCCTCCGCGAACAGGCCGTCCCTGCGGGAAAACTCAAGCGAAGCCGAGACGTTGGTGCGTCCGCCGTTGAAGTCCTCGCCGATACGCACGGTCAGGGTCTGCTCGTTCAGACCGTTGCCCGTCGCCTCAAGATGCCGCGCGCGCACTTCAAGGCCGGTGAAGTCGTCATCCAGGATGGTATTGAACACGCCCGCGACCGCATCAGAGCCGTAGATGGCCGAAGCGCCGTCATTGAACACTTCCACCCGGGCGATGTTGGAGACCGGCAGGGCGTTCACGTTAACCGTCGTGACAGGCGTCGACAGCTCGGCCTGGGTCGAGGGGTGGTTCACCACGCGGCGGCCATTCAGCAGAACCAGCGTGCCGCTGGACCCGATGGAGCGCAGGTTGATCGAAGCCACGTCGCCACGGGCGTTGTTGACAGTCGTGTTGTTGTCCTGGCGGAAGGCGATGGCGCCCTGTGAGGGCAGCGACCGCAGCAGGTCCTCGCCGTCGACACCGCCGATGGAGGCGATCTCGGCCTCGCTCAGGATCGTGACGGGGAGCGCCTCGTTGATTCGGGCGCCCTGGATGTTGGTGCCGGTCACCACGATCACGTCGCGGGTCTCGCGCGGCGCTTCCGGCGCCGCCTGATCGCCGGTCGCAACAGGCTCCTGAGCGAAAGCGGCCCCGCCGAGCGCCAGAGCGCCGAGCGCCGCCCCGGACATCAAGATGTTTCGAACTGACATGAAAATTCCTCCCGCAGATGGTTTTTTGTGACGAGAGCCTCGTGCACTAACAGTGTCAACGAAAAACATACACACGGTTCAAATTTTTGGCGCTCACGGTTGCACGATTGCGCCAATCCTGCTCGTCTGTCGCCGAAACCTGTCGGTTCCCAGCATGCAAGGCGCGCCTGAATGTCTGTCCTACGGCCCCAGTTTCCTGATCATAGCTCGCCGTTCTCCAGGGAGCAGGAGCGCCGCCAGAAGGTGCGCGCGATCGTCTCGGCCGCAGCCGAGCGGTTCAACGCCCAGGGCTACGCTCACACCCGGCTGGAAGATGTGGCGGGCGATCTTGGGCTGACCAAGACCAGCATTTCCTACTATTTCGCCAGCAAGGAAGATCTGGCCGAAGCGGTGTTCCAGGCGTCAGCCGGCTTCCTTCACGACGCGGTGCATAGCGCCATCAAATTCCAGGGCGATGCAGCCTCGCGCCTGCTTCACCTGTTCGACGCCTACGCCGGGCAGCTGCGCGAAGCGGCGGCGGGGCGCCGCGTGCATCTGGCCGCCCTGCGGGATCTGGACGCTTTGCCTGAGACCGTACGCAGCCAGGTTTCCGAGCGGGCCTCCGACTGCGTGTCGGACGTCAACGCGCTGGTCGAAGCGTGGATCGCGGAAACCGGAGCGCCGCTCGGACGGCCCGAACCGGCGACCTTCCTGATCCTGGAGCTGCTGGACTGGCTGGCGGAACACCAGGGCGCAGCCCGCGACACGTCAGGCGTTGATGCGGCCCGGGACGCGGTCTGCGCGCTGCTGGCCCATGGCCTGTCCGCCGGACCGGCGCCGCTGGGTCCGCCGCAGCCGCTGGACCTGGCCCTGGACGAGGCGCCGGCGATCTTCGATCGGGACGCCCGCAACCGCATGAAGCGCGAAGCCTTTCTGAAGGCGGGTGCAAGGCTGTTCAATCAGAAGGGATTTGGAGGCACCTCGCTGGCTGAGGTCGCCAGCGCGCTCGGGGTGACCCGGGGGGCGTTCTACTATCACATCCAGGACAAGGAACAGTTCCTGGACCAATGCCTCGACCGGTCTCTGGAGAGCGTGGAGCGCGCGCTTGACCGGGCCGACGAGAGCGAGCTGGGTCCCCTTGGCCGCCTGCACAGCGTGCTGGCCGAGCTGATCTACCGCCAGGCCTCCGGCGTTGAGCCGCTCTTGCGGCCCGGCATGGCCGCCGTGCTGCCGGCCGCGCGCCAGCGCCGCTATCGCTCGCGCATGCAAGCCATCGCCCGCCGCCTGGGCGATATCCTCACCGAAGGCGCCGGATCGGGCGAGATGCGCGCTCTTGAAGCGAGCATCACGGAGGACATCGTGGCGAGCCTCATCTTCCTCAACGGAGGCTACACGCTGGCCGCGGCCAACAGCTTTTCCAGCTGGAGCGTTTCAGAGGAACCCCGGACGGCCACGAACGATTACCTGCATCTTCTGTTGCACGGCTTGAAGGGCCCGGCCTGATGCGCGCCCTGCTCGCGATGGCGGCCGCCGCGCTGCTGATGCTGCCCGCAGCACCGCTGTCAGCCCAGGAACCGGCCCCGGCCATTTCCGGCTCCCAGATCACGGACATCTTCACGCCGGACGGGCTGAACGCGCGGGTTCTGGAGGTCGAAGCGGCTCTGGCGCGGGCCCAGGCCGCCCACGGGGTGATCCCTGAGTTTGCAGCCGCGGCCATCACCGAAGCGGCTGTACCGGCCAATGTTCCGCTGGACGCTGTGGCTGAGGAGTACGCTGTCGTGCGCCACCGCATGGTGGCCTTCCTGAACGTTCTGCGCCGATCGCTCGACGAGGAGGCCGGCTCTTATCTCCACTACGGCTCGACGACGGTGGACATCTATGACACCGCTCACATGCTGCAGTTACGCGCGGCGACGCTGGAGCTGATCGCCGACCTGCGGGTCATCGAGCTGCAGCTGATCGAGCTGGCGCAGGACCATCGCGACACGCCCATGATCGGGCGCACGCTGGGCCAGCACGCCTTGCCGATCACCTTCGGCAAGAAGGTCAGCGTCTGGATCGGCGAGAACCGGCGCCATATCGAGCGGCTCCATGATCTTCTGGCGCGCGTTGAACGCTCGGCGATCCTGAAAGGCGCCGTCGGCAGCTATCTCGGCCTGGGGGATGACGCCATCGCAGTGGAGCGCAGCTTCGCCGCCGAGCTGGGATTTGGCGCGCCCTATGAGGATGACTGGCACGGCTCGCGCGATGTGATGGCGGAGTACGCCATGGTCTGCAGTCTGATCGCGCGCAGCTGGAGCCGGTTCGGCCAGGAGATATTCCTGCTGCAATCGACCGATATCGGCGAGGTCGTCGAGCGCCGGCCGGCCGGCGCGGTCGGGTCCAGCGCCATGCCGCACAAGAACAACCCGTCGCTTTCAGAAGCCCTGATCCATGGCGGCCGGGTCATTCCGCGCCAGGCCGAGGTTCTGGCGGACGACATGATCAACATGTTCGAGCGCGACAACACCTCCCGGCCCAACGCCATGCTTGAGACGGTCTCGCTGGAAACCGAGCAGCAGCTGCGCAATGCCAGCCGCCTGATCAGCCGGCTGGACGTGTTTCCAGAGCGCATGCGCGCCAATCTCGACACCAGTCAGGGCTGGATCCTGGCCCAGCGCGTCGTCTTCGCCCTGGCCGAGCATATGCCGCGCGAAGAAGCTGAAACGCTCATGCGGGAGCTCGCGGACGAGTCCCGCGCCACCGGGGCGAGCCTGGCCGAGGCCATGGCGGGCGAGGCGCGCATCAGCGCGCTCCTGTCGCAAGAGGACCGCGACGCCCTGCTCGATCCTGTGACCTATGTGGGCCTTGCAGCCGAGCAGACCGATGCGGTGATCGCCGCCGCGCTCGCCGCCCGCGCCGGAGACCGCGCGCCATGACCCGCTTTGCGCTCTTCGCAGTCGTCGGCGCCGCGCTGCTGTCGGCGTGCGCCACGCCCCTTGAAGCGCCGCTGTCCTGCTTCGAAGGCGCGATCCGCCTGGATCAGTCCGAGCCTGGCCAGCCCGCATCACCCTGCACTCGCGTGTCGGCGACCGAATTCGTCCTGACGATCACGCCGGAAGCCGAGCCCATCAATCCAAGCCCCTGGTATGCGTTCACGGTCCTCAGCGACCGATCAGCCGAGATCGGCGTGACCTTGCGCTACGCCGCCGCGCGTCATCGTTATGCCCCCTGGATCGCGGTGCAGGACGACGCCTGGCGGCGGCTCGACCCGCAGCAGGTCAGCGTCTCCGAGACCGGCGGCGAGGCCCGGCTGAGCCTTGATCTGGCTGCGGGGCCGACGCAAGTCGCAGCCCAGCCGGTCTATCCTGAGAGCGCCTACGAGGCGCTTGAAACCCGCTGGGGCGGGGACTGGCGCACCTTCGGGACCAGTCATCAGGGCCGGGCGTTGCGCGCACGGATCGACCCGCCGGCGGAGCCGGAAGCGGGCTGGATCCTGATCCTGGGGCGCCAGCACCCCCCGGAGATCCCTGGCGCCTGGGCGCTGGAGGCCTTCGCGGAAACCCTGATCGAGGCGCGGTCAACGGGAGAGATCGCGTCCGGTCTGATCATCGCCCCCCTGCTGAATCCCGATGGCGTGGCGGCAGGGTACTGGCGCCTGAACGCCGCGCAGACCGATCTCAACCGGGACTGGGCCGAGCGCCGTCAGCCTGAGGTGCAGGCGGTCCATGGACTGCTGGACAGTCTCGATATCCGGCCCGGCGATCTGGAGCTGATGGCCGATTTCCACGCCACGGTCAGAGACGTGATCTACCTGCCCCAGGCTGAAGAGTTGCCGCCTGGGGCCAACACGAGGCTTGAGGCCTGGCTCTCAGCCATGGAGGCGGACGGTCTGTACGCGCTGATCGAGCCGGAGCGCACAAACCCGGTCCGCCGTGTCAGCGCCAAGGCGGCCTTCACCGACGGCTGGGGCGCCGTGGCCGTCACCTGGGAAGCCGCCGACGACACGCCCGAGGCTCAGGTCCGCGCCATCGCCCGGCGCGGCGCCCGGCAATGGGTCCTCACCCAGGACTGATCCGCCAGGGGTGCTGTCAGACAAGAGCGGACCCGTCTCGGAAGTCAGGATGCATGGCGTCATGCAGCCGGAAGCTGACGCCACTCGGCGAGCGCTTCGTCGCGGAGCGACTTGAAGCGGGGCCGGCGTTTGATGGATCTGTCGTGGTTGAAGTGGTTGTGGAGTGAGGCATGGGCGGCGGCGAAGTTCTGCAGACTTCGCATTTGCCGGAACCTGGCCATCGCCCGCTCTCGCCTTTGAAGCGGCAGGTGCGAGTTATCAGCGCGATTGTTCTGGCGCCGGCCTGTGACCTGGCGATTGGCGTTCCCGATCTCACGCATGGCAGCGCCGTATGACCGAAGGCGGTCCGTGACGACTTGCTCCGGCCGGCCGTATCGCTTCATCGCTTTCTTGAGAAACTTCAGGGCTGAAGCCTTGTCTCGGGTCTTTGTGACGAAGGACTCCAGCACCCCGCCTTCGGGATCGACGGCGCGCCACAGATAGTGCGTCTCGCCGTTGGTCTTCACGAACACCTCGTCGAGGCGCCAGCGCCTCTGCCGGACTTGCCGAAGCTGCTGAGGCCGGCGCCTTGTGATCTCACGCGCCATCAATGGGCCGAACCGGTTCCACCAGTACCGCACCGTTTCGTGGCTCACATCAATCCCACGCTCGTGGAGCAAGTCCTCCGCGTTCCTCAGCGACAGCGGGAAGCGGATGTACATCATCACCGCCAGGCGGATGATCTCGGGCGAGGTCTTGAAGTAGCAGAACGGGTTGGTCATGCCGCCAATCTGGCGGCTGACCCGCTAACGCCAAGTTTCCTCTGACAGCGCCGTTTGAAGGGACGAACTATTGCGGATGGGTCCCGCCCGGACTGGACGCGTGAGCGGACAGGAACGCCAGGGCGTCTTCAGTGGTTCCGCGCCGGCTGTGCCCGAGGCCGGGATAGGTCCTGTAGGTGAAGTCGTCCACTGCGCGTTCATAGATCCGCGCCATGGCGCGCCCGCGCTCCGTGAGATCGTCGCCAAGGACGGCGGTGACGAACGCCTCCTGGGCTTCAGAAAAGCTGTCACGGTAGCTGATCGCGTCATTGTCGTCGGCTTCCCCGTGGGCGATGAAGATCGCCACCTCCCGGAACGCCTCTGCGTCAAAGGAAAGGCCGGCGAGCGCGTCCAGGTCCCCGATGCCGATCGGATACGTCGTGGGATGGCCCTCAAGCTCAGCGACGGGAAGGATCACCAGGCCGGTGAGGCCGCCAGCCCAGACCGCTGCGACGCGGTGGGGATGAAGAGCGGCCAGGCGGGTCACGAATTCACCGGCGGCGGAAAACCCATATCCGATGACCTGCGCATCAATGATGCAGCCATGCCGGGCGAGCTTCTGCGTCGCGTCCTCGATCATCGCCAGGGCCTGAAGGTCCACACGCGCCGCAGAGGCCGCCCCGGTCTCGAATGTGGAGCGCGCCATGGCGTGGGTGAAGACGTCCGAATACCGGGGCAGGGCTGGGGTCAGAATCGGCACATCGAGCGCAGTGAACTCCCCGACATAGGAAGAGAACTGCAGAAAGCTTTCAAAGTCATCCGGGTCAAGGCCAAGTGCCGCCGGGCCGAGTTCGAACGCGCCATAGGTATTGTTGGGGAAGAGTGCGAGGCGCTTGCCGTCGCATGGACCCTGGGGGACGCTGAGAAAGTAGGGGGATTCAAATCCCGCTTGCGGGTTCGCCGCAACGAGATAGCGCCCCCCGGCCTCCAGCTCGCCTGCATAGCTGACGACCTGCAGCGCAGACGCGGCGATCAAGTGAAGGGCAGAAAGGCAGGAAAGCATCTCATGCTCCAAAGTGGAGTCGACACCGTATCGGCGCCGCAGGCCGATCGGTAAGGGATTGAGAAAGCAGACATAGCTGTCTGACAGACTCCAAGCGGGTATGGATCTGCTCAGTCCTCTGGGTCTGGTTCCCATCCCCACAGCTGGGTGCGTTGTGACGGCTCGGGGGCTTGCAGGGTTCCGGGGGCGGCGTCGGCCAGAGCCAGGAGGCGGGCCTGTTCGCGGTAGAGATCATGGCGGGCGCGGATCTCGGCCAGCACGGCGTTCTCGTGCTCAAGGCGCACGTCGACCAGCTCAGGCAGGGTGGCCACGGAGCGTTCGACTTCCTGCTCAACGAGGGCGAGCTGTTCGGCCTTGCGGATGCGCACGGTCTCAAGGCGGATCACCTGACCACGCAAAGCGGAGATGCGGCGTTGGGTGATCAGGGCCTCCTCGCGCACCTGGCGCTCGCGCTGGCGAAGCTGGGCGGCGGTGAGATCGGCCTCGGCTGCGGCGCGATCGGCGCGGGCGGACAGCTGGGATCCGGAGTAGAGCGGAACGGATACGTCAATGCCGATGCGGTCGCGATAGTCCCATGCATCACGCGCGTCGTCATAGGCATAGGAAGACACCCCGACCGCCTCGATCGCCGGCAGGCGCGCGCGCCCTTCGCGGCGGCGCCGGGCCTCGCTTGCGGCCACGGACTCGCGCAGCGCGGCGAGCTCACGGTTGCGCCGCACGGCCTGGTCGGCGATCACTGCGATGGTCCCGGCCTGGCCGAGCGCGTGATCCAGATCGGCGGCCATGCGTGGCTCATCGCACAGCTGCGGCGCCTCATCTTCGAGCCGGACCTGGAGCGCGGCTTCAATGCGGTCGCGCTGGAACTCCAGAGCGATGCGATCGGCTTCGCTGCGCGCCAGCTCGGCGCTGACCTCGGCCAGCTCCGCGCCCGTGGCCATCCCTTGGTCGGCCATGACGGACACTGTCTCGGTCTGGGAACGGAAGTAGTCGGCGCGCGCCAGCGTCGCCTCCAAGCTGGCGAGGGTCTCCAGCCGGTCGATGGCCAGAAGCACCACATCGAGCCCGGCCTGCAAGGCGGCGGCGCGAACCTCATGGGCGGCGGCGCGCCGGGTGCTGCGCGCGCTTTCGCGGGCCAGGCGCGCATCGCCAAAGTCGATGAGGCGCTGGGAAACCCTCAGCCCGATCTGGTTTTCGATAGAGGAGCTGGTGAGGCCGCTATCGCCAACACCAGAGCGCGCGAACAGGGAGATCTGGGGACGGCGCAGGGCAAGGGCGTCATCAAAATCAGCCTCGGCTCCGTCGAGGCGCGCGCTAGCCGTAGCGACGTCAGGCGCCAAGCGGCTCGCGCGGGCGTTGAGGGCGGCCAGATCCAGGCAGACCGGCGCTGGATTCACCTCCGGGCCTGTCCGCTCCGGCCCAGATACGGCCTGGGTCAGGGCGGCGGCGAAGATAAGAGCCAGGGCGCTCACTGGGCTCTGAGCCCCTCAAATAGAGACTCCGAGATCGGCTCCAGGGCCGAGGCGAGCAGGGTGCGCTTGCGCCCGGAGTATATGAACACGCTGACCGGCATGCCTGGCAGAAGCTCGATCGCGTCCAGCTGGCCCACCGCTTCAGCGTCCAGGCGTACGCGCACCTCGTAGAACCGGTCGCCGGTGTCCGGATCGGTCTTCAGGTCAGCGCTCACCGCTTCCACGCGGCCGCTCACAGGGGCGGCGCGCGCTCCTGCGAAGGCGCTGAGCGTGGCGCGGACCTCAAGGCCCTCATAGACCTGCGGGCGGTCCTGGGGCGGGACGCGCACCGAGGCGAGCACGCCGGTATCGTCTGGGACGATCTCCAGGATCGCTTCGCCCGGGCCGACCACCCCGCCCTGAGTTCCAAAGCGCAGGTTCAGAACCTCGCCGCCGCGCGGCGCGACGATCATGGCCCGGTCCACCACATCCTGCAGCGCGCCGAGTTCCTCGCGGGCGGCCAGCAGATCGCCGCGGGTCTCCAACATCTCGGCGGCCACATCCTGGGCGAAACGAGAGCGCGCCTGGCGGATCTGGGAGGCGTAATCGCGCGCTTCGGTGTTCAAGCGGTCGATCTCGGAGGCCATTCGGGCGATCTCAGCCTCCAGGGTGGCGGCATCCCGCTCAAGGGCCCGCACCCGGTCGATGCGGCCCATGCGCCGCTCCACCAGGGAGCGCGCCAGGGCAAGCTCTTCTTCGACTGCGGCGAGGGCGCGACGGGTTCCCGAGATCTCGGCCTGCTTCAGGCTGGCCGTGCTCAGCGCTCCGTCGCGCCGGGAATCCAGCACCGCCACATCCGCCAGCA
This sequence comes from Alphaproteobacteria bacterium, assembly GCA_024742735.1. Taxonomy (GTDB): domain Bacteria; phylum Pseudomonadota; class Alphaproteobacteria; order Caulobacterales; family Maricaulaceae; genus Oceanicaulis. The sequence goes on along the minus strand of JANSXV010000007.1, from coordinate 86,357 downwards.
ATGATTCGCGCTGATCGTTGAACAGGCGCAACTGCCGTGCGGTGATGCCAGCCATGAGGTCGGCGGGCAGGTCCAGGGCGGCCAGCGCCTCAAATCCGGGAGGGGCGTCATTCTGGAGCGCCTCCAGGCGGTCCATGGACGCCGTCAGCCCGGCCACGCGCTGCAGCACCTGGTCGCGGCGGGCGGTGGAGGCTACGCCATCAAGCACCACTAGCGGATCGCCGGCATGGACCCGGTCGCCTTCGCCGACGAGAATTTCGCGAATAATGCCGCCTTCAAGGTGCTGGACCACCTGACGGTCAGTCTCCACCACGATGGCGCCGGCGGCGCCGACCCCGACGGCGAGCGGCGCGAGCGCCGACCAGGCCAGGAATCCGCCCAGCCCGATCAGGCATGCCAGCGCGCTGAACCCGACCGCCGGGTCGCGCCAAAGCGCCACCTCAGCCTGTCTCATGATGCACTCCTCTCGGCTCTGGGCCGGGCGCTGGCCTGGGCCGCAGGCGCCGGGGCGGCCTGAATCAGCGCGCTGGGCGTCGTGCGGATAACCGCGCCATCGCGGATGACCAGCGCGCATTCGGCCAGGCGCATCAGGCGGGCGTCATGGGTGCTCACAACGATGACCGCGCCGCGCCGCTTGGCGTCGCCCATGGCCGCGATCATCCGGGCGGCGGCTTCCGCGTCCAGATTCGCGGTCGGTTCATCCAGGAGCACAAGGGTTGGATCGCCATGGAAGGCGCGGGCGAGGCCGATCAGCTGGGCCTGACCTGCCGACAGAGGCACGCCGCCCGGCCCCACCGGGGTGTCGTAACCCAGCGGCAGCCGCTGGATCGTGTCATGAGCCGCAGCCCGGCGAGCCGCGTCGAAAACGGCGTCCTGAGCGGCGTCGGGATCAAAGCGGGCTATGTTGTCGCGCACCGAGCCTGGTAGAAGTTCGATGGCCTGCGGCACATAGCCCACATGCCGTCCGCGATCATCGGAGGGCCAGGCGTGCATATCCCGGCCGCCCAGCCGCACAGCGCCTTGGAAAGGCGCCCAGACCCCGGCGAGGGTGTTCAACAGGGAGCTCTTGCCCGATCCGTTGGGGCCCACCAGAACGGTCAGCATGCCTGCGCCGAGCTCCAGATTGAACGCCCGGATAAGGGCGCTTTGCGCGCCGGGAGCGGCAACGCACAGGGCTTCCAGGCAGAGCGTCGCTTCCGGCGCCGGGCTGGCGCCGAGCCTGGCTCGCGCACCGTCAGCTCTGATGCATGCGCCAAGCGCCGCCCAGGCCGCCCGCACGCGCACCAGCTGATTCCAGCCGCCGATGATCTGATCGATGGGGCCCAACGCGCGACCGGCAAGGATCGAGCCGGCGACAATGGCCCCGGCGCTGATCTGCTGGTTCAGGGCCAGAAATGCGCCTGCGCCGAGAATGACGATCTGCAGGATCTGGCGGCCGGCGCGCGCGGCGCCTGAGGCAAAACCGTCCCGCAAGGCGGCTTCCGAAAGCGCTTCAGAGGCGCCGCGGCGGCGTTGCGCGAGCCGCTCGAAGGCGCGCGCTCCAAGGCCCATGGACAAGATCGCGATGCGCTGGCGTTCGATTCCGGCAGCGAAGGCGCGCGCCGCCCCCGCAGCCTGATCGCCATCTTCAGCCGCCCCGCGTGAGGCCAGATGCCCCAGCGCCGCTATGACGAGCAACACCCCGGCTCCGGCCAAGCCTGCAAAGCCGATCACGGGATGGATGAGAAACAGGGCCGCGAAGAAAAGCGGGGCGAATACAAGATCAAACAAGGGGGCCAGACCGCCCTGTCGAGCGTGCTGTACGATTCGATCCACATGGCCGAGCTCCACGCCAAGCTGCGGGCCCTCGCCGCCCGCATTCATGCAGACCGCAGCAACAACCGGCTCGACATCGCGTTCCAGCTGATCAGCGGCCAGCGACAGCACCCGCCGGCGCGCTCCGTCGGCAGCCGCGTACAGCGCCAGCAGGCCGCCCGCGATCACCGACAGCCAGACCAGCGTGTCCAGGGAGGCTGAAGCCAGAACGCGGTCGTAGATCTGCAGCATGTAGAGCGGAGCGACCAGAAGCAGCAGGTTCAGCGCCAGCGAGAAGGCCAGCCCGGCGGCAGCGAAGCGCACAACACGACTGCGAACGCTGCGCCAATGCGCTGCATCGGAGCTTGATTGGCGATCGGGCGTTGGGATCTGGCGTGTCATTCCAAGCTCGCTACAGCCGCAGAGAGGTGAGCCCGCGAGCCGGTTCTGGGGACAACTAGTCCGACCCGCGGGCTCGGCCGATCAGACTCCAAGGAAGTCCGGTTCGGCGGTGTGGCTCCAGGCCTCGTCCAGAGAGGCTGAGGATGCGTCAGCCAGATCTGGCTCGACCGGCTCGAAGGCGGGGCTCGGCTCTCCGGTTGAGGGGGCGGCGATGAAGGCCTCGCCAAAGTCCAAAGACAGGTCGCCCAGGACATCAAGACTTGCTGCGGTGCTGTCTGAAGACAGATCAACAACCTCATCAAGGCTGAGCACCTCAGCGCCGACCACGGTGGGCGCAAGACCCGCCGCGTCCCCCCCGGCGTCCTGCGTGCGCGCCCCGATCAAATCTCTTAATGGCTCCGCATATCCCGAAGACAGCAAGCCCGTAAAATCGGTGGCCACGGCTGCGAAGGCCATGCCGTCAAGCGCAGAATCATCGGCCGCGACATCACCGCTGAAGATGCCCGAAAGCGGGGAGAAGGCATCGGGAAACGCCACCGGAATTGGGGAGGACACACTCGACGGATCAGCGAGGTTGAGCACCTGAATCTCGATCTCCTGGACAGCAACCTCCGAGCCGAACTGCGCAGCCACGGTGATGTTGTAGATATTGTCCTGACCAGCGTCGGCCGGGTTCTCGAAATCAGGTGCAGTCACGAAGCTTACGACACCGGTGGCGGTATCGATCGTGAACAGGCCCCGATCAACGCCTCCAACGATGGTGTAGAAGGGCGGGAAGGTCGAAGCGGCGTTCACCGCCGTGACCGTAAAGGCTGCGCCGCTGAGGTTTTCATTCACCGCCTGGGTCGCCGACGACGTGAAGGAGCCGCCTTCAGCCTGATCCATGACATTGATCGTTATCGTCTTGGCCGCGCTGAAAAGAGCACCGTCGCTGACCTGGATTTCAAGCTCGTAGGCATTGTCCGCATTGGAATCCGTCGGCGCCTCGAAGTCGAAGATCCGCCCATTGGTCAGGCTCAACACGCCCGTCGTCGGATCGATTTCAAACTCGGCTGCGTCGGCCCCGCCGACGATCGAGTAGATCAGAGTATCTCCGTCAGGATCACTGGCGTTCGTGTAGAATGGGAAATCAGACGGAGATTCCGTGATTTCAAAGATGAAGAGATTCGCCGGATTGGCGCTTGCAAAACTCGGCGCTTCGTTGACGTCGCTGACGGCGATGGAGACCGCCTGCGACGCAGCCGCAGTCGTACCGTCGGATGCCTCGATCACGACCTCGTAGACATTGTCAGCATCGCTATCGAGCGGATTCTCGAAATCTTGCGCGGCGGCGAAGGAGAGCGCGCCAGTGGAGGCGTCGATGGTGAACAGCGCCGCGTCAGCCCCACCCGCGATGGAGAAGGTGATCGCCACGCCCTCCGGGTCGGTCGCTGTTGCGATATAGCCTGTCGAGGTCTGGTTCTCGTCCACGCTGAATGCAGCCCCGGACGTAAAGACTGGGCTTTCGTCCACGTCCTGGACCACGAAGGCCAGCACGTTCGAGACCGAGTTCACGCCATCGCTGACCGTGTAGGTGACCGCATAACCGCCGTTTGCGGATGCCCCGTTGGGGTTCTCGAAATCCTCAGGCGCCAGAAGACTGATGACGCCGGTGGCGCTGTCCACGGTGAACAGGCCCGCGTCGGGACCGCCCAGCGTGATCGTCAGCGCCCCCCCCTCAGGGTCCTGAGCAACGAGGGTGCCGACAAAGGTCTGGTTTTCGTCGAACCCTCCAGCTGGCACGCTCAGTATGACCGGCGCTTCATTGACATCGGTGACGTTGACCAGGACCTGGAGCGTATCGGTCAATGAGCCATCCGAGGCCTCAATGTTTATGATGTATACATTGTCGCCATTGGCATCCGCCGGCGCCTCAAAATCGGGCGCGGTGATGAACGAAATGAAGCCGGTCGCTGGATCAATCGTGAACAAGGCGGCGTCTGGCCCACCAGAGATCGAATAGGTGACGGTATCTCCATCCGGATCTGCTGCTGCGCCGACTGGAAAGGCGTTCGTTTGATTTTCATCGTAAAAGTAGTTCACGCTTGTAAAGGAAAAGGCAGGGGCTTCATTCACATCGGTGACGCTTACGACCGCACTCCCCGTCGCGGTGTTCGTTCCATCTGTAATACTTATTTCAACAATGTAGTCATTATCTGAATTCGAGTCCAAAGGGTTCTCGAAATCCGGCGCCGAAATGAAGCTCAGAACACCCGTCAGAGGATCAATATTGAACAGAGCTGCATCATTCCCACCAGAAATTGAATAGGTTATCGGCGCAGGCCCGTCTGCATCAACCGAGATATATTGCCCAACAACAGTGTTGTTTTCAGCAATGGTTGTCGGTGGAATCTGGGTCGGGAACGGCGCGACGTCATTGACGTCCTGAACCGCGACCGTGAAGGTCTGATCGGTGGTGCGTCCGTTGCCGTCGTCTGCGGTGACGGTGACCTCGTAGACATTGTCTGCGTCGGCGTCGCCCGGCGCCTCGAAGTCGGGCGCCGCCATGAACTCCAGCGCGCCGGTCACCGGGTTGATGTTGAACGCCGCCGCATCGGCACCGCCGGTGATAGAGAAGGTCGGAACCTGACCGTCGCCATCCGTCGCCGTGAAGGTGTGGATCGGGCCGCTTGTATTTTCATCGACATTCGTGGATGCCGCCGACGTGAATACCGGAGCAAACTCGTTGATCAGGTCGTTGACCGTGACGGTGACTGTCTGGGTGATGGCGTCACCGCCCGCTGAGGCAATGATCTCCACCTCGTAGACATTGTCCGCATTCGCGTCGCCCGGCGCCTCGAAATCGGGAGCGGAGATGAAGGACAGGGCGCCCGTCGCCGCGTCGATGGTGAACAGCGCCGTGTCGCCGGCGGCGCCCAACGCATAGGTCACCGTATCGCCATCGGCGTCCGTGGCTGCCGCCGCGTAGCCGGTGACGGTCTCATTCTCATCCACAGCCACCGCCGTGCCGGAGACGAACGCCGGGAGGTTGTCATTCTCATTGGTGACCGTCACGGAAACAGTCTGGCTGGAGGTCAGGCCGGATCCATCGGACGCGACCACCTCGACGACATAGACATTGTCCGCATCGGCATCGCCCGGCGCCTCGAAATCCGGGGCGCCGATGAAGCTCAGGGCGCCCGTCGCCGCGTCGATGGTGAACAGGGCGCTGTCGCCCGATGCGCCGAGCGCATAGGTCACCGGTCCGCCCACCGTGTCAGTGTTGACGGCGCTGGCGGCATAGCCGGTTGCGACGGTGTTTTCTGCAATCGCCGCGCTGGCTGTAGCCGAGGCGAACACCGGCGCCTGGTCGTTGACATCATTGACGGTGATGGAGACCGCCTGGTTGACCGGCGCATTGCCGTCAGTGCCACTGATGATCACCTCGTAGACATTGTCATTATCGCTGTCGCCCGGGGCATCGAAGTCCGGCGCGCCGACGAATGACAGGACGCCCGTGGCGGGATCGATGGTGAATTGCGACGCGTCAGCGCCCCCTGCGATGGAATAGGTGACCGTCACACCTTCTGGGTCGGTCGCTGCTGCGACATAGCCGGTTGAGGTCTGGTTCTCATCCACGCTCGCCGATGCGCCGGAGGCGAAGACCACAGGCTCGTTGACGTCGGTGACGCCGATCGAGAGCGTCTGGGTCGCCGAAAGCGTGCCGTCGGTCGCCGTCACTTCGACTTCGTAGACATTGTTGCCGTCGGCGTCCAAGGGGGCCTCGAAGTCGGCCGTTCCGCTGGGCGTTGCAAAGCTGAGCTGGCCGGTGACCGGGTCGATGACCAGCGCCGCCGCATCGGCGCCGCCGGTGATCGAATAGGTCAAGGCATCGCCATCCGGATCGCTGATATTTGGGAAGGTGGAGCGGATCGGCCCGTTCTCGTCGTCGGAGAAGGTGATGAAGTTGCCGTTGATGACCGGCGCTTCATTGACGTTCTGAACCGTGACCGTGAAGGTCTGATCGGTGGTGCGTCCCGTGCCGTCATTTGCGGTGACGGTGACCTCGTAGACATTGTCTGCGTCGGCGTCGCCCGGCGCTTCAAAGTCGGGCGCCGCCATGAACTCCAGCGCGCCGGTCACCGGGTTGATGTTGAACGCCGCCGCATCGGCACCGCCGGTGATGGAGAAGGTGGGAACCTGCCCGTCGCCGTCCGTCGCCGTGAAGGTGTGGAACGGACCCGATGTGTCCTCATCGACACTGACCGACGATGCCGACGTGAAGACCGGGGAAAACTCGGTGTTCAAGTCGTTGACCGTGACGCGGACGGTCTGGCTCGTGGCGTTCACCCCGTCCGAGGCGATGATTTCGACCTCGTACTCATTATCGGCATCCGCATCGCCCGGCGCTTCGAAGTCGGGCGCAGAGATGAAGGACAGGGCGCCTGTCGCCGCGTCGATGGTGAACAGCGCGCTATCACCGGACGAACCCAGCGAATAAGCGATTGGGCCGCCAACGGTATCCGCGTCGGTCGCAACGGCGGCATATCCGGTCGAAACAGAGTTCTCATCGACGCTGACCAGCTGTCCGGACACAAAAACAGGCGCGGTGTCGTTGGTGTCAGTCAAGGTGATCCGCACAGACTGGGTGACGACCGTCTGGCCATCCGATGCGGAGACGACCACCTGATATTGGCCGTTGCCGTCAGCGTCCGCCGGAGCCTCGAAATCCTGTCCGGCGATGAAAGACAAGACCCCGGTCGCCGGATCGATCGTGAACAAGGCCGCATCCGGTCCGCCGCTGATGGCGTAGGTCAACGCATCCCCGTCGGCGTCTTCGGCGACCATGGTGAAGGATGTCGCCAGCCCGCCCTCTGCAGCGACGCCTGCGGGCTCGCTGAGGATCACCGGCGCGTTGTCATTCTGGTTGGTGACGGTGATCGTGAGAGTTTGCGTTACGGATTCCTGGCCATCCGACACGGCGATGACGAGGTCGTAAGTGTTGTCCGCGCCGGCGTCGGCGGGGGCCTCGAAGTCAGGCGGGGTGAGGAAGCTGATGGCGCCGGTCGATGCGTCGATTGAGAACAGCCCGGCGTCTGCGCCGCCCACGATCGAGAACGTGAGCTGATCATTGGCGTTCGGATCAGTGGCGGTGGCCGTGTAAACGGTTCCGGAGGTGTTTTCGCTGACTGTCGCCGTTCCAGCGGAGGAAAAAGCTGGGGGAGCGTTGCTCTCGCCGTCATCCCAGAGCGCCAAAGCGGCCGCGCCGGCGCCGCCAGCGAGCAGAGCGCCGGCCAGGACGGGGTGATCCGCGAGATAGCCCAGGATGTAGACGTCTTCGGATGCCGCCGCGAGGGCCGCCGCGTCCACCAGAACCTGCCCGGCGACCACCTGGACGGAGCCGGCGTCGATGACCGCCGACCGGCCATTTTCGAATGTCACGCGCACACTTCCGTCATCGAGAACTTCGACCGAGACGACACCGTCAATCGCAGATGGGTCCACCCACGCAGCCCCCTGGCCGCCGGCCTCCTGCGCCGAGGCGTTGCCGAAGGTGAGCCCGGCGAGGCCGACGATCGCGCCCGCAGCGCGCAAACCGTTGCGAGAAATCCGGATGTGCTTGGTCATGGTGTGGGCTCCCGGCGCCTGATCGTGAAGGAAGCGGAGCAAAGCGTTCCGGACCCTCACCCTGAACGCTCGTCCATATGACGATTAGGGTGGACCATTTCTGAGGGGGGCTCCCTCCCCTCGAACGTGGGGGGATCAGACCCGTTCCCGAGAAGCCGCCAGGGTGGATGGCTGGGGAACCAACGGCGCTGCGATTTCGATCCGCAGTCCTGGCGCCGAGTCTTCGAAGCGGATGTCGGCCCCGATCTTTGCTGAGCGCGACTTCATGAACGCCATGCCGCGTCCGCCTGGATTCGCACTCGAGAGGCCGCGCCCGTCATCCTCGACGACCATCTGGATCGGTCTGGTCTTGTCCGGACCGACATCGACCCGGAAGTGCAGCCGGTGCGCACCCGAGTGCCGGAGGCAGTTCGTCATCGCCTCAAGCAGAATCCGCGACAGATGCATGGCCACCTCGGCGTCAGGCTTCAAGGCCGCCGCCTCCGCGGAGACGGCCCAATCCAGAGCGACGGAGCCGGAACTGAACTGCGGGGTCACGCGTTGACGAAGCGCCGCCAGAATGACGCCAAGACACGCGCCATGGGTGTTGAGGGAATCGGCGATAAGGCGCACCTCGCCCATGCTCGCCTGCACTTCGCGGCGAATGGCCGCTTCGTTGGCGGCGACATCCCGGCTCAGGATATCCAGCGCGGCCAGGCGGGCGCCAAGGCCGTCGTGAACATCCATCATGATGCGTTCGCGCTCCGCCGAGGCGGCTTCTCGGCGTTCGAGCTGCTCACGAGCCTCGAAGCTGCGAGCCAGTTCGGCTTCCTTCTCGCGCAGCCGGGAATCAAGCTCCCGGTTCAGGTTCATCGCAAGATGGCTGGTCCGGGCCTGTTGGAATGCGAGCGCGGAAAGCATGCCGAGCGCCAACAGGAGCCCGTATCTGGGTGTGGCGTAGTACACATAGGGATACCAGTCGAAAACGCCGACCCAGAGTTCGAACCGGTCGTCGAGAGCATCCATAGCGATGGCTCCGATCGCCACCACCAGCAAGGCGAGCTCGACCTTTCGACCCTCGCGGTCCTGCAACAGCGCCCAGAACAACTGGGCGAGGATTACGACGGCGAAAGCGCCGGTCATGATGGACTCGATCGGGAAGGCGAGCTCGAAGATGGCCTGTCCACCGTTCGGGCTGACCGCCGCCGTCGCCCCCATGGCCAGCGCCAGCAGCGCCAGGTAGGCGGGTATGAAGTAGCGATGCGCGCTGGTACGATGCGCCACATACACCGCGAATGAGGTCACCAGGGCATAGCTGATCCAATAGCCGGCGAGCAGGTGGACGCCGTTGGGAAGCGACTGCGTCAAGCCCAGGGCGGCCAGGTCGCGCAGGCACCAGGCCGCCAGCAGCACCATGAACAATCGGATCGATGTGCGTTCGCCTGCCGGCCAGCGGACCAGTCCACAGAATACGAAGACGAAGATCATCGCGCCGATGGACGCGATCACCAGGTCGACGTGGAAGAAGCGGCCCCAGAACGCCGCTTGCGCCGCCTGTTCGACCGGGACGATCGAGAAGGCCGGCAGGACTTTCTTGCTGCGGCCCCTGTCGGTGATCTCGATGACATTGAGCCCCTCATTCAGAAGGTCCTCGCCAAGCGGAAAGGCGCCCGGCTGGAACCCCGCCAGAGTGGACCAGCCTGCGGACCGTATATCGAATGAGACGGGTTGTCCGTTGAGAGAGATATTGGTGATTCTACGGGTCCAGGTCAGGTAGAGGGCGACCTCTCCATCACTCGGCGACCATGTGAATTCATGACGAAAAACGCCGCCGGGCGAGCGTGTCTCATCCCAGTAGACGTAAGCCGGCTCGGATATCGCTTCGGGCTGGACCGGGCGCGCGTCAGGTAAGACCACGCCGTTTGAATCGGGCAAGTAAAGTGAGACAGGAAGCGGGAACACCATATCCTGCGGCCGGGAGAGCCGCTCTGAAACAGTGACGGTGATCCAGAGCGCGAGGATCGCCGACGCAGACCACGCGATCGCGGTGAACAGGCTGCGCACAGAGATGGCGCGCCGGCCAGGCGGTGCGGCGCGGCGCGGCGCCCCCATATCCCATGTCCTGCCCGGAATCGATGTGCTCATCCTGCGATATCGTTGTGCCAAATAGCTTTCGCGACGGCCGCCGATTTGTTCGAGACCATGTACTTTTTGTAGATGTTGCTGAGATACTCGGCGACGGTGTAGGGCGAAAGATTCAATTCTCGCGCAATCTCCTTGCGCGTCAGACCGTTCGCCACAGCCGTAAGCACCTGCTGCTCGCGATCAGACAGGCCGCTGCGGCGCGGGAACGGAAGCCTTCCAGGCCGGCGGGCCGGCAAGCTGTGCAGCAGGAACCTGGCGATGGCCGGACTAATGACAACGCCGCCATCCAGCGTTGTCAATGCAGCTTCGGCGATCTCGAACCCAGGCGCGGATTTCAGGACATAGCCGCTCGCCCCATACCTGAAGGCGTCAAGGACCGAGCGAGCGTCGTCCATGGCGCTGAGGACCAACACCTTGCGCCCGGCATTCGAAGAGATTGTTCTGATCAGGTCGAAGCTCTCGCCGTCCGCCAGAGCGAGATCGACCAGGGCGAGGTCGAATTCCGTCTCCAATAGGCTCGAGGCGTCGCTCAGCGTGCCGGCGGCGCCAACCACCTGAAAGATTTCAACGGTCAACAGCTCGCGCTCAATAAGCGCGCGCAGGTCGGTCTCGTCCTCGATGATAACGACACGAACCCGGTGGTTCATAAATCTGACGCCTTTGTCCCAGACGGCATCAATGTCGCAGGCGCACGCGAGGAACGCCACCCCTCGTTTGAGGGGAGCGTCAAAGGACAGCGCGGCTATGTCAGCTTTGCTGCGGGCGTTAGCCCGGCGTCAGCCAGATCGTATGTCCTCCAGGCTCCACGACCGCTCCCCGGCCGCCGACGAAGGCCCCGTCACGCCGGCTGAAGCTGTAGCGGCGAACCTCGCCGGTATCCCAGTGCTCCAGTTCCACCGTGGAAGCTCCGTCCGCGAAGCTATCCAGATCAACCCGGGCGTTTGGCGAGCGCCTTGTTTGAATGTTGTATCCCCAGGTGCGCAGGGAGCGCTCCGCCGGCGAGACGCTAAGGCCTTCAGGGCCGCGCCCCCACGGGATTACGGTATCCTCCCACTGGCGGCTCTCATTGGCGAGGATGTCGGCATAGATCGCGAACGGCTCGCCATTTCTCAGGACCCGAAGCGTGTATCTCTGGCCCTGCCGCTCGTCGCCGCTCTGGCGCGTATTCTGGTTGAAGATGAAGGACTGGACGACGCCGGCGCGCTCGTAACCCGGCGCCTTCTGGATTTGATCGAGCGCGTTGTTTGTCGACACCGCCATGAGGGTGCGCCAGGGCCCGTCGAGCTGGAGCACCACGCCTTCGGGGTAGCGGGCTTGCGCCACGGTGAAGTCGAATGTGTCCAGAACCTCGTCATCCAGCATGAAGGCGAGGGAATGCCCGCCGGGGGCCAGGACAGCGCGATGACGAATGAAATCGGGATTGACCGACCGGGGCGAGCCGATCGACAGATCCGCATTCCATCCACCGTACTGGCGGTCTTCGACCGCCGTGTAGCGATGATCGGACAGGACGCTTCCATCCGGCCCGGTCAATCGCACATGCAACCTTTCCTGGCCCGGAAGATCATAGCGGATTGCATTTCCGCCGGCGTCACGCGTCGGAAGTGATGAAACCTTGAACCGCGACAGGCTGAACCGTCCGTCGGATCTGAACTGGAGTCCGTCCTGCAGAAGCGAGCCCAGAACGAGTCGCGGCGGGTTGGCCGGATCGATCTGCACCGCCGCCTGCGAACTCTGGCCTGCCGCGTCGCTGCGCCCGGCCGTCATTTCCTGGCCCTGCCGCATGATCTCCAACTGACGCCTTCTGGCCTCTTCCATCATGCGCTCCATGGCGGCGGAGCCCTGATCTGACGGCGGCGTGGTGACGGCCGAAGCCGGCGCCAGGCAGAGCATGGCGCCGCCCAGGCCTGCGGCCAGGATCTGCAGGGAGGATAGAGGTCGCCGTGACTGACCAGATCGTCCGTGAAGCTGCCGCACGAGAAGTTTCCTTTTGATGGGACTTGGCACGGGTCTGCTCCCACAAACCCGCTGATGGATCAGCCCAGCTGACATGACTTCGACACAGGCCGAAGGTCCGACTGCAAAATGTGACAAGCCGAACGTGAGGGCGCTATCCAGTCAAATGGGGGGGCTTGTGACCTGAGCCCCGCGCCGCCCTCACTTTTTCTGGGGGCTCAGTGCAATCACAGCCGGCAACTCCAGCTTCCGGCGGTCCAACGTTGGGGCTCAGTGCAAATCAACCCCGGACTCTCGCTTCGGCTGGATGAAAACAGGGGGTCACGTCAACGGAGTTATTCTCACAGATCAAAGCACGAAGACAGCCTCAAATCTCGGTCGAGCCCCTTCCTACACCTACAGATCCGAATTCGATATCGGCGCTGCCAGGCCGTTTACGATGTCCAGCGCTCGCTCTGTTGGAATGTGCCGCCGGTCGACACCTTTTAATGCAAATTGCCAATAGTCGACACAGTGGCTCAGTATGCTCGCTGACACTCCAATATTCTTAAACGTTTCATTTGCATTTCTTAAAAATTCACTAAACCCCTCGACATCGCGGTGTTCGTGTATTCGCGCGATGGCCGCATCATAATATGCAAGTTGTTCTGCAACATTCACCATTGCCTTGTTCAAGGATCCAACAATTAGTCGACTTTGATTTCTGATGATGCGGTCTGTCTCGTAATCTGCATCAAAAGGTTTGATGTTTTTCAAAGACTGGACGATCGGGAGGAAATATGAATTCATATCGTTCAGTTTCCATTGGTAGTATAGAATTCCCTTCCAAGAATAAACCGCTTTTCGGAAGTCGCCTTCTGTCATGCGCAGGGCGTTGCGAAGCGGGCTCAGCTGCCCGTCATTACGATTGCTGAGGAACGCACTGGCAAGCCTATCAGCCGCCATATTGACATTCTCATCGATCGCAAGTGCGGCGATTTTAGAAAGCGATTTTGAAATCGCCTGCCGCATTTCTATCAAATCATGATCGGAAAGGTCAATCAATCCAAAGGGCAGGTCAACCTCGTCAAGAGCGGCCCTTTCTGCAATCAAAAAGGGGTCGAAAGCAGGAATCTCGTCAAGGATGTTTAGCAGGCGCTCGTCCCGACTAAAGCTTTCATCTTTGGCGGTTAAGCCAATGAACTTCAAAATTCTTTCGAGAAAAAGTGGTTCGTTCAAAAATATTGAAAAAGCACCATGATTTAAGTCGGCTAAAGTTATTGGGAATATAAGTTTCGTTGCTACGAATTTTTTATGATCAAATATAAACCTCTCGTGGGGGCGCAGGCTATGTTTTATGATAATCGCCCTGTTCAAAACGAAAGTCTCAAACGGCCTTGCGGCGCCGGTAGTTCCAGGCTGTTGGTGATAACGCTCGATCAAGCGAGGCAAATCCAACACCCTCGCGGTGGAACCAAACAAACGGGCCCGCGACAGCGAGCGCACTCCAGCATGTGATGACATTCTGCACCTTGAGGCTAATAACCAAGTATGTCGATTACACTGTCACAGGAAAGTTTTCGGCAAACAGGGCCTCACAAATCGTCCTGTTGGGGACTATTGCTGATGGATCGATAAACGAATTCTTTACTTGCTTGGCAGACTGCCCCCCCTGGGGGGCGTCTGATCAGCACTGGTTCCTCTCTTGCAATATGGAACCTGGCGTCACGCCCAAGCGGACAGCTTCATCAAAAATGAACTACCCATATGGATACACGGAGTGTGGCCATCACGCCGATAATGGAATCTGGGCCGTTTCCAGGGCGACATTGGTTCGAGCCATGATAAATCGAATGGCCCTTTGCGCCGCTGCCGGCGAAAGCTCATCGTAGATCCGAGCCAATGCCTTCGCCGCACTGAAGCGAGCGTCGAGGTCTTGTTCCAAGGCGTTAGCATCAGCGTAATGGTGTCTACCAAGTATTGCGATGGTTACAAACTCCGACTTGCGCAGCCCGGCGGCCTTACAGAGCAGCGCCACACCATCTGGGCTTGGGTGCGCGAGCGCACGCCTGACCGTTTGACGGGTAACGGACGCAATCTCGGAGAATGCGATCAGAAATTCGTCGAAGCACTTCTCTTTAAGGAGAGACACCAGAAGGGCGCCATCGAGAGCGCGTCGCAGTCGCTTCGCCGATAAACGCTGTCGAGCCTCATCTAGTGCTTTTTCCTCAGCGAAGCGTCGCAAGAGCCGCTCGTGGGAGGCGGTCATTGCGGCCTCAAGCACGCGCTCATCAACTTTCTCAAACCTGGCGATGATCTGCTCGCGAACCACCCGTTCAACGACGGGAATCAGATCGGCTAACAGATCCAGCGGCGTATTGTGGCGACTGACTAGCGCATCTTGAAGGCTTAGATTGTCTTCTGCGCGTAACGCAGCGATCTCGAAAGTCTGACGATCAATGTTGGCTCCGGCATTGGTGAGCACTCGCGCCAGGGCGCTATCATCCCCTGTCTTCGCGATTGCGTTTGAGACAGCTGGGCTAAGGGTTCGACGGCCGGCGATGGCTGATGCGTGCTCTGCGCCTTTGCGCCCGACGATTTCGATCAGATCCTCATCCGTCAGAGCAACGGAATTCTGAAGGATTGGCGTAGCCACCTCGATGGCATCTGTCGCCAACATCAAGAGGAGCCCGCGTGGCCCATCTGTTGCAAAAGCGAGCTTGCATGCGATCTGCGCGCGCAGTTGCTCGGATACCGCCTCGCAGAGCGACTGCATCACTTGATCAAACTCGGTATGCAGCTTGGTTCCTGAGGCGGGCTTTTGATCCAGAAATAAATCTGCAACTTGCGTTAGGATAATCCGCCTCGACTCTGCAGACTTTTCAGATGCAAGTTTATTTAGATTTAGAATATTAACGGAATATGTCGACATTTATTCCACCCTATTTACATGTCAATGTATAGGTGGATTATGGTTGTGAATCCGCAAATTTTAGAGAAATATTTTTTCAAATCAAAAAAATTATCTTGATATCCTTAATCGGTCGAGGTCAGCAGCAATCGAAGAGAAGGCCGATGATATATTCAGGTCTTCAATTTCAAAGTATTGCGACGGTACGCCTGCGCAGTCTTCAAGCTCGATCCTTTGCCACTGCTGGCGAACCTGAAACGCAATCGTGTAAACCCGGATCCCGTTAGACCGCGCCGTCGTGCATAAGTGGTCAAAGTTCTGACGGGCTTGCCAAGGACTATACAGCTGTTCGGTCCCGCCTACTCCTACGTGCAGACCGTCGGAGCCAGGCTCCCACTCACTTTCAGGCCGCAGCTGCGCGGTCGTGCCGCCGTCAGTCATTATGATTAGGGCTTTGATGGTGTCTTCGTCATCATAATCTGCTGGCCGGTCGGTGAAATCGGCGTCTCCGCCAAGTGCGCCGCGCCAAGCAGGGTCAAGCGCTCGGACGCCCCAGCCGGTCGCAATGTCAGTCCCGGTCCCGTCGGACAGAACATCATCGTCGAGGCTGGAGGCAAGCGCGGTCAGCTGGCTTTCGTTTCGAGTATTGAAGAGGGCGGCCACCTGAGGGTCTGGCGGGCACCAGTTATGATCGCGGTTCCAGACCGTGAAGTCCGGCAAAACACCGAAGCTGTGCGCTGCAAGAGGGATTGAGCGAACCGCGTTGTCATCGAGTTCGACGCAACCATTCCAGTCCGCGGCGGTGTCCGGAATAGGGATGGTCCAATCGAATGACGGCGGTGAGAAGTCGTCAGCGTCCAATATCAGACTGAAGAATTGGCCTGGCATCCGGACGGTCCCGCCATAGGGAATGATCGACACCGATGTCGTTGGATCGCCAAAGGCCACCGCATCCAGAAACTCAAGTGTTGCTGAGCGAAGCTGGTCGATCCGGGCGCCGCCCATGGATGAGGAAATGTCCAGCACCATGGCGATCTCAATGTTCTTCGATTGCTCGATAGCCTCGGCCGAGCGGCTTATGGTTAGTGCGTTGATGCCGACAACCCCAAGGAAAATCGTATCGATCTGGATTGAGGCGTCCACGGCGATCTCTCGCCGGTCGAAGAAGCTTGAGCTTTGGACCGAAACCTCGAGATTCTGGTAAGCGCCATCGTGATCCCCGATTCCGGCGGCGACATAGGCCGTAACAACCTCTTCTGCAGGTCGGTCCTGGGAGAGCGATGCTGCGGCGAGTACGCCTGAGTCGATCGCATGCTGAAGCTCGGCCCCGATAGTCAGCGACCTCGAAAAGTCGACAGCGCCACCGACGCTGATCATAAGGGCTGATGCGGACAGCGCGAATGTGACCGCTACGTTGCCGCGCAGATCCGGCCCGAACGCGCAAAGAATATTGCTAAGCATTGAGGTCGAGGCCCCACGAGGCGCTAATCATCTTCACCTCGAAGGACTTTGATCTTGATGCCGTTGGTCTCGCCCAGGCTCATCCAGGCGCGCTTGCCCGACTTGATATCCTGCAAGCGCTTTGAAGCAGGGTCAGGCTGAGTGCTACGCTTTCCAAACAGGCGTTCGAGAAGACTGGGTTGCGACTTCATTTTCGACTCACGATACGGCGGGCGCCAGCCGGCGCTCTCTCCCACTGCTCAAGGCGACGGTGCGTAGGCGGACACGTCCACCATTACCGGGCTTCGTTCCAAAGCGCGGGCGCCCTCAAGCGCACCATCGCCCGTAATGGATAAGCACCGCAGCTCGACGCCGCGTTAGCCGGGCCCGGCAAAATTTATTGGGTTACAAAAGGCAGGTGTAATCGGGTTCGGCGCTACAGCCCGCCACGTGCTCCGGCAGTCTCAAGGCCGATGGGGCGGAAGCCACCGATATTCATGGAGTCAAAAAGGCCAAGGGCATTCGAGAACAGGCTGGTTTGAGCTGACAGGGTGGTGGTCTGGCTTTGCATCATGGCTTGAGCCAGTTGCTCGCGCACTTCGCCAGCAGCCCGTAATGCGCCAAGACGATCGATGTCTCGATTGACCAGTCGCGCTGTAGCGCTCTCAATGGCATCCACCATGCGCTGCTGAATCTGGGATTTCAGTTCAGCTGAACGGGCAGCACTGCCAAACGAGGCTTCAACGGCTGCGAGGCTTTTGACGGACTGTTGTAGATCACCCCCAACCAAATCCCATCGGCCTGAGTCTCGCCAATTGCTCCAGTTTTGCACTCCGATAGCGGACCATCTATCAGCTTTCTGTATCTCGGCTTTGGGCAGTGCAACAGCATAGATGGAGACGTCATCCTGCACACCGTTTCCTTCGAACCAGATCCGCTTTGTATTACTCTCATCGCCACCAATTGGATTGGTTAACATAAATTTGGCGAAAATTTCCCCGTCCTTGTAAGCCGACGCGGAGCCGTTTTGATCTATTGATAATGCAAATCGAAACCATCCATCTCCAGTCTCGGCAGTTTGCTCTAACCAAGTGCCATTATGGGAAATGTATAGCAGTCCGTGCTCAAGATGGAATTTAATATCGTCAGTGTTATTCGTGAATCGTAATGCACTGACTGTAGAGGGCGAGTTTTCCAGACTTATGGCCCCTCCTTGAGAGACATGCTTACAGTAATTTCATTCATCGCCGCATTTGCCCCGTTGAGTAGGTATTCTACCCGACTGTCCTTGAGCGCTTGACCTCCACTAGCCCCTTCGCCATATTCCGGTGGGCCTTCTAAAATCGTTGGTGGAGGGAGCGAGGCAAATCCATGATGGGCCTCTGCAGCAGTGCTGTCATCGAACGCGATTGTGTACTGAAGGCGCTCATGCAGTCCAACCGAGAGGATCGTGCCTTTATTCAGACGCAGGTCCCTTGCTTCCACCACTTGGCCATCTGGCAGTTCCAGATCGCCGGAGATTTGTGCTGCATCGGGATTGAGGAGGTTTCGGCCGCCGAAGCTGGCCATCTCAGTCAATTCATCAATGCGAGCTTCAAGCTTATCGAGTTCATTGGTGAGGCTGGTACGCATCTCGGCGAACAAGCTTTGGTCCTGCAGATTCGCGGCCAAAGACATCATCTCGCTAAGGATGTCATTGATCCCATCTGTCGCAGCAAGCGTGACATCCAGCAATCCATCAACGCGTTGAAGCGCGCGCACATCGTTGAGCCGGCTGATCTTACTGCTCATGGCTCGTGTTGCCGAACCGGCCGTTACAGCATCATCACGGAATGACGGGCGCTCACCATAGCTGGTGGCGACTTTAACCGCTGAAGCGGTATCTGTTCGCGCCGCTCCCACTGATGCAAGGGACGGTGCGTAGGCGGATATATCCACCATGGTAAGACCTCGTTCTGAAGTCACGCACGTCTACGCTTACAACAGATAAGCCCGATCTATGGACCGTGGATTAGCTGAACCGGCCAAGATTTATTGGAGTACAAAAGGGATGTGTGGCCTCAATGAGCGCTACAGCCCGCCACGTGCTCCTGCCGTTTCAAGCCCCATGGGGCGGAAGCCGCCGATATTCATAGCGTCAAAGAGACCAAGCGCATTCGAGAACAAGCTGGTTTGGGCTGAAAGGGTGGTGGTCTGGCTTTGCATCATGGCCTGAGCCAGTTGCTCGCGGACCTCGCCTGCAGCCCGTAATGCGCCAAGACGATCAATGTCCCGATTGACCAGTCGCGCGGTTGCGCTGTCGATGGCGTCCACCATGCGCTGCTGAACCTGTGCTTTGAGTTCAGCTGAACGCGCGGCGCCGCCATAATCGGCTTGTGCGGCGAGAACATTCGATAGGGAAACATCTAACGCGGCATGCACCGCATCCCATTCAAAATCCCATTCAAAGCTTCCGCCTCCACTTCCACCACCTGAACCAGACACCCAGTTTTCGACCCCTGAGGTCATGCTCGTAGTAATTGCCGAGACACCAGTCCCGCTCATGGATCTGTTGTAAATTGCGACATCATTCACCTCAAGAGCGCCTTCAAATATAAATTCGCTTAATGCATTTGCCTGAAATGGCAAACTTGGAGCAACAATCTGGTATCTCGTGCCGTTAAAATATACATTTACTGTTGTGTGGTTTGCCAAATTTTGATATGTAATAGCAATATTATTAGTTGTATTTATTGGACCCCATCTTGTGCCAACATTATATTGCCCGGAAATATTGGTTTCGATTTGAAGACCAGTGCCGTATTGCGGATCACTAATTGCGCTGAGGCGCACTTCATCATTGCCGACATTGACGCCGCCCCAAGAGCCAAAGTTTCCAGATTCAATGGTGGCGAAAAATGATTGAGAGGATTTGGCCGGTCCGCTGACAACAAGGCGTGACCCCGTATTCAGGAAAATTCCACCCACGCCACCTGCCAAGTTAAAACTTACGCTCCCCTGAGCATTTGCTGTCAGGGAATCGGTTCCTATTCCAAGCTGGCTTAAGCTTCCGTCGAAGGTGAAGGCTCCAGCCAGGTCGTCCAGAAATGGGGCCTGTGCGCTTGAGCCGCCGCCTCCAGACCCACCCTGCCCGCCGCCTGAAAGAGCAAGAATCTGTCCTTGCCAGTTGCGCAAATCCTTTGCTTCCACCACTTGGCCACCGGGCAGTTCTAGATCACCTGAGATTTGTGACGCATCGGGATTGATGAGGTTTCGGCCGCCGAAGCTGGCCATTTCGGTCAGCTCATCGATGCGTGGCAAGAGCTTGCTGTACTCATTGGTGAGCGTCGCTCGCATGTCGTCTGACAGGCTCTGGTCCTGTAGACGCGCTGCAAGCGTTTTCATTTCGGTCAGGGTGTCGACGATGGTGTCTGTCGCGGCAAGCGTGACATCCAGTAAGCCATCAACGCGTTCAAGTGCACGCATTTCGTTGAGCCGGCTGATCTTGCTGGTCATGGCTCGCGTTGCCGAAGCAGCCGTTACAGCATCATCACGAAAGGTAGGCCGCTCACCATAGCTGGTGGCGACATTGACCGCTGAAGCGGTGGATGTGCGCGCCGCCTCAACTGCTGCAAAGGACGGTGCGTAGGCGGATATATCCACCATGGTAAGACCTCGTTCTGAAGTCACGCACTTCTACGCCTACAACAGATAAGGCCTATCGATGGACCGCGGATTAGCTGAACTGACCAAAATTTATTGGAATACAAAAGAGATGTGTGGCTTCAATGAGCGCTACAGCCCGCCACGTGCTCCTGCCGTTTCAAGGCCCATGGGGCGGAAGCCACCGATATTCATAGAGTCAAAGAGACCAAGCGCATTGGAGAACAGGCTGGTTTGTGCTGACAGGGTGGTCGTCTGGCTTTGCATCATGGCTTGACCCAGTTGCTCGCGCACCTCGCCGGCCGCCCGCAGCGCACCCAGGCGATCAATATCTCTGTTCACCAGTCGGGCCGCAGCAGTGTCGATAGCATCCACCATCCGCTGCTGAAGCTCCGCTTTCAGCTCCGCTGTCCGGGCAGCGCCGCCAATCGAAGCCTGCACAGCTTGGACGTTCGATAAGGAGGCGGAAACCCGCTCAGCGACCGAGGCCCAACTGCTGGCTGTCGGACGGTCTTCGCTCCAGTTGTGGATGCCCGCGCGCGCGGCGGCCATAACTCCCGGGATTGTCGTATCATCCCAGGTTTCCGCAGTATCACTTCCATAGACCGCCACATCGTCATAGGTCGCCCCAGCGTGCATCAGAAGGCTGATTGTCGTCGGCGTGGAGGGTGGGGTGTACGAAAACGCGGTGATGCGATGCCCGTTGAGGTAAACTGACAGGTCACCGGACGGAAGATTAACCAATCCGATCTGGTTCCATTCACCAACATCGATTTGCGTTGCAGCAATAGAAGCACCATTTCGGAGCACTTCGAGCTCGTCATTCAAATTGAGGCTGAAGACAATCCTCTGGCCGCCATAGTCGTATTGGAAAAGGCTTCCCTGAGCGTGGGCCTTGAATGATCCCATGAAGCCTGATGCGGCTTTCGGAGTGAATTTCAGGTCGTGATAGGTGCCATTTTTTTTCATGGCGAGATCGCCCCGCTCCCGGGTGATGTACTCGAAGCTGCTGCTTCCTCCCCGCGCCATGTTCGAGGTCATGCCCCCGGCCCCGAAGGGCTGCGGCGCGAGCGATCCGTCGAGGGCGAACGCAGCCATGAGCTCATCTGCTTCAGCTTTGATCGGGGGATCAAGAGCCTCCACGACGCCCCGGCCGGACCGCAAATCCCTTGCTTCCACCATTTGGCCACCGGGCAGTTCCAGATCGCCTGAGATTTGTGCGGCCGCGGGATTGATAAGGTTGCGGCCGCCGAAGCTGGCCACTTCGGTCAGCTCATCAATACGGGGCAGGAGCTTGTTGTACTCATGAGTGAGGGTCGCTCGCATGTCGTCTGACAGGCTCTGGTCCTGCAGGCGGACTGCAAGCGTTTTCATTTCAGTCAGGGTGTCGACAATGGCATCTGTTGTTGCCAGCGTGACATCCAGCAATCCATCAACGCGTTCAAGTGCACGCACGTCGTTGAGCCGGCTGGTCTTGCTGCTCATGGCCCGGGTTGCGGCGCTGGCGGTCACGGCGTCATCACGGAATGACGGGCGCTCACCATAGCTTGTGGCGACATTGACCGCTGAAGCGGTGGCTGTTCGAGCCGCCCCCACTGCAGAGAGCGGCGGTGCATAGGCGGATATGTCCACCATCACCGGACTCCGTTCCAAAACCCGGGCGCACTGAAGTGCACCGTAACCCGTAACGGATAGGCCCAGTGGCTTGACACCGCGTCAGCCGGACTCGGCAAATTTTATTGGGATACAAAAGGGATGTGTAGCCTCAATGAGCGCTACAGCCCGCCACGTGCTCCTGCCGTTTCAAGTCCTATGGGGCGGAAGCCACCGATATTCATGGAGTCAAAGAGGCCAAGGGCATTGGAGAACAAGCTGGTTTGTGCTGACAGGGTGGTCGTCTGGCTTTGCATCATGGCCTGAGCGAGCTGCTCGCGCACTTCACCTGCAGCCCGCAATGCGCCAAGCCGATCGATGTCTCGATTGACCAGTCGCGCCGTTGCGCTGTCGATGGCGTCCACCATGCGTTGCTGGATCTGAGACTTGAGTTCAGCTGTACGGGCTGCGCCGCCATACTCGGCTTGTGCGGCCAGAACATTCGATAGGGAAACGTCTAGGGCGGCATTCACCGCATCCCATTCAAAGCTTCCGCCTCCACTTCCACCACCTGAGCCAGATACCCAGTTCTCAACCCCTGAAGCCATGCTGGCCATAACGGCAGCCACCTCGGGTTGGCTCATGCTCCCTTCATATATCGCAACGTCATTGAAACGCGCTGCGCTTTGCAGGGTTAAGCCATTGGAGCTATGTCCTTGGGGCAACTGTCCCGGGCCTTTGAACTCCACGCCGCTGCTTGGGCTAACATAAACTCTCACGGCCGTTTCTCCCGGAGCGGCTTGGTATGTGATCCCAAGCACTCCTGAGGATGATCCAGCTAGATTACCCAAACCGCCTGAAAAAATCTCTCCTGCGAGCTCTGCATCAACGTTGAGAGACGGGCCAGCACCAGAACCACCAATACTAATGGTGATGGTGTCACTGCCGAAAGTGAGCTCTGCTACGTCTCCGCCGCTTAGCGCATTTATATTGAGGAAGGTCGTCTGAGCGGCGTAAGCGGGTGAAGCGATAAACACGCCCCCAGCCGTCTCTAATCCTCCATTGGAGAAAGAATATGGACCAATGGTTACAGGTGAGAGGGTGTCTTTACCGATACCGACCTGATTTAAATCGCCCTCAAATGCAAAAGCGCCGCTGAGATCATCGATAAACGGGGCCAGAACCTCTGAATCATTGCCTCCAGCCTCGCTTTCACTGTTGCCCGTAAGCGCAAGAATCTGTCCTTGCCCGTTCCTCAAATCCCTTGCTTCCACCACTTGGCCATCTGGCAGTTCTAGATCACCTGAGATTTGTGACGCATCGGGATTGATGAGGTTTCGGCCGCCGAAGCTGGCCATTTCGGTCAATTCATCGATGCGGGGCAGCAGCTTGTTGTACTCATTGGAGAGTGTCGCTCGCATGTCGTCTGACAGGCTCTGGTCCTGTAGACGCGCTGCAAGCGTTTTCATTTCGGTCAGGGTGTCGACGATGGCGTCTGTCGCGGCAAGCGTGACATCCAGTAAGCCATCAACGCGTCCAAGTGCACGCATTTCGTTGAGCCGGCTGATCTTGCTGGTCATGGCTCGCGTTGCCGAAGCAGCCGTTACGGCATCATCACGAAAGGTTGGCCGCTCACCATAGCTGGTGGCGACTTTGACCGCTGAAGCGGTGTCTGTGCGCGCCGCTCCCACTGCTGCAAGGGACGGTGCGTAGGCGGATATATCCACCATGGTAAGACCTCGTTCTGAAGTCACGCACTTCTAAGCTTACAACCGATAAGCCCGATCGATGGACCGTGGATTAGCTGAACCGGCCAAAATTTATTGGAATACAAAAGAGATGTGTGGCCTCAATGAGCGCTACAGCCCGCCACGTGCTCCTGCCGTTTCAAGTCCCATGGGGCGGAAGCCACCGATATTCATGGAGTCAAAAAGGCCAAGGGCATTCGAGAACAGGCTGGTTTGAGCTGACAGGGTGGTGGTCTGACTTTGCATCATGGCCTGGGCGAGCTGTTCGCGCACCGCGCCGGCCGCCCGCAGCGAACCCAGGCGATCGATATCCTTGTTCACCAGTCGCGCAGCGGCGCTATCGATGGCGTCCACCATGCGCTGCTGAATCTGGGCTTTGAGTTCAGCTGTCCGGGCCGCGCCGCCGATCGATGCTTCAACGGCTGCGAGGCTTTTGACGGACTGTTGTAGGTCGACACCAACCAAGTCCCATCGCCCAGAGTCTCGCCAATTGCTCCAGTTTTGCACCCCGATAGCGGACCATCTATCAGCTTGCTCTATCTCCGCTTTGGACAGGGCGACAGAATGGATGGACACGTCATCCTGTGCACCATTTCCTTCGAACCAAATTCGCTTTGGGTTGAAGTCATCACCACCAATTGGGTTGGTTAACATAAAGTTCGCGAAAACCTCGCCATCTTTATAAACGGAAGCGGAGCCCGATTCATCAATAGACATTGAAAATCGAAACCAGTCCAACCCAGTTGCAATATTCTGTATTCCAACACCATTGTGCCTAATAAACAATCTTTGATTGTGAAAGTGGGCTTCAATTTGATCGGTGTTATTCGTAAATTGGAGCGCATTGTTCAGGCCATGAAGCCCTTGCTTCAAGGACATGCTAATCGTGATTTCATTTGTGGCGGCATTTGGCCCATCGAGTAGGTATTGTACTCGGCCATTGCCATTTAGCGCTTGGCTTCCGGTCGGTCCTTCTCCGTATACCGGTGGATACCCTGCAGTCGTTGGAGCGGGCATTGGGGCGGCGCCATTATGCGTCTCTACCGCAGTGCTACCATTAAACGCGATTGTGTACTGGAGGCTCTCTTGGACCGCCCCAATCGAGAGAATTCGCCCTTTATTCAGACGTAGGTCCTTTGCCTCCACCACCTGACCATCGGGCAGCTCCAAATCACCTGAGATTTGTGACGCATCGGGATTGATGAGGTTTCGGCCACCTAAGCTGGCCATTTCGGTCAGTTCATCGATGCGAGCGCCAAGCTTGTCGAACTCACCGATGAGGCTGGTGCGCATTTCGGCGGACAAGCTTTGATCCTGCAGATTCGCAGCCACAGACATCATCTCGCTGAGGAGGTCATTGATCCCATCTGTCGCGGCGAGGGTGACATCCAGATTGCCTTCAATGCGCTCTAGCGCGCGTACATCGTTGAGCCGGCTGATCTTGCTGGTCATGGCTCGTGTTGCCGAACCGGCAGTTACAGCATCATCACGAAAGGTCGGTCGCTCACCATAGCCGGTGGCGACTTTGTCCGCTGAAGCGGTGGCTGTTCGCGCGGCTCCCACTGCGGAGAGCGACGGTGCATAGGCAGATATGTCCACCATTGTCAGACCTCATTCTGAAGTCGCGCATTCTAAGCCTTCCATTTGAAAGCCTCATCACTGGACGGTGCGTTAGCCGGGCCCCATAAAATTTCTTGGGATACAACAGCCTCAAAGACCGTGTTGAATAAGGCCCCTGAGCCATTCAGCCCTGATCGAGTCGGGAGTCGAGACCTCGCCTTCTCTGTAAGGCATGGATGCGATTGGCGAGGCCGTTTTGCCGATCGGGGCGCGAAAGGGCCCGGCAAATTTGTGTGCGCCCCGATAACGCTTGTCTCAATAGAAGTTACCGCGACAAATTTTTTGCGACCAAAGCAAGTACTTCTTTTGCCGGTTTTACTAACCATGACGGTCGGAGATTCAGGGAAGATCTGATCATGAACGAAATGCACATAAAGTTTTTGAATGCTCGATCAGAGTTGAGCATCTCAAACGCGCAGGGCGCGTCAGGCGCGACGGTCTGGCTTGATGAGGAGCACTTGCAAATTCAGCTCGGAGGTACCGCGGTATCCGCTATCCTCGGCGAAATTAGCGCCCAACTTGCGAAGCCCGACCTGGACATAATGCTGCTCCTCAATCCTCAGGCTGATGGCCACGTCTCCCTCTTGATGCGCTCATGCATGTTCGGGTGCCCGATGTCCGAGGCGGCTGCTGTCCGATTGGCGCGGGACCTCGAAGTCGGTTGTGATGAATTGTCCATCGACCTCGAACTGCCATACGACCTAACGAACGCGTCAGAGGCTTTCGGTAAGAGCGTCGTAACACAGCTCACAACGGTCACGGCAGGCGAAACCGAAATCCGTTGGATGAGGGCGCCCCGATCCGCAGCCGACCCCGTGATGCGTAAGATCGCTTCCAGGTAACGCCAACGCTCAATAATTGGCGAGCTGGTTCCACTTTACCAAATCTCGGCCAAAGGCAGTCGGGCTGGCTGAATGCTAGGCTGCTGACGTGGCGTGGCTCCAAGGCGCTGAAAATAGCGAAGAGACCTATAGGAATGCTGACAACGCAGCTAAGCCGAGAAAACCATATTCGCGCCCGAGACGGCGTCCATGCTGGGTTAAAGCTGCTCACATGCGAGGGTGCCTGATAGGAACAAATTCCAATGAGTCCTCGCAGGCGATTATAGCAGCCAAGAGGGCACCTTGCCCTGATAGCTTATTGCCCCGTCAGTGTCAGGGCCTGGCACTAGGATGTCGATTGGTCCAAGACTGGGACGCTCAAGAGAATTCATGCAGGTTCAGCCTGTGACTGTACAATTGCACCTCCCGCTAAGCCTCCGTTCCATCAAGCGACCAGCGCCCGCACGACAAATGACATTATGGATCTGGCAGCCCGCAGCCTCGAATTTGAAATCACTGATACCGAAAATGCGAGAGTACAAATAAAATCTTATTGCCCGCGAGGCTGCGTTTCGGAACGCATATAGCCATGTATGGAATGATTCATGTTGCCGCCAGGCAGATGGCGACAGAGGCGCTCGGGGCCGACGGCTGGGATGATATAATTAGAAACAGTGGCTTAACGGAAGAGCATTTCATCAGCGGTTATCATTACGATGACGGTCATACCTATGCGCTTATAGATGCCGTAGCCAGTGAAATGAATTTGGAGCACGACCGTCTCTTAAATTTATTCGGTCGTTATTGGGTTCAACATGTATCCAAAACGCAATATTCAAAAATACTGTCAATGGCCGGGCGAAATCTCACTGATTTTCTGTCGAACATAAACAGGATGCACGAATCGCTATCTATCTCGATGCCGAATGCGACATTACCAAAATTTGATCTTATAAGATCGGAAGAAAATAACTTCATTGTCGAATACATATCACCGAGAGAGGGGCTTTCGGAGTTCGTATCGGGTCTGCTAGCCGGTTTGTTAGACCACTTCGAGCTCGACGGTACGGTCTCGTATGATAATAAATCTGGCTCTCATATTTTCGAAATCAATATAATTTTATCATAACAATGTCTCTATCAAACGTTATCCGTTTATCGAGCGACACAGTTGGTCGCCTATTCCCTGCTTACTTCATCACGGATAACCAAGGTATAATATCAAGTCTAGGACCCTCTCTGAGCCGGCGTTTCGGTCGTGCTCCTCTTGGACTCCATGTATTTGATTGGTTCCGCCCCGTAGGAGAAGGGGTGAATCCACGTAATTCAGCGCTACGTGACGGCAATATTATAAATTTGAAGGCTGTTAAAGATCCGAATATAAAAATGAGAGGTTTTGTATCCCTTCAAAATAAAGGCATTGCAGTTCTAGCGTGCCATATATTGGAGAATGATTCGGTCGATCAGTATTCGTTTGATGATTTTAGCCCCGTTGACTGTACCGCTGAGTTGTTCGTGGTGAGCGCACTCAATGATGAGCTTCGTTCAGACGCACTCAAGCTGGCTGGATTTTATCAGTCAGAACGTGATCGTGCGGAAACCCTGAGTGCCGCTAAATCAAAATTAATAGCAGATGTGTCACACGAAATACGCAACCCGTTAAATGGTATTCTTGGGCTCGCCAAAATTTTGGAACTATCGGCGCCCGACGCAAAATCAATCGAATTATCTAAACAAATATCAGAGAGTGGATATTTACTGAAGCGAATCGTTGATGACATAATTGATCTATCAAAGATCGAAAGCAAGACGGTTGACTTAGAGCGCTTAGATTTCAATTTTTATGAAATAGAAGAATTACTTGATCGTCAAATTGCGTCGATTGCGATTGATGATGGAGTGTCTATTGTAAAAAATATTATACACGCGTCATATATCGGCGATAAAGCTAGAATCTATCAAGTTATATCAAACTTGGTTGGGAACGCGATTAAGTATACAAGAAGTGGTTTTATTTGGATCTCCATAAGGGAACTTGCTGACACGGGTGGTTCCGGAAAAGGACTGAGCGAGCCAGGGGTGGAAATCATGGTCAAGGACACCGGTATCGGGATTGAGCCTGACAAGATGCAGCATATTTTTGAGCCTTTCGTCCAGGTGCATGCCAAAGAGGGGGCGTCCATCGACGGTGTTGGGCTTGGGCTTTCGGTAGTTTCGACGATCGTTCAGGCGATGGGGGGTGAAATTCAGGTCGAGAGTGAAGTTGGAAGGGGAACGGAATTCAAAGTCCGTCTGCCACTCGATCCGGCTGCAAATCAATCTGCGCCGCGAGGAGGTTCGAGGCTTCATAAGCGTCGAAAGTTCCCGCGACGCGACACTGGGCCCTGTGCTTTGTTGGCGGAGGATGACCCTACAAACAGGTTTGTTTTTGGAGAGTACCTGCGCATGAAGAAGGCGCGAGTGCTGTTGGCGAATGATGGACTTCAAGCGTTGCGTTTGTATCGTGAGCACAATCCTGATCTCGTGTTTTTAGATATAAGGATGCCGCTTCTGGACGGCATTGAGGTCTGTCGCCAAATTCGCCAATTCGAACAGGTGCATGGTATGCCCGAACGTCCAATTTACGCGGCCACTGCGAATGTGATGCAGCAGCAATTGGAAGAGTATAAGGCGGCGGGCTTCTACGGAGTCCTAAAGAAGCCAATTGACTTTTCTGAGGTTGATAAAATTCTTTCAAAATCAAGTTGAATGAAAGAAGGGCAATATTTGACACTGTTTTCCGGAATCGGATAAACGATCAGCGGTGGTTTGCTGGGGGTCTCGGTTGTAGCGTCACATTGATTTTGTAGCGCAGTTATTCAGTCGGTACGATGATAGCGTTAGAAACTCAAAATGCAGGCCGAACCCGTCGGCTCTGCAGTCTTCATATCCACGACTGGACCCGAGGGGCGCCTGAGCCTCTCGGGTCACTTTTGACCCAGGCCCCCGGATCCGGGCCGTGGGAGGCTGCGCACCACTCGGTTCGTATAGGCTCAAAGGTCCAGGTCACGCGTGATGAACTCAGGCCCCTGATCGACCCGGACGGACTTGGGATGCCAGTGGCTGCCGCCAATTCGCTGAAGCACGCCACCGACGTCGGCACTGGTGAACCGCTCGCGGGTCATGAGGGCTTGGACGTAGCGAGTGTAAGCACCGTTTACGGTGAGGGTCCGCAAGCGGCGGCAGGCGCAGAGCGGGTCATAAACGACGTTCGTCATCCTGACATCGTTGGCCGTGACCAGGTAAGCCTGATCTCGGCGCCGCGTTGCGGCTCCTTGTCGAGGACATATCGCCTCTGCGTCCTTCCCGCGGCAAGGTGCGGCCTTATATGGCTACCGAGATGACAGCTGCCAGCCCGCGCCTTTAAGGCGTTAAGCGCGTGGCGCGGCAGTACTGGCTCCGTGCGTTCAATTCCTCGCACCGACGCTCTGCGGATTCCATTGAATAAAATGGTCCGGCTAGGAGGCCGTAGACTTGACCTTGACCGGTTATCTGAGCGGGCACGACAAGTTGTTGTAGATCTTCAAGCGCTTCGGGGTGTCTCATCTGTAGCTCATGCCACCGGAGTTGCGCATGCCCTTCAGTCCTGAATGACCCGAGATGCATCCCGACTTCGTTCGCGGCGGCTGGGCCCCGCATTGCATTTGGCGCTTGTTGCGCGGGGCGATGGTTGGGGGCTTGCGGGGTTTCGCTTGGCATGGTTTGCGAGGGTTGGTTCTGTGGCTCGATCAGTCTGCCTCGAGCTGGGGTGGGGGCGCTTTGTACGGGGGCCTCTCGACCATCCAGGCATACATGCGCGGGAAGGTTATAGAGCGACCCCACGAACTCGAAGATCGCCCGATCGATCATGGTGCGTACGGCGGTCTGCACAGGTTCGAGGGCGCGCTGACCTGCTGCGATATCGACAACGCCGCCTGACATGAACTCGAACACGCCAAGTTCGATCTCCCGACCGATGATCTGCTTGCGCAGGGCGCGCACGGCCAGCACTTCGCTGGAAGTCGCATCGACGAGCCGCAGATCCATCGCAACGTCGATCGTCTGCGTGTTCAGTCCGATCGAGGCCGCCGCGCCGGTTGCGCGCTCATCGGCGCCATAAAGGTCGCTTCCGCGCGAGCGGATGTTGGGATTGAACTCGGTCAGGCCGCCCACGATGTAGAGATCGACCCCCTGGAGCATGCCGGGGCTGAGTTCGCGGAGCTGCGTGTCGGAGTCGCGCACAAGCCCAGTCTGAGCGTAATTCATCTCAGCCTGGATCACGCCCATGTCGAAGCGCTCGACCACGCGAACGCCTGCATCGGCAAGGGCGGTCATCGCCATCAGCGACGCGCCTTGAGTGACGCGGGCTCCGTTAAAGTAGTCTGTTGCGCCAGTCATGTCGCTGATATGGCCGATCGCGATCCTCGGAGCAGGGAAGGGCTGAGCGCCGACATAGCGCCCCAGGCATAGCAGCGCGGCGCTGTAGTCTGTCTCCACCACGGCCTCCTGTGGGCCGCGCAGCGGCGTCACCGGTTCCGGGCGTTGGGTCTGAGATGTCGCGCATGCGGACAGGCTTGCAAGGCAAAGCGCTGTGGTTGCGAGGAGCATGCGAGGGGTCATGACTTATCCTCCACGGTTCACCGTGGCGCTCTGGCGCCCGGTATTGTGCTGATTGATGATGATGGTGCTGTTGCGGACATTGCGGATGTCGACGCTGTTGCCGATCGCGGCGGCGGTCAGCGTGGTGCGAGACAGAGTGCTGGGGCCCAGACTGCTTACGCCGCTGTTGAAGCTGGCGGCGCGGCTGGATGGCCCCGCCTGCCCGCTGGGCAGCGATACGGGCCGGCCGTTGTAGAGGATGCGGTTGCCGGCTGCGTCCCGGCTTTCAGGCCGGTAGGGCTCAGCCGCCTGGCGGCTGGACCAGCCATAGGGCTCGCTCCAGCCTGGCCGGGGTTGCTCAGCTTGCGCTGCTGCGCTGAGCGCGCTGGCTGCGAAAGCTGCGAACACCGCGCTCAGAATGCGATTGCCTGTGCCCATCGGACTGTCTCCAACCGTCCCTTGTTGATTTTGGGACATCTAGGACAGACCAGCGCAATTGATGTGCCATGCATTGTGGTTTGAATGTTATGATGGCGAAATCGGCCATTTGAATTGAAAATGCGCATCGCATCATTAAATGTAACAATTAGTTTACTATATAACAGAAACTCGATCCCAAAAAAGGACATGCATGCCCTGTTTGGGGACGATCTATATTTATTTTGTATCTACAAAATTAACGATGTTTAATGGGGTGTTTGCGTCCTGACTGGGCTGCTCCGATGCCCGATCGGCCTGAAACGGTAAATGCGAAACGCTCGATTTTGTGCGCCTGGTTCTTGCGGCGTGGAGGGGGTCGCCATGTCCGGCGGCGATGACATGAACCAAGGAGATCGTCATGAAAAAGCAAATGAGCATCCTGCTTGCCGGGGCCGCCGCCTGCGCTGTTGCGGCGCCGGCCCTGGCCCAACAGGAAAACCAGGTCCGCAACGAGCAGCGCACCTGGGCTGAAACCCGCGCCGAGCTGAACGGCCATGTGCGAAACGTCACCGAAGGCGTCAGCATGACCGCAGCCGCAATCGGCAACTCGTTCTCCGCCGAACTCGGTGGATCCGCGAATGTCAGCAATTTTCAGGACAGCTGGCGGAATGCGACCGCTGACATGTATGTGGACATCAGCGACACGGCGGGTTCGCTGGAAGCGACAACCGCAGCCATCGGCAACTCCGCCTCCATCTCCATCGACGCGTTTGAGGGCGACGGTGGTGCGTCACAGGTAAGCAACACCCAGTTTACGCATTGGGGGCGCTTCTATTCGGACATGATGATCGAAGGCGGCAGTATCATCGCTCCCAGTGCTGGTGATGTTGCGGTATCGGCAACGGCCGCATCGATCGCCAACTCATTAAGCGTGAACGTGCGCGGTGATCTGGCGGTCGGCGGAGCTGACGAGAACATTGGGGATCTGAACTCATGTGACCCGGCCAACGAAGGCGCTTGTGAGGGGGAGCTGGGAAATCTGGATCAAATTGATGCAGTCGGCGGCTTCGACGACTGGTCTGCGAACAGCCGCCAGTTCTTTCGTGGCGACTCGCGCTCGACGCTTAATGCGGACCTGAACGACGTGGTTGGCGCGGTCGAACTCACGTCAGCTGCGCTCGGCAATTCTGCGTCATTCGACGTTGAGGGCGCTGACACTGTGCAGATCAATACCTGGCAGTTTGCCGGCTATGATCCCCAAGCGTTCTCTAATGTGGAAATCAACGCCCTTGAAGGCGACTTCACCTCGACCACTGCGGCGATCTCCAACTCCCTGAGCGTCTCAACGCTGCCAGCTACGGCCGCGCTCGGCGTAAACAGCACCCAGCTCAATCGAGCCTATACCGGGGCGACGGCCAACATCCATCTCCACGATGTGACCGGCTCGGTGAGCCTCACAGCGGCCGCAATCGGCAACTCCGCCTCAATCAGCAACTTGCCCGACGGGTTTTAGCAACCAGTCGCCGCCCAGAGATGGTAAGCCTCTGGGCGGCATGCTTGGTGCGAGATGCGGTCAGTCACCAACGGTCATTAGAATTAGACGCTAAATCCAAATGACATTGCTTTTGTCTTTGGCGTCAGACTGCTTCATGAATTCGATGAAGTCGGCAGCGCTCGCAGGTCGGTGAACTCCAAAGCCCTGAACGGTGTCGCATCCGATACCCCGCAGGATCTCTGTGGTCTCGTCATCTTCGACACCTTCGGCCGTCAGCGTCATTCCAAGAGAGTGGGCGAGGTCCACTGTCGACTTAACCATGTGTCTGTCGCGTTCGGACGTCGATATACAATCAACGAAAAAGCGATCCAGCTTCAATTCTGAAGCCGGTATGTTTTTGATATAGGCTAATGAGGACTGGCCCGATCCGTAATCGTCGATCGAAATCTTAATTCCGGCACGCTTCCATGCGGACAGCGTTTCCATGGAGCTCTGAATATCCTCCATCATCCCAGTCTCAGTAATTTCGAAGATGAGACCTGAACACGATAACCGAGCCGCTTGAAGAGCATACTCAGAGAAAGCCTTGTCTCCAAGGAGGCAGGCCGAGACGTTTACGGCTACAGGCGTTGGTTGCCCAGCGTCGGAAAAGCGATCCTGATCAGCGATTACTGACTCAATAGACCATTGGGTAAGATGACGGATTTTGCCTGCGCGCTCCAAGACTGGTATATAGCGGTCAGGGGAAACATAGCCCATCTCTGGATCATTCCAGCGCATTAGAGCTTCAGCGCTTGTAATTTTTCTTGAATGAAGATCCATCTTGCCCTGATAATGCATTTTTACATGTCCACTCGTAGCAGCATTTCTAAATTCTGATACAATAGTAATATTTCTGCTGAAATCGCTTGAGATAGATTCGTTGAAAATTGCGGGGGTAGATTTTGTATTGTCCGACTGTGTAATCGCCACGATCGAATTTTTTATTGAGCTCTCGATAATCTCTCGATCGGTCTCTTCAAGCGATATTTGTCCGATGCCACAGCCCGCAACAATCTCCACCTCGGTTCCATGGATCTTCACGGGCTTCTGAAGCTGCTGCTTGAGGCCCAAGGCGTACTGAGAAAGCACGCTGGCTGGCTGCTGCTTTGCCGCAGGTATGGCGAAGCATATTGAAAGAAGCCCTGGCCCAACGACGGCGACAAAATGAACGCCATTTGAGCGAGAAAGCCGATCGGCTAGTTGCGTTTTCAACTCGATCGCGGCCGAGAAGCCGAACGCTGACTGAAATTGAGTGAAGCTTTCGATCTCGAAAGTCATTATTGCGGCTTGAACTGCCTTTAGGTCAGAGCGCCAAATTCGTTCAACCAAGCCTGCGCGGGAAAGCAGTCCGGTCTCCGCGTCAAAGTAAAGGATCTTGGCCAGCGCTCGCTTGCGTGCCGTTTCGGTGCGATAACGCACGAAACCTGCAATGAGCACCGCGACGATCAGGGCGATGACGGCAAGTAGAGCCATGGTGTTGCCGCGTGCACGCTCGCTTGCAAGCAACAGATCCTGCTCCAGGCGCTCAGCGCGCAGTTGCTGGATCTGCAGGTCCTGCTCGGCGAACTCGAACTCAGCGCCGAGCAGAGCGGAGTTGGCGGAGGCGGCGACATTGCGCGCCTCGTCGTCCAGACGCTTGAACGCGAACAGGTGATCCAGGGCGGCGCGGTACTGGCCGAGCCCGGCGTAGGCCCGCACAGCGGCTTCATGGAATTCGACGAAGTTCTGCGACGAGGCGTCCAGCGGAACGCCTTCGAACGTGCGCTCCAGATAGCTGCGCGCCAGCGCCGGCTCGCCCCGGGCCAGCGCGATCTGGCCGCGCACGCCGTCCAGGAAGCGCGACCATTCTCCCGAACCCATGCCTTCAACGCGGGCGTCCGCCTCGGCAAGCGCGGCCTCGGCGGCGTCAAAGTCGCCGAAATTCACGTGCAGAGCGGCGATATTGTTAAGGATGCGGGCTTCCAGCACGGGGCTGCCCAAAACTTCCGCTTCCTCTAGGGCCTGCTCGTAAGCCTGTACCGCGTCACTATGCCGTCCAAGTTCACGCAGCGCATTCGCTCGGTTGTTCTGAGCCGCCAAACTTATCATTGGGTCAGAGAAGCGCCCTATGGCGTCGTCGGCATATTCCAAGGCCCGGCTATGCTGATTAGCCTTGAAATAGATTGTGCCAATCTCGAGGAGGACGAGGGCTTGTTTGCGGGGCGCGTCCAAACCCAAGAAGACATCGTATCCTTGAATGAAGCTGACGAATGCTGTTTCGAAGTCGCCCAATGCCGTGGCGATTCGGCCACGCGCGACCTGCAGGTCTGCTAGAAGCGCTGTTGGCGGATTGGTGTTGCCGAGGCGCGCCAATGCTGCATCTGCGATTGGCGCAGCTTCGGCTGATCGGCCCAGCCGGTATAGGGCCTCTGCCTGTAGCCATTCCGATCTCGCCCACATCTCGGCAAGATCCCCGTCCGGCGTTTCGTCAGCTAGACTTTGTGCAGCTTGTTGCGCGGCTTCCAGGGCGGCGCTGGGGTCACGCATCATGGCGCCTTGGGCGACCTCGATTTGCGCTGAATAGCTTGAGGTCTGAGCATTTGCGATTTGCTGCTGTGACAGCGACAGGCTGGATGCGCACAACAAGGCGGCCGCAAAAAAATGGATTCGACGCATGTCAGCTCCCCCTCAAAACGAGCAGGAGCATGACTAGGCTTCATTACTGTTCCGAAATGGGGCGATCGAATTAATTTGTAGATACAAACATGCCCCTTTTTCTCCATCTGTGGCGCTCGATGGTGACGAAAGGACCCGCCCGACGCATTGCGGACGGGTCCTCGTCGGGGGTCGCGACTGGCCCTTCTGGTTCAGAAGTCCAGGTCTATCCGCCAGCCGCCCGCGACTTCGGCCTCCCCGCCGGCGAAGCGCGCTTCAGGCGCCTCGACGCGGGTGTAGAGGCTGACTCCCGCCCGCCCGTCGAGCAGCGGCGCGGCATAGAGCAGCTCGGCGGCGAGATCACGCTCGCCCGAGAGCGCCCAGCGCCGGGTCTCGGACTCCAGCGCTCCGGTCGAGCGATCCGTCACCACGCTGGCGGTGTAGTCGATCGCCCCGCTCTCCGCATGGAGCGGCTGGATCAGGCTGAAGCGCAGGGCGTCGGCTTCGCCGAACACGCCGGCCCGCTGCACGCTGACCTGGAAGGCGGTCGACAGGATCGCCTCGCTCAGGCGCAGCGCCGAGCGGGTCTCGCCCCCGGCCCGGGTGCGGCCCATCGTGGCCGAACCGGCCAGCGACAGCGCGAAGGGCAGCTCGACCTCGGCGCCGAACGTCACCGCGTCGGTGACGGCGTCGGCGAAGGCGAAATCGCCAAGACCCTGAGCGCCCAGCAGCGCTTCGGCCTCGTCAAGGCGGGTATAGCCCGCGCTCAGCGAGACCCGGTCACTGACGCGGCCGCGCAGCTCGGCGGCCACAGCGCCCGCCGAGTAGGCGTCCAGCGTCGTGAACAGCTCGGTGCTTTCTCCGGTGATCGGGTTGGCGAAGCGATAGCCGTCACGCTTGGCCGTCATCATGACGGCCAGACCCAACCGGTCCGTCAGCGCCATCTCGCCGGCCGCATAGGCGCCGCCAGAGGCGAAGCCAAGCACCGGGTTGACCCCGCCCGTGGCCGGGCGATGGTCGCTGGACAGACCGAAACCGGTTCCCGACGAGAAGGCCAGAGCGCCTTCGCCATGGCCGAAGCGCAGAGCCGCGCCGGTCACCGCGTTCTCGATCGCGA
The DNA here is from genome assembly GCA_024742735.1 of Alphaproteobacteria bacterium. Classification (GTDB taxonomy): domain Bacteria; phylum Pseudomonadota; class Alphaproteobacteria; order Caulobacterales; family Maricaulaceae; genus Oceanicaulis. The sequence continues at coordinate 50,395 of JANSXV010000007.1, read as the reverse complement.
ATCCGGCCTGGAACAGCAGGTCGCCGTCCGTGGCCCTCTCACCCATGTCCAGACGCGAAGCGAAGCTGGTCACAGTGACGTCTCCGGAGCGGGCGATGACATGGGTGCTGTCAGCGGCGAAGCTGAACTTCTTCCTACCGTTTCCGTTGCCCCGGTTCTGGTTGCCTCGGTTTCCGCGGTTCTGCTCTTCGATGTACTGCTGAGCGCCGTCATTGGTCGCTGCATTGTCGTCCGCGCCGAAATTGATATCGTCCACGCTCACTTGGAAGTCGCGCCGCGTATCGCGGAAGTCCTCGTAAAGAGTGACGTATTCACCGTCTACGTTGGCCAGCACCTGACCATTGACGAAGCCGTATTCGCCCTGGCCGCCGGACCTGCCGTCGCCGCCCATATGATAGAGGTTCGACAGGTCGAACGGCCGGAATGAGGCCTCGACGTCGAGCAGACCCCAGCCATAGACCGGGTCGACGCCGGGCTCGCCCAGATCACGAGCCGAACGCAGCAGGACCTCGGCGACGTCGCCGGGCTCCAGCCAGTTCCAGCGGCCGAGCACCAGCGCCGCGGCGCCGGAGACCAGCGGGGCTGCGAAGGAGGTGCCGGACATGCGCACCACGCCGCCTTCCCCATCGGGAACCAGGATCAGCTCGCCCGGCGCGACCAGGAAGCGGTCCATCAGGCGATGGCCCTCCTGGCAGGTCCCGCCCGTGGTCAGGCAGGCCTCGCCGGGCCGGTTGGAGAAGGAGGAGATTTCGCCAGCTGGATTGACCGAGCCCACGATCAGCAGGTTCTCAACCTCGCCGACACTGCTCCAGTCAACATCCGCCGTCTGCACGACGCCGTCATTGCCCGCGGCGAAGACGAACAGGGTGTCGGAGGCATGACGTGCGATCTTGCGATGAGAAAACACGTCCGCCCACGCGCTGCTGAATGCAGATCCAGGAACGCCAAGAGACAGATTGACGATATCCGACTGGGGCAATAGCCGATCCAGACTACGCCGAACGTCGGCCCAGTTTGCTGTCAGCGTTTCGTCAAAGGGGTTTTCAACTCGCAGTGCGGCATTCGGCGCGACGCCCATAAGGCCTTGGCCGTCCATGTCCGCGCCAATGAGCTCAGCCACTGCAATGCCATGATTGAAATCAAGATACTGGTTGGTGTTGTTTGCCGAGCCTCTCAGGCCTGGCATTCCGTAAGGCAGACTGAAGTCCACGATGCCCACGGTGACCCCTGACGCTCCGCCCACACGCTGAGCCAGCGCCGGCGTCCAGCCGATGGCCGGCATCCAGTGATCAACCCGGTCCGCGCCGGTGTAGCCCATCAAGGAGTCATAGAATTCCAGGAAGAAGGCGGAGCGCTCTTCGGCATCGAGTTCGGCCAACGCGTGCGGATCGGAGGTATCGATGCCGTAGCGCGCCTTCAGCTCAGCCAGGAAGGCCTCTTCTATGGACTGGCCGGTGGCGGCCTCGATCGCCGGACCGAACACCGCGTCGGCTTCCGCGAAAAGGGTATCGAGATCTGAAGCAAGTTTGACAAAATCCGCCTCGGTAAAGGCGGAGATATTGCCCCAGAAAGCGCTGATATTGCCCCAGAAAGGACCGATCTCGCCCCAGAAGGCGCTAATATTGCCCCAAAATGGACCAATGTCGCCTTCGAATGCGCTGATATTGCCCCAGAACGCGCTGATGTTCCCATAGAAGGGATCAATCTCGCCCCAGAACGCCGAGATATTACCCCAAAACGGTGAGATGTTTCCGTACTGTGGATTGATCCCACCATAAAACGGATTGGTTGCTCCACTGAATGCGCTGATGTTGCCGTAGCTCGGCAGAACGAATTCGTAGTCTTCTGCGCCGTTGTTCGAATGGGGCGGTGAAGCGGCAAGCGCTGGCGCGCCCAGAGCCGTCAGCAGCGCTGCGCCCGCGACCGAGGATTTGAGGTAATTGACCATGGCAGCCTCCGTGAAACGTGTTCACGAAGCATGGTCGACCAAAACCAAGATTTGAACTCAATGTTCCAAACAGAGTAAATGTCTGGATATCCTAGTACAGCTTTCTTCCATGAAGCACAAAATTATATGTTTGTTGCATTAACAATACGCCAACCAATGAGGGCCGATGCGCCAAACTGATCATATTCACGATTGGGGTGCAAGCGCCATGCCATCATGCTGCGGACCTGCAATGAGCCACACCAAGGCGGTCGTTGTTAGAAACTCTATGGCCCCTACGCTTAGAGCGTGAGGTTCGACCGGCTATGATTGTGCGCGCAACCTTGTTGATTAGGTCAGCGTGACCTGTGATCGGCCTGGAAGACGACCTTGCCGGTGAGAAATGGCCCTGTCACAGACAGAAGGAATGCTGTTTATTTAGGAAATATTTTTACCTGAAAAGTTTGATCTTCATTAATAAAAATGAACCCGAAATCTAAATATTGGGAAATAAGATCGAATAACTCCCGGCAGCACATCTGCTTAAGTGAGGCGTGAGATTCTAAGGAAACAACATTGTAAATGTGTTCCCCGAGAAATCTATGAATGTCTGAGTATCTAACATCAGAGTAGCAGATAAGATTAGAAATTTTTATATCGTCAATATTGGATCGAACTGTAAAACCTACGTCGATATCGCTTATGATATTCAGAAATCTATAAATAAATAATGCACCGATATATAGGTTATTAGAGCCCTCCATGGAAAACCCATCAAAATCAATAAAAACGCCCGCTGTTCTATCAATCTTTGATAAATCGGATCTGACGCTGTCAGCGCGGGTGGGATTCAAAATCCAGGAGGCAGCGACGTATAAGTCACGCCATTTTGCGATATTGTCGATAGAGGACGTAGCAATACTAGACGCCACATCAGCGCCCTCGGTGTCTCGTCGGGCAAAAGCAACCCTCGCTGACTGCAATGCTGAACGCAGCTTCTCTAGCTCATTGGACATCAGGTGAAACAAGTTCGACCTTGACGCCTGCTCTATGAAAGCCGGCTCTTGATGCTGCAAAGCGTGCGGCTGCTGAATGAGGCTGAACGATGCGAGGCATCCAACGCGCTCAGTTTCGATCGGCCATTCAACTGGGGTTGCGGTGACACGAATCCACCGCCGTTCTCCAGTGGGCAGTTCAACTCCCATTATCGATGGGCCGACCGGCGCATTCTTCTCAATCGCAAGCATGGCGGGGTGGTTTTGCCCGGGCAGTTCATCCCCTTCGCCATTCAAAGCTCGCCATCGAGGGTCAAACGACTCCCGTCCCAAAAGCGTTTCAACCGTTAAACCGAGCACGTCCGCAGCTTTTCTATTGGCTGCGACAATCTCTCCAGAGGGGCTATGAAGGACAGAAGGCTGCGGGATCGCTTCAATCAGCGATGCAATAACTGGGTGTTCGGCCATTCTGATACCTGCCTCAAACCGCGCCTGCCGTCTGCTTTGGCCCCTGTGCCGCTATGCAGAACCGTCCGATATATTCCGCCAGCGATTTAAGGTCATAGCCATGTCCCTGACCTGAGCCCGGCACGATGCCATAATCAATCACCTCAGGTAACCACCTGACTGTCTGGCATGGCAGCCCCCAATACCCTTCAGCGTGTTCAAGGGAGTCGGAGAGGAAGAATAGTGCAGTATCAAATGATTGCAAAATCTCCTTCGCGATCGAGCGCTCTGAAAGGCGGAAGCGGGCGACCGGCACTCTCCCCGTGCTCTCAATGCATCTATCCGCGATTTCCTGTTCGAAACGTGGCGCGCGCTGGCCAAAAATCAGTGGATGATCGGCTAGGCTCTTTACGTCTTCGGCGATCTTATTGACGCTGTCCCGATCGTGACCCACCACGAAGTAGCTCATGCTTCCAATTCGCTGAAAATTCGGCTGGTCGCGATCCCCAAAGAACCGGATCGTCGCAGCCACATCGATCTCGTTTGAACTCAGGTCGCTAAGAAGATCGTGGTGGTTTTTGACAGAAATCGAGGCCTGCTGGACCCCGACGCGGTCAAGCGCCAGTTTTATTGGTGAAAAGCCCGGCCCGGGCAGCCAAGCTGGACTCAGTCCGATGCGAAGCATTTTTGGGGTGGATTTTTTGTTGAGAAAGCTGTCAATTTCACTGTCGAAGCGTGAGATGAGTGATTGCGCGAGCCCGACAAACTCTCGCCCATCAACCGTTAAGCGCGCCCCGTTTCGGCCGCGGTCTATCAGTGCGACGCCCAACTCTTCCTCGAGGAGCTGGATTGACCTGGAGAGTCCCTGCTGGGTGATGCCGATTTGTTCGCTGGCGCGGGAAATGGAGCCATTCTCCGCTACGGCTAGAAAGTATCTTAGGCGCTTGAGATCCATCAGGCTTCCGATGCATTGGTCTGTAAAGCAAGGTCGGAGATATCGGTTTGATCTGGATATCGGCGAGTATCATCCGCACATTTTTTATTGGTTCATACAAATCTCATGCCGAGCGCCGCTCGGCCCTTTGTTTTTGGCGGTGAAAAGGGAGATAGCGCGCGCGGCGGTCATCGCGATGTCAGGCATGGGGGACTGGTATCGCAGTGAACGACAGGATAGGTGTGCCGAACACCGCCGCGCGCAATACCATGTGTAGCGCCGGCTAGAAGGCTGAAAAGAAATTTATTTTTGTAGCGACATCTGCGTCGCTGAATAAGAAAACTGACTCCAAATAAGTCTCTGCCTTAGGCCCGGGTCATCCCTCGTTCATGCAACGATCACTGCGCTGCGTAGGCGATGGGGGGGCGCATCTGGATCGTTGAGCTCCTGGCCAAGCCAACACGGCGGCGCAAGGGCTAATCGCATGTCTCGTTCGGGGGGGGCGGTCTTGAACTGATGGAAGAGCAGCGTCTCGCGATCGGGTCTGTCAAAAGCATTTCAAAACGTGACCTGATTTCGGCCGTCTCTCTTAGACCTGTAAAGATTGGCATCCGCACGTGCGACAAGGGCCTGCACCGACTCGCCCTTTCGATGGCTTGCAATGCCAAGCGAAATCGTAACGGCGCCAAGCTTCTCTTTCGTGCTGCGCCGAGTCAGCCGCTTTGCGCAGACCTTCCTTCTGACCGTTTCCGCATACAGGCCAGGCTCTCCCGAAGATGCGTTGGGTATGATTATGGCGAACTCCTCGCCCCCATAGCGACAAACCACATAGTCAGGTCCGGCATCCGCCCTAAGGATGCTGGCCACAAAACGGATGACCTGGTCGCCGACTTGATGGCCCCATGTGTCGTTGAAGGTTTTGAAGTGATCGATGTCCGCCATGACGACCGTCAGTCTCCGACGCTGACACCCATCGGCCTTACTGGCTAGGTGTGCAAGGGTCTCGTCGAAGCGTTTACGGTTCGCCAGCCCGCTTAGCGTATCTATACGGGTTTCCGCCTTCAGACGCTCGAGATCAGTGTTCAGCCCTGCAATCCTGCTCAGCGTGTCAAGGAGCTCGTGTTCGAGATGGGCTGAACGGCGCTCAATTTTCTGGTTTGCCTGGATCAGATCAAAAATGGCCGCACGAATGCGTTTAACCTCACCCGAACGTTCTAGTTTTTGTGCGCCACGGCCAAGCGACACGGCATACTCGCGATGATCTAGCGTGGCTTTGCTCAGCAACTCCTTGATCCGGTTTAACGTTTTAGAGGCGGTGCTTTCAGCCTCGGTGGCGACTCGCACCGCATCTCTATGACCCACAAACTGCCCAAAGAGAGTTTCACTGAAAGCACCATCGAGGAGGCCCCCGCTATTTAGATGCTGTTGCACGGCGACACCCAGTCCCTCGTCAACGCCCGCCAAGTATAGCGTCCAAAGCTCAAAGTTCTCCGGGGTTGGAGCTATGCCGTGATCTGCCATAAAGCTGACGGCTTGTCGCGCAATATCCATTTGATATTGCAAGCATGCACTCATTGGTGATCTCCGGGATCTTTGCCGATCCAAACTTGAAGCGCTTATGAGCGCCGATGTTTTTGTTGGGTTGCTGGCTATTGGGCTTTCTGTTGACTTTCGGGCGGAAGGCGGGCCGTGCCGCGGGAAAGCCGCATCCTCAAGGCGCGGGTGAGGTTCGGTCCCTGATACTGCTGCGTGAGGAGCTTTTGCGACACCAGTCAGGGGGCGCATGGGGTAAGACTAACGACGCCGTTTTGGTCGCAACGCCGACCGTTTCAACAATCTCCATCGTCATTGATCGTATGCAGCGATGGCGGCGATAGTGGGCTAGCCCTGTCTCTGATTTATCCTCTGAGGATATTACGATCTTGGCTGGTGCTAATGTTCTAGGCCAGGTCATTGGGGAGAAGTGGGCAGCCGCCGCGATTCTGCAACCAATCCACCCGGCTCAGGGGCCCTGTCAAATAGCCCAATCACGGCGCCGGCTGTGGCATTTGCGATTGATAATGCCTGTAGGCTGAGCTCTTTCTTGGCCATATCCGCGTCAATAAGGTTCCCTATGCCAGCCTGAAGCGTGTCAGAGAGCTGGCTCGTGAGCTGTTTGTAAATTCCGATGTATCTTGCATGGCTGCCGAGGCGGCTAAGTGAGTCCGCCACCTCTTTGAGCTCATTATCTAAGATATTGCCGTAGTATCGGGCCGCCTCGTGCGGCGTCGCGCCGAGATGGGGAGGCAGATTGTAGAGGTCGCTTCCAAGGGTGAACCCCAGCGGTGTCCTTGCGATAGTACACTGCATCGGCTCAGCATAGACTCCGACCGTTTCGCCGGGTGTTCCTGTCTGATACCGGAACCAAATTTGATCGCGGCGGTCAGCCTTTTGCGTGCCTTGAAGCAAGTTGATGCCATCGAATTCAGCATTGCGCGCGACCAGATTAACTTGATCCTGCAGCTTAAGCCATTGCTGGTTCAGACTGGCGATTTCAGTATCGCTCAGGGATGTATCAGAAGCCTTCGAAGCCACTTCACGCATCTCTATGAGCAGGTCTTGGACACCTTCAGCCCCGGCTATGGTCACATCAATAACCGAAGCTGCTCTGTCTAGGGAGGCGGTGACCACCCGAAGCCCGCCAATATCGGACCGCATCGTCTGGGTGATGTCGTATATGTGCCCGCTGTCTTTTGCAGACGTGACCGTGCGGCCGGTGCTGAGCCGGCTCTGGCTTTGGGCAATTTGGCTCTCAGTGTCCCGAAGCGACTGCAGCGACGCCATGGCGCCCAAATTCGAGCTGATCAAAGTCATGCCGACCACCTTTTTCTCGACAGTAGCAGACAAGGAAGAACCAAAAGCTGCATGGTAGGGCAGCCGTTTTTTGTGTCTTCAAAACCGAGTCAGCTGAAGCGGATAGAACGATTCACCACTTTCAACTGGCGCGCCTTGATCGCCGCTAAAATGAATTCAACGCTGTCTTCACCTCAAGAGAGTGACAGTACATTTTCAACCGCTACAGTGTATGATCTACACAGTATCGAGAGTTATCGAGTTCCACAACTATGCAATTTACCCCAGCGTTTGGCGGAACGGGGAAAACTAAGAAGTCCCTGTATTTTTCTAATGGTTCGATATCGAAATTTCGCGGTCGATAATTGCTATTTTCGATTCTTAATATTTCAGAGGCCATGCTGTCTGTGTGTACGGCCAGCCCGTTGTCAAGAGTGATAAAGATAGTCGGAGCCCTAAAGGACCCAATTGTGCGAGCTGTGAGATTTTCAACAATATATTCAATAACTATGAAATTTTGATTCCGAGCATCCAAATTTTGATTGTGCAGCATTGAATCGCCCGAGATTGATTCAATTGAATTAGATACGCGAACAACCGAGGCCTTGACGAAAGAACTATACAGAGTTTCACCCAAAATTGCGCTCTGAAGGTTGTATCGCCGTTCCGCGGACAAACTCGAATATATGGCATCGTGGTCGGATCCGGAATTATTCGCGGCAGAATTTGCAACGCCCGGCAAAATGAAAATTAGGAAAAATAATGCCAGAGGAATCAATAAAGACTTTATGATCCAAAAAATAGCATCTCCAAGGCGCCAGTCCATGATCTAGCCACTCCTCAATTGCCTATAACGATTTTGGCTAACTAATGGGTCTGGATGGGGAGAAAACCAAAAAAGAGATGTACCCCTCGCACGTTCCTGCCGGTGATGGCTACCTTTTGTTAATGCCTCATATCGACGCGACGGGTAATCACACAGGCGCACGACGCATCAAGTGCCGACGCATCAAGCCCACATGAAAACCGATGTGATAAAAAATTGTAGCTACAAATATTTATAAATATAATTGACCTCGGCCGCGAGCTTCATTAGCCAACTTGTCGAATCTATCCAAAAATAAAGGGGAGGGTACATGCCTGAAGGCCATGCGATGTCCGAAAGAATCGGTTCAGCTCATGATTTTAAACATGAATCGGCTTACACAGAGCCGAGGGGACAGAACGGTGCGTCCGTTGTGCCGAGATCGAAATCTCAGCCGTCGGTAGTGCAAGAAGGCGCAATGGAAATCGGCAAGTCGACCTGTGTCGAAGGGCGAATTGATCAATGCGAAACCTGTTTTGTCGCGGGCGGTGTTGAAGGGTACATTGCTTCGCGGTATCTTGAAATCGATAAAAATGGTCGTGTGCACGGCGAAGCCAATGTGGAAGAGGCCGTTATCGCAGGTGAATTCAGCGGCCAGCTGACCGTATCCGGCCGACTTCATTTAAAACAAGGCGCGAAAGTAATGGGCGAGGTATCGTATTCGGAGATTGCCGTCGAAGCGGGCGCCCTTTTGACAGGGCGCATCGCAGCGGAGGGCGTGACTTACAAGCGGTCAAGCTCGGGGATCAAAGCGATCTTGGAGCGGATTCGCAGGTAAAGCCTCTTCGAGGGTGCTGTCAGACTAAAGCGGACCAGTCTCAGAAGTCAGAGCCCGCGGCCTTATACAGCCAGGAGCTGACGCCACTCGGCGAGCGCTTCATCTCGGAGCGATTTGAAGCGGGGCCGGCGTTCTAGGGATCTGTCGTGGTTGAAGTGGTTGTGGACGGAGGCGTGAGCGGCGGCGAACTTCTGAAGACTTCGCATTTGCCGGAACCGCGCCATCGCCCGCTCTCGCCTTCGAAAAGGCAGGTGTGAGTTCTCAGCCCGATTGTTCTCGTGCCGGCCTGTGACCTGTCGACCTTCGTTCCCGATTTCCCGCATGGCTGCGCCGTAAGAACGAAGGCGGTCCGTCACGACTTCCTGCGGCCGACCGTATCGCTTAATCGCTTTCTTGAGGAATTTCAGGGCTGAAGCCTTGTCTCGGGTCTTGGTGACATACGATTCCAGCACCTCGCCCTCATGATCGACGGCCCGCCACAGATAGTGCGTCTGGCCGTTGATCTTCACGAAGACCTCGTCGAGATGCCACCGCCACTGGGTGACCTGGCGAAGCTGCTGAGACCGGCGCTTTTTGATCTCACGGGCCATGAGCGGACCGAACCGGTTCCACCAATACCGCACCGTCTCGTGGCTGATGTCGATGCCGCGCTCGTGGAGCAGATCCTCCACATTCCGCAGTGACAGCGGAAAGCGGATGTACATCATCACCGCGAGACGGATGATCTCAGGCGAGGTCTTGAAGTAGCGGAACGGGTTGGTCATGCCGCCAATCTGGCGGCTGACCCGCTAACGCCGAGTTTCCTCTGACAGTGCCGCAGATCGCGTTCATTCTGCGTCAGGCCGAGGAAGGCACACGTGTGGAGGAGGTCTGCCGCAAGGCGGGGATCAGCCAGGATCGCTATGATCTTTTCCTCAGAAAATTTGCTCTTGCGCATCGTCTGTCTCCGTTCCGACAGACTCTCAATTCAAATGCGGGACCAAACGGGTCTCAGGTCACTTCGGGCGAGCGTTCGAAAACAACAAACTTGAAAAGTTATCGCCCAACACGCGCTTTATCGTGCTAGTCAGCGGTTCGATCCGGTGCCGCGGCGGGCCGATTAGCCTGAAAGGGCGGGCCTCAGGATTGCGTCAAAACCACCTCAGCTCTGCTGCGCCATGTATCAGGCAAAGGCACAGCTTTACGCGCTTTGGTGTCAAAACAAACGGCAACGCTTGTGAGGGTCGCGGCAAGCTCGCCCCGGCTCAGATTGGTCATCTCGTAGACGATGGTCACCGATTTGGTCCCAAGCTTTACAAGTCGGCATTCGATCTCCAGCAAATCGCCGGCACCCACCTCGGCGGCATAGTCCAGCTCGTGGCGCACGTCAGCGAAGCCGACGCCGTTCACGGCGTCGGCGCCGGACCATGCGAACAGATCGAACAGGAAGTGATAGGAGGCGTCGTCAAACATCGCCACGTAGTGACGCGTAGTCAGATGCCCCATGGCATCGCACAGCCAGGGGTGTGCGACAGCGCGAAACGGCCCGGTCATGCGGCCGCGCGCAGCTTCTTCATCTGCTCCAGTTTCTTCAGGCCGAGAGTCTTCCTCGCCTCATACGGCGTCTGGATTCTCGAGCCCATGGCTTCAAGAAGGCCGCGGGCCTTCTCTACCAGCTGCGCGTTTGTGGCGTGGACGCCCTTCTCCAGATAGAGATTGTCCTCAAGACCTACGCGAGCATGACCACCCATCAGGGCTGCCTGGGCCACCATGGGCATCTCGTTGGACCCGATTCCAAAGCCAGCCCAGTTCGCACCGGCAGGCAGATTGTCGACCATGGTCTGCATGTTGCGAGTGGTACCGTCCGCGCCCCACTTGATGCCCATGCACAGCTGGAACAGGGGCGGTGCGTCCAGGATGCCTTCGGCCAGCATCTGCTTGGCGAACCAGATATGGCCCAGATCGAATACCTCCAGTTCCGGCTTCACGCCGATCTTTTGCAGGCGCTCCGCGCCGGTACGCAGCATGCCGATGGAGGAGACGTAGACATAGTTGGGCATGTCGTAGTTGAACGAGCCGCAATCGAGCGAGCAGATCTCCGGCAGCAGCATCTCGACATGCTCCATACGCTCGACCTGACCGACACAGTCAGTCGCCTCGCGGTCAAAGTCTGTCGGCACGTCGTCGGGGCCCAGGAATAGATCGCCCCCCATGCCGGTGGTGAGATTGATGATCACGTCGGTATCGTGCTCGCGAATGCGGTCGACCACTTCCTTGAACAATTCCGGGTCACGGCTCGGCGCGCCGGTCTCCGGGTCGCGCACATGAATGTGGGCGATGGCCGCGCCGGCCTTGGCGGCCTCGATCGACGCGGTGGCGATCTCCTTGGGCGTGACGGGAAGGTGCGGCGTCTTGCCGGCCGTCTCGCCCGAGCCTGTGACGGCGCAGGTGATAATCACATTTCGGTTCAGGCGCTGATCATTCGCGGTCAAAGCTCTTGCTCCCGTTGCAGCGGCGACGCAGACGCGCATTTTCGCGCATCGGGCGGGCGCGCCGCCAGGCGTCGCTGGATCACTGAATTTCAGATGCTTCGAGTAGTAAACAATTCGGCGTGAATTGCAAATCTTTAGATGAAATTTATTCATCTAAAGGTGAACACGAAATGAGCACGAGTTTGGCGCCGTCAACGCCGCACACAGGACTTGATCTGGATTGCCTTGTTAGCTGCGCGGATGGTCTTCGCGCAGCTGGGTCATCAGCGACCGCACCATCACGAATCCGATGAGCACCACCGGCGCCGACGCGATCAGCGCGGCGGTCTGAACCACCCGTAATCCGCCCACGAACAGCAGCGTCACCGGCAGCGCGCCGAGCATGGCAGCCCAGAACAAGCGCTGCCACAGTGCCGGGTCGCGCCCGGCCTCCAGGGCATGGGTGGAACTGGAGGCGAGGATATAGGAGGCGCTGTCATAGGTGGTGGCCGAGAAGATCACCGCCGTCACCACAAACAGGCCCATGACCCAGACATCAAGCGGCAGCTCGTCCATCATGGCGACAATGGCTGTGGCCCCGCCGTCATCATTGAGCAGGCCGACGATATCCGCCGCGCCCGAGAGCTGCAGGTTGAGGCCGAAATTGCCCAGGATCACGAAGAACAGCCCGGCGCCCAGCGTGCCATAGCCGAGCATGCCGAAGATCACCTGCCGGATCGTGCGCCCGCGCGAGATACGCGCCACGAACAGCCCCACGACCGGCCCGTAGGCGATCCACCAGGCCCAGTAGAAAATCGTCCAGTCGATGACGAAATTCGACTCCCCGAACGGCTCCGTCCAGGTGTTCATGCGAATAAAGTTCTGCGCCACCAAACCGAAGCCGGTCACCCCCGCCTCGATGAACAGGCCGGTGGGGCCGACGATGAACACGAAGACCAGAAACAGAAAGATCAGACCCACATTCAGATCGCTCAAGCGCTGGATTCCGCTGCGCAGCCCGGCCGCAGCGCTCAACGCGAATAAGGTCATGGTGATCACCAGCGTGCCGACCTCCAGGGCGAAGCTGGGCTCCACGCCGGCGATCCGGGCGGCGAGCGCTGCGATCATCGGGGTGGAGAAGCCCAGCGAGGTTCCCGCCCCGCCCAAAAGGCTGACCATGAAGATGGTATCGACGATCCGGCCGAGGGGCTGACCGGCGCCAAAGCCTTTCACACCGCTGCAGCCCGTGCTCAGGCGCAGAAATGGGACGCCGCGATTGTGATACGCGTAGGCGATCGCCAGCGTGGGAAGACAATAGAAGGCCCAGGCGGTTGGCCCCCAGTGGAACAGGCCATAGGCCGACGCCCATTCTAGCGCCTCCGGCGAGCCTTGCGGCAGCGCAAACGGCGGGGTCTCGACATAATAGGCCCATTCGATCGCGGCCCAGTACATCAGCCCGGCGCCGATGCCGGCGCAGAACAACATCCCCGCCCAGCCCAGCGTGCGAAACTCTGGCTCCACCCCGGCGCCGCCGAGGCGCACGCCGCCATAGCGACTAAGGCCTAGCCAGACCAAGAAGACGATGAGCACAAGGCCGATAACCATATAGAAGGGACCGACTCGCTCAGCGATGACGGCGTAGATCTGCGGCAGCAGCTCCGCCCCGGCCTCGGGGTTGATCACAAGCCCGGCGCACACCGCAACCACGATCGCCGCGCTGACGCTGAACGCGAACCAGTCTGTGCGCACAGGACCGGTCATGGCTTATCCCAACGCTGAGGTGCGCCCCAGCCGAGCGGCGCGCAAAGCTCGATGTCGAGCGGCGCACCGGCGCGTGGTTCCACGTCCCAGATTAGAAGGTTGCCGCTGGCGCCGTATTCTGGCCAGGGTGCCCCCCCATCTCCGTTGGGATCCCCCGCCGCAGCGAAGCGCGCCCAGGCCGCATTCATGGCGCGGCCGAGCGCTTCGTCTTCCGCCGTAGTCGGCAGCCAGGCGTCATGGGTGTCGAACACATAAGGCAATTCCGCGCCGTGATAGGCGCCGAGAGAGTCTGCGCCTTCGCGCACCCGGTCCAGGCGATACATAAAGACCGGCGCGCCGCTCTGGGCCACGGCGCGAGCGAGCGCGCGGCCGGGACAGCGCATCAGGGACGCGGTTTCCAGACGGTCAAGCGCCGCCAGGATCGTGTCGGCGTCGGCGATCACCGCGTCGACCGCCTCGTCCCCAGCCCAGTCGCGCCATGCGGCCAGGTCAGCGTCCTGGGTTTCAGGGTCGAGATACATCAGCCATTCATCCCGGTTCACGCCGATCATCAGCGGGGTCGGGGACACGTCGCCGTTCTCCACGGCCTGCCACGGCGAGACCGGCAGCGCCGCCTCACCGGGGACCGGGCCATAATCATACCCAGAGAGCACATCGCCCGCGGCGGTCAGGATGTCCTGCGCCGGCACGTCCATGGGATCATCGTCAAGCGCCGCGGCTAGAGTCTGGAAGGCTTCGTTCGCACTTTGAGGCGTCCGCTCGGCGACCATTTCGAACCCGCCGCTCTGGCTGATCGCGCGATGAAACAGGCCGCGAGCAGGCGGCGCAGTGATAAGCGCGCCCACCGCCGCCGCACCAGCGCTCTCGCCAAAAACCGTCACCCGTCCCGGATCGCCGCCAAACGCCGCGATATTGTCGCGCACCCATTCCAGAGCCGCGATTTGGTCCAGCAAGCCGGCGTTGGCCGTGGCGCCGGGCGCGTCCGGAGCAAGATACCCGAAGGCGCCTAGCCGATAGGCGATGGAGACCAGAACCACACCGCGCGCCGCGAAAGCCTTGCCATGGTAGTTGGGCTCATATGACCAGCCCGAGGTGTAGCTGCCGCCATGAATGTAGACCATGACCGGTGCCGGCGTGCCGGGCGCCAGGTCTGGCGTCCAGATGTTGAGATAAAGGCAGTCCTCGCTCACCCCGACCGGCGCCGCCGCGACATCGCGCGAAGCGCCCACGCCTTCGGCCACATCGGCATACCAGTCGGTGATGGCGCTGGTCTGCATGCAGGCCGGGGCGAAGGTGGTCGCGTCCAGGGGGTCAGAGCTTGCCTCCACCGGCGCCGGGGCGCGCCAGCGCCGCGCTCCCACGGGTGGCGCGGCGAACGGCACGCCTGCAAACACGCCGCCAGCTGGCGCGCCGTCCAGCGCGCGGCCCGTCAGCGCCCCGCTTGACGTGACCGCAGTTGGCGCCAGCGCGGCGTCATCGGGCGCCGCAGCGTCCGGCGCGCACGCCGAAAGCCCCAGACAAAATGCCGCGACAGCCGTGAACCAGGTGCGAACCGCCAATCGATCACGCCTCCTGATTCTTCAAAACGACCGCGCCGCGGCGGTCGCCCGCCTCGATCGCGGCCTGAGCCTTGGCGCAGTCCTCCAGCGCGTAGGCCTCGGCGATGCGGTGGGTCAGCCCGCCATCGGCCTCGACGCGGGCGATGTCGGATATGGCCTGCTGCTTGGCTGCTTCAGGCATCTCATAAACGATGACCATGCGTACGGTGAGATCCATGAACATCATGCGGTAGAATGGCAGGGTCGGGGTCATGTCCTGAGACGACGAATAGGTGCAGATCGCGCCGCCGATGCGGATGCAGTCCAGCACCTCAGGCAGGTTTGCACCGAACTCGACCTCCACGACCTGATCGACCTTATGGCCCCCGGTCGCCTCCAGCACGCGCGCGCCCCAGCCGGCCTGGCGGTGATTGACGATGTGGGCGGCGCCGGCCTGCCGACAGGCTTCCTCGTCGGCGGGATTACTGGCGGTGGCCACGACCGTCGCGCCAGCCCGGCTCGCCCACTGGATGGCGTACAGGCCGACCCGGCCGGCTCCGCCGGTGACGAGGATGACCTTTCCCGCCGGATCGCCTTCAACGAACACGCAGCGGTGCGCGGTCATCACCGGAATACCGTAGACAGCCCCCACCTCAAAGCTGATGCCATCGGGCAAAGCTGGGGCTCGGCGCTCTTCCACCACAACGTATTCAGCGGCAGTGCCGAACCGGCGTCCATGCTGCGCCTGGTAGACCCAGACCCGCTCTCCGATCCGCGAACTATCCACGCCCTGGCCCACCGCATCGATAATGCCGGCACCATCGCTGTGCGGAATGACGTAGCCGTTGTCGAGCAGGTGAGGGAAAGCACCGGCTCGCTTCTTGACATCGGAGGGGTTCACCCCGCTAGTGATTAAGCGCACGCGCACCTCGCCCGGACCGGGCTCTGGCGTGGGCTTTTCGCCAACTTGGAGTACGTCGGCAGGCTTGCCGAATGCCTCAAACCAGACAGCTTTCATGGTGCTCTCACTTGATCGGAAAGGTCAGTGTTTCGGTATGGCCATCCACAGCGATGACCTGGCCGGAGATCATGCGGGCCCGGTCAGAGGCTAGGAAAGCGCAAGTATCGGCGATGTCGTCCTTCGTCACGAAGCGACGCATGGAGACCTGGGATTCATAGATACGACGGACGTCGACAGGCGACATGCCGCGATGAGCGGCGTCGCGCTCGATCACGCCATCAATGCGTGGGCCCTCGACGGAGCCTGGGCACACCGCGTTGACGCGCACCCCGAATGGGCCGAGTTCCATAGCCAGAGTCTTGGTGATGCCGATCAAAGCCCATTTCGACGCCGCATAGGCAGTGCGCTGAGGGTAGCCAAACAGGGCGGCGGTCGAGGCGATATTGATGACCGAGCCGGCGCCGGCGGCCTTCATGGCCGGCGCGGCGGCTTTCAGGAAGTAGTACGCACCGTTGATGTTGATATCGATCGTGCGCCGCCAGTCGTCATCATCTACGTCCTCGATAGGCGCAGTCATGCCTGCAACGCCAGCATTATTGATTAGAACGCCGATCGATCCGTGACACCTAACGGCCTTCTCGACGACCCGGGATGCAACTTGCGGGTCGCGCACGTCGGCGACTGACGCGTCGATCTCAGGATACGCGCTGGAGAAGGCATCAACGGCGCCGGGCGCGGAATCGCATACATGGACCGGCCATCCGTCTTCGGCGAGCTTGGCGGCGATGGCCGCGCCAATCCCCGATGCGGCGCCGGTGATCAGCGCAGCGCCCTTCGGCTGCGGATCTGCGGCGGGGTCATCTTGTGCGGCGGAGTACTGGATCGCCATGGTCCGTCAGCCTCTTTTAGCAATTCGGGTCAACGCCGACCGGGCTTCGTACAGCGGCGCCAATCTGTTCGCGACTCGAAACGATTGGTGGATCGGTGAACTCAATTCATCCATTGGCGCGGCCCTCTGTGGCGAGCACGTCTCCCAGGGACCGCACCAGCGGTTCAAGCCGGCGTTCGTACTTGCGCCAGTGCCCGACGCCCCTGGCGTAGATTGGCTGGCGCACCTGCTCGGCGCTGGCGGTGCGCACCGCACGCCGGGTTTCATGGAAGCGCAGGCAGGCTTCGTCAAACTCCAGCCCGCATTGGGCGAGGACCCGGCGCACTTCACTCTCCAGGTCAGCGACCACGTCTTCATACCGCACCCGGATCACCCGCCCAGGACCTGCGGCGTCCCAATGGGCCATGAGATCGACATAGGCCCGGTAATACCGCCCCAGCGTCTCCAGATCGTAGGTGAAAGTCTGGCCGCGGGCGAAATTCTGCTTGAAGCAGGACAGGCAGCAATCGCGCGGATCGCGGCGGGCGTCGATGATGATGGCGTTGGGCAGAGCCCGGGTGATCAGCCCGACATGGAGGAAATTATTGGGCATTTTGTCGATGAAGAAAGGCGCGTCGCTATGGTAGGCGGACGTCTCCTCGAGATAGCGCGCTCCCAGCGCGGCGAAGGCTGCCGCGTCCATGGCGTCCAGCGCCTCGGGATAGCCGGGCCCGGCGATCATGTCGCGCACATAGGTGAGCATGTGCGGCAACTCCATGGTGCCTTCAACGGCGCTATGGGAGGCGAGGATCTGCTCCAGCAAGGTCGAACCCGCGCGCGGCAGGCCGACGATGAAGATCGGCGTCGGCCCCTCGACGTTGGTCGCGCGCGCGCTCAAAACCGGGAAAGCCGCCTTCAACTTGGCGCACGTGGCCTGGAATCCGTCCATGTCGAAGGTGTCCAGGCGCGCTTTGATGGCGTTGCCTTGCGCGTAGTGATCAAAGCTGTCTTCAAACGCGCCGTCATCCTCGAACGCCTTGCCCAGCGCGAAGTGGAACCCCGCCCGGTCGCCGGGTGGGACGGCGCCGTCCTTGAGCGCCGCCATCATGGTCTGGCGCTGGGCGTCATCGAAGCGGTAGGTCTTTAGATCCGCCAGGCTCCAATAGGCTTCGCCCAGAGCCGGATCCAGGCGGATCGCTTCGCCATAGGCCGCCTCGCATTCGGCCCGGTCGCCTAGGGTCTTCAGCGCATGCCCGAGCGACAGCCAGACGCGCGGCTGGTCGGCTTCGACGGCGAGGCACTGGCGGAAGCTGTCGCGCGCGTCGTCCGGCTTCAGCCCCCACGCCTGGACATTGCCGAGCATGGACCAGCTGTCGGCGCGATCAGGCGCCACCTCGACGGCCAGGCGCGCCGCCGCCTCGGCCTTGGCGTAATCAGCGCGTTCAGACTCCAGCCGGGCGATGTTGCGCCAGACCACATCGGAGTAAGGAGACAGCCGCCGGGCGCGCTCCAGCAGGCGTTCGGCGTCAACCGTTACGCCAGCATCGAGCGCAAGCGAGGCCAGACCCACCAAGGCGTGAACATGGTCGGGATCAGCCTTTACCACCTCGCGCAGGTCGCGCTCCGCCTCAGCGCGGCGGTTTTCGTTGAGCGCCTTGATTGACCGGGCGATGAGGCCGCGATGCGGATCCGTTTCGGCGGCCTTACGGAAGGCGCGGCGCCCGTCTTCGAACCGCTTCGCCTCGCACAACGCATCCCCCAGGACATTCCAGGCCCGGCTATGGTCCGGCGCGCGCGCTGTCAGGTCCTCAAGGGTTGAAAGCGCCGCGTCGATCTGACCGGCCTGGCGCTGGACCCGGGCTAGCTCAAGCGCGGCCTGATGAAACCCGGGCGCGGCGTCGCGCGCACGATCCAGCAGCACAAGCGCCTCTTCTAGGCGGCTTTGAGAACTGTAAAGAGAGCCGAGAAGACACAGCGAGTTAACCTCGCCAGGCACGGCCTGGAGGATCGCCTCAAGCTGCTCGGTCGCCAGGTCAAGACGCCCAGCTTTCACCCAACGCTGGGCATTGGCGAAGGCTTGGCGGACATCCCCCTGGGCGGCGTCGGGCGGGGCGCCGGTCATGGCGCGCAACCGGCTTGCGCAAGCCGCTCCAGGGCAAACTCAGGGTACATGGTGTTGTGGCGCAGGATCATGCAGCGCTCATCCTCGCTCAGCCGCTCATCGGCGATCAGTCTATCCACAAGCGTTTCAAAGGTCAGTGGCGCCGGCGCCATGGCGATATCACCGGCGTCGAAGATCATTTTCTGACGGCCCTCGCCCCACGTCTCCCACTGCGGTAGGCCGGCACCGCCATCGCCCGGATCGCCGCTTCTCGCAAACTCGGCCCAGTAAGCGGACATGGCTCGGGACAGCGCCTCGCGGCCGGCGCGGTTGTCCGGTGTGAATAGTGATTCAAATCCGCCGGAGAAGTCGCCGAACAGGAAGGGGATCTCAATGCCATGGGCGGCACCGACCAAGAAGGCGAGATCCACGGGCTCGGTCGGGGCATCGGCCCAGTCAAAGCGATAGGCGTAGACCGGCGAGACGGCGTGGTCGGCGATATCGTCCACGGCGCTGGCGTTCCACCAGTTGGAATAATGCTCGTCGATCGCGGCGTACTGGTCCCGGTCGCGCGCCACGGGTCCGGCCGGAGTGAACTCCACATAGGCTGGATCATAGGCCATCCAGGCCTTCTGCTCATTGAGATTGCCGCCCAGCATCATGGGGACCTGGTTATAGGCGCCGGAGGCGAGCTGGGTGCGGTGCCCCTCTTGCGACACGATCACCCCGTCAAGCACGACGCTGGGCAGGTCGTAGCCGAGATCGGGCTGATCGCGATACGGGGCGAGCACCGCTTCGGTGGAGAGGTCACGCATGAAGGCTGCGACTGCGTCGTCACTCATGCTGGACAGCAGCTCCAACGCTGCGTCGCGGTTATCGGCCCGCCCCGCTGCAACAATCCAGGCGGCAAGGATTTCGCTGGCGCTGGCCCGTGTTCCGGGCGTTTCGGCGTCACTGGGATTGACCGCCTGAGCTAGGGTCATATTCCACAATCCGCCGCTCTGGGAAATCGCGCGATGGAACAAGCCCTGCGCGGGCTCCGCCAGGACCAGGGCGTAGATGTTCTGCCCACCGGCGGACTCGCCGAAAATGGTCACCCGGCCGGCGTCGCCGCCGAAGCCTTCGATGTTGGCCTGCACCCATTGCAGAGCCGCGATCATGTCGAGTACGGCGAACTGCCCCGTGGGCGCGTCCGGGCGTTCGCCGCGGATGGCGGGATGATGAAACCAGCCAAACGGGCCAAGGCGGTAATTAATCGTCACCACCACCACGCCTTCGCGCTCCGCCAACACTGCGCCGTCATACTCGCGCGCGGCGCCGGCATAGTTGCCCCCGCCATGGATCCACACCATGACCGGCGCGCCGTCGGCGTCAGAAGGCGCATGGATGTTGAGAGTCAGACAGTCTTCCGATCCCAGAACTAGTCCGGACTCAGCGTCGCCATAGGCGGGTTGCGCGCACGGCGCGCCGGGCACGAACGCCTCCAGCACCGCCTCGCGGACCGGGGCCGGTTGCGGCGGCCGCCAGCGCGCGTCACCCACAGGAGCAGCCGCATACGGCACTGCGCCCCAGAAAAGCGCACCGTTTTGGCTTTGCATCCCGAGTACGGGACCCTCGCCGGTCTCCACCTGCAAACCCAGCTCGGGGGCGGCGCAGGCCGAAAGGGAAAAGGCCCCTGCGACCGCGGCGCAGAAGAGCGCCGCGGTCAGGGTTCGGGTCGAGCGCATCGCCGCCTAGTAACGCGCGCGCAGGCGCAGACCCACCGTGCGCGGGCGATTGGTGGTGATCCGCTCATCGTAATAGCCAGTGTTGATGAACACCTGGGCGCGCTCGTCAGTCACGTTGGTGGCGAACAGCTCAAGGCGGAACGGGCCTTGCTCAAGCCCGCCGCGCAGGTCGAGCGTGCCGTACGCGTCCTGGCGCTCGGGCACGGCCCCGGCCTGGAAGGCTTCCTCGATCAGCAGGTTCCAAACTTCGTCCGTGTAGGAATAAGCGGCCTGGACATAGGCGTCTATGGAATCAGTGAGCGCAAATTCATAGCGCGTTGTCGCCGAGAACTTCCAGGCCGGCACGTAGGGCAGCTCCCGGCCTTCCGGCGCCCAGATGAGCGTGGGGTCGACCAGGGATCTGAAGTCCTCGGTCAGCTCTGATCTGTTGTAGTTCGCATTGAAATTGAACGACCAGCCATCGGTGATCTGGGCCTGAATGTCAGCTTCAAAGCCGAGCACCTCGGCGTTGCCTGCATTGGCGTAGAAGATCACCGGCGCGATGTTGATGTCGTAGATCGAAGTCTGGAAGTCCTCCCAGATCATCCGGTAGACCGCGCCATTGAAGATCAGGCGACCATCAAACAGCTGCGCCTTCCAGCCCGCCTCGTAGCTGTCTAGATAGTCCGGATCGTAGACCTCGGGAATGTTGGGATTGGTCTGCCCGATGGCCCCGTTCGAGCCGCCAGCCCGGAAGCCCTGGGCGAAGTTGAAATAGGTCAGCAGATTATCGCTGATCTGGTATTGCAGATTGAACTTGAAACCTTCCCCGCTGCTCTCGCCCGAGGAGGCCGCGCCGCCCGCCTTGGGCTGGTAGAAATAGGCCGACCAGCCGCCAGCGTCGCCGGAGAAGGAGTCCTCAAAGAAGCGCGCGCCTACGGTGAGCGTCAAACGCTCGGTGATGTCGTATCCGACCTCGCCGAACACCGCGATCTGTTCGCTGCTGCCAGACCCGTAATAGCTATACCACTCGTTCGGCAGCGGATCGCCGCCATAGTAGGACAGGTAGAAAGCCGCCGGGGCACCGCCATACTTGATGCCCGGCATCTCCCAGATGCCAAAGCCCTCGCTCTCGTTCGATTCAAAATAGGCGCCGACAATCCAGCTCAGCGGACCGTCGCCGTTGGACGCGGCGCGAATTTCAGTGGACCAGCGCTCATCATAGTCATCGGTGCGGAACGCCATGCTGGGATCGTTACACCCGACATTGCCGTAATAATAGAGCTCGTCACAAGCAAATTGCTGGATCCTCGGCGCGAACGAGGCATACTCAACATAGTCGGAATAGTCTGCCGAGGATTGATAATCCTGGCTGAAATAAGATGTCGTCAGAACGATGTCGGCGAAGTCGGTCGAGCCTTCCAGCGTGGCGGCGTATTGGCTGAACTCCCGCGAACCGCTGTCTTCAGCAAAGCGCGCCACCTGCAGATCGCCGCGCCGACGCGGATCATGGTCCCAGGCACCGGTCGTGTCCGCGCTCTGGTAGAAGGCCGACAGCGTGCCCGTCCAGCTCGGCGTCAGATCAGCACGCAGCGAAGCCCGACCGCCGGTGATCTCGGAGGTGTTGTAGTCCTCCTGGACGAAGGGCGCGTTGGAAACCACAGCGCCATTGGTGTACGTGCGCGTCAGCGGGACATTGTCGACGAAGCCGCCCTGGTCGTCATACCAGCCCACCAAGCGGATCGCGACGCGATCTTCCACGATCGGGATATTGGCGAAGCCTTCAAGGGTGTAGATCTCGCCGCCGTCTGAGATGGTTCCCACGGTGGCGTCGACGCCCGCTTCATAGCCGGACGGATCGGGCTTGTTGGTGATGATGCGCACCGTGCCGGACACTGAGCCCGCGCCATAATAGGTGCCCTGCGGGCCGTTGAGCACTTCGACGCGCTCGATGTCATAACTATGGAGATCGATGATCGTGCCGCCCACCGTGAGCGGCTGCTCATCAAGATAAAGTGTTGCGGTCGCGGTATTGGTCCGGTTCGGATTCGAGCCGTCGGCGACGCCGCGAATAAATAGGTTCTGGGTGCCCGGACGCTCGGACACGAAGGACACCGACGGTGCGAAGGCGACGATATCTTCAAACTGCGAAATACCCAGATTCTGGATTCGGGTACTGTCGATCGCCTGGATCGACAGGGGCACGTCTTGAAGGCTCTCTTCGCGCTTCTGGGCAGTGACGGTGATCACATCCACCGTCCGCCGCGGCTGGTCCGCTGCTGGCTCCTGCGCAATCGCGAGGCCGGCGCCGCCAAACGTGATCAAGCACGTCGTCGTCATAAGCTGCGCGAGGCGCGGTGCGACACGTTCTTTTGAGCCGCTCCATTTGGTGCCGGTCATGAATCTCTCCCCATATGTCTTTATGTTGACAAGCTTCGCCCGCCATATTTGGGCAAAGCCTAAGCAAACCTACCGGACCGCGCGACCAGAAATCATTCGCCATCGCATGAGTTTAATTCACCTATGACGCCCACCCTCTTTAGCCAAGAAGGTGAAACGTGGCGCACTATGGGTCATGTCTGGGTCTGAGATAGCCCTGAAATAGCGGGGCAATCGTTTTCGGAACTGGGGTCAGGCAACATGCATTGACACAGCTGGAGCCGCCCAGAACAGTGAAGTGAACTCAATTAACGTATGAGCACACCATGGAACCGAAATTTCCCCCGTTCGCAGCGCTGCGCGCTTTTGAAGCCGTTGTGAGATTGCACAGCTTCAAGGCTGCAGCGACGGAGCTCAACGTATCGCCTTCGGCCGTTAGCCACCAGATCCGCAGCCTGGAAAGCGCTCTTTCCTGCAAGCTGATGAAGCGCGACCGCAACGGCGTTGAATTGACCGCCCACGGCGAACGCTACGCCTTCGCGGTGCTTCGCGGAATGGAGCGGATCGCCGACGCCACGCAGGAACTTCGTTCGGACGCCGGAGAGTGCCTAACCTTGCAGACCTATTCGACCTTTGCGATCCGGTGGTTACTGCCTCGCCTCGCACGTTATGAAGGTGCCACCGGGCAAAAGCCTATCCGGCTGGTTACATCACAGCGCGATGTGGAGTTCGGCGTGGATTCCGTCGACGCCTGCATCATGATTGGCCACCCCCACGATCCAAACGCGGCCTACAGGCCGCTGTTCAACTCCCGCGTCTTCCCGGTTGCGAGCCCTGATTACCTGGCGCGCCACGCACCGATCGAAACGCCAAAGGACCTGCGCGGACATCCCCTGCTCCAGGTCTACCCATCCGCTGACGACTGGCCCGCCTGGCTGAACGCGGCCGGTGTCACAGGGCTCAGCACGGCAGGCGATGGGCGGTTCGACAGTTATGATCTCGCGCTCAACGCAGCAGCGGGCGGCATGGGCATCGCCTTGGCGATAGAACCGTTTGCCCACGGCGAACTAGACAGCGGCCGGCTGGTGGAGCTTTTTCCCGGTCTTCGCGCGCCGCTTCCAGGCAACTGGTATTTCGTCACCCCGGTGACCCGCCGGGCGCTTGAAAAAGTCGCTGCTTTCGAGGCCTGGCTGGTGAGTGAAATCAAGGCCGATCCGGCGCTCGTGCTTCTGCCGGACATCCGGAGCGGCGCCGCGTGACCGTGCACCTTGAGTCGCGTGATGCGGCTGATCTTGCCGGCACCCACGGCGGCGGCGCGCGCTGGGCCATGGGAATGGTCGTCGCTGTCGCAGAGGCATTCGGCGCCGAGCGCCTGATCGACATAGATCAGGCCCATCTTGTAGGCGCCTATCATTCCGGCCCAGCCAATCTCGATCTGCTGGATCGGCTTATAAAAGCCGGCGCCCGCGTGCGGGTCCCCGCCACCCTCAGCGCCAGCTCGGCGGACCTCACTGAAACCGCGCCCGCTTGCTACGCGGGAGGCCATGCCAGAGGGGCGCGGGCGGTGGTTGAGCGGGGTCTGGCGCTGGGGTGCACGCCGGCGCTGACCTGCGCGCCCTACTTTCTGGGCACCGCGCCACAGCGCGACCAGGTGGTGGCCTGGGCGGAATCCAATGCGGCGATCTTCGCAAACACCGTGATCGGGGCGAGAAGCCTGAAAACCCCGCAGTATCTTGATCTCGCGTGCGCGCTGACAGGGCGGGCGCCCCTAATAGGTGCGCTCACGGACGTGGGCCGAGCGCCCCAGATTTGCGTGGATATCTCCGCGCTCTCTCCAGCGTGGTTCGACACGAGCCTGGGCGCGGAGTTGCTCGGATGCATCGTGGGAAAGGTCGCCGGCGCCCTGACCCCGTTCATCTCGCGCCCACCGTGCCCGCTGGACGCCCTGGCTCTCAGATCGGTCTGCGCCGGGGCCGGCGTCACCGGCGGCTTCGCCCTGCTGCATATCGAGGCGATGACGCCGGAGGCGGGCGGCTGGGGCGACATAGCCGGCTCCCTGCCCGCCGTCCGCCTATATGACGAGGACATGCAGACCCTGCTCGCTAGCTTCGAGTCGGCGCCAGGCGACACGGTGGGCGCTGTGTTTCTCGGCGCTCCGCATTTCGGGCCGGAGGATCTCAACCGTCTCGCTGCGCTCCTTGACAGGCCCCTGAAGACGCCCCTGTTCGTGTCTGTCAGCCGTGGCGGCACCTTCGACGCGGGGGGGCTGAACCGCCTCGACGCCGCTGGTGTCATCCTGGTGCATGACACGTGCACCTATTACGGCCCACTCGCCGAAGGCCTTCCCGGTGCGCCTGTCACCAATTCAGTGAAGTGGGCGGCCTACGCGGCCAATCGGGGTTTTCGGCCTCACCTGACAAGCTTGGAGGGCGCAGTCGACGCGGCGCAGACCGGACGGGTCCCGCTCACGGTCAGGAGAACACAGTGATAGACGACGGTATTTCAAGCGGTATTCTCGAGATCTCGGTTCGTATGCTAAGCGGCGCCCCGATTGAAGCGCCGGCGGTGCGCCTGACTGCGCCGATCAGTCCCTGGGGCGGGATCGATCCGGACACCGGATCCGTCTGCGATGTGGGTCATCCCGAAGACGGCGCAGCGCTGGCCGGTCGCGTCGTGTTCGCGCCGGGCCTCAAAGGCTCGACGGCCGGGCCGGGCGCCCTGCTCGAACTGTTCGCGGCGGGCCGAGGCCCGGTCGCCTTCGTCACGCCGGCTCCGGAAGCAAGCCTGATCGCTGCGGTGTTCGCCGCCGCCCTTCTGCCAGTTCCGCGCCCCGTACTGGCGGTGCTTGCAAACTGGTGCGACGCTCCGCCGAGCGACGTTACATGCAGGATGATCGACAGCGATAGCGTTTCAGGAACCGGCGATTAGCCCAAGGAATACGAGACAAATGTGCATCGCCAGGCTGGCAGTTCGTTGGCGGCAGACAAAAACGGATCGGTCTCGAAAGACGCGCTATGATCCTGCCTTAAGCCGCAAGTTGGCGCCATTCGGCGAGGGCCCGTTACGTCGATGCCGCGCTCGTGGAGCAGATCCTCGACTTTCCGCAGTGACAGCGGAAAGCGGATGTACATCATAACCGCGAGGCGGATGATCTGGGGCGAAGTCTTGAAGTGGCGGAACGGGTTGGTCATCCGGGTAGGATCACCCGACGCCAGCTAATGGGCCGTTTTCTCTGACAGTGCTTGCGAAACGGTGTATCCGGGCCCGCGGCTGGAATGCCTGACCTAAGACCCAATGAAAGTTGTGCTACGGTGACTTCACGTATCATTTCAGACAAGGGAAGCTGCATTGCGCAGGCTCAAGAAGCTCCAGACAGAGAACCTATCGCCGCTGCTGGGCTTTGATCCAGACTCGGCTCTTTCCCTGCAGGAGCAACTTAGGCGGAGCCTAATTCAGGCGTTGTCTGTAGGGGCCATCTCACCGGGAACAAGGCTTCCGTCCTCTCGCAAGCTCGCGGCGCACCTTGGTGTTTCGCGCAATACAGTCATGCTCGCCTATCAGCGCCTCATCGCGGACGGACATTTGGAGGCGCGTGAGCGTAGCGGCGTCTATTCGCCGGATGCACCTGCAGGACCGCGCCCGGTTGATCCGCTAGGGTCATCGCCGGGCTCTGCTAAAGGTGACGGGCGAGGTTTCGCGCCGCCGTTCGCGCCGCTTGAAAGGGTTCGATATCGGATCCCGCCTGATTGGCAAAGCTACCGCTATCCATTCATTGAGGGACGTTATGACAAGTCTCTCTTCCCTATTGCCGAGTGGCGGGAAGCCAGCCGGCTCGCCTTGGCAGCGACCGAGGTAGAGGACTGGTCCCTCGACAACGGCGAAGCCGACGATGAAATGCTGATCGAGGAGATCCGGACAAAGCTGCTTCCGCGACGCGGCATTGCTGCGCGTCGAGACGAAGTCCTTATAACCGTGGGTGAGCAGCAGGCCCTCTTTCTAGCGTCTGAGATCTTGGCCGGGCCAGGTGTCGTAGCCGGCGTTGAAAACCCCGGCTTGCCGGAGATGCGGGAATTGCTGATGCGCCGGGGCGCAGAGATCAGAGGGCTCGCCATCGACGAAGCCGGACTGATCGTCTCTGAGGCCTTGAGGAACTGTGGTCTCATCTACCTGTCCCCCAGCCGGCAAAGGCCGACCGGGGTTACGCTGCCGTCCTCCCGCCGGGCGGCGCTTATGGCCCAGGTCAGAGAGACCGGCGCATTCGTCATCGAAGACGACTTCGAGTGCGAGTTGAATTATTTCGGGGACGCCCCCCGTGCTCTGCGATCCATGCCTGGCGGCGAGCGCGTCGTCTACGTCGCGAGCCTCGCCAAGGTGCTCGCCCCGGGGGTCAGGCTTGGCTTCATGGTGGCGGACGCGCCGATCATCGCTGCGGCGCGACGTCTGCGCGACCTGACGACACGGCGGCCCTCGCCGAACAATCAAAGGGCCGCCGCTTACTTCCTGGCGCTCGGCCACTATGAGTCGATGGTCCGGCGTCTCGCGGCCATCGGTGAAGAACGGCTGATCGCCCTTCGTGACGCGCTCAATCACTACCGGCCCCTGTCGATTGATGTGGCCCCGGTTCAAGGCGGTACGAGCTACTGGGTCCGCGGGCCGGCCGATCTTCAGGTCGAAGCGCTGCTGGAAGCCGCTCGCGCCCGCGGCGTGCTGATCGAGCCGGCATGGCCCTACTTTCTTGAGCCGTCAGAAGCCGGGAGCGTGTTTCGCCTTGGAGTTACGAGTCTACCGGCCGGCCGTATCCGAACGGGCATTGCGGAACTGTCAGCCGCCATACGCGCCCTGAAGGCGGTGCCGGTGGAAGCCCAACCGCAGCCGCTCAGTGGTGACGCCGTCCTGTCCGCACTTTCGGGCGCGCGGCTATTGTACAACACGGTCTACGGCGACCCGTGCGTGATCGATCTCCATCCCGACGGCCGGATGTCCGGGCGGGCGGGCTACGCCAACGAAGACCGTGACGAAGGTCGTTGGTGGATGGACGGTGATGTCTGGCGTCGCCAATGGAGCCGCTGGGCTTACGGCGAAGCGGCGGGCTTCCTGGTTTCCTTGGAGGGCGACCGGTTATCCTGGCTGAATTCGGAAGGCCGCAGGGTTGACGGAGCCATTTTGACCCGCCCTGAACCCTGAAAAACTGGACCCAGCGTTTCTGTAAAACTGGCCCTATTCGGCCGGGATTCGTTCGCCATGCTTGACCTGTGAGCCTTAGAGGCGCGGCGCAGGTGGGATGAGCATGGCGACCTTGGGTCTTGCCGCGATACAAACATCCGGGCGCAAATCCGGCAATCTTGATCTGATCGAGAAAGAAGTCGAGGCGGCTACAAAACGCTTTCCATGGCTCTCAATGATTGTGCTCGGGGAGCTCGCGATTCACGGAGCGAACCCAGCCTTCGCCGAGGTGGAGGGCGGCGAAACCGAAACCCGGTTGTGCGCCCTCGCACGGCGCCTCGGAGTGTGGCTCGTTCCCGGCTCTCTTTACGTCAAGCGCGGTCAGGACGTTTTCAATTCTACGCCGGTGATCAGCGCCGACGGGGCGGTCATCGCGCGATACGACAAGATGTTTCCATTTCTGCCGTATGAGACCGGCGTCCGCCCCGGTGAAAACTACGTCGTATTCGACATGCCGGGCGCGGGCCGGCTTGGCGTCGTGATCTGCTACGACATCTGGTTTCCGGAGGTGACGCGTACGCTCGCAGCCATGGGCGCGGAGGTCATCCTCGTCCCGACCATGACGAATACGATCGATCGCGACGTGGAGCTTTCCATCGCCCGCACCACGGCGGCGATCAATCAGTGCATTGTCATCGACGTCAATGTCGCCGGCGAGCAGGGCTTTGGCCGGTCGGTGTTCTACGGGCCGGGCGGCGAAACGATTCATGAATGCGGCTCAGGCGCTGAAGTCGCCGCGCTAGAGCTCGATTTCGAGCAGGTCCGCCGTGCCCGTACGCGAGGATGGCACGGGCTGGGTCAGACCCTGAAGAGCTTCCGGGACATGCCGGCGGCCTATCCGTTTCACGCCGACGCCGAGAAGCGAAAAGCCGAGCTCGCCCAGCTTGGCCCGCTGGAAATTCCGGCGAGACCCGGCGCTCGACAATCAGGGAACAAACGATTTCGCGTGGTGGACTAGAGCCGGAGACAACGGCCCGCCGCGCCGGTAACAGAAGGGGAGATCAAGTCATGAAGAAATGGGGAAAGGCGTATCGCAGGGCCGGCCTGGCCGGGGCTTTGCTCGCTGGGACATGTCTGTCGACCGGCGCGACGGTCGCGCAGGACGTACAAGCGGGCGAAGAGGACACGAGTGACGTTATCGTCGTCACCACCACCCGCCGCGCAGAAAACATCCTCGACGTTCCCTACAACATCTCTGCGGTTTCGGGCGAGGACATTGAAGGCTCGATCACCCTGGATGCAGCCGAGCTATTGCGCTCGGTGCCGGGGGTCAGCCTGATCGACCAGGGCCCGCGCAACGGCGCCCAGTTCAACTCCATTCGCATCCGGGGCCTCAACGTGGACAGCTCGGCTTTGGGGGACTTCGCCGTGCCCTCCGTAGCCACGGTGTCCACCTACGTGAATGAGACGCCGGTGTACGCGAATCTCGCCCTCATTGATCTTGAGCGGGCCGAGATCCTGCGCGGCCCCCAGGCGACCCTCTATGGATCGGGCGCGCTGGGCGGTACGGTGAAGTACCTGACGCGCGCGCCGCAGCTCGGCGAATACGAGGGCGGAGCGACCGTTACCCTGTCCAGCGTCGAAGGCTCGAACGATATCGGCTGGGCGGCTTCGGCGGTCGCCAACCTGCCGCTTGGCGAACGCGCCGCCTTCCGCCTGAACATTCTTGAGCAGGACTACCCAGGGATTACAGATTACGTGAACCTGTATGAGCTCGACGCCAACGGAGCGCCGGTCGCGCCGAACGGGTTATTCGCCACGGGCCCGACCTCCACCAACTATCGTTCCGTTGAAGACGCCGACACGTTCGACAGCACTTACGTGCGGGCCAGTCTGCGGGCGGAACCGACCGATTCTATAGACCTTACCTTCAGCTATTTCTTCCAGACCGATGACGTCGGCGGGCGCCGGCAATCCTCGGCCGGGACGAGCGGTTTCGGCACAGCTTATGGCGATTATGAGAACGGAGCCGTGATCGAGGAGCCGTCGGAGCGCGATTTCCATCTCGCTACTCTGGAGGCTAACGTTGACCTCGGTTTCGCCACGCTGACTTCGGCGACTTCATACTATGAACATGACGGGTCCAGCGCCTCTGACAATACTGGATTCTACGCCAACAGCTTCCCGCAGTTCTACTACTTCTATCCGCGCCCGCTTTACACAGCGGACCGGACTTTTGAGGACGAAGCCTTTATTCAGGAAGTGCGCCTCGTCTCAAACGGGCAGAACCGCTTCGACTACGTGGTCGGCGTATTTTTCCAGCAGCAGACCCGCGGCGCAAGCCAGATCAGCGACCTGGTCGGATTTGAACTCTACGCAGACAATCTGTTTCCACCGTTCGATTTCGTGTCGACTGACAATGTATTCACTTACCAGCGCACCGAAGACTTCCAGGATTTCGCTCTTTTCGGCGAGTTGACGTGGAATGTGACTGAACAGCTGGCCCTAACCGGCGGGCTTCGGTGGTTCGAAAACGAATCTGAGGTGGAAACGTTCGTGCGAACTGCAGCGTACGACTCCATCGCCGGCTCAGTCACCACACCCTTTGAGAGCTCCGAAGACGACGTGCTGTTCAAGCTCAACCTCGCTTACGAGTTCGGCGATGACGATCTGTTTTTTGCGACAGTGTCGGAAGGGTACCGCCGTGGAGGCAATAACGGGGTTCCGACCATTGGTCGGTTCGCAAACGATCCGGCGTGGACAACCTTCCGGTCAGACAGCGTGATCAACTATGAGGCCGGGTTCAAGGGCACTTTCAATGGTGTTCGCTACGATCTAAGCGCGTTCCTGATCGACTGGCAGGATCCTCAGTTCAACACCTCCGCACCGGTTGGCTCCTTCTTCGCCGTTGTCAACGGTCAAGAAGCGCGCACGTCCGGCCTCGAAGCCCAGCTCTCCGGCCGGCTCTCAGATGAGCTCGGTTACGCGTTCGGATACGCCTATGTCGACGCAGAGCTGACCGCGGATTTGTTCGAGCCCGGTTTTGTAGGCGTAGGGATTCCAGTTCTCGTTGCGCCGGAGGGCTCGCCTCTGCCCGGTATCCCTGAACACATGATCAATGTGGCCGCAGATTACACCAAGCCGATCAACGAAAGCTTTACCTTTATCGGACGCGTCGACGGCTTCTATCAGACAGAAACCCAGAACGTGCTGGACCCAGCCGTTCAGCAGTCCGCCGAGTTTAGCGGGTTCTCAATCTGGGACCTGACTGCGACGGTCACCAATGATCGCTGGTCGGCCTCGCTTTTCGTGAAGAACGTCTTCAACGAAGACGGGGTGACGGGAGCGTTCACCGAGAATGCGTTTGGCCCCAACCCTACGGCGCAATTCTTCGGCAGCAACAGCCGGACCTTCATCGCACTCCCGCGAACGGTCGGCCTCTCGCTCAACGTCAGCTTCTAGGAGCCAAGCATGGGCGGGCCGTTGACTGGCCCGCCCATACAGATCGAATGCCGAGTTCGCCCTCCATTCCCGACGACGATCCGGCGGTCCTCGAGCGTCAGGCGCAGCAGGCGCTCGCGCGACGCCGGATCGATGAATCCAGATCCCTGGCCGACAGTCTGCGCCGGAGGTGTCCTGAACGGATATCAGGATGGATATTCGGGGCGCAGGCGGAACAGATGGCCGGCGACCTTCCACGGATGTTGGACCTCGCGCTCGAAGGTCGGGCGAGAGCGCCGCACCGAGCAGACATGGCCTTCGTGGCATGTGACGCCTTGCGCATCACCGGGGCCGTCGCAGAAGCACGGCGGGTCCTGGCCGAGACTGAGGTCAGGTTGCCCGAAGCTGTGGCGCCGTGGGCCCTGCTCAGTGCGAAACTCGCTGAGATAGGCGAGATCGCCGGATCGCTGCGCGCTGCGCAACGAGTTGAGAGGATGCCGGGCGGCCGCGCTCAGGGACTCGCCCTTGCAGCTGGCGCCCTGACCGCTCTGGGGCGAATGGAGGAGGCTGAGCAGCGCCTCTTCACGCTGATCCAAGAAGCCCCTCGCGAGGTGGACGCCTATTATCAGCGCGCCGTGCTGCGCCGTGCCCGGCACGGGGATGTCGCTCTGGAGCAGACGCGACGAAGGCTCGCGCGTGAACCCGATGGGTCGCCTGCCAGCGCGCCACTTCACTACGCGCTGGGTAAGATGTTCGAAGATCTCGGCGAACTCGATGCGGCGTTCGATCACTTCGATCAAGGCGCGAAAGCCCGCCGCTCCCGCATGAGCTACCGTGTGGAGGACGATGAAGCGGCGATTGACTCGATCATTAGAACCTTCAACGACGAATGGCTCGCCGGAGTGTCGAAGGCGGCGCCGGAGGATGGCCCGGTGTTCGTTATGGGGCTGCCTCGGACCGGGACCACGCTTGTCGAGCGCATGCTGTCGAGCCATTCCGCCGTTGCAAGCCTTGGCGAGGTCAACGATCTCGCCTACGCAGTGATGCATGCGGCCGGCGCGAGCGCCACGAAGCAAGAACTTGTCAGCCGCTCCTGCGACGCCGACATGGATCAAATTCGTGCCCATTATCTGAGCGCCACGAGAGGCTACGGCGTCGAAGCCCAGCTGCTGATCGACAAAACGCCGGCGAACTTTCTTTACATCGGACTAATCGCGGCCGCCTTGCCCGAGGCGCGCATCGTGCACCTCCGCCGCAATCCGGCGTCCAGCGGCTACGCGATGTTCAAGACATTGTTCCGCATGGGATATCCGTTCTCCTACGATCTGGTGGAGACAGCGCGATACATTGCGGCCCATCGCCGCCTGATGGATCACTGGCGCACGCTGCTCCCAGACCGGATCATAGATGTGGACTATGAGGAGCTCGTCGGAGCTCCGGAGGAGACCGCGCGAAATCTGCTCAATCAGATCGGCCTTGGCTGGGAGGCCGACGTGATGGCGTTTCACACCAACCCCGCGCCCACGGCCACTGCAAGCGCGGCTCAGGTGCGTGAACCGGTTCATGACCGCTCGCGGGATCTCTGGCGGAGTCTGCGGCATCGACTGACGCCGCTGACGGAAACTCTTGAAAAGCTTGGGGTGACCGAATGATGCGAAGCGTGACCACAGCCCTGACAGCCGCCTTGCTCGCGACCGCGGTGGCTTTCGCCGAGCCGGTGTTCAACGACGACTTCCAGGATGGAGACGCGCAGGGCTGGGGCGCCGGAGGCGAAGGTGATGTCCGGCTCACCACCTATGACGGCAATGTAGCCATGCGCCTGAGTGACCGGGCCGCCGCGCTCGCTGCTGTGACGACTGAGGGCTACGACCGAGTTCGGATCAGCGCGGCCTTCGCCGCCGATGATCTGGAGCAAGGCGAAGCGTGCCTCTTCGAAGCGAGCGCTGATGACGGGGCGAGCTGGCTTGAGGTGCTGCGCGTGACTGACGGTCAGGACGACGCTGTCACTCTCCATGCCGGTTCGTTGACCGACGCCAGTCTGGACGACGCCGCCCGCGTAATCTTGAGGGCGAGGGTCCTGGGAAGTTCCGATAACGATCTGTGCTGGCTTGACAATGTCTCGGTGACCGGGCGCTGGATGGCGGAAGCCTCAGCCGCGGGGTCGTTTCCGCTCAGCGCCGCCTTCCTCACCGGCGAAGCCGTGATGCCGCACCCGGTCGATACGGCGTCCTATGCTCCGTCGCCAGAAGCTGCGCCGGTCGAACGCGTCCTGGAAGGCGCGCTCATCTTCACCCCGGAAGCGCCTTCGCGCCTTCGCATTCTCCGCGATCGTTTCGAGTTCGAGGGGCTGCCGGACACCGCGATCGGCGTTCCGCCGGTGATTGAGACCACCTTCGTGACGGATGGCGATTATCTTCTTCCGCAGCGACGCGGGCTGACGCTCACCGATCATCCGTTCTGGGATTATGTGCTGACGCCGGGCCGTGTCTGGCGCGAGCCAGACGACGGCGGCTGGATACGAGCCGCCCTGCCTTTTGCTCTCGTGGAGAAAAATGCGAACTGCGTCCACAACGGCTTGCTGACCTTTCTTATCGATACTGACGGTCGCACGTCGCGGGCGGCCTGGCAGATCGGATCGGAAACTTGTGCCTACTTCCAGTTCGACGCTTGGGGCATGTCCGAGGTCGATGTGATCCTTGAACCGATTGCGGAGGCTGGACGAATTCGAAACCTCCATCAAAGCGAACTCGGTGCGCGAATCCCGGTGCGTTCGGTCTCGGCGCTGGAAGACGCCTATCCCGGTATTGACGTCACCTCCTTCGGCTCTGTGCAGGATGTGGATCCGAGCGCGATGACGGCGTTCGGTCTGGTCGCCGAGGGCGTTCACTACACGGGCGGATGCGAGACGCGCTTCGGCGCTTATCCGTATTGCGACGAGATGGTCCTGCCCTCCTATTCATTAGCGAAGTCCCTGTTCGGCGGACTAGGCCTCATGCAGCTCGAAGCGCGCTATCCAGGGGCCCGCGAGGCGCTCATCAGCGAGTACGTTCCTGAATGCGCCGCGACAGGAGACTGGTCCGGGGTGACGTTCGAACACGCACTCGACATGGCGACGGGCCATTACCTCAGCACCGAGCCGGACGCAGACGAGAACGCCGCCGTTGAAGCTGACTTCTTCCTCGTGAGCACGCATGCGGAAAAGACGCGCCTCGCATGCTCGCGCTACCCGAGGCGCGAAGCGCCTGGCCGGACGTTCGTCTACCACACGACGGACACCTATTTGCTCGGGGCCGCGATGCAGGCCTTCCTGCAGGAGCGCGAGGGTCCAGACGCCGATATTTATCGGGATTTGCTGGTGGACCCGCTATGGCGGCCGCTCGCACTCTCCCAAACCCTGTTTGAGACGCGCCGGACCGTTGATGAGCGAAGCCAACCCTTTGTCGGCTGGGGCTTGGTCATGCAGCGCGGCGACCTCGCCCATCTGCTGACATTTCTCGGGAGCGACGTTGGAAGCGTCGCAGGTCAATCCCTCATCGACGCCGCGGCGTTGCGGGCGCCGCTGCAGCGCGATCCTGAAGATCGCGGTCTGCCCGCCCCTGAAGCCCCCCTGTCATACAATGACGGGTTCTGGGCGTACGATATCCAAACCTACGGCGGATGCTCGCAGCCGACGCCGATCCCCTTCATGTCCGGCTTCGGCGGAATCGCCGCCGTCCTGATCCCGAACGGCGCGTCGTATTACTATTTCAGCGACGCTTATGACTTCCGTTGGGCGCGCGCGGTCATGGCGACCGAGACCATTTCTCCCTTCTGCACAGGATCAAACCCATGAGCGCGACCGACGAGGCGAAAGCCGCACGCACGCTGTTTCCCAAGGCTGCGCCGGACGGCCTGCCCGCGGCGGCGCTTCTGGCGTGCCTGGCGACCGCGGGCATGTTCTATGTGAACATCATGGCGGCCATCGTGGACGGTCTGGTATCTGGATTGGGCCTAAGTGACAGTCAGGCTGGCACCATTGGATCGGTGAACATTTATGGCGCCTCTGTGGGCGCGCTTGTGGCCGTCTTCATCGTGAAGCGCTTTCCCTGGCGGCCCGTGGCGCTTGTTTGCCTGGCGACGCTGATCGCCGTGGACCTGGCTTCCATACCGATCAGTTCCGGCGAGATGCTGTTGCCCCTGCGCGCCGTGCACGGCTTCGTCGGCGGCGTGCTGACCGGTGTGGCCTTCGCAGTCATTGCGCGGACAGCCAATCCGGACCGCGCGTTCGGAATGCTGCTCTTCGTCCAGTTCGGCCTTGGCGGGCTGGGCGTGATGGTCTTGCCGCCGTTGGCGCCGGAATACGGCGCCCAGGCGCTGTTCATCGCCCTGGCTCTGTTCTCCCTCGTCACGCTTATCATGACGCCGTTTCTGGATCAGTACCCGGCCGACCGGTCCGCCAACGCCGCGGCCGGTGCTGACGGCGAACGGGTGGAGTGGGGCCCGCTCGGCCTGACGCTGCTGGCGATCTTCCTGTTTCAAGCAGCCAATATGGGCCTGCTCGCCTATATCATCCGCCTCGGTGTCGGTTATGGTCTGGACCGCGATTATGTCTCGCTCGCCCTCGGACTCGCCACCTGGGTGGCCCTGTTAGGCCCCCTTCTTGTCATGGTGCTGGGCCTTAAGTTCGGCCGCGCCCGGCTCTTCATCGCCTCGA
Source organism: Alphaproteobacteria bacterium (assembly GCA_024742735.1). Taxonomy (GTDB): domain Bacteria; phylum Pseudomonadota; class Alphaproteobacteria; order Caulobacterales; family Maricaulaceae; genus Oceanicaulis. The sequence goes on along the minus strand of JANSXV010000007.1, from coordinate 14,556 downwards.
TGGCGCTGACGCTCGTCGGGACGGCGATTTTCCACTTCAGCGCCAGTCCTGTCGCCTACATGGTCGCGAACTGCGGCACCGGCATCACCTGGGGCTTCGTGATCGCTTATCTCCTCGGGATGAGCGCCGAGTTCGACAAAGCCGGCCGCGCTTCGGCGCTGGGCGGCTTCATCTCAAAGATCGGCTTGGCGACCGGTCCGCTCGTGGCCGGATGGATGCTTGGAGCAGGGATGGGCTTTGGCGCCCTGATTAATGCAGCGCTCTTTATGCTCGCCCTGAGCGCGGCGGTGATGTTGATCCCGGCGCTGCGGCTCGACAGTTTGCGCCGGAACACAAATGACGGCGCGTGACTGGTCCGGCCCGCGACACTCAACTGGTCCTATCTCTGCCGGCATGGCTAGCGATATTGGACCTATCGCAGTGGGAGCATGATGATGGCCGATTCATTCGCATGGGCGACCGAAGCCTTCATAGCCGGCCAATGGCGACCAGCGGCGGACGGCAAGCGCTTCCCGGTCAGCGACCCCGCCACCGGCGCCATCCTGGCCGAAGTCGCAGACTGCAGCGCGCTGGATGCCGAAGCCGCCATAGACGCGGCGCACACAGCCTTTAGCGCCTGGGCGGCGAGGCCGGCGCAGAACAGATCGGCCATCCTGAGACGCTGGCGCGACCTGATCGTTGATAAGGCCGATGCGCTTGCGGCGGTGCTGACAGCTGAAAACGGCAAGCCGCTGGCCGAGGCGCGCGGAGAAATTCTCTATGGCGCATCCTATCTGGAGTGGTTCGCCGAAGAAGCCCTACGGCTCAATGGCGACGTCATCCCCTCCGCCTCGCCGAACAACCGGATCTTGGTGATCAAACAGCCGGTCGGCGTGTGCGCGGCGATCACGCCGTGGAATTTCCCGAACGCCATGCTGATGCGCAAGGCGGCCGCTGCGCTTGCATCCGGCTGCACGCTCGTCGCCAAGCCTGCCGAGGATACACCGCTGTCCGGCCTCGCCGTCGCCAGGCTGGCGGATGAGGCGGGCGTGCCCGCCGGCGTGTTCAACGTCGTGCCGACATCGCGCCCCGCACAGGTCGGCGCGGTTATGACCGGCGATGACCGTGTACGCAAAATCAGCTTCACCGGCTCGACTGGTGTCGGCAAGAAACTGCTCGAACAATCCGCCTCCACGGTGAAGCGCGCTTCCATGGAACTCGGTGGCAATGCACCGTTCCTTGTGTTCGCGGACGCTGACCTCGACACGGCGGTCGAAGGCGCGATGGCCTCAAAGTTCCGAAACGCCGGCCAGACCTGCGTTTGCGCCAACCGCTTGCTGGTTGATCGCTCGATCCTGCCGGAATTTGCGCAGCGTCTCGCCGATCGCGCGGCGGCGCTGAAAGTGGGTCCCGGCATTGAGGACGGCGTCGAGATAGGGCCGCTGATCAATGAGGCGGCGGTGCGCAAAGTCGAAAGGCTGGTCGCTGAAGCGCGTGACGCCGGCGCGCGGATGAGTGCCGGCGGACGCCGCCACGCGGCCGGGCCGTTGTTCTTCGAGCCGACGGTGTTGGAAAGCGTCACGCCGGATATGGCGGTCGTGCGCGAAGAGATTTTCGGTCCTGTGGCACCCCTCATCGGCTTCGACACCGAGGACGAAGCTGTCCGCCTCGCCAACGACACGCCCTTTGGGCTGGCCGCCTATGTCTATACGCGCGACCTTGGCCGCGCCTTTAGGGTTGGTGAAGGTCTCGAATACGGCATGGTCGGGGTTAATGAAGGCATTCTCTCTTCTGCCGCCGCGCCGTTCGGAGGGGTCAAGCAATCCGGCTTCGGACGCGAGGGCTCGCATCTAGGCCTCGATGATTACGTCAACGTCAAATACATGCTGATGGGAGGGCTGGGCGCGTGAGCGCCCGGCCAGGGAGTTTCACCATGACATCCTCCGACTTGCTCAAAAAGCGCGATCTGGACGCGCTCATGCATCCAGCGACCAATTATGTCGCACACAACGCTAAGGGGCCGCTCATCATGGACTCGGCCAGGGGCGTCTTCATCACCGACGTGTCAGGCAAGCAATATATCGAAGGTATGGCCGGGCTTTGGTGCACCGCCTTGGGCTACGGGGTCGAGGAACTGGTTGAGACCGCGCGCGAGCAGATGGCCAAACTGAGCTACGGCCATATGTTCGCTAGCCGCTCTCACGAGCCGGGCATTGAGCTGGCCGCCAAGCTGAAATCTTTGGCGCCGATCGAGGATGCGCGCGTCTTCTTCGGCAATTCGGGTAGCGATGCGAACGACACCCAGGTCAAGATGATCTGGTATTACAACAACTGCATCGGCCGGCCGGAAAAGAAGAAGATCATCGCGCGAAGCGGCGGCTATCATGGCGTCACGATCGCCAGCGCCAGCATGACGGGCTTGCCGGTCAACCATGCCGACTTCGATCTTCCCATCGACCGATTTCTGCATACGACGAAGCCTCACTTCTATCGGGAAGGACGTCCGGGTGAAGACGAGGCTGCGTTCACCGAGCGCCTGGTCCGTGACCTGGAGGCGTTAATCGAACGCGAAGGCGCAGACACCATCGCCGCTTTCATTGCCGAGCCCGTGATCGGAGCAGGCGGCGTCATCCTACCGCCTGAAGGATACTTTCAGAAAATCCAGGAGGTGCTCGACCGCTACGACATCCTGCTCATCGACGACGAGGTCGTCTGCGGTTTCCACCGCACGAACAATCTGTTCGGTGCTCAGACCTACAACATGAAGCCTGCGACCATGACGCTTGCGAAAGCGTTGTCGTCGGCTTACCTGCCGATCTCGGCCACGATTATATCAGGCGACATGTACGAGCCGATGGTCGAGCGGAGTCAGGAAAACAACGCCTTTGGTCACGGCTACACCTATAGCGGCCACCCTGTCGCAGCGGCCCTTTCGCTAAAGAATATCGAGTTGATGGAGCGCTGGAACATCGCCGATCACGTCGCGCAGATCAGCCCAATATTCGAGGGCCGTTTCGCCCGGCTCGGCGATCATCCGCTGGTCGGTGAGGTCCGCGCCGTGGGGATGATCGGTGCGGTCGAACTGGTGAAAAACCAAACCGATAGAAGCCGTTTCGACAAGGTTGGCCCGGTCGGTCTGAAATGCTTCGAGGCAGCGCTCGATGAGGGCCTGATCGTGCGCAATATCGGCGACAGCATCGCTTTGTGCCCGCCGCTGGTCATTACCGAGAGCGAGCTGAATGAAACATTCGACCGCCTGGAGCGAGCCTTGGACCGCACGGCGGACTGGGCTCACAAGGAAGGATTTCTAGCGGCTTAACCGCGCGGGACAGTGGTGGCAGTACTCGAAACATCGATGCGGTTAACGCGCGACTTAGATTGGGCCGTCAGGTGACGTCGATATTCGAACGATGGCGGCGCATTGCGGGGCAGCGGCCCGCGCTGGCGATCACCGCACGTCGATGCTCACCGGACAATGATCCGACGCCCGCGCTCCATCAGCGAACGTTGTCTCCCGGAATGACCGATCATCGATCAGCTCCGCCGCCGCATCGTTGGCGACGATGAAGTCGATGAACTGGTCATAGCGTGGGTCACATTGCGGCCGCGCCTTCGCCTGCGATCACCAGCCCCATCGGGTCTCCATCATCGAGATCGGCCCACACCGTGTCATCTGCGAGAGCCAGGCGACGATTGAAGTCACCGCCGACGATGACCGAGCGCCCTGCCGCGCTGCGCTCATCGATCCAGGCCTCCACGACCGGGATCTGGTCAAACAGCGTTGGGCAAGCGTCACTTCGATCGCCGGAGAAACAGCCGGACTTTAAGTGAACGCTTAACAGATCGATCTCGCGGCCGGCGTGATCGAGGGTGACGGCGACGCCGTGGCGCAGGAACCCGCGACCGCCGACATCAAGCGCGGCCAGGTCAGCCCCGCGGCTGTGCTGAATCGTGTCGCGCACCACGATGGCGGTGCGCTGCATGCGAAGCCGCGCGCCATCGTCGCGGCCCCAGCACGCAGGACCCCGGCCGGTGTCAGGCCGCGCCTCGATGTGGAAGGGCCATTCGGCCGCCTGGAACACCCGCTGCAAAGCCGCCTCGTTCTCGATCTCCTGGAGTAGCCAGACATCGGCGTCGACCTGATCGATGATCTCGCGCACCAGCGCGTAGCCCGCCTCATCGCGCGGCTCACAGCCCGTTCCAGGCTCGGCGGCAAGGTGTTCGATGTTCCAGGCTGCGATTCGCAGGGGCTCGCCGGCCAAGCTTGGCGCCTGCGGCACGCTGGTCTCGCCTGCACATCCAAGCAACGCCAAGGCCGCAGCCGCGCCGAACCAACCTGCTCTGTCCATGGACCCACTCCGCGCTTAACCACCTGATCTGCACTATGAGTCAGCTCAGTCGCGTTGACCACCGAGTACGAGCCTTTGGCGGAGCAGGTGCCCCACTTTTGTTCCGGTTCCGACAAGGCTCGCGCGGGACATTTGCATGAATCGATTTCTTGTGTATGTTCATGATGCGTTCACACGCGGCGCCAGTTAGCGGGATGCTTTCTGGTGGGGCCGGAGGCCCCGGTAAAATGGCGGCGTGGCGGCGTGGCGGCGGGATGCCGTTGGTAGCGCACGGCCCTGATCCCAGAGGGATGCCTTGGGGGCTGTTCATTCATCACATCGTCAGAATCGCTGCGCGCGGTTCACGCCCGAGGTGTTTGCGTGCGCAGCTCTTCAAGGAGTGTTCCCATGACCGGGACGAATCCCCCGCGTGTGATCCTGCGTGATCCCGCTGACCTTAAAGCGCGCGCCAACAACCCGCGCACTCACAGCGCCGAACAGGTCGACCAGCTCAAGCGGTCGATCGAACGGTTCGGCTTCACCAATCCCGTGCTGATCGACGCTTCGGATGGCGTCATCGCCGGCCACGGCCGGCTCATGGCGGCGAAGGTCCTGGGCCTTACGTCCGTGCCGACCATCTGCCTTGCCCACCTAAGCGAGGCTGAAGCGCGCGCTTACGTGATCGCCGATAACCAGCTCGCCCTTAACGCAGGCTGGGACATGGAGATCCTGCGTGAAGAAATCCTCGCGCTCGATAAAGAGGCGTTCGAGCTGGACCTGTTGGGCTTCGAGGCGCCGGAACTCGACGCGATCATCCAGCTTGATGACCAGGAGGACGGAACGGAGGCCCCGCCTCCCGAGCCTGAGGCAGAGGCTGTATGTCAGGTCGGCGATGTCTTGATTCTGGGCGAGCACCGGGTGGTCTGTGGCGATGCCCGCGACCGCGCAGCCGTCGACCGGGCGCTCGGCGGGAGCAAGGCTCAGCTCCTGCTCACCGACCCTCCCTATAACGTTCCCATCGCCGGCAATGTCAGCGGCTCAGGCCGCCATCGCGAGTTCGCCATGGCTTCTGGTGAAATGAGCGAGGGCGAGTTCAGGAGCTTCCTTCGCAGCTTCCTCGATGCAGCGCGGCCCGGGCTGTCAGAGAATGCCTTGGCGATGATCGCCATGGACTGGCGCGGGCTCTACGCCCTGCAGACCGCGGCGCGCCAGCTCGGGCTGCGCCAGATCAATCTGTGCGTCTGGGCGACATCCAATGGAGGCATGGGCAGCCTGTACAGGTCCCGGCACGAGCTGTTCGCGGTCTACGCCGTGGGCAAGAAGCACATCAACAATGTCGAGCTGGGCCGCCACGGACGTCATCGCACGAATGTGTGGGAGTACGATGGCTTCTCCAGCTTCGGGCCGGAGCGGGAGGAGGCTTTATCCATGCATCCTACCGTCAAGCCGACCGCGCTGCTGCGTGATGCGATCCTGGACGTCACCCACCGCGGCGATCTGGTCCTTGATCCTTTCGTCGGGTCGGGCTCGACGCTGCTGGCCGCCCACCAGACCGGCCGACGAGCGGCCTGTATCGAGCTCGATCCGCTTTACGTCGACGTCACCTTGAGGCGCTTTCACCGCGAGACCGGCGTCTGCGCAGTCCACGAGAAGACCGGGCGTCCCTTCCCGGGCCTCGATGACGAGGAGGCCGCGTGATGGCGAAAGACAAACCCGTCGGCTACGGCAATCCTCCCAAGCACACCCGGTTTAAAAAGGGCCAGTCCGGAAACCCCAGGGGCCGTCCCAGAAAGGGCTATCGCGTGGAGGAGGCCGGGTTCGCCGCCCTCATCGCCTCCGGGCTCAATCAAACCGTTCGCGTCAAGCAGGGCGGTGAAATCTTCGAGATGACGCAGGCGGAGGTGTTGGCTCAACGCCTGCTGAAAGCCGCAGGGGAGGGAGACATGAAGGCGATCGACAAGGTGATCAAACTCCTCAGCATCACCGAGGAGCGCACCACCCAGCGCGCGATCGCAGAGGCTCGGGCGAAGTATAGCCATAACCTGTACCGCGATACGCTCTTTAACTTCGACATCTAGCAATACGTGGATCCTCGGACTTTACGCCGGCGGCCCTGGCCGCCGGCTTTTGCTTGACTGTCTTGGGAGCGACTGGACTTCAGCCCGCTTCAGAGCATGCATGGGTGCAAGCCCGCTGCGCCCGCGGGCTTGTCCTGGTGCAGGCGCAAGGTCCTGCGCAACCGCCAAGGCGAACCCCCATGCCCACCAAACAGTCCTTTCTGACCGAACTCCTCACCCAGGAGCATGGCCACACCGTCGCGTCGTTGAGCGAGCTTCTGGGCTGGCAAGCCCATACCACCCGCGCGGCGCTCACCCGACTGCGCCAGACCGGCACGACAATCGAGAAGCTCCCTCCAGCTGAAGGACAGCGCGCCGCGCGCTACCGGATCGGGAAGGGCTAGTGATGGTCCAGATCGATCTGGCAACCCTGGAAAGCCTCACGCGGCCCGAGCTTGTGACCGTGTGGGCCTCGCTCAACGAAGCGCCGCCGCCGCGAAAGCTGAGCCGTCAACTCATGGCCCGGCTCATCGCCTATGATGTTCAGATCGCGCGCGATCGAGGCCTTTCAGCCAAGGCGCGGCGCGCGCTCGCCTCTGTCGCGGCCGGCAAGACAGGCGCCGCCCGGCCCAGACCCAGGCCTGGCGCCCGGCTGATCCGGGAGTGGAACGGTGTGACCCATGTCGTTGAGGCTTGCGAGTCTGGATATGTTTACCGCGATCGCACCTGGCGCTCGCTCAGCGCCATCGCGAGAGCGATCACCGGCGCGCACTGGTCGGGCCCGCGCTTCTTTCGGTGTGGCTGAGGGGTGAGCGCCGCCATGAAGACGCTGCGCTGCGCGATCTACACCCGTAAATCCACTGAAGAAGGACTCGATCAGGCCTTCAACTCGCTCGATGCACAACGCGAGGCCTGCGAAGCCTATATCGCCAGCCAGCGCCATGAGGGGTGGAGGCTCATCAAGACCCGCTACGACGATGGCGGGCGATCGGGCGGCTCCATGGAGCGTGAAGGTCTTCAAACCCTGCTCAGCGATATCGAAGCGGGCGGGATCGACCTGGTGGTGGTCTACAAGGTCGATCGCCTGACCCGGTCTCTGGCCGACTTCGCCAAGCTCGTCGATCGCTTCGATGCGGCGAACTGCTCGTTCGTCTCAGTCACCCAAGCGTTCAACACGGCCAGTTCCATGGGTCGGCTGACATTGAATGTCTTGTTATCCTTCGCCCAGTTCGAGCGCGAAGTCACAGCCGAGCGTATCCGCGACAAGATCGCCGCGTCCAAGGCGAAAGGGTACTGGATGGGCGGGCTGGCCCCGCTCGGCTACGAGCCTGCGCCAGGGTCAGAGCGAACCCTGGTGATAAACGATGCCGAGGCCTGCTCGGTGCGCCGGATCTTCGAGCTCTACGCCGAGCTGGAGGACCTGAAGAGCGTTGCGGTGAAAGCCGAAGAGTTAGGAATCCGATCCAAGCGACGCCTTCACCGTTCCGGCAAACAAAGCGGCGGTCTGGTGATGAGCCACGGCCAGATCCACTTCATCCTCACCAATCCGGTGTACGTGGGAAAGATCCGCCACAAGGACACGCTCCATGACGGTCTCCATCCGCCGATCATCGATGAATCGCTTTGGACCGACGTCCAGACCAAGCTGCAGACCCACGCCACCAGAAAGCGACGCCGGTGTTCGAAAAGCGACACGCTGGTCGCGCCTCACTCAAGCTCGCCCCTGGCCGGCAAGCTGGTCGATGAGACCGGCGATCGGCTGACGCCAAGCCACACGGTGCGAAAGGCGAAGGGCAAGGTCCGTCGCCACCGCTATTACGTCTCAAGGCGTCTCATCACCGGACCGAAACAGGACCCGGCGGGCTGGCGGCTGCCAGCTGTTGAGCTGGAGCGATGCCTGACCAAAGCGGTTATCGATCATGTCCAGGCTCGTGGGCTGAGGCTGGTCGCTTGCCCGCACGCGGCGTCAGAGAACCACTCCGGTATACTGGAGCGCATCAAGCAGCTCAGCGCACACCAAAATGGTACGGTGCTGGAGCTCATCGAGCAGGTAGATATCGCGCGCGGGCAGCTGTCGATCGCGCTGAAGGCCGATGTTCTTGCCGAAGCGGTGAGGATCGAGGCCGCTGCGCTGAACCAACCAGCACTGGCCATCAAGATCGGTTGGCGCACGCGCCGGCGCGGCGTGGAAACCCGGATCGTCTCCGGCGAAACAGCGCCCAAACCAGACCAGACGCTCATTCGCGCCATCGCGCGCGCCCATGCCTGGGTCAGCGACATCCGAAACGGTACGTCCATCTCTGAGATCGCCGCGCGCGAGCAGGTCACCGAGTGCCGCATCCGTGAAATCCTGCCCCTCGGCCTCATGGCGCCGCGCCTGGTGGAGCATATCCTGGAGGGCAAGCAGCCTCCTGGCCTCACCCTCGAAGGTCTTCGCCGGCAGAGATTACCAATCCGGTTCGACGCCCAGGCTGACATGCTCGCGAAAGTCGAACAGCATTAGATTCGAAGCAGGGCCCGTATCAGCCGCGATCAGGGGCGTCGTGAGAGGAAACAGGGTCCACTGGCGGGAATAACAGGGAATTTGAATTCCCTGTTCTGCGGACCCTCGAAATCCCAACCTATTGAAGTAATTATGATATCACCGCCGCGCGGAGGCCGATAGCCGAAATTTTCCTCTGCGGGGCCTTTAATAGCGTTCGATATATCTAACCGCCGGGCGCGAAGTACGGGTTTGAGATAAAGAGCGCAAAACGCCGATATGGGCGCCACCTCACGCCGTCTAAGATGAAATGAGCCAAGCCGAGGCCGTGGAAGGACGGGATAATCGCCGGCCTATCCGCCAGGGATCTAAATGTCGGGAAATGGATGGCGGTGAGGGTGGGATTCGAACCCACGAGACGGTTGCCCGCCTACACGCGTTCCAGGCGTGCGCCTTCGACCACTCGGCCACCTCACCAGCGCAGAGCGCGCGAAACTACCCGAGACGCCGGGGCAGTCAAGCGTGCGCAGCGGCGCGGCGAAATCGGTCTGTCATGATCTTGAATGCGAACACGCGCCCACCCAATTCCCGTGCGCTGATGCGCCGATCCCTGGCGCGACCTGTAGACAGAAAAGGCCGCCCGCCCATGTTCGACGTGAACAAGATCATCACAGCCCTTCAGACCGACCCGAACGCCCAGCGCACCGCGCTCGCCGGCGGCGGCGGGTTCGCGGCGGGGCTGGCGACCTCCATGCTCATGGGCAAGTCGGGGCGCAAGATGATGGGCAAGGCGGCCAAGTACGGCGCCGTCGCGGCCGTGGGCGGCCTCGCCTACCACGCCTGGAACCAGCACCGCCAGAAACAGGCCGGCGCCCAGGGCCAGGCGGCTCAAGACCAGGGCGCTGTCGCTCAGCCAGCCTCCGGCTCGGTCCCGGCGATTGAAGCGGAGTACGACGCCGCGCCGGCCAGTTCCGCCTTCCTGCCGGCCCCGTCCGACGAAGCCGCCCAGGACGCGCTCGGCAAGGCCATGGTGCGGGCCATGATCGCCGCGGCGAAAGCCGACGGAAAGATCGATGCGGAGGAGAAGTCCGCCATTTTCGAGCGCCTGAACACCATGGATCTGGACGGTGAGGCCAAGGCCTTCGTATTCGACGAGCTGTCCGCGCCGCTGGACATCAACGCGGTCGTGGCCGCAGCCGACACGCCGGAGCACGCCGCAGAGATCTACGCCGCGTCTCTGGTCGCCATCGAAGCCGACACCGCGGCGGAGAAAGCCTATCTGCAGATGCTGGCCGCCCGGCTGGAGCTGGCGCCGGAGCTGGTCTCGGAGATTCACGCCGCCGCCGGGGCGACCGCGCCAGCCTGAGGCCGCTCAGCCCAGCAAGAGCTTGCGCAGGTCTTCGACCGTTTCGGCGAAGGCCGGGGCTTTCTCGCGCACCGGCGCGCGCACGGTCACGGCCCCGAAGCCGATGAAGCTGTCGGCTGCGCCGGACGCGAAGGCCTCGTAATCGGTCATGCCGTCGCCGACCATCACAGCCAGCGGCCTGCCGGTCAGGGCTTTAAGCGCGGCGACGACCTGGCCCTTGCCGCCCGAGCGCGAAAGCGGGTTGTTGCGGTCGAACCCTGTCACCGCCTCGCCATCGAACACAAAGCGGTTGGCGCGAATATCGCCGCTGGAAAACCCAAGATCGGCGAGCGCCGGGCTGATCAGCTCGACGAAGCCGCCGGAAACAGCCGCCACGTCGTGTCCTTTGGCGCGCAACGCTTCGAGCAGGTCCGCCATGCCCTCGGTCGCGTGGGCGCGCAGCGCCTCGCAGGCCTCGTCCACAGCGCGGCGCGTCAGGCCGGCGATGGCCAGGCGCTGTTCCAGCGAGGCGCGGAACTCCAAGGACCCGGCCATGCCCAGATCGGTGAGCGCTTTCAGCTTCGCTGCGCGCTGCGGACCGTCCCCTGCATCACGCAGGGCGCGGTCCACGGCGAAGTCCAGGCTCTCCACGGCGAGCAGCGTGGAGTCCACGTCGAAAACGATCAGGCGGCTCATGGAAATCGGCTCCGCAGCGAGGTCCGGCGCTATCTAAACCGCTCAGCGCCAGGCGGCCATAGACGAAGCTCAGTCGTCGACAATCGGTTGCGTCGACGCGTCAGCCGGCCTCGACGCCCACGCCGATGGGGCAGGTCACGCCGGTCCCTCCAATGCCGCAATAGCCGTTCGGGTTTTTCTCCAGATATTGCTGGTGATAGCCCTCGGCATAGTAGAACGGCCCGGCCTCGCGGATTTCGGTCGTCATAGGCCCCAGGCCCTTTTCGGCCAGCGCGGCCTCATAGGCCTGCTTGCTAGCTTCGGAGGCGGCGTGCTGGGCCTCGTTCGTCCAGTAGATCGCCGAGCGATATTGCGTGCCGATATCATTGCCCTGGCGCATGCCCTGGGTCGGGTCATGGCCTTCCCAGAACGCTTTGAGCAGCGCTTCGAAGCTAATAATGGACGGGTCGTAGACCACGCGCACAACTTCAGTGTGACCGGTGCGGCCTGAACAGACTTCCTCATAGGTCGGGTTCGGCGTGATCCCGCCAGCATAGCCCACGGCCGTGTTCACCACGCCGTTGAGCCGCCAGAAGATCCGCTCCACACCCCAGAAGCAGCCCATTGCCAGGATGACTTCCTCGCAGCCCTGGGCAACCGGCTCCTTCAGGGGCCGGCCGGTGACGATATTCTCCGACGCGGTCGGTATCGCCTGGATCCGCCCGGGCAGGGCCTGGTCGGCGGGGACGAGTTCAGTCTTGAAGGCGGTGTCGCTGCGAAGGCGCATGGTGAACCTCTGTGCACGCTTGTGAGGCCTTAAGATAGGGTCGAAGACCCTGTCCGTCATCCTCGACCGTGATCACGGTCTCGTGGGATTTAGGGATTGCACGCCGGGCATTCGCCCGGGTCCGCCGCCTTCAGCCCATCCGCGCGCGCCATCCGCGCTTCGTGGCCGCAGCCCGGACAGGCGTTTATTTCAGCGATGACCCGGTCCGTTGGCGTTTTGCATGCCGTGCACGGCAATCCGCGCTCCACCCGGGTCAGGCCGAATCCGGGCGCCGCGCAGGACGGGCACGGGCTGGCCAGCCGTTTCGCCAGCTCTTCGGCAGCCCGGGCGATCTCGCCCATTCGGGTCGGGTTGAGATGGGCGCGCATATCGGTCTCGACGCGGACCGGTCCCTTCGCCGGTCCCTCAGCCTGAGCGATCAACCGCTCCAGCGCCGCGCGGTCCTGAACCCCTTTGGCCAGAACCGCCCCGCGCGCCTTCACAATCACGGCGTGATCGGGAAACCCGGCGCGCTCGAGGAAAGCGTCGAGCGCCGGGGCGTCCGGGTCCTGCAGATGGGCGAAATTGGTCTCGAAGGAGGGGCGCAGCACCGTCACTTCAAGGCCATCAGCGGGCCGCCAGGCGAGGATCAGCTCCTTACCTTCGGCCAGAATCGGAATCGCCCCGCTAGATCCGAAAGCGCCTTCACTGGCGAAGACCCAGTCAGCGCCGCCGGCAAGCGCGAACGCCGCGCGGGCCTTTTCCCGCGCAGCGTCCAGCATGCTTCCCGTGCGCTCCACCTCGCCGGTGAAGGTCCCGAACCGGTCGGTGTCGAGGCCCTCGGCCACGCGGACCTCAAAGCCCAGCGCTTCAAGCGCCGGCGCCAGGGCGGCCTCCTTCCCGTGCAGAGTCGCGACCAGGGCGAGCTGACCGGCGAAGGGAGCTGACGCTGCAAATCCGGTCATTCAGGCGCTTCCCGGAACTCCGTTTCCAACGGGGGGACTATCGATGGCGTTTCAGCGTCATGCCCCCACCGCGGCCCTTTTCCGAGGGGGAGGTAGAAAGGGCGCGGGTTCGCTTCAAGGGCCCTCGCTACCGGCCCTGGCCGAGGGAATAGCCCGGCTCGCCATCAAACTCGTAGAGAAGCTCGGACTTGATGAAGTCGATGTCCTCGCCGGCCAGGCGGTTCATCAGCGCGGCCACGGCGGCGCGGTCGCCCACGCGTCGAACATGAAGCGGCAGCGCCAGTGGTCGGTCTTGAAGGTCTCCGGCATGCCGCGTGGCCAGACTTTCGTGCCGCGGTTGAAGATCATCTTCAGGGCAAGACCCTCGGCCTCGACGGTCTTGAGAAGACCCGCCAGCTGATCGGGGGCGCTGTCTGTGTCTTCAGCGATAAGAAGCAGGAGTTCCTATCGTGCGCTCCGTTTGCGCGCTGCGGGCATTGCGCAAGAATCGGGTGGCGATTCTGCCGCTTGATCTCGATATCTACCGCACACCGCCCGGCAGGAGCATGCGATGAGATTTCAAATCAAGGCTCTGTCTCCGGAGCCGTTCCGGGAGCTGTTCATGCTGGATGATGCCGCTTTGGCTGCGCGGCGCGCGCGAAGGGTTATCGCAGACGCAAAACCGGGGTTTCCCTGCAGGGTCAGCCTCCGGGACGCAGACATTGGCGAGGCGCTGATCCTCTTCCACTTCGCCCATCTCGACAGGGCGTCGCCCTACGCCTCCAGCCATGCGATCTTCGTGCGTGAAAACGCTGAGCAGGCGATGCCCGAGGTCGATGAGATACCGGCGCTTCTTGCAACGCGGTTGCTTTCCGTACGGGTGTTTGATCGCAACGCGATGATGCTTGGCGCGGACGTTGTGCCCGGAACCGCGCTCAAGAAGGCGCTCCTTGAAGCTTTTTCGGATGAGGCGACCGAATTCGTCGACATCCACAACGCCAAGCCAGGCTGTTTTGCGGCGCGCGCAGTTCGCGCCGTTTAGGGAGCAAGCGAAGCCAGGCCCGGAGAGAGACTCCGGAGCGGCTAGGGCGCCTTCGCAGCGGATCTTAACGGGGATCGCGCAGCCGTCCAGACGGAGGGGCGCCGTCTTCAGACCCTGAAACCGCTTGCCGGCGGCTGCTCTGCGGCGCATATGCGCGTCTCGTTCATCCCGTCTGGATCACCGCCCATGGGCGCACTCGCCCCTGCGCCGCTCTTCGGCGCCAACCTCACGCGCAGCCTCATCGAGGACCTCGCCAGCCAAGGCTGGGCCCATGCGCCCGGCGCGCTCGACCCTGAGCTGGTGGCCGCCCTGCGCGCCGAGGCCGGGGCGATCGACGAGGCGGGCGAGACCCGTGCGGGGCGGATCGGGCGCGGCGCGATCGAGACACGGCGCGAAGCGGTGCGCCGCACCCGCATCGCCTGGCTGGACGGCTCCAGCCCGGCGCAGGCAGCGTTCCTCGACGGCGCCGAAGCCCTGCGCCTTGAGATCAACCGGGCGCTCTTTGCGGGCCTGTTCGAGTTCGAGGCCCATTTCGCCGTCTATCCGCCCGGCGGTTATTATGCTCGCCACCTGGACGCCTTTCGGCCTCGTCCCGGCGCGCAGCCATCCGCAGCGCTGGGCGCCAAGGCCGCACGTTCGCGCGTGGTGTCCATGGTCGTCTTCCTGAACCGGAGCTGGACCGAGGCCGACGGCGGACGACTGGCGATCTGGCCGGATGCGCCTGACGGGCCTGAGGGCCGTCCCGACCTGTCTGCGCTGGACGCTGTACCGCCAGCCGCCGAGATCGCACCGCTAGGTGTGATCTCTCATAAGGTTGTTCATCCGGACTGACCGCCTGAAGCTGGTTGTTGCGACACAGCTAGCTGACAGGGGGAGCCCGGATGAACAGTCATATCAATGCCAGAACGACGCCCTATGCGCGAGCCTCGATGGTGGCT
>JANSXV010000008.1 GCA_024742735.1 Alphaproteobacteria bacterium | reverse complement strand
TCGGCAACCTGGTCGACGCGGATCTGGCCAAAGAGTCCGCACGTCTGCAGTCCCTGCAGGTCAAGCAGCAGCTTGGCATTCAGGCGCTGTCGATCGCGAACTCCGCGCCGTCCTCGATCCTGGGTTACTTCCGGTAATCCATAGGCGGTAAGGCGGCTGGCGCTGTTCGTGGGGTTCCGCGCCGGCCGCCGAACCCGCTCCACCGGGGAGCGGGCATGATGACAAGGAGGCTCTTGAGCGCTCTTCGAGCGTTTGGTGAAACGAAATGGATGTTGCAAACCTCATGACAGGCATGGCGCAAGGCGTCCCTGCGTGGGATGCACAGCCAGGCCGCCGCACGGCGGCCGGGGCTGACGACGCGCCTGAAGAGACCGCGTCGAAACGGTCGGCTCTCGACCTTGCGCAGCCGCCGGAGACAAAGACGGAGTCCGTGGTCGATCAGATCGAGACCATGCGGGACATTCTCAACAAGAATGCGCGCAACCGGCTACAGATCGATCGCGCCGAGGATAGCGGACGCTTCATATACCGGATCCTGAACCCGGAAACCGGCGAAACCATGCGCCAATGGCCGCCTGAGCGGTATCTGGAGCTGGTCGCCTATCTGGAAGACAAGCGTGGCGGCCTCGTCGACGAAAGCGCCTGAGGCCCGGCAGAAGCTGACCGGCCAACCCGGCAAAAACTGACCTGATCCAGCCGCGTTCGAGCCGTCCGATCGGGCGAGCTCTGTTTCAAGCTTCTGATTTATCTTATCAAATATTCAATCTCCCGACTTGGCCCGCAGGTTGCTCTTAACCATGCCTGACGGCCGCAAAACCGCGGCTCGGCCTGGCGAAGACGGGAGACACACCATGACGCTGAGCGTCCATACCAACACCTCGGCGATGATCGCCCTGCAGAACCTGAACAAGACCAACCAGGACATGGCGAACGTCCAGACCCGCATCAATACGGGTCTCAAAGTGTCCGGCGCGAAGGAGAACTCGTCGGTGTTCGCCGTCGCCCAGGGCATGCGCGCGGACATCGGCGCGCTGGGCAGCGTGCGGACCTCGCTTGATCGCGCGGTCTCCATCGGCGACGTGGCGATGGCCGCCGGCGAGTCCATCTCCGATCTGCTGATCGAGATGCGCGAGAAGGCCACCGCCGCCATGGACCCGTCGATCGATACGTTCGCGCGTCAGGCCTACGACGGGGACTTCAAGGCTCTGCTTGAGCAGGTCAGCGTGATCATCAAGAACGCCGAGTTCGACGGCGCGAACATGCTGGACGGCTCGATCACCGGCGGCATCGCCTTCCTCGCCGATGCTGATGCGACCCGCTCGGTCACCCTGTTGACCCAGAACATGTCTGTAAGCGCGACGCCGGCGACGAACGCCATCTTCACGATCCCGTCCGGCGCCAATCTCCTGACAGCTTCGCTGGCCCAGGTCGTCGTCGGGCAGGTGAAGGCGACGCTTGAGAACGTCAATCAGGCTCTGGCCGATCTGGGCTCCGACCTGAAGAAGATCGACGCGCACCGCACGTTCGTGGGCAAGTTGACTGACAGCCTCACGGAAGGAGTCGGCAACCTGGTCGACGCGGACATGGCCAAGGAGAGCGCGCGATTGCAGGCGCTGCAGGTCAAGCAGCAACTGGGCGTGCAGGCGCTGTCCATCGCGAACTCCGAACCGCAGATCATCCTGTCGCTCTTCGGCCGCTAAGCCTGAGGCGAACCCCACAGGACCGCGCCGCCCGGCTCTCCCGCGCCGGGCGGCGTTTTCGTGCGCGCTTTTGCGTTTTCCCTTCGTTGAGGGACTCACGTCAGCATCACGCCTACTCAAGTGGAGTGCGCCCCGATGCCAGCCTTCCTTCCCTATGGTCGCCAGTGCGTCACAGAGGCCGACATGGCCGCGGTGCGCCGGGTGCTGGAGAGCGATTTCCTGACCACCGGGCCGGAAGTTCCCGCCTTCGAGGCCGACTTCGCCTCAGTCTGCGAGGCGCCTCACGCGGTCGCCTGCAACAGTGCGACGGCGGCGCTGCATCTGGCCCTGGATGCGCTTGGCGTTTCGGCTGGCGATCAGTGCATCGTGCCGTCTGTGACATTCCTGGCGACGGCCAACGCGGCGCGCTATTGCGGCGCGGACGTCGTCTTCGCCGATGTGGACCCTGAAACCGGTCTGATGACGGTGGAGACCTTCAGCGCCGCTCTGAAGCGCGCGTCCGGGCGCGTCCGGGCGGTTCTGCCGGTCCATCTGGGCGGCTCACTCTGCGACATGGCTGGCATCTCCGGCATCGCCCGCGCCGAAGGCCTCGTCATCGTTGAAGACGCCTGTCATGCGCTGGGCGGGGCGGATGCGTCCGGCGCGCCGGTCGGCGCCTGCATGCAGTCCGATGCGGCGACCTTCTCCTTCCACCCGGTGAAGACCCTGACCAGCGGGGAGGGGGGGATGGTCACCACGCGCTCAGCAGCGCTCGCCGACGCCATGGCGCGCAGGCGCAGCCACGGCGTTGAGCGCAATCCGCAGGCGTTCTATCGCGACGCCGGCGCGCAGGAGCCCTGGTGGTATGAGCAGCAGGCGCTAGGATGGAATTACCGGATGCCGGACATTCTGGCCGCGCTTGGCCGGTCCCAGCTGAGCCGGCTGGATCAGATCGCGGCGCGCCGCCGCGAACTCGTCGCGCTCTATGGCGAGCATCTGGCCGAGCTCGCACCGCTCGTGAAGCTTCCGCCCGCGCAGGACGGTGCTGCCGTGTGCCGTCATCTGATGAACGTGCAGATCGACTTCGCCAACGCCGGAGTCTCGCGCATCGAGGTGATGGCGCGGCTGAAGGCTGAGGGGGTGGGCGCCCAGGTCCATTATATCCCCGTCCACACCCAGCCCTATTACCGTGCGCTGTATGGCGATCTGCGCCTTCCAGGCGCTGAGAAGCATTATCTGCGCACGCTCTCCCTGCCGCTTTATCCCGAGCTGACCGATGAGGACGTGGCGCGGGTCGCAAAGGCTTTGACCTCTGCTTTGAACGCATGACAGCGCCGACGGTCGAAATCGTCGTAGACGGCGGCCCCGGCTATGGGTTCGGCCATGTCAGCCGATCGCAGACGCTGGCGCGTGCCCTGATCGAGGCCGGCGCACAGGTCGGATTCACGCCGGGCTCCGAGCTGGCTGCTGCAGCGCTCAGCGAGTGGCCGCGGGCTGGTGGGGGTGAAGAGACGCTCCTGGTCGATCTGCCCTACGCCGACGACGCGCGGATAGACGCTGCGCGCCGGGCCGGGCGCGCGGTCGCCGTGCTCGATCATGTCGGACACGCTCAGGCCCATCTGGCGGTCCGAACCGATCCCAGGCCGGTCCCCATGGCGGCGGATCGCTGCGAATATGGGCTGGCGTACGCCATGATCCGCCCTGAAATCCTGCAGCAGACGCCGTCGGCGGGTGACTATGCGCTGATCTGCATCGGCGGCTCTGATCTGGGCGATCTGGGCGTCGAGGCCGCCCGGCGCCTTGCCGGGAGCGGGCTGCGCACCATGCTGATACGCGGACCGCTCGCCGCGCCTCTGGCCGGCGCGCCGCCCGGCGTCGAAGTCCGCACGGCCCCACCCGATCTGCCGGCCTTGATGGCGGCATGCGCCTTTGCCGTCACCAACGCAGGAACCACGGCCCTTGAAGCCATGGCCCTGGGCAAGGCGGTGCACATCCTGGCCCAGACCGAGGCCGAGCAGGCTACGGCGGATCATTTTGTAGAACTCGGTCTGGTCCTCGGCGCCGGGCTTGAGAGCCTGACGCCGCCATCACCGCAAGCGGCGGCGCGTACAGCTGTGAGGGCACGCGCTCATGTGGACGGACGAGGGGCGAGCCGGGTCGCCCAGCTCATTCTGGACCTAAGGGGGACACGTGCGTCATGACACACTGGCACGCCGAATGGTCCGCGGAGGCTCTTGGAGCTGACCGGCGGACCCGCCTGCGCTTTTTTCCGACCGAGCTCATGCTCCATGTCGTTCTGACCGATCGCTACACGGGCTGGGCGCCCCGGATCGAGCCCGGCGAGTGCGTGCTGGACGTGGGCACGCTGAACGGCAGCAATCTCATCCCGTTCTCGGATCGCGGGATGGCCTGTCACGGGGTTGAGGTGAACGCCGACATGGTCGCTCTGGCGCGGAGCACCTTCGTCGAGCAGGGCCTGGACGCCGAGATTCGCGAGGGGACCAATACCGCGCTGCCCTACGCCGACGGCGCGTTCGCGCTGCTGCTGTCGGTCAATGTCATTCACTACGAGGCGGGCGGAGACGGGCTCGACACGGCCTTGCGCGAATACGCCCGCGTCCTGAAGCCTCGCGGGCGCGCTTTCATCGTCACCGCCGGTCCGCAACATTTCATCCGCACCGGCGCCGACAGGCTCGGCCCCAATCGGTACCGCTTGAACCATGACGATTTCCGCAAGGGCGCGGTGATGGCGTATGTCGAGGACGAGGCGGAGCTTGCGGCGCGGTGCGAGGCTGTGTTCTCCCGCGTCGTCACCGGCCGCAACACCGAGAAGCACCCCGCTGCGTGCCTGGATTATGTCTACGCGCTTGTGGAGCGGTGACGCCTCATCCGCCCTGAATCGCGCAGGCGCTTAACGTTTGGCTGCCGAATCGCGCGATACCCTTGCGTGGCAAGGTGAAAAGGCGAACGTGTCATGGACGCGAGCGGCGCAGCCCAACCGGCATGCCTGACCATAGACGGCCGACGGATCGGACCGGGCGAGCCGCCCTATGTGATCGCGGAGGTGTCCGGCAATCACAACAAGGACATCGGCAAGGCGCTCGCCATGATCGAGGCGGCCAAGGCGGCCGGCGCCGACGCGGTCAAATTCCAGACCTACACCGCCGACAGCCTCACTCTGCCCAGCGACAAGCCGGACTTCCAGATCACCACCGGAACCTGGGCCGGGTGGAACCTGCACGCGCTCTACACCGAGGCGGCGACGCCCTATGCGTGGTTTCCCAAACTGTTCGAGCGAGCGCGCGAGGTCGGGATCACGATCTTCTCCTCGCCCTTCGACGCCGACGCTGTGGATCGTCTCGAAGCCTGGGGGGCGCCGGCCTACAAGATCGCGTCCAACGAGTTCACCGACTGGCCCCTGGTCAAGAAGGCGGCCAGGACCGGCAAGCCGCTCATCCTGTCCACCGGCACGGCGACGCTTGAAGAGATCGAGGCGACGACCGCCTTCCTCGCCCGCATCGGCGCGCCGCCCTATGCGTTGCTTCATTGCGTGAGCGCCTATCCCGCGCCTCTGTCGGCGGCCAATCTTGCGACTATTCCCGCCATCGCAGAACGCTTCGGCGTGGTGGCGGGCTTCTCTGATCATACCCTCGGCGTCACCGCGCCGATCACGGCGGCGGCGCTGGGCGCGTCGATCATCGAAAAGCACTTCATACTGGACCGCTCCGAGGGCGGGCCGGATTCCAGTTTCGCCATCGAGCCGGACGAGCTGGCCTTGCTGTGCAGGTCGGTGCGCGAGGCGCACGATTGCCTCGGACAGGCCGCTTTCGGGATGAAGGAGGCCGAGACCAAGAGCCCGATCTACAAGCGCTGCTTTTACACGACGAGGCGCATCAAGGCCGGCGAGATTCTGGGGCCGGACAATATCCGCGCGATCCGCGCCCGGCAGGGCCTGCCCGCTCGCCGGTTCGAAGAGATTTACGGCGCAAGAGCCAGCGCCGACATCGCCGAGCATGAGCCGCTGAGCGAGGACCTCGTGGACTTCGGAGACCGGTCATGACGAAGCCGCTGGTCATCTTCGGCTCCGGCGAAATCGCGAGCCTTGCGAAATACTATTTCGAAACTGACGCTGGCCGTGAGGTCGCCGCCTTCACTGTCGATGATGACTATGCTGGCGACGCGACGTTCGAGGGCAAGCCGCTGCTCGCCTGGTCGGAGACCTTGAAGCGTTTCCCGCCCGGCGAGGCCGAGGTCCATGTGGCGCTGTCCTATCAGAAGCTCAATCGCCTCCGGCAGTCCAAGTATGAGCAGGTGAAGAACGCCGGTTACACGCTGCCCAGCTATATCTGCTCCAAGGCCAGCGTCTGGCCTGATCTGGTTCATGGCGACAATTGCTTCATCCTAGAGGACCAGGTGATCCAGCCGACCTGCCGGATCGGGAACAATGTCATGCTGTGGTCGGGCAATCATATCGGCCATGGCTCGGTGATCGGCGATCACACCTATTTCGCCAGCCATGTGGTGGTGTCAGGCCATTGCACGATCGGTCAGCGCTGCTTCTTCGGCGTGAACGCCACCTTGCGCGATTTTCTGACCATCGGGGATGACTGCTTCATCGCCATGGCGGCCAGCATCGTGAAGGATCTGGGGAACGGATCGGTGGCGCTGGGCGCGGCGTCGACGATCCTGGAAGGCGATGACCCCAAGGCTGTTCGGATCCGAAACAAATATTTCGGAATCACCGAATGAGCGCGGGCTGGGACAAGCTCGGCCTCGTCATCGAACCGGATCCCGCGCTGTGGTGGAGCCGCACCCACGCCATGCTGCCCACGCCAGAGCATGTTGAAGGCTCGCTGTGGCGGATCTACCAGTCCGGGCGCAATGACAAGAACCAGTCCCATGTAGGCTGGGCGCTTATTGATCTGGAACAGCCCGACCGTGTGCTCGAGCGCAGCGCCGATCCTGTCCTGACGCCGGGACCGCTCGGCGCGTTCGACGACAACGGGGTGCTGCCGAGCTGCCTCATCCAGGACGGGGATGAGACGCTGCTCTACTATATCGGCTTCAAGCCGGGCGGCACGACGCGCATGGACCTCTATGGCGGGCTGGCGTCGCGCAGCGGCGGTGAGGGCGGTTTCACGCGGGTGAACAACGCGCCGATCCTGGAGCGCTGCCACGTCAATCCTTACATCAACACCGCGCCGTGGGTCGTGCGTGATGGCGAGGCCTGGCGCATGTATTACGTGGCCGGGGTGGAGTGGGTGCACGCCGATCTGCCGCGCTACAACATCCAGATCGCGACCTCGAGAGACGGGCGCAGCTGGGATCGCGACGGGCGGGTCGCCGTCGATTTCGAACCCGGCGAGAACGCGTTGGCGCGGCCCTTTGTCTATCATGACGGTGGCCGCTGGGTGATGTGGTTCGCCTCCAAGGGCGAGGCCTATCGCGCCCGGATCGCCTACAGCGAGGACGGGCTGAACTGGACGCGGGACCCGGCGGGGCCGGGGCTTGAGCCCAGTGCGGGCGGGCCGGATTCTGAGATGCTGGAATACTTCATCGTGCTGCCCCACAAGGGAAAGCGCGTGGTCTTCTATAACGGTGATGATTACGGGCGCGCCGGCGTGTGCGCGGCGGTGGAACGATGAGCGCGGCCGAGCAGAGCCGTGCGGCGCCCGCGCCGCGGACGCTGGCCATCATGCAGCCGACCTTTCTGCCCTGGGTGGGCTATTTCGCGCTGATAGACCGGGTCGACCGTTTCGTGCTGCTGGACGATGTCCAGTTCGACAAACGCTCCTGGCAGCAGCGCAACCGGATCAAGACCGCCAACGGCCCGCTCTGGCTGACCGTGCCGGTGCTGACCAAGGGGCGGCGCGATCAGACCATCCTCGAGGCCGAAGTCCAGCCTGACGCGCGCTTCGCCGAGACCGCGCTGAAGACGCTGGAGCACGCCTACGCCAAAGCCGCATACTTCGCGCCGGTCATGGACAGGATCGCGCCGGCCTTCGAGGCGGGCGAGGAGGGGCTCTGCGCGCTCAATATCGCGCTGATCGAGGCGCTCTGCGATCTCACGGGGCTCCAGGCCGACCTGGTGCGCAGTTCGGCCACGCCGGTCCCTTCCACGAAGGCGCAGCGCCTGGCCGACCTGTGCACGGTCCATGGAGCACGCCGTTACCTGTCGCCGCCTGGCTCGAAGGACTATCTAGACGGCGATCCGGCGCTGGGCGAAGCTGGAGTGGAGCTGGCGTATTTCAATTACACCCACCCTGTGTGGCCCCAGCTGCACGGGGCGTTCGAGCCCTATATGTGCACGCTCGATCTGGTCATGAACGCCCTGCCGGACTCCCTTGAGATCATCCGCTCCGGGGTCGGTGAGGACAGTGCGGGATGAGCCGTCTGTGCGTCATTCCCGCCCGCGGAGGCTCCAAGCGCATTCCAGGCAAGAACGTCCGCGACTTCGCCGGGCGCCCGATGCTCACCCATGCGCTGAAGGCCGCACAGGACTCACGGCTCTTCGATCACATCCACGTCTCCACCGACGATGATCAAATCGCCGACGCCGCCGCTGCGGCCGGTGCGCCGCCTGTATTCCTCCGCGACCCGGCCCTGGCTGACGATCACACGCCGATCCGCGATGTGGTGACCTCTGATCTGGCCCGCTTCACCTCCGGGGAGGGTGGTGTCATATCAAGGACGGGGCCGTTCACCTCGATCACGCTGGTCTACGCCACAGCCGTGCTGATTGAGGCGGGTGACCTTGTCGAGGCGATTAAAGTCTATGAAAAGCAGCCGGATAGACCGCTCCTGGCTGTTGTTGACGTTGGCGCGCCGCTCGAGCGGCTAATGGAGGATAGGCAAGGCGTTCTCCGCCCCGCTCTCCCGGACCAGTTCGCCAACCGGACCCAGGATCTGACGCGGGCCTATCGCGACGCCGGCGCCTTCGCGATCTACTCCGCGGCGACGCTGGAGGCGGATCGTGATGGTGCGGCCGCCCTGGAGTTTCGGCCCTTCGTGCTTCCGCGCTGGAAGGGCGTTGATATCGACACTGAAGAAGACTGGCGCTTCGCCGAACTGATCAAGGCGGGCCTGACCGCCCTTGAAGGAGCTGCAAACCCATGACCTACCGCACCGAGCAGGAAGCTTTCTGGGCCGGGGAGTTCGGCGACGCTTACCGGGAACGCTGCGCCTTGAGCGACGATCTGGTGGCTGCGCGCACCAACTGCATGGCGCGCATGTTGAAACAGGCTGCGCCCGTGAAAAGCGCGTTCGAGGTGGGCTGCAATATCGGGCTGAATCTGGTGGCCATGAAGCGCGTCTCTCCGGCCACCCAGCTGAGCGCCATCGAGATCAATGACACCTCGGCGGAAGCCGCGCGCCAGCTCGGCATCGCAGACGTGGAGACGGCTTCGGCGCTGAGCTACGCGCCGAAACAGACCTACGACCTGACCATGATCTGCGGGGTGTTGATCCATATGAACCCGGAGGTTCTTCCGGAGATCTACGACCTGCTCTTCAACGCCTCGGACCGGCTGATCCTGCTGTTTGAGTATTACAATCCGACCCCGGTGGAGGTGAATTATCGCGGCCACGAAGGCCGTCTGTTCAAACGCGATTTCGCCGGGGAGATGCTCGACCGGTTTTCAGGCCGGCTGAAGCTTCTCGATTACGGGTTTTTCTACCACCGCGATCCCATCGCCCGCTCCGACGACGGAACCTTCTTCCTCATGGAGAAGACGGGCTGAGCACGGCCCCGGTCACCGCATCGATGACGGCGAGGGCGGGGCGTGATCGCTGCAAGATTTCCTCGGCGATCTGACGGTTCCAGTTCGGCGAGCAGACCAGGAAGATCGCGCCGTCGACCCCCTGTGTGTCATCAGGATGGGCGATCGGTTCGGCCAGTCCGTCGAACGCCTTGCCGACCTTGCTGGGCGATTTGTCGAGGACGGTGACCGACTTGAAGACCTTTGAGAGCAGCGGCGCGGCGCGCTCGGCATATTCATTCGCGCCCCACACATAGATCGGCGTCTCCGGCCCCTGACTTAGCGCCTTTGCAGCGGAGGCTGCGCTGACGGCGGCGTCCAGCCGGGCCTGCCGCGCGGCAGCGGCCTGGCGATAGGCCATGCGCGCCGATTGCACGGCGTCCGGCCGGGGAGACGGCGGCGGGACCTCTCCGGTCTTGCGCGCCACGGCGGCCTGGCCGTAGGCGACCGTGGCGCCCGGCGTCTCGATCATTTCAAAGCCGCAGGAAGCCAGCATTCGCGCCAGGCTGTCAGGCGTGAAATGGAGTAGATGCTCCATGTTCAGCGAGTCCTCGGGATGCGTGGCGTAGTTCGGGACTTCCACGATCAGCACGCCGCCCGGCTTCAGATAGCTGGCGAGCTCAGCCAGCCAGGCGCGCGGATCGATCACGTGCTCCAGCACATAGTAGGCGACCACCCCGTCGGCATCGGCTTGCGGCGCGCCGGCTCCGCTTCCGGCGAATCCCTTGGCGACGTCGCGGGCCTCGTCCGCCTCGACCGGATCGAATCCGAAGGCTTCAAAGCCCTGGTCTTTAAGGATGGCGGTGAAGGCGCCGTCATTGGCGCCGACCTCGACCACGCGGCCGCCACTGCGAACATGTCGGCGCACGACCGCGCTCCGCGCCTCGGCGTCGAAGTGAAGCTCGCCGCCGCGATGGCCGATATGAGCATCGCGATAATAGGCCATGAGGAACGCGTCATCCGGGCGCCGGGCGGCGAAGACGAAGCCGCAATCCAGACAGACCGCATCCTGGAACCTCATGTCGAAGCGCTGCGTGCGGCCGCTGACCGTGTAGCGGCGTTCTCCGAGCGCCTCCTGACGGGCTGAGCTGCACACATCGCACGGGACCGGCGTCCAGTGCGCCTTCACAAGCGGGGCTTCAAGCGTCATGGCGGGCCTCTTCGGCCTGCTCCAGCAGGGCTTTCTGACGCTCCAGCACAAACCGGGACAGGGACGGCGTGAAGGTCGAGGTCAGCTCGCTCAGCGCGTCAAGATCATTGTAGCGAAGCTGGATCGTCACCCTGACCCGGTCAGACGCGTTGAACCCGCTGCGATGCAGGACGCGCTGGTCGAAGATCACCGCTTCATCAGGGCCGTGAAGGCCGGCGACGATCCCGTCCTCGCGCACCGGCTCGGCGGTTTCAAACCACTCATGACCGGCCTCATAGGGCTTGAAAGGGACAAGGCCGTCAGCGTGGCTGCCCGCCAGCAATTCGACCGGTCCCATGCTGGCGTCAAGTTCGCCCAAGGCCATCCAGATCACCACGGCGCGCTCGCTGAGCAGCGAGTACCAGTAGTCCTGATGCCAGGGGGTGGAGAAGCGGGTGTCGCCCGGGCGGTCCAGGCGCACGAGCGGATTGGTTCCCGCCACCGGCCGGGTCAACCCGGCCTGTCTGGCCGCGCTGAGAAACGGCTCGGCGTTGATCAGCGCGATCACCTCGGGAAGGGTGGGGAAGACTTCGTAACAGGCGCGCGTCGCGGCGTTGTCGGCCTCGGCTGCATGCATGGCGGCGAGCTGGTCGCCCAGCGCCGCCTTTCGCGGTGCATCGGCGCCCAGCGTCCGGACGGCGATGATATGCGCGGCGTCCAGCATGGAGGCTTCCGCGCGGGCCTTGGCCGCTGCGACATCCGGGCCGCCGAAACGGCTGAAACCGTCGCGGGTGAAAGCGTTCAGATCGAAGCCGGCGGTCACGCGGTCAGGCGGGCCTGCAGCAGGCCTTGCAGCGCGCGGGCGTCAAGCCGCTCGGGATTGGTGTTTGAAGCGTAGGCGAAGCCTTCTGGAACCATCGAGGCGCCATCAGCCGTCCACGCCTCAGCCAGCTGGTGCTCATGCGCGGGGAGGATCACATAGCGATCTTCCAGCTCCACCGTGGAGCGCGCATCATCTTCCGGCACCATCACCTCGTGAAGCTTCTCGCCGGGGCGGATGCCGATCACCTTGTGGGGCAGTTCCGGCGCGATGGATCGCGCCAGGTCGACGGTCGACATGGAGGGGATTTTCGGAACGAATATCTCCCCGCCCTTGGCCATGGCCAGGGCCGACAGCACGAAGTTCACACCCTGGGGCAGCGTGATCCAGAACCGGGTCATGCGCTCGTCGGTGATGGGCAGATGGTCCGCGCCTTCAGCCAGGAGCTTCTTGAAGAAGGGTACGACCGAGCCGCGGGACCCCACCACATTGCCGTAGCGCACGACCGAGAAGGTCGGTCCGTTGCGCCCGCCCATGGCCTGGGCGGCGGTGAAGATCTTGTCCGAAGCCAGCTTCGAGGCGCCGTAGAGATTGATCGGGCTCGCCGCCTTGTCGGTGGACAGGGCGCAGACATGCTTGACCCCGCGCTTGATGGCCGCGGTGACCACGTTCTGGGCGCCCATGACATTGGTCTTGATGCATTCGAACGGATTGTATTCCGCGATCGGCACGTGCTTCAGCGCGGCGGCGTGGACGACCACGTCCACATCGCGCATCGCCATGTCCAGGCGGGCCTCGTCGCGCACATCGCCGATGAAATAGCGAAGACAGGGATGCTCGGCAGGGCTGAAGCGCTGGGCCATCTCGTACTGCTTCAGCTCATCGCGGGAGAAGATGATGATCTTGCGCGGCGTGTACTCGGCCAGCACGGTCTCCACAAAGCGCGTTCCGAACGATCCGGTGCCGCCGGTGATCAGGACCGTCTTGCCGTCGAGATTCATCCGCGGCTCTGAAAAATCGCGCCCGAGGAACAGCGAGTCGATGCCGTCAGACTTTGAGGCGGAGGAGGCGGCCATGGCGCATGTTTCCCGCATTCTGATTCGATTGCATCAGAGCTTCCCACCCCACCGGTTAACGCGGTGTTAGGCGATGTAAACGCGCGCCCGTCCCTGGCGGGGCCTTGGGATTCACCAATAGTCCTAACGAATTGTTTGCGCCTTCGGTGCGATCATGACCGGTGGTGCAGTGCGTGCGCCGTTCGGTTGATTGAGGGCCTTGCTTCGCAATGGTTTTTTCGGCGGGATTGCTTGGCGCCTGGTATGGCGCGCAGGCGGCGCAGAGCCTGGCTCTGAGCAGCGGCGCCCGCACGGCCTCCGCCCAGACCAGCAGCGCCCAGGGGCAGAGCCGGTCCAGCGATGTCCTGCCGCCCTGGGATCCGCGCGGTGAGATCACCGCGCTTGAGACGCTGCGCCGCTCGGCGCTGGCGACGGGGCAGTTCTTCGATTCCAGCCTGACCAATTTCTCAAGCCTTGATGTGAGCCAGGACGAGAAGCAGCTTTTCGCCCTCCACCAGGGCCTGCGCCGGCTTCAATCGCTGTCCGCTGCGGCGTCCGAGAAGACCGCCAGCGACACCGACCGGGCGTTCTGGGCCCGGCGCTTCGATGAGGGCCTGGCTCAGCTCGACACCTTCTTTGAAGACATGTCGCTGGAAGGGGTGACCGTTCTAAAGGGCGAGGAGCTGTCCAAGGCGGAAAGCACGCTCGCCATCTCGCGGGGCCGTTCGGAATATCTCGGCGGCGTGGTTCATACCGGCGCGTTCGACGCCGAGGTCGACAATTTCCTGGGCGCCGCGGCGTTCACGATCACCGTGCGCAAGAACGGGGTCGACACTGGCATAGCCATCGATCTGGCCAATATGGGCGCAACGCCGCGCACGCTGGATAACGTCACCGCGCACATCAACACCCAGCTTGAGAGTGCAGGAATGATCAGCCGCATCGAGCGCGCCCGGATCGGCGAGCCCGACGAGAACGGCGTGATCCAGGGTGAAAACTGGGGCCTCAAGATCAACGGCATCCTGACCGAGCAATTGAGCTTCGCTGCGACCGGCGGCGCGCCTGCGGTCTGGACCGCCGGCCTGTCGGGAACAGGCGACACGGTCAGCGGCCAGCTCGTGAAATATGTCGACCTGGCGTCCGGCGGCTCGGCTGAGTTCGCTCAGCGCCTCGAAGCGGATCCGACCGTCACCTCGTCGACGAACGCGGACGGTGAGACCACCACGTCCTCGACCGCCAATCCTTTCGAGGTGCGTGCCACAGCCCGCAGCGCCGACGGCGCAATCTACGTCCTTGGAGAGACCACCGCGACCATTGACGGCCAGGCGATCAAGGGTGAGCGCGACCTCGTCCTGATGCGCTATGATAGCACCGGCAAGCGCGTCTGGACCCGCACGCTGGGCGCTGCAGGGGA
Organism: Alphaproteobacteria bacterium; assembly: GCA_024742735.1. GTDB lineage: Bacteria > Pseudomonadota > Alphaproteobacteria > Caulobacterales > Maricaulaceae > Oceanicaulis. The sequence goes on along the minus strand of JANSXV010000008.1, from coordinate 66,367 downwards.
GGCGAGCGGCGCGTCGTTGGCCGTGGACTCCACGGGCGATGTGGTTCTGGCAGGATCCGTGTCCGGCGCCTTTGGCGGCACGACTCAGATCGGCGGGACGGACTCTCTCGTGGCCAAGTTCAGCGCCGATGGCGTGGAGCAATGGGCCAGGCGCTACGGCGCGACGGCCGGTGACAGGATCAACGCGGTCACGGTCGGCGCGGACGGCACGATCTATGTCGCCGGCGAGACCAATTCAGCCCTTGGCGGCGTGCCCAGTCAGGGCGGAACCGACGGCTATATCCGGGCCTTCGCAGAGGACGGCGCGACCCTTTACACCCGAGCTGCTGAAGCCGGCGCCGGGACGGAACGGGCCAAGTCCGCCGCCATGGCCGCCGATGGCGGGCTGATCGTCGCCAGCGAAGTCGACGGGCGCGCCGTCCTGACGAAGTACGCCGCCGGCGACGACGGAACCGGCGCACCTGCCTGGACGCTGGATCTGGGCGACCTGGACGGCGGGCGCATCGGCGGGGTCGCCGTCGACGCCAGCGGGGCCATCTATCTGTCCGGAGCCGCCGGCGCAGGCTTTGCGCCGGGCTCGATCATTGACGCCAACCAGGGCGGGCGGGACGCGGTGCTGGTCCGGATCAGCGAAAATGGCGCGGGAACCGCCGTTGCGGTCGATTACGCCACCTTCCTGGGCGGCGCCGAGGACAATTCCGCCAGCTCCATCAGCGTGGCTGACGGCAAGGTCTACATCGCAGGCAAAACGTCCGGCGCGCTGCCGGGCGCGACGCAGCTGGGCGACCGCAACGCCTTCGCCGCCGGATTCGACGGCGCGACGGGGGCGCGCGAATGGGTGCAGCAGGTCTCGGGCCGCGGCGGGATTTCTGAAGCGTCGAGCATCGTGGTCGATCCGGCGGGCGACAGCGTCCTGGACCGGTTCGGACTGCCCTCCGGTGAGGTGCGCTACGCCGACAGCCGCGTGATTACGGCGCGCTCCTCGGTGCGCGAGGGCGACCACTTCTACATCTCGGTCGATGGCGGCCGGAAGCGCAAGATCACCATCGACGCCGACGAGACGATGCGCTCGCTGACGTTCAAGCTGAACGCCGTTCTGGTTCTGGATGGAACTGCGGATGTACGCCGCTCGGCAAACGGCGACATGCTGCGCGTCAAGCCCAAGGAAGGCGTCACGGTCACCTTCTCCCGCGGCTCGGAAGGCCAGGATGCATTGAGCGGTCTGGGGCTGGTGGAAGGCGCCGTGACCGGCAAGGCGTCCCTGCTCGACAAGACCGATGAAACCGATGCCGCCGCGCCCAGCATTTTCGCGCTGGAGCTGCCGGCACGCCTGCGCATCGGCGATCTTGATTCCGCGCTGGCGGCCAGCGAAGCGCTGACCAAGGCGCAATCCATGATCCAGCGCGCCTGGCGCGATCTGACCATGGACCCGGCTCTGAAGAACCTCTTGAGCGGTCCTCAGGCCGGCAGGCGCGGCGGCACGGTTCCCGCCTATCTGCAGGCCCAGATCGCGAACTATTCCGCGGGGCTGGACCGCCTCTACGCCAGCGGCGGCGGTGGATCGACGCTGGCGTTATTCTAGCGCTCGCCCGGTCCACTGGATTGCAAGCCCCTTGAGGGGCGGCTATCTCCCGCCGCCATGAAGCTCTCTGACTTTGACTTCGACCTTCCCGAAGACCGGATCGCCCTGCGTCCGGCGCGCCCGCGGGATTCAGCGCGCCTGCTGCATGTGAACGCCGCCGGTCTGGAGGATCGCGGCGTGCTCGATCTGCCCGGTCTCCTAAAGCCCGGCGATCTCATGGTGTTCAACGACACGCGCGTGATCCCGGCCGCCCTGACCGGCGTGCGCCCGGCCCGCACCCATGGCGGCGGCGGCGATGTGGAGCTGGAGATCAACCTGCACAAGCGCGACGGAGAAGCGGACTGGCGCGCCTTCGCCCGTCCGGCCAAGCGGCTGAAGGAAGGCGATCAGGTCCGGTTCGCCGGCGGTCTGACGGCTGAGGTCACTGAGAAAGGCGAGGGCGGTGAAATCGCCCTGACCTTCGACCGCTCCGGTCCTGAGCTGGACAAGGCGATCGTGGCGGCCGGCGCGCCGCCGCTGCCGCCCTATATCGCGTCAAAGCGGGCTGCGGACGCCGCCGATCTTGAAGATTATCAGACGGTCTATGCCGATCCGCGCAAGACCGGCTCGGTCGCGGCGCCCACGGCGGGCCTCCACTTCACCGACCGCCTGTTCGAGGCGCTTGATGCGCGCGGGGTCAATCGGGCCTGGGTGACGCTGCACGTGGGCGCGGGCACATTCCTTCCGGTAAAGACGGACAATGTCTCCGAACACCGGATGCACGCCGAGTGGTATCAGGTCAGTCAGGACACCGCCGATCAGATCAACGCGGCCCGCCAGGCGGGCGGGCGCATCATCGCCGTCGGCACGACCTCTCTGCGCACGCTGGAGAGCGCCGCCGAGCCGGACGGGATGATCAGGGCCGAGGCGCGCGAGACCGACATCTTCATCACGCCGGGCTACCGGTTCAGAACCGTCGACGCGCTGATGACGAACTTTCACCTGCCCAAATCGACCCTGTTCATGCTGGTCTGCGCGCTCGCCGGTTTCGAGGACATGCACGCGGCCTACGCCCACGCGATTCGTGAGCGCTACCGCTTCTTTTCCTACGGAGATTCCAGCCTTCTCTGGCGCAAGGACTAGAGGCTGGAAGCGGCTTCGCGGGCGGCCAGCGTTTCCACCTCGGCCTGGAGGGTGAAGGTGGCGCAGGCGGCGTCGATTTCCTCAGCGCCGACCGGCTCTTCAGTGAGGGCCTGGTGGTCGTTGACGAGCACGTCGCGCAGATATTCCAGATCGTCCTTGTTCATCGTGTCCTCCCTTGGGGTTCATGGGAGTCTACGGCCGGTAGGGCTGGCTGGATCAGGCGAAGCCTCACTGAGCGCCCTGCCAAACGAAGCGCAGAGCCAGGGAATCAATGAGAGGGTCAAGGCCGGTACCGGGTCTGGGGCGGCTGGTCCGTCCGCAGCTTGGCCGTCAGGTTCGCAAACTCGCTCAGTAAAGGCCTGGTGTCGGCCGGATCGATCAGCTCCTCGATCCAGTAGCGCTCGGCGGTCTTGAAGGGTGAGGCCAGATCGCGCATGGCTTTTGACAGCTCGGCCTTCATCGCTTCGGGATCATCGCTCTGCGCCAGAGCGGCCTTGAACGCGGCCTCCACCCCGCCTTCCAGCGGCAGCGAGCCCCAGTCCCCGCTGGGCCAGGCGTAGCGATAGCGGAAGCGGGTATGGTCCATCATCGCTGCGCCCGCCACGCCGAACGCCTTGCGCACGAGGATCGTGCACCAGGGCACGCTGGCCTGATAGATCGCGCTGAGCGCCCTGGCGCCATGGCGGATGGTGCCGGCGCGCTCGGCTCGCGTCCCGATCACGAAGCCGGGCACGTCCACGAAGTGAACCACCGGAAGCCTGAAGGTCTCGGCCAGATCGACGAAGCGTGTGATCTTCTGGGCGGCTTCCGCGGTCCAGCCACCGCCATAGACGTTCGGATTGCTCGCCAGCACCGCCACCGGCCAGCCGTCGATTCGGGCGAGCGCGGTGATCACCGACGCGCCGAAGGCCCGGCCCATTTCAAACAGCGACCCTTTGTCGAGCGTGGAGGCGAGGATGGCGCGCATGTCATAGCCATAGCGCTTGTCTCTCGGCACGATGTCGCGGAGCGACGCGTCCGTGCGCCCGGGGTCGTCGGTGACCGGACCGCGGTCTGCCGCTTCGCCGGCGCGGTCAGGCAGGTAGGACAGGAACCAGCGCGCCGCCTCCATGGCGTCGGCTTCGCTGTTATAGGCGTCGTCGGCCGCGCCGGCGGCGAGCTGCAGGTCCGCCCCGCCGAGCTCCTCCTTGGTGACCTCTTCGCCGATCCCGGCCACCACGGGCGGTCCGGCGATGAACATCTGGGACAGGCCTTTCACCATGACGCAATAATGGCTCGACACGGCCCGGGCCGCGCCCAGTCCCGCCACGGGACCAAGCGCCAGAGACACCACGGGCACCCGCTCCAGATTGGCGACCACCTGGTCCCAGCCCGGATTGAACGGCACATAGCTCGCGCCCATGTCGAGGATGGATTTGACAGACCCGCCGCCGCCCGTCCCCTCGATCAGGCGGATGAGCGGCAGTCCCAGCTCGCCGGCCATCTTCTCGGCCTCGATCTGCTTTTCGATGATCGCCGCATCCGCCGCGCCCCCGCGCACCGTGAAATCATCAGCGACCACCGCGACCCGGCGGCCCCGGATCGAGCCGCGCCCGAAAATGCAGTTGGCCGGCATGAAACCGGTCAGTGCGCCAGCCTCGTCATGCTGCGGTGTTCCGGTGATGGAGCCCACCTCCGTGAAGCTTCCCGGATCCAGCAGAAGATCAATGCGTTCGCGCACGTTCAGCCGGCCGGCGTCCTTCTGGCGCTTCAGCTTTTCCGGCCCGCCCATGCCCCTGGCCAGCGCCTGACGCTTGCGCAAGTGCTCGATTTCGTCTTTCCAGCTCATTCGTTCGTCCGTCCGCCGCTGCACGCCTGAAGGCTCGATGACCAGTTTCCCCTTTGAGATCGCCGCCGTCGACGGGTCAGCGCGCACCGGCGTGTTGAAAACTGCGCGCGGCGAGATCCGCACGCCCGCCTTCATGCCGGTGGGCACAGCGGCCACGGTGAAGGCGCTCTATACCGATCAGGTGAGGGCGGCTGGCGCCGACATCATCCTGGGCAACACCTACCACCTCATGCTGCGCCCCGGCGCGGAGCGGGTGAAGACTCTGGGCGGGCTCCATCGTTTCATGGGCTGGGACGGCCCGATCTTGACGGACTCAGGCGGTTTCCAGGTCTGGTCGCTGTCGTCCCTTCGCGAAATGAGCGAGGAAGGTGTGGCGTTCAAAAGCCATCTGGACGGGTCGCGCCACATGCTCACCCCGGAACGTTCCATCGAGATCCAGGCGGACCTGCTGGGCGCGGACATTTCCATGCAGCTGGATGAATGCACCAACTTCCCGTGCACCCGCGACGAGGCGGCCAGCTCCATGCAGCTCTCGGTGCGCTGGGGCGCGAGGTCCAAGGCCGCCTTCGGCGAGCGCTCGGGCCAGAACCTGTTCGCGATCGTCCAGGGCTCGGTCTACGAGGACCTGCGCCGGGAAAGCGCGCAGGCCCTCATCGCAGAAGGTTATGATGGCTACGCCATCGGCGGTCTGGCGGTCGGGGAGGGGTTCGAGACCATGTGCCAGGTCCTCGACGTCACCACGCCCCATCTACCCTCAGAGCGCCCGCGATATCTCATGGGCGTGGGCAAGCCCATCGATCTAGTGGAGTCGGTAGCGCGCGGCGTCGACATGTTCGATTGCGTCATGCCGACGCGTTCCGGCCGCCACGGCCAGGCCTGGTCGGACTATGGCCCGTTCAATCTGAAGAACGCCCGCTTCGCCGAGGATACCGCGCCGCTCAATCCCGATCTCGATTGTCCGGCGAGCCGGGACTACTCGCGCGCCTACATTCACCATCTGGTGCGGGCTGGCGAATATCTCGCCGCCATGCTGCTGTCCTGGCACAACGTGGCCTATTATGAGGACCTTATGGCGCGCATGCGCATCGCCATCACCGAAGGCCGCTTCGACGCGTTCCGCAAGGATTTCAATGACCGCTGGGCCAGCGGCGCGGCCCCGGACGGAAACTAGCCCGCTTCAGGCTCGGCCAGCAGGTTGTAGGCGCCCAGCGCTCCGGTCAGCACGGCGTGGTCGCACTCCAGCGCATCGAACGCCCCGCGCAGCCACGCCCGGCGCTTCAGGGCGAGCTCGCGTTCGCGCTGTGCCGCGGCTTCGATCTCGCTGGCCTGGCCCAGGAAACGCACGATGGGGCGAGCCGGGTTCAGTCCGACGATGGCCGAGCGCGCCGCGTCACCGGCGGCGTCGGGAGCGCCTTCAACGATATCGCTGGCGAATTCGGTCACATCGTCGTCATCCGCGTCCGCGGCCGGCTCTTCACGCGGAGGCTGGGCGTCCGGGCCGAGCACGGCGGTGAGGCGGGCGATATCGCGGGCCGCCGCGCCACAGGTCAGGTCCTCTCCGGCGCCGCCATAGGGAGTCGCCACTGTGGTGTCGCCGTCATCAATCACGACCGCGCCAGGCTCAGCGCGCGGCAGGCCGATGGCGTCTTCGGCGGTGCCTTGGGAAAACACATCGCCCAGAGAGCCGCTCGCGCAGGCCGTCAGGACGGGCGCCGCGACGAGCGCGGCCAGGGTGAATCGCGTCCGGGTCATGAATTGGACGCTAGCGTCCAGCGCCCGTTTCGTCAGCTGAAATTCGAACGCTGCAAAAGCGCCTGCATGCAGGGCTGCAGCGCCTTGACCGGGGGCGCACCTGACACTAGGTTCCGCGCCTCTCGACGCAGGCGGTCACCGCCGTGTCCGGGCGAGCCGGTAGCTCAGTTGGTAGAGCAACTGACTTTTAATCAGTAGGTCCAGGGTTCGAACCCCTGCCGGCTCACCAGACACTTAGCCATCCTCCGGGTTGTGCGGTTTACGGGTCGCGTTTACAGAAAGCCGCCGCGCGGCGTTCAGCGCCACGCTTTCTGCGTTGACGTAATAGCGCCGCACCTGGGCGACCTGTTCGGTTGTCCAGCCCACGATTGCGGCGATCTCCCGATCATCTAGACCGGCCAGCGCAAGCCGCGTGACGGCGGTTCCGCGCAGGTCATGCAGGCGCTTCGTGATTCCGGCGCGGCGCTTGGCCTTGCCGATGTTCGCACTGACGCCAGCAGGCGTCAGAGGTTCGCCCTTCACCCCGCGTATGATCGGCCCGGCGCGCTCCGGCATGGCGTCCAGCAGGGCGCGGCATTCAGGCAAGATCGGCACGATGACGCGCGCGCTGGTCTTGCGGGTGGTCAGGTCGAAATAGGCGCCCTTGTCGTGGGCGTATGTGACCGCGCACAGATCCGAACGGCGAAAGCCTGTCAGGCCGGCGAAGCGCGCCAGCCACACAATGCGCGGGTGGGCGTGCGCCTCCAGCCTTTCAAAATCGGCCTCGGTCCATATCTCGGCAGATCGATCGGCCTTGTGCAGCCGTCCCAGCTTGGCGGCCGGGTTCACGCTGATCTCCCCATTGTCCATGCACCAGGACAGGAGGCGCTTCAGCACGGCCACGGCATAGTCCGCCTTGCGGGGCGTGTCGCGCATGGTATCGCGCCATGCCTTTATGTCTCCGCGCATCTGCGGGTTCTGGAAGGCCGCCAAGGGCGCGTCTCCGAACTCAGCCCGGATCATGTCCAGAAACCCCCTGTAATCGCGCCGTGTGGCTTCTGAGAGCCGGGTGTATTCACCAGAGCGCAGGAAGCGCGTGACGGCTTCATTGACCGTCTGCGGCGCGTCCACGACAGGCTGCGCGCGCTTGCGGTGCGCCGCGTGATAGCTGGCGATGAACTCCGGGCTTCCCGGTTCTCCGTCCAGACGCGGGCCGCCTCGCCAAGCGTAATGATGGACGCGATAGCTTCCATCAGCGAGCCTCCTGCGGACCCGATGCACGCCCTTTAGATTTACGTCCACGCTTCCACTCCCCGTAAGCGTCCTGGGGAGTGTACGCGCCGGGCGCGTGGATGCGAACAGAACCGTCAGCGCTGATCTCCACGGTGCCGGGCGTAACACCCGCCGCGCGCGCAGCGTCAATGGCTTTCGTGATCCATTCAGGGGAGGGGCGGCGGGCGGTCATGTCAGGCAGCCTCGTTCTTCGGAAGCTGATCGACCGTCACGCCGAGAAGCCCAGCGATCACGTTCAAAACCGCGTCCTTGCTTTCCTGAAACGCTTTCTTCCCCATCGCGCGGGCGCTTTGACTGTGCGGTGTGTAGGCGGTCACGGTTGATTCATGCACGGCGATCACCGCAAATTCGTTCAGCCCCTTCATGGCCCATGCAACGCGCAGCGCGGCGGCGTTTGATCCGCAATCGGTCGTGGTCGCGTCGGCATAGCCTGCGCGCACCAGAGCATATTTGCGAAGGTGCTCAGGGCTAAGCGCCCAAGGAGCGGAAGCCTGATCTTCAGGGATGGACTTCCACGCCTCACGGATCGCCGCGAAATAATGGCGATGCGAGGCAGGCGAACGGTCTTCCACCGGCTCCAGCGCCAGCAGCTCGCCAGCGCCATAATGCTCTGCGGCGAGCTTGGCCTGATAGCGGTTCGCCGGCCAGAACGCTTCGCCGTCATAGATGCACTGCACAGGGCGGGTCATGCGGCCTCGCTTTCCCGCGCCGCCGCCTCTTTCTTGTCGAGTGAGGCGTGAGCGCTGGCGAGTTGCTTGGGTGTGAGCTGGTGCGGCCCGTCCACCTGATAGTACTGGAGCAGGGCGTTGCGATCTGCGCCCAGCGCCTTGATGCGATCCTCAAGGGCTATGGCTTCCTCGCTGGAAATCGCGCCCGAGGTGGGCGCGCCGTCGGCGCCAACATTGGCGCGACTCTTGTCGTACAGGGCCAGACCGAACGGGTTGCCAAACGTCATGAGCGCGCGCTTCATCGCGTCAGTTTCGGCCTCCTTGATCGCGCTCTCGTGGGCTTCGCCAAGATCCACGCCGATGCCGTGACCGGACCCGCAGCCCTCTCGCACGACGCTATGAGCGGTGACGCGGACGCGGGCGATGGAGGAGGCGCGTGCGCGCCGCAACAGCGTCGCGGCGAGGATGAGGCTCACCCCCGCCGCGCCGCCGCGCATCATCAGATCCAGAATGGAAAGGCCGTCCACGCCTGTCTCCGGAAGGCTGTTAGGATGTCAGGATGGCCCCGGTCAGCCGGCCGAGGCAAGCGTGATCGCCGGCTCGCGGCGCTCGTGCAGCGCGGTCAGCCGCGGCGCATTCAACGCGTTGATCGTTCGTTCGACCGTGTCGGCGGTGCAGATGCGCACGCCGCGCTCGAACGCCGCGCCGCCGCGGTTCTCCGCCCGGCAGGCCGCGCGAGCGGCGGTCTCAATGGCTGCGTAGGCGCGCGCCGCGCCGTCATCGGTCGCAAGGGCGGCGCGGTCGATCGCGACGGTGCGGGTTTGAGCTTCTTCGGCCAGGGCCGGAGCGCCGAACAGAGCGCTGACGGCAAGGGCGGGGAGGAGCAGACTCTTCAGGGTCATGGCGTGTCTCGCTTTTCAATCGTTCACCAGATCGGCCGGGCAGGGGGCGCTCGGCCTGTTGACGAGAGAAGCGGACAGCGGGCGCGCCGTCTGCGCGGGGATGAAAACGCCCAGCGCTTTTCAGCCGCGATCAGCGATTTTCAGAAATGATTAGGTCGGCGCCTACGCCGCCTCGGCGATCGCTCTGAGGAACGCCTCGCCATAGCGTTCCAGCTTGCGCTGGCCCACACCGAAGCACCGGCTCATCTCCTCGAGCGTCGACGGTTTTTCTAGCGCCAGCTCGATCAGGGTCCGGTCGGCGAACACGGTGTAGGCGGGCTTGCCGGCCTGCTTGGCCAGCTCCAGCCGGAGCTTCCTGAGTTCGGAATAGAGCGCCCGGTCACGCTCTGAGGCGAGGGCCTCGGCCGCGTCGGAAGACGGGCGCGCCCGGGCGCTGCGGGTTCCGCGCGCCTCTTCCGGCGGCCGCAGCGCGATGGGTTCGCGGCCGAACAGGATATCCTTGCCCCTGGCCGTAATGACGAACTCCCCATGACCGTCGATCGGCTGGTCGATGGCGCCGGCGGCGAAGAGCTGACGGAAGACGCTCATCCACTGGGCCTTGGACAAGGCTTCGCCGACGCCGAAGGTGGGCAGCGCGTCATGGCCGCGGGCGAGCACTTTCTCGGTCTTCAGCCCGCGCAGCACGCTGACCAGATGCTCCAGCCCGAAGCGCTGGCCGGTGCGGGCGATGGCGCTCATGGCCTTCTGGGCGAGCTCGGTCCCGTCGATCAGCGTGGGCGGGTCGTCGCACAGATCGCAGTTGCCGCACGGCTCGGCGGCGTCGCCGAAATAAGACAGCAGCGTCTGACGCCGGCAGCGCGGCGCCTCGCAATAGGCGATGAGGGCCGACAGACGGCGCAGCTCCTGAGCCTTGCGGGCCTCGTCTGAGTCGCTCTCGGCGATCTGACGGCGGCGCAGGGCCGCGTCGCCCAGCGACCACAGGAGCAGTGTATCGGCCGGATCGCCGTCACGCCCGGCCCGGCCGATCTCCTGATAATAGCCTTCCATGGACTTGGGCAGGGCGGCGTGGACCACATAGCGCACATCGGGTTTGTCCACGCCCATGCCGAACGCGATGGTCGCGCACATCACCACGCCGTCCTCTTTCACGAAGCGGTCCTGGCGCGCGCTCCGCACGGCCGACTCAAGGCCGGCATGGTAGGACAGGGCGTCGACCCCGGCGTTGCGCAGCTTGTCGGCGAGATCATCACAGGCCTTGCGGCTGGCGCAGTAGATGATCCCGGCCCGGCCGCTGCGGGCTTTCACGAAGTCCTCGATCTGCCGATCGCCGGAGCGCCGCGCTCCGGCGGCCAGATGCAGGTTGGGACGGTCAAAGCCGGAGACGAATTCATCCGGAGCTGCAGCGAACAAGCGCGCGGCGATATCCCGGCGCGCCGCCGCGTCAGCCGTCGCGGTGAAAGCCGCGATCTGGGGCCGGCCGGCTGCATCCGCCAATTCTGAAATGCGCAGATAGTCGGGACGGAAGTCGTGGCCCCACTGGCTGACGCAATGGGCTTCATCGACGGCGATCATGGTCAGGCCGGCTCTGGCGAGGCGCTCGGCGAAACCGTTCACCGCCAGGCGTTCCGGGGACACGTAAAGAAGGCGCAAGGCGCCGCGATCCAGCGCATCCCAGGCTGCTTCGCGCTCGTCGGGCGTATCTGCGCTCGTCAGGTGCGCGGCGGCCACGCCGTTGGCCTGAAGGGCTGAGACCTGATCGCGCATGAGCGCGATCAGCGGGGAGATCACCAGGGTCAGGCCGCCACGCACGATCGCCGGAAGCTGGAAGCACAGCGATTTGCCGCGTCCGGTCGGCATGACGGCCAGCACGTCGCGGCCTGCCAGGACCGCCGTGATGATCGCTTCCTGCCCGGGCCGGAACTGGTGGAAGCCGAACACCTCCGCCATGGCGGACCGCGCGGCCTCGATCGGGGGGCCGCTTTCAGGAAGGGAATCAGGCATGGACATCGGCTGCAGGCTAACCGCTCCCGGCTTGCCCTCAAGCGTCCAGGGGAGTAGGCGAAGCCTTCAAATTTGTCCGTGCATTTTTCAGACCTGTGGTGAACGCCCATGGCCGAAGGCCCGCTGTCTCATATCAAGGTGCTTGATCTGTCCCGCGTCCTGGCCGGGCCTTGGTGCACGCAGATCCTCGGCGACCTCGGCGCCGACGTGATCAAGGTGGAGAATCCCGACGGCGGTGATGATACGCGCAGCTGGGGCCCGCCCTTTCTCAAGGATGATCACGGAGAGAACGCCGAGGCGGCCTACTATCTGTGCGCCAACCGCAACAAGCGCTCCATCGCGGTCAACATGAGATCGCCACAGGGGCTGCAAGTCCTGAAGGACCTTGCCGCCCAGAGCGACGTGGTCATCGAGAACTACAAGACCGGCGGCCTGAGGAAGTACGGGCTCGACTATGAAAGCGTCAAAGCGCTGAAGGATGATATCGTCTACTGCTCGATCACAGGTTTTGGGCAGGACGGCCCGCTGGCCGATCAGCCCGGCTATGACTTCCTGATCCAGGCCATGGGCGGGCTCATGAGCGTCACCGGGGAGGACAAGCCCATGAAAGTGGGCGTGCCCGCAGTCGATCTGTTCACCGGCGTTTATGCAGCTGGAGCCATCATGGCCGCCTTGATTGCTCGGGATCGCGGCGCCGGCGGGGATTACATCGACATGGCGCTGCTGGACGTTCAGGCGGCCATGCTGGCGAACCAGGCCTCGAACTACTTCGTGTCGGGCCGGTCGCCTGGACGGGGCGGAAACGCCCACCCCAATATCGTGCCGTACCAGGACTTCCCGACGCTGGACGGGCGGATCGCCGTCGCGGTCGGCAATGACCGTCAGTTCGCCGCCTTCGCAACGGCTCTGGGCAGGCCGGATTGGGCTGAAGATGACCGTTTCAGGCGCAATGCCGATCGGGTGGCGAACCGTGAAGTCCTGATCGCCGAGATCACGGTTGTCATGTCGAAGGAGGGCAGCGCAGCCTGGTCGGCGCGCCTACATGACGCAGGCGTTCCGTGCGGCCCGATTCAGACGATCGCGGAGCTCTTCGAACATCCCCAGGTGAAGGCGCGGGGACTTCGCGTGGATCTGGCGATGACGGGCGCTGCCGCGGCGCCGCTGGTCGCCAACCCCATGCGGCTGACAGCTTCGCAGCCGCAATATCGCCGCGCACCTCCCCGCCTTGGCGAGCACACGGCTGAGGTGTTGCACGAACGCCTCGGTCTCGACCAAAATGGCGTGGAAGCCCTGATTGCAAGCGGGGCCGTGCGATGAAGCTTGGTTAACATCCGATTGCAGGTGTGGCGCCTGCGAAGCAAATGCGTTATCAGTCTATTCGGATCGTAAAGCCGCTCAGGCTTCGCGTATATCGCGGCGTCCAATGTATAGCTCACACGAAGGGCGTTCTTCGCCCGGAGAGGGGATAGGAATGAAAGCTAAGCTTCTTTCGGCAGCCGCCGTCGGGGCCATCCTTGCCGCACCGTCCATGGCGGTCGCGGACGAAGGTTGGTATCTGAGCGGCGCGCTTGGTTATGGCGGCCCCGGCGACATGGATGTCACCGGCACGCTGAATGGTGAAATTCAAGGTGAAAGCGACCTGCGTGAGAAGCTTGCTCTGGGTTACCAGTGGGCAAGCGGCTGGCGCATGGAGGGCGAACTCGCCCACCGCTTCAACGACACCGGCGCTATCGGCAGTTTCGAGGACAGCTCCTCGGACCTGCAGACCTGGTCGGGCATGCTGAACCTGCTGTACGACTTCAACCAGGGTTCCTGGTGGCGTCCGTACGTCGGTGCGGGCATCGGTTGGGCCAACGTGAACACGTCGGCTTCCGGCTGGACCACGGGCACCATTCCGGTGGTCCCGAACCCGGCGCTCTACGCCAACATCCAGGACAGCGACAACGTTCTGGCCTATCAACTCATGGCGGGTATCGGCTGGTCGCTCACGCGCAACCTGACGCTCGACACCGAGTATCGTTACTTCGCGCATAACGACACCAGCTACACGCCGGCGCTGGACATCGACAACGCGGCCTCGCATGAGGCCTGGATCGGTCTGCGGTATCTCTTCGCGGCTCCTCCGCCGCCCCCGCCGCCGCCCCCGCCGCCTCCGCCGCCTCCGCCTCCGCCGCCGCCTCCTCCGCCTCCGCCGCCGCCTCCGCCGGCGTGTGAGGACGTGGACTTCGTGGTCTACTTCGAGTGGGATCGCTCGAACCTGACCGCTCAGGCGCGTGACGTGGTGAACGCCGCCATCGACCAGGCCCGCTCCTGCGGCGTCGCGTCGGTGTCGATCGACGGTCACGCTGACCGTTCGGGCGCTGCGGCTTACAACGTGGGTCTGTCCGAGCGCCGTGCTCGTGCGGTCCGCGACGAGATGGTTCGTCTGGGCGTTCCTGCCTCGGCGATCTCTCTGAACGCCTTCGGCGAAAGCCGCCCGGCGGTCCAGACTCCGGACGGTGTCCGCGAGCCGCTCAACCGGCGCGCCAATGTCGAGATCGACCTGAACTAGGGTCTGTCCGACAGCGATTGATTGCGGCCCGGCGCTTCCCAGCGCCGGGCCGTTTTCTTTTGCGCCTGCAGCATGAGCACCACGCCGGGCGGCGGGTTGACCGCAGCCATGCAGGCGCGCAGAACCATGCGCGCAAATCCACATTTCAAGGTGGGGAATCGCGCATGTGCGCGCCTCACCGGATCACCGACCGTTGGAGCTGACCGCCATGAGCAAGCCGGATACGCCCTATCGCAAGCGCGCGCTGGGACAACGGGCGTTGAGCCCTGAAACCCTGATGATGAGCTACGGCTTCGACGCCAAGCTTTCGGAAGGCTCGATCAAGCCGCCGATTTTTCAGACCTCCACCTTCGCCTTCGCGACGGCTGAAGAGGGCGCAGCCTTCTTCCGGGTCATGGGCGGTCGGGCCCAGGCGGGGGACCCGGCCCAGGCGGGCTTGCTGTATTCGCGCTTCAACAACCCGAACATGGAAGTGCTGGAGGACCGGCTGACGCTGTTTGATGGCGCGGAGGACGCGCTGGTCTTCTCCTCCGGGATGGGCGCGATCTCCACGGTGATCATGGCCCACGCCCACGCCGGAGATGTCGTGTTCCAGTCGACCCCGCTCTATGGCGGGACCGAGACGCTGATCCGCGCCATCCTTCCCCAGTACGGCATCAAGTCTCAGGACTTCTTCGCCGGCGCGCGCGAGGACGAGATCCGCGCCGAGCTCGACAAGGCGCGCGCCCTGGGGCCGATCGGCGTCATCTACTGTGAGACGCCCACCAACCCGACCAATGAGGTCGTCGACCTCCAGCTCATGAAGAAGCTCGCTGACGAGCTGGAGGAGACTCAGGGCCGCCGTCCGGTCGTGGTGGTCGATAACACCATTCTCGGTCCCATCGGTCAGACGCCGCTCGCCCACGGCGCGGACATTTCGGTGTACTCGTTGACCAAATATATCGGCGGGCACTCCGACCTGATCGGCGGGGCGGCCATGGGGTCCAGCGCGATCATGGCGCCGGTGCGCAAGCTGCGCTCAGGCATGGGCACCAATCTGGACCCCAACACCTGCTGGATGCTGGCCCGGTCCCTGGAGACGGTGAAGCTGCGCATGGAGGCCGCCTTCAAGGGCGCGCGGGTCGTCGCCGAATACCTGCGCGGCCATCCAAAGGTGGAGAAGGTCCGCTATCTCGGCTTCCTCGAAGAAGGCTCCCGCGACCACGAGATTCATCATCGTCAGACGGGTGAGAACGCCTACGGGTCCACGTTCGCCTTTGATGTCGCCGGAGGGCAGGAGGCCGCTTTCCGCATGCTCAATGAACTGAAAGTGATCAAGCTGGCGGTCAGTCTGGGCGGGACGGAATCATTGATCTGCCATCCCGGCAGCACGACCCATGCGGCCGTGGACGAGACCCTGCGCGAGCGCTGCGGGTTCACGTCGGGGCTTGTGCGCATCTCGGTCGGCATCGAGAACCCCGAGGACATCATCGCCGATCTGGAGCAGGCGCTGGACAAGGCCTGAGCTCCACGATGATCGACTTCACGCTCGACGCCGAAGAACGCCAGGTTCTCGACTGGATCGATACGCGCGCCGGTCACATGATCGACACGGTAAAGACCTGGTCGAAGATCAATTCGGGCAGCCGCAATCCGGACGGTCTGGAGGCCATGCGCAGCAAGCTCGCCGAGGCCTTCGGCGAGCTTGAGGGCGAAGTCAGCGCCGTTGATCTCAAGCCCAGCCAGACCGTTGAGTCCAACGGAGAAATCCGTGACATCGAGTACACGCCGTCCCTGAAGGTCTCCAAACGTCCCGACGCGCCCGTGCGCATCGTGCTGACCGGTCACCATGACACGGTCTTCCCGCCCGGCTGCGGGTTCGAGGACTGGCGCCTTGAGGACGAGGACACGCTGAACGGGCCCGGCGTCGCGGACATGAAGGGCGGCTTGTTGGTCATGCTCCATGCCCTGCTTGGCCTGGAGCGCAGCCCCTGGGCCAGCCAGATCGGCTATGACGTGCTGATCAGCCCGGACGAGGAGATCGGCTCGCTGGGCTCGGGACCCGTGCTCATGGAGCTGGGCGCCAGGGCCCATGTGGGCATGACCTATGAGCCCGCGCTGGCCGACGGCTCCATGGCTGGAGCGCGCAAGGGCTCGGGCAATTTCTCCCTGCGCTGCCTCGGCAGGGCCGCCCATGCCGGGCGCGAGCACCATCTGGGCCGCAACGCCATCGTCGCCGCAGCCGAGTTCGCCGCCGCCCTGGACCAGTTGAATGGCCGCAAGGAGAACGTCACCATCAATGTCTCGCGCATCGACGGGGGCGGGGCGCCGAACGTCGTGCCGGATCTCGGTATCTGCCGCTTCAATGTCCGGGTGAAGACCGAGGACGAAGCGGCCTGGATCAAGGCCGAGCTGGCCGATCTGGTGAAAGCGGCGAACGCGCGCGACGGCATCACGGCTGATCTCCACGGCGGGTTCACCCGGCCGCCCAAGCCCATGAGCCCGGCCAATGCGCGCATGTTCGAGTGGACGAAGACGGCCGGCTCGGCCATCGGTCTCGACATCCGTTGGAACGACACCGGCGGCGTTTGCGAAGGCAATAATCTGTGGGCCTCGGGCTGCCCCAACGTGGATACGCTGGGCGTGCGCGGCGCGGATATCCACTCTGACCGCGAGATCGCCAAGCTGTCGAGCTTCGCCGAACGCGCCAAGCTGTCGGCCGTCATGCTGATGGCGTTCGCCCGAGGCCGTTTCGACGCCGCCGAAGCCCGCGCCTTGTCGTCACAGGGATAGGAAATCCATGCTCGTCGTCCGCGCCGCCCGATCTGATGACCATGATGCGTTCGTCGAGCTGGCGCGCGCTGCGGGACCCGGCTTCACCAGCCTGGCGCTTGAGGACGAAGCGCTGAATGAAAAGCTGTACAAGTCCGAAAAAGCCTTTGACGGCAAGCTCTCCGATCCCAGCGACTGCGTCTATCAGCTCATGCTGGAGGACAGCGAGACAGGCCAGGTGCTGGGCACCAGCGCGGTCAAGGCCATGATCGGGGTGAAGAAGCCGTATTTTGACTTCAAGATCTTCACCTTCGCCCAGGCCTCGAAGGAAGCCGACCGCCGCTTCGACATGGACGCCATGATGCTGGTGAACGATTTCGCGGGCTGCACCGAGGTGGGCTCGCTCTTCGTGCGCGACGGTTTGCGCGGAACCGGGGCGGGCAGCCTGACCGCCAAAGCGCGCTACATGCTGGTCGCCGCCGCCCGCGAGCGGTTCGGCGAGCGCATGCTGTCCGAGCTGCGCGGCGTGGTCGATGAGAACGGCGACAGCATCTTCTTCGAACACGTCACCCGGCCTTTCTTCCGCATGAGCTTTGAGGAGGCCGACCGGCTGTCTGCGTCGACGGACAACCAGTTCATCCTCGACCTGATGCCCCAGCACCTCATCTATGTGGACCTTCTGCCGCGCGAGGTGCGCGAGGTGATCGGCAAGACCCACCCCCATGGCGTGAACGCCCTGCGCATGCTGGAGGCTGAGGGCCTGCGCTATGAGCGCTATATCGATATCTTCGACGGGGGACCGCTGGTCTCCTGCGGCATGGATGAGGTCGCTACGATCCGCGACAGCCGCCATGTGACGGTTGGCGAGCCCACCGGGCCGGGAGAGCCGGTGCGGGTGCTGATCTCGAATGATCGCAAACAGGATTTTCGTTGCGTCTACAGTGAGGCGCAGACGACAGGCGACGCGCTGCGCCTGAATGATGAAGCCCGGCGCGCCCTTGATGTGACGGACGGCGACGTCGTCCGCATCTGGACCAAGGACTAGCTCGACATGACCGATACGCTTTTCATCGACGGCGCCTGGCGGGCCGGCGGGGGTGAGGCGTTCGCCTCCACCGATCCGGCCCATGGCGATACGCTTTGGAGCGGGCCGGGCGCCTCGCCCGGCGATGTGCGCCAGGCGTTCGCTGCAGCGCGCCGGGCGTTTCCCGACTGGGCGCTCGCCGGCTTTGAAGCCCGCAGGCAAGTCGTTGAACGCTATGGTGAAATTCTCAAAGCCAGAACCGATGAGATGGGTGAGCTGGTCGCCCGTGAAACCGGCAAGCCGCTCTGGGAAGCCAAGGGCGAGGCCGGCGCCATGGCCGCCAAGGTCGGCGTGTCCATCAAGGCCTGCGAAGATCGCACGGGCCGCACCCGCACCGAAACCGAGTTCGGCGAGCAGGTGCTCGATCACAAGCCGCTTGGCGTCATGTTCGTTCTGGGCCCCTACAACTTTCCCGGCCACCTTCCCAATGGCCACATCATTCCTGCGCTGCTGGCGGGCAATACGGCGGTGTTCAAACCGTCCGAGCTGACCCCGGCGGTCGGCGCGCTCATGGTGCGCTGCTGGGAAGAGGCGGGCCTGCCTGGCGGCGTTCTCAACCTGGTGCAGGGCGCGCGGGAAACCGGCGCGGCGGCGCTGGATGACGCGGATCTGGACGGTGTGCTGTTCACCGGCTCCTGGCCGACGGGATCCTTCATTCACAAGAAGTTCGCGGGTCGGACGGGCGTGCAGCTGGCCCTTGAGATGGGCGGCAACAACCCGCTTGTGGTCTGGGATGCTGAAGACTCCGAGGCCGCCGCGCGCGTCGCGGTGCTGTCGGCCTATATCACGGCCGGTCAGCGTTGCTCGTGCGCCCGTCGCCTGATCGTGCCGGACGGCGCGAAGGGTGATGCGGTGGTCGAGGCGATTGCTGCTGCTATCCCCAAATTGCCCATCGGTTCCTACAGAACCGATCCCGAGCCCTTCATGGGGCCGCTGATCTCCGAGCGTGCGGCTCAGGCCGTGATCGCCGGCCAGGACGATTTTCTGCGCCGGGGCGGTCAGTCTATCGTCAAGGCGGCGCGCCACGAAGCAGGCGCGGCCTTCGTCAGCCCGGGCCTGATCGCCGTGGACGGCGTGGACATTCCCGATGAGGAGATCTTCGGTCCGCTCCTGCAGGTGCGCCGGGCGGCGAGCTTCGAAGCGGCGCTGGCTGAAGCCAACAATACCGCCTACGGCCTCTCGGCCGGGCTCATCACCGATGACGACGACCTTTGGAAGCGCTTCTGGGTCGGCAGCCGGGCCGGGATCGTGAACCGCAACCGGCCGACCACCGGGGCAGCCTCCACAATGCCGTTCGGCGGGCCGGGACAGTCGGGCAATCTGCGGCCCAGCGCCTATTACGCGGCGGACTATTGCGCCTATCCGGTCGCGACGCAGGCGTCTGCGAAGCTGGAGCGCATGGCGGTGAAGGGGCTGGATTGATGTCTGCCATCGAAGCCAATTTCGACGGGCTGGTGGGCCCGACCCACAACTATGCCGGCCTGGCGCCCGGCAATCTGGCCAGCGCAAAGAACCAGGGCTCGGTGGCCAGTCCGCGCGCCGGAGTGCTGGAGGGGCTGGCCAAGGCCAAACGTCTGGCGGACGCCGGTCTGGCTCAGGGCTTCCTGCCGCCCCAGGACCGGCCCTTCATCTTCGGCCTGCGCCAGCTGGGGTTTGACGGCGCTACGGATGGCGCAGTGTGGGAGGCTGCCTACAAGGCTGATCCGGTACTCGCGCTCAACATGATGTCGGCCTCCTCCATGTGGGCGGCGAACGCCGCGACAGTGAGCCCGAGTGCAGATACCGCCGACGGGCGGCTGCACTTCACGCCGGCGAACCTTCTGACCGGGTTGCATAGGTCCATCGAGGGCTACCAGACCTATCGCGCCCTGCAGCGAATCTTCCCGGCCGAGAGCCATTTCGCCGTTCACAGCGAACTGCCCCACCAGGCGAGCTTCGCCGACGAGGGCGCGGCCAACCATGTGCGCCTGTGCGCCGAGCATGGCGGGCCGGGCGTTGAGCTTTTTGTCTATGGCCGGGACGCATTCGAGGACTGGGAGGGCCGTTTCCCAGCCCGTCAGACCAAGCAGGCCTGCGAGGCGGTCGCCCGGCGCCATGGGCTTGATCCGGCGCGCACCGTCCACATCCGCCAGTCCCGCGCCGCCATCGACGCCGGCGCCTTCCACAATGACGTGGTCTGCGTGGGGAACGGTCCGGTGCTGCTTTTTCACGAACTGGCCTTCGAGGACAAAAACGCTGCGCTTGATGCCATCCGGCGCGCCGCTGACGGCCTGTTCGAACCGGTCTTCGTGGAGGTTTCCGCGGCCGAAGTTCCAATCGGCGACGCCATCACTTCCTACCTGTTCAACTCCCAGCTGCTGACCTGGCCGGGGCAGGGGCGCCAGGTCCTGCTTGCGCCCCAGGAAACCGAGGAGACTGAATCCACGCGCGCCTTCTGTGAGCGGATGACCGCCGGAAATTCGCCGATCGGCCAAGTTCAGTACGCCGGCGTGCGCCAGTCCATGCGCAATGGCGGCGGCCCGGCCTGCCTGCGCCTGCGCGTGGTGCTGACCGAGGCGGAACGCGCGGCGGTCAATACGGCGGTCTGGCTGGATGACGCCCTCTACGAGACGCTGACCGCCTGGGCGACCCGTCACTATCGCGAGGAGCTCGGACCGGACGATCTCGGCGATCCGGCGCTGGTGGGTGAAAGCCAGACCGCGCTTGATGAGCTGACGCAGATCCTCAAGCTAGGCCCGGACTTCTACCCGTTCCAGCGGGTGTGAGGCAAGGCGGCTCAGTACCCCTGAGCCGCGCCGTCTTTTCTCATCTCGCTGGCGCCGTGGAGCACGCCGGTTTCGGGGTCGCGCAGAATCGCCTGGTAGCCGCCGAAGCCGCCGTCTCCGTCCTCGACGACGTGGCCGAGGGCTTCCAATGCGTCTCGGACGGACTGCGGCACGCCGTTTTCCACGCGCACCACGCCGACGCCGGCGGTTCCGCCGGCTGCCGCGGTCTCCGACGTGGAGCCGTCATGGCGCCAGCGCGCGGCGTCACCGGCTTCCTGAACATTCAGGCCGAAATCGATGATGCTGGTGATGATCTGGACATGGCCCTGGGGCTGCATGGAGCCGCCCATGAGCCCGAAGCTCATATAGGCCTCATCGCCCTGGGTGATCATGGCCGGAATGATGGTGTGGAAGGGCCGCTTGCCCGGCGCGTAGACATTGGGATGGGCCGGATCGAGACTGAACAGCTCGCCGCGGTCCTGGAGCATGAAGCCCAGCCCGTCAGGCACCAGACCTGATCCCATGCCGCGGAAATTCGACTGGATCAGGCTGACCATCATGCCGTTCCCATCGGCCACGGTCAGATAGGTCGTATCGCCGTCCTCCAGGATCGCCGGGTCGCCGTGGGTGACGCGCTCCATGGCCTGATCCATGGAAATCAGGGCGCGGCGCGCTTCGGCGTAATCCTCGGAGATCAAGGCCTCAAGATTGGTGCTGGAGAAGTCCGGATCGGCGTAGAAGCGCGCGCGGTCCTCGAACGCCAGACGCTTGGCCTCGATCATGACGTGGAGCGCCTCAGCGCTCATGAAACCCATGGAGGCGAGGTCATAGTCCTCCAGGATCTGCAGCATCTGAAGCGCCGCAATGCCCTGGCCCTGGGGCGGCAGCTCCCAGACATCATAGCCGCGATAATTCACGCTGAGAGGATCGACCCACTCCGAGCGGTGGCTGGCCAGATCTTCATAGGACAGCCAGCCGCCGATGCGTTCCATGTAGGCGTCAATCGTGCGCGCGATATCGCCTTCATAGAAGGCGTCGCGCCCCCCTTCGGCCAGGGCCCGGTAGGTGCTGGCGAGGTCCGGATTGCGGAAGATCTCGCCTTCGCGCGGCGAGTCCCCGTCCTCGGTCAGGTAGGTCGCCTGGGCATTGGCGAACTCCTCGAAGCCGCCCTCCTCGAACCGCGAGGCCAGGATGCGCATGTTGCGGTCCCAGTAGTACGCGATGGTCTCGGTGAGCGGGAAACCGTTCTCGGCGTAGGAGATCGCCGGCGCCAGCACCTGATCCATGGGCATGGAGCCGAAGCGCTCATGAAGGGTGAACCAGCCGTCCACGGTGCCGGGCACGCTGACCGGCATGGCGCCCAGCGGCGGGATGGCCCCGTCTTCACCGACGATCGAGATCACCTCGTCATAGGACAGCGACTGCGGCGAGCGGCCAGCGGCGTTGAGACCGTAGACCTGGCGGGTCTCAGGATCCCAGACGATGACGAACAGATCCCCGCCGATGCCGTTGCCTGTAGGCTCCATGAGGCCGATGGCGGCGTTCGCTGCAATGGCTGCGTCCACGGCGTTGCCGCCGGCTTTCAGCACGTCCAGCGCCACCTGGCTCGCCAGCGGATGGGCGGTGGCGGCCATGCCGTTGACGGCGGTGACCGGCGAGCGCGTGGCGAAGTGGTCGCCGGAGACGCGGTCTCCGGGATAGCGGGTCTGGGCCTCGGCGGGCGCGCCAAATTCACTGAAGGCCATAACGGCGGCTGCTCCCAGGACTGCGGCTTTACGGATCATGCGGATCTCCCCGTGCGCGTATCTGGCCGCCCTAGAATGGGAGGCTCTTTGCCACGGAGTAGATAGGCGCAGCCGCCAGACTTCAAGGCGCCCTGAAGCGTAGCCCTAACGCCCGCCTTCGCCGTCGCCCTCCCCATCCTCATCATCATCCGCAGAAGGCTCATCCTCCTGTTGAGGGCGCGACCCACCAAGGATGCCGCGCAGCAACCTGCGAGCCGGGTCGTCCTCCTCAGCGTCGTCGCCGGAGCGATTTCCGCCTAACGCGTCACGAATAGCGCCTCGGGCCGCGTCCTCCAGCGAGCCGCTTCCCGACAGTGCGGCTCCGGCTTCACCGCCGATCAGCGTGCCGGCGCGGGCCCGGGCGATGTCGCGGGCGACGGAGGCGAAGTCGACGCTGATGGAGACATCGTTGAACCCGCCGCGGATGACGATGGGCACGCCGACGCCCTGGAGGTCCAGATCCCCGCCCTGGCCGGTAAGGGACTGCACGGCTCGCGGCGTCAGCCGGTATTCTATGGCCTGTTCAGCCAGGTTCACCGTGCCGGTCCCCTCCACCCGCAGGAGCGGGCTGAGCATGGTCAGGTCCAGGTTCTGGGCCAGACCGTTCTGAATATTGATTGTGCCGGTCAATGCGGTGAAGTCGGTCTGCTGTGATTCAGCAAAGCCGGCGGGGATCGACCCGGTCGACAGGCCTTGTTGCACCGTGCGGATCACCTGGGCGAGATTCACGCCGGCGATGGCCCCGTCAGAGAAGGCGAAGCTGCCTTGTCCCGAAAGGGAGTTCATGATGGCGGCCGGGCTCTGTCCCGT
Organism: Alphaproteobacteria bacterium; assembly: GCA_024742735.1. Lineage (GTDB taxonomy): Bacteria > Pseudomonadota > Alphaproteobacteria > Caulobacterales > Maricaulaceae > Oceanicaulis. The sequence continues at coordinate 43,495 of JANSXV010000008.1, read as the reverse complement.
GGCCGCCAGGTCGATATTCAGGTTCCCAAGCCCGATCAGACGGTCAAAGCCCGCTGCAGCTGTCAAGAAAGGCTGAGCCTGCAGCGTGTCGATCTGGGCGTTGAAGGAGTAGCTCGGCCGGGCGGAGCGGGCGTTGGCCACGGCCGTGACCACCCCGCGCCCGCCATACATCTGCACTTCGCTGATCGAGGCGACGAGTCGGCCATTGTCGAGATCGACGTTGACCGTGGCGTTCTCAGCCTCGATGTCGCGCGCCTTGAACCGCGTGGCGCGAACGGTCAGGTCCGCGTCCACCGTGCGCAGGGGCGACAGGTCGATTTCTTCATCGCTCCAGGGTCCGACGCCGCCTTGCTGGCCGCTGGACGCATTGGAGGGCTCTTCAGCGGGAATATAGGGCGTCAGGTCCAGGCGCGGTGTCGACAACGATCCCGTGATCATGGGGCGCACCGGCGTGTAGTTCAGACTGAGCCCGCCGCTGGCCTGGATGTCGTCGAATGTGACGGCTGCTTCGCTGAGCTCGATCCGGCCGGGAACCGCGCTGATGCGGGCTTCGGCGGCGAAGCGGCGGAAGATGTCGCCCTCAGGCAGGTCCGCGCCGAGATAGCGGCCGAGCGCGCGCAGGGGCAGGGTGATATCGGCCTCTCCGTCAAACGACAGGTCGGTGCTCTCGCGAAACGCGCCGTCCAGCCGGATATCGGCGAGTGCGCCGGTCAGCTCGGCTTCGAACGATGTCTGTGCGCCCTCGAAGAAGCCGCGCAGCGAGCCGAGCGTGAGGGCGAACTCCATGGGCCGTCCATCCGCATTGAACGAGCCGGACAGGCGCGCCGGCTCGTCGACGGAGGGCAGTTGTGCGGTCAGGTTCAGCGCCTCGATGCGCCGGGTCTGGCTTCCATCGGAATAGACCACCGCCCCGTTGACGATGCGCACATCGCCGAAGCTGGCCTCGAACGGCAGGGCTCCGGGCGCCCGAACGAAGCCTTCGCTGCTGGAGGCGGGAGCGGCTTGCGCGCTGGAGCTCGAACCCAAAGTCCAGTTATTGCGGCCGCCGCGGGACTCCAGACGAATGGTCGGATCAACCAGAACGAACTCGCGCACCTCGATGATCCGGGAGATCAACGGCATCAGGGCCACGGTCACCCGCATCTCGGCCATTTCGGCGAACGGCTCTGAGCTGAAACCCTCCTCGTTCGCGATGCGCGCTTCACCGGCCCGGATCTGCGCCGTGGGCAGGATCTGGAGCGAGATATCCCCGGGCAGGGACACTTCGCGGCCCAGGGCTTCCGTCGCTGCAGCCTCCGCACGGCTGCGAAGGGCGTCATCAGGGATCAGGGCCGGGACGAGGAACGCAGCTCCGACGAGAGCGAAAGCGAGCACGAGGACGATGAGGAGCAGACGGCGCATGAGAATGGGTCCTGCAGCTTGGCGTGTATCGAATAAGAGCCAGCGGCGCCTTGCCGAGCATGGCCCTTGTGTGAGTATGATTAATCAAGTCGCGTGGCGTTTCCATGGCGAAGCGTGACGCTCCTCCAAAGATTCCAGGTCGGGGATGGACCATGAGCGAGAACACCACCGTTGAATTGAGCCAGGACGAATTCGACAAGCTGCCGCGTGTGAGCATGGGCCGGCGCGAGCTTCTCATCGGCCTGGCCGCCGGCACGGTCGTGCCGCTCAGCGTGTCGGGCTGCGCCACCGATGGCGGCGTCGGGCAGTTCTTGGTCAGCGACCAGCAGATCATGCAGGCCAGCCAGATGGCCTGGCAGGAGGCGCTGCGCGAAAACCCGGTCAGCCGCGACCCCGGCATGCGGCGGCGCGTGGAGCGGGTCGGCCAGCGCATCGTGCCGGCTTCAGGCCTGACCCAGTATCAATGGGAGTTCGTCGTCTTCGAAAACGACCAGCAGAACGCCTGGGTCCTGCCCAACGGCAAGGTCGCCTTCTACAGCGGATTGCTCGATATCATGGCCAATGATGATCAGGTCGCAACGGTGATGGGTCACGAAGTCGGCCATGTGAGAGCGAACCACGCCGCGCAGCGGGCGCGTCAGCAGGCTGCGGCCGGACTTGGACTGGCCGTTGTCGGCGCCGGACTCGGCGCCGCTGACGTGGAAAACAGCGGTCAGTGGGCGGCCATCCTTGGCGCGGGTCTCACCTTCGGCGTGCTGCTGCCCTACTCGCGCCAGCACGAGCTGGAAGCCGACCGCCTGGGAGTGGATTACATGAACGCGGCGCGTTACCGGCCGAGTGAGGCGCTCGATTTCTGGCGCACCATGTCGGCGAGGAACCAGCGTCAACCCATGGAATTGATGTCCACCCACCCCTCCAATCAGACGCGGATGGCGGCGCTTGAGAGCCACATCCAGTCGAGGGGCTACGCCTGACCGGCCTGCTGCATCACAAGCGCCTGGCCGCTTGATCCGGCCGCGCGGCGGAGCTAGTTTCCGCGCCTCAAAACGACCGGGCCAGTCAGCCCGGACGCGCGTGCCGCCTTAGCTCAGTTGGTTAGAGCGCTAGATTGTGGATCTAGAGGTCCCCCGTTCGAACCGGGGAGGCGGTACCATTTCTCTCTAAGATGCCACCGGGTCCCGTCCGCACCGGCGCTTCACCTGCGTCGCTTGCGACGTCTGCGGCTTTTCCAGCATGTCCGGCTTTCGCCCTCTTGTATGCTGAGGACGGACCAACCCGGAGCCGCGCCATGACGCTTGATGATTTGCCGACCCCAAGCTTCGTTATCGATACCGCGAGGCTTGAGGCCAACATCGCCAGAATGATTGCGCGTGCGCAGGTGCTCGGGGTCTCCCTGCGGCCCCATGGGAAGACACCCAAATGCGCCGAGATCGGTCTGCGCCTCGCGGCCGGCGGCGGGCTTTGCACATCGACCTTGCTGGAGGCGGAGCGCTATTTCGCCGCCGGCGTCGCCGACCTGTTCTACGCTGTGGCGCTCACGCCCGCGAAGGCCGCCCGAGCCGCTGCGCTGGTCGCGAAAGGGGCTGATCTCAAATGTTTGATCGATGACCCGGGCGGACTTCAGGGGATCGCCGAGGCCGCGCGCGCGGCCGGAGTGACGCTGCGCCTTCTGATCGAGGTCGCCGCGGACGATTACCGCAGCGGTGTGACCCTGAACGGGGATTCGCTGGAGCAGCTCGCCGCGGCCATCGCCGCCCATGACGGGCTTCGGCTTGTCGGCGTCATGTCCTATGGCGGCGCGTCCTATGGGCTGCGGCCATCTGAGGCCGCCGCGCTGGCCGAGCATCATCGTTCAACTCTGGTGACGGCCGCCGCGCGGTTGCGGGCGGCCGGACATGAGATGCGCATCGTCAGCTTCGGCTCCACGCCGGCTGTTCTTCACGCCAAGACCCTCTCGGGCGTCACGGAGGTGCGCTGCGGCATCTATGCCTTCCAGGACTTGTTCCAGGCGGCGATCGGCGCTTGCGAGATCGGCGATATCGCAGGTTCGGTCCTGACCGAGGTGATCAGCCGGCAGCCCTGGAACAATCGCTTCGTGATCGATGCCGGGGGGCTTGCACTTTCGAAGGATCGCAGCACGGCGGCGACGAAGTGCGACGCTGGCTTTGGCCGGATCTGCGACGCGGAGACCGGCGCCTTGATCGGTGATCTTTACGTGCAGACGACCAGTCAGGAGCTCGGCCTGGTGACCAGTTTGTCCGGCGCGACGCTCGACATGGCTGATTTCCCCGTCGGGCGCCGGCTTCGGGTTCTGCCCAACCACGCCGACATGACGGCTGCCGCCTACAGCGCTTATCACCTGATCAACGACGATGGCGCCGTGACCGGCGGCCTTGAACGCTTCAACGGCTGGTGACGGACGTGAATGCAGGCATCGCCCCATGACGAGGCGTAAGGCTGCAGTCGAAACCTGGTTCAGTCAGGCTGCAAGACCGGCGATGGCGCCTCAAGCGACCCTCTGACGGCGCGCGTCAGGGGAGTTTTCCACAAAATCTGCGCGCTTCGCCCCTTATGTCGCCTTCGCATTCGTTAACCATAGGTTAACATCGTCTCTTGGCCCCGAGTCGAACAGCGGGTGGAGGCGCTTATGGCGCGTCTTTGTGAAAACGGAACGGCGACCTTCGTCATTCTCGACCGCGAACCCCTGTATGATCAGGGCGATATCGCGCGCATCGCTTCAGCCCATGATATCGCCCCGGACCGTCGCAACGCCCTGTGGCGTCTGCTCGAGCAGGCCGGACGCGCCTATCTCGACCAGAAGCGTCTCAGCCGGGCTTCGCGCCTGGTGCGGGTGCGTCAGGACCTCCAGCTCGCCCGCCGCCTCGCAGCCCAGCTGGCCGAGCTGACGCCGGAGCCGGGGCAGATCGCGTCCGATGCCGCCAGCGTCGGCCTCAGCCGTCTGCACCTGGCGGCCCTGCGCGAGGGCGAGCGGCGCGCGGGCGGCGACGGGGCTTCTGCGATCAGGCTGGATGACATGCGCGGGGCGCTGACCTGGCTGACCGAAGCCTATGACGCTGCGCTCGCTGCAGCCCAGGAAGAGCGGGACCCCGACGAGACCTGGCGGCGCACTCTGATCGAGTTCTACACGCGGGTTCTTGCGCGTCCCTGGACCGCGCCGACCGGGGATCACGGCGAGCGCTTCCTGGCGGACTGCCGGGCGGTGATCGATTTGATAGACGACTGCACCGCACAGGAGATCAACGCGGCGCCTGACAGCGCCTTGTTCAGGTTGCAGTCCGAGCGCCGGCCGGTCTAGCGGCTGTCCTGGCCTTCGTCTTCCGCCGCGTCAGCCTCGGCCTGTTCGGCGATGCGCGCGCGCGCCGCGTCTTCGTCCTGGACCTCGACGATCTCGGAAATCCGGCAACGCCAGCCGTCATCAGGGATGAGATACTCAGTAATGGGCGGGCAGATCCGCGCGGTATCCGCGAAGGACAACCCCACTGAAGCGCCGAACCGAAGACCGGAACACCGCGTCCGCGTCGTGACCAGATAATACCGGCTCGCCCCGCCGCGCAGCAGAAGGTGGCGGTCGTCCAGCACGCTGTACCCGTTGATCCCGCGCACCTGGACGCAGCGCGGCTCGTCATCCTGAACGGCCGCATCAGCGCCGGCCAGCACCAGGGCGGAAAGCAGGGCGTGAACAGCAAGGGCCATGGCGGCGCCTCCTCAAAATCTCTATGTCTCGCGTGACCGGAATCACAGTGGATCCCGCCATGTCTGACACCTCCATCATAGCTGATCAGGCCGCCGGACGCATCGTCGTCATCGGGGGCGGGGCTTCAGGGCTGTCCTGCGCCTGGCGCCTGGCCGGAGCAGGGCTGAAAGTGACCCTGATCGAGGCGGGGGAGCCCGGCGGGGGAGCCCTTCACGCCTCCGGCGGTATGTTGGCGGCGGGATTTGAAAGTGCGGTCGAGTTGCAGCCGGACCATCTTCTGGCGTCCGCCTTCGTGCGCTTCGCCGAAGCCGCTTCCGACCTCTGGCCAGGGTGGGCGGAGCGTTTACAGGCCGAGAGCGGACGGGCGCTGGGCTATGAGCGCCGCGGATCGATCATCCCGATCTTCACCGCCGAAGAGAGCGAACGCGCTGCTGCGGCGATGGACCGGGCGAGGGCTCTGGGCATAGAGACCAGCCGTTATGACGCCGCCGCCCTGCACGAGGCCGAGCCGAGCCTGGCGCGGGCTCTGGGCGCGATCGTCTTCCCGCGCGACGGTCAGGTGGACAATCGGGCGTTGGGCAAGGCTCTGACGGAAGCCGCCAGAGGGCGCGGTGTCGACATCATCAAGGGCCGCAGCGTCACCGGGCTGGAGCGGTCGGCTGGACGGGTCACCGGCGTGACGCTCGACCTTGGCGATCCGGTGGACGCCGAGGCGGTCATCCTCGCTTCCGGGACCGGAGCAATTTCCGGCGCGCCGCCGGTCATGGCCATGGAGCCGGTGAAGGGTCAGATGATCGCGTTCGCCGCTGCGCGCCCGGTTGCGCCGGCCCATGTCGTGCGCGGCTTTTCCATCTATTTGGCCGCCAAGCCGGGCACGCGTCTTGTCGCCGGCGCCACCAGCGAGCCGGGTGTCGAGGATCCTGGCACGGATGATGAGGCGATCGCCCGGCTGACTGCGGCGGCGCGCGCGGCGATCCCCGGTCTCGTGGCGGCGCCGGTCATGGAGCGGTGGGCGGGCCTGCGCCCGCGCACCGCGGATTCCATGCCCGTCATCGGCGAGGTGGAGCCGGGCCTGCTGGCGGCGGGCGGGGGCTATCGCAACGGCGTGCTTCTGGCGCCGGCGATCGCGGAAGCGCTGGCGGCCTATCTTGGCGTCGGCGAGGACTGGCCGTCCGCGGCCCCGTTCTCGCCGCGCCGGCCGGGTCTCACAGGCGCGGAGCGTTAACCAAGGCTTATCGCGGCGCGCGTCAGTCTGGCGGCGAATCAAAGCCCTGCCATGAGCGCCCATGTCCGCACCTATTCCTGAAACCGGCGACATCGCCAGCTTCTCACCGCGCCGCGTTATCGAGCGTGCGGCGCGAGAGACGGGCGCAGACTTCGACTTCCTGCTGCAGACCGCCGCGCGCGAGTCCAATTTCGACGCCGGCGCCCAGGCGCGCACATCTTCGGCTGCAGGCCTGTTCCAGTTCATCGAGCAGACCTGGATGGCCATGATGCACCGCCACGGCGAGGCCCATGGTTACGGCGCGCTGGCCGGCGCCATTGAACAGGGCGCCGACGGACGATTCTCCGTTGCTGACCCCGACATGCGCCAGCGCGTGCTCGATCTGCGCTTTGATCCGGACGCGGCGAGCGTCATGGCCGGCGAGCTGGCGGCTGAGAACGCCTCCATCCTGCGCGGCGCCATCGGGCGCGAACCAACCTCCGGCGAGCTCTACGCAGCCCATTTCCTAGGGGCGCGGGGTGCGGCGAACCTGATCAACGCGGCCGCCTCCGAGCCGGGCCAGCGCGCTGATGCGCTGTTCCCCCAGGCTGCGTCCGCCAATCGCCCGGTGTTTTTCGACGGGGGACGCCCGCTGACAACGGCGGCGCTGCTTGAGCGCCTGACCGGCGAGCGGTCGGTGTCCGCGCCTGAAACCATGGCGTTGAATCGGCCTGAGCAGGCGGCGAGGCGCGTCGATCCTCCTTCAATGTTCGGACCGTCCGTGGCCGGCTACGCCGCCTTTGATCGGGGTGACGGCGTGCTGTCTCCGGCGGTTGTCGAGCTGCTGGCCTCGCTGGATGCGCCCGAGCGGGCGCGGCGCGACAGCTAGGATGAATCATAGGGAAACCGTGATTGCAAAGCACACGTTAACAGGTCCGGCGCGATTCTCGCTCCGCATGAGGCCTTGAGAAAGGACGCACGACCATGACGGTCCAGACCCTGCGCGCCCGCCTGACCCGCGACGACATCGTCCGGCTCGCCGATCAAAGAGATCCCGAGGCCCGCGCCCTCGCCGCGCGCAAGGTGTGCGCCCGCTTCGCCTCCGACCTGCTGACCGACGAGGAGCGCGCGACCGGCGCCGAGATCGTCCGCGTCCTGGCCGAGGACGCCGCCGAGCTGGTCCGGCGGGCCCTTTCGGTGACGCTGCAGCGCAGCCAGCACCTGCCGCCCGATGTGGCGCGTAAGCTGGCCGCCGATATCGACACCATCGCCCTGCCGGTCATCGCCGGGTCGCCCGTGCTGGACGATGACGACCTTATCGAGATCGTGCGCGCGGGAGACCCGCGCCGCCAGACCGCCGTTGCGGGCCGTGCGGCGGTCAGCGAAATCGTTGTCGGCGAGATTATCGAGGTCGGCGCCCCTGAAGCCGTCGCAATGGCGGCGGGCAATGACGGCGCCTTGTTCAACGCCCATTGCTATGCGCGCACTTTCGAACGCTTCGGAGACCGGTCTGATATTCTGGAGCGCTTCGTGGAGCGCTCGCACCTGCCGCTCGAAGTCACCGAAAAGCTGATCTCGAAGATTTCAGACGCGGCCATGACGCGTCTGGTGAACCGCCATGCCTTGCCGCCCCAGCTCGCCGTGGAACTCGCCGAGGGCGCCCGAGAGCGTGCGACGGTCGATCTGGTCGACCAGGCCGGCCTCTCGCCGGAACCGCGCCGCTTCGTGCAGCAGCTCCAGCTCAACGGCCGGCTGACGCCGTCCTTGATGCTGCGCGCCCTGTTCCGCGGCCACATGACCTTCTTCGAGCACTGTATCGCCGAACTCGCCGAGATCGATCACGCCAAGGCCTGGCTGTTGATCCATGACGCAGGGCCGCTGGGGCTTGAGGCGGTGTTCAAGCGCGCCGGGCTTCCGGAGCGTGTTCTGCCGGCCGTGCGCGCCGCGCTTTCGGCCTGGCACTCGCTGGAGATCGGTGACGGCGGCGCCCGTGAGATCGCGATCTTCCGCCGGCGGCTGACCGAGCGGATCTTCACCCAGTTCCAGGGCGCGCCGGAGCGTGAGCTGGCCTACTGCCTGGACCGCCTGGACGCCGATGAAGCGGCTCTGCGCAGCGCAGACATCCGTGCTGCAGGCTGACGCGCTTACTCGGCCTCGCCGACCAGAGCGATCACGCGGGTCTCAAGCTCTTCGGCGAGCTGCTTGCCGATGGGATCATCTTCGGTGCGAATGTTCTGATTGATCGCCGCACGGATGGCGCCCACGTGCGCCTCCACAAGGCTCATGGGAACCTCGGCGCGCTTCTCGGCGTTCTCGATCAGCTTGGACAACGATCCTGCGATGCGCGTGATCAGCGGGAACTCATAGGTCGCGCCCAGACCCCGCAGGTCATGGGCCGTTGTGAACAGCATCTCGCCGGTTTCGCCTACGAGGCCGCTGGAGCGCACCTCGGCCATGTAGTGCTCCAGCTTGACCACCTCCTCGCCTAACCAGTCGGCGAATTCGGTCTTGAGATTGTTCAATGCGGTCTCAGCCCGATGAATGGCAGAGGGATCGGCCGGCGGCAGCTTTCCACCCACCTTCACCTTCAGCATGTTGGGCGGGTTGATGATTTCGATGGGCTTCTCTTTGGGGGCCATCAGGGCTCTCCGGTCTGATCAGGGGTCAGTCGATGGGGGCTTCTTCGCGGCGCTCGGGGCCTTCATGGGTCGCATCAAGGCGACGCCGGTCCGGGCCGAAGAATTCCTTGGTGCGCACATACGGCCGGGGCCGGTTCACGATGGAGGTCAGGCGGGCGTACAGCGCGCCGGCATTGAAAGGCTTGACCAGGAACTCCGTCACGCCGGCGTCGCGGGCAAGCCGGACCTTCGCGGCTTCGGAGTAGGCGCTTAGCATGATGATCGGCAGGTAGGGGTTGGGGCTCTTGTCCGGATCGCGCAAGCGCTTGACCAGGGCCAGCCCGTCAACCGGCTTCATCTTCCAGTCCACGATCAGCACGTCGATGGAGTCCTCGGTCAGTGTCGTGAGGGCCGACTTGGCGTCGGCGGCTTCCTTGATTTGCACGCAGCCGAAGGCCGACAAGACAGCGCGTACGATCCCCCGCATGGCGGCGTTATCGTCCACAACGAGGACCTTCAGGGCCGCCATGCCCGTGTCGGCAGTCATCTGGGGGGTCACGTCCGCCAAGCCTCAAACCGCATCATCTTGAGCTCAAAGGCTTAGGCGCATTTGCTTAATGCCCAGCTAAAGTGACGATCTGATCAGGCGAACTGCTCCAGGAGAATGCGCTCATCCAGTGCCCGCCCGCGATCGAAAAGCATGGTCAGCGTCTTGTCGGCGGCCTCGCAGACCGTGACCGTCTCCGCGTCCCGGAATTCCTGATTGTCCGCGACGACGGACACCGGCCGCTTTTTCGGCTCCAGCACGTCCAGCCGCACCTTGCTGGAATGGCGCAGCAGCGCACCGCGCCAGCGTCTCGGACGGAACGCGCTGATGGGCGTCAGCGCCAGCAGCTGGGCGTTCATGGGAATGATCGGACCGTGGGCGGAATAATTGTAGGCCGTCGATCCGGCCGGCGTAGCCACCATGATGCCATCAGCGGCCAGCTCGGACAGGCGCTCGCGCCCGTCGATCTGGATTCGGATCTTGGCTGTCTGGCGGGTTTCACGCAGCAGGGAGACCTCGTTGATCGCCAGCGCCTCGAAAGTCTGCCCGCTTGTGTCCCGGCCAACCGCGCGCAACGGGTGGATATCGGTCCGCTCGGCCGATTGCAGGCGCGCGATCAGATCATCCTCGTTCGGTTCGTTCATCAGAAATCCGACCGAGCCGAAATTCATGCCGTAAACCGGCGTGGAGCGCCCCATCACCGAGTGCAGGGCGTCGAGCATCACCCCGTCGCCGCCCAGCGCGATCAGAACATCGCAGTCGGCGCTATTCGCTTCGCCATAAAGCTCAGCCAGCCGGGCCTTGGCGGCCTGAGCGTCGTCTCGATCAGCGGCGTGATAGGCCAAACGCATGACTGGGTGTCCATCGATGGAAAGGCCGGTTCGGCGAACCGGCGGCGACCCGCAAAGGCTTTAATGAATTGAAGCCCCTGCGCCCATCCGGTGCAAGGCCCGGCGCGCATCGTCGCGCGCAAAGCCGGTGTAGATCTCGCGGCAGGCCTGCGCGAGCGCGTCGGGGGGCAGCGGGTGTGCGCGTCCGGAGTCCGCGAGCGCCGCGTACAGCGCGGCGGCTTCGTCCAGCGTCATGGCCATGGTGCGCGCAGCCATAATGGTGGTGCGCAGCGGCGAGCGGCCGAGGGCCCGGCGCCAGTCGGACGAAGGAAGCCCGGTCAGTCTGGCCACGGCGTGGTCGGCGATATCGGCGCGTCCGCCGCGAGCCGCGCGCAGGACGTCGGCTTTTGTCAGGGCGCCGCGCGCCATGAGGCTCGACACCAGCGACTGTGCGGCGTCGTCCTCTCCGGCGTCCAGCGCAGCCTCAAGGCCATCCTCCACCGCCGCCGCCAGCCGCGCCGGGTCCAGCTCCGGCATCGCCGCGGCCAGCATGTCTTTCACATGGGCCGCCGCGACCGCGAACACGGCGCGGGCGATGGCTGGATCGAGGTCAGAGCGCTGGGCGAGGCGTGTCTGCAGGACTTCATCGCCCCGCGCCGCAGCGGCGAAATCCGAAGCGCTGGCAGGGCCGAGCTCGGCGCCGGGATTTTCCGCCAGCGCCGTCAGGCATTCGGTCTCGCGATAGGCGGTGATCGCCGAGACGACGGTCCTGGAAATGGCGGAGCGTTCGGCGATGAGCAGCCGGCGTTCGCGGCCAAGGCCAGCGGCTTCGACCAGTGCCTCGTCGTCGAGGCGGGGTGAGCGTTTCAGAAGCGGCTCGGCGATCTTGAGGTCGTCGAACGCCAGCATCCGGACCGCTTCGCGCGGCGCCCAGCTGCAGTCTGCCAGCCGCCGGGCGACCTGAAGCCGCACTGCGCCCTCGGCCTGCTGCAACAAGCCGGTCAGGGCCGGATCAATTTCCCTGATGGCGCTTTCGGGAAGGGGGGCGAGCGTGCAAAGATGTGAGATGTCCAGCGCCTTTCGACCGGCGCGAATCGCATCAGCCGGCGGGCGGAACTCTCCGTCGCTTCGGCCGGTGGCCATATCGTCACCCTCGCAGGAGCTTGAAACGCAGTTTTCAAGTCCATCTTGCGAGTGTCATGGTTAGCAAAGGCTTAGCGCGCCGGCGCTGCGCCAGCGTTGCGGAAAGGGGGACTGCATGCCCCGGGATCTGGCGCCCCTCGATGCTGCGGCCCTCAACGCCCGCTTCAAGACGGTGCGCGCCCGGTTCGAGAGTCTCTCTGCTCCGTTTTCAGCTGAGGATCTGTGCGTCCAGACGATGCCTGACGTCTCGCCCGGCAAGTGGCACCTCGCCCATGTCACCTGGTTCTGGGAGACTTTCCTGCTGCAGGCGGCCGTGCCGGGTTATGAGGTTTTCGACGAGCGTTTCTGCTATCTCTTCAACAGCTATTACGAGACCGTGGGCGAGCGCCACGCCCGGCCGGAACGCGGGTTTCTGACCCGGCCTTCCCTTGATGAGGTGATGGCCTACCGGCGCCATGTCGATGCGGCTGTGGAGGACTGGCTTGCGCAAGCCTCCAGCGATCAGCTGCGCGAGGTGCTGGAGATCATCCTGACCGGCTTCGCCCATGAGGAGCAGCATCAGGAGCTGTTCCTGACCGACATCAAGCACGTGCTGTCCCGTAACAGCTTTCCGGAGTCCGCCTACCCCGACAATGCGGTGACGTTCGCTCCCGCCACCGCCCGCAGCCCCGCGCCGGACTGGATCGCGTTCGAGGGCGGCGTTCACCGCTTCGGTCATTGCGGGCCGGATTTCGCCTTCGACCACGAGGGTCCGGACCATGAGGCGGTTGTGACGCCGTTCGCCCTGGCGGCCCGCCCGGTCACCAACGCCGAGTTTCTCGCCTTCATAGAAGACGGGGGCTATCAGCGCCCGGAGTTCTGGCTGTCGGATGGCTGGGCGGTGATCAACGATGAGCAGCGCACCGCGCCGTTTTACTGGCGGCGCGGGCAGGCGGGGTGGCGCGAATTCACGCTGCATGGCCTCGAACCGCTCGATCCTGAAGCGCCGGTCTGCCATGTCGACTTCTATGAAGCCGACGCCTTCGCAGCGTGGTCGGGCTTCCGTCTGCCCGATGAACGCGAATGGGAGCTCGCTGCCCGCGCCTATGATCCTGAACGCGCCACATGGGCCGATCCTCATGGAAGGCTTCACCCGCAGGCTCCCGATGAGGACGGCCCGCTGGCAGGCTTGTTCGGTCAGGTCTGGGAATGGACGCGCTCGGCCTATTCGCCTTATCCAGGCTACCGCGCGCCAGCCGGAGCCATCGGGGAGTACAACGGCAAATTCATGTGCGGCCAGTTCGTGCTGCGGGGCGGATCGGCTCTCACGCCGCCCGGTCACATGCGCGCCACCTATCGCAACTTCTTTCCGCCCGGCGCGCGATGGCAGATGACCGGGCTCAGGCTTGCGCGCGACATTTGACGCCGGGGCTTCAGCTTGCGAATTTCAAACGTGAACAGTGTTCACGATAGCCTTATGCGCCGGCTGCAGACCGGCGAGGCAGGGAGGACGACATGGACGACGCCGCCAACATCTCCGTAAAGGACCAGGTGACCGAAGAAGAGTGGAAGGCGCGCTGCGACCTCGCCGCGCTCTACCGACTCGTACGCATGCATGGCTGGGACGATCTGTTCTTCACCCATATATCGATGCGCGTGCCGGGTCCGGACGAGCATTTCCTGATCAATCCGTTCGGACTTCTTTATGAGGATGTGACCGCATCCAACCTGGTGAAGGTCGATCTGGACGGCAATGTCCTGCCCCCAAGCCGGTACGGCATCAATCCGGCAGGCTTCACGATCCATTCGGCGATCCACCATGCGCGCCCCGACGTGAAAGTCGCCATGCACCTGCATACCGATGACGGCGTGGCGGTGGCGGCCCAGAAGCGCGGCCTGCTGCCGATCAGCCAACTGGCCATGAACATCATGAGCGATGTGAGCTATCACGATTACGAGGGCCTGGCGCTGGAGCCCGCCGAGAAGGAGCGTCTGGTCGCCGATCTTGGCGAGAAGAACCTGATGATCCTTCGCAGTCATGGCACGTTGAGCGTCGGCGATCATCCGTTCAGCTGTTATCTGCGCATGTATCTGCTGGAGCGGGCCTGTTCGGTGCAGACCAAGGCGCAAGGCGCCGGCGCGGAGCTGATCGAGTGGGGCGAGGACATGCAAACACGGGTCTTCAATCAAGGCGCGGAAGGCGTGACCAACGAACTGTTCCTCGAAATCGCCTGGGCGGCGCTGCTTGACCGGGTGCGCCGCGAGAGCCCCGGGTTCGACGCCTGATTTCCCGCATAGCGGGAAATTGACTCGACAATTCGCCCAATGGGCGCTTTCATCTCGCCCCATGCATGACCGCGTGGGGCGAGAATGGCTTGGGCGTGTCGAAAATCGACGGCGCCGTTTTGGGGCGGCTTAGGGGCTGTCACCGCCGCGGCTCTGGCGTCGGCGCTGACCGCTCCAGCCTCGGCAGGGGCCTGGACGCGTGAGAAGGGCGATGGTCTCGCCATCCTGGGCCTGTCGATCCACCAGCTTCTGCCGGCGGAAGGCTATGAGGCTTTCAATCGCCTCAAGGGCGAGCTTTCGGTCTATGGCGAGTATGGCTGGAATGACCGGCTGACGCTTGTGGGCCGGGCCGCCTGGCAATCCATGCAGATCACGACGCCGCAGACCGAGACCATCGGCTTCAGCGTCCCGGTCAAGCCCGCGCTGGATCCAGGCCGTGATGATCCCGGCGCTGACCATGATGGCGACGGCGTCTCCAATCGCGACGATCCACCGTCTGAACCGCTTCCGGTCTTTGAGCGCCGAAGCAAGACGCGGACCTTTTTGCCGCCGCCGGAAACCGGCGTCGGAGGGTTGGAAGCCGGCGTGCGCTACCGGCTGTTGCAGCGTGAGCGGGCGGTCGTTTCGGCGCAGGCCATGATCGGATTGCCGGGCAATGGCGAAAACTGGAACAATCTGCGCTTCGGTGAGGGCGGCGTGAGTGCGGATCTGCGCCTCGAGGCCGGCCGGTCCTTCGGCAGGTCCACCTTCATCAACGCCTCTGCCGGCATGCGGCTCGTGGCCGGCTCGCGTCCCGACGAGATGCGGCTGGACCTGACAGCTGGAACGCACGTCACGCGCGGCGTGCGGGTTATGGCGCAGACCTATTCGGTCTGGTCGGTCGGCGATGGCGTCAGCGGGCTGGATGGCTATTCCGGCCACCGCGCCCAGGTGTCGGTGCTCTGGCCGATCGACACTGATCGACGCGCCCAGATCTCGGCCCTGGCCACATTCAGCCGGGCCAATATGAGCCAGGAGACCGCGCTGATCGCCTCGGTCTGGCGCACCTTCTGAGCGCTGGTAAACTTTGCGTGTTTTGCTTTCGCGCGGAATTGAAGCATATCCACGCGCAGGAAACATGAAACGGACCCGCCATGCGCCGCTATGCCTTCATCGCCATCGTCGCCGTCGCTTTCGCCGTGATGGCGGCCGCAGTCCTGTGGCGCGCCACGACGGGAGGGCCGGACCAGAGCCAGGGCTGGGGCGGGCGCCAGACGCCGGTCGCCGTCCACACGGTTGAACTGGCCGAGTTCACCGATGTGGTTGAAGCCCTCGGGACCGCTCGCGCCAATGAAAGCGTGACGATCACGGCCAAGGTGTCCGATGTCATCGCGCAGCTGGATTTCGACTCCGGTCAGCGTGTTGAGGCGGGCGATATTCTCGTCGAGCTCGCCGATGCCGAAGAGGCCGCCGGCCTGACCGAGGCGCTGGCCACAGAGCGTGAAACCCGCCGAGACGTGGACCGCATCCGCGATCTGACCGAGCGCGGCGTCGCGCCCCGGTCCCGTCTTGATGAAGCCCTTGCAGCGAGCGAGCGGGCGCGCGCGCGGGTTGAAGCCATCGAGGCCCGCGTTGCCGACCGGATCATTCGCGCGCCCTTCTCCGGCGTCATCGGCCTGCGCAATGTGTCGGTCGGTGAGCTGGTGCGTCCTGGCGACGTGATCGCGCAGCTTGATGACGCCAGCATCATCAAGCTCGACTTCACTGTGCCGGAACGCTTTCTCGCCGTGATCGAACCCGGCCAGCAGGTCGCAGCGCGCGCCTCGGCCTTTCCCGAGACAGAGTTCACCGGTCAGGTCGACCAGATCGATTCCCGTGTCGATCCGGCGACCCGAGCCGTGACGGTCCGCGCCCTGATCGACAATACCGACGGCCGCTTGCGTCCCGGCATGCTGATGACGGTGGAGCTGCGGCGCGATCGCCGGTCCATGCCCGCGATCCCCGGCGGCGCGGTGGTGCGGCTGAATGAGCAGGCCTTTGTTTTCAGGGTTGAAGACGGTGAGCGCGGCCCCATCGTGGCGCGCACGCCCGTGGAGCTTGGACGGCGCACTGCAGGGCTGATTGAAGTCCTCTCCGGCGTCCAGGCTGGTGATCGTATCGTCCCAGAAGGCGTTCACCGGCTGTCGGACGGCGCCCCTGTCGCCATACCGGGCGACCGGGTGGATCAAGAGCGCGGCTCCGAGCGGACCGCCGGCTCGATTTCGGCCGCCGGGTAGGAGTTCACCGCCATGACCCTGTCAGACGTCGCCGTCCGCCGTCCGGTGCTGGCCTTCGTGCTGAGCGCGCTGGTCGTGGTTTTCGGAATTCTGGGCCTTCGCGACCTGCCCCTGCGTGAACTGCCGGATGTGGACCAGCCCGTGGTGTCTGTGCGCGCCGATTATCCTGGCGCCAACGCCGAGGTGGTCGAGAACCGCGTCACTCAGGTCATCGAGGATGCGCTGTCGGGCATAGACGGCGTCGATCTGATCACCTCCCAATCCGAAGACGGTCAGGCGAGCGTCAATATCCGCTTCGAACTGTCCCGCGACATCGAGGCCGCCGCCAATGACGTTCGCGACGCGGTCAGCCGCATACGCCCCCGCCTGCCCGACGATGTCGATGAAGTCCAGGTCGCCAAGCAGAACAGCGATGCGCGCCCGTTCATGTGGTATAATCTGATTTCCGACCGCATGACGTCGGAGGAGCTGACGGATTACGCGGAGCGCTCGCTGGTCGACCGGTTTTCGGTCATCGACGGCGTCGCAGCCGTTCGCGTGGGCGGATCCCGTCGCTACGCCATGCGGATCTGGCTTGATCCCGCCGCCATGGCCGCGCGCGGCGTGACCACCGCCGATATCGAGAACGCCTTGCGCGCCGAGAACGTCGAAGCGCCCGGCGGTGCGGTGGAAACCGATGACAATCAGCTCTTCGTCCGGGTCGAGCGGCCCTTCTCGACGGCTGAAGCCTTCGCGCGGGTTCGCATTTTCGAAGGCGCCGGCGGCCACGTGGTGCGCCTGGGAGAGGTCGCCGATGTCGAACTCGCCGCCGAGGAGGATCGGGCTCTGTTCCGCGGCAATGGCGAGAACATGATCGGCATCGGCTTCGTGCGGCAGTCACGGGCGAACTCGGTGGCTGTCGCGGACGGCGTGCGAGAGCTGGCCCTGCGCATCCAGCCGCAGCTGCCCGAGGGCATGGAGCTGATCGCGGCCAGTGACGACACCGTCTTCATCCGCGAATCGATCAGGGAGGTCTGGCGCACCCTGGCCGTGGCCGCCACCTTCGTGGTGCTGGTCATCTATCTGTTCCTCGGCTCGTTCCGCGCGGCTGTCGTGCCTGCCGCTGTCGTGCCGGTCTGCCTGATCGGAACCTTCGCGGTGCTGGCCGCCTTTGGCTTCTCCATCAACATCCTGACCCTGCTGGCCCTGGTCCTGACCATCGGTCTGGTGGTCGACGACTCCATTGTGGTGCTGGAGAACATCCAGCGCCGGGTTGATCTGGGCGAACCCCCGGAGCTCGCCTCCCTTCGAGGCGGGCGCCAAGTCTTCTTCGCCGTCATCGCCACAACCGCCACGCTGGTCGCCGTGTTCGTGCCGCTGATTTTCCTGCCGGGCCTGATCGGGCGGATCTTCACCGAGCTCGCCGTGACGATCACCGGCGCTGTGGTGCTGTCGAGCCTCGTTGCGCTGACGCTGTCGCCGATGATGACCTCCAAGCTGCTCAGGCCCTCCGGTGAGGCGCGGGGGCCGGCGCGCTGGGTTTCCAGAGGTCTCGACTGGACGCGTGAACGCTACAAGGAGAGCCTCGAGGTCGTGCTGGGCCTGCCCGCCAGCGTCATTCCACTGGTCCTGGTGGCGGTGGGCGGGGGCGCCTTCATGTTCAACCAGCTGCCCGGAGAGCTGACCCCGCCGGAGGATCGCGGCTCGTTCTTCGGCTTCTTCTCCGCACCTGAAGGCGCCAGCTTCGACTATCTCGCCGAACAGGCCGGCGAGGTCGAGGACATCCTGCTGGACTATCAGCGAGGCGGTGAGCTGCAGCGCGTGCTGGTCGTGGCGCCCGGCTTCGGCGGCGGCGCGACCTTCTCGTCCGGCATCGCCATCGGAACCATGGTTCCCTGGGACGAGCGCCGGCCCGGCGATGAGATCATGGCCGAGATCAATGGCCGGCTGGGGCAGTTGACGGGCGTGCGCGCCTTTGTGTCCATGCGCTCCTCGCTCGGCGGAGGCGGCGGCGGCGGGGACGATATCCAGTTCGTCCTGCAGGGGCCGGATTATGATCAGATTTACGGCTTCGCCGAGCAGCTGCTGGTCGATATCCGCCAGGGCAATCCCGGCCTTCTGCGACCGCGTTCGGACTATGAGCCCACGACACCGCGCCTGCTCGTCGATATCGACCGGGAGCGCGCCGCCGCGCTGGGTGTGAATGTCGCCGATATCGGCCGCACCCTGCAGACCCATCTGGGATCGCGGCGCGTGGGTCAGTTCATTGATCGTGGAGAGGCCTATAACGTCATTCTGGAGAACCGCCAGTCGGACCGGTCCCAACCTCAGGATCTGGAAAGCCTTTACGTGCGCAATGACGGCGGCGATCTGATCCCCATGACCAATCTGGTCTCGGTGCGCGAAGTCGGCGAGGCTGCGGCGCGCAACCGGGTCGATCGCCAGCGCGCCATAACGGTCAGCGCCACCATCGCAGAAGGCTACACGCTGGGCGAAGCGGTTGAATGGCTGGACAGCTGGGCCGTCGCGGAGCTGCCGCCGGCGCTCAACTTCACCTATGTGGGCGGCGCCAAGGAGTTTCTGGACTCCGAGCAGGCTCTGATCTTCGCCTTCGCCATGGCGCTGCTGATCGTCTTCCTGGTCCTGGCCGCCCAGTTTGAAAGCCTGATCCAGCCGGTCATGATCATGCTGACCGTGCCGCTGGCCGTCGCGGGCGGGCTATTCGGCCTCTACATGGCCGGGTCCAGCCTGAACATCTATTCCCAGATTGGCCTGATCATCCTGATCGGGCTTGCGGCCAAGAACGGCATCCTGATCGTGGAGTTCGCCAATCAGCTGCGCGATGAAGGCATGAGCGTGCGCGAAGCCACGCTGGAGGCGGCCGCGACCCGCCTGCGGCCGATCATGATGACGGGCGTGTCCACCGCCATCGGCGCGCTCCCGTTGATGCTGGCGTCAGGGCCCGGCTCGGAAAGCCGGATCACCATCGGCGTGGTGATTTTCACCGGCGTGCTGGTGGCGACGCTCTTCACCCTGTTCGTCGTGCCGGCCGCCTATGCTGCGGCGGGCCGGTTCACCAAGACGCCGAACTGGGTGGCCAAGCGCATCGAGAGACAGGCCGTCGAGAACGCTGATACTGACGTCGGCGCCCGCCAGGCGCCGGCGGAGTGAGGCTCGGCTAAGGCTTCCGCCCCGTCACCATGACCAGCCGCTGGTCATGGTAGAAGAACCCCGGCCGGCTCATGAAGTCGGACACGATGCGCGCGGCTTCGGGTTCGCCCAGCGCGCCGGAGATCAGCAAGTTGTTCTCCGCCTGAAACAGCGACCAGTCCGAGCCGCCCTCCACGATCCGGTCGAAGCGCTCCACGGTGACGTCCTGAAGCCCGGCGGCGGCCATCATGCCGGGAAGGCGCGCGCCGAAGGCCGGTTCCATCAGCCCGGTGCGCACCATGGCGGCGCGCACGACGTGCAGCTTTTCATCGAACAGGTCAGCGCCCGGCGCGGCGCGGTCTGCGGGCGCTGCGATCGTACAATCCAGATCGGCGATGGCGATGGTACCGCCCGGCTTGGCCCACTCGATCATCCGCGCCAGGGCTGCTTCGGGATCGTGCAGATGCATCAGCACCAGCCGCGCGTAGACCAGATCGAACGCCGACGGTTCGGCTGGCGCATCGTAGATGTTCGCTTCCAGATGCCGCACGACGGCCGTTGGCGGCGCCGCGCGAGACAGGTCCATGTCCAGACCCAGAACATCGCCGGTCGGACCCACCCTTTCTGCGAGCCAGGCGAGCATGCCGCCTGATCCGGCTCCGACTTCCAGAACCCGGGCGCCCGGCTTTAGCGGCGCGGCGCCCTTCAACCAGTTCTGGGTCGGCTCGGCGTAGAATGCATCCAGGCGGCGCAGCCGATCCGCCTCGTCATCGCGCTTCCGCTCTGCGGCGAAATATGTCTGCTTCAGATCGCTCATAAGCGAAGAGTTTAGGCGCGCCTGCGCGTCCGGCAATCGGGATCGACCCAGCGGAAACTTCGAACCTGGGAACCGACCGGGCTCGAGCGCGTTTCATACTCATGGTCGACCTGGACCTGGCAAATAGGAGATCTGATCATGCTTGGATGGGCGCTCGCCTTTCTTCTGCTCGCAGTTGTAGCAGGCCTACTCGGCTTCGGCGGCATCGCGGGAGCCTCAGCGTGGATTGCGCAAATTCTGTTCGTGGTGTTACTCGTGCTGCTGGTGCTGAGTTTCGTCGTGCGAGCCTTGCGCGGACGCGGCGTGCGCTGACGGTCTTCAAGAACGAACAAGAAGGGGCGGCCTTCGGGCCGCTCTTTTTGCGAGCGCACGCTGCTTCAGCGAGGACCGAAAGCCCGGACGGGCTTGAGGATCAGGAAAACATGGTGCCGGTTGAGGGACTCGAACCCCCGACCTTCGGTTTACAAAACCGCTGCTCTACCAGCTGAGCTAAACCGGCTTTCCGTAGGCGGTGAGGTTTACGCCAAGCAGCGCAGCGCGCCAAGCCGGTCTGGCTGTTGAAAGCGCCCGCTGCGGGCTTGATTGAGCGCGCCCTGGACCGGAGGCTGCGGGCGTGGAGGGCGAGGGCATGCGCGCACTGTTTCTGGGCGGACACACGTTCGACTTGGTCTACCGGCTGGACGCGCTTCCTGCCGAGAACGCCAAGGCCAAGGCGGACCGTGTCTACACCGCCGCCGGCGGTCCGGCGCTGAACGCTGCGATCACGGCGGCGATCCTGGCTGGATCGGGTGACCATAGCATCGTTTTCGCCGGCGCATTGGGCCAGGGGCCTCTGACCGAAGCGGTTCAGGCCGAAGCCGAAGGCCATGGTGTGATCCTGCACCGCCTTGGCGCTCGCACCGGGGACGCGCCCTGCGCCTCCATCGCCCTGACGCCAGGCGGGTTGCGCACCATCTGGTCGCCTCCCCAGGCCGAGACGCCTGAGGGCGCCCTTGATGATCTGCCGGCTCCTCAAGGCTTCGATGTCTTGCTTGTGGACGGGCAGCTGCCCGACGCGGCGGTATCCGCCGCCCGGGCGTTTCGTGCTGCGGGCAGGCCTGTGGTGCTCGACGCCGGGTCCTGGAAGCCGGGCATGGAGGCGCTGACCGGGTTGGCGACTGACATCATCGCCAGTTCAGCCTTCGCCTTTCCCGAAGGCGGCGATGTGCTGGCACGGGCGCTGGAGGCGGGCGCACGGGCCGCCGCCGTGACCTCTGACGGTGCAGCGATCCGCTGGCGGACTGTCGATGGGAGCGAAGGCGCCGTCACGCCGCCCACCGTGGACGCCCGCGACACCCTGGCGGCAGGCGACATCTTCCACGGCGTCTATGTCTGGTTCCGGTATGGCGCCGGGCTGCCGTTCGACCGTGCGCTCGCAGAAGCGGCGCGGGTCGCGTCGTCCAGCGTCGTGCATTACGGCCCGCGCGCCGGGGGCGTTGCGGCGCGCAGCTAGAGCGTTCGCACTTCGCCGGCGGCGATCACGGGGCCGGTGGGCGCTCCGGTCGGGGAGCCGCCGGGCGGCTCCAGGCTGATGGCCAGCGTGGCGCCCCGGGCGATGGCGGCGCTGGCCGCCTCATCAACCTCAAGCCCGTCGGTCAGGGCGCCGTCCACATCGGCGATCAGACCCAGCGAGCGCGGCGCTTCGCCCGGCGCGATGACCCAGAGCTCAGGCTGGACCGGCTCGGCTGCAGGGTCGCCCAGCAGGCCAGCGATCTGAATTCGGCGGGTTTGCGGATCGAAACGGATCAGGACTGAGGGGCCGGAGGCGTCAGCCTGCAGCGCCGCATAGAGCCCGGTGTCCGCCGGCGGCGACTGATCGCCGGGAGCCAGCAGCAGGAAGACCGCCGCCGCCGTACTGGCTGCGAAGGCCGCCGCAGCGCCGCGCCAGAAGGCGAGCGAGGCCCAGAGCCCCCTCCGAGGCTCCGCTACCGGCGGACCGAACAGGGCCGCTTCAATGCGGGCTTTGAGTTCGCCCGGCGGCGTCTTTGCCGGCAGAGTTTCCGCCAGAGGCGCCAGGCGCAGCGACCAGGCCTCCACCCGGGCGCCGAACTCTGGTTCGGCCTCGCGCCGCGCCAGGGCCGCATCGCGCATGTCTCCCTCAAGCACGCCCAATGCGAGCTCGGCGGCGAGGAGGTCGTCGCCGTCAGGCGGCTGTGTCTGCTTGGGCTTGCTCATTGATCCAGACACCGCCTCAGCTTCATCAGGGCGCGGCGGATGACGCTCTTCACCGTGCCCAGGGGCCGTCCGCTCGCCTCGGCGACTTCAGAATAGCTGTCGCCGCCGAAGAACGCGCGCTGAACCAGGCCGTTCTCCGCCTCGGTCAGTTCGCCAAGGCAGGCATGCAGCCGGCGGGCCTCGTCGCTGTTCGCCGCGCTGAGCTCCGGCGAGGGACTGTCATCGACCGGCTCGTGCATGGGCGCCAGAGCCGTGGTCGGCTTGCGCCGGCGCAGGCGGTCGATGGCGGCGTTGCGCGCGATCATGACGAGCCACCCCGCCGCCCGGGCGCGGGTCTCGTCAAAGCTCTTCGCGCGTCTCCATAGATTGACATAGCAGTCCTGCAGGGCGTCCTGCGCCTCATCTGAGTCCTTTATGATACGCGAGATGACGGCGAACAGCTTCGCCGAGGTGACGTCATAGAGTTCAGAAAAGGCAGCCCGGTCGGCCAGCGAGACCCGCTTGATCAGGCCGGAAACCTGTTGCTCGTCCATGACACCCGTCCCTCGCCGACCCGTGACGCCAGACGGTAGCGCCCCGCCGGGCCGCTTCAAGGCGCCTGGACACGGGCCTGCCCGGTTTCCCTTCGCGTCGCGCGCGGCTATGTCTGGCGCCACACTCAAGACCGGAAGAGATCATGGCCCGCATCCTCGTCACCAGCGCCCTGCCGTACATCAACGGGATCAAGCATCTGGGCAATCTGGCCGGCTCCATGCTGCCCGCCGACGTTTACGTGCGGTTTCAGCGCCTGCGCGGCCATGAAGTGCTGGCGATCTGCGCCACCGACGAGCACGGCACGCCCGCAGAGCTCGCAGCGGCCGCCGCCGGTCAGGACGTGGCGCAGTACTGCAATGAGCAGCACGAGGTTCAGAAGGCGCTGGGCGAGCGCTTCAACCTGGCCTGGGACCATTTCGGGCGCACCTCGTCGGACTGGAACAAGCGCCTGACGCAACACTTCGCCGAGATGCTGGAGGCCAATGGGCTCATCGCCGAGGTGGTGGAGAAGCAGGTCTATTCCATCGACGACGCCCGCTTCCTGCCCGACCGCTATGTGGAGGGGACCTGCCCCAATTGCGGGTTTGAAAAAGCCCGCGGCGACCAGTGTGACAATTGCGGAAAGCTCCTCGATCCCATCGACCTGATCGAGCCTTATTCCGCCGTGTCGGGATCGAAGAATCTCGAGGTCCGTGACACCCGGCACCTCCAGCTGCGCCAGACCGAAATGGAGGGGCGCATCCGCGCCTGGGTGGACGCCGCCGAGGGCTGGCCGCCGCTTGCGAAGTCCATCGCCTATAAATGGCTGGATGAGGGCCTGCGCGACCGCACCATCACGCGCGACCTGAAATGGGGCGTGCCGGTCACGAAAGACGGAGCGCCGCGAGAGGGCTTCGAGGACAAGGTCTTCTATGTCTGGTTCGATGCGCCCATAGGCTACATCTCCGCGACTGCGGAATGGGCCGAGGCGACCGGGAATGACTGGGAAAGCTGGTGGCGCACCGACAAGGGCGCGGACGATGTCAGCTATGTCCAGTTCATGGGCAAGGACAATGTCGCCTTCCACACGGTCAGCTTCCCCGCGACCATTCTGGGCTCGCAAGAGCCCTGGAAGACCGTCGACAAGCTCAAAGCCTTCAACTGGCTGAACTGGTATGGAGGCAAGTTCTCCACCTCCAGCAAGCGCGGGGTCTTCATGGACCAGGCGCTGGAGCTTTTGCCGGCTGACTACTGGCGCTGGTATCTGACCGCCTATGCGCCGGAAGGCGGAGACGCCCAGTTCACATGGGAGCACTTCCAGGGTGTGATCAATACCGATCTCGCCAATGTGCTGGGCAATTTCGTCAACCGGATCCTGAAGTTCGCGGCCTCGCGCTTTGACGGCGTCATCCCTGAGGGCGGCGAGCCCGGTGAACACGAGGCCTGGCTGGCGGCTGAAGTCGATCAGCGCCTGAAGGCCATTGCGGCCCATTATGACGCCATGGAGTTCCGCAAGGCCGGGGCGGAGACCCGCGCCCTGTGGGCGGCCGGCAATGAGTATCTGACCCGCGCCGAGCCCTGGTCGCACTTCAAGACCGACAGGGACAAGGCCGCTATCGGCGTGCGCACGGGCATCAATCTGGCGGTGCTGTCGGCGATCGTGGCTCAGCCAGTCATTCCGGAGACGGCGGCGAAGATCCTGCACGCGGTGGGGGTTCCGGAGGGGAAACGGACCTGGCCCGCTGATGCGGGCGCGGTCCTGCTGGACGCTTTGCCGCGCGGGCTGGAGTTCACTGTCCCTGATGTCCTGTTCGCCAAGGTCGAGGATGAGCAGATCGCAGAATGGTCGGAGCGCTTCGGCGGGGCCGTTTGATCACGGTTAGCCGTTTATAAAGGCTGGCCGGGCCATTCCTGCTTTGATCTGAAGCATCGAAGCGAAGCCATGAGCGAGCAGACCGCACAGCTGGGCGAGGGACCTTTGAGCGCTGAAGCGCTCAATGCGGCGAATGTGCACCCGGAAAGCGGGCTCGCCACTGATTACCTCAACCACTTCAACGAAGTGGTGATGCTCCTGGAGATGCTGGGCGACATGCCCGACATGGCCGAAGAGGTGCTCGCCTGGAGCCCATGCGGCTATGCCGAGCATTTTCAGCGCACGAATTATGCCGGCGCCGAGACGGTCATCTCCGCCTACGCCGCCGCGCCGCGCGCGCTGAAGGCCCATTTCGAAACCATCATCGCCGCCCTCGATGAGGCGCTGGGCGAGGCCAAGCTGCTGGTGCGCTCCGGCGATGTCGCAGCCGCGGCCGCCATGGCGGGCGAGGAGATCGAGACCCTGCTCGCGGCGGCCCGCGCCTGCGTGAACGGCCGGATCGAGGGCGAGGATGTGGACGACCGAGCGGCGGCGCAAGCCGGCGTGGACGCCCTGTTCGGCTAAACCTCCCGCATTGACGCCGCGCCCCGGTGCGCGCTGGTATGACGGCGCATAAGCATCCGGGGAGGGTCACCATGCGCCGTTTTCTCACCGCCTGCGCCTTTGCGGCGCTCATCCCGTTCGCCGCGCCGGCTCAGGAGCTGGGCGAAGCGCTCGACGCGGACTGGGACGCCCACCTCCAGGGGCTCTACGAGCACTTCCACGCCAATCCCGAACTCTCCTTCATGGAGGTCGAGACCGCCGCGCGCATGGCTGAAGAGCTGCGCAGCGCCGGATATGAGGTGACCGAACAGGTCGGGCGCACCGGCGTGGTCGCCGTCATGGAGAACGGGGATGGTCCGACCATCCTGATGCGCGCGGACATGGACGGCCTGCCCATGGAAGAAGACACGCCGCTGGACTTTGCCTCCACGGTGGTCGCCGAGGATCGCATGGGAAACACCCATCCGGTCATGCATGCCTGCGCCCACGACACCCACATGACGGCGCTCATCGGTTCGGCGCGCTGGATGGCGGATAATCGCGGGGCCTGGTCCGGCACGCTGGTGCTGATCGCCCAGCCGGCCGAGGAGGTGGGGCTTGGCGCCTACGCCATGCTGGCCGACGGGCTTTATGAGCGCTTCCCCACGCCCGACGCCGTGATCAGCCACCACACCTGGGGCTATATGCCTGTGGGCGAGATCCGCTACGTTCCCGGCTTCGCCATGGCCAACGTGGATACGGTGGATCTGTATGTGCGCGGGATCGGCGCCCATGGCGCCTCGCCTCATCTGGGACGGGACCCGGTCGTCATCGGCAGCCAGATCGTCATGCAGTTGCAGACGCTGGTCAGCCGCGAGCTTTCTCCCTTCGAGACCGGCGTGGTGACCGTCGGCGCGTTCAACGCGGGCTCCAAACACAACATCATCTCCGATGAAGCCCATCTGCAGATCACGGTTCGCTCCTATACCGATGAGGTCCGCGAACAGCTGCTGTCCGGCATCGAGCGCGTGGCGCGCGGCGTCGCCATGGCCGCCGGGCTGCCTGACGCGTTGATGCCGGTCATGGAGATCGAGGAGACCTATACGCCGGCGGTCTATAACGATCCGGCTTTGTCGACCCGCGCCGGCGAAGTCCTGACCGCCCGCTTCGGCGAGCGCGTCGCGACCGCCGATCCGGTTACGGGCGGGGAGGATTTCTCGCGCTATGGACGCACAGACGAGGACGTGCCGATCTTCATGTTCTGGGTCGGCGGCGCGCCCATGGATGTCTGGGCGGAGTATCAGGCGCGCGGCGAAACCCCGCCGGCCAACCACTCGCCGTTCTTCTATCCTGACGCTGAAGGCGCGGTGACCGTCGCGGCCGAGGGCATGACCGCGATCGCGCTGGACCTGTTCGAGAACGGCGTCCCCGACGGGGGCGCGCAGTGAGCGTCCAGCGCATCACCTCCGGCGCGCCCTGGGAGGACAAGGTCGGCTACCGCCGGGCGGTGAGGGTTGGCGATCAAGTCTTCGTGGCCGGGACGGTTTCAGTAGGCGTGGACGGAAAGGTCCACGCCCCCGGCGATCCCGGCGCCCAGGCCGCGCGCTGCCTTGAGATCATCGCCGACGCCCTGAAACAGGCCGGCGCTGAGCCGCGCCACGTTGTGCGCACGCGCATGTTCGTCACCGATATGAGTCCGGCGACTCAAGCGGCCGTCGGCAAGGCCCATCACGACATGTTCAAGGACTGCCCGCCGGCCTCGTCCATGATCGGGGTTTCAGCGCTGGCCGATCCGGCCTATCTGGTCGAGATCGAAGCCGACGCCGTCATTTCAGACTAGGAGTAGGACCCCGTGGAATCCCTTATTCCCGCCAACATGCCGTTCGCTGTCATGGCGGGTCTGGTCGGCATCGCCGCCGCTGGTTTTCTGCTGGAGAAGACGAAGTTCGGCGCGCTGCTGACGGGCACGGTCTGGACGATCCTTCTGGCGATTCTGGCCTCGAACCTGCGCATCATGCCGTTCGACAGCCCGGCCTATGACTTCGTTTTCACCTACGCCGTGCCGGTGCTGATCCCGCTGTTTCTGATGAAGGCCGATCTTCGGCGGATTTTCTTTGAAACCACGCGGGTCACCGCCGCCTT
The DNA here is from genome assembly GCA_024742735.1 of Alphaproteobacteria bacterium. Taxonomy (GTDB): domain Bacteria; phylum Pseudomonadota; class Alphaproteobacteria; order Caulobacterales; family Maricaulaceae; genus Oceanicaulis. The sequence continues at coordinate 16,307 of JANSXV010000008.1, read as the reverse complement.
CCTGATCTGCACGGTGGGCACGGTCGCCGGCGCCCTTCTGGCCTTCATGCTGATCCCTCTGGGCGATGTCAGCGCAGCGGTGACCGGCTCGCTGACGGCCAGCTATATCGGCGGCTCGGTGAACTTCGCGCCGCTGATCGAACAGACCGGCCTGGCTGATAATGAGCCGGCGCTGGTCAGCGCCATCGTCGCCGCCGACCATCTGGCGAGCGCGGCCTATCTGGGCGTGCTGGCGATCCTGCCGGGCTTTGCCTGGCTGGCGAAGCGCTTCGCCGACCGCGACCATACCGGCGGCGTTGTCGAGGAAAGCGGCGAGGGCAGCACGGGGCGTGCGACCAGCTTGAGCCTGGCGCTCACCCTGACGTTCGCGATCACGGTGGTGGCGGTCGCCGACTGGCTTGTCATGGTCAGCGGGATCGACGGGCTGCGATATGTCTACATCACAGTGCTGGCGGTCATTCCGGCCACGCTGTTTCCGAAGCAGATGGCGAAACTGCATGGCGGGTTCGAGCTTGGTGTGGTGCTCGCCTTCCTGTTCTTCGGCGCCATTGCGGCGGGCGCCAACATCCCGGATCTGCTCGCCAGCGCCCCCATGGTGATGGTCTTCATCCTGGTGCTGATCGCCATTCATGCCCTGGTGATGCTCGTGGCCGGATCCCTGTTCCGCCTGTCCCTGCCCGAGATGATCATCGCCTCGAATGCTGCGATCCTCGGCGCCACGACAGCGCCGGCGCTGGCGGCGGCGAAAGGCTGGAAGGATCTGGTCACGCCGGGCGTGCTGGCCGGCGTTCTGGGTTATGTGATCGGCACGGTGATCGCGCTGGGGATCTACGGACTAGTGAGTTGAGGGGGCACCGATGTTTGGATTGGAAGCGTCACTTGAAGGCTACGTCGCGGCGGTCGGTCTGTTCGTTTCGCTGGTCATATTTCTGCTGCAGCAACGGCGATTGATTCAGCTCAGAAAGCAGGAGAACTATCTGTCGCTGGAACTCTCCTCGACAGAGCTCTTTCGTTACGAAGCGCAGTATGGTGCCCAGCTTGCGCCATACATGGCCACAACGCGCCCCGATAAATTTGAAGGCAGTGTTAGCGGAGATGCAGTGGCGACGAATTTTTACCTTCAACAGCTGAACTTGTTCGAAATCGCAGTGCGGCTTCGTAAGGCGAACAGTTTCGACCCAAAAATATTCGGAAGTTGGGTAATTTGGTTTTATGATGCAGCTCAGTCATGGTACTTTAGAGAAAATTGGTTTCAATGGCGAGATAACTACACGCGTGCCCTCCGCGAGATCTTTGATGCTCCTGTCGCCAAGTTCTCCAAGGAAAAGCCATCGATCGAGGACCGCCGGTACTTTTTTCTACATGTTGCGAAAGCGATGAAGTGTCCGGTCGTAAAAAAGTGGCTTGATGATTTGGAGCGCGCCGTTTGACCGTTGATATTCAGCGGGTGATTGACCCGCGCGAGCTTGAGAGCGTAGCCGACTGGTTCGCGTCCCAACTCCGACTCGAACCTGATTACATTTCCCACTCAGAAGTGCTTTGGGGCCGGGCGCGAAACGCCGACGAGTGGAGCTCGGACCTTGAAGCGGTTGTGCGAAGGGAATTCGAACACGCTGATAGTGACGTATTCCGAGCTGTCGCTCGAGTGGACAACGAGCTCGCAGCGCTGATCTGCACCAGGTTCGTTTCTCAAGACGGTGCGAAGTTTCTGGTCCTGGAGGATTTAATTGTTGCGCCTGGCCATAGGCGCACTGGATTGGCACGGCTGTTGGTTCGGGAGGCCGAACGGGCTGCTGAAGAGTTCCGAGCCGATTGGCTTGTGCTGGAGAGCGGCTGGCGGAACGCAGGAGCGCACAAGTTCTTTGAGTCGTTGGGCTATGCGCCGATTTCTCAGACCATGATGAAGCCAGTCGCTTGATCGTGCTCCGCCAGCGCAGGTCGTGCCCGACGAGCCAGAGATGCGCGGCTACGCTGACACCCCCGCACGCCCGATCAGCCATTCGGCGTCGATCTTCGCTCCGCCGGCGCCCAGAGTCGTCGCGTTCTCCGCGATTCGGCGGGCGACATAGCCCTCAGCGGCGGGCTCGAGCCCGGCGCGGATCAGAGCGGCAGCGGTGAAGCAGTGGGCGGCGGTTTCGGTGAAGCGCCGCGCATCGGTTTCGCCGACGCCGGTCATCATCATCGTCTCAAGGGAATGGATCTTCAGATCGAGCGCGGCGTAAGCGCCGCGCACCGCGTCGAGCTCGGCGGACAACGCCTCGCGCGCGCCGGCGTCGCGTGAGAGCGCGCGCAGCACGTCCAGCGCGATGACATTGCCCGAGCCTTCCCATATGGCGTTCAGCGGGCTCTGGCGGAACATGCGGGGCAGGGGGTGTTCCTCCACATAGCCCGCGCCGCCATGGGCCTCCATCGCCTCATAGGCGATGTAGGGGGCGCGCTTGCAGATCCAGTATTTCGCAATCGGGGTCAGGAGCCGCGCGAGACCGGCCTCGTGAGGGTCGGTCTCGGCCTTGTCGAAGGCCTCGGCGACGCGGAAGGCGAGCGCGACGGCCGCTTCGGCCTCCAGGCCCAGCTCGGCCAGGACTTCGCGCATGAGCGGCTGGTCGATGAGCCGGCGCTGGAAGGCGCTGCGCCGCTCGGCGTGCCACACCGCGTGGGCGGCGGCGGACCGGATGAGGCCAGCCGATCCGGCCAGGCAGTCCAGGCGGGTATGATTGACCATCTCGATGATGGTGCGCACGCCCCGGCCCGGCTCCCCGATGCGGCGCGCCCAGGCCTGCCTGTACTCGATTTCGGAGGAGGCGTTGGACTTGTCGCCGAGCTTGTCCTTGAGGCGCTGGATCTCGATCGCGTTGCGCGTGCCGTCCGGACGCCAGCGGGGAACCAGGAAGCAAGACAAGGCCGGCGCATCGCCTTCGCCCTCATAGGCCAGCGTCAGGAACCCATCGGACATGGGCGCGGAGCAGAACCATTTGTGTCCGGTGAGTTCCACCTCGTCGTCGGAGATCGCGGCGGCGCGGGTCATGTTGGCGCGCACGTCCGAGCCGCCCTGCTTTTCGGTCATGGCCATGCCGATCGTCAGGCCGGACTTCTGATCGGGCGGGAGGAAGCGGTGATCATAGGCGCCGGACGTCGCGCCCTTGATCCAGTCGCCCGTCCAGTCGGCGTGCTTCAACGCCGGCACGCTGGCGTAGGTCATGGACTGGGGGCAGCACACGCCCGCGTCGGCGTTCCCCATGAGCATGAGCAGGGCGGCGTGAAGGACATGACCGGCTTCGTCGACAGTCCAGGCGGCGGAGGATACGCCGTTCGACAGGCCCAGACCCATCAGCTCGTGATAGGCGGGGTGGAACTCCACCTCGTCGATGCGATGGCCGAACCGGTCGAAGGGCTTGAACCTGGGCGGGTTTTCGTTGGCGACCCGGCCCAGCTCCTGAACCCGCTCGGAACCGACCTCAGCGCCGAAGGCGTTCAGCCGGTCTGCGTGGGCTGCCCCTCCGGCGCGCGCGACCGCGCTCGACAGGATCGCATCGCCGCCATGCCAGTTCACGCCGACGAGCGGCTCGGACTGGTTCTCGACGGTGTGGGTGGAGAGCTGGGTGCGGGGTTCGTGATGGGTCATGGTGTGAGACAAACCCAAGGCGGGCCGGCTTGTCGAGACAGGAATCACGCCCGTCGCCCAAGCCGCCTTTCCAGAGTTTAACGGGTCCGGACCGGGCGTGGCGGCTAGGCTTGCATCCAGATCATCGCCCGCGCGCATCACCCATGCGTTCAACAAGTCAGCCCGGAGCACTCCATGTCCCTCCTCGTCCTCGCCGCAGCCGCCGCCGTCCAGGCTTCCGGCGCACCGTCCATCTCCATTACCGACTTCGCCGGAGAAATCCGCATCGAGGAGGGCGCGAGCCTGTCAGTGCGAATCGAGCGCCCCGACGCGGAGGGACCGGTCAGCATCGAGGAGACGGCGGCTTCGCTCGTCATCGATGGCGGACGCGACATGCGCGAATGGGGCTGCCGGGGTGGCTGGCGCCAGACCCGGGTCGGCGTGAACCGCCGGTCCGCGCGGTCCTTCGACGAATTGCCGCTTCTGGTCATCACCACCCCGGAACCCGCGGCGGTGGAGCTTGAAGACTCCATCGTGCGCGCGCGTCTCGGCGATCTGGCTTCGCTCGATCTTGGTCTGTCCAGCTGCGGTTCGGTGGAGGCCGGCGACATCGCGGGCGCCGCGCAGCTCGGTCTGGCCGGTTCAGCGGATGTGACGGCTGGCGATGTCGGCGGCGCGGCGCGAATCGCCATCGCCGGCTCCAGCGATGTGACGCTGGGCGACGTGACCGGAGAGCTGTCGGTCTCCGTATCCGGCTCCGGCGACGTGACGGTCGGGAATGCCGCCAGCGCGGATGTCAGCGTCAGCGGATCGGGTGATGTCGAGCTTGGCGCGATCTCTGGTCCGCTGGTCTATTCCGCCAGCGGCAGCGGTGACTTGGAAGCCGTCTCTGCGCAGGGACTGACGATGCGGTCAGGCGGCTCAGCCGAGCTTGTGATGGGCCGCCTCGACGGCCCGCTGGCGGTCACCCTGTCCGGCTCAGGCGATGTGCGCATCGCGGATGGGCGCGCGGCCTCCTTTGAAGTGCGCTCCAGCGGGTCAAGCAGCGTGCGCTTCTGCGGAACCGCCGCCAGCGTCGATGTCCGCCTGTCGGGCAGCGGCGGCGTGAGGGTCGGGGCCGCCGAAAGCGTGCAAAGCCTTCGCACCACGGGCAGCGGTGATTTCGAGACCGGCTGCTAGAGCGGCGGGGCGCCGGGGATGTCCGGCCAGTCGGCCGGACGATCCTTGAAGAACACCACGGTGACCTGTCCGACCACCAGGCCGAACTTCTTCACCGTGGCCCGGTTGATGATGGTGTCCTCGCTGACCCGGTAGAGCCGGTCCTGGAAGTTCACCTCGACGGTCGATCCGTCTTCCATCTCCAGATCGACGCGGTACTCGAAATAGGCCGCGTCGCCGAAGACCTCGACATCGGCCTGACCGATCACGTCGGCGGCCGTGCCCACATAGGCGGTCTCGCTGGTCTTGCGGAAGGTCCAGACGCGCTCGTCGGTGCGCCCGTCGTCATAGAGGAAGTATTCCTCCAAGGTCAGCGCGTCTCCGTCCCAGTCGCCGACGGCCTCCACCCAGAAACGCCGGTCGAGGACGCCTCCGCGCTCGAACACCGCGTAGGCGTAAGTGCGTCCGGTCAGCACCTCTTCCAGAAGCATGGAGGGAGACTCCGCGGACCGGTCCGCGGGCTGCGGACCCCCGGCGCAGGCGGTCAGCATCAGCATCGCGGGCAGAACCAGCAGGCGGATCACGCGTGTGATAGCAGTCGGCATGGCGGGGCTCCTCGGTGCTGCAATGCTACTTCTTACGCTGCAGGCCGCCGGGCGGATCGACCAGACGCTCAGCCTTCGGCCGGATTGATCCGCGGATCGAAGCGGGAGGCTTCGTAGAGGGCGATCGCCGCAGCCGCCGACACGTTCAGGCTCTCCGCCTTCGGCCCCATGGGAATGCGCGCCAGGGCGGTGCAGTGCTCGGCCACGCGCGGGCGCAAGCCGTCGCCCTCTGCGCCCATGACGATGACAAGCCCGGGACCGGCATGCTCGGCGACCAGATCAGACAGGGACGTCTCGGCCTCGCCCGCGAGACCGATGGAAACGCGGCCCTCCTTCGACAGCTCGATCAGCGTATCGGCGATATTGGTCACGCGCACATGGCTGACGGTCTCCACACATCCGACAGCCGCCTTGCACAGGGCGCCGAACAGGGGCGGGGACTTGCGGTCCTGCATGATCACGGCCCTTGCGCCGAAGGCGGCGGCGGAGCGGAAGATCGCGCCGACATTCTGCGGGTCGGTGATCTGGTCGAGCACCACAAGGAGCCCATGGGTCGGATCGGCCACTGCCGAAAGCGGTTCCGACGGCAGGGCCCGGGCCTTCACGGCGAAGCCCTGGTGGACTGCGCCATCGGGCAGGCGCGAGGCGATCTCGTGAGGCGGTTCCAGGCTGGCGCGTTTCAGATCGGCGTCGGACAGGTCATCGGCGGCGTTGCGGGTCACATGTATGGACAGGACCTGACGGCGCGGATTGGCGAGCGCGGCCAGAACAGCGTGACGGCCCCAGATCCAGCCTTCATTCGGGTCGGTTTCGCCGCCCTGGGCGCGCGGCTTGCCGCCCGGCTTCCGAGGTCCTGAGCGCCGTGCTGCATCGGGACGCTTGCCGGTGTTGCGCCGTGTTGGGGCCATGACTATAGTCCGCGCTCGTGATCGAAGGAGCAGCCTCGTTAAAGCCCCAAGCGCCCTGGCGCAATCGGGTTTGGCGGGGCGGTTTTTTGATCGGGTCCCAAGCGCCCGGCTCCCGCGGGCGCATCCTCTCGAAAGAGAGGAGCTCAGTGGAGGGGTGGGAGAGTGGTTAAATCCAGCAGACTGTAAATCTGCCCGCTTCGGCGTACGCTGGTTCGAATCCAGCCCCCTCCACCATTTTACCATCTAGGCATTTGATTTAATTAAATTTTCTGGAGCAGCTTGATATCAACCCACCATCCTGCCAGCCATCCTGTAGGCAGTGCAGAACATGCATGAATCCAGTCAGCTTAGACGCCCACATATCGCCGTCTTCAGGGTCACATGCGCCCGTGATTGCTTCGCGCCGGTCAGCATCAAGGCCGAACGGGACCAGCAGGCGATGATTCAGCAGGGCGCGGCCTTGCGTGAGCGCAGGTGCAAGCGCTGCGGCGATCGGGTCCAGGTGGAAGCGCTATGGGCGGACGGGCAGGGCAGGTTGCCACCAGGTGCACCAGACGATGTTCCTGGCCCGCGCCGCCATGAGTGAGGGAGGGCGCCTGGGCTCCCCTCCCTGAGATGCGTAACATGAGTAACAAGCGCAACACGGGTCGCGGCGGAGAAGGTGAAGCGGGCGGGCTTTCAGGTCCGCCCATTTCCACGTTTGAAGGGATTTTGGAATGGGTCGCGGGTTAGGGTCATCTCAGCGCATGGTGATGCGGGCGCTCCTTGAGCTTGAGGTCGAACAAGGCCCGGCCTGGTTCGCGGTTGCGGTTATACATGACCGGGTATCCGCGATAGCTCAGCGCGAACACCCGGTCGTCATCGAACAGATGGAGGGTGCAAAGGCTTGGCGCGAAGAGATTGAACGCCAAGCCCGCGACGGCGACAAAGACGCGGCGCTGATCCTTTCGCTCGGCGCGAGCATTGCCCGATTTCGACCACGCGCGGGCCGCAAGCGCGAACGCCGCGAACGCAACATCGACGATGTTGTGAACCTTTCGCGCGCCATCACCGCGCTTGAACGTCGCGGGCTGGTGGAGCGCTCCAGAGCATCGCGCCAGGGCCAAAGCTATGTCGGGCTGACCGATGCGGGCCGGGCGATAAGTGTATGATCTTTTCGGCGTAGTTTCCTAAGCGTCGGATCAATCTGCGCCATTTGACCCGCGCCCCGCGCCCGGCCTTCCTCCTTTGGCTTTCTCAGTTTCGGACAGATTGTCCGAAACCTTTAGCCCTTGCAGGTAGACCCACCGCGCCACCTGTTCATCCCGCTCAAGGTCAACATTTGAATTGCGGAGAAATGCAGAGAGGCCCCACGCCGGTCTCCGATCCGGGCGCGCTGAAGAATGCGAGGCCCGTTGCGCGCACGCGCGCACGAGGCGTTTCCTGTATTAGCGCTGACGGCTGACCACCCCGCCGGTCCGCTGATCGCCGCCGTGAAGACCTAACGCCCCCCTACGCCACTAGCTCAGTGCGCAGGGCATACGCACGCGGCCATGATGCGGCCCATGCGGTTGATGCGTCACATGCGGCCCATGAGGGCGGCTCTGGCGCGGTCGCGTCCAGCGGCGAGGCTTCCCAGGGGCGAAGGCCCAAGGCGCGGTGCAGGTCCATCCACCGGCCAGCCTTGAAGGCGTCCAGGGCGTCAGGGCCGATCTGGGCGCGGGCCTTAGCGTTGCGGCGTTTGCGAGGCATGGCGGGTTATCCTCTGTTAGATCGGAGCGCGGGCGGGCGCGCGTCACGCGGCGCGGCGTCCGCGTCTAGGTCCAGTTCTCGAATAAGGCGGGCGAAGGCGGCGCGGGCGTCGCGCTCGATGTTCGCGGCGGGGTGCGCCTTCAATCCGCCGTCACCAGTCGGAACACACAGGCCGTCACGGGCCAGCAGTTCGCGCGCCTGTTGCACCCTGTCCCAAGTCTCAGCGGCCAGCGTCAGGAGGCGAACATGATGCGGTTCCAGCAGGTACTCGGCCATGACGGCCTCGAACCAGTCAGCTGTCTCAGGCTTAAGGTGCGCCGGTGCGGTGCGTTTGCGTCGGCCCATGTCGGCCTCCTGAAAAAACTATTCGGGGCGGGCGTTGTGAAAGGAAAGTTCCCGCGCCGGTCCCTTTGCCCTGCCTGTTGAAGAGTTGAAGCCCCCCGGTGCGCCCGGCTGGCTCAATGCTAGGACCAACCGGGCGCGGGGCGCTGGGACACGCGGGATGAGCAAACCCAGCGCAGGGGTGGAGCGGGAAACCATCAAAACCGCTCCGTTTCCAGCACGTCATGGAGAACCGTGCTGAAAGGGGTGCGCCGGGCCGCACTTGGGCGGGGGAACAGCCCGGCGCTGACTTGAAAGGTGGAAACCGCCCGGAGTTTCTAACGGTCGACACCCTCCAAGCCGTGATCTAGCTCACCGCAACCTTGATGAGCTTAATCGCATCGTCATCCAGCACCGCCCCGCCAACGCGGCGCCGGACATACCATTTCGTCTGGCCGGGCGTGGTGATGGATTCATCCACGGTGATGCGCAGGTCCATCAGGTCAGCGATCAGATAGCCGCGCTCGAAGTCGCCGAAGGCCACCGGGAAGGCGTTGGCGCCAATGTCCGGCATATCCTCTGCGATGGTCACGGGATAGCCACACAGGAGCGCAGGCTGTCCAGCGGCCAGGCCGTCACGCCAGAGATAGTTTCCGTCAGCATCCTTGAAGCGGCGGATAACGCCAGCCGTGGCGGAGTTCATCACCCAGCGAGCGTTCTGACGATAGCCAGCGCGCAGGGTGTAGACGGTCTGCCAAAGCACGTCCGCCGGATAGTGTTCCGGGCTGGTCGTGGACAAGGTGCCGAAGCCGCCCGCAACGCCGGTCGGGACGTATTCCAGGGTGCCGAAGGCGCGCGCCGGGCTGTCATTGTCGCCGGTAGCTTCCGGGGTGCCGTTCAGGAAGCCGGTCGGCTTCTTGGTGCCGTTGCCGGAGATGAACGCCTGGCCTTCCGCGATAGCCAGTTCTTCAGAGACAGAACGCACCAGCCAATCAGCCACGTTGAAGAAAATATCATTCAGGCTTTCCTCGCTGGCCTTGGGGTAGGCGTAGACGGTGCCGAAGGTCGGCGCGACTTCAGCCAGGGACGGGGTGCCGGTCTCGTTGCGGGTATCGCCTTCGCCCACCCAGCCGGACGCGGTACCGTTGACGTCCACCAGCATTTTAAAATCGGACGAACCGACTTGCGTGACGCGGGCGATCTGGCGAATGGGCGACAGGTCGCGCAGGCGCTTTTGAATGTCCCGGCTGATCTCTTCAGGCACGGCATAGCCGCCGCCGGAATTGCTGCCGATCGTGACGGCCTTTTCCTGCAGACGTTCAAGGTCGGCCTTCACCGCCGCCGCGTCGGGATTCCTGATCCACTTTTCAAACGCCTTGCGGTGTTCGATGGCGTCGGAGTCGGTCAGGCCGTCAGTGTTGCCGCCGCCGCCGCCGGGGAGGCGGTTGCTCTTCGTCTCGATCTTGTCGAGGCGTCCGGCGATGGCGTCGAGTTGGGTCTTGATTGCGCCGTCACGTTCGGAGAGCGCGGTCTTCAGGGCGTCCATGTCCATTGGGTCAGCCTTTCATAAATCGGGCCGCAGATGCGCGCAGCTCAGCGACGATTGCGGCGAGGTCTTCAGGGGAGGAGTCGGGGGTTTTGTCGGTCCAGCCGTCGCGGCTGATCGACTTGGCGAGCCGGTTTGCAAACCCGGCATTCTTCAGGAAGCGCTCAAGGTCAGCGCGGCTTTGCACGTCCGCCGCTGACTTCACGCCAGTCACGCGCGCCCGCCGGGCCGCCGGGAACGTCACTAAGGACACTTCCCAAAGGTCCACCGCAGTCAGCTCACGCCCGCCGCCGTCCATGCGACGGGAACCGCCCTCGCGGATGGCGAAGCCGATTGAAAGCCCGTTCAAGGCGCCCTGCTTCAGAAGCGCCAAAGCTTCGCGCCCGCGTTCGGTGTCGAGGTTCAGCCGCCCGCGCACATGCAGCCCGTCTTCGCGTTCTTGAAGATCGGACCAGACGCCTATGGGCTGGCGAGCGTCATGCTGCCAGAGCAAGGCCGGGGCCGTGCCAGCCGCCTTGTGCTCGTCCAGGCTTTCGCGGAATGCGCCGGGGGCGATTGTGTCGCCAAAGCTGTCAGGCGGGCCGCCGAACGGGCTGGCCAGACCTTCCACGACACCTTGGGCGTCCGCCTTCATGTCGAGGGCGAACACGGGGGAGAGGCGTTCAGGGCCTTGGTATTTTTGGAGGTGCTGCATTGCATCCCTCGCACAAGGTGAAACCGCGCCCGAAACCGGGCGTTCGCTCAAACCTTGGCCGCGCTGGGATGCGCCTGCCGGTAGGTGGCCAGCCGCGCGGGATGCACTTGCTGGCGTGTGCTGAATATCGCTCATTTGTGCCGCTCCGTCAATAAGCCGCGCCTTTCGGATGCGTTGTTTCCTCTTGGGCATTCTGCGGTGAAGTCGTCAGATATCGCGCCCAGGCGTCCGCGAAGTCGGCGCGCTCATAGCCGCGCACCGTCTGCGATCCGATGCGCACCACCTTCGGACCGATCCCGTATTGCTTGAGGTGATAGGCCAGCCGTCGCTCGTTCAGCGCCTTGCCTTTCAGGTCCGCCCAGGGTGCTTCGGGCAGGGCGTTGAGCCGATCCACAAGGGCCGTGCTGGCAAGGCGATCATTGCCTTCAATGCAGGTCTTGATGTCGCGCAGCAGGGTCACGCCGAGGCTTGGGTTCGCCTCCCCGAGAAGCGTAACATGCGTAACAGCCGCAACACGGGCTGCATCCGGCCAGTCGCCACCAGCAGCATCGGCTACCGCGATCAGCGGTTCCCAGACGTCCGCGTTCCGGTCGGTGACGCCATCGGGCATTTCGGGAAACGCCTCCATAACCGTTCCCGCGATCGAGGCGCACCAGTCAGCCAGTCGGTCGCGGAGCGCATGGCCTTCAGTCGCATGGATCCGACGCCGGTATGCTTCAACGGTCTCGTGAGCCGCCCGGCGCTTCATCGGAATGACCACCGAGCGCGTCAGGATCGTATCGGGCAGATCGCCCAGGCCAGCCAGCGCTACGGCGCAGTAGGCCGGGATTTCCTCTGTTTCGATCTGCTTACCCTTTACGACGCATCGCCCAGCCGTGGCGCCGCGCCGGTGTCCAGCGTTCAGGAGGCCGCGCAATTCCTCATTGTCGCGGGCCTTCGGGCCGAACACGGTGTCGATCTCGTCAAACAGGATCGTGGGCGCGCCGTCAGGGTCGCCCACCTTGCGGAACAAATAGGCCGGAGTGACGTTGACGGCCTCCACCGGCCTCGGAACGAGCAGCTCGGTGACTTCAAGCGCCCTTGTCTTACCGCTTCCAGGTTCAGGCGATAGGAAGGCCAGCCGGGGTGTGCTCTCCCACGCATCCATGATGTGCGTGTGAGCGATCCATAGAGCGTGTGCGGTCGATGCGCCCTCATGGGGGTAGGCCACAAACCGCGTCAGGAAGGCCTCCACCGCGTCCAGCACGTCCGCGCCGGGGTTGGCCATCTGCCTGAAGCCGTCAGCCTTGATCTGTTCCAGAACGTGGCCGGGAAAATCAGTCATGGTGCGCCCCCTCGATCATCGCGTTGGGGTCGCGGCCATCTGGCGCGTCGAGAATGTGCACGGTGCGGCCAGCTGATCGCCAGCGGTGCGCCAGGTCCAGAGCGGCGCTGCGGCCAGCGTCATCGCCATCGGCCAGCACCGCGACGGTGTGCCAATGGTTCAGCACCGGAAAGCGCGCCAGGCCGCCAGCGCTCATGGCGCACCACACGGGCAGGCGGTAACGCACCAGCGCCGCCAGCGCGTCCTCCGGTCCCTCCGTTACTAACGCCGCGCCGGGACAGGTATCAAAAGAGAGGAACGCATAACCGGCCTTGCCGAGCATGCGCTTCCCGATCTTGGCGCAGTCAGCGTCGAGCGCGATGCGCTGGACGCCGCAAGTGTTCATGGAGGGCAAGGTCTGCATCCGCACCAGCAGCGCCGGGACACGCTTGCGCCCCCAGGGCGTCGAGGCGTTAAACCGGATCACATGGTCCAGCGCGGCGAAGTCCAGGTCGATCCCGCGACCACGGAGATATCGCGCGGCCAAATCGTCAGGCTGGATCGGCTGGCCATCGGCCCAGATACCGAGCGCACGGCGCGTCCGGTCAGCGTCAGTCGGGCCGGGCTCTGTTTCGTTTGTTACGCTTGTTACGGTCTGTCGGGAGGCGAACCCAGACGCCGGAGCGGCGAGGCCCAGGCCGTCGAGCACGTCGCGAAAGTCGCAGCCTGATTTGTGACAGTGCACCAGCAGGCCGCCGCCGGGGCGATCAGTGACGCTCAGGCCGCGTTGATCGCGGCGGCGCTCAGGCTGGCAAACAGGGCAAGCGGTGAGGCCGTACTGGCCATGCCAATCGCCGCCGCGCGCCAGGACGATGAGGCGCGCGTCGGCTTGCCTTTGGAGGTCTGGGGGGATATTCAAACGTTGCATTTCGAGCCTTTCGGCCCGTTCGCGCCTGCACGCGCGGCGGGCCTTTTCTTATCGTGAAGGGGAGGGCCAAGGCCGCGATCAGGTCTCGCCGCGTCGATGCGCAGAAGTTTCGGAGCGATAGCCATAGGCGGCCCAGATCGCCGCGCCGAAGGCTTGAAGCACTTGGCTTGCCTGCTCGTCGCTACAGCCGCGAAAGGTGGCGAAGTCCCTCAAAATGATGCCGTGGCGCAGCGTGTCTTGCTGGAGGTCCAGCTCATTTTCCACGCGCTCGCGCTTCGTGAGGCCATAGTCCAGGCCAGCGGCGAAGCTGTCCTTCATCGCCCTGGCGCTTTTGCGGCCTTCTTGTCGCGCCAGCTCGATCAGGTCGCGGAGGTCACTTTGATTGACAGCCATTAGGACGCCTCCACGCGGCCAGTCTGGCGCGCGTCATAGGCGTCCAGCTCAGCGGCGGCCCAGCGGTGCGTCTGAGAGGAAAAACGGAGGGGCTGCGGAAAATCAGGGTCAGCGGCCAGCTTGCGGCGGATCGTCGGGACGCTCACGCCATAGCGGGCGGCCACGTCCTTAATGTCGAGGCTGTAGGTCTTCGCCTGTCCGCCGTATTGGCCGGGGCGGGCGTGTTCAAGAGACATGGTTTAGCTCCATTTGCGATCAGAGGAGCCCAACCATTAGCGACCATCCGCCAGCCGGGATAAAGGAGTTAAAGGGGCTTTCTGCGAGCCTTTAATTTCAAGCCGCGCACCTGTGACTCCACGCTAGCGTCGATGCGCAGCGCCTTAAATACCGCCGCTAGAAAGTCAGGCCATTCGCCGCTGATTTTGGCGCCGTGGGTTGTGTCTGTTGTCGTGAACGTTACGGGCGAGCGCGTGATCTTCTGATAGGTGAACGCGGCCCAATACGTCACCTCGGCGGCCTCTAGCTTTTTAGGTGCGCCACGCGGAGGCGTCTTCACGTCAATCTCGCTAAAGGCTATGCGCGCTGTCTCTGCCATCTCACGGGCCTGCTTGGCGAACGTGAACACGTCAGCGCCTTCACCGAACAATGCCGAAACCGCGGGCCTTCTGAGTGTGTCGATATGATCTGCAAGGCTTGAGGCGAGTTCGACCAGTCGCGCGATCTCGTTCTCGCTTGCCTTTTGTGAGGCGGGACGGCTGCGAGGCATTTCATCGTCCTGTCCGGCCAGCGAAACAAAATGCAACAGCTTCGCCTCTGCGACGGCTTCGGATTCGGATAGTGCATCAGCACCGGGCAGACCGCGCACTGCGGCGATCAGGGCCATGCCCACAGGGCTTTGCTCAAACTCACAAGGCCAGCCGTCTAGACCTGTGAAGCCGGTCATGGCTTCGCCTCCGCCAGCCCCCATAAGAATGCGCCATAATCCGCCATCATGGCGCGGCGCTTCTCTAGCATGTCGGATCGCCGATAAGCCCGCTCCGTCGCGCTGCCCACGTTGTGCGAAAGGGCGATCTCAGCCATTTCCGAGGGGTAGGTGGTCTTTTCCGCTGCCCAGTCTCGAAACGTCGATCTAAGCCCATGAGGAACGGCGGGCCGGTTCATGGTCGGGCAGACAAAACCCGCGCCGCCCGCCTTCACGTCCGCCGCGTGGATCATCTTCATGGTTTTGCCCAACGCCATGTCAGACAACGGCCCGCCGCGTGCGGCTGGAAACACCATCTCAGAACGCCGCCCGGCCTCGGCTTCGCGCAGCAGCTCCACCATTTGATCGGTAAGCGGGACGCGGTGCGCCGAGCCGCTGATCTTGCTTGCCTCACGGCCCGGCTGGATCACCCACGCCCGCCCGTCCATGTCGATTTCATCCCATGTCGCCAGCCGCACCGCGCCGGAGCGCGAGGCGGTCAGGGCTTGGAAGGCGAGGGCAAGGGCGGCCATGCCGTCGCGCTGTCTTACCTCACGGAACCAACGCGGCGCGTCTGCAATGGCGAGCGCGGGTTGGCGTCCCTCTTTACCGCCCGCCTTAGCCTTTTTAACCGCGATCGGCGAGGGCAGGACAGCGGCCAGATTGCCAGCCCACCGGCCGGGATTGTCGCCCGTGCGATAGCCCTTCACGGTCGCCCATGCGAGCACATTCTCAATGCGCCCGCGAAGCCGCGCGGCGGTCTCGGTTTTGGTATTCCAGATAGGTTCGAGCGTGCGGAGCATATCGCCCACGTCAATGTCCGCGACGGGTATGCTGCCGAGCACGGGCAGAGCGTAGGCGGTCAGCGATTGCCGCCACTGGTATTTGTGTTTCTCGTTTCGGAAGGTGTCTAGGTGCGCGTCCAGATATTGCTCCACCGCGTCGGCGAAGGTCATCTGTCTTGCGCGCTCCAGCGCGATCTCAGCTCGGCGCTTGTCGCGTTCTGCTACAGGGTCGAGCCCTTCCCATATCTGATCGCGCACGTCGCGAGCGCGCTCGCGGGCCTTCGCCAGCCCGATTTCAGGATATGCGCCCAAGCCCATCTCGCGCCGCTGTCCTGCAATAGAGTAGCGCAGTAACCACGACTTCGTGCCTGCTGGGCTTATCTGAAGGGTCAGGCCAGGGACGCCGCCAACTGGGCGCCGGTCGTTCGCCCGCCCACCCGAATGCTTGGCGTTTTTGACTTCAAGCGCCGTCCACTCTCTCGCCGCTCGCGGCATGGTTGCCTCGTTTTCTATACTGCCTAAACCGTCCACCGAACCACTTTTCAACTACGGTCTACCCACCAACGAATGTGCACTAGGTTGAGTAAGGGTGCAATAGGGTGATAGCGGCTGATCGGCTATCTCCCTGTTATGGCGTCATTGTTGACTAAGGGTGATTCTCGTTGCAGGAGAATTTAATCGGTAGCCCCCTCCACCATCTTCCTCAATCCTCCTTCGTGTCCGCTCGGTCGATCTTCGCAAGAGCCGCCGCGCCGCTGTCCCTGGCGCCGTGATGTCGGCTCCCGGATGGCGCCCATGTGAAGCGCACGCCTTGTCAGCGACGCCAAAGCCGGTCAAAAAAGAGGTTCCGGGCGGGTATAGTTCAACGGTAGAACGTCAGCCTTCCAAGCTGAATATGTCGGTTCGATTCCGTCTACCCGCTCCAACTTTCCTGCGTTCCTCCGCACTCTGACCGCCCCGGGCGCGCACGCCCCCTTGCCATAGGCTGTTTCGGGCGCTATCCCCCGCGCTCAGTTTTGCGGCGGCGGCCCTTCGTGCCCCGTCCTGGTGCAGCCTTAAGCGTGAGGGTCACGACGATGGGTAAGGAAAAGTTTGAGCGTAACAAGCCGCATGCGAACATCGGCACGATTGGTCACGTTGACCACGGCAAGACGACGCTGACGGCTGCGATTACGAAGTATTTCGGCGACTTCCGGGCGTATGACCAGATTGACGGCGCTCCTGAAGAGAAGGCGCGCGGGATCACGATTTCGACGGCTCACGTTGAGTACGAGACCGATGGCCGTCACTACGCGCACGTGGACTGCCCGGGCCACGCGGACTACGTGAAGAACATGATCACGGGCGCGGCTCAGATGGACGGCGCGATCCTG
>JANSXV010000015.1 GCA_024742735.1 Alphaproteobacteria bacterium | reverse complement strand
CAGCTCCGAGCCGTGCGCGCTCGAGCTCCACACCGCCGAGCTCATCTACAAGCCAGGGGGCAGGCAGGCCGCGCGTGAGGGTGCTACAGTACCCGAAGGGAGCTGTCACGGCCAAGGGGAAGGGCAAGGGTAACATGCGGCCTTGTCGTGGGCCAGGCGCGGCCCCAAGCGTGACGCCGGGCGGGTGGATCGCGAGGTGACGCTGAAGCTGGAGGATGTTCCCCCGGGCTCGCGCTTCCAGGGCTACCATACGATCACCGTGCGCGATCTCGTCGTCGCGCCGCAGGTCACGCTGTGTCGGCGGGCGCGGTGGCGCACGCCGGACGGCGAGACGCTGGTCGCGCCGCTGCCGGCGGGAGTGCTCGGCGGCTTCGGCCCGAACCTGAGGCGGTTCATCCTGGCCGCGCACGTTCAGGGGCAGGTGACGACGGAGCGCCTGTCGGCGATGCTGGCCGGGATCGGCGTCGACATCTCCAAGCGCCAGGTGGTGCGTCTGATCTCCGCCGATCTCGCCGCCTTCGAGACCGAGGACCGCGCGGTGCTCGAGGCAGGCTTGGCGACGGCGCGCTGGATCACTGTGGACGATACGGGCGCGCGCCATGCCGGACGCGACGCCTTCACCACCCAGATCGGCGACGACCGCTTCACGAGCTTCCGCACCACCTATGCACGCTCGCGTCTGGCCTTCCTCGAGTGCCTGCGCGCCGGCGCCACCGAGTACGTCGTCGACGACGAGGCGCTCGCGATGATGCGCCGCCTGAACCTCGCCGGTGCTTTCGTCGATCGCCTGGCGGCCGAGCCCGGCGTCTTCCCCGACGTGGCCGCTTGGCACGGGCATCTCGACAGGCTCGGCTTGTCGGAGGCGACCATCACGCCCGATCCCGTCCGCGTGGCCAGCGAGGGGGCGGTGTGGGCGGCGATCCGAGCCCGCGGCCTGCTCGAGAGGACCGTGATCGTCTCCGACGACGCCGGGCGCTTCCGCGCCGGTGACCACGCCCTGTGCTGGGTCCATACGGAGAGGCTCGTCCATAAGCTCGTGCCGGCCACGAAGCTGCGTGCTCCACGTGATCGTGGGCACCAATTCCAGACGATGGTGGGCACCGATTCCAGATGATCGTGGGCGCGTATTCCAGATGATCGTGGGCGCCCATTCCGCTTGATCGTGGGCACCCCCGATGGGGATGGGATCGCGCTTCGGCCGACAGTTTCAACGGGCTACGGGGCCCTCGTGAGAACGAGGAGCTCCCATGCCGACGAAGAGATTGTCGATGCGCCGTATCCGAGATTTGCTGCGCCTGAAGTACGCGCAGAAGCTGAGCGAGCGGGAGATCTCCACCGCGCTCGGGATCAGCAAGGGAGCCGTGAGCGGCTACCTGTCGCGCGCCCGCGCCGCAGGCGTGTCCTGGCCGTTGCCGCCCGAGCTCGACGACGACGACGCGCTCGAGCTCCTCCTGTTTTCGGGCATCGTCGGATCGCGCCGTCCCGGGCGTGACGTGCCCGATTGGTCCCAGATCGACCGCGAGCTCCGTCGCCCGGGGGTGACACGCGCGCTTCTGTGGGAGGAGTACCGGGCCGCCCATCCCGACGGCTACGGCTACTCGTGGTTCTGTGAGCAGTACGAGGCCTGGAAGGGCCGGGTCCAGCCGACCATGCGCCAGACCCATCTCGGCGGCGAGAAGGTGTTCGTCGACTTCGCCGGGGACACGATCGACGTCGTCGACCCGCGCAGCGGCGAGGTGCGGCCGGCCAAGTTGTTCGTCGCGGCCATGGGCGCGTCGAGCTATATCTACGCCGAGGCCTGCTCAGGCGAGGGGCTGGAGGACTGGGTCGGCGCGCACGTGAACCTGTTCGCCTTCCTCGGCGGCGTGCCGAAGCTGGTCGTACCGGACAATCTGAAGGCCGCCGTCACGAAGGCCGACCGCTACGAGCCGGGCCTGAACCGCACCTATGCGGAGATGGCGGCGCATTACGGCGTCGCGGTGCTGCCGGCGAGGCCGCGCAAGCCGCGCGACAAGGCGAAGGTCGAGGCGGCGGTGCTCGTCGCCCAGCGCTGGATCCTGGCGCGGCTTCGCAACAGGCGCTTCTTCTCGCTCGCCGAGCTGAACGCCGCGATCCGCGCGCTTCTCGCCGAGATCAACACGCGCGTGATGCGCGGCTACGGTGCGAGCCGTGCTGATCTCTTCGCCGGCCTCGACCGTCCCAACCTGGGCCCGCTGCCGGAGACGCCCTACACATTCGCGCGCTGGAAGCGCTGCAAGGTGGCGCCCGACTACCATGTCGAGGTCGACGCATCCTACTACTCCGTGCCCTTCGGCCTGATCGGCGAGCACGTCGACGTCCGCGTCTGCGCCCGCACCGTCGAGGTCTTCCACCGAGGTCGACGGGTCGCCAGCCATGCGCTCTCTCCCGGCCGGCGCGATCACGTGACCATCCCCGAGCACATGCCCAGCGCCCATCGGCGCTTCGGCGAATGGACGCCCGCACGCGTCATCGCCGCCGCCGAGACGGTCGGCCCTTCCGTCGCCGCGTTTTGCGAGGCGGCCATGGCGGCGCGGCCCCATCCCGAGCAGGGCTTCCGGACCTGCCTGGGCGTGCTGGCGCTGGTGAAGCCCTACGGCGCCCGCCGCGTCGACGCCGCCTGCCGGCGCGGCATCGATATCCAGGCGCGCTCCGTCTCCTCGATCCGCTCGATCCTGAAGAACGGCCTGGACCGCGCCTTCCTCGAGGAGACGCCCGACACCCCTCCCGTCAGCCACGGCAACATCCGCGGCCGAGGCTACTACCACTGAGAAGGAGATCCATCGTGCTCACCCATCCCACCAGCGAGAAGCTCGCCGCCCTCGGCCTCGCCGGCATGGCGAAGGCGCTCGACGAGCAGCGCCGCACGCCTGCCGTCGAGGCCTTGTCCTTCGAGGAGCGCCTCGGCCTCCTCGTCGACCGCGAGGCCGACGAGCGCGACGCCCGACGGCTCGTCACCCGACTGAAGTTCGCCTCGCTGCGCCAGAGCGCCTGCGTCGAGGACCTCGACCTGCGCACGCCCCGCGGTCTCGACCGCGCGGTCCTCGCCCACCTCGTCGACGGCGCCTGGATCGGGCGTGCCGAGAACCTGCTGATCACCGGTGCCACCGGTCTCGGCAAGAGCTGGGTCGCCTGCGCGCTCGGCCACAAGGCCTGCCGGGACGGGCGTGCGGTTCTCTACCACCGCGTCCCGCGGCTCTTCGAGCAGCTCGCCATCGCCCGCGGCGACGGCCGCTATGCCCGTCTCCTGAAGACGATCGCCCGCGTCGACCTGCTCGTCCTCGACGACTGGGGCCTCGCGACCCTCACCGCCGGCGAACGGCGCGATTTGCTGGAGATCCTCGACGACCGCCACGGCCGCAAGTCGACGATCGTCACGAGCCAGCTGCCCGTCGACGCCTGGCATGCCGTCATCGGCGATCCGACGCTCGCCGACGCCATCCTCGATCGGCTCGTCCACAACGCTCATCGCCTCGAGCTCCGCGGAGACAGCATGCGAAAGCGCGCCGCTCCGGCGGTCGCCCTTGACCCCGAAACCGGACCCTGAACCAATGCCGACGTCGGCCGACGCGACCGCCCACGATCACGTGGAACGGGCGCCCACGATGAAATGGAATCGGCGCCCACGATCGCGTGGAATGAGCGCCCACGATGGCTGGAATACGCAGGGACATGAGGAGATTACCGGATCAGGCGGCAAGCCATGCGCGCATCGCCGCGCAGACGGCGTCCGGCGTCTCGAGCGTCGGCAGGTGGCCGGCGCCCGGGACGACGACGAGGGTCGAGCCGGGGACGAGCT
>JANSXV010000002.1 GCA_024742735.1 Alphaproteobacteria bacterium | reverse complement strand
GTCGTATGCGAGCCTGGTGATGTTCCCGATGGGCAAGGTGGTTGCAAAGCTGATGTGATTATCCACGGGACGCGTCCAGACAATGATTGCCCGCCCGGTGCGATATGCATTGATGGGGACGGAATAAACTTCTTTGATCCGAGCCTTGTTCCACCGCCGCTCGATATCGACATCGTCGATTTCGGTGGTGGTGGCGGAGGTGATAGTGACGCAGGGGAGGAAGAGCAAAAGCAGTGCGGTCCGAACGGCGAGCCTCCTGGTTATACAACAGTTCCGCATGCGCCAGGCACCAACACTAGTAATCCAAATCCTTACATGAGGGGACCGGATGGGCGACTGCATCATACACCGGCATGGTATGATTTAGCTGTCAGTAATCGAGCCGCGATGCAGGAGACCGCAAACTCCGTAACAGGTCCAGTAGTGCTCGGTGGTTCAGCCGCCGCTGGCGCGGGTCTCGCTGCTGAGGCAGCTAACGCTTCGCCACTAACGAAATTGATCGGTCGGGCCGGCACGATTGGGGGCGCAATGATGGTTCCAATCGGCGTTGGCTTAGCTGCGGTAGGTCTTGCACCGCCTCCTCCACCTCCACCAGCGCGGTGCCCTTAATGACGAGGATGTGATGTATCGCTGTATCTCAGTTTTTTGCCTTCTGGCGTGCGTTGCATTTGTAGTTAACGGGATTTGGACAGACAGCCTTGTCACCACAACCTTCTTGTTCTGCAGCGGTATGCTTGGATCTGGGATCATCTTGCTTGCAAGCACTTCTACGGACGGAACCGCAATTAGGAAGTTTGATCGACTGGCAGCTTGGGCAAGTTTCGTTTTCCTGCTCGGAGCCTTATCCTTCCATTTATGACGGGTTCGACCGGATCAGCCAGATCGACTACGCCCATCCCACGGTTCCTGGAACCAACACCGGCAATGACGACGAGATCTTCACCTATGACAGCGTGGGCCGTCTGAGCTCGCGCCGGTGCGCTCCAACGAGCTGTTTGTCTACACCTATGACGCTCTGGGCCGGGTGACCAACGTGAACGCGCCCTCAGGCACGGCGGACACCAGCTATACCTACGACCTGCACAATAATCCGATCTCGGTCACCTCGGACGGGCGCACGATCACCAACACGTTCAACGCGCTGGGCGATCATCTGTCCCAGGCCGGACCCAACGGGACGGTGAGCTATCTCTACGACGCGGCCGGCCGCCGCGAACGGATGAGCTGGCCGGACGGGAACTGCACAGGCCCTGACAAACCGAAATCCGTGAAAGCGGCCCAGCCGGCTTCTCCCCCCTCACGGCGCCCCTGGAATGTCATTCCCGTTCTCCGGTTCGCCGTCGCGGCCCATCTGACGGCGCAGGGGGCCGGCTTCGATGACCTCGCGTCGGGATTCCTGAACGGAAAGGAGGATGCGGCGCACGGTGCTGTCGTCGGCGCCCATATTGGCGAGCTGGAAGGCCAGGCGGTCCATGTCCTCCAGGAATTCCGGCGGCTCTTCGCCAAGGCCCATGAGGCCGTATTCCGCCAGGCGCGCGGAGTCCGGATTCACGCCTTCGGGGCAGTCGAAGGCCTCCCGGTTGGCGTCCACCGAGGAGAGGCAGAAATTCTCCCGGACGGTCGCCTGAACGCCGCTGCCGAAGTCGACGAGCATGCGGAAATCCTCCGGATCGAGGCGGGATTCGGCGCGCGCGAGGATCTCCGCGAAGGTCGGCGGACCGGCGCGCCGGACCGGCGCCGGCCCGGCCTCGGCCGGCGGCTGGGTCGTGGCGACCGGGGCGCCGGGATCGGCGGGTCGAGCCGGCGGCGGGGCGGGCTGAGGCCGGGACGCCTGCGGCGGGGCGGCGGCTGGAGCGGCGTCTGTCGCCTGACCGCCCGGCGCGGTGAGGATGTCGCCCGGCGTCTCTGCGGTCGGGTCGGGCACAGGGTCAGGGGGCGCAGCGGATTCCGGTTCGCTCTCCACGACCGGTTCCGGCTCGGGCGGCGGCGCGGTGTCTTCGTCCAGCGCGGCGTCGTCGGGCTCGACGCGGGCTGAGGCGGTTCCATCCTCCGCTCCGTCCTCGCTCCCGCCCGCAGCGCCGGCGTCCGAGCCGGTCTGACCGCCTGCCAGGGGAGGTTCGAACAAGGGCGCGTCGGATTCGGCGTCGGCTCCGCCGGCCACGGTATAAAGCCTGACGCTGATCGCCGCCGCGGCGCGCTCGACCGGGGGCAGGACGGCCGGGGGCAGGACGATCAACGCCCACAGCGCCGCGGCATGCATGACGACCGCCACGCCCAGCGCCCCGGCGCGGCGTCGCAGGCCGGGATCGCGCAAGGGTGCGCGCCAGTCGTCGGAGACGCTGGGGAGTGCGAATGAAGCGGTCACGCCTCAAGACATGGACGAGGCGGACGCAAGCTTCAAATGAATTGGCGCACAGGCTTCACACCGGTTCGCTTTCGGGCGCCGCCGGCTTTGAGGCGCGCACGATCCAGAAGAAGGCGATCGTCCCGGCCCAGCTGAAGATGAGGATGCTCGCCATCAGGCCCTGTATGACGCCAAGCCCGGCCGCGTCGCCGGTGCGCAGCGGGCCGAGCCAGTCCAGCGCGCCGGTCGGCGAACCCTGGTCCAGCAAATGGCCCTGCAGAGCGAAGAAATCAGCGAAGGCGAAGAACACGCCGGTCCCGATCGCCAGCGCCCCAAGCGTGAACAAGGCCAGAAAACAGATCGCGACCGAAAGGGTCATGCGCCGGGCGAGGAACCAGCTGGCGGTCAGCCCGGCGAACACCAGGGTCATGTAGTTGGCGAACACGACGTTGGCCGTATTCAGAAACTCCACGAACAGGACGCCGTACTCAAATTCGCTCATGACCCGCCCCCACACTGCTTGGCGAGGTTAGACGGACGGGCGGGCGGTGGCGAGCGCCTTAGCGCGCCGATGAAACACTCTGCGCGATGTACAGCGCACTGTCTCCGGCGGCGGCGTGGGCCTGGAACAGGAAGAGGGCGGCGGCGAAGCACAGCGCGGCGAGAATCACACCCAGCACCGGTCCGGTGGAATTGCGCCTGGCCATGATCGTCTCCCCTTTTCCAAAGGCCGGTTTGTTGAACCGGCGATGAATGAACGATCAGACCGGCTCCGGGCGGCGAAAGGGCGCGATTGGGGCGAAGCGAAGGTCAATTGAGGCGATTTACGGGCGGCCGCTTGCGAAGATCGGCGGCGCGCCGGATGCTGCATCGCAATGATGACGGATCTGGTTTATCTCGGCCCTGAAGGCACGTTCACCCACCAGGCGGCGCTGGCGCTGGCCCCTGAGGATGCGCTGCTGCGCCCGCTCGACAGCCTTACGGCCGTGCTGGACGCCCTGCAGGCCGGCGATGCGGCCCTGGCGGTCGCAGCGGAAACCAGCGCCGCCGGCCCCATCGCGGAGACGGCCGGCGCCATCGCAGCCGGAACCGTCGAGGTGCTGGACCGCCATGCGATCGCGGTGAGTTTCGATCTCTACCGGCGCCCGAACGATGACGCACCGCTCGCCGGCGTATACGGCCATGAAAAGGCGCTCGCCCAAATTCGTCCATTTATCGGGGCCCACGGGCTGGACAGCCGGGCCGTCGCCTCAAACACCGCCGGCCTCGCCGCCGTACGCGACGGCGCCGAGCCGGGTTGGGGCGCGGCCGGACCGCCAGGTCTTGCCGTGCAATATGGTCTTGAAGTCACGCAGCACGCGCTGGAAGGTCCGTCTTGCAACGAAACCGTCTTTGCGCTGCTGCGCCGCGCCGGCTGATCCCCCGGCGGAAGAAAGGAAGTCCGTCATGAGCGATATCGCCCGCGTCTCAGAAGCCCTGTCCCGGGTTCAGCCTTCCGCCACAATCGCGGTCAGCCAGAAGGCCCGCGAGCTGAAGGCCGCCGGGCGCGACGTGATCGGCCTGGGCGCTGGCGAACCGGACTTCGATACGCCCGATCATGTCAAGGCGGCGGCCATTGACGCCATCAAGGCGGGCGACACCAAGTACACCAATGTCGACGGCACGCCGGCGCTGAAGGAGGCGATCTGCGCGAAGTTCAAGCGCGACAACGCGCTGGAGTACACGCCGGCCCAGATCAACGTGTCGCCCGGCGGCAAGCCGGTGATCTACAACGCCTTCGCCGCGACGCTCAATCCGGGCGACGAAGTGGTGATCCCCACCCCTTACTGGGTCAGCTATCCGGAGATGGCCCGCCTGGTCGGGGCTGAAGCGGTGTTCGCTGAAGCCGGCGTCGCCGACAGCTTCAAGCTGAAGCCGGAGACGTTGGACCGCGCAATCACCGCGAAAACGCGCTGGGTGATCCTGAATTCACCGTCCAACCCGACCGGCGCGGCCTATACCGCCGGCGAGCTCAAAGCTCTCGGCGAGGTGCTGGAGCGCCACCCTCATGTGCTCATCCTCACCGACGATATGTATGAGCACATCGTCTATGACGACTTCAGATTCGCCACGATCGCGGAGGTCTGCCCCAACCTCTACGACCGCACCCTGACCATGAACGGCGTGTCGAAGGCCTACGCCATGACCGGCTGGCGGATCGGCTACGCGGCCGGGCCGCAATGGCTGATCAAGGCCATGGCCAAGGTGATGAGCCAGACCACTTCGAACCCCTGCTCCATCAGCCAGGCGGCGTCAGTGGCCGCGCTGAACGGCGACCATACATTCCTGGCCGCGCGCAACGCCGCCTTCAAGGTGCGCCGTGACGCCATGATGGAGAAGATCAACGCCGCGCCCGGCCTGACCGCGCCGGTTCCAGAAGGCGCCTTCTACATCTTCGCTGACTGCGCCGGCCTGATCGGCAGGACCAGCGGCGGGGGCGAGACCTTGAACACCGATCTGGATGTCTGCGCAGCTCTGCTGGAGGAAGAAGGAGTCGCGGTGGTCCCGGGAACCGCCTTCGGCGCGGCGCCGGGCTTCCGCCTGTCCTACGCCACCGATGACGCGGCGCTGGAAGAGGCGGGCAAGCGCATCGTGCGCTTCTGTGAGGCGGTCGTCGGCTGATCTTGCCGCCAGACGGAGAGCCATAGATTGGGCCTATAGCTCCAAACGCTATTCCTCATTGGATTTTTTCCGCGCAGGGCGGCATGCTCCGCCCTGTTCGATCACACCGAATTCAAAGGAGATCATTATGGATATCAATATGGGTTTGACCGCCGACCAGCGCGCTGAGATGGCCGCCGCGGTGGGCCGCCTTCTGGCCGATACGTACGCGCTGTACTTCAAGACCCACGCCTATCACTGGAACGTGACGGGTCCGCGCTTCCACGACCTGCACGCCATGTTCGAGGAGCAGTACACCGAGCTCTGGCAGGCGACCGACGAGATCGCCGAGCGCGTGCGCGCACTGGGTGAGCTGGCGCCGATTTCCTATGACGAGCTGGCGAAAGGCGCAGCAATCAAGTTCGACGCCAAGACCCCGGACGCCGATGCGATGGTGAAGAACCTCGTCGCCGGACACGAGCAGGTCGTGCGCACCGCCCGCGAGGTTCTGAAGCTGGCTGGCGAGCACGGCGACGAGGCCACGGCCGATCTCGTCGCACCCCGTCTGAGCGTCCATGAGAAAACCGCCTGGATGCTGCGCGCCACGGCGGGCTGATCGCTCAAGTCAGGTCGAGCCGGCTGCAAGGCCCGCCGCACCTGCGGCGGGGCCCTTTTTGTTGCACCTGGGTCGGGACAAAAAAAGAGCCGGTCCCGCATCGGCGGTGACCGGCTCAGTCTTCCATACCAATTCGGGGAGGAGACGGTATGGGCGATAGGGGAACGAAAGCAGCAGGGCCGCGTTCGTTACGGGGGCGTATATGACCTCCGGCCCGGCGCCCGGCAAGGACCGGCTTCGGGTATCGGCTATGCATTTTTGCAATTCGTCATGGCGGCGTCGCACCCGCGAGGCGGGACTGTCATGAAAGAGGCTTGCGCAAGCGCGTTGACGCGCCGGGCGGGACCCGCTCCTCTGCGCGAGCCATGAACTTTCTTTCCGACACCACCGCCCCCGCCCATCCTGATCTCCTCGCCGCCATGGGCGCGGCCAATGACGGCTTCGCGCCCAGCTATGGCGCCGACCCGGTCAGCGCCCGGGTCAGGGACCGGCTCAAGGATCTGTTCGAGACAGACCTTGAAGTGTTGTTCACCGTCTCAGGCACGGCGAGCAACGCGCTCGCCCTGTCCGTCCTGGCCGAGCCGGACTCCATGATCCTGTGCCACGACGAAGCCCATATTCAGCGCGACGAGCGCGGAGCGCCGGAATTCTTCACCGGCGGCGCCAAGCTGCTGCCCCTGCACGGCGCCCACGCGAAGATCGCGCCGGATGCCCTGACCCAGGCCCTTGCCGAGTGGCCGGATGACTTCGTCCACGCCACGCCGCCGCAAGTCCTGTCGATCTCCCAGCTCAATGAGTCCGGCGGCGCCTATACGCGCGATGAGCTCGACGCCCTGATCGGCCCGGCGAAAGAGGCGGGGCTGCGCATCCACATGGACGGGGCACGCTTCTCCAACGCCCTTGCTGCGCTCGGCTGCACCCCGGCGGAGATGAGCTGGAAGCGCGGCGTCGATGCGCTGTGCCTGGGCGCGACCAAGAACGGCGCGCTCGCCGCTGAAGCTGTGATCCTGTTCCCCACGGTCATGGACCGTTTCGGAAAGCTTCAGGCCCGCCAGAAGCGCGCCGGGCACATGCTGCCGAAGATGCGCTATGTGGCCGCCCAGTTCGACGCCTGGCTGAAGGACGGGCTTTGGCTGGATCTGGCGCGCGCCGCCAATGCGTCCGGCCGGCGGCTCGCCGACGGCCTCGCCACCCTGCCCGGCTGCGAGCTGGCCCATCCGTGTGACGGCAACGAGGTCTTCATCCGCCTGTCGCCTGAGGTCGCCGAGCGACTGCAGGCCCTCGGCGCCGGCTTCTACGCCTGGCCGGACGGCTCAGCCCGCTTCGTGGCGAGCTGGTGTACGACTGACGCGGAAATCGACGCGGTGCTCAAAGCCGCAAAGGGCTAGGCCACAGCGCCTGGCGGACTGGCCGGGTCGAGCGGCAGGCCTGCGGCCTGACGGCGCTTCAACAGGCGCAGCCAGCCGTGGATGCCTTCTGCGTCCAGCCCGTGGAGCATCAGGCGATGCCCGGCTTCAAAGGTCGACAGCGGCACCATGGGGTGACCGTTCTTGATGAAGCTGAGATGATAATCGGTCCCCAGAATTTTCGCGATATAGATGGCGATGGTCTCATCGAGCTGCAGGGAATTGGCCGCGCGCACGAAATCATTCTTGGGCAGGAAAAGCGCATAGAGCGGGGTGTAGAGCTCGATCGCGGTCTGGATGTCGACGAAGTTCAGCCGGCCGTCGGGCAGCTCTTCGAACTCGAACGCACCGTCGGTGATCATGGACAGATCGAGTTGGTCGGGCGGGCTCAGATCGCGGCCCTGCGCGCGCAGCGACCGGTTCAGCTCAATGATGAAATTGTAGATGTTCAGGTCGTGCTGGAGAAAGACATTGTCTTCCAGATCCTTCAGCGAGCGCGGGCGCAGCGGGAAACTCTCGATCTCCACCGGGCCGGCATTGGCCCTGATGAAGGCGAGGATCTCGGTGCCGATATTGAAGTGGCGCAGGATCAACCGGTTCGCGCCCGGCGTGGCGAACGTCTTCAAACCCCAGTGGATCGTCTTGTGAAGCGGCCCCGGCAGGCTCGGCCAGCGCAGAAAAATCCGGCGCAGGACATGGACGAGGATGAAGAAGGCGAACACGAAAGGCCGCAGGAACGGCAGCAGGAAGCGGCGCGAATAGCTGTCATGCCCTGAGAGAAGGTCCGCCTTGGCCCCGTAATCGATGGGCAGGCTGGTGTCAAGATAAAGCGCCAGCCAGGGATCGGGGTCCTTCGGGTCGAAGGCCTCGGGATCGAACCGGCGGCCAAGCTGATCAGGCAAGCTCGATCTCCTCCAGCTGAAGCGCGTAGAGCCGCCCGGTCACCTCCGCGCAGCGCACGATGCGCGCCTCCAGCGCCTCATCCAGCGGGGTCATGGCGAGCATGGATTGAAATTCCTCCATGTGATCGCCGTCATTTTCGCCATGATACAGCAGGAAGCGCGCAGCCTCCTGCGGCAGGTCGAGCTGGCGCAGCACTGACCCGCCCCAATCGCTGGCCTTCTGGGCGCCCAGCCCTTCAATGATCCACATGGCGCCAAGCAAGTGAAACGGATCGGGCCGGCCCGCCTGATGATACATCCACGCCGACAGGGCCTCTGACCCGACATTCTTGCGCGCCGTGCGGATGTCCTCGATCGCTCCGCCCGCCGCGACGAAATCCTGCTCCAGCAGGTGATAATCGCGGTGCTCGGTGGCGGCGTGACCGATCAGGGTGGAGCGAAGCTCGAAATAGTCCTCGCTGATGTTGGACGCCGCCCGGGAGATCCAGCAGGCGCCCTCGACCACCTGCTGACGCAGATTGATAAGGAAGGCTTGGTAGTCCGCTAAGGTCAGCTGGCCACGATTGAGCTTGCGGATCAAGGGGGCGGTCTCCAGCCGGGCTTCAAACCCAGTCCAGGCGATGGCGAGCTTGCGCAGGGTGGACTGAAGCCGGGCGGGATCGGCCCCGGTGTGAACATGCACGCTCATGATGTCTCTCCATTCTGATCGACGGCGGTCATGTGCATAAAGCCCACAAGTCCGCGCCCGCTCTCCGGCACGACCGCGAGAACCGTCTGCCCCGGCTCCGGCGGGCGTTCGCGTAGCAGAGCGTCGAGCATCACCCAGATCGAAGCTGAACCGATATTGCCGGTGCGCGCCAGCGGATTGAACCAGCGCGCCTCGTCGATCATGGCGCCGGTGTCGGTGAGCAGGCGCACGATTTCCTCACGCAGGGACCTGGCTGAATAGTGCAGCAGCAGGTGATCAATCGCAGCGGGGTCGATGCGCCCGGCGTCGACCTTCTCCAGATACACCCCGATCCAGGCGCGGATGATCGTCTTGAGCAGCGTGAAATCCTGCTGCAGGGCGACGGCGCCGGCGCTGAACGCCGCCTGAGGACCCAGAAACGGCCAGGCCTGCGTCAGGTCATGGCGGTCGGCTTCTGTCGCCCCCGCCCACATGCACGGATCGAAGCGGTCCGCGAGCGAGACGATGTCGATCCAGTCGACGCGGAGCGACACAGCGCCCTGCGCCGGTTTGGGACTCAGCCAGATCGCGCCGGCGCCATCAGACAGCGTCCACCGCAGATACTCCGCTTCCATCGCCAGGCGCCCCTTGGCGTCGATCAGCGCCGTCCCTTCAAAGAAGTGGGGCCGGAACCAACGCGACGCATGCTCCCCGGCGCATGCGGCCGCTGTCCCGGCTTCGCCGGTGCGCACAGCCTGCCAGGCCGACTTCGCCGCCATGAGGGCAGACCCGCAGACCGACTGGAAGCTGGCGATCTCAAGCGGTCCGCAAGCCAGCGCGGCATGAACCTGGGCGGCATGGCCGGGGACGAGCAGATCGCCTTGCGTGGTCGCGGCGGCGAGATGGTTCAGCCTGGACAAGGGCTCGCCAGCCGCCTCGGCCGCACCACGAACGGCATCCGCGCACATCCCCGCATTGGTGTGGGTCGGCGTCCCGTCCGGCGTCAGCGCATAATGGCGCGTCTCGATCCCGTTCCAGCGCAGCGCGCGGCGGCCCAGCGCGGAAGCCCTGCCGCCGACCCGGCCAAGATAGTCCTCCATGGCGTCGACGCCGACGGGATCTCCAGGCAGGACCGCTCCGGTTCCGGTGATGTAGACGGGGCGAAGCACGCTCACGCAGCCATCCTGTTTGACGTCATCCAGCCATCGGGACCACGGCCGTGGGCGAAATTGAGGCGGAGACTATTCGAACGGATCGTCCTCCGCGCCCTCCTGATTGTCGCTGGCGCGCCGCCAGGGGCCATTATAGCGCGGGTCCTGGCGCCGGCGCCGGTCCGGGCCGAAATAGGCCGGCGCCTTCACGAAGCGGCGAGGCTTTTCGATCAGGGACACCAGGCGGTTATACAGGTCCACCGGACGGACCGGCTTGGCCAGATACTCGTTCACGCCGGCGTTGATCGCCTCCATGATCTTGGTCCGGTCGGTGTGACCGGAGACCATGATGATGGGCAGATACTTGTTCGGGCTGTCCGATGCGGTGCGGATCAGACGGGTGAATTCCAGACCGTCCACATCGCCCAGCATGTAGTCGACCAGTGCGAGGTCCGGGTTGGCGCTGCGCATCATCTCGAAGGCGTCGGCGGCGTCGCGGACCTCCACGACGGTGCGCACGCCGAACCCCTGAAGGATCGTGCGCAGGATCGTGGACATGTGCGCGTTGTCCTCCAGAATGAGGACGCGTATCCGTTCGAAACTGCCTTGGGACATGGGCGGCCCGGGATCCAGCGGTGTGAGCGCGTCTGCTTGCTTTGCGATCCTGCCCGGCAAGCGTTAACCAAGCCTTAGACATCGCCCCTGTTCGCGCCGTCGTCCGCAGCCCATATGGGACCCCATGGTCAAGATCACCCGAGACGATTCCGCCCTGGTCCCCGCTGGCGTCGAGGATATGAGCCAGGCTGACTTCGTGCTGGACGAGAGCGCGGGGCGGCCTGAAGCCAGCACCATCAAGGATCCCCTGTCCCTGCCGGCGAACTGGACGCCCCACCGCCCCGAGCGCCCGGAAAAGTCCGAGGGCGGCAAGCGGTTCGAGGTGGTCAGCGAGTACGAACCGACCGGAGACCAGCCCGCGGCGATCGAGGAGCTGGTGGAAGGCGTCAATGCTCAGGAGAGAGACCAGGTTCTCCTCGGGGTCACCGGCTCGGGCAAGACCTTCACCATGGCGAAAACCATTGAAAGGCTTCAGCGTCCGGCCCTGGTGCTGGCCCCGAACAAGACGCTGGCGGCGCAGTTGTACGGGGAGTTCAAGGCCTTCTTTCCCCATAATGCGGTGGAGTATTTCGTCTCCTACTACGACTACTACCAGCCCGAAGCCTATGTGCCGCGCACCGACACCTATATCGAGAAGGAATCCTCCATCAACGAGGCCATCGACCGCATGCGCCACGCCGCCACCCGCGCGATCCTGGAGCGGGACGACGTCATCATCGTGGCCTCGGTGAGCTGCATTTACGGCATCGGCTCGGTGGAGACCTACACCGCCATGGTATTCGACCTCAAAGCGGGGGAGGAGAAGGACCCCCGCCAGGTCATGCGCGACCTCGTCGCCCTGCAGTACCAGCGCAACGACGCCGCCTTCCAGCGCGGGACCTTCCGCCTCAGAGGCGACGTGCTGGAGATCTTCCCCGCCCACTATGACGAGCGCGCCTGGCGCATCAGCTTCTTCGGCGACGAGATCGAGTCCATCACCGAGTTCGAGGTCCTCACCGGCAAGCCCGTCCAGGAGCTGGAGAAGGTCCGCGTCTACGCCAACTCCCACTACGTCACCCCGCGCCCCACGCTCAACCAGGCCATGGCGTCCATCAAGGCCGAGCTCGCCGAGCGCCTCACCTGGATGGAGGCCAACGGCAAGCTCCTGGAGGCCCAGCGCCTGCAGCAGCGCACCGAGTTCGACCTGGAGATGCTGGAGGCCACCGGCTCCTGCAACGGCATCGAGAACTATTCGCGCTACCTCACCGGCCGCAAGCCCGGCGAGCCGCCGCCCACCATGTTCGAATACCTGCCCGACGACGCCCTGGTCTTCGTGGATGAAAGCCACGTCACCGTGCCCCAGCTGGGCGCCATGTATCGCGGCGACTTCAACCGCAAGCGGACCCTGGCCGAGCACGGCTTCCGCCTGCCCTCCTGCATGGATAACCGCCCGCTGAAATTTGAAGAGTGGGAGGCCATGCGCCCGGCCACCATCCACGTCTCCGCCACACCGGGGCCGTGGGAGCTGAACCAGACCGGCGGCGTCTTCACCGAACAGGTCATCCGCCCCACCGGCCTCGTCGACCCGCCGGTCGAGGTCCGCCCCGTGCAGACGGAACAGTTCAGCCAGGTCGACGACATCATCGAGGAGGCCCGCCGCACGGCTGAAAAGGGCTACCGCACCCTCGTCACCACCCTGACCAAGCGCATGGCCGAGGACCTGACCGAGTACATGCACGAGCAGGGCCTGCGCGTGCGCTACATGCACTCCGACGTGGACACGGTGGAGCGCATCGAGCTGATCCGCGACCTGCGCCTGGGTGAATACGACGTCCTCGTCGGCATCAACCTTCTAAGGGAAGGCCTCGATATCCCCGAATGCGGCCTGGTCGGCATTCTCGACGCCGACAAGGAAGGCTTCCTGCGCAGCGAAACGAGCCTGGTGCAGACCATCGGCCGCGCCGCGCGCAATGTGGACGCCCGCGTCATCCTCTACGCCGACCGCATCACCGGATCCATGCAGCGCGCCATGGACGAAACCGAACGCCGCCGCACCAAACAGATCGCCCACAACGAAGACCACGGCATCACCCCGCGCACGATTCAGCGCGGCGTCAGCGACGTCCTGGAAGGCGTCATGGAAAAAACCGCCAAGGGCCGCGGCCGCCAACGCTCGCAAAAACGCGCCGGCGGCGTCGCCGAGGATCAGGCGAAATTCGAACCCAACAATCTCAAGGCCGCCATCGCGGACCTGGAGAAGCGCATGCGCGAAGCCGCGGCGAATCTGGAGTTTGAGGAGGCGGCGCGGTTGCGCGATGAGGTGAAGCGGTTGGAGAAGGAGGTGGCGGGCGCTGAGTCAAGCTCCATGAGGTAAGAAGCCAGCATGAAGCTGACAATGCAGGCTCACTCGTTCTTTTTCATCGGCATGCGCTTCAAAACGGGTAGGATCGGTAGATCAGCTCCCGATTCCCAACTTAGCTGAGAAACATGCTGCCGAAAGTATGGGTATGCGGTGAACTGAGCAATATGATTGCCAAAAGATTTAGCGGCTGGTTCTGATATGTCATCTTCGTTGAACGCGTAGATGACATTATAATCACACTTGCATTTTAGAAGCTTTTTATTCGACTCCTTTGCCTCAATGGCAAATCGGACCAACAAAATAAGGTGACTTCCATCAAACGAGCAGTCGACAAGCGTATAATCTGACGACAACCGCCTAGGCGTTTCACTAGGGGAAAAATATTCACCTTTAACGGAAAATTCTGATGCTGTGAGTGCAACGTCAAGCAACCGCGCAGCCTTAACTGCGCGGTTGTACTCGTCACGGTCAAACTCTGCGCTGTCTTTTTGATCAGTCATTCTTTAAGCGGCCGTCAGCCTAGGCTTGGATCGAGGCGAAGGCGCGATGTCGAGTTCATCGAAGCCCCAAACCGTCCCATAATTGTCATTCGCGTTGGCGAGATTGCTACTAAGAAGAGAAAGCTCCGCAAATTCAGCGGCTTCCTTAGCGAACCAACGCTTTCCTCGATCTCCTCGCTGCTCGGGCGCTCCGATCGTGTCCTCAACATGAACTCGGGACTTCCGTTCGCAGATAGTGGCCTTCTCGCCGAGCAGCGCCGCGATGCGAGCGATACTCCGCAGGGTAAGATTCGAATCAGCGGAAAGCATCTGAGAGACAGAAGCTTTCGAAACACCGAGGAGGCGAGCAAGATCGGCTTTACTGACTCTCTTCTCCTTCATCAGAAGGTAAATGTACATCTGGCAGTCCGCAATCAGCTCCTCCTCGGCAACGAGCAGTTCGAACTCATCCATTTTATTCTCCATCATAAGCTTCCCCCCTTAACTGACCCTGCCAACTCTACGGCACGCTCAGCAGCGCGCTTTAGTTGGGCTTGATCAGCCCCGTCTTTTTTCTTTCGAGGCTCAACCTCAGAGGCAAAGAAGGCCCTTTTTCCATGAACGCTTCCTTCAACTCCGTAGACCCGGAGTTGGAAATCTTTGAACGCCCAGACCAAAAGCCGTTTTCCACCAACCAAATATCGTCCTTCATTCCTGTTCAATCGCTCTGACCCACCAGGTATGTTTTCAGGTCCATGCTCGCAGTACATGCGCGTCAGTACCGCTTGGAGCTTTGCTGCGCTCTTCGGTTCGACCCTTCGAGAACGGAACTCATTCTCATAGCTTTCATTCCAGTAGACGTCGCAGGTCGCCCCGACGCACCACGGCTTGCTCACATCTCGGTTGATTGCCTTCGCCATGTAAGCAGCCACAGTTAGGTTAGAGCTTAACCCTTGACAAGAGGTTTGTCATTGGGATGCCCACTCGAATCGCGCATGCGATTGAGATTAATCGAACTTTGCGTTGCGTAAATTGTCAATCATTCAAGCTAATCGGCAAGCAATAAGCCGATGCCCGGCCGCACAAGGTAGCATACGCGCCGGTAAATCCCTTTTGAATCCCCAAAATACTATAAGCGTTTAGCGATGGCCAAGAGGTCCGGAGTTTGAGTGGGCGTGTCTGGATGCAGCTGGACACTCGATGCGAACACTTTCTGGCGATGATCTCCGTAGGATTTCGTACCCACGCTGATAGGCCATGTCGGAAAAATCGCATCTCAATCTCGGCTTCGAAGAGACGCAGGCGCCGTTTGACAGCCCGTCTCAGTCGGCGCGCGTCTGGACCGAGGGCTGGGCGGAGCGTGAGCTTTACTGTCCCGCGTGCGGCGCGGATCGGCTGCAGGCCCATCCAAACAACGCCCCCGTCGCCGACCTCTTATGCGGGTCGTGCCGTGAGGATTACGAGCTGAAATCCCAGAAGACGAAGATCGGGCGGAAGGTGCTCGACGGCGCCTGGGCGACGATGCTCGAGCGTTTGGCGTCGGCGTCGAACCCAAGCCTCTTCGTATTGCGGTATGATCGGGACCGCCAGGCGGTCAGCGATCTGATCGTCGTTCCCAAGCACTTTTTCACCGCCGACCTGATCGAAAAGCGCAAGCCGCTCGCCCCAACGGCCCGGCGGGCCGGCTGGGTCGGATGCAATATACTGCTTGAGAAGGTGCCGCCTTCAGGGCGCATCCAGATCGTGCGTGACAGCATTCCGGCGGACCGGCGCGACGTGATCGAAAAGTGGAGTAAGACCGCCTTCTTACGAGACACAAGTTCAGGCGCGCGCGGCTGGCTGGTGGAGATCATGGCGCAGATCGAAGCGCTTGGCCGGGCTGATTTCACCATCGACGATGCATACGGCTTCGCCCCGGCGCTCGGCGAGCTTTATCCCGAGAACCGCCACGTTCGCGAAAAAATCCGCCAGCAGCTTCAGGTGCTGCGCGATCGCGGCTGGCTGGAATTTGTCGGGCGCGGGCGGTACCGGCTCACGCCATGAACATCTGGCGAACATATGCTGAGCGCGATAAGCTCCAAGCATATCATCAAGGAGCACGTCCATGGCCAAGTTTCGTGTCCTCTCCCGCGTCGACGCCTTTGTGGACTACATCGCGGAAGTCGAAGCCGATAACGCCGATGAAGCCGCCCAGATCGCGTTCGATGGCGGCGAAGGCGTCGTTTGGAAAACGCAAGGCGTCAGCGAGTTCGATGATCGGCGCGTGGTCACGCTCGATGGTGACGGCGAGGAAATCGAAGCGACAGCGCGGGGCGATCTGTAGCGGGCGCAGCTTTCACTGACACCCCTACCCCCACGCCAAGTCTCCCGCAGCTTAAGCCGGACGCGTCAAGGCTGGCCTTCGGCCCGCTGCGGAGCGGTGACCGGGCTGTGTGGCGCCCCGCTCTCCCTCACCCGCGTTCGTCATCCTGAACTTGGTTCAGGACCCAGTTTCCACGGCGGCGCCGTGGGTCCCGGATCAAGTCCGGGATGACGAAGGGTGGAGGTGGAGAAGGGGTGCGATTGGCGGAGGCGGCTTGGCGCTGCGCCCTCCCTCATCCGCTTTCGTCATCCTGAACTTGATTCAGGACCCAGTTTGACCGGTGGCGCTGTGGGTCCCGGATCGGGGTCCGGGATGACGAAGGGTGGGGTGCAGGGGTGATTATGCGATGGGCGGAGGCGGTTTGGCGCTGCGCGCTCCCTCACCCGCTTTCGTCATCCTGAACTTGATTCAGGACCCAGGTTCGATGGCGGCGCTGTGGGTCCTGAATCGAGTTCAGGATGACGCGAGATGGGGTGCAGGTGTCGTGCTAGGTCAGCGACAGTTTGGCGCTGCGCGCG
This sequence comes from Alphaproteobacteria bacterium, assembly GCA_024742735.1. Lineage (GTDB taxonomy): Bacteria > Pseudomonadota > Alphaproteobacteria > Caulobacterales > Maricaulaceae > Oceanicaulis. The sequence goes on along the minus strand of JANSXV010000002.1, from coordinate 561,867 downwards.
CCCTCACCCGCTTTCGTCATCCTGAACTTGATTCAGGACCCAGATTGAGCGGCGGCGCTGTGGGTCCCGGATCAAGTCCGGGATGACGAAGGGTGGAGGTGAAGACGGGCGGTGAGGCGGTGGCGGTTTGGCGCTGCGCGCTCTCTCACCCGCTTTCGTCATCCTGAATTTAATTCAGGACCCAGTTTGAGCGGCGGCGCCGTGGGTCCCGGATCGGGGTCCGGGATGACGAGGGGTGGAGGTGCAGGGGTGATTGTGCGATGGGCGGAGGCGGCTTGGCGCTGCGCGCTCCCTCACCCGCTTTCGTCATCCTGAACTTGATTCAGGACCCAGTTTGAACGGCGGCGCCATGGGTCCCGGATCGGCCTTCGACCGTCCGGGATGACAAAGGGGGGAGGCCTTCCCCTTCTCCCCCTCATAGGGGGAGAGGGTCGGGGTGAGGGGGTCGGCGCCAGGCTTTGAGGCGTCACGCAGGCGGCGCCGTCTTTTGGGGCCTGCCGGCCCGTTCGCGGCTTTCAATCGCCCCACCGGGGCGATTGATCGGCTGACGCCGACCAGCGCTCACCCCCTCACCCCATCCCTCTCCCCTCCTCAAGGAGGGGAGAGGGGGAGCGCCTTATCCCCCGCCCCCCTTTCCGCCCTTAGACTCCCCCCATGCCGGGACGACCTCGATCACAGGCGCAGCGCGCCGCTCTGGAGCGCCAAGCGCGGGAGATGCGCGCGCGAGGCTTCACCATGGCCGGGATCGAGCGGGCGACCGGGGTTCCGGCCTCCACCCTCTATCAATGGGCGGCGCGCGGCGGGTGGCGGCTGGGGGATATGGAGGAGCGGGATAATGCTCCTGAATTCCCGGGCGAAGACCCGGGACGTGGTTGCGAGCTCGCAGGGAGGCCCCGGCTCTGCGCCCATCCGGGCTTGGCCGGGGATTCAGGATTTCCGGACCCGCAGGGTCCGCAAGGGCGACCGCCCGCCCGCAGCGAAGCGCGAGCTTGCGAGCGCGTAAGCGAGGACCGACCGAGCGGACGCGAGGGAGGACAGGAACAACTCACCCCGGACGCCCTGCGCTCCGCCGGACAAGCCTTCATGGCGCGGGCGTTGACGCTGGCCGCTGAAGGCCGGGCGCGGGCGGCGCGGGAGGCCTTGCTGCTGGGCCAGCGCTTCGTGCGGGCTGCGGAGGTTCTGGCGGGGGCGGGGACCGGAGCGAAGGCGGCGGCGGAGGAGGTGGCGCCGGCCCCCGACGATGATCCGCGCGCGGAGCTGGAGCGGCGCATTCGCGGGCTCGTCTACCACGCCTTTGATCAGGACGAGCGCGCCGAGGCTGAAACCGGGCTGGAGGATGTGCGCGGGCTGGACCTGACGCCCTTCGCCCTGTCCGGCGGGGGCTGGCGCAAGGCGACGGACGCGGAGAAGGCGCGGATCGCCGCCGGCGACTGGGCGCCGGGGATCTCGGCGGTGCAATACCTCGTGATGCGCTACATCCACCCCGAGCGATGGGGCGGCAAGCGCGGCGACGTCCCCGACTGGTTCACCGGCGTGCACAAGCCCATCGACCTGGAGAAGTTCGAGGCGTGCATGGCCGCTGTGAAGGGCTGGACGGAGGCGGAGGCCGAGGAAAAGACGGAGGCCGCGTCCTAGCGGGTCGCGCCCGGCTCGCCCGCCTGCACCGGCCGGAACTCATACCCGAAGCTCTCACCGCCCGGCACGAGGAAGGCGTAGTCGCCGCTCTCCAGCACGCCGGCCTCGGAATAGGTCAGGCGTCCGGGGTGGAGCTGGATGTCGGCGCGCAGGGCCATGGTGCGCCCGGACCGCGCGGTGATGGTGCAGGTCGCCGGGTTCAGCCGGTAGAAACTCCCCACCGAGGCCGGGTAGGCGTGCGAGAGCGTGCAGCCGTCCGGATAGCCGGTGAGATCCTCAGGGCTCAGGTCCGCGAACACCCAGGGCTGTTGCGCGCGCCCGGCGTAGAGGTCGGGAGTGTTCAGGGTGTAGAAGTCCATGCCCGCCGGCCGGCCTTGCGCGTCGGCCAGGAAGGACCAGATGCGCTGGCGGCTGACCGGCCCGTCCGGACCGCCCGCGCGCCACTCCAGATACACGACGTAATCGCCGACCTGAGGCGCATCGATACGGGTGAACTCGGCGTATTGAAGGTCCAGCCAGTCGTAGGGATGCCCCGCCGCCGGCTCGCGCTTGAGGGCGTCGGGCGCGGCGGCGTACTGCGCCGCGTTGGACCAGGCGCCGGTGAGCCAGTCCAGCTGCCGCTCCATGGCCGGGGCGCGGCCCGGCTCGAAGGCGGGGGCGGGCTCGCTCTGAGCGCTGGCGCAGGCGGTGAGGCTGAGGGCGGCCAGCCCGCTCAACAGGCCGGACTTCACACTGATCATCATCACTCTCCCCTATCCCGGACGCCGGAGGCGATCCGGGACCTGTTGAAGACCCATCGCCGGGAGGTCCCGGCGCTCACTGCGCTCGGCCGGGATAGGGCGCGGCGGCGTCGAGGACCGCCAGGGCGGCGTTCTCGCCGGACTCCATGGCCGCCTCCATGCCGGTATGAAGCACGCCCAGATGCTCCCCGGCCAGATGCAACCGGCCCGCCGGAGTCGCCAGCTGTCCGCCCCAGGCGGGCGCCTGTCCGGGCTGGTAGTGCATGTAGGCGCCGCCGGCGAGCGCGTTATAGGGCGTCCAGCGCTGGGCATGGGCCAGACGCACGCGGCCCCCGCTCGCCGGGCGCAGGCGGGCGAGTTCGGCTTGCGCCAGCGCTTCGAGCTCCCCATCGCTCATCGTGGAGGCCGACAGCCCGCCCATCCCGTCGAGCCAGCAGGTGAGCATGCCCGTGGGCGTCCCGTCCGCCGCGCGGCCCGCGAAGACGCGCTCCAGGGGAGAGTCCGTCCACATCTCCGGGGCCAGGCCGTCGGCCTCCCAGAACGGCGTCTCCGCCTCCAGATGCAGCTGGACGATGGGGGTGTAGGCCATGGCCTCGACCGCCTCGCGCTGGAGAGCCGACAGCGGCGCCTCCACGCCGATCTGGCGCATGACCGGGAAGGGCAGGGTGGAGATCACGAAGTCGGCCCGCAGCGTCTCCCCGCCCGCCAGCCGCACCTGCGCGCCCGCCCCGTCGGCTTCGATGGCGGCCACGTTCGCGCCGGTACGCACCGGACGCGCCAGGCTCTCCGCCATGGCCTCAGGCAGGCGCTGGGACCCGCCGGTGATGGCCTGGGACGGCCCCATGGACCGCTCCAGCGTGTACAGCGCCAGGGAGCGGAACACGTTGATCATGGAGTAGGACGCCAGGTCCCGCCCGTTCAGCGAGACATTCATCAGCCGCAGCGCTTCTTCGTTGGCCCCGCGCCCGGCCATCCAGCTGTGCGCCGGCACATCATGGACCCCCGCCGCCTCGTCCATCCAGGCGTAGACGTCCTGAAACGGATTGGCGCGCGCGGCCAGGGAGAAGAAGAGCCGGCCCGGCGGAATGGGCTTCAGGGGCTCAGGCAGCGCGTTGAGCGGATGGCTCGCCCACTCCGCAGCGGGGATCAGCGTATCGCCGATCGCCAGAACTTCGCCGAACCGATTGGGCGGAAAGTCCTCGAAGGTCAGGCCCGCATCCGCCGCGCGCCCCCTCACCCGGCCATAGCCCGCGCCCACCTGCTGACCGCCCGCTTCCGGCCGGCCCGGCAGGGCGTCCAGCGTCTTCATGCGCCCGCCGATGCGGGACGAGGCCTCCAGCACCAGCACGTCCATGCCCTGATCGGCCAGGATCATCGCCGCGTTGAGCCCGGACAGCCCTGCGCCGATCACGATGACCTCGGCGTCCCGTGCACCCCGGTCGCCGCGCGGTCCGCACCCGATCAGCGCCGCACTGGACGCTCCGCCCAGAAGCCCCAGCGCGCCGCGCCGTGTGAATGCCTTGATCCTCATCCTGGTCTCCCCTGCTCGCTGAGCGGAGCAAATACCTGTAGCCTCGGCTTGCGTTCGCGGCCGTTTGCAAATGTTATATCATTTGAAGACGCACGGACGCGCCAGTCAAAAGAGCGCACCGCAAGCTCGCGAGGGGAGGCGCCGCTCATGCGCCGCAGACAATTTCTCGGCTGGGCCGCAACGGCCGCCGCCCTGCCCGCGCTGTCGGCCTGCGGGCGGCGTGGGGATGAGGACGTGCTCTATGGCCGCGCCGTCGCCCAGGCCCCGCCGCGCACCCCCTGGGACGCCCAGTGGACGAATTTCGAGACCAATATTGCGCAGAATCCGGCGCTGGATTTCGAGTATTTCACCAAGGCCGAGCTGGGCGATGAGGAGCGCATGCTCTTCGATCTGCGCCGGGGCCGCTCCCATGTGGGCGGGATGAGCCTGCAGGGCCTGTCCAGCTCCATCCCCGAGCTGACCATCGCCATGGCGCCCTACCTGTTCGCCAGCCGGGAAGAGGTCGACTTCGTCTATGACGAATACCTGTTCGACATCACCGACGAGCTTGCGCGGGCGCAGAATCTGCGCCTTCTGCAATGGGTTGAAGTGGGCTGGACCCATGTCTTCGCCGACCGCCCTCTGACCCATCCGGACCTGGCCGCCGGCCTGCGCATGCGCACCAGCCCCAATGCGGCGGCGCGATTCTTCTGCGAAGCCGCCGGCATGGACGCCATTCCGTTGGGCATCGCCGACGTGATCCCCGCCCTTCAGACGGGCCTGGTGCAGGGCGGATTGTCCAGCGCGGTCTTCCACTTCTTCGCCACGCTGGAGCTCGCAGCCCATTTCACGCTGACCTATCACTCCTATGACACCGGCGCGATCGTCCTGAACAAGGACTGGTATGAAAGCGCCACGCCGTCGCAGAAGCAGACCATCGACGGCGCCTGGGGCAGCCCGGCCTCGGCCCGCGCCGGTGTCCGCGTGCTGGACGATGTGGTGCTGGGCTGGCTGCGCGCCGGGGTCCAGACCAATCGTGAGGGCGAGGTGGTCCGCCCCCTCCTGACCACGACGGGCGAGCCCGTCCAGGTTCATGATCTGACAGCGCAGGACCGCGCAGCCTGGATGGCGCAGACCGAGAACGTCGTTGATCGCCTGGTCGAAACGATCGGCGGCCGGGCCCGCGAAGTCTATGACCGGATCGAAGCGGGCAAGGCCGCGTTCGCCCGGCGCAATGCGTCAGGCGGGGAGGCTGGATCATGGCTGCGCTTCTAGGAGGGATCGCCAGGTTTGAACGCTGGGCGAGCCTTCTCGCCTTCGCTCTGATGGCGTTGTCGCTCATGGCCGACGTGATCAGCCGGCGCATCTTCATGACCGGGCTCATCGGCGCCACGGAAGTCGCCGTCATCGGCATGGTGGCTGTCGCCATGTTCGGGGTGGGCGTGGCCACCGACCACGGCGCACACCTGCGCCCGCGCCTGTTCGACGCGCTGATCCCCAAGGCGCTGGAGCCGGCCATGGTCCGGCTGTCGAGCGCTGTGACCGCCGCCTTCTTCGCGGTCTTCGCCGGCCTGTCCGGCTGGATGGTCTGGGAAAGCGTCGTGCTGGGCGACCGGACCGAGATTTTGCGCCTTCCGATCTGGACGCTCCAAGCCATGATCTTCATCGCCTTCGCCACAAACATGATCCGCTTTGCGGTCTATGCCGGGCGGCCTGAGCTTCGCCCCAGCGAGAACCTGGAAGACGTCGTTGAACGTGAGGACGAGGTCGAGCGCGATGACGGGGACCCCGCCTGATGGAGATGTGGCTTCTCGTCGGACTGATCGTCCTGTTGATGGTGCTGCGCCAGCCGGTGCTGGTGCTGCTGGGCTGCGCGGCGCTGTTCGTCTACTCGGTCTGGAATGACGGGCGGCCGGAATACGCCGCCTATGACGTCTGGTTCGCGGTCAATCAGGAAGTCCTGCTGGCGATCCCGCTCTTCGTGCTGGCCGGCGCGATCATGTCCAAGGGTACGATTGCGGAACGCATCATCGACCTCATGCGCGAGATCACCCGGCCCGTTCCCGGCGGACTGGCGCTGGCGGCGGTCCTGAGCTGCGCCGGGTTTGCGGCGATTTCCGGCTCGGCCGCCGTGACGCTGCTGGCGGTCGGCGGCATCATGTACAAGGCGCTGATCGAGAGCGGCTATTCAAAGAGCTTCGCCATTGGCGCGCTGTGCTCCGGCGGGGTGCTGGGCATCATCATCCCGCCCTCGATTCCCTTGATCCTGTACGGCTACATCACTCAGGTCTCCATCGCCCAGCTCTTCCTGGCCGGCATCGGTCCGGCCCTGGTGCTGGTGGCGATCTTCGCGGCCTATGGCTTCATCCTGAACTTCAAGCGGCGTGAAGGCGGCTGGAGGATATCCGGCTTCTTACGTGCGATCTCCCGCTCGATCTTCGCCCTGCCGATCCCGCTGATCATCCTGGGCGGCATCTATGGCGGGATCTTCACCGTGACCGAAGCCGCCGCCGTGGCCGTGGTGGTCGCCGTGCTGGTGGAGGTCTTCCTCCATCGCGACCTCTCCTTCACCGATCTGAAGGCCGTCACGACAGACAGCGCCAAGCTGCTGGGCAGCCTCTATCCGGTGCTCGCTTTTGCGTTCTCGCTCAACGTGTTCCTCACCGCCGAGGGCGTGCCGCAACAACTGGTCGCCGACCTGTCGACGCTGATCGACAGCAAGGTGGAGTTCATCCTGCTCTCCAACCTCCTGCTCCTGCTGGTGGGCATGGTGATCGATGTCGGTTCCGCCACGCTGGTGCTCGCCCCGCTGCTGCAGCCGCTGGCCGAGGCGAACGGCGTGGATCCGGTTCATTTCGGGATCATCATGATCGTCAATCTGGGCATCGGCTATCTGACCCCGCCCCTGGGGCTCAACCTGATCGTGGCCATGGCGGCCTTCCAGGAAAGCTTCTGGACCGTGGTGAAGGCGGTCCTGCCCTTCATCGCGCTGATGCTGGGCGGGTTGTTGCTCATCGCTTTCGTGCCTGAAATTGCTTTGATGTTCATTGCAGGACGCTGACCCTCCGGGCACGATGGCCCGCGCCTTGCACCGGTCCAGGCGCAGGCGCCGGCGTAAGGGGGAACGCTTTCCATGCAGGTGATCACGATCGCCAACACAAAGGGCGGGGTGGGCAAATCCACGCTCGCCCTGCATCTGGCCGCCGCCATCCAGCGTCAGGGCCTGTCGGCCAGCGTCATCGACGCCGATCTGGGCCAGCGCAGTGCGGCCTGGTTCCTGGAACGGCGTTATGCGCGCCTGAACGGCAAGGCCGGCGAGCCGATCAGCGTCATGACGCTCGCCAGAAAGCCCGACGGGACGCTGGTGCAGCGCTTCACCGAGCTGGTGAAGGCCGAGCGCGACAAGGGACGGCGCGTCATCATCGACACGCCGGCCGGTGGCGGGCGCTGCCTCAATGCGGCGCTGGACCTGTCGACGCTCGTCGTCACGCCGATCAATGAAAGCCTGATGGATCTCAACGCCATCGCCGACGATGAAGGCCGCCCCGGCGCCCTGGGGCAGAAGATGGAGGCGGCCCGCGAGCGGCGGGAAGCCGGTCAACGCCCGAAGCTGGAATGGCGGGTCGTCGTCAACCGGGTCTCACCGCTGATCAGCCGCAACGCCGGAAAGGTCGGCGACCGTCTGCGTCTGCTCGCTGAGGCGCGCGATTTCGAGATCGCCGGCCATCTGGTCGAGCGCATGCTCTACCGCGAGCTGTTTGAAGAAGGGCTGACCCTGTTCGACCTGTTCAGGCCGGGACTGGACGACGTGCCGGAGTCCGCCCGAAAGGCCCGCGATGAAATGCAGACCCTGCTGACCGGGCTGGGGCTGCCGGCCGTGCTTTGAGGCGCGGCCGGCTGTCCGCGATCAGTTCGAGCGCTTCTTGACCCGCTTCAGTTTCGGACCGGCATCGCCAGCAGGCTTGGCCTTGGGCGCCCAGTCGCGCACCGGCCGGGTCTCGCGAGACGACTTCGCCGCCTTGATGACCTGACGTTCCGCCTTGCCCGGACGCGCGCGGCGCTTGGGGCGCGGCGCGCCGTCTTCAGCATACAGCTTGGTGCGAGGCTCAGCCCGCTCAGCCTTGGGATCAGACTTGCGCTCCGTCCGGGCCGCTTTCGGCTCGGGCTTGTGCTCCGGCGCCCGCTCGGGCTGGCGCTCATGAGCCGGCCTGGCCGGGCGCTCGGTGCGGGCCCTGGCCGGCGCGGGAGGGCGCGCGGGCGCCGCCTCAGCGGTCTCGCCGGACTGACCGGCCAGCGTGACGCGGACATTCTCGTCGCGGTCGCGAGGACGCTTGAGCGCCGCCATGAAGGCCGCGCGCTTGTCCTCGGCGATCTGGAAGCGGGTGTAGGTTTCCTCGATGCGGATCGCGCCGATATCGGCGCCGGTCACATCGCCGACCCGGCAGATCAGCGGGACCAGCCAGCGCGGCTCGGCGCGCTGCTTACGGCCCAGATTGACCTCCAGCCAGGTGCTGTCGTCGAAGTCAGACCGGTCGCGGCGCGAGGCCCGCTCGGCCCGCGCAGCCTTGCCCGGCGCGGTCGGCGCGGGGCTGAGCTGGTGGACGGACGGAAGACTCGCTTCACGCTCGGCCAGGAACGCTGCAGCGACACGTTCCGCGCCAAAGCGTTCGATCAGGGCGCGGGCTTCAGCAAGACGCGCTTCATCCAGCTCGGCGGTGAAGGCCGGAAGGCTCGCCAGACGCTCGGTATCGCGCGCGCGGATGTCCTCGGCGCCGGGCGCCTCGGTCCAGTCCGCTTCGATATTGGCCTCGCGCAGCAGGCGGATGACCCGGCCCTTGCGCGAGCTGGCCACCACGAACACGCTGACGCCTTTCGCGCCCGCGCGGCCGGTGCGGCCGGAGCGGTGCTGCAGGCTCTCGGCGTTCGTCGGCGGCTCGGCGTGAACCACCAGATCCAGACCCGGCAGGTCGATGCCGCGTGCCGCCACGTCCGTGGCCACGCACACCTTCGCCCGGCCGTCGCGCAGGGCGTCCAGCGCCTTGGTGCGTTCGGCCTGGGTCAGTTCACCCGACAGGGCCACGGCGGAGAACCCGGCGTTCTGAAGCCTGATCACCAGCTGATTGACCGCTTCGCGCGTGGTGCAGAACACCAGGGCGCGCGCCGCGTCGTGATAGCGCAGGACATTGATGATGGCCGCTTCACGCTCATGACCGGCCACGGTGTGGGCCAGATAGGTGATGTCGGCGTGCTGACCGCGATCACCGGCGGTGGAGATGCGCAGCGCGTCGCGCTGATAGGAGCGCGCCAGCTCTGCGATGGGCCGGGAGACGGTGGCGGAGAACATCAGGGTGCGCCGTGAAGCCGGCGCGGCCTGAAGAATGAACTCCAGATCTTCCTTGAAGCCGAAATCGAGCATCTCGTCGGCTTCGTCGAGCACGACCGCGCGCACCGACGACAGGTCCAGGGCGCCGCGCTCGATATGGTCGCGCAGGCGGCCCGGCGTACCCACCACGATGTGGGCGCCGCGCTGCAGGGTGCGGCGCTCGCTGCGCGCATCCATCCCGCCCACGCAGGAGGCCAGGCGCCCGCCCGCGTCGGCGTAGAGCCAGGTCAGCTCGCGCTCCACCTGAAGGGCGAGCTCGCGGGTCGGAGCGATCACCAGGGCCAGCGGCGTGGCGGCGAAGCCCAGCGTGTCGTGACCGGCCAGAAGGTCTGCGCCCATGGCCAGACCAAAAGCCACGGTCTTGCCCGAGCCGGTGCGCGCGGAGACCAGAAGGTCCGCGCCGGCGGCGTCGTCGGCCAGAACAGCGGTTTGAACATCAGTGAGGGCGGCATAGCCCTTCATCTCCAGCGCTGAAACCAGCGCGGAGGGCACGCAGTTGGGGAAGTCCATCATTCACCTTTCGCGGGATCGAGCGCCTCAACCCTTGCGAAGGCGTGCATCCCGGCAACAAAAAACGCGCGGCGGTTCGCCACGCGCGAGCCGGGCTATAGCAGGTCCGCGCAGCGAAGGGAAACGGGAAGTCGTTAACGCCGCGCCGGCTTACGAGCGGAAGGGGTCCTGCATGAGGATCGTGTCCTCACGCTCGGGCGAGGTGGACAGCAGCGCCACCGGCGTTTCGATCAGCTCTTCGATGCGGCGCACATATTTCACCGCCTCGGCCGGCAGATCCATCCAGGAGCGCGCGCCAGCCGTGGAGCCCTGCCAGCCCTTGAAGGTCTCATAGACCGGCTCGACGCCGGCCTGGGCGCCGGTCCCGGCGGGCAGGCGGTCATACATCTCGCCGTTGAACTTGTAGCCCACACAGACCTTCAGCTCGTCGAACCCGTCCAGCACGTCCAGCTTGGTCAGCGCCACGCCCTTGATGCCGTTGATCTTGCAGGACTGACGCACCAGCACCGCGTCGAACCAGCCGCAGCGGCGCTGACGGGAGGTCACCGTGCCGAACTCGCGGCCGCGCTCGCCTATTCTCTTGCCGATCTCGTCGGTCAGCTCGGTCGGGAACGGCCCCTCGCCCACCCGGGTGGTGTAGGCCTTCACAATGCCGAGCACATACCCCGTTTCCGCCGGGCCGACGCCGGAGCCCGCCGAAGCCTGACCGGCCACGGTGTTGGAGCTGGTCACAAACGGATAGGTGCCATGATCCACGTCGAGGAACGCGCCCTGGGCGCCCTCGAACAGGATCTTCTTGTCCTCGGCGATGGCCCGGTTCAGCGTCTTCCAGACCGGATCGGCGAAGGGCAGGATTTTCGGCGCGATGGCGCGCAGCTCCTCCATGAGCGCCTCGGCGTCGACCTCGGCCACCCCGAACCCGCGGCGCAGGGCGTTATGGTGGTGGAGCAGCTCGGTGACCCGGCGGCGCAGCTGGGTCTCGTCGGCCAGATCGATCACCCGGACCGCACGGCGGCCCACCTTGTCCTCATAGGCCGGACCGATGCCGCGCCGCGTCGTGCCGATCTTCATGCCGTCGTCGCGGTTCTCGCGCAGGGCGTCGAGCTCGCGATGGACGGGCAGGATCAGCGTCGCGGTCTCGGCCACGCGCACGACCTTGGGGCCGATATCCACCCCTTGCGCGCGCACCTTCTCGACCTCCTCGATGAACGCCCAGGGATCGACCACCACGCCGTTGCCGATGAGGGAGAGCTTCTTCTGCACCACGCCGGAGGGCATGAGGGAGAGCTTGTAGGTGACCCCGTCCACGACCAGCGTGTGCCCGGCGTTATGGCCGCCCTGGAAGCGCACGACCACGTCGGCGCGGTTGGACAGCCAGTCCACGATCTTGCCCTTGCCCTCGTCGCCCCACTGGGCGCCGACGACCGTCACATTCGACATGGGAGACACTCCGTCCGGCGGAAGAAAACCGGGGCCGAGCCATACGCGGGTTTCGCCGTTGCGGCAAGCGAGGCGCTGGACGCCCGGCGCCTGGGAGCGCAAGCTGAGCAAAACGCGAAGGACGGCATGCTTGTGACCCTGACCCTGGCGATGTCCCTGGCGGCCGGACCGTCCCTGGGTCCGGAGGCGTCTTATGACGGCTGTACGGCGGAAGACTTCGAGGCCGCGGCCTGGCTTTCGGGCGAGTGGGCCGTGGTCCACCCCGGCGCCTACCTGGCCTTCGGCGAGGTGCGCCTGAGCCCGGTCTGGGGCGGTTGCGCCTTTCTGGAGCTGCAGACCGGGGTCGCAGAATCGGTCTCTCCGCTGGGCGACGGCGCCGGGTTGTTGCGGTTCGACCCGCTCAGCGGGGTCTGGTCCTACAGCTTCGCCGGGGACAGCGTCGCCATGCAGGCGGACGGACGCCCAGGTCCCGGCGAGGCCCTGGTGCTGGAAGGCCGGCTTGATTTCATCAATGGCGGATCCAGCCGTCCCGCACAGGTCAGCTGGCGGGCGATGGCGGACGGCGCGATCGAGCATCGCATCTTGATGCTCGACACCGATGACGGCGAATTCACGCCCTGGCAGACGGTCCACCTGCGCCCGCTCGCCACGACGCCGCGCCCACGCACTCCCGACCACTGGACGGACGAGGGCTGACCCGTTGACGGAGACTCCATGCTGGATCTGCTGACCGTCACCGCCGCGCTTCTCCTGCAGACCGGTCCGCCCACGTGCGAAGACAGCACGCTTCACCGCCAGTTCGATTTCTGGACCGGAGCCTGGAATGTCTACGCCGCGAACGGCGCCTTTGGCGGCTCCAACGTGATCGAACCAGGCGCAAACGGATGCGTCCTGCACGAGCACTGGACGAAAGCGAACGGGGGAACAGGGCACAGCCTGAACTGGGTCGACAACGAGACCGGCCAGTGGCGCCAGCTCTGGGTCGGAACCCGGTATCAGATCGACTATGCCGGCGGCCTCAACGAAGACGGCGTCATGGTGCTGGAGGGTGTGATCACCTACGCCCGGCCCGGCGGCCCGGTCAGCTTCGACTTCCGCGGCGCCTGGACGCCGCAGGACAACGGCCACGTCATCCAGCACTTCCAGCAATGGAACCCGCAGACCGAAAGCTGGGCGGACTGGGGCCTTCTGACCTATGTGCCGAAAGACGACGATCCCAATGGTGAAACGCCCGCCGCCGATGCGACGGGTCCGGTGATCGAAGATGCGCCTGACGCCTTCTCCGACTAATCCCGGTCATTCCCGCAGGAGCGAACCCCGCCCAGCGGGCGCACCACCCGGCCGCCGTCGAGCGTCTGGACGGCCAGAAGCACGCCTTCGAGACGGGGACCGGAGCCGGTCTCCTCACCGACTTCGCCGGTCAGGGTGAAGGTGATATTGCGGCGCGGGTCCAGATAGACGCGGCGGAAGCTTTCGCCGGTCACCAGCGCGCCGCGATGTTCAGTGACGCCCAGCTCGAAAATCTCGCCGTCATGAACGATCTGGACCGTGCGCGCGGCCAGATCCTCGAACATCACAAAGCGGCGCGGCGCCCGGCGTTCGAACAGGAACAGTCCGCACGAGCCCGGCGCCAGGGTCTGCGGCGGCAGGCTGGAGACCGGCTGACCCGGCGCAGCAGAGGCCTGGGTCCCTGAAGATGATCCGGGACCCGAAACGCAGGCGGCCGCGCCCAGGGCGAGAATGGCGACGATCAGGGATCTCATGGGCGGTCAGCCTTGTGCGTTCTGGCGCTGCGAGTCCAGAAGGAAAACATCGGGCCCGTCCTGTTCGAAGCCCAGCAGGGAGAGCGCGGCCACGACCTCGCGGTCCCGGGTGCGCGCTTCGATCCGCCAGGCCGGTCCTGCTGGCTCCAGGCGAATGCGTCCGCTCAGGCTCAGCCGGTCGTTGGCGCCGTCGATCTGAACCGCGATGCGGTCTCCGGCGCAGAGCAGCTCACCGGTCAGCAGCGGCAGCTCGGCCCCGAAGGACTCCCCCGCCGCAGCCAGCGCGGCGGTCCTCAGCGATCCTTCAGCCTGAAGGCAGGTCCCATCGCGGTCGACGGCGATCCGGGTGATGTCGGCCTGAACGCTCTGGCCCGGCGGGACGGCGAAGGACAGGGGCAGGCGCGACAGGGCCATGACGCCGGTCGCGTCCTCAAGGGTGGCTCCGCCCGGCCGCAGGGTCACGACCCCCTCCCCGCGAACGGTCGCGTCACGCACCGTCACATCGAACCGGGCCGAGCCGCCGAGCAATCCGCCCGGCTGCAGGCGCGCGCGGGTTTCGGCCACCGGCGGACCGCCGGCGTCGAGACGCAGGATCGTCGCATCCCAGACCGTGCCCTGAACGAGCCCGGCCCGCAGGCCGGCGGGTCCAGCCGCCGCGTCGAAGATCAGGCGCGCCGGAAGGTTTGCGACGGCGAACGCAGCGAACAGGACGACGCCCAGCACGATGAACAGGAGCGGGCGCCTCATGCTGCGCCTCCCGCCAGCAGGAGCTGGGCGCGCACCACGCCGTCGCCCTCGCGGTCCAGACTCACCCGATCCACGCGCACACCCTCTTCGGCGGCGAGCTCGGTCAGCCAGGCCATCAGGGCGTCGGCCTGGACCGTGTCGAGCCAGACCCCGAGCCGGCCGTCATCAAGCGGCTGTACGCGGCTGATGGCGATCCCGCGCGCATTGGCGGTCCGGCCGATCACGGTTCTCAGCGGCGCGCCGGAACGCTGGGCCTGAGCCGCGCCCGCCGAGAGCGCGCGATAGCGCGATGTGCCTTCCACCATCACTTCGAAGTCTTCGGCGGCGCGGACGAAATCGCGCTGGGCTGAAGCGCGCCAGCTCATGGCGGGCGCGAGAACCGCATACCAGGCCAGAATCAGAATGATCAGCGCCGCCGCGCTGGCGAGCAGGATCTGCTCGCGCGCCGTGCGTTCGGCCCAGGCGGCCCGGGCGGGGGCGAGGCGGTCGGTCCAGCTCATGGCAGCCTCACCGTGAATTCACCCTCGACCCCGTCTGCGGACTGGCGGGCGCCGCCATCCTCCAGGATCAGGTCGCGCGCCTCAGCCGCCGCGCGCAGCGCTTCGAAATCGCCGAAATCGGCATAGAGCGCACTGACGGCCAGGCCGCCGCGCTCGGCGTCATAGCGGATGGAATCCACCCGCACCCCGTCCACATCGGCGAGGATCGCCGACAGGGCTGCGCCCAGCTCCAGAAAGCCGCCGCCGCCCTCCGCCGCGCCGACCGTGGCCAGACGCCGGCGCAGCTGGACATCGATATTGACAGGGCGGGTGTCAGGAAACGCCTGCTGGAACGTCTCCTGCCGGGCCTGCTCATAGGCCTCCGCCCGGCGCTCCAGCACGCTCGCCTGAAGCGCGTTGAGGCCGGCCAGCCCGATCAGGGCGGCGAAGGCCAGACCGGCCGCCGCGCGCCAGGGACGCAGCGTCTCCGCCCAGTCAAAGCCCGAGGCGAGCCCGGCGCCGAGCGCGGCGGGCAGACGCTCGAAAGCCTCCAGCGGAACCGACGCCGCCGTCAGGCGCAGATCGGGCTCGGGCATGCGCTTCAGGGCGATGGGCGCGTCGTCCGGCGCAGTGAGCGCGGGATCAAATCCTTCCGTCACGATCACCCGGCGCGGGCGGACCTGAGCGGACAGGCCGGGCAGGACCAGGTCGGCGAGCTCAGGCTCGAGCGCAGCGAACAGTCGGTCCGACGCCGCCGCCTCCATGTCACGTGCGCTTGCGTCCCCGTCCGGATCGGCATGCAGGTCCCCGCCGCGCGTCTGGATCAGGACCCGTCCCTCAAGCGCATAGACCGCCATATCCGCGCCATGGCCCGGGATGGTCATGGCGTCAGGGACGGCGTGGACCGGCTTCACGCCCAAACCGGCTGCAAATTTGCGCCAGCTTTCCCGCAGGGCGCTGTCCACGGCCAGCACGAAGCGGGTTCCATCCGGCTGTTTCGGACCGATTTCGACCGAAACCGCTTCGAGCGGTTGGGCGAGCTGTTCCTCGATCAGGAAGGGCGCGGCCCGGCGGGCGTCGCGTTCGGATCCGCCCGGCACGCTGACCCGGCGCAGAAACACCGCCTCAGCGGGCAGAAGCGCCACGGCCCGCTGCGGCGCCGCGCCATAGGGCAGCTCAGGGGCTTCGCCGGGGCGCAGCACGCCTTGCGCCAGGACGGCTTCGTCCTCCACCAGCGCCCAGCTGGCGTGATCAGCGCCGGCCTGCGCCGGCAGGGTCAGGACCAGCACGCTCATGTGGCGGGTCCAAAGCGTTGATGATGGCGATACAGGGCCCCGCCATCGGTCAGCTCGGCCAGCTGGCTGAGCGTGAAGCGGCCGTCGCCGAGCTCCACCTCGACGCTCATTTCAAACCATCGGCTGGTCACGGTGATCGCCTCGCGCTCAGGGCCTTCAAGCTCGATCCGGGCGATCAGGGGATCGGCCCAGAAATCCTCCACGGCGTCATAGCCGCGTGGCGGCCTGCGGAAAAGCACCGCTTCGGCGTCGGCGGGACTGAGGCGCCCATCAAACACAGCCGACAGAAGCGGCGCCTGGTCGATGCGGAGCGTGTTCACGTTCAGCTCCGGCTGGGCGCCGGCCGGCCGCACGCAGAGCCAGGGCGACAGGGCGGCGTAGAACTCCGGCGTCATCTCCGGGAGCGCCAGCAGCTCTTCAAGCTCGGAGAAGCGCTGGTTCGCCGCGCGATAGGGCGGGATGTAGCGCTGATAGGTCTCGTCCTCCGCCCCGCCGGGCTCGGGGCGCGTGTCCGCGTCGATCCAGTCGATGATCTGGGCCTTCAGGCGCTGGGCCGCGCCCGGCGGCGCCTGGATCGCCCGCATGAGCTGGTCATACATGGAGCGGGCGCGCTCCACGTCCGGCGAGCCGGACACCGCGTCCTCTTCGGCGCCGCCGGCCACCGCCAGCGCGTTGAGATTGAGGCAGTTATTGCCGTCGCGCACGCGGCCGGTGATGGTCCCGCGCTCAATCGGGAAGACCTGCGCCTCGCGCAGCCAGGGCAGGTCGGCGCGCAGCACCTCCTCGCGCGCGGTGGCCAGAACGACGCCTTCAGCGAACTCCCGCGCGCCCAGAGCGCTCCAGTAAGCCTCGGCGCGGTCGGACGCATGGGCGGTGCGGAACACCGCAAAGCGCGACAGGTCCACCAGCTGGACGGACACCGCCGCCATGAGCGCGACCAGCATGAGCGCAGCCACAAGCGCGGCGCCGCGTTCCATGTCGGGCTTTCGGTCGCCGGTCATCAGCGCGCCTCCGCCGACGGGCTGAGCGCCACATGCTCGATCGCGCCAAGACCGGCGAGGTCATAGCGCAGGCGCACCGCGTCGGGCGGGGTCATGACGGTCTCCGCGCCGGCGATCAGGCGGGCCCGCGGGGACCAGCCGCCGGCGGACAGCACGTCGAGGCTCACCGCGCTCAGCCCCTCGAGGATCAGCTGGCGGCGCGGCTCCAGACCCGGCGCGGCGTCGGGATAGGCGCGCACTTCGCGATAGAGCGCATCGTCTTCCAGGATCCAGGCGACCCGCTGCAGGGTCGAGCGCGGCTGCACGCCGCCGGGATTGGCCCAGCCGGTGCGGGTGAGCACCAGAATCTCGCGGGCGTCGCCGGCGCGGCGGACCGGCTCGGTCCCGTCAATATCGGCGGCGAACAGGCGCGGATCGACAAAGCCTTCCTCGGTGCGCGCGGTGCGCGGCGTGAACTGGCCGATATCCTCACGCAGAAGCGCGCTGGCGCGCTGAACGGCGGCCAGGCGCTCCAGCGCGGCTTCGCCCTGCTCTTTCGAGCGCAAGGCGCCGGCCAGCAAGCCGACCGAGATCGCGCTGACCGCCGCGAACACGGCGACCGCCACCAGGACTTCGATGAGGGAGAATCCCGCCTCGCGCCGGGTCATCGGTCCCGCCTCACGAAGGTTACGCGGCGCGCGGCTTCCTTGTCATCGCGCTCCAGGACCAGCGTGACCTGATCAAGGCTCCCGCCGGGCGCGGCCTCCACAGTCAGGCGCCAGTCATAGGCCGCGCCGGCGAGCTCGTAGCGTCCGGTCCGGCCGCGCAGGGTCTGGCCGTTCTCACCGGCGATCTGCAAGGCGAGGATATTGTCGGCGGCGAGACCGGCCAGCGCCGTTTCCTGAGCCAGACCCGCCGCGCGTAGGCCGGTCGTCATGGCGTTCATCAGAGCAAGCCCCGCCACCGCCAGCACGGCGAGGGCGGCGAGCATCTCCACCAGGGAAAAGCCGGCGTCTGAGGGGAGCTGGCGCGTCACCGGTCGAACTCCGCGAGCGCCCGCCCATCGTCCGCACCCAGGCGCACCCGCCCGTCATCCAGCCGCACGACGAGGCGGACGTCCTCGTCATCGGCGAGCACGTAGGTGAAGGGCGCGTCGAAGCCCGTGGGATCAAACCAGACCTGGGGGATGTCCGCCGACGCGTCTTCGCTGCGCGCCGCAAGGGCGCCGGCCCGCGCCTCCAGCGTGAGGCCGTCGGGCAGGCGCACGGCTTCAAGGGCGGGATGGTCGGCGATCACCCGCCAGCGCCCGGCGCGGTATTCGTGGAACGCCCAGCCGCGAAAGTCCGGCGCCGCGGAGAAGCCGATCACCTGCCCCGACAGCAGCGCCTCCTGACGGGCTTCGGCCAGCGCGCGGGTCAGGCGCTCGGCGCTGACGTCGAGCGCGGTGCGGCGCGCATCCAGCATCACCACGGCGACCGCGCCCATGAGCGCGACGATGGCGAGGGCCGCCAGCACCTCGATCAGGGAGACGCCGGCCTGCGAACTATGGCGGGGCGACAAGCTCACGCGTCTTCAGGATCCCAGTTGCCGATATCGGCGTCCTCACCCTCGCCGCCCGAGCGCCCGTCCGCACCCCAGGACCAGACGTCGAACCGGCCATGCTCTCCGGGATAGAGATACTGGTACGCATTGCCCCAGGGGTCTTCGGGCAGGCGGTTGATGAAGCCGCCCTCGGGGAAGCGCTGGGCGTCGCGCGGATCGTCCGGCGCAGTGACCAGAGCGTCGAGGCCTTCCTCCGTGGTCGGGTAGCGGTTCAGGGTCAGCCGGTACATCTCCACGGCGTTTTCCAGCTGGCCCACGTCGGCGCGGGCCTTCTCCAGCATGGCGCGGTTCTGGGTCGGCAGGACGTTGATCACGATGATCGTGGCCAGAAGACCGATGATCACCATGACGACCATGATCTCGATCAGCGACAGACCGGCTTCACGATCGTCAATCGCGTCGGCGTCATGGGGGCGGATCAGGGGCATGGCGTGAGTCTCCAGTTGGTTCGGTCAGATCAGAACCGACGTGTTCAGCTGCAGGATCGGAAGGAGGATGGATAGCACGATGAGGACGACGATCCCGCCCATGGCCAGGATGATGCCCGGCTCCAGAAGGCTCAGACCTGCCGTCACGGCGCCGTCGATATCGGCTTCCAGGTGTTCGGCCGAGCGCTCGAACATTTCCGCCAGCCGGCCCGAGCGCTCTCCGGCGGCGATCATGTAGACCATGATGGGCGGAAACACGCGCGCGCCGCGCAAGGCGTCGGCCAGGCCCCGCCCGGTCTCGACCTGCTCGATCACGCCGCCGAGCGTATCCTGAAACACCAGATTGCCCGCCGCGCGTTTCGCCGCGCGCAGGGCGTCGGGCAGAACCGCGCCCGAGGCGATCAATATGCCCATGGTGCGCGCGAAGCGGGCCGCTTCCACCTTGCGCTCGAATCCGCCGAGCGCCGGCAGGGAAAGGCGCGCGGCGTGGACGCGCTTGCGCACGGCCTCCTGGCGCAGGGCGAGCCCGCCGGCGAGGATCACAACAGCGAGGATCGCGGCCAGGGTCAGACCATGGGCCGCGAGGAACCCGGACAGCGCGATCATGAACCGGGTGATGGCCGGAAGGCTCATCCCCATGGACTCAAACTGTTCGGAAATGCGCGGCACGATCACGGTCAGGAGCGTGACGATGACCCCCAGCGCCACCACGCCCAGCACGGACGGATAGATCAGCGCGGTCCCGACCTTGCGCTTCAGGGCGTCGGCCTTTTCCAGATAATCCGCCAGCCGGTCCAGGACGAGGCCGAGGCCGCCTGCGCTTTCACCCGCCGCGACCATGGCGCGATAGACGGGCGGGAAGCTCCCCGGTTCCGCCGCCATGGCGTCGGACAGGCGTTCGCCTTCGGTGACCTTCGCGCGCACGCTCATGAGCACGCGGCTCGCCGCCGGACTGGCGTCCTGACCGCCGACCAGGCCCACGGCCTCCTCCACCGGCATGCCCGATCCGATCAGCGTGGCGAGCTGGCGGGTGATCCCCATGAGCTCGCGGGCGTTGATCGGGCGCGGACCGAACAGGCGACCCATGAGGTCCCGGGCGCCCGCCCCGCCCTGATCGGCCCGGCTGACCGATAGCGGCGCCAGCCGGCGCCGGCGCAGCTCGCGCCGTGCGGCGGCTTCGCTGTCGGCGCTGAGCAGGCCGCGCGTGCGCTTGCCCGCCGCGTCGAGGGCTTCGTATTCAAACGCCGCCATCGCGCTCGGCGTCCTCCCGGCAGACCCGCATCACTTCGGCAAGGCTGGTTTCCCCCGTGCGCGCCAGCTTCACGCCGGCCCGCCAGAGCGTGTCGCGCGCCTTGAAGGCGGCGGCCGCCATGGCGCTCTCGCGTGCATCATCATGGATCAGCGTGCGCAGCGCGTCATCGATGACCACGATCTCATAGACCCCGCGCCGTCCGGCATAGCCGGTCCCGCCGCAGGCGTCGCAGCCCCGAGGCCGCCACAGCGTCGCGTCCTCGCCAGGCTGCAGTTCCAGCATGCGGCGCTCGGCCTCGTCAGGCTCGTAAGCCTCCTTGCAGGCCGGGCAGAGCCGGCGGACCAGGCGCTGAGCCAGCACCGCGCTGACCGTGGAGGCCAGAAGATAGCTCTCCACCCCCATATCGCGCAGGCGCGTGATGGCCGCGACGGCGGAATTGGTGTGCACGGTGGACAGCACCAGGTGGCCGGTGAGCGAGGCCTGCACCGCGATCTCGGCGGTTTCCCTGTCGCGGATTTCGCCGACCATAACCACGTCAGGGTCCTGGCGCAGGATGGCGCGCAGGCCGGCAGCGAAAGTCATGCCGACCTTGGCGTTCACTTGCGTTTGCCCCACGCCCTCCACCGCGTACTCCACCGGGTCCTCCACGGTGAGGATGTTGCGGGTCTGGTCGTTCAAGAGGTTCAGGCCGGCATAGAGCGTGGTGGTCTTGCCCGCTCCGGTCGGGCCGGTGACCAGCACGATGCCGTTGGGCTGGGCGAGCGCGCGCTGGAAGTCGTTCAGCTGGGCCGGCGCCATGCCGAGATCTTCCAGGGAGAAGCGGGCGCTCTCCTTGTCCAGGAGACGCAGCACGACCCGTTCGCCATAGCGCGAGGGCAGGGTGGAGACGCGCACGTCCACGCCCTTGCCCGCCAGGGTCAGGGTCAGACGGCCGTCCTGGGGCACACGCTTTTCCGCAATGTCCAGGCGCGCCATGACCTTGATCCGGCTGATCAGAGGCGGCGCCAGGCGGGAAGACAGGCTCAGCGTTTCGCGCAGCACGCCGTCGACGCGGAAGCGCACGGACACCCGCTCCTCGAACGGTTCGACATGGACGTCCGAGGCGCCCGCGCGCACCGCTTCGGCGATCAGGCCGTTGATGAGGCGGATGATGGGCGCGTCCGAGGCGCTGTCGAGCAGGTCCTCGGTCTTGGGGATGTCGTTGATCAGCTCGGTGAGGCTGGACAGGCCCTCCTCGTCCTCCTGGCTCGCGGCCGAGGCGGCCAGCCCGTCAAAGGCGTAGATATCCGACAGCGCCCTGTCGAAGCTGCGCGCGTCCAGACGGCGCACCGGAAAGGCCGCGCCGGCGGCCCGGCGCGCCTCGATCAGACCGGCCGGATCCGCACCTTCACGCAGCAGGAAGGCCGGCGCATCCCCGTCCTGGAGGGCGACGCCCTTTTCCCGGGCGAAGGCGTATGCGATCGGGCTTCCCAAGCGCTACTCGTCCCCGCCTTCAGCGTCCGGCAGAGGCCGCGCAAACGGATCCGCGCCGCCCAGCATCACATCAACCATGTCCTGGAGGCTGGAGCGTCCGCCGCTGGCTTCACGCTGCTGGCCGACCGCGTAGTCATAGCTGTCCCGGGTCACCCGGCGCACATCGGCGGCGTCGCGCACGATCACCGGGCGGATGAAGACCATGAGATTGCGCCGAGTCTCGGACCGGCTTTCACTGCGGAACAGGCGCCCGGCCACGGGCAGGCTCGACAGGCCCGGAACGGCGTCATTGAGGATCTGCTCGTCGCGCTCGATCAGCCCGCCCAGCACGATGATCTCTCCATCATCGGCGAGCACCGTCGTTTCGATCTCGCGCTGATTGGTGATCAGCTCCTGGAAGTCCGCGCTGACCGGTCCCTGGATGGACGAGACTTCCTGCCGGATGCGCAGGCGGATCGTGTCGCCATCATTGATCTGCGGGCGCACATAGAGCTGGACGCCGACCGGTTCGCGCTCGATCTGGCGGAACGGGTTGGCGTTGTTGGACCCCAGCGCTTCACCGGTCGTGATGGGGATTTCCTGACCCACCATGAGGCTCGCCTCTTCATTGTCGAGGACCATGATCTGCGGCTTGGACAGGACATTGCTTTCCGTGTCCTGATCCAGCGCATTGAGCACCAGCCCGAACAGGGTGCCGTCATCGCCGTCCTGGACCCCGAAGCCCAAAGCCCCGCCGCGCGAACCCAGCAGCGAGGACAGCGCCAGATCGCGCAGGCTGAGCTGGCCGCTGTCGGTCGCGTCGCCTGAGAAGCTGTCGGTCACCAGGGCGCCGGTCAGGGCCAGAAGGTCGGGCGCGCGCTGGTCGCCGTAGCGGGTGTAGGCGAAGGGCGCGTCATCGCCCGACCCGGCGAGCAGGAACTGAACGCCCAGATCGCGGGCGGCCTGGTCGGAGACCTCCACCACGATCGCTTCCACCTGGACCTGGGGGCGGCGCACGTCGAGACGGCCGATGACCTGCTCCAGCTCGCGCAGGACATCCGGATCGGCGTTGATGATGATGGCGTTGGTGGGCTGGTGGTGAGCGATGCTGACCTGGCGGGCCGAGCCTTCGCCCGGCGACAGGGCCTGGGCGAACTGATCCAGGATCGGCACCAGATCCTCGCCTTCGGCATGGTCGAGATAGATCACGCGGAAGCTCTGGTTCGAGGCGCTGACCGCATCGATGCGCCGGGCGAGCGCGATCATCTCGCCGACGGCGCGCGCATCGCCGCGCAGGAGCAGCGCATTGGACGCCGGCACTGCGGCGACGGTCACGGCGAACGCGCGATCCTCCTCGCCCTGGGCGGTGCGGGTGCGCAGGCGCTCAACAATGGCGACCAGGTCTTCGGCCGGAATGTTCTCAAGCACGACCATTTCTACGGTGGAATTGTCCACATCCATGGCCCGCAACGCTTCGCCGACAGCCTCCACGTTCGAGGCGAAATCCACAACCACGATCAGATTGCCGCCTTCCACTGCGTTCGCGGCGCCGGACGCGCTGATCATGGGGCCGATGGCGCGTACGGCGTCGCGCGCGGCGGTGTTGCGCAGGCGGAAAACCTGCGTGAGGAAAGTCTCGTTCTGACGCGTGGCGCTGCGCACCGGGGCGCCGGCGCGCGCGCCTTCGGCCTCCGGGACGATCTGGAAGACGCCCGGCGCGGTGCGCACGGCGGCGTAGCCGTTGACCCGCAGGGTCGACAGGAAGACCTGAAACACTTCCTGAGGTGTGAGAGCGGCCTGGGAGGTGATGGTCACCCGGCCGCGCACGTCCGGGTCCACGATGAAGGTGTAGCCAGTCAGCAGCGATACGTCGTCGATCACCGCCCCAATCTCCGCATCACGGAAATTCAGCGTCTGGCGGTCATCCTGCGCCATCGCCGGCGTCAACGCTGCGGCGGCCATCAGGCCAGCGGCGAGCATCAGCGCAGACAGCGTGTTCATCAGGCCCCTCATGGTCTCTCCCATCCCCGGTCCCGTCGCCGGCGCGCCGCCCCCTCAGGGCAGAGGCGCCGTCAACCTAATCTCTTCTTCGTCCCGGCGCACCGTCACGGCGACCCGGTCTGCGCTTTCAAGGCCGCGCAGGGCCCGCGCCGCGGCGTCCGCGCTGGTCAGCGGCTCTCCGTTGAGCCGGGTGATCACGTCGCCCGGCAGAAGCCCGGAGGCGCGCAGCACATCGGACGCCGAGCTGTCCCGCACCCGCATGCCGGTCAGGCGCCCGCCCTCCAGCGCCGGCTCCAGGCGCAGCCCGTTGATCCAGTCGTCCCGGTCCAGCTGGCGGGCGAGTTCAAGGTCCGGCTGACCGCTCAGCACGTTGGCCGCGTCAGCTGACCTCACCGCCGGCGCAGGCGCGGGCTGGGGCCGGTCACGCTGCTCGCGGGCGCGCCGGGCGGCGGCCTCGGTCAGGAACAGGCTTTCACGCGCGCCGCTGCGATTGATGATGACACGCTCATCCTCCACGGCCACCAAAGTCACGCCCGGCGCGATCTCGCCGCCGACCGGAATGGAGCGCTGGCCCTGGTTCGGGGTTTCGATGACGGCCGAGCCGTTCACGCCGCTGCGCACGCCGCGAAGGGTCATGTTCAGCCGCGTCTCCGGTACCGCCTCGGCCACCCGCACGGCGCCGTCGAGCGCATCAAACAGGCCGGTCGCAACGCCTGTCCGGTCAAGCCCGGCCTGAACCGGATCAGCGGCGCCCGCCGGCGCCTCGACGGTGAGATCAAGGGCGTCGGTGCCGTAGACGGCGAACCAGAGCGCCTGGGCCGCGATCCAGGCGAGCAGCGCGACCAGGCCGATCTCCACCGCCCGCGCAGCGAGCGCGGCCGGGGCGAAGCTTGGCCGGGACGGACCGGCGGCGTTGGGGGCCTGGATCATGGTTTGTGTTCAATCATGTCCGGGTTGCGAAGGAAAGCGTCCAGAGGGCGCTGTGATGACCTGGCGTTTAACGCTCTTGAATGCGCAAGCGGGGCGGCCCCTCTGTCGAGAGAGCCCGCCCCGCCGTCATGCGCTGATCGTGCGTGGTGCGTCCTAGAAGGTGCGCGACACGTTGATCGAGAAGGTCGTACCGATCTCGTAGGAGTCCACGATCAGGCGATCGCCTCCACGTTCCTGGTACGCCTCGTAGTCTTCGCCGAGCAGGTTGCGGACCGCGAAGCGCAGCGAGTACTCGCCGCCGTCAGCGGCCTCGAAGAAGCGCGAGTGCACCAGATCCAGCTGCTGGGGCGGCTGCTCGATGATTTCGGGCTGCTCTTCGCCCGGCGCCAGGTTCTGCAGAGCGCGGGTGCGCTCGCCGGTGTAGGTGTACAGCAGCGCCGTGCGGCTATTGCTGTCTTCCCAGCCGATCTGGAAGTTCGCCAGGTGCTCGGACTGACCCTGCAGGGTCTGGCCATCGGCGATGAAGCCGGCGGCCGAACGCGGATCCGGGCTCGGAACACCGCCCACGCCGGCGGCCAGGATGACCTGGTCGTTGGCGCTGACGCTCATCTCGGACGAGGTGTAGGTGTAGTTCGTCTTGATGAAGAGTTCCGCATCGGACCAGAAGTCGCCGTCGAACCAGTCGGCCAGATCGAAGCGCTTCTCATACTCCACCTCGAAACCGGTCAGCGTGGCTTCCGGGGCGTTGATGAAGGAGGTCGAGAGGTTCTCACCGGTCGGCAGGAGATATTCGACGATCGGGTTTTCGATTTCCTTGTGGAACACGCCCACCGTGGCGAACTGATCCCGGCCGAAATAGTATTCCAGGCGGGCGTCGTAGTTCGTCAGCTCGCTGTTGATCAGGTACGGATTGCCCTGGAACAGCTCGTCGGTGTCGGTGTCCACGAACTGGGAGAAGCCCAGCTCACGGAATTGCGGACGCGTGATCGTCTCCGAATAGCCCAGGCGGAGCTGCAGGTTGTCTGCAAACGTCCAGGTCAGCGTCGCCGCCGGCAGGACATAGTCCTCGGCGATCGGCGTGATCGGATTGATGCCGTCCGGGTTGCCCGCCGTCGGTTGGACCGGGTAGGCGAAGGATTCCAGCGTCTGCTCGCCGTCTTCAAAACGCACGCCCAAGGCCGCGCGCAGGAACGGCGTCAGCTCGGCGTCGGCGCCCACATAGGCCGCGTCAACCTCCAGCTCGCCCCGGTAAGCTTCCGGGAAGGCCAGACCGCCCACTTCGCGCAGGAAGAAGCGCGACTGCAGGATGTTCTGATCGGCCAGCACATAGTCGATGCGCGAACCGTTCAGACCGGCCGGAATGGAGCCGTCGAAGAAGAACTGGCGGGAGTACGCCGTGCGCTCACGCGACAGCGTCGAGTAACCGGCCTTCCACTCCACATCGCGGCCCAGGATCGTCGTGGGCAGGGTGAAGTCGATGCCCAGATCCTCGGTGACTTCGTCGACGCGTGAGAACGAGATCGTGTTGCCCGTACGCTGACCCAGCAGAACATAATCGTAGTTCTGCGGAAGATCGTTCGGATTGGTCACCCGGTAGCGCGCACGGCGCTGGTTGGGAGCCTCCCGCGACGCGTCCGCGGTGGAGGCGCGCCATTCGATCTCGAGGCCCTGGCCGATGCTCTCGAACAGGTGCTCGCCGGACAGCTGGTAGGTGTAGACCTGACGCTCGAACCACGAGGTCTGGTCTTCGCGGACCGTGTTGCCGGTCTCATCGAAGCCCTGCTGGATCTGCGTGCCCTTGTCAGAGGAGCGCAGCACGAGGGCGAGCGCCTGAAGCTCGTGATTGCCCGTCTCGAGCCCGACACTGAACAGACCGTTGGATTCGATCGTGTTCTCGGTGCTGTACCGGTCGAACTGCTGGATCGGAGCCAGACCGTCGCCCTGGAAGCGCGACGTGGCGCGAACGCCCTCGCGGGTCTGCCAGGAGTTGTCATAGCCGACAGAGGCCAGCACGCCGATGGAGAAGCCGTCGAAATCATACCGGTCGCCCAGCGAGATATCGAAGCCGACATCGCCCGGGACATCGCCTTCCTGAACCACCCAGAGCTGGGAGTTCGGCAGCGCACGGCCGATTTCAGCGAGCGTCGTGGGATCCTGGTTGCCGATATTCTGGGTGTTGAAGATGTCCAGATACTGGCGCGGGAAGTCACGCAGGCTGCCGCCGAAACCGGTATAGTCGAGGTTGTCGCCGTCGTGCATCAGGCCGTCGTCGAACGAGGTGGCGGTGTCAGCGGCGAAGCTGAAGCCCAGCTCCAAAAAGCCTTCAGCCGGCAGGGCCGAGGTTTCGATCTGAACCAGACCGCCGCCGAACTCGCCCGGGAACTGCGGCGAGAAGGTCTTCTGGACCAGCACGTTGCTGATCAGGCTGGTCGGGAACAGGTCCAGCGGCACGGCGCGGCGGAACGGTTCCGGGCTGGCGAGCGGCGAGCCGTTGATCAGCGTGTTGGAGTAACGCTCGTTCAGGCCGCGCACGATGACGAAGCGGCCGTCCTGGACCGAAAGGCCCGTAATGCGTCCAAGCGCGGACGCGATGTCGGAGTCGCCCGTGACAGCAATGTCGTCAGCGGACAGGAAGCTGGACACTTCAGACGTGACCCGCTTGTCGTCCGGGACGTACTGGTAGCGGACGACGATCGTGTCTTCGACCTGGTCGGCCTGAGCCGCGGCCTGAGAATCTTGCGCGTAGGCGGCGCTGACGGGGACAAGCCCTGTCGTCGCCAGGAGGGCCGCCGTAAGCGCGATGCGGTTGCCGTTCATTTTAATCCCCAATCTCGATTGCATCGCTAAGCGTGAGAGCGTCGGGTCCCGGCCGCGTGTGCGGCCGGGACCTGAGCGGCCCTTACTGCTGGACGAAGGTCCAGCCCTGGTACCAGGTGTCGTTGGCGTCCTCGACGGCGCCGATATACGGCGCGGCGATGAAGAACGGATCGATCGTGGTCGGATCGACAGCCGTCACCGCCGCCTCAGCCGCACCCGGCACGACGCCGGTGGCGTTGTTGTTGGCGATCAGAGCCTGCGGGATGAAGGAGAAGCCGCTCAGCGTGGTCTGAACATTGGTGTTGTTCGGATCCGCGCCGAAGACGCTCGCTTCAAACGTGTCGCCGTCGCTGTCCAGCGGGGTCGGGCAATCGATCAGCACCGAGTCGATGGAGAGGTTGCCCAGGGTGAACTGGTTGAACGTCTCGGAGTCGTCGATGTCCAGGCAGGAGGCCTCGAAGTCGGCCACGATGCCGTTGACGAAGTTGCCGGCCGTACCGCGGCGGATCAGCAGACCGTCGTCGGAGTTCACCGAACCGCGCACGCCGATGGCGGTGAAGTTCGAGATGTTGGCGACCGAACGCGGCAGACGGTCAGCGTCGCCGGAACGGCTGTCGAGCTCGAAGCCGCGCGGGTCGCCCGAGCCGGCGTCGCCGGACTGCTGGATGATCACGAACTGGGCCGCGCCCTGCCAGCCGTCGGTGAAGTCGAAGCTGTCGTCACGGTTGCCGGTCAGGACCAGGTAGCGAATGTTCGCCGAACCACCGAAGAACTCGATGCCGTCGTCGAAGTTATTGTGGATCTGGATGAATTCCAGCTCGGTGCCGCTGCCCACACCCTGAAGCGCGATGCCGTTCAGCTCGTTGTCCGGCGTCACTTCGAAGCCGGCGTACTGAACGCGGGTGTAGCGGATCTGGCCGCTGTCGTCGTCGAGCGTCTCACCGCCGTAGCGGCCCGAGGAGCCTTCACCTTCGGTTTCGCAATCCACCGAGCCCGGGGTCGCGGTGCCGTCGAGGCAGACATTGGTCTGCGAACGGCCGTTCAGGACGAGACCGCCCCACTGACCGCGCTCATTGCCCTGGGTGTTCTGGCCCTCGACATCATCCCGCGAGGTCAGGACGACCGGAGCGGCCGCCGTGCCGTTGGAGAAGATCTGCGAGCCGCGGGTGACGACGACGTAGTCGCCGCCCGTCGAACCGAACACCGTGACGCCCGCGTCGATGGTCAGGGACGCCTCGATGCCGGACGGCAGCGGGTTGGCCGGGTCAGCGCCGCGGTCCACGCCCACGAAGACCGGACCGGACAGCTCATAAAGATTGCCGCGGGTCAGGCGCACATCGCTGGTGATGTTGCCGGTCAGCAGGCAGACACGCTGGCCGCCGATGGTCTGGGGCTGTTCGGTCGTGCCGGTGGGGCAACCCGGATCCGGAAGCAGGCCGAAGGTCCAGCCCGTGGCCCAGGAGCTCGAAGCGTCTTCGTTCGGGCCGAACGCGCCGAGATAGCTGGCGGGCGTGAAGAAGCCGCCCAGCACCGTCGGATCCGCGGCGGTCACCGCCTGCTCGACCGGGCCCGGGAAGATGCCGGCCATGGTGTTGTTCCCGATCGTGTTGTTCGGATCGGTCGAGAACAGCTGGGTCTCGAACGTGTCGGAGTCGCTGTCCAGCTCGTTGCCGTCGCAGTCCAGGAAGACCGAGCGCATGGTCAGCTCGCCGCCGATCTGGGCGGCGGTTTCCGCATCGTCGACGTCCAGGCAGGAGCTGCCGAAGTTGACCACGATGCCGTTCCAGAAGTCGCCGGCGGAACCGCGGCGGATCAGCATGCCGTCGTCAGAGTTCACGCCGCCGTTCACGTCGGCCGAGCCGATGGCGGTGAAGTTGGAGATGGTCGGGTTGGAGCGCGGCGTCACGTTGCCGTCGCCGGAGCGGCTGTCCATTTCCATGCCGCGCGGGTCGCCCGAGCCGGCGTCGCCACGCTGGGTCAGCACGATGAACTGGGCGTTGCCCTGCCAGCCGTCGGTGTAGTCGAAGCTGTCGTCGCGGTTGCCGGTCAGGACCAGGTAACGCACGTCGACCGTACCGCCAAAGAATTCGATGCCGTCATCGAAATTGTTGTGGATCTGGATGTATTCCAGCAGCGTGTTGGACCCCACGCCCTGCAGCGCCAGACCGTTCAGCTCGTTGTCAGGGGTGACTTCGAAGCCGGCGTACTGGAGACGCACGTAGCGCAACGTGCCGGAGTCGTCGGTGAGATTATCACCGCCATAGCGGCCCGAAGACCCTTCGCCTTCAGATTCGCAATTCACGCTGCCGCGTGTCGCGGTGCCGTCAAGGCAGACGTTGATCGGCGCACGGCCGTTCAGGATCAGGCCGCCCCATTCGCCGCGGGCCGTGTCGTCGCCGTCGCGCGGGTTGCCGGATTGCGTCGCCACGATGTCCTGCAGCGAGGTGAACACGATCGGGCTGGAGTCGGTGCCCTGCGCGTCGATCTGCGAGCCGCGCGCGATGACGAGGTAATCGCCGCCGCCGGAACCAGCGACAGTCGCGCCAGCCGGGATCGTCAGGGTGGCGGAAGATGCGTTCGGGTTCGGGTTCGCCACGTCGCTGCCGGCGTCTTCGCCGAAGAAGACCGGGCCGTTCAGGAAGTAGACGCCGTCAGACGTCAGGGTGACGTCCTGGGTGTAGTTGCCGGTCAGCACACAGGCCTGCACGCTGTCATTGGTGCCGGCGACCGCGATCGTGTTGGACGCCGTGCCCGTGGCGCAGCCGCCCGCGGGGAGTAGGTTGTAGGTCTGGCCGGTGGAACCGCCGCCACCGCCATTGTTCGGCGGCGGAACCTGGTTCTGCTCGCCGGGAGAGGAAATGCTGGCTTGCGAACAGGCCGCGATAACGGCGCAGGACGCGCCGGCCAGCATCAGCTTAAGCTTGGTGGACATGGTCGTCATGAAGAACCCCCGAGGAGATTAATGGCCCAAGAAAACGGACACGCCGACACACCGGACTCGCGGTGCTCGGTCGCTCGGGAGGGAACTCACATCATCTTTGTTACGTGCAGGTCGCAGTTCGGTGACGAAGCCATGACAGAGCCCGCGAAGGTCGCCGACCGCACCCGATTTCAATCCCGCGCCGCGATGCGATGCACCGATAGTCAAAAAATATCAACGCGTTGAGCACGTGTTGCGGCATTGCACAGGCCCGGCGGGCCATTTGTGAAATTTCCATGAAGCATGTGCGGCGATTGCGAAGACCGCTACTGCGCCGCAGCAGCCGCCTCGCCCCGGGCCCGGGCCACCGTCTCCGGCGCCAGGGCGGCCATGGCCGCGTACTGGCTCAGGAAAACCTCGCCGGTCAGCTCCTCCAGGAAGTGGGAGCGCTTCAGGGCGTCCATGACGGGCCCCTTCACTTCAGACAGGTGCAAACTGACGCCGGAATCAGCCAGGCGCTGATTGATCGCCTCAAGGCTCTCCAGCGCGGAGATGTCGATATCGTTCACCGCGGGGCACATGAGGACGAAATGCTTCAGCCCCGGATTGTCCGCCACCAGGGCGTAGACGCGGTCTTCCAGATAGCGGGCGTTGGCGAAGTAGAGGCTTTCATCCACGCGCAGCGTCACCACCGTGGGGCAGGTGATGACCGAGTGCCGGTCGATATTGCGGAAATGCTCGGTGCCCGCGACCTGACCGACCACTGCGGTATGCGGCCGGCTGGTGCGGTACAGGAACAGGGCCAGCGACAGGACCACGCCGGCGGTCACGCCGGTCTCCACGCCCAGCCCCAGAGTCAGGGCGATGGTCGTCGCCATGGCCGCGAAATCGGTCCTGGAATAGCGCCAGGCCCGGCCCAAAGCGCGGAAATCCACGAGGCTGAGCACCGCGACGATGATCGTCGCGGCCAGAACCGCCACCGGCAGGTTGAACAAGAGCGGGGTGAGAAACAGCGTCGCCAGCGTGATGCCTCCAGCGGTGAAGGCGCCCGCCGCAGGCGTCTGGGCGCCGGCGTCGAAATTGACGACCGAGCGCGCGAAACCGCCGGTCACCGGATAACCTCCGGAGAAGGAGGAGGCGACATTGGCCGCGCCGAGGCCCACCAGCTCCTGATCGGGATCGATGCGCTGACGCTTCTTGGCGGCCAGGGTCTGGGCCACCGAGACGCTCTCGACAAAGCCGATGATCGAGATGAGCACCGCCGCAGCGCCGAGGGACGCGACGAGATCGAAGCTGAGATCCGGCAGGGTGAAGGGCGGCAGGCCCTGAGGCACAGCGCCCACAAGCGCCACGCCCTTCTCGCCGAGATCCAGGCCGATCACAGCCAGAATGGAGACCGCCACGGCGAAGACGGGCCCGGCCTTGGTGAGAATGTCAGCCGCGCGCGCAGGGACCCCCAAGCCTTTCAGCAGCGGCTTCAGCCCGGAGCGCACCCAGAACAGGAAGGCGGCCGCACTCGCCCCGATCGCGAACGTGATCCAGTGGATGTCGCCGATATGGGCGCCCAGGCTGATCAGGAGATCCAGCAGGTTATGGCCGTGGGCCTCGATCCCCAGCACATGCTTGAGCTGGCTGGTCGCGATGATGATTCCCGAAGCGGTGATGAAGCCGGAGATGACCGGGTGGGACAGGAAGTTGGCCAGAAAGCCCAGCCGGAACACGCCCATGACCATCAGGAATATCCCTGACAGGAAGGCCAGCGTGCCCGCCGCCACCATATAGCCCATGGTCCCGGCTTCGGTGACCTGCCCGACGGCGGCCGCCGTCATGAGCGAAACCACCGCCACCGGCCCCACCGCCAGCGCCCGGCTGGTGCCGAAGATGGCGTAGGCCACCAGCGGCAGGATGGAGGCGTAGAGCCCCGCCTGGGGCGGCAGTCCCGCCAGCAGGGCGTAGGCCAGCGATTGCGGGATCAGCATGATCGTCACGATCACCGCGGCCATCAGGTCATTGGAGAAAGCCTCGCCGTCATAACGGCGGCCCCAGTCCAGAATCGGGAAGAAGCGTTTAAAATTCACAGTATCAAGACTTCATTCGAGGAACCGGCACAGTCGGGGCGTTCGCCTTTCTGCATTGTTGATCACGCCGCCTTGCCGGCCTTGGCCTGCTCCCCGCACGCCTCCGGGGCGTCGCGCGGCGTCGGGTCATGGTCGAGGAAGTCGACATTCATGAGCCACTCCTTGCC
Organism: Alphaproteobacteria bacterium; assembly: GCA_024742735.1. Lineage (GTDB taxonomy): Bacteria > Pseudomonadota > Alphaproteobacteria > Caulobacterales > Maricaulaceae > Oceanicaulis. The sequence goes on along the minus strand of JANSXV010000002.1, from coordinate 529,738 downwards.
CTGGAGCATGGCGTCGAAATAGATCCCGGGGAGCATCTTCTCCTTCAGGAACCAGGCCACGCGGGTGGGCTTCCTGCCGTCCACCAGCCAGTCGGGGAAGGTCGGCAGCAGCTTGCCGCCATAGCCGAATTCGGCCAGCACGATCTTGCCGCGCTCCACGGTGAGCGGGCAGGAGCCGTAGCCGTTATACACCGCCCGCGCCGCTTTGCCGTCGAGCACGCGCGCGACGTTCTCGGCCACGACCGGCGCCTGGGCGCGCACCGCCGCAGCGGTTTTGGCGTTCGGCGCCGAGCAGGCGTCGCCCAGGGCGAAGACATTGCCATACTTCACATGCTGCAGGGTCTCCGGAGAGACGTCGATCCAGCCCGCCTCGTTCGCCAAAGGCGAGTTGCGCACGAAGTCCGGCGCAGTCTGGGGCGGTGTGACATGGATCATGTCGAAGCTGCGCTCTACGCGCACCGGACCGTCCTCGCCGGCCTGTTCAAACACCGCCGTGCGGCTGTCGGCGTCCACCGCGACAAGCTTCGACCCGAAATTCAGATCGATCCCGTAGCGCTCCACATACTCCATGAGGGCGGGCACATAGTCGGGCACGCCGAACAGGACCGGGCCTGCGTTGTGGAACTGCACGTCGATGCCGGACAGCACGCCCTTTCGCCGCCAGGCGTCGCAGGACAGGTACATGGCCTTCTGCGGCGCGCCGGCGCACTTGATGGGCATGGGCGGCTGGGTGAACAGCGCGGTTCCCGAGCGCGTGGCCTGAACCAGGTCCCAGGTATAGGGCGCGAGATCGAACAGATAGTTCGACGTCACGCCGTTATGACCCAGAGACGCGCGCAGGCCGTCGATCTGGTCGATGTCCAGCTTGATGCCCGGCGCGGCGATCAGCACGTCATAGGACAGGCGCGTCCCGTCCTCCAGGATGACCGCGCGATGCTCGGGATCGAAACCCGAGGCCGCTGCACGGATCCAGGTCGCCTTTTCCGGCATGAGTTCAGCCATGGGCCGGCGCGTGTCCTTGCGGTCGAACACCCCGCCGCCGACCAGGGTCCAGCCGGGCTGGTAGAAGTGATCCTCGCGCGGCTCCACGATGGCGATGTTCGCCGAAGGCCGCCGGTTCAGCAGGCTCGCCGCGGCGCTGATTCCCGCCGCGCCGCCGCCGACGACGACCACGTCGAACTTGCGCTCCGGCGCCGCCGGCGTTTCAGACGCCCCGGCGCCCGTTCGAGCCGCCAGGCGGGACTCGAGCCTCGCGCGCAGGCCGGACAGGTCATAGCCGGCCTCGCCCGCCGCCTTGATCAGGGCGTCTGCGGACATGTGGCGGGCTTCGCTCAGCGCCCACAGCGTGGTCGAGCGCGTCCCCGTCCGGCAGAAGGCCAGAACCGGGCCGGTCACCTCCTCCATCGCCGTCTGGAAGGCGGCGATGTCCGCGTCGGAGATCTGGCCGCCCACGACCGGGATGTGACGGTAGTCGAGGCCATGGGCCCGGGCCGCGGCTTCGATCTCCTCAGACTTCGGCTGATCGTCGCCTTCGCCGTCGGGGCGGTTGTTGACGATCGCCCTGAACCCCAGGCTCGCCGCTGCGCCCACGTCGGCGGGGCTGAGCTGGGGGCTGGCGGTGAAGAAGGGCGAGATGCGTTTCAGGTCCATGGCGAGTCCTCCCCGGACGGGTCTTTTATGGGTGCGGCGCCAGGCGGGTCGAGCCGCCCGGCGCTTGGGTTCGGCGTCAGATCAAAGCGCGTCGAGCGGGATTTTCAGATAGCTGACGCCATTGCCTTCCCTGGGCGGCAGGTGGCCGGCGCGCATGTTCACCTGAACGCTCGGCAGGATCAGGACGGGCATGTCCAGCGTCGCGTCGCGCTCGGTGCGCATCTTGACGAAATCGTCCTCGCTCCTGCCGGCGCCCACGTGAATATTCTTCGCCTTTTCCTCGCCCACGGTGGTCAGGTGGGCGAACTCGTCCCGGCCCGGCGCCTTGTAGTCATGGCACATGAACAGGCGCGTCTCGTCGGGCAGGGCGAAGATCTTCTGGATGGACTGGTACAGCGTGCGCGCGTCCCCGCCCGGGAAGTCGCAGCGCGCCGTGCCGAAGTCAGGCATGAAGATCGTGTCGCCGACAAACCCGGCATCGCCGATCAGATACGTCATGCAGGCCGGGGTATGGCCGGGCGTGTGGATGGCGCGGGCCTGGATCGAGCCCAGCGCGAACTGCTCGCCGTCCTCGAACAGGTGGTCGAACTGGGAGCCGTCGCGGGCGAACTCGGTCCCGGCGTTGAACACCTTTCCGAACACGTCCTGCACGGTCTTGATGTTCGAGCCGATGGCGAGCGTTCCGCCCACCTGCTCCTTGAGATAGGGCGCAGCCGACAGGTGGTCGGCGTGCACGTGGGTCTCCAGGATCCACTGCACCTCCAGGCCCTGCTCGCGGATGAAGGCGATGATCGCGTCGGCGCCCTCCTTGGAGGTGCGCCCGGACTTGGGATCATAATTGAGCACCGAGTCCACGATGGCGGCCTTTTTCGTGGCCGGATCGGACACGACATAGCTGAAGGTGAAGGTCGGTTCGTCGAAGAACATCTTCACGTCGGGTGTCTGGGTCATGAGTGTTGCTCCTGCAGCTCAGGGGATTTCAGATCGGCGCCGAAGGCCGCGCACAGGGCCTCCATCAGCGCCTGGATGCGGGTATCGGCGAGGGAGTAGAAGACCTGCTTGGACTCCCGGCGCGTGGTCACAAGGCCTTCGGCGCGCAGCCGGGCGAGGTCGCGGGACAGGTTGGGCTGGCGTACGCCGGTGCGCGCCTCGATCTCGGAGACCGAACGCTCGCCCTCCATGAGCTCGCACGCGACGAGCAGGCGGCTGGGGTTGGCCATGAGCTTGAGGAGCCCGGACACCTCGCCGGCGCGCTCGCGCAGCTCCTCCAGATTGATCTGGCCGTCCATGGCGGCCTCCTCCTTGGTTCGGCGCCGGGGTTTCAGCCGCCCGGTCATTCGGGGCTTGATTTCCGGCTCATCATTTATCACTTTCGATAATTGATAATTGAAAGGCCGGAATGCAACCCCTTCGCCGGTGAGGAAAACTCAAAATATCCCCACTCGCCATAGGACAAAGTGCGCATGCGGCGCTCGGTCACACGCAGGAGACGACCTGGAACCATGGATTACACAACTGATTTCACGCCGGTTTCGGCGCTCATCGGCGGCGGCCTGATCGGGCTGTCCGCCGTCATTCTCATGGCGGCGAACGGTCGCATCGCGGGGATTTCCGGCATCGCCGGAGGCCTGATCGGCCCAGGCGTCGCCGACCGCGCCTGGCGGGCGGCCTTCATCGCAGGCCTCGTCATCGCCCCGCTCGCCTACATGGCGTTCGGACCGCGCATCGAGGTCCAGATCCCGGCCACGACCGGGCTTCTGATCGCGGCGGGTCTTCTGGTTGGGATCGGGACCCAGCTGGGTTCGGGCTGCACCTCCGGGCACGGCGTGTGCGGAATCTCACGCTTCTCCGCCCGGGGGATCGTGGCGACCCTCACCTTCATGGCGGCCGGCGCGGCGGCCGTCTTCGTCATCCGGCACGTCGTTTAGGAGGTCGTCATGATCGCACGCATCGCGTCAAGCTTCGCCGCCGGCCTGATCTTCGGGCTCGGCCTTGTCATCTCCGGCATGATCAATCCGGCCAAGGTGCAGAACTTCCTGGACGTCGCCGGAACATGGGACCCCAGCCTCGCCTTCGTCATGGGGTCTGCGCTGGTCGTCACCGGGATCGGGTATCGCCTGGTCCGGGCCATGGGCCATCCCCTGTTCGAAGCGAAATTCCAGTGGCCGGCTGCAACCGATATCGACCCGCGCCTGATCAGCGGCGCAGCGATGTTCGGCGCAGGCTGGGGGCTGGCGGGCTTCTGCCCGGGACCGGCCATCAGCGCCGCGGCGCTGGGGCGAAGCGAGGTCTTCATCTTCCTCATCGCAATGGTGACCGGCATTCTCGCCTGGCGCTGGCTGATCGCCCAGCGCCTGGCGCCGAAGACGGCCTGAAGGCGCGACAGGGCCGCGCCCATGGTCTAAGTCTCAGTATCCGTTGTACGTCAGACTGAGCCCGAAGGCCTTTTATGGATCCTGTCTCCCTCCTTGCCGCCAATCTGGCCATCGCCGTGGCGCTGTTCGCGGGGCTCTGGGTGATCGCCCAGATGACCCGCGATCCCAGCTTCGTGGACGCATTCTGGGCGTTCGGCATCACGGTGATGGCGCTGTCCAGCTTCGCGCTGGCCGACGGCTGGGAGACGCGCCAGCTGGTGATTACGGGGCTGGTGACGGTCTGGGGTCTGCGCCTGGGCTTTCACCTGTTCCTGCGCTGGCGGCGCGAAGGGGCTGATCCACGCTATGAAGCCCTGCTGGCGAGCGCGCGGGAGAAACGCTCCTGGCCGTTCTGGAAGACGACGGCGCTGTTCGTCTTCCTGCCCCAGGCGCTCCTGCTGTGGGTCACGGCCCTGCCCGCTCAGCTCGGGCAGGTCTCAGCCCAGGCCGGATTCGGACCGGTGGCCTGGGCCGGGATCACGCTTGCGATCTTCGGGCTCGTCTATGAGACGGTCGCCGACGCCCAGCTCGCCGCGTTCAAGCACGATCCCGCCAATGCCGGACAGGTGATGGACAAGGGGCTGTGGGCCTGGTCGCGCCATCCGAATTATTTCGGTGAAGCGGCGACCTGGTGGGGGATCTGGTTGATCGGCGCGGAGACGGTCCCCGGCCTCTTCGCCGTTGTGGGGCCGATCTTCCTGACCTTCACCCTGACGCGCTGGTCCGGCGCGCCCTTGCTGGAAAGCGGACTGAAGAAGCGGCGCAAGGGCTACGACGCCTATGTGGCGCGAACCTCCAGCTTCATTCCACGTCCGCCGAAGCGGGACGCGTGATCAGATCACCAAGGTGACTATGAACGAACGGGTGCGTCCGGGCCCATGTCGCCCGGGCCGTCCAGATGGCGCATGATCGCATCGATGCCTTCGCGCACCTCCACAAGCGTCTGCGCATCCGGTGTCAGCGTGTCGTTGATGCTGGTGCGAAGCGCCGCCGGACACACAAGATATGTTCCGGCCAGCAAACCTATCGCAGCGAACCCAGTTAAAAAACGCATGACGGCCTCCCCAAGCCTTATTGTTGAGGAGAACGCTAACATTACCGTTCTGTCATGAATAGCAAAAAGCGACCAGGCGGCCTAAGCCCCGAAATCCGCTTGGCTTTCCCCACCGGGGGCGGCTCCGTTCATGGCCTTCAAGGCGGCGGTGAGCGCCTCGACGGCCTCGCGCACGCTTGATTCCATGAGCTGGGCGCTGGCTTCGGCCCGCTCCACCGCGCCGGCCATGCGTTCGGCGTCAGGAAGGCAGGCGACCGTGTCGGCGACACGGTCCGCAGCGGATTCGATCCGTTGGGCGGCGCCGTCGACACGCTGGCCCAGCGCGCCGGTGATGGAGTCCAGCTCGGCGCGGAACTGATCCAGCGCGCCTGAGCCGGCGTCCGCCGGAATGCCGGCGGCGATTTCACGCATCTCCGCACGGAACGCGGCGAGCTCGGCGGCGATGTCGCCGTTGGTCTGACCCGAGCGCTCGGGCGCTTCGGTCAGCGTGTCGAAGCTGGGCTCAGCCGGCTCGGCTTCAGTCTCGAAGCCGGACTCGATATCGAACACGTCATCGTCAGGCGGCGCCGTGACGGAAGTGTCCACCGACCAGGCGTCCACCTCCAGAATGTCTGCATCCACGATATCAAGATCGGGCGCGTCCAGGTCCAGAACGTCCGAGGAGCCCTCCATGGCCGCACGGGTCGCGGCGGACGAATTGGCGGGCTCCCATCCGGCGAAGGGGTCCTCAACCGGGCCCGGCTCGGCGACTTCGGGAGCGTCCGGCTCGGCGTCATGATCGTCCTCGCGCACAAGCCGGACATGATCGCCGCCGGCGGCGCCGAACAGGGTCTCGGCCAGATCCGCGCGGATCTCCTCGACAGCGCCCGCAGCCCCGGGCGATGCGCTGATCGCCCAGGTCAGCGCCTCCAGCTGGGCAAAGCGCGCTTCATCCAGCGTGCATGCGCCCAGATACAGCCGCACGAACTGGTCGATCTGCGTGCTCAGCACCGCAGGATCCGCGCCGGGGGGGATGGCGGGACGCAGCTGCAGAATGAAGGCGGTTTCGCCTTGCTCCGCCGTAACGGCGTCCTGGTTGACCTGCTGCATGGCGTGCGGGCCTGGCGAATCACCAGGCCGTCCCTGTTCCTTAACCTCTTCAAGAGGTCATACGCCGGGCCTTGCAAAAGCGTTAACACCCGGTGAAAGCGCAGGGATTTACGGCAGCGCCCGGTCAAGCCCGTCCAGCGAGGCCGTCGCCGGCGTCACCGACTGGCCATCCGCGTGGACAATGGCCACGAAGTCCCGTCCGAAGCGGGCTCCGGCGAGCGAGGGCGCGGAGTCGATCGCATGGACGATGAGGCCGGACGCAAAGCGCGCCTGATCCTCCGGCGCGCCGGGATTGAGCCGGGCGCGTCCGGTCTGGACCAGAGCCAGATCCGACAGCGCGCGCACATCCGCGCCCTGGCCGCCCCGGCTGTCCATGACCAGTCGGTCGGCATAGACGCGCAGAGCCGCGCTGGCGTTGACCGGCTGGGTGTTCACAGCCAGGAAGGGACCGTCCACAGGACCGGACTCGCCATTCTCACTCATCACGAAGTCAAAGCGCAGCGGCGCATCCACGGGCACGAACTGGGCCACAGCCTCGGCTGCAACGCGCGCGGCGATCAGGCGCCCCGGTCCGCTCAGACCTTCCGGCGCGCGCACCATCACGCCCTCGGCGAAGGCTGTCGGCAGGGCGGTGAAGCCGGCCGCCCCGGCGCCGCGGGCGAAGACCAGGCCGCTGTCGGCCGTCAGCTGCACCGGATAGCGCTGCTGGCTGATTTCACAGCCGCCGTCATCGCGGTGACGCTGCAGAACCACGGCGATCTCGTTGCTCACGGCCTGACGCTCCGGCGGCAGAGCCACGGCGTAGCGGTTCTCCACGCCCGGCTGCAGGCGGCGGGAGTCGATGAACTCTCCGTTCAGCTCGACATGGGCGATGTTGGTGAAGCCTTCAGGTCCTTCCGGCAGGCGCAGATCGACGGCCAGGGCCTCGGGCAGCAGACCGCCCGGCGTCTGGGACAGCGAGTAATCGAAGCGCCATTCCCGGCTGTCGGCGATGCGCTGGATGGAGGTGTCGACGCCGAAGCGCTCCACCGAGGCCAGGCCGCGATTATTGCTGCGCTGGTCGAACACGACCGCATCCACAGAGTCCGAGCGCGCGATGGAGGCCAGCTCGCTGGTCAGGAAGCGCACCGTCTCGATGCGTTCAGCATCCATGACCGCGACCATGGTCGACCCGGCGCGCCGCCACAGGCCGGCGCCGGCCGGGGCGCGCTCGCGCACAGGGTTGAAGCCGGCCCGCTGCAGGCTTTCCGGGGCGCCGACCAGGAACAGGCCGCGCAGACCCGGCGAGGCCATTTCAGCGGCCTCGTTCATATCCACCATGGTCACCCGGTAGCCCTGACGCGTCAGGCGGGCGCCCAGGCGGACGGCGGTTTCGAACCAGGCGTCGCCTTCGGCGGTGGCGATGGTCACATCGCGCGGCGTCAGCGCGAGCACGTCCCGCACAGAGGTCAGCGGACCGTCGAGCTCGATCTCCAGGCCGGATTCCGGCGCGAAGGCGATGACCGCGCCCATGGAGCGATCATTGTGGCAGATGTTTTCAGGCAGATCGCCCAGCAGCTGGAACGCCACGCGGGCATCCGGCTCGCCGGCCAGCTCCTCAGTCAGATCGAAGACCCAGTTGAAGTCGCGCCGGCCCGGGCTCAGCACGCGCTCCATCACACGGCGCCCGTTCACGGTGACGCGCAGAGCCGTCACGGCTTCGGAGGAGACGTCCTGCTCGCCGCGCAGCACCAGACGCACGGCGCGCGGCTCCTGGTCGCGCACCAGAGACAGGTCTGCAGAGGCGTAGGAGGGGAAACCGGAGACCACGAGGCCGTCGCTCTGTCCGCCATCGGCGAACGTCACGGCGTGGCTGCCTTCGGGATTGAAGCCGGCCTGGGCGGTCGTGATCCGGTCGACCATGCGCGTGACGAAGAGACCGAATTCGCCCTGGCCGGCGTTGAGCTGGCCGGAGACGAACAGGGTCGCCACGCTTGCAAGGGCGATCACGCCCAGCGAGGCGGAGAACCATGGGAAACGGCGCTTGTATTCACGGTTGGTCTTCATGTCTTCAGCTCCCCTGTCCGGTCAACGCAATGCCTGTTTCGGCCACCCCTGCGGCGCTTCCCGCGTTAACGGACCTTTCACCCTGTCAGGTTTCGCCCCTCAATACGGCCCGCCCATGGTCTGAACGGGGCTTTGCGCGGGCCGTATTGGGGCGAGATTGGGGCGGGTGACGTGGCTTCGGCCCTGACGCAGGGCATGGTGAACGCTACGCAGGCGCGTGCGTTTCGGATGCAGGGCGATGTCAACGCTTTGAGTTAAGGCCTAGAACTCGACGCGGAAGCCGAGCTGGAAAGTCTCCCCGGCATAATCGCGCAGGGAAATGTTGGACTCATTGTCCAGATAGCCCGCCGCCGCAAAGGCGGTGATGCGCTCGGAGATTTCGCGCTCCACGCGGATATCGCCTGTGAAGCGCTGATCGGCGCGCGGTTGAGGGAAAGCGCCGCCGAAGGCCGCGTCATAATCGCGATCACGATAGTCCAGGCCGGCGATCACCACGGTCTTGTCGTCAGGCCGCCACGCGACCTCGGCGCGCGTGCGCACCTCTTCAAAGCTGAAGCGGGCCTGGTCGGCGTCGGCTGTCTCGAAGAAGGCCGACAGGCGCAGCTGGAGAGACTCGTCCTCGGTCCGGAAGAACTGCTCGAGACCATAACGCACGCGCGTGGAGTCCAGACCCTGCAGCGCCGCGTCCTCGAAATCATAGGCGTTCAGACGCACCCGGGCGACGGTCTCCGCGGTCCGGGTCCCGTTCGGGCGCCAGCGCAGCTGCACCTCGGTCTCAGGCCGCGTCCACTGGGTGTCGCCATCCCGCGTGAGATGGGAATACGCGCCGTAGATGCGGAACTGGAAGCGATTGTCGGCCGTGGTGTCCCAGTATTGAACCCGCGGCGTCAGCAGGATGGAATTCAGCTCGTCCCGGTCGAAATAGGCGCGCACGCGCACCTGTTGCTCAAACCGCAGGACCTTGCGGCCTTCCAGCGGCTGGACCCAGCGCGCCCAGGTGTTGGAGTCAAACCCGGTCTCCAGATCGAACGGCGCGCCCAGCGGGGTCAGCAGTTCCTCGTCGGGCGCGAACGGATCGGCTCGCGCGATCATGGTGTCGGACCGCAGCTCGAACCGGCCGTCCTGCGCCTCCGCCGCCGCACCGCCAGCAACCGCCAGGGCGGCCGCGCTCACACTCATCCAGGTTTTGGTGTTCATCTGTCTTCCCCTCGGCCCCTGATGCGCTTCCCGGCGCCGCACGGCCACAATTGCGACCCTAACCCCGCCCTATTCACGGGTAAACAATTCCTTAATACTGAAGGCTAGGCCCGGTTTGGGGACGCGTTAGGGCGCGGATCAGGCGATTTTCGGGCGAGGGGCGGACATGCTCGACGAAACAGACAAGACCGGGACACAGGCGCCGCCGGCGCCGCCACGGCCTGACAAGGTCAAGGATCGCAAGGGCCCAGGGCCGGCGAAGCTGGATTCCCAGGGGCGCAGCGCGGACTTCTTCCGCTCGGTGGACTCCGCGCCCCAGGGCGTTTCGGTGGCCCGGCCCCGCGTGATCCAGGACACCGCCCTGATCGCCTTCGCGTTCATCTCGATCATCCTCCTGGCGCTGCCCGAGGTGATGGCGGCCCAGCTCGGCCTGACCTTGCCGCGCGACTTCGTCGGATTCAGCGCCGACCGGGCGAACGAAGTCCTGCCGGTGCGCACATTCCTGCTCAGCTTCTTCCTGACCTACGCCATCTTCGCCTATGGCGGCGTGCTGACCCGGTCGAAGCTGGCGCTCCTGTTCCTGTTCAAGTTCGCGCTCGCCTGCGCCGTCGTGGACGGGGCGAGCTGGGCGAGCTGGCGCTTCGCCAACGCCGTCTGGCCCATCCACTTCCAGCAATTCCTCGTAGGGATGGCGGGGCTCGCGATCTTCCCGCACACCCTGTTGAACAACGCCCGCCTTCCGGTGGACTCCGGCGTTGCGAACCTGCGGACCGGCAAATTCTACGAGTACGCTCTGGTCTTCGCCGTGGGCCTGATCGCCGCGGTCATCGCCATCGTGGTCGCGGTGCTGTTCGAGGCCGAAGCCGAATATGTCCGCTCCATCGCGCTTCTGGGCGGGATGGGGCCCGGCGTGTTCCTGGCCCAGCAGGTCATGACCGGCCAGCTGGCCTTCCTGGGCTGGATCCGAAACATGCTCTCGCGCCGGCGCAAGTTCGCCCCGCCGGTCAGCGTGCTCATCCCGGCTCACAACGAAGCTCACCAGATCAAGCAGACGCTGGAAGCGGTGAATCGCGCCGCTGAGCGCTATGACGGGCCGGTGCGCGTCATCGTGATGGAGAATTGCTCCTCCGACGAGACCGCAGCGCTGGCGCAGGCGGTGCTGTCAGGGTGCGCGAATATCGACAGCTTCATCGTCGACGCCAGCGACATTCCCGGCAAGGCGCGCGCGCTCAATCGCGGCCTTGATCTGGTCGAGGAAGACTTCGTGGTGCGCATCGACGCCGACACCGAAATCGGCGACGACGCGATCCGGGTCGCCATGCGCCATTTCGCCAATCGCAAGGTCGGCGCGGTGGGCGGCCTGCCTTTGCCCCACGAAGGCGAAGGCCTCCTGTCCAAGGTGCGCGCCATCGAGGTGCTTTTGCGCCACGGCTTCGTGCAGGTCAGCTTCGGGGCGTTCGGCGGCATTTTCGGCCTGCCGGGCATGTTCGTGATCTACCGCATGGCCGCCCTGGACGAGGCGGGCGGCTTCACCGAGGGCATGAACGGCGAAGACACCGACATCACGCTGGCCATGACCTCGCTCGGCTACCGCATGGTCTCCGACCCCAAGGCGAAATTCTACACCGAGACCCCGGACACGGTGGCCTTCCTGCGCGAGCAGCGCACGCGCTGGTTCCGTTCGCTCTATCACGTGACGGCCCATAATCGCACGGTCCTGTTCCGCAACGGCTCCATCATCGGCAATGTCGTGCTGCCCTTCACGCTTCTGAATGGCGCGCGGCGGGCCATGATGACGCCGCTGCTGATCTACGGGCTGATCGTGTTTTTCCTGTTCGGCGGCGTGTACGGCCACCCCGGCTTCGCCACCGTAGTGGCGGTGGTGCTGGGCATGCCCTTCGTGCTCGCCTTCGTCGTCCTTGCGATCTGGCGCCGGCTGGACCTCTTGCCGATCCTGCCGCTCTACATGGGTTTCCGCTTCCTGCGCTCCTACTACACGCTGGGCTCCACGCTCTCGCTGATTTACCCCGACAAGGCCGAAGACCGGGCGGTCGAAGCGAAAAAGCCGCGCCAGAAACCGCCCTTCACGGCGTAGGGTTTTCTTGACGCCCGCCTGCGCCTGCGACTAAGCAAGCAGACGCGACGGTTCTCCCGCGAGGGAGTGAAAAGGGAATACCGGTGCGGACGGCCTGGCCGTCCAAGTCCGGAGCAGTCCCCGCTACTGTGAGCAGCGAGCCCAGCGCCACACAGCCACTGGATCTGCGATCCGGGAAGGCGGCGCAGCATAGGGGCGATGACCTGCAAGCCAGGAGACCTGCCGGCGCGGTCGCTCGTTCGCGGTGCGGGAGCACGCCGTCAGGACGCGGAAGACTCTTCCGTCAGAAGCGACGTCATCAGGCGCGTGAGCGCTGTGGGGCGTCCGTCTTGTTCCGCAGATCAGCGCCGTCGCTTTTGACCGGCTGCGCAAGGCTCGCTGCGGAGCCGACGGGAGACACGTTTATGAGACCGACCCTTTGCGCCGGCGCGGCGCTGACTGCGCTTCTAACCGCTCCGGCGCTCAGCCAGACCGACACCATCACCGTCACCTCGATACGGGCGGAAAGCGCCGCTGAACGCCTGCCCGCCAGCGTCTCGATCATCGACCGCGAGGAGATCGAACTGGACGGCGTCGCCACCCTCGCCGACCTCCTGAAGGACGAGCCAGGCGTGTCCGCCGTGCAGAACGGCCCGGCAGGCTCATTGACCAGCGTTTTCATCCGCGGCGCCAACTCCAAGCACACGCTCGCCCTCTATGACGGCATCCGCCTGAATGATCCCAGCACCGCGACGGGCGTGTTCAATTTCGGCTCCGACCTGCTTGGCGATGCGGGCCGGATCGAGATCGTGCGCGGACCGCTGTCCTCGCTCTATGGCTCGGACGCCATCGGCGGGGTGATCAACATCCTGCCGCGCTCGGCCCCGGAGACCGGCTTCCAGCCCTTCGCCGAAGCGTCCGTCGGCGAGTTCAACACGATCCGGGCGCTCGCCGGTGCAGGCTATGGCGGCGAGCGGGTTCGCGGCGTGATCACGGCCGAGACGTTTGAGAGCGACGGCTATGACGTCACGCCGGCCCGCATCGCCACGGCGACCGGCGACCCGGACGGCGCCAGCGTCGACGTGATCACCGCCAGTGGCGAGATCGACCTGACCGACAGCCTCCGCCTCGACGCCCTCATCCGCCGCCGTGAAGCGGTGTCGGAGTTCGACACCTTCTCCGGCGGACCGACCGGCTTCCAGCGCGCCGACGATCCTGACCTCGAGACGCGCGATGACCAGACGCTCTGGGCTCTGGGTCTTCACGGGGCGACGCCGAACGGCGCGCTGGAGACCCGGATACGGGGCGGGCAGGTGATCTATGATCTGGAAAGCCTCGACGGGGCGGCGATCACCGACACCTACGAGGCCGAGCGCGACTTCGCCCAGGCGAGCCTTGCCTGGCGCCCCCGGGGCGCCGATGTCCTGATCGACCCGCTGATCAGCGCCGGACTCGACTGGCAGGATGAGCGCATCGACACCGACACCGCCTTCAATAATCCGCTGAGCGTTTCCGAAGACACCGTCTCGCTCTACGCCGCAGTCCAGGGCGGCCTGACCGAGGCGCTGACGGTCACCGCTTCAGCCCGGTACGACGATTACGAAGCCTTTGGCGGCCAGACGACGGGCAATATCGGGGCGGTCTACGCCCTGCCCGCGCTCTCCACGCGCCTGCGCGCAAGCTATGGCACGAGCTTCAAGGCGCCGACCCTGTCGGAACGCTTCGCCAGCTCGGCCTTCGTCACGCCCAATCCGGACCTGGAACCGGAAGAGGGCGAGACGGTCGAGATCGGCTTCGATACGACGCTTGAGACCGTCGCGTTCGGCGCGGCCTGGTATGACGGCGCGGTGGAGAATCTGATCGAAAACGTGTTCGACTTCACCACCTTCACAGGGACCAACCGGAATATCGGCCAGGCCGATCTGTCCGGCTGGGAAGCCTATGCGGAATGGACGCCCATCGACGCGCTCACCCTGGCCGCAGACTACACGTATACCGACGCGATCAACGCCGACACCGGCGCCCGGCTGCAGCGCCGGCCCGGGCACGCCTGGTCGGCGCGCGCGGTGGTCCGGCCCAGCGATTTCGCGGCCCTCACCGTGCGCTACAACCATGTGGGCGAGCGCCGCGACGTGACCTATGACGACGCCGGCTTCTTCATCGCCTCAGGCCAGATTATCGACGGATATCAGACCGTGGACCTGACCGGCACGCTGGATCTGGGCGACAGCGCACAGCTTTTCCTGTCGGCGACCAACCTGCTGGATGAGACCTATGAACAGCCCGCCTCCTTCGCCGGCGCCCCGCGCGCGGTGACGATCGGGCTGCGCTGGCGGCCGGAGGCGCGCTGATGGGTCTTGGCGCCGGCCTTCTTGCCCTCGCGCTCCTGACCGGCGGCGGCGCCGGTCAGGACGCGCCGCGCGTGGTCTCGCTGGACTATTGCGCCGACCAGTACGTGCTGGCGCTCGCCGACCCGGACCAGATCCTGGCGGTCTCGGTCCAGGCCGGCGACGCCCATTCAGCCCTGCGCGAGCGCGCGGCGGGCCTGCCGCGCGTGCGCGACGCGGCTGAAGACGTGCTGGCGCTCGATCCCGATCTGGTGGTTCGCAGCTATGGCGGCGGCGCGCGGGCACGAGGCTATTTCGCGCGGCTGGGCGTGGATGTGCATGATCTGGGCTATGCGAACGACTTTGACGCCGTGCGCACCATGGTCCGCCGGGCCGCCGACGCGATTGGCCATCCTGACCGCGGCGAGGTTCTGATCGCCCAGATGGAGGCTGACCTGGCCGCCGCCGATGACGGCCCGCGCCTGTCGGCCCTCTACATGACCCCCTCCGGCGTCACCGCCGGGTCCGGCACCATGATCGACGCCCTGCTTCAGGCGGCGAATTTCGAGAACGCCGCCGCGCGGGACGGCGCGGCGGGCTGGCGCAGCCTCCCGCTGGAAGGCCTGATCGATCAGGAGCCCGATCTGGTCGTCACCGCCTTTTTCGACGGCGCCAGCGCGCCGGTCGACAGCTGGTCCATGGGCCGCCACCCGGTCTTCCAGGACCTGTTCGAACGCTCGACCCGGATCGAGCTGGACGGTGCGGATGTGTCCTGCTCCAGCTGGACTCTCGCCGCCGCCGCCCGGCGCATCCGCGAGCATGCGAACGCCGCCCTGACCGCAACGGCCATCGCGCCCGGTGAGGCCGCGCCATGAGCCGGATCGCGGTCACCCCGGCGCTCGCCGCGGCCAGCCTCGCCGCGCTGCTTCTGGCCCTGCTCGCCGGGACGTCGCCCATGGGTCTGGGGGAAACGCTCGGCGGCCTGACGCTGACCGGTTCTGACAGTGCACGCGTCATAATCTGGGAGATCCGACTGCCCCGCGCGCTCGCCGCCTTCTGCACCGGCGCAGCGCTGGGCGCCAGCGGCGCGGCGCTGCAGGGCCTGTTAAGGAACCCGCTCGCTGACCCCGGCGTGCTGGGCGTCTCGGCGAGCGCGGCGCTGGGCGCGGTGATCGCCATCTATTTCGGCCTCGCCGCGATCAGCGCCTTCGCCGCGCCGGTTCTGGCCATCGTGTTCGCCCTGCTGGCCACGGCGGTGCTCGCCGTCGCGGGCGCGGACCGGATCAGCCCGGTCCAGCTGATCCTGACCGGCGTCGGCCTGTCCAGCTTCGCCGGAGCGCTGACCGCGCTCGCCATAAATCTGGCGCCCAACCCGTTCGCCCTGTCCGACCTGATCACCTGGATGCTCGGCTCGGTGGCCAATCGCTCGGCGATCGATCTGGCCTTCGCCGCGCCGTTCTGGATCGCCGGAGCCGGTCTGATCGCGCTCGCTGCGCCGGGCCTGCGCGCCCTGACCCTGGGCGAGATGACCGCGGAGACCCTGGGCGCCAACGTGGCGCGCACGCGCCTGCTGATCGTGACCGGGGCTGCATTGCTGACCGGAGCTTCAGTGGCCGTGGCTGGGGTCATCGGCTTTGTCGGCATCGTCGCGCCGCACCTGATGCGGCCCTTCGTGAACCATGATCCGGCCCGCGTGATCGTGCCCGGCGCGCTGCTCGGCGGCTTGATCCTGCTGCTCGCCGACACGGCGCTCAGGGTCGCGCCGCTGGACCAGGAATTGCGCCTGGGCGTGGCGGCGGCTCTCATAGGCGCGCCGGCCTTCATATGGATCGCCGCACGCAGCGCGAGGCTGGGCGCATGAGCCTGCTGGACCTTAGACACGTCACTCACACGCTCGGCGGCAAGACCGTGCTGAGCGATGTCTCGCTGTCGGTGGAGGGCGGCGAGGTCGTCGCGCTCGTGGGCCCGAACGGGGCGGGCAAGAGCACGCTGATCCTGATCGCCTCCTCCCGGCTCGATCCGGACTCTGGCGAGGTGCTGATCGACGGCGAAGCGCCCGCCGGCATCCCGAGCCTCATCCGCGCGCGGCGCATCGCCTATCTGCCGCAGATCTATCAGGCCGCCTGGCTGATCCCGGTGCAGGAGCTCGCCGCGCTCGGCCGCCATGCCTGGGGCGGGCGTCATTATGACCGCCTGCCCGCCGCCGACCGGGAGGCCGTGGACGACGCCCTGAGGCGCGCCGATGTGGAGCATCTGCGCCATGAGGGCGTCAGGCGTCTGTCCGGCGGGGAGCAGGCGCGGGCCAATCTGGCGCGCATCCTGGCCACCCGCGCCGACCTGATCCTCGCCGACGAGCCTTGCGCCGCGCTCGATCCGCGCCACCAGCTCGACGCCATGGAAATCCTGCGCGAGGAATCCTTGCGCGGGGCCGGCGTCATCATCGCCAGCCACGATCTGGCGCTGGCCGAACGCTATGCCGACCGGATCGTGGTGCTGGATCAGGGCCGCCTCATCGCCGACGGCCCGCCTGAGCAAGCGCTGAGCGAAGACGTCCTGCGTGAGGTGTTTGCGGTGAAGCGCCGCGATGGCGGCGGGTTCGAGGCGGTCTGAGTCGGTCTAGGGCGCAAAACCCCAGTCCGTGGCGCCTTCGGTATCCGGTATCTCAAGCGCACGAAGCGTCGCCGCCGTGACCGGCCGTCCCGCCGGGCACTCTTCGATCGAAGCCCCCGGGGAGCCGCACCCGGCCTCCGCCGCAGCGAGCAGCCAGGCGACGCGGGCGCGGACAGGCGCCTCTCGTGACGCCCCGGACGCCGAAGAGCCAGAGCCGCCCTGACCGCGATCGCCGAGCGCGACATCTGCGACAATGTCCGTCACGAGGCCCGCTTCGGTCCCGGCATAGGCCGCCACGCCGAGGCTCAATGCGCTGCGCAGCAGGCTGCGGTCCTGCGCCGCCTGCGGCTGAGACGATTCAGCCCTAGACGGCGCCTCGTTCAGACGTGTCCGGATCAGACTGGCGGCTCGATCGCCGCTCGCGTCGGGAATGAAGGGATCGGCGCCGCGCGCCAGAAACCACTCCGCCCAGATGAGCTCCGCATTCGCCCTCATCGCCAGCAGGAGCGGCGTTGCGCCGGTGTGGTCCTGTGCATTGATATCCGCACCGTAGGACACAAGCTGGTCAGCGGCTCCGAGGGCTGCGGCGGCGTTCGAAACAAGGTGCAGCGCAGAGGCCCCGTCGCGGTCTGAAAGGCTGGGGTCGGCGCCATCGGCGAGCAGTTCTGCGATAAGCTTGGTCTCGCCGGCGCGCGCCGCATACCACAGAGCTGTCCGCCCGGCGTCGTCACGATGATCAACCGATACGCCAAGGCGAAGAAGAGTCCGGATTTCATCGCCGTCGACCGCAGACGTCGCGCGCTCGTAGGCCGCCTGGAGCGGCGCCATGTCGGCGGAAACGGCGCCGCCGGCCCAGAAATCATCCTGGGCGTAGGAGGCGCTGGCGAAACTGGCTGCGAACACGCAGACAGACAGGGCGAGACGAGACGACTTCAACAGCAAGGCGGACTCCTTGAGATAGGCCCGGCGATTGTGTACTGAAAGCTGAACAAAAAGAAAGGCGTCGCGTCCTGCGCGCCAGATCGCAGGAGCGATGGATGGTCTTAAGAATCCTTGGCGCGCTGTTCTGCGTCCTGTCTGTCCTGATGCTCGCATGCGTCTCAAGCGCCGCTGCGCAAACGTCGGCGGACGAGGCGCGCGCCAGGGCCCAGTATGAGCAGGGATTGCGCGAACTCTATGGCGGCGACGCCCAGGCGGCGCTGGACTATGCGCAGAGCGCTCAGGCCCTTCTTGGCGCCGACAATCCCCGCCTCGCCGCGCTTCGGGTCGAGGCGTATATGGGCCTGCGCGACTGGGAGGCGGCGCAGGCCGCCTACGAAGAATTCTTCACGTTAGGCCCCAACGCCGAGCTGTCCCGCCACGTCGCCAATCTTACCGTGATCATTGATGAGGCGGTCCTCAATCCGCCCGAAGCCGGCGCAACGCCCTACGCGCCAGATCTTGCAGAGCCCCAGGCCGAACCCTCCGGCCCGCTGGAGCTGGCGAGCGGCTTTACGCCGGCGCCGTTCGTGACCGATGTGGAGTCGGGCGGCACGCTGCGCCTGCGCAATATTGGGCGGCGAGGATGCGCCGGCTGGGCTGACGCAGACCCGAACCTGGTCTTGACCTTCACAGCAGGTGACAATCCCCGCGACCTGTACGTCTACATCGCCGGCGCGTCCGGAGACATGACCATGGCGATCGAGCCGCCGCAGGGGCCCTTTCTCTGCAACGATGACAATGACGGTCTGGCCCCGGGCATCCGCATCCGCGACGCCGTCTCAGGACAGTACCGCATCTGGGTCGGCAGCTATCACGGCAATGAGCGCAACGCGCGGCGCCATACCGGCCGTCTGTTCATTTCCGAAGCCGGATTCAGGCGCTAGACCGAGACCGAGTGCCGGGCCGGGCCGGTCGCGAGGCGCTCATCGAACGCGGCGGCGGCCAGACGCGCCAGCGGCTTGAAGTCCGGGTTCACATGCAGGACCGAGCCTTCGCGCGCGACGATCCCGGCGGCTTCCAGCTCCATCGTGTCGAAGTCCGGCGCGGGCAGTCCATACACCGCCGCGACCGCGTCCACGTCGACCGTCAGATCGGTCATGATCCGCTCGATGATCGCGCGGCGCAGGGCGTCTTGCGCCGTCACCTCGACGCCGCGCGCGATGGGCAGGCGTCCCGCCTCCACCGCCGCCATCCAGCTGCGCACATCGGCGATGTTCTGGACATAGCCCGACGGCGTATCGCCGATCGCCGACGCGCCCAGCGCGATCAGCGTGTCGGCGCGGTCGGTCGTGTAGCCCTGGAAGTTCCGCTTCAGCGTTCCGGCGTCCAGCGCGACGGTCATGGGATCATCGGGCCGGGCGTAGTGGTCGATGCCGATCCGGCGATAGCCGCAGCGTACCAGCGCCTCGTCCATGGCGTCGGCCTGATCGATCCGCGTGGGCGCGTCGGGCAGGTCCTGTTCGAGGATCAGGTTCTGATGGCTCTTCATGTGCGGCACGTGGGCGTAGCCGAACACCGCCAGACGGTCCGGATCGAGGGCGGCCGCCGCCTCCGCACTGGCCCGTGCGCTTTCGACAGTCTGCTTGGGCAGGCCATAGATCAGGTCGGCGTTGATCTTCGTGACGCCCTCGGCGCGCAGCAGGTCGAAGGCGTCGCGCACCATCTCGAAGGGCTGAATGCGGTTGATCGCCGCCTGCACCGCCGGATCAAAGCTCTGCACCCCTGTGCTCGCCCGGGTGAAGCCGTTGCGCGCCAATGCCGCCGCGTCCTCGGCGTCGAAATGGCGCGGGTCGATCTCCATGGAGAGCTCTGCGTCGGCGTCGAAGTCGAACCGGGCGCGCACGGCGGCCATAAGCTCGTCCAGCTGATGGGGCTTCAGGATCGCGGGCGTGCCCCCGCCCAGCGCCAGATGGGAGACCGTCATGCGCGACGGCAGGCGATCGGCTGCCAGCCGCAACTCGGCGAGCAGGCGCAGGAGATAAGCCGCCACCGGCTCATCCCGCGTCGTCGCCCGGGTGTTGCAGCCGCAATACCAGCACAGGCTTCGGCAATAGGGCACATGGAGGTAGAGCGAGACCGGCGCGGCCGGATCGAGCTGCTCCAGCCAGTTCGCATAGGTCTGTCCCGTCACGCCTTCATGGAAGTGCGGAGCGGTAGGATAGCTGGTGTAGCGCGGGCTGCGCGCTTCAGCGAAGCGCAGCAGGGTGGACTTGCGCGAACGCGCCGGGGGAAATCCATAAGACATGTAAGGCTTTTGCCCGATCCCGTCCGCGCGGGCGAGGCGGCGGGAGGTCGCAGGGGCCTAAAGCACCCGTTTCACCGCCGCGTCCCAGCCAGCGAGGAGACGGGCGCGTCCGGCTTCGCCCAGCGCCGGCTTGAAGCTGCGCTCGGCCCGCCAGACCTTGCGCGCATCCTCGATGCTCGAGAACAGGCCCGCCCCCAGCCCCGAAAGGAAGGCCGCGCCCCAGGCCGTGCTCTCCAGATTCTCCGGGCGCACCGCCTCCACCGCGCACAGATCGGCCAGACGCTGGACCAGCGCGTCATTGACCGCCATGCCGCCATCGACTTTCAGCGCGGCGACCGACACCCCGTCGGCGGCCATGGCGGTGAGCAGATCGCGGGTCTGGTAGGCGGTGCTGTCCAGCGCCGCGCGCGCGATCTCGGCGCGTCCCGCCCCGCGCGTCAGACCGATGATCGCCCCGCGCGCGTCCGGGTTCCAGTGCGGCGCGCCCAGACCTGAAAACGCCGGGACCAGATAGACGCCGCTCTCCGGGTCAGCGTCTTTGGCCAGCGCCTCGATCTCGCCCGCCCTTGCGATGATCCCCAGCCCGTCGCGCAGCCATTGTATGGTCGCACCGGCTGACAAAACCGAGCCTTCCAGCGCGTAGCGGCTTTCCCCGTCCAGACGCCAGGCGGTGGTGGCCAGAAGCCGGTTCTGAGAGCGCACGATCTCATCGCCGGTATGGACCAGCATGAAGGCGCCGGTGCCATAGGTGGACTTCATCTCGCCCGGCGACAGGCAGGCCTGACCGATGGCGGCGGCCTGCTGGTCGCCCGCCGCGCCGGTGATGGGAATGGACCGGCCGAAGATGGACTCCGCCGTCTCGCCATAGCGTCCGGCGCTGTCGACGATCTCCGGCAGGACGGCGCGCGGGATGTTGAAGAGTCTCAGAAGCTCTTCATCCCAGTCGGCGGTCTGCAGATTGTAGAGGCTGGTCCGGCTGGCGTTGGTCGCTTCAATGGCGTGGACGGCCCCGCCGGTCAGGCGATGGAGCAGGAAGCTGTCCACCGTACCGAAGGCGAGCCTGCCCGCTTCAGCCTTGCGCCGCGCGCCGGAGACTTCATCCAGGATCCAGGCGAGCTTGGTGGCGGAGAAATACGGGTCCAGCACCAGGCCCGCCCGGGCGGCGACCTCCGCCTCGGCGCCGGCGGCCTTAAGCCGGGCGCAATGGTCCGCTGTTCGCCGGTCCTGCCAGACGATGGCGTTATGGATGGGCCGGCCGGTGTCGCGGTCCCAGACAAGCGTCGTCTCGCGCTGATTGGTGACGCCGAGGGCGGCGATCTCGAAGCCCTTGCCTTCCGCCGCCTCGAACGCCTTGCGCGCCGTGGTCAGGACCGTCGCCCAGATGACTTCGGGATCGTGCTCCACCCAGCCGGATTTCGGATAGATCTGCGCGAATTCCTGCTGGGCGCTGGCGACGAGGCGTCCTTGCAGATCAAACGCCAGCGCGCGGCTTGACGTGGTTCCCTGATCGATGGCGAGAAGTGCCGGCGCGGCCATGGCGAAATCCTCAAGGCTCGTTATGTTGCCGGGTAAGGCTAAGCGATGAATTCGATTTGGAGAACGCCGTCATGAGCTTTGTTGGGGAAACCCTGAACAGCCCCTCCGGTGCATCCCTGCGCCTGCGCGTCAGCGCGCCGGACGGCGATGTGCGCGGCGTCATACAGATCCATCACGGACTGTCGGAGCATTCAGCGCGCTATGGCCGCTTCGCCGACTATCTCGCCTCGCGCGGCTTCGCCGCCGCCGCCCACGATCATCGCGGCCATGGAGAGACCACCGCGCCGGACGCCAGACCGGGCTATTTCGCGCCGGCCAAGGGCTGGGACATGGTGGTGGAGGATGCGCTTGCGGTGGAAGACGCCCTGCGCACGCGCTTTCCCGGCAAGCCGCTGATCGTGTTCGGCCATTCCATGGGCGGCGTCGTCGCCATGACCCACGCCATGGCCCGCGCCGGCGAGATCGACGGGCTGGCCGTGTGGAATTCCAACATGGCGCTGGGCGGAAGGGCCGGGCTCATGCGCGCCGTGCTGGGGATCGAAAGCCTGTTCAAGAAGCCCGATGCGCCCTCCACCTGGATGGATGCGCTCGCCTTCAAGGCCTGGGGCAAGTCCATCAAGGGCGCGCGCACCGATTTCGACTGGCTCTCGCGCATCCCCGAAGAAGTGGACAAATACGTCAACGATCCCCTGTGCGGACAGGCGGCGACGATCCAGCTCTGGCGCGACCTGATCGACGGCGCCGAACGCGGCGCGGACGAACATCGCCTGCGCAATATGCGCCGGGACCTGCCGATCCATATGGCCGCCGGCGGCGAGGATCCGGCCACGGACAAGGGCGCCGCCATGAAGACGCTGGCCGCCCGGCTCTACAATGCCCGCTTCACCAATGCGACCATGCGCTTTGATCCCAAGGCCCGCCACGAAACCCTCAATGACGAGGGCTATGAGCAGGCCATGAGCGATTTCGCGGACTGGGCGGAACGCGCCTGCGGGTGAGTCTCCAGTGAAGGCAGGTTTCGCCCTCTCCCCTCCGCGAGGGGAGAGGGTTGGGTGAGGGGTGGAGGCGGTGACGCTTCACCCTGCGTCGCCAAGCTTTCAGCAAAGCAAACCCCCTCACCCCGGCCCTCTCCCCCATGCATGGGGGAGAGGGGGAATGCCTTCACATCACCTTCGCGTCGGCGGCGTCCTGCATCTGGTGTTTGATCAGCGCGAACAGCAGGTTCATGGACGCCCTGGTCGGCTTTCCGTCCCCCATGCGGATGATGTTGCGATAGTAGAACGCCATGGCGGACAAAGCGTTGGCCGCCTTGATCACGTCATTGGGCGAGGCCGGACCGAAATAGCCTGAGCCCAACTTGAGATGCGTTTCAAACGCCGGCAGGGCGTCGATCTCACCGCTCAGGAGCCGGGCGAAGGCGTCCGGCTCCACGCAAACCGGCCGCCCGATCCCCACCATCGCCACACCGCCATCGATCGCCTCCTCCATGGCGGCGCGGGAGCGGAAGCCGCCGGTGACCATGACCGGGGTCCTCGCGGTCTTCAGGACTTCCTCCGCATAGGCCATGAAATAGGCTTCGCGCGCGCGGGTGCTTTCACGCACCTGACCTTCAAAGACCGGCTCCAGACCCTCCTGACCCATCATCTTCGGCTGTTCATAATTGCCGCCGGAAATCTCCAGCAGGTCGACGGCTTCTTCGTCCAGCATGGCGACGACCTTCAGGCAGTCTTCGAAGCTGAACCCGCCCTTCTGGAAGTCCGAGGAGTTCAGCTTCACGCTGACCGCCTTGTCCGGCCCGATCGCGGCGCGCACGGCGCGGACCGTTTCGATCAGCAGCCGGGCGCGGTTCTGAAGGCTTCCGCCCCAGTCATCCGTGCGTTGATTGACCAGGGGATTGAGAAACTCGCTGATCAGATAGCCGTGGGCGGCGTGGACCTGCACCCCGTCGAACCCGGCCTCGCACAGCGTCTTCGCGGTCGACGCGAAGCGCGCGATCACATCACCGATCTCCTCAGAGGACAGGGCGCGCGGCGCGCCGAACATCCCGCCAGGCAGCTTGACCTTCACCGCGCTGGGCCCGACCGGCTCCGGCGCGATCGCCTTCGGTGTCTGGCGTCCGGCGTGGGAGATCTGCGCGATGGCGACGCTTCCGCCTGACTTTGCGGCTTCGGCATAGGCGGCGAGCCCGGCCATGGCGGCTTCGTCCTGTTCGCCGTCCACCACGATGTTGGCCGGCCGCTCGCGATAGCGCCGGTCCACCATGATATTGCCGGTGAGGATCAGGCCCGCCCCGCCCTCCGACCAGAGCCGGTACAGCCGGGCGATGCGCGCGCCGGCCCGGCCGCCGGGCTCCGCCAGGCCTTCGGTCATCGCCGCCTTGCAAAGCCGGTTGGGGATTGAAATCCCGCACGGCAAGGTGAACGCTGTACCCAGAACGGTCATTAGAAGAGCCCCCTCATGATCGAGACGATATCAAAACAGCCTGGCCTGGGGATACGCCGCTTCCTGGCCCGGCGCATGGCCGAGCAGACCGGCCTGAAGGTGATGAGCCCGGACAATCCGCGCGCGCACGCCCGGGCGCGTCTGGACAAGGCCGGCGACCGGGTTCCGACCGCGCCAGGCGTGAGCGTGGCCGAGATCGACTATGCCGGCCGGCCGGCGCTGGAAGTTCTCCCCGATGAACCAGGCCCCGGCGCGGTCCTGTTCTTCCATGGCGGCGGATATATTCTGGGTTCGCCGCAGAGCCACAAGCCGTTTGTCTCCAGGCTCGCCGCAGCGCTGAACGTGCGCGCGATCGCGCCGGATTACCGCCTGGCGCCGGAGCACGTCTTTCCCGCGGCGATCGAGGATGGGGTCGATGCGCTGGCGAAGCTGCGCGGCGAAACGGAAGGTCCGCTTGTGGTGGCGGGCGACAGCGCGGGCGGCGGCTTGACGCTGGCGAGCGTCATCGCCCATCGCAACGCCGGGCGGCCCATGCCGGACGGGCTCTACCTGATGTCGCCGTGGAGCGATCTGACCGGCTCCGGCGACAGTACGCGAACCTGCGCGCAGGCCGACCCCATGCTCAAGCCGGACTATCTGGCGCGCGGCGCCGAGCTGTATCTGGACGGCGCGGACCCGAGAGATCCGGCCGCCTCGCCCCTGTTCGCCGACCTGCAGGGCCTGCCGCCGACGCTGATCCAGGTCGGAGCACGTGAGATCCTGCTGGACGACTCCCGGCGGCTCGCCAAGGCCATGACCGAAGCCGGCGTCGCCGTGCGCTGTGAGGTCTGGGAGGAAATGTTCCATGACTTCCAGCTGTTCAGCCCGCTTCTGCCGGAGGCCGATCAAGCGCTTGAGCATGTGACGGCCTGGGCGCGCGATCACCTGTAGACCGCCCACGCGTCCTCATCGTCCTTGGCGAGCGTCCGGGCGAATTCGATCGCGTGGCCGTGCCAGTTATTGGTGATCACTCCGTCCTCGGTCTTGTACCAGGACGGGCAATCGGCCGCCCAGACCGTGCGTTTGAGCTTTTTCTGGACAGTCTTGTTGTAGGCCGCCTGGGCTTCCGGCTTGATATCGCGCGCGCTCAGCCGCTCGGCGAAGATCGTGCGGATCTGTTTGAAGACGTACTCGGTCTGACGCTCCAGCATGAAGATGATGGAGTTATGCCCCAGATTGGTGTTCGGCCCGTAGATCATGAAGAGGTTGGGAAACCCCGCCACAGCCACGCCGCGATAGGCCTCAGGGCTGGCGCCCCAGGCCTGTTTCAGGGTCTGGCCGTCCAGCCCGATGACGTCTATGGAAGCAAGAAACTCCGTGGCCTTGAACCCGGTGGCGAAGACGATCGCGTCCGCCGCGATCCGCTCACCGTCCGGCGTCAGGATCGCATCGCGCTCCAGCCGCGCCGCCCGGCGAGCCACCAGGCGCACATGGGGCTTCTGGACCACGTCGAAATAGTCATTGGATAGAAGGATCCGCTTGCAGCCCGGCGGATAGTCCGGCGTGAGCATCTCGCGCAGGACCGGGTCCTTCACGGCCTTTTTCAGGCGGACCTTCAGCCGCCACCGTGTCCAGTCGCTGGCGATGGAGTTCTTCACGAAGGCCGAGTACCGGCTTTCATGGATCAGGAAGCTGATCCGCCGGTAGAGTCGGCGCCACCAGGGCAGCTTTCTGAACAGCCAGCGCTCGACCTTCGTAAAGCGGCGATCGGGCTTGTCGATGACCCAGTTGGGCGTGCGCTGGAAGATCGTCAGCGCGCGCGCCTGCTCCGACAGTTTCGGCAGCAGCTGGATGGCGCTCGCCGCATTGCCGACCACCGCCACGCGCTTGTCCGACAGATCAACGCCGTCATTCCACTGGGCCGAGTGGATCATGGGGCCTTCAAAGACATGGCTGTCCTTGATCTCAGGCCAGGCCGGTTCAGCCAGCTGGCCCACGGCGCTGACCACCACGCGCGCCTCGATCACGCGGCCGGAGGCGAGCTTGAGCTTCCAGAGGCCGTCTCCGGAATAGAATTTCATCGCCGTCACGGTCTGGCGGACATGCAGGTGAGCGCGCAGGCCGAATGCGTCCGCGGCCCGTTCCAGATAGGCCAGGATCTCGGACTGGGGCGAGTATTTCCGGCTCCAGTCCGGGTTGGGAAAGAAGGAGAAGGAGTACAGATGACTGGGCACGTCGCAGGCCGCGCCGGGATAGGTGTTCGCCCGCCACACCCCGCCGACGCCGTCGGCGCGGTCCAGGATGACGAAGTTCTCCATGCCGGCCTGTTTGAGCTGGCGGCCCATGGCGAGCCCTGCGAACCCGGCTCCGATGATGACGGCGTCGAACCGGGCCGGCGCCTCAGCCTTGCTTGCTCCGCCTTCAGTCGTCGGACTTGGCATACATCTCGTCCACCAGCGCCTTGTTGCGATCGGTCACCACGTTACGACGAACCTTCAGCGTCGGCGTCAGCTCCCCGTTCTCAACACTAAGAGACTGTTTAAGGACGCGGAATTTGCGGATGTTCTCAACCCGGGCGTAGTCGGCGTTGACCTTGTCGACCGCCGTCTGGATCTCAGCGAGCAGCGCCTCGCTTTCGCGCGCCTCGTCCGGCGAGACCCCGGACTTCGCACACCAGTCGGCCAGCGCATCCGGCGACAGGGTCACCAGCGCGGTCAGATAGGGCCGGGCATCGCCCACAACGACCGCATGTTCGATCAGGGGTGCGTTCATCAGGTCGGTTTCCAGATTGGCCGGCGTGATGTTCTTGCCGCCCGAGGTGATGATGATGTCCTTGATCCGCCCTGTGATGTAGACGAAGCCGTCCTCGTCCATGCGCACCACGTCGCCGGTCTTCATCCAGCCGTCGCGGGTGAAGGTGTTCTCGGTCGCCTCGTTGTTCTTCATGTAGCCGGCGAAGACGTTCGCCCCGCGCACCTGTAGCTCGCCCTCTTCAGAGATGCGCGCCTCCATGTGCGGGATCATCTTGCCGACCGAGCCGAAACGCACTGCGCCGGGCCGGGAGAAGGCGGTCGGCGCACTGGTCTCGGACTGGCCGTAGCCTTCATAGAGGACCAGATCGAGCCCGGCGAAGAACCACAACACCTCCTGGGAGATCGGCGCCGCGCCCGAGATCAGCAGGCGGGACTCGTCCAGCCCCAGCGCGGCCTTGATCTTCTTCAGCACCAGGGCGTCTGCGAGGGATTTCTGCAGGTTCAGGAGCGGCCCCGGGCTCCTGCCGTCCATGGTCAGGCGATGCCACTCCTTCGAGGTCTTCATGGCCCAAGCGGCGAGTTTCGCCTTGGTCCCGGTCGCCTCTGACAGCCGCGAGCGCAGCGTCTCGTGCATCTTCTCCCAGACCCGGGGCACGCCGAAGAACACGGTCGGCTTGCAGCTCTGCAGGTCCTCGGCCAGCTGCTCCATGGAGCGGGCGAAATACATGGTCGCCCCGGAGGTGCAGTGGTTGTGGACGCTCGACTGCTGCTCGGCCACGTGTGCGATGGGCAGGTAGGACAGGGTCCGGTCGCCGGGCCGGGAGTCGAACATTTCGCACAGCATGGAGGACGACCACGCCAGATTGCCGTGGGTCAGCATGACCGCCTTGGGCGGCCCGGTCGTGCCGGAGGTGTAGATCAGCGTGCCGATGGTCTGCTCGTTGATGGCGCGCAGGCGTTCAGACACCGCGTCCTCATGATCGCTGACGCCGAGCGACAGGAACTGGCTCCAGGACAGAACGTCGGGATGATCCCCGGCCGAGCCTTCCATGACGATGATGTGCTCCAACGCCGGGCATTCGGCCTTGAGCTTCAGGGCCTGCTCCACGTGCTCTTCAGTCTCCACCAGATAGACCGGGGCTTCGGAGTGCTGGAGGATGTAGGCGATCTCCGGCGGGGCGCTGGTCCAGTAGACCCCGGCGGGACGGGCCGCGGTCATCATCGCGGCGATGGCCATGGTGGTCCATTCAGGCCGGTTGAAGCCCAGGATCGCCACGGTCTCGTCCGGCTTCACGCCCAGCGCCACCAGCGCGCGGGCAGCCTTCTTCACGTCCGCGGCGTAGTCCGCCCAGCTCGTGGCTTTCCAGCCTGACCCGTCATGGACGCAATAGGCCGCCGCAGACCCGCGGGTCTCAGCCTGGTGCAACAGTCTCGCCGGCGTGGACGGAAACAGCTGGTCCGGCCCAAGCCTTGGCAAGTCGCTGGCGGTCGCCTCCATGTCGGGTCTCCTCCCCTAATGCGCCAATCCCATGATCGCGCGCGCCTCGTCCGGCGACGCCACCTCGCGCCCGGCCCTGTGGGCGCAGGCCGCCAGCGCTTCGATAAGCTGGCCATTGCCCGACGCGCGTTCCCCGTCGGGTAGATAAAACGTGTCTTCCAGGCCCGTGCGCAGCATGCCGCCCAGCTCCGCGGTGCGCTGATGGACCGGCCAGATTTCCTGACGGCCGATCAGCGTCGTCTGCCAGGGATCGCCCTCACGCTTGTAGCCCAGCAGAAGCTCCAGAAGGGTGGCGTCCACCGGCATGCCCGAGGCCACGCCCATGACGAAATTGTAGTGGGCCGCCGGCGCCATGCCGTTCTCGATATACATGTTCACGCAGCGCACGATGCCCACGTCGAAGCATTCGAACTCCGGGTGCGCGCCGACCTCGTTCATGGCGTCGATCATCTCCTGGATCTTCTCCACCGGATTGTCGAACATCATCGGCGGCCAGGCCCAGTCGCCATTGCTTCTGAGTTTGAGATAGTTCAGCGAGCCGGCGTTGCACGCGGCGATCTCCGGCTTCACCCGCTTCACACACGCCACAGGTCCGGAGACGTCCCGGCCCACCACGCCTGTGGTGGAGTTGATGATGACGCCGGGACAGGCGTCGCGGATCGCCTCCACGATGGCGCCGGCCACGTCCGGGTCCCAGCTGGGAAAGCCGCCGTGATCCGGCTCCTGCATTCGGTAGTGGACATGCATGACGCTGGCGCCGGCGTCGAAGGCCTCGCGCGCGCTTCTCGCCATCTCTTCCGGCGTGACCGGGACGGGATGGGTCTTCGGGTTCGTCAGCACGCCGTTGAGCGCGCAGGTGAGCACCGCCTTATCCATGAGCCTGATCCTCGCTTCCCAAATCAAGTTCGATCAGCACAAATCCGCCCGGCGCCTGACCGCCCGCCTGGACATTGACGGCCGCGACCGTTCCATCGGCCCCGGCTGTCAGGCGCATCTCCATCTTCATGGCTTCCATGACGGCGACCACGTCGCCGGCCTTCACCGCATCGCCCGGCTTCACATTCACCGCCGCCACCGCGCCGGAGACCGGCGCGACGACCTTTGACGGATCAGCGCCTGCGTCATCAGCCCCGGGCGAAGCTTCGCGAATGCAGGCGAGCGTCTCGTCCACGCTGACCCACCAGGCGCCGTCGGCGGCCTGGATCGCCCGATCCCGGCGCGCCACGCCGTCCAGGCGCCAGGTCACCTTCGAGCCGTCCAGACCCAGATTGACCGCCTCCGCCTCGCGGTCGGCCAGCGCCACCGTCACGGCGTCCGGTCCGCTCTGGCGCACCGGAACGATCTGCAGCTCACCGTCGATCTCAAGGTTCAGCTCGAACGCCCTGACCGAGGCTGAACGCATGACGCCCGCCGGCGCGCGCGCCATCATCAGCACGGCCAGGATGACCGCCTCGTCCGCACTTGTGCGCGGCGCGAACGGCCCGGTCTTGTCCGCCGCCCACTGGTCCAGATCGTCCGTCGTCACCTCGCCCTTGCGGAAAGTCTCGCTGTCCAGCAGGCGCAGAAGGAAGTCGCGATTGGTCTTCACGCCCAGCAACGGCCTGGCTTTCAGGCTGTCGCGCAGGCGGTCGATCGCCTCCTCGCGGGTTTCCGCCCAGGCGATGAACTTGGCGACCATGGCGTCGTAATCGGTCCCGATGACGTCGCCGCTCTCCACGCCATGATCGATGCGCTCGCGATAATTCGGAGCCGCCAGATCGAAGTCCGCGACGGTCCCGAACTGGGGCGCGAAATCGTTGTCGGGATCTTCGGCGTAGAGGCGCGCCTCGATGGCGTGGCCACGCCAGTAGACGTCCTCCTGCTTGAGCTGGAGCGGGGCGCCCATGGCTGCCTCAAGCTGCATCCAGATCAGCGGCTCGCCTGTGACTTCCTCCGTGACCGGATGTTCCACCTGCAGGCGGGTATTCATCTCGAGGAAATAGTAGGCGCCGTCATCGTCCAGCAGGAACTCCACCGTCCCGGCGCCCACATAGCCCACGGCCTGCGCCGCCCGAACCGCGTCGACGCCCATGCGCGCTCGCAGCTTCATGTCGAGCGCCGGCGAGGGCGCTTCCTCGATCACCTTCTGGCGGCGGCGCTGGGCCGAACAGTCCCGCTCGCCCAGGTGGATGGTGGTCCCGTGACCATCGGCGAAGACCTGGATCTCCACATGGCGGCAGCGCTCGACGAATTTTTCCAGCAGCACCGCGTCATCGCCGAAGGCCGACTTCGCCTCGCGTCGCGCGGAGGCCAGCGCCTCTTCAAACTCTGCGCCCGAACGCACCACCCGCATGCCGCGCCCGCCGCCACCGGCGACCGCCTTGATCAGCAAGGGATAGCCGATCTGGTCCGCCTGTGCCTTGAGGTTCTCCGCTGACTGATCCTCGCCCTGCCAGCCGGGAAGGCACGGCACGTCAGCGTCCAGCATCAGCGCCTTGGCCTTCGCCTTGTCGCCCATGGTCTCGATGGCCTGCGGCGGCGGACCGATCCAGACCAGACCCGCTTCGATCACCGCCCGGGCGAAGGCGGCGTTCTCCGACAGGAAGCCATAGCCGGGATGGATCGCCTCGGCGCCCGTGCGCCTGGCCGCGTCCAGGACCTTGTGAGCATCCAGATAGCTCTGCGCAGCCGGCGCAGGCCCGAGGCAGACCGACTTGTCCGCGGCGCGCACGAACGGCATGTCCGCGTCGGCATCGGAATGGACCGCGATGGCCGTCAGCCCGCGAGACCTGGCGGTCTCGATCACCCGAAGCGCGATCTCCCCGCGATTGGCGACGAGGATGGATTTGAAGGGGCGCAGGTTCATAGCCGCCCCCCACCCCGGCCCTCCCCCGAGGGGGAGGGGGACGAGACGGCGCCGTCGGCGGACTGACAATCAAGCGGCCCGCATCGGTGGATCGAACGAGAAGCCTCCGGCGGTTGGACACCCCTCCCTCCCCTTGAGGGGAGGGCCGGGGTGGGGTATTGCGCGAGACCGTCCATCACCCCACCCATTTCGCAGGCCGCTTTTCCAGGAACGCCGTCATGCCTTCCGCGCCCTCAGGGCCGCGGGCAGCTTTCGCAAAGACTGCGGCCGCGTCATCGACGAGCGAGGCTGGATCTTCCAGCCGCGCGCGGCGGATCAGAACCTTGGTGGCGGCGATGGCCTCCGGCGCGCCTTTGCGGATCTGGGCGAGCGCCGCGTCCAGCGCCTCATCGAGTTTCTCCGTAGCCTGAACATCGTGAACCAGGCGCAGCTTCAGCGCCTCGCTCGCATCAATCTTGCCGCCGGTGACCGCCAGGCGCTTGGCTTCGGAAAAGCCCAGCCGCTCGACCAGGAACGGCGCGATCTGGGCGGGAACCAGACCCAGCCCCGTCTCAGGCAATCGGAACACGGCGGTCTGCGAAGCGATCACCAGATCGGCCACGCAGGCCAGGCCGAAGCCGCCGCCCATGACCGCGCCCTCAACCACCGCCACGACCGGCAGACCGGTGGAGGCGTAAGCCGCGCACAATTCGCCGAACCGGGCGTTGACCTTCGCGATGGGATCGACACCTGCGACGGTCTCCGCGCCTTGCGCCGCGCCCATGTCCTTGATGTCGCCGCCGGAGCAGAAATGCCCGCCGGCGCCGCGCAGAACGATCGCCCGGTCACCGGCCTCTTCGGCGGCGCGCAGGGCCGCGATGAGCTCGTCCACCATGGTCAGACTCATGGCGTTGCGGCTCTCCGGCCGGTTCAGCGTGACATGGCTGACCCCGGCCCGGCGTTCGATGAGCAGCGTGTCAGGCATTGCCGGCGGGGCCCTGCGGCTTGCGCTTGGGCAGCGTGCCTTCCAGCTTGGCGATGATGCCCAGCATGATCTCGTCCGCGCCGCCGCCGATGGAGATCAGGCGCCCGTCGCGGAAAGCCCGGCTGATCGGATTGTCGGCGGTATAGCCCATGCCGCCCCAGTATTGCAGGCAGGTGTCGGACACCTCCCGGCTGAGACGCCCCGTCTTCAGCTTTGCCATGGAGGCCAGCTTGGTGACGTCCTTGCCGTTGATGAAATCCTCGATGCAGCGATAGGTCAGCGAGCGCAGCAGCTCGACTTCGGTGCGCAGCTCGGCCAGACGGAAATGGATCGTCTGATTGTCCAGCAGCGGCGTGCCGAAAGTCTTGCGCTCGCGGGTGTACTCGATGGTCAGGTCGATCTGCTTGTCCAGCGCCTTGAGCGACGACACCGCGCCATAGATGCGCTCCTCCTGGAACTGCAGCATCTGATAGAGGAAGCCCGCGCCTTCATCCCCGATCCGGTTGGCCTTGGGCACCCGCACCTCGTCAAAGAAAAGCTGCGCGGTGTCGGAGGCGTGCATGCCGATCTTGTGGATCTTCTGCTTCTCGATGCCCGGCGTATCCATGGGCACGATGATCAGGGACTTGTTCTCGTGGGGCTTGCCTTCGCTGGTGTTGGCGAGCAGGCAGCACCAGTCGGCCTGCAGCCCGTTGGTGATCCACATCTTCGAGCCGGAGATGACGTAATCATCGCCATCGGACTTCGCGAAGGTTTTGACCGCCGCCACGTCAGACCCGCCGCCGGGTTCTGACACGCCGAGACAGCCCACATAGTCGCCAGCGATGGAGGGCGCGAGGAACTCCTGGCACAGCGCATCGGAACCGAAGCGCGCCAGAGCCGGCGTGCACATGTCGGTGTGAACCCCGATCGCCATGGGCACCGCGCCGCAATCGATGAGACCCAGCTCCTCGGCCATGACGGCGGCGTAGGACATGTCCAGCCCCGCCCCGCCATACTTCTCCGGCCAGCGCAGGCCCAGAAGGCCAAGATCGCCCATCTTCTTGAACAGGTCGTGGGCCGGGAACTGACCGGCGGCCTCCCATTCATCCACATACGGATTGATCTCGTTGGCGACGAATTTCGCCACCGTGTCGCGCAGGGCTTCGTGCTCGGGGGTGAACTGCATGGGTCACTCCTTTCCTTGGAGGGGGCGCATCCCCCCACCCCGGCCCTCCCCCGAGGGGGAGGGGGAGCGGCGGTGGCCGTCGATCATTGGTAAGATGTGGCTCGCACCTTTTAGATTGATCCGGACCTGGCAGGCCGGTGCGCAGCGGCCTCCCTGAGGGGAGGGCCGGGGTGGGGTGGTGCGGCAGGATGCAGTCGCCGCCAGGGCTGGAGCGATCCCCCCACCGCCCCTTCGGCGTGCCTCTCTCCCGCAAGCGGGGGAGGAAAAAGCGATATCCGATAATCCCATCAAAGCCGCGCCACGCCGAACGTGTTGGGTTTCAGGGTGCGCGCGTCGGCTTCCGCGCAGATATTGAGGGCTTCGATCAGGATGAAGCGCGTGTCGCGCGGATCGATGATGCCGTCATCCCAGAGCCGCGCGGTTCCGAACAGGGCGTGGCTCTGCTCGGTCAGGCTCTGCTCGATCATGTCGGACATGGCTTGCAAGCCGCCCTCGTCAGTCTCGATGCCGGCCCGGGCGTTCTTGGCGCGGGTGACGATCTCCATGACCTTGGCCGCCTGGGCGCCGCCCATGACGGCGGTTCGCGCGGTCGGCCAGGCGAAGATGAAGCGGGGATCGAAGCCGCGTCCGCACATGCCGTAGTTTCCCGCCCCGAAGCTGCCGCCCAGCACGATGGTGATCTTGGGAACCCGCGCATTGGCGACCGCCTGGATCATCTTGGAGCCGTGCTTGACCGCGCCTTCGCGCTCGGCCTTGGAGCCGACCATGTAGCCGGTGGTGTTCTGCAGGAAGACGATCGGCGTATTGGACTGGTCGCAGAGCTGGATGAACTGACCGGCCTTGGTGGAGCCTTCCGGCTGGATCGGCCCGTTATTGCCGATCAGACCGACCAGCCGCCCGCCGATACGCGCATGACCGCACACGGTCTCGGACCCGTAGCGCGCCTTGAACTCCAGGAAGTCCGAGGCGTCGACGATCCGGGCGATGACGTCCTTGACGTCGAAGGGCGACTTGTCGTCGGCGGGCACGACGCCCATCAGCTCTTCGGCGTCGAACTTCGGGCCTGGCCCCTCGAAGGCCGGCGTCGCGGCGTCCCAGTTGAGCTTGTCCATGATCTCGCGGGCATAGGCGAGCGCCTGGGCGTCATCCTCGGCGACATATTCGCCAAGGCCCGTCACCTCGCCATGGAGGTCCGCGCCGCCCAGCTCTTCCTCGTCGGCGTCCTCGCCGATGGCCGCCTTCACCAGCGGCGGACCCGCCAGGAAGATCTTCGACTTCTTCCGCACCAGCACGACATAGTCGCTCATGCCGGGCAGATAGGCGCCGCCAGCGGTCGACGAGCCGTGCACCACGGCGATCTGGGGAATGCCCGCCGCGCTGAGGCGCGCCTGATTGGCGAAGCTGCGCCCGCCGTCGACGAAAATCTCGGCCTGATAGAGCAGGTTTGCGCCGCCGGATTCCACCAGGTGGATCATGGGCAGCTTGTTCTCCAGGGCGATTTCCTGGGCGCGCAGGGACTTCTTCAGACCCATGGGCGCGACCGTGCCGCCCTTGATGGCGCTGTCCGAGGCTGCGACCACGCAGCGCTTGCCGGCCACCACGCCGATCCCGACGACCGCACCGCCGCCGGCGGCGCCGCGATCCCCGTCATCATCATGCATCTTCAGTCCGGCGAGCGGGGACAGTTCGATGAAGGGCGCGTCCCGGTCCACCAGGCGCGCCACACGCTCGCGCGGCAGAATCTGGCCGCGCTCTTCAAAGCGGGACTTCTTGGACGCGGAGTTGGCCCGGACCTTGTCTTCCAACGCGCGGACCTCGCCGAGCTTCTCCGCCATGGCCGAGGCCGCGGCCTTGAACTCCTCAGAGGATGGATTGAGGCGGGAAGACAACTCAGGCATCGCCGCTCTCCTCGCCCCTTAGGACCGCCGGGTCGACCGCGCGGTGGAAGCCGTTGAAGACCTCGCACCGGTCATGGTTCTCCAACGGCCAGTGGCGTCCCCCCAAAGGCGCGCCGCCGTCGATCTGCATCTGAACCCCTGTGATGAACGCCGCCGCCGGCGACAACAGGAACACCACGCCGGCGCTCACCTCGGCTTCCGAGCCCAGGCGCTGGGCGGGCAGGTGCTGTTTCAGATAGGGGATCATGGCCCGCGTCGCGCCGCCATAGGTGTCCATGCCCGAGCTTGCGATCCAGCCCGGCGCAACCGCGTTCACGCGCACGCCGTACTTGCCCCATTCCAGCGCCGCGGTCTGGGTCAGGTTGAACATGCCCGCCCGCGCCGCGCCGGAATGGGCCATGCCGGGCATGCCGCGATGCATGTCCGCGGTGATGTTTACGATGGCGCCGCCGTGTTCCTTCATGGAGGCGTTGAACACCGCGCGCATCATCTGCCAGCCGCCGGTCAGGTTGGTCGCGATGACCGCATCCCAGCCCTTGCGGGAGATGTCCGCGACTTCGGCGGGGAACTGGCCGCCCGCGTTATTGACCAGGAAATCGAGCTTGCCGTGCCTTTCGGCCAGCGCGGCCACGGCGTCAGTGACGGCATCCTCCTCACGAATGTCGAAGGCGCTGATCTCCGCCGAGCCGCCATCCTCGGCGATCTCCTCGGCGACAGCCTCAAGCTTTTCCGCCTTGCGGCCCACCAGGATCACATGGGCGCTTAAGGACGCCAGCTCATGGGCGATGCAGCGGCCGATCCCAGATCCGCCGCCGGTCACGATCCCGGTCTGACCTGAGAACAGATCAGGCCGGAACACACTGTCATACCGGGCGCCGGCGTCTTCGCTCATGATGCGCCCTCTCCTCCCAAAGTGAAGGGTCTCCTCCCTGACTGGCCCGGCTCTTGTCGGCGCGGTGCGTCAGCTCGGGCACCTTCCCCCACGCTGACGTATACGTCAAGCAGCTCTTGTAAGCGGCAACACGATGCGCTTATCCTGAGCAAAGGACAGGGACTTGACCATGGCCGACGGCGCGACTGACACCACTGACACGCTTTACGGCATCGCCGAACTGGCCGAGGCCCATGGGGTCACCCAGCGCGCGATCCGCTTTTATGAAAGCAAGGGATTGCTGAGCCCGCGCCGCGTGGGCGGTCAGCGGGTCTATACCGAGGCCGATTCCAAGCGCCTGTCCCTGATCCTGCGCGCAAAGGCGATCGGGTCGAAGCTGTCCGACATCAGAACCTTCCTGGAGCTCTATGGCCAGGAGGGGGAAGGTCGGCTGCGCCAGCTGGAATTCGTGATCGAAAAGACGGCCGCGGAGATCAAGGCGCTGGAAGCCAAGCGCGCACAGATCGACGCCACGCTGGCGGAACTCAAGACGATCCATGAAGGCGCGAAGCAACGCCTGGCGCAGCGGCGGGGCTGAACCGGCTTAGGTGTCCGGCGGCGTGTTTTCTGGCGGGTCCGGCCGGGCCAGCTGAACAAAGCGATAGCCGGGATCGTCCGGGGCGATGCGGCCGGTCTCGTCGAGACGGGGCGACGGCGCGGCGCCCTGCCGGAACATCCAGAGCGTGACGGCTGAATCAACATCCTCACGCGCCATGGATCGCGCCAGAGCCTCAAGCTCCTCAAGCCCTTCACCCGTACGGAGCCAGAGATAGTAACGAAGGGCGAAGATCTTTCGATTTCGCCCGGACCGAGAACGATCAATGTCATCATCGGAGGCGCCGGTGCGTTGGAAACTCTGCTCCATCAATGCCGCTGACGCCTGCTCATTAAGTATCTCACAGCGTACAGCGTGAAGGTTTCCCAACCGCCACTCATCAAGCTTCCGAGTGTGAATGGATTCTGGAGGGACCTCATCAATCCCGTAACCATCGAAAGCTGCTCTCGCTGCGGCCTCATATTCAGGACATCGCGCCTCATAGGCGGCGTCCAGACGCTCATACTCGCTCGGCTGGCGCGTCAGAAGGCTTATCCACCAGGCGAAAGCGACGATCATGAGCGCGCCGGCCAGAAACCAGTCCCAACGCGGCATACTTATCCCCGGCTGCAATTCCTGAGTGAAGATAACGCAACCCATTCAGGAGTAGCAATTCATGGCTAAAGGACAGGCCTTGCGCCGCGGCGAACACAGACCCTGTGTGGCGCTTCAGGAAACCGTTTGCGAGATGACGCGGAAAATCTCCGACCTCAACTCAGAAGAAGACAGGCTTGAAGACGACATGGCGCAATTTCAATCTGACCTGCGCCTGCTGGGCTGGTCGATCCAGCAGCTCGATGCGCTGAGCCGAATTCCCGACACCGGCGCAGCTTTGGAGGAAATCGAGCGTAACCGGCGTCGAAACGCCCTACTGCGCAATTTCAACAGAGCGTTCCGTCATGGCCGGACGCCCCGACTGGCGGTCGATGTCACGATTGAGGGCATACGCACTGCAGCACGGATCGAAGTCGAAAAGCTGCGCGTAGAAGAGCGTGAAATCGCTGACCGATTCCACCGGGCATCCCGTCAACTGCGCGACATCCGAGGCGAGCGACGAGACGCGGAGCGGATTCTGGCCGAAGCCGGCCGCCGAGCTGACAAAGAGCGCTGCGATCCGAACTTCGTCCAGCGCTTCTGCGGTTAGGACCGGCTAACCCCGCTGCGCCTCGACCACCCCGATCGCAGCCTGAATCGCCTCTTCGATGGTCATGTCGGTGGTGTCGATCTGCACGGCGTCGTCGGCCTTCAGCATGGGTGCATCGGCGCGGCTGGCGTCGCGGGCGTCGCGCTGGCGCAGCTGACCGAGGACGGTCTCGAAGTCGATCTCCTCACCCCGATTGACCAGCTCGGCCTGGCGGCGCCAGGCGCGGGCCTCCTCGCTGGCGGTGATGAAGAGTTTCACATCGGCGTCCGGAGCGATGACCGTGCCGATATCGCGGCCGTCCAGGACCGCGCCGCCGGGCTGGGTCGCGAAATCGCGCTGCAGCTCCAGCAACGCCTTGCGCACGCCGGGATGGGCGCTGACGACGCTCGCCGCGACGCCGGCGCCGGCGGTGCGGATCTTCGCTTCGTCAATGGAGCTCGGATCAAGCGCGCGCGCAGCCGCGGCCGCAGCCTCGGCGTCCTCGGGCGGAATCCCCGCATCCAGAACGGCGACCGCCACGCCGCGATAGAGCGTGCCGGTGTCCAGGTGAGGC
This sequence comes from Alphaproteobacteria bacterium, assembly GCA_024742735.1. Taxonomy (GTDB): domain Bacteria; phylum Pseudomonadota; class Alphaproteobacteria; order Caulobacterales; family Maricaulaceae; genus Oceanicaulis. The sequence continues at coordinate 491,745 of JANSXV010000002.1, read as the reverse complement.
AGGCCGAACTTCGCCGCGAGCGCGCGGGCGATGGTGCCCTTGCCGGAGGCGAGGGGTCCGTCAACAGCGATGATCATCCGCCCATCTGCTCCATTTCCGCGTCCGAGATATCAAAGTTTGTGAAGACGCGTGACACATCGTCGAGATCTTCCAGCGCCTCAAGCAGTTTCATGAGGGTCTGGGCCTTTTCACCATCGACGTCGATCAGATTCTGGGGCTTCCAGATGATGTTGGCGGATTTGGCTTCGCCAAAACGCTCCTGCAGCGCGGCCGACACCTCCGCCAGGTCCTCGCGAGCACAGTAGATGACGTGTTCGGGCGCGGGCTCGCCGTCATCGTCCAGGAGATCTTCGCGCTGCACGTCCTCGGCGCCGGCCTCGATCGCGCCTTCCAGCACGGTCTCCTCGTCACCGATGGACAGCGGAAAGCGGATCTCGCCGACCTGGTCGAACATGAAGCTGACCGAGCCGGTCTCGCCCATATTCCCCCCGTTCTTCGAGAAGGCCGCGCGCACTTCGCCGGCGGCGCGGTTCTTGTTGTCGGTGGAGGCCTCCACGATGATCCCCACGCCCGCCGGGCCGAAGCCTTCATAGCGGATCTCGAAATACTCTTCCGCGTCGCCGCCGGCGGCCTTGGTGATGGCGCGCTCGATATTGTCCTTGGGCATGGACTGGCCCTTGGCGTTGGCGACAGCCAGGCGCAGGCGCGGGTTCATGTCCGCATCCGGGCCGCCCATTTTCACCGCGACCATGATCTCCTTGGACAGGCGGGAGAACAGCTTGGCGCGCGCCTTGTCCTGGCGGCCCTTGCGGTGCTGGATGTTGGCCCATTTTGAGTGGCCGGCCATGGGGTAGACCTCCTGATCATGGTCCGCGCGACGCATGACGCGCCGGACCGCTGCAGCCCGAAGGCGCGCTTTCTAACCCGAGAGCGCGCGCCGGGCAAAGCCCTCGCGCGGCTTGCCGAGCGGGGGCGCGCCCGGCTATTCGTTCGCGGGCCTGAAGACATCGCTCATGCGAAAGGATTGCCTGTGCGCATATTCCTGAAAATGCTGGAGGCGCAGCTGCGCGATCCCCGCCAGTTCTCGGTCCCGCAGACGGCGCGGCATTGTCCGATTTGCGGCTATGAGGGTGTCTTTCTTGCGCTTGGCACGCCCCCGCGCTGGAACGGGCGGTGCCCCAGCTGCGGCTCGCGCGAGCGTCACCGGCTGATCCATCTCTGGCTCGAGCAGGCGGGGCTGCCGCTGGAGTCGTTCGACACCATCCTGCATTTCGCTCCGGAGAAGCATGTGAAACGCATGCTCCAGGACAAGCCGGGCTACACCACGGCGGACATCGTGCCGGGCAAGGCCGATCTGGCCATGGACATCGCCGAGATCACCCTGCCGGAGGCTTCGGTCGATCTGGTCATCGCCAATCACGTGCTGGAGCACGTCCCGGATGACCGGCGCGCCATGGCCGGCATCGGACGCTGCCTGAAACCCGGCGGCCTGGCGCTGATCACCGTGCCCCAGAACTGGGCGCGGGAGGAGACCTACGAGAACCCGGCCGTCACAAGCGAAGCGGAAAAGTTCGCCCACTACGACGACAGCGGCCATGTGCGCTATTACGGCCGGGATTTCGAGGCGCGCTTTGCAGCGGCAAGCGGGCTGGACGTGCAGGTCTGGCGGATGCCGCCGGAAGAGGAGGCGCGATACGGCCTTTATAAAGGCGACGTGCTGTTCATCGGCCGCAAGCAGGCCGCCTCGTGACCGTCATCGCCGTCATTCCCGCCCGCTACGGCTCGACCCGGTTTCCTGGAAAGCCGCTGCACAAGATCGCCGGCGTGCCCATGGTTGAGCGGGTCCGCCGGCTGGCGGAAGCCGCGCCCAGCATCGACCGGGTGATCGTGGCGACCGACGACGACCGGATCCGCGACGCGGTCGCAGGCTTCAGCGGCGAAGCCGTGATGACGCCGGAGACCTGCCGCAACGGCACCGAACGATGCTTCGAGGCGGTGAAGGCCTTCGCCGCGCCCGGCGACGTCATCGTCAATCTGCAGGGCGACGCGCCCCTGACCCCGCCCTGGGTGATCGACGCGGCCGCCGCAGCCATGGCGGAGGATCCCGCCCTGCCGCTCGCCACGCCGGCGACGGCCCTGACAGAGGACGCCTACGCCAAGCTGGCCTCCGCCAAGGCGGCCGGGGAGGTAGGCGGCACCACAGTGGTGTTCGACACGGCGATGAACGCGCTGTACTTCTCCAAGGCGATCATCCCGTTCCGCCGTGAAGACGCCGGCGTGCCGGTGCACAAGCATATCGGGCTCTACGCCTATCGCTTCGAAACGCTGGAGCGCCTCGTGGCGCTGGAACCCAGCCCGCTGGAGCGCACCGAAAGCCTTGAACAGCTGCGCGCCCTGGAGAACGGCATCCCCATCCGCATCGTGCTGACCGATTATCGCGGGCGCACGCCCTGGAGCGTGGACTCCCCGCGCGACGCCGAGATCGCCGCCCAGATCATCGCGCGCGAAGGGGAGATCGTCTGAGATGCTTCTGATCCTGGCCCGCCACGGCAATACGTTCGGCCCTGACGACACGCCGGTCTGGGTCGGCGCGAACGAGGACCTCGACCTGGTGGAGAAGGGCCTGGAGCAGTCCCGCGAGATCGGCCGGGGCCTCGTCGCCGCCGGCGTCGTCCCGGATCGCATCCTTGCAGGCCCCTTGAAGCGGACCCGCACGGGCGCGGCGCTGGCGGCGGAGCAATGCGGATTCTCCGGCGAGATCGAGATCGACGAACGCCTGCGCGAAATCGACTACGGGGTTTGGGGCGGCAAGTCCGACGCCGAGATCGCCGAGCGTTGGAGCGCGGACGCCATCGAGGCCTGGCGGGAACGCTCCATCGTTCCCGAAGGCGCGGGCTGGTCGCCTTCGCCGGAAGCGCTGAAGGCGAACGCCCGTGCGGTCTATGACGCAGCAACGCGCGACCGCGGTCCCGACACCGCCGTTCTGATCGTCACCTCCAACGGGATCCTGCGCTACTTCCATGCCCTGCTGGCCGCCGACACGGCGCGGCCCGAGGACGCCAAGGTCAGGACCGGCCGTCTCGGCGCAGCGCGCGTTTCCCAGGCCGGCGCCGAGTTGCTGCTCTGGAACGCAGAGCCGACGGCCCTGAAGGCCGCGCTGGCGTGACGCGCGCGGTGGCTCTGTATGAGGCCGGCGTCTGGCGCGCGATGCTGGTTCTCACGGCGCTGTTCGTCGGCGCCGGCGGGCTCGGCGTCAGCACCTCGGCTGGGTTGATCGGATTGCTTCTTCTGCCGGTTCTCGCCCTGCCCGCCGCTCGCGCGCTCTTCGCTGCACCGCTCGCGCCCGCTCTACTGGCCGCCGCGCTCGCCTGGTCCGCGCTGTCGTTGGTCTGGTCGCCGTATGACAAGCCCGACCAGGCGCTGAAGCTGATCCTTCTGACCCCGCTCTACATCCTTGCCGTCTTCGCTGCAGCCCAAGCGAGCAGCGAGGCCGCGCGAAGCCGGATCAACTGGCTCATCGGACTGATGTTGATCGTAGCCGTCTACGTGCTGGTGGAAGCGCTGTTCAATGCACCGGTCGCCTTGTGGGTCAAAGGCCTGCTCGACGAGCCGGGCCAGGCGATCGATCTGCACGCCCGCACGATGATCGTACTGGGCCGCGCGACGACCGGATTCCTGATCATCGCCGGACCGGCCGCTATCGCACTTCTGACCCGGGACGGCCTGGGCGCACGGGCCGGGGCCGCGCTGTTGCTTGTCGGCGCACTCGCCGGCGGCGTCGCGTTCGGAATTGAGGCCAATGTGTTTGCGCTGACCGCGGCCGCCGCGGCTGCGGCGCTCGCCTGGCGATTTGGCGAGCGGGCGCTGGGCGCTCTCTGCTTTGCGGCGGCCGCCTCCATCGCCGCAGCGCCGCTTTATGTCGGCGCGCTCATCGCGCTTGTTCCCGATGAGCTGGCGGCCAGCCTGCCTTTGAGCTGGCACATGCGGCTTGAAATCTGGACCTACGCACTGGAACAGATCGCCGCGTCTCCGCTCATCGGGAACGGGCTGGATTCAGCCCGCGTGCTCGGCGAGGACGCCGTGCTGCGCGGGGAGCCGTTCAACACGCTTCCGCTGCACGCCCATAACGCCGGGCTCCATATCTGGCTGGAGGCCGGCTTCGTGGGGGCCGCGCTGTTCGCCGCAGCGCTCGCGGCGCTGGGATGGCGGTGCATGCGCGCCTCCCTGTTCCCGGCCCAGGCCGCCGGGGCCGCATTCGCCGGGACAGCGTTCCTGGCGACGGTCCTGGTGGGCTCGGGCGTCTGGCAGGAATGGCTGCACGGCTGCCTGGCGGCAGGCCTGGCGACGGCCCTCATGATCCGGCGGTGAGGGCGGCGGCGGCTTCATCTTGCGCCTTGCGCCCCAAGCTGTCAGAACACGCTGCAATCCTTAAGGACGCCCAGAAGGGTTTTGCGGAGTTTCCCCATGAAAGTACTTGTGCTCGGCGGTGACGGATTCTGCGGCTGGCCGTCTGCGCTGCACCTGTCTGCGCGCGGCCATGACGTGGTGATCGTGGACAATTTGTCCCGTCGGAAGATCGATATCGAGCTGGAGGTCGACAGCCTCACTCCGATCCGGCCCATCGGCGAACGCCTGCGCGCCTGGAAAGAGGTCTCCGGCAAGGAGATCGGCTTCGTCGATCTCAATGTCGGCAAGGACTATCAGGAGCTGGTCGACCTGATCAGCGCTCAGAAGCCGGACGCCATCGTCCACTTCGCCGAGCAGCGCGCCGCGCCCTATTCCATGAAGAGCGCGCGCCACAAGCGCTACACCGTCGACAACAACCTGAACGCCACCAATGACGTTCTGGCCGCCATCGTCGAGACGGGCCTCGACATCCACCTGGTGCACCTGGGCACCATGGGCGTGTACGGCTACGGCACGGCGGGGATGAAGATCCCCGAAGGCTATCTGAAGGTGAAGGTGGAGACCGAGGAAGGCCTGAAGGACCAGGAAATCCTCTACCCGGCCAATCCCGGCTCGATCTACCACATGACCAAGACCCAGGATCAGCTGTTCTTCTATTTCTACAACAAGAACGACAAGGTGAAGATCACCGACCTGCACCAGGGCATCGTCTGGGGGACCCAGACCGAAGAGACCAAGAAGGACGAGCGCCTGATCAACCGTTTCGATTATGACGGCGATTACGGCACGGTCCTGAACCGCTTCCTGATGCAGGCGGCCATCGACTTCCCCATGACCGTGCACGGCACGGGCGGCCAGACCCGGGCCTTCATCCACATCCAGGACACGGTGCGCTGCATCCAGCTGGCCGTGGAGAATCCGCCCCAGTCCGGGGAGAAGACGCGCATCATGAACCAGATGACCGAGACCCACCGGGTGCGCGATCTGGCCAAGATGATCTCCGACATGGCCGGCGCCGAGATCGCCTACCTGCCCAATCCACGCAATGAGGCCGACGAGAACGACCTCCATGTGGAGAACGACACCTTCCTGTCCATGGGTCTCAAACCCATCACCCTGGCCGAAGGCCTGATGGAGGAAGTCACCGAGATCGCGCGCAAATACGCCGATCGCTGCGACCGCTCCAAGGTGAAATCGGTCTCCTACTGGAACAAGGACCGCGCCGCCGCCGACGCCGAAGCCGCCGGCAACGCGTAGACCCGGGCAGCAGCGCTGAAAGAAAAGCCCGCCGGGAGCGATCCGGGCGGGCTTTTTTCATTCAACGCTTCAGGCGCCTACGCGCCGCCGGGTTTCGGCTCCATTCCGCCTGGCGCCGAGGCTTCGTCCTCGTCATCATCGATGACCGGCACCGCGCCGGCCGACGGCTTGTCGTCGTCGGACTTGGGCGGAACCGACGCATCACGCTTCGGCTTCTTGCCGCTGATCAGATCGGTGATTTCGGCGCCGGTGAGCGTCTCGTACTCCAGGAGGCCCTGGGCGAGCGTCTCCCAGTCGTCCTTTTTCTCGTTCAGGACTTCCTTGGCCTTGGCGTAGGCGTCCTCGATGATCCGGCGCACCTCGCTCTCGATGAGCTCCTTGGTGGAAGCCGACACCGAGCCGCCGAAGGTCTGACCGCTATAGCCCTCATGGGTTTCTGCGTAGTCGATATTGCCGACCTTGTCCGACATGCCCCAGCGCAGAACCATGGCGCGGGCCAGCTGGCTGGCCTGCTGGATGTCGCCGGCCGGCCCGTTGGAGACGTGATCCTCGCCGTATTTGAGGACCTCGGCGGCCTTGCCGGCCATGGTCATGGCCAGCTTCTGCTCGCATTCGTCGCGGTGCCAGTTCAGACGGTCCATCTCCGGCAGGCTCATCACCATGCCCAGCGCGCCGCCGCGCGGGATGATCGTGGCTTTGTAGACCGGATCGCACAGCGGCATGTTCAGGCCGACGATGGCGTGGCCGGCCTCGTGATAGGCGGTCTTTTCCTTCTGGTCCTCGGTGAGCACCATGGAGCGACGCTCCGGGCCCATCATGACCTTGTCCTTGGCTTCCTCGAACTCGGACATGCCCACCAGGCGCTTGTTGCGCCGCGCGGCCATGAGCGCAGCCTCGTTCACGAGGTTCGCCAGATCGGCGCCGGAGAATCCCGGCGTGCCGCGCGCGATGACCTTGGGGTCGACATCATCGGCGGTCGGCACTTCGCGCATGTGAACCTTGAGGATCTTCTCCCGGCCGGTGATGTCGGGATTGGGCACCTGAACCTGACGGTCGAACCGGCCCGGGCGCAGCAGCGCCGGGTCAAGCACGTCGGCCCGGTTGGTGGCCGCGATCACGATGATGCCTTCATTGGCTTCAAACCCGTCCATCTCCACCAGGAGCTGGTTCAGGGTCTGCTCGCGCTCGTCATTGCCGCCGCCGAGGCCTACGCCCCGCGAGCGGCCCACCGCGTCGATCTCGTCGACGAAGATGATGCAGGGCGCGTTTTTCTTGGCCTGCTCGAACATGTCGCGCACCCGGCTGGCGCCGACGCCCACGAACATCTCCACGAAGTCCGAGCCGGAGATCGTGAAGAACGGCACGCCGGCCTCGCCCGCCACGGCGCGCGCGATCAGCGTCTTGCCGGTGCCCGGAGGGCCGACCAGCAAGGCGCCCTTGGGGATCTTGCCGCCCAGGCGCTGGAACTTGGAGGGGTCCTTGAGGAACTCCACGATTTCCTCGAGCTCCTCCTTGGCCTCGTCCACGCCGGCCACATCGTCGAACGTGACGCGTCCGTGCTTTTCGGTCAGCAACTTGGCCTTGGATTTCCCGAAGCCCATGGCGCCGCGCCCGCCGCCCTGCATCTGGCGCATGAAGAAGATCCACACCCCGATCAGGAGCAGCATGGGGAACCAGCTGATCAGGATCGACAGGAGGCTCATCCCGCCTTCGCTGTCGGGCCGGGCGGTGATCTCCACATTGTTCTCGCGCAGCGCGGCCGTGACGTTGGCGTCAGCGGGCACGGTGGTGCGGAAGGCGTTGCCGGAGGTGGTCTGTCCGGTGATCGTCTCGCCCTGGATGGTGACGGATCGCACCTGACCCTGCTCCACCTGATCCATGAAGCGCGAATAATTCATTTCGCTGGCCGGATCAGGCTGGCTGGGGCTCTGCAGCATGTTGAACAGGGCCAGCAGCAGAACCAGAAGGATCGCCCAGACCAGGATGTTGCGCATATTCATCAGCTATTTTCCTTGCCGCAGCTTACGTCCTGCGCGGCTTGAACGGGCGCGGGACCAGCATTGTCCCGCTTCATATTGGGCCGGAGCACCGGCTTCGCCAGTGCGGCGCGCACATGCGCCGCAATCTTCACGCCATCAAACCACGTCGGAGGCTTGCAAGGAAGCAGGCGCGCATCAATGCGTGCAGGCGCCAGGCTCTCAACTCTCACGCCTTCGATCCGGTCGAGCCCGGCGACACCCAGTCTGGAGCCGTCCAGACCGTCATGAATCGCCGGCAGGCCTGGACGAAGCGCAGGAGGGACATCACGCGCCGGCGCCGCCTCACGCCCCCCAAAGGGCTGAATTCGGACCGGCCGTTCAACCCTGAACCGCCAGCGCCCGTCGAACACGCCGGCTTCGCCCGCATTCAGGGTCAGAGCCGCCGCGCCTTCAGCGCCGTCGGCCCGCCCGGCCGCTCCGGCGTCGCGGCCGATGACGCCGCCGGCTGTCAGGCAAGCCCCGCCCGCCGAAGCGGCCTGGCTGCTCAGCAACGCCGTCAGCAAAGCGTCGAGCCGAGCCGGGGCGGGCGGCGCGGCGGCGCCGGACAGGGCCAGAACCAGTGTTTCCAGCGCTTTGAGGGCCACGTCCCGGTCAGCAGCCCGGAAGGCGCGGCGATCAAGGTGCGCGCCGCCCCAGGCGGTCAGGAGGCTGGCCTGTTTGATCAGCGAGACAGCCCGGCTTTGAAGCCGGGCGCGCGCCGCCTGCGCCGCGTCGCTGCGCCGCAGGAGCAGGTCCTCCTCTGACGGCGCGATCGGGGTCTGGCGCAAGCGGATGCGTTCATAGGCGCGGTCCTCATTGCTGGGATCCTCGATCCAGCGCGCGCCTGCGGCGTTCAGATAGGCGCGCAACTCCTCGCGCCGCAGCCCCAGGAAGGGCCGGGCGAGGATCAGGCCCTCGCCCTCAGGCCAGGCCGGCGACGGGTCGAGGGCGGCCGGGCCGGTCATGCGGGTTTCCTCGCCGGGACGGCCTGCGCGCATGCGCAGCGTCTCGATACGGTCATCGAGCGTGTGGCCAAGGCACAGCACTTGCGCGCCCGCGTCCCGCGCGGCGGCCGCCAGCAATCTGTGACGGGCCGCCCGCGCATGTCCCTGGCCGGCCCGAGGCGCCTGCCAGCACAGGACACGCGCTTCGGCGCCGGCAGCCCTGGCCGAGGCCGCCGCCAGCTCCGCTTCGCCGGCGCTTTCGGGGCGCAGGCCATGATCAACGATGAGGGCGTGGAGCGTGACTTCGGGCAGCGCGGCGCGCAGCGCCAGCAGAAGCGCGGTGGAATCCCCGCCTCCTGACAGACCGAGCGCGAGGCGCCGCGCCGTCAAAACCCTAGCTGCAGCCGATGCGCGAGACCTCGCGCTGGGCCTTGCGGCGGGCCTCGTCCGAAGCGTTGGGGAATTCCTGCGGGAAAGTGGCCAGCACATCACAGGCCCGGCCCGTCTGGCCCAGCCCGTCGAGCGACGCGCCCAGGCGCACCAGAGCATCCGGACCGCGCGGCCCGCGCCGGTCGGCGCGCAGCGAGGCGATGTAGGCGTCGGCCGCCTCATCGAATGCACCGCTCACGAAATGGGTTTCGCCCAGCCAGTACCAGGCTTCGCCAGCCTGATCGCCTTCGGGGAACTGCTCGGTATAGCGTTCGAACGCTTCGCGCGCGCCGGCGAAGTCGCCGTCGAGCAGACGCGCCCGGCCGCTCGAGAACACGGCGGCCGGATCGGCCTCCGCCTCGGCGGGAGCGTCCAGCGTCGCCGGTCCCCCGGACGCCGTCCCGTCGCTGTCATCAGAACGTTGGGCCGTCGCGCCGTCCGGCGCCTGCAGCGGCTGCACGTCGGCGGCGCGCGCCTGCGCGAACGGGTCGTCGGGATTGATTTCGTCAGGCTCAAGCAGCGCCGGGCCGTCCCCGGACGCACCGGCTTGAGCGCCGCCTGCAAGCAGGGCGTCGACATTGCGGCCCATTTGCTCCAGCTCGCGCCGCAGGGTGCGGTTCTCGAAGGCCAGACGTTCGATCTCGCCGGTCAGCCCGCGCTGCTCACGTTCCAGCGCATCCAGACGCGCCATGAGCGTCTCGGCCACCGGATCACCTTGCAGAGCACGGGCTTCGGCCTCGGCCAGGCGCGCTTCCACCGCATCCAGACGTGCAGCCAGTTCACGCCGGGACTGGGCCTCGGCCGGCGCGGCGAGCGCGAAGGCGATCAGGGCGAGAGCGAGAAGGCGCAGCATGACAAATCCCCTTCAAAGTCATTCAAGGCCGGGCAACCCTGGCAGGATCACGGATTGATGGGCGAAATCAAGGCGGCCGCTTCAGCCGGCGAAGAGGGCGTGCACCACGCCGCCATCAATCACCCAGTTCAGCTCGCTGGCGTCAGTCCGCGTATCGCCTGACAGGGTGAAGCGCAGCCGCACCACGCTTTCCAGCTCGCTTCGCAGCCCGACTGCATCAACGCCGGTACGGGTGACTGAATGCAGGGTGATCTCGCAGGAAAAGGTCTGGCGCACGCCATCCTCGCCCGCGAGCGTGCACCCCCCCTCGGCCCAGGCCAGGGTCGCAGCGTCCTCTGAGGGCGGCGCGCCGAGAACCCGTCCGGCGATCAGCTCGACCAGGGTCAGCGCGGCAGGTTCCTGATAGGCCTCATCGATCAGCGTCACTTCAGGCGCGAGCAGGATGAGCAACGCCGTCGCCTCGTCCAGATCCGGCGTGAAACCTGGAGAAGTTTGATGGGAACAGGCGGCTGACGTCGCAGTCAGGAACAGGCTCGCGGCGGCGATTGATTGGCTCAACATCATCAACCCTTCCTGTGACCGGTCACCAGTCTACCCGCCAACGCGGCGTCCGGCGCCCCGTGAGATGGGGGGGACATGAAAACGCCCGCAGGCAGGACCTGCGGGCGTCATCAGCGTCGACCGGGCGCAGCCTCTTACGAGTTTGCGCCGGACTGGATCACCGTCGTGGCGTTCCGGTTGCGCGCCCAGCACTCTTCTGTGGACTGTCGGCAGACCGGGTTTTCCTTGCCGTAGGACACCGTCTCGATACGCGAGGGGTCGACGCCCTGGCTTACGAGATAGTCCCGCGCGGCGTTCGCGCGGCGGGCGCCCAGGGCGAGGTTGTACTCGCGGGTGCCGCGTTCGTCGGCATTGCCGGCGACCAGGATGCGCACGCCGGGATAGCTGGACAGCCAAGCGGCCTGGCGGCGCAGCGTGGCGCGGGCTTCATTGGTCAGGGTGTACTGATCGAAGCCGTAGAAAACGCGGTCGCCCGCATTGACTTCGAAGTCTTCGAGCGAGCCGGGGACCGGGCCGGTCGGCTGGGGATCACGATCCGGGGTCGTATCGACGACCGGCGTGGTATCGATTTCCGGCTCCGGCTCAGGCTGCGGAGTGGCGCACGCCGAAGCCAGAAGGCCGAAGGCGGCGACGGCGGCGAAGGCAAAACGCTTCATGATGTCGTCCCTCTAAGGGGCCCTGGCCGCTGATCGGTTCCAGGCCCGCGCAAACTCTTATCACGTGTTCATCGGCACGCAATCATCCCCTCGGGCGCCGCGCACACCCGTTCAGCTTAGTCGAGCCTGGATCAATCAATCAAGGGCGACCAGGCCGGATCGGACGCGGCCCCTTGCGTGGGCAGCCGCCGCAGGTTGAACCCCGACAGGTCCACGCTCCAGATGGAATAGTCGGTTCCGGTCGGGGATGCGTCGCCCCGGGTGAACAGGATCACCCGGCCATTGGGCGACCAGGCCGGCGTATCCACGAAATAGCCGTCATAGAGGATGCGCTCCTCTCCGGATCCGTTCGCATCGATGACGCCCAGCATGAAACGGCCCTGGTGCTGCTTGGTGAAGGCGATCAGATCGCCGCGCGGCGACCAGACCGGCGTCGTATAGCGCCCTTCGCCGAAGGAGATCCGCACCGGGTCCGTGCCGTCGGCGTTCATCACGTAAAGCTGGGACTGACCGGAGCGGGAGGAGGAGAACACCACCTGGCGGCCGCCCGGCGAATAGCTCGGCTCCACATCGTCGGAGGGGTGGGTGGTCAGCTGGCGCAGCGTGCGCTGGCGCAGATCGAACTGGAAGATGTCATGCCCGCCGCGGCGCTCGGCGGAGACCACGAGTTCGCGGCCGTTGGGGTGGAAGCGCGCCGACAGGGACTGGCCGCCCGTTCCGCCATTGTCGAACAGGGCTTCCTGCCGGCCGGTCTCAAGATCGTACAGATAGCTCGTCGCCTGACCGTCGCGGAATGACACATACGTGATCTGCTGGGCGCTGGGCGAATAGTTGGGCAGGAGGGCCATATAGCCCCGGTCTGTCAGGAAGGACGGGTTGGCGCCGTCCTGATCCATGGCGGCCAGGCGGCGCACCGGCTCTCCGTCGGGCCCGACACCTTCGGAAACATACACGATACGCGTGTCGAAATAGCCCGATTCCCCCGTCAACCGCTCGTAAACCGCGTCGGAAACCTTGTGGGCGATACGCCGCCAGTTGTCCGGAGAGGATACGAATTGAAGCCCCAGGAGCTGCTGCTCGGTCGCGGTGTCCCAGAGCCGGAAGGCGATCACCATGCGATTGGCGTCATCGAGCTGGACCCGGCCCACCAGTAGCGCCGAGGCGTCGATCACCCGCCAGTCGCCGAAGCGGGGGCGCAGATCGATATCCTCGATCTCCTCAATGAAGGCGGCGGAATCCACCGGGTCGAACAGGCCCGAGGTCGCAAGATTGCTGGTGACCACGCGGGAGATCTCCGAACCGATCTCGGCCTCGCGCCCGTCGGCGCCCGCAGCGCTGACGAAATCGGTGATCGCGATGCTCAACGGATCCAGATGGCCTTCGGTGACGTCCACACGCAAAGGCGTTTGCGCCAGGGCCGGCGCAGACACCAGCGCGGCGAGAAAGGCGATGAAGGCGGCGAACGGGCGGACGGTCATCATGGGCTCTTTAGCTCCGGACTTCTAAGGCGGCGCGAGATCAGCGCCGTCCTCTCTGCGTGTCAACATTGACCTCAAGAAGGCGCCATTCGGCGTAATTCTGCGGCGGCAGCTCATAGGGCGCGCACTCGATGACGGCGCGAAGGGCGCGCTCTCCGGCGACGCGCAGGAAGGGGTTGGGCGAGTTCAGGACCCGGCCCTCGTCAACCAGGCGCGGCGGCTCGGCGAGCGTCCCGTTTCGCTCCAGGCGCACACGGACCACCACGGCGAGGTCCATGTCAGCCGGCGCGTCGGCGTTCGAGCGCGTGCAGCGCTGGATCTGGCTGGCGGCGAGCGCCTGCAGCGTCGCCGTCATGGCCGTGCCCGGCCCGGCGCCTTGCCGGGTCTCCCCGGTCTCCGCCCCGCCGGGATCCCGGCGCTGGTCCCGCGACCGGTCCACCAGGCCTGAGAGGCTGTCGAGATCGAGGCCGCGTGGCTGCTCCGGCTGGGGTTCGGGCTGAACCGGTTCAGGTTCAGGATCGGGCTCGACCGGGTCGGGCTCCGGCTCGGGCTGGACCGGATCGGGTTCCGGCTCCACAGGGTCAGGTTCGGGCGGGATGGCTTCCGGCTCCGGCTGCGTTTCCGGCTCCGGCGCCTGGTTTTCCGGCTCTGGATCAATCTCGATCGGCTGGGGCTCGTCTTCGATCTCCGGCTCGGGCTCGGGACGCGCGGCGCGGACATTGGTCGTATCGGCGAGCGTCACCAGCTCGACCGGGATGATCCGCGTCTGCTCGGCAAAGCGCGAGGCGGCCGGAAAATACACGAGCGCTGAGCCCACGAGCGCGCCGTGGACCAGAAAAGAGAGGATGAGGCCCAGAAGCTGGCGCATGGGCGCGTCGGCGCTCCCTTCCTCGTCTAGTCGCTCGCCGGATCGGTGACGAGGCCGATATTGGCGTAGCCCGAGGCTGACACCCGGGCCATGACACGCATGACCTCGCCATAGGACGCCCCGTCATCGGCGCGGATATAGATGCGCGCGTCCGAGCCTTCGCCTGCGATGGCGGCCAGGCGCGGCGCGAGCTCGTCGAACTCGATCACCGTGTCCATCAGATACAGCGTGCCGTCGGACTGGACCGTGATGGTGAGCGGCTCCTCGCTGGTGGTCATGGCGCGCGCCTCGGTGTCGGGCAGGTCGACTTCCACCCCGACCGTGAGAAGCGGGGCGGACACCATGAAGACGATGAGCAGAACCAGCATCACGTCCACGAAGGGCGTGACGTTGATCTCCGCCTTGGGCTTGAACCGGCGCCGGCCGGTCGAAGAGAAACCGTCCACGTCTCCGGCCATGGACCTAGCCTCCCCGGCCGGCCATGGCGGCCAGATCATCCACGAAGCCTTCCAGCTTGGCGGCGTATTTCGCCAGCGAGGACGACAGGGCGTTGAAGAAGATCACGGCGGGGATGGCGGCCAGCAGGCCCAGCGCCGTGGCGAACAGGGCTTCGGCGATGCCCGGCGCGACGACGGCGAGCGAGGTGTTGTCGGTGGCGGCGATGGCGCGGAAGGAGTTCATGATCCCCCACACCGTCCCGAACAGGCCGATGAAGGGCGCGGCCGATCCGATGATGGCCAGGACGCCCAGACCCCCCTCCATCTTGGAAAGCTCCCGGTTGGCTTCCGCGCCGCCGGACTTGGCGACCGAATAGCTGTCCCAGTCGCGCATGGCTGCGGCCAGGACCCGTCCGAACGGATTGCCGGCGTCGCGGCCGTATTTCTGAACCATGTCGTCCAGCGAGGCGCCGGACCAGAATTCCTGCTCGAACTTGCGCGCCTTGCCATGCTGGCCATTGAGCTGGAGGAATTTTTCGATCGCAATGGCCCACGACCAGACCGACATGAAGGCCAGGATCGCCATGACCGCCTTCACCACGATGTCGGCGCGCATGAACAGGTAGATGATGGTGAGGTCCTCGCTCGCGCTCGCGAGCTCGACGGGCACGCTTTCCATAGGCGTTCAGTCCCTTGCTGTTCAGCGCGCCCAGGCGCGCGTTTCACATCCCCCGCACGGGTGTTTAGCGATCTGCAAGGCCTGCGCCAAGACATGCGGCCAGGCGAAGGCGGTCACCCCCAACAGCCCGGACAATGCGGCGAATTGATGGAAGAATCAGCGTGCGGCGCTGTGGATCGCAGCCTGGACCTTCAGAGCCTGCACGCTTTCGCGCACGTCATGGACCCGGATCAGGGCGCAGCCGGCGCGGGCCGCTTGGAGCGCAGCAGCCAGACTGCCGCCCAGGCGATCTGTGGCCTCGGCCGCGCTGTCGTCCAGCGCGGCGATGAAGCGCTTGCGCGAGGCGCCGAACAGGATCGGAAAGTCCAGGGACGTGAAATGCTCCAGCGCCGCCATGAGCGCAAGATTGTGCTGAAGCGTCTTGCCGAAGCCGATCCCGGGATCCAGCACGATCCGCTCGCGCTCCACCCCCGCCGCCAGCGCGGCGCCGGCCCGCTGGCCCAGAAAGCGCGCCACCTCCGACGTCACGTCCTCATAGGCCGGGTTCGCCTGCATGGTCCGGGGCTCGCCCTGCATGTGCATGAGGGCGACCAGGCAGCCCAGATCCGCCGCGGCCTCCACCGCTCCTTCGGCGCGCAGCGCGTTGACGTCGTTCCACATCGCCGCGCCGGCGCGAACCGCGGCGCGCGCGACGCCCGGCTTCATGGTGTCGATGGAGATGCGGGCGTCCGGGCGCGCGGCCAGGACCGCCTCGATGACCGGGATGACCCGGTCCAGCTCATCGGCTTCGCTGACCGGTTCCGCGCCGGGCCGGGTGCTCTCGCCCCCCACGTCGAGCCAGTCCGCGCCCGCGTCCAGCAAGGCCAGCGCATGATCGCGGGCCGCCCCGGCGTCCAGGAACCGGCCGCCGTCGGAAAAGCTGTCCGGCGTGACATTGACGACGCCCATGACCTGAGGCCGTCCATCGGGATGGGGGTTGAGGCGTGGGTCCATGCCGGTCAGTCAGAGCCGGGCGAAGGCGGGAGGTCAAGCGGCTCTCTGATGTTGATTGCCTGGATCAGGCCGCCCGCATAGCCTGACATCGGCGCGCCGACTTGCGTCCCGGGGACGGCGATATGGGGGAACGACGCGTTCAATGCTGCCGCTCGATGTATTGCCAAGGTTTGACGGCTTCCAGAAGACGCCGAAGATCGCCCTGCATTTCTTCCATGGCAAGGTGGAGCGTGACGGCGTCCCGAATACGAGCCTCAGCGTTGAACTGGGCGGACGGGTCTCTGTCAGTCACGTCTACTTCATGCACACTGAAGGCCGGATCGACATCTTCCGAAACGGGCGTGAGATCACCCGGCCTGACTTTGACGCGCCGCCGGTCGCTCCAGGCTTTGAACAGGCCCCCCGCGTCGCGATCTGCTGTTCAGCAGGAGGGGTCGCCGGATTGTACACCGCCATGACACAGCGGTTCGACTTCGCCATCGGCCTGTCCGCCCTGACGGACGCCCGCCCTGAGGCTGCCGTCCACGATCCCCGCCTGCGCCGCTATGGGCCCTTGATCCGGGAGGCGGCGGGAGGCTGGGCGCCGGACATGCTGGAGACGGTCGCCGAACACGGCGTGGCGGGTGAAATCCATCTCTGCTATCCCGCACGCCACAAGGCTGACGCCTATCAGGCCGAGCGGATGGGCGGGTGCGCGGGCATAACGCTCCATCCGATCAGCAGCCGCCAGCATGCCCTGCGGGCCGGGCGGCCGCTGCTCTCCGTCGTCGAGCACATGCTGGCGCTCGACCCAGTCGACGCCGCCGCAGCCTGACCGCCCCCACAATTGACCGGTCAGGGCTGACCTTTAGTGTAGGTTGGCTGGGGATCCAGAAACTCAAGCGTCGGAGCGACGCCCATGGCCGCGCTGAAGTCGGAATATCGCCTGGCGCTGGAAGCCGGGGCGCAGGCGCTGGACGCAGCCCTGTCCGGCCTCGACGCCAAAGGCGTGCTGACGCGCGCGGCCGACATCTATTCCGGCGAGCTGTGCGCAGTCAGCTCCTTCGGCGCGGAAAGCGCTGTGATCCTGCACATGATCAGTGAGACCGCCCCGGACACGCCTGTCCTGTTCCTGGATACGCACAAGCTGTTCGAGGAGACGCTGGCCTATCGCGACGCGCTGGTCGCGCGGCTGGGGCTGACCGACGTGCGCACGCTGGCGCCGGAACCCGGTCACCTGGAGGCCGACGATCCCGAGGGCGACCTGCACCGGCGCAATCCGGACATGTGCTGCCATATCCGCAAGACCCTGCCCCTGATCCGGGCGCTCGCCCCTTTCAAGGTCTGGATCTCAGGCCGCAAGCGCCATCACGGCGGCACGCGCGCCGAGCTGCCCAAGGTCGAGATCCAGGACGGCAAGCTGAAGCTCAACCCGCTCTTCGACTGGTCGCCGGAGCGGATCGAGGCCTATTACGACAAGCACGACCTGCCGCGTCATCCGCTGGTGGCCCGCGGCTACCCTTCGATCGGCTGTCTGCCCTGCACGGCCCCGGTCGACGCCGGGGACGATCCCCGCGCTGGCCGCTGGGCCGGTCAGGACAAGACCGAGTGCGGCATCCATTTCACCGAGGACGGGACGCTGGTGCGGGGGGCGGAGTGAGCGAGGGCCGTCGTCAGCGCTCCATGCGGGAGACGACCATGAGCGAGCCTTTTGACCTGCGCGACACGTTCGCCCATCTCAAAGCCAGCGGCGCCGAGCCTGTGGCGACAGGCCCGGACTTCTGGGCGGAGCTGGCGTCCGGTGACCGGCGCTATCCCGGCCGCCTGGCCATGATCCTGCCCATGACCGAGGACTTTCCCCACTGGGAGCGCCATCCGGCGGGGGAGGAGCTGATCGTCATGCTGTCCGGCGCTTGCACGCTCATTCTGGAGACCGCGGCCGGCGAAACGCGCACGCACCTCGATGCCGGCAAGGCGATGCTCGTCCCGACCGGCGTCTGGCATCGCGCCGAAATCCTCAAGCCGGGCGAAGCGCTGTTCGTCACGGAGGGCGAGGGCAGCGAGCACAAGCCGCTTTAGCCAAGCCCGAGCGCCGCCGCCATGGCCGCGTCGGCGCGGACGCGCTCAGACCCGGCCCATTGCGGCTCGACCACCGCGCCCGCCTCGACGAGCCGAGCTGCGCACTCCACCTGCTCGCCGCGCGAGCCCTTGGGCGGAGAGGCCCAGCCCTCCACCGCCCAGCCCAGAGGCGTGGAGTCGAACTCGGCGTCCCTCAGTCCGACGTCTCCGCCGTCAGCGATCAGGCGCTCAACCAGCGCCGGCATGCCCATGATGGCGGCCCAGTGCAGCGGCGTCGCCGTGAACAGTCCGGGCGCGCCCGACGGCGCGCCGGCGTCCAGCAGCGTGCCGGCGATGCCCGGGCAGGACAGGCTGATGGCGCTGGCCACCAGACCATCGCCATTGGCGGCGTGCACATGATCAAGATCCGCGCCCGCCTTGATGAGCGCCTGCACCATGGCAAGCGCTGCGGCTTCGCCCAGCCGCCCGTCGAACACCCGGTCGCACAGGGCATGGATCGGATGGGGCGCATGATCGCCCTCGGCCACTGGCGCATTCGCCAGGGCCGGGTCTGCGGCGAGCGCGGCGTTCAGTGCGTCCAGATCGCCGGCGTCGAGGATGGGGGCGATATCCATGCGGTCATGGTGACACAAGCGTCCGCGCCCTGCCAGTTACAAATCACACATGTATGGAAATTGGGGGGCACGAATGCGCAGGGTCCAGCTGCGCAACCCTGACCTTGAGTGGCAAAGAGGGCTGGCCATGGCGGTCACCAGCAATACGGCTGCCTAGACGCCCCCGCGCGGGCCGCTGGTCTGGCCAGCACAAGACCGGGCGCGGCACCCGCTTGACTGAGGATGGAACGCTGGTGAGCGGTGGCGCTGGTCCCGGACGCTAAGCGGTCGAGCCGAAACTTCATGCGGAGCAAAGGCTGGGACGCCCCGGCTGTCGCACCGCACGGCTCTTGCCGCAAGGGTTGATTTATGCCTAGTCAATGCTCTCATTAGGTGCACATCTTTCTCGGACCTCTCGCGATTCACGACCAAGAGGCCGTGACGCCGATGAGCCGGAGACCGCCCCATGAGCCAGCTTGCCGATTTCATCCTGGCCGCCGCTGCAGTATCCGCACCCGCCCATGCAATCACGTGGTTTGATGGGGAGCCAAGCGCCGAGCACCGCATGCTTCTCGTCGGAGAAATCCACGGCATTCAATCCAATTATGCGGTTCTCGAAGCGCTTGTCCTGCAAGCCGCTGCGGAGGGCGACGAAGTTGTTCTCGCCCTTGAACTTCCCGTTGAGGGACAGGAGGCCATTGATCAGCTCTGGCGAGGCGCCATACCCCGTTTCACACCGGCCCTCATAAGTGCGACCGGCTGGTGCGCGCTGGATGATGGCCGCGCCTCTGTTGAAATGCTCTCCATGATGGAACGCCTGAAGCACTCTGAGCACGCCTCGGCGATCAAGGTCACCGCGTTCGACACCCGCTCCATCAATGCGCCCGCCTTTGAAACCATCGCCGGCATCTCGAATTTCAGTTCGGCGGCTTTGGCCGTGAGCCTGGCGCGGCTTTACGAACGCCATGCTGGCGCGACGATCATCGCGTCGGTCGGCAATCATCATGCGTCGCTCGCGGTCGATGATTTTGAGGCGGTCCACGGCGGCGGTGAAGCCCTTCAGGCGGCCCAACTTCTATCCGGAATCACAAACGCGGTGGCGATCACCTATCAGGCCGGCGAGCGCTTCGGGTGCGGCCTCGAGGGATGCGGGCGCGAGACCATGTGGAATTCAGGCGCCTCGCCGTCAGCCTATCAGGGCTATGTCGCCACCGGACCCTCCGTCGCCGTGACGCCGTTGAGCCAATCGGACTATTGCGCCGGCGACCAGGGCGAACGCACACCCCGTTAACGGCCGAGCGCGGCGAGAGCCGGGACCGCCGCAAGGTCCCGGATCGGCGCTGCGCGCCGTCCGGGACAGGGAAACTCACCCCGCCGCCAGCGCGGCGAGCCTTGCGTAGACGCCCTCGCCCTTCGCCGCGAGCTCGTCATGGACGCCCTGCTCCACGATGCGGCCCTGATCGAAGACCAGGATGCGGTCCGCGTCCCGGATCGTCGACAGGCGGTGAGCGATGACGATGGCGGTCTTGCCCGCCGTCACATCCGCCATGGCGGCCTGGACCTCGGCCTCGGTTTCGTTGTCCAGCGAGCTGGTCGCCTCATCAAAGATCAGGATCGGCGCATCGGCCAGAACCGCCCGGGCGATGGCCACGCGCTGGCGCTCTCCGCCGGACAGCTTCACCCCGCGCTCGCCCACCAGCGTGTCATAGCCGGCGGGAAGGCGCATGATGAAGTCGTGGGCGCGGGCGCGCCTGGCCGCCTCAATCACCGCGTCGCGGCTGGCGTCGGGACGGGCATAGGCGATGTTCTCGTGAATCGAGCGGTGGAACAGGGCCGGGTCCTGGGGCACGAGCGCGATGGACCGGCGCAAGGACGCCTGCCCGACGGTGCGCACATCCTGACCATCGATGCGGATCGCGCCGGCATCCACGTCATAGAGCCGCTGGACCAGCTTCACGAAGGTGGACTTGCCCGAGCCCGTGGGACCGACCAGCGCGACCTTCTCGCCAGCCGGGATGGTCAGCGTGAAGTCCTCATAGAGCGGCCGGTCCTGACCGGCATAGGTGAACTGCACGGCGTCGAACACGATCTCCCCGGGACCGGGGCGGAAGTCCGGCGCGCCGGCGGCGTCTTCGATCTCCGCACGTTTGCCGGCATAGCCGGCGATGTCCTGGATCTCATCAAGACCGCGCTGGACGTTCTGCACCTCTTCACCGAAGCGGCGCATGTATCCGGCCATCATGAGGAAGGCGGTGATCGCGAAGACGACATCGCCGGCCGTCGCATCTCCGGAGGTCCACATCCGCACAAGCAGCCCCGCAAGCCCGGCCTGCAGCGCCAGTACGGCGACCATCTGCACCAGCCAGGTGTTCACGAAGCGCAGCCACGTCTTCTTGGTCTCGCGCCGCCACACCCAGGCGAGCTCATGGAAGCGGGCGTCCTCGCGGGCCTCTGCACCGAAGCTTTTCACCGCCGCCACGCCGGAGATGGCGTCCGCGACCGCGCCGCCGAGCTCGGAATCCCGCGCGTTGGAGATGATGTTCTGGGGCCGGATGTAATAGGTCGCCATGAGCACCGAGACGGCCATGAAGATCGCCGTCACGCTGAGCGCATACACGCCCACCCAGAAGAAGTTGAACAGCATGTAGAGCCCGAGCCCCACCATGACGGAGACCGACGGGATAAGCCCCAGCCACAGCGTCGCGGTGATGGTGTCATAGGCCCACATGCCGCGTGTGATCTTGCGCACCACCGAGCCGGCGAACGTGTTGGCGTGCCAGTCGGCGGAAAAGCGCTGCACATTGGCGAAGGCTTCGGTGGTCATGTCGGCCATGTTGGCCGAGCTGAACGGCACCTCGCAGCGCACCGCAAACTGGCGAAAGATGTTCACCAGGACGGCCAGCCCGATGAAGCCCGCCAGCGCCATCCAGTGAGCTGTGCCCTGCCGGTCGGCCTCAGGCCCCGATATGGCGTCGATCAACGCGCCGGCGGCGACCGGCACGAACACATCGGCGAGCGTCGCCATGGCCGTGAACGTTACGACGCCGGAGAACAGGATCGGGCGCCGGCGCCACTGGCGGGCCACGAAGCGAAGGGTTTGCAGATTAGTCAGAACGCGCTCGGTCTGCGCGTCGTCGTCTTCGAGAAAGTCGGTCATGTCAGCGGTCCAGCTTATGGCCGTCGCCTTAAGGGCGCGGCCGGTCTGATCAGGAAATGCGGCAGGGTTGGTGACATCGCTTCACCGCCGGTGCGGCGCGGGTTTCGCGCGGCAGACTTCAGGCGGGTCGCGGCGCTCACCTCCGGACATGTCCGGGACGCCGCAGCTCAGATCAGGTCAATGGCATGGAAACGCGCTGCTCCTGTGCTCGGCGCAAAGACGCGCCTGAGGTGAGCGTGGTTAACCGAAGCAGCCGGCGATGGCCAGTACCGAACCCGACAGGGTGAGCTTTGCCAGTCACGCTGTGGCGCGGAAGCCGCAGTCTTGACGTCAGACTTTCTCCAGCACCAGCCGGTCCTGAAACTCGCCGCCGGTCGCCGCAGGGGCGCGCCAGTCGCCGCGGTGAATATCGCCAGCAACCGTCAGACCCGCCGCCTCCACCCAGCTGAGGAAGGAGGTCTCGTCAAATCCGATGGCGCGCTCGGGATGATGCGGGTCAGCGGCGAAGGCCATCTCCCCATAGGGCTGAAGACCGAGCCGCGCGGCGGAGAGCGTGTCGCGATCAGCCGGCGTCACCAGAAAGGCGGTCAACATGAGCCGGCCGCCAGGCTTCAGGACCCGCCCCGCCTCGGACAGGTAATGCACGGCCACATCCGGCAGGATATGGCTGAACAGGGAGGTCGCCAGCGCCGCGTCCACTGAGGCGTCGGCCGCCGGGAAACGGTAGGCGTCCGCCCGCTCGCCCCGGCGCGCGTACTCGGCGTTCGTCAGGTCTGCGTGAACCAGCTCGATCGCGCACGCCCCGCGCACATGGGTCCGGGCGAAGTCCAGGGCGCGCGGAGCTATATCGAAACCAATATAACGCCCCCGCGAGCCCAGATGATCACAGATGGGAAACGCCAGCCGGCCCGCCCCGCAGCCGATGTCCAGAACACAGGCGTCGTCCTTGAGCGCCACAGCATCGCGGAACAGGGCGAAGAACGCCTCGCCGGTGGCGTAGAAATCGCCGCCGCCCACATTATGAACGACCCGCCAGGGCCTTGGGCGCGGGTCGGCGACGCGCTGGCCGATCTCGCCGAGGTCGGCCGCCAGATTCCAGGCGAAATTCACCCAGGGCCTCGGCGCGACGGCGTGGACAAGGCGCTTCATTACGGGCAGACCTTCGGCTGAATTCGACGCGGACCCGAAGCCTAACCCTCAATTCGCCTCCGCGCATCGCCCACGCTCTGTCAGGACCCCCGAACCCATGCAAATCTTCCTCGACACCGCCGACCTCGACGCCATCACCGCCCGCCTGCCCGGCGGCCTGGTCGACGGCATCACGACCAACCCCTCCCTGATCGCCCAGTCCGGCGCGGACATTTTCGAGCGCGTCAAAGCGATCTGCGAGGCGGTCGACGGCCCGATCAGCGCCGAGGTGGTCGCGACCGATCTCGACGGCATGCTGGCCGAAGGCCGCAAGCTGCGCGCGCTGGCCGACAATGTCGTGGTCAAGCTGCCTCTGACCCGCGACGGGCTGACAGCCTGCCGCACCTTCGCCGAGGAAGGCACGCCGACCAATGTCACGCTGTGCTTCTCGGCCAATCAGGCGCTGATGGCGGCGAAGGCGGGCGCGACCTTCGTGTCGCCGTTCGTCGGCCGGGTCGAGGATATGGGCGGGGACGGCATCGGCCTTCTGCGCGATATCCGCACGATTTTCGACGAGTACGGCTACGAGACCGAGATCCTGGCCGCCTCCCTGCGCTCGCCCGACCATGTCCAGTCCGCCGCCCTGGCCGGCTGTGACGCCGCGACCATCCCGCCGAAAGTCTTCGACCAGATGATCAAACATCCGCTCACCGACTCAGGCCTTGAGGCGTTCCTGGCCGACTGGAGCAAGACCGGCCGCGGCGGGCTGGTCTAGCCGCACTGGGGCGCGGCGGCGTCCAGGTTGCGGCTGATGCGCACCGTGAAATCGAGGGGTCCGTCGAAGAACTCATCGATCATCAGAGTGTAGGACCCCGGACAGAGCGGCGCGACCAGGCGCGCGTTCAGGCCGGCGCCGCCATCGTCATCCTGGCCGATCAGCCGACCGTAGGCCGATCCTTCATACAGGAAGATTCGCGGATCCTGGCTGCGCGTGTCGCCGCTTTGGCCGTCCACGCGGATCTCGTAGCTGCCCGCCGCCGTGATCACCAGCGGCAGCTCGCCCTCCGCGCCCGGCCCGACCCGGTCCGAGACCGTCGCCGGGCCTGAAGCGGGAACCTCCAGCGGCTCAAATACCGTCACCATCGCCGGTGCGGCGACATAGGCGGCTTCATAGCCGGGAGCCGAGGCATAGACAGGTTGCACCACGACAGCCTGCTCCAGAGACGGGTTGATGTATTGCAGCCCCGGACGGGTCGCCGTGCAGCTTTCCAGCTCGCTGGACAGGCGCAGGCGCCGCGCCTCGGTGTTGGCGACTTCTTCAAACCCGCTCGTTGTCGAGCAGCTGATCAGGTTGGCCTCCGTCAGATACCAGGCTGACAGGCGCAGAACCTCGGCCTGGGCCAGCCCGCGCAGGGCGAGACCGGCGAGGTTCTCAAGCTCGAGCGCGGAATCGGTTTCGCTTGCAGCGGCCGGCGGAGAGAGCTCGGCCTGGAACCAGATGTCGTCCGGCGTCGCCAGAGCGACCGCATGCAGAAGCCGGGCGGTCTCCAGGAAGCGGGCCCGGTCGATTTCGTCGAGCTGGGATTCGCCGGGCTTGTACTGGAATTCCAGAACGGACGCATCGACCGCTTCGCCTGGCGCGCTCTGGCCGGCCTGTCCCAGAATGCCGAAGAAGACGCCCTGGGTGCTGCGGAACAGGTTCTCCGGCATGATCGTGGCCGCGAGCACCAGAATGGCGATGGCCGCCAGAGAGCGTTGACCCGCCCAGACCACCAGAACGAGCAGGGCGGTGATGCCCAGAAGCTCGCGATAGGGGAAGCCCTCGATCTTGAACGCCACGCCCAGAAGCGAGGCGGCGATGGCGAAGATCAGGGTGAAGACCAGAAACAGCGCCAGCGGCGTGTCCTGGCGCAACAGCGTCTCGCGCTCACGCGCCTGCGACGGCGCGGCGCTGATTTCGCTGTTGGTTCCGCTCTGCGGCGACCCGGACGTGTCGGTCATGGATGGATGCCCCCCTTATTCCCCTGGGCCCTAGGATGACGGAGCGGTCACGCGGGGCAAGGAGAATCTTAACAAAGTGTTGACGCGCGGTCCGCCATCGCCGTTCATGGATTCAGTTCCAAGGGGGGAGCGTCTCATCATGAATATCGCCGTCCTCACACTGGCCGGGCTGGCCATGGTGGCCAACATGGTCGTGGTCTTCGCGGCGACGCTGCGCCTGGCGGCGCGCGGCGCAACCATAACCGAACGCACCCTGGCCTCGCCGCTCATCCTGGCCATGGCCTGCGTGCTGGCCGGGCTGATCTGCTCGATCATCGCCATTCTGCTGGTGTCTCCGGCCGCTGAGACGCTGTTTGGCGCGACATCGCCGTCCTGGCTGACCCCGGTCGTGTCGCTGGCCCTCATCGGCGGCGTCGGCGCCGCCACCGGCGGCGGCCTGCTCGTCGCCCTGGACCTGGGTGTGAGCATGATGTCGACCCGCGCCGCTCCTGCGCCCTTTCTTGACGAGGCGGAGCCGGAGATATCCGCGCCCCGGACGGAGGCTGTGGGATGAGGCTGTTTGAAACCCCGATCGACCGCGTGCTGGCGATCACACGCACCACCTCCCTTCTGAATGTTCGCAACCGGCCCGGCGTGTCGGGCGAGCCCGTCGGTCAGGTCGACGCGCTGAAAATGCTGGAAGTGGTGGAGCGCGTTGAGGGCGACGCGGTCAGCGGCAATGACGAATGGTACCGGATCGCCGAAGACGCCTTCTGCTGGTCCGGCGGCTGCGGCGAGCTGGAGTTCCTCCAGGACGGCAAGTTCCGCACCAATCCAGAAGTGCGCCGGCGCGAGGACGGGACCATTACGACCCTGAGCGAGGAGGAGAAGATCCGGATCTTCGGGCGGATCGAATATACCTCAAAGGACAATGGCGCGATCGAGATCACCAATGATTTCAGGCGGAATCTGGTGCGGATCCATCCGCCCTTCTTTCCGCTGCCGCCCTACGACGCGTCCTCCATGTTCGTGCATGTCAAGGCGCGTCCCTCCTTCCAGCGGGTCTTCTACCTGCTCATGAAGCATGACCTGGCGCGTTTCGTGAAAACCTATGACGGCGCGTTCACGGCCCGGCATATGGCCTGGAACAAGTCCCGGCCTCTCAGCTCCCACTCCTGGGGCATCGCGGTGGACCTGAACGCCCGCGATAACGGCTATGGCAAGGAACCGGCGAAGGAAGACGAGAACGGCACGCTCCTGCCCGTCCTGCCCTTCTTTGAGGCCGAGGGCTTTGCCTGGGGCGGCCATTTCAAGCCGGCCGCCTATTTTGACGGCATGCATTTCGAGCTGGCGCGCCTGGACATCTAAGCCCGGGCCACTGGGCGCGGCTATATCCGCGCCCGCACCAGCCTTGCCCGGATCACGCCGTCCAGCGCGGCGACCTGATCTTCCAGGTCGGCGGGTAACTCGCCTTCGAGATCAGCGATGGCGAAGCCGAGCTCGCCTTCGGTCTGAAGGAACTGGGCCGCCACGTTGGCGCCCAGGCGCTCGGCCAGATCGTTCAGGCGGCGCAGGAAGCCGGGCCGGTTCTCGTGGGGAACCATCAGGCGCGTGCGCCCCTCGCCCACGGGGCCGGGCTCCACTTCAGGAAAGTTCACCGCGAAGTTCGTGGCGCCCTGGTAGAGGTATTTCGCCAGCTTGGTCGCGGCGTCCGTGCCGATCGCCTGCTGGGCTTCGGCGGTGGACCCACCGATATGAGGGGTGAGAATGACGTTCTCGCACTCGGTGAGCGGGCTCTCGAAACGCTCATCCTTGCTCTTGGGCTCGACCGGGAACACGTCCACGGCCGCCCCGGCGATATGACCGGACTTCAGCGCGGCGGCGAGCGCGTCGACGTCCACGAGATTGCCTCGGGCCTGGTTGATCAGATAGGCGCCGGGCTTCATCTGCGCGATGCGCTCAGCCGTCATCAAATTGGCGGTGCGCGCCGTGGCCGGCACATGCAGGGTCACGACGTCGCATTCGGACAACAGCGCGTCCAGGCTCTCCATGGGCCGGGCGTTGCCATGGGCGAGCTTTGGCTCGATGTCGTAATAGTACACGTGCATGCCGAGCGCCGAGGCGATCACGGAGAGCTGGGCGCCGATATTGCCGTAGCCCACGATGCCCAGCTTCTTCTTGCGCACCTCGTTGGCGCCGTCGGCGGTCTTCAGCCATTCCCCGCGCTGGATGGCGAACATCTTCTCCGGGATGCGGCGCATGAGCATGATCACGCTGGCCATGGTCAGCTCGGCCACCGAGCGGGTGTTGGCGAAGGGCGCATTGAACACCGGAACGCCGCGAGCGGCGGCGGCGTCCAGATCGACCTGGTTGGTGCCGATGCAGAAACAGCCGATCGCCTTGAGATCAGGCGCCTTGTCCAGCAGGGACGCGTCGATCTGGGTGCGTGACCGGATCCCCACCACGTCCGCCTCGGCCAGAGCCGCCTCCAGCTCGTCGCGGCCCGGCGAGCCGGACAGGCGGCGCACTTCGATCGGGCCGAAGGCTTTGAGCGCCTCGTCGGCGTCGGGGTGGACATTTTCCAGAAGCAGGGCTTTGAAGGGCTGGGCGTGCGCCATGTCGGTCGATCCGGTTTGCGTTATGTTGCAGCGCACAGCATGGGCGCTGGCGCTGCGAAAGCAAGCCGGTATCGCCAGCTGGGACGCGGAGAGCGCATGACGGTTTACATCGACGCCGACGCCTGCCCGGTGAAGGACGAGACGATCCGCGTGGCAGAACGCCACCAGACCGAGGTCAAGCTGGTCTGCGACGGCGGCCTGCGGCGCCCCCAAAGCCCGTGGGCGGAGCTGGTCATCGTGCCGGAAGGCGCCGACGCCGCCGATGACTGGATCGCAGACGCGATCGGACCGGGCGACATCTGCGTCACCGGCGACATCCCGCTGGCCGACCGGTGCCTGAAGGCCGGGGCCAAGGCCATCGACCATCGCGGTCAGATTTTCACGCAGGACTCCATCGGCGCAAAGCTCGCCATGCGCGATCTGATGACGGATCTCAGGAGCGCAGGAAACATGGAGGGCGGCGGCGGCCGGCCCTATTCCAGCCGCGACCGGTCAGACTTCCTGAACGGGCTGGAGCGGGTGTTTCAGGATCTGAAACGGGGGCGGTAACGCCGTCACTCGCCAGTCGTTTCAGTTGCCGCACCGGCGAATTCGCGAGCCCGTTCTCAGGCACACCGTGTCGCGTAGAGGGACCTCACCGGCGCCGTCCTCGTAGGTCTCGACGGCATCGCTTATGGCGTCGTACCACGCCTGAGCAATTCCATTGAGAGTTTCGCCAAGCGCTGCGCAGTCCTGCGACTCCAGTTCACGCAGGTCGTCGATCAGGCCGACACCGCCGCGCCGCACAAGCCGCGCGTATCCTTCGAGAAAAACACGCTGACTGGCATAGACTTCATCGAACGCCGCCTGTTCACGCTCGTTGCGGCTCTGATAATTGGTCCATCGGGGCAGGTGATACGTGAAGCGCAGCTCCACCTCCGGGCTGACCCGGCCACATAGCTTGCCGTCAGACTCCCATCTGGCGGAAAAGTTGATCGCGTACTCGAAATAGCTGAACAGGCCTTGCGGACCGTACTCGTCGATGTTGTCGTAGAAGCGTCTGTAAGTCCTTCCAGGAACTTCGAATTCTTCCACGTGCTCGCGCACCCGCAGCGCAGGATCGCCGATCGGCCCTTCGACCGGCTCCACAGCCTGCGCCGACACCCCTAAGAGCAAAGCCAGAAAGGTCATACCCGCCACCCCTGTGCATCATACAATCAGGAGCATAGTAATGGCGGCGCTTAGCGCAATCCCTGGCTCGAGGCAGGCCATCAGGCCGCCGGCAGGATCTCCGACAATTCCCCGCCGACCCGGATCGGCTCGCAGCGCGTCGCCAGACCGGAGGCGTCATCAGTCTCCACAAACAGCCCGCAAGCCGTCGCCGGACCCGACGCCGTCTGGAACCGGCCGGAGCGCATGCCGGTCACGAAGCGATTGACCGGCTCGTCCTTCTCCATGCCGATCACGCTGTCATAATCCCCGCACATGCCCGCATCGGTCTGGTAGGCCGTGCCGCCGGGCAAAATGCGATGGTCAGCGGTCGGGACATGGGTGTGGGTGCCGACCACCAGGCTCGCCCGCCCGTCGCAGAACACGCCCATGGCGCATTTCTCGCTGGTTGCTTCGCCGTGCATGTCCACCAGGATCGCATCGGCGACCTGACCGAGCGGACAGGACTGCAGCTCGTGATCGACGGCGGCGAAGGGATCGTCGAGCTGCTGCATGAACAGGCGCAGCATGACGTTCATCACCAGGATGCGCCGTCCGTCGGGAAGCTCATAGAGCGACGCGCCCCGTCCCGGCGCAGCACCTTCGGGATAGTTCACCGGACGCAAGAGCCGCGGTTCGCGCTCGATATAGGACAGGGCCTCGCTTTGATCCCAGGCGTGATTGCCCAGGGTCAGCACGTCCGCGCCAGCGTCATAGAGCTCATTGGCGGTGCGCTCGGTG
The DNA here is from genome assembly GCA_024742735.1 of Alphaproteobacteria bacterium. Classification (GTDB taxonomy): domain Bacteria; phylum Pseudomonadota; class Alphaproteobacteria; order Caulobacterales; family Maricaulaceae; genus Oceanicaulis. The sequence continues at coordinate 462,702 of JANSXV010000002.1, read as the reverse complement.
ATGCCGAAGCCGCCCGCGGCGTTCTCCGCATTCACGACGACGAAATCGAGCTTTAAGTGCTCGCGCAGACGGGGTAGGCGCTCGACCAGCACCTCGCGTCCGGTCTTACCGACCACATCTCCGAAAAACCCGATCCGCATGCGCGCTCCTTCACCGCGAAGGGGCGGCATATAGCGCGCCGGGCGCCTGAAGGCCATGGGCAGGCGGCTTAGCCCGCGAACGCCTTCTCCACCACGTATTCGGCGGGCCGCGCATTGGAGCCTTCAGTGAGGCCGGCGGCTTCGCAGCGGTCTTTGCAGTCGGCCAGCATCTCCATGGAGCCGCAGATCATGACCCGGTCGGTTTCCGGATTGAGCGGCGGGACGCCAAGCTCGTCATAGATCACGCCGTCATCCATGAGCTGGGTGATGCGCCCCTTTCGCTCGAATGGCTCGCGCGTCACCGACGGGTAGTAGGTCAGCTTGCCGGCGGCGAATTCGCCGACCAGCGGGTCCTCGGCGATCGACTCCACCAGATCCTGACCGTATTTCAGCTCGGCGACCTCCCGGCAGGTATGGGTGAGGATCACCTGATCGAAGCGCTCATAGGTCTCCGGATCCCGGATCACCGAGGCGAAGGGCGCGATGCCGGTGCCCGTGGACAATAGGTAGAGCCGCTTGCCGGGCAGGAGCGCGTCCAGCACCAGCGTGCCGGTGGCCTTCTTGCCCAGCAGGACCTGGTCGCCGACCTGGATGTTCTGAAGCCGCGAGGTCAGCGGGCCGTCAGGGACCTTGATGGAGAAGAACTCCAGGGTTTCGTCCCAGCTCGGGCTCGCCACCGAATAGGCGCGCAACAGCGGCTTGCCGTCCACCTCAAGGCCCAGCATGACGAATTCGCCGGAGCGGAAGCGGAAGCTCTGGGGCCGGGTCAGGCGGAAGGCGAAGAGCCGGTCGGTATAATGGCGGACTTCGGTGACGGTTTCCGGTTCGACGGCGGCCATGGGCGGACTTTCTTCAAGTTCGGTGTTTCTGCTGCGCGGTTCTAGGCCCGCCCGGCGAGCGGTCCAAGCCTTTGCCCTGCGGCTGAGCGCCGCGCGTCAGCGCCGCGAGCGAACGTCCGGCGCGCGGGTCAGCAGATTGACCGGGTTCCAGCTCAGCATGGCGGCGATCTTCAGCGCCGGGACGGTGCGCACGGCCTGCGCGGCGCGGCGCTTCTCCATCAGGCGCGGCCATCCGGCGAGCGCATCGCGCATCGCCTGGCCGAAGAGCGTGAACTGGCCGAACCGCGCCGCGGACAGCCAGAGCAGGAGCGTCACCGCCACGTGCACGGGCGTGAGAGCCCATAGCAGCCAGCCGGGCATCACCTTGAAGAAGGTCCAGAGCCGGTTGCGCGCGCCGTGATAGGTGGCGAACTCTGATCGGCGCCCTGACGAGCCGTAACCCATATGGGCGACGCGTGCGTCGCGGACCTGAACACAACTCTCTCCGGCCAGCCGGGCCCGCGCGGCGAAATCCACGTCCTCGACATAGCAGAAATAGTCCTCGTCAAAGCCGCCCAGGCGCTCGAATACGGCCCGGCGGATGAGGGCAGCCGCGCCGCAGGGCCCGAAGACCTCGCCCTCGGGCGGCGGGGTCATGCGCCGTCCGTAGCCGGCGCGATAGGGAAGGCCGGTGAAATGATAGACATCGCCCGCCCCGTCCAGCACGCCCGGCGCACCGTAAGCCTCCTGGGTGCAGCCGAAGAGGGCCGCGTCCGGCCAGCGCCGGGTCGCCGAAATCATCTGTTCAAGCCAGTCCGGCTCTGGGAAGGCGTCGGGGTTCAGGAGCAGCAGCCAGTCCTGCTCGACGCCGCGCGCCAGCAGGTTGTTGCCGCGCGCAAAGCCGGTGTTCTCCTCACTCTCGATGAGTTCGACCCAGTCCGGCAGCGCCTCAGGGTCCACCCGCTCGCCGTCCGGCGAGCCGTTCTCCAGAAGCCGCACGCGCGCCGGCTTGAGGGTCTGACGTTCAAGCGCGGCGATGACTTTCGGGATGGTTTCCCGGCTCCTGTAGGCCACGATCAGGATCGCGACCGGTGCGGTGTCAGGCTGCGCCAAGGGTCTAGCCCAGCGCGGCGCGCACGGCCTTGATCACGGTCTCCTGGCGCTCGCCCTCCAGATAGCCGTCCATGGGCAGGGAGACCACCCGTCCCGCCGCCGCCTCGGTCACCGGCAGCCCGCCGGGATTGGTCCCGAAGCGGGCATAGGGCGGCTGCAGGTGCAGCGGGATGGGATAATAGACCGCCGTGGGCACGCCGTGATCGGCCAGCACTTTCCGGAAGCCGTCGCGATCCTCGACTTCGATCGTGTACTGGGCCCAGACCGAGCGTCCGCCGTCGATGACCTTGTGGGGCCGGACCAGATCGCCGAAGCCGTCGGCATAGCGCTCGGCCGCTTCGTTGCGCACGCGGATCTCGTCCTCGAACACGTCCATCTTGGCCAGCAGGACCGCAGCCTGGATGGTGTCGAGACGCGAGTTCATGCCGATGCGGGCGTATTCATAGCGCTCCTTGCCCTCGCCGTGGACATGGAGGGATTTCAGGTGCGCGTACAGCTCCTCGTCGTTGACCAGGATCGCCCCGCCATCGCCATAGCAGCCCAGCGGCTTGGCCGGGTAGAAGCTGATGGTCGTCACATCGGCCCAGTGGATCGGGTGCCTGTCATCCAGCGTGCAGCCGAAGCCCTGGGCTGAGTCTGCGATCAGCTTCAGCCCGTGGGCCTTGGTGATCTCGCTGATACGGCGATAGTCGGCCGGCTGTCCGAACAGGTCCACGGCGATGACCGCGACCGGATTGAGCTTGCCTTCAGCCTTCACCTGCTCGATGGCCGCTTCCAGCTTGTCGGGGTCCATGCAGTAGGTTTCAGGATCCACGTCCACGAAGACGCAGTCCGCGCCCAGCCACGGCACGACTTCGGCGGTGGAGGCGAAGGTGAAGCTCGGCACGAAGACCGCGTCGCCGGTGCGCAGTTTCCACGCCATGAGCGGCAGGGCTAGCGCATCGGTGCCGTTGGCGCAGGCCAGCGCATGGGGCGCCTGGCCGAAATCGCGCAGCCGGGACTCAAGCTCGCTCACTTCCGGGCCCAGGATATAGCGCCCCTCCTCGATCACCTTGGCGATGGCGGCGTCCAGCTTGTCCTTGATGCGGGCGCGCTGGGCGGCGAGGTCGATGAAGGGGATCATGGGTCAGGCCTCTCTGGCGCGGCGCGTCAGCCGCGTGTCATGCGTGATGAGCGCCGGATTAAGCGAAGTGCGCCCGGGAAGTAAATCACGAAAGGTGAGCCAGGATTTCGAAACGCTACGCGCCGGTACGATAGGCGCCCTGCTCGGTCACGATCCAGTCCAGCGCAGCGTCGTGGCTTGCGGTCGGCACCCGCTTCAGCCGCTGGGCCTCATAGGCCAGTCCCACCGTCGTCACTGGCCCCAGGCCCCGCAAGACCTCGATCGTGCGGTCATAAAAGCCGGCGCCATACCCCAGCCGCCGGCCGGCGCCGTCGAAGGCCAGCAAGGGCAGAAGCACCAGGCTGGGGCGGACTTCCGGCGCGGACGCCCGGGGTTCACTGATCGCGAAGGCGCCCTTCACCAGCTCATCGCCTGGGCTCCAAGAGCGGAACACAAGCGGCTGATCGGGACCTGTCACGCACGGCAGCGCCAGACGCACCTGCTCGCAATGGAAGGTCTCCATGAGCGGGCGCGGGTCGATCTCGTCCCGGATCGCAAAGTAGCCGGCCACAACCGAGTGCAGCGGCGGCCAGATTTCATCCGGAAAATGTTCTGCCAAGCGTGCGCCGGCGTTCGCATCCGCCTCGAACGCCCTCTTGCGGGCGGCCGCAGCCGCCCGCCGGGCTCTCGCTTTGCGCCAGCCCGTCAGCATTGCTCAACGGCGCACTGACGCCAGGCCAGCTTATTTCTTGGAACGCCAGCCCTGAAACAGGCGCTCAGCCTCGTGCTCCGCGATCTTCTGGCTGAGCAAAACATCCGCGTAATACTTGCGCACATTGGCCTTGGTCAGCTTCTCCGGATCTGCGCCGTCGGCCTTCGCCAGCATGCACAGCAGCTTGTGTTCCGCATCGGTCATCGTCTGTCCCCTTGACAATGGTTAACCAGGAAACAGACCCTATCGCGGGAAGCGAGCGCTGCAACTGATTTTTGTGCGGCGCAATATGCTAAAGGCGGCGGGTCCAAATGCGCCGGTGACCATTTTCCAACCCTGATGACCCGGTAGACCAGGTGGGCGCCGTGTACCCGAGGCCACGGCCAGGGGCAGGGACAGCTCCCTCTCAGAGATGTAAGGTCCTCGGGATGTTAAGGCCTGTCGAACGCTCCAGAGCCCGCCGTCATGGAAGATGGGGCTGAAGCGCGATCAGCTCAAGTCCCCTCTCCATCCGCGCCGATCTCGCAAAGCGATTCCAGGCGCGCCGCGGCGGCCTCGATTGCTTCGGCCGCCCGCGCGCGCTCGGTTCGCACACGCGCCTCGGCCTGGGAGAGACGGCCCTTCAGGTCGGACCGCTCCTCCTCCAGCGCTTCAATACGGCCCTGGGCTTCGCGCATCTCGTCGGCCACGATGAGCGAGGCCATCAGAAGAAGGCGCAGATCACCGATCTGTCCGACCTTGTCCGAAAGGTCACGAACATGCCCGTCCAGATGCCCGGCGAGGTCGCGCAGATAGGCTTGCTGGCCTTCTTCGCAGCCGATTGTGAAGGCGCGCCCGTTCAGCGAGATCGTGACCTTGCTCATGAGCGGTCTCCGCGCAGCGCCTGTAGCTCGGCGATCGCCTCGGCCAACGCGTGTGAAGCCTCGCCGGCGGCCTGCGCCAGCGCCTCATCCGCGGCATTGTACGGCCGCTCAATATCCGCCCCCCGCACGCCCCTGGCCGCAGAGGCCAGGTCATCAAGGCGCGCCGCAAGCCGCGCGCACGCCTCGTCAAGGCGGGTTTGCGCCAGCTCGAGCCGATCGGGAACGGCGGCTTCTTTTGGGTCGGACGGAGCCATGCCTGTCAAAATCCGCCTTTATCGGTGAAAGTTCAAGCATCGAAGCAGGTTCGCCCCATTGCGCAGCGACAAAGATTCGCCCGAATTGTTCGCTTAGTGCAGGGTATACCCGTCACGCACAAGGAGCCGCACATGACCCTGAAACCGCTCGCCCCCACGCTCGCTTTCATCGCCGTGCTCGCGGCCTGCGGACAGGAACCGGACTCCCCGGCGGCCGGCGCGCCGGCTGACGTCTCGCAGACGAATGAAGCCCCGGACGTGTATGGGCTTTCCGGTTCCACGGTCCTGATCGAGGGTGCAGACGCGCTAGCGGCTGCTCTGACCGTTCCGGAGGGGCTGAGCGTCGTTCCATCCGCTGATGGCGGACATGTCACCGTGAGCGGTCAGCCGGCCGACCCCAGAAGCGGGGGGCGCACCAGCGGCGCCTACATCACGATCGACGGCGCCGCCGAGCAGGCATTCTCGGGCCAGATGATCGAGGTGATGATCGTCATGCGTGGAGATGACACCGCGCTTCGTGCGGCCTACTCCACAGCTGAGTCTGGAAATAGCGGCTGGACGCCCCTGGCTGCGGAGACTGAGTTCGCCGTGGCGCGCTTCACCTATGACGTTCCGCTGACAGGCGGGGCCAACGGCGATTATCTCGGCGTTTATCCGGCGCGGGGCCCTGTCGATATCGCAGCCATCGCCATACGCCGCGCTGACGAACAGGACTAGCCTGCATCACCGACCGTGGCGCGGCGTTCACCGATGCTATAGGCATTTCGGGTATGAACGGCGCCGCCCGGCAAGTGGAGACAGGCGATGACCAAGCGATATTTCGGCACGGACGGCATCCGCGGACGGACCAATTCCGGCGTCATGACGGCGGAGACCGCCCTTCGCCTGGGCATGGCGGCGGCGCGCTTTTTCCGCCGCGCCGATGATCGCCGCCATACGGTCGTGATCGGCAAGGACACCCGGCTGTCCGGCTACATGATCGAGAATGCGCTCACCGCCGGCTTCACCAGCGCGGGCATGGATGTGAACGTGTTCGGCCCGCTGCCGACCCCGGCGGTCGCGACCCTGACGCGCTCGCTGCGCGCCGATCTTGGCGTGATGATCACCGCCTCCCACAACCCCTACGAAGACAACGGCATCAAGCTGTTCGGTCCGGACGGGTACAAGCTCAACGACGCTGCGGAACTGGAGATCGAGGCGCTGATGGACGGCGATCCGTCCGAGGCCCTGAGCCCCCCGACCGAGATCGGCCGGGCCAAGCGCGTCGACGACGCCCAGGCGCGCTATGTGGAGATCGTGAAAGCGACCTTCCCGCGCCACATGCGCCTGTCCGGCCTTCGCATCGTGGTCGATTGCGCCAATGGCGCAGCCTACAAGGTGGCTCCGCGCGTGCTCTGGGAGCTGGGTGCGGACGTGATCCCGATCAATGACCGCCCGGACGGCACCAATATCAATGAAGATTGCGGCGCCGTGGCGCCCCAGGGTCTGGCTGCCCAGGTGCTGAAATACCGCGCCGATCTGGGCATTGCCCTCGATGGCGACGCCGACCGGGTGATCCTGTGCGACGAGACCGGCCGGATCGTGGATGGCGACCAGCTGATCGGCCTGATCGCCCTGGCCTGGAAGAAGGCCGGCAAGCTGCAGGGCGACAAGATCGTCACCACGGTCATGAGCAATATGGGTCTGGAGCAGAAGCTCGCCGAACATGGCATAGGCCTTGAGCGCGCCAAGGTCGGCGACCGGTACGTGGTCGAGGCCATGCGTGCGGGCGCGTCCAATCTGGGCGGGGAGCAGTCCGGCCATATCGTGCTGTCGGATTTCGCCACGACCGGCGACGCGCTGATCGCCGCGCTTCAGGTGCTCGCGCTTCTGGTGGAGGGCGATCAGCCGGCCAGCAAGCTGCTGAGCGTCTTCAAGCCGGCGCCGCAGATCCTGAAGAACGTGCGCTATGCGCCCGGCGCAAGGCCCATGGAGGCCGACGTGGTCAAAGCCGCCATCGCCGACGCCGAGGCCAGCCTCAACGGCAAGGGCCGCCTGCTCGTGCGCGCCTCGGGCACCGAGCCGGTGATCCGTGTCATGGCCGAGGGCGAGCGCAAGCTGGTGGTTCCCGCCGTCGATCAGATCTGCGGCGCTCTGGAATCAGCCGGCGAATAGACGTGACCGGCAGCAGAGAACCAGAGCGCCCATGGCGCGTGCGCGACAGCCGTCTGGTCCATGACGGCTCGCCCTGGATTCGTGTCTTTCAGGAGACCGTGGAGACCGGGTCCGGCCAGGTGGTGGAGGATTTTCACCGGGTCGAGGCGATGGATTTCGCCCTGGTTTTCGCCCGGGAGGCCTCAGGCCGGATCATCATGCTGCGCCAGTGGCGCCAGGGTCCGCGCCGCTTTGCGCTGAGCTTTCCAGGCGGCCATGTGGAGGCCGGTGAAGATCCGGCGAAGGCCGCCCTGCGCGAATTGACCGAGGAGACCGGGTTCAAGGCGGACACGGTCCGCCCGCTCGGCCGGTTCTGCATGCATTCCAATTTCGGTATCGGCTGGGGGAATTTCTTCCTGGCCGAAGGCGTCTCCGGCGCTCCGGCGCGCGACACTGACGATCTGGAGACCGCCGCCGTCCGGCTGATCGACGAGACGGAGCTGAAAGACGCCCTGACCAACGGCGAGATCGCCACGGTCCACGACGCGCTCTGCGCCGAGCTGGGATTCAGCACCGAAGGCTAGCGGGGCCCGCCAGGAAGCCCTGAAAGATACCGGCCATAGCCGCTGTTGGCGAACCGGGATCCAGCTTCGACGAGCGCCTCGTCGGACAGCCATCCATTGCGCCAGGCGATCTCTTCCGGCGCCGCGATGCGCAGACCCTGACGCTCGGACAGGGTGCGCACGAAATTGGCGGCGTCCAGAAGCGAATCATGGGTGCCGGTGTCGAACCAGGCATAGCCCCGGCCCAGAAGCTCCACGCCCAGATCGCCACGCTGGAGATAGGCTCGATTGACGTCGGTGATCTCCAACTCGCCCCGGTTCGACGGCTGCACTCCGGCGGCGATGTCCAGCACGTCGTTGTCGTAAAAATAAAGCCCCGTGACCGCGAAGTTCGATTTCGGCGCCGCCGGCTTTTCCTCGATGGAGATCGGGGCGAGACCGCCATCCAGCTCCAGCACGCCATAGCGTCCCGGATCGGCGACTCTGGCGCCGAAGATGCGCGCGCCGCTTTTGAGGTCCGCCGCCTTGCGCAGCAGGGCCGGCAGGCCATGGCCGTAGAAGATGTTATCGCCCAGCACCAGGGCGACCGCATCAGCCCCCACGAAGTCGCGCCCGATGATGAAGGCCTGGGCCAGCCCGTCCGGCGAGGGCTGTTCGGCATAGCTGAAAGTCACGCCGAAGGCCGATCCGTCGCCCAGCAGGCGCTGGAAGGCGGGCAGATCCTCCGGCGTGGAGATGATCAGAATATCCTGGATGCCCGCCATCATCAGGCAGGACAGCGGATAGTAGATCATCGGCTTGTCGTAGACCGGCAGAAGCTGCTTGGACTGGGCCAGGGTCACCGGGTGCAGGCGCGTGCCGGCCCCGCCGGCCAGGATGATGCCTTTCATGACAGCGCTCCGGTCGTGCTGGCGGCCGCCAGGCCCAGCCGGGGCGCGCCGCCATCGCGGTCCAGGACCGAGCGCCACCAGTCCTCGTGGTCAAGATACCAGTCCACGGTGTCTTTCAGGCCGTCCTCGAAACTGCGCCGCGGCGTCCAGCCGAGCTCTGTGCGGATCCGGTCGAAATTCATGGCGTACCGGAAATCATGGCCCGGCCGGTCGGCCACGAAACTGATCAGACGCTCATGGGGTGCGGCTTGAGGGCGGCGATCGTCCAGCGCCGCGCAGATCGCGCGCACGACCTCGATATTGCTGCGCTCGACCCCACCGCCGACATTGTAGCTTTCTCCAGTCCTGCCGCGTGCGGCGATCAGGAGCAGCGCCTCGGCGTGGTCTTCCACATGGAGCCAGTCGCGCACATTCTCCCCGCGTCCATAGACCGGCAACGCCTGGCCATCGAGCGCCTTGGCGATCATCAGCGGGATGAGCTTCTCCGGATACTGCCACGGCCCGTAATTGTTCGAGCAGTTCGACAGCACGACGGGAAGCCCATAGGTCTCGCCCCAGGCCCGCACCAGATGATCGGAGGCGGCCTTCGAAGCGGCGTAGGGCGAGCGTGGGTCGTACCGGGTGGTCTCAGTGAACGCCGGGTCATCCACGCCGAGAGAGCCGAACACTTCGTCGGTGGAGACATGGTGGACACGCAACCGGTCGCGCGCCTCGCCGCTCAGCGTCTCGTGATAGGCCCGGGCCGCCTCCAGGACTTGATAGGTCCCGGTGACGTTGGTGTCGATGAACGCCGCCGGCCCGTCGATCGAGCGGTCCACATGGGTCTCGGCGGCCAGATGCATGATGACGTCGGGCCGGCACGCTTCGATCACCGAAGCGACCTTCTCCCGATCACGGACATCGCCGGGCTCGAAACGATAGCGGCCGGATCCGGCGCACGCCTCGACGGCCGCAGGGTTGGCGGCGTAGGTCTGTGCGTCCAGCACGGTCGCGCGACCGCCCGCTTCGATGATCCGGCGGACCACGGCCGATCCGATGAAGCCCAGCCCGCCGGTGATGAGATAAGTGCAGTCCATGAGTCTGGTTTAGCGGGAATCCGCTGCGCTGTAACCGGCTGCGTATAAGCGCACCGCCAGAGGCAGGCGGGCTGGTGATCGCCTGTGCGCGGACATTGCGGGGCTCAGGCCTGCCGGTAATATGCGGCGTCAATCCAGGGCTTCGCCCCAAACAACGCGCCGGAGCCATGGATGGCCGCCCCGATCCAGTTCGCCGCCGTCATGCCCGTGGGCGCCTGGCACCCTCTGCTTCCAGCCGCACTTGAAAGCCTGGCCGGCCAGACGGCGCCGCTTGCAGTCGCCTTCATGGACGCCAGCGGCGATCGCCGCGTGGCTGAAGCAGCGGACGCCAGCGGAGTTGACTTCGCCTTCAGACGCGAGGGGCCTGACGCCGGTCAGGCCGACGCGATCGCAGAGGGTTGGGCGCGCATCGGCGGCGATGTGGTGTTCTGGCTTAACGCCGATGACCAGCTGGCGCCCGGCGCCCTGACCCTTGCGGCTGCGGCGTTTGCTTCAGACCCGGAACTCGCTGTTTTTTATGGTGGTTCAGACTTTGTAGACGTGCACGGGACGATCACAGGAACGCATGATCAGGTCGACGAGGTCAGCGATCTGTTGTACCGCTCCAATCTGATCTCACAGCCGTCCTGCTTTGTGCGCCGCGACTGGGCGGAGCGCGTCGGCGGCCTCGACCGGACGCTGCATTTCACCATGGACTGGGACCTCTGGATTCGTCTCTACGCCGCGGGAGCGCCATTTCAGCGGACCGACGCGGTCCTGTCCCGGGTGTTCATGGGCGAAGGCACCAAGACCGCCCAGATCAATCTGGCGCGGCTCAGTGAAATCTTCCGCCTGGTCAACCGCCACGCCGGGCCGTTCAATGCCTTGAAATCAGTATTGGCGTTCGCCAGACACACGGCTAGGGAGGCGCGCTGACATGCCCAGCACCCTTCCTCTGCCCACGATATCCATCGTCACGCCGAACTATAATGGCTCGGATTATCTGCAGGCCGCCCTCACCTCTGTCCTGAGCCAGGACGTGGACGGGCTGGAATATGTCGTCGTCGACGGTGGATCGACGGACGGTTCCCCGGCCATCATCAACCAGTTCTCCAGCCGGCTGAGCAAGACCATCATCGAGCCCGATGACGGTCACGCCGACGCCCTCAACAAGGGCTTCGCCCACACGAGCGGCGACATCATGGGCTGGGTCAATTCAGACGACATGCTGTTTGAAGGATCGCTGGCGTTCGTCCAGCGCCTGTTCGCCGCCCACCCCGAGATCGAATGGATCACGGGGCGCGCCTCCTCCATGGACGCCTCCGGCGAGGTTATGCATATCCAGCCGGCCCGCCCCTGGTCGCGCCTGAGAATGCTGTGCGGGGACAACGCCTACATCCAGCAGGAATCCACCTTCTGGCGGCGCAGTCTCTGGGATCGCGCCGGCGGCCGCCTGGACACAGGGTTCAGTCTCGCCAACGATTTTGAGCTCTGGATGCGGTTCTTCCGGGAATCCGAGCTGTACACGGTCGACCGGCACCTGGGATGTTTCCGCATCCGCCCCGGTCAGCGATCCGTCGTGGCGGAGAAAGCCTATCGCGAAGAGGTTCGCCAGGTTCTCGGACGTGAACTCAGCCGGCTGGAACCCGGGTTCCGGACGGCTTTTGCGGATGTGCTGCCTGAAGAGCCGGTCCCACCGCATCTGGGCGCCGCAATGAGCGCCCACGCCGAGCTGGCCGCGTATGACCCGCCCATCCTCAAGCCCTCCGCCGTCAACAGGCGCTTCCACCAACTCAGCCGGACTTCGGCCGCGGCGAAGCCCGCCGTTCACAACGCTGCGGCCCTCTTCAGTCCAAGTGATCTGACCGCATTTCGCGACAAGCACGCAGGGGAGCGCTGCTTCATCGTCGGCAACGGGCCGTCGCTCAACAGAACGGACCTGTCCCTCCTCAAGGACGAAACCGTGTTCGGTTCGAACGGGATCTTTCTTCTCTTCGACCGGATCGACTGGCGACCGGACTACTACACCTGCGTGGATTCGAGAGTTCTGCCCGATCGGGCCGATGAAATAAACACGATGCTCGCCAGCGAGCCGGGCATGACCGGCTTCTTCCCGGCCCGCCTTACAGATCATGCCGGCGGCGGGGTCCCCGTCGCGACACGGACTCTCATTCCTGACGGGCGGAACCGGCTATTCTTCAACCAGCGCATTCCCACCATGGCGAACCCGCCCTGGTCAATGTTCTCGCCAGACCCCGGCGCCTATCTGGTGCAGCCCCACACGGTGACGATCACCATGCTCCAGCTGGCCGCCTATATGGGGTTCTCGGAGATCTTCCTGGTCGGTTGCGACAATACTTACAAGCTGACCGACTCCATGCAGCACGGCGATGGGGAGGGTGACAGCTCAAGCATCGGCCTCACGTCCACTCGCGATGACGATCCGAACCACTTCGATCCTCGCTATTTTGGAAACGGCCGGCGCTGGCATGTCCCGGACCTCAGCGCCATGACCGCCCAATACGAACAGTCTCGCGCCGCACTCGAGGCGCAGGGCGTGCGGGTTTTCAACGCAACGGTCGGCGGAGAGCTTGAAGTGTTCGAGCGGCTGCCGCTTGAAGACGCCGTGGCGCGGCCAAGGACAAGCGAGCGCCGGCCGCCTGACAGGCCAACGCGCGCGCCCGGCGTCAACAAGCCCGCCGGCGCGCCGACCCATGACTCTGGCAGCGTTCTGCGGCAGTCCTTCGAGAACAACAAGAGCGCGGTCCTTGCGCTTGCGATGGGCGCAGCAGGCGTCGCTGCACTCGTCGCGGCGCTTCCCGGCCTGGGGCTGAAGATCGCAGCGGGCACGGCCGGTCTGGCTGTCGCAGCGCTGGCTGTTTCGGTCATGACGCTGATCAAGACCCGCCGGATCGTCCTCAATCTCCTGCAGCGCCTCAAGGCGGAGGAGCGCGAAGCTGCGAAGAGCGAGATCGCGCTTGTCGAGCTGACATCGCGGATCGACGCGCTCGAGCTGGAGCGATTGGAAGCCGGCCCTCAGGATACGAAGCGCTGAGCGTGCGTCCCCGTCAGCGCGACAATCAGGAGGAGCGCGCCTCGGCCCGCTCGCTGCGCCCCTTCTCCATGCGCTTGGCGAGCTTGCGCCCGAACTGGATCGCCGGCTTCTCGATGCCGTAATAGCATGCGACTGAAACAAGCAGGATGGGCGGCACGGCGACCGCCGCGAGCGTTCCGAAATAGATCCACTCCTGCTCGACGCCCAACCGGGACATCACCAAAGTCTCCATGACCGCAAGCACGGGCATGTGGGTGATGTAGGTGCTGTAGCTGATCTCTCCGAGCCAGGAGAGCCGCTTGTCAGCGCCGGCGCGGGCAAGAACGCTCTTCTCGTTGCAGACAGAGACAAAGATCAGGCCCCAGACGAACAGGGCGATCGTCACCTCATACACTTCGATGACGGTGATCAAAGTCAGGCCGACGATTATGGCGGCCGGCGCCGTGAACTGCCGGACGTCTGCGTGCTCGCGAACCCATTTGAGAAGCGTGTAGGACAATATCCCGATCAGGAAGTAGGGCAGGCCGATGACGATGAATGACGGCTTTGAGTACCGCACGCGTGTTTCAGGTCCGGGCTCCGACCAGGCCGGGAAGATCCACCGATCCACGTTCCCGAGGAACTGCGACCAGGCCAGAACGATGATCACGACCAGAAGGACAAGCTGCCAGATCCCATGATTGCGCAGCGCGTACATCAGGAACGGAGCGATCAGGTAGAACTGCCATTCCAGCGAGATCGACCAGCCAGGACCGCCGAGACGCTTGGAGGCGTTGTCCAGAAGCGTGTCGGGCACCGCGCCGTGCAGCATGGTCGATTCAAGCAGGTAGTGCACCCACAGACCTTCCCCGCCGCCTCTGATCGGCACACCGAGATGGAAGGAGAAGAACACGACCGTGATGACAAGAAAGAAGACGGGAAACAGGCGCAGGAAACGGCGCATGATGTAGATGGAGTAGGCTTCCTGCTTCACGGTCAGAAGGTGCGTGATGACGAAACCGGATATGATCATGAACACATAAACGGCGATTTCGCCGGACCGCAGGAACGCGAACCCGTCGGGCATGGTGTTCTGCGTAAAACCTGCCGAGCCCAGCATGTGGCCGACGACCACCCACCAGGCCAGCACGGCCCGAAATCCCTCGATTGACTGAAACCGGCCCAATGCCCCACCTCCAGCGCCTATCTTCCCTGCCCAGCCCGCCAGCGCACGGCGCTCCTAGCGAAACAGCGCAGTGCAGATGACCTCAACGCTGTCGCCGATGCAACGATGTTCGGACTTAAGCCCCAGCAGAGCCCGGCGGCCCGTCGTCGGACTCCATATACTTCGCCCACTGATCATCGGCTCTGTAAATGGCGTAAACCGTCTTCATGCTGTCCAGCGCCTGGGTGCTCGTTCCAACTTCGACCGGCTTGTCGTTCGCGACGCAGTCTGCGAACTCCGCCATCTCGCGCGCCCAGGATTCGTCGAAAATGAAGCTCTCAGTCGTTTCCGACGGCTGACCGTTGGCCTTGTCGACCCTGGGAACGATGGTGAGCTTCTCCTCTCCGTAGGACTTCGATCCGGACAGAATTCCGGTCAGCTGCAACGCACCGTTCTCCAGAAAAATCTCAAGATTGAACTTGTGGCGCCATTGGGTCGCCGTTGAATGCAGAAACGCGACGACACCCTCATCATTGCGCATGAGCGCATAGGCGTTGTCTTCCACGTCCTGCTTCCAGAAATCATTGGAGACGAAGCTCTTCACATCGCTGAACGGCCCGCCGGCGAAGGCGAGCATCAGATCGACCATGTGGATGCCCTGGTCCAGCAGGATGCCGCCGCCAGCGATCGCCCGCGACGTGCGCCATTGAGCCCGGTCGTCCTTGTCCGAACCGGTCGCGGTCGGACGGGGCCAGGGGATGAAGGCTGACTTCCCGTATACGCCGCGCATGTTCAGAAGCTTGCCGAATTTGCCGCTCTGCACGATGTCGAGCGCTTCGATCACGGAGTCATGATAACGGTGATTGAATCCGTATTTCAGCTTCAGGCCCGGCGCGGCGCGCTCAGCCTCGATCACCTTCTCGATGTCGGCCACGTCACGCCCCGGCGGCTTTTCGCAGAAGACGTGGAGCCCACGCCCGAGCGCCGCAACCACGACATCCGCCGCGACGTCGTTCGGCAGGCAGACGACCAGGGCGTCGATGTCCAGCTCAAGCAGCTTTTCATAGGTCTGATAGGCCGGCGTCCCGTCGGACAGCGTCGCGCCCTCGGCAGGATAGCGAATGTCACAAACGGCCACGACTTCGTAGCCGCCATGCTCTTCCATGACTTCCTTGCGGCGCTGGCCGATCTTGCCGTAGCCCGCGATTGCGGTTCGGATGGTCTTGGTCACGGATCAATGTCCTCTCGCCGGGACGGCAGGGTTCAGGCCCGCCAGGGTGGATTGAAATTGCGCGGCAAATCCAGGCCCTCGCCGTGAGCCTTGAGCGCGTGAGAAAAGATCAGAAGATCGCTGGAGAACGCCACGAAGCGATGGCCTTCAGCGATGGCCGCCTTCAACTTGATCGGGTCGGGATCGACGACATGGGTGCCCGAGGCCGGCCGCACGCCAGACTTCACGATCTGATTGATCCTGGCGAGAGCGTCGGCCACTTCGGGGTTGTCGAACTCACCGGGCCGACCGAACGAACCGGACAGATCGTAGGGGCCGATGAAGAACGCGTCCACGCCTTCGACCTCGAGCATGGCCGGCAGAGTATCGATAGCGTCCTTGTGTTCAATCTGGATGGCGACGAGCGTGTTGTCGTTGATCCAGTCGCGATAGCCGGCGAAGTCCAGACCGTAGTCCTGCGCCCGGTAGAGACCGACGCCGCGCACGCCACGCGGCGGGTAACTCGCCGAGCGCACGGCGGTCTCGGCCTCTTCGACAGAGCCGACCATGGGCACGATGACGCCCTGAGCGCCGGCATCGAGCGCGCGTTTGATCAGGAGCGGATGGTTCTCGCCGACACGCACCAGCGGCGCCACGCCCGCCATGTCGACAGTCCGTATCAGGTCCACCAGATCGCCGGCGCTGAGCCCGGTATGCTCCATGTCGATGGCCAGCCAGTCGAAACCGGCGCGCGCCATCATCTCAGCGGTCTCCAGCGAGCCCAGTGAGAGCCACGAGCCGACACATGTCTCGCCAGCCGCCAGGCGGGCCTTGATCGATTTCATGATGTCCCCCTCGCCTGCCGACGGCTCCGACCGCACGCTTGAATCCCGTACCGCGTTCCGGTACCAAACTCTGGCGCGCGACGCCAGCTTGCGGTGCACGCCTTTCCGAACCGGCGCGGAAGGGCGCGGACAATCGCGCTGCGGGGGACACAACGCGCCGGAAAAGGGTATGATAATGGATGACGCGGCGCAGCGGCCAAGCACGCAAGCCTGGCTGGATGATTATTTCGACCGGTTCAAGCCGGCGTTCGACAAGGCGCACTACAAGAGCCTTCAGGAATTCTACGCGCTCTGCGTGACCGTGCGTGAGAACGGCGGCAAGCTGATGTTCGCCGGCAACGGCGCCAGCGCATCGATCGCCGCCCATGGCCGGGTGGACTTCTCCAAGCAGGGCAAGGTTCGCGGCCTCGACTTTAATGAGCCGAACCTGATCACGTGCTTCGCCAATGATTTCGGGTATGAGAACTGGATCGCCAAGGCGGTCGAGCACTTCGCCGATCCCCAGGACGCCGTCGTGCTGATCAGCGTCTCGGGCCGATCGCCGAGCGTCGTCAACGCGGCGAAATACGCCCGGGAGAATGGACTGAAAGTCGTGTCGTTCACCGGCAGCGCACCGGACAATCCCTTGCGGCAGGCCAGCGATATCAGCTTCTTCTTCGAAAGCCGCGCCTACAATATCGTCGAGGCGGTGCACATGATGTGGCTGACGACGGTGGTGGATATGCTGGTGGGCGAGGCGGAATACTCCGTCACCTGACCGTCCTGCGACTTCACAATGATCAGCGCCGCCGGATCCTGTCCGGCGGCGCCTTTGTATCTGCGGATATGGCAGGTTCGCCGCTTCGCTCCGCCGCCTATCTTTTCAGCTCCGCCACGAGCGCTGCGTACTCGGCGAATTTCTCAGCGGCGTACGCGGCTTCATCACGCGACGCCGCCTCGGCGAACTTTCGATTCCGCGCTGAGCCAGGCTGCACGCCAGCGGCGGCGACCGCTGCGTCAGGATCAGGGAGTTCAAGGTGGAGATAGGCCGCCAAACGCGCTGCGGTCTTGGCCGGATCATTTTTCACCATCCGATAGCTGAGCTTCAGGACACGCGGATCGCGCAACCAGGTCGACGCGGCCCGGGTGCGCTCGGCGATATGGTCAATGGCGTCGCGCAAGGTGATGATGTGAGCCAGGCGGGCACGCTCAGGTCCGCCAGTCGTGACCTGATGCTCTGCATGCTCCAGAAGCGACAACGCCGCGTCACCGGGGTCACGATACACCGCAACGGCCTTGACGAGTTCGACATCCATGAGCGACCGGCACTTCTGGACAAGCCCGCCATTGGTTTTCACCGCGTGCCACTGGTCAAAACCGCTTGCTGCAAGCGCAGGCCGGACAGCCTTGGCGTAGTCGGTCGGCAGGAACCCGGTTTTGGACACTGCGACACCATCCTGCGCGGCGAGAGCGGGCAGGATTTTCTCCCGCCAATCCGTCTGATCGTTGCCGGCTTGCTGCAGCACAGCAATCAGAAGCTCATAGACCGTGGTACTCGCCGCCTTCGGCAGCCCTGTCGCTATCGCAAGCATTACTGTCCCCCATAAATGCCGGGTTTGAATGCGGCGCACAACGCGCGGAGTCAATCGTTTGTAACTATAATTCCCACTCCGCCGGCTCCTGCCGTCCGGTAGGGAGGCCTAGCCTGCCGCGTAGCCCAGCTGCGCCATGAGATCGCCCGCCGCCTCAGCAAAGCGATCCTGCTGATCGACGGTGAGTTCGCTGCGCCAGCGCCCTGAGCGCCCCTTGTTCAGGTGAGCGCTGCCGGACCGCGCCTTCATGGCGTTGAAGCCGAGCGAGGCCGCCAGGGTTTCGGTGCGGGCCCGGCTTATGCCGTCCAGCCCCATGGCCGAGGCGAGGCGCTTGAGCTGACCGGGAAGGTCGGCCTTCATGTCCTCATACTGGACGATCGTGATCGGGAGGCGGCCCTGCAGTTCCAGGTGCGCGCCGACATGGTGCGCCCAGTGTCCTGGATAGGAGCGCGTGCGCTCCTCGATGAAGCTGTCCCGGTCCGCGGCGGCCGGCTTCAGGTGCGTTCGTCCGTACTCGGAGAACATGAAATCGGCCTGGGAGAGCAGAGCGTCGCGCGGATCGCGGACGACGTAGAAGACTCTGCGGCAACGCTGGTAAACCGCATCGGACAGCGGCCCTCGATAGGGCGAATGAGACCATAAATGCCGGACCCGACCGAGATGGGCGTCCAGATCGGTGATCTCCTCGGAGAATTTCGAGGAGATACGCGTAAAGTAGCCGTCCGGCGTGATGTCGATGACATCAATATCGGCCTGCTCGGGGAAGCTCAGCGTCCAGGCTTTCGCCTCATCATGGATGGCGTGATTCTGGATGTAGGACCGCATGGCGATCCCGCCCTCCGCCAGCAGCGCCTGCAGGCAGGTGTAGAGCCAGTAATTACCGCTCTTGGCCATGCCGTTCTGCAGGATGACGTCATCATCATGCATTGGCGAATTTTCCGCGCCCGCTGTCAGCGCGTGGCGCCCCGCCATGCGGCGGGACGCTTCGTGCGCGTGGGACCGGGCGACCGGCGCAACCGGCCTTGGTCCCTTTCAGGAGTTGCCGGCTTCCGCCTTCTTGGCGGCCGTCTCCGCCTGCTTCTTGGCGATCAGGCTCTTACGCTCTTCAACAAGAGCCTCGATCTCCTTCTCGGTGTCCTTGATTTTCTGGCGAGCCGCCAGGATCTTGGCTTTCACTTCTTCGATCTGCTTTTTGGTCTTGCTCATCGGTTCATCCCTTTATCATGAGCGAAGCGGCCGCACCAAATTCGGCTGCTAGAAGTCTCGATCGTCCGGCTCATCGTCGCCGGCCGCTTTAATCAGGTCCGCATATTCGCGCCGGACACGCGAGTAGTCCTTGGTAAGCTGTTCAATCACATTCGCAGAAATGGCGAACAGCTCTTCATCAGATATCGACTCATCGTCAGCGCGTTCGGGATAGCTGTCGAAGGCCTGCGTGAAAAGAGTTTCCTGATCCGGAAACCACTTCGCCCTCACCCGTTCATTCGACTGGACGTACCTCGCCGCGAATTCCTCGGCGTCGGCGCGGGCGGGCCGAAGTCCTTTGCCTGGGAAAGTTCGAAGCAGGTAGTTGACGACGCGCATGCGGCCCTTGCGCCAGTCCGTATTGGCAGAATCGGCCATCTGGGCGTTTAGCCGGGAAAGGAACACCGCCGCAGTCACATTCAGGGACTCGTTGAGATTGCCCGCGAACTCGAAGTCCTGCGGGTTGTCGAGGCCGCAAACCTGGAGGAAATCCTCAACGACATCCCCGTTTGGCATATGGTCCCGCTCAAAGATCCGGGGCTGGATCGCAGCTTCACCGAATACCCCGGCCCACATGTCCAGCATGCGGTCATACTGATAGAAATGCAGCTTGCGCAGGATGGCGTATCCGACACGCCCGGCCTTTATGTGCTGGGAGAAGTGGCTGACCGAGTGCAGGTCCTGCCGCCGCATGTAAACAACGATCTTGATGGAATCGAAATGGGGGGCGAGCAGCGCCTTCAGACGCGCCACCTCCGCCTCGGTGCGCATGTTGGCGAGGCCTTCATCAGAGAATATGACGACAGGGTCCTGCTGCGCCGATACCGCCGCCAATTCCTCGGCCAGATCGCGCTCAAGCTCGCTGCGGAACTGCTCCAGACCCTCCGGCGTGATCTTGAGCAGTTTGCGCGCATCGACATTGATGTCGTCGGCGAAGGCGTGGGCGCCAAGCCGATCGTGCCGGCCGGAGGGCCGCGCCGCACACTTCGGATAATAAAAGCCGCGCGCTTGCAGCGCGCCCCGGTTGTTCATGAGCGTACGCTGGATCGCCGAAGTGCCGGTCTTCCCGACACCGATATGAACGATGGCGTCCATATTCAATCGTCGTCGGACATGGTGTCCGGGCCAGTCCGCCACGGGATCTGCGCGGCGTCATCAGACTGCCAGCGCCCGCGGATCTCCTCGATCTCGGACTCAGACATGAAGTGGCGCGCATATTCAGAGTCATACAAGTAATCAAGGAACCCCTTGCGGAACTTCACTTCTTTCTTGAACTCACGATAAAGCTCGTTCGTTTCTTCCTTAAGCTCATACTTGTCGCTTTTTTTGTACACTTCCATTTCAACTGGAACGCCAAGAAAATCTGACAACGCCGCACCCTTGGCCTCGTTGGTCATTTCGGTGCGAAGAAGAAGGATGCGGAAGCGGTCAGTTTCCAGGATCCGGTACCCGACCTGAGGGTCGAAAGCGTGATCAAAAACGTTGATGCCAAGCGACTTGTTGAACTCGCGGTGATACCACTCAAGAGGTACGAAATGCGGGTATCGCTTCAGGAAAGCCCGTCTCATCCCCTCCGGGCTCTTGTCGTCGACCCCCTTCTTGTCCACCCGGTTCATGAAGAAGGCTGACATATTGCGCGTCAATGGCTCGCGGATGAACGAGATCACAAGCGCCTTTTCTCCGGTGTCGATGATTTCCCGCCTGACCTTGCGATCATACTCGTAGCGCGCTTCCTGCTGCGCCGTCATACCGGTCGCGGGAGAGGCGGCGCCGGAATAGTCACGCCAGTCCTCGTTCAGGATATGGATATGATGGCGGCGATGATAGCCCGCCTTACCAAGCGCAATCGAGCAAGACCCGGACGAAACCCGTCCCATCGTGTAAATGAGAACTGGAAGTTCCTTATCAGACATTGGCTTTCACTCTTCTTCTAGATCGGGGGCCTGCCGGGGCCCTATTTTCTCAGGTCGATCAGGCCGCTGACACCTTCGTCCACATCGCCCGTACTGGCGAAGGCCACGATGTCGGAGACCCGGTGCAGGGTGTCGAAACGCAAGCCTTGCTTGCCGCGGAGCGCAAGGTCGACGAAGTAGGTTTCCGGAAGCAGTCGGTTGCGCAGCTGGAACTTATAGCTGAACACATCACCGCTTTTGAACTTGCGCTTACCCTTGCCGCCGCTTGGAAGCTTGACCGCGAACAGCTCAGACCCGTCGTCGGTCTTTATGGTCACTTCGAGTTCCACGTCCTTGCAGTCTTTCAGGTACTCGACATCAGCCCTGAAACGATATCGCTTGCCATGCTCGAGCCGGTTCACAGGCTCTTCGGTATTCATATCGAAGAAGCCGGCCTGCTGGATTCGCCCGCCTTTGGGCTCCGTGGCGTGGGCGCTGCGTGAGCGCAGGTCGGGGTCGAATGACGCGGCTGCGGAACCATCACCATCGCCGGCGTTCCCGTCGGCGCCGGCCGCGTCAGCGAGGGGATCGGCGGCCTTGATCCGGTCGATGACCTTCGGGAGCTCATCCGGCGATGCGTTGAGGATCCGGTCATAATAGCTGAGGATCTGGCGCGGCGGCCCGTCGCTCAGGACCTGTCCGTGATCAAGCAGGATGCTGCGGTCACACAGGCGCTTGTGATGTGCCCCGCCATGGCTCACCAGAAGGATCGTCGCGCCGCTGTCGTTGATTTCATTCAACCGCGCTTCGGCCTTGCGCTTGATTGATCCGTCCCCGCCGGACAGCGCCTCGTCGACGATGAGAATCTTGGGATCAAAGGCAAACGTGATGGCGAACGCCAGCCGCCCCTGCATGCCTTTGGAATACGTCCGCATGGGCTGATGGATGTAATCGCCGAGTTCCGAGAAATCGACGATCCAGTCGACCTTCTTGCGGATCTCGCTCGAGCTGGCCCCCATGACCGCGCCCTTGATGTGGATGTTCTCCAGCCCGGTCAGGTTGCGCTGAAAGCCGATGCCCATGCCCATGACCGAATACGGCTGTCCCTGGATGTCCACCGAACCCCGGTCAGGCTTCATCATGCCGGATACGATTCTGAGCAGGGTCGACTTGCCGGCCCCGTTGCGCCCCACGATCCCGACAGTCTCGCCCCGGCGAACCTGAAAGCTCACATCGTTGAGCACCTGGAACTGGTTGCGCTTGACGTCAGCGTCCTGGGCGCGCGCCGCCGTCTCGGACGGCCCCTTCTTCACACCCTTGCCTTCCACCCGGAACCATTTGGAGACGTTCTTCACATCAATGACGACTTCGTCGCTAGAGGACATCTGAGAACCCATTCCTGAACCGCCGGTAGACGGCGAACCCAAACCACGAAAACGCCGCGCCGACGAAGGACAGTTTCACCAGATAGCTCCAGTCAGGCATGTGCCCGAGGACCACGACCTGGCGCGCCTGCTCGATCGTCATGGCGATCGGATTGTAAATTACGAATGGCCGGTAGCTCTCCGGCAGCTCGGACAGAGGAAAGATCACGGCGCTCATCAGCAGCAGGCCGACGGATAACGAACTGATGATGTAGTCCATATCCTGGAAGAATGTGCCGACCGTCGCCAGCAGAAAGGCGATGCCGATAAGCACGAGGATCAACGGAATGATAACCACTGGAAAGAGCAGCGCAGTCATCTGGAAGCCGCCGACAATCACAAGATAAGCGACCAGAAAGATCCCGAACCGGGTCACCAGATTGAACATCGCCGAGATCAGAACGACCCACGGCAGGGTTTCAACCGGGAACACGCTGCCGGACACCAGATTCGAATTGGACCGGACCGCTGCCGAAGATCGATTGAGAACCTCGCTCGCCTGCCAGAAGACAACGAAGCCCATGAAGATCTGCAGACCGAGCATCGGCACGTCCGCAACGCCAAGCGCCGACCCTTGCCAGTCCGGAGACGTGGCCGACCGGTCGAAGAGCAGGATGCGGACCGCCACGAAGACGGTCACGAAGAAGACCGGCAGCAGAACCAGCCAGACCAGTCCGAAAACCGAACGGGCGTAGGTCGATTTCAGCTCGCTCCACGCCAGGACCCAGATCAGGCTGTAGTGCTGAAGCAGCGGGCCGAACGGGCCCAGCACCATCGGCGTTTTGCGAAACCCCGTGGCGTCAAGCCTGGCCTTTTGCTTCTTTGCCGCCATGAACATAGCCCACGCCCCGCGCAGGGGGCTCGCTGGCAACAGACAAACCAGCGCCCGAGATTTGGATGAATACACTGGCGGCTCCACACGCCGCCGTCCCCATTGGCTCTGGCTTATAGCATGGCGAAACATGATGACAATACAGGGCGGTTCGTGCTGGACCGCCTCGTTCAGGCAGGCTAGACGGCCCCCAGGCCGGTCGGGCGGTGTCCGGCGAAGCCTGGAGTGTGGCCATGACGCTGAAACTTGACCTGATCGATCTCGCCGCCGCCGCCGAGGCGATCGCCTCGTCGATCCAGACCGCCCTGACACGCAACGGCGCCGCCACGGTGATATGGTCAGGCGGACGCACGCCGAAATCCATTGTCGAGCCTCTTGGCCGCAAGGCCCTGGACTGGGCGAAGGTCACCTTCATCATGGGCGATGAGCGCTGGGTTCCCCTGGACGACCCTGCGAGCAATGAGGGCGCCATGCGCGCCTATCTGGCCGGGACCCCGCTGGAGGCGGCCAGGATCGAGGGGCTTTATCGCAGCGAACAGACCCGGCAGCAGGCCCTTCCGCAGCTGGAGGCGCGCATGGCTGACCTCCTGAAAGCTCCGGCCTGCGCCGCGCTTCTGGGCATGGGGCCGGACGGACATACCGCCTCGCTGTTTCCCGGCGGGGACTGGGTGAGCCTGCCGCCTGGTCAGCTTGTCACGCCCTCTGAAGGGCCGGCGGACAATACCCCGGAGCGCATCTCCCTGACGCCGGCGGCGCTGAAGCGATGCGACGCCGTCTTCCTTCTGTGCAACAGTCCCGAGAAGCAGGCTCTGTACGCGGCGGCGGCCGACGGCGCCGATCCGGCGGACTTGCCGGTCGCGGCCCTTCTCCAGCCCGGCGCGCCGCAGCCGGTTCTTGTCGCCTGACACGCTTTGAACCTCCCGGAGCCGCCGCCATGACCGCCGACGCCCTCGCCGCCTTCATCACAGAGCACCGGCGCGCGCGCAGAACCGTGGACGGCTTTCCCGCCGACATCGCGCCCAGGACCGAAGCCGACGGCGCCCGCGCCGCGCTGGCGCAGATCGAGGGCGTTCCGGCCGGCTGGAAGCTGGGCGGTACGAACGCCCTGACCCGCAACATGTTTTCCGTGGAGCGCGCCTATTTCGGGCCGCTCAAGGCCTCCGAGATCACCGAGGGCGACGGAGCCGAGGTTTCTCTGGCCGATCTGATCGCGCCCAAGGTCGAACCGGAAATCTGCGTTGCGTTCACATCCGATCTCGACCCGCATACCCATGGCGGGGACCTCACCGCCCTGCGCAGCCTGCTCGATCACGTGGCGCTGGGTCTGGAGATCCCGGACACGATCCTCTCCGACCCGCCCGCCGCGGGGGTCTGGAGCCTCGTCGCCGACCGCTGCGCCGCCGGCGCGCTGGTGCTGGGCGAACGCCTGCCGGCGTCCACGCTTGAAGAGCTGGAGGGTCTTCCGGCCGTCATGACGGCGGCGGATGGCGAACGTTCCGAAGGCCATGGCGACTGGATGATCGGCGGGGCGCTGGCGGGTGTCGCCGAGACGCTGGAAAGCCTGCGCGGCATCGTCGAGCGCATCCCGGCTGGAACCGTCATCGCCACGGGCGGCCTGGCGCGCGCCAAGCCGCTCACGGCCGGGGTCACGACCTTCACCGCCGGTCGCCATTCAGTCAGCGCGAAAGCCGTCTAGGCGACGCGGCTTCAGGCGGCGGCCTGCTCCTGCTGGAAGCAGGCATAGGCGTGCTCCAGCCCTTCGCGCAGGGAGATGGACGGCTTCCAGCCCAGCGCCCGGATCCGGTCCGCGCTCATGAGCTTGCGCGGCGTCCCATCGGGCTTCGTCTCGTCCTTGGTCAGCTCGCCGGTGAAGCCGACCACATCCATGATCATCCGGGCGAGCTCTTCAATGGGCAGGTCCTCGCCGGAGCCGACATTCACGTGATCGGGCGCGGAGTGGACCTTCATGAGGTGCACCAGCGCATCGGCGCAGTCATCGGCATGGAGGAATTCGCGCCGGGGCGTGCCCGTGCCCCAGATCTCCATGCTGGCTGCGCCCGCCAGCTTGGCCTCGTGCGCCTTGCGGATCAGGGCCGGGATCACGTGAGAGTTCTGGGGATGGTAATTGTCGCCAGGACCATAGAGATTGGTCGGCATGGCCGAGATGAAATCGTCGCCATATTGCTTGCGATAAGCCTGGCAAAGCTTGATGCCGGCGATCTTGGCGACGGCGTACCATTCATTCGTCGGTTCCAGCTCGCCCGTCAGAAGGGACTCTTCCTTGATCGGCTGGTCGGCGAATTTGGGATAGATGCACGAGGATCCCAGGAACAACAGCTTCTCCACGCCGGCGGTGTGCGCGGCGTGAATGATGTTCGAGGCGATCATCAGGTTTTCGTAGAGGAACTCTGCCGGATAGGTGTCGTTGGCGTAGATCCCGCCCACCTTGGCGGCCGGAATGAAGACCGCGTCGGGCTTCTCCTGACCGATCCAGCGCGCCGTGGCGGCCTGGTCGATCAGGTTCACCTGCTGGCGGGTCACGGTCAGGATCTCAGCCGGGTTCTCCCGCTCCAGCCGGCGCACCAGCGCCGACCCGACCATGCCGCGGTGACCCGCGACCCAGACCCGCTTGCCTGTGAGGGAATACGCC
Source organism: Alphaproteobacteria bacterium (assembly GCA_024742735.1). Lineage (GTDB taxonomy): Bacteria > Pseudomonadota > Alphaproteobacteria > Caulobacterales > Maricaulaceae > Oceanicaulis. The sequence goes on along the minus strand of JANSXV010000002.1, from coordinate 437,191 downwards.
AAGACTTACTCTCCGCCGTGATTGCGCCGGTAGGTCGCTTCCAGCTCGATGAGCTTCAGATCGCTCTGCACCATGTCGCTGACCAATTGCGGGAAGGGGGTGGAGTGCACCCAGCCGAGCTTCTCCTTGGCCTTCTTGGGATCACCGATCAGCAGCTCGACTTCGGTCGGGCGGTAATAGCGCGGATCCACGGCGACCAGCTCACGGCCGGTCTTGGCGCACTTGCCGACTTCGTTTTCCGCCTCGCCGGACCAGACGATCTCGATGCCGACCTCCTTGAACGCCAGCTCGACGAACTCGCGCACCGTGTGCGTTTCGCCGGTGGCCAGGACATAGTCATCGCCCTCGTCCTGTTGAAGGATGCGCCACATGCCCTCCACATAGTCGCGGGCGTGACCCCAGTCGCGCTTGGCGTCCATATTGCCCAGGAACAGCTTGTCCTGACGGCCCAGATGGATCGCGGCGACCGCCCGGCTGATCTTGCGCGTCACGAAGGTTTCACCCCGGGTCGGGCCCTCGTGATTGAACAGGATGCCGTTGGAGGCGTGCATGTCATAGGCTTCGCGGTAATTCACCGTGATCCAGTAGCCGTAGAGCTTCGCGGCCGCATAGGGGCTGCGCGGGTAGAATGGCGTGGTCTCGCTCTGGGGCACTTCCTGAACCAGGCCGTAAAGCTCGGAGGTCGAGGCCTGGTAGAAGCGGGTCTCTTTCTCCATCCCCAGAATACGGATCGCCTCGAGCATGCGAAGCGTGCCGATGGCGTCGGCGTTGGCGGTGTATTCCGGCGTCTCGAAGCTCACCTTCACGTGGCTCTGGGCGGCCAGGTTGTAGATCTCGTGCGGCCGGGTCTCCTGGATCAGACGGATCAGGTTGGTGGAGTCGGTCATGTCGCCATAGTGCAGCTTCAGGCCTTCCCCGTCGCCGTGGGGCCCATCGTAAAGATGGTCGATGCGCTGGGCGTTGAAGGATGACGAACGCCGTTTCAGGCCATGGACTTCATAGCCCTTCGAGAGCAGGAGCTCGGCCAGATAGGCCCCGTCCTGGCCGGTCACGCCGGTGATCAATGCACGTTTCTTGGTCATGAGTCTGTCCCGATCCCTGTCGCCGGCGAACCGGCCTGTCTGTTCGAAGCCGGCCGCCTAGTCCGTCAGGCGACGGTGCAGCGCATCCCAGCTGCGTTCCTTGAAGTATTTCCGGCGCGCGGCGATCGCGGCCTCGTGATAGCTGCGGTAGTTTTCGCGGATCTTCTTCAGCCCCGCGATCAGACCGTCCACGTCGCCTTCGTCGAAGACCTCGCCGCAGCCGAAGCGCTCCACCTGGTCACCCACATAGGTGCCGCGCGTGGCCACGATGGGTTTGGCGGTCATGAGCGCGTCCGTCAGGCTGCCTGACATCCGCCGGTTGAAGGCCTTGACCGTATAGGTGATGGCGATGATGTCCGCGCTCAGCGTCACCGATTTGAAGTCGTCGTCCGACAACACGCCCTCAAGGACTTCAGCGCCCTTGGCGTCCTTGAGCGCCTCGGCGCGGCGCACCAGCGCCTCGGGCGTGTGCTCGCGAGGGACATAGCGCAGGATCGGCTTGAATTCACTCGTCAGCTCATCGGACGCCAGCAGCGCTTCGGTCGCGTCAAGCACCGTCCGGTAGCCCTTCTCCACATTCATGTTCGGCGGGAAGAACACCCGGGCCGGTCCCACCAGGCCATCGCGCGGAGTGGAGCCGTTATCGATCATGGCCTGCACTTCAGCGTCGTCGAATGTCACCGACGGATCGCCGAGATAGTTCAGCTTGAATCCGGTCTTCTGCTTGAAGTAGCTGACCAGATCATACGTTCCCAGATACAGCTCGCCGCCGCGGTTCTCGATATCGTGGATGAGATCACGGGACTCAGCGACCACGCCGGCATCCTCCATGTCGGTCATGGCGGCGTAGAAGTGATGAATGTGGGCCTCGACATTGTCGAAACCGGCCGCGACATCAGACAGCACTTTACCCAGATGCAGATTGCCCGTGTACATGTACAGAACGAATCTGACGCCGGGATCGAAGGCCTCCATGACCACCGCGAGGCCCTTGAGCAGCTCGGCTTCGAACCTGCGTTGTTTGCGTGCGACGACAGAGGCGTCGAGCCGGGAGTGCCAGCTCTTCACCGAGAAGGCCGGAACGAGCCAGTTGTTGTGATCTGCGAGCGTCTGCTCGACATTGATCGAGCAGAGAGACACGAGTTCCTGTCCCTCTGCATGGGCCTGGGCCCTGAGGAACCGATCCATGTTCAGGTGGTGACCGAACGCGTCTGCGAGATCGGGAGATATCGTCACGATCACGGTCTCGGGCTCGAACTCCTGGGGCGCCCGGGTGATATTGCGGAAAGTCTCCTTGGCCTTGACGACGCTGGACAGGGCCGGCGCAGGCTTCTGGCGCACGACGGTGTCCAGATCACCTTTGTCGAAGATCGTCAGCGCGCCGTTATAGGTGCAGTCGATGACCTTGGACCCGCGATCTTCAAAGGCGATGCGAGCCCGCGCGTAGAGCGACTCCATCTTCTCCTCGTCGCCCTTCTGCCACTTCAGCCCTTTGAAGTAGGCGGGCGTGAAGTGGTTGGGATCGTCTTCTTCCTGCGTGAGGACTGTGCCTTCCTTGCCGCGCTCGGGCTGGATATAGCGATTGTCGACCCCGATCAGGCAGACCTGGTCGAACCCCAGATAATAGGCCAGCTGGAGATTGACGTAGGTGACCGTGCTCTGAGTGGAGGCATAGCACGACGCGTCGAGCGAGAATTCCGGCGTCTGGTGCTGCATGTTGATGATCACGGTCTCGTCCGGAGCCCCGAAGTCATCGAACAGATAGTATGGCAGCACGCGGAGCGAATCCTTGAGACCAAGGATCTCGTCAAGACGTTGCTGGATAACCAGATAGTTGGCGAACGAGATCAGCGTTGGGGTGAACCCCATCTTCTCCTCGTTCATGTAGATATAGTTGGCCCCGATCGTGAACTCGTTCTTGAGCTGCTTCAGATTCTGGTGATTGAGGCTTGGACCGTTGCCGATCACGAAGCAACGCTCACCCTTGAAAGCGCCCTTGAGCGCCCGCATTGCGCGGCCGGAACGCAGCGTGTGCCGGAGAAACTCGGTGCGCGGCAGGTAACGGGTCTTGCCGCCGAACGTATAGTTCACGAAGAAAGTGAGGTCGTGCTGCGGCGGGCCCGCATCATGGGTTTCCGGCGTCGGCGGAATCTGCGGCAGTGACGGCCGGATGGCCGGCGCCGCCGACGACAGCGCCTTGCGCCCGCGCACCCTTGCAGCCGTATCCTGCATCCCCAGAATCTGCAGCGTCCGCACAGCCGAAGACTTCAGAAGCCTGCGCAGCAAGATCCGCGGCGCTGACTGCTGGGCTTCAAGAACGCGCAGCCGCGCCTCAAGTTGGGCCGCCTGCTCGCGCGCGGCGTCAGCTTCCGCACGGGTCTGGTCAGCCTCCTGCGTCGCGCGCGAGGCTTTCTGACGCCAGCCTTGAAGGTCGGACTCCACCTTGCGCGTCTTTTCCGCCGCCTCGTCGCGAGCCTTTGCGGCCTGATCACGCTCACGGCGAATCCTGGCCAGTTCAGCCGTTCTGGCGTCGTCGGCCTGCACAAGCGACGTGATGCGTTGACGCGCACGCGCCATGTCCGCCGCGCTCTGCGCGACACGCGCTTCGCTTTCCGCCCTCAGAGCGTCGAGCGACCGGACCCGGGCCTCGGAATCCGCAGCCTGGCTGCGCAGGCGCTCCAGATCGGCATTGCGCATGCGCAACTCGGCATTCAGCGCCTCAGCGCGCTCTTCAGCCGCGCCAAGCGCGGCACGGGCGGCGCTCAGGTCGCCTGAGCCGGTCTTGACCAGGTGCTCAAGCCGGCGCACCTCGCTGCGAGCGGACTCGGCGTCCTCAGACACCGTCGTGAGGCGCTCGCGCGCGCTCTGCAGCGCGGCTTCAGCCTGATCGGCCCGCAAGACTTCGTTCTCGACTGCGGCGGCCAGCTGGCCATTGCGGGCCTCGAGCTGGCTGAGCTGACTGGACAGATCCAGCGCCCGATGCTCGGACTCCGATAGCTGGTCCTTCAGAGCGTCCCGCTCGGCGGACAGCGCCTCACGTTGCTCCTGAAGCGCCGCTTCAGCCTCCTCGGCGCGCTCCGCTTCAAGCTTCGACTCCTCGGCGAGCCGCCGGTGCTGCTCATCAAGCTGACTCAGCCGGTTGGAGAGATCCTCCGCCCGATGCTCGGAGTCCGACAGCTGGTCCTGCAGAGCGTCCCGCTCGGCGGACAGCGCCTCACGTTGCTCCTGAAGCGCCGCTTCAGCCGCCCCGGCGCGCTCCGCTTCACGCTTGGCCTCCTCGGCGAGCCGCCGGTTCTGCGCGTCAAGCTCAGTCAGCCGGGTGGACAGATCCTTCGCCTGACCTTCGGTCTCGGACAGCTTCTCAGTGAGCGCATCGCGCTCGGCGCTTAGCCGGTCGCGTTCGCCCTGCAAGGCGGCCAGCCGGGCCTCGGTTTCGACTTTTTCGGCGCGCAAGGCCGAAGCCTTCTCACGTGCGGCTTCAAGCTCAGCCCGCACGGCCTCGAGGGCGGCGCGCGTTTCGGCATGCTGCTCGGCTTCGTAAGCGGCCTGCTGCACCTTGAACTGAAGCTCACGGATCACGCCGTCCTGGTCGCGCACCTGGCGATCCAGGGCGTCAGCCCGCTCGCGGACCTTCTCGAGCGCGGTCTCGGCAGCAGCCTCATCCCGGCGGGCGCCTTCGAGCTCACGCTCGCGCGCCTCAAGGCGTTCGGACAGGCGCGCCAGCTCCAGATCACGTTCGTGCAGGGCGGTCCGCATCGAAGAAAGCTCCTGGTCGAGCTCCGAGCGCGCTGTACCGGCCTTGTCGCGCAGGCGGTTGATCTTGACCTCGGCCTCCTTCAAGGCGGCGCGCTCTTCGTCGCGGCTGCGTTGCGCGTCCTCGACCTGGCGCTCCAGGGCCTTGACCCGATCTGCGCCAGCCTTGTTTTCAGCCTGCAGCTCGGACAGCCGCGCCGCCTGGTCGCTCAGCTCGGTCTCGAGGCGCTGGGCCTTCATGCGGGCGGTTTCAAGCGCATCCTTATCGGCGTCATGCGCTCCGCGCAGCGCCTTGAGTTCGGCGGTGCGCTCAGCGAGCGTCTTGTCGAGGTGAGCGAGCTTGGGCGCGTACTCCTTGGCGGCTTCAGACCGCGTCTTCTCGGCGATCAGGTCGCGCTCGGTTTCTACGCGCTTCACCTCTGACTGTATCCGCTCGATCTTCTCATTGCGGATCTGGACCTGCTTGCGGCGCTCGGTCAGCTCGTGCGTGACCTTGTTCAGCTCCTCATCGCGCCAGCGAATGTTCGCTTTCAGGGCGTCGAGATTGACCGATCCCGCCAGCCGGCGATGCAGCTCCAGAGGCGTCTCCGCGTCCTTGCGCAACACGATGGTCTGACCAAGCGTGAGGACGGGCGTCCAATAGTCGGCCAGCTCCTTCAGCACCACGTTATCGACGAAATGCGTCACCTCGACCGCGGTGGGATCATTATAATTATCGACGATGCACAGGCCGCCGACGTGAATTCTCGGCGAGTACTGGAACCAGTCATTATGGACGCCGAGGAGGGTGTGGTCGCCGTCGATATACCCGCTCATGTATTTGAGACGGGTCGCCCGGGCGATGATCTCCGGGTCTTCAGACAGACCCTGAACGATTTCGTAGTCGGTCGGCTGGGCGCCGGCGCGCTCGAAATTGCGCGACAGCGTCTCTGGGTCAACCGAGGCGCCCGTGACCGGATCAACCGGTTGGCCGTAATACCCGTCGAGGGGATCGATCACGACGAGCCGATGCGCGACCTTCAGGTCTTCCACCGCCATTATCGATGTGCCGCCGCTACCGCCGAACAGGGCCCCGATCTCGAAGCTGTTGACCTTGGGGCGGCCCTTCGACTTGCTTTCCGCTATCGCTTTCAGTGCTGCGGCCCGGCGAGCGAACCAGAGCGCCAGGAGGTCATCCACACCTTCACCGACGCGGCCGTCCATGGACTCCACATAAGCCTGAATGCGGGCCTGCGCCGCCTGCGCTTCTTCGAGGCTGATTTCGATTTCAAAGGCGCCGCTCAGCGTGTCGCAGAGCGCGGAAAGCTCTTCCTGAGGCATTTCGGATTTGAACCGGAAAAACCCCTTCGGCTTGCGCTCGGGAGCTTCGGCTTCCGGTTTCGGTTTGGCTTCAGCCGACGCAGCGGTCATGTCGGTGACTTCCCCCTCGAGACAATCATGATAGCCGGACATCCCCTGCGCATTAATCGGTGTACGCCTGCGTCCGCGGTGGCCTTGTACGCATTCGCAACAAGGCAGGCAATGGCCCACGGGACATCGAAACGCCGGACCGTTCCAAACACGGCCGCCGTGGTTGACTTGCCCGCGGTTTAAGCTGAGATCGCATCACGCTCGCATAGGCATGGAAGGACCGGGAATGACCCAGGCGGTGACGGCGCTGATCTCGATGAAGGGGCATTCCTCGCGGGTGCCGGGGAAGAATATCCGGCCGCTCGCGGGCAAGCCATGCTGCTACTGGATTCTGAAGGCGCTCAGCGACGCAGACCGCATATCCGACATCAGCGTCGAGACCGACGACGACGGGATCGAGCAGACTGTGCGCTCGCTCTTCCCGGAGATGCGGATTCTGCGAAGGCCTGACTCCCTCAAGGGGGATTTCGTCAGCATGAATCCGCTCATTGAGCATCAGATCGCCCATTCGCAGGCCGACATCTTCCTGCAGACTCACAGCACGAACCCGCTGCTGAAGGCCGATACGATCGATCGCGCCGTCGCCGCTTATTTCGAGCCCGGCGCCCATGACAGCCTGTTTTCGGTCACCAAGCTACAGCCGCGGCTGTACTGGCCTGACGGGCGGCCGATCAATCATGATCCTGCAGAGCTCCTTCCGACCCAGCACCTGCCGCCGGTCTATGAGGAGAATTCGTGCATTTACATCTTCACCCGGGAAGGGTTCGCCAAGCGCAAGCACCGGGTCGGCGAAGCCCCCAAGCTCTTCGAAACCCCGCATCTGGAAAGCGTCGACATCGACGAGGAGCACGACTTCGCCTTCTGCGAATACCTGATGGAACGGCGTCTCGCCGAGGACCCTCAGGCCGCGTCGTAGTCTTCTATAAGCCTCTGATCAGCCGCTGCGACCAGACGAACCGCACCCTCGATCCGCGAGGACTGGGTCATCCGCACCGCTCCGCCCGCCGCTTCAACAAGCGCGGCGCCGGCGGCCACGTCCCAGATCATGATGTCGTCCTCGACATAGATGTCGAACACGCCGCGCGCGACGAGCAGCAAGGAGCTGGCGGCTGAGCCAAGCATGCGCACCTTCTTCACGCGTGAAAGGCCTCGTGAGAACGCTTCCATGGAGGCGGGGGAAAAATCGCGCTGGGCTGGAAGGCCGGTCAGGAGCGCAGCCTCGCTCAGCTGGTCGACAGCTGACACTCGAACGGCCTCGCCGTCTTGATCTCGAGCCGGCGACCCTGACATGCCGACAAAAGCCTGGCCGCGCATGAAGTCGACGATCACGCCCAGCACCGGCCGGCCGGCCTCCACCAGGCCGATGGACACGACACAGCGGTCAAAGCCGCGTGAGAAATTGAACGAGCCGTCCAGCGGGTCGACGACCCAGAACCGGTCAGAACGCGCCGCTTCGCGCCTCTGCTCGGCCGATTCTTCCGCGAATATGGGGACACCGGTTGAGGCGAGCCGCTCAAGAATGATGGCCTCAGCCTGCGCATCCTCCAGCAGCTTCACATCCCGGCGGCGCTCTTCGGCGATACTGGCCTCTGCAAAGCGGCCGCGAAGATACGCGCCGGCCGCCTCCCCCGCCGTCAGGGCCGCCTCCGCCAGCGCCTCGAGATCACTCATGAGAAGAAATTCTCTTCCAGCGCCTCGACCGCATTCTCAAGCCCGGCGATGGCGGCGCGGCCCATGTTCAGGACCGCTTCTTCCGAGGAGCCGCCGATATGGGTCGTTGCGGCGAAATTCGTCAGCTTGATCAGCGGATTGTCGCCCGGCGGCTCGGACTCGAACACGTCCATGGCCGCCGCTCCGATCCGGTTCTCCGTCAGCGCGGCATAAAGCGCAGGCTCGTCGATCAGGCCGCCGCGCGCGGTGTTCACCACGACGGCGTCGGGCTTCATCATGGACAGGGCGCGCGCATCGATCATACGCGTGGTGTCCGCCGTCTTGGGCGTGTGCAGGGTGATCACATCGGCTTCGGCGAAGATCTGATCCTTCTCAGCCAGCGCCGCGCCGGCCGCAGCCGCAGCCTCGGACACGTCCTTGATGTCATTGACCAGAATTCGCACCTGAAACGGCGCAAGGATGCGCGCGACTTCCTTGCCCACATGGCCGAAACCGATGATCCCGACGGTCTTGCCGGAGAGCTGACGGCCGCGAATCTGGACCCAGCCGCCATTTTCGGCCAGCTCGCGGGACTCCCAGGTCTTGCGCAGTCCGCCCAGCATCAGCTCCAGCGCCAGCTCGGCGACGCCCAGCCGGTTCACGCCGCCCGTCCAGCCCAGCTTGACGCCATGTTCGCGCATCGCGGCCATGTCGATATTGTCCAGGCCCACCCCGTACTTGCCGATGATCTTCAGGTCCGGCAGGCGTGACAGGATCGAGGCGTCGATCTTTTCCAGCGCGATCACCGCGCGTTCGGCGCCCTGGAGGTGCTCGACCAGCTCATCGCCGGCCAGCGACTTGCCCGCTTCGTTCAGGCGCAGATTGGGAAACTTCGCCCGCAGCTCCGGCACCAGCACGGCATGCAGGGAAAAAGATCGCGATGCGACGGCGACCAGCGGTGACGAATTCATGGTGCGGCTCCCCTCATGCGCACGACGGCGCTCCACGACTGGCACGGCTACGGCGCCGCCGCACCGAAGGCAAGCGCCGACGGCTTGCCTGGCCGTGTCACGGGCTTAGGCTGGCGCGCCTGATCAGGCCCATGGGCTTGATTCCCTTAACCCGAGCGGAGGCGAGACGCCGTCATGGCCAAGGTTCGCAAAGCTGTTCTTCCCGTGGCGGGCCTCGGCACCCGCGTGCTGCCCGCCACCAAGGTGACGCCGAAGGAAATGCTGCCGGTCTTCGACCGTCCTGCGCTGCAATACGTCATCGACGAAGCCAGAGCCGCCGGGATCGAGCACTTCGTGTTCGTCACCGGCCGCAACAAGTCCGCCATCGAGGACTATTTCGACCAGGCCTTCGAGCTTGAAGCCATGCTGGAGCGCGCCGGCAAGACCGAGACGCTGAAGGAGCTTCAGACCCACGTTCCGGTGGCCGGGGCCTGCAGCTTCGTCCGTCAGCAATCCCCGCTCGGCCTTGGCCATGCGGTGTGGTGCGCGCGCGACATCATCGGGGATGAACCGTTCGCGGTGCTGCTGCCGGACATGATCATGGTCTCCGACCCGCCCTGCATGGCCCAGCTGACCGCCGCCCACGCCCGGACCGGCGGCAATCTCATCTCCGTGGAGCAGGTCCCGCGCGAAGACGTCTCCAAATATGGCGTGGTCGATGTCGGTGAGTTCACTGACGGTCAGGCGCCGGTGCGCGGCCTCGTGGAAAAGCCGAAAGTGGAGGACGCGCCGTCCAACCTGGTGATCTCCGGGCGCTATATCCTTGAGCCGGAGATCTTCGATCTGCTGGAGCGCCAGCAGGCCGGCGCCGGCGGCGAGATCCAGCTGACCGACGCCATGGCGACCTTGATCGACACCCGGCCGTTCCACGCGGTCGAATTCACCGGGCGCACCTATGACACCGGCTCCAAGCTCGGCTATCTCAAGGCGTTCATGGCGCTCGCGCTGGAAAGTGAGAGCCATGGCGCTGACGCGGCGCGCCTGATCAGGGACGCCGCGAGAGACCTCTGACCCCGGGAAGGCGCAGGCCATGGAGATCGAACCGCTCGAGCTGGACGGCGCGCTCCTGATCCGGGGACGCCGTTTCGGCGACAGGCGCGGCTGGTTCGAAGAAACCTGGTCTGAGCCCCGGCTCGCCGAAGCCGGTTTCGGTGAGACATTCGTCCAGGACAATCTCTCCTATTCCGCCAGCGCCGGAACGCTGCGCGGCCTGCATTGTCAGGTCCCGCCCGCCGCGCAGGGCAAGCTTGTGGGCGTCCTGACCGGCGCCATCCGCGACATCATCGTGGATGTGCGCGAGGGTTCGCCCACATTCGGCCGCCACCTGGCCGTGGAGCTGGCCGCAGACGATTCCGTTCGCCTCTGGGCGCCGCCGGGCTTCCTGCATGGCTTCGTCACGCTGACGCCGGCCACCCGGGTCGCCTACAAGGTCACCGCCGCCTATGACGGCCAGGCCGACCGGTCGATTGCCTGGAATGATCCTGATCTTGCCATCGACTGGGGCGTGAGCGATCCCATCCTGTCGGACAAGGACGCCGCCGCACCCCGCCTGAGAGACGCCGGGCCGCTTTTCCCGGCCAAGGCTGGCTCACAGACTGGATCGCAACGTTGAGCGGTTTGCTCCTCGTCCTCGGCCGGAACGGCCAGCTCGCCCGCGCGCTGGCGGAGGCCGGACCGGCCGGGTTCGGCAGGGTCGTATGCGCAGGCCGCGCTCAGGCGAACCTGTCTGTCCCCGGCGCAGCAGCGCGCCTGATCCAGCAGCTCGCCCCGCGCGCCGTCATCAACGCCGCCGCCTGGACGGCCGTCGACGCCGCAGAAACCGAGGAAGAGGCCGCCTGGCGGATCAACGCCGAGGCCGCCGGCGAGGCCGCACACGCTGCGCGGCGGATCGGCGCGCGCTTTATCCAGGTTTCCACCGACTATGTGTTCGGCGGCGATGATCGCGAAGGACCGTTTGCGGAAGGCGCCGAACCGGCCCCGGTGAACGCCTATGGCCGCACCAAGCTGGCGGGTGAAAAGCGTGTCCTTCAGGCCCATCCGGAAGCGGCCGTGGTGCGCACCAGCGCGGTGTTCAGCGGACGCGGTGCGGACTTTCCCAGCGCCATGTGGCGCCTGGCCGCCGAGCGCGATGCGATCGATGTCGTCGACGATCAGCTGACCGGGCCGACCCCGGCCGCAGATCTCGCCGACGCGGTGCTGGCGCTCGCCGGTCAGCGCGATGCGGCTGGCGTATTCCATGCCTGCGGCGAGCCCCATGTGAGCTGGGCCCGGTTCGCCGAAGCCGCGCTCGCGGTGTCGGCCGCCGCAGGCGGGCCGGACGCCGGGATCCGCCCGGTGAGTTCAGCGGCGTTCCCAAGACCAGCTGCAAGACCAGCTGACAGCCGGCTGGGCGGGCGCCGGCTGACTGACGCGACTGGTCTTCGTCCGCCCGACTGGCGAAAGGGTCTGGCAGCCGCTTTCGAAACATGGCGCAGGACGCGATAGCCTCCACAGCTCATTCACACGATGTGCTGCAGCGCAACATCCAGGCGGACCCGCGCCTTGCCTTTCCCGAGTATCTGATCTAGCACGGCCCCGATAAGAGGGGCGCAGCCATGATTGAAACGAACACCGACGCGATCCGAGCCTATGCTGACCGGTTCGGAGCGGGTCGCCAGCCGCGAAAGCGCGCCTTGTCGCCGCATCTCGCAGCCCTTGAAGCCGAAGCCATCCATATCATGCGTGAAGTCGCCGCAGAGTTTGAGCGGCCGGTCATGCTGTATTCGATCGGCAAGGACTCCACGGTGATGCTGCACCTGGCCATGAAGGCGTTCTGGCCGGCCAAGCCGCCCTTCCCGTTCCTGCATATCGACTCCCTGTGGGAGTTTCAGGCCATGGGCGCCTTCCGCGACACGCTCGCGGAGGCGTTGGGGCTGGACATGATCGTCTGGGTCAATGAAGAGGGCCGCGCACGCCAGATTGATCCCTTCGTGCACGGATCAGCCCTGCACACCCAGGTCATGCGCACGGACGGGCTGCTTCAGGCGCTCAATGACGGCAAGTATGACGCCGCCTTCGGCGGCGGGCGCCGCGACGAGGAGAAGAGCCGAGCAAAGGAGCGCGTCTTCTCCTTCCGCAACGAAGCCCACGCCTGGGACCCGCGCAATCAGCGCCCGGAGCTGTGGCGCATCTTCAATACGCGCATCCGCAAGGGTGAAAGCATCCGCGTGTTCCCGCTGTCCAACTGGACCGAAGTCGATATCTGGCAGTACATCCTGGAAGAAGACATTCCCATCGTCCCGCTCTACTTCGCCGCCGAACGCCCCGTGGTGGAGCGTGAAGGCACGCTGATCATGGTCGACGACGACCGGATGAAGCTGAACGCCGGTGAGACCGCGGAGATGAAGAAGGTCCGGTTCCGCACGCTGGGCTGCTACCCGCTCACCGGCGCGGTGGAGAGCGAGGCGGAGACGCTGGACGACATTGTTCTTGAAATGCTGACGGCGCGCACCTCCGAACGCGCCGGTCGCCTGATCGACTTCGACGAGGCCGGCTCCATGGAGAAGAAAAAGCGCGAGGGGTATTTCTAATGGCTGACGGAGATACCCGCGCCGAGGTCCTGGAGCGTCTGACGCGCGCCGGCGAACGCGGCGTGCTGCGCTTCATCACCTGCGGTTCTGTCGATGACGGCAAGTCCACCCTGATCGGCCGCCTGCTGTTCGATTCCAAACTCCTGTTCGAAGATCAGATCCGGATCCTGGAAAATGAGTCGAAGAAGCACGGCACCGCCGGCGACGAGATCGATTTCGCGCTTCTGCTTGACGGGCTCGAGGCCGAACGCGAGCAGGGCATCACGATCGACGTGGCCTATCGCTTCTTCAACACCGAGAAGCGCAAGTTCATTACCGCCGACACCCCCGGCCACGAGCAATACACGCGCAATATGGCCACCGGCGCCTCAACGGCGGACCTGGCCATCATCCTGGTCGACGCGCGCAAGGGCGTTCTGCCCCAGACGCGGCGTCACACCTATATCGCCAACATGATGGGCATCCGCCACGCCGTGCTGGCGGTCAACAAGATGGACCTTGTGGAACATAGCCGCGCGCGCTTCCACGAGATCGTCTCCGACTACATGACCATCGCGGAGAATCTGGGCTTCGCGACCATCACGCCGGTGCCCATGTCTGCGCGCTATGGCGACAATATCTTCCAGCGCTCCGACGCCATGAAGTGGTATGACGGCCCGACGCTCATGGAGCATCTGGAGCGTGTCGACACCGCGACGGAAGAAGAAAAGGCGTTCGCCTTCCGCTTCCCCGTGCAGTGGGTGAACCGTCCCAATCTCGATTTCCGCGGCTTCGCGGGGACGATCGCGGCAGGGACCGTGAAGCCCGGAGATGAAGTGCGCGTGGCCCATAGTGGAAAGACCGCGCTGATCAGCCGAATCGTCACCGCAGACCAGGACCTTGACGAGGCCTCCGCCGGCGACGCCGTGACGCTGATGCTGGACCGCGAGATCGACATCGCGCGCGGCGACATGCTGGTCGACGCCAAGTCCCCGCCCGAGGTCTCGAGCCAGTTCGCCGCCGAGCTGCTCTGGATGACCGATGAGGAGATGTTGCCTGGACGCTCCTACCTGCTGAAGGCGGGGGGGCAGGTCACGCCGGTCTCGGTGACGACGCTGAAGCACAAGCTGAACATCAACACGTTCGAGAAGGAGCCGGGCAAGAGCCTGAAGCTCAACGAAATCGGCGTGTGTACGCTGAACACGTCGAACCCGATCGCCTTTGATCCGTACACCGATCAGCGCGAAACGGGATCGTTCATCCTGGTCGACCGCTTCACCAACCAGACGGTCGCGGCCGGGATGATTGAATTCTCGCTGCGCCGCGCGAGCAACGTGCACACCCACGCCATGGATGTGGACAAGGCGCGCCGGTCGGAGCTTAAGGGTCAGAAGCCGGCTGTGCTGTGGTTCACCGGCCTGTCCGGAGCGGGCAAGTCGACCATCGCCAACCTGGTCGAGCGCAAGCTCGCCGAAGCTGGCCGCCACACCTATTCGCTCGACGGCGACAATGTGCGTCACGGGCTGAACCGGGATCTGGGCTTCACCGACTCAGACCGTGTGGAGAATATCCGCCGGATCGGCGAAGTCGCCAAGCTCATGGTCGACGCCGGCCTGATCGTCACCTGCTCCTTCATCTCGCCCTTCCGCTCGGAGCGCCAGATGGTGCGCGAGCTGGTCGGCGAAGGCGAGTTCATCGAAGTCTTTGTCGATGCGCCGCTGGAAGTGTGCATGCAGCGCGACCCCAAGGGCCTCTACAAGAAGGCGCAGGCCGGCGAGATCAAGAACTTCACCGGCTTCGACAGCCCGTATGAAGCGCCGGAGCATGCCGAGCTGCATCTTGAAACCGGCGAAATGTCCGCCGAACAGGCTGCCGAGCAGGTCATTCAGCGCCTGATCGACAACAAGCTGATCGGCTAGGCTGAAGTCAGATCACAGGCACAAAAAACGCCGGCTCGGTTTCGAGCCGGCGTTTTCATGCGGACCTGTCCGGGAAATCAGGCTTTGGGCTGGGCCCAGACCACGAACGGTCCATTCAGATAGCCAGTATCGACCTTGCCGTACAGGAACGGCGAGCCGTCAGGCCGGGTCACCTTGCCGCCGGCTCCATTGACCACGGCGTGGCCGGCGCCGGTATCCCACTCCATGGTCGGACCGAAGCGCGGATAGAGGTCCGCCGCGCCTTCCGCAACGCGGCAGAACTTCAGCGAGGAGCCCGCCGAGATCGTTTCCGTGACGCCCTGGTCTTCAGCGAACTTGCGGGTTTCCTCATCGGCGTGAGACCGGCTCATCACCGCGATCTTTTCCGGAGCGGAGCCATCGCGCACCTTGATCGGCGACAGGCTCGCTGCGTCGAAGTCGTCGCCGGGTTTCGCCGCGCCGGCCGCAGCAGCGCCATCGGCGCCGACATAGAGGCGTTCAAGCGCCGGCGCATACACGCAACCCGCCACCGGGACGCCGTTCTCGATCAAGGCGATGTTGATCGTGAACTCACCATTTTTCTTGATGAATTCCTTGGTGCCATCAACCGGATCGACCAGCAGGAATCGGTCGGAGACCTCCGGCCGCACGCCCGCACTGAAGCTTTCCTCGGCCAGAACCGGAACGTCGGGAAGCACGTCCTTGAGCGCTTCAAGAATGACCACCTCCGCACGCTTGTCGGCCTCGGTCACAGGAGAGCGATCTTCCTTTTGCTCAGGCGTGAATTCCTGGGCGTAGACCTCCATCACAGGAAGGGCCGCCTTCAGGCAGATCTCGGCGAAGGCGTGCGCCAGCTCGGTGTTTGTCGTCGTCATGGATGATGCTCCGGTCATAGGCTGAAGAAGGAAAGGCTGAGGAGGGCGAGGCTGGAATAGACGATGAACGCCGCCGCGCCCAGCCGCAAATAGTCCGACAGGTGATAGCGCCCCGGGCTAAGCACCATGAGGTGGGTCTGATAGCCGAACGGCATGAAGAAGCTGGCGCTGGCGCCGAAGGCGGCGGCCAGCGCGAAAGCCGCCGGATCCGCGCCCGTCGCCGCTGCGGTGTCCAGCGCAACGGGCAGCGCGATCAGGGCCGCGCTGGTGTTGGAGAAGAATTCCGTCATGAGCCAGGCCATGAAGAAGATCGCCGCCAAAGCCGCCACGGCCGGCAGCCCGGCCGACAAGGCCGCGACATGACCTGCGATGAAGCCTGACAGGCCGGACTCCCTCACCAGCAAACTCAGCAGAACTGCGCCCCACAGGACGATCACCAGATCAAAGGGAAAGTTCCGCCGCGCTTCGCGTGGTGAGACCCAGTCAAACAAAACCGCAGCAGCCGCGAGGCACAGCGCGGCCAGCGCGATGGGAGCGAGCTGGAACAGCGCCGCGACCAGAAAGCCGGCGAAGGCGAGCCCCATCAGGATCGCGTTGCGCGTCGACAGCATCGCCAGTCCCGAGTCATCGGAATCGAGCACGTGCAGGTTGGCGCGCAGATTGTCCCGGGCATGGAAGTCGGAGCCGGCCGCCAGGAGCAGCAGATCGCCCGGCTGCAGACGGACCTCGCCCAGCTTGCCGGAAACGGCCTGGTCCGCGCGCCGCACGGCCAGCACGGAGGCGTCAAAGCGCGAGCGGAACTCCACCTCGCGCAAGGTGCGCCCGACCAGAATAGACTCCGCTGACACGACGGCGCGGTAGGTGTTCTCATGGCGATAGCCGTCTTCGCCACGATGCAGCTCCAGCCCCGAGATGGCCTGAAGCTCATCCATGTGATTGATGTCGCCCACAAAGATCAGGCGGTCGCCTGCGGCCAGCGGCTGATTGGGTCGAACCGGCGCGATCAGGCGTTCGCCTCTAATGATCTCGGCGAGGTAGAAGCTGTGCAGATGACGCAGACGGGCGTCCGCCACGGTGCGCCCGGCAAGGCGCGAGCCGTCCGGCAGCCAGGCTTCGACCGCGAACACCTCGGCGTCTTCGGTTGAGCCTGCCGCCTGCTCCTTCAGCAGCAGGGGGGCGGCCAGCGTCAGGACGATGAACACGCCGGCGGCGGTGACCGCCCCTGGTATCAGGAAGTCCAGCACCGAAAGGCTGACGCCCTCGGCGCCGGCCTGACCGACCACCATCAGGCTCGCAGACGTTCCGAACGGGGTCATCATGCCCGCCGCGAGCGCCATGTAGGACAGAGGCAGGAGCAACTGATGAGCGGTGACGTTGGGCCGGCGTGAGGCCGGGCCGAGCATGGCCGCCACGACCGCCGTATTCGGCACCGCCGCCGAAACCGCCCAGGCTGCTCCCAGAAGCCGGGCGAGGGTGAGCCTGAGACCCTGGGGGCGGCGCGCGAAGAAGACCCGCCTCAGGACAGCCAGCTTGCCGAGCGCGAGCGAAAAGATGACCAGCGAAACCACGGCCCAGATCGCCGGCGACCCCAGGGCGGCGGCGGCGGCCTCAAACTCGATCCGGCCGGTCACAATCGCCGCCAGCGCGAACAAGGCGAAGGCTTTGGCCGGAGCCGCCTTGCCGGAGAGCAGCAACGCCGCGAGCCCGACGATCAGGGCGGCGTCGATGACGGGGCCTGCAGCCATGTTGCTCACCGCAGCGTCGATCAACCGCGCGGCGGCGCGAGCGGGGCGAGCGCGGTCATGAGATGATAGAGCATGCTCGCCGGCACGGCGGTCACGGCGGGCGCACACCGTGAATCAAGCTTGTCGATCCAGCCATGAGCAGGACCCGGCTTGAGATAGGCCGCGATGATGCGGTCCAGCACGGCCGGAATGTCGGCGCCGGGCCGGGGCGTGTTGGCCAGGGCGCGCAGGCGCTCCAGCTGCGGCCACAGGCGGAAGCTCGCCGGCTCAGCGCCGACCACGTCCACGGCCAGCCCGTCCCTGACGCCGTCGCGCTCGGCATAGTCGATCAGGCGCCGGCGCCAGCTGGCCGTGTCCCGCCCGCTCAGGCGCTCGGTTTCATGGAGCAGGAAGGCCCATTCATGGCAGTGACCCGGCTCGATCCGGTTCGCTTCAAGGCGCGACCAGTCGGGGTCGAAATCCTCGATCATGGCGCCGCTCGCCGGATCGAACATCCAGCGCTCGAACAGGGTCACGATGGTCTCGATGCGCTTCAGAGAGGCCGGGTCATGCACCGCCTCGTAATGGGCGAGACTCGCCTCCAGCAAATGCATGTGCGGATTGGCGCGCTTCAGGCCCGGCGCCGTCTCGGGGTCATGCCATCCGCCATGGGCCCGGTCCGCGAAGAGCTGGTCGATCACCGCGAAGGCTTCGTCGGCCAGCGCCAGGCCCCGGCCATCGCCCAGAGCCGCAAGCTCGGACCCGGCCAACGCGATGAAGGCGTGGTCATAGAGGTCGCGGGAGCCGTCCTGAACCGATCCGTCCGCATTGAACTTGTGGACCCAGCCGCCATCGGACGCCCGGCCCTTCTCGGCCAGGAATTCCAACGCAGCCTCGATGACACCGTCCGCCGCGCCGTCCGGATTCCAGTGCAGGCGCTTGGCCCGGGCAAACGCGAACAGCTGACGCGGCGCGATCCGGCCCCGTCGTGTCTCTCCCGCACGCGGCAGGCCGTCCAGCCCGATATTCTCGACGAGACCGCCCGTCCGGGGGTCCACGGCGAGCCCGGCCCAGCCCGGCATGACATCGCCCCACAGCCAGTCCTGCAGCCAGGCGCGCTGATCCTCGCGCACGGTCGTGACGCCGAGATCCTGCAGCGCACCGGTGACCTTCTTGATCCCGGCCGCATCGCTCAGCCGGGTGACCAGCACGCTGTCGGGCGTGGCGACCACCGCCACGTCCTCCATGCCATGCACGGCGACCCGAAGCCCTTCGGCATGGATATAGGCATTGCGCGTATCCGTCGCCGCCACATGGCCCTCGGCCACGACATCGTCCCCGGACACCTGCGCGCCAGCCGCATGGAGGGCGCGGAAATCGCCCAGATCGCTCCAGCCCATTGAGACCGGCACGACATCAATATTCTTCGCATGCTCCAGAACGGCGTAGTCGATGCTTTCACCGCGCACCGCGGAGAAGGCCGCGCGGTCGAGCCGCCCGTCGCTGAGAGCCGCCTTCACCCCGTCCAGAATGTCCGGCGCGTGGGCGGAAAGGGCATCCATCATGGCCCTGGCGCGGAACAGGAATATCCCGGCGTTCCAATAGAAGCCGCCGGTCGCGAGATAGCCCTCGGCGACGCCGCGTTCAGGCTTTTCATGGAAATTGGCCACCGGCCGGATCGGCCCGGAACCGGAAGCCTCGATATAGCCATAGCCGGTCGCGGGGTGATCAGGCTCGATGCCGAACGTCACAAGGCGCCCGGCCTCGGCCGCGACCGCTCCGGTCTCTATGGCGGCGCGGAAGGCCGCAACGTCCGCGATATGGTGATCGGCGGGCAGGATGAGCAGGAGGTCGTCCGGCTCGCTCATCAGGCAGGCCGCGGCGATGGGCGGGGCCGAATTGCGCCCCACCGGCTCCAGCAGGATGTCCGCGCCCGGCAGCGATTCCTGCAACAGACGCGCGTGGCGCGCCGCGCCGATGGCGATGGGCTTTGTGAACCTTGCCGGATCGGCCACACGCGCGGCGGTCTCCGCGAGCATGGAGCGCGGCCCGGAGAGGCTGAGAAACTGCTTGGGTCGGCGCGGCGTTGAAAGCGGCCAGAGCCGCGTGCCGCCGCCCCCGCACAGAATGACTGGTCTGATCACGAACGCCCCCCGACGCAAAAGGTCTAGCTGGCTTGTAATGGGCCGGGCCCGCGCTCACAAGGAGAGAACGGGCCCCGGTCTCACTCCACCGTCACGGATTTGGCCAGGTTGCGCGGCTGGTCGACATCCGTGCCCTTCAGAGCGGCGGTATGATAGGCCAGAAGCTGGATCGGGACCGCCGCCACGATGGGCTGAATGAGCGGATGGGTCGTGGGCACGACAAGGCTATGTGCGGCCAGCGCGCCCGCCTCATCAAGCCCGGGCTGATCGGTGATCAGAATCACCTGCGCGCCGCGGGCGATCACCTCCTCGACATTGGACATCATCTTGCCGAACAGGGCGTCCTTCGGCGCAACGACCACGACGGGCGAGCCATCCTCGATAAGCGCGATCGGGCCGTGCTTGAGCTCCCCGCCCGGATAGCCCTCGGCATGGATATAGCTGATTTCCTTCAGCTTCAGCGCGCCTTCCAGAGCCAGCGGGAAGAAGGCCCCGCGCCCGAGATACAACACATCATCGGCGTTCATGAGCCCGCGCGCGAGCGCCTCCACCTCCGGCTCCAGCGCGAGGGCTTCGTTGACCCGGCGCGGCGCCTCCAGAAGGGCGCTCGCCAGCGCCGCCGCCTCGGCGTCGTCCAGGACGCCGCGCGCAACGCCGGCGGCGCAGGCCAGGCCGGCGAGCGCGGCGAGCTGGGCGGTGAACGCCTTGGTCGACGCCACGCCGATCTCCGGCCCGGCCTCGGTCATGGCGACGGCGTCGGCCTCTCGGGCGAGCGTTGAATCCGGCACGTTGACCAGCGCCAGGGTCCGCGCACCGCACGATTTCGCGTAGCGCAGGGCCGCCAGCGTGTCGGCGGTCTCACCGGACTGGGATACGAAGACGGCCAGATCATCCGGCCCGAGAATCGGCTCGCGATAGCGGAACTCGCTGGCCACATCACCGTCCACGATCAGACCGGCCTGGCGTTCAAACCAGCCCTTGGCGATCTGACAGGCGTAGAAGGCCGTGCCGCAGGCGGAGAACACCACGCGGCGCACCGAGCGCCAGTCGATCTCGGCTCCGGACCGGAAGCCGCCCGCGCCCGCATCGACATAGCCGGCCAGCGTACGTGACAGCGCGTCTGGCTGCTCGTGGATCTCCTTCTCCATGAAGTGGCGATACTCGCCCTTGTCGGCGAAACCCGCGACGGCGCGCGACAGCTGGACAGGGCGGGAGACCTCGCGCCCGGCGCGGTCGCGCACGACGGCCCCTTCCGGCCCGGCGGCGACCCAGTCGCCTTCTTCCAGATAGATGACGTAGCGGGTCAGCCCTGCGAGCGCGAGCGCGTCGGACCCGATGAAGCTTTCTCCATCGCCAAGGCCCACAACGAGCGGGCTGCCTTCGCGCGCCGCCCAGAGCCGGTCAGGCTCGTCGGCGCAGACCGCCGCGATGCCATAGGCGCCGCGCAGGCGGGCGATGGCGGCTGAGAAGGCCGCCGTCATGTCTTTGCCCGACCGGCGCTCGGCTTCGATCAGATGGGCGATGACTTCGCTGTCGGTTTCACTGGCGAAGACATGGCCGGCCGCTTCCAGCTCCCGTTTCAGCTCGCGGAAATTCTCGATGATCCCGTTGTGAACCACCGCCACGGAGCCGGACTGGTGCGGATGGGCGTTGTCTTCAGTCGGCGCGCCATGGGTCGCCCAGCGTGTATGGGCGATGCCGCACCGGCCTTCTACAGGATCGGCGCTGATGGCGGCGTCCAGATTGGCCAGCTTGCCCGGCGCCCGGCGGCGGCGCAGTGCGCCGCCGTCATCAATCACGGCGATGCCGGCGCTGTCATAGCCGCGATATTCCAGACGTTTCAGCCCTGCGAGCAGACGCTCTCTGACCGGGCCCGATCCCACGATGCCGACAATCCCGCACATGACGCGCTCCTACACCCTGTCCGCCCCAGCCTGGAGCGATTGAGTAGCGCGATTGCACAGGCCGGGCCAGAGAGCGGGGATGTGTCAGAACTCCTGATCGAACGCCCCGACTTCAGGATGGGCGGCGAGCTCGGCCTTGATGGCGGCGAACACGGCCCGGGCGTCGTCCTTGCTGTCCGGGCTTTCCACAACCACCACGAGGTTCGGCGTGTTCGAGCTGGCGCGGACAAGGCCCCAGGCGCCGCCCTCCAGCGTGAAGCGCACGCCGTTGACCGTGTTCACATCGGTGATCGCGCGCCCGGCGACGGGTTCCTGTGCGGCTTGCTTGCCTTCGAAAGCCGCGACGATCTTCTCGACGACGCCGTATTTCAGCTCGTCGGCGCAGGCCGGGCTCATGGTCGGGGAGCCGTAGCTGACCGGCAGATCATTCTTCAGGTCCGACATGGACTTTTCGGGGTTGCGATCGAGCATCTCCAGGATGCACCGCGCAGAGACCAGCGCATCATCATAGCCCCGCCCGATCGGCGGCTGCAGGAAGTAGTGACCGGACTTCTCAAACCCCGCCAGCGCCTTGAGATCGTTGGAGCGGCGTTTGATGTAGGAATGGCCGGTCTTGTAATAGTCCGTCGTCGCGCCGTTGGCCTTGAGCACGGGGTCGATGGCATACAGGCCGGTGGACTTCACATCGACGACGAACGTCGCGTCGGGATATTCCGCAGACAGGTCCCGCGCCAGCATCAGGCCGACCTTGTCGGCGAAAATCTCTTCTCCCGTGTCATCCACCACGCCGCACCGGTCGCCGTCGCCGTCGAAGGCGAGGCCCACGTCCGCGCCGGTCTCCTTCACCTTCGCGGCGAGGGCGTGGAGCATCTTCATGTCTTCCGGGTTCGGATTGTAGTGCGGGAAGGTGTGGTCGAGCTCGCAATCCATCTCGATCACCTCCGCGCCCAGCGCACGCAGCACGTCCGGCGCGAACGCGCCCGCCGTCCCGTTGCCGCAGGCGGCCACCACCTTCAGCTTGCGCTTGATCGACGCGCCCTTCGCCACATCCGCCTTGAAAGCTTCAGAGACGCCGGTTTCGCGGACATAGCCGCCGCCGGAGCGGGCCTGTCCCTCGTCGTTCAGGACGATCTCCTTCAGCCGGCTCATCTCCTCCGGCCCGAACGTCAGAGGCCGTTGAACGCCCATCTTCACGCCGGTCCAGCCATTGGAGTTATGGCTGGCGGTGACCATGGCGACGCAGTCCACATCCAGGTGGAACTGGGCGAAATAGGCCATGGGCGACAGCGCCAGGCCGATATCGTGAACGGTGATCCCGGCCTCCATCAGGCCGACTTCAAGCGCCTGCTTCACCGACAGGGAATAGCCGCGAAAATCATGACCGGTGACAATGTGGGGGCGCTTGCCCAGCTCATGGATCAGCGTGCCGAGTCCCTTCCCAAGCGCCTGGATGCCATAAAGATTGATCTGGGGCGGCGTGTCAGAGGCCGGATGGCCGAACCACCAGCGCGCGTCATATTCGCGAAATCCCGTCGGTGTGACGAAGGCTTCGGTTTCGAATTCCCAGCTGTTCGGTCGAGCTTCAAAGCGCATGGCGTCCCCCATCTGTCCTTGTCGGGCTTAAAGAGATCGCGGCCCACCGCGTCAAGGCTGGTTCGAGCTGGTCTCGGTCACCAGCCGCACCTCGATGCGCCGGATGGCCACGGCGCGCCCGGCGCCCTGCGGGTCCGGCCAGATGCCGACCCAGTCATTATTGCCAAGCGGCGCGTCGGCCGGAATGTCATGGCGCAAGGTCAGCAGACCGCCTTGCGCCGTGATATCGCGCATGCGCCAACCGGTATCGCCCGAGCCCACCGTGAAATACCCGATGCCCAGCTCGGTCAGCTCGGCGTCAGCATTGCTGACCGCGATCTCCACGTCGATGGTCCGGCCAGGAAGCCGCGCTTCGAACTGCGGGGGGATCACCGCGCCGACCCCGGCCGACAGGCTCCCAGCCGCTTCAAGGGTCGCGGTCGCCGCCAGGCGCGCAACAGGCCCGCCGGGCGCTGCAGGGTCGAACACGACCTCCGTGCCTGGCCCCGGGATAAGCTGGGCGAGCGCAGAGCCCTCCATCACGAAGCTGGTGTCGGTCACCACCGGGTCCTGCCCCAGCGGGCGGTATTGCATCGCCCCCCAGATCAGCCCCGCTGCCGCCAGGACAGCCAGGGGAATGAAGAACCGGTCGGACAGCGAAACCGTCATCGAGTCACAATCGCTCAGCGGCCGACGCTGACATAGGTGAAACCGCGATCGGCCATGTCCTTGGGATCGTAAATGTTGCGGAGGTCTACGATGACCGGCGCCTTCAAGCCGGCGCGCACGCGCTCCAGATCTAGAGCGCGAAACTCATTCCACTCGGTGATGATCGTCAACAGATCAGCGCCGTCCACGCATTGATACGGGCCGGTGACGAACTCGACGCCGCTCAAGAGCTTCTCCGCCTCCATAAGGCCGGCGGGATCATAGGCGCGCACGTTCGCGCCGGCTTTCTGCAACGCGGGCACGATCGCAAGGCTCGGCGCCTCGCGCATGTCGTCTGTGTTCGGCTTGAAGGTCAGGCCGAGCACGGCGATGGTCTTGCCCTCCACCGAGCCGCCGGCCGCGGCGATGATCTTCTCCGCCATACGCGCCTTGCGGGCGTCGTTGATCGAGACCGTGGTCTCCACCAGTTTCAGCGGGGCGCCGGCCTCCTCGGCGGTGCGAACCAGCGCGATCGTATCCTTGGGGAAGCAGGATCCGCCATAGCCGGGTCCGGCGTGAAGGAACTTGGACCCGATGCGGTTGTCCAGACCGATGCCGCGCGCGACCTGTTGCACGTCAGCGCCGACCGATTCGCACAGATCGGCCATCTCGTTGATGAAGGTGATCTTCATGGCCAGGAAGGCGTTGGCGGCGTACTTGATCAGCTCTGACGTGCGCCGCTCGGTGAACAGGATCGGCGTCTCGTTCAGGAACAGCGGCCGGTACAGCTCGCGCATGGCGTCGCGCGCCTTGTCGTTCTCCACGCCGACGACGACGCGGTCGGGCCGCTTGAAGTCCTCGATGGCCGCGCCTTCACGCAGGAACTCCGGATTGGAGACCACGGCGAACTCGCCATCGGGGCGCGCCTTGCGAATCACCGATTCCACCTGGTCCCCGGTGCCGACCGGGACCGTGGACTTGGTGACCACGACGGTGAAGCCGTCCATGGCGGCGGCCACTTCCTCGGCGGCGGCGAACACATAGGACAGGTCCGCGTGGCCGTCCCCGCGCCGCGACGGGGTTCCGACCGCGATGAACACCACATCGGCCGCGCGCACGGCTTCGGTCAGGTCGGTGGCGAAGTCCAGCCGGCCTTCACGGACGTTGCGCTCGATGATGGCGTCAAGACCGGGCTCATAGATCGGCACATTGCCGTTGTTGAGCAGGTCGATCTTTTCTTCATTCTTGTCGATGCAGGTGACGTGGTGGCCGAATTCGGCGAAGCAGGCGCCGGACACCAGCCCCACATATCCCGTTCCGATCATTGCGACGCGCATGGTGCTAATTCCTCATGGGCGATCCGCCCGCAGCCTGCCGGTTCAGGAGGTGCTTGTGCGCGTTCAGGGCGGCGAAGGCAAGTCTGCGCCCGCGCGATGACGCACCCTGGCGCTCAGCGCCTGATCTGCGCGCCCTGATCGTCATCATCATGCGCGCTGGAACGGGTGCGAAGATCGACATATCGATGGGCCAGCACGTCACGCACCAGCGCCCCGTCGCGCGTGCGGCACGCCGTCTCCAGCCTGGCGATCAGACCATTAAGCTCCGAGAGGTCCAGATTCTCATCCCCTTCGCGCAGGATCATCGGATGCTCCGTACCCTTCACTTCAGGGCCGACGAAGAGCTCCTCACGCAACTTCTCGCCGGGCCGCAACCCGATGAAGGTGATTGCGATTTCGCCGGGACCAGGCTCGCCCTCTTCCGGCAGGCGCGGACGATGCCCGGCGAGACGGATCATCCGCGTGGCCAGATCGATGATCCGCACCGGCTTGCCCATGCCCAGCACGAAAACATCGCCGCCATCGGCCATGCCGGCGGCCTGGATGACCAGCTGGGCGGCCTCGCTGATCGTCATGAAGTAGCGGGTGACCTCGGGGTGGGTCACCGTCACCGGGCCGCCGCGTTCGATCTGGTCGCGGAAGAGCGGCGCGACGGAGCCGGAGGAATCCAGCACATTGCCGAAACGCACGAGGGCGAAGCGCGTGCTGTCCTGGGCATGGCTGAGAGTGCGGCAGATCAGCTCGGCCAGGCGTTTGGTCGCCCCCATGACGCTGGCGGGGTGAACCGCCTTGTCGGTGGAGACCAGGACGAAGGTGGACACGCCCGCGCGGATCGCGGCGCGCGCGACGCGCAGCGTGCCCAGCGAATTGTTGCGAACAGCGTCGATTGCGTTGGTCTCGACCAGCGACACATGCTTGTAGGCGGCCGCGTGGAAGACCGCATCGACGCCGTGCTCGGACAGGATCTGCTCCATCCGCGTCTCGTCCTCGACGGTGCACAGATGGGCGCTGACGACCGCATCGGCCTCGTCGAACCGCGACCGTAAGCGCTCAAGCAGGGCGTAAAGGGCGTATTCGGACTGCTCAATGACCACAAGCCTCTGCGGATTGAGCCGCAGGATCTGCCGGCAAAGCTCCGACCCGATGGACCCGCCGGCGCCGGTCACCATGATCGAGCGGCCTTCCACCACCGAGCGCACCAGAGCTTCGTCCGGCGCCACCGGGTCCCGGCCGAGGAGGTCTTCGGGCGGGATGGCGCGCACCTGACTCAGGAGCGCCTTGCCGCGCGTGATGTCCTCCAGATCAGGAATGATGCGCACGGACTGTTCCAGCGGTTCCAGCCGGCGCAGGATTTCACGGCGGCGGCGCACGGAAATGCTGGGCATGGCCAGCAGCACGGTGTCGGCGCGGACCATGCGCACCACGTCGGCGATCCGGCCCGCCTGGAAGACTTCGACGCCGCCGATCCGTGCACCAGCGAGAGACGCGGAGTCATCGACGAAGGCGACGACCTGGAAATTGCGCCGCTCCTGAAGGGCGGCGAGCAGCTGACGGCCCGCCTCGCCGGCGCCGTAGATGATCACCCGCTCGCGCTCGCGCTGACGACGCCCCGAGAGGATGGCGCGGAGCACGACCCGCGCTCCGCCGATCAAGACCACCAGAAGCGCCATCAGGATCACGAGCGCGCCGACCGACCAGGACGCGAATCCCGCGATGCCGGCGCCCGCATAGGCCGTAGCGCTGACCACGGCGCCGAAGAGCGCCGATCGCAGCAGGTCGGTATCGCGGGAGTACGCGATCGGTGCGTAAAGCGCACGCGATGCAAGCGTCAGCACAAGCGACGGAGCGGCGAAAGCCAGGACGCCAAGCAGGCCGCTGATCGTGAATCCGGCAAGGCCGAAGGTCAGAACCATCGCGGCGCTGAGGGAGACGGCCAGCGCGAACAGATCGTAGGCCACCTTCAGCAGGCGCTTCCAACCGCCGGGGAGTCCGACGAGCTTGGCGCCGGCATTGCGCAAGAAGGCCATGAATGAGCGTCGCGCTGCGTTGGCGGCGTTGCTGACCAAGACCCTTCCCCTCCTGCGGCG
Organism: Alphaproteobacteria bacterium; assembly: GCA_024742735.1. Taxonomy (GTDB): domain Bacteria; phylum Pseudomonadota; class Alphaproteobacteria; order Caulobacterales; family Maricaulaceae; genus Oceanicaulis. Next base: position 410,528 of record JANSXV010000002.1, on the reverse strand, counting down.
CACGAGACTCGGCTTTGCGGCGAGTCTCGACGCTTCACCTTAACACATAAGCCAGAAGGAGCCCGCTGTCGCCTCTCGCGTGTCAGTCGCGCACGTAGAGCCGCTGCGCCAGCTCAAGCGCCGGCCCGTCGAGAGACCCCTCATCACCTGACAGGATCGCCCGAGCCAGGTCCTTTCCGAGCTCGACTCCATACTGGTCGAACGGGTTCGAGCCGTAGAGCGCAGCCTCGACCGAAACCTTGTGCTCATGCAAAGCGACCAGGGCGCCAAGGCTTTCCGGCGTCAGGGCCTCCAGAACCATCGTGCTGCTGGCCCGGCCGCCGGCGATCGCGCGGTGAGCATCGCTCTCACGTCCATGGGACAGCGCAGCGCCCTGAGCGGCGAGATTGGCGTTCAGCGCCCGCGCACGCTCATCGGCGGCGAAGGCCTTGTCGCCAAGGGCGATGAAATCAACGGGGACCTCATCCTGGCCCTGGTGGAGCCACTGGAACACCGAGTGCTGAAGGTCCGAGCCTCGTCCACCCCAGACAAGCGCGCCGGAATGGGCCGGTGAAAGCGGTTCGCCGGACAGGTCCACCGATTTTCCAAGCGATTCCATCTCCAGCTGCTGAAGATAAGCAGGCAGCCGCTCAAGCCTTGAGGAATAGGCCGCCACGCAGCGCGCCGGCCGGCGGCGCACTGTCCGGTTCCACGCGTCGATCAGCCCTTTGGCGATGGCGGCGTTGGCGTCGACCGGAGCGGACAAGGCATGATCATCCATGGCCCGCGCGCCGGCGAGCAGGCGGTCATAGACGTCCGGGCCGAGGCTGGCTTCAAGGCTCAAACCGGCCGGCGACCAGATGGAATAACGCCCGCCCACCCCCTCTTCGAACGGGAAGATGCGCTCGGGATCGACGCCGAAGGCCGCAGCCTTGTCCGGCGCCGCCGTCGCTGCGGCGAAGCGCCGGTTCGCACCGGCCTCGCCGAGCGCCGCGCTCAGCCAGGCGTGGGCGGCCCTGCCGTTCAGCAAGGTTTCCTGCGTCGTGAAGGACTTGGATACGACCAGCACGAGCGTGGTTTCAGGATCTGCCCCCTCCAGCGCATCATCCAGGTCCGCCGGATCCAGATTGGAGACGAAGCGCGCCTCCAGGCCCGGACGCCGGAAGGCCTTCAGCGCATCATAGACCATGCGCGGCCCAAGATCCGATCCGCCGATGCCGATATTCACGATCCGGCGCACGGCAGACCCGTCCAGAGCGTCCGGCGCGATCAGGGCCTCGCAGAACGCGCGGGTCCGGCGGCGGGCGTCGCGCAGGCGGCCGGCCATCGCGGCGTCGGTAAGCCGGTCTGGATTGCGGCACGCGACGTGAAGCGCCGGGCGATTCTCGGTCGGATTGACGATGTCGCCGCGCGCCACCGCGGCGATGAATCCCGGCGCCTCAGCCGCCCCGGCGCAGGCGCCCAGCGCCGCCCAGGCTTTCAGGTCCAACCGCTGGCGGCGCATGTCCAGACTCAGATGCGGCGCGGCGAACTGCAATGCGGCGTCGCGGCCGGGTTCGGCCAGCAGGTCGGCGATGGAGTGGTCCGATAGGCGGGCGGCGTGGGGATTCAGATCGGCGAGCGTCATGACTGGGCCTTCCGGCGCTGGGCGCTCAGCTGACGCCGGCGCGTAGGAGGTCGTGGATGTGCAGCAGACCCGCCGGACGGCCGTCGGCCTCGCAAACAAAGAGCTGGGTGATCTTGCGCGTTCCCGCCGTCATGCGGCGCAGGGCGTCGGAGGCGAGATCACCAGGCGAAGCGGTCATGGGATCGGCGGTCATCACCTGCGAGACTTTACGCGCGGCAAGATCGTTCGCCATGTTCCGGCGCAGATCGCCGTCCGTGACGATGCCCACCAGCTGGCCGTCATCACCGGTCACGCCGACGCAGCCAAACCCTTTCTGGCTCATCTCGATGAGCGCCTCGCCCATGGTCGCGTCGGCCGCGATCAGCGGCATGGTCTCGCCGGCGTGCATGAGGTCTTCGGCTCTGGCGAGCGCCGAGCCCAGGGCGCCGCCGGGATGGAAGCGGGCGAACTGGGAGGCGGTGAAGCCGCGCGCCTCGATCAGGCCGATGGCCAGGGCATCGCCATAGGCCATCATCAGGGTCGTGGAGGTCGTCGGCGCCCGTGTCTCCCCGCAGGCTTCTGGGGCGTCTGGAATCAGAAGCAGGATATCGGACCCCTTCGCCAGCGTGCTGTCGGGCCTGGCCGTCAGGCCCAGCAGCGGCACGCCGAAACGCCGGCAATAGGCGATCATGTCGCCCAGCTCGCGCGTTTCGCCCGATTTCGACAGGGCGAGCACGCAATCGTCCGGCGTGATCATGCCCAGATCGCCGTGACTGGCTTCGGATGGATGGACGAACTGGGCCGGCGTGCCGGTGGAGGCGAGCGTCGCGGCGATCTTGCGCGCGACATGACCGGACTTGCCGACCCCGGCGCAGATCACCCGGCCCTTCACCCCCGCCATGAGCCGGACGGCGGCGAGCGCCGGCTCGCCCAGCGCGCGGTCCAGCGCGTCCAGCGCATCGCGTTCCAGCGCCACGGCGGTGCGCATGGCGCTGATCAGAGTGTCATCGCTCGCAGGAGTGTCGCTCATGTGCGCTGTTTCAGCGATCGCATCGCTCCGGTCAATGGCGCCCGGTGACGCCTGCTTGGCCTAGACCCGTTTGCGCGCTTCCTCGGCGACCGCGTCAGCGGTGATGTTGAAGTGCTGGTACAGCGCTTCGGCCGGGCCGCTGGCGCCGAAACCGGACATGCCGACGAAACCGCCCTCGCGCCCGATCCAGCGATCCCATCCGTCACGGACCGCCGCCTCGACGGCCACCGCCGGCAGGGCCGGATCGATGACCTGGGCCTGATAGGCCGGATCAGCCTCGGCGAACACGTCCAGGCAGGGCGCGGAGACCACGCGGGCGTGGACGCCCTCGGCCTTCAGGATTTCAGCCGCCTCGACCGCCAGGTGCAGCTCGGTGCCGGTGCCGATCAAAGTGACCTGCGCCGCGCCCTCCGGCTCGGACAGCACGTAGGCCCCGCGCGCGGTCAGGTTCGCCGAACCGTCATCCAACCGCAGGTGCGGGATTTTCTGGCGCGACAGGATCAGGGCGCTCGGCCCGTCCGTGCGCTTCAGGATCGCAGCCCAGGATTCGGCCGTCTCCACCGCGTCGCCGGGGCGGAACACCGCCAGGTTCGGCATGGCGCGCAAGGCGGCGAGATGCTCGACGGGCTGGTGGGTCGGTCCGTCCTCGCCCAGGCCGATGGAATCATGGGTGAACACGAAGATCGAAGGCTGGTTCATCAAAGCCGCCAGGCGCACGGCCGGGCGGCAATAGTCTGAGAACACCAGGAAGGTGCCGCCATAGGGCCGCACGCCGCCATGGAGCACCATGCCGTTCATGGCTGCGGCCATGCCGTGCTCGCGCACGCCGTAATGGATGTAGGCGCCGGTGTAATCGGGCGCGCTGATCGCCGCCTGGCCTGCGCCGCGGGTATTGTTCGAGCCGGTCAGGTCCGCCGATCCGCCGATGAGGCCGGGATGGGTCTGCCAGAAGGCGTCGATCGTCTTGCCCGACGCCGCGCGCGTGGCCAGCGCCGGCTTGTCGGCCAGGCACGCCTTGACGTGGGCCTTGATCGCTTCGAGCGCTTCGACCGGGGCTTCGCCGGAGAGCTGGGCGATGAAGGCTTCCAGGTGCGGGCTCTGTTGCAGGCGCCGCTCCCAGGCCGCGCGCGCTTCGGCGCCGCACACCGACGCGGCGCGCCAGCCTTCATAGACTTCGGCGGGAACCTCGAACGGGCCATGATCCCAGCCGAGCGCCTTGCGCGCGCCGGCGATTTCCTCATCGCCCAGCGGAGCGCCATGGGAGCCGGCCGTGCCGGCTTTGGTCGGGGCGCCGAAGCCGATCGTGGTCTTGCACGCGATCAGGACCGGCTTGTCGCTCGACCGGGCCTGCTCCAGCGCCGCGTCCACCGCTTCGGCGTCATGACCGTCCACGGCCATCGTCGCCCAGCCGGCGGCTTCGAAGCGGGCGCGGTGATCCATCGTGTCGGACAGATCAGTGTCGCCGTCGATGGAGATGGAGTTGTCATCCCACAACACGACCAGCCGGTTCAGCTTCATGTGGCCGGCCAGCGCGATCGCCTCATGGCTGACGCCTTCCTGCAGGTCACCGTCCGAGGCGATCACCCAGGTGCGGTGGTCCACCAGCTCATCGCCGTACTGAGCGTTCAGGACCCGCTCGGCGAGGGCCATGCCGACCGCCGTGGCGATGCCCTGACCGAGCGGGCCGGTGGTCACTTCCACGCCCGGGCAATGACCGAATTCGGGGTGGCCGGCGGTCTTCGAGCCCATCTGCCGGAAATTCTTCAGCTCATCGAGCGTTACGCCGTCGACCCCGATCAGGTGCAGGATCGAATAGATCAGCATGGAGCCATGGCCGGCCGACAGCACGAAACGGTCACGGTCCGGCCAGTCCGGATCGGCCGGATCGTAGGTGACGTGGCGCGTCCACAGCACCGCCGCGGCGTCCGCCATGCCCATGGGCATGCCAGGGTGGCCGGAATTGGCGGCCTGAACGGCGTCCATGGACAGGGCGCGCACGGCGTTGGCCAATGTGCGCATCTGGGACGGGTCAAGTTTGGTGGAAGCGGTCAGGGACATGGGGCGTCGATCCGGGCTGAACGGGACTCTGGCCCGTGCATGTACCAAAACACGGCTCAATCCAACCCATTATTCCAAGACATTGCCTGACAATGCACTGCGCCGCACCAAACGGCGCGCCGATCCGCCCGCCTCAGGCCGGCGTCATGCTGATCTGATCACCAACAAAGGCGATAAAACGTTCAAGAGTTTCGGGAGTTTCGGTCTCAACCACGCGCGCTGGACACTCACCGCCGGGCTGGGTGAGGTAAAACATATACTCGTCGGAACGCTCTGCGAGTTCCTCGGCGAACTTCGCGACGAGGCGTTCAAACACCTCGGCTTCGCGGTGATCTGACAGCGTCACCACTACACGTTCCATTCCGGACCCCCTCACGGCGTTTGCTTGTGATCGCCGCTTGAACTGCGAGCACCCCATCGCTTCGCAGATGCAAAATTTAAACCTGTTCAGCTTCCGCCGCGCAAGCTGAATCTTAAACTTCTCCTAATTTGTGAACCTGGCGTGTCTCGACCTGGCGCGCGCAGCGCGCTAAAGCCCTGGCGGCGGAGACACTTGGAGACCCTGACATGGCGCGACTGGCGTTGACCCGGCACGGACAGAGCCTGTGGAACCTTGAGAACCGCTTCACCGGATGGGTGGATGTCGATCTCACCGAAAAGGGTGAATCAGAGGCCCGCCGCGGCGGCGAGCTTCTGACGGCGGAGGGCTTCGCGCCGGACCTGGCGTTCACCAGCGTTCTCAAGCGGGCTGTGCGCACGCTCTGGCTCGGGCTGGAGACCATGGACCGGGTCTGGATCCCCGTGGACAAGGACTGGCGGCTCAATGAGCGCCATTACGGCGCGCTGACCGGCCTCAACAAGGCAGAAACCGCTGAGAAGCACGGCGAGGACCAGGTGAAGATCTGGCGGCGCAGCTATGACGTCCCGCCGCCGCCGCTGGCGGACAGCGATGAGCGTCATCCCCGCTTTGATCCGCGCTATGCCGGCCTTGACGCGAACCTCCTCCCAGCCACGGAAAGCCTGGCGCTGACCCTGGACCGAGTGCGCCCCTGTTTCGACGACAAGATCGCGCCACAGCTCCTGGCCGGCCGGGACGTGCTGATCAGCGCCCACGGCAATTCCCTGCGCGCCCTGATCATGATGCTCTTCAAGGTGACGCCCGGCGACATCATGGGGTTTGAGGTGCCGACCGGAAATCCGCTGCTCATCGAGCTGGACGGGCTGAAGCCGGTCAAGGCGCGCTATCTGGACGAGGCGCGCGCCAATCCGGTGCCGCCCTGCCCGTGAGCGGCGCTGAGAAGAACCGGCCGGTCACGCCTGAAGACCGGCGCTTCATGGATGCTGCGCTCGCCTGCGCCTACGCCGCGCTGGGCGCGACCGCGCCCAACCCGGCCGTGGGCTGCGTCATCGTGAAGGACGGGCAGGTGCTCGCCTCAGCGGCCACGGCGGCGGGCGGACGGCCCCACGCCGAGACGCAGGCGCTGGCCATGGCTGGCGGCGCGGCGCGCGGCGCGACCGTCTATGTCACGCTGGAGCCCTGCGCCCATCATGGACAGACCCCGCCCTGCGCCGAAGCGCTGGTCGAAGCCGGGATCGGCGAGGTGATCATCGCCTGCAGAGATCCATTCGCTGAAGTGAACGGGCGCGGCGCCGCGATCCTGAGAGCTGCGGGCATTCCTGTGATCGAAGGGGTGCGCCGAGACGCCGCCGAGGCGCTGAACGCCGGCTTCTTTGGGACCGTGCGGGCCGGCCGGGCTCTGGCTGTGGAGGATGACCGCCCCGGCCTGGTGGATGCGCGCCTTGGGATGCAGGCGGGCGAAACGCCCGAAGAGGCCCTGGCCCGCGCCGCTGCAGACGGACTGACTCGCGTGCGCCTCGTCAGATCAGGCGAAACGCAGCGTTAACGCGATCTCGGCCAGACTGCGCTGAATGTCCGGCCCCCTGTGACCGGCGTCCCCGTGCGCAAGGCCACGTTTCATGATCGGCAAGCCGATACAGTATCAACCCATCAGCCAGGCCGAGGCTGACGAGATTTGCCGCAAGCATGACTTCCTCATGTCCGGCAAGATGGGCGGCGCGCGCGCGAACTTCTCCTACAAGGTCCTCAAGGGCCTCGACCTATCCGGCCGCAACCTGGCCGACGCGGACTTTTCCGGCGCGATCATGGAAGGTGCGAAACTGTCGGGAACCAACCTGACCCGGGCGGTTCTGTTCGCCGTGGATCTGCGGCGCGCCGATCTGGCCGGCGCTGTGCTCCATCGGGCGGACCTGCGCGGCGCCGTGCTGCGCGGCGCGGATCTGACCGGCGCGGACCTGTCCCAGGCCGATCTGCGCGAAGGCGCCATCGCCCAGGTGGACCGGGAAAAGGGTCTGGCGGTGATCACCCACGAACAGCGCCCCGGTGAAGCCAGCGAGGCGACCTTTGCAAGAGCCAACCTGTCACGCACCAAGATGAGCGGAGCCATCGCCCAGTCCTCGGATTTCACCGATGCGGTCCTGATCGGCGCGCGCCTGACCCGGGCCAATCTGCGCGCCTCGCGCTTTCCCGGCGCCAATCTGGAGGGCGCGGACCTGTCCGGCGCCGACCTGACCGACGCCGATCTGCGCGACAGCGTGCTGGTGGGCGCCAAGATGGATCTGGCCCGCACGAACGGGACCGACATGACCGGCGCCCTGCGCGATGCGCCGCCCGCCGAAATCGCCGACCCGGGCGGGGAAACGGCCCGGGCTCTCGACCTTCACGCCCGCTGGTGCGAAACCGGCGGCAAGGACGGCGCCCCGTCCACTTTCGACGGCAAGGATTTGCGCGGACTGGAAAGCCTGGCCCGGCGCAACCTGACCGCCTTGCAGGCGCGCGGCGCGGTCTTCTACGGCCTCGACATGGAGGGCGCGGAGCTCCAGGGCGCCAAGCTCACCGACGCCGATCTTCGTATGGTCTCCTTGCGCGGCGCGGACCTGCGCGGCGCCGATCTGAAAGGCGCGCGGCTGAATAACGCTGATCTGCGCGAAGCCAAGCTCGGCGCGCTCATCCTGCCCGGAGACCGGCTGCTCGCCGCCTCCATCGCGGCGGCGTGCCTGCGCTATGCCGATCTCTCCGGCGCCGATCTCAGACAGATCGACGCCAAGGGCGCGGATCTGTCCTTTGCGCGCCTTCACGGGGCCGACGTGCGCCGCGCCGGCTTCTCTGGCGCCTGCTTCACCGGCGCGCGCCTGCCCGTCGATCTGACTGAAGCGGCCGCCGATCTGTCCGGAGCTGTCGACCTGAACGCCGCCTGAAGCCGGCTTGCCGCGCCAGCGCCGCTCCGATATAGACCACGGAACAAGATATACTCAGCTTGAGCATAAGGGGCGGGCAGCGCCCCTGATCACGGTGAAACCATGGCGGCCTTCAACAATCTGTATCGCCATCGCTTTGCGCGCGTCGCGGCCTTCGCACCGCAGGTCAGCCTGGCTGAGCCTGACACCAACGCCGCCGTCATTCTGGAGCTGGCCAGGCAAGCCCATGACCGGGGAGCCGCGGCGGCGCTGTTCCCGGAGCTCGGGCTGACCGGCTACTCGGTGGATGATCTGCACGCCCAGTCCAGCCTGATCGCAGCGACGGCGAAGGCCGTGCGCACGGTGGTGGAGGGCAGCGCCGGCCTGCGCCCGGTCATCGTGTTCGGCGCGGCGCTCGTCAGCCAGGGTCAGTTGTTCAACTGCGCCCTTCTCGCTCGGAACGGCGAGCTTCTGGGCGTCGTGCCGAAAAGCTATCTGCCCAATTATCGCGAGTTCTATGAAAAGCGCTGGTTCTCCGACGCCACCGGTGCGATTTCCGACACGATCAGCGTGGACGGCCTGAGCGCGCCGCTTGGAACCGACCTCTTGTTCGAGGCTGCCGACCTGCCCGACTTCGTGCTCAGCGTGGAGATCTGCGAGGATTTCTGGGCGCCGGCGCCGCCCAGCCTCAACGCGGCGCTGGCCGGCGCGACGGTGCAGCTGAACCTGTCGGCATCGAACGCGACCATCGGCAAGGCGCGCGAGCGCGCCACCCTGATCGACGCTCACTCCCGGCGTACGATGGGGGCCTATGTGTTTGCAGCCGCCGGAACCGGTGAAAGCACGACGGATCTCGCCTGGGACGGCCAGCTCCTGGCCTATGAGACAGGCGCCTGTATCGCTGAAAGCGAGCGCTTCCAGTCCGGTCACGCCAGCCTGTTCGCCGACATCGATCTGGAGCGGATCATCGCCGACCGGTTGCGCCTGTCGACCTGGCGGGACGCCGTGGCGCGCGCCGGCGAGGCGGTGAAGGGGTTTCGCCGCATCGGGTTTGACCTTGATCCGCCGCTGGAGGCTGAGCTGCCCCTTGAGCGCGCCATCGACCGCTTCCCCTTTGTGCCCAATGACGAGACGAGGCTGGACGAGGACTGCTTTGAAGCCTGGAACATCCAGGTTCAGGGTCTGGTCCAGCGTCTGCGCGCCACGGGCCTGAAGCAGGCGGTGATCGGCGTGTCGGGCGGGCTGGATTCCACGCAGGCCCTGATCGTCGCCGCGCGCGCCTTTGACCGGCTGGGGCTGGACCGGTCTGGAATCCTGGCCGTAACGCTGCCCGGTTTTGCGACCTCCGGGGCCACGCGGGACAACGCCATCGCCCTGATCAAGGGCCTCGGCGCGACCCACAAGGAGATCGATATCCGCCCGGCGGCCGAGCGCATGCTGGCCGATCTCGATCACCCGTATTCCGAGGGCGAAGACCAGTACGACGTCACGTTCGAAAACGTGCAGGCCGGTCTTCGCACCGACTATCTGTTCCGGCTGGCCAACCATACAGGCGGACTGGTGATCGGCACGGGCGACCTGTCCGAGCTGGCTCTGGGCTGGTGCACCTATGGCGTCGGCGACCAGATGAGCCACTACAACGTCAACGCCGGCGTGGCGAAAACGCTGATCCAGCACCTCATCGCCTGGACCTCCCGGCGTCAGGCCTATGGCCTGGACGTCTCGGCGACGCTTGACCGGATTTTGGCGACCGAGATCAGTCCCGAGCTCGTGCCGCCCGGCGCTGAGGGCGCCATCCAGTCGACGCAGAGCGTCATCGGACCCTACGCGCTGCAGGACTTCACCCTGCACTACGCCGCCCGGTATGGCTTCGGCCCTTCAAAGATCGCCTTCCTGGCTGAGGCCGCCTGGGGCGATGCCGCGCGCGGCGCCTGGCCGCCCCACGTGGCGGAGGCCGAGCAGCGCGCTTATGACCTTGCCGGGATCGTCCAATGGCTGGAGGTGTTCACTCGGCGCTTCTATCAAACGAGCCAGTTCAAGCGCTCGGCCATGCCCAACGGGCCGAAGCTGACCAGCGCGGGCGCGCTGTCGCCGCGCGGAGACTGGCGCATGCCGTCGGATTCCAGCGCCGCGGTCTGGCTGAACGAGATCGCAGCTCTCAAGGCCGAGCTGAAGCTCTAGACAGAAGATCGCCCGCCGGAGGGGAAACCGGCGGGCGAAGTAGGTCGTTAAGGGGAAGATGGAGGGATTTGCGGCCCGGCCTGCGCAATGCGCGGGGGGAGGGACGTGGCTTGCGCCAGGCCGGGCCGCCTCACCGACGGATCAAGCCGCTTTGGACTTGCCCGCCGAGAGAAGTTTGGCGCCGGACTTGCCGTTGATGGCGATCTGGCGCGGCTTCTTCTCTTCCGGGATCTGGCGTTCCAGACGAACGGCCAGCAGCCCGTTCTTCAGTTCCGCATCGCGCACCTCGACATTATCAGCCAGATGGAAGCGGCGCTCGAAAGAGCGCTCGGCGATCCCGCGATGCAGGAAGTTGCGGCCCTCGGCGTCTTCAGCCGGGATGCGCTTGCCTGCCACGGTCAGCACGTTTTCCTGGACCTGAATGTCCAGGTCGTCCTCGGAGAAGCCGGCCACAGCGAGCTCGATGCGATACTCATGCTCGCCCAGCTGCTCGATATTGTACGGGGGGTAGCCGCCGGCAGGCTCCTGCTTGGCGGCGGTGTCGATCATATCGGCCAGTCGGTCGAAGCCGACGATGGTCCGGTAGAGCGGGGAAAAATCAACGGTACGCATAAGCGATCCTCCTTCATGAGCGATCCGTGCGCCGTACCTGGCGCGTGGTTTTCGATAGCGCCGCCGGTTTCCGGCCCAACTCCTGGCCCCGGCCCGTTGCGGCGATGTCCGGAGCCCCATCAGGCGGCTCCGTGCCTTATGACGTGGGCGCCCGGCCCAAACCGTGCAAGACCTGATGGGCGAATTTTCCGGTCGGCGGGGCCCCATGGCGCCTGAAAGCCTTGATCTGAAAGGCCGTCCCGGCGGATGGTGAGCGCGACATTTTCCAGATCGGAGCTTGGATCATGGCCCGCCTCCCCGCCCTGTTGCCTGCTTTCTGTGTGACCGCTGCGCTCGCCGGCTGCGGCTCACCCGAGCCTGAGGAGGCTGCAGGATCGGAGGCGGCCGGCAACGATGTCGAGGCCGTTACGCAAGAGGTGGAGACCGCCGCGCCGGATGTCAGGACCCTGACCGGCGCCGTGGAGGCGCCCTGGCGCGATGCGGAAGCGCTGGCCCGCGATGGCGCGCGCAATCCCGTCGAGACGCTGGAATTCTTCGAGATCGATCCGGCCGGAACCGTGATCGAAATCTGGCCTGGCGCCGGCTGGTACGCCGATATCCTGGCGCCCTGGGTGAGCGCAAACGGCGGAGCCTATGTGGCCGCGTGGCCGCCAGTGGCGGACGGAAACGCCCGAGCTGCACGCTTCCGGGAGCGTTTTGAGACCCGCTACTCCGGAGGCGACCGGGGCGCAGCCCGTCTGGTCCCCTTCGGACCCGGCGAGACCGCCCTGGCCGAAGCCGGTCCCGCAGACGCGATTGTGACGTTCCGCAATGTCCACAACTTCATGGCCGCCGGGTTCGCCGAAGAGGCGTTCGAGACCTTCTTTAACGCCCTGAAGCCGGGCGGCGTTCTGGGCGTGGTCGAGCACCGCCTGCCGGCGGACCGGGTTCAGGACCCGCGCGCGGCGTCCGGCTATGTCCAGCAGGACTATGTCATCGCGTTGGCCCGCGAGGCCGGGTTTGAGTTCGTCGCCGCCTCCGAGATCAACGCCAATCCCGCTGACACCGCCGATCACCCGTTCGGCGTCTGGACGCTGCCGCCCGTCGCTCGGACGTCGGCCCTCGGCGAGCCGGCGGACCCGGACTTTGACCGGGCGGCCTATGACGCCATTGGCGAAAGCGACCGCATGACGCTGCTTTTTCGCAAGCCTGAAGGCGCCGCGAGCGAAGACGCTGAGGGCGCCGAACAATGATCGCCGCCCTGTGTATCGCCCTCGCCCTGGCAGCCCAGGATGCCCCCGGACCGGACGCGCGGTCGGTTCCGCTTGAGCGCGTGTTTCCGTTCTGGACCGACTATCACGCCCTGCCCGCCGATGAGCGCAGCGCCTTCGCGCTGGACTATGTGATAAGCCTGCGCGGCGGTGCGGACGCGCAGTTCTGGGTGGAAACCGCGGACGGGTTCGAGGTCCTCGAGCGCGATCCCGCCGGCGCGGCGACACCGCCTCCCCCGGAGGCCTTTGAAGCCGGCCAGCGCCTGTTCACGGATGCGCCGGAGGGTGGAGCGTCGGTCTCCATGCGTTTGTCGTTGGCCGGGGAGCCCCGCGAGTCCTACACGATCGCCGAGCTTGAAACCGCCATCGCCCAGGCCGGCAACGCCATGCGCAGCCTTATGGGCTTGCGGGCCATGTTCATGCCGCGCCTTGAGACCGTCCGATTCAGTTTTGACGAAGCCGCGCCGGAGGCGGTCATCGTCTATGAGGACGGCCGGCAGGCGCCCGTGGAAACGGTGTTCGGAGACGTCATCACCATCCGGCCTCAGGATCGCGCTCTGCGCGGCGCGGTGGAAGTCCGGTTCGGGGCGGTTCCGCAGGAAGCTGTGCTGGAGACCAGCCGCTAGGCGGAGGCGGAGGCGAGATGGGTCAAGGCCTCGGCGTGAAGCGCCGGGGTGGCCGCCGCGACCACTTGCCCGCCCCCATGGCACGGTCCGCCTGACCAGCTGGTGACCACGCCGCCCGCGCCGGTGACCACCGGGATGAGCGCCGCAGCGTCCCAGGCTTTCAAGCCGCTCTCCACGACGAGGTCGACTCCCCCCAGCGCGAGAGCGGCGTAGGCGTAGGCGTCCAGACCATAGCGGCGGACCTTGGCCGCGACCGCGATGCCGGAGAAGGCGTCCGCCTCGCGCCCCTCGAACAGACCCGGATCTGTCGTCGAGAGGATCGCGTCAGAAATCCCGGACACGCCTTCGCGGACCGATAACGGCCGGCGGTCGCCTCGGTGTTCAAGCCAGGCGCCCCGGTTTGCAGCCCCGAGGAAACGCTCTCCGGTGAAGGGCTGGTCGATGACCGAGATGAGTGGACCGGTTTCATCCTGGAGCGCGATCAGCGTGGTCCAGGTCGGCAGCCCGGCGATGAAGGCGCGCGTTCCGTCTATGGGATCGATCACCCACGTCAGACCGCTGCGCGACGGTGACGGCGCGCCCTCCTCCCCGATCACGCCGTCCCGGGGCCGATGCTCCGCAAGCAACTCACGGATGACCGCCTCGACGCCGCGATCTGCAGCGGTGACAGGGTCGAACCCGGCGGCGTGCTTGTTGTCGGCGGCGGCGCCCGATCTGAAATGCTCAAGCGCGACGGGCCGGCCCGCATCAGCAAGCCGGCCCGCAAAACTCAGCGCCTCGGAAAGCGCGTCAGGCAGGGTCACGCGGCGGTGTCGCCCTTGCTCTCAGGATCAAGGGAGCGCGCCAGCTCAAGGAGGCGGCGGCGCGGACGCTCATTAAGCTTGTAATACGCCCGGATCAGATCGAGCGTTTCCTTCTGCGACAGGATATCGGGCGCGATGTGCTCGCCTTCGGGAACGGCGGACGCGCCGCTCGCCTGAATGCCGTCGTAGAAATATTGCACCGGCACGTCGAGCGCCTCGGCGATCTCGAACAGGCGGCTGGCGCTGACGCGGTTGGCGCCGCTTTCGTATTTCTGAATTTGCTGGAACCGGATCCCCACCGCCTCAGCCAGCTGTTGCTGGGTCAGGCCCAGCAAGCGGCGGCGGCGGCGGATACGCTTTCCCACGTGATGATCAATCGCATTCGTCATGGCCAAATCCTCAAACTCTGCCCGGACCTCTCCAATGTCCGGATGAATCGCCATTTCTTCGGCGCATGAAATATATGTTTATTTCCATTCGCCCCACAAGTGAACACGTACACTCAGCGAGGCGCCCGCGCTTACTCTGCTGCGATCCGTTGGGGCCGCTCATCCTGAAGCATGCGGTCCATCCAGTCAGCCAGCGCCCGGCGGAGCGGTTGCAAGCCGGACGCGGGACGCACGTCCGCCTCATGGAGATAAAGGCCGCGATTGATCTCGATCTGAAGCGCCTCCACACCCGTTTCAGGCCGGCCGTAATGCTCGGTGGTATAGCCGCCTGCGTAAGGCCGGTTGCGCACAACGGCGAACCCAAGGTCGCGGAAATGGGCTTCAGCCCGGGCCACCAGGCCGCGCGAGCAGGAGGCTCCATAGCGGTCCCCCAGCACGATATCCGCACCGCGGGCGCTGGCGGCCGGCATGGAATGGCAGTCGATGACATAGGCCGCGCCGAAGGTGGCGCGAACCGCCTCCACCTCGGCCCGCAGGCGGGCGTGATAGGGGTCGTAGAACTGCGTCAGCCGGTGGTGCAGCTCGGCCTGGCTGACTCTCCCGGCGTACAGGGCGCGCCCATCTGCGGCCAGGCGCGGGATGACCCCAAGCCCGGCGCCGGCCCTGGCGGTGACCTGGGCTCCGGGGACGCAGGCCCGCTCTTCGAACATGTCCGGGTCCAGCTCGTCACGAGCGCGGTTGGGATCGACGAACACCCTTGGAAAAGTCGCGCAGATCAACGGCGCGCCCAGACTCGGCGCGTCGGCGAACAGAGCGTCTACATAGGCGTCCTCCGACCGGCGCAGAATGTTCAGGGGCGGCAGGCAGCCGCGCACGAAGCGGTCCGCATAGATCCGGCCGGAGTGGGGAGACGCGAAGATGTAGGCGGACGCGCGCTTCGGGGGCGCTGCGACGCACACCGGTTCGTCGCAGGCGGTGACGTTCAGGGTCTCCAGATCGTGGGCTGAGGAATGCGTCATGGGCCAAGTGTTCGCCCTTGCGTGCGGCCCGTCAACGCGCCTGTGCGCCGCACGCAGACGGCCCCGCGGACGTTCAGCAGACCTTTACCGGAAGCGTGTACGCTCCATGATGGTGGATAGAAGAAGGAAAGGGGGCGGCCATGGCGCGCATTCTCCTCGCTGAAGACGACGATTCCATGCGGGACTTTCTGGCCAAGGCGCTGTCGCGCGCCGGACATGAAGTCGAGGCTGTGGCCGACGGTGAAGACGGGCTGGACACGCTCGGCGAAGCGCCGGGCCGTTTCGAGCTTCTGCTGACCGACATCGTAATGCCCGGCGTGGACGGGATCGAGCTGGCGCGCCGCGCCGCAGAGATCGATCCGGGTCTGAAGATCATGTTCATCACGGGCTTCGCGGCCGTGGCGCTGAACGCGGGCTCGAACGCTCCAAAGGACGCCAAGGTCCTGTCCAAACCCTTCCACCTGCGCGATCTGGTGGATGAGGTGGCCAAGGTGATGGAAGCGGCCTGAAAATAACAGGGCCGGAGACCCAAAAAGGAGCCCGCCGCGCTGAAGCGCGGCGGGCCTTTTGTTGTCTGCTGTCCGCCGCCAGATTACGGCATGTTGGCCGAGACAGGCTGGCCGAGCGTCGAGGCATACTGGCCCGGCTGATTGCCTTCCGTCGCCATGCCGCACGGACCCGACAGCCAGTTCAGAAGCTCCGAGTAGAGGATCATCTGATTGTCGAAGTCGATCGTATTGGAGAAGTGGTCGGCGTCCTCCAGCACGATATAGCGGTACGGTTTGTTGTTGGCCTGAAGGCCGTCAACCATGCGCTCCGAATGGAAGATCGGAACCCGCTGATCGACCTCGCCGTGGATCACCAGAATCGGAATGTTGGCGTCCGCAGTGTTCTCCGACGGATCAAGCCCCCGATAGCCTTCACGGATCAGCAGGCGGCTGATGCGGTTCTGCGTGAAGTCCGCCTGGATACGGGAGATGTCGCTCACCCCCGCCCCCGCGATGGAGCACTGATAGATCTGCTCGGTGCGCACGGTCGCCGCGAAAGCTGCATACCCGCCATACGACCAGCCGAACATGGCCAGCCGATCCGGGTCGGCGAGACCTTCCTCGACCAGGAACATGGCCCCGTCGTCCTTGTCGTCCTGCATGGTGTAGCCCCACTGACCCCAGCTGGCGAGCCAGTGGTCAAGGCCATAGCCTTCAGAGCCGCGATACTGGGGCTGAAGGACCATGTAGCCATGGCTCGCAAGAACCTGGGTCCACTCGTCATAGGCGTGGGTCTCGCTGACCCAGGGGCCGCCGTGAGGCAGGACCACCAGCGGATACGGCGCTTCGCCGAAGGCCGGCATGGTGAGAATCCCGGGAATCTCGCGACCGTCCCGCGCGGGATACCGCACAAAGCCCATATCACCGAGCTGCTCAGGCTCGAGCGCTGGATACTCCCGGCCGACCACCTGGGCCCGACCATTGCGGATCAGGTAATAGGTGCCGGGATCGCGGGCGCCCTGGGTCTGGACGATCATCGTCGAACAGCCCTCAAAGCAATCCAGGATGCGGTTTCGCGTTGACGGGAAAGCGGCGTCAACCGCGTTCTGGACCGCCTGCATGTCCGCATCGATGTAAACCCGCTCGACCTCGCCATCGAGATAGAAGCCGAAACCGGCGAGCTCATTCGTCGATTCGACATTCTGAGTGAACACAGGCGCCAGAACGTCGACATCGGGATGCTGGAACACGGTCTCGAGGAACTCCCCGGTCGTCACGTCGATGAGATGAACGCCCAGCGTGTCCTGACCCCGGTGCGCTGCGACGAACGCATGGTTCAGGTTCAGCGGATCGAAGCCCAGGAAGTTGATCCCGGTCTGACCATACTGCTCATAGTCGTTGATCGAGAAGCGCAGAAACTCGGTCCACTGGTCCCGTTCGCCCTTGCCGCGCGAGTAATAGATCACTTCACGGCTGCCGGCGTTCACTTCAGACGCAAAACGGATGTCGCCGTCCCGGTCGAGCCGGAAGCCGCCCAGACGCGTATTGCCGCGCAACACAAGGCGCTGGCGCTCGGTGTTCAGGTTGAAACGGACGAAGTCCCGCGTAAAGGCGTCCACACGCGAGCGCCCCTCAAGGCTCTCATTCTGGTTGACGTTCGCAGTGTAGATCAGGATCTCGTCCGGCGATTCAGGCAGGCGCGAGACGAGCGAGGCATCGTCGGGCAGCTGAATCCAGCCTTCGCGAGGATTGATGTTCGCGATCGCCCGCTTGCTGGCGAAGACGCCGCGGTTCACATCCTCGATGTCGTCGCGCACCTGCTGGATGAAGTTGACCCAGAGATGCTCGTCGCTGACCCAGCTGAAGCCGGTGATCTGCATCCGCTCCGCGCCGAGGCGCACAGGGCGGCCATCGAGATTGTCGATGTCATAGATTTCGATGATGTAGTTCGCATCGCGAGCAGGCAGGCGCATGAAGGCGATATGCTCACCGTCAGGCGAGAGCGAGACGTTCGACATCGCCGAATAGGTGGCGAAGGCTTCAAGAGGCGGCGTGTTGACGCTTTGCGCCTGCGCCGGAGCGCCAGCGAGGCCAAGAATGGCGAAGCCGGCGGACAAGGTTGCCAGAAGGCGTTTCATGGACAGTCTCCAAGACGGACTTGTACCTGGGCGAAAAAACGGCCCGGCGATGCACTCGCCGGGCCGTCAGTTTAGGGGTGAGCGCCGACCCCGTCGACAACAGGGTCAGCGATCACGTCTTAGAATTGCTTCGAGATCGAAGCGAAGAAGCGGCGACCTTGCAGGTCGTAGCCCACGCCCACCGGCGCGTTCACGTTGGTCGTCACTTCGGTCGAGTTCACGAACGGCGGATCTTCGTCCAGCAGGTTCCGCACGCCGACGACGAGGTTCCACGTGTCAGCGACATAGGCCACCGACATGTCGTGGCGGAAGTAGGCGTCCGCCTCTGCATAGTCACGGCAGTCGACATCGCCGAACGCAGCACCCAGGCAGGTCGACGAACCGCCGGCCGGCACGTTGCTGAACGCATCGATGCCTTCCTCGAACTGACCCACTTCGCCGATATAGCGCGTGTTCCAGGTGAAGCGGAAGTCCTCGAAGCGAGCCGCCAGGGTGGCCTGACCGTTCCATTCAGCGAAGCCGAACGACCCGAGGAAGTCATCGACGTCCGAGTTGCCGACATCATCGATCAGCAGCGTCTCGACTTCCATCAGATGCGTCGCGCGCAGGTCGAGCGACACGTCCAGGGACCGTTCGAACAGCACGAAGTCATCTTCGATCAGCATGTTGAAGTCGATGCCCGAGCGGACCTCTTCGTTCAGGTTGATCGGTTGAGCCCGCACGACGTCGATGAAGCCATCGGGACCACGCTGGATCCGCGAGCAGAAGCCCGAGGACTGGTTCGGCTGCAGAACGTAGCAGTCGTTCACGATGAACTGCGAGCTCGGCTCGATCAGCGCATCTTCGATCTCGATGGACCAGTAGGTCGCACCGAAGGTCAGATCGAACTGGTCGAACCAAGGCTGTTCAACCACGAAACCACCGGAGAACGACACGGACGTTTCCGGGTCGATATCGGTCGTGCCGCCGAAGATGACTTCCGCGGACACGGTTCCCGTCGCGCTGGGCGTACCATTCACGACGCCGAACGTGGTCGGATCGAGACCGGCCAGGCGGCAGTTCTCCAACGTCTGCGGATCACGCGGATCAGCCGTCGGGTCATAGGTGGAGCCAGCGGCCGGATTCAGCGGATCGGACGTGTAGGCCGCCTGCGGTACCAGGCAGGGATCGCCGAGCGCGTTGTTGAAGCCCGACTGGGCGGCGACAAACTGCTCCCGCACGTTCGGCGCGCGGAACGACGTGCCGGCCGTGCCGCGAAGCAGCAGCCATTCGACCGGACGATAGTCGCCCTTGGCCGACCAGGTCCAGGCCGAACCGAAGAACTCTTCTTCGGTGTAGCGCGCGGACAGGTTCAGGTTGGCCTCGTAGGCGAACGGCTGACCGGCGAAGATCGGCAGCTCGACTTCGGCGAAGCCTTCATACAGGTCCTTGGAGCCCGAGGCGCCGGAGTCCTGGAAGAACCCGAACAGCAGGCCGCGAGCGGCGATGTCGGAGGCGTTCGATTCGATGACGTCTTCGCGATACTCGAAGCCGATGGCCAGCGGCACTTCACCGGCCGGAAGCTCGAAGATCGTACCGTTGGCGAAGGCGGTGAACACCGACTGCTCGTAGATGGTGTTGAACGAACGGTCGCCGAACACGTAATCGCGTTCCGCCTGGGTCGCGAAGTCACCCGCTTCGCCGCCATTGTAGAGGCTCGGAGCGAACATGTTGATCGGCACGCACGCATTGCCCGACAGGTCGAAACCGTCCGGGATGTTGTCGCCGTTGGTGTCCTCACCGCAGACCACGTTGCCCGTAGCCGGGTCGATGGCCGAGGTGTTCAGAGAGTAAGCCAGAAGGTCATCGCGGACACCCATGCGGCTGGAGTCACCCACGGAGCGCGAGTAGCTGTAGGTGACTTCATATTGCCAGTCGCGGACCGGGCCGGAATTCAGAAACGGCAGATCGCCGCGGAAACCCGTCAGCATGCGGGTCTGGGCGATCTCCACATTCGTGGTGTTCCGGTCGCCCTGAACGCGGACGATAGGAACAACGTCTTGCGGGCCGATCGGACCGGAGGCGAAAGCCCCGAAGAAGGCCGCAGACGGCGCACCGACGATACGCTGGAAGTTGTCGGAATAGGCCTGGCTCAGGAAGAAGTTATCGAACGCAACACCGCAATCCACGCCGAACCCGTTCGGGTTACAGATGTTGTAAGGGTTGCTGCCCGGAACCGTCGGGAAGAGCTGGGCGGCGCCGCCGCTCCCCACGCCGTTCTGACGGACCTGGAGGTTCGAATAGAGCGCCTCGTAGAAGAAGGTGGTTCCACCGAAGAGGTCGCTCTCGTATTCGCCGTAGGTGAAGAAGTTGAAGTTCTCGTTCTCCGGCAGGACATCACCGGACAGCCACTCCTGGCTGCCGTTCGGCGTGTAGTCGTCGAACAGCACGTCGTTCACGCCGTCGCCGTTGGAATCGATACCGATGGTGCCGCCCTGGCCGCCGATCGAGAGGTAGTTCGACTCCGAGAAGCCCGGATAGAGGTTGCCGTTCGGGGCCAGGAAGTTGGCCTCGCTGTTGGCGTAGACAGAGCCCAGGATCGGAACGGACACGCGGCCGACCAGGCGCGGACGTTCGCACACCGTCGGCGGCATGAGGTCGTTGCCGAAATTGTCGTCCAGACGCAGGGTGCGGATTTCGCCGGTTTCGGTGATTTCAACGTCCTGCAGGCAGGTGCTGGACCAGTCGCGGTCACGGCGCTGCTGGTTCTCCTGGGTGCGGTATTCAATGGCGAAGCCGGCGAAACCACGGTCGGAGTTGATGCCCCAAGAAGCGGAGATGGTGTTCTGTTCAGCGCCGCCGTCTTCCGTCTGGGACGTGAAGGCGTTGACTTCCAGGCCGTCGAAGTCCTGCTGAAGGATCACGTTGACCACGCCGGCCACGGCGTCGGAGCCGTAAACCGAGGAGGCGCCGTCGAGCAGCAGCTCGTAGCGATCGACGATCGTGCCGGGAAGCACGTTGACGCTCGGAGACGACGGAGCGCCTTCCACGCCCGACGGGGCGAGGCGGCGGCCGTTGACGAGGATCAGGCTGCGGTTCGCGCCCAGACCACGCAGGTCAACCGTGGACGAACCCGGACCGTTGTCCAGCACGAAGCCGGCGAACGAGCCGTCGATCTGCTGGCCCTGGGTGACCGTGGCGTCCTGCAGGATCACGTCCGGGCTGACCAGGCCGATGTCGCGCGACACGTCGCCGGAGATCACCTGGATCGGAGCTGCGGAAGAGAATTCGTCGCGGCGCAGGCGCGAGCCGGTGACGACGATGCGGTCATCGCCAGAAGAGGCCGCTTCTTCCTCTTCTTCGTCAGAGTCAGTCTGCTCGGGCTCCTGCGCCATCACCGGGGCCGTGGCGAAGAGCGCCGCGGCGAAGCCAGCGAGAACGGAGGAACGCAGGAGGCGTTCTTTATCCCAATTACTCACGATCATTCCCCTTTTTTTTCGATCGTTGCCGCCACGTCGGAAGGCGGCGTAGCGCGACCATGCCGCACACGGGCCGCACTATGACGATCCCGTAATGTCGGCGTAAAGCGCCATGCGCTGCGCCTGCAGCAATTTCGGCGCCTTTGTGGCGGGCATGTTGCAGAAAAGCCATAAATCGGCAATCCGCCCGTTGCCGATGCATGCATCGGCTTCGCCCAGGTCGCCGGAACAGGCTTCACCAGACCATGTGCGCAAGGCCTGCAGGAGTGATTGACAGGCGCGCCGCCTTCGCCCTAAGACCTGCGCTCCCTGCCGGGGCGCTGCGCCCCGGACATGATGCGGGCGCGTAGCTCAGTTGGTCAGAGCACTACGTTGACATCGTAGGGGTCACAAGTTCGAATCTTGTCGCGCCCACCATTTTCCTTTGTCCTCCTTCGCATCCGCTCAGTCGGTCCTCGCTAAAGCTGCGGGCGGCTGTTGGCCTTGCGGCGGCCAGGCCGCCGGTGTAGCGCAGGACAGGCCCCGCATCCGCTCAGTCGGTCCTCGCTTGCCGCGCCGGACAAAGAAAAACGCCGCCCGCGACAGTCGCGAGCGGCGCTTGATCTTGTCTGAAGCGCGCGGCCGGGCGGAACGTCCCGGCGCGGGCCTTACTTGGCGCGCTTGGCGCCGTAGCGCGAGCGGGACTGCTTGCGGTCCTTCACGGGCTGGGTGTCCAGCGCGCCGCGAATGACCGAGTAGCTCACGCCGGGAAGGTCGTGGGCGCCGCCGCCGCGCAGCAGCACGACGGAGTGCTCCTGCAGGTTATGGCCTTCGCCGGGAATGTAGGCGATCACTTCGCGACCGTTGACCAGGCGAACCTTGGCGACCTTGCGCAGCGCCGAGTTCGGCTTGCGCGGGGTCGTGGTGTAAACCCGGGTGCAAACACCGCGCTTCTGGGGATTGGCCTCCAGGGCGCGCGCCTTCTTGCGCTTGACGGTGCTCTTGCGCGGTTTCCGGATCAACTGGCTGATAGTGGGCATAAGCGATCGTTCCGTGTTTTTTAAGGAGGCGCGGTCTTATGCCTGCGCCTGTCGCGTGTCAACAGGACTCCTGCGGCTGGAGGCCCCTAGAAGGTGCGCCCGAGCGCCAGTCCCAGGAAAGCCTGGTTCTCATCACCCCGGACAGCGACGATCGGGCTGTCGGCGAAATCGCCGACCAGACGGGAATAGCCGAGCACGCCGGTCACTGACCACGGCCCGCCCGTCCCCACTGTCAGGAGTGCGGTGACCCCGACATCCTTCACACCGCCCTCGGCGGCGTAGACCGGCAGACCGGACGCCGCCGCCCCGGCGGCATCGACCGAGAACAGCGTGTCGGCATAGTCGTCGGAATAGCCCGAGACGCTCGCAGTCAGACCGAAGAAGGACGTGCGCGACAGCGCGGTGAGATAGCTGGCCGAGGCCGACCAGGTCAGGCCTTCAAACTCGCCCAGGGCATCAATGCCGGCCCGGGCGCCGAGCGTCAGCGTGTCAAATTCTGTGAGGATGTCCGACGCGACCTCAACGTCCACGAAGCCCCCGGTGATGATGGAATTGCCGACGTCGGGCAGGAGCGCGACCACCGCGTCCTCGACCTCGTCACGCCCGCCGGACCAGCGTGCGTAGACCCCGGCGGTCACTGGGCCATTCTCGAACAGATCCGCCGCCAGGCCCGGCCCGTCGCTGCGCAGCGTCCAGCCATCGAACTCATAGCGGAAGGCGCCGAACGGGATGACCCGGTATTCGTCCGAGCCGGAGTAATCGGGAAGAATCGCGGCGCCGAAGGAGATGAAATTGAAGCTGCGCTCCTGTGCAACGGCGCCGTCGGGGGCCTGAGCCAGGGCCGGCGCGCCAAGCGCAATACAGGTGCAGGCGATCGCTGCGGATCGGATCATCAAGAATTCTCCTTGAGCTGGGCGCTGCGGCCCGACCGTACGTCACATCAGCTTGTACGCAATCGCCGAGCGAACGGTTTTTTTACGCCGATGCGTCAGGATCACGCCCATGATGTGGACGATATCACGCCCTGCCTTTCTGGCCGCCGCCCTGGCGCTGGCGCTTGCTGCGCCGGTCCATGCCGGGCCGCCGGCGCCGTCCGAGCCCGAGCCGGACGACAGCCGCCGGGCCCTGACGGACGCCGACAGCTATGTGCGCCTCCCTCCGGTCCAGACCTCGATCCGCGACAGGACGCGGCGGATGCGCGGCTCCCTGCAGGTCACGCTCGCCCTGGACGCCCCGCGCGGGCGCACCCGGGACCTGATTGAGGATCGCGCCGCCTTTCTGCGCGACGCCTACAACGAAACCCTGCTGCTCTACGCCTCGCGCCTATATCGCTGGGGAGAGGTTCCGGACGCCGACATGATCGGCGAACTGCTCCAGGAAGATACCGACCGGCTGATCGGCGAGGGTCAGGCGCAGGTCGTCCTTGATACGGTGATCATCCACGGCGGCTAGCCCGCCGCGAGGGTCCAGGCCTCAGCCCTCCTGGCCGATCCGGCCAAGAAGATCCGCAATCGGATCGGCCTCATCCTCCTGCGCCGGTTCGGGTTCGCCCGGGGTTCCGGGCGCTTCACCCGGCTCGGCGAAGCCCTCACCCGAGAGGAGCGACGCGATGGGATCGGCCGGCCTGACATCGCCCAGCAAGGCGTCGAGCGCCGCAGGATAGTCCGGGGCGGCCGCCATGAAGCGCGCGAACACGCGCGCCGGCCCCGCGCCGCCGACGGCCTCGTCGGTGGGCGAAAAATCGTCATTGCCCATCCACACCACCGCCGCCAGCCCGCCGGACCAGCCGGCGAACCAGGCGTCGCGGAAGTCATTGGTCGTGCCGGTCTTGCCCCGGACCACGCGGCCATCGACGGCGGCGTTGCGCGACGTCCCGTAACGCACCGAGGCGTCGAACAGGCGGTTCATGTCGGCGAGCACCCGGCCTGCGAACACCACGGGCCCCGGCTCACGGACATGGGAATACAGGCGCTCGCCTCCGGCGGTCTCGATGGAGAGGATGGCGTAGGCTTCGGCCGCCCGGCCGCCATTCATGAAGGGCAGATAAGCCTGGCCCAGCTCCAGCGGCGTCACTTCATAGGCGCCCAGCGCCACGGCCGGCGTGTTTTGCAGCGGGCTCTCAACACCCAGCCGGCGCGCCGTGCGCAGAACCCAGCCCCGGCCGGCCGCTTCAGACAGCTGGACCGCGACGGCGTTGGAGGAGCGGGCGAAGGCGCGCTCCAGCGTCATCTCCCCCTCATAGCGCCGCCCGTAATTCTCCGGCGCCCAGTCGCCATAGCTGACCGGCTCATCGATGAAGGTGTCGTCCGGGCTGTAGCCGGCCTCGAAAGCCGTGGCGTAGACGATGGGCTTGAACGCCGACCCGGGCTGGCGGCGGGCGCTGACGGCGCGGTTGAAGGGCGCGGCCGCATAATCCGATCCGCCGACCATGGCGGCCACACCGCCGGTGACATCCAGCGCGACCAGCGCGCCCTCGCCCGCACCGCGCGCCAGATCGGGGTCGGACAGGCCGATGGTGAGGGCCGCCTCGGCGGCGCGCTGGGCGTTCACGTCCAGGGTCGTGCGCACGATCAGATCGCCCTCATGGCCGCCGGACAGTTCGCGCACCTGAGGCATCACCCAGTCGGCGAACCAGCCCGCACCGGGACTGGACACGCCGCGCGAGACCCGGATCGGGATTTCAGCGGCTTCGATCCGTTCCGCCTCGGTGATCCGGCCCGTGGCGAGCATCAGGTCCAGCACGACGGTCGCTCGAACGCTCGCCCGTCTCGCGTCGGAGGTCGGCGCATAGCGCGACGGCGCTTTCAACAGCCCGGCCAGAAGTGCGGCCTCCCCGATGGAGAGTTCAGACGCCGAGCGCCCGAAATAGCGCCGGGAGGCGGCTTCCGCGCCCCACGCGCCGGCGCCGAAATAGACCCGGTTCAGATACAGCGCCAGGATCTCGTCCTTGGAAAAGCGCCGCTCCAGCCAGAGCGCCAGCATCATTTCCTGAGCCTTGCGCCGATAGGTGCGCTCGGGACTCAGGAACAGATTCTTGGCCAGCTGCTGGGTGATGGTGGAGCCGCCCTGAACGACGCGGCCTGCGCGCATGTTTGCGATCAGCGCCCGGCCCGTACCGATCAGATCGACGCCGAAATGGCTGTAGAAGCGCCGATCCTCGACCGCCAGCACCGCGTCCACCAGCGTCTGAGGCAGATCGTCGGCTTCAATCGCGGCCTGGCTCACTTCGCCGCGGCGCGCGATCGTGCGCCCATTGCGGTCCAGCAGAACCACTTCGCCGGCGCGTGGCGCAGGCTCAAGCCCCTCAATGTCCGGCAGCGTTCGCGCCAGCTCCACCAGCAGCGCGGCCAGCGCCAGACCCGTCAGGATCGCCAGCCCGGCGACCAGGCGCAGCCAGCGCCGAGGCGCGCGGGCGGGCTTTCGGGATCGGGAGGGCCGGGCGGCCATGGCGCACCTGTCCTTGTGCGAGGCGGGTCCGGCCCGCATGACATCAACATCCAGAAAACGCCTTCACGGTTAAGGCGGCGTGAACCGTGTTCGGCCTTGCGCGGAGCGACGCCTTGAAACGCAAAGCGTGCAGGGCGATCATCCCCAGTGATCGGGGCGCACCGGCCGCGTCTCCGCCAAGGGGGAAGTCATGAATCTCAAGTCCGCCGCGCGCCTCGCCGCGCCGATCAGTCTCGCCGCCGCGCTCCTGTCAGGGTGCGTCCTCATCCCCGACGACGACGCGATCTGCGATGACAGCAGCCCCAACGCCGGCAGCTGGCCCTATTGCGCTCCGTCAGACCCCGGCGGTCCGGGCCCGGTGGATGATCCCATCAATCCAAGGGGCGGGCGGTGAAGCGTCAGGGGCGGGCTTCGGCGGCGAGCAACCCCTCAGCGGCGGCGATCACGGATGCCATGGCGTAACGGCTCGGTCGGCGACCGGAGCCGCGTCGCACGCATGTGATCAGCCCAGCCTCTTCAAGCTGGTTGAGAATCTTCAGCGCATTGGGTCGATGAGTAATGCCAGTTGACCGCTGGAACTGTGGACCTGTGATCACAGGTCTAGCAAAGAATGTATTCAATGCGCTGAGCGCGTGTTGTGAGTGCGTCGCCTCGACAAACGCGTCAGACATTTCATCATAAAGCGATTTTAGTGTTTGCACTCTTTCGAGATTTTCTCTTGATTGCTCTACAACGGCATTACAGAAATAGATAATCCATTCCGTCCAGGCGCCGTGATTAGATATCGCGAGCAACCGATCATAGTATTCTTCACGATGCTTCTCGAAGTAGCTCGAGACATAGAAGTTGGGCGATTGGATCACGTCAGTCTGGGCTAGCATCAATGGGATGATCATGCGCCCGACACGTCCATTACCATCATTGAAAGGGTGGATGATTTCAAATTGAGCATGAGCAATGGCCGCACCGATGATCGGGTCGCGCCAGCCGGATGCGATATAGCTTTCCCAATTAGCTAGAGCATCGACCATTACGACTGGGTTTGGCGGCACGAAACGAGCCTCATCGATTGAACATCCGCGCGCGCCGATCCAGTTCTGGTCATTTCTGAATGCGCCCGGGCGCTTGTCTCCACCGCGCACACCGGTCATCAAGCGCTGGTGCAGCTCGCGCAAGAGGCTCAGGGTGAGACCGCGCTGACTTGCGCTTTCGATACCAATCTGGATGGCGGCCCGGTAATTTCTGATCTCAAGAATGTCATCGCGCTTGCCTTCTTCTGGCTCGGCGTCGGCATCAGCCTCGTAAAGATCGCCGAGCGTCGCCTGCGTCCCCTCAATTCGTGAGGAAAGAACGGCTTCGTTGTTCATCAGCGGACTCAACAGCAAGCCGGGATTTCTCAAATGCATGAGGGCCCCATCGTAGCGGGCCAGAGCGCGGCTTGCCGCAGCTAAGGGCGCTAGCAGAGCTGCAGCATCTGTCTTGGCCGGCGCTAGCGGGAGATCATCTGGGATGAAGGGGTCCATCTACGTGTTCTGGTCCGGTATTGTTACATTCATGTATCGCTACGGCACTTATGATGCACACCGGGTGATTTCAGGCAACAAAAAGGGGACTCTCGGGCCTTAAATTGATGCTTGCAGCGAACAATACCGCCCTTTCAGTGCTTTTGTGGGGAAATTAGCAACAAAAGCCCCGGCAGATCGCGCCGCCGGGGCTCTCTGAGCAAACGTTTGCTATAGGCGTCAGACTAAACCCTACGCCGCTGCGCGCTGGCGCAGGACGTAGTGCAGGATGCCGCCGTTCTTGACGTAATCGAGCTCGTTATCGGTATCGATCCGGGCCAGAACCTGGGTCTCTTTGGTGGAGCCGTCCTCGAAGGTGACGCGCAGGGTGATGTCGCCGCGCGGGCTGACGCCCTCCACGCCGATCAGGTCGATCGTCTCCTTGCCGGTGATCCCAAGGCTCTGCCAGCTTTCGCCGTTCTTGAACTGCAGCGGAAGCACGCCCATGCCGATCAGGTTGGAGCGGTGGATGCGTTCAAAGCTTTCGCAGATGACGGCTTTGACGCCCAGCAGGCGCGTGCCTTTCGCCGCCCAGTCGCGCGAGGAGCCCGTGCCGTACTCCTTGCCACCGAAGACGACCAGGGGCGTGCCGGCCGCCTGGTGCTTCATGGCCGCATCGTAGATCGGCATCTGCTCGCCGGTCGGCTGGAAGACCGTCACGCCGCCCTCCACGCCGGGCACCATCTGGTTCTTGATACGGATATTGGCGAAGGTGCCGCGCATCATGACTTCGTGATTGCCCCGGCGCGCGCCGTAGGAGTTGAACTCGCGCGGCTCCACGCCGTTGGCCTGCAGGTATTCGCCCGCCGGGCTGTCGGCCTTGATCGAACCGGCCGGCGAGATGTGGTCGGTGGTGATGGAATCCGCAAACAGGCCGAGGATTTTCGCGCCGGACACGTCGGTCGGAGCGGTCGCCTTGTCCTTGCTCATGCCTTCGAAGAAGGGCGGGTTGGCCACATAGGTGCTGTCCGGCCAGTCATAGGTGAGACCGCCGGCGGTCTCGATGCCCTGCCACATCTGATCGCCCTTGAAGACGTCGGCATAGCGCTTGGCGAACATCTCCGGCGTCACGGCCTGACGCACGACCTCGGCGATCTCGGCGGAGGTCGGCCAGATGTCCTTCAGATAGACCGGCTCGTTCTGATCGTCATAGCCGATCGGATCCTCGGCCACGTTGATGTTCATGGTGCCCGCGATGGCGTAAGCGACCACCAGCGGCGGGCTGGCCAGATAGTTGGCGCGCACGTCCGGCGACACGCGGCCTTCGAAATTGCGGTTGCCCGACAGCACGGACGTCGCGACCAGATCGCCGTCCTTGATCGCCTTGGAGATCTTCTCCGGCAGCGGACCGGAATTGCCGATGCAGGTCGTGCAGCCATAGCCCACAAGATTGAACCCAAGCGCGTCGAGGTCGTCCTGCAGCCCGGCGCGCTCCAGATAGTCGGTCACAACCTGGGAGCCCGGCGCCAGGGACGTCTTCACCCAGGGCTGGACCTTGAGGCCTTTCTTCAGCGCGTTGCGCGCGACCAGGCCCGCGCCGAGCATGACCGAGGGGTTGGAGGTGTTGGTGCACGAGGTGATCGCCGCGATCACCACATCGCCATGGCCGATGGAGTACTCCTCGCCCTCGACCTTCTGGCGCTTGGCGGCGTCATCGGCCTTCTTGAACTCCGTGGCGAGCTGCTTGGCGAACTCGTCGGCGGCCTCGGTCAGGGCCACGCGGTCCTGCGGGCGCTTGGGTCCGGCCAGCGAGGGCACGACGGAGCCAAGGTCCAGGTGCAGGGTGTCGGTATAGACCGGCTCTTCCGTGCGTTCGGGGCGGAACATCCCCTGGGCCTTCGCGTATTTCTCCACCAGCTCCACGCGGCCTTCCTCACGGCCCGTGGCGCGCAGATACTCCAGCGTCTCGTTGTCGACCGGGAAGAAGCCGCAGGTCGCGCCGTATTCCGGCGCCATGTTGGCGATGGTGGCGGCGTCCTCGAGCGAGAGATTGTCCAGGCCCTCGCCATAGAATTCCACGAACTTGCCGACCACGCCCTTCTTGCGCAGCATCTCCACGACGGTGAGCACCAGGTCGGTGGCCGTGGCGCCTTCGGCCAGCTTGCCGGTCAGTTTGAAGCCGATGACTTCCGGGATCAGCATGGAGACCGGCTGACCCAGCATGGCGGCCTCGGCCTCGATGCCGCCCACGCCCCAGCCCAGCACGGCCAGGCCATTGATCATGGTGGTGTGGCTGTCAGTGCCCACCAGCGTATCGGGATAGGCGTAGGTGACGCCGTCCTCGTCCTTGGTCCAGACCGTCTGGGCGAGGTTTTCAAGGTTCACCTGGTGGCAGA
This sequence comes from Alphaproteobacteria bacterium, assembly GCA_024742735.1. GTDB lineage: Bacteria > Pseudomonadota > Alphaproteobacteria > Caulobacterales > Maricaulaceae > Oceanicaulis. The sequence goes on along the minus strand of JANSXV010000002.1, from coordinate 381,272 downwards.
TGCCGGTCCCCGGCGGAACCACGCGGAAATTGTCGAACGCGCTCGCGCCCCATTTCAGGAATTTGTAGCGCTCGCCATTGCGCTCGTATTCGCGCTCCACGTTCTTTGTGAAGCTGTCGGCGCCGCCGAAATAGTCCACCATCACAGAGTGGTCGATGACGAGATCAACCGGGACCAGCGGGTTCACGCTTTTCGGATCGCCGCCCATCTTCGCCGTGGCGTCGCGCATGGCGGCCAGGTCCACGACCGCCGGCACGCCGGTGAAGTCCTGCATCAGCACCCGGGCCGGGCGATAGGCGATCTCGTGGGAGGACTTGCCTTCAGCGACCCAGGCCGCAATGGCCTCGATATCGGCTTTGGTCACCGTGCGCCCGTCTTCGTGGCGCAAGAGGTTCTCCAGAAGGACCTGCAGGGTGTAGGGCAGCTTCGAAACGCCGGTCAGACCATTCTTCTCCGCCTCCTTCAGATCGAAATAGGCGTAGGTCTTCCCGCCGGCGGTGATGTCGCGGCGGCAGTTGAAGCTGTCCAGTGAAGCCATGGGTGTCCTCATACGTCTATGCGGCGCGATCCAGCGCGCGCCGCTGTCTAATGCACCATGCTTGATCCGGCCGGGCCGGACGAAACAGGCGCCCAGGGGGCTGGTCTCGCGCGCGTTTTAGACCCGCTTCGCAGCCGCCGCAATGCGCCGGAGGTCGCAGATCGCGTCTGTGTTTGCAACTGGATTGCAGGTGCTGTCTTCGAGCTCCGGCGGCGCGACACATGGGCTTTGGACTTCGCGCCGGTTCCGCCCTATCCCTTCGGCCATGAGCGACGGTCTGTCAGCTGAGTTCACCCGCGCCGACGTGCGCGCCGCCGGTGTCGCGCTATCGCGCGGCGGACGCACTTTGGTGCGCGGGCTGAACTTCGCCGCCGCGCCGGGCGAGGCGCTGGCGATCACCGGGCCCAACGGATCGGGCAAGACCACGCTATTGCGCGCCGTCGCGGGGTTCATCCGGCCTGATGCGGGCGAGATCCATGTCGAACCCGCCAGCGATGTGAAGATCGCCTGGCTCGGCCATGCCGAGGGCTTGAAGCCGGCCGAAACCGTGCGCGACGCTCTGACCTTTCACGCAGCGCTTCAGGGCGCCTCCCCAGAGCTGATCGAGCCGGTGATGGAGCGCATGGCGGTCGCCCATCTCGCCAGGAGGGCCTGCGGGACGCTGTCGGCGGGTCAGCGCCGGCGGACAGCCCTGGCGCGGCTGGCGCTGTCCAACGCCGGGCTGTGGATCCTGGACGAGCCGACGGCGCCGCTGGACGCCGTCAGCCGGGCAAGGCTTGGCGCGCTCATCGCCGACTATCGCGCGGCGGGCGGTGTCGTGATCGCCACCACCCACGCCGCGCTGGATTGGCCGGACCAGACCGGGCTGGACCTGAGTGATGCGGCGCGCGAGGCGCGGTCGGCATGAGTGCGGCGCTGGCCCTGTTCTCCCGCGAGCTCAAGCTCGCCTGGGCCGGCGGCGGCGGACCGGCCGGGCCGGCGGCGTTCAACCTGGCCGCCCTCGCCCTGGCGCCGCTGGCCATCGGGCCGGACGGCGACACTCTGGCCGCGGCCGGCCCGGGCGTCATCGCCTTCGCCGCCCTGCTGGCGACGCTGCAACCGGCCGAGCGCCTGTTCGGCGAAGACGCCGCCGACGGCACGCTGGAGCTTTACGCCCTCTCCGGCGCCGGGCTCGCCACGGCGGTCCTCATGAAGACGCTGGCCTTCACCCTGGCGGTGTTCTGGCCCATCGCGCCCATCGCCTTCATCGCCGCGCTCGCTTACGGGCTGGAGGCCGGACCTGCCCTGATCCTGTCGCTCGCCCTGTTGCTGGCCGCGCCGGGCCTCGCCCTGATCGCCGCCTTTGCTGGCGCGCTGGCCGCCGGGTTGAAGCGGGCTGGATTACTGATCGCCCTGATCGCCGCGCCCTTGCAGGTTCCGCTCCTCGTCTTCGCCGCAGGCGCAGGCCGGGCGGCGGCGGAAGGAACCGGACTTGAGGGCGCCAACCTCATGATGGCCGCCGCCGGATCGCTGGCGGCCCTGGCGCTGGCGCCGCTGGGCGCGGCGGCGGCCTTGAGAGCCCGTCTGGAATAGCACGCCCGGCTTGCGCGGCGCAGGGCCGCATATCCTTGCGCCGAGGCCATCGTGGAGCTACTTCACCGCCCATGTTCAGCTATTTCGCGAACCCGGAACGTTTCGAGCGCCTCGCCCGCGTGGTTACGCCGTGGGCGTGGGGCGGCGCGGCCGTACTGTTCGCCATCGGCCTGCCCTGGGCTCTGGTGATCTCTCCGCCGGATTATCAGCAGTCGGAAACGGTGCGGATCATGTATGTCCACGTGCCCAGCGCGTGGCTTGCCATGGCGGCCTATGCGGGGCTGGGCGTCTCCAGCTTCATCTACTTCATCTGGCGCCATAATCTGGCAGACCTCGCGGCCCGCGCCCTGGCGCCGGCGGGCGCGGTGTTCGCCGCGCTATGCCTGGTGACCGGGGCCCTGTGGGGCCGGCCCATGTGGGGCGCCTGGTGGGTGTGGGATGCGCGCCTGACCTCCATGCTGGTCCTGCTGCTCCTCTATCTGGGCTACATGGCGCTGCGCGCGGCCATCGAGGATGAAAAGCTGGCCGCCCGCGCCGGATCGATCCTGGCGATGGCCGGCCTTATCAACCTGCCGATCATCAAATTCTCCGTGGACTGGTGGAATACGCTCCATCAGCCGGCCAGCGTCATCCGCTTCGACGGGCCGACCATCCACGCCTCCAAGCTCTGGCCGCTGTCGGTCATGGCGCTGGCCTTCACCGCGCTTCTGACGGCGCTCGTGTTCTCCACCATGCGCACCCTGATCCTGGAGCGCCGGGCCGCCGTGCTGGAACGCAAGCGCGAGCAGCGCCTGGAAGCTGAGGCCTCGGAGGGATTCGCCGAATGAGCGCCTTCTTCGCCATGGACGGCTACGCCGCCTTCGTCTGGCCAGCTTATGCGCTGACCTTCGCCGGGATCGCAGGCCTTGTCATTCTTGCGATCAAGCGCCGCAAGGACGCTGAAAGCCGCCTGAAGCGGCTGGAGGCCGAGGAGGCGGGACTGTGAACAGGATTCTGGTCTGGGCGCCGCTGGCGGTCATCGCCCTGCTAATCGCGCTGCTCGGCGGCAGCATGGCGCTGCAGCAGCTCGCGCCGGAACGGGCCGCGCGCAATGATCCGCTCGTGGGCGACCCGCTGCCGGCCCTGCCGCTGACAGACTTTCCTGGAGGGCGGGGCGATTACGTGCCTGCCGAAGCCGAAGGCCCCTACCTTCTGAACCTCTGGGCGAGCTGGTGCGCGCCGTGCCGGATCGAACATCCCATGCTGGAGGCGCTGGCCGATCAGGGGGTCCCGATCCACGGCATCGTCTACAAGGACGAACCCGCCGACGCGCGCGCCTTCCTGGCCCAGCTGGGCGATCCGTTCGCCAGCCTGGCGGAAGACCGCGAGGGCCGCGCAGCGCTGGAGCTGGGCGTCACCGGCGCGCCGGAAACCTTCGTCGTGGATTCAGACGGCGTGATCCGGGCCCGCTGGCGCGGCGCGATCACCGATGTCGTCTGGGTCCAGACCCTGGGGCCGGCCTGGGCTCAGGCGGGCGGTGCGCCGGTGAACGTGGACGCCCTGCCGCGCTCGACGAGCCCGCGCTGATCTGAAGCGAGCCCCTGGCGCCGCCGCCGGGCAATCACGCATTCCTGAGCACCCTTGCAATCATCAGGACAGCCCCGCCGCAGAGCCCAAGTGAGTGAGCGCTCACTCACCTGCCCAAAGACTTCAATTCCCGGTCGGCAGGATCGAAGGGAGGCGATCGGGTTGAGCTGGAGCCGACAATGCGCTGGGCAGGGTCGAGCGCAGGGGGCTGGGAAGGGCCGCGTCTGGCCTACTTTTTCTTCTTCTTTTTCTTCTTCTTGTCGGCGGCCTTGGCGTCCTTGGCCATCGCCTTCAGGGCGGCCTTGGCCTTCTTGGCCTCGAGCTTGGCGGCTTCGGCGCCCAGTTCGGACGCGCGGGCGATGCGGGCGAGGGCCTCGGCGAAGCTGGCGCGCTTGTTTTTCGGCAACGCGGACAGGATCGCCTCGTCGGCGGCCTTCGCCCCGGCGATCACGGTCCCATAGAGACTGCGGCCGTCATCGGTGAAGCGCACGGCGTTGGCGCGTGCATCGCCGGCGGCCTTCTCCCGCAGAAGCAGCCCCTTGGAGGCCATGCGCGAGACCAGCTCAGCAAGGGTGGAGCGATCAATGCCGGTCGCCTGCACCAGCTGGGTCTGGGTCAGGCCTTCATTGGCATGGACTGCGCAAAGGACCGCGAACTGGCGCTGGGTGATCTCCACGCCCCCGGTCGCTTCGGAGAACCGGTCGGCCGCAAACTGCTGGGCCCGGTGGAGCAGGTGGCCCGGCGAGACCGCCAGGTCGAATTCCGCATCGGCTGCCATAATTCACGCTTCCTCAGTCGACGGTGCGAAACGGACCATACCTGCAATTCGCGACGTTTCAATTACACATCCGTCCTGATACGGAATACAGGCGCAAGCGCGCGGGAGCAACGAGGCGAGACGATGGCGCGTATTGAGCCAGACTTCGAACTGAAGACGCCGTCCGGCGACGACCGGGCGCGCCGCGTGTGCAACACGTGCGGCTTCGTTGACTACGTCAATCCGAAGATCGTCGCCGGCTCAGTGACGGAGTCCGCAGACGGACGCATCCTCATGTGCAAGCGCGCCATCGAGCCACGCAAGGGATTCTGGACCTTGCCGGCCGGCTTCATGGAAGAGGGCGAAAGTGTCGCCGATGCAGCCAAGCGGGAAGCGCGCGAGGAAGCCTGCGCCCAGCTGGAACTGATTGATCTGCTGGCGGTCTATTCCATCCCCCGCATTTCCCAGGTGCAGATGTTCTACCGCGCGCGCCTGGCCGATCCATCCATCGCTGCGGGTCCGGAAAGCCTGGAGGTCGCGCTGTATCACTGGGACGAGATCCCGTTCGATGACCTCGCCTTCCCCTCCGTGCGCTGGGCGCTGGAGGACTGGCGCGCGCGCAGGGGCCGCACGGGCGAGCCGCCGGCCCTGCGCACCCAGGGCGAGGATTTCGCGCCGAGAGAGGATCTTTGAACAGAAAAACGCCCGCCGGAGTGTTCCAGCGGGCGTCTTCAGGATGGATGGCTTGAAGCCGGACCTTACTCGGACGCTTCGGCCTGAGGCTTGCGGCCCTTGGGCGGACGCGCTTCGATGCCCCGGCCCGTGGTGCGCTCGGCGATGCGCGCGGACTTGCCCCGGCGATCGCGCAGATAGTACAGCTTGGCGCGGCGCACCTTGCCCTTGCGGACCACGGTGATGGACTCGATCAGCGGCGAGTGGATCGGCCAGACCCGCTCCACGCCCTCGCCGAAGCTGATCTTGCGCACGGTGAAATTCTCGTTCAGGCCGCCGCCGGAGCGGGCGATGCAGACGCCTTCGAAGCGCTGCACGCGCTGGCGCTCGCCTTCGCGGATCCACACGTTCACCGACAGCGTGTCGCCCGGCGAAAACGCGGGGATCGACTTGTCGCCGAGCACGCGGGCGGCTTCTTCCTGCTCGAGCTGTTGAATCAGGTTCATGGCTCTTCTCCTTGGCGCCGCTGATATCTCGCCCAGAGATCCGGTCGGCGCTGACGCGTTATGTCTTCGGCCTGTTCTCTTCGCCATCGGTCGATCCGGCCATGATCGCCCGACAGCAACACTTCAGGGATGTCCCGGCCCTCCCACACCCGCGGGCGGGTGTATTGAGGGTATTCCAGAAGATCCCCTTCGAAACTCTCGTCCAGCGTCGACTCCAGCTTGCCCAGAACGCCGGGGATCAGCCGCACGCAGGCCTCGATGAGGACCATGGCGGGGGCTTCGCCTCCGGCGAGGACGGCGTCGCCGACACTCACCTCTTCCATGCCGCGCGCTTCGACGACCCGCTGGTCGAGCCCTTCGAAACGGCCGCAAAACACAATGACGCCGGGACCCGTCGCCCACTCTCGCACACGCGCTTGAGTGAGCGGCCGGCCCCGCGGCGTCAGGTTGATCAACGGGCGTGAACGCCTGTCCACACTGTCGATCGCGTCCGCAACGACATCGGGGCGCAGCACCATTCCAGGGCCGCCGCCAGCCGGCGTGTCGTCAACGGAGGCGTGCTTATGACGGGAAAAAGACCGTATGTCCACCGTCTCCAGCGCCCAGAGCCCGTTCTTTCTGGCCGTCTCCAGCAGTGAAACCCCCAACGGCCCCGGAAACGCATCCGGGAACAGGGTCAAAGCCGTAGCGGTGAAGGGCGGAGCGGCGTCGGTCATGGCGCGCGGGTTTAGGCGCGTGAACCGGTCAGGGCAAGGGCAGCGCGATCATCGACCCAAGGCGGTGCGCACCGTGGCGCGATCAACGATCCGCCATTGCTGGTCCGACTCCCGCGAAAGCATCATCCAGCCCGCGCTGAAATTCGTGCGGCCCAGCACCTCCGGGGCGCCTGCCTGCCTAGCCGTGCTGATGAATACGATCGCACGACGCCCATCGGCGTCAAAGCCCGGCCGGGAAATGCTGATGTGGTGTAGACTCAGCTCTACGTCTCGAGCCGGTATCGTCGCAGCGTAAGCGATGTCTTGCGCAAGCGGACAGGACCATGCGGCGTCCAGCCCGTTGCGCTCCACGAAGTCGGCCAGCATAGCCTGCGGGAGCGCCCCGAGTTCGGCTTCTACATGATGAAGATCCAGGTTCAGCGCTTGTCGCGCAGCGTGGCGGCGCAGGACTGGCGACATCCGCCGGAGACGGTTCAGCTCATCCGTGAGTTCGATCAACGCTTCGCCCGTGTCAGATTCCAACGGCTCCTGAACACGACCGATCAGTGAGAAAGCGTGAGGTGTCTCGCCGACCAAATATCGGTTCCGGTAGGCGCCGATCTGCTCGCCCGCTTCATCTACGATCCGAGTTTCAGAGCGCCGAACACCGAAGAATTCCTCTGCGACCGCCGTCAACACGGCGCACTCAGCGTCTCCAGTCGCCCCACCCAGAGCGGCCGCAAGAACAACTGCAAGCATGACTTCATCCTCACACTCAGATTCCTGGTGGCCGCTAGATCGCCAGCACCAGGCTGCTTCATCTGGCCCTCACCGGCTTCTCACCCCGCCTCGCACAGGGCCGGTAGCCGCTCCGGATCAGGCATTGGATTGGGGCGATGCGGTCGCCCGCCGCGCACGATGATCGCAGCCTGGACATAGACCTGCTCATCCATGCAGTACTCGAAATCGGTCGGCGCCAGTCGCCAGTTCGACACCGCTTCGGTCATCGCGCGCTCCATCGCGCCTTGAGCACGCCTGACATCGGCCAGGCATTCCACTGGCGAGGCCGACGGGCGGCCACGCTCGTCGGGCACGAGAGCTACGGCGCAGACCATATGGGTCGCACCGCGTTGGGCGGCCCTAGCTGGAAACAGCGGCATTGCTTTCACGAGAATTTGCCCCGGCGCGACTGACCAGGCCTGTTGACCGGAGGCTGTGAGCACAAGGGACTCCGCGACCTCATATCCAGCCACATCCGCGCGCGGGTCGAAGGCGAGATCAAGCCGCTGAAGGCTCGCATCCGCCGCCGCTTGAAGAGCCGGTTCAGCGCCTGGACACGACGCCTGAACGCGCTCGGGCGCTCCGTCTTCACCTCCGGCTTCAAAGCTGATCTGGCAGACCGCCTGTTCAGGGGAAGCCGCCGCCGCGAAAGGGGCCAGGGAGAGCGCGATCACTCCCGCGCCGAACAGGCTTCTCATTGCCGATGCCTCCAAGGCGTCATCGCCATCACTCCATCGCCTCCATCCGTCGCGCGCTCAGCACCCGCCAATCGCCGGCCTCTGTTACGCGCAGAAGCCAGATCGTGCCGGTTTCGCGCGGCGCGGCGCCGGGCTCCAGCGGCGGATATACGGTGCGCGCGGCCATGAGGGCGCGACCGCCTTCCATCCCGGGCGCGGCCGGGGTCAGGCGCATGGCGCCGGCGCCCCGCGGCGCGCCGGCCCCGACGAGCCGGGCGCCGGTCATTGCGGCGATGTCGGCGGCGCAGGTGAAGTCGGCGTCGGCGCGATTGCGGTCGAAGAACGCCCGCCACAGACCGTCATCGGGAAAGATGCAGTCGTCGCCGATCGCGTCATAGGCGGCCTCCCAGGCCTGCCGGTCGGCCCTGTCCGGATCGTTGATGCGCAAGCTTTGATCCGTGTCGCGCCACGCCTGCCAGTAGGCCCGGCGCAGGGCGTCATCGGTTCCTGCAGAGCGCCAGACCGGCGAGAATCCGAATTCCTGGATCAACGCCCAGCGATCACTCCGGGAGACCGGCGGGACCAGCGCCGTGCGCGTCTCGATCTCCACGATCCCGCCCTCCTCGATCACCGCGTTGATGACTGGCGCGAGAACGGTCTGCGCCGCACCGCAGGCTTCACCGGCGACCGGCGGAACGCTGGCGCAGGCGGCGATCCCCACGCCCGCAAGCGCGAAGGCGCATGAGCGGGCGATATGCGTCAGGAACATGTCGGCGCGCGATCCACCGGCTGCTGAAGATGCGGCCGTTCCTCGGCGTCACCCCCAGGGTCGATCTGGAATTCCAGGCTGTAGGTAACGCAGGCCCCATCCGCGCCGAGCGGCGCGAACCAGCGCGACCGCGCGACAGCCGCCTGCGCTTCGGCCTCGAACCCCCTTTGCCTGACCGGCTGTCCAGAACGCCTGAACGGCTGGCAAACCGTCACGACATCGCGCGGCGCGCCATCGGGCCCCAGCTCGACCCGCATATCACAGCGAGCGTCGATCCCCCGCTGAGCCGCGCTTGGCACATAGCTTGGCGGGCTGCTCAGGAAGCGCGCCGGCTCAAGAAGGCGCCAGCCCTCCTCGGCCAAGGTGAACCTGGCCGTGCTTGACACGCCGCCGACCCGCAGCGTCTGGGTATCCAGTGGGACGCCGAATTGCGCCGCAACTGCATCGGCGTGGGCCTGGAGGGCCGCCGCGTCCGCAACATCGTCGGGACAGTCGAACGCGACCTGCGTGATCCGGCGTCCATCGACCGCCGCAAGGATGCGGCAATCGGCCGTTACAGCCGGTTCGGCCGCCGCCTGGAGTGTGGTGAGAAGTACGAGCAGGAGCATGACAGACCCTCCATCGGGGAAGGTGGATATTCTCCCATATTGCGAAGCCCTACAACCTTTCAGCTATCAGCTTCGCTAGCCCCCGGCTCACCCTCCTCCGCCTCCGGCGGATCCGCCGTCAGCTTGCCCGCCTTCAGGTCCACATGGGGGACCGCCGCCCTGGTGAAGGGCAGGAACCAGACGCCGTCAGGCAGTTTGTAACCATATGAGAGTTCAATCGCGCTGTTGCCTTATGGCGCCAGCGCAACGCCGGTGTTTCAGGTCCTAGCGATCATTGATTTGCAGCAGGATCTGTCTCGACGCCTCACGAAGCCCCTCGAACCCGGGGTCGGTTTCCTCAACGCGCATCCGGCGCAAACCTACTTCAACTGAACCTTCATAAGCTGCGCGCAAGACAGTCCAGTCCTGTTGGAACGACTCGGGCAGGATCCCGCTTTCGTCAGCCAATAGACAGCTGGCCTCCACCCTGTGGATGACGCCGTTGGCATCATGAGAATATTCGGCCGTGCAGTGGGCACTATAATCATGCGCCGCTGCATTAAGCGGGATCATGGGTTGGTGAGCATTGTGCGTCGCGCCAAATGGCTCCGAGTTGCAGCTGGGCCGCTCATCTTCCCTGATAACGGGGTTGCCTTCTGGGAAGCTATGCCGCTGACTTATCCCCGCCTCGGCGCACCCCTGTTCAAAACGAAGGGGAACAAGCCAACGGCCCTGCTGCATCAGCCCTGCGAGATGGTCAGCCTGGAGCTGATCAGACTCAGCAATTTCGCCCCATGGCTTTCGCAAGCAGACCCATTCAGCCTGCGGAAGCGAGCCGTCCGCCTCGATCAATCCACGGCCTGCACAATCAATGTAGAGCAAGCCTCGCGCCCTCCGATGCTGCTCCAGACTGTACCTCACTGGAGCAAGCGGTAGGGTTTGCTCTAAATCCCAGCCGTTATGGAACCTGCGCAGCACAATGGTTGTGAGCAGCTGGTGCCGGCCTAACCTTATCGGCAGGGCAACGCGGTTGAGCACCTGATCAGCGGCGCTCTGCAACGCAGCGCTCTCAGCCGGAGTTGAAAGCGTTTCGCATGTTGCGCTCAACGATGTGATCCGGCGCCGACCGCCCTCAGTCTCAATCTCGCACGCCGCGACCGCACCGACTGGCGCTTCAGAACCCACAAGGCTCGATACAGCAGCGCCTAGTTTAATGAGGGCGAGCATATCAACTCCAGAGTCCGTGTTTGCAGCCGAACCGGCTGAGTCCGGCTTTTTCGAGACAGGGCGAAGAGCCAGAACCCATAAAAACCTTAATTAGTGGAAAAGTTCGCTTTGTATCCCAAAGAAAGAATACAATCATATCCTCTGCGGGCAATCCACCTAGTGTGCAGGCGTTACTCTTGCCGTCCCTGAACTTCATCGGTCTGGGATCCACCCTCCTCCGCCTCCGGCGGATCCGCCGTCAGCTTGCCGGCCTTCAGGTCCACATGGGGGACCGCCGCCCTGGTGAAGGGCAGGAACCAGACGCCGTCAGGCCCGGCGATCTCCAGCAGGTCTCCAGCGCCATAGTCCTGCACCGACTTCACCTTGCCGAGCGGCTCGCCGTCGAGGTTTTCGACGGCGAGGCCCAGCAGGTCGGCGTGGTAGAACTCGTCCTCCTCCGGCTCCGGAAGGGCGCTTCGGGGCACGCACAGGCGCGTGCCTTTCATCGCCTCGACCTGCTCGCGGGTCAGGCGCTCCTCGAACCAGGCGATGACGAAGCCGTTGGCGCCGGGCTTGGAGCCCTTGGGAGTCAGCACGACCTCGCCGTTCTCGTCGAGAAACGGGCCGTAGCGGCACAGGGCGGCCGGATCGCCGAAGGGTTTCAGCTTGGCGTCGCCGCGCACGCCGTGCGCCCCGGCGACTGCGCCGATGACCACCAGATCCGGTTTGCTCATACGCCCTGGCCTCTTCCCTACGGACTGACGGGCTCCGATTGCGCCGGTCCGCGCCCCTCACCGGCGGCGAAGGCGAGCACCAGATCAGTGATCATCGCCTCGACCTCTCCGGTCAATTCCTCCACTGCGGCGAGCTTGGCCCGCTCCGCTCCGTCGCGGCCGCGCTCATAAGCGCTGGAGCCGCGCGCCAGGTCGGTGTCCTCGACCGCCGCAGCTGCGGTTCCGTAAGGGTAGCCGTTGCGCACGTCCAGAAGGATGGCGTTCGCCGCGCCGCGGATATTCACCTCCCGGCTCGGCAGAAGGAAGTATCCCAGGATCGTCAGGTCGGCGGCGGACAGCACGTTGGTGGACTGGGTGAAGTCCCCGCTGAGCTCATAAACCAGCACATAGTCGAGATGCTGGCGCGCCGCGCCCCGGCGAATGTCCGCGATCAGTTCAGCCGGCCCGCCGCGCCGGGAAGGCGTTGAATCCACCATGGCCGCGATCAGCGGGCTGACCGGCGCGAATTCGCCGACGCCCTCGCCCAGACGCTCGGCCAGCTCGCCCCAATAGATAAGCTCCGACGGGGGTACGCTGGTCAGCGCGCGGTTCTCGACCCGCGCGACGCCGATGCGGGCGGGAAAACGCAGGGACGGCTCGATGGCCGCGATGTCTCGAATCTCTTCATCCAGGCTGCGCGCCTCGCCGTCCTTGCCCGCCTCTGTGCCGGCTGCGGCGCGCGGCGCATTCACATAGCCGGACAGATAATCCGCGCCGGACGTGGTCTGGGTGGAATAGGCGCAGGCCGACAGCGCCAGGACGGCGCCGGTGAGAGCAAGCAGTCGGATCATTTTAAGGGTCCCGTCCCGTCAGGCCCCGCCCAGCAGCGCGCATCTGCCCTCGCCTTTAGGGCGAAAGTGGGGCCGTCAGGCCGCCCACCAGAACAAGGCGCCGGCGAGCGCCAGGCGGTAGATCACGAAGGGCAGGAACCCGATCCGGTCCACGATCCGCATCAGAACCGCAATCGCCGCCAGGGCCGCGGCGAAGGACAGGGCCGCGATCAGCAGCCCGTCGGCAAGGCTTGCGCCGGGATCGGCGCCACGCGCCAGCTCGATGCCGGCGAGCAGGCCGAAGGCGGCGATGACCGGAACGGCCATGAGCATGGAGAAGCGCGCCGCATCGCTGCGCGCCATCCCCACCGCGCGCGCCGCCGTCATGGTGACCCCGGACCGGCTGGCGCCGGGGATCAGGGCGAGCATCTGCGCGAGCCCGATCAGAACTGCGCCGCGCCAGCTCAAGGTCTCCACCGTGACCGACTGGCGCCCGAAATGGTCAGCGAGCCAGAGCGGCAGGGCGAAGATCAAGGTCGCCCAGGCGATCACCATGGGATCGCGCAGCGCATCGGCGAGCCCGGTCACGTAAAGCCCGCCGCCGAAGATCAGCACGGGCGGCGTTGCGGCGGCGATCAGCAGGACCAGACGTCCGCCTTCGGTGACCCGGCCTTGCAGCAGGGCGAGCTTGCCGGTGATCGCCGCCCCCATGTCGCGGTGGAAATAGACCATCACCGCCAGCAGCGTGCCCAGATGGGCCATGACGTCGATCAGCGGGCCCTGATCGGCCTGACCGGTGATCTCGGGGGCGAGGATCAGGTGCGCGGACGAGGAGATCGGCAGGAACTCCGTGATCCCCTGCACCAGGGCGAGAATGATGAGGTAAACGAGATCCATGGCCATCACGCTTGATTGGTGAGTCGCGCGGGGAGACACTGCGCCGCGCCGGCGCGTTCGCCAACCCGCACGCCTGCAAGCCCCGCGCCGCCTTACGCCAGGACGCCATGCCCCACGACGCTCTCGACGCCGGCCCCGGCCGGGTCGCACCCTCCAAGGCCCGAAAGATCACCAGCCGCGTCACCGCGCTCTCCGTCAGCGTGGCGGCGACGCTTGTGATCGCCAAGATCATCGCCTGGTGGCTGTCGGGTTCAGTGGCCATGCTGGCCTCGCTGGCCGATTCCGCGCTGGATCTGGCCGCCTCCCTGACCACCTTCTTCGCCGTGCGCTATGCGGCCAGCCCCGCCGATGACGAGCACCGCTACGGCCATGGCAAGGCTGAAGCTCTGGCGAGCCTGGTTCAGGCCATGCTGGTCGGCGTCTCTGCGGCGGTCCTGAGCCATGAAGCCTGGAACCGCTTCATCGACCCCCGCCCGGTGGAAGCCTCCGGCGTGGCGCTCAGCGTGATGGGGCTGTCGGTGGCGCTGACCATCGGCCTGGTCTGGGCCCAGAGCCGGGCGCTGAAGCAGACCGATTCCCTCGCGGTCACCGGCGACCGGGCGCACTATTTCTCCGACCTTGGGGCCAACGCCGCCGTCATCGCCGCCCTTGTCCTGTCCAGCATGGGCGGTCTGGAGCGGGCCGACCCGCTGATCGGCGCGGGCATCGCCGTCTGGCTGTTCTGGACCGCGTTCGGTGTCGGCAAGCGGGCCTATGAGGCGCTCATGGACCGCGAACTGCCCGATGCGGACCGGGCCCGGATCATCGAGCTGGCGCTGGACGATGATCAGGTGCTGGACGTGCACCAGCTGCGCACCCGCGCGTCGGGCCCGTTCATCCATATCCAGATGCATATGGATCTCGATCCGAACCTCACGCTCGCCGACGCCCACAAAATCGTCGTCGGGGCTGAACGCCGGGTCATGGGCGAATACCCCGCCGCCGACGTGCTGATCCACCCCGACCCCAGAGGCCAGGCCGAACCCCACGGCAATCGCTATTTCCGAAGCGAGGGCAGCGACGCCGACACCCTGGCCGGCGACTACGACAGCGAGAGCGGCGAAGATCCCGCCCGGCCCTCCTAGTCCAGCGAGCCCCAGCTGAGCTTCGTGATCTGGCGGTCGAACACCTTGAGCACCTGCTCGAGCTCATGGCCGCGTTTCAGAATGGCCCCGCCTGCCGCGACGACCTTCCAGGCGCCCTGCTTGCGGGCGTCGTCGGGCGTCTTCACGATGCGGTAGATCGGGAACTCGGCGGCGTTACGGAATATCGAGAACTCGGCCCGGTCCTTGAGGCCGTCGATGGCGTAATCGCGCCACTCCCCGCCCGCCACCATGACGCCGTAGACGCGCAGGATCCGGTCCAGTTCGGCGCGCGCGAACATGACCTGATCGCCGGCCGGGCCGGACTGGAACATGCTGGTCGACCGGGTCATCCAGCCTCCTGCCATTGCCGGCGCATTACCAAGAATTCACATCGCGCCACGAACTCGCCTTATTTTGGTCCTTGCGCGGCCCAAGGCCAAACCCAATCTGCATCTTGTCGGTCGACGCAGCGCTAACCGCCGGGTCTGGTTTCACAGCCCCCCCAGCCCCCCGGATCAGGCGGGTTGCGTCGGCCGGCGCCTCTCCTCTCAGCCGTCCTCACGCCGCAGGGCTGTCCTCGTGCGCCAGGTCTTCAGATTTTGGTGACCGGCGCGCGTCCATGCTTGTGGCTTCAGACCGCCGTCTCCTGTATCGCTGATACGGGTTGAAGCAGCCTCATTCCGGGACGATACACCGCGCCATGATCCTCGCCGACCAGCTGGTCAAGCGTTTCACAGGCCGCACGGCGGTCCATGAGGTCAGCTTCACCGTGGAACGCGGCGAAGTGCTGGGCTTTCTCGGCCCCAATGGCGCGGGCAAATCCACCACCATGCGCATGATCGCCGGCTGCCTGGAGCCGGACGCCGGCCGGGCTCTGGTCGATGGCCATGACAGCGCGCTGGATCGACAGGCGGCCCAGAGCCGGCTGGGTTACCTGCCTGAAGGCGCGCCGGCCTATCCGGCCATGAGCGCGCGCGGCTATGTCCGCTTCCACCTGCGGGCCCGAGGCTTCTCCGGGGAAGCGCTGACCCATGCCTGCGAGACCGCGCTGAAGCGCGCCAATCTGGGCGCAGCCGCCGACAAGCCCATCGGCGCCCTGTCCAAGGGCTACAAGCGCCGCGCCGCGCTGGCGGCGGCCATCGCCCATGACCCGCCGGTGCTGATCCTGGATGAGCCGACCGACGGGCTGGATCCCAACCAGAAGGACGGGGTGCGCGCCCTGATCAACGAGATGGCGCCGAAGAAGGCGATCATCATCTCCACCCACCTTCTCGAAGAAGTCGACGCGATCTGTTCGCGCGCCATCGTCATCGCAGGCGGGCGCCTGCTCGCGGACGACACGCCCCACGCCCTGGCGCGGCTGGGCGATGATGACACGATCGGGTCGGCCTTCCGGACCCTGACACGGCCGGCCGGCGAAGCGATCTCGGAACGCGCCGGGAGCGGACGGACGTGAACGGGCTGATCGCCATCGTCCGGCGCGAACTTGCCGCCTATTTCGAGACCCCGCTGGCCTGGGTCTTCCTGACGGTGTTCGCCGTCGCTGCGCCCAGCTTCGCCTGGCGCATCGGAAACCTGTTCGAGACCGGGCGCGCCGACCTGGCGCCGCTGTTCGATTACATGCCCTGGCTGTTGCTGATCCTGATGCCGGCGCTCGCCATGCGGTCCTGGGCCGAAGAGCGCGACCGGGGCACGCTGGAAGTCCTCCTGTCCAGTCCTATCCCGCTCTGGGCCGCCGCGCTGGGCAAGTTCCTGGCGGCCTGGGCGATCGCCGGGCTGGCGCTGGTGCTGACCTTCCCGCTCTGGATCGCCATGAATTATCTCGGCGCCCCGGACAACGCCGCGACGGCCACGGCCTATATGGGCGCCTTCCTGCTGGCTGGCGGGTTCCTGGCCATCGGACAGGCCCTGTCGGCCGCGACGTCCAATCAGGTGATCGCCTTCGTCCTGGGCGTCGGCGCCTGCTTCCTGATCACGGCGGCCGGCCTCCCCGTAGTGCTGGACGCCCTGTCCGGCGGCCTGCCCGGCGCCGCGGCCGAGGCGCTGGCGGAGCTGTCCGCCCTCGCCCGGTTTGAAAGCCTGCGCCGGGGCGTGGTGAGCCTGGCTGACCTCATCTACTTCGTCAGCCTCATCGGGCTGGGGCTCGCCAGCGCCATGACCCTGATCGACAGCCGCCGGGGAGGCGGGCGATGAGCGGGCCGCGCTTCCTTCTGGTGATGATCGCCAGCCTGATCGCCGGCTTTGCAGGCCTGAACCTGCTGGCGCGCGCGACCCTGGACGGGGCGCGCCTGGACCTGACCGAGCGCGGGCTCTACCAGCTTTCGGACGGGACGCGCGACGTGCTCCAGCGCCTGGATGAGCCGGTGCGCCTGACCTTCTACTATTCCCGCCGGGAGGCTGCCCAGTATCCGGCCATCCGCGCCTACGGCGCCCGGGTGCGCGAGATGCTGCGCACCATCGCCGCCCAGTCCGGCGGTCAGGTCCAGCTTGAAGAGATCGATCCCGATCCCTTCTCCTCTGAAGAAGACGCCGCCATCGCGGCCGGGCTGGAAGCGGTTCCCACCGAAGGCGGCGGGCAGATCTTCTTCGGGTTGACCGGGCGCAATGCGGTCGACGACGAGCGCATCATCGCCTTCTTCGACCCCAATGAGGAAGCCCGGCTGGAATACGCCATCGTGCGCGCCATCGCCGAGCTGGAGCGCGCGCGCACACCGGTGATCGCCATCATTTCCGACCTGCCGTTTGCTCCCGATTTCGACGGGAACAGCGCGAACCCGATCATCGACGCGCTGGCCGAGACTTTCGACGTTGAATGGCTGGAGCGCGACTTTGAAGCGATCCCGCAGGCCGCCGACGCCCTGTTCCTGCTCCATCCCGCGCCGCTGAGCGAAGCCCAGGCCTATGCCGTGGATCAGTTCGCCCTGAGCCGGGGCCGGGTTCTGGCGCTGATCGATCCCATGGCCCATGTGGCGCTGAAGCCCGGCCCGGACGGCCTGCCGCCCATCAGCGCCAATCGCGCGTCCTCGCTGGACCGGCTGCTGGCGGGCTGGGGCGTGGTCTATGACCGCAACACCGTCGCCATGGACGCGGAAACCGGCCTGCCGGTGCAGATCGTGGAAGGCGGCCGCACGCGCATGCGCGCCTATCCGCTCTGGTTCCAGGTGCGTCCGTCCGGGATGAACCGGGATCTGCCCGCCGTGGCCGGCCTGTCGCGCGGGGTCAATCTGGGTTCGCCCGGCGTTCTGGAACCCGCTCCAGGATTTGAGGACCGTTTCGCGCCCCTGCTGTCGACCACCATCGCCGCTGCCCGCACCGACGCCGACATCGCCGCCTCCTCGCCGTCGCCAGAAGAGCTGTTGCGCACGCTCGATCCGGCGCCGGACGCGCCGCTGACGCTCGCCGCCCAGATCGACGGCGTGTTCGAGACCGCCTTTCCCGACGGTCCGCCGGCCGAGGCCGAGACTGAGCCGTCCGCCCACCGTGACCGGTCCGACGGGCCGGGCGAAATCGTCATCGTCGCGGACGCCGACCTGCTCGATCCGGCCTTTTATCTCAGCGTCAGCGCGGCGGAGGGCGAGCAGATCCTCGCTGACAATCTGGCCCTTGTGCTGAACCTTGCCGACCGGCTGGCCGGTGATCCGGCTCTGGTCTCCTTGCGCTCACGCGCGGGATCGGCCCGGCCCATGGCGCGGGTGGAGGCGCTGCGCAGCGACGCCGAAGCGCGCTATCTGGAGCTCCAGGGCCGCCTGCAGGCCGAGCTGGCCGAGGCCGAAGCCCGGCTGGACGATCTGAACGCAGCCGGGCGCGCCAGCGCGCTGGGCGGAGCGGACGCGGCAGGAAGCGCCGAAGCCGAAGCCCTGCGCGCCCAGATCGTCGATGCGCGCGAACGCCTGCGCGAGATTGAGCGCGGCTTCCGGGTGGAGATCGACGCCCTGGAGCGCAGCCTTCAGTTCTGGACGGTCTGGGTCCCCCCGCTGAGCGTTATGCTCGCCGGGTTCGGCTTCGCCCTGTGGCGGCGGAGGCGGGCGGCATGAGCGAGGCCCTGACCCCTTTCCGAAGGCGCGGCCGCCAGGCTCTGATCGCCGCTGTACTGGCCGCACTCCTGCTCGTCAGTGGCGCGATCGCGGTCTGGCGCGACGCCGCCGCCGGGGCCCCGCCCGAGGTTTCAGGACCGGTCGTGCCCGGCTGGGCCGAGCTGGCGCCCGGCGCCGCCGAGATCGAAATCACGGGCCGGGACGACGCCTTCGCCCTTGTCCGCACCGAAGACGGCTGGGTCATGCCGTCGCGTGGAAACTATCCCGTCCGGCCGGAACCCATCGCAGCGCTGGACGCCGCCCTGTCGGCCCTGAGCTTCGAGCGCGCCATGACCCGCGACCCGGAGAAGTTCGACCGGCTGGGACTGGCGGACCCGGCCGCAGGCGGGGACGGCGTGCGCCTGGTGGTGCGGGATTCACAGGGCGAAGTCCTCGCCGATCTCATCGCGGGCGACCGGTCAGAGGACGGCGCCGGCATGTATGTGCGGCGCGCCGGCGGCCTGCGGGCCTTCGCCGCAACCGGCGCGCTGCCGGAACTGGCCGATCCGGGCGTCTGGCTGGGCCTGAATTTCTGGGACATCGACCCGTCCGCCGTGGCGCGCGCCCGGATCCGTCCGGAGCGCGGGCCGGCCTGGTTCGTCCAGCGCGCCGGGATCGCCCAGCGCAATCACGAGCTCATGGAGCCGGACGGCTGGCGCCTGATCACCGGTGGCGCCGCCAATGGCGTCGCCACAGCCGGGGCGCGCCTGCGCTTCCGGGACGTGCGGCCCGCCGGCACGCTGACCGGCGCTTTCGCCGCAAGCCATTCCGGCGTGACGTTTTCCGGCCTCGCCTACCGGTTCGACTTCATCGCGGAAGGCGAAGACCGCTGGGCGCTGATCGAGGTGGAAGCGGTCGCCGATGACGCCGCCGAACGCGCGGATCGCCTCACGGACCTCACCGAAGGCTGGGCGTTCAGGGTCAGCGAGGACGCCTATGAGCGCCTGACCCGCCCGCTGGATCAGGTGGCTGAGCGCAGCGGGGACTAACCCCCCATGGCCCTTTTGATGTCCTGACCCAGCGCCCGGGCTTCCTCGGCGCGGGCGGATCCCTTGCGCCAGGCCATGCCGATGGAGCGGCCGGAGACCGGCGGGTCGAACCGGCGGATCACCAGATCGAGATGATCGGCAAGCCCTGCGTCGACCGCGAGTTTGGGCAGAAGCGTCGCGCCGAGACCGGATTTCACCATCTGCACCAGGGTGTGAAGGCTGGTCGCGGCGAAATCGGACCGCGCCGCGTCCTCGCCGGGGCGGCTCGCCGCGCACATGGACAGGGCGTGGTCGCGCAGGCAGTGCCCGTCTTCCAGCAGCAGGAGCGCATCGGCCGACACCCTGTCCGGGGTCAGCCGCTCGGCGTCGGCCAGCGGGTGATCGCGATGGGCCGCGAACAGGAACTCATCCTCCATCAGGGACACCGTCTCGATATTCTGGGCGTCATAGGGCAGCGCGATGAGCGCGGCGTCCAGGCGCCGGTCCTTCAGCGCGTCGACCAGGCGATGGGTCAGGTCCTCGCGCAGGAACAGCTCCAGCTGGGGGTGGGCGGCGCGGATGGCGGGCAGCGCCTTTGGGAGCAGGAAGGGCGCGATCGTCGGGATGACGCCGAGCCGGAACGGCCCGCTCAGGGGTTCCCCGGCGGCCCTTGCGGCATGGACCAGGTCTTCGGCCTCGGTCAGCACGATGCGGGCGCGCGCCACCGCCGCTTCCCCCGCCGGGGTGAGGGTCGCGCCACGGGCGCCGCGCTCCACCAGCGTCGCGCCGAGAATCCCCTCCAGCTCCTTGATCCCGGCCGACAGCGTGGGCTGGGTGACATGGGTGATCTCGGCGGCGCGCGAGAACGACCCCTCATCGGCGAGGGCCTGCAGAAAGCGGAGCTGGCGGAGTGTGGGGAGCTGGGTCATGGGTATCGAATATATCTATAGATCAACAAGAAACAATCCATTTGCCTTATGGGGCTGCGTGCGGCATATCCCGGCCATCGCTTCGCGGGGTTGAATTACGCGCTTGCGACCCGAACTCATCGATCAAGCCGGGCGCGCAAGGCCCGGTCCACAAGCAATCAAACGGAGACACACATGCTGGGCATTGGCGACAAGCTTCCTGAATTCGAAGTCGTCGGCGTGAAGCCGAAATTCAATCACCACGAAGAGAACGGTGAGAGCGCGTTCGAGCCGATCACCCAGGACTCCTTCCCGGGCAAGTGGAAGATCATCGTCTTCTATCCCAAGGACTTCACCTTCGTGTGCCCGACTGAGATCGTGGCCTTCGCCAACCTGAATGAAGAATTCGCCGATCGTGACGCCATCGTCATGACCGGTTCGACCGACAACGAATTCTCCAAGCTCGGCTGGCGCCGCGAGCACCCGGACCTGAAGAGCCTGAACGCGTGGCAGTTCGCCGATACGACCGGCTCCCTGGTCGACGCGCTGGGCGTGCGATCCCCGGAAGGCGTGGCGTACCGCTACACCTACATCGTGGACCCGCATGGCGAGATCCAGCACGTCTACGCCAATAACCTCAATGTCGGCCGCAACCCCGAAGACACGCTGCGCGTGCTCGACGCCCTGCAGACTGACGAGCTGTGCCCGTGCAACCGTGCGGTCGGCGGCGACACGCTGGCTGCGTAATCGCAAACCGCGAGCGGCGCGCTCCACCCCTCTTGGAGCGCGCCGTGAGCGGCCGGCCCCGCATCGCGCTTCCGCGTTAACCCGGGAGCGCGGCGCCGGCCCGGCCTGCTTCCCCGAACTCCCTGGACATGCGCACCTGTCCCCCGCGAGCGCATGTCCGCTTAGTCCCTGCGGGAAGCCGGCCGGGCTTCCCCCATCTGCTGCATGAAGGATCAAGACCCATGAGCCTCGACGCGCTTAAGAACCGCATCCCCGACCACGCCAAGGACATCAAGCTGAACATCTCCTCGCTTGGCCGCGAAACCGTGCTGGACAATCAGAAGAAGTATGGCTGCTTCCTGGCTTCGGCCTACGCCATCGGCAACGCCGAGGTGCTCAACGACGTGCTGGCCGAAATCGAGGGCAAGCTGTCCGACGAGGCGATCGCCGGCGCCAAGGCGGCCGCCGCGATCATGGGCATGAACAATGTGTACTACCGCTTCGTGCACCTGGCGTCGGCGAAGGATTACAGGACCCTGCCGGCGAAGCTGCGCATGAACGTCATCGCCAATCCTGGCGTCGACAAGGCTGATTTCGAGCTGTGGTCTCTGGCCGTCTCGGCCATCAATGGCTGCGGCATGTGCATCGACGCCCACGAGCATGAGCTGCGCAAGGCGGGCCTCACCTCCGAACAGGTCCAGGCCGCGGTGCGCATCGCCTCGGTCGTCAACGCGGCGGCCGCCGTGATCCGCGCGGAAAGCGCCATCAGCTGAACCAGACCCTGACCTGACCAACCTCCTGGACCCCGCCGGACCCTTCGGCGGGGTCTTTTCTGTTTAAGGTCAGCATTATAACGGCCCGCTTTGACTCTCCTCAAAAAGTCCGTATCCTGAGTGTTATGCCGCATGCATATGATGATAGCGAAAGCGCAAGGCGCGCTCAGGATGGGGGTCAGGCCCGGCGGGCCTGGCGCTGGTTCTCCGCGCGCACGATTCAGGCCGCCGAGCGTCATCGCGACGTCGCCTGGTCCCGGCTCGTCCAGCGCGTGCTGATCGCAGTTGGTCTGATCGCGGCATCGCGCATCGATCCGGGCTTCGCGCTCAGCCCCTGGCTGCTGGTCGGCGGCGTGCTGTGGCTCGCCGTGACGCTGCGCGCCTGCGCCCTGAAAGCCCTGGACGCCGCCGCCCGGCGTTGATTTCATTCCGGTCCGGTCTAGGCTGCGGCGCTGAAACACAGCGCCGGGAGGGCGGATAGTCATGAAATGGTGGTTCGGCGTCGCGCTCTGGAAGCGCGTACTCGGCGCGCTCGTGCTCGGGCTGATCTTCGGGGCCGTCTTGGCGCAGCTCATGGGCGGCGAGGCGGCGTCCAGCTTCATCGAGTCCTACGTCAAGCCGGTCGGCGACCTGTTCATCCGGCTGATCCGCATGCTCATCGTGCCGCTGATCCTGACCACGCTGGTGGCCGGGGTGGTGGCGCTGGGCGATCCCAAGAAGCTGGGATCCATTGGTCTGAAGACCATCGCGCTGTATTTCGCCACGACCCTGTTCGCCAACATGATCGGAATCATCTTCGGTCTGGTCTTCCGGCCCGGCGCCGGGGTGGATCTGGGCGGCGCGGACGCCGTTCCGGTCAGCACCGAGGCGCCGACCCTGGCCGATCGCCTCTTGAACATCGTTCCGGACAATCCGGTCGCCGCGCTCGCCGACGGCGACGTGCTGGCCATCATCTTCTTTGCCGTGCTGCTGGGTATCGGCATCCTCATGGCCGGGCGCCAGGGCAAGCTGATCGGGGATTTCTTCACCGCCGCCTCGGATGTGGTGCTGAAGGTCACCCACATGGTGATGGAAGTCGCGCCCTTCGGCGTGTTCGCCCTGGTGTCCTTCACCACCGCCAGCCAGGGCCTGGACGCGCTGCTGGCGATCGCCGTGCTGATCGCTGCGGTCTATGCCGGCCTTCTGACCCATGTTGTGCTGGTGTATGGCGGCCTGATCCGCTTCGTGCTGAACCTGCCGGTGATGAACTTCATCCGCGGGATGCTGGACGCCATCGCGGTGGCTTATTCCACCGCGAGCTCGTCGGCGACCCTGCCGGTGACCATCGCCAACGCCAGCGAGAATCTGGGCGTGAAGCGCTCCATCGCCGGCTCGGTCCTGCCGCTGGGCGCGACCATCAACATGGACGGCACGGCGCTGTATCTGGGGATTCTGGCGCTCTTCACCGCCCAGGCCTTCGGCTACGACCTGACCTTCATGAACTATGTGCTGATCGCGTTCACCGCCGCGATCGTGTCCATCGGGGCCGCCGGCATCCCGTCAGCCAGCCTGTTCCTTCTGGCCATCGTCCTGTCCACCTTCAACGTCCCGCCCGAGCAGGTCGCCATCATTGTCGGCTTCATCCTGCCGGTGGACCGGATCATGGACATGGCCCGCACGGCCACCAACGTCACCGGCGACGCGGCTGTGGCGACGGCCGTAGCCAAATGGGAGGGCGAGCTGGACGAGGACCTCTACCGGCACCCCGCCGACGTGCCCTATGAGCCGAAGGCGGAGCCGCCGGAGGTCGCCGGCGCAGACCGGGACTAGCGCCGGTTCATCCCACTAGACGCGCTTCAGCCGGGTCTTGGCTGAACCTCGGCGGGCCGGGCCGCGTATACGATGGGACACTGCGTTCCAAGGGAGCCGTCGCCATGACCCTCATCCGCATCCTGAGCGCCCTGGGCGGGCTGATCCTCGCCGCCGCGATCGTCTGGGCGATCCTCACCGCCGGGCAGTCCCTGTCCGAGGCGGTCGCCTGGCTGACCAGCGAGCCCTGGGGCGTGGTCAGCCTGATCGACCTGTATCTCGGCTTCTTCCTGATCGGTGTCGCCATCTGGCTGTTCGAGCCCAACAAGGCGATCGCCGTGGCGTTCATCGCGCCCTTGCCCTTCCTGGGCAATGTCTGGGCCGCGATCTGGTTCGCCTGGCGGATCGCCGCAGTGCTGAGGGCGCGCCAGGCCGGGGCCTGACGCCCCGGGCCGCTCAGAACGCCTTGCCGATGGACAGCACGACCGTCGCATCGGACAGCGGGCCGTCCTCGCTGGTGTCCACATAGGCCAGCGTCCAGTCGATCCCGGCGACCGCGCCGCCGAAGCCGAGCGTCCAGTCGATCTTGTCGTCTCCGTCCCCGTCCGGATCGCCGAACGCGCCGGTTTCATAGCCGACGCCTGCGAAAGCGGTCAGGCCGGTGTCGCCGAGCGGCGCTTCAGCCGCGTAGCTCAGGTAGAGGTCGTCCTGGCCGCCCAGATTGTCCTGCTCGGGCGCCCAGGCCGCGCCCAGGGAAGACGTGACCGGTCCCGTCGGAAAGGTCAGCCCGGCGTAGATCTCGGCATAGGCGGTGTCCGCCTGGCCAGGGTAGGTGTAGATCAGGACGCCGACATCCAGCTCCGCTTCGCCGAGCGGGCGCAGGAAACCGGCATAGAGGTCCACCTCGACATCGGCGTCGCCCAGCGGCGCGATGGTCGAGCCCCAGGCGCCGACATAAAAGCCCCCCGGGCCGGACCAGTCGATATTCGCCTGCAGGGCCGGGTCTTCATCGCTGAGGGACACGCCACGGAACCGATAGTCGGAGGTGACGGCGACGCCGGCTTCCAGTTCGGCCAGCGCAGGGGAGCCCGCCAGGCCCGCCAGCAGGCCTGCGATCAGAACGGTTTTCATCAGTACACTCTCCTCAGGCCGCTGCGCCGAGCACGCCGGGCAGGCGGGCGAGCGGGGTTTCAAATTCCAGACCCAGGCCGTGACCGGTGCAGCGCACGACACGGGCGCGCACAGCGGTCCGGTCCTGGAACTTCAGGGTCACGCGCGCGCCTTCCCCCAGATGGTCCACACCCTCCACGAACGCTCCGGTCAGGCTGAGATTGGACGCCACGGCGGAGACTTGCCGGCCGCTCTCGTCAATGACCACGGCCTCCTGGACATCCAGGCGGATGTCGTCGCGGCGATCCTCCACGTCGCACGCCACCGCCGCGAGGAAGCGGTCGATCGTCTCCTGAAGGCGGCTGCGCGCGCCCCCCAGGGTCGAGGCCGCCTCACGCACCTCGCCAGCCTTGGCCGCCGTGGTCGAAATGGCTTCAGCCGCCCGTCCGGTCTCGCTGGCGGAGCGCTGGGTGCCGTCGGACGCAGTCGTGATCGCGCTGGAGATCTCGTTGGTGACGGCGTTCTGCTCCTCGATGGCCGTGGCGATGGCGCCGGAGACTTCCTCGACGCGCCGGATCGAGCTGGTGATCTCGGCGAGCGCCTCCACCGCGCCGCCGGTCGATTGCTGGACCGAGGATATCTGGGCGGCGATATCGCCGGTGGCGCGCGAGGTCTGCTCGGCCAGCGCCTTGACCTCCTGGGCGACCACCGCGAAGCCCTTGCCGGCATCCCCGGCCCGGGCCGCCTCAATGGTGGCGTTCAGCGCCAGCAGGTTGGTCTGCTCGGCGATGGCGTTGATCAGGTCAACGACTTCGCTGATGCGCTGGGCGGCTTCGGAAAGCTGCTTGACCTGGGCGTCTGTCCGCTCGGTCAGGCGCACGGTTTCGCTGACCGTCGTCGTCGCGGTCTCGGTCTGGCGGGCGATCTCGCCGATTGACGCGGCGAGCTCCTGCGCGGCTGCGGAGACCGCCGCCACCGCTTCGGACGCGCGTTCTGATGCGGCCGTGGATTCCTCCGCGCTCGCATTCGCGCCGGCGGAGACGGCGCTGACCTCGTCGGCGGCTGAGGCCATGCGGCCCACTTCGCCGTTCACCGTCTCCATCACCTCCGACACGGCGGCCTGGAACTCCCTCACCAGCGCTTCCAGCTCGGCCTGGCGGCGGCGGTCGATGTCGTCGCGCGATCTCTGCTCGGCCTGCATGTGCTTTTGCTGGATCAGATTGCGCTGGAAGCCCTCCACCGCGCGCGCCAGGGCGCCGATCTCGTCGCCGCGCCGGGCTTCGGCGTCCGCTTGGGCGCTTGTCCGGCCGGCGGTCACGGCGTCCAGCGCCTCGATGACGCGCCCAAGCGGGCCGGTCAGGGTGGTCGAGGCCAGATAGCCAAGCGCGGCGAACAGGGCCGAGCCGATCAGGAGGGTCAGCATCGCGCCCCAAAGCAGGGCGTTGACTGGCGCATTCTTCTCCGCGGTGTCCTGGACGGCGGCCACGGCCCAGCGCACGCCGCCGAACTCAAGCGCTGTGACCGCCGCGCCGACCTGGCGCTCGCCGAACCGGGCGCTCGCCGTGGACCCGCGCCGGCCGCTCGCGACGGCGTCCTGTGCGATGTCCAGATTCAGGCGGGCCTGGAGGATGTCGTTGCCTTCGGTCAGGCGGGAATCATTGCGCAGCAGCCCGTCGGCGCCGATCAGCAGCGTCTCCCCGCTGGCGCCCAGACCGCCATCCTCGGACATGATCGTGTTGATCGCGTCGATGGGCATCTGGAAGACCAGAACCCCGACTCTCGCGCCGTTCTCGAACAGCGGCGTTGCGATGAAGCTCGCCGGCGCGCCGTGGCTCGGCGCATAGGGCGCGAAGTCGAAAAAGGCGGTGCGTCCCTCACGCGCCGCCATCCCGGCCCGGAAAGCCCGGCCCAGATCGCTGGCGGCCCATTCCCCGCCGCCTTCGCGGAAGTTCGTGGCGAAATCCTCTTCCTTGAACACCGAATAGACCAGGTCGCCGCCGGTGTTGAACAGGAACATGTCATAATAGCCGCGCGCCTCCAGATGGGCGCGCATCCAGGGATGATAGCGTGCGTGAACCGCGTCATATTCGGTTCCGCCCGGCGCTGCGTCGAGGCGGTGCTTTTCGCCGAGCGGGTTGGGATTGTCGGTGATGTAGGCCCGCTTCAGCGCCGTGGTGGCGTCGCCGGCCCGCTCCAGCGCCTGGAATGCGGCGTCGAACTCCGACAGGGCGTCCAGCGTCGAGGGGCTTTCCGCCAGGCTGGTGAGGTCGCCCTCGATGCCGGCCAGATAGCGCTCCAGCTCATGGGCGCGCAGCTCCGCGGCGGCCTCCAGCCGGTTCATGGCGATTGCGCCGAGGCTGGCGCGCGTCTGCAGGGCGCTCACAGCGGCGACGGCGGTCATGCCCACAAGGGCGAAGCCCACGATGAGCAGCGGCAGTTTGATCTTGATTTTCAGATTCGACCAAAACATCAGATAACCCCGGGAATACCGATTCAGTTGATCGTGAAATGCCGGCATAAGCCCTGACACTTGGTTAAGCTCAGGGCGTTCTTGCAGGAATTTTCAGCGTCCGTTCGCCGCAGGCGCTGGCGCGCCTCGCCTGCCGGGGCTAAGGCGGGTCATGGCTGACGCACCCGCTTCCACACGCCTCGACCCTGCACGCGCCGGCGCGGCGGCGGTCAGCGGCTATGCCATCTGGGGGCTGTCCCCGCTCTTCTACCAGCTGCTCGCCTTCACCGCGCCGGTGGAGATCGTGCTGCAGCGCGTGGTCTGGTCCGCGCCGATCCTGCTGGTGATCCTGATCTGGGCGCGCCGCTGGCCTGCGACGCTCCAGGTTCTGGCCGACCGCAAGACGCTGGGCGTTCTTTTTCTGACCAGCCTTCTGATCGCGGCGAACTGGTGGCTTTTCATCTACGCGGTGAACACCGCCCAGGTGCTGTCGGTCTCGCTGGGATATTTCATCAATCCGCTGATGAACGTCGCCGTGGGCGTGCTGGTGCTGGGCGAGCGCTTCGGCCGGTGGCGCGCGCTGGCCGTGGCGTTGGCGGCGCTGGGAGTGGTCAACCAGATCCTCACCGTGGGCGAGGTTCCGGTCCTGGCCCTGTTTCTGGCGGCGACCTTCTGCGCCTACGGCTATCTGCGCAAGATCATCCCCGTGGACGGGCGCATCGGCCTGTTCTGGGAGACCGTCATCGTCGGCGCCCCGTCCCTGATCGGGCTCATCGTGCTGGAGGCCTCAGGCGGCGGGCATTTCTTCACCGGACCGAAAGAGGCGCTGCTCCTGATCCTGACCGGCCCCATGACCGTCGCGCCGCTCCTCTTGTTCATTCTGGGCGCGCGCGGCCTGCCGCTGGCCGTCATGGGCGCGCTGCAATTCATCGCGCCGACCCTTCAGTTCACCATCGGGGTCTTGAGCGGCGAACCCTTCACGGCCGCCCATGCCGTCACCTTCGCGCTGATCTGGTCGGGGCTGGCCGTGTTCGTGGCCGACCTTTTATGGTTCGAACACAAGCGCCGCAGAGAGATCGCCCGCCCATGACCCAGCACGCCCCCCATCCCCCCATGCCGCCCGCAACGCGTATCGATGTGGGCGAGGTGACCCTGTCGGTCCATCTGGCCGGGCCGGAAAACGGCGTGCCGGTCCTCCTGCTCCATGGCTGGCCGGAGCTGGCGCTGAGCTGGGCGCAGCAGATCCAGGACCTGAGCGAGGCCGGCTACCGGGTGATCGCGCCGGACAATCGCGGCTTTGGCGCGTCGGACGCGCCCCCCGCGGTGGAGGCCTATGGCGTTGATCATCTGATCGGCGACATGACCGGGCTGCTGGATGCGCTCGGGATCGAGAAGGCCGTCATCGCCGGTCATGACTGGGGCGGGATCCTCATGTGGCATGCCGCCTGCCTGGTCCCGGAGCGTTTCATCGCCGCCATCGGCGTGAACACGCCCCACCTGCCCCGCGGCGCCCAGCCGCCCACGGAGGTGTTCCGCGAGCGCGGCGGAGACGAGCACTACATCGTGCGGCTTCAGGATGAAGCCATGGACGACCTGTTCGCCGGCCAGGAGGAGGATTTCTTCGCCTTCACCTTCGGCGCCCCGGTTCCCAGCGCCGATCTGGACAAGCTGCCGGCCTCCATCACCCACCTGCCAAGCCGGTTTGAAAAATTCGTCGCGCGCGGCGGGCTGAAGTCGGAGGAGGACTGCGTCGTCCCGCAGGACATTCGCGCCCGGTACGCCGAGGCCTATCGCAGGAGTGGTTTTCGCGGCGGCTTCAACTGGTACCGCAATTTCGATGCGAACTGGGAGCGCATGGGCGGGGTGGATCACCGCCTGTCCATGCCGGTCCTGATGATCACGGCCGAATGCGACTTCATGCTGCCGCCCAAGCTCGCCGGCTGGATGCCCGCCCTGTGCTCGGATCTGACGATGGAAATGATCGAGGGCATCGGCCACTGGACCCAGTACGAAGCCCCGGCGCATCTGAGCGCCCTCATGCTCGCCTGGCTGGAGGAACGGTTTCCGGCAAGGTGAGCGCTCAGCGCGATGGCGCGTCCGGCGCCGTGCACCAGGGCCCGGTCTCGCCATAAGGGGTGGCCAGCTCCGCCGCTATCAGGGCCTCGGACAGGTCCGCGCCGTCGGCGCGGCGGATCCGGGCGACGACCCGGCCCGCGAAGCTTCCCAGATCAATCTCATGCAGGTTGACCAAGGCCGGACCTGGCGCTGTTCCGGTCACCCTCACCGTCGCCGCGAGCCAGTCCTGGGTGAAGGCGGTCGCCGCCGCCCCCGCAGTGCGCTCCGCCTCGCAGTCCGGACGCCGCGTCTCCGGCGTATCCACGCCGCGCAGGCGCACCCTTGTCTCCACGATGTGCCCCGGCCAGATCCGTGCGCGCACCTCGACCGTATCGCCATCGATCACACGCACCACCTCCGCCGGCACCGGACCGGGAAGCGGTTCGGCAGCCTGTGCGTGTGATGATGCCAGGGCGCACCCTGATAAGGCGACAAGTCTTAACATGGACCAGAGTATAGGAAGATTTTCCGGCGCGGGCCACCCGAATGTCGGCTTGAATCACCGTGAAGCGCGGATATTGGAGCGGACCGTGGCGCTGGCGCCGTCAGTCGCGCGGCAGCCCTCGCGCTGCGGCGGCCTGGCCGGCGGAGACGGGGGCGTGAGCCGGACCGATCACCAGAACGCCGCGCCGGCCGTACACGAGCACGGGCGCCGGACGTTCCACGCCGCCCGCCTGGGGCGCGAAGAAGAAGTCCGCGCCAAGACTGACCGGATCGCCGGCGCGCACCTCGGCGCGGCCGGCGTGATGTAACTGAGGGCGGCGATCGGAGGCGGGAGCCCCCTGGACCGCGCCGCGGCGCGACACGGTGCGCCGGTACGCCGCCTGATAGCTGCGGCTGTACTCAGAGCCCTGCTCCACACGGACGCGCGCCGCCTCCGGCCCGCCGAGAAGAACGGGTTCGCCGGGACTGGCGGCCAGCAGGGTGAGGGCGATGAGAGCGTTCATGTGTCCCAGATTAGCACAGACCTGCGAGGGACTTAATGGTTAACGGCGTTGATTCCTTGACGCGCGGCGGGCCCTAGAAATCGTAGGTGATGCCCTTCTTCTCCCAGTCGCCATAGCGCGTGGGTTCAGGGCCTTTGGGTCCGCCGAGTTCCTTCGCTGCGGCCTCCTCGGCCTCGAGGGCCTTGCGGCGCGCCTCGGCTTCGGCGAGGGCGCGCTTCGCCGCATCGCTGAGCGGCTTCTCCGGCTCGCCGGCGGCGGTTTTCGTTTCGGACGGATCAGCCATGACTTGCGGCTCCTGAACGGCTCACCCATCTACCTAGGCGGCCAGTGCTTCCCGGCCAAGTCTTTGATCACGGGATCTCCATGACCGGCAACGGATTGCGCACCTTCATCCTTCTGGCGGGCCTGACCGGCCTGTTCATCGCCATCGGCTATCTGGTCGGCGGGCCGGGCGGCGCGATGATCGCCTTTCTCATCGCCGGGGCCATGAACGCCTTCGCCTACTGGAACTCCGACAAGATGGTGCTGCGCATGCACGGCGCCCGGGAGATCACCCCGGACGAACGCGACCCGGCCCTGCACCGCTTCGCCAGGGACACCGCCGACATGGCCCATGCCGCCGGCATGCCCGCGCCGCGCATCTATGTCATCGACAACCCCCAGCCCAACGCCTTCGCCACCGGGCGCGATCCGAACAACGCCGCCGTGGCCGCCACGACCGGCCTGCTGGCCCAGCTGAACCGTCAGGAAGTCATGGGCGTCATGGCTCACGAGCTCGCTCACGTGAAGAGCCGGGACACTCTGACCATGACGGTGACCGCGACCCTGGCCGGCGCCATCGGCTTCCTGGCCAATTTCGCGCTGTTCTTCGGCGGCCGGGATCGCGGCGGCCTGCTGGCGGGCATTCTGATCGCCATCTTCGCGCCCATGGCCGCGGGTCTGGTGCAGATGGCGATCAGCCGTTCGCGCGAATACGAAGCCGACCGGATCGGCGCGGAGATCTGCGGCAACCCCCAATGGCTGGCGAGCGCTCTGGAGAAGATCGAGCGGGGCGCACGGCGCACGATCAACGAGTCGGCGGAACGCAACCCGGCCTCGGCCCACATGTTCATCATCAACCCGCTGAACGGCCAGCGCGGCGACAGCCTGTTCTCCACCCACCCCAACACCGCCAACCGCATCGCACGCCTGCGCGAGCTGGCCGGAAACGCGCCGGTTCCTCCGGCCGGGCCGTGGGGTCATCAGGGCCCCTGGGGCGGGGATGTGGACGATAGCAGCGGACGGGGCGGCTCCGGCCGCGATTTCGGCGGGCCGTGGGGGTAGGCGCTACCCCGCCGCCTCGTTCATGAACTGCGCCATCTCTTTGTCCAGCCCGGTGACGCCGCCGGCGTCATGGGTCGACAGGGTCACGTCCACGGTGTTGTAGACATTGAACCATTCAGGATGATGGTCCATCTGCTCGGCCTTCAGGGCGACCTTGGTCATGAAGGCGAAGGCCGATTTGAAATCGTCGAACCTGAACACCTTGCGCACCGCGTCGCGCTCGCCCTCGGCCTTGGCCCAGCCCGAAACTGCTTCGCATAGCGCGTCAGCGCCGATCACCTCAGCCATGGCTGATCTCCTTTGAAATTTTCTGTCACCGTCAAGCTGGCCCGGAGCCCGGACGGCTTCAACCCCGCTGCGTTTACGGAAAAATGACTCGTCGCGTGGCAGGGTGCAGCCTGGTCTAGAAGAAGGAGGCGGCCATGACCCGCTTTCTGGTCTCTGAAGAAAACCCGTCCGGCCGCCGGCTGGAGGACATTCTCATGGAGCTGCGCGCCGACGTGCTGACGCGCTGCACCAAGATTTCCGCCGACACGCGTCCGGAAGCCCTGGAAGTGATGGCGAACAACATGAAGGTGCTGGAGCATCTCACGGCGGCCATCGAGCTGTCGACGGCCTCCACCCACCTGCTCGACCGCGCCTTCGGGCCAAGCGAAGCGGCCAAGGGCGGCCCGCCGCGCATCGGGGTGGCTTAGCGCCTCAATCCTGCTGCAGGCGGTCCATGAGCGCGCCGTGCATCTCGGTGATCACATAGGACAAGTCCGTGTTCACCACGCCGTCCACGACCGGGCCTGAGGCGATCGGTCCGACCGGTCCGGCCACGACCGGGGTCAGAACGTCGCCCAGCGTGCCCAGTGCGAAGCCCTGGGCCATGCTGGTCAGATAGGTCATGGCCAGGCCGTCCTCTGAATACCGGCACTGCGCCGCGGCGTAGCCGGTCCAGTCGTCGGACCCCGTGGCCTCCCCCGCGATCTCCTCATTCAGGAATCCAAGGGTCACCGACGCGTAGCACCAGGCCTTCAGGTTCTCGCTTTGAAGCGAGACGAACGCCCCGATCGGACCGCCCGGCGCACCGGTCATGGCGCCGAGCCCGCTGGCCACATGTCCGGCCATCTCAAACCGGTCTTGAAGATCAGCGAACTGAGCCGCCACCCTCGTAGCCCGCATCCCCTTGCCCGGCGGATCGGACAGCCCCGCACGCACGGCCCCGTAGGAATTCACCTGAATCTGAAAGCCAGCGGCGGCGGCCGAGGTGATGGTCCCGCGCGTCAGCACCGCGTCTCCCGCCGCCAGCATGCGGGTTGCGATGGGCGTCTGGTTCAGCGCCACAGCCTCCGCGGCGGCCAGCGCGGCGCCGGCGTCTGACTGACGGCTTGCATCACCCCAGAATCGGCCCCATTCGCCGTCGTCGAGCACATCCAGGCGCTCCTCCAGAACCAGCGCGCCCTGCGAGCCCGCCGGCGTGACCGAGTGAAGCGCCAGCAAGGGGTGGCGAGTTTGAAGCTCAACCCCGGCCAGCGCCTGGCGCGGCAGGGTCCGGAGCTGTCCGCCCAGCGCCAGAGCCACGTAATCCGGGCCGGTGTCGGGCAAGGAAGTAAACCCGGCGCCCGCGCGCACGGCGTCGCGCGCGCGGACCAGATCAATCATGAGATCGAGATACCGGCGCAGCACATGGCCAGGATCCGGCTCGGCGAGATTGGCGATGATCCTGTGTCGGGCCTGAAGGGAGAATTGCGCCGTCTGGGGCGTCAGCCGGGCCAGAGTGCGCGTGCTGCGCCTGACGCCATCCGGCGTCTCCAGCGCCAGCGCCAGGCGCATGGTGGACGCAGGCGCCTCCACCGGGTCGTCCGGCGCCGCGTACTCGCTGTCCGCATCGACCCGGCGATCGGGAACGGAAACGCTCACTGGCCGAACCTGGCCAGGCCGGGCGTCCCGGGGCGCGGTCCACGCGATGCGCATGGGCCCGCCCACGGCCGCGGCCAGCTCATCGGCGAGCGGGGCGGCGTCCTCGCCCGTGTCCGCGCGCAGGGCGAGGTCGGCGATCTCGGCATAGGGTTCCGGCGCGATCCGTACGGCGATCGCCGACAGCGCGGCGCGCGATTCGCCCAGCGCAGCTGTAATGCGCCCGGCGTCATTCACCGCCCCGTCGGACAGCACGACCAGCCGGGCCCCGGCGCCCCCGAGCGCCAGGGCGTGATCCACAGCGCGCGCAAGATCGGTGTTTTCATAGGTCCGGTCGATCGCCGCCAGCGACTCCAGAACGGCGGTCCGGTCGTCCTCGCCGCCGGGCTCGGAGGCGGTGAACGGCTCCCCGGCGAACAGCACGAGACCGATCTCCCGGTCCGCGCCCAGCCGCCGGACCAGAGCCGAGGCGATGGCGCGGGCGGCGTCCAGACGGCCTTCCTCCTCCATGGATCCCGACACGTCCAGAACCACGATCACCGGACCGCCCTGAACCGGCTGTGCTTCGATCCGGACCATACGCGGCGTTCCGCCGTCACGCAGATCGAAATGCCCCGCAGAAAAGACGGGCCGCGCGGCGCGTCGACATCAAGGCTGGCGCGCATCTCGGGGAAGCCTGAGGCGTCGATGTCCGTGATCGCGAGCGCCTGCAGGCGCGGGACCCGTCCAGGCGGACCGTCGCCGGGCGCCGGCGCCGGACCGGTGATCGCAAAGCCATCCCCGACGACCGTCTCCGGCCCGGCCTGCAGGATCGGGGTCCACAGGGTGAGCCCGGCGCGGGCGCCTTCAGGGTCACCGGCCATGTAGGCGCCGAGCCCGGCGGCCGGCTGGAACGACAAATGGAGGCTGTTCGCAAGCGATCCGCGCCAATCGACCAGCACGCGGTCGCGCCCGAACCGGTCGGTCTGGATCAACCGGACCGACAACAATCCGACCCGATCGGGGGTCCAGTCGCGCGGGCGCAGGAACGGTATCGAGGGGTCAGCGTTGGTGACATCCAGCGTCCGCCAGCCGGCGTCCCTTTCGCGCACTTCGACGAAGCGGCGCGGGGCGTCAGTGAACGGACGCCGGAAATCCTGGTCGAGCCGATGGCCCAGCCCGCGAACCAGCTGCTCCATGGCGTCCATCTCGGCGCGCACGGTTTCGATCGCGTCGTCAGCCCGCGTGGGAACCGCCTCGATCGGCAGGCCGTCCATGCCGAGGTGATCCAGGAGGGCGGCGAGCTCTGGCGTGACGTCCAGCTCAGGCCGGCCATAGGCGAGGGCCTGGTGATTTCGGTCCGCCGTGCGCAGACGCACCTCGTGGCCCTGAGCCCGAAGCAGGGCCGCAAGCAGCACGGCCCGGTCATCCACATTGGCCACGCGAAGGTCCAGAACCTCCTGCGGCTCCAGATACCGGCCCTCGTACCGCGCCAGCCGCACCTCCTCCCGCACGAAGGCGAGCGCGGCCTCCGGCGTGCGAAGGCGGGCGGCCGCCTCGGGTATCGTCTCTGCAGGTCTTGCGTAGGAATCACGCGCTGCGATCAGGTGATCCAGCAGGGCGCTTCGCTGACCGGGGGAAAGCGGAGGCGATCCGGCCAGACCGCTGCGCGCGCACAGGGCCAGCGCCAGCAAGCAGGCCAGAACGGCAAGGCCCGCAGCAAGCGGCCATATCCATCGCCTCAACCCATCGGCCTCAATCACGGCGCGCCTCCCGTGTTGTCCAGGAGCTCCACCATACAACCCGCCCTGAACCTGTCATGCGAGAATCAGACTCCGTCGGCTGGCGCCCGGTCTCGCCGCCCTTCAGGCGCGCTGACGCGGAAACCATCTGGCCATTTCCTGCGTAAGACGCTTTAACAACGCCGCATGCAGAACAAGGACGCCGCCGGCATGAGCCAGAACGCCAAGACCCTGGGACAGGGTTCGAAACTGCTGGTCGATGTCGGCCCGGCGGCTGTTTTCATGCTCGCCTACAATCTGGGGCGCGGCACGTTCGGCGATGATGCGATCTACTGGGCGACGGGCCTGTTCATGGCGGCGACCGCCGCGGCGCTCGGCTACGCGCTCATTTTCCAGAAGCGCTTCCCGCCCATGCTGGTGGTGACCTTCGTGATCGTGACCTTCTTCGGTGCGATCACGATCTACCTGCAGGACCCGCTCTTCATCTACATCAAGCCGACCATCCTGAACCTGTTGTTCTCGTTCACGATTCTTGGATGTTTTGCGTTCGGCTTCAATGTCTGGAAGGCCCTGTTCGGCTCCATCTTCGAAATGCCCGAGCGCGCCTGGTTCATCCTCGGCGTGCGCTGGGCGCTGTTCTTCGCCTTCATGGCCCTGCTCAACGAGGTGCTGTGGCGTCACATCACGGACTCGGTCGTGACAGACAGCATGCGCTGGTTCGAGGGTCTGGCCTGGACGGAAAGCTTCTGGGTGAATTTCCGCTTCTTCGGCACCTATCCCATCTTCTTCGTCTTCGTGCTGGCCAACGTCCCGCTGACTTTGAAGTACGCCAAGGAGCCCGGCGCTGGTGACACAGCCGAGACGCAAGCCTGACAGGCCTCCCGTAACGGCCCTGTGATTTCAACGCGAGGCGAATTCGCGCTACATCCCGGACCATGATCAGCGTGCTCAGCCATTTCCTCGCCTTCGCCCTGTCGCTTCAAAGCGCTGAGGGCCCTGCGCCCGCCCCTGAGGCGGAGGCCGGGTCAGAGGCCTTGCGCGTGGTGGAGCTGTTCACCAGTCAGGGCTGCCCCATGTGCCCGGGGGCCAACGCGCTTCTTGCCAGTCTGGGTGAAGACCCGGACGGCGGCGTGCTGGCGATCGCCTATGGCGTGGACTACTGGGACATTTATGGCTGGGAAGACACCTTCGCCATGGAGACCTTCACGGCGCGCCAACAGGCCTATGTGGACGCCGGTGAGGCTCATCGGGTCTACACGCCTCATTTCGTGATCAATGGCGCGCCGGAGAAGATCCGCTACAGCGAGGGTCGTGTCCGCACCGCCGTCGGGGCTGCGCCGGGTCTGCCTTCCCTGGTCGATGCCGGCTTGAGCGAGGGCGAGATTGTCATCCGCCTCGACGGTCCGGTCCGTGAGACCCCCGCCACGGTGTGGCTCGTCACCTATTTTCCAGGCGTTGAGACCCGCCTCATCGAGGACGGGCCCAATGCCGGACAGGAAATGGTCCACTACAACATGGCGCGGGACATTCAGGCGCTGGGCGAATGGACTGGTGACGCCCTGACCCTGACCGCAGCGGCGCCCGAAGGCGGGCTCGCCGCCGCGATCCTCGTGCAGGACGGCCCGGGCGGGCGGCTGCTTGGCGCCGCCCGGGTGGAGTAGGGACTACTCCGGCGTACCCAGAACGATCGTGCCGTTGGTGCCGCCGAAGCCGAAGCTGTTGGACAGCACGGTGTTCAGCTCCGCGCTCTCGGTCTCGCGCACCACCGGCAGGTCGCCCAGCTCCGGATCCATCGTCCCGATATTGATCGAGGGCGCGATGAAGCCGTGCTTCATCATCAAGAGCGCGTAGATCGACTCCTGAACGCCGGCCGCGCCCAGGCTGTGGCCGGTCATGGCCTTGGTGGCGGACAGCTTGGGGACCTGGCCCTCGCCGAACACCTTGCGCAGGGCTTCGGCTTCCTTGACGTCGCCGACCGGCGTCGCGGTCGCGTGCGGGTTCACATAATCGATCCGGCGGCCCTTCAACGGCTCCAGTGCCTGGCGCATGCAGCGTTCGGCCCCCTCGCCGCTGGGCGCGACCATGTCATGGCCGTCGCTGGTGGCCCCATAGCCCAGCACTTCAGCGTAGATGGTGGCGCCGCGCGCTTTGGCGCGCTCATACTCTTCAAGCACCACGATGCCCGCCCCGCCCGCGATGACGAAGCCGTCCCGATTCGCGTCGAAGGGCTTGGAGGCGGCAGCCGGGGTGTCGTTATAGCTCGAACTCATGGCGCCCATGGCGTCGAACAGGTTCGACAGGGCCCAGTGCAGCTCTTCGCCGCCGCCGGCGAACATGACGTCCTGCTTGCCCCAGGCGATCTGCTCGGCCGCCGCGCCCATGCAGTGTACGCTCGTGGCGCAGGCCGAGCTGATGGAATAGTTGAGGCCCTTGATCTTGAAGGGCGTGGCCAGCGTCGCCGACCCGGTCGACGCCATGGCCTTGGGCACGGCGAACGGGCCGATGCGCTTGGGACCCTTTTCCCGGGTGATGTCGGCGGCCTTCACGATGGCTTCCACGCTGGGTCCGCCGGTGCCGACGATCAGGCCGGTGCGCTCATGGGAGATGTCGCTTTCCTCAAGCCCGGCGTCAGCGATGGCCTCGACCATGGACATGTAGGCCCAGCCCGCGCCTTCCCCCATGAAGCGGTAGGCGCGCTTGTCCACGTGTTCAGCCGGATTGGCGTTGGGCCGCGCATGAACCTGGCACTTGAACCCCAGCTCGGCGTATTCCGGCGCCGCGGTGACGCCCGAGCGTCCCGCCTTCAGCGCCTGGGCGACCTCGCTGGCGTTATCCCCGATGGCCGAGACGATCCCGATTCCGGTGACGACGACGCGCCTCATGCTTGATCTCCGCCCTGGTTCAGCTCTTCAGGCTGGAACAGACCCACACGCATGTCCTTGGCGGTGTAGATCGTGTTCCCGTCCGCGATGACATGGCCATCGGCGATGCCCAGCACAAGCTTGCGGCGGATGACGCGTTTCACATCGATCACGTAGCGCACATTTTTCACCGAGGGCGGCACCTGGCCGGTGAACTTCACCTCGCCCACGCCCAGGGCGCGTCCCTTGCCCGGCGCTCCGGTCCAGCCCAGGAAAAACCCGACAAGCTGCCACATGGCGTCCAGGCCCAGGCAGCCCGGCATGACCGGGTCGCCCTGGAAATGACATTCGAAGAACCAGAGGTCCGGCTTCACATCCAGTTCCGCGACGAGCACGCCCTTGTCATAGGCGCCGCCGTCTTCGCGAATCTCGGTGATCCGGTCAAACATCAGCATGGGCGGAAGGGGAAGCTGGGCGTTGCCCGGGCCGAAAAGCTCCCCGCGCCCGCAGGCGATCAGGGCGTCGTAATCATAAGCGTTCTGTCTGTCTGTCATGGGTCCGTCGGGGGCATCGCCGCACGCGGCGTGATCAAGCCTTCAGGCGCGGCGGGCGCTCTTCATGGCGAAGGGAGCGGACGGTCAGCGCGCGGGATCTTCCGCCGGTGAGCCTTGACCGTCCGCCAGCTCATTGTCTGTTCGGTAGCACGGGCGTTCAGACCCCTCAAGCGCGCGGCTCGGCTGCGCCTCATCGTCATAGACGCCCCAGAACGCAGCCGCCTGAGCCCAGCCGCGCTGTCCGTCCGCCTCCAGCCGGCACCAGCCCGCCCGGCAGCGCTCAAGCCACAGCACCGCGTCGGGCTCGATCCGGGCGACCAGCGCCGCCTCGCCTTCGGGTCGGGCCAGCATGTCGGACGGCTCCAGCGCTCTGACCGCGCGGCGCCCGGACAGGAGCCGGCGATGCATCCAGACCTCCTCGCCATCGGGATCGCGGACCCGGCGCCAGTCCGGCGTTTCGGCGATGACCTGCACCGGCAGACCGGCGCGCTGATACATCCAGGCGATGGGATGGTCTTCGCTGGGCCCCGCACGCCCGGCGGCCTCGTCGAACCGCAAGGAGACGAAGCGCGGAACCGGCAGCCCGGAGAACGTGTCGCACGACTGGGCGGCGGCGGGGGCGGCCGCCTGCACGGAACCGATAAGGGCAAGGGCGAGCACGGCGCTTTTCATGCCTCCTGTATCGCCCCGCCTTGGTGAAACAGGAGTAAACGCCGCCTCGCGCGCAGGCTTGTCAGACAAGTCCGTTGCAGTACAGTTCCGTCTGAGGAGAGGTGGCGTGCGCTGGATTAAATTTTTGATTTTAGCCTTGGCGGCGGCGGCTGCGTCGACCGCAGGCGCATCGGCGCAGGGGGTTCCGCCTGCAGCTGATCACATCTTCGCCGCGCCCGACATCGGCTCGCCCGTTCTGTCGCCAAGCGGGAATCAGCTGGTGTTTCTGTCCAACCAGGATCGAGGTGGCGACATCCGCTCGACCATCGTACTGGTTGATCTGACGGGCGGCGCGCCGCAGGTCGTGCGCGCCGTGCCGCTGGCCTCCAAGGCGAAATGGATACAGTGGGCCGGAGAGGACCGGTTGCTGGTCTCCATGTCTGCTCCGCTGCCCATACGCGGCGGCATGGCCTGGCTGATCGACAGCGCGGGGCGCATCTTCATCACCGACGAACTCGACCTCAGCTTCATCACCTCGATGACGACGGACGGCGAGGATCCTGTCGTGCTGTTCGCGTCGACCCGGCGGCTTGGCGTGACCCAGACCCAGCTGGACTATGTCGTGGACTTCCTGCCGGACGATCCCGATCACATCCTGATGGGCGTGCGCAGCCGGAGAGGGGCTGAACTGGATGTCTACCGCACCAATGTGCTGACCGGCCGGGCCCGCAGGGTCGACAGCGGGCGCGACGAGACGCTGGCCTGGTTCACCGACACGCGCGGCGTCACGGTCATGCGTCTGGACCATCTGCCGAACCGGGACGCCATCGCTGTTCTGATCCGGGAGGAGGATGGACGCCGCTGGACGCGTGTGGCGGAGAATTCGGTCAGCAATTTCACCGAGCTTCATGACGGCGTCACCTGGGTGGCGCGCGCCGAGGCGGTGGATGAAGCCCTGGTGATGGCCGAAGACGAAAGCACCGGCCGCACGGGCCTGTTCCGGTTCAACCTGCTGGACGGCGCCCTGGCCAGCCCGGTCTGGACCCATCCCGAGTATGATGTGGCCAGCGTGTACGCCGATTCAGTCAGCGGCCGGGCTCTGGCGCTGACCTGGGCGGACGAGCGCACCCATGTGGAAGTGTTCGACCCTGCGCTCAGGGACCATTGGCCGGCCCTGACCGAGTTCTTCGGCGACGAGCTCGCGGTCTGGCCGGTCCAGCGCGCCGGATCGAAAGTCCTGCTCCAGGCCTCAGGGCCGCTCGAGCCGGACAGCTATTACATTTACGATCTGGGCCTCATGCAGGTTGATCGCATCGGCGCGCGCCTGTCCCGGCTGCACGAGGCGGCGCTGGCCAGCGTGAGCGTCCATCACTACACCGCCGCAGATGGCACGGAGCTGTTCGGGTATCTGACGACGCCGGCCTATCCTGCAGCCAATCCCGTGCCCCTGGTGGTCCTGCCCCATGGCGGCCCCGAGGCGCGGGATTACTACGGGTTCGACCCCCTGGCCCAGCTGATCGCCGCGGCCGGGTTCGCGGTGTTCCAGCCTCAGTTCCGGGGGTCGAGCGGGTTCGGGCGCGCCTTCGCCGAAGCCGGCCATGGGGAATGGGCCGGGTTGATCCAGTCCGACATCACCGACGGTGTGCGCAGCGTCCTTGAATCCAAGTCCATCGACGCCTCACGGGTTTGCATCGCCGGATGGAGCTTCGGTGGTTACGCCGCGCTCATGCAGGCCGCGATGCATCCCGATCTCTACCAGTGCGCAGCCGCCGGCGCGGCTGTGACCGATCCCTACGCCCTGCTCGTCCGCGCCGAAGAGCTTGTCGAGGGCGAGCACGTCATATTGCGCGCCATGATGGGCGGCTCGGACCAGGCGGCGCTGGCGCCGCTGTCAGCGGTCGAGCGCGCCAGCCAGATATCAATCCCGGTCCTGCTCGTGCACGGACGTCAGGACGGCATCGTCCCCGTCGAGCAGAGCGAGATGATGGAGGCGGCGCTGCGCGATGCGGGCGTCGATGTCGACACCTTCTATTTCGACGCCGGTCACGCGCTGGACAATCAGGCCGACATGCAGCGCGCCATGTTCCAGATCACGCGCTTTCTGACCCGGCATATCGATCCGCGTTGAGCCCAATTTTGTAATAAATATCAAATTTCTGGGGCTGGCTCTGCGGCTCTTGCAGGCCGCTTTGCGCAGGCGCATCTGTAGCGCGTCCGGCGCGATGAGCGCGCCGGCTGAAGTGTTGGAAACACGACCATGGGCGCTCCGTCCAAACCTGGCTCCGCGAAACCCGCGAGCAAACCCGCCTCCGCCAAACCCGCTTCGGCGAAACCCGCCGGCAAGCCGGGCAAGGGCCGCTAGGCGGCACGGCTGCGCCCCGGTGACGGGCGCGCCGAGCGCACAGCGCGATCAGGCGCGCCGCTCCCCAGCGGCGCGCCCTTTTCATTGAGGCCAGGGCTTTGACTTCCGGCGCGAGCGCGCCACGTTAGGCCGGACGCTTAAGCTGGAGACGCCCCTATGATCCGCACCGCCTTCCTCACGCTGGCCGCCGCCGGCCTTGTCACCAGCGCCAGCGCGGCACAGGAGCAGGAGGTCTATGTGGAAACCTCCGACCTCGGCGCAGGCGTGTACATGCTGTCCACAGGCCGGGGCGGCAATGTGGGTCTGAGTGTCGGCGAGGACGGCGTCTTCCTGATCGACACCCAGTTCGCACCCATCGCGCCCTATCTCGACCGCGCCCAGCGCGCCGTGTCCGGAGACCGGGGCGTGGACATGGTCCTGAACACCCACCTGCATGGCGACCATGTGCTGGGCAATGAATACTTCGCTGAGGCCGGCGCGATCATCCTGGCCCATGAGAGCGTCCGGCCGGCCCTGGAAAATCCGGTCACGGCCCAGCTGACCGGCTCCACGCCCGATCCGCTGTCGGGCGGCTTTCTGCCGACGGTCAACCTGGTCGGCGGCGAGACCCTGACGCTGAACGGCCAGACCGTGCGCCTGCACCACGAACCGTCCGCCCATACCGACGGTGACATCTGGGTCCAATTCGTGGAAGCCGATGTCATCCACGCCGGCGACCTGCTGTTCTCGGGCTGGTTCCCGTATATCGATCTCGACAATGGC
Source organism: Alphaproteobacteria bacterium (assembly GCA_024742735.1). Taxonomy (GTDB): domain Bacteria; phylum Pseudomonadota; class Alphaproteobacteria; order Caulobacterales; family Maricaulaceae; genus Oceanicaulis. Next base: position 339,390 of record JANSXV010000002.1, on the reverse strand, counting down.
GGCACGGTGGAGGGCTTCATCGCCGGCATGCAGGCCATCGCCGACGCCGCCGGTCCCGACACCCAGGTCATCCCCGGTCACGGACCGATGTCGACCAAAGCAGACCTGGAAGCCAGCATCGCCATGCTGAGTGAATCACGCGCGCGCGTGGCGGCCCTGGTCGCTGACGGCCACGACTATCAGGCCGTGCTGGACGCCGAGCCTCTGGCGGACTTCCATGACGCCTGGAATTGGGGTTTCATCACCACCGAACGCATGATCTGGACGCTGTATCGAGACATCACCGGTGAAATCCCGCAACGATAACCCTTTCGCGCCGCCCGCTCGCGTCATCTCCATGATCGTCATTCTGGCGATCCTGCTGACCGGCATTTTCGGGCTGATGACCGCCAGCTGGGTCGCCGGCGCCGTGCTCGGGATCGGCTTTGCAGCGGCGTTCTATTTCATCGTCGTGGTCAATGCCCGCCGCGCCGTCGGCAAGAAGCGCCGCCGGAGCCGCTGAGGGCCGGACGAATTCCATTGTGGCCGGGGGCGATGCCCTCTAGAAGTGGCTGTGGTCCCTTCAGTGAGTTGCCCACAATGAATGACCCGCACGAGCAGCAGACCTTGCGTCGACGCGCCGATCTGACCTTCGCCGGGCTTCTGGGCGTGGGCCTCGCGGTCTGGGCTCTGGTGGCGATCCTGACAGGGAATCTGGCGCTGGGCCTGCTTTACGGCCTGCTGCCCGGCGTGGCGCTGGGCCTGCTCGGCCGGCTGCGCATTCTGCGCGGCGGCCTGATCAACCGGCCGAGCACGCAGGACACTGAGGATCGCGGGGCAGCCTGACGGTCCGCGCCGATCCGCCCAGCCCGTCGAAGATCATCAACCGGCCTGCCAGCGGCTCGCCCGCTCCGGTGATCAGCTTGATGGCTTCGAGCGCCATGACCGACCCGATCACGCCGGTCAGCGCGCCGACCACGCCCACCTCAGCGCAGCGTTCGGCGTCCGGCGGAATGTCCGGCACAAGGCAGCGATAGCAGGGCGCCTGCGGCCCCAGATGCGGGGCGAACACGCCGGCCTGACCGTCCCAGCGCCCCACCGCGCCGGACACCAGCGGGATCTGCGCCTCCAGCGCGGCGTCATTCACCGCGAAGCGGGTCTTGAAGTCGTCGCACCCGTCCAGCACCAGGTCTACGCCCTCAAGCAACGCCGGCAGCGATCGCGCATCGGCGGTTTCGCGGCGCGCCTCGACCTGAACGGCAGGGTCCAGCGCCGCCAGCGCTTCGGCGGCGCGGTCGGTCTTGGGCCGGCCGACATCTTCAGTTCGAAACAGGATCTGGCGCTGCAGATTGTCCAGGGAGACCGTGTCGGGATCGACGATGCGCAGCCGTCCGACGCCCGCCGCGGCCAGGTAGAGCGCCGCCGGGGCGCCCAGCCCGCCTGCGCCGATGATCGCGACGCTCGCCCGGCTGAGCTTGTGCTGGCCGGGCCCGCCGATCTCTTTGAGCAGGATGTGGCGGGCGTGACGCTCGATATCGACAGCCAAGAGCGGTCCTTTCAAGACAGATCAGCGGGCCGGGCGCGCGTGAGCGGGGCAGGCTTGCGCCTTGAGCGCGAATTTTCTGTCAGCCTGCGTTCAGCTTGCTAAGCTAGGGTCAGAACACCGGTTCCGCCAAGGAGGTTCGCCATGCGCCTGTCCGCCCATCTCGCCGCATTCTGCGCCAGCGCTGCGTTGCTGGCCGGCTGCGCCACCGCCGAAGGCTATCGCCAGCACATGGAGGCCTTCGTCGGCTCCACCGGCGATGTCCTGCTGGTGGAGCTGGGCCCGCCGGTCGCCCGCGACGATCTGGAGAACGGCGGAGAGGTCTGGACCTATTACCGCGAGGAAACCCGCCATGATCCCGGTGGCTACCGCACCATTCCGCGGGAGCGGCGCACGACCTGGATCGACGACAAGGGCAATGAGCAAACGCGCGTCGAGCGTTATGATGACACGGTCTATGAGCCCCCGCGCACGTGGACCGTGGACTGTGAGACCCGTTTCATTCTCGACGAGGCCGGCCAGGTGATTGATTTTCGCTTTATAGGCGATGGCTGCCTGGCCGAGGAAATCTATTAGGGGCTACGCCTAAAGCGGGTATTCCGCCTCGATCTCATACACATTCGGCCTGCCCGGCTTGCGCGGCCGGCTGGAATACAGGTGGAAGCGGTCAGCGGTGAATGCCGCCGACTTCCATAGGCTCAGCCTCTGCTCGAAGCGCTGAATGCGCACAAACTCCACCTCCCGTCCCAGATAGGCCAGCGTCACATGGGGCCGGTAGGTCCGGCGTTCCGGGGCGAATCCGGCGCCTCGCGCCGCGCCGGCGCACCGCCGCGCCAGATCGCGCAGCGCAGGGTTCTCCTCCACGCCCAGCCATATCGCCGTCGGATCGCCGCCCTCATTGAAATGGCCCGCGCCCGACAGACGCAGCTCGAACTTCCGGGTGGGAATGCAGGCCAGCTGCGCATCCAGATCGGCGATCACCGGCTCATCCAGCTCGCCGTAGAAGGCCAGCGTGATGTGGAGATTCTCCCGCGGCCGCCATTTCGCGCCGGGCACATGATCCATGTGCGCCTCGGCCTCGTCGGCGATGGCGTCCGGAAGGGGAAGGGCGGTGAAGACGCGAAGAGCCATGATCCTTTCCCGCACACGGACGCCGGCGCGGTCAAGGCCTGGAGGGACCGCGGCGGCCCATATCCCTAGTCAAATAAGGGGATTGGGCGCCGAATTCGATCCGGTTTCGCTTGAAAACGCAGCGCGGAACTCTGATATTACCAACCAGAAGGCGTCGGGGATCCCCGCGCCGCCCACGGTTCGTTCGGAAGAAGGACATCATGAACCAGTATAATCGCACCGCTTATGACTCACAGGCCCTCGACACGAGCGTCGACGCCGGCCTGCGCAGCTTCATGCTCGGCGTCTACAACAAGATGGGCCTCGGCCTCGTGATCACGGGCGCTCTGGCCTGGATCGCGTTCAGCACGCCGGCCTTCATGAACATGATCCTGACGGTAGATCCGACCGGCCAGGCTCAGCTCAGCCTGTTCGGAATCATGCTGCAGTTCGCTCCTCTGGGCATCCTGCTGATCTCCATGTTCGCCATGCGCAACCCGTCGCCCATGGGCGCAAACCTGCTGTATTGGGCGTTCGTCGCGACGCTGGGCTTGGGCGGCAGCATCTGGTTCCTGATCTACAATCTGGGCAGCATCGCGCAGGTCTTCTTCATCACGGCGGCGGCCTTCTTCGCCCTGTCGCTGTTTGGCTACACCACCAAGCGCAACCTGCAGCCCATCGGGACCTTCCTGATCATGGGCGTGGTCGGTCTGATCGTCGCCAGCATCGTGAACATGTTCATGGGCGGCGCGCTGTCCATGATCATCTCTGTGATCGGCGTGGGCATTTTCGGCGCCCTGACCGCCTTCGACACCCAGCGCCTGAAGCTGCAATACCATGAGCTGGGCGGCGACCAGCGCGCCATGTCCGTGGCGACCACCTTCGGCGCGCTGTCGCTCTACATCAACTTCATCAACATGTTCCAGTTCCTGTTGATGCTCCTGGGCAATCGCGAGTAAGCGAGCCTGCAAACGCCTGATGACACGCCCCGGAGCCTCGCTCCGGGGCGTTTTCATATTTGCGCCGCATCGCACGCTTAAGCCGCTGAGCGAAGCAGGTTAGAGATCGGGCATGCGCGTCCTTCACCACTGGCCCCTTGATCCCGGTTCGCGCCAGGTGCGCCTGGCTCTGGCGGAGAAACAGCTCGCCTTCGAGCTGGAGGCCGTGCGCTTCTGGGAGGCGCCGGACGACCTGCTGGCGCTGAACCCGGCCGGCCTGCCCCCGGTCCTGATCGAGGACGCCACCGGCGCGCGCCTGGCCATCGCGGAGACCCGGGCGATCCTGGAGTATCTGGAAGAGATAAAGCCCGACCCGGCGCTCCTGCCCGGCGGTCCCGCCGAGCGCGCCGAGGCCCGGCGCATCGCCCTTTGGTTTGACCGCAAGTTCGATGCGGAGGTGAACGCCTTCCTCCTCCATGAGAAGCTGGAAAAGCGTATCCAGTCCCTGGGTGGTCCGGACATGGAGGCGATCCGCGCCGGGCGCGACTATCTGCGCTGGCACATGGATTACCTCTCCGGCCTTCTGGAAGCGCGCGACGGGCTCGCCGGACCGCGCTTCACCCTGGCCGACGTGGCCGCCGCCGCGCACCTGTCCTGCGTGGATTATCTGGGCGACGTGCCCTGGGACGCTTTCCCGCCGGTGAAGGCCTGGTACCAGCGCATCAAGTGCCGCCCCAGCTTCCGCGACATCCTGGCCGACCGCCTGCCCGGCATGGGCCCCGCGGACGGCTATCTGGATCTGGATTTTTGATCCGATGACCCCGGCGACCGCCGCCGAAACCCTGCGCACCCTCGCCCTCGAAGCCGGCTTCGACGTCGTGCGCGTCACCCGCGCCGATGAACCGTGGGACGCCTCAGACCGCCTGCGCCAGTTCGTCGGCGAGGGCCGGCACGGGACGATGAGCTGGATGGCGGAGACGCTGGAGCGGCGCGTCCATCCCAACGCCATGTGGCCGGAGGCGAAGTCGGCGGTGGTGGTGGGGCTCGATTACGGCCCGGCCCATGATCCGCTGGAGGTGCTGGAGCGCAAGGACGAGGCCGCCATCTCCGTCTACGCCCAGAACAAGGACTATCACGACCTGATCAAGAAACGCCTGAAGCGCTTCGCCGGCGCGTTTCAACGCCAGACCGGCCACGCCGTGAAGGTCTTCGTGGACACCGCGCCCCTGATGGAGAAGCCGCTGGCGGCGAAATCAGGGCTCGGCTGGCAGGGCAAGCACACCAATCTGGTCAGCCGCGAGCGCGGGTCCTGGCTGTTCCTCGGCGTCATGCTGACCGAGGCCGAGCTGGAGCCCGACGCGCCGGAGGACGACCATTGCGGCTCCTGCCGGGCCTGTCTGGACGTCTGCCCCACCAGCGCCTTCCCCGCGCCCTACCAGCTCGACGCCCGGCGCTGCATCTCCTACCTCACCATCGAGCACAAAGGCCCGATCCCGAACGAGTTCCGGGCCGCCATGGGCAATCGCATCTATGGCTGCGATGACTGCCTGGCGGTGTGCCCCTGGAACAAGTTCGCGACAGTCAGCAAGGAAGCGGCCTTCCACCCGCGCCCCGAGCTGACGGGTCCGAAGCTCGCCGCGCTGGCGGCGCTGGATGACAAAGGCTTCCGGGACTTCTTCAAGGGCAGCCCCATCAAGCGGATCGGGCGCGACCGCTTCGTGCGCAATGTGCTGATCGCGCTGGGCAACGCCGATGACGCCGGCCTGGCCGGCATCGCCGCCGCCCGCCTCGACGATGACAGCGCGCTGGTGCGCGGCGCGGCGGTCTGGGCGCTGTCGCGGCTGGATCCGGCGCGGTTCAAGGCCGAGCGCATGGCGCGGACGGACGAAGAAACCGACCCGGACGTTCAGGCCGAATGGGCGGGCGAAGCCGCCTAGACCCGCCAGCCGCTCAGGACCTCGCGCCAGGCGTCCGGCAGCGGCGCAGGCCGGCGGCTTTCCCGGTCCACATAGACATGGATGAAATGCCCTTCAGCGATGGCAGTGTCTTCGCCGGCCTTGAAGATCGCCAGCTCATAGCGCACCGAGCTCGTGCCCAACTTCGCCACGCGCAGGCCCGCCTCCAAAGCCTCGGGGAAGGCGGCGGGCGCGAAATACTGGCACCCCGTCTCCACCACCAGGCCGATGGTCTCGCCGCCCAGAATGTCCAGCAATCCGGCCGCGGCCAGGCGCCGGTTCACAGCCGTGTCGAAATAGCCGTAATAGGCGACATTGTTGATATGTCCGTATACGTCATTATCGGCCCATCGCGTCTCGATGGGCTCGAACACGGCGTAGGCGGAGCGTAAGGAGGGCGTGGGGCGGCCGCTCACAGTATCTCCTCATACATCGCCACGATGGCCTCATAGGTCATCTCGCGGGGATTGTTGGGCAGGAGGCGGTCATTGGCGGCGACGTCCTCGCTCATCTTCGGGACGTCGTTATGGCTGATCCCAAGGTCGCTCAAGCGCCGCTCGATGCCAACGGCTTCGGCGATCCTGTCCATCTCCTTGATGAGGCCCGCAGAGCCGGGCTTCAGTCCCAGATGGGAGGATATCTCCGCATACTGATCTTCAGCCGCCGAGGCGTTGTAGCGCAGGACCGGCGGCAGGACGACGGCGTTGGAAAGCCCGTGGGGCACGTGGAACATCCCGCCCAGCGGATAGGCCATGGCGTGCACGCCCGCGCACGGGCTGTTGGAAAACGCCTGGCCGGCCAGCATGGCGCCCAGCAACATGTCGCCGCGCGCCTTGCGGTCCGAACCGTCCTCGCACGCTTGCAGGATCGAGCCGTGCAGCAGCTTCAGCGCGGTCAGCGCCAGCGCGTCGGAGACCGGGTTCTTGGCCCGGCGATTGGTGAACGCCTCGATGGCGTGAACCATGGCGTCGATGCCGGTATAGGCCGTCGGGTGACGCGGCAGGCCGAGGGTCAGGTCTGCATCGAGGATCGCCATATCCGCATACAGAGGATCGGCCGCGATTCCGCGCTTGGACGTCGCGCCGGTGGTGATCACGGCGACGTTCGTCACCTCCGACCCCGTCCCGGCGGTGGTCGGCAGAAGGATCAGGGGCGGGCGCGAGGCGGTGACCTGCTGCACGCCGTACATGGACGACAGATCCTGCTCGCCGGACAACAGCACGGAGACGACCTTGGCGGTGTCCATGGGGCTGCCGCCGCCGAAGCCGATCACGGCCTCCGCGCCGAATTCGCGCCCTTCGGTCACCGCCTCCAGCACGGTGGAGTCCGGCGGATCGGCGATGGTCCTGTCGAAGACGAGCACATCGAGCCCCGCCTCATGGAGGCCCGCCAGCGCCGCTTCCGCGAGCCCTGCGCCCATGACGCCCTCATCGGTGACGAAGAGGATGCGTTTCGCGCCCTTCAGCGCGGGCGCGGCCGTCTCGGCGAGCCGGGCGCTGGAACCGGCCTCGAACAGGACTTTGGGAACTGTGGTGAAGGCAAAGGCGTTGGTCATGATCGCTCACCTGAGTGTCCGCGTGCGGTGCACGGCCCTTTATGTCGCGTCGTTCGGCGGGCATGTTAGGGGTATGCAACATCGCCTGACCAGAGCGCGCCTGAGGCGCGCCGGCGCGGAGGTTTGAGATCATGCCCGATACGCACGTCGACACCGCCATCCCCGACATGGGCGAGGCCTATTTCGATCCGCTTCTGCAGGACCAGGGCGCCGGGATCGACGGCCCTGGCGGGGCCATGCACCGCTACGCCATCCGCCCGGAAGGCCATCAGCTGACCGCCGCAGACTTCGAGACCGAGAGCTGGATGCTCAAGCGCCAGCCGGTCTACACCGAGGCCGAGCACCAGCGCTGGCGGCTGCTGTTTGAGAACCAGCGCAAGATGCTGCCGGGCCGGGCCTGTTCCGACTTCATGAAAGGGTTCGAGGCGCTGGAGCACCTGTTCAAGGACGGCATCCCGGACTTCGAGGACATCAACCAGATCCTCGAGCCCGCCACGGGCTGGCGCGTCGTGCCGGTGCCGGAGCTGATCCCGGACAATGTCTTCTTCTGGCATCTGGAGAACCGGCGCTTCCCGGCCGGCGCCTTCATCCGCGGCGGCAAGCCGAAGACCGACAGGGTGCGCAAGGCCAATGAAGGCCGCGCCCCGGAGCATATCGAATACTCCGCTGTGGAGGACGACCTGTTCTACCTGCAGGAGCCGGACATCTTCCACGACATCTTCGGCCATGTGCCCATGCTCATGGATCCGTTCTTCGCCGACTACATTCAGGCCTATGGCGCGGGCGGTCACCGGGCCATCGAATTTAACCGGCTGAAGAATTTCGGCGCGATCTACTGGTACACGGTGGAGTTCGGCCTGATCGAGGAGGAGGGCGAGCTGCGCATCTACGGCGCGGGCATCCTGTCCAGCCCGGACGAGACCCTGTTCTCGCTCTACTCAGACAGCCCCCATCGCATCAAGATGGTGCCCGAGCGGGTCATGCGCACCGACTATGTGATCAGCGACTTCCAGGACACCTATTTCGTGGTGGACTCCATCGAGGCGCTCTACCGCTCCACGGCCGGGCGGGACTTCACCCCGATCTACAAGCGCCTGCCGCCGGGCTTCACCTACGCCACGACGGCGTGCCTGGACACCGACGAGGTCGTGACCGAAGGCCGGCAGGTCTACAAGTTCTGCGGCGGCAAGGGGAAACCCAGGGCGCAAGCGCACATGGAGAAGCTGCGCGCGAAGCACGGACGGTGAGATGATCTCGCCCCCTCTCCCCTCATGGAGAGGAGAGGGCCGGGGTCAAAGAGGCGGGCGATCCCATTTTTTGTCATGGCTCGGCTTGTCCGGGCCACCCATGCCGGAAGGGTCGAGCCAGAGTCCAAGTTCACGGCATGGGTCCCCCGGACAAGCCGGGGGATGACAAGAGGCATGGGCGCGTTGAACGGGGCCCTGCACCCTAAGCAGTCAACCGCTGCCGCAGCTTCCCCAGAAGCGCCTCGCACGCGTCCAGCTGCTTGATCGCCACAAACTCCTCGGGCTGGTGGGGAGCAAAGTCGCAGGGCCGGATAATTACCGCAGGTTGTATTTTTTTTGATTTCTTTGGTTGCAATGGACAACGTATCCTCCCCAAAACAGGAGGCATCAATGCAACGTATCGCACAACGCGCCCTGGCTTCGGACACCAGCAAAGTCCGTGAGCTGCTGGAGGAAGAGATCAAGCAGATCGGCGGCGGAAACGACCTGATTTTCTTTGACGACGGCTGCCCGACGAATACCTGCAGCTCGCCTGGAACCCGTACGGGCTGCGGGCCGGGCATGGACCGGACGACCGATTGGGATTCCTGAGGTTTCGATCACCGACTCCGAACCTCATGAGAATTTTCGATGATCGTCATCGCCGCCTTTGCCGGCGACATCCACTCAATCTCTGTTCATTTGGCGCTGCGCGCCCGTGGCGTCAGGACAGTCTTGGTGGATTTTGGAAGTCTGCCGTTCTGTTCGATCACTACAACTTGCAATTCCGGCTCAGCTAAAATCGCCGCCTCAACTAGATCGGCGAGTGTTGAGCTTGGCGAAGCGGAAGTTATCTGGAACCGTCGAACGAAGGCCCCTTCGTTCGACGGCCTGGATGGGAGAGATCGAGAATTCGCAGAACGTGAAGCCGAGGAGTTTTTCCACAACTTCGTCTCGCAGCTGGCGCACGCCATTTGGGTCAACCCAATGAGCCGAACACGGAGTGAGCGCTCCAAAATTGCGCAGCTGAATGCGGCTAGCGAATTCGGCCTCACGACGCCCGAGACAATCATCTCCAACGATCTTGACGCAATAGAGCAGCTTCTTGCGGAGGCACCGGACGAAGAGTTCGTCTGCAAACCGTTTACTCCGGCGTCGTGGCACGAAGGCGGCGCGTTGTTCGAGTTGATGACGCGACCACTCGACCGAGAAGCGCTTGACGCAATAAAAAGCGGCTTTCTTCTCCCACTCATTGTCCAGAGACGTGTAGAGAAGCGCGAAGAAGTCCGAGTCACCTGCTTCGGTCGCCATCAGGTTGCGGTGGCGATCGCCTCTCAAAGGTTCTCAGTCAGCTCGGTTGATTGGCGCCATCTCCATCCAAGGCATCTGACGCCGAAGGCGATTGAAATTCCGCCTGAAATCGCCTCAGGGATTGAGCGCCTCATGAGGCGGCTTGATATCGTTTTTGGATGTTTCGACTTCATAATCGATCAGGACGGGTGTTGGGTTTTTCTCGAGGTGAACCCCCAAGGCCAGTTTCTATTCCTCGAAGAAGCCTTGCCAAACCTTTCGCTGCTCGACCTTATGTGGCAGTTTTTATCGTACGGGGGTTGTCCATGGTCGTTCTCTCCAACCGACCCTGTGCATCTCACGTTCAGCGAGCTTAGCGCTGCAGCATCTGAACTGTGTGAAAAGGAGCGCGACGATGACGAATTTGAGCCTATTCGCCAGTATTCTTTTTAGCCTCGCGAGCTTTCAAAGCAGCGGCGGCGAGAACTACGTGTGCGATGCCCAAAGCAATCAGGTCCTCTGTGAACTCTATATCGCCGACCAAGCCGACTTGAATATGGCGATGGAGCCGAACGCCTATCAGGAGGCGCTGCAAGCGCGCCTCGAGCAGGTCGAGGCGCTTGTAGCCGACGGGCAGGTTACGACCAGCTGGGACTACTTCCACGCCGCCGTTCTATTTCACCATAGTTCAAGTCCAAGCGATTGGGTTACAGCGAACATTTATGCCCAGAGCGCTGTTGAAGCATTTCCCGCGCATCCGACCTTCAGATGGCTCGTGGCGGCAAGCTGGGACAGAATCGCCCTAGCGCTCTCTGATGCACAGATCTTCGGCACCCAGCTCAACAGCGACGGCTCCCGGTACGGACGCGCCTGTACGAGCGCTATGCTGCCGAGCGGGCTCTTTGAACGATATGCAGTGCAAGGCCATGCCATGCCCCAGATCGAGAAATGCGAAAGCTCCGCTGAAGCGCAGGACTGAGAGCTAAACCCCCAACCGCTGCCGCAATTTCCCCAGAAACGCCTCGCACGCTTCGAGCTGCTCAAGCGCCACGAACTCGTCGGGCTGGTGGGCCTGTTCGATGGAGCCGGGCCCGCAGATGACGGTGGAGAATCCGGCCTCCTGGAACTGACCGCCCTCGGTGCCGTAGGCGACGACGCGCGGGGAATTGTCCCCGGTCAGGGCGCGGGCGAGGGTCTCGGCTTCGCCCATCTCTTCAGGGCGCAGCGGCGGTACGTTGCTGAGGACTTCAATCGTGATGCGAGCCTCCGGCGCGGTTTCGCGCATTTGCGCTTCCACTTCGGCGCATCGGGCTTTCAGCCGCTCGCCCAGGCCCGGCCCGTCATCCCAGGGCGCAGGGCGCATGAGCGCCTCGAACCAGGCGTGCCTGGCCAGGATATTGATCGCCGTGCCGCCGCCGCCCCGGCCCACAGTGAGCGTGCCGTAGGGCGGGTCGAACGGGCTGTCGGCGGGCGCGGCGGCTTTCAGGCGCTGTGATTCCTCATAGATGAAATTCATCAGCCGCCCGGCCTGGGTCAGGGCGCAGGCGCCGTCCTTCACGAGGCTGGAATGGGCCTCCTTGCCATGGACCTCGACCCGCACCGAGTACAGCCCTTTATGGCCGGTCACGACCTGCATCAGGGTGGGTTCGCCGACGATTACGGCGCTGGGGCGCGGGCTCTTGCCCGCCATGACCCTGATCATGTCCGGCGCGCCAAGACAGCCGATCTCCTCGTCATAGGAGAAGGCGAAATGGACCGGCCGTTTCAGCTTCGCCTTCGCAAAGCCCGGCGCGGCCGCCAGGGCGCAGGCGATAAAGCCCTTCATGTCGCAGGTTCCACGACCCAACAGCTTGCCGTCACGCTCAGTGACCTTGAACGGATCGCTCGACCAGTCCTGACCGTCCACGGGCACGACATCGGTATGACCGGACAGCACGACGCCGCCATCGACATCCGGGCCCAGCACGGCGTGGAGATTGGCCTTGGCGCCGTCCGGGCTGGTGATGCGTTCGCAGCGCGCGCCGAGCCCGGTCAGATAGGCCTCCACCGCCTCGATCAGCTCCAAATTGGAGTTGCGCGAGGTGGTGTCGAACCCGACCAGACGCTCCAGCCAGTCCCGGGCGTCCTCAGCCATCGGAGCCTTCGGCGTCTTCCGGCTCATAGACCGGGGCCTCGGGACGGCCGGGCAGGGCCAGCAATTCGACCTTGAAGATCATCGCCTCGTTGGGGCCGATGGGGCCGCGTCCCTGCGGGCCATAGCCCAGATCCGCCGGGATGAAGAGCGTCCACTGTTCGCCGACGCGCATATGGGCGAGCGCCTGGACCCAGCCCTGGATCACGCCGTCGGAGGGGAACTGGGTCGGCTCGCCGCGCTGATAGGAGCTGTCGAACACGGTTCCGTCCGGCAGGCGGCCTTCATAGTGCACGCGCACCATCTCGCCGGGATCGGCGACCGGCATGTCCTCGCCCTGCGCCCGGTCGATGCGGAAACGCAGGCCCGTGCCGAGCGAATAGACACACTCGGCATTGTCAGCGGCCAGCATCAAAGCCTGGGTGATCATGCCGTTGGCTTCGGCGGCGGGCATGCCTTCATCGGGCTCGGGCGGGGTGAAGTCCGGCGCGGACGGGTCGCCGCCTTCGCAGGCGCGGGCCTCGGCGATGATCGGCGCGGCGTTCGCCGCCGCTGCGGCGTCCATCTCGGCCTGGGCCGCCTCCATGGCGGTTGCAACGGCCTGCATGTCGTCCTGAAGCGGGGACAGGTGTGTCTCGAACCGGCGGCGCATTTCCGCCTGAAGGGCCGTGGCGCGCGCTTCCAGAAGCGCCATGCGTGTATCCAGGTCCTCTTCAGCGACAATGGCTTCCAGAGACGGGCCGTCCACGGCCGGACCGGCCTCTTCGGTCTGGCCCGAGGGCTGGGCGGTCTCGGCTCCCTCGGACGCGTCGGGCGTCTCTCCGCAGGCGGCCAGGAGGAGGGCAGCGGCGGAGGCGGTCGCGAACAATCGGGTCATGGCTCAGTCCTTGGTCAGAGCGGATGTCGTTTTCGGCGCGGAGCTTATCAGGCGAGACGCCCGCGTCGAGCCTGCACGCCGCGCCGGAGTCAGTGTGTTTGGGCGCCGATCGCGGCAAGGCCGGACCGCCAGTCTGGATAGGCCGGCCGCCAGCCCAGCGCCGCCTTGGCCCGCGCGTTGGAGACGCGCCGGTTCTCGGCGAAGAAGCTGGCCAGCATGGGGCTCGCCTGATCAGGATCGAAAGGCTGGATTTCAGGCGCGGGCAGGCCGGCCATCCGGGCCGCGCCGGTCATGACCTCGACCTGGCTGGAGGGCGCGTCATCGACGATGTTCACCGGCCCGGTCACCTCCGGGCGCGCCAGCGCGGCCTCGATGGCGGCGGCGATGTCGTCCACATGAATGCGCGAGAAGACCTGTCCCGGCTTGTCGAACACCGGCCGCTCACCGGCTTGGCGGTCAAAAGCGCTGCGTCCCGGCCCGTAGATGCCCCCCAGCCGCAGGCTGATCGCGCCTCGCTCAAGCCAGGCCGCTTCGGCTTGCGCCCGGCGGATCGAGCGGGCGTGACCGGGCGTGACCGGATCAGCCTCGAACGCCCAGCCGCCACCCCGGTCGCCATACACGCCGGTCGTGGACAGATAGATCAGGCGCTTGCCCGTCAGGTCCGCCTCGTTCAGGGCCGGCAGGACGGGATCACCATCCGGACCGGGCGGCACGCTGGAGACGATCGCTTCACAATCAGCCGCCGCTGCACGCAGCGTAGAGGCGCCCTCCTCGCTTGCCGGATCGGCGAGAACGGCGTGATGGCCCGCCGACCCGATTTCGGCGGCGGTCTCAACAGAGCGCGTGCTCGCCAGAACCCGCCAGCCCTGGGTGCTGAGACGCCGGGCTGTGTGATTTGCGACATACCCGAAACCGATCAGCAAGATTGACGGCGTGTGGCCCATGGCCGGAGCTCCGCTGCAAGGCTAAGGTCCCCATACCCTGATCAGCCGGAGACCGCCATGCCGACGCTCGTTCTCGCCGCCCTCGCCCTGCAGGTCGCCGCCATGGACGATCCCGCCCAGCGCCATGAGGCCTGCCTGGCCCTGATCGGCCAGAACGCCGAGCTCGCCTACGAAGAAGCCCTCGCCTGGCGCCATCAGGGCGGCGGCTGGCCGTCCGAGCATTGCGTCTCGCTGGCGCTGATCGCTCTGGATCAGGCTGAGGCGGGAGCTTCGCGCCTGCGCGCGGCCGCGGAAGGGGCGGTATCGGCGACGGACGCCAGCCGGGCGATCATGTTCGGTCAGGCCGGTGACGGCTTCCTGCTGGCCGAAGCGCCGCAGGACGCCCGGGCCGCCTTCGAACGCGGGCTGGACTTCGCCCCCGGCGACTCCGGCCTGAAACGCGGCGTCGCCCAGGCGGCGCTGGCGCTGAGCGACGCCGGGGCTGCTGAAAGCGCCGCGTCTGACGCCCTTCAGACCGCCAGCGCCGAGGCAGGCCGGGCCGAGGCCCTGCGTCTGCGCGCCGAGGCGCGTCTGGCGCTCGGTGCCCTGGACCGTGCGCTGTCCGATGCTGAAGCCGCGCGCGCGGTGCGGCCGGACAATATCGACATTCTGCTCCTGCGCGGCCGGATCAACGAGGCGATCCGCCAGCAGCAGCCGAACTAGAGCGCTGCTAAAATACAGAATTCATTCATAAATATTTGCGCAGCCTGTTGCCTGACCGGCGCGGGCGGGTCAACCCTTTTGATCTCCGGCAGCGCCGGACATCGAACCATGAGGGGAGCCCATGCCTGTCGATCCTGACTTCAAACGCGCCCTGAACGGCGCCCGGCTGACCACGGCCGAAGTGCTGTACCATTTGCCCGATCATCCAGGCCTGTTGCAGACCTTCCTGTGGCAGACCTACGACGCGGCGCCGGACTATCCGCGTCTGATGCAGTTTCTGGACTTCTGGCGGCGCGAGATCGAGGCGGTGATCCATACCGTGCGCGTCGCCCATGCCGGGCTCGTCAAACCTGCCGAATGGCGAGGGGCGGACGTGGAGTACCGGCTGCAGTGAGGCCCGGCGCCCTCACGGGGTCAGACCAGCCCCGCAGCGCCGCTTCGCCTCGGCGTCGAGGGTGACGAGCCGAAGCGAGAGCCCGGTCAGAGCGGTCAGCTCAATCCCGGCCTGGTTCAGCCGTTCGGAGCGGGGCTCCGGCTCATCGGCGAGCGACAGGAATTCAAACTCCGGCGCGCTGAGATCCCGGCGCGCCAGGCGCACCAGGCAACGGCAGGCATAGGAGCCGCCGCCGCGGATCCGGCAATCGGCTTCGACGCGGTCGGCGGCGGTGTCACGCGGCAAAGCCGCGGTCTCCCGGCTTGACGATCCTCCGGTCCAGTCAAAGCGCGGCCCCGTGCCGAACCGGGTCGAGCCGGGCTGAGAGTCGCGCCTGTCCTCAGGGCGGTCGAAAATGTCGTCGGAGAACAGCCCCTCGCCGGACGTGATCGTGATGCGGTCATCGGCGGAGGAGGAGCCGCCGAACTCGTCGCGAACCGACCCTTCACGGTCGTCATAGGCGCCGCGATCGAAAATGATTCCGTCATCCGTGTCCGGGGCGGCGCCGTCAGGCCCGAATCGGTCGAACGCCCACCAGCCGGCCAGCGCGGCGGCGAGCACCAGCGCAACGGCGCCGGCGAACACGAAACTGCGCATGGCCATATCCATGACGATCCTCACCCGCCCCTCAAGCCCGGCGCGACGGCGCCGGGTTCGTTAACCATCGTAAACGAAGCCCGCCGCCCTGTCATAGTCCGGTTTCGACCCGCAGCTCGGGCCATTGCGCCTGCATGCGGGCCGCCTTCGCCATGAAATCCGGCGTGCAGGCCGCCGCGCGGCCGGGGCGGATCACCATCTCGAACATGTCCTGCATCCCGTTGGGGGCCAGGACCTCAAGCTCCCCGTCGGCATCCATCCTGACCGCCACCATGTGGGCGGGCGCTGCATAGCCGAGCAACGCCGCCTCGATGGAGGTCACGGGCGCGCGGGCCTCTCCATATTTCTGCTCGAACCACAGATGCACACGGGCCTGGTTGCGCACTTCGACCGGCCTGGCGAGGTCATGAAACAGGGTGGCGGCGCGCCTGATGACCGCGTCCTCGGCCTCCCAGCTGAGGTCGGCGACATCGCAATAGGCAAGATCATAATCGCGCACGCCATGGCCGCCTGGACGCCCGGTGAGGGCGTTCCAGACGTTCTGGTAGACCGCGCCGGCGGCGAGCGCCCAGTCGCGAACCCCAAGGCGCAAGGCGCGCTCCAGCACCGCCTCCGCGAGCGGGTCAGCCAGAACACTGTCGCGAACGAACGCCTCCTGCGCGAGACGGCCGGCCTGGGCGAGAGCCCTTCGGTCCACGTTCTGACTTCCTCCACCCCCCATCCCGCGCCCGCCCTTTCCAGTGCGTTCCAGACGGACCATACTTAACGGCAGGGGACGGAATCCTGAATTGGAGAGTTGCTCATGCTTCGCCTTGTCGCTCTGGCTTCATCCGCCGCCCTGCTCGCCGCCTGCGGGGGCCCTACGCCGTACCAGAGCGGAGCCTCGGGCGGATACGGCTATGAACAAACCGCGATTGAATCCGACCGGTATCTGGTCAGCTTCAGCGGCAACTCCCTGACCGAGCGTGAAACAGTAGAGACCTTCCTGCTGTTCCGGGCTGCGGAGCTGACCGTGGAACAGGGCTTCGACCATTTCGTACTCGTACGCCGGGACACGGAAAGCGACCGCCGCACTGTGACTACGGGTGACCCCTTCTACTCCCCCTTCGGCATGCGCTACCGCTATTTTCACCCGACCTACGGCTGGTACGGCTGGCGCGATCCGTTCTGGGACAATGAGGTGCGCACGCGCGAGATCACCCGCTACGAAGCCCAGGCCGAAATCGTGTTCGGCCGCGGTCCTGCGCCGGATGATCCCGCCGCCTTCGACGCCCGGGACGTGATCTCGAATCTCGGTCCGCGCGTGACCCGGCCGGAAACTGGCTGAGGCGTCAAGCGCCCCGGAAATGCTCGACGATGGCGAGCAGTCCAAGGACGATGAAGATCACGCCGGCGATCAGCTTCAGGGGCAGGCGCTCCAGGTGCGCGCCCGCCATCTGACCGACGAAGACCGCGATGGCCGTTGAGGCGACCAGCGCCAGGCTTGAGGCCGCGAAGACCTGCAGCGCCTGACCTGGGCGCTGAGCCGAGAAGCCCGCCGCGGCGATCTGGGTCTTGTCGCCCAGCTCGGCCAGAAACACCGCCACGAAGATCGCCAGAAAGCCCATGGCCTAGCCTCTCAACTTCGCGCCGGCTTTCCCGGCGGCGGCGACGATCTGCGCGGAGACCGCGTCGATCTCCTTGTCGGTGAGGGTCTTGTCCGTGGGCTGAAGCACCACCTCGACGGCCAAAGACACCTGGCCTTCAGGAACGCCCTGCCCGGCGTACACATCGAACAGAACCACATCGGCGATCAGCGCTTTATCGGCGCCCTTCACCGCCCGGATGAGACTTTCCGAGGCCAGATCCGCCGGCGCCAGGAAAGCGAAGTCGCGGCGCACCGGGTTCAGCTCGGGAAGATTCAGCGCGGGCCTGGCCTTGAGCGCTTTCTTGCGGGCCGCCGGAACAGCCTCGAGAAACACCTCGAAGGCCAGCACGCGGCTGTCCACGTCGAGCGCCTTGAGCACCTTCGGGTGGATTTCGCCGAACTCGGCCAGCACATTTTTACCCAGGCGCAGCACCCCGGAACGGCCCGGATGCCACCAGGCGCGCGCTTCAGCGTTGATCTGGAGATTGTCCGCCGCGACGCCGGCCGCCTCAAGGACGGCGAGCGCGTCAGCCTTGGCGTCGAATACGTCCGGCGCCTGCACGCCGCGCCAGTCGCGCCCGGCATGCACCGGACGCACGGCCGCCAGAACCGTGCGCTGGCCGTCCGGCGCATCGGTGAGATAGATCGGACCGGCCTCGAAATAGCGCGCATCGGCGACGCCCCGGTCGGCGCTCTTCTGCACCGCCTTGATCAGATGCACGAGCGCGCTGGGACGCATCACGTCCAGCTCGGAACTGATCGGGTTGGCGAGCTTCAGGCCCTCGCCGGTTCCGCCGAACAGATCGGCTTCGTCATGGCGGCAGAAGGACCAGGTGATCGCCTCGTCATACCCGGCCATGGCCGCCGCCCGCCGCGCGGCGCGCACGCGGTTCTGCAGCTCCGTCGCCGGCGCCTCCAGGCGCTCGCCCGCCGTGCGGGTGAAGGGGATGACCGGCAGCTGGTCATAGCCCGCGATACGCGCGATCTCCTCGATCAGATCCGCCGCCTGGCTGACGTCGCGCCGCCAGCTGGGAACCGACACCGTCCAGGGCGAGCCGCGCTCGATCGAGAAGCCGAGGCTGACAAGGATGTCCTCGATTCGGTCCTCGCCCAGCGCCAGCCCAAGCAGCTTTTCCACGCGCGCGGGATCAAACGCCACCGGGTCCGGCCGCGCCGGGGCCTCGCCCGCGACCGTCACTTCGCTCGCCGTTCCGCCGCCATAATCAAGGATCAGCGCGGTCGCGAGCTCGATCCCGTCGCGCACGCTTTCCGGATCGACGCCGCGCTCGAAGCGATACTTGGCGTCGGAGTCGATGCCGGTCTCACGCGCCGTGACGCGTGTGATTGCGGGATCAAACCAGGCGCTCTCGATAAAGACGTCGGTGGTCTCCAGCGTGCAGCCGGACGCCGCGCCGCCCATCACGCCGCCGAAACCGAGGCAGCGCTCATCATCGGCGATGACGCAATGGTGGGCGGCCGGCGTGTAGGTTTCCCCGTCGAGCGCCTCGAACGTGTCGGCCTCGCCCGCGCCTTTGCGCGCCCGGATCACCGGGCCGATCTTCGCTACGTCATAGACGTGGAGCGGCCGGGCGCGGTCGAAGGAGACATAGTTGGTCACGTCGACCAGCAGGTTCTTCGGATTGATGCCGATGGCCTTCAGGCGCGCCTGCATCCAGTCCGGCGAGGGCCCGTTCTTGACGCCCTTGATCACGCGCCCGGCGAAGACCGGGCAGGCTTCCGGCCAGTCCAGCTCGATCCGGATCGGGCAGGCGCCCTGCCCCTTCACCGGCTCGACCGGCTTGGAGATCAGCCGGCCGGCGCCGGCGGCGGCGAGATCACGGGCGATGCCGTACACGCCCAGCCAGTCGGGCCGGTTCGGCGTCACCTCGAAATCGATGACCGCATCGTCGAGGCCCAGCGCCTTCGCCGCCGGAGTTCCGACCGGCCAGTCGCCTTCCAGATCGGCGATGCCGTCATGGTCCTCGCCCGCCTCGATCTCCTTGACCGAGCAGAGCATGCCCTGGCTCTCCACGCCCCGGATCTTGCGGGGCTTCTTGTCCAGCGCGAAATCGAGACCCGGGATATAGGTCCCCAGCGGGGCGTAGATCGCCGTCATGCCCTCGCGCGCGTTCGGCGCGCCGCACACGATCTGCTTCTCGCCATCGACCGTGTCCACCGTGCACACGCGCAGCCGGTCGGCGTCTGGATGAGGCTCGGCGGCCTTCACGTGCGCCACCGTGAACGCGGCCAGCGTGTCGGCCGGGTTATCGATATCCTCGATCTCCAGACCGGCCATGGTCATGGCCTCGTCCAACTGATCGAGCGTCAGGTCGGTGTCGAGATGGTCGGCGAGCCAGGAAAGCGTGAATTTCATCGGTCGATCTCAATCATATGGCGGTTTAGAGCGCGCTCGCATCTTCGGCGTCGCAGCTGTCGGCCTCAGCCGGCGGGTTGGTGGTCATGTCGGCCGTCCAGCAATCGCCCAGGCTTGAGCAGTAGCAAAGCTCCGCCGTCCAGCCGGAAAACGCCCGGCTGGCCCTCAATGTATCAACGGGGCCGTCCACGCCGAGCAGGGCGCCCGGATCGTCGGTGCGGAACGCGAAGGGCTGGAACTCCGCGCCAGCGGCGAGCACGCGGCCGGTTGCGGTGTCGAAGGACAAGTCCGCGCTTTCATTGATGCGGCTGCGCAAATCGTCGATATCGGTGACCACAACGCCGTCCTGCTTCACGGTGATGCGTTCGATCAGAGCCGGGCCGACCCCGGCGTTCTCGACGCGCAGACCCAGGGCGAGCCCCTGCGCCGTATCTACAAAGCCCTGCACCTGCAGGGCCGGCCAGACGCTGGCGCGGATGTCCTGGCGCATGACCCGGGCTTGATCCCAGCTGACGAACAGCGCGATCACGCCCACCACGATGGCCGCGATGGAGCCGATGGTTTCAAAGCGCAGGCGCAAGGATGAGGGTTGATCGCTCACGGCCCTAGCTCAGCCCCGTCGCCAGGTTCGCCTGCAGAAGCGGCGAGAACCCATAATGCCGCGTCCAGCGCACATCCGGTTCGAAGAACGGGCGCAGATCGCTCATGCCGTATTTCAGCATGGCCAGACGATCCACGCCCATGCCGAAGGCGAAGCCCTGATACTCCTCGGGGTCCAGCCCGCAGGACCGGATCACGTTGGGATGGACCATGCCGCAGCCCAGGATCTCCATCCACTTGTCACCGGAGCCGACCTTCACCGCATCGCCGACGCGCTCATAGCGCACGTCCATCTCCGCGCTCGGCTCGGTGAAGGGGAAGTGGTGGGGGCGGAAGCGGGCCTCCACCTCGTCGGTCTCGAAGAACGCGCCGACGAAATCCATCAGACAGCCTTTCAGGTGACCCATATGGGTCTCCTTGTCGATCACGAGGCCCTCGACCTGATGGAACATCGGCGTGTGGGTCTGGTCCCAGTCGCAACGATAGACCCGGCCCGGCGCAATGATTCGGATGGGCGGAGTTTCGCTCATCATGGTGCGGATCTGCACGGGGCTGGTGTGGGTGCGCAGCACTTTCGGCGTCTCGCCCTCACCCGCCTGCATGAAGAACGTGTCGTGGGTGTCGCGCGCCGGGTGGTCTTCGGGGAAGTTCAGCGCGGTGAAGTTATGGAAGTCGTCCTCGACATCGGGGCCCTCGGCCACCTTGAAGCCCATGTCGGCGAAGATGACGGCGAGCTCCTCCATGACCTGGCTGACGGGATGCAAGGCGCCGGGGCGGATCCGCGCCACAGGCCGCGTCACATCCACCGTCTCGCTGGCGAGCGCGGCGTTCAGGGCGGCGGCTTCGAGAGCGGTCTTCTTCGCCTCGATCGCCGAATTCAGTCGGTCGCGCAGGCCGTTGAGGGCCGGTCCCATGACCTGGCGCTCATCCGGGCTCATTTTGCCCAGCTCACGCATCTTCAGGGACACTTCGCCTTTCTTGCCCAGCGCCGAGACACGCACCTGGTCGAGGGCGGCGAGGTCGCCGGCGGCGTCGATATCAGCGCTGAGAAGGGATTCCAGCTCGGTGAGGGCGGCGGCTTCGGTCATGGCGGATCCGGAGTTTCTGAGGACGGTCGGGGCTGTTTAGACGAGGGGGCGGGGCGGGAAAAGGGCGGTGGCTTGCTTAAGCGCCGATGGCTTTGAGTCTGGCGGCTTGAGAGCCTGCGCTCCGACCTAGATCGCGATCACCCCACCCCGGCCCTCCCCTCAAGGGGAGGGAGATGGGGCGCTTGCCTTCACAAGGGCTGATCATGAGTCAGCTCAAGGGTCGCGTCCGGGCTTTCCCCCTCCCCCATGGGGGAGGGTCGGGGTGGGGGCGGTGCGGCGAAACAAAAACGCCCGCCTGGCTGGGGCCAGGCGGGCGCTTTGATCTCGAAAAGAGCGGTCTGCTCTAGCTCAGCGCCTGTTTGGCCTGCTCGGCCAGCGAGGTAAAGGCTTCCGGCTCGCGCACGGCGAGGTCGGCGAGCACCTTGCGGTCCAGCTCCACGCCGGCCTTGGTCAGACCGTTCATGAAGGTGGCGTAGGTCAGGCCGTTCAGGCGCGCAGCCGCGTTGATGCGCTGGATCCACAGCGCGCGGAACACGCGCTTCTTGGCGCGGCGGTCACGATAGGCGTACTGGCCGGCCTTCTCGACCGCCTGGTTGGCGACGCGGAAGGTATTCTTGCGGCGGCCGTAATAGCCTTTGGCGGCCTTGATGATCTTGCGCTTGCGCGCGTGGCGCGCGGGACCGGACGAAACACGGGACATCGGTCGTTCTCCTTAAATATTCTGGAACGACAACCGCTTAGCGGTTGTAGGGCATGTAGCTGCGCTTGACGATGCGCGCATCCGGCTCGGACAGAGCCGTGGTGCCGCGCTTCTGCCGAATCTGCTTCGGCGTGCGCTTGATCATGCCGTGGCGCTTGCCCGCCTGGGCGGCCAGCACCTTACCGGTACCCGTGACCTTGAAGCGCTTCTTGGCGCCCGACTTGGTCTTCATCTTCGACATTTCGCTCTCCTTTCATTTGAGGTGTTTAACCCCTCAAAATCGCGTTCGCGGCCGCCCGGCATGTCGAATGGGCCGGGTGGGCCGGTGATTTAGGAGCGGGCGTTATACGCCTCTGCGCCCGAAACGCAAGGCGTTCCGGCGCCGGATGAGCCCGGCGCCGGCGCAGCCTATTCGTTCCAGTCGTCCCGGGGCGCCTCGAACTCGGAGACATTCAGGACCGCAGGCGAGGTGTCGGTTCCCGAGAAACGCCCCACATAGATGTCATAGACGCCGCTGGGCGCGCTTTCGAACTCCAGCGCGGCGTCGAACCCGACCCCGCCGTCATCATCGCACATCCATGAGCCGTCGGGCATGTTGACCACAAGCGTGGTGTCGACGTCGGACTCGATGAACAGGCTGAGCGGTCCTCCATCGCCGGTCCAGTTCAGCTCGACCGTCGGCGCTGCGGTCACCATGCCGGCGCAGTACATGTCGTCATCGCCGGCGCCGTTCTCGTCGGCGTCGACGGTCCCGCCGGCCATCACCTCGATCCGGAACGGATCCGGCAGGAAGCCGGCTTCCAGGCTGTAATCGCCAGCGGTCGCCGGCAATGACAGGTCAAGCGGGGTCGATGCAGGACCGGCGCTGAGCTCGGAGATGCGAAGCATGGCCGGAGACGTATCGCCGGAGCCGTAGGTCCCCACATAGATGTCGTAGACGCCGGACTGGGGCGAGGAGAATTCCAGGCCCGGATCGAGGCTTTCGTAATCGTCGTTGCAGTACCAGGCCCCGTCAGGCGCATTCACGACCAGGGTGGCGTCCCGGGCGCTTTCAGCGGAGATGAAGAGGGGGAAGCTTCCCGCCTCATAGGTCAGCTCGTAGCTCGGCGCGCGCGTGACATAGCCGGCGCAATACCCTTCAGCGACGACCGCGTCGCCCAGCCCGCGGTCAGCGTCCAGCGGTCCGCCGGCGTCTACGGCGACCTCGAACGGATCCGGCAGGAAGCCGGCCTCCAGCCGGCCGGAGCCGAACACGGCCGGCTCGGTGACGTCCAGGCGGTTGTCCACGCCGTTGAAGCCGATCTCGGACACGGACAGGACGCCAACCTCCCGCGCGCCGCGCGGGCCGAGCTCCCCGGCCCAGACCAGGTAGCGCCCGCTTTCGGGCTCGCTGAACATGACGCCGGCGTCGAGACCTTGCTGGTCGTCATTGCAGGACATCTCGCCGGACGGGCTGCGCACCGCGATGGTGGAATCGCCCTCGGTCTCCAGAAGGAAGAACAGGTCGAAATTGCCGGCGCGATAATCGATCTCCGCGTCCGGCGCCTCGTCCGCAAAGCCCGGGCAGGAGCCATCGAGCAGGTCCAGCCCCGCCTCGCCGCCAGCCGACACGTCGATACGGCGCGGGTCGTTGGCGAAGCCGGCGGTCAGCCGCAGAGTCGTCTCGGCGGGCAGGGCCGGGTTCGGCGCCTGGGTGAACGGGTTGGAGGTGATGAATTCGGTGCTGGAGACGTGGATTGCGCCGGCCGGGTAGCCGACCCCGGCGCCGTAGGTCGCAAACCAGATCTCATACCGGCCCGGCGCTGCATCCTGGAACGAAACACCGGGATGGGGATAGCCCGCGCCGTCATCGTCGCAGGTGACCGAGCCATCCGGTGCGCGCACGATCAGGGTCGTGTCCTCGTCGGAGGCGCCGGCGATGAAGACCGGCCCACCGGCGCGCAGGTCCAGGACCAGGCTCGGGGATTCGTTGATGTAACCCCAGCAGTCGCCGTTCAGGCGGTCGGCGGAGATTGCGCCGCCGGCGCGGACATTGGCGCTCACCGGAGCCTCGCCGGAACGGTAGACGATCTCGCCATAGGCGGGCGGCCCGCCGAAGGATTGCGCGGATACGCCCGGCGCCGCGGCGGCGAGCGCGATCAGGCTGACCGCAGTGGTCTTGATGGCGTGGTTCATGGTGTATGCATCCCCTCAAAGACAGAAAAGAAAAGGCCCGGCGCGCAGGCGCCGGGCCTCAAGCTCGCAAGCCTTACTGGCTGTAAAGCTCTGAGATATGCAGTGTGGCGTTCTGCAGCGAGCTGCCGCCATAAGTGCCGACCCAGATGTCATACTGGCCGGACATGGGCGAACCGAAGCGCAGCGACGGATTCAGGCCGTTGCCGCCATCGTCGTCGCAATACCACTGGCCGTTCGGTGCGTTGACGACCAGCGTCGTATCAGCGCCAGACGCCACCGAGAGGATCAGCGGCAGGGAGCCGGCCGAGAAGTTCAGCCGGAAGTCCGGCGCATTGGCGATATAGCCGCGGCAGCTTCCGCCGATGCGCGAGCTGGCGTCGATGGACCCGCCCGATTGAAGGTTGACGGTATAGGGGTCCGGAGTAAACCCGCCCCCCAGAGACACCGAGCCGTATGACGGGCTCAGTGAGTAGTCCTGCGCCGAAGCAGCGCCGGCCAGGGCGAGGGCGGCGATAGCCGCACCGGTAAACATTTTCATCATGACGAAACCTTTCTTTGCGTCCCAGTTCCTAAAGTTCAGCTCCGCCCAGGTGAGGCCGGGGCCGTCTTGAGAGCCGCACGCACGCCTGTCCCGGGCGCGCGGGTCCAAGCCTATTTGCCCATGGGGGCGTATCCCATCTCGATCTCCGAGATGCGAAGTCGTGTCTGGCGGTCGCCGCGCGAGTATGTCCCGACATAGATGTCGTATACCCCGCTCTGACCGCCATAGAAGGCGATGCCGGCGTCGGTCCCGATCTCATCGTCGGAACAGTGCCAGCGCCCGTCAGGGCCGTTGATGGCGAGCGTCGTGTCCGCATCGCCGTCGGTGTAGATGAACAGGTTCGAACCGCCGTTATAGCTGAGCTGAAGCGTCGGCTCGGTGGTGGTGTACCCCCGGCACGTGCCCGAGGCCTGACCGCCGACGGCGTCGGAGATCGACACCGGGCCGCCGGCGGTGACCGAACGCTCATAGGGATCGGGCAGGAAACCGCCATTGAGCGAGGCGTTTCCGAACCGTGCAGCGCGGGAGATGTCGAGGCCGGACGACAGGCGGGCCTGCCTGCTGACCCCGGCCGACTGGCGCGTGAACTCGCCGATCTCCGAAACGAACAGCGTCGCCGGCACGCCGGTTCCCGAGGAATAGGTCCCGACCCAGACGTCGTAGCGGCCGGACTGCGGATTGTTGAAGCGGACCATCGGGTTCAGAGGGCTCTGCGCGCCGTCGTCATCGCAATACCAGCTCGCATCCGGACCGTTGATGACCAGCGTCGTGTCGCGATCGGAATCCACGGTGAAGATGAGCGGCGAGGAGCCGGCGCTGTAGTACACTGAATAGTCGGGCGCGTTGGCGATATAGCCCCGGCAGCTGGAGAAACGGTCCTGGGCGCGGATGGCGCCGCCGGCGGTCAGATTGCGCACATGGGGATCAGGCAGGAAGCCGGCGTTCAGGGTCACCGATCCGAACGCAGGCGGCTCGGTGAAGTCCTGGGCGATGGCGGGACCGGTCAACGCAGCTGCGGCGGCGCACGAAGCGATGGCAAGGCGTGTCAATCTCAATTTCGTCTCCCCATGACAGGTCCTTATGAACCCTTGTGTTTCTATTGAGCTGAAATATTACGACCAAAACAGGGCAGGGCGCCAGTGAACCGGAGCTGAACGAGCCTCAAGCGCGGCGATGCGCCGCGCATCGCGCTAGCGCTGTGACGCGACCGCGTAGGCGGCTTCGACCAGACGCCGTGCGGCCTCGCGCCGGTCGATTTCTCCAGCGTCGGCGAACCCGTCCGGCGCAGCCTGGAACGCCAGGCGCAGCTGGCCAAGGGCCGGGCGAGGCGCCCCGGTCTCCAGCAGATGCAGGCCATAGGCCGAGCGCGCCCGCGCCCCGGCGGCCCCGCCCGCTCCAGGCGCGGAGGCGTAGATGGCTACTGCACGGGCGTGGGCGTCTCCGGCCGCTGCGGCCAGGCCAGCCTCGCTTCGTGATTCCGCTGCGTTCTCCAGGGCCAGGGCGGTGAGCGGATGATCCTCTCCCAGCGCCGCGACCGTGCGCAGAAGCAGGGCCTCCCGGCGCTCCAGAGCGTTCTGGAAGCGTCGCCCTTCAAACAGGGCGGAGGCCGCGTTGAATGCGGCGAACAAGGTGGCGGGATGGTCTGCGCCCTGCAGGCTGGCGCGCGTGAGGGCGATGGCGTCGAAGGCCTGCGCGGCGTCCAGCGGCGCTCCAAGCCGGTCCAGCGCGACAGCGCGGACCTCTGCAGCGAACAGGCGCTGCACCGCCTCGCCCTCCGGCATGCGCTGCAGCGCCGCCTCGCTCAGGCGCAGGGCTGTTTGAGGATCGCCGCCGGCCAGGCGCGCAGACGCCAGGGAGGCGAGAAGGCCCGGCGCCTCCGCCCGGCCCTGCGCCTCGGCGCGTTCAAACGCTTCAGCGAACCGGTCTGCGGCGCCATAAACATCGCCGGAGCGCAGGGCCGCGTCCCCCAGAAGGGTGAGGACACCGATCGGGTCATGGCCGTCAGCCCGGGCCGCGGCCTGAAGCGCGCCCGGCGCATCGCCGAGCCGCAGCCGCGCCGTGGCCAGCAGGAAGGCGGCCTCCGATCGCAGCGCGGCGCTGGGCGCAGCCGCTTCCGCAGCCTCGGCCTGCCGCGCCGCATCCGCGAAGGCGCCTGCATCGATCCGCTCGTAGATGCCGGAAAGCCGGGCCTGCGCGCGGACAAGCTCGAAGGGTGACGGGGTGGTCTGGCCCGCCTGCCCGCCGGCGGCCAGCGCCAGCGCCAAAGCCAGACAGCCCGCAATCACCGGACCGGCTCGACGTCCCGGGCGCTGCTTGAGACAGGACCTGTCCCGCTCAGACGGATTTCGAGACTGGCGGTTCGGATCCCGGAGGTGTCCGAGGCGGCCCATACGATGCCGCCCCGCGGCCCCAACGCGGCCTCCACACGGCGGCCGGCCCGGGTGCAACGCACGTCGCCGCCGCCATCATCGATGACGAGCTGCACGTCGAACTCTGCGCTCAGGGCCAGCTCGATCGCCCGGCTCCCGTCGCCCGTGATCCGGTAGCCGGCCTCGGGGCCGGGAATGAACCCAGCGCAGCCCGGCGCTGCGCCCTCAACCGGAATCCTCCCGCCGGTGTAAAGGGTCAGCTCCAGAGCGGAGGCCGTCGCCGCAACCGGCGCCGGTCCAGGCGGTGGAGGCGGGGGTGGAGGCGGCGGCGCCATGGGGGGCGGCGGTGGAGGCGGCGGAGGCGGAGGCGCGGTCTCGCACGCCGACAGCGTCACGCCCGCAGCGACCGTGCACAGCGCCAGGGCGCGCAGGGTGAGCCGCCGCGTCATCAACGCGGCGACATCACCATGATCATCTGACGGCCCTCGAGCTTGGGCTCCATCTCGACCTTGGCCATCGTTTCGAAGTCGGCCTTCACGCGCTGCATGACGTCCATGCCGCGATCCTGGTGGGCCATTTCCCGGCCTCTGAAGCGCAGCGTGACCTTGACCTTGTCACCTTCCTCGAAAAACCGGGTCATGGCTTTGGTTTTGACCTGGTAATCGTGGATGTCGATGTTCGGACGCATCTTGATCTCTTTGACGTCCTGGGTCTTCTGCTTCTTCTTGGCCTCGGCCTTCTTCTTCTGCTCCTGATACTTCAGCTTGCCGTAATCGACGATCTTGCAGACGGGCGGATTGGCGTTGGGCGAGACTTCGACCAGGTCGAGCCCGGCCTCGGACGCGGCTTCCAGCGCGGCCTCGATGGGCATCTCGCCCTGCTTTTCTCCAGTTTCATCGATCAGGAGCACCCGGGCGGTGCGGATCTCCCGGTTAATGCGCGGGCCTTCCTTCTTGGGCGGCGGCGCGGCGTGCGGACGTCGGGCTATGCGTCTTCTCCATGGCGACTGCGGTTGATTGAACGCTCAGAATAGCTCATCTGAAACGCGGGAAACAGCGAATATCTTAAACAGGGCTGGTCGATCAAGGCGCTCACGCCGCAGCCGCGCCGCGATCAAAGCCGCCCGCGCAGCGCAAGGCCTGCACCGCCTCAGGGGCGCTGATCTGAGCCAGCGTCGGCGCGTGCATGAGCACTGTGGGCTCCGGCCCGCGCGGGGCGCGCTCCACCGGCGCGGTATCGCCGGGGTGGAACAACACCGCCGGGGCGCCGGCGGCCACGATCAGGTGCAGGAGCGGCACGTCTTCACCGAAGGCCCCTGACGCGTTCCGGCCAAGTCCGGCGAGCTGAACAAGGTTCGCCCGGCCGGTCAGGTCGCGCGCGCCCGGCACCATGTGGGCGACATAGCGCCCGAGCTCCCGGGTCGACGGCCCGCCGACGATGACCGGCTCCAGACCCTTTTCCTGCAGCTGGTCGGCCAGGGAGGCCCAGCGTTCCTTGGGCCAGCGCTGGGCGGGCGGGCTGTCATCACCAGCCGGGGCGAACAGGGCGAAGGCGCCCTGCAGTCCGAAATAGGCCGGATCCAGCGTGCGTGACTGCTTGGCCACGAAATCCACCCAGTCCACACTCGGCGCATCCCCAGCGCCCAGCTGGATCGAAGCCGGGCCGCCCAGGCCGGCTGCAGCAAGATTGGCCGCATAGACGTCCAGCGGATGGCCCGGCGCCTTGCCGGGATTGGCCGCATCGATCCACTTGCCGCCGGAAAAGCGCGCCGCGCGCTTGATCTTGCCCGCCGCGCCGCCGGCGCCGAGATCATAGATCACCGAGAAGCGCGAATTTCGCGCGGCCTTGATCCGGTCAAAGAAATTGCGCCCGGCGGCCTCGGCGAGCGTCGGCTCGACGGCGTCGAAATAGGGGCAGTGCTTGAGAAGGCTCTCGAAGTCCTCGCCGCACAGCAGCGTGATCCGGGCCTTGCGGTGGTGTTCGCGAATCCGGCGCGCCGGCGCAAGCATGCGCACCGTTTCGGTGAGATCACCGTCATGGAGGACCAGGATCTGGTCTTTCTGGCTGTCGGACCCGAGCATGGCGCTACTCTAGAAGCTCGCGGTAGACCCGCAAGGTGGCCTCTTGCAGCGCCGCAGCAGAAAACTGCGAGGTGATGCGCGAACGCCCCGCCTCGCCGCGCGCCTCGCGAACAGCCGCATCCTCGCCAAGCGCCTCGGTGACAGCGGCGCGCCAGGCGCCGAGATCGCCCGGCGCGGCCAGCTGTCCGGCGACGGACGGATCGATCACCTCCAGCGCGCCGCCGTGGGCCGCGGCGATCACCGGCTTGCCCATGGCCAGCGCCTCGGCGGCCGTGCGCCCGAAGGCCTCAGGTTCCAGCGAGGGGCAGACCACAAGGTCGGCGGCCATGTAGGCGGCGGGCATGTCGGCTTCGTGGCCGGGCATGTCGAAGGCGAGCCCGATCGCCTGGGCCTCCTCGCCCAGATGGCGCGCATAATCGAGGCGGCCCTGCGCATCGCCCAGGCAGACCAGCGTGATCGTCTCCCGGTCCAGCCCTTCGAGAACCTTGATGAAGAAGGCCTGGCCCTTCCATTCGGTCAGACGGCCCGGCAGCAGGATCAGCGTTTCTGAATCGCGCACACCCCAGCTCTGGCGCAGGGCGCGCACCCGGTCCGGCGAGACGGCGACAGGATCGAACCGGCCGACATCCACCCCGCGCGGGATCACGCGCAGCCGGTCTTCGCGCACGTCATGCTCGGCGCGGACATGGTCGGCGATGAATTGGGAGTTGGCGATCACCCGGTCGCCGGAGGCCATCACCGCGTTGTAGCCGCGCTTCAGCGCGGTCTTCGCATTATAGGTTCCGTGATAGGTCGTCACGAAGGGCTTGCCGGTGCGTTGCGCCGCCCATTTCGCGCTCCAGGCCGGCGCGCGCGAGCGGGCGTGGACCAGATCGACGCCTTCGGCCCCAATCACGTCGGCCAGACGCGCCGCGTTGCGCCAGATCGTCAGCGGGTTCTTGGTCTTCATGTCGAGGCGCACCAGCTCGCCCCCGGCAGCCTTGAGATCGGCCTCCAGGCGCCCGCCCCGGCTGGCGACGAGACAGCGCCCGCCCGCGTTCACCACGGCTTGCGCGACCTCGATCGTGGTGCGCTCCGCGCCGCCGGCGTCGAGCTCGGGAATGACCTGAAGAATATTCATGGACGCGCGTCTGACCACCACAGGCCCGCCTTGTCCAGCCCCGTGCGCGGGTTCAGATAGGCCTGACGCGCAATCGTAGAGAGGCGGCCATGAGCGAACAGACCCTGACCCTGCCCCGCGACGGCGGCCATGAGCTCGCCGTCCGGCGGCGCGCCGGAGCTGGTCACAAGGCCGATACGGGCGTCCTGTTTCTGGGCGGGTTCCTGTCGGACATGACCGGGACCAAGGCGACGCATCTGGATGCGTGGGCGGCCGAAACCGGCCGCGCCTTCACCCGCTTCGACTATTTCGCCCACGGCGCCTCATCCGGCGACTGGGAGGAGGCCACCATCACCCGCTGGCGCGAGGACGCCCTGGCGGTGCTGGATGAGGCGACGGACGGCCCGCAAATCCTCGTGGGCTCGTCCATGGGCGGCTGGATGGCGCTGCTGGCGGCCATGGCGCGGCCGGATCGGGTGAAGGCCCTGGTCCTGATCGCGCCGGCCGCCGACTTCACCGAAGCGCTCATGTGGGAGACCTTCCCCCTGCATGTCCGCGAAGCGATTCAAACCGAGGGGAAGTGGATGGCGCCCAGCGCCTACGGCCCGCCCTACGCCATCACGAAGCGCCTGATCGAAGACGGCCGCCAGTGGTCGATCCTCAACGCGCCCATCCCCGTCACCTGCCCCGTGCGCATCCTTCAAGGCTACGCCGACCCCGATGTGCCCTGGACCCATGCCGTACGCACGATGGAGGCCCTGCAAAGCGCCGACGTCACGCTGCATCTGAGCAAGAGCGGCGATCACAGCCTGTCGAGCGAGGCGGATCTGGCGCGGCTGGTGGAGGCGATCGAAGCGGTCAGCTGAGCCCTACACCCGCAATCGCAGCGTCACCGGCGCGTGGTCTGAGGGTTTTTCCCAGTCGCGGGTGTTCTCCCAGATCTCGAAGGCGCCGGGGCCGCCGGCGAGGGCGGGGCCGCGCAAGCTCGGGCTGACCCAGATATGATCGAGGCGCCGGCCGCGATTGGACTTGCGCCAGTCGCGATTGCGATAGCTCCACCAGGTGTAGAGCTTCTCCGGCTCCGGGATCAGCGCCCGGGCGACATCGATGAAGTCTCCCGCGCTCAGCACCCGGTCCAGCGCGTCCACCTCCACCGGGGTATGGGAGACCACTTTCAGAAGCTGCTTGTGGGACCAGACGTCATGTTCGCGCGGGGCGATGTTGAGATCGCCCACGAGCACGATGTCGGCGTCTTCCATGGAGCGCTTGCGGGCGTAGGCTTCCAGCGCGTCCAGGAAATCCAGCTTGTGCTTGAAGCGCGGATTGGTTTCCGGATCGGGCTCGTCGCCGCCGGCGGGGATGTAGAAATTCTGGAATTCGATCCCTTCGATCTTCACGCGCTGGAAGCGCGCTTCGCCCCTGGGGCAGATCTTGTGATCGTCAAGCTCCTCGATGGGCAGGCGCGAGGCGATGGCCACGCCATGCATGCCCTTCTGGCCGCGCACATGGACATGGGGATAGCCCATGGCCGTGAACTCCTTGCGCGGAAACTGGTCCGGCTGGCACTTGATCTCCTGGAGGCAGATCACGTCGGGTTGGGCTTCGTCGGCCCAGCGCGCGATGTGGGGATGGCGCAGGCGCACTGAATTGATGTTCCACGTGGCGAGGGTCAGGCCGGCCATGGCGCGCGCCTCCTTGTCCTAAAGGATGTTGTAGGTCGCGCCGGCCACGCCCACGGGCCAGCGCCCGCGCACGAACAGGCGCCCGCGCGCGAGAAAGGGATGGGGCGGATCATCGTCCTCGGCTTCAGCCAGGATCACCAGCGCCGCACCGTGGGCGGCCTGCACGAGACCGCCGGCGGCGGCGTTGACCACCGCCTCGTCATAGACATCGTCCAGCGCCGCGCTGGCTTCGGCGGCGTCGCGGGCCGCGTCCCCGATCTTGGAGGCGACCAGGGAGAGCGCCATCTGCAGCGCCTCGTCATCCAGGCGCTGGAGCACCTGGTCGACAAGGCCGGTCCGCAGCATCTCCTCGGCCTCCCAGGCCATGGGATCGCGGTCCAGCGCCTCGGCCGCGGCCACGGCGTCCGACCAGTCGCCGAGGGACGCGCCTTCCGCGTCGGGAAACCCCAGCCCGTCCAGATAGGCGCGCGCCAGGGCCTGCTCGCGGCGATCCAGCGGCTCGCCCAGACGCGAGAAGAAAGCCGGGTCGGTCACGGACTCCGCAAACGCCTTGGCCTTGTACAAGAGCGGGATCTCATCCAGCAGGCGCGCGATTTCGTCTTCGGTCCCGCTCGGAGTCGGCTCGTCGTCATAAAACGTCATGGCCGCTGTCTAGCGCGCCTCGCCCTGATTTGCATCCGGCGATGTGAGCGAGACCCGAGCGGACGCGAGGGTAGGACCCGAAAGGATAGCGCCCGGCGGTCGGGGGAACCGCCGGGCGCGTCTTGTGGCCGCTCTTCGGTCCCGGGGTGAGGACACTGCGGCGCGCCGGATGGGGATGCCGGCGCTGGTCGTTCCTGGGAAGCCGCGGGGGGACGGCGCTGATCCAGGAGCAGGCGGCGAAAACCGCCTGCAGGTGCATTTGTGCCACAAGACGCGGGCCTTGTGCAATTAAATTCCGGAAAGGATTTGCACGTGATATTTCTGCCACGCACCCTGGCTTGAAAGCCTCAGCCCGCGGCCGCGCTCACCTTGGCGCCGGCATCAGCCCGGGCGAACTCTTCCAGATCGTCCATGGGCATGGGCCGGCCGAACAGATAGCCCTGGGCCAGGGTGGCGCCGAGATCACGCAAGGCGACATATTGTTCAGCGGTTTCAACCCCTTCCGCCACGGTCTTCAGCTTCAGCGACCTGGCCATGGCCAGGATCGTCTCGACCACGATGCGGGCGTGATGGTCCTTGCTCATGTCGCGCACGAAGCTCTGGTCGATCTTGAACACGTCAAACGGCATGCGGGTCAGATAGGACAGGCTGGAATGGCCGGTGCCGAAATCGTCGATGGCGAAGGTCACGCCGATATCACGCAGCGGGGCGATCTGGGCGATGACCCGCTCGGGATCGCGCATGGCGGTGGACTCGGTCAGCTCCAGCTCCAGCATTTCCGGCGGCAGACCAGTCTCCTCCAGGACGTCCAGGACCGACTGGGCGAAGCCTTCGCTTTCGAACTGCATCGCAGAGACATTGACCGCGACCGGGACTGACAGGCCCTGGGCGGCCAGCGCGGCGGTCTCCCGGCACGCCCGGCGCAGCACCCAGTCGCCGATCTCACCGATCAGGCCGCATTCCTCAGCCGCCTGGATGAAGGCGCCCGGCGACAGAAGACCGGCCGTGGGATGGTTCCACCGCACCAGCGCCTCGGCGCCGGCGATCGCGCCGCCATGCATGCCGACCTTGGGCTGGTAGTACACCACCAGCTGATCCTCTCGCACGGCCTCGCGCAATTCGCTTTCCAGCACCAGGCGCTCGAAGGCGCTCTGGTTCATGCTGGTTTCGAAGAATTCGCAGGCGTTCCCGCCATTGCGCTTGGCCGCCGCCATGGCGAGGTCGGCATGGCGCAACAGGGTTTCCGGATCGGCGCCGTCGCGGGGGAAGACCGCCGCGCCCGCCGAGATGCCCAGGAAGACCTGATGGCCGGAGATTTCAAACGGGCGCCGGACCGCGTCGATGATCCGACGGGCCAGCCTCGCCGCGTCCGTCCCGTCGCGCAGCTTCGGCATGAGCACAGTGAATTCGTCCCCGCCCAGGCGCGCCACCATGGACGGCTCCGCGCCCTCCGCGCCATTGGACAGGTCCCAGCCGCGCGCCGCTTCGCGCAGACGCCGGCCGACGGCTTCCAGCAACCGGTCGCCTTCGCCGATGCCAAGGGAATCGTTGACCCGCTTGAACCGGTCGAGATCCAGGAACAGAATCGCGCCCTCATGGCCGGATTCGGCGGCCTCGCGGCTGACGCGCTCGACTTCCTTGCGGAAGCGTTCGCGATTGGGCAGCTCGGTGACCATGTCCACATAGGCCAGGCGGTGAACCCGCTTCATGGACGCGTCCAGCCGCGCGAACATCCGATTGAAGGCGTTGGCGAGCATCTCCAGCTCATCGCCGGTGTTCACCTCGATGCGCAGATCCAGCTTGCGCGAGCTGGCCAGGCGCGCGGCCTCGGTCAGCTTGCCGATGGGCCCAAGCGCCTTGCGCACTGCGAACGCCATGATCGGCAGGAAGATCAGAAGCGCCCCGAACGCCGTCAGCAGTTGGCGGCGCAGAATGCTCATGGCGGGCTCTGCGACGGCGGCCATGGGCACTGTGACCACCACGGCGCCGACCAGGCGGCCGTCATCGAAGGCGGGTTCGGCCACCCGGATCGTCGGGCCGAGCGACTCAATACGGGTGTCGACCGCGCCCAATGCGGCGTGAACCAGCTGATCGGTCTCGCGTTCGCCGGGATTGAGCACGCCCTCGCCCCAGGAGGCGAGCACGCGGCGGTTGACGTCGACCGCCGTGACCGAGGCGACGTCAGGCCGGGCCTGGAAGTCATTCACGGCGCGTGTCAGGGCGCGCACATCGCTCTGAGCGAGGGATCCGGCCGTATTCGCGGCGAACAACTCGGTCATGAGTTCGGCGCGCGTCAGGCCGGTCTCGGTGTTCTCGGCGCGTTTGAGATTGAACTCGATCCCCATGAGCAGGGCCGTCGCCCCGATGAGCATCAACCCGCTGAGCAGGGTGAATTTCATCACGAGCGAACGCATCACCCTGGAGATCGCATGTCTGAGCGGCGCCATCAGGCCCCCAACTGTCGGCGTTTGCGCAGACGGACTGCGCAGGGTCGAGGCGACAATGGACCATTCAGGCTGAAAATCTGGTTAAGGCGTGAAACGTCACCGGCGTGAAACACTTGATGCGGCTTGCGTGCTTCGATTTATCCACGCCTGCGCAACGCCGGGACATTCACGCAGCAGGGATCGCGACCCCCGCCTTCGCCGCCAGATCGGCGAGACTGACCTGCGGGCGCGCGCCCATGTGGGAGATGATCTCTCCGGCCGCGATCACGCCCAGCCGGCCGCAGGTCTCCAGACCGGCGCCGCGGGCATACCCGGTCAGGAAGCCCGCCGCGAACAGGTCGCCGGCGCCGGTCGTGTCGACCACTTTCTCCACCGGCGTGGCAGGAACACGCGCCTCGTCATCGCCGGACACGATCACGGCGCCCTTTTCAGAGCGCGTGACGGCGGCCACGCGGGTTTCAGCCCGCACCGACGCCAGCGCCGCGTCGAAATCCTCGGTCTCGTAGAGCGATTTCAGCTCCGCTTCGTTCGCGAACAGCACGTCCACATGGTTCTTCACCAGCTGGCGGAAGCTGTCGCGGTGACGTTCCACACAGAAGATGTCCGAAAGCGTCAGCGCAACCCGCCGGTCGGCGGCGCGGGCGTATTCGGCGGCGCGCACGAAGGCGCGCTTGGCCTCCTCACGGTCGAACAGATAGCCCTCCAGGAAGGTCACCGTTGAGGCCCTGACCAAGTCCTGGTCGATATCGGCTTCATCCATGAGCGCCGAGGCGCCCAGGAAGGTGTTCATGGCCCGGCGCGCATCGGGCGGCACCGCGATCAGGCAGCGCGCGGTGGCCGGCCCGCCCTCCAGCGGCGCGGTGTCGTAGGCGACGCCCGCCGCGCGCAGGTCATGAGCGAAGACCTCGCCGAGCTGATCGTTTGCGACCTTGCCGATATAGGCTCCGCGCGCGCCGAAGCTGGCGATGCCGGCCAGCGAGTTGGCCGCTGAGCCGCCGGAAATCTCTTCAGACGGCGGGAAGGCCGCGTAGAGGCTGGTCGCGCGTTCTTCATCGATGAGCAGCATGGCGTCCTTGGCCAGCTCATGGGTGGTGATGAAGGCCTCATCCACCTGGGCGAGCACGTCGACGATGGCGTTGCCGACGCCCAGGACGTCGTAGCGGGTCTCGGTCATGAAACGATCCGGTGTTGCGAAGGGTGATGGTCACGAAAGCGCGAGGAGGCTTAACGCCCCCGCCCGGCTTTCTCAAGCCGCCCGGCTTGCCTCTGGCGTGGCGGGAGCGCTGGCGTCTCGCGGCGCAGCGCGCTATGGCCCCATTGTTCTCTCCCAAGCCCTGAAAGGTCCGCCATGAGCGCCCGCGTCTGCTTCCTCACGTCCGCCGACATGATGAAGGACCGCCCGGGCGCACGGGAGGACTGGATCGAGTTCGAACTGGAGTTCGGCGCGTTGAAGCGCGGATGCGAGGCTGAGGGCATGACTCTGGACCACCGGATCTGGGATTCCGGCTTTGATCCGTCCGGCTTTGACGCCTTCATGATCGGGACGGTCTGGGACTACCCGCCCAAGCTGGCCGCCTTCCTGGAGACGATCGAGACCCTCAACACCCACGCCCCGGTGTACAATCCGCCCCACGTCGTACGCTGGAACATCGAGAAGCGGTATCTGGCCGATCTCGCTGACGCCGGGGCGCCCTCGATTCCCACGGTCTGGGCCGGCGCCGCCGACGAGCCCTCGATCCGGCCCGCTTTTGAGGCGCTCGACGCCGACAGTCTCGTGGTCAAGCCGCTGGTGGGCGGCGGGGCCTGGCGTCAGGCGGTCGTGAAGCGAGGCG
This sequence comes from Alphaproteobacteria bacterium, assembly GCA_024742735.1. Taxonomy (GTDB): domain Bacteria; phylum Pseudomonadota; class Alphaproteobacteria; order Caulobacterales; family Maricaulaceae; genus Oceanicaulis. Next base: position 302,853 of record JANSXV010000002.1, on the reverse strand, counting down.
AGGCCCTGCCGCCGGCCGGGGATCTGCCGCCGGGCGCCTGCCTGATCCAGCCCTTCCTGCCCAGCGTGCCGGAGGAGGGCGAGTATTCCTTCCTGTTCTTCGGCGGCCGATTCTCCCACGCGCTTCAGAAAGTGCCCAAGTCCGGCGATTACCGCGTCCAGTCGATCTTCGGCGCCCGCGAGATCGTCCACGAACCCCGCCCGGGCGAGCTGGACCAGTGCCGCGCGGTTCTGGACGCCGCCGCACAGATCACCGGCGAAGCCGGCCTGCTCTATGCCCGCGTGGACATGGTGCGCGGCCTCGACGGCCAGCTGGCGGTCATGGAGCTGGAGATCATCGAGCCCTATCTCTACCCCGAGCAGGGTCCGGACATGGGCGCGGTGTTCGCAGCGGCGCTGAAGGACAGGCTTTAAGCCTCATCCGGGCCCTATTTGAATGAACCGGCCCGCCGCTCGCTCCCTCCCCCACCGGGGGAGGGCTGGGGTGGGGCCGGCCTGGCGCTAGCATGGGGTTTCAACGTGCGCGCCACCCCATCCTGACCCTCCCCTCGAGGGGAGGGAAAGCAGCCTAATCCCCAGTAGACGGTTTAATCTGAGCCGCGCCCGCGCCCGCGAACCGCTCGATCAACCCGTCCGGATCGTACTTCACCGGTCCGGCGGGCCTGAACACCCAGGCCAGATACCCCCCGATCAGAAGGAAGGGGAAGCCGGCGAAGGCGAGCATGGCGCTTTCCTCCTCAATGAGGAAATAGCCGATAATCGCAGCAGCGATCAGCGCCATGATCAGGCCCATCCCCGACATGATCAGGCGGAAGCCCATGGACTGGCCTTCCACGAATCTGACCGCCTCCGCCCGCGGCGCCAGCGCCCGGTGAACGGCCACCAGAAACGGCGTGAACTCCGCGGCATTATCGCCGAACGCACCGTTGCTGGCCTTGCGGCTGCCAAACACGATCTCGCCGGACGGGCCGGTCACCCGGCAGACCACCTGGGTAAGGGTCCCGGCCATCTCGACCGCCAGCCGGACCTGGGTGACCTGGTCCAGCGCGATGCGCCGCTCCAGCGTTTCTCCGGTCCAGCATTCCAGCCGGTCTTCAAAGAGCTGCAGGCGCTTTTCCGGGCTCAACGGATTTCTCCGGTCGGTCATGACGGCCAGCGCCGCGTCCTCGCTCATACGATCCCCCAAACCTCAAACCGGCTTGCCCGCCGCGTGCGAACACGGCAGCTTCTCCCACATGGCCCCGGCCCGCAAATTCCTCGTCATCGCCGACGGTTCTGAAGAGAGCCGGACGGCGGCTTACTTCGCGGCGCGGCGCGCGCGCAATACCGGCGCGCGCGTTGCGATCCTCGCCGTGGCCCAGACCCAGGGCGGGTTCGAACACTGGCTGGGCGTGGGCGAAACCATGCGCGCCGAAGCCGTCGAGCAGGCCGAAACCGATCTGGAGAGTCTGGCCGAGGACGTTGAAGGCGTGACGGAAGTGCGCCCGGAGCTGATCCTGAAGGAGGGCGATCTGCTGACCGAACTCAAGGCGCTGGTTGAACGCGATGAGGAGATCGCGATTCTGGTTCTGGGCGCCTCGGAAGAGAGCGAGCCCGGCGTTCTGGTCGGCGCGCTGGCCAAGGGCAAGGGCCTGTTCGGCGACCGGCGCATCCCCGTCACTGTCGTGCCGGGCGGGCTGTCCAAGGACCAGCTCAAGGCGCTGGCCTAATATCCCCACATTTTGCTCAGGGTTGAACACCGGCCCGGTCTCGGCCATCTGTCAGGGTGACAGAACAAGCAAGGATGTCGCCCATGTTCATCCAGACCGAACCGACCCCGAACCCGGAAACCCTGAAATTCCTGCCGGGCCGCGAGATCGCTCCGGACCAGCCGCGCGAATTCGCGACGCCGGAAGAGGCTGAAGACTCCCGCCTGGCCAGGGAATTGTTCGCGGTGGAAGGCGTGATCCGGGTCTTCGCCGGGATGGATTTCGTCTCGGTCACCAAGGCGGAAGGCGTGGAATGGGCCCATATCCGCCCCCAGGTCCTGGGCGCCATCACCGATGTGCTGGAAAGCGGCGAGCCGCTGTTCGGCGGAGCCGACGCCGGCCCGGGCCACGCCGACAGCGACCATCCGATCGTCAAGGAGATCGTGGAGATCCTGGACACCCGCGTGCGGCCCAACGTGGCCCAGGACGGCGGGGACATCACCTTCCATTCCTATGACGAGGAATCCGGCCGGGTCTATCTGCACATGCGCGGCGCCTGCGCAGGCTGCCCGTCCTCGACCATGACCCTGAAAATGGGCATCGAGAATCTCCTGCGTCACTACGTGCCGGAAGTGACCGGCGTGGAGGCGATGACGTAGGGCGCGCGCCGGAAACGCCCTTTTTCCAGCTGAGCGCCTTTAAGCGGTCCGGTTCGCGCCCTATCGTCTGTGGCGACGCCATTATCGCGAACGGAGACCCTCCCATGGTGAAGACCTATCAGCCCGGACCGGGCGACGACCTGGTGCTGGATGATCGTCACGACGTTCTGAACGATCATGCCCTCAACCAGCTGTTCCGCGGCGCCCGCACCTTCTACTCCTGGCAGGACCGGGACGTCTCCGACACGCAGATCCAGGCGCTCTACGAGCTGCTGCAATACGGCCCGACCAGCGCCAATCAGAGCCCGGCGCGCTTCCTGTTCCTCAAGGGCGAGGCCCAGGAGAAGCTGCGCGACCATCTGATCGAGCCCAATATCGAAAAGACGCTGACCGCCCCGCTCACCGTCGTGGTGGCCTGGGACTGGAACTTCCACGACAAGATCCCCGATCTCTTCCCCCATAATCCCGATGCGAAGGAGTGGTTCGCCTCCGACGACGCCCGGTTCGAGAACGGCTTCCGCAATTCCTCACTCCAGGGCGCCTATCTGATCCTGGCGGCCCGGGCGCTGGGTCTGGACTGCGGGCCCATGAGCGGGTTCGACAAGGCGGGCGTGGACGAGACCTTCTTCAAGAATGACCCCGAGATGGCCAGCTGGCGCACGAACTTCCTGTGCAATATCGGCTATGGCACGAGCGACAAGCTGTTCCCGCGCCTGCCGAAAATCGCGTTTGAGGACGGGGCGCGGATCCTGAAATAGGCCTGATGCACCCCCCGGGCGGACCGCGCGGCGCCGGGGCCTCATTCAGGAAGAATGGCGAGGTCCCGGCTCGGCGCCCTATCGGGCTGGGCCGGGATTTCAGTATGATAGACCCATGACCGCCCCCATCCTTGTCCTCGATACGGTCGGACCGTGGTGCGCCGCCGCCGTTCAGGCTGGCGACAGCGTGCATGAAGACGCGCGCGAGATCGGGCGCGGCCACGCCGAACAGCTCGCGCCCATGGTGGAGGCGCTTCTGGGCCAGGCCGGCGTGAAGCCGGGCGAGCTCGCGCGGATCGGCGTCAACACCGGTCCGGGCAGCTTTGCGGGAACACGGGTCGGCGTGGCGTTCGCGCGCGGCCTGGCGCTGGCTACGGGTGCGCAGGCGGTGGGGATCGGCGCCCTGCCGGCGCTGGCTCGCCGGGCCGACCCGACGGGCGAGCACACCGTCATGGCCGTGCATGACGCCAAGCGCGGCGAGCTGATCTGGTCGGTGTTCACCCACGGTCATCTTGTGTCTGAACCGCAGCGCGGCGTGTTGGAGGAGGCGCTCGACGTGCTGGAATCCTATGGCGACGTGCATCTGACCGGATCCGGCGCGGTCCTGCTGGGCGCGGACCCGGCCCATTTCGATCCCCGCCCGCCGCTCGCCGAGCTGATCGCCCTGACCGCCGAAGCGTCCGATTCCGCTCCGCTTCCCGCCCCGCTCTACGCCCGCCCGCCTGACGCGAAGCCGGCGGCGTCATAGGCGGCGGCGATCTCCTCGAATGTGGCGAACACCGCCTGGGCGCCGGCGTCCTGCAACAGACGGTCGTGGCCAGGCGGGCAATGTCCGCCCCCGGTGAAGCCCCAGCAGGTCATCCCCGCGGCCACGGCCGCCTTCACGCCAGCTGCGCTGTCTTCAATGGCGAGGCTCATGGCCGGATCGACGCCCAGACGGGCGGCGGCGTGCAGATACAGGTCCGGCGCCGGTTTGGCGCGGGTCACGTCCTCTGCGGAGTGGACCTGATCGCCGAACAGCTGCGCAAGGCCGGTGCGCGCAAGCTTCATGGCCAGGGCCTCGCGCTCTGATGACGAGGCCACGGCGCGCGGCGCGGTCAGGGCGGCGGCGAAGGCGTGGGCGCCCGGCACGGCTTCGACATGGCGCTCCAGATGGGCGTATTTCTCCGCCTTCATCTGCTTAAAAAAGCCGTCCGGCAGGCCGGCGCCATGAACCGCCCGGTGGTCGGCGTTGAGGCCGCGCTCGAAGTCCGGCTCGCTGGCGCCCATGTATGTTGCAATGAATTCAGCCCGGTCATAGGTGACGCCGAGCCGGCCCATGGCGGTGATCTCCAGATCGATCACCAGCGCTTCGGTGTTCACCAGAACGCCGTCGCAGTCAAAGATGACGCCATGACCCATCGAATCGCTCTCCCTCGCCGCTTGCTGCGCCAGTCTCGCCGGGCCGCGCCATGAAGACCATCGCCGAGCTGGGGCCTGAAGCCGCGGGTCTCTTCGCCGAGCTTCATGCGCGCTGCTTTACTGATCCCTGGAACGAGGCGGCCATGATGGCGCTCCTGTCCTCACCGGGCGTGACCGGGCTGGCGCTGGAGGCTGGCGGCCGCCCGACAGGACTGGCGCTGGTGCGCGCCGTGGCCGGAGAGGCGGAGATCCTGACCATCGGCGTCCTGCCTGAAGCGCGCGGATCGGGGCTCGGCGCGCAGCTGCTGTCCGCCTGCATCGAGGCCGCGCGCAAGGCCGACTGCGAGCGCCTGTTTCTGGAGGTGTCAGATATCAATGCGCCCGCCGTGCGCCTGTATGAGGCGGCCGGCTTCACCGAGACCGGCCGGCGCGCGCGCTATTACAGGGACGGTTCGGATGCGCGCCTGATGGCCTTATCTCTATAGGCGGCAGGATTAAGCCCGGCCTTGTATGGACACGGCGAAGGACGCAGGCGTATCAAGGGGGTCAGCGCGACTCAGCCCACGGTTACAGGGAGGCCGGCCATGCCCGACCGCATCGAAAAGCTCTGCGTGGAGAAAGGCCTGCGCATGACTGAACAGCGCCGCGTCATCGCGCGGGTTCTGTCCGAAGCCGAAGACCATCCCGACGCCGAGGAGCTGCACCGCCGCGCCAGCGCCCAGGACAACCGCATCTCGCTGGCCACGGTCTATCGCACGGTGCGCCTGTTTGAAGACGCCGGCATCATCGAGCGCCACGACTTCCGCGACGGCCGCTCGCGCTATGAAGAAGCCCCCGACGAGCACCACGACCACCTGATCGACATGAATTCCGGCGAGGTGATCGAGTTCTTCGACGAAGAGATCGAACAACTCCAGGAAGCCATCGCCCGCAAGCTCGGCTACAAGCTCGTCGACCACCGCCTGGAGCTGTACGGCACGAAGCTGAAGGACGGGGAGTAGGGGGTCAGGGAAGTTTATGCGGAGCGCATAAACTTGGGTAAACTTCTTCTAACTGAGTTCCGACCTCAACCGGCGAGGCGGGCGAGTGTGGCTACCGACACCACCATTAACCCTCTTTTCAGCCGCTGTGCTACAAATGCGCGATGGCCCTTCAATCTGCAATCGAATGGACGAACGCCACGTGGAATCCAGTAACTGGGTGCACGAAGGTCGGACCTGGCTGTGACAATTGCTACGCAGAACGCTTCTCTGAACGGTTCCGTGGCGTGAAGAACCACCCGTTTGAGTTCGGTTTCGATCTCGTGCTTAGACCCGAACGCATCGGACAGCCGCTGACCTGGCGAAGGCCGAAACGCGTTTTTGTGAATTCTATGGGCGACCTGTTTCACAAGAATGTGCCGGTTAGCCTGATCGATCAGGTCTTCGACACGATGGAACGGGCGGACTGGCATCAGTTCCAACTGCTGACCAAGCGCAGCTCACTCATGCGCAACTATATAAATCGCCGATATGGACCGAGCGGCTGCCCGGAGCACATCTGGCTCGGCGTGTCCGTCGAGAACCGCGACAAGGCCAAGCGGATCGATCACCTCAGGGCGACACATGCCGCCGTTCGCTTTCTTTCGGTCGAACCCCTGCTCGGCCCACTCGGCGCAATCAATCTAGTGGGCATTCACTGGGTGATCGTCGGTGGAGAGAGCGGTCCTGGCGCCCGACCGATGGAAGAAGCCTGGGCCGTTGCAGTGCGCGACCAATGCGTGAACCAGGGCGTTCCCTTCTTCTTCAAGCAATGGGGCGGCATCCGTCCCAAATCCGGCGGCCGGTTACTTGAAGGCCGCGAATGGAACGAATACCCTCAGGAGATGCAAGCGGCTAACGCTCGAGGTGTGGCCGCCGAATAGGGGGCCGATTTGACCGAGTCATATGAGGGTCGGGAGCAGACCGAAACAAAGCACTTGATACTTCAAGCGTACCTTCAGTCGCTAATATTCAAAGTCTCTCATAAGTCTATACCTATCTCCTATATCGACGGCTTCTCTGGACCTTGGGAGAGCCGGGCTCAATCCTATCGCGATACCTCGTTCGGGATCGCTTTGAGGTGCTTAAAAGAATCCCAGGCCGCACTGGCCGCTCATCGAAAGAAGCCGTTGGTAAGAGCGATTTTTTGCGAGAAAAATCGGCGCGCCTTTCTGGAATTGGAGCGCTTCGTCACAGGGTTTGCGTCTGAAGACTTCAAAATCTTGGCGCTCAATGATCGGTTTGAGAATATAATTCAAGAAGCTGCAGATACCACAGCTGATTCATTCCGCCTGACGTTCGTGGACCCTAAGGGCTGGACGGGTTTCGGGTTCGAAGGCCTATCAAAACTTGGGGGTCGTAATTCCGAGGTTTTAATTAACTTTATGTATGATCACAGCAACCGATTCTTCGGCGATGCTAGGGAATCTACAAAGAACTCATTTTACGATGTATTTGACGATTCAGAGCTTTCTTTAATCGCAGCTTCTGAAAATCGCGAATCCAAGGCGATCCAAATATTTGACAACAAGCTCAAGAATATCACTGGGTACAAATATGTAGCGCATAGCCGCGTAAGTCGACCACTAGCGGATCGTACGCAATTCATATTATTCTTTGGAACAAATTCTTTGTCTGGACTCGAGGTTTTTCGCGATGCGGAAGAGAAAGCCCAATTAAACTATGCCTATGTCCGCGCGAAGGCGAAGGAACGTGCAGAGGAAGAGAGGTCCCGACAAGTAAGTTTTCCCGGATTCTCGAAAGGTGTTGCCGAGACTGAGTGGAATATGGGTCGCGCGGCGATCCGTAAAGAGGTGAAAGAGGCGGTGACGAAGCGCGTTGTCGAAAACCCGACGCTTATTTATGCAGAACACAAAGCGGAATTGCTCCAACAATTTCCCATTCGAAGAACCGAGATAAACAAAATCATCAATGAGCTGGGAAAGGCTGGCGTAATTGCGGAGAACTGGAAGGAGGGCAATCGACGGAAACAGGTGCCGCCAGATGATTGTGTCATCTGTCCGAACCAATAGCCGATTGTCTCCCCCCTTCCCCTTGCCAGCAAGGCTCATCATCCCCATAACCCCCTCTCCGACGCGCTCGAGGGGCCTTGAGCGCGCGATACCTTTTGATGACGCGAATTCCGGCGAGGAGGCCGGGCGGGTTCATGAGCGAGACCGAGACCGCAGCTGCGGCCGAGGCGTCAGAGCAACGCCCTGAGCGCAAGCGCCTGTTCATCAAGACCTATGGCTGTCAGATGAACGTGTACGACTCCGAACGTATGCGCGATCTTCTGACCCCGCTGGGCTATGAGCCCGCTGAAGCCCCCGATGGCGCGGACCTCGTCATCCTGAACACCTGCCATATCCGCGAGAAGGCCGCCGAGAAGGTCTATTCCGAGCTGGGCCGTCTGAAGCCTCTGAAAGAGGCGAAGGCCGCGCAAGGTTCGTCCATGACCGTGACGGTCGCTGGCTGCGTCGCCCAGGCCGAAGGCGCGGAGATCCAGCGCCGCGCGCCGGTGGTCGATCTGGTCGTGGGTCCCCAGACCTATCACAAGCTGCCCGAACTGATCGCCAGCGTGCATCGCGGACGGGGCGAAGCCCTCGACACCGAGTTCGAGGTCGAGGAGAAGTTCGACGTCCTGGCTGCGCCCAAGCGTCAGATCGAGGGCTATACCGCCTTCGTGACGGTGCAGGAGGGTTGCGACAAGTTCTGCACCTTCTGCGTGGTGCCCTACACGCGCGGCGCGGAGTGGTCGCGCCCGGTCGACCAGGTGGTCGCCGAAGTTCGCGCCCTGGCCGCGCAGGGCGTGCGCGAGATCACCCTGCTGGGCCAGAACGTCAACGCCTATCATGGCGACGCCCCGGCCGGTCATGAGGCGGAAGGGACATGGGGGCTGGGCCGTCTGGTGCGCCATCTGGCGCTGATCGGCGGAATTGAACGCATCCGCTTCACGACCTCGCACCCCAAGGACATGGATGACGAGCTCATCCAGACCTTCGCCGACGAACCCAAGCTGATGCCGTATTTCCACCTGCCGGTTCAGGCAGGCTCGGACCGCATCCTGAAGGCCATGAACCGCAAGCACACGGCGGCGGAGTATCTGGATATCATCGCCCGCCTGCGCCAAGCGCGGCCGGACATCGCCATCTCCGGCGACATGATCGTGGGCTTTCCCGGCGAGACCGAGGCCGATTTCGAGGCGACCATGGAGCTGGTGCGCCAGGTCAATTACGCCTCCTGCTTCTCCTTCAAGTATTCCAAGCGCCCCGGCACGCCCGGCGCAGCCATGCACGGTCAGATCGACGAAGCCGTGAAGACCGAGCGCCTGGCCCGGCTGCAGGCTTTGCTGAATGAGCAGCAGACCGCCTTCAATGAGAGCATGGTGGGCAAGACCCTCCCCGTTCTGTTCGAGCGCGAAGGCCGCAATCCGGGCCAGATCGGCGGCCGCAGCCCCTATCTGCAGGCGGTCCACTGCGACGGCCCGGCCAGCCTGATCGGCCAGATCGCCGAGGTGGAGATCACCGGCGCCTCGAAGAACGCCCTGTCCGGCCGCCTTGTCCCGCAGGAGACCCGCGCCGCGTGAGCAGCCGTTCCGCCAAACCGCGCCGCCCCCGCCGCGAACCTGCAGAGACCCTGCATTTCGATGACGCCGAGCGCGTGCGCGTGCTCGCCGGGCCCGGCCATGAAAACTTCGCCGTTCTGGAATCGGAACTGGAGGTCCGCCTGGAAGCCCCCGGCGGCGGTCAGGTCGTGGTGATCGCCGAGGACGGGACAGCCCGCCGCGACGCCGTGCGTGTGCTGAACGCGCTTTACGCCCGCGCCGGCGAAGGCCTGCCCATCGATCCCGGCGCGGCGAAGGCGGCCTGCCTCATGGCCGATGACGGCCCCCACGACGTGCTGGACACGGTGATCCGCATTCCGCGCAGCAAGGCCAGCTTCGCCGCGCGCACCGAAGGCCAGAAGGCCTATGTGCGCGCGCTGAAGGATGAGGCGAGCTACGACATGATCTTCGGCGTGGGGCCCGCCGGCACCGGCAAGACGCTGCTGGCCGTCGCCCATGGCGCCGCCCAGCTGGCGCAAGGCGCTATCGACCGGCTGATCATCACGCGCCCGGCCGTGGAAGCCGGCGAGCGTCTGGGCTTCCTGCCCGGCGACCTGACCGAAAAGATCGACCCCTATCTGCTGCCCATCTGGGACGCCCTGCGCGATGCGCTGGGCCAGCGGCTGTCAGAAAAGATGCGCGAGGAGGGCCGGGTCGAAGTCGCCCCGCTGGCCTTCATGCGCGGCCGGACCCTGAACAAGGCCTTCGTCATCGTGGATGAAGCCCAGAACGCCACCGTGCCGCAAATGCGCATGGTGCTGACGCGCCTGGGCGAAGGCTCGCGCATGGCGGTGACCGGCGATCCCACCCAGACCGATCTGCGCCGCGGCGAGCCCTCCGGCCTGCCCCACGCCCTGTCCATCCTGTCGGATGTTGAGCGCATCGCGGTACGCCGCTTCGACCGGACCGACGTGGTCCGCCACGGGCTGGTGGCCCGGATCGTGGACGCCTACGAGGTCGATGACGCACGCCGGGAGGGGCTGCAGCGGTGAGCCAGCGGCTGGAATTCGTCGCCGAGCACGAGGGCTGGGCGCAGCTGACCGGGCTTGAGGCCCGCGCTGAAGCTGTGGTCGAGGCTGCGCTGGCGCGCCTGGATCATCCCCGCGACGGTCAGGCCGTGGTGCTGCTGACCGGCGATGAGGCGTTGCAGGCGCTGAATGCGAAGTTTCGCGGCAAGGACCGGCCGACCAACGTGCTGTCCTTCCCCGCGCCCGACAGCGAAGGCTATCCCGGCGACTGCGCGCTGAGCTTTGAAACCTGCGCCCGTGAAGCCGAACGTGACGGCAAGGCGCTGGAAGATCACGCCGTGCATCTGGTCCTGCATGGCGTTCTGCATTTGAATGGACTGGACCATATCAAGGAGGACGAGGCCGAAGAGATGGAGGCGCTGGAACGCGCCGCCCTTGAAGCGGCCGGGATCGCCGATCCCTATCTCGTCAGAACGGAGCCATGAGCGAAGACCCGTCGTCTCGAAGTTTGCTGTCCCAGATTCTGGGCGCCTTTTCCGGCGCCGATGCTGACCGGACAGCCCTGCCCGCCCCGGAACGAAACGGCTCGACCGCCGGATCAGCCGGCGGCGACCTCATCCTGAATGTCCAGGAATTCCAGCTGAAACGCGTGGAGGACGTCATGGTCCCGCGCGCCGACATCACGGCGGTGGATATCACCACGCCGCTCAAGGAGCTGACCGCGATCTTCGGCGAGGCCGCCCATTCGCGCCTGCCGGTCTTCCGCGAGACGCTGGATGATCCCGTCGGCGTGGCGCACATCAAGGATGTGGTCAGCCATCTGGCGCGCTATGCCGAATCCGCCGGCGAAGCGTCCGAAGACTGGAGCGAGGCGCGCATCCTGCCGGACATCAAGCGGCCGCTGCTTTACGTGCCCGCTTCCATGCGCGCGCTGGACCTTCTCTTGAAGATGCAGTCGCGGCGCATGCACATGGCGCTGGTGGTCGACGAGTTCGGCGGCACTGACGGTCTGGTGACTCTGGAGGACCTTCTGGAGCCCATCGTGGGCGATATCGAGGACGAGCACGACATCGCCGACACGGTTTCAGTCCGCGCCAAGGGCCCGGGCCTGTGGGAGGCCGACGCCCGCGCGGAGATCCTCGAGCTGGAGGAAGCGCTCGGCAGGGAGATCGCCACCGAGGAGGAAGAGGCCGATGTCGACACGCTCGGCGGTCTGGTCTTCCGGCTGGCGGGCCGGGTCCCCGAGCGCGGTGAAGTGATCGTCCACCCCTCGGGCTTCGAGTTCGAGGTGCTGGATTCCGACCCGCGGCGGATCAAGCGCCTGCGCGTGCGTGAGGCCGGCAACGGCGAGGCTGCGCGCCGGCAAGAGGACGGAGATACGGCGCAGAGCCGCAGTGCGGCTGCCGGATCCAGGGCCGACCAGGCGTGAACGCGGCGTCCGGGGCCCGGACCGCCGTTCGGGCCGGCCGACGGTTGCGGGCGCTCTGGCGAGCGATGGCCCCGCGCTGGCGGCTGACCGCCCTGTTTCTCGCCGGGCTCGCCAGCGCCTTCGCCCACGCTCCGTTCTTCCTCCAGCCGCTGTTCGTGCTCGGCCTCACGCTGCTCGTCCTCAGCCTGGACGACGCACGCCGGAGCCTGCGGCCCCTGCGCTCAGGCTTCGCACGGGCCTGGGCCTTCGCAGCGGGGCTGTTCCTGGGCGGCCTGTGGTGGGTCGCGAGCGCGTTTCTGGTCGGCGGTGACGAGTATGTCTGGCTGGTCTGGGCCCCGGTGACCCTGCTGCCGGGCGGGCTGGCCCTGTTCTGGGGCGCGGCGGGCGCGATCTATGTGCGCCTGGCGCCGCGCGGACCAGGCCGGGTCGGCGTGTTCGCGGGCGTCTTCCTGGCCGCCGAGATGATCCGCGCCACGGTCCTGTCCGGTTTTCCCTGGAACCTGCCCGGCCATGTCTTCGAAGCCGGCGGCGCGGTCAGCCAGACCGCCGCCCTGATCGGTGCGGCCGGGCTCAGCGCCCTGACCCTCTACGCCTTCGCGGCGCCGGCGGCCCTGTTCGGGCGCGGCGGCTGGACCGGGCGTGCGGCGCCGCTGGCGATCAGCCTTGTCCTGCTAGGCTCTGGCTGGGTTTATGGCGCGCTGCGGCTGGCGGACGCCGAGGTTGAGAACACCGAGACGCGCCTGCGGCTGGTGCGGCTGGACCTGCCCCAGAGCGAACTGCGCCCTGAGAATGTCGATCAGGTGCTCGCCGCCTATCTGGACCTGACTCTGCAGCCTGGCCTCGACGATGTTGACGCCGTGGTCTGGCCGGAGGGCTCGGTCCCGGCCTGGCTGATGAACGAGCCTGAGCTGCTGGCCGAGATCGCCGGGCGGCTGCCGGCCGGGACACGGCTGATCGCCGGAGCGCCCCATGTGGTCTTTGGCGATTTTCCCGAACCGGACCGGTATTACAACAGCCTTCATGTGCTGGAGATCCGCGGCGAGACCGAGCTTGCGACGCTGGCGCGCTATGACAAGGCGCGGCTGGTTCCTTTCGGCGAAGCCAACACCATTGCGGCGCTGACCCGGCCCCTGGGGCTGGACACATTGTCGCAATACGGCGTCGGATTCGACGCCGGACCCGGCGCCCGGACGCTCGTCCTGGACGAATTGCCCGCCTTCGCTCCGCTGATCTGCTATGAGGTGGTCTATGCTGGCTTCACCGCCGCTCCGGCCCCGCGTCCGGAATGGTTCCTGAATATCTCAAATGACGCCTGGTTCGGCGATACGGCCGGCCCGGCCCAGCTGGTCAATCAGGCCGCCTACCGCTCGATCGAGACCGGACTTCCCATGGTTCGCGCAGCCTCTGCGGGCGCGTCCGGCCAGATTGACGCGTATGGACGCCCATCAGTTCTTTCAAGAGTTGAAGATAATGAGGCCTTTGATCTTGTTTTGACTAGGGGACTGGACGCAACCGCCTACCTAAAGTACGGAAATTGGGTATGGGTGATTGCGTTTGTGCTGTTGATCACCTTGACCGCGTTCAATTCGCGCCTAAAACCCCGCGTTGACCGGCGCCGGTGAGGGCGGCGGATGATCCAAGCAATAATCATCCAGGCGGACACGATCTGGATCGATTTACCGATAGGGACTTTACGCCAATGGCCAATTCTCCCAACCCCCGCGGCCCCAACGCCGTCGACCGCCATGTCGGGTCGCGCATTCGTCTGCGCCGCCAGCTGCTCAACATGAGCCAGGAAAAACTTGGCGAAGAACTCGGCGTGACTTTCCAGCAGGTCCAGAAGTACGAGCGCGGCACCAACCGGGTTGGCGCGGGACGGCTCTGGGTCATGGGCCGCGTGCTCGATGTTCCGGTGTCCTTCTTCTATGAAGGCGTCTCCGAGACCATGGGCCAGCCCGGCTTCGCCGATAACGACCAGACCCCGATCGTCGACGACTTCATCCAGTCCGCGGACGGTGTCGCGCTGGCTCAGGCCTTCGCCCGCATCAAGGACTCCAAGGTTCGCCGCCGTATTCTTGAGCTGGTCCGCACGCTGGCGGCGGAAGAAGCCGAAGCGGCCGCGCAGGAATAGACCGCAAGGTTCGGCGGCGCGGCTGCATGCTGCGCCGCCAAAGATCGCGCCGCCCCTTGCTTTCGGCGGCGCGATAGGCTTTATGCCCGCCATATAAAGATCGCTTTATATGGAGCAGAAGCTTGGCCCGCACCTCTTATCTTTTCACCAGCGAAAGCGTCTCCGAAGGCCACCCCGACAAGGTGTGCGACCGGATTTCCGACGCCGTCGTCGACCTGTTCCTGGCCAAGGATCCGGTCGCCCGGGTCGCTTGCGAAACCCTGACCACGACCAACCGGATCGTGCTGGCCGGGGAGGTGCGCTGCGCCAGCGAGATCAACGACGCCGAGATCGAAGAAGCCGCGCGCAGAGCCGTGAAGGATATCGGCTACGAGCAGGACGGCTTCCACTGGGAGACGGCCGAGTTCCAGAACTATCTGCATGAGCAGTCCGCCGACATCGCCCAGGGCGTGGACGAGGGCACGGGCTCCTTCGAAGAGGAAGGCGCCGGCGACCAGGGCATCATGTTCGGCTTCGCCTGCGATGAGACGCCGGAGCTGATGCCCGCGCCGATAACCTACGCCCACCAGATCCTTCAGGAGATGGCCCGCCTGCGCAAATCCGGCGAGCGCCCGGAATTCGAACCGGACGCCAAGAGCCAGGTGACCTTGCGCTACGAGAACGGCAAGCCGGCTGAAGTGACGAGCGTGGTGGTCTCCACCCAGCACAAGGATGGCGTGAGCCTGGATGATGTGCGCGAGCTGGTGCGTCCGGTGGTCCAGAAAGTCCTGCCGAATGGCTGGTTCCCGCCGGAAGACGAGTTCTATGTGAACCCGACCGGCAAGTTCGTGATCGGCGGTCCGGACGGCGACGCCGGCCTGACCGGCCGCAAGATCATCGTGGACACCTATGGCGGCGCGGCGCCCCATGGCGGCGGCGCCTTCTCCGGCAAGGACCCCACGAAGGTGGACCGCTCGGCGGCCTATGTGGCGCGTTATCTCGCCAAGAACGTCGTTGCGGCGGGCCTGGCGAAGAAGTGCACCATCCAGCTGTCCTATGCGATCGGCGTGGCCAAGCCGCTTTCGGTCTACGTGGACACCCACGGCACCGGCGAGGTGGACGAAGCGAGGCTGGAGCTGACTTTGCGCGAGCTGGTGGACCTGCGCCCCAAGGGCATCCGCACCCATCTCCAGCTCAACCGCCCGATCTATGAGCGCTCGGCGGCCTACGGCCATTTCGGCCGCACGCCCACGGACGATGGCGGCTTCTCCTGGGAGAAGACCGATCTGGTCGAGGAACTCAAGGGCCGCTTCTAGATCAAGGCGACCCGCTGATACAAAGGGCCGGGCGGCGACGCCCGGCCCTTTTCATATCGGCCGCCCTGACCTATTCGACCCGCCATGACCGACCAACCGCGCAAACGCCTGTACGGCCGCTCCCAGGGCCACAAGCTGTCCCCGCGCCAGCAGCAGCTGGTGGAGACGCTGGGAGAAACCTCAAGCTGGCCCGATGACGGCGCGCTCGACCCGGCCGCTCTGCTGCCCGGCTTCGAGTCTTGCGTATTGGAGATCGGCTTCGGCGCGGCCGAGCATCTGATCGGTCAGGCGCAACGGAACTCTGAGACCGGCTATCTGGGCATCGAGCCGTTCCTGAACGGCGTCGCCAAGGCGCTGACGGGGATCGAGGCGCACGGGCTGACGAACGTGCGCGTCAAGCGCGCCGACGCGCGCGACGAGATCGCCCGCATGCCCGACGGCGCGTTTGATCAGATATACCTGCTCTTCCCCGACCCCTGGCCGAAGCGACGCCACGCCAAGCGCCGCTTCGTCCAGACAGAGACGGCGGCGGAGTTCGCCCGGCTGCTGAAACCGGGCGGGCGCCTGCGCATGGCCACGGACGTGCGGGTTTACGCCGACCACGCTTTGCCGATCCTCCTGGAGACGCCGGGCCTGAGCTGGACAGCGCGCCAAGCGAGCGACTGGCGCAACAACCCGGCCGATCACATCGTCACGCGCTATCAGTCCAAACACCTGGGCGATATCAACCCGGTGTTTTTTGACTTCGTGAAGGACTAACCGCCGCGCGCGAGGATCATGGAGGCCTCGTGCATCCAGTCACCGTCCTCGCGGACATAGACCACGAAGGCCAGGGTCGCCGAAGGCGGGCGTGACAGCGGAATCGGAGTGTAGGTGTAGCTTTCCGCCACCAGCACCCGTGTGTCGCCGTCGAAATACACAGGCCTGGAAATCGCCAGGGTCTGGGCGCCGTCCGGCGCGCCGGGATCGGGATTCATCATCTGGGCCTCGGCCCAGTCCAGAAACCCGCGCAGATCCTCGGTGAACGGGTCCGCGGCGGTGTCGATCCGGCGGCAGGCGATGGGCCCCGGCCGGGTCAGGCCGGCATGGAAGCGGTCGATATGTGCGTCTCTCAGCGCGTCGATCGCCCGGGCGAAGTCCGGCCGGTAACCCATGGCGAAGGGTGCATCCGGGCCCTGGTCGCGGTCCTGCTGGGCGAGCAGCGCCGCCAGCCCGGAACGGGACTCCTGAAGCGTCAGCCACTGGGCCGAGATTGCGTTGCGCACCTCTCCGGGCGGGGTCTCTCGAATGAAGCCGGCGAACCGGTCCTGCGCGAACAGACAGGCCGCGTCCGCCAGGGACATCTGGATGACAGGCCGCGCAGAAAGCGGACCCGCCGCCGCTGAAGGCGCCGGCTCAGCCTGCGCGCAGCCTGCAGTACAGACGATCGCAGCCGCGGCCAGGGTTCGGATCAGGGTCATCAGCGCCTCTTTCAATATCTTGGAGGCACGACCATAGACCGCGCCGCGACAGGTGGGGAAGAATCTCACCGGCTCCCGCCCATTGCGCAATCACCCTTCAGCGCGTATACACCCCCTCAACAAGTTCGATACGCCGGATGGCGCGATCGGGCGGCTCGGGAAACCGAGCCGCCTTTTTCGTTAGCCCCGCCGGCGGGTCCGGAGACCCTGCATGAAGGCCAAGAGCCCCCAGGACGAACGCGTGCTCGCGCTGGCCGAGCCCATCGCCGAGACCCTCGGCATGGAAATCGTGCGCGTGCGCGTCATGGGCGGCAAGAAGACGCTGATGCAGATCATGGCCGAGCGCGCCGACGGAACCATGGAAGCCGATGACTGCGCGAAGCTGTCCCGGGCCCTTCTGGATGTTCTGGACGAGGCCGATCCCGTCAGCGGCGCCTATGATCTTGAGGTCTCCTCGCCGGGCATCGACCGGCCGCTCACCGCGCTGGAGCATTTTTCCCGCTGGGAAGGCTTTGACGCCAAAATCGAACTGGACCGCCTGGTGGAGGGCCGCAAGCGTTTCCGCGGCCTGCTCGCCGGCATTGAGGATCAATCCGTGGCGATCGAGCTGGACGGGGAGGAAGACACCGCCCTGATCCCGTTTGAATGGATCGCCGACGCCAAGCTCGTTCTGACCGACGCCCTGATCCGGGCGAGCCTGAACGCGCGCAAGCAAACCGGCCGCGAAAGCGGCGCGAACAACGAGAAGGACGCTTAAGTCATGGCCATCGGGGTCAGCGCCAACAAGCTGGAAATCCTGCAGATCGCGAAGGCGGTCGCCCAGGAAAAACTCATCGACGAGTCGATTGTTCTGGAAGCCATTGAAGAGGCGATCCAGAAGGCCGCCCGCTCACGCTATGGCGCCGAGCTGGACATCCATTGCGCCATCGATCCCAGGACCGGCGAAATGCGCCTGACGAGCCGCACCACCGTGGTCGAGGAGGTCGAGAACGACTCCCACGAGCTGACGCTGGAACAGGCCCGCAAGCGCGATCCGGAAGCGGAAATCGGCACGGTCTATGAAGAAGAGCTGCCGCCGATCGAGTTCGGCCGCGTCGCCTCCCAGACCGCCAAGCAGGTGATCACCCAGAAGGTCCGCGAAGCCGAGCGCGAGCGCCAGTACGAAGAGTACAAGGACCGCGTGGGCGAGATCGTCAACGGCATCGTCAAGCGCGTGGAGTACGGCAATGTCATCGTCGACCTGGGCAAGGCCGAGGGCATCATCCGGCGCAATGACGGCATTCCGCGCGAAAGCCTGCAGCTGAACGACCGGGTGCGCGCCTATATCTATGATGTCCGCCAGGAAGTGCGCGGCCCGCAGATCTTCCTGTCGCGCGCCCATCCCGACTTCATGGCCGCCCTGTTCGCCCAGGAGGTGCCGGAGGTCTACGAAGGCGTCATCGAGATTCCGCGCGTGGCCCGCGATCCGGGCAGCCGGGCGAAGATCGCCGTCATCTCCAACGACAGCTCCATCGATCCCGTGGGCGCGTGCGTGGGCATGCGCGGCAGCCGCGTGCAGGCCGTCGTCAACGAGCTGGCCGGTGAAAAGATCGACATCATTCCGTGGAACCCCGATCCGGCGACCTTCATCGTCAACGCCTTGCAGCCGGCCGAAGTCGCCAAGGTCGTGCTGGACGATGATGACCAGCGCATCGAGGTCGTGGTGCCTGACGAGCAGCTCTCGCTCGCCATCGGCCGGCGCGGCCAGAACGTGCGCCTGGCCAGCCAGCTGACCGGCTGGGCCATCGATATCCTGACCGAGGTCGAGGAATCCGAGCGCCGCCAGAAAGAGTTCGCCGAGCGCACGGCTCTGTTCCAGGACGCCCTGGACGTGGACGAGGTCATCGCCCAGCTGCTGGCCACTGAGGGCTTCGCGGATATCGAAGACATCGCCTATGTCGATCTCGATGAGATCGCGATCATCGAAGGCTTCGACGACGACACCGCCGCTGAGATCCAGACCCGCGCCAGGGAGTTCCTGGACAAGCAGGCCGCCGAGCAGGACGCCAAGCGCAAGGAGCTGGGCGTGGAGGACGGCGTGCTCGAGCTCGACGGCGTGGACCTGCCCATGGCGGTCCGCTTCGGCGAGAACGAGGTCTTCACTGTCGAGGACGTGGCCGGGCTGACGCCGGACGATCTGCGGGGCTGGTACGAGACCCGCGACGGCGAGCGCATCCGCGAGCCGGGCATTCTGGAAGGCATGGACATGGACGCGGAGACGGCCGAGCGCCTGATCATGCGCGCCCGTGTGGCCGCCGGCTGGATCGAGGAAGCCGATCTGGAGCCTGAAGTCGAAGAGGGCGAAGACGCCGGGGAAGACGGCGCCGTTGAAACCGGAGACGGTGAAGCCGATCTGGAGGATCTGGACCTGGCCGATCTGGAGGCCGAAGCCGAACGCCTGGGCGTGGATCTGGCCGAACTGCTCGGCTCGGACGATGAGGCTGCCGACGCCGCGGACGAGGACGGCGAAGACGAGCGGTGAGCCGGGGCGCGCGCAAGGGCCGGGTGAAGCCGGTGCGCGAGCGGCGCTGCGTCGCCACGGGCGATACCGCGACGGAGGGCGAGCTGCTGCGGGTGGCCCTGGCGCCGGACGGGACCCTGGTCCCGGACCTCGCCGCCAGGCTTCCCGGCCGCGGCGCCTGGGTGCGGGCCGATCGGACACTGGTCGATCAGGCGGTGAAGAAACGCCTGTTCAACAGGGCGTTCGGGCAGGAGGTCAAAGCGCCGGACGATCTGGCCGACCGGTTCGAGGCCCTGCTGGCCGAGCGGGCGCTGTCCATGCTGGGTCTGGCCCGGCGCGCCGGGCGCCTGGCGGCCGGTTTCGACGCGGCGAAGATCGCGCTGTCCGGCGGGCCGGATCCGGCCTGGCGAATCGAAGCCAGCGACGCGGCGCGCGACGGGCGGGCCAAGCTGGACCGGGCCGAACGCGGCGCTGAGCGCGACCTGCCGGTGGCGGGATGCTTTGCCGCGGAAGACTTGGGCGCGGCGCTTGGGCGCAGCGCGGTGGTCCACGCGGTATTGGGCCAGGGCCCGGAAGCGGTGTCGTTTTCGGGCGTCATGGCCCGGCTGGCCGGTTTCCGGATCATCGATCCGGCCCGGTCAGACGCAGAGGATGGTTGAATCGCCAATCGAGGCGAGTAGTTTAGCGGGCCTTCACGGGGCTCGGGCGCTGCGTGAGCGACATCGCGCGCCTGATCGGTGACCGGGCCCTTGGAAGACGACGGCGAACCCGCACGCGGCGGCGGCCCGCCGGTCAAACGTAAAGCCGCGCAAGGACTTACATGAGCGACGCTGACGAACGCAACTCCTCGGGCCGCAAGCCCCTCTCCCTCGGCGGCAGATCGTCGGGCACCGTGCAGCAAAGCTTTGCGCGCGGCCGGCAAAAGGCCGTCGTGGTCGAGAAAAAGCGCAAGCGCGCTGGTGCGGCGCCTGGAAAAGAGTCGGCGAAAGAGGCCGCTCCAGTCTCCGACAAGGACAAGGCGCGCGCCGCGCTGGCCGCCAAGGCCAAGCAGCTGGGCCTGTCCGAAGAGGAGCTGAAGCGCCGGCAGGCCGCCATCCTGCGCGCCAAATCCGAAGCCGAAGCGCGCGAAGCGAAGAAGCGCGAAGAGGAAGAGGAACGGCGCAAGCGCGAGGAAGATGATCGCAAGGCGCTTGAAGAGCGCCGCAAGCGCGAGGAAGAAGAGCGCCAGCGCAAGGAAGACGAAGCGCGCCGGGCCGCCGAGGAAGCCGAGCTTGAGCGCCTGCAGGCCGAGAAGCCGGCTGCGCGTGAAAAGCCGAAAGGCAAGCCCAAAGTCGATGACGTGGTCGATCCCACCGCGCCGCCGCCCGATCCGGACGCGAAGCCGAACCGCAAGGCCGACAAGGCGCGCGACAAGAAGGACGATGAGCCGCGCAACCTGCTTGAAGAGATGGGCGGACGCGTCAAATCCAAGAAGGCGGCTGAAGAGAAGCCCGCCGCCTCGCGCGCCAAGGAACCCAAGCGCCGGCAGGGCAAGCTGACCATCCAGAACCTGGTCGAGGACGACGAGGATCGTCAGCGTTCGCTCGCCTCCATGAAGCGGGCCCGCGAGCGTGAGAAGATGCGCCGCCAGCGCCAGTCCGGCGGCCGTGAGAAGGTGAGCCGCGAAGTGATCGTGCCGGAAGTGATTTCGGTCCAGGATCTCGCCCAGCGCATGGCTGAACGCGCCGCGGACGTCGTGAAATTCCTGATGCAGCAGGGCCAGATGGTCCGCGCAACCGACACGCTGGACGCCGATGACGCCGAGCTGATCGTGGAAGAATTCGGCCACACGGTGAAACGGGTCTCTGATTCCGACGTGGAGACCGGCTTCATCGCCGACGACGACCCGGAAGAGACCAAGACGCCGCGCTCGCCGGTGGTCACGATCATGGGCCATGTCGACCACGGCAAGACCAGCCTTCTGGACGCTCTGCGCCAGACCGACGTGGCTGCGGGCGAAGCCGGCGGCATCACCCAGCATATCGGCGCCTATCAGGTTGAGCTGAAGAGCGGCGACAAGATCACCTTCCTGGACACGCCGGGCCACGCGGCCTTCTCGTCCATGCGCTCGCGCGGCGCCCAGGCGACCGACATCGTGGTCCTGGTCGTGGCGGCCGATGACGGCGTGATGCCCCAGACCATCGAGGCGATCAGCCACGCCAAGGCCGCTGAAGTCCCGATGATCGTGGCGGTCAACAAGATCGACAAGCCGGGCGCCGATCCCAACAAGGTGCTGCAGGAACTGCTCCAGCACGAGGTCTTCGTCGAGGACATGGGCGGCGACGTCCAGTCCGTCGCGGTCTCCGCCCTGAAGAAGCAGGGCCTGGATGATCTGACCGACGCCATCACGCTGCAGGCCGAACTTCTGGAGCTGAAGGCCAATCCGGACCGGTCAGCTGAAGGCGTCGTGATCGAGAGCCAGATCGACAAGGGCCGCGGCCCGGTCGCCACGGCTCTGGTCAAGCGCGGCACGCTGAAGCGCGGCGACATCGTCGTGGCCGGCGCCCAGTGGGGCAAGGTGCGGGCCCTGGTCAACGAGCGGGGCCAGCAGCTGAAAGAAGCCGGTCCGTCCATGCCGGCGGAGATCCTGGGCCTCGATGGCGCGCCCGATCCGGGCGAAGTCTTCGCCGTGGTCGAAAGCGAAGCGCGCGCCCGCGAGCTGGTGGAGTATCGTGAGCGCAAGAACCGCGACAAGGCCGCAGCGGCCCGCTCCGGCGGCGCCTCGCTGGAACAGATGATGGCCAAGCTCAAGTCCAACGAGGTCGCCGAGCTGCCCATCCTGGTCAAGGCCGACGTTCAAGGGTCGGCCGAAGCCATTGTCGGCGCCCTGGAGAAGGCCGGGAACGAGGAAGTCGCTGCACGCGTCATCCATTCCGCCCCAGGCGGCGTTTCGGAAAGCGACGTGCTGCTGGCCCAGGCCTCCAACGCGCCGATCTTCGCCTTCAACGTCCGCGCCAACAAGCAGGCCCGTGACCTGGCCGAGCGCGAGGGCGTGGAGATCCGCTACTACTCGGTGATCTACGACCTGATCGACGACGTGAAATCCACGCTCCAGGGCATGCTGGCGCCGGAGAAGCGGGAAAGCTTCATCGGTTACGCCGAAATCCTGGAGGTCTTCTCCATCACCAAGGTCGGCAAGGTGGCCGGGTGCCGCGTCACCGAAGGCGTGGTCAAGCGCGGCTGCGGCGTGCGCCTGCTGCGCGACGACACGGTGATCCACGAGGGCGAGCTGTCCACGCTGAAGCGCTTCAAGGACGAAGTCCCCGAAGTGCGCGCCGGCACCGAATGCGGCATGGCCTTCGTGAACTATCAGGACATCCAGGTCGGCGACCAGATCGAGTGCTTCGAAGTCGAAGAGGTCGAGCGCAAGCTGTAAGCCTGACGGTTACAAGCCCAAGGAAAAGGCGGTCCCAGACGGGGCCGCCTTTTTTCGTTTCACCTATCCCGGCCAAGCCGCGCCGGCGGCGCCGAGCCGGGACCTCCCGGCGATGATTCTGAGCCAGGTCCCGGAGCGCCGTGCGGGCGTCCGGGATAGGTGACTTCACGCTTTCAGAAGCCGTTTGGGATGCAGCCCGTTCACATGGCCCATGAAGGGAGAGCGGATCTGGTCTCACGGCCGTGCTGTTTCCGCCGGCGCGCCAGAAGCCGGCAGGGAAAGGCGGATCACCATCATGAGCGGCTTGCCGGTCTGAGGCCCAGACTCTGGGCGGTGAGGATCCAGATGGTGCGGGCGAGCTGCATGGGGTCGGGATGGGGATCGGCCAGCAGGGCGGCTGTCACGGCCTGGCGCAGGCCGCCGAGCACGAAGGCGGCGGCCATGTCCGCGTCGACCTGGCGCGGCAGGTCGCCGTCCGCCTGACCCTGAGCGATGTTGCGCGCGCCCAGCTCGACAAGGCCCGCCAGGCAGGCCGCTTCCGCCTGCACCACGGCGCCGGAGCGGCTGAGCGGTCCGAACAGGGTCGCGGTGAAGGGGTCGCGCACCAGAAACAGCACCGTCTCGCGGGTGCGCTGGATCTCCCTCTCGGCCCAGCCGGCGCCGTCATAGCGCGCGTTCGCCACTGCGGCGTAGCGCGCGTAGAAATCCTCCACCACGGCGGCGACCAGGCCCTCCTTGGAGCCGAAATGGTGATAGGCGAGACCCGCCGAAACGCCCGCACGCTTCGCGATCGCGCTGATCTCGGCCGCCCCGGCGCTCTCGATCAGCTCCGCGCGGGCCGCCTCCATGAGGCGTTGACGCGTCCGCACGCTGCGGCCGGACGCTGGCGTGGATGGCTTGGCGGGCGCGCCGCCACTTGGCTTGAGCGTTTCGATCATGCCCTGACCCTAGTCAGATTTGAACTGAATTCAATTCAAATGCATCGAGCCTTGGCTTTTGAAGGCGTAGGGCTGGGAGGAAGGGCCGTACTGGCGGCGGTGAAACGGCTAGGCAAGCTGGCGGCGACGCAGTCGTCGCCAGGCGAACCAGCGCCGACGGCCGGCCTGACCAGCAGGGTGCGGCCAGCCCGTGGTACCGCGGGTCGCGCCCGCCCGGACGATGCCGCGTTTTGCATTCTCGCCCCGGCGCGTTAGCTCAAGAGCGTCGTCACACCCGCTCCGGAGCTCCGCCATGAACGCCTCGATCCTGCTGCCGCTCGCCCTCACGCTGACCGCCGGGGCGCTGTCGTCCATGCAGCCGGCGTTCAACGGGCAGCTGTCGGGGATACTCGGTTCGCCGCTGAAAGCCGCCCTGGTGAATTTCACCGCCGGCGCCCTGATCATGCTGAGCGTGGTGACGCTGTTCGCCCTGCGCGCCGGCGGGATCAGCCCGGAGCGGGTCGCCCAGGTTCCCTGGCACCTGTGGGTCGTGGGCGGGGCGCTGGGCGCCATGTTCGTGACGACCGCCACCTGGGCGACGCCCAAGATCGGCGCGGGCGCGTTCTTCGCCGCGCTCTATGCTGGCCAGCTCATCATGGCGCTGGCGCTCGATCATTTCGGGCTGCTGGGCCTGGAGCAGAAGCCGGCGACCCTCATGCGGCTTCTGGGCGTTCCGCTGCTGCTCGCCGGCGCCTGGCTAATCGTAAATGACGGGAGCTAGCGCCACCTCCGGCGCGCTGCGCCAGATCTCGAACAGCTGTTCCATCTCTTCAGCGTAGCTGTCCTCGTAGATCGGCATGGCGAAGCCCAGCGAGAGCGTGGCGTAGTCGCGCTCTTCAGCTGGCACAGGCGATCCCGGATTGGCCGACGCGGCCATGATGCACGACCCGGCGCGGGCTTCACAGCGCAGCGTCACGATGACGTGCTCGGACCTGGCGTCATAGCTCACCGTGACCGGCTCCAGATCAAACCGGTGGATGTGCAGCTGGGTCATGTACCAGCCGCCGGCTGACCCGGCGCCGGGATGGCGATAGCCGCGGCGCGTCAGCGTCAGGCTGTTTTCTGTGAAGCTGACATAGCGTCCTTCACTGGTCTCGCCGTCTCCATAGGTCGCCGCCATGCCCTGGGCGAGATAGCCCTGAAGCTGAAGCGCGGCCTCGGCCGGGCTCAGGTCCGAAACCGGCCGACCGCCGTCCTGCGCTGCAAGCAGGGCTGCAGCCCCGATCATCCAGGCCCCGATCATCGGCCGGCCTCCTGATCCTCGATCCAGCCGCGCATGCGCGTCTCCAGATAGCCGAGCGGGACCCCGCCCTCCTCCAACAGCGTGTCATGGAACGCGGCGAGGTCAAAGTCCGCGCCCAGGCGCGCCTCGCCGTCAGCGCGCAGCTCCCGCATCAACAGCTCGCCGGTCTTGTAGGCCAGCGCCTGACCCGGCCAGGCGATATAGCGGCTGACCTCGTTGGTGATGTTCAGCGGCGCGAGCGCGGAGTTCTCCAGGAAGCAGGCCTCGGCCTCCTCCCGGCTCCAGCCATACCAGTGGATACCGGTGTCCGCGACCAGGCGGCAGGCCCGCCACATCTCATAGGTCAGCGCGCCGAACCGGTCATAGGGGTCCTCGTAGAACCCCATGTCGTAGCCGAGGAATTCTGCGTACAGCCCCCAGCCCTCGCCGAAGGCGGTGATGTAGGTCTCCCGGCGAAAATCGGGGACATCCTCCATCTCCTGGGCGAGCGCGATCTGGTGGTGATGGCCAGGCACCGCCTCGTGCAGGGTCAGGGCCGGCAGCTCGTAGAGCGGGCGCTGGTCCAGACGGTAGGTGTTGACCATATAGCCGCCCGCCTCGCCGTTCTCGGCGTCGCCCGGCCAGTAGCGCGCCGTGGTGTAGTTCGGCGCCAGAGAGGCGGGCACGGCCCGCACGCCATAGGGCAGGCGCGGCAGCCGGTTGAAGAAGGCGGGCATGGCGTCGTCGGCCTGCTTGGACAGGTATGAGGCCCGCATCATGAGCTCCATTTCCGTGTCCGCGTAGAAGCGGTCATCGGTGCGCAGAAACTGCAGGAACTCCGCGAACGTGCCGTCAAAGCCGGTCGCAGCGATCACGGTCTCCATCTCCGCGCGGATGCGGGCGACTTCGGCGAGCCCGCGCTCGTGAACCGCCTCCGGCGTCGTGTCGAGCGTGGTGTGATAGCGCACAAGGTCCGCGTAGAAGGCCGCTCCGCCCGGCAGGGACCGCGCGCCGAGCGTCTCTCTGGCGCCGGGCATGTAGGTGTCGGCAAAGAAGGCGCGCAGGTCGATGAGGGCCGGCAGGACCTCATTCTCGATCGCGGCGAGTCCTTCAGCGCGCAGGCGCGCCTGATCGGCGTCAGAGATCGTGCCCGGCAAGGCCGCCAGCGGCATGAACAGCGTGCTGTCCTGCGGCGCCGTGATCTGGGCCTCGATCTGGTCGGCGACGCCGGACAGGATCTCGCGCGGCTGGGTGATCCCCCGCTCCAGACCCCGCTCCAGCCAGGCGCGGTGCTGGGCGTAATATTCCGGCAGCGCCTCCAGGCGGGCGATCCAGGCCTCGGCGTCCTCTACGGTGCGCAGGCGCGTGCCCATGGCGACGAAGCCCGGGCGGGTATGAAAGCCGCTGTCATTGGTGAAGGGCGTCAGCGCCGTGCGTGTCGCCGGAATCGCCGCCGCGCTCTCCAGCAGGTAGGCGAGCACGGCGTAATTGGCGGCCTGATCGTCCGGCAGCGCTTCAGGGTCGATGCCTTCCAGCCGCTCAAGGAAGCCCGCCATGGCCTGATCGTGGGCTGCGACCGCGTCGAAACTGGCGTCCGGCCAGCGAGACGCCGCCTCCAGATCCCCGCGCCGGCCGCGCGTGATGACATCGCGCTCAGCCTCATGGGCCTCAAAGTCGGCGATCAGCGCAGCGAAGTCCTCGGCGGGGTCTGCAAAAGCCGAAGCCGGCAGAAGGATCGACAGACACGACAGAATGGCGGCGAACAGGCGCATGGGAGGGTCTCCGGCGGCGAACGAATGCCACGAGACTAGCCGTTCCAGACCCCAACGCCACCCGGTCGATCGCTTCAGCCCCGGTTTTCCGGCATGAGGCCCAGCCGCTTCGCGATGAGCCGGTCGGCCATGCGCGAGGGCAGCACGCCGAGCAGCCAGTGCTGGAAGGGCTCGGGCGTGATGATGGTGTTGAGCTTCGGCTTCGCGTCGGTGAGGGCGCGGTGGACGGCTTTCGCCACGCGGTCCGGCGGCAGGCCGGTTCGCCCGCGCTCCAGCATATAGCCCAGGATCCGCCGGATCGGACCGTCATAGTCGGTCCCGGCGTATTGCTCGGGATCGATTTCCTCGGCCTTGTCCCAGATCGGCGTGGCGATGGGGCCGGGATTGATGGCGACCACGTCGATCCCATAGAGCAACATTTCCCGCCGCAGCCCCTGCGTGAAGGCCTCCAGCGCGAACTTCGAGCAGGCGTAGGGCGTGACCAGCGGCGTGGCGTTGAGCCCGGCGACCGAGGACATGTTGACGATGCGCCCCGGCGGGCCGTCGCGCTCCTCGCCCGCGCCCAGAAGCGGCGCGAAAGCCTGTGTCGCGCGCAGCTGACCGGTGACGTTGATCTCCAGCTGGCGCTGCATGTCCTCGACCGGCAGGTGCAGCAATGGCCCGGCCACGGCGACGCCGGCATTGTTGACCAGCCCGGACAGCGCCCGATCGCCCAGCGCCGCCCGCACCGTCTCGCCGGCGGCCTTCACCGAGGCGTCGTCAGTCACATCGCACATCACCGGCGTGACCGAATCGCCGAGCTCCGCGCTCAGCCGGTCGGCGTCGGCCGTCTTGCGCACGCCGGCGAAGACCCGCCAGCCCTTGTCGATGAGGTATTTCGCCGTGGCGTAGCCGATCCCGGTCGAAGCGCCGGTGATCATCACCGATCTGGAAGCCGCCATGAGTTCATCCTCCCCTGAATGACGCTTCAGCAGCATGGGCCCGCCCGCCAAACCCGGTCAAATGCAAATCATTTGCAAATAGAGGGCGCTGTGCGCCGTTCGTCTGCGTTGACCTTGAGCGGACCCGGATTATTGTCCGCCGCAACCCGGCGCTGATCGCCGGATGGAACGCTTTTCGACCGGAAGACGAGATCATGGCCTCATCCAGCAAGTCGAACGCGGCCCGGCCGCTTTCGCCGCACCTTCAGGTGTGGAAGTTCCACGCCACCATGCTGTCCTCGATCCTGCACCGCGCGAGCGGCGTCGTGAACGCCATCGGGGCGATGCTGGCGACCGTCTGGCTGCTGCTGGTGGCGTCCGGACCTGAAGCCTACGCGGTCTGGGAAGGCCTGCGCACCGGACCCGTGGGCATTCTGGTCACCCTGGCGCTGATCGCCTTCACCCTGTCGCTGACCTACCATCTGCTCAACGGGCTGCGGCACCTGGCCTGGGACGCCGGCGCGGGGTTTGATCCGGCCGGATCAAACACGCGCTCCATGATCATTTTCGCCGCCTCGATCCTCGTCACCGCGGGGATCTGGGTGTTCGCCGGAGGGCTGATCTGATGAGCGATTTCCGCACACCCCTCGCCCGCGCCCGGGGTCTGGGCGCCGCCAAGTCCGGCGTCGGCCACTTCATCGCCCAGCGCGTCAGCGCCATCGCGCTGCTGATCCTGATCCCGATCTTCCTGTGGTCGGTCGTCGCTCTTCCAAGCGGCGGTTATGAGGCCGCGCGGGCCTGGATCGGCTCGCCGCTGGGCGCTCTGGTGATGCTGCTGACCTTGAGCGCGGCGTTTTATCACATGCGTCTGGGTCTACAGGTCGTCGTGGAGGACTACATCCATAAGCCGATGACCAAGCACGTGCTGCTGATCGCGAACACGCTGGTCGCAGCCGGGCTGTGGATCGCGGCGCTCTACGCCGTCATTTCGATCGCCGCACGCGCGGCCGCCTAGGAGGGTCAGGCAGACATGGCTTCATACGAGTGGATCGACCATACGTTTGATGTGGTGGTTGTCGGCGCCGGCGGCTCCGGCCTGCGCGCGGCGCTGGGCGCGGCGCAAGCCGGCCTTCGCACCGCCTGCATCTCCAAGGTCTTCCCCACCCGCTCCCACACCGTGGCGGCGCAGGGCGGCATCTCGGCTTCGCTGGGCAATATGGGCGAGGATGACTGGCGCTGGCACATGTACGACACCGTGAAGGGGTCGGACTGGCTGGGTGATCAGGACGCCATCGAATATCTGTGCCGCGAAGCGCCGCAGGCGGTCTATGAGCTGGAGCACTGGGGCGTGCCCTTCTCGCGCACCGAGGACGGCAAGATCTATCAGCGCGCCTTCGGCGGCATGACCCGCAATTTCGGCGAAGGGCCGGTCCAGCGCACCTGCGCGGCGGCCGACCGCACCGGTCACGCCATCCTGCACACGCTCTACGGCCAGTCCCTGAAGAACGCGACGGAGTTCTTCATCGAGTATTTCGCCCTGGACCTGATCATGGACGAGGACGGGGTCTGCCGGGGCGTGACGGCCTGGAAGCTCGATGACGGCACGCTGCACCGCTTCCGCGCCCAGAAGGTCATTCTGGCCACGGGCGGTTACGGCCGGGCCTATTTCTCCGCCACCTCGGCCCACACCTGCACCGGTGACGGCAACGCCATGGTGCTGCGCGCCGGCCTGCCGCTGCAGGACATGGAGTTCGTCCAGTTCCACCCCACCGGCATTTACGGCGCAGGCTGCCTGATCACGGAAGGCGCGCGCGGCGAGGGCGGCTATCTGACCAATTCCGAGGGCGAGCGCTTCATGGAGCGCTACGCCCCCAACGCCAAGGATCTGGCGAGCCGCGACGTGGTCTCGCGCTCCATGACCATGGAGATCCGTGAAGGCCGGGGCGTGGGTCCGAACGGCGACCACATCCATCTGCACCTCGATCACCTGGACCCGGCCGTGCTGGCCGAGCGCCTGCCGGGGATTTCGGAAAGCGCGAAAATCTTCGCCGGCGTCGACGTCACCAAGGAACCGATCCCGGTGATCCCGACCGTCCACTACAATATGGGTGGCATCCCGACGAATTATCACGGCGAGGTGCTGACCAAGGTGGGCGGCGACGCCGACACGGTCGTGCCCGGCCTGATGGCGGTGGGCGAGGCGGCCTGCGTGTCGGTCCACGGCGCCAACCGCCTCGGCTCGAACTCCCTGATCGACCTTGTGGTGTTCGGCCGGGCTGCGGGCCTGCGCGCGGCGGAGACCACCGAAGCCGGGGCGAACCAGCCTGAACTGCCGAAAACCGCCGGCGACAACGCCCTCGAGCGTCTGGACCGTCTGCGCCATGCCTCCGGCGGCACGACCACGGCGAAGCTGCGCCTGGCCATGCAGCGGGCCATGCAGGAGAACTGCGCGGTGTTCCGCACCCAGGAGATCCTGGACGAGGGCGTGGAGCGCATCGCCAAGGTCTATGGCGACGCCAGCGACATCCAGGTCAATGACCGCTCCATGATCTGGAACACCGACCTCGTTGAAGCGATCGAGTTCGACAATCTCATCGCCCAGGCCGCGGTGACGGTGGGATCGGCCGCCGCGCGCCCCGAAAGCCGCGGCGCCCACGCCCGCGAAGACTACCCCGACCGCGACGACAAGAACTGGATGAAGCACACGCTGGCCTGGTTCGAAGACGGCAAGGTCAAGCTCGATGACCGCCCGGTGCACGAATACACCCTGTCGAACGATATCGGGTATATCGAGCCCAAGGCGCGGGTTTACTGATCAACGCAGCGAGAAGTTAGAGAACGAACATGGTCGCACTGACGCTGCCGAAAGGCTCTCAGGTTCAAAAAGGCAAGGTCTGGCCGAAGCCTGAGGGCGCGGACGCCAAGAATCTGCGCGAGTTCAAGGTCTACCGTTATGATCCCGACAGCGGCGAGAACCCGCGCTGGGATACGTATTACGTCGACATGGACCGTTGCGGGCCCATGGTTCTGGACGCGCTGTTCTTCATCAAGAACGAGATCGACACCACGCTGGCTTTCCGCCGCTCCTGCCGGGAAGGCATTTGCGGGTCGTGCTCCATGAATATCGGCGGGCGCAACACCATCGCCTGCACCAAGGGCATCGACGAATTCAAGGGCGCGATCACGATCAGCCCGCTGCCCCACCAGCCGGTGGTCAAGGACCTCATCCCGGACCTGACCCAGTTCTACGCCCAGCTGGCCAGCATCAAGCCCTTCCTGCAGACCACCTCTCCCACGCCGGAGAAGGAGTGGAAGCAGAGCCCGGAAGACCGCGAGGAGCTGGACGGGCTGTATGAGTGCATCCTGTGCGCCTCCTGCTCCACGGCCTGCCCGTCCTACTGGTGGAATTCCGACAAGTATCTGGGCCCCGCCGCCCTGCTGCAGGCCTATCGCTGGATCGCCGACAGCCGCGACGAAGCCACGGGCGAGCGCCTGGATGAGCTGGAGGATCCCTTCAAGCTCTATCGCTGCCACACCATCATGAACTGCGCCCAGGTCTGCCCGAAGGGCCTGAACCCGGCCAAAGCCATCGGCAAGATCAAGGAATTGATGGTCGAGCGTCAGGCCTAGGGGTGAAGGCGTCTGTCCATTTCTCAAGTGTCCCGGCCTTATGGCTGGGGCGCTTTACCATCCGGTGTCATCCCCCAGCTTGCCCGCGCCATGACACTGAGATGGTCCGCAGCGCCTAATCGCCCCACGCGAGCTTCTCACACCGCTCCTTCAGCGCCAGCGTCGCTTCGGCCTCGCTGCCGGGCAAATCCCGCGCCTGCACCGGCTCGCCGAAGCTGAGCCGGTAATGCTTGCCGCGCTGGTTCAACAGCCCATGGAAGAGCGTGATGTCGCGCAGCTCCTCGTGGATATGGGCGAGTATGTAATAGGCCAGCGGCATGGCTTGCGTGACGCCCATGGGCACGATGGGCGCGTTGAAACGCCGGGCGATGGAGACGCCGGCCGGGGACCAGTCCGGCTCCATGATGCGCCGCTCTTTCCAGCTCCAGTCCGCCATGCGGCCGGCCGGGAAGATTGCGACGCAGCGCCCGGCGTTGAACGCCTCCATGGCGCTTTTCAGGGTTTCGCGCGCACGCTGACGGGACAGCGCATGCTTGCGCCATTCCACCGGAATGATCCGGTCCTCAAGGCCGGGACAGATGCGCAGGGCGTCGCGGTTGGCGAAGAAGACAAGATCGTCCCGGATCGGCTTGATCGCCTTGTAAAGGGCGTTGCCGTCGGGAATGCCGCCGGGATGGTTGGCGATGATCAGGGCCGGCCCGCTTTGCGGCACGCGCTCAAGACCGTCGGCGGCGACCGTAAGGTCGAGGAAGCGGTCGCCCCACTCAAAGCAGCCGTCAGCGTCGAGGTCGCGCACCGCCTCAACAAGCCGGACCGCCTCGCGATAGCCCAGCAAGGGCAGAACCGTGCGGCGCAGGATCGGCCAGAGCCAGGCGTTACGGCTCAGCGTCGGCGCACGCTCCTCGATCATGGCGTCCACCAGGGCGCGAGCGTCATCAGCGCGGACCGGGTCTTCCAGAACGGACAGGCTCATCGGGCGTCCCGGGCCAGCGTCTCGGTCATGGCGCGCAACGCTTCGCTCGCCGCCGCGTCATCGCCGGGCAGATCCTCCGGCGCCACGGGCGGAGCGAAGGTCAGCCGGTAGCGCGCGCCGCGCTTGGCCAGCAGCTCGTGGAACACGGTCATATGCTTGAGCTCTTCATGAATCTGGCCCAGGGCATAGAACATCACGCTCATGCGCTGCTTCATGCCCAGCGGGATCACCGGGGCGGCGAACTTGCGCGCCAGGGAAACGGCCGTCGGCGCCCAGTCCTGCTCCACCAGGCGGAACGCCCGCCAGTCCCAGCGCGCCATGCGCCCGGCGGGAAAGATCACGACGCAGCGCCCGGCCCGGAACGCCTCCACCGACTGGCGCAGGGTCTCGCGCGTCTTGTCCCGCGAGCGCGCGCCGGCGCGCCATTCCACCGGGATCACAAGATCAGAGAGCCCGGCGCAGACCCGGATCGCGTCGCGGTTGGCGAAGAAGACCATGTCGGGGCGCCGCGCCTTCAGGGCCGACCACAGGGCGATCCCGTCCGCGATCCCGCCGGGATGGTTCGCGGTGATCACGCATGGCCCGGTCTGAGGCACATGGGCGAGGCCCTGGACGTTGACCGGCATGGACAGGAACGCCTCCGACCAGTCCATGGCGCCCGGGCCGGGCCGGCCGGCGAGCTGGTCGGCGACCTCGACCGCCCGGCCATAACCCAGCAGGGGATAGAAGATCGCGCGCACAAGAGACCACAAGGGCCCGGCGCGCAGCTTGACGGCCCGCTCCTCGATGAGCTGGTCCACGATGTGCGCGGAAGATGGATCGGTCGGCGCGTCGGTCATCAATGCAGAAAACGCCGAACCCGGCTGTGCTTGCAAGCCTTTGTCGACAGCCTAGCCGGTCGCGCGCCCGTCTGATGAGGGCAGGGCTGCACACACTTCCGGGTGTCCGTCGCAGCAATCATCCACGAGGAAGCTCACCAGCCCCGCGACGCCGTCCAGCGCGGGCGCGAAGATGCGCTTGCGGCCCTCCGCCCGGACCGAAATCAGGCCTGCGTCCGTGAGGATGGACAGGTGCGCGGACAGGTTGCTGGGCGAAACGCCCGCCGCCTCGGCCAGGGCGCCGGCCGTAACGCCCGGCGGTCCCGCGCGCATGACACGCCGGAAGACGACCAGGCGTGTCGGATGAGACAGGGCCGCGAACTTGCGCAGTTCTGAGGACTCAAGCTTGGTGTCGGACATGACCGTATGCGGATCGAATTGCGTGTGGATTGCAATATAATAACGCGGTCGCGATTGTCCCAGCCGAAATGCAATGTCACAGAAATTTAATAAACGCCTAGTGGCATAATTCACTTATTTCTAAAATATTGGGCCGGTGATCCGCAACGCCCGAATCTGGAACCCATGCTCAACATCCTCATCCTGTGCACCGGTAATTCCGCCCGCTCGATCCTGGCCGAAGCGTTGTTCAATTTTGAAGGCGAAGGCCGGGTTCGCGCCTGGTCGGCGGGCTCAAAGCCCGCCGGCGCAGTGAACCGCCATGCGCTCTCCCTGCTTGCGGCGAAGGGCTTCGACACCTCCAGCTTCCGGTCCAAGAGCTGGGACGAATTCGAAGGCCCCGACGCGCCGGTCATGGATGCGGTCATCACCGTCTGCGATTCAGCGGCCAGCGAAGCCTGCCCGGTCTGGCCCGGCGCCCCGGTGCGCGCCCATTGGGGGCTTCCCGATCCCGCCGGGGTGGAACCGGACGACGACGCCCGCGCCGCCTTTGAGGCGACGTTCGCGGCGCTCCAGCGGCGTGTGCGCGCGGTCCTGGCCGAAGGGCGGCTGGACGACCCGGCCCGCCTGCAGGCGGCTCTGAACAACGCTCACGCTGAGGGCTGATCATGACTGAGGGACACGACGCCCCCGCGCCGGCCGGAATCGGCTTTTTCGAAAAATGGCTCTCGGTCTGGGTGGCGCTCGCCATCGCGGCGGGCGTGACGCTGGGCGCGCTGGCGCCGGACCTGTTCGCCCTGCTCGCCCGGTTCGAGATCGCCTCGGTCAATCTGGTCGTGGCGGTGCTGATCTGGGCCATGGTCTATCCCATGATGGTCAGCGTGGACTTCGGAAGCCTGGGCCGGATCGGATCCCAGCCCAAGGGCCTTGTCATCACGATTCTCGTGAACTGGCTGATCAAGCCCTTCACCATGGCGGCCCTCGCCGTCCTGTTCTTCGAGGTGATTTTCGCGCCCTTCATCCAGCCTGACGACGCCGCGCAATACATCGCCGGCCTGATCATTCTCGGCGCGGCGCCGTGTACGGCCATGGTCTTCGTCTGGTCCCAGCTGACCCGCGGCGATCCGAAC
Organism: Alphaproteobacteria bacterium; assembly: GCA_024742735.1. Lineage (GTDB taxonomy): Bacteria > Pseudomonadota > Alphaproteobacteria > Caulobacterales > Maricaulaceae > Oceanicaulis. The sequence goes on along the minus strand of JANSXV010000002.1, from coordinate 268,686 downwards.
TACACGCTGGTCCAGGTGGCGGCCAATGACGTGATCATGGTGTTCGCCTTCGCGCCGATCGTCGCGGTCCTGCTCGGCGTCACCGACATCACCGTACCGTGGGAAACCCTTCTGCTTTCGGTTGGGCTCTACGTGGTCCTGCCGCTCGCCGCCGGGGCGCTGACCCGCACATGGATCGCGAAGGGCCTGACCGGCGGCGCGGCGGCGGCGCGGGTCGAGGCCTTCACCGCCCGCATCAAGCCGGTCTCTGTGATCGGCCTCATCGCGACGGTGGTCATCCTGTTCGGCTTTCAGGGCCAGGTGATCCTGGAGCGCCCCTTGGTGATCGCCCTGATCGCAGTCCCGCTTCTGGTGCAGTCCTACGGCATTTTCCTCATCGCCTACTTCGCCGCCTGGGCCTGGCGCACGCCCTTCGCCATCGCCGCGCCCTGCGCGCTGATCGGCACCTCGAACTTCTTCGAGCTGGCCGTGGCGGTGGCGATCAGCCTGTTCGGCCTGAACTCCGGCGCCGCGCTCGCCACGGTGGTCGGCGTGCTGGTGGAAGTGCCGGTCATGCTCTCGCTCGTGGCCCTGGCCAACCGCACCCGCCGCTTCTTCCCGCAGAGTTAGGGCGAGCGCCATGCTCCTCGCCGCCGCCCTTCTCAGCCTTCAGACCGCCGAGCCCGCCTCGCGCTTCACGCTGTCCGGCGAAGTGCGCGCGCGATACGAGACGCTGGACGGCCAGTTCCGCGCCGGGCGCTCGGGAAGCGATCAGCTGCTCGCTTTCCGCACCCTGCTTCACGGGCGGGCCGATCTCGGCGCCGTGACGCTGGGCGCGGAGCTGCAGGACAGCCGGACCTATCTTGATGATTCCGGCACGCCGCTTTCGAACAGCTATGTCAACGCCTTCAACCTGTTGCAGGCTTACGCCCGGATCGATGCGCCCTCGCCTTTCGAGGATGGCGCAGCGTCGTTGACGCTGGGCCGCCAGACCGTGTCCATCGGATCAAAGCGCCAGATCGAGCGGGTCAGCTACGCGAACGTCATCAAGTCCTATACCGGGGCGCACTACGAGGCGCGGTCCGGAACCGGGGAACTCCACCTCATCGCGGTGGTTCCCATCGACCGGCGGCCCGGTTCGCGGTCGGGCGTGGATGACAACGCAGCCGTATTTGATCAGGAGCAGTGGAACCGGCTGATCTGGGGCGGACATTACCGGCGCCGGATCTCGGGGACCTGGTGGGAAGGCTTCGTCTACGGCCTGCATGAAACTGATTCCAGCGCCTATCCGACGCCGAACCGGCGCTATGTGACGCCGGGCGCGCGCGCCTTTCGCGCCCCGTCGGTCGGCATGTGGGATTTCGACATCGAGGCCGCCCTGAGGTTCGGCTCGCGCCGGGCGACCAGCGCCGCTTCGGACACCGAGGACCTGGACGTGGCCGCCGCCATGGCGCTGGCCCAGATCGGCTACACCTTCGACACGCCCTGGCGGCTGCGGCTGTCGGGCGAATACTATTACGCCAGCGGCGATGATGATCCCGATGACGGCGCTTTCGACCAGTACGAGCGCCTGTTCGGCGGCCGGCGCACCGATCTGAACAACACCAGCCTGCACGGCCCGCTGACGCCGGCGAACCTGTCGGCGCCGGGCGTGCGCCTGTCAGGACGGCCGAGCGCCGGGACCGATTTCTGGGTTAAGGTCTCCGCGCCGAGTCTGGCCAGCGAGACCGACAGCTGGGTCATCGCCCGGCTGCGCGATCCATCGGGCCAATCCGGCTCGTTCCTCGGCTATGCGCTGGACGGGCGCATGCGCTGGCGGCCCGGCCCTGAGGGTCTGGAGTTCGAACTCGGCGCCTCCGCGCTGTTCATGGACGGGTTCGCGCGCACGGTTCCCGGAGGGCCGGATGCAGACCGCACCCTGTTCGCCTATATCCAGGTCGCCCAGCAATTCTAGACCGCACACGGCGAGCCCATGACCGAAGACACCTTCCCCGCCCTCGACGAAGACAGCTTCCGCACCATCGACGCAGAAGCGCTGCTGTCGCCGCACCACAGCGATCACCCACCCCGCATCCTCCTGCTGTACGGATCCTTGCGCGAACGGTCCTTCAGCCGGCTGGCGGCCGAGGAAGCCGCACGTATCCTTCGCCGGCTGGGCTGTGAGACGCGGATGTATAATCCCACCGGCCTGCCCCTGCCCGACGATCCGGCCAACGAAGCCGGCGCGGACCACCCCAAGGTCGCCGAGCTGAGGGATCTGGCCGCCTGGGCGGAAGGCATGGTCTGGTGTTCCCCGGAGCGCCACGGCGCCATGACCGGGATCATGAAGGCTCAGATCGACTGGATCCCGCTGTCGCTGGGCGCAGTGCGGCCCACGCAAGGCAAGACGCTGGCGGTGATGCAGGTCTGCGGCGGGTCCCAGAGCTTCAACGCCGTCAATCAGCTGCGCGTGCTGGGCCGCTGGATGCGCATGATCACCATCCCCAACCAGTCCTCCATCCCCAAGGCGTTTCTGGAGTTCGACGAGGACGATCGCATGAAGCCCTCCGCCCTCTATGACCGGGTCGTGGACGTCATGGAGGAGCTGGTGAAATTCACCCTGCTGACCCGCGACCGGGCCGGTTATCTTGTGGACCGCTACTCGGAACGCAAGGAAAGCGCCGAGCAGCTGAGCGCGCGGGTCAATCAACGCTCGATCTGACGGCGGTCGACACTGCAGCGCTGCAGGGTTAATCGATCAGACCCGCTGTTACTGGAGACACGTCATGTTTGCCGCTTCAATCCTGGCTGTCCTGCTCGCCCAGAGCGCCGATGACGTGCCGGGCCGCTATATCGCCCAATCCGGCGACGGCGCCTGCCCCATCACGCTGCGCCCCGCGGCCGCCCAGCTGCCGGAGAGCAATCTGCAGGGCGAGACCGCGTCGGGCTTCGCCTTCAGCGCGCCGGGCTGTCCCGCCGGCCTGTCCGAGGCGTCGCTCTGGCGCCTTTCGCTTGCAGACGGCGTGCTGATCCTGGCGGACGGGTCGGGTGAGGTTCTGTTTCAAGGCCGCGCGAACGGGCCGGACTGGACCGGGCGCACGCCCCGGGGCGACGCGCTGACGCTGCGTCCGCGCTAGAACAGCGCTTGGCGCCAAGGGCGCAGGGGCGCTAAACCACGCGCGCATGACGAGCGGCGCGCCATGTCCGCGCCGCCTCACCCTTCAGCGGAGGACACCCCATGGCCGCCCAGCGCGACATCCACCACTTCATCAACGGCAAGGCGACGCCGGGCACGTCAGGCCGGTTCGGCGACGTGTTCGATCCCAATACCGGCGAGGTTCAGGCCAGGGTCGCCCTGGCCAGCGCTGCGGAGATGGGCAAGGCCATCGAGACCGCCAGAGCCGCCCAGCTCGCCTGGGCCGCGGTGAACCCCCAGCGCCGCGCCCGCGTGCTGTTCAAGTACAAGGCGCTGGTGGAAGAGAATATGGACGAGCTCGCCCGCCTGCTCAGCTCCGAGCACGGCAAGGTCGTCGCCGACGCCAAAGGCGATATCCAGCGCGGGCTTGAGGTGATCGAGTTCGCCTGCGGCATCCCCCACGCCATCAAGGGCGAGTACACCGAGGGCGCAGGGCCGGGCATCGACGTCTACTCCATGCGCCAGCCGCTCGGCGTCGTGGCGGCGATCACGCCGTTCAACTTCCCCGCCATGATCCCCATGTGGATGTTCGGCGTGGCGATCGCCTGCGGCAACGCCGTGATCCTTAAGCCCAGCGAGAAGGACCCCAGCGTCCCGGTCCGCCTCGCCGAGCTGATGGTCGAAGCCGGCCTGCCGGAAGGCATCCTCAACGTCGTCCATGGCGACAAGGAAGCCGTCGACGCGATCCTGGACCATCCCGACATCAAGGCGGTGAGCTTCGTGGGCTCCTCCGACATCGCCCATTACGTCTATTCGCGCGGAACCGCGAACCACAAGCGCGTCCAGGCCATGGGCGGGGCGAAGAACCACGGGATCATCATGCCCGACGCGGACATGGATCAGGTGGTCAACGATCTGCTCGGCTCGGCCTACGGCTCGGCCGGCGAGCGCTGCATGGCCCTGCCCGTGGCGGTGCCGGTGGGCGAGAAGACCGCCAATGAGCTGGTCGAGCGCCTGATCCCGGAGATCGAGAAGCTGGTCCCGGGCGCCTCCACCGATCCCGACGCCATCTACGGCCCGGTCGTCAGCCAGGCCCACAAGGAAAAGGTGGAGGCCTGGATCCAGAAAGGAGTCGACGAAGGCGCGGAGCTGAAGATCGACGGGCGCGGCTTCACCCTGCAGGGCCATGAGAACGGCTTCTTCATCGGCCCGTCTTTGTTCGACCATGTCACCCCGGACATGTCCTCCTACAAGGAGGAGATCTTCGGACCGGTCCTGCAGATCGTGCGCGCCCATGATCTGGAGGAGGCTGCGCGGCTCGCCAGCGAGCACCAGTACGGCAACGGCGTGGCGATCTTCACGCGCAATGGCCTCGCCGCCCGCGAATTCGCCAGCAAGGTCAATGTGGGCATGGTCGGCGTGAACGTGCCGATCCCGGTGCCGGTGGCCTATCACACCTTCGGCGGCTGGAAGCGGTCCGCCTTCGGCGATGTGAACCAGCACGGCATGGAGGGCGTGCGCTTCTTCACCAAGATCAAGACGGTCACCCAGCGCTGGCCGTCCGGCGACATCTCCGACCAGAGCTTCGTCATTCCGACGATGCAGTAGACCGCGCCAACCTCGGCGCCGTGGAAGCGCCGGCCCTGCTCGCGGTCGGCGTTTTCGTGTCCGCGCTTGCCTCGCGTGCGCTTGAGGGGCCATGGTGGCGTTTGCTTGAGGGGGAGGCGCACATGATCCGGATGTCTGCATTGATCGCTTCGGCGGCGATTTGGGTTTCACCCGCCGCCGCTCAGGATGAGCCGGTGGACGCACCGGTTCAGGACGCCCCGCAAACCGAACCGACGCTCCTCGACTGGCCGACGCCTGAGCCCGTCGATTTCGTCTGCCCGTTCAAGAATGAGGTCGACTACGAGCCCGGCGAGATCAGCTGCGGTTTCATCACCGTTCCGGAGAACCGGGAGCGCGCCGACAGCCGCATGATCCGGCTGCATTTCGTGAAGATCGCGGCGACCGGCGAGGAAGAAGACTATCGCGAAGACCCGGTCATCTATCTGACCGGCGGGCCGGGCGTGGGCGTGGACGGGTATGTGAGCCGCCTGCGCGAACATGCGATCCTGGAACAGCGCGACCTGTACATTCTCGAACAGCGCGGCATCGGCGCCAGCGGGGATTTCTGCCCCCATTACGGCCAGACCGAACGCGCTCTGGTCCATGCCGTTGATATCGAGGAAGCCCAGCGCAACGCCGCGGAAGTGACGCGCAACTGCTTTGAGCAGGCCGAAGCCGCCGGGGTCGATCTGTCCGGCTACAACACGGTGGAGAACGCCCGCGACGTGAAGGCTCTGCGCGAGGCGCTGGGCTTCGAGCAATGGAATGTGTGGGGCATCTCCTATGGCTCCCATCTGGGCCAGATGCTGGCCCTGCAGGACCCTGACGGGATCCGCGCTCTGGTGATCGACGCCATCGTGCCCAACGATCTGACCGATTTGATGCGCATCGGCCGCTGGGCGAACCTGACGCTGGATAATGTCTTCTCCACCTGCACCGACTTGGCGCTCTGCGAGGATCTGGAAACCCGGCTGGACGCCGCCATCGACGCGGTCCGCAACGATCCCGTCACCGTGGAGGTCGAAGACACCGAGCTGTACCCGGACGGCGAGGTCGAGGTCGGCGGCCTGATCCTGGCCTTCGCGCCCTTCTCCATGGCCTATGAGCAGGATGAGCATCCCGCCATCCCGGCGGTCCTGGGCACGCTGATCGGATATTACGAGACCCGCGACCCGGATTTCTTCCAGCTGGTGTCCGACATGACCGGCGGGCCCGGCGGGATCACGATCAGTCAGGGCATGAGCGCGGCCATCCGCTGCAATGACGGCTACACCCAGGCCGCCGCCGACGTGGCCGCAGAGGATCTGGCGGAGAATCCGCGCTTCGCCGGCCTCATGATGACCCCCGACGGCGCCGCCTTTGAAGCGCAGATGTGCGTGGATCAGGGCGTGGGGCCGCGCGACCGGTCCGATTACCGCTTCGTGGAGACCGCCATCCCGACCCTGATCATCAATGGCGGGTGGGACCCGGTCACGCCGCCCGCCCTGGCGCGCTACATTGCGCCAGGCTTCTCCAACGGGCGCTATATCGAGGTTCCCTATGCCGGCCACGGACCCACGCGGTCGATGGCGGACTGCGCCGGTCCGGTGCTGAACGCCTTCTTTGATGATCGCGATCCGCAGGCGCTGGAGGCTTCGTGCCTGGAGGAGGGCGTGCCCGCGCCGGACTATCTGGCCTTCACGCCGACACGCGCGCCGGTCATTCTGGGCGCGGCCGCCGACTCTGATCCCAAGACACTCATCGTCCCCGGAGCCTGGGCCGGAGCGCCGCTTCTGATCCTGATGCTGAGCCTTGTGCTGATTCCGTTCGGCTTCCTGGCGCGCCTCGTCGATCGCCAGCCTGCGACAGACCTGAAGGCGGACCTGGCCCTGCCGCGCCTGCTCGCCTTCCTGACGGCGGGGACCGGCGTCGGCTTCGCAGCCCTGACCGGCTATGGAGCTTATGCGGCCAGCGAGGTGTCCATGCTGGCGGTGATCGCCGGACTGCACCCGGCGGCGGCCGCTGCACCCTGGCTGGCGCTGGGGGCGGGGGTTCTGGGGGTTCTGGTCCTTGTGACGCTGGTCCGCCGGCGCATGGCCGACGGGCCGGTGCGGTTCGGTTCGCTGACCGGCCTCGCCCTGACCGGCCTGTCGGGACTGGCGCTGGCGGCGTTCGCCATCACCTACGATCTGGGTCCGCTCTAGCCCGGGCCCGTTCGTGGCCCGCTTCAGGCCCCGGGGCCGCGCGGACACCGCTGAGGCCTTGGCGAAGCGGGCCGGACTGGACTAGACCCTTGCGCCATGCGCCGCGTTGAACGCCCTGCCTTCCTGATCCTCGCCGTCCTCATCGCCTTCGTGTTGCTGGGCGCGGCGGTCCTTGCGTGGAGCGGGGCGTGACCCCGGCGCGGGCGCTGGCAGAGGCCGTTGAAGCCGGGCGGCTGCAGGCCGACGAGGCCCAGGCCGAGGCCGCCGAGCATTTGACCGCCCTGTCCGCCGCCATCGCAGACTGGAAAGGCGGCCGGTCAGGCCTGTTCACCCGCTCCGGACCGGCGCCGCGCGGCGTGTATCTGTGGGGCGGGGTGGGGACCGGCAAGTCCCTGATGATGGACCTGTTCTTCGAGACCGCGCCCATCGAGGCACGGCGGCGGGTTCATTTCCATCAATTCCTGCAGGAGCTGCAGCGCCGGCTCACCGCCGAGCGCGCGCGCAAGGATCGCGATCCCGCGCCGAAGGTGGCCAAAGCCATCGCGAAAGAAACCCGGCTTCTGTGCTTTGACGAGCTGCAGGTCACCGATGTGGGCGACGCCATGATCCTTGGGCGCTTCTTCCAGACCCTGCTGGAAGAAGGTGCGGTGATCGTGGCCACCTCCAACCGTCATCCGGACGAACTCTACAAGAATGGCCTCAACCGCCAGCTCTTCGAGCCCTTCATCGACCTCATCAAGGACCGCCTGGATATCCTGAGGCTCGATTCCGGACGCGATTACCGGCTTGAGCGCCTTGAGGCGGCCCCGGTCTATTACACGCCTCTGGACGAGGGTGCGGATCGGGCCATGGCGGACGCCTTCGACCGCCTGACCCTGGGCGCGAAAGCCCGCCCGTGCGAGATCGCCGTGGGCGGACGGACCCTGACCGTCCCGCGTGAAGCGGCCGGCGTGGCGCGCTTCAGCTTCGCCGAGCTGTGCGACCGGCCCCTGGGCCCGGCGGACTATCTGGCCCTGGCCGAGCACTGCCATACCGTGATGATCGATCACGTCCCGATCCTGACACCGGCCCGCCGCGATCAGGCCAAGCGCTTCGCCACGCTGATCGACGCGCTGTACGAGGTGAAGACCAAGCTGGTCATGAGCGCCGCCGCCGAACCGGCCGATCTCTACCCCGACGGCGACTACGCCTTCGAATTCCAGCGCACCGCCAGCCGCCTCATGGAGATGCGCAGCCACGACTATCTGGCGGCGGAGCGGAAGGCAGGATAGGTACCGTTTTCTAGTTTTAGCAGTAGCAAGGAGAGCGCGCATGGCGACATGGGTCGAGATTCACGAACAAACTCCTCGCGATCCGGACGCTAGTGAATGGGTCCTTTGTCTTCAATGGTGTACGTATCACTACGATGACGCGGAGAGTGAAGACGGATACCGTTTCATTTGGCGTCGGCCGGAGACTGGACATCTGCAGCCTGCACGCGGCCAGGCTCGGTTGCCATCGTTGAAGCTGGTTGAAAAGCGTATCGCTGAGGCTCGTGAAGAAGGCTGGGGCGATAACCACGGGTGATCTAGTTTTCCTTCGCCCCCTGCGACCTTCGACCGATTGCCCTTCGCGAGCCGGAGCGCTAGACAGCGCGCATGTTGTTTTGCGCGTGCGAACGCGCGCTCGTCTCTGACCTACGAGGTATTCCATGGCTCGCAAGAAGATTGCTCTTATCGGCGCCGGCATGATCGGCGGCACGCTGGCCCATATCTGCGCCCGCGAGGAGCTGGGTGATGTGGTGCTCATGGACCTGGCTGACGGCGTGGCCAAGGGCAAGGCGCTGGACCTGTGCGAAGCCAGCCCGGTGTTCGGCAAGGACAGCCATCTGACCGGCGGCTCGGTGGAGGACTACAGCCCCATCGCCGGGGCCGATGTCTGCATCGTCACCGCCGGCGTGCCGCGCAAGCCGGGCATGAGCCGCGATGATCTGGTGGAGATCAATCTGAAGGTCATGAAGGCCGTGGGCGAGGGCATCGCCAAGCACGCGCCGGACGCCTTCGTGATCTGCATCACCAACCCGCTGGACGCCATGGTCTGGGCCCTGCGCGAGTTCTCCGGCCTGCCCCACAACAAGGTGGTGGGCATGGCCGGCGTACTGGATTCCGCCCGTTTCCGCTGGTTCCTGGCCGAGGAGTTCGGCGTCTCGGTGGAAGACGTCACCGCCTTCGTCATGGGCGGGCACGGCGACACCATGGTGCCGCTGACCCGCTATTCCACCGTGGCCGGCATCCCGGTGCCCGACATGGTCGAGATGGGCTGGACCACGGCTGACAAGATCGACGCCATCGTGGATCGCACCCGAAAGGGCGGCGGCGAGATCGTCCAGCTTCTGGGCACCGGCTCGGCCTTCTACGCCCCGGCTGAAAGCGCCGTGGCCATGGCGAAATCCTACCTCAACAATAAAAAGCGCGTCCTGCCCTGCGCGGCCCATCTGACCGGCGAGTTCGGCGTGGACGGGCTGTATGTGGGCGTGCCCTGCGTCATCGGCGCGGACGGCGTGGAGAAAGTGGTCCAGGTCACCCTGAACGCCGACGAACAGGCCATGTTCGATCACTCCGTGGACGCCGTGCGCGAATTGCTGGCGGCCTGCAAGAAGCTCGATCCGAGCCTCGCGTAAAGCCCGACCGGTTCTGAATTGGAGAACCCCCGGGCCTCACGGTCCGGGGGTTTTTCTTGATCCTGTTTCGCTCCATGTTCCCGGAGCGTTTTTCCAAGGAACTCCCCATGCCCCGTAACATCGCTGTTCTTGGCGCAACCGGCGCGGTCGGCGCTGAAATGCTGACCATTCTGGCCGAGCGCCTGTTTCCCGCCGACACCGTCCATGCCCTTGCCAGCCGGCAGTCCATGGGCCGCGAGCTCTCCTATGGCGACAGGACTCTGAAGGTGAAGGACGCCGACACCTTCGACTATTCCACCGTCGACATCGTGCTGATGAGTGCGGGCGGGGACCTGTCGAAAGCCATGGCGCCGAAGATCGCCAAGGCCGGCGCGCTGGTGATCGACAATTCCAGCGCCTGGCGCATGGACCCGGACGTCCCGCTGGTGGTGCCGGAGGTGAACGCCGATCAGCTGAATGCTAGGCCGAAGAAGAACATCATCGCCAATCCCAACTGCTCCACCATCCAGACCGTTGTGGCGCTGAAGCCCATCCATGACGCGGCGGGGATCGTGCGCGCGAGCGTGGCGACCTATCAGTCCACCTCCGGCGGCGGCAAGGACGCCATGGACGAGCTGTGGACCCAGACCCGGGCCATCTACGTCAACGATCCCATCGAGCCGCAGCACTTCCCCAAGCAGATCGCCTTCAACGTCATTCCCAAGATCGACGTCTTCATGGAGGACGGGTCCACCAAGGAAGAGTGGAAGATGACGGTGGAGACCAAGAAGATCCTCGATCCGAAAATCAAGCTCTTCGCCACCTGCGCCCGCGTGCCGGTTTTCGTCGGCCACTGCGTCGCCGCCCATCTGGACCTGGAGCGCGAGCTGAGCCCGGAAGACGCCCGCAACATTCTGCGCGAGGCGCCGGGCCTGATGCTGGTGGACCGCGCGGACGAGGACGATCCCGCCTTCGTCACGCCGGTGGAAAGCGTCGGCGAATTCGCGACCTTCGTCAGCCGCGTACGCTCCGACCCCACCGTGGAGAACGGCCTGGCGATGTGGATCGTCTCGGACAATCTGCGCAAGGGCGCCGCGCTCAACGCCGTCCAGATCGCGGAAGGGTGCGTCAACGCGGGCTGGGTGTAACCCTCCCCATCGACACACCTTTGAATTCCCGGCCGAAGCGTAGCGCAGAGCCAGGACCTGTTTCATCATCCTGCACGAGGCCCCGGCTCTGCGCCGCTCGCGCGGCTTGGCCGGGGTTTCGCCCCTAACCCCTTCGCTCCATCAAATACCCCAAACAATCATTCCTGATCGCGGCCTCATCCACCGTCAGCATGGCCGGCGTTGCGGTGCGCGTGAGAATCACCCTGTCGCCCTCGACCTTGAAGAAGCGGTCGGTGACGTCGTTGCGGGCGTCGTCATAGACGGTCAGGACCTGACGGCCCGAGAGGCGGCGGGCGAAGGTGGAGCCTTCCGGACGGTCGAAGAAGTTCCAGCTTTCCAGCTTCGCGGGCAGTTCCAGATCGGCCTTAACGCCATGTTCGAACGCCAGTGAGGCGTCGTCGGCGACCTCGATGCGGCCGGTGACGTCATAGACGGTGAGCTCCCGGTCCGCCGCGCCGCGAAAATGATCGAGATGCAGGGCGGCCATGACCGCCTCGAACGCCGCATCCTCGCCGGCGGCCTCTCCGGCCTGACCGCATTCAGCCGTGATGGCCGGGATCACGTCGGCCCGGCTGTTGGAGAACATGGAGGGCGGGTTGTGGGTGTACATGGCCAGCGGGCTGAAGAAGCTGGCAAGCTGGCGGGTGTCCTCCCGGTCGTTGTGGACGCAGGAATAATGCGGGTTCGCGCCGGTATTGTTGTGCAGATCGATATGGGCGAAGGGCGCGGCCGCATCGAAGGCGGCCAGCACGCGGGCGGCCAGATCATGCTCCGGCTCCGCCCCGCCCTTCCAGATGCGGTTATAGTCCGGCCGCCCCGGCAGCTTTCGCACCCCGGCCTCGGCGGCGTGCACATTGCCCACGAAGACGATCAGGCTGCGCGGCAAGGGATGGGTCTTCATCCAGACCTGCAGGCGCTGGAGCACGGAAAGCCCCACCGGCTCGTTTCCGTGCAGCAGCACGCTGAGCGCCAGCGGGGCCTTGCGCCGGCCCTCCAGCCGGATCAGGGCGGAGTTGGGGAAGACCGACCGGACCGAACGGGGGTCCACGCCGGCCAGGCCGTCGGGAAGCGCGTCGAACTCATCCAGGGGCAAGGTCATGGGGCGTGCGTCATCGGGGCAGGGTCGTGGGTCATACCGTCCATGTATGGACCGGCGCCCCCTTGGTCTGGAACCCCAGATACGCCTCCATCAGGCCCTGGAAGTCCCGCCCGTTGCAGTTCACCCAGGCGCGCTGCCAGGCCGAGCCGTTCTGGCCGATGCGGGCGCGCTGGCGGATGATGTCGATTAGGCGCTTCGCCGTGCGCGGATCCACGTCCGCCTTCAGCAGGGCCGCTTCAGCCTGATCGGCCAGGCGTCCGGCGATCAGGGCCTGAATGTCGCCAGCCTCCCCGTCCAGCCAGGTCACGCGCGCGCCGAAGCCCTTGCGCGCGGCGGCGTAGAAATTCGCCCGGGCGGTCTCGAACGGCAGCTGGCTCTCCGGCGGGGTCTCCTGACCGTCCAGATGCAGGACCAGACCGATGAAGAAGGCGGCGTTGGCGGTCATGTCCACCACGGTGGGCCCGGCCGGCGTGATCCGGTTCTCGATGCGTAGATGGGGAACGCCGTCCGCGTTGGTGTCCACGATGGGCCGGTTCCAGCGCCAGAGCGTGCCGTTCTGGAGCTTGAAATGGCGCAGGCGCTCGCGCGGCGCGTCCTCGATCACCGGCAGGAGCGGGGCGTGGCCGTCCAGGTTTTCCAGGAACAGCTCCATGAGCGAGCTGCGCACATAGCCCGTGCCGAAATCCACCCGCCCGACCTTGCGCCCGGCCTTGTCCTTGAAGCTGAGGATGCGGATCGCCTGCTCGAAGGCAGGGATGCGCGTCTCCTCCCACAGGCGGCGGCCATAGAGGTAAGGCGAGTTCGCCGAGACCGCGAGCACCGGTGCGCTGGCGATCAGGGCGGCGTTGAACTGACGGGCCTGGCGATCCGGATCGATCATCAGATGGGTCTGCAGCGAGGTGCAGGCCGCCTCCATCATCAGATGGTTCTCCACCAGCTCCAGATGCTCGCGGCCCTTGATGTCGTAGGAGAGCGGCGCCCCGCCGCGCAGATGCATGACCCGGTCATTGAGCGCGCGATAGCGGTTGGACGGCGTCATGGCGTCCAGATCCAGCATGCCTTCGCGCAGGGTGGGCGGCATGCCCACGACCGCCGCGTGCAGGCCCATGGCCGTCGCCGCCGCGCAGGAATGGTTCCACAGCTCGGCCATGGAGTCTTCCAGCCGCTTCAGCCCGTCCCCGGCAAGGCTGACCGGATCGAGATTGAGCTCGAAATTATACTGGCTCAGCTCCGCATCGAGGCCGGTCCGGTCGGCAGTCGACAGGAAGGCCAGATTGCTGGGGCTGGGCATCAGGTCCCCGTCCAGCAGCCAGCCCTCCACCTCCGCCCCGATCAGCGGCGGATCGGCCCGCTCGAACGCGCCCGCCTTGAACCAGCCCATGACCAGCCGCGTTTCGTCGCGCAGGCGTTCAAGGAAGCCTTCTTCGTCAAACGTGTCGTCGGAGGCGATTTCCTGTCCCATGGGACGAGTTTGGCCGGGCCGGGACGGGGCGGCAAGCGCGGCGGTGCGCAGGAGGCCCGCTCCGCCCTCTCCCCTCCCTGAGGGGAGAGGGTTGGGTGAGGGGTGTGAGCGCGGCCCGTGCAACCAGGGGCCGTCATGGGAGCCCTGGTCCGGACAGGCGCCCCCTCCCCCTCGGGGGAGGGCCGGGGTGGGGGGCGCGAGCCCGCAGGACCCTGCCCAAGCGGCGCCGTGCTGCACCCCACCCTGACCCTCCCCTCAAGGGGAGGGAGGGCTCAGCGACCGCCTCCTCATTCGGCGCCGCGCTTACAACCGGCGCGCGTCCTCCCAGCCCACCAGTATGATCGACCCGTCTGTGGCCGGGCGACGTCTTGGATATCCCGATCCGGACAGGCCGCCCCCTCCCCCCTCGGGGGAGGGAAAACCAGAGGCGGCGGGTTCATTCATCACCCCCGCTTCGCCTCCACCCAGTCGGCGAGCATCTTCGACACGTCGATCCCGGAGAAGCGGCGCAGCTCCTGAATGCCGGTGGGCGAGGTGACGTTGATCTCGGTCAGATAGTCCCCGATCACGTCGATGCCGGTGAAGACCAGGCCCCGGCGCTTCAGCTCCGGCCCGATCAGGGCGCAGATCTCCCGGTCGCGCTCGGTGAGATCGCTCGCGACCGCCTTGCCGCCCACATGCATGTTGGCGCGCACTTCGCCTTCAGCAGGCACGCGATTGATGGCGCCGGCCGGTTCGCCGTCCACCAGGATGATGCGCTTGTCGCCGTTGCTGACGTCCGGCACGAAGGCCTGGGCCATGAGCGGATCGCGGCTGACCTGCTGGAACAGCTCCACCAGGCTCGCGATATTCTCCGCACTGTCGCGAATGCGGAACACGCCCGCCCCGCCATTGCCGAACAGCGGCTTGACCACGACGTCGCGGCCGTGGCGCTCGAAGAAGGCGCGGATTTCCTTCTCAGACGAGGTGATCAGCGTGGGCGGCATCACGCCTTCAAAATGGGTGACGAACAGCTTTTCCGGCGCATCGCGCACGTGGCGGGGATCGTTGACGATCAGCACCTCGGGCTGGAGATGCTCCAGAATATGGGTCGAGGTGATGTAGCTCATGTCGAACGGCGGATCCTGGCGCAGGAAGATCACGTCCATCTCCGCCAGATCCATCACCTTGGGGGTCGACAGCGTCACATGATGACCCTGCACCCGCTCCAGCTTCTGAACATGCTGGACCGTGGCGCGCACCTTGCCGTCCTCCAGGCTCAAGTGCCGGGGCTCATACACCCAGATCGAATGGCCGCGCGAGAAGCACTCCAGCGCAATGTCGAACGTGGAATCCGCATTCACGTTGACGTGCTGGATGGGATCCATCTGGAAGGCGATGTTGAGCATGGGGCGAGGCTTTCCTCTAGGCGCGACGGGCGCGACAACAGGTAGGGGAACAGACGTGCAAAGGGAAGGTGGGCTGCTGGAGACAGCCGGGGCAGGGCCTTGCTGAAAGACATTCGGCTTGTTCGTCAGGCGCGTCGCCTTGTGAGCAAGGCTTGATAGTCTCCGATAAGTCGATATAGGAATATTTAAAGTAGAAATTGATGTGCGGGAACTATCATGCTCAGAGCCTGCTTTATCGCCGTCTGGTGTTTCGCTGCGACGGCCTGCATTCAACCGAGCGGACAAGTTCCCGATATGATCGCACTGACCGTCGAGGAGCGCTCCCAGCAATGCCGTGATGGCGGCGGGTCGTGGTCGGCGATCGGTCAGTCCACCAGCTTTGTCTGTGTTTATTCAGCCGGATCGAACCCGCGCCTTGAAGCCGGTGCGGAATGCGTTGGTCGCGGCGGGGATTGGCTGGACATGTTCACAGGGGCCGGAACACCTTTTCATCAGGAGTGCATCCTTCCTCCGGCTTAGGTTCAGCCGCATCCCAAGACCAAGCTGGCTATCCCCCCCGCCTTGACTCTCCCCCGCCCCCCGCGTACACGCCCACGCTTCAGTGCAAGCGTCTTACCGCTTGCCTTACCGGCACACGGCGTCCGCTCCTGAAGCGGAACACACGCCCGGAGGCCGGCGAGGTCTCCCGCTCGACGAAGGCTCGTCCAGCGGGACGGTTGCGGCGTGCGCGCTCCAGAGCCATCTCGATGGCGGAACGAAGCGGATAAGAAGCAGGGCGTATGTTCGACTCTCTCAGCGAACGGCTCACAGGCATATTCGACTCCCTGACCGGGCGCGGCGCGCTGTCGGAGAAGGATGTCGATGCGGCCCTGCGTGAAATCCGCGTAGCGCTGCTGGAGGCCGATGTCGCCCTGCCTGCGGTGAAGGACTTCACCAAACGGGTGCGCGAAAAGGCCGTCGGCGAGGACGTCATCCGCTCGGTCAGCCCCGGCCAGCAGGTCATCAAGATCGTCCATGACGCGCTGGTCGATCTTCTGGGCGGTGATGGCGAGCCGGAGGGCCTGTCCCTGGCGGGCGAACCGCCGGTGGCGATCCTCATGGCCGGCCTTCAGGGCTCGGGCAAGACCACCACCACCGCCAAGCTCGCCAAGCGCATCTCCGAGCGCGAGAAGAAGAAGGTGCTGGTCGCCAGCCTCGACACGCGCCGCCCGGCGGCCATGGAGCAGCTGGCCCAGATGGCGGAGAAGGCGGGCGTCAACTGCCTGCCCATCGTCACCGGCCAGTCCGCGGTGGAGATCGCCAAGCGCGCCATGAGCGCGGGCCGGCTTCAGGGCTATGACGTGGTGATCCTGGACACCGCCGGGCGCACCTCCATCGACGAAGACATGATGGCCGAGGCCGCGAAGATCGCGGACGTGGCGCGGCCCCGCGAAACCCTGCTGGTCGCCGACGCGCTGACCGGTCAGGACGCGGTGGAGACCGCGCGGCGCTTTGACGAGCGGCTGAAGCTGACCGGCCTGATCCTGACCCGCATGGACGGCGACAGCAGGGGCGGCGCGGCCCTGTCCATGCGCTGGGTCACCGGCCTGCCGATCAAGTTTCTGGGCGTTTCGGAAAAGGTCGACGGGCTCGACGCCTTCGACGCCAGGCGCCTGGCCGGCCGGATCCTCGGGCGCGGCGACATCGTCTCCCTGGTGGAGCGCGCGGCCCAGGACGTCGATCAGGAGAAGGCTGAACGCCTGGCCAGGAAAATGGCCAAGGGCAAGTTCGACCTGGACGATCTGGCCGATCAGCTGGGCCAGCTGCAGAAGATGGGCGGGCTCGGCGGCATCATGGGCTTCCTGCCCGGCATGAACAAACAGGCCAAGGCGCAGATGGCGGCCGCGGGCATGGACGACAGGATGCTCAAGCGCCAGGCCGCGATCATCTCCTCCATGACGCGCGAGGAACGCGCCAAGCCGGACATCCTGAAAGCCAGCCGCAAGCGCCGCATCGCCGCCGGCGCCGGCGTGGACGTGCCGGACGTGAACAAGCTTTTGAAAATGCACCGCCAGATGGCGGACATGATGAAGAAGATGGGCAAGAAGGGCGGCAAAGGGGGCTTCCCCGGCATGCCTGGAATGGGCGGCGGCATGCCGCCCGGGGGCATGCCTCCGGGCCTCGATCAGGCCGCCGGCGATCTTCTCAAAGGAAACGCGCCCAAGGGCGCATCCCTTCCGGGCCTGCCGGGCTCCGGAAGCGGATCTGCGGGCGGACTGCCCGGTCTGCCCGGCGGAAAACCCAAAAAATAGAAGGACTGAACCATGTCTGTGAAAATCCGTCTCGCCCGTGGCGGCGCCAAGAAGCGTCCCTACTACCGCATCGTCGTGGCCGACAGCCGCATGCCGCGCGATGGCCGCTTCATCGAGAAGATCGGCGCCTATAACCCGATGCTGCCCAAGGACCACGAGGACCGCGTGAAGGTCGACGTGGAGAAGGCCGCCGAGTGGATCAAGAAGGGCGCCAAGCCGTCCGACCGCGTCGCGCGCTTCCTGAAGGACGCCGGCGTCTATGAATGGACCCCGGGCAACAACCCGAAGAAGGGCGAGCCGGGCGAGAAGGCCAAGGAACGCGCCGAAGAGAAGGCTGAAAAGGAAGCCGCCAAGAAGGCCGCTGAAGAAGAAGCCGCCGCCGCGCCGGCCGAAGAGGAAGCTCCGGCTGAAGAGGCCGCTGCGGAAGAGGCTCCGGCCGAAGCCGCCGCCGAAGAGAAGTCGGAAGAAGAAAAGTCGGAATAATCCGGCCGATCTGAACCGTCATGGAAAAGGCCGGGCGGCGACGCCCGGCCTTTTTTGTCTCGTGAAATTGTAACCCGTTGTCAGGGCCCGGTTTATCCGGGGATGACAGGCCTGCCTGGTCTGTTTCCCATCTTTTCGCCTCGTCATCCTGAACTTGATTCAGGACCCAGCGGAGAGAGGGTTGAAACTGGGTCCCGGATCAAGTCCGGGATGACGAATTGAATGAGAGCGCCGTTTCACAAACATCCATAGGCGGCATTGATCAGCGCGGTGGCGCGCTCATCGCCGACCAGAACATCCATCTGCCGGTTCATGACATAGGACCCGGAGATCGCCCGCTCCGGGTCGGCGAAGGCGCACGATCCGCCGAAGCCGTAATGGCCGACGGTTTCAGGTTCCGGTCCGTAATGACCGCTGTCGCGATTGATCATCACGCCGGCCGCATAGGCCAGATCAAAGGGAAGGACCCGGTCCGGCCCTGACGCCCGCAGCCTCAGCGCCGCCGCCACCGTTTCACGGGAAACAAGCCGTTCGCCGTCCAGCAATCCCCCGGTCGCGAACACCGCCATGAGCCGGGCCAGCGCCTTCGCTGTGCCGTGGCCGTTGGCGGCGGGCAGCTCCGCCGAGCGCCAGGCCGCGGTCCCGCGCCGGCCCGGCGAGGACCAGGGCTTCAGGAAGGCCGCCTCCTTCTGCGCATTCATCGTTCCAAGGTTCGGCGCGCGCGGCGGCAGGACATGCTCGGCGGCGCGGGCGTGATCGCTTTCAGGCACGCCGATCTGGAAGTCGATCCCGCGCGGCCCGGCGATGACGTGCTTCAGAATCCGGCCCACCGTACGGCCGTGTTCGTCGGCCCGGCGCACCACCGCATCGGCCAGCACGCCGAAGCTGATCGGGTGATAGCCGGTCCCCTCGCCCAGGGGCCACATCGGCGCCATGGCCGCGAAGCGCTCTTCCATCAGCTCTCGATCAAACCAGTCCGAGGGCTCCATCTCTTCGGGGTAGCCGGGAAGGCCCGCCTGATGGGACAGCATCTGGGCGAGCGTCACCGCGCCCTTTCCCGCTTGCGCAAACTCCGGCCAGACGTCGGCGACCGGCGCGTCGTAATCAAGGCGGCCCTGATCGACGAGCCAGGCGACGGTCAGCGCCGTGATCGCCTTGCCGGTGGAGAAGACCGGCACGATGGTCTGTTCGGTCCAGGGGGCGGTCTGTTTGCGGTCGGCATGGCCGGCGTGGATGTCGACCAGCGTCTCGCCGTCCTGAATGAAGCAGAAGGCCGCGCCGATCTCGCCGCGCTCGGCGAAATTGGCCTCGAAGGCGTCGCGCACCGGCTCGAAGCCGGGGGCGACATGTCCGTGAATCTCGATGCTCATGGCGCTGCGAGGTAGCGCCGCGCACCGCTTCACGCAACCGCTCAGGCGAAGATCGCCATGCGCAGGCCCTCGCCGTCACGCGGCGGATCAGCGGGCAGGCTCATGGCCGTCCCGTCGGCGATGCGCAGCGCAGTCAGCAGGCACAGCCCTGCGTCGATCAGATCATCCGGCGCGGCGGTCTTTCGCGCATAGGGGTGAGGGTGAAACAAGGATTCAGGCAGGCCGTTCCTGGTTAACACCGCCAGCCGCTCGGCCCGTCCGTCCCTTGTTTTCTTGGCGTGGGCGGCCGGCGCCCCGGTGAGGGCTGCAAAGCTGGTTTCAGGGTGGGTTTCGAACACGAACCCTTCCATGTCCGGGCTCATCAGCGCGTCGATCTCGGCCATCTTGCCCATGATGTTGAAGCTCTGCTTCGACAGGCCCTTGCCGCCGGCGGCGCGGTTGGCGGCGTTGGCCGCCTCATAGCTGTCCGCATACAGGGCGGGCCTGAGGGGGCTGGGGAACACGCTGGAGCGGCGCGGGCCCAGCAGCGCCCGCGCCTCGCGCTCGCAGGCGCGCATGCCAGTTCCGTCCGGCGCGTCGAGAAAGCCGATGGGCATGTCCACGGCGGTGATCTGGGCGCCGAAATCCAGCACAGCCTGGAAGTCGGCGAAGACGCGGCAGCCGGGCGGCTCGATCCCGTTCATATCGGCGTAGACCCCGATCCATCCGCCGGGACACCCGTCCACCCCCAGCGCCCAGGCGGGCCGCTTGGCGCCGGGGCGTCGCAGATGAGGACGCGGGGCCGGAGCATTGAGGAGCGCCGGCGTCAGGATCAGCTCGCCCGACCCGGCCTCGGCGCTGGCGCGAAACACCGCGCCGACGGTTCCAGCAGCGCTCGCCGCCCCCTGGGGCAGCGCGGCGCCCGTCAGGACCTCGGTCAGCGCCAGCGCCGCGAACAGGTCGCCCGCCCCGTTCGGCGCACCGGCGATATGGGCGGTGTCGGCGGCCTGCGCGTCATCCTGCGTGACCGCGAGCACGCCGACCCGGCCCTCCGGGGCCGGAGCAGACGTCACCAGCGCCGCCGGCGCCAGCGTGCGGGCCGCCTCGATGACGGCGGCCTCATCCTCAAGCTGGCGGGCCGAAAGCCAGGCCAGCTCGAACAGGTTCGGTGTGATGACCGTCGCGCACGGGACCAGCTGATCGCGAACGGCCGCGGCGGTTTCAGGCCGGACATAGAGCCGCCCATCCTCCGGCGCGCCCGGCCCGTCGCCCAGAATCGGATCGACCCAGACCGGCAGATCCGGGCGGCGGCGCCGGGCTTCGGCCAGAAACGCCGCAATCGCCTCGACCTGGTCCGGCCGCGCTGCATAGCCGGTGAAGATCGCCGCCGCCTGCTCGACCAGGCCTTCACCTATAATCGCCTCCAGCGCGCTGGACAGTTCACCCCCGGACAGCATGGAGCCGCCCGGCGCGCCGCGTCCGGGATGGCGGCCCATCACGACGGTCGAAACCAGCACGGGCCGGAAGCCGGCGTTGAACAGCACCGCGCTCGTCACCGCCCCGCCCACGGGATTACCCGCCACCTGCGAGGTGATGGCGATCACCGGGCGCGGCGGCGTGAAAGCGCTCTGGGGTGTGGCCTCGCTCATGGCGGTCTTGTAATCCTTCAATCCATGACTGACGAGCCGTTCCTGCGACCGATGCGGTCCGCCCTGTTCGTGCCCGGCGACAAGCCGCGCGCCCTTGAAAAGACGCCGGGGCTGGGCGCGGACGTGTTGATGCTGGACCTGGAAGACGCCGTCGCGCCGCAGAACAAGACGGCCGCCCGCGCCGCCGCGCACGAAGCGATCGCAGCGTTCAGGCAGTCCGGCGCGCTTGCGGTGCTGCGTATCGCCGAGCCGGACAGCCCCGATCTCGACGCCGATCTGGCGTGCGCCGTCACGGCCCGGCCCGATGCGGTGCTCGTCGCCAAGGTAAACCACCCCGACCAGCTCACCGCGATCCGCGGCCGCCTGACGGAAGCCGGGATCGAGCCGGCCCTGTGGGCGATGGTCGAAAGTCCCCGCGCCATCCTCAATCTCGACGCCTTCGCTACGCGCGGTTCCGCGCTGGGCCTCACGGCGCTGGTCGCCGGGACCAATGATCTGGCTGAACAGCTGCGCCTGCCGGAGACTGCGCGCCGGTCCGGTTGCGAGCTGCACCTGGCGCGCCTGGTGCTCGCCGCCCGCGCAGGCGGGATGGCGGCGCTGGACGGGGTCTACAACGCCTATCAGGACGCGGACGGGTTCAGGGCTGAAGCCCGCGCGGGCCGGGCGCTCGGCTTTGACGGCAAGACGCTGATCCATCCCTCTCAGGTTGCGCCGGCCAACACCGCCTTTGGTCCTGACGAGGCCGAGATTGAATGGGCGCGCAAGGTCATCGCCGCCTTTGAAGATCCCGCCAACGCCGGCAAGGGCGCGGTTCCGGTGGAGGGCCGCATGGTCGAGGCCATGCATCTGAAACAGGCCCGCGCCGTCCTCGCCGCCGCCGCAACGATGAAGGACTAGATAGCCGATGGAATACTGGCACAATCCGCGCTGCACCAAGTCCCGCCAGGCCCTCGCGCTGCTGCGGGAGAAAGGCGTCGAGCCTGAGGTGCGCGAATACCTGAAGACGCCCCCGAGCGCGGCGGAGCTGAAGGACGTCATCAAGGCGCTCGGCCTGTCCAGCGCCCGCGACCTCATGCGCACCAAGGAAGCCGAGTATAAAGACCTCGGCTTGAAGGATGTCGACGACGAGGAGGCGCTGGTCTCGGCGATGATCGAGACCCCCAGGCTCATCGAGCGCCCGATCCTGATCAACGGCGCCAAGGCCGCGATCGGGCGCCCGACGGAGACGATCCTCGAAGCGCTCTAGCGCTGAACCCGTCCTGAACGTCCCGGCCTTATTGACGCCGAACCCGCCCGCCAGTCTCATTCCCCGAACGAAGCGGCGGACAGGGGGCCGGTCATGGAATTCGCATACAGTGCAGGTCTGAGCGCCGCCGGCGCGCTGGCCCTGGGCGTACCGCTGAGGCTGTTCGGGTGGAGGGCCACCTGGGGCGCGGTCCTCCTCGTCTGGCGGACCCTGCGCGGTTATCGCTGGTGGATCCTGCTGATCCTGCTGGCCGGCGCGGCGTTCGGCCTGTGGCGGCTCGAGGATGTGCGCGAGCTGATCTTCGGCCTGTTCTAGGCGCGGCCTACATCAAATAGCCCGCGCAGTTGAACCAGCTGTGCAGAAGGATGGGCAGAAGCAAGCTGCCCGTGGCCGCGCGCACATACACGTAGAGCGCTCCCGTGATCAGCGACACGATGTCGAACCATGCCATGGTGAGAGTCCAGTCGGCCCCGACCCCCATGGCGTGGGTCGCATAGAATTGCAGTGTCGTGATGAGCGCCGCGAACCCCAAAGGCGCGCCGAATAGGCGGAAGGTCGGCCGGAAGGCGCGCTCCAGCATCACCAGCATGACGCCGCGATACAAGAACTCCTCGTCCAGGCTCGGCATGGTCATCTGGTAGGCCACATCCAAAGCCGGCTCCGACTTCACGCCAGGAAAATACAGATACATGAAGGCCGCCATCGCCAGCGCGGTCAGGCCCGCCACAATGAAGCCGGCGGCCGGCGCGGGGCCGCGCTGGGACAGCGTAAGGCCCCAGGATCTGAGATCGCCGCGGAACACCAGCCAACCGACCAACAGAACCAGGATGACGCCCAGCAGCTTGCCTTCCCAGTTGTAGCGGCCGGGAGTCAGGTCCGGGACCAGACCCATGATTGGGAGGAACACCGCCACCTTGTGGACGGCGTACAGGCCGATCGCCCCCAGCATCCACCCCCAGGAAACGCGGCCCCTCAACAGCAGGGCTGCAATGAGGCACATCCCTGCCAGCACGAGCGTTTCGGCGATGACTGTGTTGATGGCGACCATGTCCCCCCCTTGAGCTGAACCGCTTATCCCTTAGCCCGGAGGGCCGGATACAGGATCACATCGCGGATCGTATGGGTGTCGGTCATCAGCATGATGAGCCGGTCCACGCCGATGCCCAGACCGCCCGTGGGCGGCATGCCCTGCTCGATGGCGGCCAGGAAATCCTCATCCAGCTCGCGCGCGTCTTCGCCGCGGGCGTGGGCCTGTTCGACCTGATCGACCATGCGCGCGCGCTGCTCGACCGGATCGTTCAGCTCGGAAAACGCGTTGGCGATCTCCCAGCCATTGCAGAAGGTTTCAAAGCGTTCGACCAGGCGCGGGTCGTTCGGGTCGGACTTCGCCAGCGGGCTGATATCCTTGGGGAAGTGCGTGACATGGGTCGGCTGGATCAGCGTCGGCTCCACCGCTTCGGCGAAGGCTTCCTCCAGGCACTCCCCCCAGGTGGCGTCGGCCTCGATCTCCAGATCAGGGAATTTCGCCTTCAGCGCCGCGCGCGCCTCGGCGGCGTCGGCCATGGCGAGGAAGTCCAGACCCGTGGCGTCCTTGACCGCCTGCGGCATGGGCAGGCGCGGGAAGGGGCCTTTGAAGGTCAGCGTATGCTCTCCGAACGTCACCTCGGCCGAGCCGTGCAGGGCCAGGGCCACGCCTTCAGCGATCTTTTCGGTCAGCGCCATCATGTCGGTGTAGTCGGCATAGGCCTGATAGGCCTCCAGCATGGTGAATTCGGGATTGTGGCGCGTGGAAACGCCCTCGTTCCGGAACACCCGTCCGATCTCATAGACCCGGTCGGCCAGCCCGCCGGCCAGCGTGCGCTTCAGGTGCAGCTCCAGCGCGATGCGCAGATACATGTCCTGATCGACCGCATTGTAGTGGGTCATGAAGGGGTCCGCGCTGGCGCCGCCATAGACCTGGTGCAGGACCGGCGTCTCCACCTCCAGGAAGTCTTCTCCGGCCATGATCTTGCGGATCTCCGCGATGGCGCGGAAGCGGGCCTGGAAGACCTCGCGCGAGCGCTCATTGGCGATCAGATCCAGGGTCCGGTTGCGCGTGCGCACCTCTGAATCGGTGACCCCGTGGTGCTTCTCCGGCATGGGCAGCAGGGTCTTGGTCAGCAGCGTGATCTTCTCGGCGTTGACCGTCAGCTCCCCGGCGGGCGTGCGGCGCACATGGCCTTCGACGCCGATGAAGTCGCCCAGATCGATGAGCGTCTTCAGGGCGATGGAGGTCTCGTCGGCATGCTCTTTATGGGTGAAGACCTGGATCCGGCCCGAGCCGTCGCGCAGATCGCGGAACATGCCGGAATTGCGCGAGGCGGTGATGCGCCCGGCGATCACCACGCGGTCCTCGGTCACCTCGCCGTCTTCCAGATGGGCATACTGGTGCTGCAGGTCAGCGGCCCGGTGGGTCACCCGCCAGGTCGTCGGATAGGGGTCGACGCCCAGCGCGAGGAGCTTGTCCAGCTTGTCCTTGCGCGCCTGGATCGGGTCGGCGGAGGGCTGGATCTTGGTGTCTTCGACTGTGAGCTCTTTGCGCGTCATGGCGGGATCTTCGTTTCGAACTGGACGAACGGGTGTGGACAGGCGGCCTGCGCCGCAGCGCGCGGTATCGTCCGCCCAGCCCGCCCGGTCAACCGGCAGGACGCCCTCGCCCGGCGCGACCGTCATCAAATCATCATGGGCGCTGGCGCGCCGCTTTTGTAAATTGGCGCAGATTCGATCTCCGGCAACGCCTGTTCAGGACTTCCCCCATGGCCCGTATCGCGCTCGCCTTCGCTGTTCCGCTTCTGGTCGCCGCCTGCTCTGACGGGGGCGCGCCGGCCGAACCGGCGACAGGACCGGCCGATGCCGCCGCCTTCGCATGGAACACCCGTTCCGGCGAAGCGCCTTTGGTGATCGCCCATCGCGGCGCGTCGGGCGAGCGGCCCGAACACACCGAGGCGGCCTATGCGCTGGCGCTGGAGCAGGGCGCGGACGTGCTGGAGCCGGACCTGCAGATGAGCGCGGACGGCCAGCTCATCGTGCGCCATGACCCCTACCTGTCGACCTCCACCGATGTGGCGAACCGGCCCGAGTTCGCCGATCGCCTGACCGAGCGCAACGGCCAGACCGACTGGTGGGTCATGGACTTCACCGCCGCCGAGCTGCGCACCCTGACTGCGCGCCAGGTCTTCGAGGATCGCGACCAGGGCTATAACGACCAGTATCCGGTGCTGACCTTCGTGGACTTCCTCGATTTCGTGTCGGAACAGGAAATCCTGTGCAGCTGCGTGATCCCCATCGAACCGGAGGTGAAGCTGCCCGGCCTCTACGCCGAGGCGGGCCTTGACCCGCTGCCCGCCCTGATCGATGCGTTGGAGGCGCGCGATCTCAATACCGAGGGCGCGCCGGTGGTCATCCAGTCCTTCGATCCGGCCTTCCTCCAGCGCCTGCGCCCCGAGACGCCGCTGGAGCTGGCCATGCTCTACGCCGGCCCGGATGAAGCCGGCTATGACGCAGGCGGGCTGAGCCTGGAGCAGATCGCAGAGTTCGCCGACGGGGTCGGCGCCTACAAGGCCGTTCTGATCAACCCGGACGGAACCAGCACCGGCTATCTGGAACGCGCCCACGCGCTGGGCCTCGACATCCATGTCTGGACCGTTCGCGCCGACCGCGTTCCGATCACCGGTGAAACCGTCGAAGACGAGCTGCGCGCGCTCTATGGCCTGGGCGTGGACGGCGTGTTCACCGATCACCCGGCGACGGCGGCGGCGGTGCGCGCGGCGATGGCGGGCGAGTAGGCCCTAAGCCGCCTCTGTCACGGCGGCGAGCGCGTCCTCGGCCTGGACGCGGAAGTCCGTCATGCGAAGCCCGAACGTGACAAAGAAGGCGTGAGTCACGGCCAGCCGCCGCTTGAAGGTGCGGTCGGCGCAGGCTTCGCCCAGCGGCACGCCCAGCGCGAAGGGCGCCTCCTCCCCTTGCGGGTCCAGATTGGCGGTCATGGCCGGGTGATGGAGGACATGCTCGGCCCACAGAAGCTGGAAGTTCACGGAGAGCTGGCTGTTCTCCTCGGCCATGGCCGCATCGTAGCGCTCCAGAGCCGCCAGGACCGCGTCGTCAGCGCGCGCGCGAAGCCTCTCCGAGCCGAGCAGGCGGCTCACCCCGCGGGTTTCGTAGGTCGGGACCACGTCATTGGCCAGCAGAACGATGAGCCTGTTCAGCGCGGCGACGCCCCCGTCAGGAGTGCGGCAGGCTTCCAGCGCGGGGAACACCTCCTCGGCCAGGGCCCGGACCTCGGCGATTCGGCCGAGCTGATAGTCGATTTCGGCGATATCCGCCCGGATCTGGCTTTCGACCTCCGCCAGCGCGTCGCGATAGTCCGCTGCGGCGGCCCGGTCCTCGTTCCAGGCGCTGATCTGGAACCCGATCACCACGCCGGCTAGCACGATCAGGAACTCCACGAGGACCGCGAGCCAGTTCTGATCCCGGACGGCGATCGTGATGCGCGAGAGGATCATGGCGCGACCTCAGGCGCGCGATCATGACCGGGACTCAGGCCGAGCGCCTGATCCACCGCGGCGTGCAGGGCTTCGAGCGCCTGATCGACGAGACCGTTCTGATGGGTGTGGGAGGTGTAGCCGAAGGCGTTGATCGCGAACGCATTCCCGAATGACGCATCGGCACGCATGCCGTCGAAGTCGCATTCATATTCGGTGCCGAGCAACCCGTTCCCGACGGAAGCCGCGCTGACGCTGATAAGATGGGGGAATCTTTCACTCAGGACTACGCTGATCGCCTCGGAAAACTCGTTGGCGTCGCGCGCCCGCCGTGTGATCAGCAAATAGTTCGAAACAGCGGCGCGCACCTCGGACGACCGAATGGTGTCAAGTGCGCCGACAGACAGGATTTCGTCAATCACGGCGATGCTGTCGGTCGGATAGCTGACGATGAAGGAACGGCCGATCGCGTTGCAGTGCGCGTCGCCGGGAGGAGCGGCCGAGCGGCCCTCCAGCATATCGACGAACTCAACCAGATCAGCCTTTGTGCGCTCGCGTCTCGCAACGCGCCCCTCGCGTGTGATAACCAGCTCCTCGATTTCGATGTGCAGACGTTGCAGATAGGCGGCCTCCCGCGCCCGCTCTCCGCGCGCCTCGTTCCAGCCTTGGATCTGAAAGCCGATCACCACGCCCGCGATAACGATCACGAATTCCAGCGCCACGGCGTAGTAGTTCTGCTCGCGGATGGATTTGGAGAGGCGCGAAAGGATCATGGGCCCGGATCCGGGCGCGACTGACCGCCACCCCAGGCGGTCAGGACACCGAAGACGGGCGATGCGAGTACGCTCATGTCCAGCCCCCATGCCGATACGGCGGATCATGGGGCGTCCACGCAATGACTGGCAAATGAAAAAGCCCCGGGCGGCCTCGCCCGGGGCTTTTCAGATTCGCCGCTGACAGCCCTTATTTCGGGGGCATGCGCGCGCCGGCGTCCAGGCGGACGCATTCGGCGTTGATGTAGTCGTTGGTCACCATGAAGGCGACGAGGTCGGCGTACTCAGCCGGCGTGCCGAAGCGCTGGGGGAATTGCAGGTTGGCGGCCAGGTTCACTTTCACCTCCGGCGGCATCTGCTCGTAGATCGGGGTCTCGAAGAAGCCCGGCAGGATGGTGTTCACCCGGATGCCTTCACGCGCGAGATCGCGCGCCATGGGCAGGGTCATGCCGTAAATGCCGCCCTTGGAGGCCGAGTACGCCACCTGGCCGATCTGGCCGTCCTGAGCGGCGACCGAGGCGGTGTTCACGATCAGGCCGCGGCCCGACGCGTCCGGCTCGTTCTCCAGCATGCCCGCTGCGGCGATGGCCGCGCAGTTGAAGCTGCCGATCAGGTTGATGTTCACGACCAGCGCAAATTTATCCAGCTGGTGCATGACGATATCGCCCTTGGACGAGCGGCGCGCGGTTTTCTCCGCCCAGCCGATGCCGGCGCAGTTGACCAGAACGCGCTCCTGCCCGTGGGCGGCGCGGGCGGCGTCAAAGCCGGCTTTCACGTTTTCTGCGTCGGCCACGTTCACCTTGGCGAACACGCCGCCGATTTCGCTGGCGACTTTTTCGCCGCGCTCTTCGTTCAGGTCGAAGATCGTGACCTTCGCTCCGTCCGCAGCCAGGCGACGGGCCGTGCCCTCGCCCA
The DNA here is from genome assembly GCA_024742735.1 of Alphaproteobacteria bacterium. Taxonomy (GTDB): domain Bacteria; phylum Pseudomonadota; class Alphaproteobacteria; order Caulobacterales; family Maricaulaceae; genus Oceanicaulis. The sequence continues at coordinate 240,819 of JANSXV010000002.1, read as the reverse complement.
GACCTGACGCTCCGCCGGTGACGACCGCTGCGATACCTTTGACGTTCATGCCTTCAGTCTCCTCCATGATCTCTCTTCCCTCCGGGCGCGCCGGACGGGGTTCGCCCCGCAAATAGCGCGTCGGGACGGCTGGGGAAAGCCGCGCGCTCGACGGGACCGCGCCCTGCGGTTAACCTTTTGCAGACAGTTCGCGGAGGGCGCGCGTGAAGGCTTTCATCCACACCCTGGTGGTTTTGGCTTGCGCCGGCCTCCTGACCCCAGGCCTCGCCTTTGGCCAGACCGACGAAGAGCGGCGCTATGCCGAGCAGGTGCGCGAGGCCCGCACCGAAGCATCAGCCGCCCAGGCCGAGCTCGACGCAGCCCTGGCCCAGGGCCGCCCGGTCATGGAGCGGTATGAGGCGCTTGCCGCCCGGCTGGATGAACTGAGCGCCGAGCTTGCCGCTGCGCAAACCCGTGTCCAGCGGGCCGACCGCGCCGTGTCCTCGGTCCCGGTGACGCTGACCGCCCGCCGTGACGCGCTTTCGGACCGCCTTGTGCGCCTGTACGAAACCGGCGCCGATCCCGACGCCATCGCCGAGATGGAGGCCGCGCTGGAGGATGTGCGCCGCCAGATCGCCCGGGCCGAGAGCGATGGCGCCCCGGCCCGTCTGCGCCGGCTGCAGGCCGACATGGCCGCCGACCGGCTCTACGAACAGGTCCAGGTCCTGCGTGGTCAGGTGCGCGATCTGGAGCGCGGATACGACGCGGCGCGCATCCGCATCGAATCCGCGCGCCGGCGTCTTGATGACGCGCGCAACGCCATGAACCTGGCCCAGGACAACGCCCGCATCTTCCTGGCCGACACCGCGCCGCCCTTCCTGCGGCAGGTCGTCGTCGGGGCCGGCGGCGCGACGGTCTATGAGGCCGAGTGGACCGAGCCAGCGGTTGATCTGGAAGGCCAGCTGCGCCTGGCGCGCTACCTGCTGGAAGATCTGACCCGGTCTACAGAGCGGCGCGGCGAGATCATCGAGGAATGGATCACCATCCTTCAGGCCGACCAGGCGGAGGCGGACCGTCGCCTTGCAGCCTATGTGGACATGATCGGCGGCTCCCATGACGGGGTGCTGGGCTATGTCGAGCGCGGCCTGGACGCCGTCAGCGGCGGAACGCTGGGCGCTCTGATCACGGGCGGTTCGCATACCTGGACCAAGATCGGCGTGGAATTCGCCGACGCCATGGTGTCGGCGGGCATGAACATGCAGGGCGGGATGCTGCCCCACCATGCCCTGGCGGTCGAAGCCATCTTCCAGCTGACCGACGTGGCCGCACGGGCGATCAAGGGCGAGCCGAAGAACGAGACCTGGAGCGTCGAGGCGCTGCCCATGGCCAACGACGCCATCCGTTCCGCGCGCTCGGGGGCCGCGCCGGGGGCCGAACAGGCCTTCATCCAGCGCGTGGACTCAGCCCAGGTGCGCACGACGCTGGAGGCGCTTTACGCGCGCGTGAGCGTGGACCCGGACGCGGAGGACTTTCGCGACCAGCTGGTCGCCGAGCACGGCGTGCGCACGTTGGCCGCCGTGTTCGGGCGCTCCACGGCCTATTCCGTCCCGCCCGATCCCGACATGTTCGAGCCCGACACCTCGGTCGGCGCCGGTCTGGGTTGGCTTCAGGGTCAGTTTGAGTCGCCGACCGGCGTGGGCAAGTCCGTCTTGATCGAGCTGGTCTTCGGCGAGGACCCGAATGTCGGCCGGGCCGCTTTTCTGGGCCTGGTCCAGTCGGCGATCCGGGACGGGATCCTGACCGGGCTGGAAGCCCAGAGGCTGGAAGTCTGGGAGGCTTATATCAACGCCGACATCCAGGCCCGGCTCAGCGCCGCCTTCCTCCAGCACGAAGGCCGCGCGCGCCTGGTCGAGCGCCATATCCAGACGATCCTCGCTGATGAGGTCATCCCGGCCCTTGAGGACGAGCTGGACCGGGTGGCGGGCCAGAGGACGCTGGAGGTCCGGCGCGACGCCCAGGTGCGCGGGCGCCGGGCGGACATGACCCTGACCTTCTCCGCACCCGTGACGATCACGAGCCTGACCCTGGGCGGAGAAGCCCTGACGCCGTCGGGCTCCGGCGCAGAATGGACCGTCCGGTTCGATCCCCGCGACCTGACCGGCGGGGATGCAGGCCTTGCCGTGGAGGCCGAGCACGCCGCCGTGGCGGGCCGCCTGCTGGATGATCCGCGAACCATCACGGTCTGGGATCCGATCGCGTCACGCATGGAGCGCTATGAGCAGGGGCCCGACACCCATCACGGCCTGACCCTGGACCCGCCGGCGGGGGCGGCGTTCGCGCTGGTGCTGGACACCTCCGGCTCCATGGCCCCGGATGAAAGCCCGGACCCGAACGCCAGCCGCTTCAGCCAGGCCCAGGCGGCGCTTACAGGGCTTTTGAGCTCCGGCCAGCTGCGCGCCGGGGATGAGGCGGCGCTGTACACCTTTGACGGGGCCTGTGGCGCGCGCGTCGCCGCGCCCTTCACGTCCGATCTCGACGCGGTTCAGGCCGCCGTCACCGGCGCCGTGGCGAACGGCAACACGCCGCTCGCTGCAACGATCATCGCCGCCGCCGACGGGCTGTCCGAACGCAATGCGGCGCGCGGCGTGATCATCGTCGTGACCGACGGGCAGGAAGCCTGCAATCAGTCCGTTCCTGACGCCGTCGCCTACGCCGAGGAGCGCGCCGACCGCCTCGTGCAGCTGAGGAGGCCCTGATGCCACGATCGCTCGCCGCGCTTGCGGCCTCAGCCCTCCTCCTCGCGCTGACAGGCGGCGCCTCTGGCCAGGACGACGGCCCCTACGCTGAAACCACAGGCCAGGTGGAGATCACCCCGCCCCAGGACGGCGGACCGGTGATCGTCAATGTGACCCTGCCCGGTCCGGGTTATCTCGCCGTCGAAGCGGCTGATGACGACGCGCCTGTCAGCGCCGAAATCCTTGACGCGGACGGGCGGACGCTGGGCGTGAATGCGGCGCGGGTGAGCCGGATCGAGGGCCTGACGGCGCGCCTGAGCGCGGGTCCAGGGGGCTTTCCCCCCGCCATCACCCTGCGCTTTCGCCCCGAGATGGATTACGCCGAGCCCAATGACAGCCCGGCGCTCGCCTGGCCGGTCGAGCTGGAGGCGATCACGCAAGCCGTGCTGTTTCCGGCTTCAGACGTAGATCACTTCAGCTTCACCTTGCCCGAAGCCGCCAGCCTGCAGGTCGCGTTCGGTGACGAGGCCGCCCCGGATTTCGCCGTGCTCTCTGCTGAAACCGGCGAGCCGGTGCAGGACCTGACAGAGCTGGGCGCCGGCGACTACGTGCTGCGCCTCAGCGCGCCGGACGCTACGGGGTTCGATCCTCAGCTGGTGGAATTCGTCCTAGTCGCCGCTCCGCCGCTCAGCGCGCTGCAGCCGGCGGCCGGAGCTGGCGAGCTCGCCCTGGAGCCCTTCCGTCCCGCAGCGCTCCCGGTGGGCCAGAACCGTGTGGAGGCGCGGTTCGAGGTCGAGGAGGCCGGGATCTACACCGCACGCCTGTCCAACGCCGCGGCCGATGTCACGTTGAGCATCCGGCCTGAAGGCGGCCGCGACGCAATGATCCCGCCCGTACGCTTGACCGAGGGCGGCTACACGCTGGTGATCGAGAGCACCGGCGCACGCCCCGACGGCCCGCCGGTCTTCGCCACGCTTCTTCATGAGCCTGCGCCGCTCGAACCAGACGCCGCGTCTGAAGCCGGGGATGATGAGGCCCCGCCGACGGACAACGGCTCGCCGTCGGTCTACGTGATCGGCGTGGAGATGACCGACGAGGTCCGTGACAGCGTCGCGTCCCAGGTCGAGGCGGCGGGAGGGCGATTCGTCACGGCGCAGGAGGCCGCTGAAGTCGCGACCGCGATCCAGGACATCGCACGCGAGCAGGATCGCGGCCGGAAGGATCCGCCCTGGCTGATTGTGATCGTCCTGATCATTGCCGCAGGCGGCGCCGGGCTTTACTGGATGCGGCGTTCATCCTGACAGCCGCTTCGGAGCCGCCCCATGCCTGCTTCATCTTCGCCCGTCGCTTTCGTCCTGCATGGCGGCGCCGGCGTGCTCGCCGACCGGTCTTATGACGCGGAACTCACCCACATGACGCAGCTCGCCGAGGCTGCGCGCGATGCGCTTCAGGCCGGCGGATCGGCGCTGGACGCGGTTTGTGCGGCTGTGAAGGCCATGGAGACGTCAGGGCTCTATGTGGCCGGCAAGGGCGCCTCGCCCAATCAGGCTGGACGCTATGAGCTGGACGCCTCGCTCATGGACGGCGCCAGCCGGCAGGCCGGCGCCGTCGCGGCGCTGGAGGGATTTGTTTCGCCCATCGAGGCGGCCCGGGCGGTCATGGAGCGCACGCCCCACGTCCTCCTCGCCGGGTCAGGCGCGGCGCGCTTCTGTACCGATCAAGGCCTGGAGCCGGTGATCGACGCGCCGGGCTACTACACCCCGGCCGCCGCGCCGGACAGCCGGGCCATCGCCACGGGGACCGTCGGCGCCGTCGCGCTGGATCAGCAGGGCCATCTGGCTGCGGCGACCTCGACCGGCGGCACGCTCAAGAAGGTCTGGGGCCGGGTCGGCGATACGCCCATCATCGGATCAGGCACCTGGGCGGATGAACGCTGCGCGGTGAGCTGCACCGGTCAGGGCGAGTATTTCATGCGCGCCAACGCCGCCGCCGATGTCAGCGCGCGGGTACGGTATGCCGGCGAGGCGCTGGAGGCGGCCGTCGATGGCGCGCTGGGTGATGTGGCCCAGCTGGGCGGAGAGGGGGGAATCATAGCCGTGGACGCCACCGGCGCGGTCTGCGCCCGGTTCAATTCTCCCGGCATGAAGCGGGCCATCGTGCATGCGGACGGGCGCGTGGAAGCGGGCGTGCGGTAAGAACCGTTCTGTTTATCTGAACGCTATATCTCATTAATTGTATTTAATGGATGGACAGGCCTCTGCTATCTCCCTGCCGAGGCTGCCTTCGGGCGATTTTCGGAAAACCCGAGCGCACAGGTCGATTTCTGTCCGGCCCGGTCTTGAAAAGAGGCCCGGCGCGACAACCTTTGGATCAGATTCAACTGGGGAGATGACTTCATGCGTACCTACCTTCTAGGCGTGAGCGCCGCGGCGCTGATCCTGGCGGCCTGTCAGCCGGCTGAGGAGGCCGCTGACGTGGCGGGCGACGAAACCGTCGATGTTGCGGAAGATGTTGTCGAGACCGCAGCCGAGACCGCCGAGACCGTGACGGAAACCGCCGAGGCTCCGATCTGCGAAGGCTTTGGCCCGCAGACCCCGCGCGACATCACCAGCGCCGCCGGGACCAACCCGGTGGAGTTCGCCCTGGCGCCCGATCCGTCCGAAATGAACCTGTGCAACATCCACACCCACACCAACGCGGAACACAAGGGCCCGGACTTCTCGGTCTTCGTGAATGACAGCGACTATGGCGGCTATGCCTGCAACGACACCGAAAACCTGACCGAAGCCGAGCTGGTTGATCCCTTCAACGGCGAGGGCGCGTTCGGCCGGGTCGCGCCGGGCGATACGATCGAGGTGCACTGGGTGTTCTCGTCCTGCGACATCACGCCGGGCGAGGGCCTGGGCTCCTGCCTGTCCGACACCTGCGAGAACCCGCTCCTGCGCGTGGAGGCCCAGACCTTCCTGGTGGTCAACGACCCGGACGCGCTGGACTTCACCCAGTTCGACTATGCCGGTTCAGCCAATGAGGCCGGCCTGCACCAGCCCGCCATGCTCCCCACGGGCACCGGCGACCCGGTCCTGTTCCGCGGCTCGACGACCGGGCCGAGCTACACGCAGGCGACCTGTTCGCCGCTCCAGGTGACCTGGAATGTGCGGCCGCAGTGCGCGCGCGTGGACATCAGCTCGCTTCACCGCTGGGCTGAAGAGGGCAATGTCTTCAACGAGACCGAAAGCCATGGCGTGCGCCAGCTGGTCACCGATCCGCGCCTTCTCTCGCCGATCGAGTAAGGCCAGGCTTCAAGGCCTGAAACGCAAGCCGCCGGCGCGAAGCTTCGCGCCGGCGGTTTTTCTTTGAGCGTGGATCTGTACGGTCAGGCCGCGTCGCTTCTCACGCCGCTATTGAGAATGCCTTCCAGGGCGGCTGAATCCGGGGCGGCCCGGAGCGCCTGACGGATATCCTGGCGCCGGAACAGGCGGGAGATCTGAGCAAGCGCCTTGAGATGCTCCGCGCCGGCGTCTTCTGGAGCGATCAGCAGGAAGACCAGATCGGCCGGGCGGCCGTCCGGCGCGTCGAAATCCACCGCATGCTTGAAGCGCGCGAAGACGCCGCACACCCGGTCCACGAGATCGGTGCGGGCATGGGGGATCGCCACGCCGTCCCCGACGCCGGTGGCGCCCAGGCGTTCGCGCTCGGTCACCGCATCCAGCAGGGGCCGGGCGGGCACGTGCAGGGATTTCTGCGCCAGCTCGCACAGGGCGTGAAGCGCCTGCTTGCGGCTGGTGGCGTTCAGGTCGGCGACGACGCCGCCGGGCGGAAGCAGGTCGGACAGAGCCATGCGTGCGCTCGTCATTGCTGATGACAAAGGTGCGAGGATCCGCGCCCCTCTCCGGCGCTGATCCCGCGATTCACGGCGCCGGAGCGCTACTCCGCCGCCGCTTCGGCGCTCCCTTTAGCCGCTCGCGCCGGATCGATCCAGCCCACATGTCCGTCAGGGCGGCGATAGACGATGTTCAGCTGGCCGCCGCCGGCGTTGCGGAACATCACGAAGGGCGCATCGGCCAGATCCATCTCCAGGACCGCCATGGAGACGGTGAGGGTCTTCAGCTCGGCCACCTGCTCGGCGATGATCACAGGCTCCAGGCCGCCTTCAGCCCCGCCGTCATCCTCCTCGTCGTCCCAGTTTTCCTTGCGATCAGAGCGCAGGACGACGACCGGGGTTTCCTGCATGGCCGGCAGGTCGGACTTGTTGTCGGCGTGGTGGTCCTTCAGCTTGCGCTTGTAGCGGCGCAGGCGCTTCTCCATGTGCTGGGCCGCGTCTTCCACGGCGCCATAAGCGTCGCCTCCGGTCCCTGAGGCCTGAAGAAAGGCGCCCGAGGGCAGGTGGACGGAGATATCGACCTTGAATCCATACCCCTCCTTGGTCGCCACCACGAAGGCCTCGGCCGGGCGATTGAAATATTTCGAGGCCGCTTCGGTGATGCGGTCCTCGATCCGCTCGCGAAGCGCGGCTGACACATCGATGCCCTTGGAGACGAACTGAATATGCATGGGACCTCCTGTGGCCTTGAAAAAGCCGCGCGGCGAAATCCACGGCGCGCCTGGGAGGGTCATCCCGTCCGCGCCGGTTGCGCGGCCCGGACCGCTGAGCGATCCGGGAAATCACGGTATCGCTCCGCGCCGAGCAGCGTCAATCTTGACTCTGGATAAGGGTGAACGCGGGCCTCAGGTCCCGGCTTCAATCGCAGCGCTTCCTGCAAGCCGGGCCGGGCTACGCACCCATAACAGCATCACCAGACCTGAGATGATCCAGAGCGCGGCGCCGGAAAGCAGGAACGAATCGAAATAGAGCGGATCGTGAAACTCGAATTCGCCGGCTGAGATCCGCGCCCAGCCCCCGAAATGCTGAGTCGCAGCGACGACTCCGCCGAAGAAGCCAAGCGTGGCTGACACGTATCGCGTGAGCCAGAAGCCATGGACCGGAAGCAGCATCATGACGCCCAGAAGGCCGATGATCGTGCGCTGAACACGGCAGAACGGGCAGACATAGGCGATGCCGGCCAGGTCGACCCACCAGGCCCAGATGCAAAGCGCGATTGCGATCAGGCCGAATAGCGGCCGCATTTTCAAAATGAGGTTCAGCATGGCGTCTCGCTGATCGGCGTCAGGGCGCATAATCGGCCCCGCCGTCCAACGCCGCCCCGCGCACGTCGATAAGGCTGAACTGCGCGTGCGCGCGCCCGGCATTCCTGATGACGGCCACGCCGGAGCTCAGGAACTCCACCTCTCCGGCTCGCAGCGAGACGGTGCGGGTCGGCCGGGACTGAGGCACGCCGACCTCAAGATCGACGTCCGTCACGGCGACGATCAATACCGGCTGGCTTCGGCTCTCCGGCACCGCTGAGCCAGGGGCCAGGCGCAGGCTCGCGACACGCCCGACCTGGTCCACATGCCGAACGTGTTGAATGGGATGATGAACCTCAAGATCCACTGAATACAGCTCGATCACCGCCTTCGCCTTTCCAAGTGTGCGTTATGTTATTACATTGCGTCGCCCAAGCTCGGAGGTCAATAATGCAGTCCGCACCTACACCCGCCGATCGTCTGCCTGTGACCGTTCTGTCGGGGTTTCTCGGCGCCGGCAAGACGACCTTGCTCAATCACCTTCTGACGAACACTGATGGTGTGAAAATCGCTGTGATCGTCAACGACATGAGCGAAGTGAACATCGACGGCGACCTCGTCGAGCGCTCCGGGGCGGTGACCAAGACCGACGAAACTCTGGTGGAGATGACCAATGGCTGCATCTGCTGCACGCTGCGCGAAGACCTGCTGACCGAGGTCAAGCGGATCGCGGACATGGGCCGCTTCGACGCCCTGGTGATCGAGTCCACCGGCATCTCCGAACCCCTGCCCGTCGCCGCCACCTTCGACTTCCGCGACGAGGCCGGCCAGAGCCTCGGCGATCACGCCCGCATCGACGCCATGGTGACCGTGGTGGATGCGGTGAACCTGTTGAAGGATTACGCCTCGACCGACTTCCTGTCCGATCGCGGAGAAACGGCGGGCGAAGGCGATACGCGGGCGATCATTGATCTGCTGGTCGATCAGATCGAATTCGCCGACATCATCGTCATCAACAAGGCCGGGCTGGCCGGGCCGCAGACGCTGGATGTCGTCCGTAAGGTCGTCACCGGGCTCAATCCGGAAGCCCGCATCCTGGAGACCGACTTTTCCCGCGTCGCCCCTGATCAGATCCTTGCGACCGGTCTGTTCGACTTCGAACGCGCGCAGAACCACCCGCTCTGGGCCAAGGAGCTCTACGATTTCGAGAACCATACGCCGGAGACCGAGGAGTATGGCGTAGAGCATTTCGTCTACCGCGCGCGCCGTCCGTTTGCGCCGGACAAGCTGCACGCCTTCTTCAATCGGCCCTGGCAGAACGTCATCCGCTGCAAGGGCCATTTCTGGATCGCTACGCGCCCTGACTGGATCGCCGAAGTTAGCCAGGCCGGCGCCCTGGTGCGTCACGAGGCGCTGGGGCGCTGGTGGGCCGCCGTGCCCAAGCCGCACTGGCCCGCGGGCGAAGCCTTCGACACCATGCTCGCACAGCATTGGGACGCAGACTGGGGCGACCGGCGCAATGAGCTTGTCTTCATCGGCATCGGCATGGACGAAGGCGCCCTGCGCCGTGAGCTGGACGCCTGCCTCGTCGACGCGGAGAGCTTCAGCCCGGACGACTGGGCGGGCCTGCCTGATCCGTTTCCCGAATGGGGCCGGTCGTGAGCGCGGCCGGCGATCCGGCGCCTACCCGGCGCCCTTCATGATCCGCCGGCGCTGGACGGAGGAGGGGATGTTCATGGCCTCGCGGTATTTCGCCACAGTGCGCCGGGCGATCTCCACCCCGTCGGCATGGAGGCGATCGACGATCTTGTCGTCGCTCATGACGTCGCCGGCGGTTTCAGCGTCGATCATTGCCTTGATGCGATAGCGCACGGCTTCGGCCGAGTACGCTTCCCCGCCGTCGGACGAGGCGATGGAGGAGGTGAAGAAGTATTTCAGCTCGAACAGGCCGCGGGGCGTGGCGACATACTTGTTCGAGGTCACACGGCTGACGGTGGATTCGTGCAGGTCCACGGCGTCGGCGACGGTCTTCAGGTTCAGCGGGCGCAGCCAGGCCACGCCCTTGGCGAAGAAGGCGTCCTGCTGGCGCACGATCTCGCTGGAGACCTTCAGGATGGTGCGCGCGCGCTGATCCAGGCTCTTCACCAGCCAGGACGCGTTCTGGGCGCACTGGGTGATGAAGACCTTCTCCTCCTCGGTGCGCGCGGCGCCGGAAATCTGCGCGGCGTAGCGATTATTCATCAGCACGCGCGGCAGGGTGTCGGTGTTCAGCTCCACCGCCCAGCCGCCATCGGGACGCTCGCGCACGGTCACGTCCGGCTCGACGCTGCGTGCGCCATCGCCGCCGAACCCCAGGCCCGGCTTGGGGGTGAGGCGCTTCAACTCGGCGATCATGTCGGTGAGGTCTTCAGCGTCGACGCCGCAGGCCGCCTTCAGCCCGGCGTAATCGTGCTTGGCCAGGAGCGGCAGATTGTCGACGAGGGCGGCCATGGCCGGGTCCAGCCGATCACGCTCCTTCAGCTGCAGCGCCAGGCAGTCCTGAAGCGAGCGCGCCATGACGCCGGCCGGCTCGAACTGCTGCAGACGATCCACGATCGCCTCGATCTCCGAGCGGGTGACGCCCAGGCGCTGGGCGGTCTCATCGAGATCCGCGCGCAGATAGCCGTCATCCTCGGTCAGATCGATGAGGTGGGCCGCGATCATCCGGTCGGACGGATCAAAGCTCAGCTCGGCGAGCTGGTCATGGAGATGTTCGTGCAGGGTCTTCTCGCGGGTGGCGTTCGCGGCGGCGTCATAGTCCTCGCCGTCAAACCCGCCCCCGCCGGTTCCCGCGCGCGACCAGTCGACAGAGCCGCCGGTGTTCTCCGCACCGGCCATGTCGGCCTTGGAATCGGAGTACATGGCCTCGGAATCCGCGTCGAGCGCCTCGTCAGCCTTGCCCGGCGCGTCAAAGCTCAACTCGTCAGAGCCGGCGGGCTCGTCCGCGCCATCGCGCTCCGCGGCGGTCTGGGCTTCGCGGTCGCCCGCCTCGGGACGCTCATCACGCTCCAGCAGCGGATTGCGCTCCAGCTCTTCCTCGACGAACTCGGTGAGCTCCATATTGTTCAGCTGCAGCAGCTTGATCGCCTGCTGCAGCTGGGGCGTCATGACCAGGCCCTGGCCCTGGCGCGCCTCGAGTCGTTGTCCGAGCCCCGCCATGCTTTCCCCTAGTTGAACCGGTCGCCGAGATAGTGACGACGCACGGCTTCGTCGTTGCGCACATCCTCCGGCGATCCTTCAAACAGCACTTCGCCGTCATGGATGATCGTGGCGCGGTCGCAGATCTCCAGCGTCTCGCGCACATTGTGGTCGGTGATCAGAATGCCGATGCCGCGCCCCTTCAGATAGGTGATCAGGTCGCGAATATCGGCGATCGCCAGCGGGTCGATGCCCGCAAAGGGTTCGTCCAGCAGCATGAAGGCCGGCTGGGCCGCCAGAGCCCGGGCGATCTCCACCCGGCGGCGCTCGCCCCCGGACAGGGCCATGGCCGGGCTGTCCTTGAGGTGCGCGATGTGCAGCTCTTCCAGCAGATCCTCGATCAGGGCCTTGCGGCGCGCCTTGTCAGGCTCGCAGATCTCGGCCACGGCGGCGACATTGTCGTAGACCGACAGCCCGCGGAAGATCGAGGCTTCCTGCGGCAGATATCCGATGCCCAGCCTGGCGCGCTGGTACATGGGAAGCCCGGTGATGTCCTCGCCGTCGAGCATGATGGTCCCGCTATCGGCCTTGATGAGGCCGGTGATCATGTAGAAGCAGGTGGTCTTGCCCGCCCCGTTCGGTCCCAGAAGACCGGCCACCTCCCCGCGGCGCAGCTTCAAGGACACATTCTTCACGACCGCCCGCCGGCCATAGGCCTTGGCCAGACCCTCGACACGGACGCCTTCGCCCTCGGCGGCGGCCTCCGGCGATTCGGAGCGGGTCGCGATCTCAGCCATGCTTAACGCCTCCAGGCCTAAAAAAGAGTGAAACGATCCAGGGACCTGGCCTGTAGCCTAGCCCTCGAAGGCGACCGGGCCGCGTCCGGGAATGGTCGGCGGCGGGCAGTCTTCCTGGGCGGCGGCCGTGTCATCATCAAAGAAGACCGAGCGCACGCGCTGGTTCTCGCCCCCGCCGGTCAGGCGCGCCGCCCCGCTTTCAAGATTGACCACCAGCTGTTCGCCCGTGGACACGTTGCAGCCCTGGGTCAGCACGACAGACCCGGTCAGCGTGATGACGCCTTCGATCAGGTCGTAGACGCCGCGATCGCCGCGGGCGATCTCGCGCTCGGTGACGTAGAACACTTCGCCCTGGGCCACGATGCGCTGGAGGTCGGAGAAGCCGCCATTGGCGGTGCGGGTGAAAAACGCCTCGATCCGGTCGGCGCGCAGGCGGGTTCCACCGCGCACGACATTGGCGTCACCGGTATAGACCACGCGGCCTTCGGCATCGAAAACTTCACCGCGCTCGGCGCTGATATCCAGCGGGCCCTCGCCGGGCGCGCGGTCCTGGGCGAACCCGGCGGGAGCGGCGAGGAGGGCGGCGGCCGCTGCGGCGGCGACAATGTGGTTCATGGCTGCGGCTCCTGTGGATCGTCCATGTAGATGCGTGTGCGCACGTCGCCGGACAGTATGATGCGTCCGCCCTCTTCGCGCACCTGGAAAGACCGGGCGCGCACCGCGCCCCAGGGCGCTGTCCCGCTGACAGGCGCATCGCCCTCCATTCGGCCTTCGCGCAGGCGCAGCAGCGCGGCTTCTGTCTCGAACGTGTAGCCCGACCGGGTGGCCAGGCGCACCTCCTGGCGCAATTGCAGGGTCTGCTCGCCCTCGTCGAACACGCCGATGCGCGAGAGCACGCGGCTGGAGTCATCCGCCTCGATGAAGGCGTAATCCAGCGCCGGATTCTCCAGCTCGGCCAGGCCGGCGACCCCGCCAGACCGGCGAGTCGCTGCGTCGGCGGTCAGGGTGAAGGGCGCTCCGCTCTGATCGCGGCCGGTGAAACGAGGATTCACGATGCGCTCATTGGAGCCGGCCGGTGTGAAGGCCGCCTCGGGCTGGGCCGACAGGCCGTTGAGCACAAGCTGGACGCCTGCATTGACCGCCACGGCCGCCATGGCCGCCAGCAGGACGAAGCGCAGGCCGCGCACGACGAGGCTGCGCCGGCGCGCGCCGGCCAGGGAGCGCGCCCGGCGCTCTCCGATCAGACCATGGCTGGCTGCCGCATCGGCCATCGCCGCGTGTACTCCTTACGAATGGGCGAAAATGTCCACCGAATCCCAGCCCGCCAGGTCAAGGCGCGCGCGGGTCGGCAGAAAGTCAAAGCAGGACCGGGCGAGCTCCAGGCGGCTCTCGCGCGCGAGCATGGCGGTCAGACCATCGGCGATGGCGTGGAGATGCAGGACGTCGGAGGCGGCGTAGTCGATCTGGGCGCTGGTCAGCTCAGCCGCCGCCCAGTCGGAACTCTGCTGCTGTTTGGACAGCTCGACCCCGGCGATTTCGCGCGCCACGTCCTTCAGGCCATGACGGTCGGTATAGGTGCGCACCAGTTTCGAGGCGATTTTCGTGCAGAAGACCGGCGCGGTCTCCACGCCCAGATCGCGCAGGATCACCGCCACGTCGAAGCGGGCGAAATGGAAGATCTTCTCCCGGTCCGGATCGGCCAGCAGAGCCTTCAGGTTCGGGCAATGATAGCCGTCCCGGTCCAGCTGCACGATGTGCGCGTCGCCGTCGCCGGCCGAGAGCTGCACCAGGCAGACCCGGTCGCGCACCAGGGACAGGCCCTGGGTCTCTGTGTCCACGGCGACCCGCGCGCCCAGATCCAGCCCGTCTGGAAGATCGCCCTTGTGAAGGTGATTGGTCATTCGCTCGCCGTCTTTCTCTACATCGCGTCAACCCTATCCCCACCTATCGGGTGTCCGGAGGCCTGCGTCAACGAAGGCGCCAGCTGCAATGCATGGCCGCTATGCTGCAGTGCGGGGTTTAACCGCACTCTGATTGCGGCCATATGCATTTTTGAACGCGCTCAAAAGCAACGCCCGGCCCCCCCCTATGGATCGCTACAATCCCGAGACGTCGCCCGTCGAAATCGACTTCGACGCCGGCGCCGGCCTCCTCACCCTGCGTTATGTCAGCAGGATCAGCGCAGACGGCCTGAACCGCGCCCATCACGCGCTTCTGGACCGGCTTGCAGGCCGTGTGATCACCGGCATGGTCCTTGATGTCCGTCAGTCCGAGCCCGCCTACAGCCCCGGCGAACTGATTGAAAACATGGAAGTCTGCATATCCGACTTTCCGCTGGAGCGGGTCGCGCTGGTCGCCCCCGCCGGCCGGGAGCGTCTGATCATGTTGATGGAGACCGCGGCCTTTCCCCATGGCGTGCGCGTGCGGGCCTTCGCTTCGCTAGATGAAGCGCGCCGCTTTGCAGCAGGACTGTGAGCTGGACCGTCAGCGTCTAAGTCCGGCGACGCTGAGAACCTTGACCAGCCCGCCGCCGTCGAACACGCCGCAGGTCAGCATGCCGCCATAGACCGCGCCGGTATCCAGCCCGACGCGGTGCTTGCAGACGTCCGGCGCGTCGGCCGGCGTGTGACCGTGCACGACCCGCAGACCCTCGACCCAGCTTTTGCCCTTCCTCGACATGAAGTCGCGCGCCCGGCTCCAGAGCAGCACTTCCGGGCGCGTGTCGGAGAGAGGAGTGTCGGGCCTGACCCCGGCATGGACGAAGAACAACCCGTCCTCATCGTCGCGAAAATGGACCGGCCGCTCTTCAAGAAGCGTCTTCAGGAAGGCCCGGTGGCGATCAGGGACGCATTCGAAGGACCGCCAGGCGCGGCGGCGCGACAGGCGCTTGGCGCCGTAGCTCATCAGGGTCTGCTTGCCGCCATTGCGCCACCACCCGTCGGCCGCCGTCTCAAGCACGGCCGGTCGGGCGTTCAGCGCATCATGCATGAGCTGTTCGTGGTTGCCCGGCAGCACGACGTGCCCTGCCGCATCGAGCGCCATCACACGGTCCAGCACCCCGGCGCTGTCCGGCCCGCGATCCACATAGTCGCCCAGCATGACGATACGCCAGTCGCGCCCGTCCGCGCGCGTTGCAGCGTCGGCGTTCACCTTCTTCAGAAGCTTGTCGAGCTGGGCGGCGCAGCCATGCACGTCGCCGATGGCGTAATAAAGCATGGTTTGAGGATCGGTCCGCGCAGCGGCGGCTTCAAGACCAGGACGTGGAGAAAAGTGCAGCGATCAGAGGGCGCCGGTCCAAGGACCCGTCTCGAATCGGCTCGGGTCGCAAGCGCGACCGCGCGCCCGCAGCTTCAGCGAGCACCGAACGCACGGATGTGAGGGAGGCCAGCAAAGGGGCCCCTGCCGGGGCGTCCTTCGCCTGAAATCGATCCCCCCGGATCGAATTCTCATTCTGCGAATGACAGGCTTGAATGGTGCCCAGGAGAAGACTCGAACTTCCACTCCCTTGCGGGAACTGGCACCTGAAGCCAGCGCGTCTACCAATTCCGCCACCTGGGCAGGTAACAGAGCGGCGGGTGATACGGCTCGCAGGGCGCGCTGTCAACGCCCCAATGGCGTGCACGTGCAGGCGGTTCGAGCCGTGGACAGGCGCTTCGAATTTTGGTCTATCGGCCCACGACACTAGGTAATGGGACAGGCCGGTGCGGGGATCGCCGCATCCAGCCGGTTTGTTCGAGCGAAAGACAGGCTCATGACCCTTCGCGATGAGATGATCACCGTCTTCGGCGCCTCCGGCTTCATCGGCCGCTACGTGGTGCGGGCCCTCGCCAAAGCCGGGTACCGGGTGCGCGCGGCGACGCGGCGGCCGCACCTGGCCCACGAGCTGCGCCCCATGGGCGTGGTCGGCCAGATCCAGCTGGTGCAGGCCAATCTGCGCGACGCGGACTCCATCGCCCGCGCCGTGGACGGCGCGGACGGCGTGATCAACCTGGTCGGTATTCTCTACGAGGATGGCCGGCAGAGCTTCGACTCCCTGCAGGCGCGCGGCGCCGGGGCGATCGCCAAGGCGGCGAAAGAGGCGGGGATCACCCGCATGGTGCAGATCTCCGCCATCGGCGCGGACGCGGAGAGCGACAGCAAGTACGCCCGCACCAAGGCGCTGGGCGAGCAGGCGGTGCGCGAGGCGATCCCGGAGGCCGTGATCCTGCGCCCCTCCATCGTGTTCGGGACCGAGGACGAATTCTTCAACAAGTTCGCCGATATGGCGCGTTTCGCTCCGGCCTTGCCCCTGATCGGCGGCGGCAAGACGAAGTTCCAGCCGGTCTGGTCGGCCGATGTGGCGGCCGCTGCGGTCACGGCTCTGGAAAGCGACGCCGCGCGCGGGCGGACCTATGAGCTGGGCGGGCCGAACGTCTACACCTTCAAGGAGCTGATGGAATTCATCCTGAAGACCATCCGCCGCAAGCGCCTGCTGGTTCCCGTGCCGTTCCTGGCCGCCGGCGGGCTGGGCCTGTTCGGCGAAATCACCGGCAAGCTGCCCTTCGTCCAGCCCTTCCTGACCCGCGATCAGGTCAAGCTGTTGAAAAAAGACAATGTGGTCGGCGCCGGCGGAGAGGAGACCGGCGTGATCGCCGATCTGGGCGTGGATCCGGAAACCGTCGAGGCCATCGTGCCCGGCTATCTGGAGCGCTACCGCAAGGGCGGCCAGTTCTCCGAAGCGCCCGAGGGCGAACGCTGATGGCGGAGGAGTCCCGCTTCCCCGGCTGGCGCGGCACGACCATCCTGTGCGTGCGCAAGAAGGGCAAGGTGACGCTGGCCGGCGACGGTCAGGTGTCCATCGGCAACACAGTCGTCAAATCCAACGCCCGCAAGGTGCGCCGCATCCATGGGGGCAAGGTCGCCGCCGGGTTCGCCGGCGCCACGGCGGACGCCTTCGCCCTGTTTGAACGCCTGGAAGGCAAGCTGGAAAGCCATC
Organism: Alphaproteobacteria bacterium; assembly: GCA_024742735.1. GTDB lineage: Bacteria > Pseudomonadota > Alphaproteobacteria > Caulobacterales > Maricaulaceae > Oceanicaulis. Next base: position 224,032 of record JANSXV010000002.1, on the reverse strand, counting down.
CCGGCCAGCTGGCGCGGGCCTGCGTGGAGCTGGCCAAGGACTGGCGCACCGACCGCTATCTGCGCCGCCTGGAAGCCATGCTGATCGTCGCGGACAAGGACGAGACCTACATTCTCACCGGCGCCGGGGACGTGCTGGAGCCTGAAGACGGGGTCGCGGCCATCGGGTCGGGCGGTAATTACGCCCTGTCCGCAGCTCGCGCGCTTCTGGAGTACGAAGACGACACCGAGGTGATCGCCCGCAAGGCCATGAAGGTCGCCGCCGACATCTGCGTCTTCTCCAACGAAAACCTGACCGTCGAGACGCTTTAGGGCGCTAGAATCCCTCGCCGATCTCCGCCGCGCCTTCCAGCTCCACCGGCCCGGACAGGTGGACGTGACCGGCGGCGTCCCAGCGCACGGGCAGAAGGCCGCCATCGGCCTCGATCACCGCGTCGCGCCCGGTCCGGCCCTGGCGATGGGCCGCCACCAGCGCCGCGGCGGCGCCCGTGCCGCAGGCGAGCGTCAGGCCGGCGCCGCGCTCCCAGACTTTCAGGCGGATGGAGTCAGGGCCGCGCACTTGCGCGAAGCCCGCATTCACGCGCTCGGGGAAGAGCGGGTCATGCTCGACGCCGGGACCGATCCCGGCGATCGGCAGGGCTTCAACGTCCTCCACAAAGAACACCGCGTGGGGATTGCCCATATTGACCGCGCCCGGACCCTCCAGCCGGCCGCCGCCGGGCAGGGGGACGCAATAGTCCAGGCGCACCGTGTCCATCTCGCGCGCCAGCGGGATATCCCGCCAGGCCAGGCGCGCCGGCCCCAAGTCCACCTCCACCGCGCCGCCGGACAGCCGCCGCGCGCTCATAGGTCCGCCGAGGCTCGCCAGAGTCAGGGCGTCGCGGCCAGTGTCCTGAAACATCAGCCAGGCCGCCGCCCGCGTGCCGTTGCCGCAGGCGCCGACTTCGCCGCCATCGCGGTTCCAGACCCGCAGGCGCGCATCGGCGTCCCCGTCATCTTCGAGCGCAAGCAACTGATCGAAGGGATGCGTCTGCGCCAGCGCCGTCACGGACTCGCGCGCCGGCGCCAGCGCCCGGCCCGCGCCGCGTGCGTCGATCAGAATGAAGGCGTTGCCCGCCCCGTTCATGCGCCAGGCTTTCATAGGCGTTGAGGTACGCGCGCGCCTGTCCCTGCGCAAGATGACAGCGGTTTAATCCAGATCACTTTGACGACAGGCCCGCATGCCGCTTTGATGCGCGCGCTTTTCACCTGTCTCATTGGGAGGAGACACACCCATGCGCCGCCAAGGCCTTCTTTCCGCCGCCGCCCTCGCCGCTCTGGCGATGGCCGCCTGTTCGCCCGCCGAGGAGAGCGACGCCGTGACCGACGCCGGCCAGACAGACGCCGAACAGACCGCTGAGTCCACCGTGCCTGAAGCCGGCGCGACGCTGAACGCCGCCATTCAGGCCGAAGAAGAAAGCCTTGAATGGCTGGAAGAGGTCGAGGGCGAACGCGCTCTGGACTTCGCCCGCGCCATGAACGAGCGCTCGCTGGAGCGGCTGCAGTCCGATCCGCGCTACCAGCAGCTCTATGACGGCGCCCTGGAGATCCTGCAGAGCCAGGACCGCATTCCTTACGTGGGCGTGCGCGGCGGCGAGCTGTGGAATTTCTGGCGTGACGCCGACAACACCCACGGCCTGTGGCGCAAGACCACCCAGGACAGCTACGCCACCGACAGCCCGCAGTGGGAGGTGGTCCTGGACCTCGACGCTCTGGCCGAGGAAGAAGGCTTCAACTGGGTCTGGCGCGGCGCGGACTGCCTGGGTCCGGATTACACGCGCTGCATGATCACCCTGTCGGACGGCGGCTCGGACGCAGCCGTGCGCCGGGAATGGGACATGGAGACCCGCTCCTTCGTGGAGGACGGCTTCACCATCGAGGAAACCAAGGGCTCCACCGCCTGGATCGATGGAGACACGCTGCTTATCGCCACGGCGCTGAACCCCGATGAAGTGACCACGTCGGGCTATCCCTTCGTGGTCAAGCGCTGGGAGCGCGGCACGCCGATTGAAGACGCCGAGATCGTCATTTCCGGCGCGCAGAGCAATGTCGGCGTCTGGCCGGCCCGCTTCGAGGACGCGGACGGAACCGCCTACATGATGGCGGTCCAGGCCGAGAGCTTCTTTGAAAGCGTCTACTGGTACCTGCCCGACGGCGCAGCCGGCGAGCCGGTGCGCATGCCCCTGCCGCGCAAGTCCTCGCCCCAGGCCCTGTTCAACGGACAGGTGGTGTTCTCCCTGGAGCAGGACTGGACCCCGGTTGAGGGCGGAGAGACCTATCCGTCCGGCGCCATCCTGTCCTTCGACATGGCCGAGTTTGCTGAAACCGGCGAGCTGCCGGCGGTGAACACGGTGTTCGTGCCCAATGCGCGCCAGTCCATCGGTTCGGTCTCCCGCACCGCCGATCACCTGCTCATGGTCATCAACGACAATGTGGTGGGCGGGCTTGAAGCCTTCACCTTCGAAGACGGCGCCTGGACCAGCCAGACGATCGAAACGCCTGAGAACGCCTCGGTCTCCATCGTCACCGCCGATGATCAGTCCGATCTGGCCTATGTGAACGTGGAAGGCTTCCTGACGCCGGAGACGCTGTATCGCGTCACGCCGGACCTGACGCTGGACGCGGCCAAGTCCGCCCCGTCCTGGTTCGACACCGAAGGCCTGGTGGTCGAGCAGCGCGAAGCGCAAAGCACGGACGGCACGATGATCCCCTACTTCATCGTGCGCGCCGAAGACGCCGACGAGGCCGGCCCGACCCTGCTCTACGCCTATGGCGGCTTCCAGGTCTCCCTGAACCCGAACTATTCCGGCACGACCGGGCGGCTCTGGCTGGAAAACGGCGGGACCTATGTCCTGGCGAACATTCGCGGCGGCGGCGAGTTCGGGCCGCAATGGCACCAGGCCGGCCTTCGCACCAACCGCCAGCGCATCTATGACGACCTGATCGCGGTGTCCGAGGCCCTGATCGCGGATGGCGTGACCACGTCCGATCAGCTCGCGGTGGAGGGCGGTTCCAATGGCGGCCTGCTGACCGGGGTGATGTACACCCAGCGCCCGGACCTGTTCGGCGCGGTGATCAGCCAGGTGCCGCTTCTGGACATGCTGCGCTTCCACCTGCTGCTGGCCGGCGCCAGCTGGCAGGACGAGTACGGCTTCCCGGACGAGAACGAAGACGAGCGCGCCTTCCTGCGCTCCATCTCTCCGCTGCACAATGTGGCGACCGGCGGGGACTATCCCCCGCTCTTCCTTCTCACCTCCACCAAGGACGACCGGGTCCATCCCGGCCACGCCCGCAAGATGGCCTACCTGCTCGACGCGCTGGGCGAGGACGTCCTGTATTACGAGAACATGGAAGGCGGCCACTCCGCAGCGGCGAACCTGGAAGAAACCGCCAACCGCCTGGCCCTGGAATACACCTTCCTGATGCAGGAGCTGATGGAAGACTGATGTCAGCGCTTGAGGCCTGATGAAAACCCCGGAAGCGGCGCCGCTTCCGGGGTTCTTTGTTTTGGGGAAGCCGGGGAAAGGTCCAGGGTCTTCGCTGCGCTCGCCCGGGAACTCACGAGGTTTGTATCATCGAAGACCTGAATTCCCGGCCAAGCCGCCGCGCGCCGCCGGATCTGAGGCGCTTCGGCCCGCAGATCCGCTGCCGTGGTCGGAGTCCTCGCCCGCGGCTATCCCCTGGCGAAGACCTGGGCGTCATCGGCGAAGGCCTTGAATTCCAGGGCGTTGCCGGCGGGGTCGCGGATGAACATGGTCTTTTGTTCGCCGGCCTGGCCTTCAAAGCGCAAGTAAGGCTCTATGACGAACGCCGCGCCCGCCGCCTTCAACCGCTCGGCCAGGGCGTCGAAGGCTTCATAGCTCAGGAGGAGGCCGAAATGGCGCACGGGCACCTGCTTGCCGTCCACGCCATTGGCGGTCTTGTCCCCGCACAGCTCCGGGCTGAGGTGGGCGACGATCTGGTGACCGTGAAAGTCGAAATCGATCCAGCTTTCACTTTCCCGCCCTTGCGGACAGCCCAGCACCTCGCCGTAGAAGGTTCGGGCCGCTTCCAGGTCATCGACCGGGAAGGCGAGGTGGAAACGGGGGCGCTGGGTCATGGGGATGCCTCTCGATCGCAGGGCGGGGCTTTGTTCTCTCCCCCTTTAGCGCCTACATGGGGCTGAGACGAGCTGTATTCCCTTCGCCAAGGCGCACCTGCATGACCGACTTCTCCCCGCGCGAAATCGTCCACGAGCTGGACCGACACATCATCGGCCAGGCCGACGCCAAGAAGGCGGTCGCCATCGCCCTGCGCAATCGCTGGCGGCGCAAGCGCCTGCCTGAGGGCCTGCGCGAGGAGGTGACGCCGAAGAACATCCTGATGATCGGCCCAACGGGCGTGGGCAAGACCGAGATCAGCCGGCGCCTGGCCAGGCTCGCCGGCGCGCCGTTTTTAAAGGTGGAGGCCACCAAGTTCACCGAGGTCGGCTATGTCGGCCGGGACGTGGACTCCATCGCCCGCGATCTTGTCGAGGTGTCCCTGGGGCTGGTGCGCGAGAAAAAGCGCGAAGAGGTGAAGGCCAAGGCCCATTCGGCGGCTGAGAGCCGGGTTCTTGATGCGCTGGTGGGACCCGGCGCAGGGTCGTCCACCCGGGAGAGCTTCCGCAGGAAACTCCTCGCCGGAGAGCTCGACGACAAGGAGATCGAGATCGAGGTGGCCGACGACGCCTCGCCGCTGGGCGGAATGGACATTCCCGGCATGCCCGGGGGCAGCGTCATCAATCTGGGGGAGCTTCTCGGCAAGGGGTTCGGCGGCAAGACCAAGACGCTGCGCACCACGGTGAAGGCCGCCTATGAGCCGCTGATCAACGAGGAGGCCGACAAGCTGCTCGATGAAAGCCAGCTCCAGGCCGACGCCATCAAGCTGGCGGAGGAGGAAGGCATCGTCTTCCTCGATGAAATCGACAAGGTCGCCGCCCGCGCCGACGCCCGCGGCGCCGATGTCAGCCGGGAAGGGGTTCAGCGCGATCTCCTGCCCCTGATCGAGGGCGCGACCGTGGCCACCAAGTACGGGCCCATGAAGACCGACCATGTGCTGTTCATCGCCTCGGGCGCCTTCCACGTGACCAAGCCCAGCGACCTGTTGCCGGAGCTGCAGGGCCGGCTTCCGATCCGCGTGGAGCTGCAGGCCCTGACCCGGGACGATTTCCGGGCGATCCTGACCGAGCCGGAAGCCAGCCTCGTCGATCAGTATGTCGGCCTGATGGGCACCGAAGAGGTCGAGCTGGTCTTCGAAGACAGCGCCATCGACGCGGTCGCTGACTTTGCGGCTGAAGTGAATGCGAGCGTCGAGAATATCGGCGCGCGGCGGCTGCAGACCATCATGGAGAAAGTGGTCGAGGAGATCAGCTACACCGCCTCGGACAGGGGCGGAGAGCGCATCGTCATCGACGCCGGCTATGTGAAGAGCCGGGTGGAAGCCCTGTCGAAGAACGCGGACCTGTCCAAGTTCATTCTGTGAGTCGGGACTCAGGGCGGCGCCGTCGGCCGCCCTGAGTCCCGGCCTGCGGCGCTAGAAGGCTCGCCCGACGGACAGCACGAGCTGGGAGTCGGAGCCGGGCGTGTCCTCGGTGGTGTCGACATAGGTCAGGCCGAAGTCCAGCCCGAGCCGGCTGAGAACCAGCCCGAGGGTGAAATCGACCTTGTCGTCTCCATCCCCGTCCGGGTCCCCGAACACGCCGCTCTCCCATCCGACGCCGAACACAGCCGTCAGACCTTCCACCCCGCCAAGCGGGGCCTCGCCTGAGTAGTAGAGGTAGAGATTGTCGTCCCCGCCGATATTGTCCTGCTCGGGCGCCCAGGCGACGCCGACCGAATGCGCGATGGGACCCAGCGTTTTGGACAGAGACCCATAGATCTCCAGATACTCGGTGTCCGAGGCTCCAGGATAGGTATAGACCAGCACGCCGATGTCATAGCCGATCCCGCTGGCCGTTTCGGACGAGAAGCCGGCGTACAGATCGAGTTCCAGTTCGGAATTGCCGACCGGCTCGATGCTGGACCCCCAGGTTCCGACATAGAATCCGGACTCCCATCCCGCATCGAGCCCTCCCTGAAGCGCGATGGTCTCATCGCTCAGGGATACGCCGCGGAACCGGTAGTCGCTGACGATTGAGACATTGCCTTCCACGGTCGGGGCGCTGGCCAGCGCCGGGCTCGAGACTGCAAGGGCGCCGGCGGAGACCGAGGCGAGTTTCACGCCAAGGACGAATTTGGACAGCATTCTCATGAAAATCTCCATTATAGATTGTTTCTCTGAACAGGCGGGGTTTGCAGGACGGAGTCCTGGATCAGCGAGGGCCCGGCTCAGGCCCCCGCTGATGGCAAGCGTCAGGTCGTAGCGGACGGCTCGGGCACGAACTCGGGATAGGCTTTGTGGCCGAGCTCGCTGAGATCGCCGCCCACGGCTTCGCTTTCAGGATCGAGGCGGATGCCGAGCACGGCCTTGAGGCCGAACCAGACCGCGAAACTGGTTGCGAAGACAAAGAGCCCGATGGCGACCACGCCGACAGCCTGACCCAGGAAGCTGGCGTCCGGGTTCGTCAGGGGCGCCGCGAGGGTACCCCAGATGCCGGCGAAGAGGTGAACGGGAATGGCCCCGACGACATCGTCCAGCCTCAGCTTCTCCAGCAGGATCGCGCCGTACGTGGCGATGACCGCGCCCGCAGCGCCGATCAGGATCGCCTCATAGATCGTCGGCGTCAGGGGTTCAGCGGTGATCGAGACAAGACCGGCCAGAGCGCCGTTCAGGGCGACCACCAGATTCGGCTTGCCGCTATTGATCACCATGGACAGCAGATAGGCCGTCACCACGCCCCCGGCCGCCGCCATATTGGTGTTTGCAAAGATCTGGGAGATCGCGACCGCGTCCGCAGCCGAACCCAGCGCGAGCTGGGATGCGCCGTTGAAACCGAACCAGCCGAACCAGAGTATGAATACGCCAAGCGTGGCCAGCGGCAGGCTCGACCCGTGCATGACCACGGGCTTGCCGTCGACGAACCGGCCGCTTCTGGATCCCAGAAGAATGATCCCGGCCAGGGCCGCCCAGCCGCCGGTGGAATGAACCAGCGTGGAGCCTGCGAAGTCGGAGAAGCCGAACTGGGCGTCCAGCCACCCTTCGCCCCACTCCCAGCTGCCCTGGATGGGATAGATGATCGCCGTCAGAACAGCGACGAAGATGAAGAACGGTCCGAGTTTCACCCGCTCGGCCACAGCGCCGGATACGATGGAGGCGGCGGTCGCCACGAACACCATCTGGAAGAACCAGTCCGATGCGCTGGCATAGCCGCCGGACAGGTCGATGGTCTCATCAGACGCCAGCTCGCTGGGCCCCCAAGGAACAGGCGTTCCAAACAAGCCGGTGGCGTCGACGCCGCTATACATCAGGTTATAGCCGACGAGGTAGAACATCAGCCCGGCGATCGAATAAAGGCCGATATTTTTCAGGCAGATCGTCGCGGCGTGCTTGGCGCGCACAAGGCCCGCCTCAAGCATGGAAAAGCCTGCCGCCATGAACATGACCAGGAAGCCGCCGATCAGGAAAAGCAGGGTGTTGAAGATAAAGGCCGTCTCTTCGGCGGCCTGTGCTGCTGCGGGAGCAGCTGCAAGCCCGGTGAGGGCGACAATCGCGAAGCCGGCGAGGCTGGCGCGGCGCAGACGGCGACTTGGTGATTTGGATGACATGGGATCCCCCTTCAGACGGCGTCGCCGAGCGACGGAGTTGAACATTCGCCGACGCGCCGAGTGAGAAGGCGCGAGAGCCAATGGGCTAAAACAGCCGGGGTCTGAAACCATGCGCGGTGCTGTGGTCGCACCGTCACCTGGAAACTATGAGCGGAGCTGTGTTGCGTTGCAACAAAAAAGTTAAACGAACCGGAAGAAAATTATGTATTTGAATTAGCAAAAGAAACGACGGCCGCGTCCGGCCGTCGTTAGTTCGGTTCCAGCCTTTCGGCCGTTTGAAACCCTGCGCGCTGCTGCGGTCGCGAACAAGCCGTCGCCCCCCAGTTTCTCTTCTGGATTAATCCGGAAACGGAGCACTTGAAGCGGGTCACGACCCTATTTTGAATGAGACTTTCGCAGGATATGCGGCGTAATGACGCAGACCTTTAATCAGGGTCGCAAACGCGCTCAATCAGGTGCGCACGAGCACGTAAAAGGCGCCCGACCCGCCATGGCGACGGTGGGCTTCGGAGTAGCCCGAGACCAGCTCTGCGAAGTCCGGCTCGGTCATCCAATCAGTGAAGCTGCGCCGGATGACGCCGGGCAGATTCGGTGCCTCCGGGTCCCACGGCTCGAACTTGCGGCGGTCGAGGGCGCGGGCATTGGCGCCCTTCCCGGTGATGACCAGCACCTGGCGCAAGCCGTTCCCCTGCGCCCGCCTCAGGAACGCAAGGAGCTCCCGGCGCGCCTTGGCGCGGGTCAGGCCGTGCAGATCCAGACGGGCCTCCACTTCGAAACGGCCCCGGCGCAGGCGGCGGTCGCTGGAGCGGTCCGCGGGCGCTCTCATCCGGGGGTCCGGATCGCGCCGCGCCGCCCCGGCTTTCACCGCGCCACCCTGGGGTTTGGGTCTGGCGCCAGGTTCAGTGCTCAAAGGCTCCGGCGCCTCCAGCCGCTTCAGGCGTGCGTCGTCCAGGGGCCGGAAGCCCCTGGCGGTGCGCCGCCACAGCTCACGCTCCTCTTCGCTGAGCGGACGGGGCGGCGGACGGCGCGCCATCAGGAGGTGCGGGCCGCCAGAGACCGGGGCAGGAGGACCGTCCAGCGCGCGTCAGGATCGTTCTGCCGTCCAGCGCGCTGACCGGCGGCGTCGCCCCAGCCGTAGAACAGGTCGCCGCGCACCGGTCCCGTTATCGCCCCGCCGGCGTCCTGGGCGATCACCAGGCCCCGCCAGCCCGGGGCGCCGGGCAAATCGGCGTTCACCAGGATCGGTACGCCCCATGCATGGTGCTGGGGGTCGACCGCCAGAGACGCCATGGGCGTCAGCGGGGCGCCCTGGGCGCCGGTCGGGCCTTCTTCGGGATCATCAAGCGCGTCCATGGAAAAGAAGACATAGCGCGGGTTCTCGTCGAACAAGGGCCGCCAGGCCTGCGGCCCACGGGCGCGCAGCCAGTCCTCGATATCCTGCTTGGAAGCGTTGTGAGGCTCCAGCTCGCCGCGCTCGATAAGGATGCGGCCGATGGAGACATACTCAAGGCCGTTGTGGGCAGCGAACCGGACCCGCGCCTGCTCTCCGCCAGGATAGAGCAGGCGGCCCGACCCCTGTATCTGCAGGAAGAAGACGTCGATCGGCCGGCCCCAGGCCAGCGGCACGCCCAGATCCAGCGCCTCGATCTCGGCGCGGGTCCGATAGGGTTCAAAGGTCTGGTCGGCGGCGCGCCCGACGATGCGCCGGCCTTCCAGACCCGCGATGAACTGACCCAGATCTCCGGTCAGCAGATCGTTCGGCCGGGCGCGGATCGCCATGGAGAATTCAGCGTCGGGGACCGGACGAACCTCCAGATAAGGCTCGTAGTAGCCGGTCAGCCGCCCCGATCCGCGTAAGCTCATGGGCGTGAAGTTGCGCTCGAAGAAGGCGCGCGCCGCGTCGGCGTCCGGATCAAGCGGCGCCAACAGGGCCGCCTCCGCACAGGCGCCGCGCCAGTCGGCCACCCGCCCGGCATAGGGCGCATTCGGATTGAGCAAATCACCGTCCGGCTTGTCGTCCCAGCGCCGGCAGCTGCGCAGGAAGGCGTCCAGCGCCGGGGCCGCATTCACCGAACGCCAGCCCGCGACGGCGTCGAAATCTGTCGCCGTCAGGCGCGGAGCGCGCCAGGCGGGACGGGGCGGACCGCCTACGACAGGCGGGCGCGCGGCTGGGTCTGCGCTGACCGGCGCTGGCGCACTGGCGCAAGCGGCGGCCAGGCATAGAAGGACTGAGCCGAGCGCGGCCCTACGCGGTCTTGACCGCCGCCAGACGCCAGTTCGGATTATCGCTGGTGACATCGCGCTCGAAACTCCAGACCTCGTCGACCGTCTTGAGCAGCGAAAGATCACCTTCCACCGCCTGGCCGTCGCTGTCGCGCAATTCGCTCGCGATCTCCGCGCTGAAGGCCACCTTCACCCTGGCCCGATTATCGTTAAGAGAGGCTTCAACGATCTTCGCCGATTTGATCCGCTCGATCTCGGTGGTCAGGATTTGACCAGCCTCGGCGCGATCGTCGATGGACTTCGCGTAGGCCTTGTAGACCCGCTCGGTCAGCAGAGGCTCCAACGCGGCCTTGTCACCCTTAGCGTAGCTGCCCACGATCATTTCATAGGCCTGTTTTGCGCCGCTCGCGAAGCCCTCAGGGTCAAAGCTGCGGTCAGCTTCGGCGATCGCCGAGAGGCCCTCTCCCGCAGGACCGGAGAACGCCGGAGAGGTGGCGGGCCTGTCCGCTTCCAGATCGACGGGGCGCGGACCCTGGGGCGCGGCGGCGGCGCGCTCGCGCTCCTCGCGCACGTGATCTTCATGACTGCGGCCCGTGGGCCGGCCCAGCGCCATGTAAAGCCTCACGGCCAGAAACACCGCCAGACCGGCGAAAAACAGGATCTGCAGAATATCCATGTCGGGGGCGGACCTCGCCTCAGCACGCTGTTATCGACGCTCCCCGATATAGGACGGGAACGCCCTGTCGTCACGGGCGCCGGCACACGACCACAGCTTGCTCGCATGCGGCGGCCATGCTACCGGCGCGGCTTTCCGGATCAATGTCCGCCGGACAGGTGCGCTGCAGCAAGGTGCGCGGGTGCGGCTGGACAGCTTCTTTGCGAAAGAGACCGCCATGACCGACGCGCCCGCCACGCCGCAACCCGGCGACCAGCCCGCCGCCCCGTCCATCCGCGTGATGGGTCAGTATGTGAAGGATCTGTCCTTCGAGAATCCGTCGGCGCCTGAGAGCCTGCGCCAAGGCGTTCAGCCGAACATCTCCCTGTCCGTGGATGTTCGCGCGCGCGGCGTCGACGCCGAGACGTTCGAGGTCGAGCTGGTCATTTCCTCTGAAGCCAAAGGCGATAGCGGACCGCTCTTCATCGCCGAGCTGACCTATGCCGGCCTGTTCCAGATCCGCAATCTGGATGACCGCGCCCGGGACGCTTTCCTGCTGATCGAGTGTCCGCGCATCATCTTCCCGTTCGCCCGGCGCGTCCTGGCCGACGCCACGCGCGACGGGGGCTTCCCGCCGCTGATGCTGGAGCCGATCGATTTCTCCGCGCTGTATCGCCAGAAACTGGCTCAGCAGCAGGGCGCCGCAGATGGTGGCGAACCGGCCGGCAACGCGTAAGCCGGATCTAGTTCAGCGTCTTGCTTCCTTCGGGAAGCAGGCCGAGCTTCCTCCAGAGCGGGGCGTCCATTTCGCTGACAAAAGCGTCATGGGCGGCCCGTTCTGATTCGCTCAGGCGGGAGTCCAGCGACCGGGGCCGGGGCTGGCGCGGCGTGTAGACGACCTCACCGGCCAGGCTGGCGTCCGTCGAGAAAGACAGGGCCTGCTCCCGCCCGCCATTAAGCTCCAGATAGACTTCGGCCAGCAGGTAGGAGTCGATGAGGGCGCCGTGCTTGGTCCGGCTTTCCAGCGACACATCGAAGCGCTTGCACAGGGCGTCCAGACTCGCCGGGGCGCCGGGGAATTTCTTGCGCGCCATGGCGGCGGTGTCGATGAAGCGCTCCGGATCGATCTCGGCTTTGCCGCAGCGTTTGAGCTCCATGTTGATGAAGCCCCGGTCGAACCCGGCATTGTGCGCGACCAGCTCTGAATCCTGCACGAAATCCAGGAAAGCGTCGGCCACCTCGGCGAATTTCGGCTCGTCCTTCAGCATCTCCCAGGTATGACCGGTCACCTCGGTGACTTCCGGAGGAATGTCGCGCTCCGGATTGATCAGGATACGCAGATCCTTGCCGGTGGGGATGAGATCGATCACCTCGACGCAGCCGATTTCGGTGATCCGGTCGCCGCCATGGGGATCAAGACCGGTGGTTTCGGTGTCGAAAATGATCTGGCGCTTGCTCATGCGTCGCGCTCCTTCAATGCGGCGATCACGGCGCGGACCTGGTCACGCGCGGCTTCAATCCCGGATCCGGTGTCGATGACGAAATCGGCGCGCGCACGCTTCTCCGAATCAGGGGTCTGGCGGGCCAGTATGGCGTCGAGCTTGGCCTCGGTCATGCCCGGCCGCGCCAGCACACGCTGCCTTTGCACAGCTTCCGGCGCGCTGACCACCACGACCGCGTCGACCTGGTCGGCCTGCCCGGTTTCAAACAGCAATGGGACATCGAGAACAACGATCGAGCAGCCCTCGGCCTTCGCGCGCGCGAAGAAGTCGGCACGGGACCTGGCGACCAGCGGATGGACAATGTGCTCGAGGCGCTCAAACAGGGTCGCGTCCTTCTGCAGGGCGGCCGACAGCGCGGTGCGGTCGACGCCGGTTTCAGGGTCTGCGCAGCCCGGAAAACTCTCCGCGATGGGCGCCACCGCCGCACCGCCGGGACCATAGAGCTCGGCCACGGCTGCATCGGCGTCAAAGACGGCCGCGCCTTCCTCGGCGAACAGGCCGGCCGTGGTCGATTTGCCCATGCCGATGGATCCGGTCAGTCCGACAACAATCACGAGCGGCCCTCCAGCCGGGCTTCCAGGACGGGGCGGACCAGAGAGTCCTGGCCCGGAACGGCCCTGTAAAAGGCCTCGAAGCTCGCCCGGGCCTGGCCGATCAACATGGACAGACCATCAACGGTGCGCAGTCCCGAGTGCGCGGCGGCGGTCAGAAAACCCGTCCGCAGCGGCGTGTAGACCATGTCAAAAGCCAGCGCATCCGGCGCACAGACGCTGAAGTCCGGAGCAAACGCGGTCTTCCCCGACATGCCCAGTGACGTCGCATTGATGATGAGGGCGGCGCCAGGCAACGCATCTTCAGGGACGGTGTGGATCGCGGCGGCGACGCCGAACTCAGAGGCGATCATCTCGGCCCGGGCGCGCGTCCGGTTCACGATACGCACCTCGCGTTCCTGGCTCTTCAGGTGATGAAGCGCGGCCCGCGCCGCGCCGCCGGCGCCGATCAGAACGGCCGGCCCGGTCCCAGCATCGTCAACCAGGGCGGCAGCGACACCGTCCACATCGGTGTTATGGGCGTGGAGGCCCTGCGCCGTGACCGTCAGCCGGTTCGCAGCGCCGACGCTCTGAGCGGTGGCGCTTGCCGTAGCGGCTACGGCGAGGGCGGCTTCCTTGTGAGGCAGGGTGACATTGACGCCCACCAGCCCAAGCCCGGCCAGCCTTTCCGCAAGCGGCTCGAAGCGGTCAGGCGGGACCTCCAGCACCCCGTACCGACCCTCGATTCCAGCGGCCTTCAGCCAGGTGGCCATCATCAGCGGAGACAGGGAGTGGGCGGCGGGCCAGCCCACAACGGCGGCGAAGGGCGGGCTCACGGCGCCGGCCTCATGATGGCGCGGCGCCGCGCGCTCGCAGTTCACTCAGCACCGGCAGAAGAGGCAGACCCAGAACCGCGAAATAATCACCCTCCACGCGCTCGAAAAGTTGGGCGCCCAGACCTTCGAACGCATAGGCGCCGACCCCCTTGGTCAATATGTCGCCAGCCTGTTCCACATAGTCTTTCAGGAACTCATCCGAGAAATTGCGAACGACCATCCGGCAGGTGCTTTGATGGCGCCAGACAATCTCGCCGCCTTCAGCCAGCGCCACGCCGCCCTGGAGCCAGTGCGTGGCTCCTCGCAGCATAGCGAGACGCTGGGCGGCCTCTTCGACAGATTTAGCCTTGTCGAAGACCTTGCCGTCGAACGCCAGCACCTGATCAGCGCCGAGAACGAGGCCCGGGCGCCGGTTCGATACGGCGAGCGCCTTGGCTTCGGCCAGGTGCAGCGCAAGCGCTGCAGCATCACCGCGAAACTCGTGCTTCAGCGCACCTTCGTCCACATCGGCGGGGTCAACCTCGAAGACAAGTCCGGCATTCTGCAGGATGGACCGGCGAGAAGCGGAGCCGGAAGCGAGTATCAAGTTCATTTCTTGCGGGCTTTATGTTCAGTGAGCAGATTGATGACCTTCGCGGCGGTCTCTTCGATAGACCGCCGGGTCACGTCGATGACGGGAATCTTGTGGCGGGCATAAAGGCGTTTTGCGAAAACGACTTCGTCTTTCACCGAGGTCGCGTCCACATACTCGGTCGAACGATCCTCACGCAGGTTCAACAGCCGGTTCCTGCGGATCTGGATAATGCGTTCCGGCGAAGCCGTGAGGCCGACGACCAGTGGCTTGGCCAGGCCAAAAATCTCCTCCGGCACAGGTGCGCCGGGAACCAGAGGGATATTTGCAGCCCGTATGCCGCGATGGCCGAGATACACGCTCGTGGGCGTCTTGGAGGTTCGTGATATCCCCAGAAGAATGACGTCAGCACTTGGCCAGTCATCACCCTGGCCGTCATCATGGGCCATGGAATAGTTCATGGCTTCGATCCGCATGTAATACTCAGCGTCAAGGACACGCTGAGCCCCGGCTTTTCCGATGATCGGCGCGCCGAGATAGGCACTCAAAGTGGCCTGGATCGGATCCAGAATGGCGATGGCCGGAACAGCCAGGCGCGCACAGAAATCCTCCAGCTGCCGCCGCAGGTCGCTGTTGACCAGCGTATACATGACGATGCCCGGATAAGCCTCCACATGAGCCAGGGCGCGCTCGAGGTGCTTGGGCGACCGCACCAGCGCGAACAGATGCTCGATCGGATCGACATTGTTGAATTGAGCCACAGAGGCCCTCATGACCTCCATGAGCGTCTCGCCGGTCGAGTCCGAGATCATATGAACATGGAAATGGATCTCGGCGTTGCTGCGCTGCATGGCGGACCTTCTTCAGATACGGACACGCCGGACGCCGGCGCGAAACCGCTTCATGGGTAAACCAGCGCTGAGCGCCTGTGAATAACGCACCGTGTTGTCCACGCAGACAGCAGCGCTCCCGGCTCATCTCGGATGATCTGTCCATCGGCGCCTGCGCAACGCACATCCATGCCCGACGCGCTGACGCCGCCGGTGTGAATTTCCGCAATCCGTCGAGAACCCAGCCGGTCTCAGGCGATGAATCGAGTCATCATGATCTCGGCCAAGGATTAAGACTTTGTTTAGACAGATTAACAAACCCTTAATCGCGTTATTCAGACCCTGACCGCATTCGTCTGGAAAAGCTCGTCTCACACCCTGTGGACAACGGGCGCCGCAGGGCCTGGAGGCCGTTTATCCACGCTGCCCGCACCCCTATTGAATCCCTTCCATTTTCCTTTCGGAAAAAAGAACGATAAGACCCCTCGACGGGAAACGGGGAAAACCGGACTCTCCCCCCGGGACGAACTCGATAGGAATGGACCTCACCGCAATGAAATTGATGCGCGTTCTAGAAGGACAGACCCTGTCCCCGCCGCCGATATGGCTGATGCGGCAGGCCGGCCGCTATCTGCCGGAATATCGCGAAGTGCGGGCCAAGCAGCCTGATTTCATCAATTTCTGCCTCAATCCCGAGGCCGCCGCGGAAGTGACCTTCCAGCCGATCCGGCGCTATGGCCTGGATGCGTCCATCGTCTTCGCCGACATCCTTCTCATTCCCCATGGCCTGGGTCAGAAGGTCTGGTTTGAAAAGGGCGAAGGACCCAAGCTGGAGCCGATCGGTCTTGAGGATCTGAACACGCTGAGCATCGAGCGCAGCCGGGAGGTTCTTCAGCCGGTCATGGAGACGTTGAAGATCCTGCGGTCTGGATTGCCGGAAGAGACGGCTCTCATCGGGTTTTGCGGCGCGCCGTGGACCGTGGCCACCTACATGATCGAGGGCGGAGGATCGAAGGATCGCTTCAAGGCCCGTTCCCTCGCCTGGGCCGAGCCTGACAAGTTCGATGCGCTCATGGATCTTCTCGCTGACGCCAGTGCGGCCTATCTGGCCGATCAGGTCCGCGCCGGCGCTGATGTGGTGAAAATCTTTGATTCCTGGGCGGACGGCCTACCGGACCCGTTGTTCGACCGGGTCGTGATCCGGCCCACGCGGCGGATCATGGAGCGTCTCAAAGCCGACGGCGTCACCGCGCCAGTGATCGGTTTTCCCAAAGGATCCGGTCCGCAGATGGTTCGCTACGCCGAACAGACAGGCGTGAACTGCCTGTCGCTCGACCATGGTGTGGACACTGCGTGGGCGGCGTCAGCGCTTCCGAAAACCCTGCCGGTGCAAGGTCAGCTGGACCCGGCCGTGCTTCATGCCGGGGGCGCGGCGCTGGACCTGGAAATCGACCGTCTGCTTTCCGCATGGGCGGACCGGCCCTATGTGTTCAACCTTGGACACGGAATTCATCTGGACACCCCGCCCGAGAACGTGACGCGATTGATCGAACGCGTGCGCGGCTGATCGGTCTCCGGAACAAGGGAGCACGCCCATGGGCCGGCGCATAGCGGTCGTACTGTTCAATCTTGGCGGACCGGACAAGCTCCAGTCGGTGCGGCCGTTCCTGCGTAATCTGTTCCGCGACCCCGCCATCATCAGCGCGCCCTGGCCGGTGCGCGAATCCCTTGCCTGGCTGATCTCCACGACGCGGACCAAGGAAGCCTCGGCGAACTACGCCAAGATGGGCGGCGGTTCGCCGATCGTGCCGGAAACCGAAAAGCAGGCGGCCGCTCTGACCCAGGCGCTGGAAGGCTTGCTGCCCGGTGACGAGGCGCGGTGCTTCCTGGCCATGCGCTACTGGCATCCTTTCGTGTCCGAGGCGGTCAAGGCCGTTAAGGCCTATGATCCGGACGAAATCGTGCTCCTGCCACTGTATCCTCAGTTCTCCACCACCACGACGGCGTCTTCGCTGAAAGCCTGGAAGGACGCCGGCGGCGGCGAGGCGCGGACCATCTGCTGCTATCCTGAGGAACCCGATTTCATCAAGGCGCACGCCAGGCTCATCGAACAGGCCTGGGAGACGGCCGGCAAACCTGCAAATCCCCGTGTTCTGTTCTCCGCCCACGGGCTGCCGGAGATCACCGTGGAGCGCGGCGACAGCTATCAGTGGCAGGTCGAGCAGACGGTCGCCCGGGTCGTGGAGATATTGCCTGACGCCCTGAAAGAACACGAGGTCTGTTACCAGTCCCGCGTGGGGCCGCTGAAATGGATCGGACCGCCGACGGATGAAGCCATCGAGCGGGCCTGTGAGGACGGCCGGGACATTCTTCTGACCCCGATCGCTTTCGTCTCCGAGCATATCGAGACCCTGGTGGAGCTGGACGAGGAATACCTGGAGATCGCCGAGGACTGCGGCGCCAAAAGCTATACGCGCGTGCCGGCGCTGGGCGCTCAGGCTGACTTCATCTCGGCGCTCGCCAAGCTTGTCTCCCGGGCTCTTGAAGGACCGACCGGTCTGAAACCCCCGTCCGGCGCCCCGGTGTGTCCGGCGAAGTTCGGGCGTTGCCCGTGCTTGGAAGCGGGGTATGAAGCGGTGAGCGAGACGGCGCGGGAGGCCGATGCGGCATGATGGATTTCCTCTATCCCCAGTCGACGGGCTACCTGGTCGTCCAGGCCCTGCACATCATCGCGGTGATCTTCTGGATGGCCGGCATGCTCTACCTGCCGCGCCTGTTCGTCTATCACCACACCGCTGAACCCGGCGGGGAGCTGGAGCGGGCCCTGCTGATCCAGGAACGCAACCTCCTGCGCATCATCCTGAACCCCAGCCTGATCGCGGTGTGGACGTTTGCGCTGATCATGATCGCCTCGAACACCGCGCTTCTCAGCTCCGGCTGGTTCCACGCCAAACTCCTGCTGGTGATCCTGATTTCCGGGGCTCACGGATTTTATGCGGCGAGCGCACGCAAGTTCGCCAGGGGCGAGCGGCCGCGCAGCGAAAAGTTCTGGCGGCTCATGAACGAGGTTCCCGCCATCGGCGCGGTGCTCGTGGTTCTGCTCGCGGTCATCAAGCCGTTCTGACTTATCGGGCCCGCTTGACGTCCAGCCAAGCCTGTGTCAGGGATTTCTCAAGTCTCGCCTGAGCGGGATTCCTTCCATTTGCGCGCGATCAAGACCGGCCCCTCCGGTCGTTACTCCAAGCGCGCTCCATTCAATCCATAATCGGACCTGGCCGCTGTGCGACAGGGCCGGTGCTTGCAGATCGTCCAGCGGGTCCGCGCATGCGAGGACTCTTGCTGACCTGTAAGCTGTTATCGATCAACGCATTTTGCGTGCAGGAAAGCCTGACTTATGAATGACGATCAGTACGACGACGATCAGTATGACGAGGCCGAAGACTCTCCGCGTGCGGGTACGCGCACCGGCGAGCGCATGTCGCTCCAGGAACTGAAGGAGAAGAGCCCGGCCGAGCTGGTCGATCTGGCTGAAAATCTTGATATCGAGAACGCCTCATCCCTGCGCAAGCAGGGCATGATGTTCGCCATCCTTAAGGCGCTCGCCGACGAGGGCGCGGAGATCTATGGCGGCGGAACGCTTGAAGTGCTGCAGGATGGTTTCGGCTTCCTGCGCGCGCCGGAATCCAACTATCTGCCCGGCCCGGACGACATCTATGTGTCGCCCAACCAGATCCGCCGCTTCGGGCTGCGCACCGGCGACACGGTCGAGGGCGAGATCCGTGCGCCGCGCGACAATGAGCGGTATTTCGCACTCCTGAAGGTGAGCTCGATCAATTTCGAGGAGCCGGAGAAGTCGCGCCACAAGGTCCACTTCGACAATCTGACCCCGCTTTACCCCGACAAGCGCTTCCATATGGAGCTGCCCGATCCGACCAAGAAGGATCGCTCGGGCCGGGTCATCGATATCGTGGCGCCGCTCGGCAAGGGCCAGCGGGGCCTGATCGTGGCGCCGCCGCGCACCGGCAAGACGGTGCTGATGCAGAACATCGCCCACGCCATCGAGACCAACCACCCTGACAGCTATCTCATGGTGCTGCTCATCGACGAGCGCCCGGAGGAAGTGACCGACATGCAGCGTACGGTGAAGGGCGAGGTGGTGGCCTCCACCTTCGACGAACCGGCCACGCGCCACGTGCAGGTCGCCGAGATGGTGATCGAGAAGGCCAAGCGCCTCGTCGAGCACAAGCGCGATGTTGTGATCCTGCTGGACTCCATCACGCGCCTGGGCCGGGCCTACAACACCGTGGTGCCGAGCTCCGGCAAGGTGCTGACCGGCGGTGTGGACGCCAACGCCCTGCAGCGGCCCAAGCGCTTCTTCGGCGCGGCGCGCAATATCGAGGAGGGCGGCTCGCTGACAATCATCGCCACGGCGCTGATCGATACGGGATCGCGCATGGACGAGGTGATCTTTGAGGAGTTCAAGGGCACGGGCAACTCCGAGATCGTGCTGGACCGCAAGGTCGCCGACAAGCGCGTCTTCCCGGCCATCGACATCCTCAAGTCCGGAACCCGGAAAGAGGAGCTGCTGGTCAACAGGATCGACCTTCAGAAAACCTACGTCCTGCGCCGCATCCTGAACCCCATGGGCACCCAGGACGCCATCGACTTCCTGCTGGGCAAGCTGAAAGAAACGAAGACCAATTCAGACTTCTTCGACAGCATGAACACATAGGGGCCCTTGCCCGCTGCAACCGTGAAGCGCCGGCCGGACCCGCTCCGCGCCGGCGTGTTCTTTTTGGTGTGCGGATGACACCTGGCAGGATGGTCAAGTGTCGGCGGCGCTGATCAAATGTGGGTGACACAGATACGGAGCCCCGCCCATGACCGCAGACCCGCGCCTGACGCTTTACCACGCCCCCATGTCCCGCTCGGTGCGGGCGCGCTGGTGTCTGGAGGAGATGGGTCTGCCCTATAGAATCGAGCGGCCGAATTTCCAGCATGGCGATGTGGGCGGGGCGGCGTTCAAGGCGGTCAACCCGCTCCAGAAGATCCCGGCCTTGCAGGACGGCGAGGATATCCTGCTGGAGTCCCTGGCGATCTGCGATTATCTCGCCCACCGCTACGGCCCGACGCCGCTGGTCGTCACGCCGGACGAGGCCGATTACGGACGCTATCTGGAATGGACCTATTTCGGCGAAGCGACCATGGCCATGGGGGTCAATCTGACCCTGGCCCACACCAGCCTTCTGCCGGAAGCGCACCGGAACCCGGGGCTCGCCAAATGGGCGCGCGGGGAAGTCGACAAGCAGCTGAAAGTGCTCGCGGAACGGGGGCTGGAGAATGGCGCGCGGCGGTTCCTGGCCGGCGACCGTTTGACGCTCGCGGACATGAGCCTGGGCTACATGATCTTCCTTCTGAAGATCGTGAAGCAGTTCGATGGCGCGCCGGAGCCGGTGCGCGCCTACTTCGATCGTCTGCGCCAGCTTGAAAGCTGGAAGCGGGCGAGCGCGGACTAACCTCGCGCCGCCTCGCAGGTCGCCAGCAGCGCGCGGGCCATGTCGTAGGCGTCCAGCACTTCAGCGGCGGCCGGAACATCATCCACGCTGATCACCTCGGCGCCGTTGGACGCCATGAGCGCGTAGTCGGCCCCGCCCTCGCGCTCCGCTCGGAAGTCGCCATAGCTGGTCTCGATACCCTGAGCGGCCAGAGCGGCGTCGAGCGCCGGTTCCCCGGTTCCAAGCCCGAGCCAGGCCGACAGGCGCGTGCGATCCACGCCTGCCGCGTCCAGCGTGGCGAGGTCATCGAGATCATTGACGCCGGCCGAGACCATGACGCCGGGCAGGCGCTGGTGCAGGGCGATTGCGTCCTCCAGGCTGTAAGTGATCACCACGGCGCGGTGCACAGCGTCGGCCGCTTCCAGCGCCTCGGCGATCTGGTCGAAACTGACATCGCCCTTGCGGTCGATCTGGGCGACGCCCCGGCCGTCGAGGGCCTCGAGAACCTGAGCGAGCGTGGGCGGGCTCTCGTCGAGCACGGCGCCGTCCAGATCGCGGAGCTGGAGCGCAGCGACCTCCGTATACGGAGTATTTGCAATGGCGCCGCTGCCCGTCGTGGTGCGGTCGAGCGTGCGATCATGCATCAGGACCAGCACGCCGTCGGACGTCTGGGCGACATCGATCTCCAGAAAGACCGCTCCGTCGGCCAGGCTCGCCTCGATGGCGCCGAGGCTGTTCTCCGCTGCGCCCGCCCGGTCGCCGGCGCGGTGCGCCTGGATCAGGGTTACACCCCGCTCCCGCGCGCAATCGAGATAGGCGGCCAGATCGACATCGGCGAACCAGGGCTGGGCGGGCGCCGCGCTGTCCGGCGGGGCCTGCTCGCCGCCGCATGCGGTGAGCGCCAGGAGGGAGAATCCGGCGAGGAGGGCGGTTCGGCGCATCAGCTCAGGTGCTCCTGCAGGAAGGCGCGGGTGCGCGAGTTTGCGAGATCGGCGGCTTCGGCGTCGAAATGCTCGCCGCCGACCCGGGCGAAGGCGTGATCCTGCTCGGGATAATGATGGATCGTGACATGGGTGTTTCCGGCCAGGCCATCCATGACGGCCTTTTGCGCTTCAGGCGGTACGAACTGGTCCTTACCGGCGATATGGAGCATGAGCGGGCTGGAGATGGAGGCCGCCTCGTCCAGACGCTCCTGGATGTTCACTCCGTAATAGCCGACGCAGGCGTCGGCGTCGGTCCTGCACGCGGTGAGATAGGCCAGCTGGCCGCCGAGGCAGTAGCCCAGCGCACCGACCTTGCCGGTTCCAGCGCGGCGGGCGTAATCGACGGTGGCGGCGAT
The DNA here is from genome assembly GCA_024742735.1 of Alphaproteobacteria bacterium. Classification (GTDB taxonomy): domain Bacteria; phylum Pseudomonadota; class Alphaproteobacteria; order Caulobacterales; family Maricaulaceae; genus Oceanicaulis. The sequence goes on along the minus strand of JANSXV010000002.1, from coordinate 202,289 downwards.
GTCTTTCAGTCCGGCGTCGATATCAAACTTGCCGAACAGATCGAAGGCCTGTTTCCATTCGGCTTCGGTCTTGTCCGTAATCTGGATGCCCGGCTCGATGCGCCAGAACAGGTCCGGGCAGATCGCCTTGAAGCCCTGATCGGCCAGATCATCACAGATATCGCGCATCACATGATTGACGCCGAATATCTCCTGCAGGACGACGATGGCCGGGCCGGTTCCGGCCTCATAGGCCGTGAAGGATCCGTCGGGGCCGGCGATAGTGACGTCTGTTCCGGACATGGGTGTCTCCATGAGCTGCTGCGGTCGGAGGCGGGCTTTGTCAGGAGGCGCGTACACGCCTATTGTGACATTGAAGCCCGCCATGAGGCGGCGCGAGAGTGAGGCGAGGCCTGCATGAAGGTCAACATCAATATCGATTGCAGTCCGCAGGAGGCGCGCGCCTTTTTCGGCCTGCCCGACGTGACGCCGCTGAACGAGCAGCTTGTCGATGAAATGAGCAAGCGCATGTCTGCGAACATGGAAGCCATGGAGCCCGAGGCGCTGATGCGCAGCTGGATGAGCTTTGGTGGAGAATGGCAGAAGCAGTTCATGGATCTGATGGGCAACGCCGCCACCGGCCGCTCGTCATCATCGGACCGCTAGGCGCCGCGCGAGATCCATGACCGACACGATTTACGCACTGGCCAGCGGGCCGGGCCGGGCGGGCGTGGCCGTCATCCGCGTCAGCGGGCCAGCCGCCGGTACGGCGCTTGATGCGCTGGCCGGCACGCCCGGACCCGCCCCGCGTCAGGCCGTGCTTCGGCGCTTCAGGGCGCGTGGCGGCGAGGTGATCGACCAGGGTCTGGCGCTCTGGTTTCCGGGGCCGGCGAGCTTCACCGGGGAAGACTGCGCCGAGTTTCACGTCCATGGCGGACCCGCGGTCATCGCCGCGATGGCGGACGCGTTGAGCGCCGCCGGACTGCGCCCGGCGGAGGCCGGGGAATTCACCCGGCGCGCCTTCGCCAACGGCAAGATGGACCTGACCGAAGCCGAAGGCCTGGCCGACCTCATCGACGCCGAGACGGAAGGCCAGCGCGCCCAGGCGCTGGCCCAGATGACCGGAACGCTCAAGGCGCTCTATGAAGGCTGGCGGGAGGCGCTGATCACGGTGCTCGCCGCGCTGGAGGGCGAGATCGATTTTCCCGATGAAGACGATGTCCCCGATCATCTCAGCGAGACGGCGGGCGCGCCGCTGGCTGCGCTGGCCGAAGCCCTGGCCGCTCACCTTGATGATGACCGGCGTGGAGAGCGCGTCCGTGAGGGCTTTGTGATCGCGCTGATCGGCGCGCCGAACGCGGGCAAGTCGTCCTTGCTGAACCGCCTGGCGCGGCGGGAGGCGGCGATCGTCACTGACATTCCTGGGACCACGCGCGACGTGGTTGAGGTGCGCCTGGTGCTTGGCGGGTTCCCGGTGATCCTGGCGGATACCGCCGGGCTTCGCGAGGCTGTGGACCAGGTGGAGGCCGAAGGCGTTCGTCGCGCGCTCGCCCGGGCCGAGGACGCGGATCTTCGGCTCGTGCTCGTGGATGTTTCACGTGAAACACTGGCAGAGGCGCTAATCGAAAGGCTGCGTCCGGGCGACGCCGTCATCTGGAACAAGGCGGATCTCGTCGCGCCGGCGGGAGCCCCGCCTGACGGTATAGACGCCTTTGCGGTGTCGGCGCTGACCGGGGAGGGTCTGGAGTCGCTCGAGGCCTGGCTCTCCTCGGTCGTGACCGCGCGGTTGTCGGCGCGCGAGACGCCGGCCCTGTCGAGGGCGCGGCACCGGGCCGGGGTCGAGCGGGCGCTTGATCATCTTCAGGGCGCGCAGCGCCGCCTCGGCGATGCGCCTGAGCTCGCCGCAGCGGAGGTCCATCTGGCGCTCCGCGCCCTGGAGGGTCTGACCGGCCGGATTGATGTCGAGGACGTGCTCGACCGCGTGTTCAGCCAGTTCTGCATCGGAAAATAGGGGGCGTGGCGCGCGCGGGCGCCTCGACTCCGGGGGCCGGGCGCCTTATCTAGCCGGGTCCGCGCCCCGCGACGGTCGCTGCGGCGCTTGAACACCCGGCCCCTGGATCTAGTGAGCATGACGCGCGACCCTGAATTCGCTCAGGCGCAAACCTGGGATGTCATCATCATCGGTGGTGGACACGCTGGCTGCGAGGCCGCGGCTGCGTCGGCGCGCGCGGGCGCTCAGACCCTTCTGCTCACCCACAAGGCGGCGACCATCGGCGAGATGAGCTGCAACCCGGCCATCGGCGGCCTGGGCAAAGGCCATCTGGTGCGTGAAGTCGATGCGCTCGACGGGATCATGGGCCGTATCGCCGACGCGTCGGGAATCCAGTTCCGTCTGCTCAATCGCTCGAAGGGTCCGGCTGTGCGTGGGCCGCGCACCCAGTCTGATCGCAAGCTTTACCGGGAGGCCATGCAGGCTGAGCTCAGCCAGACGGCCAACCTCACCATCATCGAGGCGGCGGTTGAGGATCTGATTGTCGAAAACGGGGCATGCGCCGGCGTTGTCGACGCGCACGGCCACGCCTATCGCTCAGGTGCGGTGGTTCTGACCACCGGGACATTCCTGAAAGGCGTGATCCACCGTGGGGCTGAGCGTATTCCCGCCGGCCGCCACGGGGAACAGCCCGCCATCGGGCTTTCGGACCGGCTCTATGGTCTCGGACTGCGTATGGGGCGGCTGAAGACCGGCACGCCGGCACGCCTGGACGGCTCGACCATACGGTGGTCCGAGCTGGAGCTGCAGGCGGCCGATGACGAGCCCGTCCCGTTTTCCTTTCTGTCTGATCGCATCACCGTGCCCCAGATCAGCTGCGGCATCACGCGGACGACCGAGGCCACCCACAAGCTCATCGCCGACAATATCGACCAGTCCGCCGTATATGGCGGTGCGATCTCCGGCCGGGGGCCGCGCTATTGCCCGTCCATTGAGGACAAGGTGGTGCGCTTCGCCGATCGCACCAGCCACCAGGTCTTTCTGGAGCCGGAGGGGCTGGATGATGACACGGTCTATCCCAACGGCATCTCCACCTCGCTGCCGGCGGCGATTCAGGACGCGTTTCTCAAGACGATCCCCGGTCTGGAAGAGGCCAGGGTGCACCGATATGGCTATGCGATCGAGTATGATTATGTGGACCCCCGTGAACTGAGCGCCACGCTGGAGGTGCGCGCGCTGCCGCGGCTTTGGCTGGCGGGGCAGATCAATGGCACGACCGGCTATGAGGAGGCGGCTGCCCAGGGACTGATGGCGGGGCTGAATGCTGCGCTGGCTGTGTCCGGCTCAGCGCCCTTCATTCTTGACCGGTCCGAAGCCTATATCGGCGTCCTGATTGACGATCTGATCACGCGGGGCGTGACCGAGCCCTATCGCATGTTCACATCGCGGGCTGAGTATCGGCTTACGCTCCGGGCCGACAATGCGGATCAGCGCCTGACCGACAAGGCGATCGCGCTGGGCGCAGCAAGTGTTTCACGTGAAACACGCTGGCGCGAAAAGTCCACGGCGCTTGCGTCCGCGCGGGAGGCCGCGCGAGCTCTGGAGCTGACACCGGCCGAAGCCCGGCGCGCCGGGCTGAAGGTCAATCAGGATGGCCGGCGCCGCTCGCTGATCGAGCTTCTGTCCTATCCGGCGATCGGGTGGGATGAAGTCTCGAGTGTCTGGCCCCAGATCAAGGACTGGCCGCGCGATGTCGCCGAGCAGATCCAGATCGACTCGGTGTATCATGGCTATCTGGATCGACAGGAGGCCGACATCGTGGCCTTCCGGCGTGACGAGGGCGTGCGGATTCCCAAGGGCATGGACTACACCGGCGTTGGCGGGCTTTCCAATGAGGTTCGCGAGAAGCTCGAGGCGGCGTCGCCCGCGACCCTGGGTCAGGCGGCCCGGATCGAAGGTGTGACGCCCGGCGCGCTCACCGCCCTGCTGGCGCACCTCAAGCGGCTTGAGCGGGAGCGGCGGACGGCGTGAGCGGCGAGGCGGAGTTCGATGCCGGCGCATTTCAGGCCCGGACAGGTGTTTCACGTGAAACACTCGAGCGATTCGAGCACTGGCGCGCGCGTCTGGAAGAGACGAACGCCCACACCAATCTGGTGGGCCGCTCGACGCTCACCGACTTCTGGTTCCGCCATGCCTATGATTCCTGGCAGGTGCTCGATCTGGCGCCGGGCGCAGCGCGCTGGGCCGATCTGGGCGCCGGGGCGGGCTTTCCCGGTCTTGCGATCGCCTTTGGGCTCATGGATCGCAAGACTCCTGGAGCTCATGTCATCCTCGTGGAGTCCATCGCCAAGAAGGCGGCCTTCCTCCGGCGGGTGATCCAGGAGACCGGGGCTCCGGCGAGTGTGATCTCAGACCGGGTCGAGCGGCTTGATGATGTTCCGGCCGTGGATGTCGTGACCGCCCGCGCCATGGCGCCGCTCCCGAAATTGCTCGGCTATGTCCATCCATTTGTGGAAAAGGGCGCGATCGCGCTGCTTCCCAAGGGTGGCCGCCATAGCGAAGAATTGACCGAGGCGCGGAAAAGCTGGACCCTTGACCCTGAGGTCATACCCAGCGCGACCGCGCCGGAGGCGGCCATTCTCAAGATCAGGACTCTGAACCGTGACCGATGAGACCCGAGCAGCTCCGCCCAAGGTGATCGCCATCGCCAACCAGAAGGGCGGGGTCGGAAAGACAACGACCGCCATCAATCTCGCCACGGCGCTCGCCGCCATCGGGCAGCGCGTCGTGGTGCTGGACCTCGACCCACAGGGCAACGCCTCGACGGGGCTGGGCGTCGGCCGGGCCGAGCGCCGCTCGACCAGCTATGACGTTCTGGTCGGCGAGCGACCCATGGAGGAGGCGCTGATCGACACCAGCGTGCCCGGCCTGTCCATCATCCCGTCCGATGTGGATCTCTCCGGCGCCGAGCTGGAGCTTTCCAATGCGCCGCGCCGCTCCTATCGCCTGCGCCACGCCATTGATCGCTTCCGCAGGGCTCTGTCGGCCAAGGGCCAGACCTGCGACTACGTGCTGATCGACTGCCCGCCTTCGCTCAATCTTCTTACGGTGAACGCCATGACGGCGTCGGACTCTGTCATGGTGCCGCTGCAGTGCGAGTTCTTCGCTCTCGAGGGTCTGAGCCAGCTCATGCGAACTATCGATCTGGTACGCGGCAATCTCAACAAAAACCTTTTTATTCAAGGTGTTGTGCTGACAATGTATGACAAGCGCAACAATCTTTCGGCCCAGGTCGCCGCCGATGTGCGCGAGCATTTCGGCGACAAGGTGTATGATACGGTCATACCGCGCAATGTCCGGGTCTCCGAGGCGCCGAGCTTCGGCAAGCCGGTCCTGCTGTATGACCTGGAGTGCGCCGGCGCGCAGGCCTATCTCGGTCTCGCCCGTGAAGTCGTGCGTCAGGAGCGTTCGGGCTCGCAGGAGCTGGCGCCGGCATGAGCGGGGAAGACGACAAGCCGCGCAGCCGCGGTCTCGGCCGGGGCCTTTCGGCCCTTCTGGGCGAAGGAGAAGCCGTCGATGCGGCGCGCGAGATGGAGAGCGCGGCGGACGGCGCCTCGCGCACTCTGTCCGGCGTGCGCACCATCCCTATCGAACTGATCGAGCCCAATCCCGACCAGCCCCGCAAGACGTTCAACGACGCTGAGCTTTCCGAGCTCGCCGAATCGATCGCAGAGAAAGGGCTGATCCAGCCGCTTCTGGTCCGGCCAATGCCCGGTCCGACCGAGCGCTACCAGATCGTGGCCGGGGAGCGCCGTTGGCGGGCGGCCCAGAAGGCCCGCCTGCATGAAGCGCCGTGCGTGGTGCGGGAGCTCACGGACCGTGAGACCCTGGAAATCGCCATTGTCGAGAACGTCCAACGGTCCGATCTCAATGCAGTGGAAGAGGCGCGGGCCCTGCGTCAGCTTGTGGAGACCTTCGGTCATACCCAGGAAGACGTGGCCCGGGCTCTGGGTAAGTCCCGCGCCCATGTGGCCAACACGCTGCGGCTTCTGGCCCTGCCGGGCAGGGTTCTGGACCGGCTTGCGGCTGGAGAGATCAGCGCCGGTCATGCCCGGGCGGTCGCGACAGCGCCGGATCCGGTCGCCCTGGTTGACGAGATCGTGGCGAAGGGTCTGTCAGTGCGTGCCGCTGAGGCGCTGGCGCGCAAGTCTGCCGGCCGGAGCGAACGCAAGGGCGGCGCCCAGCCGCCCCGGTCGGAGAAGGACGCGGATACCCGGGCGCTTGAGGCCGACCTCGCCGCGCGCCTGGGCCTAGACGTCGAGATCGTCCACTCCGGCGAGCGCGGCGAAGTGCGTGTCCGGTTTGGAACGCTGGAGCAGCTCGACGAGATTTGCCGCCGCCTCAGCCAGGGCGTGCAGTCCGGGGCTTACTGAGCCTTAAAATAGCAGCGCTCACGGCGGCTGAATTTCAGATCGCCGTACTCCTATCGGGCTCACGCGTCATTACGGGCGCGAAGCGCATTAGGCCTTATAGATCAGGGCGTTGCCTATCGGTTTCCGGCGGCCGCTCGCGCCAGTCGAAGCACGAGCGACCCGACCAGCGCTTCCGCAGGCGCTCCAGACCGCTTGACTGCGCGCTCGGCATCGAAGGTGAGGCGGCGCGCCTGATCAAGGCGCCGGCCGCGCCAGGCGCGCGCGCTGCGCTTGAAGGCGTCGGCCGGCGGACCGAATCGGGGCGCCCCGGCGCGGGCCAGCGCGCCGGCGTCACCGCCGCCGCTATGGAAGATCTCGAATTGATCAATGCGCCGCTGCAGGACGCGCAGCACCGCGACCGGGCTGACGCCGGCCGACAGGGCGCGGGCATAGGCGCGGTCGGCGGCGACCGGATCACCGCTGAAGGCCGGATCGATGATCTGATCCAGGGCGGCTTCAGCCCCGGCGGCGGAAATGGCGGCGATATCGGTCTTTTCGATCACACCGGCCTCGCCGCCACGCTGCTCTGAAAGGCCCTTGAACAGGATCAGCTTCTCGATCTCGCCGCGGGCGAGAGCCCGGTCGCCTTCGAGGAAGGGCGCCAACATGGCCCGGGCGTCCGGCGCCAGGCTGAGGCCTTCGGCCGCCAGCATCTCGTCGGCCAGCTTGATCAGGTCTCGCGCATCATCGGCGTAACAGGGCGCGGCGAGGAAGCGGGCCCCGTCCTCGGCCGTCTTTCGCAGCCTGGAGCTCTTCTTCAGATCGCCAGCCTCGACGATGAGCCGGGCCTCAGCCTGGGCGTCCCCCTTGTCGAGGTCAGCGAGGAAGCTTCCCACCGCCGCCATATCCCCGGACAGCCGGACCCGGACAAGCGGTGCGGCGCCCATGAGCGACATGGCCGCCATGGCGTCGGCCAGAGCCGCCGGGTCGGCCTTGATGTCCTCTTCGGTGAGCCGAGTGACCGTGAAGGGATCGTCAGGATCATCGACCAGCGCACTGGCCAGCTGGTTGGCGCGCTCGCGCACAAGGCCGGAATCCGGGCCGAAAATGAGGAAGGCCTGAATATCCGTGTTCGGGCGGGAGAGCGCCCGATCGACCTCACGCGCGTTCAGCTTCAAGAGGCGCTCTGCTGGCTCTGGCGCTGCTGCGCCGCTGCAAGTTCACGCGCGAGGGAGCGGGCGATCAGATCAGCGGCACGTTCCTCCGCATCGGCCCGGGCGGTGATCAGGGCGTATGGGTCGCGCGGCGCATCGAAATAGACGGTCTCGGTAATACGGCCCGTGACCGGCTCGCCGGCCGGGGAGGTCAGGAGATAGCTTGTCGTGACCGAAAGGGCGAAACGCGAAGCCCTGTCGGCGGCGGACACCCCAAGCCGCTGCTCCCGGGCGTTGGTCTCGAAGGCCAGCCGGTGCTCGCTGCGGCCCTGGCCCAGAAAGCGGTCCAGGGCCTGCTCGATCATATAGTCCTGGCGTGAATTTCCCGCCTCAATCTCAAGGCCGGGAAGCGCTGAAAACCCGGCTGATCCATAGAGCGGCTGAAAACCGCAGCCCGCCGATAGAAGGCTAGCAGCGATCAACCATGCGCCGAGAAACAGGGAGCGGCGGTTCATGCGATCAGCTTTCCCTTCAGGCCCCAGCCTAGTCGTCGATCTGGGAGATCCGGATCTGACGGGCCCGCGTCAGGATGGCGTTCTCGATCTGGATCCGGGTCGCCGGATCCACGGCGGCGTCGCTCCACGATCCGTCCTCACCGCGTATCTGCTTGAAAAGTTGAACAGAAAGCGCATCAGCACGCAGGCGTGTGTCCAGAATGTAGACCGTCGCCTTGAAGCGCTCTGAGGGCAGCTCCGGGTTGGCGTACCAGTCCGTGATGATGACGCCGCCGAAGGGGTCGACCTCCGACAGCGGCATGAAGGACAGAACATCCAGCGAGGACCGCCAGAGATAGCTGTTCACGCCGATCCCCGCTTCCGGTTGATCGGACACCGCCGGGCCGGACCCCAGAAGCCCACCGAACAGGCCGCGATCACCGTCGGAACGGTCGCCATTGGACATGCAGGCCGTGGCGAAGGCGAGGGTGAGCACGGCTGCGCCGGCGGAGCGGATCAGGCTGACGATCATTGTGAGCGCCTCCTCTCGGGGGACGTGGATGGGGCTGCGCGAACGCTTCATGCCTCTATACCATGCGCTGCGCCTGTGACCAGAGCGCGCGACTGCGATGATCCGCCTTCCAAGCGTGATATTTGTGACACAGCCACTGACCGCTCTTTGTCCCTCCGTCGTCAGGCGCTTGATTCAAACGGCGCGGAGCCGGAATACTCGCAACGCACGTCCGGGGGGACGGGGCCGACCGGCGAGGCCGCGCACCATGAGGTCATATAGCGGCGCAATCCTATTCAGCGCCGTCCTTATAGGTTGCGCGGCCGCGCCGGCACACTCTCAAAACTTTGAATTTTCAAACGAAGTTGACCTTGACGTCGTTATGGCTGTTGGCGAGGCCGACGGCGTTCGCGAGGGCGTTCAGGCCGACTTCCGCCTGCGCAGCGAGGCTGAGGCGGTGACTCAAGCCGGCTTGCGCTGGGGCGGCGCTCTGGCGCTGGCTGCTCGGACGCGCGATGGGCGGCGGGGCCTCCAGGCCGGCGGCGGCCCTTCCAGCGGGCCGGCGGGTCTCGTCACCGGCCTTGGCGGGTCAAACGGCGGCGAGGGCGAGGTCATCGGCCTTGAAAGGGCGGAGGTCTTCATCCGGTCGACCCTGTTTGAGATCTATGCCGGTCTCGGCCCGACTGCCATGCAGCGTGAGCGGATCCGGCCGCCGTCCGTGCTGAGGCTGGCGTCCGCCGATGGCGGCCTGGTTGATCCGCTGGGAGGGGCGCTGGTGGATACGGGCGTCTCGCTCAGCGCGCCGGCGCCCCAGCTCACGGTGCGAACGCGGCGTCTGGCCGGATTCGCAATCGCCGCGTCCTTCGCCCCTTCCGGCGACGCCTGTGGCCCTGATCGGTGCCTCGATGTGCGATATGGCGAAGTTGATCAGATCGCCTCGGCGGTGGTGAGCTTTGACCGTCGGGCGCCATCCAGCCGGACCCGATGGTCGGCCGTGGCGGGATTCGAGGCGGGCCGCGCCGTCGCCGCACCGCTGTCGGCGGCCCTGGATGATCCCTGGCTCGTCACCGCTCAGCTGGCGAGGGAGACAGGCGGCGTCACGCTGTCCGTCAGTGGTGTCCATGCCTATGAAGGCGTTGCGGACGCTGAATACTCCGCGATCAGCGCGAAGGTTTCCATTGAGACCGGTGACTGGCTCATGGATGCTGAGCTCGGGCGGGCTGATGCTGACCTGGCGGGCCGTGACGGGTGGACCGCCCAGACCGGAGTCTCGCGATTCGTCGGCGACCGGGGCGTCGCCGGGGCCGCGATCCGCCTGCAAACCAATGCTGCCGCAGCGCTCATCTTCGAGGCGGGGTTGCGTTTTTGACACGGCCGAATCGCCAAGCCGCTTCGGGGCGCGATCAGCCCTTTCTCCAACGGCCTGAAAAGCCTATTATACAAGCTACGTTCAAGGCTGACGGGATTTGTGACGGGCTGGCCATGTTGGTTTCAAAGCCTTTTCAGCGGTTTAGCGCCGCACTCCTGACCGCCGCCGCCCTTGCGGCCGGCGGCGCAGCCGCGTCTGCGCAGGAGTCCGAGGGCGCTGTCCGCCTGTCCGGCTCGGTCCAGCTTGGTCCCGAACTTCCAGGCGTAAGCATCGTGGACGCCACGTCGCTCGGCGCCCGCCCGCCCGCACCCGAGCGTCAGAGTTCGTCTCCTATCACGGAACCGGACACCGGCTCGGCCAGCGCACTGCCCTGGTATGAACGGTTCACCGTGGCGCCGTCCGAGAGCTATGCCGTCTGGGGCGGGGCGCCGCGTGAATTTCAGCTGGAGGCCGGTGAGCGGTGGGGCGTGACGCTGGGTTACTCTGAGGGCGGGCGCAGCGTTCAGGACTTCTCCCTGGACGATTTCAGCGCTGGTGCGTTCTTCGAATTCTCCGAACGCGTCCGGGTCGGCGGCGAGCTGCGCTTCACATCTCCGGAAGAAGAGATTTTCGGTGAAGAATCCGAGCGCAAGACGCCGGAACTTCGCTTTGAAAGCGCCTTCCGCTTCTAGGGCGCAGGCCTTTCTTCAGCCCCTCGTTGCTGGACGCGACAGACCCTCAATCGCCGCCAGGCCTGAAATGCCCAAGCCGCTCAGCCGTTGCGCATTTTGATGCGTAATTCCGCCGAGCGCGTACACCGCACAGGCCGTTCGCCTGGCGTAAGCCGCAAGGCGGAACGGGCCAAGCGGGCGCCCGGCGCTCGGGCTTCTGGACGCAAAGACGGCCGACACGAACACAAGATCACACACGCTCGCCGCCCGGCGGGCCGCGCCTGGACTGTGGGCGCTCGCGCTCATGATGGCGAAGCGCCGCCGCCAGGGCGGGGCCTGCCCCAATCTGGCTTCCGGCCAGTGCACGCCCGCCGCCCCGCACCGCAGCGCCAGTTCCGGTTCGCCCGCGATCAGAAACATCAGATCCCGGGCCCGCGCGATGGCGGCGAGTTCAAACGCCGCGCCTGCAAGATCGGTTCGCCCGAAGGTGCGAAACACCATGCCGGCGCCTTGCGGAAGACATCTCGCCAGGGTGACCGGATCGGGTGTCCGCTCGGGATCAGTGAACGCGAAAAGCCGCGGCGCAGGCGTGCTCGGACCGTCCAGCGTGGCCGCGCGCCTTGCCAGGGCGCGCGCCGCATCATAGTTCGGACGGGTCATGACCACTCCTCAGTCTACAGACGCCATCCCCGGCGCCCGCGCCGCGATACTGGAACGCCTGTCCGCCGCCGCCAAGCGGTCGGGGCGCGATCCGGGGGCTGTCACGCTTGTCGCCGTCTCCAAGAAGCAGCCTGATGAGCGGATCGAGGCCATGTTGCGCGCGGGCCAACGCGTTTTTGGTGAAAACCGCGTCCAGGAGGCCCAGGCCCGCTGGGCGCACCGCCGTGCGGCGCATCCCGATCTCGAGCTGCGGCTTGTCGGGCCATTGCAGACCAACAAGGCCGAGGATGCTGTCGCCCTGTTTGACGTCATCGAGACAGTGGACCGGGACAAGCTGGCCGGCGCGCTGGCGAAGGCCATGGCCAGGACCGGCCGCGCGCCCCGGCTTTATGTTCAGGTCAACACAGGCGAAGAGCCGCAGAAGGCCGGCGTGAGCCCCGCAGATACGCCCGATTTCGTCGCGCGGTGCCGCGACGCGCATGGGCTGCAGATCGAAGGCCTGATGTGCATTCCGCCCGTCGAGGAGCCCGCCGCCCCGCATTTCGCGCTCCTCGCCAAACTTGCCGCCGAGCTTGAACTCGAGCGGCTTTCCATGGGGATGAGCGCGGATTATGAACTGGCGGCCCGGCTCGGGGCCACGTCGGTGCGGGTGGGCTCCGCCCTGTTCGGAGAGCGCCCGGCGCCGGGGGGTTAGGGCGCCATCTCGATCGCATCGCCGGGATGGAACGTCTCAATCAGCGCGACCAGCTCGTCTCGCGGAATCGCGAGGCAGCCCAGCGTTCCCCGATCATGGTCCGGCCGGCAATGCAGGAAGATCGCCGAACCCAGATTCGGGACTGGCGGATCATCATTATGGCCGAGCACGACGATCAGATCGTAGAGCCCGTCCCCGCGCATCAGCGTCTCGTGGGAGGCGGCATAGGGCCGGCGCACCAGCCGGTTATAGGCCGGATCAGCGGGCGCGTCGCACCAGCCGTCCTCCGGCGCGATCGCGTCCAGCCGGAACCGGGACCGCGGCGCCTCGATCCGGTCGGCGCGGTAGAAGATCCGCCGCACCGGCCAGACGCCGACCGGGCTCGCCCCGTCGCCTTCGCGCTTGTCAGCGGCGGCGATGAGGCCGCCCTTGCCGAAAACGCATGGCGCTTCAAAGCCCGGCCCCGAAAGCCGGCCGGTGCTGGATCTGGCAGTGTAGACGGTCACGGTCTCACGGATCCTCTCAATCGGCTCACGCACTCGTTAGGGGCTCGCGAGCCGGCCCTGGGCTAAGAACAAGCGCCAAACCGGGCGCGCGCTTGCGCTAGCGCGGTGATCAGGCGAGCTTGAGACATCGCCCGAACCGCCACGGGGACAGGGAAGCAGACCATGAGCCGCAAGACCATTCTTCTTGTCGATGACGACGACACGCTGCGTGAGGCGCTCGCCGAACAATTCGGGTTCGAAGATGATTTCGACGTCATCACCGCCGACGCCGCCCGACCCGGCATGGCGCTGGCGAAGGAAGAGCCGGTCGATCTGATCATTTTCGATGTCGGCCTGCCGGATATGGATGGCCGCGAAGCCTGCCGTCACCTGCGCAAGGACGGCGTGACCTGCCCGATCATCCTGCTCACGGCGCAGTCCGGCGACGCCGATCATGTGCTGGGGCTGCGGTCGGGCGCGGATGATTATCTGGCCAAGCCGATCAGCTTCGTGGTCCTGCTGGAGCGCGTGAACAGCCAGCTGCGCCGCCATCAGCAGAGCGAGGATGCGGTCCTTCAGATCGGACCTTACCGGTTCAAGCCGGCCATGAAGCTTCTGATCGACGGCGAGGAGAAGAAGATCCGCCTCACCGAAAAGGAAACCAACATCCTGCGCTATCTCTACCGCGCCGAAGGCAAGCCGGTGGCGCGCGAGGAGCTGCTGGATCAGGTCTGGGGCTATCACCGCGAAGCCAACACCCACACGCTGGAGACCCATGTCTACCGGCTGCGCCAGAAGATCGAGCCGGCGGGTGGCGCGAGGCTCCTGATCACCGAAAGCGGCGGGTACCGGCTCCAGCTCTAGGCGCGCCGGGCATCGGTTAGAACACCGAGCCCGCTGAAATCGAGGAGGCGAACGCCCGGGCGGGCGTTCACCCGGTGTCAGAGCCCGCCGCCGACCCGATTTTTCCAGTAGCCGACATCTTCGGCATACTTGCCCACGACCTCGCCCAGGACCTGATTGAGCCGCAGCGTGTGGAAGCTGATCCATTCGCCCTGATCAATCTCCTCCAGCGCCTTCATGGAGGTCGACAGGAAGAAGCCGTAAAGGACCGCGATCAGCACAAACAGGGTCAGAAAGACCCAGCCCAGCGACAGCACGGTCACGAAGGGCGACAGCCCGGTGAAGGCGGCCAGAACGCCCAGCACCAGGACCAGCCCGGCCAGGAAGCCGGCCGGCACGAAAATCAGGTAATAGCTGGAATTGCGCGTAATCTGAAACACGACATTGCGCACATAGGTCTCGATGAAGAAGACCCTGAGCGCGATCCAGGAGATATTCAGCGACCACAGGCGCGCTTCTTCGGCCAGGCGCTCGGAGTCGCGCTCCTGACCCACGGTCACTGACTTCGCCTTGCCTACGGCCGTGCGGTAGTGGTCGTTCACCCGGGCCAGATAACGGGTCAGGAAGTTCGCCATCTCGCGCGCGGTGTTGCGCTGATAGGGCGAATACTCAGCATAGTAGAGCGCCCACATCACCGCGGCAGCAGCCAGGCACGATCCCGCGCCGACCACGAGGGACGCCAGGGCGTCGCCGGGGATGGGCCCGGCGCCGTCGGCGAACAGGCCGAGCCGGTCGATGACGCCGAGATCGTTGAGCATGACATTAAGCAAGAGAACGCCGCCCAGAATCGCGCTGAACCAGACCGCCAGCTTGCGCACATTGTCGTTCATGACCTTGCGCGAGGCGTTCAGCAGGTAGAGCACCCCCCGGTCGCTTTCGAAGAACTGGCGGGCGATCACCGCGCCCTCCACATCCTCAAACAGGGCACGCGGATCCGAACTGATCGGCACCGGCCCGCCCAGGAACTCGTTCGCCAGGCGGCCATACTCGTCCGCCAGCTCCTTGGTCAGCTCTTCAGGCATGCGCATGAAGCCGACACGGACCGCCAGCCAGCGGAAGAACACGCCCTGGCGCTGCATGAAGCTTTCTTCGTGCTCGTAGTCTTCGCCAAGGGCGGTGTCGGTCAGGGTCTTGTGCCCGGACACGGCCGCCGCCGCCCAGGAGGACGGCCCCATGTCCGCCACGCTGTCCGGCGCGGCGCGGCGGCCCAGCCCTATGAGCCGAAGGATCAGGCGGAACGGCCAGAGCAGGGCGCGGATGATTCCGCCGAACAGCTGCCAGAGATTGCGGCGCAGAAGGTAAAGAAGGCCGGCGACGGCGAAGCCTGCGCCCAGTCCGATCAGGAAAACCGCGCTGTCATGCACCTGGTCCATTCACCCTCGCTTTCGCCGTCTGCGTTCAAACATCCCTCAAAGTTAACTTAGGATGGACGCTGCGTATGCGCGAGAGGTTCAGAACGGAATCCAGTTGCGGCGGCGCGAATAGGCCACATAACCCACATTGGCGCCCGCCCTTAAGCCGACGCCGGAGCGGATCGGCGCGAGCGTGACGTCGTCGGCGCGCTGGTAGGTGACGCCGAGCCCGGCCACGAAGTAAGCCGACCCTTCAACGCCGGGGAAGCGCTGATAAAGCCTGTCCGTATCGCGAAGATCATAGACCAGGGTGAAGACCCGGCTGGCGTTGCCCCCGGCGTCGAAGCCCACGGAAGGCCCGGTCCAGTAGACCTTCTGGGACTCTTCCGCGCCTTTAAGGGTCAGGTATCCCTCGCCATAGCGCAGGCCCACCCCGGCGGCGGCGGCGACTTCCTCGCCTGCGATATACCCGACCGGGCGGCCGAGATCGGAGAACACCCGCTCCAGCGCGCTCGCCGCAGCTTCAGCTGTCACGCCGAAGAAATCGGCCGTGGCTTCGACGATCTCTTCGCGCGAGTAGGTGTCGATATCATCCTGATAGGCGCTGGGCTGGCCGTAGCCCGGCTCCGCGCCGGTGCGTTCGGGCGGCGGGCTTTGTGTGGCGCAGGCGGCCAGGAGCGCTACCGGCGAGATCAGGGCGGCGAGGCGGGCGAGCGACATGAATTCCTCCGCTTGGCGTCAAGGCGCAAAGCTGACGCGTGAATGCGGCGGAGGTGCGGCGGAAAGGTTTCCAGCCGGTTAAGCAGGCCCGCCCTCAGGCTGACGCCGCGCGTGGGACCATCACGGAATTGAAGCTCTGGAACAGCAGGCGCAGATCCCCGGGCATCGTGTCCGGCAGACTCTCGCGGATCGTCGCATCATTGGCCACGAAGGCCTGTTCCGGCGTGACTTCGGCGCCCTCAGGTGTTTGCAGCGCCATGGCCCATTCGGGGCAGGCGCGGTCCGGCGCCGGCTCGGCGATCAGCTTGGCGACGCTGGAGTGGCGGTCATCGGCGCAAATCGCGGCGAAGACCGCCTCCACGGCGTCACGCTCGCCCTCCAGAAGCTGCATGAAATGGCGGCCTGTGAAGACGAGCAGCCCGGTCAGACCCAGGGCGGCGTTCCGCGTCTTTGCGGTTTCGAGGATGGCCTCAAGCTCGGGCGCGGAGAGTGTATTCGCAGCCGTGCTCACATAAAGAAGTCTGTAGATCATGGATCGAAGCGACGCCCCGGACCGGGACCTCAACGCGCCCCGAACCTCACCTCAGCAGAAAACCCATACAATGTGAAGGGACTATGTGGATGTCTGCGCCGCCGATCCCGCTTGGCGCAAGGCCCGCCCGGTGCTAACTCCCCGCCCCATGAGCACAGATCCGTCCCGCATCCGCAATTTCTCCATCGTGGCCCATATCGACCACGGCAAGTCGACCCTGGCTGACCGGCTGATCCAGGTCACCGGCGGGCTGACCGACCGTGAGATGAAGGAGCAGGTGCTCGACAATATGGAGCTCGAGCGCGAGCGCGGGATCACCATCAAGGCCCAGACCGTGCGCCTGAACTACACGGCGAAGGACGGTCAGGACTATGTGCTGAACCTGATCGACACGCCCGGCCATGTGGACTTCGCCTATGAAGTCTCCCGCTCGCTCTACGCCTGCGAGGGCGCGCTGCTGGTGGTCGACGCCGCGCAGGGCGTGGAGGCCCAGACGCTGGCCAATGTCTATCAGGCCATCGATGTGGATCTGGAGATCGTGCCGGTTCTCAACAAGATCGACCTGCCCGCCGCCGAGCCGGACCGGGTGAAGGCTCAGATCGAGGACGTGATCGGCATCGAGGCCCATGACGCCATCGAGATCAGCGCCAAGACGGGTCTGGGGATCGAGGACGTGCTGGAAGCCATCGTGGAGCGCCTGCCCGCGCCCAAGGCCGGCGATCCCAACGCGCCGCTGAAAGCCCTGCTCGTGGACAGCTGGTATGACCCCTATCTGGGCGTGATCTGCCTGGTCCGAGTGATCGAGGGCACGCTGAAGAAGGGCCAGCGCATCCGCATGATGGGCGCTCAGGCCAGCTATAACGTGGACGGCGTGGGCGTGTTCACCCCGGCCAAGACCGACCGGCCGGACCTCGGCCCTGGCGAGATCGGCTTCCTGAACGCCTCCATCAAGCAGGTCCGCGATACCCGCGTGGGCGACACGATCACCGAGGAAAAACGCCCCACATCCGACATGCTCCCCGGTTTCAAGCCCGCGGTGCCAGTGGTGTTCTGCGGGCTCTTTCCCGTCGACTCCGCAGAGTTCGAGGACCTGCGCGACGCGGTGGAGCGTCTGGCGCTCAATGACGCCTCCTTCAGCTATGAGATGGAGAACTCCGCCGCCCTCGGCTTCGGCTTCCGCTGCGGCTTCCTGGGGCTGTTGCACCTGGAGGTCATCCGCGAGCGGCTGGAGCGCGAATATGGCGTTGATCTGATCACCACCGCGCCGTCCGTGGTCTATCGCATGCACCTGACCGACGGCTCGGAGGTGGAGCTTCATAATCCCGCCGACATGCCCGATCCGGTGAAGATCGACTCCATCGCCGAACCCTGGATCAAGGCGACCATTCTGGTGCCCGACGAGTATCTCGGCGGTGTTCTGAAGCTGTGCGAGGACCGGCGCGGCATCCAGAAGGAGCTCACCTATGCCGGCAGCCGGGCCATGCTGGTCTATGAGCTGCCGCTCAACGAGGTGGTGTTTGATTTTTATGACCGCCTGAAGAGCGTCACCAAGGGCTATGCCAGCTTCGACTATCAGTTCGTGGAGCACCGCGAGGGCGACCTCGTGAAAATGAGCGTGCTGGTCAATGAAGAGCCGGTCGACGCCCTGTCCATGATCGTTCACCGCTCGCGCGCGGAAATGCGCGGCCGGGGCATGTGCGAGCGCCTGAAGGACCTGATCCCGCGCCACATGTTCAAGATCCCGATCCAGGCCGCCATCGGCGGCCGCGTCATCGCGCGCGAAACCCTGTCCGCCATGCGCAAGGACGTGACCGCCAAATGCTATGGCGGCGACGCCACCCGCAAGCGCAAGCTGCTGGACAAGCAAAAGGCCGGCAAGAAGAAGATGCGCCAGTACGGGAACGTGGAAATCCCGCAGGAGGCGTTTATCGCCGCGCTGAAGATGGATCAGGATTAGGGGCGCTCAGAAGAGGCCTTGGGGCACGGGCTCTAGGTCGAACTTCAAAGCTATGCGCTCGACAAATTCGCTTGGCGTTTCGTCGTTTCGCCATGCCTGCTTGAGGAATGCATCGTCAAAGCCAGCGTCAGAGAAGTTTATCGCGTAGCTCTGCTTGAGGTAATCGTCGGCTGCGGCTAGCCACTTAGCAAATTCCATGGCTTTACCCTTTGAAGCAGTTCTCTCGATGCCAGCGTAGGAAGCTCGCGCTCGGCCGAGCGAGAGCGGCTTCGGGAACCTGTGCATAGCCGCTTGGATCGAACAACCTGTCCACACCCTCTGGGATCCGGCCCTTCGCCTTAAGGAGACGATAGTCGTCATCAAGGCTGATTAGTCCCCTATCGAACATCCAGTGTACCGTTCGCGACAGCGCTAGGCCGTTACGAACTGTATCCGGGCCATTCTCCGCCACTGGTCGGATGTGTGCCGCCTCCATTTCGGCCCGACCCCCACCGTTAATAATTCTGAGGCCAGTAATGGCACATCGAGAGTCATAGGCGCCTCGAACCTGCTGGGCGAAGACCCGATCCCTGAATCTCCGGCTGGTGATTTGTTCGACGATCGGGCGTTCGAATTCCTGCTGAATCTCCTCGACGCCCCAAGCTGTATTCGCGGCCCCCTCATCGCTAATGAGCGAATTTGAGAACCCTGATGTGCAGATAAGTGTGAATTCGTCGTCTGGGATGCGCCGGATCGAGACTCCCATTGCACCCTTGCTTACTTGGCCATCGCCGCGGGAGAGCTTCGCCTCCCAATAGCTGCCGTCGGCGCGCCGGAAAGGAACCGGCGCGTCAAAGGGAAGGAAGTCTGCAAGCTCAAGATAGAAGTGCTCAGGTCGGTCTTGATCAGGGAAAACTGATCGAATCGTCGCGGCGGCCCAATACGCTTGCCGCCCACTAGCGCGCCCGCGCTCACCTCGTCTGGGTTCATAGAACACGCACGCATCACCGACCGCCGCCTGCGCGGCTGGGAGATATTGTTTTGGGAAATGATAGAGTGACCCCAGCACGTCGTCGTACCCACTGGCGTCGCGCTGGGACAAAACAACCTTGGGCATTTACCTCAACCTGAGCCTTAACCTGCTCGCTATCCAGGCAAATTTCGCACAGAACGTCCAGCCGCTAGTTTTCCGTGCAACTGCCCCTACCCTGGCTGCGTCACGCTCGCCGGCAGGGTCGCCTCCACCGTCGCCCCATCCTCAAACTCCAGCGTCACGGCCATTTCGCCGTCGTCGAGGGCGCCGTCGGCAAGGCCGAAGATCATGAGGTGGTCGCCGCCGGAAGCCAGGCGGAAGGGTTCGCCGGCGCGGATGTCGTAGCCGTCCACCTCGCGCATGCGCATGACGTCGCCGTCCATGGCCATGGTGTGCAGCTCGACTCGCTCGGCCTCGTCCGTGGTCACGGCGACGAGGCGGGTGTTGTAATTGGCGTTCACCGTGACGAAGCCGGCGGTCACGTCGCGGCCGCCCGGCGGGATGCGCACCCAGCCGCCGTCCACGGTGATCTGCGCGTCCTCGGCGATGGGTTCGGAGCCCGGAGCGGTCCCTTCGCCGCAGGAGGCGAGCACGAGGGCGGCGAGAGAGGTCATGGCGGCGGCGAGGCGGATCATGGCGGAGCTCCAGCGTGCGAGGGGCGGCGCGCGAGCGCCTGACACATCCTTATCTGGCCGAGGCGGCGCGCGCCTTCAAGGCGAACCCGCCAGCACGCGTCGAATTCAGCGCGCTTTTCAGCCGGCCCGGTCCTGAGACGACTTCAAGCGCCCGGCTTCCAGTAGCCCACCAGATCACGCGCTTCGGCGATGACCGGGGCGGCGACCTCGGCGGCGCGTTCGGCGCCTTTGGCGAGCTTGCGATCGATCTCGGCGGGGTCAGCGACCAGGCGGGCGTATTCCTCGCTGATGGGCGCGATGAACTCCACAGCCGCCTCGGCGAGCCTGGGCTTGAAGGCGCCGAAGCCCTGACCGCCATACTCGGCGAGCACCTGTTCGGCGGTCGCGTTCGTCAGCGCGGCGTAGATGCCCACCAGATTCTTCGCCTCGGGGCGGTCGTTGAGACCGGCCAGTTCGCTGGGCAGCGGTTCGGGGTCGGTCTTGGCCTTCTTGATCTTGCGCGCGATGGTGTCGGCGTCGTCGTCCAGATTGATCCGCGAATTGTCGCTCGGGTCGGACTTGGACATTTTCGCCGTGCCGTCCTTCAGGCTCATGATCCGCGCGCCGGAGGTCTGGATGACCGGCTCGGGCAGCGGGAATTTCATCTCCCCGCCGCAGAAGTCGCGGTTGAATCGCGCGGCGATGTCCCGGCTCAGCTCCAGATGCTGCTTCTGATCCTCGCCCACGGGCACGTGGGTGGCCTTGTAGACCAGGATGTCGGCGGCCTGCAGGACGGGATAGGTGAACAGGCCCACGGACGCGCGTTCCGCGTCCTTGCCGGCCTTGTCCTTGAACTGGGTCATGCGCTCCAGCCAGCCCAGACGCGCCGTGCACTGGAAGATCCAGGCGAGCTCGGCGTGGGCGGGCACGGCGGACTGGGCGAAGACGGCCGATCTGTCCGGATCAACGCCGGCGGCCATGTAGGCGGCCGCCGCCGCCCGCACCCGGCCGGGCAGCAGCGACGGGTCATGGGCGACCGTCAGGGCGTGCATGTCCACCACGCAGTAGAAGCACTCGCTGCCGGAATTCTGCAGCTCCACCCACCCTTTCAGCGCGCCCAGATAATTACCCAGGTGCAGGCCTCCCGTGGGCTGCATGCCGGACAGGATCCGGTCGGGACCGGCGTAGGCGGGCGCGGCGTCGCTCATGGTGATGAAGTCCTTGATGATCAGGCGTGTGGGGGCGTCTTAGCCGCGCAAGGGCCAGGCCTCAAGCGCTGGCGTGCGCAGCCTAGCCAAGGTCGTCGATCCGGGAGGCTGCGTCCCGGCGCGGTCGAAGCGCATCGCGCAGCTCTGAAAGCTTCAGCGCGCCCGTCGCGAAACACGCCAGCGCGTAGACGAACCCACCTAGCCCGATGACGCCCAGCAGGGCGATGATCTGCGCCGCCATGGACCCGGTCAGCGCGGCCAGCGGCTCGGCCCAGGCACTCTCCCAGCGAACCAGCGCCCAGACCGCGCCGCCCATGACCGCAGAGGCGAGAAGGATGCGCGGCAGGCGCCCGATCAGGCGTGCATCCATGCGGAAGTCGCCCCGGCGCATCAGCGTGAACCCGAGCAATCCCGCCTGCAGCCAGCCCGCCGCCGTCGTCGCGATGGCGAGCCCCGCATAGCCGAGCCCGCCGAAGAAAAGCGTCACGGCGAGAATGAAATTCACCGCTACGGCGGCCAGCGAGAACCGCATGGGCGTTTTTGTGTCTTCACGGGCGAAGAAGCCCGGGCTCAAAACCTTCACCAGGATGAAGGCGGGCAGTCCGGCGGCGAAGATCACCAGCACCAGCGCGGTGGCCGAGGTGTCCTCGGCGGTGAAGGCGCCGCGCTCCAGGAGGCCTGAGACGAGGAAGTCGGGGATCAGCAGGAAGGCGGCGACAGCGGGTAGCGTGAAGGCGAGCGAGACCTCGATGGCCCGGTTCATGGCGAAGGCGCCGCCCGCCGTATCCCCCCGGCGCAGGCGCCGGGTCAGGTCGGGCAGCAAGGCCAGACCCATGGCGATGCCGATGACGCCGAGCGGCAGCTGGTAGAGCCGCTCGGCGTAGTTCAGCCAGGAGCGCGCCCCGGCCTCCAGCGTGGCGATGGAGGAGGTCACCAGCACATTGATCTGGATTGTCCCCGCGGCGATGGCGCCGGGGATTCCCAGCTCCAGCAGGCGCTTGATCTGCGGGGTCAGACGGGGAAGGCGCAAGGACGGCCTCAGCCCGCCGCGCGCCGCCGCGATCCACAGGAATCCCGCTTGAAGCACGCCTGACGCCGTGACGCCGACCGACAGCCAGAAGGCGAGGCGCTCGCCCTCGGCGAAGTCAGCGGCGAGGATCGCGATCAGCACGACGGAGAACAGCAGCTGGCTCGCCGTCGGGGCGGCGAACTTGCCGTGGGAATTCAGCGCCCCTGACAGCAGCGCCGTCACCGCCATGCACAGCAGATAGGGCATGGTCAGTTGCAGCAGCAGGGCCGACAGCGCCATCAGACCTGGATCGCCCGCAGCGCCCGGGAAGAAGACATAGGCGAGCCACGGCGCCGCGACCTGAAACGCAATGACGATCAGCAAGGTCACCGCCACAAGCCCGGACAGGGCCTCGCGCATGAAAGCGTCGGCTTCGGCCTTGCCGTGCTTTTCAAGCTCGCCGGCATAGAGCGGCACGAAGGCGGCGTTGAACGCGCCTTCAGCCAGCACCCGGCGGAAGGTGTTGGGCACGGTCAGCGCCTGGAAGAAGGTGTCGGCGATGGGCCCGGCGCCCAGATAGGCGGCCGTGAACATCTCGCGCACGAGGCCCAGGAGGCGCGAGAGCAAGGTCAGGCCGCTGACGACCCCGGCGTTTCGAAGAAGGCGCATGATCTACCGCCCCGCGCTCATGGGGGCGGCGGTCAGGCCCTCCATGCCTGTATCGCGGCTTTTCTCGGCCTCGTTCAGGACTGAGAGCAAGGCCGACTTCACCGCCTCAAGGCGCTTCGGATGGGCCGGCTTGGTCCCGTTTTCGGTGACGTAGAACGTGTCCACCGCGCGCTCGCCATAGCCGTCGATGCGCGCCGCCTCCAGCGATAGTCCCAGATCGGCGATGGCGCGGGCGAGATCATGGAGCAGGCCGGGCCGGTCGCGGCCGGAGGCCTCGATCACCAGCGCGGTGTCGGCGGCCTCGTCGTAGAGATTGACATAGGGCTTGACCGTGAAGGCCGCCTCGCGCCGCCTCACCGGGGCGTCGGCGCCGGGCGTGGCGGGCGGCGTGGCTTCAGCCGCGGCGGCCTCGACGGCGGCTTTTAGGCGGTCCCGGGCGCCGGGCTCGGCCCAGCCGAACGGCTTTCCGCCGGTCTCCTGCACGTAGAACACGTCAAAGGCGCGCCCGTCTGCAGTGGTGGTGACCTGCGCGCCGACCACGTTCGCGCCCTGGCGGGCGATGGCGCCGGCGATGTCGGCGAACAGGGCGTGCCGGTCAGGTGCGATCACCATGATCTCGGTGGCGGAGCGGCGCCGGTCCAGACGCACGCCGGCGGCGATCCCGGCGCCGCGCGCAAGGGCGGCCCGCACGAAGGCGGCATGGCGCAGCCGGTCGGTTTCGGAAAAGGCGAGCCAGTAGGCCGCGTCCAGTTCAGCCGTCCAGCGCGCCGCAAAGCCGGGGTCGATGCGCTCCATGGCGGCGCGGAAGCGCTCGCGGGCGGCTTCGGCGCGCTCGCCCAGACGCTCGCGGGCGCCGGCCTCGTCCCGCGCGCCGCTATCCTTCAGCACGGTGGAGGTCGCCGCATAGAGATCGCGTATGAGCTGGGCCTTCCAGCCGTTCCACACGCCCGGACCCACCGCGCGGATATCGCACACGGTCAGGATGGTCAGCAGGCGCAGGCGCTCCAGCGTCCCTACGGTCTCGGCGAAATCCAGAACCGTGCGCGGATCGGCGATGTCGCGGCGCTGGGCGGTGTCGCTCATATCCAGATGGCGGGCGATCAGCCAGGCGACAAGCTCGGTCTCGTCATCACCCAGACCCAGGCGCGGGCAGGCGATGCGGGCATTGTCCGCGCCCTCCACGCACTGGTCGCCTTTGCCCTTTCCGGTGTCGTGCAGAAGGATCGCCAGATGCAGGGCCCGGCGGTGCTGGACCTGCGGCGCCAGCCGTGTCGCCAGCGGGTGGTCCGCGGACAGGCGCCCGTTCTCGATATCGCGCAGGATGCCCAGCGCGTTGAGCGTGTGCTCGTCCACCGTGAACCGATGATACATGTTGAACTGGGTGCGTGCGACGATGTCGCCGAACTCAGGGATGTACGCGCCGAGCAGCCCGGCCTCGGTCATGGCGCGAAGGGTCATGCGCGGATCATCGGCGTCCAGAAGCACGGCGAAGAAGCAGCGCGCCGCGCGTGGATCGGCCCGAAACCGGTCATCGACCAGGCGCAGGGACTGGCTGATGGCCGCGACGGCGTCCGGATGCAGATCCAGGTGCCTCGCCGCCGCGATCTCGAACAGGCGCAGCATGATGACGGGATCGGCTTCGATGGCCCCGGCGTCGGCGAAGTTCAGCCGGCCCGCGGTCAGGATCAGACCATCCTCGGCCAGCGCCCCGGCCACGTCGGCGTCTGCGGCGCCGTCGGCGGGCATGTAGCGGCCCCCGCCGGGCGGATCCTTCAGAGCGTCGGCTTCCAGCTTGGCGCAGACCCGGCGGGTCAGGGCGCCCACATCGATGGCCTTCCTGAAATAGTCGCGCATGAAGACTTCGACGCCGAGCTGGCTTTCGCTGTCGGCATAGCCCATGCGGGCGGCGATCTCCGGCTGGACATCGAAACTCAGCCGGTCGTCCTTGCGGGTGGCCAGATCGTGCAGGTGAAAGCGCACGGTCCAGAAAAAATCGGCCGCCGACAGATAGCGCTCCACATCGGCCACCGCGAACAGGCCGTCACCGACCCAGCGCTCGAGCGCATCCGCGCCGTAGAGAATCTGGGCCAGCCAGCGCAGGGTCTGCAGATCGCGCAAGCCGCCCTTGCCGTCCTTCACGTTGGGCTCGACCGCGTAGCGGCTGTCGCCCTGGCGATCCACGCGCGCATCACGCTCGGCCAGTTTGGACGAGGCGAAATCCGGCGCGGCCTCGCCCAGCAACTCGGCCTCGTAACGCTCCACCAGGCGGCGTTCCAGGGATTCATCGCCCGTGATCGTGCGCAGATCGAGCAGGGCGGTGCGCTCGCTGACGTCTTCGCGGGCGAGCGCGATCGCCTCGTCCAGGGTCCGCGTCGCCGCCCCGCCCAGCGTCAGCCCACAATCCCACAGGGCGTAGACGGTCCGCTCGACGATGGTCCGGGCCGCTTCGGGGGCGTCGTCATCGATGAGGAACAGTAGATCCACATCCGAGCCCGGCGCCAGTTCGCCGGCGCCGTAACCGCCCAGCGCACACAGAGCCAGGCCCGGCATGCGCGCGCCGTCTTCGACCAGATCCAGCGCGATGGAATCATAAAGCGCGCGCAGCGCCGCGTTCATGACGCCGGCCAGCGTGCGCGCCGCGTCCAGACCGCCGGATCGGCCTTCGATCCGGCTGGCGGCGAGCTTCCGGCCCCGGTCAAGATAGGCCTTCATCCGGCCCAGCCCCGCCTGACGTGCGGCCGGCTTGTCCCAGCCCGACCGCGTGGCGGCGGCCAGCTCGGCGCGCAGGCGCAGCCCGTCAAGGCTTCCGGGGACATAGGACGGTCTCATGGGGCGAGATGTACGCGATTATCGAAGGCTTGGGCAGGGGCTGGCGCTACTCGCTCATCAGCCCTTTCAGGCTGTAGAGCACGTCCAGCGCCTCGCGCGGGCTGAGGCCGTCCACGTCGATGGTCTTCAGGCGCTGTTCGACAGCGCTGGGTTTGGCCGGCTCACGGTCAGGCTGCACGGCGGAAAACAGCGGGAGATCGGCCAGCGCCGCCGCCGGGGCGCCGTCGGCTTCCAGACGGTCAAGGATCTCCCGGGCGCGCGCCACGGCGGCGGGCGGAAGGCCCGCGCGCTTGGCCACCTGAACGCCGTAGGACCGGTCGGCGGGGCCGGGCTGGACCTCGTGCAGGAAGACCAGATCGCCTTTCCACTCCTTGGCGCGCAGGGACAGGTTTCCAGTGGCGGACAGCTCATCGGCCAGGCGCGTCAGCTCGTGATAGTGGGTGGCGAACAGGGCCCGGCAGCGATTGACCTCGTGGAGATGCTCCACCGCGGCCCAGGCGATGGACAGGCCGTCGAAGGTCGCCGTGCCCCGGCCGATTTCGTCCAGGATCACAAGGGCGCGCGGGCCGGCCTGATTGAGGATGGCGGCGGTCTCGATCATTTCCGCCATGAAGGTGGAGCGCCCGCGCGCCAGATCATCAGCCGCGCCCACCCGGCTGAACAGCCGGTCGACGAGCCCGATCCGGACCGATTGCGCCGGCGTGTAGAGGCCCGCCTGAGCCAGGATAGCCATGAGCGCATTCTGGCGCAGAAAGGTGGACTTACCCGCCATGTTCGGGCCGGTGACGAGCATCAGCCGGGCTGCAGCGTCTCCCGCCCCGTCCAGCGTGCAGCCATTGGGCGTGAACCGGCCCTCGCCCGTGCGCTTCAAAGCGGTCTCAACGACCGGGTGCCGCCCGGCCTCGATCTCGAAGGCCAGGCTGTCATCCACGACCGGGCGGCAGGCGCCGGTTTCCTCGGCCCAGTGGGCGGACGCTGAAGCCAGGTCCAGCTCGGCCAGCGCGGCGGCCGCGCGCCGGATCGCGTCGGCTTCATCCTCGATCCGGGAGCGGAAGTCCTCGAACATCTCCAGCTCCAGCGCGACGGCGCGCTCGCCGGCCTTGGCGATCTTCGCTTCCAGCTCGCCCAGCTCCGGCGTTGAAAAGCGCACGGCGTTGGCCATGGTCTGACGGTGGATGAACGCGTCGTCGGCCATCAGCGCATCGGCGTTCTTCGCGCTGACCTCGATGAAGTAGCCCAGCACATTGTTGTGCTTGACCTTCAGGCTGGAGACGCCGGTCTTTTCAGCATAGTGCGCCTGCAGGCCGGCGACCACGCGGCGGCTTTCATCACGCAGCTTGCGGCTTTCATCCAGCGGCGCCGACCAGCCCGGCGCGATGAAGCCGCCATCGCGGGCCAGCAAGGGCGGCTCCTCGGTGAGCGCCCGGCCTGCATCTTCGACCAGAGCGGCGAGCGACGGCCGGCTCGCCAGCGAAAGTGCGTCCAGCGCCTGACCCAGCCGATCCGGCGCCGGGTCGAGGCGGGTCCTGGCGAAGGCGGCGATCAGCTTTTCGCCCTCCTTCAGCGCCCGGACGAGGGCGGCCAGATCCCGAGGCCCGCCCCGGCCCAGCAGGAGCCGGGTCAGGCCGCGCGCCGGATCGCCGGCGGACTTGAGCCGCTCGCGGATCGCATCGCGCATGGACCGGTCGCCGCGGAAGACATCGGCCAGATCGAGGCGCGCCGAGATCTCCGCCAGGTTCAGGCTCGGCCGGGACAGGCGCTCGGCCAGCAGGCGGGCGCCCGGCGCGGTGACGGTCCGGTCGATGGCGTCGATGAGCGAGCCCTTGCGTGAGCCCTGCAGCGTGCGTTCGATCTCCAGGCTCGCGCGGGCTGCAGGGTCGATGGCCATGACCGCGCCGGGCGCTTCGCTCACCGGCGCGCGCAGGCGGGCGGGCGCTCCGGCCTGAGACAGCTCCAGATAATCCAGCAGACAGCCCAGGGCGGACAGCTCGGCTTTCGTGAAGGCCCCGAAGGCGTCCAGGCTCTGAACCTCGAATCTTTGTTTCAGGCGTCGTTCGGCGGCGCTTGCGTCGAACTTCGCTTTTGCGCGCGGGGTGACCACGGCGTTGGGCGCCAGGGCCTCGGCGGCCTTGGCTGAGTCATCAAGACACAGAAGTTCCGACGGATTCAGCGCCGCCAGCTCGGCCTCAACCCCGTCGGCGGTCAGCGCAATCGATCCGAATGCGCCGTCGGAGACATCAGCCCACGCCAGCGCCGTTTCACCTGTCGCCAGCTGGGCCAGGGCCGCGATCCGGTTGGCCGCCCGCGCGTCCAGCAGATCATCCTCGGTCAGCGTGCCCGGCGTGACGATGCGCGTGATGGCCCGGCGCACGACGGCTTTCGAGCCGCGCTTCTTCGCTTCGGCCGGGTCCTCCATCTGCTCGCCCACGGCGACCTTGAAGCCGGCCTTGATCAGGCGCTGCAGATAGGTTTGCGCGTTGTGCACCGGCACGCCGCACATGGGGATGGGCTCGCCCTGGTGTTCGCCGCGCCTGGTCAGGGCGATGTCCAGGGCTTCGGCGGCGCGGACAGCATCGTCGAAGAACAGCTCGTAGAAATCGCCCATGCGGTAGAAGAGCAGCGCGTCCAGCGGCGCCTCGGCGCGCAGGGTCAGGAATTGCTCCATCATGGGCGTCGCGCCTTCCGGCGTGGGGAAGGCGCGCGCCTGCAGGCTTTCGGGGTCGGCGGGGCGAGTCATGGCGCGAAGGTAAACGCGGCTTGCAGCGCGCGGAAGGCTTTGCGATTTGCCGTGGCAGTCGAAGCGGCTAGGCTTGTCATGAACCCGCCGTTTAACGTCTCCCAGGACCACAGATAATGACCGACCGCCGCCCGCCCCGCGTCGATGATGAGGAAGCGCTGAACTTTCACCGCTATCCGACACCGGGGAAGGTTTCCCTGCACGCCACCAAGCCCATGGCGACCCAGCGCGATCTCTCGCTCGCCTACTCCCCGGGCGTGGCCGCGCCGGTCAAGGCGATCGCGGAAGATCCTGACGCGGCTTACGATTACACCTCCAAGGGCAACATGGTCGCCGTGGTCTCCAACGGCACCGCGATCCTGGGGCTCGGGGACCTGGGCGCGGCGGCGTCGAAGCCCGTGATGGAAGGCAAGGCGGTGCTGTTCAAGCGCTTCGCCGATGTGGACGCCATCGATATCGAGGTCGACGAAAAGGATCCCGACGCCTTCTACGAATGCGTGCGCCGTTTCGGGGCGAGCTTCGGCGGCATCAATCTGGAGGACATCAAGGGCCCGGACTGCTTCATCATCGAGGAGCGGCTGCGTGAGGCCCTCGATGTGCCGGTCTTCCATGATGACCAGCATGGCACCGCGATCATCACGGCCGCCGGCATTCTGAACGCGTGCGAGCTGACGGGCCGGGACGTGAAGGACCTGAAAGTGGTGGTGAACGGCGCAGGCGCGGCCGGCATCGCGGTGCTGGAGCTTCTGAAAGCCATGGGCGTCGCCCACGACAACGCGATCCTTTGCGACTCCAAGGGTCCGATCTACAAGGGCCGTGAAGAGGGCATGAACCAGTGGAAGTCCGCCCACGCCGCCGATACGCCGGCGCGCACGCTGGCTGAGGCGCTGGACGGGTCGGACTGCTTCATCGGGTTGTCAGTGAAAGGCGCGGTGACCAAGGCCATGGTGAAATCCATGGCCGCCGACCCGCTGATCTTCGCCATGGCCAATCCGGATCCGGAAATCACGCCGGAGGAAGTCGCCGAGGCGCGCTCGGACGCCATCATGGCCACCGGCCGGTCTGATTACCCCAATCAGGTCAATAATGTGCTGGGTTTTCCCTACATCTTCCGCGGCGCGCTGGATGTGCGCGCCCGCACCATTAATGAGGAGATGAAGATCGCGGCGGCCCGGGCGCTGGCGGAGCTGACCCGTGAAGACGTGCCTGACGAGGTCGCCGCAGCCTATCACGGCGCGCGCCCGCGCTTCGGGCGGGACTACATCATTCCCGCTCCGTTTGATCCGCGTCTGATCAGCCATGTGCCGCCTTATGTCGCCCAGGCCGCCATGGATACCGGCGTGGCGCGCAAGCCGATCGCCGACATGGCCGGTTACAAGGCCGCGCTGGCTCGCAGGCTCGATCCCACGGCGGCGATTCTGCAAACGCTGCAGGACGAGGTGCGCTCCGGGCCGAGAAAGACCATCGTCTTTGCAGAGGGCGAGGAGCCAAGCGTCATCCGCGCCGCCTTCGCCTTCCAGAACCAGGGCCTGGGCGATGCGATCCTGATCGGCCGGGAGGAGACCGCCCAGGCGAACATGCGCCTTCTGGGCGTGCCGGAAAACGCCATCACCATCGTGAATGCGCGCCTGTCGGACTACAACGCGGACTATGCCGATTTCCTGTATGAGCGGCTGCAGCGCCGGGGCTATCTGCGCCGCGACGTGCAGCGCCTTGTGAACAATGACCGCAACGTCTTCGCGGCCTGCATGGTCGCCAAGGGCCACGCCCACGGCATGGTGACCGGCACCACGCGCAACTACGCCCAGGCGCTGGGCGACGTGCAGCTGGTCCTTGATCCCGCGCCGGGCGAGCGCGTCATGGGCATGAGCCTGGTCTTGAGCCGGGGGCGGACCCTGTTCATCGCCGACACCAACGTCACGGAATTTCCAACCCCTGAAGCTCTCGCCGACATGGCCTGCGAGACTGCGGCGGCGGCCCGGCGCTTCGGCGCGGAACCGCGCGTGGCGTTCCTGAGCTATTCCACGTTCGGCAACCCGTCCGGCGATCGCGCCGATGCGATCCAGGCGGCGGTGAAGGCGCTGGACGGGCGCGAAACCGATTTCGAGTACGAGGGTGAGATGAACGCCGATGTGGCGCTCGATCCCGATCACCGCCGGCTCTACCCGTTCTCCCGGCTGTCCGGCCCGGCCAACGTGCTGATCATGCCGGCCATCCACTCCGCCTCCATCGCCACCAAACTCATGGGCGCGGCTGGCGGGGCGACCGTGCTGGGTCCGATGCTGCTGGGTCTTGAAAAGCCGGTCCAGATCGCCCGCCTGGGCGCCGGGGTCAGCGATATCCTGACGCTCGCCGCCCTGGCTGCGCACGACCTGTCGCCGGAGGAGGCCGAGGGTTAGGAGCTTGCGTCGGCGGTCTTTCGCTCGTCGAACACCTCCGCGCCGCGCGCCGCGTCGGTCCCGTACCGTATGACGACGAACAGCAGCAAGGCCGCCGGAGCGGTCCAGCCGGCCGTGATGATGAAGAACCAGACCCACCCGACAGCGTCGGCCAGCACGCCGGAAAAACCTGACAGGAACTTCGCGAAGAAGGCGTAGAACGAGCTGAGCAGCGCGTACTGCGTCGCCGCGTTCTCCGGATCGACGAGACTGGAGAGGTAGGCGATGAACACGGTCGTGACGAAACCGCCCGCGATATTGTCGCCGACCACGGCGACCAGCAGCTTGCCTGCATCATCGGGACCCGCCGTCGCGGCCAGCCACGCATAGGCGCCGTTGGTCACGAAGGTGATCACCAGCCCGATGACGAGCGCCTTCGGCAAGCCGAAGCGGAAGGCGGCGACGCCGCCGACGAACAGCCCGAAAATTGTGGCCGCCAGACCAGGTCCGCCCTGGATTCCACCGACCAGATCGCGCGCGAAACCGATGTCGGAGTAAAGCGGAGCGGCCATGACGCCCATGGTGAAGTCGCTGAGGCGGTAGATCGCGACCAACGCGATCACGGGAATGAACCACAGGCCCAGCCGGCCGAGAATCTGCTTGAACGGCTCGATGACGGCGCGCGCCACCTTCATGGGGAAGGGTCCGTCGAGATCACGTTTCCTAAGCCCTGCAGCGGGTTCTTTCATGAGAAAGACCAGAGCCGCCGAGATGGCCATGGCCAGCGCCATGGCCTTGAACGACCATCCCCAATCCGCCCATTCAGAAATGGCGAGCCCGAGCCCGGAGGTCATGTAGGCGAAGCGGTATCCCAGTGAATAGGCGGCGGCCATATTGGCCTGCATGTCGTTGGGCGCGCTCTCGATCCGCCAGGCGTCGATGGCCACGTCCAGAGTCGCGCCCGAATAGGCCAGCAGCAGCGCGCCGATCGCAACAGGAAGCAGACCGTCGGCGGGATCGGTCCGGGAAATGATCAGGAGCGCGATCACGGTTCCGGAAACGGCGGTCACGATCCAGGATCGCCGCGCGCCCAGAAGCTTGAACAGGAATGGAATCCGCACCCGGTCCACGACCGGCGCCCAAAGGAATTTCAGGGTGTATGACAGCGTGACCCAGTAGAAAAAGCCGATGGTCGAGCGCTCGATCCCGGCGTCTCGCAGCCAGAAGGAGAGCTTCTGGAACACCATGTAGAGCGGCAGGCCGGAGGCGAAGCCGAGCACTAGCATCGAAAGCATGACCGGGGTGGCGTAGATCGCGGCGGTCTGCTTCCAGGTGCGCCTGGGGCGCTCGGCCGGTGCGTCGGTCATGGCGAGGGGTCTCGGACTGCGTGAACGGGTGTCTGGCCCACGTTCGCGCGCTTCTGCGGCGCGCACAAGGCGGTGAGCCGGTCGGCCAGGAGCTCAGGGTCCAGGGGCTTGGTCAGAAAATCGTCCATGCCGGCGGTCAGGCAGTCGGTCCGGTCAGCCTCGGTCGCGTTGGCGGTGAGCGCCAGAATGGCCATACCAGCGAGATGGGGCCGGGCGCGGATCGTCCTTGCGGCCTCAAGTCCGCCAAGGCCGGGCATGCGCAAGTCCAGTAGCGCGGCGTCGAAATCGCCGCCGGACGCGGCCTCCACGGCGGCGTGGCCATTGTCCACATGGGTGACCTGCGCGCCCAGCCGGCTCAGAACGGTCCGCGCGATCATGGCGTTGACCGGATCGTCTTCGGCCAGAAGCAGATTGAGGCCCTCCAGCGGCCGGTCCCCGGCGCGGATTTGTTTCTCGGTTTGTGCGGGTTCGGCCTCCTCCCGGCCTGCCGCCCAGGCGGCCAGCGAGGCGAGGCGGACCGGGGCGACCAGCCAGCCGTCTACGCCGTCCGGCCGGTCGTCGCCAGTGAAGCGATCCTTGGTGCGCGGCTCGGCGAGCGCCAGCAGGCGCGATCCCGGCGCCAGCCGCTTGATTTCCCGGGCCGCCCCCT
Organism: Alphaproteobacteria bacterium; assembly: GCA_024742735.1. Lineage (GTDB taxonomy): Bacteria > Pseudomonadota > Alphaproteobacteria > Caulobacterales > Maricaulaceae > Oceanicaulis. The sequence goes on along the minus strand of JANSXV010000002.1, from coordinate 169,955 downwards.
CCACCCAGCTCGCGTCGAGTATGACGGTGCAGGGCCGTTTCCCGCTCTGGCGCCCGGCGATGGCGAGCGCCGCGCCGGCCTCGCCGGCGTCGATGGCGTCCGCGCCCAGCGCGCGCGCCTGCCGCACAAGCGCCTCGCGCTGAAGCCGGTCGGCGGCGGCGACAATCACGGCGCGTCCCTCAAGAGGGGCCTCGCACGGCGGCGGCGCCAGAGCCGGCAGGCTCAGGGTCGCCCAGAACAGCGTCCCCTCGCCGGGCTCGGATTGCACCCCGACCTCTCCGTCCATGGTTTCGGCCAGCCGCTTGACCATGGCCAGACCCAGCCCGGCGCCCGGCACCCCGGATTTCTCAGCGGCGCCGCGCTCGAAATGCTGGAACAGGCGGGCTTGGTCGGTCTTGGCGATGCCCGGCCCGGTGTCCCGTACGGCCAGGCGCAAGCGTCCATCGGCGTATTCTGCTGTCATGAGAACGCCGCCGGTGTCGGTGAACTTCACCGCGTTGCCGGCCAGGTTGAACAGGATCTGCTTGATGCGCGCCGCGTCCGCTTCAAGCATCGCCGGCACCTCAGCGTCGACGGCGTGCGAAAAGGACAGGCCCTTTTCGTTGGCGCGCGGCGCCAGGACTTCGCCGGCCTGTTCGATCAGGGCCCGCAGATCGACCGGACCGGGATTGAGCTCGAGTCGCCCGGCCTCAAGGCGTGTCAGGTCGAGAATATCGTCGATCAGCGACAGGGCGTGGCCTGCACTTTCCCGCACCGCGTGCAGATAGGCGCGTTGATCCGGCGCGAGCCGGGTGTCTGACAGCAAGGACGCTGCGCCGAGCGCGCCGGACAGCGGCGTGCGCAGTTCGTGGGTTACGGCCGCGAAAAACACGGACTTGCCCTTGGCGGCTTCGGATTCTTCAGCGCGCGCCTGTCGTTCCTCGGTGACGTCCCGACCGACGGCGACGGTTGCGCCGCCTTCGGCGCGGGTCTCCGACCACTCGATCCAGACCGGGCCGGCGCGCGTGGACATGGCCGCATCATACCGGCGCGGCCCGCCCTGGTCGGCCAGGACCGGCGCGACAGCGAACCAGCGCCCGACCCAGTCTTCGCGGCCGCCCCCGAAGGCGGTGAGGAAGGCTGCATTGACATGCAGGATGCGGCCCTGGGCGTCGCGCACCAGGATCAACTCGGCCATGGCGTCCATGGCCAGCGCTGCGCCGGGATCGCTTAAGGTCTCCGTCGCCGACGCGTATGGATCATTGCAATCTTCATCCATGCCTCTCGCATACCGCCGCCAGCGTTAAGGAAAGGTCGAAACCCTTCCCGGCGCTGCTGCAGCCTGTCCCCGGGGCCGCGCGCGCCGGGCGCTCAAGGCTTCGGCGATGTGGATGCGACGCACGCCGTCCGCGCCGTCAAGATCCGCGATCGTGCGCGCGACCCGGAGGATGCGGTGATAGGCCCGCGCGGTCAGGCCCATGGCTTCGCTGGCCTTGGCCAGCAGCTCGCGGCCGGCTGGGTCGGGGGCAGCGATCCGGTCCAGCGCTTCGCCGGAGAGCCGGGCGTTCAGCCCGCCGCGGTCCACCTGTGTCTGGCGCGCGCGGGCCACCCGGGCCGCAGCTTCCGCAGTGCCTTCCGGCGCAGGCGGCAGGGCGAGATCGGCCGGCGTGACCGGTGGCACGTCGATCTGCAGATCGATCCGGTCCATCATCGGTCCGGAGACGCGGGCCTGATAGCCCTGGGCGCATTTGGGTCCGCGCGCACACGCCTCCCCATTCTCGCCAGCCCACCCGCAGCGGCAGGGGTTCATGGCCGCGATCAGCTGGAACCGGGCCGGGAAGGTGACGCGCGAATTGGCCCGGGCTACGGCGATTTCCCCGGTTTCCAGCGGCTGGCGCAGGCTGTCGAGCACCTGAGGATGGAATTCCGGCAGTTCGTCCAGAAACAGGACGCCATGGTGAGCCAGAGACGCTTCGCCCGGCCGCACCCGCGTCCCGCCGCCCACCATGGCGGCCATGGACGCTGAATGGTGCGGCGCCCGGAAGGGGCGGGTGCGCGACAGCCGGCCCTTGTCCAGGAGACCCGCCACGGACTGGATCATGGAAACTTCAAGCAGTTCCTTGGCGTCGAGCGGCGGCAGAAGCCCTGGCGCCCGCTCGGCCAGCATGGACTTGCCCGCCCCCGGCGGGCCGACCATGAGCAGGTTGTGACCCCCTGCTGCGGCGACTTCCAGCGCGCGCTTGGCGGTCTCCTGGCCGCGCACGTCGCGCAGATCCTTCACCGGCGCGCCGTCCATGAGATCGCCCGGGGCAGGCCGTGTGAGGACCTGACCGCCCTTGAAATGATTGATCAGCTGGATGAGCGAGCCCGGCGCCAGAATCGGCAGGTCGCCGCCCGCCCAGGCCGCTTCCGGCCCGCTGGCTTCCGGTCCTATGAACGCCAGCTCCAGCTCGGAGGCGAGCATGGCCGCGGGCAGCGCGCCCGGCGCCGGGGCGATCGAGCCGTCCAGGCCCAGCTCGCCCATGGCGAGATGCTCGCTCAATACGTCCTGAGGCAGGACACCTAAAGCCGCCAGGAGCCCCATGGCGATGGGCAGGTCGAAATGCGTCCCCTCCTTGGGCCGGTCGGCCGGGGCGAGGTTCACGATAAGCCGCTTGCCCGGCAGCGAGAGGCCGATTGCGGCGAAGGCCGCCCGGACCCGCTCCCGGCTTTCAGCGACCGCCTTGTCGGCCAGGCCCACGACATTGAAGGCGGGCGTGCCGCCTGCGATCTGGACCTGCACATCGACACGGCGCGCCACGGCCCCTTCAAAAGCGGCGGACGTGGTGCGGAAACTCATGGCCGACTCCATTCACTGAAAACGATCACCAACATTCAGAGAAGTGAGGAGTTATCCACACCCCGATCAGATTGGTTGATCAAACCCAGAACAAGAATGGTACGAAGGGCGATTAGGAGTCAACTCTCAGGGGAAAGTTCCGGCGACGTTTCATCCATGAGCGTGTCCAGCGGGGCCGCGTCATCGCCAGTCTCGCCGCCTGAAAGATCGCAGGCGGCCGCCTGACGCGCGCCCCGGGCGGGCAGGTCGGGGGTCTCCCCGGCGATGCGGACCAGATCGATCACCCGGACCACGCCGCTGACCTCGGCGGCATGGGCGGCGGCGCGGTCGCGTTCGGCCGCGGAGCGTGCGAATCCGAGCAGGTGAACAGCGCCCGAATAGGTCTCGACATTGTAATTGACCGAGCGGACAGACAGGTCCGAGGCGAGGCGCGCGCGCACCTGCTGGGTGATCCAGGCGTCCCGCGCGACCGCTCCTGCATTGCGTCCGGCCCCGATCGCGATCGTGTTGTTGACGGATCGAACAGACGGGGCGGACCAGGCGACGCATTCGGCGTAGACCCGGTCTTCCGCGCGCGGCGCGGAGCCGGTCAGCAGGGCGACGCCTTCCGTCACCTCCACATCAATGCGTTCCAGAACATAGCCGTCCGCGCGAAGCATGGCGGACTTGATGGCCAGGGACGCGTTGAAGTCGTCCAGCTGGCGGCCGGCGGACCGTTCGGGCTGGACCGCAGCGCAACCGGCGGCGCTCAGACATGTGAGAAGCAAGGCGATACGCAGCAGCGTCATGTCACTCTCCAGGGATCCCGGCCCGCAAGGCGCGATCCTGAAGCCGTCATGGTAAACGCCGCGTTCACTTGTCTGACGCCGCTCAGATCAGATTAGATCGCGCCCGTCCCGCCCCTCGGCCGTGAAGGCGGACGTGATGCGGCGCGGCCAGCGCCATGGCGCCACGATCATCAGATCGAACCGGATCTCGTGATCGGCGAAACGGTCATGGCGACCGCGCCAGACTGCGCCGGCCCGGATCAGGCGCTGACGCTGACGCGGGCTCAACGCTTCGCGGGCGCCCTTGAGGTCTGCACGCTGCTTCACCTCGATGAACGCCAGGACCGCGCCCTTGCAGGCCACCAGATCGATCTCACCAACGCCGGTGCGGGCCCGGGCGTCAAGGATTCGCCAACCTGTCAGGCGCAAGTGCAGTTCAGCCAGAGCCTCGGCGCGCCGGCCGCGTCGTTCGGCGGCTCGGCGGTCTGAGACCTTCCTCATGGCGTGGCCTCTCGCGGTTGCCCGCGCCCGCCCGCGAGGCTAGCTTGCGAACAACGCGCCGGGGCCTTGGCGGGGCGGCCTGAGGGGAAGGAAAGACCAGTCATGACGGGACAAGTTTCGCGCACCCTGTTCGCTGCGCCAAGACGGGCGGTGTTCGGTCTGGTTGCGGCTGCGGCTGTGATCCTCAGCGCCTGCGAGACGGCCGGACCGACCGCTCCGATCCAGACCGCACCGCAAAGCCCGGTCGTCGGCGCCCCGCCGGAGCCGGCTTCGCTGCCGGTGATGATTGCGGATCCCGCCTATACGCCGCGCCATCTCGAGGGTCGTCCGATCACCCGGGTCGCGATCCTGCTGCCGTTCAGCGCGCGCGCTTCGGCGGCCCGCAGCGAGGCCCAGAACATCTTGCGCGCAGCTGAACTCGCGGTGTTCGAACGCGCAGGCGAGGAGGTCGTCCTCTTGCCCCGCGATACTGGCGGCACCGCGTCCGGCGCGAGAGAGGCGGCCGGTTCCGCCATCGCGGACGGCGCCGATGTGATCCTGGGGCCGCTCTTCTCCGCTGCGGCGGCCGCCGCCGGCGAGGTCGCCGGCGAAGCCGGCGTGCCGGTGATCGCCTTCTCCACCGACGAAACCGTGGCCGGAGACGGGGTCTACCTGCTCAGCTTCCCGCCGGGTGAAGAAGTGCGCCGGGTCACCGAATACGTGATCGATCAGGGCGCGACCCGTCTGGCCTTCGCCGGACCGTCCACCGCCTATGGCCGCATTGCACGCGACGCCTTCGCCGACACCATCACCGCCCGTCTGGGCGAGGATCCGGAACCAGTCACGGTCACCGTCGAGGTCATACCGCCCGAAGACGCACCGGACGACGCCGAGCCCGAGGAACGGACCTTCACGTTTGAACAGGGACTGGTGGCCGAAGCCTTCTATGACGGCGGCGTGTCGGCCATGACCGAAGCCGCCGCGCGCCTGGCCCGGGCCGGAGTGGAGCGTCTTGATCCCGCAGAAGCCGCCCAGATGACGGGCGCGAACTGGGCGCCCAGCGAAGGGTCCGCCTTTCAGGCCGTCCTGCTGCCCGAAGGCGGTGACCAGCTGCGCATGCTGGCGCCGGTGCTGCTGTATGAGGATATCGACCCGCTTCTGGTGAAATTCTTGGGCACCGGCTTGTGGCGTGATCCCGGCCTAGCGCGCGAGCCGGCCTTGTCCCATGGCTGGTTCGCCGGACCGGACCCGGACGCCCGGGCCCGATTCGAACGGGTCTATCAGGAGGTCTTCGGCGCCGCGCCGTCCCGACTGGCCGGGCTGGGCTATGATGCGGCATCTCTCGCCGCCCTGTTTTCCGCCGAGGGCGGCGATTTCTCCGATGTTCGCCTGACCGACCCGGACGGCTTCGTCGGCGTGGACGGCCTGTTCCGCTTCCGCGCCGACGGCACGATCGAACGGGGCCTCGCGGTCTATACGGTGCGGCGTGGGGGGTTTGATGTCCTCGACCCGGCGCCGCAGCGATTCGAGCCGGATGTTCCCGCCGGGGACAGCCTGCCCGGCGGCGCGCCGTCAGGCGACGCGGACGCATAGGATCTAAACCCGAACAGGGACTTCCCGCCGGCCTGTATGCGAAAACTGAACACGAATACTGACGACACTTATTTTTAACTATCCGCAGGTCAGAACAACGCGACGCCAAGCCTGCGGAGAGGCCTCATGCCTGCGCTCATCGACAGTCTGCGCATAAGCGGGAGTTTCGGCCTGATGGCCGCAGCGCCGACGCTATTGGCTCTGTCGTCCGTTCCCCAGAGCGGGCAGGCCGCCGTTCTGTTCGATCCCTGGCTCGAGCGCAGCGCCCTGGTCGCCCAGGTGGCCGAATCCGGCGCCGACCTTGTGCGCTTCGGCGGAGCGCCGGGCGTCGTCGTCGTCGACCTTCCTCACGACGGACCCGCCGCCCTGCGCCGAGCGGGCGCCTGGCTCGTCCTTAACCCTGTCATTCTTGGCGGCTGCGCCGCCGATCAGCCTCTTTAAAGAAGGATTCGCCCATGTCGCGCCTTGATCAGGTCCGTCTAGACGCCCAGAAAATACTGATCGCCGTCATGGCTGGCCTAGTCCCGGTCTATGGCGTCGCGGCTCTGGTCGCGGCCCCGGAGAAGGCGCTGGCTGGGAGCGCAATTCTGGCGCTGGTCACCGCGCTCGCCGCCGCCAGCTGGCGCGCCGCACCGGAGAAGGCTTCCACACGGATGATCATCGGCGCGGCCATGATGGCGTTTCCGGCATGCCTGACGTTCATGATGGCTGGACGCGCTTGGCAGATCGACATGCACATGGTGTTCTTCGCAAGTCTTGCGGCCGTCACCGTCATGTGCGACTGGCGCGCCCTTCTCGCGGCGGCGGCGGCTGCGGCCGTTCATCACCTGACCTTGAACTTCGCCTACCCGCTCGCGGTGTTCCCAGGCGGCGGAGATTTCCTGCGCGTTGTATTTCACGCCGTCGTCGTGGTCGGGCAGACCGTGGTTCTGATCTGGCTCGCCCAGGCCGTGACCCGGGCGCTTACAGATGCCGATACAGCCCTGGTTGAGGCCAATGCGGCCAAGGCCGAAGCTGAACAGCTGGCCGAGGCCGACAAGGTCAACCAGGCCCGCACCGAAAAGGCCCGCACCGATATCGCTGACCTGGCCAACCGGTTCGAAGCTGCGGTGCGCGCCGTCCTGTCTGACGTCCAGACCTCGGCGCAGGAGCTGACACGCCTGTCTGGAGAGCTGGCCGAAGACGCCGCCACAACGCGCGGCAGCGCGCGGTCAGCCGCCGACCAGGCTCGCGAGACCAGCGGTCACGTCGAGGCTGTCGCATCGGCCGCGCAGGAATTGGCCGCGTCCATTGCTGAAGTGACGCGCACTCTGGGTGAGGCCGACGAAATCTCCGAGCGCGCCGAGCAGGAAGCCGGTCAGGCCGGCGCCTCCATGGGCGCTCTTCAGACCGCCGCGCGTGAGATCGAGGACATCGCTGCGCTCGTCGCGTCCATCGCCGAGCAGACCAACCTGCTGGCGCTGAACGCCACGATCGAGGCGGCTCGCGCCGGTGAAGCCGGAAAGGGCTTCGCCGTGGTCGCCAGCGAGGTCAAGGAACTCGCCGACCAGACCGGCAAGGCGACCGAAGACATCCGCGCCAAGATCGACGCCATGCGCAAGGCCGCCGACCGGGCGGGCGGCGCGCTGGATCAGATCTCCGGAACAATCGGCGACGTGCGCAGCGCCTCGTCCGGCGCGCGCGGCGCCTTCGCGGAGCAGTCCAGCGCCACCGATGAAATCGCCCGCTTGGCCTCCGATGCGGCTGGATCGACCGCGAAGGTCGGCGAGGAAGCCGAGGCGGTCACGGGCGCGGCGGAGCGGGCGGAGGCGGCGTCCGGCCGCTTCAGGACCGCCGCCGACGGACTGGGCGACGCCGCCGCGCGCCTGTCCGAGGAGCTTGCGCGGTTCCGGCGCGATCTGGACGCCGCGGCCTAAACCACTGCGAGTGTCACAGGCCAATCATGGCGTTGGAGGAGAAATGCTTTTCCGGCTTCTCCCCAAGTTTCTCGTGATGGTAGCGTCATTCTAATCGCACACGCTATAATTTAAGATAGGCTTCCCCTTCAACGGGTAAGAGGAGGCCAGCATGGCGGATCCCTATATCAGTCAAATCACGGCGTTCGGATGCAATTATGCGATCCAGAACTGGGCGCTTTGCCAGGGCGCGCTCCTTCCGGTCGTGCAGTACCAGGCGGTCTTTGCTCTCCTTGGAACCAGTTTCGGCGGGAACGGAACGAGCAATTTCGGCCTGCCGGACCTGCGCGGACGCGCACCCATCGGCTGGGGTCAGCGGCCTGGTGGCTATCCCTACAATCTCGGTGATTGGGGCGGCTATGATGAGGTCCAGATCTCCAGGGCCAACCTGCCGCAGCAAAGCCTGAGCGTCATCTCCTCGGGCACGACAACACCGTCGGTGAGCTATGTGCAGGCCTCCAGCTCGGGCCCGGATACGGACGATCCGGACGGGGCGTTCCAGGCGACCTTCCCGCCCGGGAATCCGGTTTACTCAAGCACGCTCACCTCGCCCAAGCCGTTCGGAGCCGTCGAGATTCCTGCGGCGGGCGTCACATCGACGGGTTCCACTGAGCCGATGGGCGTCGGCTCCGGGCTGGAAAACCGCTCTCCTTACCAGGCTGTGAACTGGCAGATCTGCCTCGACGGCGCCTGGCCGCCGCGCCAATAGCAACGACGCTGGGAAGGACAAGACGTCATGAAAAGCACGCAAGACTTGAGCAAGGCGGACTTCGAAGCGCTGGTCGGAGACACGCTCACGGTCGGCGGCGTCGAGTTGACCGTTGAGGCCGTGAGCGACGGCAAGGCGCAGGGCGGCCCTGTCACGGCGCCGTTCTCGGTCGCGTTGGCGGCCGCAGAGCCGACCGGCGCGCCGGCCTTCTCGCGGGTGGTTTCCGTCAGCCATGAGGCGATCGGCGAGCATGAACTGTTCGTCAGCCGGATCGCGTCGCGGGCGGACGAGGCCGTCTATCAGATCCTGTTCAACTAGCGCCTGAGCTGACGCGGTGGCGGTCTCTCGTCCCACGGCCGACCTCGGCCAGGTCAATTCGGCCGGGGTCAATCCGCTGGACATCCAGCTGCGCCCCGCTGCGGCCCGTGACGAAGCCTTTCTGCGGCGGGTTCACGACGCCTCGCGGGACTGGGATCTCGGTCAGCTGGAGAACAAGATCGACCGGCGCCTCTATGAGGCGATCCTCAAGCAGCAGTTTGAGGCCCAGCAGTCCCAGTATTTCGAGCACTTCGATGTCGCCCGATACGCCGTCATCGAATGGTGCGGCATCGGCGTCGGTCGGCTCTATTGCGACTTTCGCGAGACGGAGATCGCGGTGCTGGATATCGGCCTGCTGCCGCAAGCGCGCGGCAAGGGCATTGCAAGCATCATTCTGCGCGCCCTGTGCAGGCAGGCGTCGCTGGATCAAAAGCGGGTGACGTTGTGCGTTCACCCGCTGAACGCGCGCGCGTGCGCGTTCCACACCAGGCTGGGCTTCAGTCCGGTCGGCGAGGATCGCGGCTTTGTCCGGATGGACTGGCGTGACCCACGCACCACGCCGGCCCGCTTCGAAACGGGCTGACGCGTCAGCTGGCGGGCGCGGCGGGCGCAAACGTCGCGAGGCACGCATCGGCCAGGCGCCACTGGCCGTTCTGAGCCACAAAGCGGCAGGCGGCGTGATCGACCCCGGCCACGCCCAGCTCTGCGCCTTGGATCTCGGGATTCTGCAGCTGCTCGAACCGGCCTGCCGGGAAGACATATGTGACGCGCTCTTCATTGGTCAGCGCTTCATCATAAAGGCAGAGCGGCGGACGCATCAGGACGGTGCGGACCGAGCGGTCGCCCATGCGCGCGCCGAACACCTGGGCTTCGATCTCCGGATCCAGCGCGCGCAGGCGGCGGGCCTGGGCCGTATCGGCCATCATGTCCGCAGCGCCGTCCTCGTTATGGGCGACGATGGCGCCGAACAGGGCGCGCTCGGACGCGGTCGCTTCACGGCATTCCGGTTCAGCGGTGGCGGTGCAGGCGGCGGACAGGCCGGCGAGGCCGGCCACCAGGACGAGACGCGCGTTCATGTCGGTCAGAAGCTCCAAGCTTGGTTCAAGGGACCCGGGCCGAAGCATGCCCCGGCGTGCGTCTGCGGCCAACCGCGCAATTGTGAAAGTGCTTAACCGCATCCTCCCGCCATGGAGTCGATCCAGGCGGAGATGAGCTCGGCGCCCTCCTCATGAGTCGAGGCGCGGCCGAGCTCCGGCATCATGATGTCGGCGCGGGTCGAGGCCATGCGGAAGGCGAAGATGGAGGCGTCTGCATTTCCCGGCACGATGCCGAATGACCGGTTCCCCGTGCCGCGCCCGGCTGCGATGGGCGGCTTGCAGACCCCGAAATTGGGACCGAAGGGCTCCCACGGCTCCAGATAGAGGCCCGAGGTGTCAGCCTGGCCCGTACGCGAGTGGCAATGGGCGCAATTGATGTCGATATAGGACCGGGCCGCCGCCTCCAGCTCCAGCGCGCCCATGGGAATCCCGCTGATCCAGGCAGCTGATTGCGGCGCGGCCTCCGGCGCCGGCGCGCCTTCCAGGAGACCCGCCTCGGTCCAGACTGCGATCTGGTTCGCCGTTCGCCCGAAATACTCAAAATCCCGGTTCAGGTGCCGCGCTTTGGGTCCGATGGGGCGCACACCGCGACCGTCGGTGGTGTCGGTGACATGACAATTGGCGCACTGATTGGTGTTCGGCACGAGATAATCCAGCCCCTGCGCCTCGTCGCCCGCTGACACCAGCGTCAGATCGACGAAGGCGCCCGTGCGCGCCAGACGCGCCTCGCGCTGGTCGTCGTTCCACAGATAGCTCGCAGCATCCCAGCCGTCCTCGCGGCGCACCAGGATGCGCGTCTCCACCAGACGCACCTCGGTCAGGTCCAGCGCCCGGCCGTCGAAATGCTCCATGGAGGCGCCGTCAGCGCGTACGCGGGTCAGATCGCCGCCGTCGCGAGGATAGTAGAAGGTCTTGGTGATCACCGAGCCGACCGGGAAGTCGAACGCCGCGGTCTCGTCATACTGCGCCGCCCCGGCGCCGTCCGGGATCCAGACTGTGCGCAATTTCAAGGCGTAGTCGGAGAACAGGGCGGTGTTCAGATCATAAGGCGTGACCTGCTCGCCCAGCACCAGCTCACCGCCGCCAGCGGCCAGCTGACCCCAGGCCGACAGGACCTGCGGCCAGCCTTCGGCGACCACACGCGGCGCAGGCGGGTCCGGCGGGGCCTCCGCCGTGCAGGCCGCCAGCAGCGCAGCGGCTGCGGCCGCAAGCCAGATCCGCATCAGCGCGCCCCCGCCAGCGGCCCCAGATCCACCGGCGCCAGCCGGTCCAGCGTGCAGCGATGGTTGTCCCCGTCGAGGCGCGCCTCACTGGCGTCATTGGGCAGGTCGGCGTTGAGCACCTCGACCTCCTCCACGCAGATGCGCAGCCGCTCCGGCATGGCGCCGTCGACCATCTTGGCTGAATCCGCATAGCCGTCCCAGATCACCGGCGGGAAGCGCCCCGTGGGCCCGAACATGGCCACGCGCAGGGCCTGAAGCTCCAGCCCGTCAGGATTGCCGCCGCCGCCCTCATAGACATTGGGGCCGATCCAGATGCTTTCCGGATAGGGGTCATAGTCCGAGGTCGTATCCACATCCGACCAGCCCGAGGAGAAGAAGGAGGAGATGATGACGTGGCCGGTGCGGTTGTTGCGCAGGACATTGTCGAACACTTCAATGCCGTCGCCGGCGTTGATCAGCATCCCCGTGCCCGCCGGTACGCTGGCCACCGGGGTGCCGGCATGGCCGAAATTGTCGGTGTTGTTCTCGTAAATCTCGTTATTGAAGACTCGCGTGCCGAATCCGGCGCGCGGCAGGTGGGGCATGTCGAAGACCAGCACGCCGCCGGTATTGTGCCGGGCGATATTGCCGTAGACATCGGCGTTGCGGGAATTCTCGATCTCGATCCCGGCCACATTGTACTCGGCGATATTGTTGCGCACGATGATCTCGTCGGACTGGCCCACATAGATCCCGGCGTCCGACGCGCCGATGGCGATGGAGTTCTCGATCAGCACGTTACGGCTCTGCACCGGATAGATCGCATAGGCGCCGTTCTCGGTGGACGGGCCGTTGGTCCATTCGACCCGCACGCCACGGATGACGATATTCTCGCCGTCGGTGATCTTCAGCGCATCGCCGATCGTGTCCTCGATGGCGAGGTTCTCGATGGTGAAATCATCCGAGCCGGAGACCAGCAGGCCTTCCGCGCCCTGGCGCTGCTCCGCGAAGGACAGGATCGTCTCGTCCGCGCCAGCGCCCCTTATGGTCACTCCGTCCACGTCGGCCAGAGACAGGCCCCGCTCGATGATGAACTGACCGGCCGGGATTTCGATCACCTGGCCGGGTTCCGCGTCGAGCAAGAGCTCCATCAGCGTGGTCTGATAGTCCCGGTCGAAGCCGGACACGTCGCGCGACTCCGGCTCGCTCCCGCAGGCCGCAAGACCGCTTGCCGCCGCAGCGATGATGGTGAAACGCAACACGTCCATGGACGCCTCCTCCCCGGTTCAGGGCGCGGGGCGATTATCCCTCTGCGCCGGTCAGGGAAAGGATAAGCGAACAGCGTTCACCCTGTCGAGGCGGGGGAGGCCTTACTCCGCGCCCAGGCTGAGCAGCAGATAGAACATCACCGGCACGAGCAGCATGGCCGGGACCACCAGGGCGGTGAAGCCGAACAGGGCCACCAGAACCCCCAGGGCCAGAACCGTGTTGGCCGCAATGATCGGGGCGGCGCGGTGGGGGTCGCGCCCCACCTCGCGCAGCAGGGCGCCGATCAGCGGCAGGCGCATGACGCTGCGGCCGATCGATTCCGCAGCAAGCCGACCCAGCCGCCCCGGCGCCGCCATCAGCGCGGCGCTGCGGCGTGGGCGGCGGGCGACGGCCATGACACCCGCCATGAACAGGCCGGCCCCGGCGACGGCGAGCGCGGCGGTCAGCGTTTCACCGGCGCTTTGCAGCCAGATGAAAGCGGCCACGGAGAGGGCGGCCGTCAGCGGCGCCATGGCGCGCTGGACGATCCGGGCCGGGCGCCACACAGGAAGATCCACCCCGTCCTGCCCCGCCATGGAATTGGCCACATAGGCGAGGCCCGCAATGTAATGAAACAGCACCAGCGGGATCGAGACGGCGACCAGCGCGGCGGTCAGCGGCGCATCGGTGATGCCCGGCTTGGGCCCGGGAAACAACATGAACAGGCCGGCCCAGAGGAAGAAGGGCAGCAGCATGAAGGCGCCGATGGCGTAGGGAATGTAACGCATGACCAGCCTCGCAATTGAAACACGAGGCGTAGATAGGTGTGATGTTGTGCGCCGCAACAAAAACTGCTGCGGCGCAATAACTCGCAAGCAGAGTGGGGTTTACCCCGCCGCCTTGCGCCCCTCGATCAGCTCATCCACGACGCCGGGATCGGCAAGCGTTGAGGTGTCGCCGAGGGACCCGAATTCGTTCTCCGCGATCTTGCGCAGAATTCGCCGCATGATTTTGCCGGATCGTGTCTTGGGCAGGCCGGGCGCGAACTGGATCACGTCCGGCGTCGCCACCGGTCCGATCTCCGAACGGACATGGGCCTTGAGCTGGGCCTGGGTGTCCTCGGTGGGCTCGAGTCCGGCGACCAGCGTCACGTAGCAGTAAATGCCCTGGCCCTTCACATCATGGGGATAGCCGACGACGGCCGCCTCGGCCACGAGATCATGGGAGACCAGTGCGCTCTCCACTTCCGCCGTCCCGAGGCGATGGCCAGAGACGTTCAGAACGTCATCGACGCGGCCGGTGATCCACCAGTATCCGTCTTCGTCCCGCTTCGCGCCGTCGCCGGTGAAATACATCCCCGGATAGGCCGAAAAATAGGTCTCGAAAAACCGGCGATGGTCGCCATAGACCGTGCGCATCTGCCCCGGCCAGGACCCCAGAAGGACCAGATTGCCCTCCTGCGCGCCCTCATCGGGCAAGCGGTTCCCCTCATTGTCCACCAGGGCCGGCTGCACCCCGAACATGGGAAAGCTCGCTGCGCCGGGTTTGAGAGCATGCGCGCCGGGCAGCGGCGTGATCAGGTGGCCGCCGGTCTCGGTCTGCCACCAGGTGTCCACCACCGGGCAGCGGCCCTCGCCCACCACCTCATGATACCAGCGCCAGGCTTCCGGATTGATCGGCTCGCCCACGCTGCCGAGCAGACGCAATGAGGACCGGTCGTGTTTCTTCACCGGCGCATCACCGAGCCGCATCAGGGCGCGGATGGCCGTCGGCGCGGTGTAAAGCGTTGTGACGCGGTGTTTCGCCACGATGCGCCAGAACCGGTCGGGTCCCGGCCAGGTGGGCACGCCTTCAAACATCAGGGTCGTGGCTCCGTTGGCGAGCGGGCCATAGACGATATAGCTGTGCCCGGTTACCCAGCCGACATCGGCGGTGCACCAGAACACGTCATCCTCGCGATGGTCGAAGGTGTATTCATGGGTCATGGAGGCCCAGACCATGTAGCCGCCGGTCGTATGCAGAACGCCCTTGGGCTTACCCGTCGAGCCAGACGTATAGAGGATGAAGAGCGGGTCTTCGGCCTTCATGGGCTCGGGGTCGCATTTCGCATCGACCTGAAGCGCCAGCTCATGCGCCCAGTGGTCGCGCCCCTCCACCCAGCTCACCGGCGCGCCGGTATGGCGCACGCACAAGACGGCCTTCACGCCGGGCGCCTGCTCCAGCGCCTTGTCCACATTGTCTTTCAGGGGCACGCCCTTGCCGCCGCGAACGCCCTGGTCGGCGGTGATGACGAACTCGCTTTCGCAGTCATTAATCCGGCCCGCCAGCGCATCCGGTGAAAACCCGCCGAACACCACTGAATGCACCGCCCCGATCCGCGCACAGGCCAGCATGGCGTAGGCCGCATCCGGGATCATGGGCATGTAGAGCGTCACCCGGTCGCCCTTCTTCACGCCTATTGTCTTCAGCATGTTCGCAAAGCGGCACACATGGTTGTGCAGCTGCGCATAGGTGATGGCGTGGTGATAGGCCGGATTATCGCCCTCCCACAGAATCGCGACCTTGTTGGCGCGCTCGGGCAAGTGCCGGTCGATGCAGTTATAGCTGGCGTTCAGAACCCCGTCCTCGAACCAGCGAATGTGCAGATCATCCTCGGTGAAGCTGACGTCCGAGATATTCAGCGGCGCCGTCATCCAGTCGATGCGCTTGAGCTCTTCGGCCCAGAAGCCTTCAGGCTCTTCGATGGAGCGCCGATAAAGCTCGGCGTAGCGCTCCGGCGTGATGCGGGCGTTTTCGAAACCGGAGGCGATGGGAACGGACTCGGACGCCATGCGGGGGCTCCTCAAGGTCTTGATCGCAAGAGAGGGGAGCATGGCGCGGGACAGGGCGCATGGGCAAGGGCGCGAGCGGCGTTGCGCGACACCGTTCTCGTGCGCATACTCCTGTCACGGGAGGCGCGCATGCATATCATCCTTGGCTTGTTGAGTGTTCTCGGGGCGATCGGCGTCGTCATCTGGCGCATCCATGCCGCCTCGCAGGCGGCGCGCGAAATCGTGGACGCCGCCGGCGAGTTCGCCAATCTGCCCCGCAAGATGCGTTTCAGGCACAAGGCTGGAAAGCGCGGCGTGGACGTCATCGACGACCCGCGCGAGGCGGCCGCCGCCCTGGTTTATGGCGCGGCCCGAACCAAGGGCGATCCCGGGCCCGAGGACAAGGCGATGATGGCGCGCAGGCTGGCTGAACTGTTCGAACTTCCCGAAGCCGAGGCGAGCGAGTTTCTGGCGCGCGGCGCCTGGCACATGGGCGCGCTCAATGATCCGATCAACGCCGTGAACAAGCTGGCCGACCGGCTGTTGCGCGAGGTCGGGCGCGAGGCGTGCGCCAGCCTGCTGGCGGTCATGACCGAAACGGCTGACGCGGTGGCGGGCCCGGGCGCCGAGCAGGCGCGCTATTACACCCGAAAATTCGCCGAGCGCACCGGTCTTCGCTGAGCACCCCTGCTTGCCAAACCGGCCCGGCTTGTGTCCTCTCGCGCGCGTAAAACGCGCGGTTCACCTGTGAGGACACACGCCCCATGAATCTCCACACCGCCGCCTGGCCCGAGGTCGAGGCCTATCTCAAGCGCTCGAAGGGAATCGTCATCCCGATCGGCTCCATGGAGCAGCACGGGCCCAACGGGCTGATCGGCACCGACGCCATCTGTCCGGAAGTCATCGCGCGCGAAGCCGGCGACGAGGCGGGCTTCCTGGTGGGGCCGACCTTTTCCGTGGGCGTGGCCCAGCACCATCTGGGTTTTCCCGGATCGCTGACGCTGCGCCCCTCCACCATGATCGCGGCCATGAATGACTGGATCGATTCCCTGGCCCGCCATGGATTCCGCAAGATCTACTGGCTCAACGGTCATGGCGGGAATATCGCCACGATACAGGCCGCCATCGCGGAAAGCTACGCGGCCTGGTCCATGGACGGCGACGCCTGCCCCTACCGGCTGAAGTCGGAGAACTGGTTCACCCTGCCCGGCGTCATGGATGTATGCCGGTCGATCTTTCCGGTCGGCGAGGGCAGCCACGCCACCGCCAGCGAGGTCTCTGTCACATACTACGCCTATCCCGATCACCAGAAGAGCGTCGAGATGAGCCCCAAGATCGCGCCCGAAGGCCGCTTCGCAGACGCCGCCGACTATCGCGCCACGTTCCCGGACGGGCGGATCGGGTCGGACCCCTCCCAGGCGACGCCGGAGCATGGCGAACGCATCGTGGCCGCGGCGAAGTCGGCCCTCATCAAGGACGTGAAGGCCTTCTTCGGGGAGTGATGCCCGTGACCGTTCCGTGACACAGGTCCGATCCCCCTTTTCCCCTGCCGATGAGGGCGCTACAGGACCGCCTCAGGATACTCTGACGGCGCGCTGACGCGCCGGCCCGTTTGACCAGCTGAGGGTTTCACCATGATCGATCTGCGTTTGATGCTGACGTCCATGACCGCGCTCGCCGCCGCCCTGACCCTGGCGGCGTGTGGTGGGGAGCCGACGGAAGACCCTGAGGCCTCCCCTTACGCCGGCGGCGAACCTGAAGCGGCCGAGCCCGAAGCCGCCGCGCCGGCCGGCGGCGCGGACGAGGACGGCGACGCGCTGCACCCGCTCGATCTCGCCGCCCGCAACACCTGCGCGGCTGGCGATGAAGGATTCGCCGCCGAGCTTCCTTCCGGCGCGGCCTTCGCCTCACGGGGGCCGGACGCGCGGGTTCACGCGGCCTGGAACGTGGACGGCCGCACGCACCAGGCGATCATCTACACCCCGTCCCTGGAACAGGATCTGCGAATGGCCTTCGACAGGGCCGTGGCGGACTTCATGCGCCGCAATCTCGCCGCCGGGGTCGACCGGACGGGGATCACCGGCGCGGATCGGCATCGTGACGGCCGCTTCTGCGTGGTCCAGACCGAGGCTGAGGCGATCGAAGCACTTCAGGCCGCCGTGCGCGACGCTGAGGCGGCGCTGGCTGAACCTGCCGAGTAGGCGCTCAGACCGCCACCACCTGGCCGTCCCGGACCTCGACCGCGATCGGTTTCAGACCGGCTTTTCCGGCCGGGCCACCCGCACACGCGCCGCTTTCAATGTCGAAGCTCGCGCCATGGAAGGGGCAGACGACGAACCGGCCTTCGCTCACAAGCGTCTTGCCCGACGGCAGGCAGAGCGGCCGACCCTGGTGGGGGCAGACATTGATATAGGCCTTCACGGTCTGCCCCGAGCGAACGATCAGGATCGGCAGAGCCTCATAATCGGCGGGCGCCCCGCCCGGATCGGGGACGGCGTCGAGCGCCTTGAGGGCTGTGCCGGCCGGCGGGGCGAGGTCAGAAGCGCTCAAGACAGGCCGTCCGGGGCGTGCAGCGTCCATTTGAACGGCATGCTCATCACATCGGCGAACAGCCCGGCGCGGGTGTAAGGGTCTTCGGCCAGCACCCGTTTCAGGTGCTCGGGATCATCGGCCTGAACGATCAGGAGCGAGCCGACCGGCTTGTCGTCTGGACCCACAAGGGGCCCGCCCATCTTGACCGGAGATCCTTCGGCGTTGGCCCAGGCCAGATGCGCCTCCCGGGTTTCGGCGCGCAGCGCGCCCGCATCGGCGCGGTCGGTGCAGGTGACGGCGAACAGCATGGTGTCATTCCTCATCAAAACGGCCCGGTGGGGTTTAACCGCACCGGGCCACGCCGGGGAAGGGCTGGAACCGCGATCAGCAGCTGTTGACCTCGCCGATTGCGCAGTGGGCAGCATCAAGAGCCGGGTCAGCCGGGCCCGCGCCAGGCTGAGCGGTGCGGGGCTCCACTAGGCCGAAGCCGCGAGGCGGCCCGCGCTTGCCAAAACCGCCGCGCCCGACCACGCTCGCGTCGCATGGCGGTGACGGGCAGGGTCCAGGACATGAAGAGAATCGCTACCGTAGCGCTGGGCGTGGCCGCGACATTCGCCATCGGCATGGCGATTCTGTGGGGCCTGCTGCCCTATCTGAACGATCGGCAGGCTGCGGGAACCCTGACGCTCTCCGCTCTCGACGCCGAGGTGCGCGTGGTCCGCGACTCCCGCGCCACGCCCTACATTTACGCCCGGTCGCTCGAGGACGCCCTGCGCGCGCAAGGATTCGTGGCCGGTCAGGACCGCCTGTTCCAGCTGGAGGCCGCTAAGCGTGCGGCCACGGGACGCCTGGCGGAAGTGTTCGGCGCAGGACCTGACGGCGTGATCCTCGAGCTTGATCGAGAGGCGCGGGTCATCGGCTTTCGTCGGCTCGGCGAACGACAGGCCCAAATTCTCGCCCCGCAATCACGCACGATCCTGCAGTCCTATCTGGAGGGGCTGAACGCCTATATCGAAACGCGCCCCGACACCCATCCGCTGGAATTCCGCCTGTCCGGCTTCGAACCGGAGCCGTGGAGCGAGGCCGACCTGCTGGCGGTGATGTATTATCTGGGCTGGCAAAGCGCAGCGAATTTCGAGGCGGAGCTGATCGCTCATCGTTTGATCCAGGCCCTCGGGCCGGACGTGTTCGCCGAGATCGCGCCGCTCGTCGTCAATCCCGACTGGGATGAGGCGGTGGGGTCCCGGTCGATCGAGGAAGCCAGCAACCGCTGGTCCGGATCAACGGCGCCGCTGGCGCGCTGGACCGCGCTGACGGCGAGCGCGGCCGGCGCCGGGGGCAGCAATAACTGGGCGATGAGCGGCGCCAAGGCCGGAGCCGAGGCGGCCATCGTCACGAATGATCCCCATCTCGACAGCCGGATTCTGCCCGGTCCCTGGCATCCCGTCGCCCTGATCACGCCGGAGGTTCGCCTGGTCGGGGTCAGCGCGGGCATGCCCGGCATCGTCATCGGGCGCAGCGAGCATATCGCGCTCGGCGTCACCAACGCCTACGCCGACGCGGTGGATCTGTATGTGGAGACCATCGATCCTGATGATCCGTCCCGGTACATGGAGGGCGATCAGTCCATCGCCTTCGAGACCCTGACCGAGACGATCCGGATCAAGGATGACAGCGCGGAAAGCGGGATGCGCGAGGAAGCGCTCACCATCCGGTTCACCCGGCGCGGCCCGGTGATCACCGATCACGGCCATGGCGACCAGGGCGACGCGGTCCTCACCCTGCGCTGGGCTGCGGCGGACTACATGGGCGAGACGCTGGGCATCGACGCGCTGCTGCGGGCTCGTGACGTCGATGAGGCGTTGGAGGCGATCAACCAGATCCGCATCGTGTCGCTGAACTTCATCGTCGGCGACACGTCAGGCCGGATCGGCAGGCGGGCCAGCGGCGCGGCGCCCCTCCGCCTGCGCGGCGACGGCATGGCGCCCTTCCCGGTCACCGATGGCGTCGACACTTGGGCCGGTCCGATCCCGCCGGGCGAAATGCCCGGCGAGGTCGATCCCGAGCGCGGCTGGACCGGCAGCGCCAATCACATGACGGCGCCGGCCGATTTTCCTTACGTCTACACCAGCTTCGCCTCGCCCGATTACCGCTACCGGCGCATGGGCGAGCTGTTCTCCGCGCCCCAGGTGACCGCAGACGACGCCTGGGCCGCCCAGTATGACACGGTGAATGTCTTCGCCCGGGGCGTCGCGCCGATCCTGGCTGCGGCGCTGGTGGGGGCGGACGACGCGGACCTTCAGGACCTGGGCGCGCAGCTGGCGGCCTGGGACCATCGTGATGAAGCTGACCGGATCGAACCGACCCTGTTTCAGGAAACCATCCGCCAGTTGGCGCGCCAGACCTTCGAGGACGAGATGGGCCCGGAATTGGCCGCTGCGTACCTGTCAAACTGGTATGTCTGGCAGCAGCGCTTCGACGCCATGGTCCAGGACGGACGCTCGAACTGGTTCGATGATGTTGCGACGCCGCAGGTGGAAACCCTGGACGACCTGATCCGCCGGGCGGGCCGCGCCGCGCTCGACCGGCTGACGGCGGAGTATGGAGCGAACCGGAACGCCTGGCGCTGGGGCGCCGTGCACCGCATGGAATTTCAGGGGCCGCTGCGCCAGGACGGCTTCGCCGGCGCCCTGACCGGCAATCGAAGCGTGGGGGTCTCGGGCTCGGGCGAGACCTTGCTGCGCGCGCTCTACCCGTTCGATGCGCCGTTTGATCCCCAATGGTCGGCCTCCCTGCGCATGACGGCGGACCTCAACGACACCGACAAGGTTCGCGCCGTCCTGCCCGGCGGCGTCGTGGGGCGCACCTTCCATCCCAACCTCGCCGACCAGACGCAGGACTGGGCGAGCTCTGACCCTCAAACCTATTGGTGGTTCAGTGATGAGGCGATCGCTGCGAACGCCCGATCCGAGCTGCGCCTGACGCCGCAGGGGCAGTGAACCCGAAACGGCTCTCAAGGGCGAACATGGGGTCCCGGCGGCTTGGCCGCTGCAAGGGCGACCGCCCGCCCGCAGCGCGAGGCGAGCGTGCGAGCCGCCAAGCGAGGATCGACTGAGCGGACGCGAGGCAAGGACAGAAGAGAGAGCTCCTGCCGGGGCATTCTGCGCCAGAAATCGATCCCCCGGATCTATGTCTCATTCTTCGAATGACCGGCAGGAATGGTGCCGCTTGCGTGACTCGAACACGCGACCTACGCATTACGAATGCGTTGCTCTACCAGCTGAGCTAAAGCGGCGCTGCGGTCCGGGATCGCTCCCGCCGACAGGGCGCGGAACCTACCCTTGGAATTCCGATACGGCAAGACGGTTATGAAGCCGTTGCGCGCGCCTGCTTGAACGCCGTGATTTTCTCGGCCAGCGGCCGGGCGAGCTCGGCGAAGAAGGCTTCAAGATGGTCCGCCGGCCGGGCGGCGGCGGCGTCGTTGCGGATCACCAGATCGGCGTGGTCGCGGGTCGGCTGGGTCCATTCATGGTGCATGGGCCGGACCGTGCGCAGGTACTGCGCCACGACTGACTGGGCGGTGCGGCCACGTTCGTTGACGTCGCGCAGGAGCCGGCGGGCCAGGCGCACATCGTCCGGCGCCTCCACGAAGACCCGGATATCGAACAGGTCGCGCAGATGGGCGTCGCAGAACAGGTGGATGCCCTCGGCCACGATCACATCGCACGAGGCCAGCGTGCGGGTGTCCTTGCGCCGCCTGTGAATCGTGAAGTCATAGATGGGGGCTTCCACCGGCGCGCCGGATTTCAGCGCGTGAAGCTGCTCGGCCATGAAGGCATGGTCGCGGCTGCCGGGATGGTCGAAATTGAACAGGGCGGCGTCAAAGTCCGGCCGCGCTCCATGGTCGCCGTAGTAATCGTCCTCGGCGATGACCAGCGCTGACAGAGGCGACGCAGCTCGCGCCGCCGCCCGCGCGATCTCGGTCTTGCCGGAGGCTGATCCCCCGCTCACCCCGATCAGAAGCCGCTCGCCCGTCATCGCTCACCCCTGCCTCCGACGCGTCCGACGCGTCAGCGCGTCTTGTCCGCCTCGTCCACGCCGGGATCGTCCGGCGCGCGGTCGGGTTCGTAGAAGGACGCAGCCGGCTTGTCATCGCCCGGCTCTGCGATTTTCGAAGCGGCGGGCTTTGACGGGCCCTCGATCAGGACGCTTTCCGGGGCGGCTGCGGCGGGAATCTCGTAGCGTTCGTGGCGCGGATGGATCAGCTGGGCGTCCCGGCCCCAGCTGTCGACCATGCGCCGCCAGTCCGCGTCGGTGAAGTCGAAGGCCCGCCCGCCTTCGTCAATGTCCGACCAGTCGGCCTCTCCCGGCGCATGGGCCGCGCGGGCCATCCAGCGCCGGGCCGCCGCTTCCTCGCCCTCCAGCTGCGCCAGGCGGGCGGCGAGCGCGCAAACTCGCGCGGAGACCGGCGGCTGGGCGGTCAGCGGCGCCAAAGCGGCCTGGGCGGCCTCCAGATTGGCTTGCTCCAGCGCCGTGTCTGCCAGCAGAAGCCGGCTTTCGCGATGGTCAGGATTGAGCGAGGCGAGGTGGCGCAGGCGCTCGGCGCGCTTGGCCTTGGTGTCCGAGCGTCTGAGGCTTCCATAGGCGCGCGCCAGCGCCGGGTGCGGCCCGTGCCGCCAGGCCTCTTCCAGGATTTCCGTGGCCCGGCGGTGCTTGCGCTGGTCGGCGAGCAGGCGTCCAGCCAGTTCGGCCGCCGGCGCGAAGCCGGGCGAGCTGTCCGCGGCGCGTTCAGCCAGGCGGGCGGCTTCCTCAGGATCGGCGCCTTCGGTGCGCTTGGCCAGCGCGGTCAGCAGGACGGCGCGCATGCGTTTGGCGATGGCCGGTGCGACGTGGCCGCGCCGTTCGCCGTCGCCCAGCGTGCGCTCAGCCTGCGCCCAGTGCGCGCCGCGAACCTGGGCGTTGAACAGGGCGTCGTAGGCCCACCGGGCCTGGCCGCCGCGCTCGAATGCATCGCCGGCATGGGTGATGACCAGCTGATCCTCGCCGCGCGCCTCGGCGATGGAGGCGAGGCCGCGCTGGGCCACGAGCCGGGTCTTGGCGTCCTCCAGCATGGCCTCGTAGTGGATCTGTGCGCTTTCCAGATCACCGGCGGCTTCCGCGGCGCGGGCCGCCAGCAGGCGCGACAGGGCGGGCCGGTCCAGCAGCGCCTCGGCGCGCGAGGCCTGACGGACCGCCAGCTGGCCCTGTCCGGCGGCCGAGGCGATCAACGCGCGTTCCAGCGCATCGAAGCCCTGCTCGCGCCGGCGGCGGCTACGGAACTTGCGGAAGGCGTCCGGCGCGCCCCAGACCTTGGCGATCAGCCACCAGGCCACCGCCAGCACGAAGGTGGCCAGGATCAGCACGCCGGCGGCCAGCGCGAACGGCGCCTCGGCTTCCACGCCCAGGAAGGACACGGTCACCTGTCCGGGATTGAGCGTCAGGAAGACCGCAAGGGCGGCGGTCAGCACGCACAGGGCGACGGTGAGGATCAGGCGGATCATGGGGCGCCCTCCTGTTCGGCGCGCAGCGCCTGAACCATGGCCTGCAACGCTGTTTCAAGCCTCATTCGGGCCTGGGCCTGGGCGCGCCAGTCGGCGACGGCCGCCGCAGCCTCGCCCTCAAGGCCGTTCGCGATCTCCAGCGCGGCTTCGAGGTCGTCAGCGGCGAGCGCGGCTTCGATGGCGGCGGCGGGACCGTCCGCTTCGCCGCGCCGGATGCGCAGCACGCCGAAATAGGTTTGCGCTTCGCCGCTCACACCGCGCAGCGCATCGCCAGGAAAGCTGGCCGCGAGGTCTTCGATAGTCGGCGCGCCGGTTCGGGCGAGCGGGGCGATTTCGGCCTGGCGCGGCGCCTGGGGCCAGACGCGGTTCAGCTCCGCGTATTCGGCGGCGAAGGCTTCAGGCCCGGCGGCGGCTTCACTCAGCGCCGCATAGGCCAGCGCCCGCACGGCGAGGCTGCTCTGGTCGCGAGAGGCGGCGCTGGCGTTGCGTGCCGTCTGCTCAAGGCTGTCGAGATCCGCTGCAAGGCTGGAGACGCGCGCGCGCAGCGATTCAAGCTCGGCTGAGGCCGCCGCGCCATCCTCAAGGGCTGCGATCCGGTCGGGCAGGCCGGCCAGTCCCGCCACTTCCTCGGCCAGGGTCCGCTGACGCTGTTCCAGCTGTGTCAGCGCGGCGCGCAGGGCCGAGACCTCCGGGCCTTCGCCGCTTGCGGTCTGATCGGCGCCGCTGGCCCCGGCGGCGTTCAACGCCTGCTGGGCGGCGCTGCGCGCTTCTTCTGCGGCCCGCTGCGTGGTGTTCACCGCCTCTTCCACGTTGCGAAGGCGCGTCTCGGCTTCGTCGAAAGCTTCGGCCATCCGCATTTCAAGCGCGGTCAGGGCCTCGGCGCTGACTCCACCGGCGCCTGTCTCGCCCGCTTCAGCTCCGCTCTGCACCGGGGCGTTCTCCAGCGCTTCGACCCGGTCGCGCAGGCTCGCCACATCCCGGACCAGCTGCTCCACCGCGTCGGCGCGCAGTCCGGAGGCGTTCTGGGCCTCTTCCAGCGCTCCGATGCGCACCTGCAGCGCGTCGAGCTCGGACTGCGTGACGGCGGGATCGGCGCTCTCAAGGGCCGTGATACGCGCGTCCAGATCGCTGTCTCCGCCGCCGAAGACCGGCGCGTGCAGAACCTGCCCTGCGACCCAGCCCGATCCGCCGCCGATGGCGGCTGCGGCGATGACGAACAGGCTGACCTTGAACCAGCCGGCGCCGCGCTTTGGCGTGTCGGTTTCGCCGCCGCCGGCAGGCTTGGGTGCGCCGTCCGGCGCCGGTTCAAACTCGGCGTCCACCGGCTCGGCGGCTTCGGTCTCGTCCGGATCGGTTTGCGAGGAGCTCATGGCGGTCCAGAAATTCGCGATTCAGCGCTGCTTTGCGTCGACCATACGCCGCGTCGCGGCGGCTCGCCACCATTGCACAGGCTTCAGCGCACGGCTCGGTCCAGCGCCTCAAGCAACGCTTCCTCATCGGGGCGCTCCGCGACGATGATCTGTTCGACGCCCGCAGCCTTCAGGGGGGCTGCGGCGGCGCTTGAGATCGCCGCGGCGCGGGTCGTTGCGAGGGTTTCACGGACGCCGGCCTTCCGAGCCAGCGCAACAAAGCGTTCCGCGCCCTTGGACGAATGGACCAGCACCACCCCGCCGGCGTGGAGCGCCGTCAGCGCGTCTTCACTCAGCGCTTCGACCGGTTCGGCGGCGTAGGCCGTGACGCCCCGGGCGGCGAAA
This sequence comes from Alphaproteobacteria bacterium, assembly GCA_024742735.1. Taxonomy (GTDB): domain Bacteria; phylum Pseudomonadota; class Alphaproteobacteria; order Caulobacterales; family Maricaulaceae; genus Oceanicaulis. The sequence continues at coordinate 145,132 of JANSXV010000002.1, read as the reverse complement.
CCGGAGGTCTCCAGGGCGCTGACCAGGTCGAAGCTCTGATCGCGCCCGTGGACATGGACGACCGGCCCGCCGGCGCGACCCACGATCAGCGCGGCGAGCGCGGCGCCATCCCCGTCTGCGCTGACGATATCAGTGAAACCCTGTGCTCTGGCGGCTTCAGCCGTAGCGGAGCCGACCGTGAAAACCGGCAGCGCCCGGTCCCCGGTCAGGCGCGCGGCTGCAACGGCGCCGTTGGGGCTCGTGAGGGCCAAAGCCTCGCCGGTCTCCAGATCAAGCGCGGCGTCACGAAAGACAATGCGCGCCGTGGCCGCGTTGACGGTGCGGTGGCCCAGCGCTTCCAGGCGCGCCAGCGTGCGCGCGGCGCCGGGTTCTGCGCGGGTGACGAGGACGGGCCTCATCCGGTCTCGGCGACCACCCGGGCGAGCGCCTCGCCGCCGGCGCGCTTGACCTCAAGGCCCAGCTCCCGTCCCAGCGCGGCGGCGGCGGCCGGATCCAGCTCCGGCAGGGTCGCGCGGGTCTCATTGGCCCAGCGCTTCGCCCCGTCCGGCGTCAGCGCCTCTCCGCGCAGGTGAATCTCTGCGCCGTCGAGCACTGCGTGGGCAGCGATGGGCGTGCGGCAGGACCCGTCCAGGGCCTCCAGGAAGCCGCGCTCGGCCCAGGCGCGCACCTGGCTTTCAGCGTGATTGATCTTCGACAGGATCGCTTCGGCCTCGGCGTCGCCGGTGCGGATCTCCACCCCGACACACCCCTGCGCGGGCGCGGGCAGTATGGCGGAGGTCTCCAGCGGCGTGCGTTCGGCTTCGGCCCGGCCCAGCCGGCGCAGGCCGGCGCGCGCCAGGAAGGTGGCGTCCACCTCGCGGGAGCGCACCTTGTCCAGGCGCGTATCCACATTGCCGCGCAGGAGCGTGATCTTCAGATCAGGACGCAGGGCCAGGGCCTGGGCCTGCCGGCGGATCGAGGCCGTGCCCAGCACGGCGCCGTCCGGCAGGTCTTCAATCCGGCTGATTTCACCAGCGGTCAGGAGCACGTCGCGCGGATCTTCACGTTCAAGGATCGCCGAGATCTCCAGCCCGTCCGGCAATCTCGTGGGCACGTCCTTCATGGAATGCACGGCGAAGCGCGCGGTTCCGGCCAGCAGCGCGGTCTCCAGCTCCTTGGTGAACAGGCCTTTTCCGCCCGCAGCCAGCAGCGCGCGGTCGGTGATCTGGTCGCCGGTGGTGCTCATGCCCAGGATCGGGAAGGCGGACTCGGCGTCTTCGGCGCCGGCGGCTTCGGCGAGGCGGCGCTGCAGGTCATGGGCCTGGGCGAGGGCCAGCGGGGAGGTCCGCGTGGCGATGGGCATGGGAGTGTGGGACACGGGCAGGCCTTGGTTGCACGTCGCAGAGTATGACGGCGCTGCGCGGTTGTCGGATCGGCGCGCCGCCGCTAACGGATAGTCATGGCGTTAAACCATACCTCCGCAAGCCCGCAAGGCGCAGCTTCGCCGCAGCCGCGACGCCCCCTGACCGTTCTGGGCCTTGAATCCAGCTGTGACGACACGGCCGCCGCCGTCTTGCGTCTGGACCCGGACGGCACGGCCCATGTGCTGGCGGAGGCGGTCGTAGGCCAGAACAGCGCCCATGCCCCCTATGGCGGGGTCGTGCCGGAGATCGCCGCGCGCGCCCATGCCGAGCGGGTCGACGGGCTGGCTGCACAGGTGCTTGCCGATGCGGGTCTGGCGGCCGCAGAGCTGGACGGCGTGGCGGCGACGGCGGGGCCGGGGCTGATCGGCGGCGTCATGGCGGCGCTCATGACCGCCAAAGGAATTGCGCTGGGGGCGGGCATTTCGCTGATCGCGGTCAATCATCTGGAAGGCCATGCCCTGTCGGCGCGCCTGACCGAGCAGCTCGCCTTTCCCTACCTGCTGCTTCTGGTCTCCGGCGGGCACACTCAGCTCGCCGCTGTTCACGGAGTGGGCGAGGTGGTCCGTTACGGCTCGACGCTTGATGATGCGGCGGGCGAAGCCTTCGACAAGACCGCCAAGATCATGGGGCTGGGCTTTCCCGGCGGGCCGGCGGTGGAGCGCTTTGCGAAAGAGGCGCGCGACCCGGGCCGATTTCCCATGCCGCGCATGCTGGCGCGGGACAAATCCTGTGACTTCTCGTTCGCCGGGCTGAAGACCGCGGCGCGCCGGGCCTGGGATGGGCTTGACGCGCCGGACGATGAGGATCGCGCCGATCTCGCCGCTTCGGTTCAGCGCGCCATTGCGGCGCACCTGTCCGAACGCGCGGGCCGCGCCATGGCGCAGTTCCGGTCCGAACACTCAGATGTCACAGCGCCTGTGATCGTCGCCGCCGGCGGGGTCGCCGCCAACGGCGCGGTGCGCCAGGCGCTGAAACAGACCGCGCAGGCGGAAGGCTTCAGCCTGCTTGCACCGCCGCTGAAATACTGCACCGATAACGCGGCGATGATTGCGCTGGCCGGTGCTGAACGCCTTGCGCTCGGCATCCGCGACGGCCTGGACGCCCCTGCCCGGGCGCGTTGGCCGCTGGATGCGAAGGCGGCGGCGGCCGCGCCCGCCTCGGGCGGCGGGCGGAAGGGCCCGAAGGCTTAGGAGAGGCTTATGAGCGGCTTTCAGTCCATCGGCGTCATCGGCGCGGGCGCCTGGGGCACGGCGCTGGCCCAGTCCTGCGCCCAGGCCGGGCGGGACGTGACCCTCTGGGCGTTCGAGCCGGAGGTGGTCGAGGCGATCAACGCGAACCACGTAAACACGGCTTTTCTGCCTGATGTGACGCTCCATCCCGGACTGTGTGCGACATCGGACCCTGCAGACCTGGCCGCGTGCGACGCGTTCCTGCTGGTTGCGCCCGCCCAGCACGCCCGGGCGACGCTTGCCCGATTCGCAGCGGTGATCCGTGAAGGCGCGCCGGTGCTTCTATGCGCCAAAGGGTTCGAGCGCGGCACGCTGGCGCTCATGACCGAAGTTCTGGCTGAAACCGTCCCCCATGCGGTCCCGGCCGTCCTGTCCGGCCCGAGCTTCGCCATCGACGTGGCGCGCGGCCTGCCGACGGCGGTGACGCTGGCGTGTGCGGACGAAGCGCTGGGTCAGGCGCTCATGGCGGCGGTGGGGTCGCCCACCTTCCGGCCCTATTACAGCAATGACTTGATCGGCGCTGAAGCCGGCGGCGCAGTCAAGAACGTGCTCGCCATCGCGGCGGGCGTTGTGGAGGGCAAGGGGCTAGGCAAATCGGCCCATGCCGCCCTGATCGCGCGCGGATTCGCGGAGATGACCCGGCTGGGCGAGGCGCTGGGCGGCCGGCGCGAGACGCTGGCGGGCCTGTGCGGACTGGGCGATCTGGTCCTGACCTGCTCCTCGCCGCAGTCGCGCAACATGTCCTGCGGACTGGCCCTGGGGCGCGGGGAAAGCCTTGAGGCGATCCTGGGCGCGCGCACGGCGGTCACTGAAGGCGTCGCCACCGCCCCGGCCCTGGCCGAGCTGGCCCGCCGTCACGGCGTGGAGATGCCCATCTGCGAGGCCATGGATGCGGTTCTGGCCGGGCGGATCAGCCTCGACGCCGCGATAGACGCGCTCCTCGCGCGCCCCTTCCGGTCCGAAGACGCCTGAGCGCCGGGTCGAAGTTACGCAATATTCACCCTGAGAGAGTAGCCCTGAGGAAAGTCTTAAGGGACCAAAGCTCATGGCCGCTCTCGGCGACCTCATCATTCTGGCCGCCAGCCTGTTCGTCGCGACCCTCTTCTGGGCCGCGCGGCAGAATATGGGGCGCGCGGTCATCGGCACGCGCCTGATCAGCATGGGTCTGTTCACGCTGTCGGCCGCTGCGGCCTTTGACGCGGCGGAACTCGTTCCCGGGATTGCAGGCGAAGTGACCGAACAGATCGGGATCGCGGGCTACGCCCTCGCCTGCGCCTTCCTGGTGGCCGGCTTCGTGCGCTGGCTTCCTCTGCTGGCGCGACTGGACGGCGAGGTGGCGGGGCGGGCCCGGGCCGAAGCGGAGTTCCAGGCGGCCCTGGAGCGGTCGCGCCGGTTCAACGCCGGCCTCGAGGCGCTCGGCAAGGCGCATATGGAAGAAGGCTGGGATCGCACCACCTTGTGTGAGGAGACGGCCCGGCGCCTGAGCACGCTCATGGGCTGCGACCGGGTCAGCATCTGGCGCCTTGAAGCCGACGGATCCGCCTTGCGCTGCATCACCCTGTTCGACGCGCGCTCGGGCGGACATGAAGAGGGTGTCCAGCTGGAGCGAGCCCTCAATCCCGCCTATTTCGAGGCGATCGAATCCGGGGCCGTCGTCTGCGTCTCCGAAACGCTGAATGATCCCATAACCCGGGCCTTCGGGCCGTGCTACCTGGAGCCGCTTGGGATCGGCGCCATGCTTGACGCGCCGATCCGCACTGGCCGGGGTGTCCACGGAGTGGTCTGCTGCGAGCATGTGGGCCCGGCCCGCCGCTGGAGCCCCGAGGAAGTTTCGCTGGCCAGCGCGGCCGCCCAGTATGTCGCGGTGGCCTATCTGGCGGATAATGCCGAGACGCTGGCGGCGGAGCTCAAGCGGGCCTTGCGCGACGCCGAGGCGGCCAGCGCCGCCAAGTCCGCCTTCGTCGCCAATATGAGCCACGAGCTGCGCACGCCGCTCAATGGCGTTCTGGGTATGGCGCGGGCGCTGTCTGATGAGCTGACGGATCCGATCCAGGCTGACAAGCTCGATGTGATTACGCGGTCCGGGGAGCTCCTGCTGGGCGTGCTCAATGACGTGCTCGACCTGTCCAAGATCGAGGCGGGTCGCATGGAGATCCGGCCGGAACGCGTGCAGCCGGGCGAGCTGATCCGGCAGACCTGCGCCCTGTTCCAGGCGTCGGCCGGCCAGAAGGGCCTCGATCTGTCCTGCCGCCTGGAGGCGATGCCGGATCGTGTCGAGATCGACGGCGTCAGGCTGCGCCAGGTCCTGTCGAATCTGGTCGCCAACGCCGTGAAGTTCACCGAGGCCGGGTCAATCACCGTGGCCGCGCGCGCCGAACCTGAAGGCGAGGGTTGGCGGCTGACCCTCGATGTTCGTGATACAGGCTGCGGCATCTCCCGCGAGGATCAGGCCCGCCTGTTCGAACGTTTCAGCCAGGTCGACGATTCCCATGCGCGCAAGCATGCGGGCGCGGGCCTGGGCCTTGTGATCGCGCGAGAACTCGCACGGCGCATGGGCGGCGATATCACGCTGGACAGCACGCCGGGAGAAGGTTCGAAATTCACCGTCAGCCTCAGGGCGGGCGCCGCCGAGGCTGAAGACGCGCCGGAGGGCCCGGCGGACGCTGGCGGCCTGACGGGCCTCAACGTGCTTCTTGTCGACGACAACGAGGTCAACCGGATTGTGGCGCGTTGCTTCATCGAGCCCGCCGGCGCGATCGTGACCGAGGCGGCGTCCGGACCCGATGCATTGGCATTGCTGGACGAACAGCACTTCGACCTCGTCTTGCTGGACGCTCACATGCCCGGCATGGGCGGGCTTGAGGTGCTGGCCGAAATGCGGTCACGGAAGGCCAGCGCCGACATACCCGTGATCGCCCTGACTGCAGACGCCCTACCCGGCGATGAGGCCCGCTATCTTGGCGCAGGCATGGACGGCTATGTGTCCAAGCCTGTCGACAAGGCCCGCCTGCTGGCGGCCTGCGCTGAGCTTGCCGGCGGCCGGCCTTCGTCGACCAGCGGAAGCGAGGCGAAGAGCGCCTAGCCGAACCTGTCCCCGCCCGTCAGAGGCGCGTGGCGGATCAGGCGGCTGTCCAGGACCGCAGCCTGTCGGTGCGGTACCGCTTCACGCTGGTAGACTGGATCGGTGACCATCTCCAGGAAGGCCGCCGCGCTCGGATAGGCGGCGATAAAGGCGTGATCCCAGGCCTCGCCGGCCGGGCCGATAAGGGTGAGCCCGGGCTGGCCACGCCACAGGATCGACCCGCCGACGCGCTTGAAGATGGGGCCGGAGTTAGCGCCGTAAGCGGCGTAGGCCTCCCGCCCTGTCGATTCGCGGCCGTCGGCGTACTGCGCCCGCTCATGCAGGCGGATCAGGTTGAGCATCTGGATCGGTTCATCGCGCGGCAAGGCCTTGAAGGCTTCGAAGGCGGCGCGTTCGGGGTCGATATGGCCGGTCATGGCGGCGCTCCCTGGACTGGATGGTTCCACCCAAGGGGACCGCGCCTGAGGCTTTCGGGCAAGTCTGAAGGTGCAGCCCCGCCTCAGGCCGGCACTTCGGCGCCCGCCCAGTCGAAGACACGCCCGGAGTGTTCCGGGCCGAGTCCGTCGATCACGGACAGCAACCGCCGCGCCGAATAGTCCGGCGTGAACAGCTTGCCCTCCGGGACGTTGCGCTGAAAGGGCGCTGAGAGCGGTGAGTCCACGGTTCCGGGGTGCAGCCCGATGCACAGGGCGCCGGGGGCCTTGCGCGCCAGCTCGATCGAGCAGGTTCTGATGATCTGGTTCAGGGCCGCCTTGGAGGCCCGGTAGGCATGCCAGCCGCCCAGGCGATTGTCGGAGATCGAGCCCACGCGCGCGGACAAGGCTGCAAACACGGCCTTCTCCGGCGCCTCCCCTGAGCCGCGCGCCAGGTGCGTCAGGGCGGCGCGCGCGATCAGGGCGGGCAGGATCGCATTGACCCGGAACGCATCAGCCAGCCGGCCAGCGTCCAGATGCCGCCAGGTCTTCTCAGGCTCCAGCGACCCTTGCGAGTGCAGCGCGCCCGTTGCGGCGACCACGAGATGCGCCGGCCCGTCCGCGCAGGCGGCCTTCATGGCCGCGTCAATGCTGCCGTCTTCATCAAGGTCGAAAGCCAGGCCGGGCGCGCCGGCGACGTCGCGTCCAGACCGTGACGCCGCGAACCGGGCGCCACACCTTGGATCCTCGGCCAGGGCCTGAAGCATGGCGCCGCCTATTGCGCCGGTGGCGCCGAACACCACGGCGCGATACCCGGCGGGAAAAGAGGAAAGCAGATCTGTCATGGGAAGGCAGATAGGCTCACCTGGCGCGGCGGCCAGACCGGCTTTACAGGATCAAAGCGTCATCGCCTTCGCCGCTGCTCTCGACGGCTTCGCGCACGCGCGCCAGAAGCGCACGGCTCTTTCGATCATCACGCTTGTGGAAGAACGCATTCTTGTCCAGCACCGTGACCGACGCGCCGATACGCTCGCTGTCGACACCCGCTGACCCGGTAAGAACAAGGATCGGCGCGCCGGCGGAGCACCGTTCCAGCAGGGACACTGTGCCGTTGGGATCCGTTGAGTCCGGCAAGCGCAGGTCTGCAATGATCAGATCGTAGCGGCTCCGGGACAGCTTCGCGCGGGCGTCACGCAGGGTCCGCACCACTTCAAGATCGAAATCATAGGCGCCCGCGTCGCAAAGGGCATGCTGAAGCAGCATGGCGTCAGCGAAGTCATCTTCGACGTGAAGGACGCGCAGGGGGTGCATATCGCCGGGCCTCATTGCTTGGGACAGGGTTATGCCCTGATCATTTCCAGAGGGTTAACCGCCGAGGATGTCAGACAGGGCGTTCGGTGTTGAGAGACCGGCTCGTGCGGCCGCCGCCGCGCAGGTGTTCACCAGCAGCATGGCGATCGTCATAGGCCCCACCCCGCCGGGAACCGGAGTGATGAAACCTGCGCTCTCGATCGCCTCATCAAAGGCGACATCGCCGACCAGGCGCGCCTTGCCGTCCGCCTCGACCCGATTGATGCCCACGTCGATCACCGTGGCGCCGGGCTTGATCCAGTCGCCGCGCACCATCTCCGGACGGCCCACGGCGGGGACAAGGATATCGGCGCCCGCGCAGACCTTGGCCAGATCGGCGGTGCGCGAATGGGCGAGCGTGACGGTGCAATTCTGCTCCAGAAACAGCAGGGCTGCAGGCTTTCCAACGAGTATGGAGCGACCGATCACGACGACGGATTTACCGGTCAGGTCGCCCAGGGCCTGGCGCGCCAGCCAGACGCAGCCTGACGGCGTACAAGGCCGAAGGCCCGGCGCGCCCTGAACAAGCGCGCCTGCACTGCGCGCCGTCAGCCCGTCCACGTCCTTGGCCGGATCAATGCTTTCCACGACCAACCGGGCGTCGATATGGGCGGGCAGGGGCAGCTGCACCAGAATACCGTCCACGCCGTCATCGGCGTTCAACGCTGCGACCAGTGTCAGAAGATCGTGCTCAGTTGTCTCCGCGGGGAGCCGATGCTCGATGGAGCGCATGCCGGCGGCCTCGGTTCGGCGGATCTTGTTTCGCACATAGACCTGACTGGCCGGATCCTCGCCGACGAGCACCACCGCAAGCGCGGGCTGACGGCCCAGAGCGCCGGCGAGCTCAGCGGCGGCAGCTCTCGCGGCGGCGTCCACCGCCGCTGCGCCGGCCTTGCCGTCGATCAGCATGGCGCCGGAGTCGTGAGGCGTGAGGATTTCGCTCATGGCGGGCTCTGGATTGCGGCTCAATAGCAATACTGGACGGGGCCGGCGAGCGGACACAGCTGGGTGTCTATGACCGCGCGCAGGAAGTAGATCGCCAGCAGAAGCACCAACGGCGACAGGTCGATCCCGCCCAGATTGGGCAACACGCTGCGGATCGGCCGCAGGATCGGCTCGGTCAGCGCCGTCGTGAAGCGCCAGACCATGGCGACGAACTGGTTGTGAGCGTTAATGACGTTGAACGCGATCAACCAGCTCATGATCACGCTGATGAAGACAATGAAAATCAGCAGGTTGAGGATGTAGTCGGAGAAGAAGGTCAGGACGAGCTGGGGAAAGGTCATGTCGGCTCCAAGGGGCGGCGCCCGGTGATTTGGTCCCTGTCTATCCGCGCAGGGTCAAACCTGGCAAGGCGAAGGGCGCCGCCGCACCCGATCGCCGTGACATCATATCATTGCGGCTGCAGGTTCAGTTGGCCCCAGAAGCAGACCAGGCAGCGCGCCAGCTCCGACCAGCCGTCCAGATCGCGCGGCTTGCGCACATAGGCGTTGGCGCCGGCCGCATAGGACCGCTTCACGTCCGCGGGATCGTCTGATGTCGAGCATACAATGACCGGCAGGGCGCCGATGTCCCGGACCATGCGCACGACGCTGGTCCCGTCAGCGCCCGGCAGCTTCAGGTCGGTGACGACAAAGGCGGGCCGCACTGTCTGCAAGCTTGCTGATACGCCGGCCGCCCGGCCCTCGCAATGAATCGCCCCGTTCATGTGAGGCTCGAGAGCCTTGCGATACATGAAGACGTCAGCGGGATCGTCTTCGACAAGGAGGATGCTGTCGTTGAACGCCATGAGTGAAGGCTATCAGTCCGAAGCGGGCAACGTAAACACGAAGCGCGCCCCGCCTTGATGGCTGGTATCCAGCCAGATAGCCCCGCCATGGCTTTCGATGATGGTCCGGCAGAAGGCCAGACCCGCGCCGATTCCTTCGGCTTCGGCGGACAGGCGGTTGAGCATGGTGAAAGCCGCGTCGGCCTGGTCGGCGGGAATGCCCGGTCCGTCATCAGTCACCTGGATTTCGACCCGGCCGTCGGCGCAGTTCCTCCCGCTGATCGTGATCACCGGGCCGGGTCCGGCATGCTTGAGCGCGTTGGAGATGAGATTATCGAACACCCGCTCGATCAGGACCGCATCCGCACGCGCGTCGGGTAGCGGCGCCACTGTCACCGCGGCCCCTGCCGCTTCGATGGATGGCGCATGCGTGTCTGCGGCGCGCTCGGCGATGCCGGTCAGGTCGATCGTCTCCGGACTAGGCGGCGTGTTGACCAGAAGGGCGTACTCCAGAAGCCCGTCGATCAGCGTCTGCATCCGGCTGGCGGACAGCCGGATCCGGCCGAGCATCTCGCGGCCCTGGTCGGACAGGCGATCGGATTCGTCGCGTTCGAGAAGTTCTGCGAACACGCCCATGTGGCGGGCCGGCGCGCGAAGATCATGGGACGCCGCGCTTGAGAACTGGCGCAGGGCTGCGTTCGCGCGCTCCAGCTCGGTCGTGCGCTCTGTCACCCGCCGCTCCAGCGTGCTTGCGAGCTTCCTGAGCTGATCTTCGGCCTCGGCCCGCCGCGTGTTCTCGTCTCGCAGCTGAGCGTTGGCGGCCTCCAGCCGGTCGCGCGACGGCAGGGCCAGAGCACGCGGCAGAAGCGGCCAGAGGGCGATCGCGGTGGCCACCGACGCCAACGCGGTCAGCGCTTTCAGCGCGCCTTCAAGAAAATAGTCCGGCGTCCAGACCGTCCAGATGGAGGCAAGGTGCGTGAGCCCGCACAGCAGGATGAAGGCGATGAACAATCCGACCACAGGCCGGTAGGCGAGGTCCGGCCGCCGGCGGGCAAAGATCGTCATGGCTACAGGGATCGAGAAGTAGGCCAGCGCGATCACCGCGTCGGAGCCCACATGCAGCCAGAGAATCTCCGGGCGCCAGAGATAGCACATGCCATGAGGCATGAAGCCGTGAACGGAGAGCGACATCGCCAGCATGTCCAGAGCATGGAATGCGTCGCGTGGTGCGGCAAGCAGGCCGGTCTGGCGCGCATGCTTGACAAGTCTGGGCCTCAGCCGTACCTCCTCCGCTCCCACGGATCGGGGCCGTAGCTCAGTTGGGAGAGCGCGTCGTTCGCAATGACGAGGTCAGGGGTTCGATTCCCCTCGGCTCCACCATTTTCCTGATCCTCCCTCGCGTCCGCTCGCTCGGTCCTCGCTTGCCGGCTCGCTGCTCGCCTCGCGCTGCCGTCGGCTGTTCGCCTTGCGAACCCCTGCGGATTCGGGGCTCTGACCCTTCCTCGCGACCGCTGCGGGCTTCCGGTCGGCTCACTGAAACGCGTCAGTGCTCAGACCGCGCGCTTCGAGCCAGGCGGCGCCGGCTGACGCGACCTCGGCGTCACTCGGGCGCGGTGCGAAGCTGTCATGGGGCTGCGCAATCAGGTCCCTTGCGATCGGGTCGCCCGCCGCCGCAGCGATCTCCAGAAGTGCATAGCCGGTCGCCGCATCGACCGGGCCGCCCTCGCCGGCCAGATGCATGCCGGCGAGCCCGCGCAGGGCGTGGGCGCTGCCGGCCGCGGCGGCCTGGGCGTATGACTGGCGGGCGCGGGCCGGATCCGGCGCCGTTCCCTGGCCTGTCGCGAGCATGACCGCACGCGAGATCATCGCATTCGCATACCCCTGCTCTGCGGCCCATTCGACAGAGCGGAAGGCTTCCGCGGCGTCCCCGCCGATCTCCAGCTGGATCATGGCCATCATCCAGGCCGCGCGAGCGCTGCCGCCTTCGGCGGCGCGGTGCAGGATGTCGATGGCGCGCAAGGCGTCCACATCGGCCATGTACTCGCCATAGGCTTCCAGCACCGCCGGATCGGAAAACCCGCGCAGCATGGCCGAGTTGATCAGGGCCCGCCCCTCCATCTCGCGCATGTCGCCGCCCAGGCCGAATAGATAGTCCGCGCCCAGATACCCCTGGACCCCGGCCAGGATATCCTCAGGTGCGTCCTCGATCGATTGCAGGAGCGCCCGGCTCTCCGGACGCCGGCCCGGTTGTCCGGCGAGCCAGCCGGCCAGGGCGAAAGCGGCTCGCGCACTTTCATCTGACCCGCCCGACGCCATGGCCTGGCGGAACCAGGCCTCGGGATCGGTTTCACCGGGAACCGCGCCGCCCGCGATCAGCGCGCCCATCCATCTCAGAGCGCCCGCGTCGCCGGCTTCAGCCCGGGCGCGCAAGTCGCCCAGTGCGGCGTCGTAGGCTTCGCCGTCCACCACGCCTTCACGCGCAAGCCCGACCGCGCGAGGCGGTTCAAGGCCTTCAGCGGGCGACTGGAGCGCGAGAAGGGCGGCGGCGAAACAAGCGAGCATGGGCGACTCCGGATCCGGTCTAAACCACAGGTGAAGAGTGATCGGCCCCGGGGCGGGCGTCAACGCGGCTGGGGCGTGCGCCTTCCGCCTTGAACAGTCCGCGGCCGCCTCCCATTTCATCTCCATGAGATGATGGAGGTATCGTCATGGACGAGACGCAATCCAGTTCCGAAATCGAAACCGCCCGCCTGGTCTATGTCCGTCCGGTCTCCGGCGCGGAGATCCTTGATCAGATCGGCGAGGACGGTCCGGATATCGAACCGGGCGACACGCTTTACGCCGTGCACCTGGAAGATGGCACCCGCATGGCGGTCTTCTCGGAGCGCCGCGCCGCCTTCAGCGCGGCCCGCCAGCACGGCGCCGAACCGGTGAGCGTACACTAGGCGACCTTTCCGTTTCACGACCCCGGGCCCGCGGCGCGACCTGCGCTGCGGGCTTTTCGTGCGCGTTTCAGGGCCGGGCCGGCTTGCTAAACCCAAGGAAGGCTGGCTATCAGACGCCCATGAGAGGCTATTTCGCAGTCGGCGTTGAGGGGATCTCCAAGGCGCGCAATCTGGGCGCGGTCATGCGCACGGCCCATGCCTTCGGCGCCAGCTTCGTGTTCACGCTCGGCGCGGCCAACAAGGCGCGCGAGATGTTCCAGACCGACACGGCGAAGACCGCGCTGAACCTGCCCTATTATGACTGGTCAGGCCTGGACGAGATGGCGCTGCCGCGCGGCTGCCAGCTCATCGGCGTGGAATTGACCGATGAGGCGATCGAGCTGCCCAGCTTCCGGCACCCGCGCGCCGCCGCCTATGTGTTCGGGCGTGAGCGGGGCGATCTGTCCCCGGAGCTGCTGGCGCGCTGCGTCCATGTGGTGAAGATCCCGACGAAATTCTGCGTCAATCTTTCGGTGGCCTGCGCGATCACGCTGTATGACCGCACAGTCAATCTGGGCGGTTTTCCAGAAAGGCCGGTGCGCCCCGGCGGACCGCTGGAGGAAAAGACCCATGTCTGGGGTCCGCCGAAAAAGCGGACCTAGAGCGACAGGCTCTCGCCTCTCAAAAGCGCCGGAAGGTCGCCGGTCTCCCCGCCGGCGGTGCGCATGAAAAAGCGGCGGGCGGCGGGGATCTTGTCGACAATCCCAAGGCCCAGCCCTCGCGCGAGCCGGATCGAGGCGTGGTCGTTGGAGAACAGCGTGTTGAAGAAGTCGGTGCCGATTCCCAGCGCTGCTGAATCGGTCTTGCGCCAGCGCTCATAGGGCTGGAGCTGGGCCATGGAGCCGGGATCCAGCCCTGCGCGCTTGGCCTCCACGATGGTTTCGGCGAGCACGGCGGCGTCCCGAACGCCCAGATTGAAGCCCTGTCCGGCGATCGGGTGGATGGCGCGCGCCGCATCGCCCACCAGCGCCAGGCGCGGCGCAATGAAGGTTTCGGCCGCTTTCAGGCCGAGCGGATAGGTCCATTTCGGACTGTCGGGGCGCACAGCGCCCAGGAAGTCACCGAAGCGGGCCTCCAGCGCCTCCTGGAAACCGTCCTCGTCCATGGCTTTGAGCGCGTCTGCGGCGGCGGAGCGCTCGGTCCACACAAGGCTGGACCGGTTGCCCGGCAGCGGGAGGATCGCAAAGGGCCCGGACGGCATGAAGAACTCATATGCCACGCCCTCATGGGATTTCTCGTGGGCGACGGTCAGCACAAGACCCTTCTGGGCGTATTCGCGTCCCCAGGTGCGGATGCCGGCCTGCTCCCTCAGGCGCGAGAACTTGCCGTCGCACGCCACGATCAGGCGCGCTTCAATACGCTTGCCGCTTTCCAGATGAAGGCTCGCGCGGCCAGGCCGGTCTTCCTCCATGCGGTCCACGCGCTCCGGCGCGAACACCGGCAGGCCGGCCTCTTCGGCGGCCTTGGCGAGCGCAATGCGCGTCCACCGGTTCTCGGCCATATAGCCGAGCGCCTCGCCATCATCGTCTGGAGAGATTTCCCGGCGGTCGAAATGCAGCTGCTCGCGGCCCGGCCCGCCCGGCTTCAGCCCGTCATAGGGCCGGCCGTCGACGACCAGAATGTCTTCGATGGGCTGGACGTGCTCGCCCATGTGCGCGGCCGCGCCGACCGATTTCAGCATCCGCCAGCTGGTGTAGGCGAGCGCCGAGGCCCGGCCGTCGAACGCCGGGGCGGTGCGCGAATCCAGCGGCAGGGCGTCGACCACGCAGACCGACACGCCCGCCCTGTGCAGCGCCAGGCCGAGCGTCAGGCCCGCCAGTCCGCCGCCGGCGATCGCGACATCACCGTCGAAGAGAAGATCCTTGCTCATGCCTGAGAGCATAGAGCGTGGGGCGCGCCTGAAAAGCGTCGCGGCGCCGCAGCGCTCTCGCTATCCGCCCAGCGCGCGCTGCACCCAGCCCAGCGGGCCGGTGAAGGCGAGCGGACCATCGGTGACCGCAAGCGCGATGCAGACCTCGCCCTCTTCGGCGACCGGCTTGTGCTCGGTGGACGGATCTGCGGCGCACAGCTCGCCGCGGGCATAGCGGGCCCGTCCGTCATGGAAGGCGCCGGTGAGCACCAGGGTGAATTCGCGCCCGTCATGGCCGTGATGGGGCACGCCCCGGCCCGGTTCGAGGCGGATCAACTCGGCCTTGGCCGAGCCTTCGCGCATCAGCTCCATGGAGCGCACGCCCGGACCGGCGAACTGCCAGGCCGCACCGGCCTCGAGCGCCTGGTCCCGCACCGCGTCGGGCAGGTCGAGCAGCTCCTGCATGGATTGTCCGGCGGCTTCTGCGGCGCGCCGGGATGCGGCGTCGCCGGCGCCGACTTTCAGGAGAGCGGCTTCGCCAAGCCCTGCCTCTTCGGCGTCGATAACCGCGAAGAGCTCATCAAGCCCGCTGGCTCTCATGGGCGCAGGCTCAATCGCCTCGAGCATGAGGCCCGCAACCGCTTCAGCTTCACGCCGCTGGCTCTCGACGCCGGCGTCTACGGCGGCCTGCGCCTCGATCAGAAGGCGCATGGGACCGGACAGAGCGCCGGACGCGTAGGCGGCGTACAGCTCGTCTCCAAGAGGATGGTTCGTCATGGCGCGGATGTCTCGGTCTTCGTAGTTGGCGTCAGGCGAGCGGATATGCACCGCAGAAAGGCCGGATCAAGGGTGTCAAAGAAAATTACCGCATACCTGTGTCAATTTTTCAAATCAGGTCGCGGTCGAGCACCTTGCGAAGCTTCTCGAATGCAAGCCTGAGGCGTGACTTCACCGTACCAAGCGGCACGCCGATCCGGTCGGCGATGTCGCGATGGGACAGGCCGTCGAAGAAGGCCATCCGCAGAAGCGCCACCTGCTCGTCGGGCAATTCGGTCAGGGCGGCGCGCACATACGCTTCCCGCCCGGCGGAATGGGCGGCGTCGTCCGGCGCTTCCATCTCCGGGGGCTGAAGGGCGGGGTCCTCGCCATCCAGCTCGGGCTTGGCGGCGCGGCGCGCCGCGTCGATGCGCCGGTTGCGCGCGATCCGGAAAATCCAGGTCGAGGCCGAGGCCAGAGACGGATCGAAGCTGTCGGCCTTGCGCCAGACCGTCAGCATGACCTCCTGGGTCAGCTCCTCGGCCAGGGCGTCCGGCGCGTTCAGGCGCAAAAGATAGGCCTTCACCCGCGGCGCATAGAAGTTGAACAGGGCCGCGAACGCGTCCCGGTCACGCTGCGCACACGCCTGGACGAGCCCGTCAAGCGCAGCCCGGTCCGGGGCTGTGTCGGTATCAACCGGTGCGTCTGGCAAGAGGAATGCGCCTTCAAATCGCGTCTGGACAATCTCACAGGCTGAATGTGGTTAATCAACCCGCGTCATGAAATCGCCACGCCGTGTGCTTTAGCCTTGGAAAATGCACCGTGCCAGTGCGACATGAAGCGCGCCGATCAAATCGCCCAGTGTTCAGGATCGACCATGATGTTCCGCTCGACCGCCCTTCTCCTTGCCGCAACGCTCGGCCTCGCCATGCCGGCGGCGGCCCAGGACAGCGCCGAACCGGTGTTCCAGGGCGCCCATGGCGACTGGCGCGTCTTCACACGCGGCGAGGGTCAGGCGCGCGTCTGCTACGTGCTGTCGACGCCGAGCGAGGCCCTGCCGCGCAATGTCGATCACGGAGATGTGTTCTTCCTGGTGGCCAGCTGGGCCAATGGCGATGCTGATGAACAGCCAAGCTTCATGGCCGGCTACCCGCTGCGTCCGGAGAGTCCGCCCCTGGCCCGCGTGGGTTCGGACCGCTTCGCCATGTTCGTGTCTGACCGCGAAGGCTTTATTGAAGAGGCCCGCGATGAAGACCGCCTGGTGGACGCCATGCGCCGCGGATCGACCATGCGCGTGGAAGCCATGAGCGAGCGTGGCACGGCGACGGTCTACGAGTTCTCGCTCTCCGGCATCACCGCAGCTCTAAGGGACGTTGATCAACGCTGCTAGGCGCGGTTTGATGGAGCTTCCGGGATCACCTTGATCGGAGGCGCCGCGTGATTGCTCTGTTGATGGCCTCGTGGCTCGCCGCCCAGCCTGTCCCCGAACCCTCCCTCACCGCGCCGGACCGCGAACCCAGCCCGGTGGAGATCGCGCTGGAGCGGTACAATCGCGGCGAGGTCGGATATGAGGCGGTTCTGGCCGCCGAAGAGGCTGCGATCGAGCAGGCCGAGGCGGCCGCAGCGCCGATCATCGCCCGGGCGCGCCGGGAGAATGCGGCCCTGCGCACACGCATGGAGGCCGCCATCGCGACCGCCGTGCGCGCTGAGGGCCGGACGGACCTGACGCCGGTCAGCCATATCAACGAAGACATCAATTTCGTCGGCGACAGCTATACCTACGCGCTGAGCGCCGAAGTCTGGTACGTCAATGAGCGCTCCGAAATCGAATACACGCAGGAGGTCGGCCTCGACCGCGCAGGGCCGCTCCGGCAGACGGCTTACTACCGCTCGGCCCGCGCCATCGAGACCGCGTTCAATTCAATCGAATGGGACGATGTCGAGACAACGCTCAGCTATGGCCCCTATCGCGGCTATATCGCCCGCGCTCAGGTGATCGTAGATGGCGTCGTTCGCGGCCGGATCTCGATCAATGAGGAAGGCCGACCCTACATGATCGAGTTCTTCGACGAGACCGGCGAGCCCTCCGGCGTTCAGGACTATAGCTGGCTTGCGCAACCAAGCTCCGGCGATCCCGAGGGGCTCCTGCAATCCGTCCAGGCCCCCCAGGCGCGCATACAGCCGCCGGGCTCTGACGCGTGCTCCAGCCTGTTCGAGCAGCACGCCGACTTTCACGGGCGGGCTGAAGCGTCGGCGGCCATGATCGCCTCCATAGTTCGCGAACATCGAGTCCTGCACGAAGCGGCAATCGAGAACGCCCGGCCGGTCGGGGCGCGCGTGATGGCGTTGCGTCTGCAATACCCGGCGCGCCGGACCGAGTTCGACGCCCTCGTCTGGGAGATGGAGGCGGTCGGGCGCGATCTCGATCAATGCCTCGCCGAAGAGCAGGTCCCCGGCGCCGCCGCTTCGCCCTCAGCCCCGGCCTCTCAGCCATCAATCAGCGCCATTGCAGACGGGGTGGTCCGCCACGCGCTCCTCTCGGTCCACGGCGATGTCTTTGAGGGCGCGCCGAACATGGAAGTCCGCCTGGACAGAACCCTTGTCCTTGAGACGGAGGTCGAGGGCCCTCAGACCTTCGAGTTCCCCATCTTAGGAGGCGTGCAGGAGGTGTCGGTCCGCTTCACCAATGACCGCTACCATCATGAGCGGGGCGACCGGAATCTGCGCGACATCAACTTGCGCGTCGACGGAGTCTGGTTGTCGCCTTACCGGAATACCGGTGGATTGGACCGCACGCCGGGTCCCCACCTTTTCAATAGCGGCGCGGTCTATTTCGCCCTCGCCGATCTCGACGCGCCAGAACCGGCCAGCTGCAGCCAATATGATCCGCGACAGGGCTGGATGATCGTGCAGTGCGGCTGCGAGCAGGGCTGGCCACGCGGCGAGGTCGTCGGAGACGGCGTGTATCGCGCCGGGTCTGATATCTGCACGGCCGCCCTTCACGCCGGCGTCATCGGTACGCAGGGCGGGACAGTGCGTGTCTATCGCGCTTTCGGCCGCGACACGTTTGGAGCGTCAGAGCGCAACACCGTCTCCACGCTTGGCGGCGGCGGAGCGGCCCACGCCTTCACGT
This sequence comes from Alphaproteobacteria bacterium, assembly GCA_024742735.1. Taxonomy (GTDB): domain Bacteria; phylum Pseudomonadota; class Alphaproteobacteria; order Caulobacterales; family Maricaulaceae; genus Oceanicaulis. The sequence continues at coordinate 127,165 of JANSXV010000002.1, read as the reverse complement.
TCGAGCACGCCGACAGCGTTGTCGCCTCTGAGGACGCTGACTAAGCCGCGCCCTCACCACTGGAACGGGTCATCGTAGTCGATCTCGTAGCCGCGCTCCTCGGCGGTCTCCCGGCAGGCCTGGGCTCGCCTTGAGCCTTGTAGTGATACCCGGTGCAGGCATAGGTCTCGACCGGATCGGGCGCGGGCGGCGCGCCCGGCGGCGGTGGTGGCGGCGGCGGTGTCGGCGGAATCAGGCTGTTCGGCGATTCAGCCGTTTCCATGGACCAGCTCCCGTCGCGGCGCACGATTCTGCTGTGATTGGTGCGGCCCACGGTCAGGCTGGGGCCGGCGTAGAAGATCACCGCGACATCATCGCCGGAAAGGTCGTCATAGGTGCGCCCCCGCGCGGCCTGACGCTGGGCCGCGCCCTCCAGATCGACCCAGGACAGCGTGCCCTCCCAGTCCACGGCGTTCTCCGCCGGGCATGAAGACAGCGGCAGCGGCTCGGCGAACACGCTCCGCTCTGCGCCGGGCGTTCCCGCACATCCTGCTGACAGCAGAGCGGAGGCCGAGAGGACTAGCGCGGATAGAGGCTTCATGGATCGTGCTCCCCTTGAGGCGCCCAGCGGCTAGCTGGCCGGAACCGGCCGTGCGGTGAGGGTCAGCAACCCGCCACAGGCCTCCACCGATATGTCAGTCTGGACCGGCATGGCGGCCTCCCCTAGCGCCGCCTCTTCTTTGATGGCTTGTCCTGCGCCGGCGCGAAGTCCTTGACCCGGATCTTGGTCTTGTGATCGGCCGGGCCCTTGGCGCCGTCCGGCCACAGGCCGCGATAATAGTCCTTCTGCCACTTTTCCTCGGCGGCCAGTTCGTCGCCGCCCTTCAGCCGTCCGGCGAAGTCCGACCGGCTCTGGCGCCAGATCTCCATCTGTTTCACCGCCTTGGGGTCGGTGTGCAGGGATTTGATCTCCGGCGTGATGCGGTCGAACAGGTCCCGGCGCACCGGAAACAGGTGCGCGATCGCCTCACCGGCCTCGAACCGCACTTCGCCCGGCCGGGTGAAGCGCCAGTTCATGGTGAAGCTGTAGGGGCTCCAGTCGGTCTCGATGACGCCGGACAGGGCGGAGATGCCGTCCTTGGGCTGGTTCACCGGCCCGGACACCCAGATGTTCCAGCCCGGCGGCGTGCGCATCAGGAAGCCCATCTCGAAGGTCAGAATGCCGCTGCCGAAATTGGCCATGGCGCTGCCTGGCTTGTGCATCAGCATGGGGTCATCGAGCGCCACCTCGACATCCTCCACCCGCTCGCCTCCGTTCCAGCGGGCCGTAACGCCGGTGGGCGTGAACACCTCCCAGCCATGCTGGTTGGCGACCGCCAGGGGCAGGCAGCGATAGGCGAAGCTTTCCGGCGTGGCGTCCATCCAGTCGCGCCGGCCGGACGCGGCGCGGATCGGCGGGTCTCGATCGGACAGGGGATGCAGGGTCAGTTTCATGGGAGAGAGGAAAGCGTGGAGCGGGGCGTGTCGGCAAGCCCTCAGGACCTCTTGGTCTCATCCACGAAGACGAAGCGCGGGCCCGATCCCGTCGCCCCGGCCCGGTCCTCGGGATTGTAGAGCGCGCAGCTTTCCAACGAGAGGCAGCCGCAGCCGATGCAGCCGTCCAGCTTGTCGCGCAGCGCTTGAAGCATGGCGATCTGGGCCTCCAACCGGGCCTCGATCCCGGTGGCGACCCGTTTCCAGTCCGCCTTGCTGGGCGCGCGATCGGCGGGCAGCGCCTGAAGCGCGGCGGCGATGTCGACAAGGCTCAGCCCCAGGCGCTGGGCCGCCATGACGAAGGACAGGCGGCGCAGATCGGCCCGGGTATAGCGCCGCTGGCCGCCGGCGTTGCGCTCCGGCGTCACCAGACCCTTGTCTTCGTAGAAGCGGATGGCGGAGATCGACAGGCCGGTGCGCGCCGCCACATCCCCGATGGACAGGGTTCGTTTCAACTCGGCCATGATAGCCTCCCGTCTCGCGCAGAAAAGCGCTTGACCTCGAGTTAGCTTGAGGAATTATCCCCGCATCTCCTTCCACGCAAGCGCCCGCGAAGGCCGGCGCCAAAACAGGAGATGACGCCATGGCCGACGTCCTACTCGAACACGTCAATTTCACCGTCAGCGACCCCGACCGCACCGCCAGGATGCTCAACGCGGTGTTCGGCTGGACCATCCGCTGGAGCGGACCGTCCAAGGGCGGCGGCTATACCGTCCATGTGGGAACCGACGCACGCTATGTGGCGCTCTTCCGCCCCGCCTCCGATGTCGACGGACCCGGCGACAGCCTGACGCGCGCCGGGGCGGTCAACCATATCGGCGTGCTCGTAGACGATCTCGCCGCCGCCGAAGCCCGCGTGCTGGAGCAGGGGATCAAGACCCACAGCCACCAGACCTATGACCCCGGCAGCCGCTTCTATTTCCACGATGAGGACAGGATCGAGTATGAGGTGGTGAGCTATGGATGAGCCCTCTCCCGGCCGGGTACAGCGAGCGCCGGGACCTTTGGGCGATCAGCCTCAGCGGGGTCCCGAATCGGCTTCGCCGTCCGGGATAGGAAGGATTGCGCACTTCCGGGGCCTGCCGGCCCGTTCGCTGCCTTGAAAGGGTCCCCCGGACCCTTTCATCCGCTGACGCGGACCGGCGCTCACCCCCTCGCGCCGCGCCTCCTTTTCCCCTATATGACGCGGCCATGACCGCGCACGCTCTCAATCTCGACTTCTCCAACCGGCCCGTTGAGGCTGGACCGATCCCGCTCGCCGGCCTGACGCGCGCGCAATTGCGCGACGTGCTGGTCGAGCATGCCGGTGTGGACGAGAAGAAGGCGAAGATGCGCGCCGACCAGCTATGGCGCTGGATCTACCATTACGGCGTCACGTCCTTTGACGAGATGACCAACATCTCCAAGGACCTGCGCAAGGTTCTGGAGGAGAAGTTCACGCTGGCCCGCGCCGAAATCGTGGAGCGCCTGGTCAGCGTCGACGGCACGCGCAAATACCTCATCCGCTTCGCTCCAGGTGTCGAGGTGGAGACCGTCTTCATCCCCGATGTCGCCCGCTCCGGCGCCCTGTGCGTGTCCAGCCAGGTGGGCTGCACCCTGACCTGCACGTTCTGCCATACGGGCACGCAGAAGCTGGTTCGCAATCTGACCGCCGCGGAAATCGCCCAGCAGGTGATGATCGCGCGCGATGATCTGGCCGAATGGCCGACCTCCAATGAAGACCGCAAGATCACGAACATCGTCTTCATGGGCATGGGCGAGCCGCTGTACAATCTCGACCATGTCAGCGACGCCATCGACGTGATCAGCGACAATGAGGGCATGGCCATCGGGCGCCGGCGCATCACGGTGTCGACCTCCGGCGTGGTTCCGAAAATCGGTGAGCTTGGCGAGCGCACCCGCACCATGCTGGCGATATCGTTGCACGCCACAAACGATGAGCTGCGCAATGAGCTCGTCCCGCTGAACAAGAAATACCCGCTGGACCAGCTGATGGAGGCGATCCGCGCCTATCCCGATCTGGGAAATTCCAAGCGCGTGACCTTCGAGTATGTGATGCTGAAGGGCGTCAATGACAGCCCGGCCGAGGCCCGCGCCCTGGTGAAGCTCCTGAAGGGCGTGCCGGCCAAGATCAATCTGATCCCGTTCAATCCCTGGCCGGACAGCCCCTATGAATGCTCCGACTGGGACACCATCGAGACGTTTGCGGACATCGTGAACCGCGCCGGCTACGCCAGCCCGATCCGAACCCCGCGCGGCCGCGACATCTTCGCGGCCTGTGGCCAGTTGAAGAGCGAGAGCGTCAAGCAGCGTGCCTCAGAGAGACGCAAGGCGGAGCGGGCCGGCGAAACCCCGTAGTGATCTGCTTTCCAGCTTGCAGCTCCGCCGCTGGTGACGCCCACCTCAGGGCGGTTCCGCACCCTTAAGCCGTTCGGGTGTCCTGTCCGCGTCGGTTACCAGTCCGGGGACAGTTTTGAGAGGCGGGGCGGCGGATCCAGTCCTTTTCATTGCGCGAGGCGTCCGCTCACCCGCGCCGGATGGCCTGACCCAAGTTTCATCCAGCGCTTGCCCCACCCCTCTCCCCACGCCATACCGCCCGTCATGTCCGCACCCCTTCTGACCCTCACCGATATCCACCTGACCTTCGGCGCCAGCCCGCTTCTGGAGGGGGCGGAGCTCATGGTGCGCGAGGGTGAGCGGATCGGGCTGGTGGGGCGTAACGGCTCGGGCAAATCCTCTTTCCTGAAGATCGCCGCCGGGATCATCGAGGCTGATGAGGGCGAGCGCTTCATGCATCCAGGATGCACGGTGCGCTACCTGCCCCAGGAGCCGGACCTGACCGGCTTTGAGAGCGTGATCGACTATGTGCGCGCAGGCCTGGCGCCCGGCGATGACGCCTATCGCGCCGACTATCTGCTGGAGCATCTGGGCGTGGCGGCCGACGCCGATCCGTCCACGCTGTCGGGCGGCGAGGCGCGCCGCGCCGCGCTGGCGCGCACCCTGGCGCCGGACCCGGACATCCTGTTGCTGGACGAGCCGACCAACCATCTGGACTTGCCCGCCATCGAATGGCTTGAGGCTGAGCTGAACGCCCGCAAGGGCGCGCTGGTCCTGATCAGCCACGACCGGCGCTTTCTGGAGAACCTCACCCGCCAGACCGTGTGGATCGACCGCGGCTTCACCCGGCGTCTGGACAAGGGCTTTTCCCATTTCGAAGCGTGGCGCGACGAGGTGTTCGAGGCGGAGGAGGCCGAACGCCACAAGCTCGCCCGCCAGATCGCCCGGGAAGAGGACTGGATGCGCTATGGCGTGACCGCGCGCCGGAAACGCAATGTCCGCCGCGTGGGCGAACTCAACGACCTGAAGAGCAAGCTGAAGACCTGGCGCGGACCCCAGGGCGCGGCGAACCTGTCGGTCAGCGAGGCCGAACGCTCCGGCCAGAAGGTGATCGAGGCCAAGGGCCTGTCCAAGGCCTTCGGTGAGCGCGTGATCGTCAAGGACCTCTCCTTACGCGTCGCGCGCGGCGACCGGATCGCCCTCGTCGGTCCCAACGGGGCGGGCAAGACCACGCTGGTCAAGCTGCTGACCGGCGCGCTGGAGCCGGACGCCGGGACCGTGACGCTTGGGACCAATCTGGAGCTGGCGAGCCTGGATCAGCGCCGCGCGGCCCTGAAAGACGACTGGACCGTCACCGAGGCGATTGCTCCTGGAGGAGGCGAGCGCATCACAGTGGGAGGCTCGGTCAAGCACGTGGCCGCCTATATGAAGGACTTCCTGTTCCGCCCCGAGCAGGCCCGCACGCCGGTGAAAGCCCTCTCCGGCGGAGAGCGAGCGCGGCTGATGCTCGCCCGGGCGCTGGCCCTGCCGTCCAACCTGCTGGTGCTGGACGAGCCGACCAACGATCTCGATCTGGAGACGCTGGACCTGCTCGAAGAGCTGATCAGCGAGTATGACGGCACGGCGATCCTGGTCAGCCACGATCGCGATTTCATCGACCGCACCGCCACCCTCACCATCGCCTGGGAAGCCGACGGGGTGTGGAAGGTCTATGCCGGCGGCTACGCCGACATGATCGACCAGCGCGGGGCCGGCGTTCAGGCCCGCAAGGCCGAAGAGAAGGCGGCGAAGGCCGCCGTCTCACACGCCCCGTCCGCGCCCCGCGAGAAGCCGCGCACGGCCAAGCTCTCCTTCAAGGACAAGCACGCCCTGGAGACCCTGCCCGGCGAGATCGAGAGAATCGAAGCCCGCATAGCCGAAATTGAAGCCGAGATGGGTGATCCGGCGCTCTTCACCAAAGACCCCGACCGCTTCCACGGCCTGTCAAAAGAGCTGGGCGAACTCCAGGCCGACAAGGACGCCAAGGAAGAACGTTGGCTGGAGCTGGAGATGAAGCGCGAAGAGGTGGAGGGGAGCTGAGCTCCGCTCCTGAAACCCCGGCCAGGCGGCGCAGCCGCAAAGAGCCGGGGCCTCCCGCCAGACTTGCACAAGATCCCGGCTCTGCGCCCTCCGGGCTTGGCCGGGAATTCAGGGAGGGTGGACCACTTCCGGGACCTGCCTATCCGCAGGCCGCCGACATCGCCTCGGCATGGTCCGCCAGCCCCTCAAGGCCATGTTCAGTCCGCCAGCGCTCCGCCTGCGCATCATCAAGCATGGGCAAGGCGATCCAGACGCCAGCCTCGCAGCGGCCCTGCGTCCCGTAAAGCTGTGCGCCGGCTTCGATCAGCGAGAACCGGTCTGCGAGCAGGGCGTAGCGCCGGGCGGCCTCCGGCCCGCCGGTCTCGATCCCTTCGGCCGCCCAATCCAGCGCCGCCTGGCGCAGATCGGAGCGCCGACCAGCGTGCTGGACGGTCTGCGTGATGTCGGCGGCCAGACGCGCTTGATCAACAGCCGGCCAGCCCTCCTGCGCAATGAGGGCGTCCAGCGCGGCGATGGCGGCTTGCCGCGCCTCACATCGCGGCTGGGAGGCAAGCGCCTCCATGTGTTCAAAGATCAACACCTGATCCGGGCCGGTGCGAGGCGTCTCGTACCATAGCCCGGTCCAGATCCGGTCGGCGTGGGCTGCAGCGGCCAGGCGCGCGACGGGCGCGGCGTCCGGATCAGGGGCGCCGGCGCGCTCTTCCGCCTGCGCCACAAGGGTCTGGGCGGTTGACCGCGCGGCGTTGTAGGCGGCCCGATCCGGTGAACGCCGCGCGGCGTCTATCCCTTCGTGGATCGCGATCCAGCGGCAGTCGAGATCGACCGGGGAGAAGCGGCCGTCCCGCACAGCTTCAGCGATCAGGGCGTAGGCGTCCTGCTCAAGGGCGGCTAGGGCCGCTTCGCCATCTGGAGAGAAGCGAAGGGCGGCGAAATCGATCGCCTCCGGCACGGCGGAATGCGGTGTCGGCTGCGCGCAAATCAACGAAAGGGTGAGGGCGGCTCTGAGCATTCGCTCATCCTGAGGCGCCGAGCTCGGCGAAGCCAGGAGCAATCGCGATGGTGGGAGGGCGACGGCTGGAGCTGGAGATGAAGCGGGAAGGGGTGGAGGGGAGCTGATCACCGCTTCTGAATCCCCGGCCAGGCGGCGCAGCCGCGCAGAGCCGGGGGCTCCCGCAGTTTGATCATCCAGGTCCCGGCTCTGCGACCTCCGGGCTTGGCCGGGAATTCAAGGAGGGTGGACCACTTCCGGGGCCTGCCAGCCCGTTCGCTGACTAGAAGGGGCCCTACCGGGCCGTTCGCTGCTTTGAACGGGTCCCCCGGACCCATTCATCCGCTGGCGCGGACCAGCGCTCACCCCACCGGGTCGATTGATCTGCTGGCGCAGACCGTCGCTCACCCGGTTCCCTCTCCGCCTGACATGGTCTAAATCCGCGCGTTCAGGCCCCCTAGGAAAAGACGCGCCCCATGAAACCGTTTCCCGACAAGTACGACGCCAAAGCCTCCGAAGAGGCGCTGAAGAGCCGCTGGGCCAGCGAGAAGGCGTTCGAATGGGACCCGGCCGCTCCGGCGGACAGCGATTACGTCATCGACACCCCGCCGCCGACCGTGTCGGGCGCGCTGCATATCGGGCACGTCTATTCCTACACCCAGGCCGACATCACGGCGCGCTACATGCGCATGAGCGGGCGCAACGTGCTCTATCCTATCGGCTGGGACGATAACGGCCTGCCGACCGAGCGCCTGGTGGAGAAGGTGAAGAAGGTGCGCGGCGGAACCATGCCGCGCGAGGAATTCGTGGCGCTGTGCCGGGAAGTGATCCCGGAATACGAGCAGCAGTTCCGCGACCTGTTTTCCCGCCTGGCGCTCTCCGTGGACTGGAGCCGGCAGTACCAGACGATTTCCGATGAAAGCCAGTCGGTCAGCCAGATGTCCTTCCTGGACCTTTATCACAAGGGTCTGCTGGAGCGCCGGCTGGAGCCGTCCCTGTGGGATCCGGCTGACCGTACAGCGCTGGCCCAGGCCGAGGTCGAGGAGATCGAGCGCGAAGGCAAGCTGAACGAAATCCCCTTCCAGATCGAAGGCGGTGGCGAGCCGGCGGTGATCGCCACCACGCGCCCGGAGCTTCTGGGCGGCTGCGGCGCCCTGATGATCCACCCTGAGCACCCGCGCGCGAAAGAGCTGGTCGGCAAGCGCGCCATCACGCCGCTTTATAACGTGCCGGTCCCGATCATCGCCGACGAGGCCGTGGACCCGGACAAGGGCACCGGCCTGGTGATGTGCTGCACCTTCGGCGACATCCAGGACATCAACTGGTGGCGCGCCCACAAGCTGCCCCTGCGCATCGTCATCGACCGTGCCGGCAAGATGATCGAGGACCTGCCCATCGGGACAGATGACTGGCCGAGCCTCGACGGGGATGAAGCCAAGGCGACCATCGCCGCGCTCGCCGGTCTGAAGGCGGAGAAGGCCAAGGCGGCGATCCTGGATATCCTGAAAGAGAAGGGTCTCCTGCTGGCCCAGCATTCCACCCATCAGGTCGTGCCCGTGGCGGAACGCTCCGGCGCGCCGCTGGAGATCATCGTCACGCCCCAGTGGTTCATCAAGACGCTCGATTTCAAGGCGCAGATCCTTGAGAAGGCGAACGAGATCACCTGGCGGCCGGCCTATATGAAGCAGCGCCTGGAAAGCTGGGTGGCGGGTCTGAAATGGGACTGGCTGATCTCCCGCCAGCGCCATTTCGGCGTGCCTATCCCGGTCTGGTACTCCAAGCGCCCCGGCGAGGAAGGCAAGCTGCTGCTGCCCTCCAAAGACCAGCTGCCCGTCGATCCGACCAAGGACCTGCCCAAGGGCTATGAAGCCCATGAGGTCGAAGGCGAGCGCGACGTGATGGACACCTGGGCGACCAGCTCGGTGAGCCCGCAGCTCAACACCCGGTCGATCAATGAGGATTACGCCCTCGACATCGAGGCCCACCGCCGGCAATTCCCGATGGCGTTGAGACCGCAGGCCCATGAGATCATCCGCACCTGGGCCTTCTATACGATCGTGAAGGCGCTCCACCACGAGAACACGGTTCCCTGGACCAACATCGCCATCTCGGGCTGGTGCCTGGCCGGGGACGGCTCGAAGATGAGCAAGTCCAAGGGCAATGTGGTCGATCCGCTCAAGCTGCTGGACCAGTACGGCGTGGACGCCGTGCGTTACTGGACCGGCACCTCGCGTCTGGGCCAGGACACGGCTCTGAGCGAAAACACGCTGAAACAGGGCAAGCGCCTGGTCACCAAGCTGTGGAACGCGGTGAAGCTGGCGCACATGTCCTTGCAGCGCGCTGCTGACGCCGGCGGCTTCGATCCGTCGACGCCGCGCGCCGATATCGAACGTGGCGCGATTTTCCATCCGCTTGACCAGTGGCTGCTCGGACGCCTCGCCGAGACCGTGAAGACCGCCACCGATCATTTCGAGAATTACGAATACGCCAACGCCCAGCGGGTCATCGAGGACTTCTTCTGGCGGACCTATTGCGACAACTATCTGGAGATCGTGAAGCGCCGCACCCGGTTCGAGGGCACGCCGAACGCCGAGGAGATGTCAGCCTGTCTGACTCTCCGGCACGCCTCTGACGCCCTGATCCGTCTCTACGCGCCGTTCACGCCCTATGTGACCGACGCGCTGTTCGAGATCTTGCATGGGGAAGGCGAGACCAGTCCTGGCACCGTCCATGCCCGCGGCATGTGGCCGAAGACGGCCGATCAGGCTGAGCCGGGCGCGTTCGGTGAGGAAGGCGAGGCTTTCGTCCAGATCCTCGCCGCTGCGCGCAAGGTGAAGTCCGAAGCCCAGCTCTCCATGAAGACGCCAGTGACCCGTTTCGTGATCGAGGGAGAAGCGTCCGATCTGATCAACGCGGTGATCGAGCAAACCGGGGAAGACCTGGCCGCGGTGGTCAACGCAAGCTGTGCCATCGAAGCCGGCGCCGTCGGCGATCTTTCAGCGGCGGCGTCGCCGGATGAGCGGTTCAAGGCCGGGCTGAAGCTGGAGCCGGAAGAGAAGAAGGCCTGAGCGGTTATTCCGGCTGGGGCGCCGCCTCATCGCACGGAAGCCGCACCGTGAAGACCGAGCCCTCACCGGGCGCGGAGCGCACATCGATGCGCCCGCCCATTCGCTCGGCGGCCTGCTGGCAGATCGCCAGGCCGATGCCCGTTCCTGAATACTGCTCGCGCGTGTGCAGGCGGGCGAACGGTTCGAATATCTTCTCCGCAAACGCCATGTCGAAGCCGATGCCGTTGTCGGCGACCTCGATGAGCGCGAAACCCTCGTCATCCACCCGTCCGTCCACCCGGATCTCAGCGTCGTCCTCGGGGCCGTATTTCAAGGCGTTGGCGATCAGGTTCTGGAACAGGAGGCCCAGCAGGACCTCATCGCCGATCACATCAGGCAGGTCTCTGACATGAATCTCCGCGCCCGCGTCGGCGATCTGCAGGTCCAGGCCGGTGAGCACACGCGTCATGAACGCCGCCATGGGCACCGGTTTCAGCTCCACCGCGCGGTTCGAGGCGCGGGAATAGGCCAGCAGGTCATCGATCAGCACGCGCATGCGCCCGGCCGCATCGATCAGGAAGTCCAGCGCTTGCTGGCTCTCGGGGTCGATCTCTCCGGACAGCTGGCGCTCCAGAAGACTGGCGAAGGCTGAAATCTTGCGCAGCGGCTCCTGCAGATCGTGGGAGGCGACGGTGGCGAAGCGGTCGAGCTCGCGGTTGGTGCGCTCCAGCGCCTCGGCATGGGCTTCCAGCTCGCGCTGGGTCAGCTTCAGGTCGGTCACGTCGGAGAAGACGCCATGGGCTGCGACCGGCGTTCCATCGGGTCCAAGCTCGGTGAAGGCGGAAAGCCGAAGCTCCAGGCGATCGCCCGATGCCGTGAAGCCGACGACCGGCTCATTCTCGATCCAGCCGCGCGCCAGCGTCTGCGGAATGACCGTGTCCTGAATGCGCCGGGCGCTCGCCTCATCCATAAAGAACCAGCCCGGCGCGCCGATGACCTCGTCGCGGCCATAGCCCATGCGCTTCAGCCAGTAGTCGCTGACGATCGTCGTGCGCCCTTCGGCGTCAATGGAATGCAGCAGGGCGGGCGTGGCGCGGTAGACGGTCTCGAACCGGGCCTTTTCCGACTGCAAAGCCTCGCGGAAAGCGTGTTCGGCATGGATGTCCACGATGACGCCGGCGGCCCGCCGCGGCGCGCCCTCAGGACCCGCCTCGACCGGCGAGCCGTGGGTGCGGCCCCAGCGCCAGCCGTCCGGCGATTTCAGTCTGACGTCCAGGCGCTCCACCGGCGCGCCGCCGGCCATGGCGGCGAACGCCTTGCGCAGGGCGTCCTGATCGTCAGGATGGATGACCGTCAGCCAGTCTTCGCTGTCGACGCTCTCGGCGTCACGGGGCTTGCCCATCCAGTCCAGGACCCGGCCTCGGGCGGTCTGTGTCCCGGTGGCGTAGTCATAGGTCCAGATACCGATGAGGCCCGCGTCCACCGCGTCGGCGAGCTGTTGCTCGCGCATGGCGATCTGGTGTTCCAGCCGCTTGCGCTCGCCGACCTCCGATAGAAAGCCGGAATAGCGGCGGGCGACCCCGTCTGCGTCCTGTTCACTGATCCCGCCGCGCAGGTTCAGCCAGACAAGGCGGCCGTCCTGCGTGCGCACCCGGTATTCCACATCGGCCACGCCCTGATCATTGAGGGAGGCTGTCGCGAGATCCATCTGGGGCAGATCCGCCTCGGGAACCCGGGCCCGCCAGTCGCCGATATCCATTTCGTGTTCGCGGCCCGGAAGGCCGAGGAGCGCGAGCACGGGACCGGTCAGGCGCAGCGTGCGGCTGGCGATATCGTAGGTCCACGCGCTCATGACCGCCGAAAGGGCCGCTTCCCGGGTGTCAGGCCCGCGGCTGCCCGCCGGCCCCTCGGCGAGCACGAAGCCCGCCACAGCCCCGTCTGACAGGCGCTCCCCGCAGATCCTGCAAGAGCCGCCATCCTTCAGCGTGACGGCAAGATCAATCGAACCGCCATATTCCGCAGCACAGATCGCCGCGTTGAGCCGCCGCGCATCGTCAGGCTCGAGGCAGGCCGACCATTGCGGCCAGGCGAAACCGGGCCCGGCGAACTGATCCGCCAAGGGTCCCTCGATTCGGCCCTCGCCCTCATGCGGCTCAAAGCGCCAGGTCGCAGCGCCCGCCGCCTGGCTCAGAAGGGCCAGCCGGCGCTCGGCGTCCCTGGCCGCCTGAACAGCGTGAGACAGGTCAGTGACGTCGGTGACCGCCCCGGTCAGGCCAGCCGGCCGGCCGTCGTCATCAAGCGCGGGCACGGTGAGGTCATAGCGCAGGGCGCGCATTCTCCCAGATCCCGGGTCGAGCTGCCGGATCGTGAAGCGGACCGGGGCGAACAACACGCCATGCGCCGCGGCGAGCGCCTCGTTCACGGCGGCGCGGTCCGCTTCGTCCAACGGTTCAAGCCACGCGTCCTTCGACAGGGCCCTCTCCCCTGGCTGGAGACCGTAGATCCGCGCCAGGAAGCCGGAAATCTGGCCTTCGCCGCTGACAAGGTTCATTCCGAAGGCGCCGGAGCTCGGCGCTGCGAACGTCTCAGCCAGGCGCGTCAGGTTGCGCGCCGCCCGGTCGCAGGCCAGGGCATCTTCCTGAATGATCAGAAGCTTGACGCCAGCGGATAGGGACCGGGACCGCAGATGCGCGGGGAACATGGCTCCAGAAGCCTTCTCCAGCCGAGCAGAGTAGGGCCGCGCGCCCGAACGCCGCCAGGGAGCGGCGTGGAAATCCAGATTGTCGGCGAACAGCGCCGCCAGACTGCGCCCGGGCGCTGCGGCGGATCCGAATGTTCGTGAGAACTCGGCGTTCGCCGCCATGATGCGTCCCGCGTCGTCGACAATCGCGGCCGGGTCGGGCAGGGCGTCGAACACCGCCTCATACAAGGCTTCAGCGGAGGCTTGCCTGGCGCTCTGTGCGGTGGAGCCGGAACCGGCCATGGCGGACCATCTCAAAGCCTGGGGCGAATCAATCGCGAGGATGAAGGATACTCCTGCGGGGCGCCTCTGGCTCTAGCCTCAAGCGTCAGGCCCGCTATGCTGCGCGGCTGAACTGATAGCGCCGTTCGCCGGCGCGGAACCGCCCATGGATGAAGGGTTTGCCGCCTTGACCAAGTCCGGACCGCCGATTTTCCAGGTCGAAGACCTGAATGTCCGCTTCGACACCCCTGACGGGGACGTCCACGCCGTGCGCGGCGTCAATCTGGAGATTCGAAGCGGCGAGTGCCTCGCGGTCGTGGGCGAATCCGGTTCCGGCAAGAGCCAGACCTTTCTGGCGGCCATGGGGCTGCTGGCCTCCAACGGAAAGGCGAGCGGGTCGATCAAATATGCCGGCCAGGAGATCCTGAACCTGCCGCCCAGCAAGCTGAACAAGGTGCGCGGCAAGTCCATGACCATGATCTTCCAGGATCCGCTGACCTCGTTGACCCCGCACATGCGCGTCGGCGACCAGCTCAAGGAAGTTCTGGACGTGCATCTGAAGCTCAAGGGCGAAGCAGCCGAGAAGCGCTGCGTGGACTGGCTGGAACGGGTGCGCATTCCCGAAGCCCGGCGCCGCCTGAAGCAGTACCCCCACGAACTGTCCGGCGGCATGCGCCAGCGCGTCATGATCGCCATGAGCATGCTGTGCGAGCCTGACCTTCTGATCGCCGACGAGCCGACTACAGCGCTGGACGTCACCGTCCAGGCGCAGGTCCTGGATATCATGGACGAGCTGAAGGCCGAGACCGGCGCCGCCATCGCCCTGATCACCCACGACATGGGCGTCGTGGCGCGGATGGCCGACCGGGTCCAGGTCATGAAGCACGGAGAGTATGTCGAGACCGGAGACGTCTACGACATCTTCGCCAGGCCCTCCCACGAGTATACCCAGATGCTGCTGGACGCGATGCCGCGCATCGACCAGCCGGACAAGCTGGCCGGGGTCGCGCCGCGCCAGGCGGTCGCTGACGAAGAGCCGCTTCTCATCGCTGATGATGTGAAGGTTCAGTTCCCCGTCCAGGTGGGCGGCGGCCTGTTTCCCAAGACCAAGCCGCTCAAGGCCGTCGACGGAGTCACCTTTGACCTGAAGCAGGGCGAGACACTGGGCATCGTGGGGGAGTCCGGTTGCGGCAAGTCCACCCTCGCCCGCGCAGTTCTCCGGCTGGTCAACGCCAGCGGCGGGGCGGTCAGCTGGCTCGGCAAGGACCTGCTGGCGATGGGCGACCGGGAGCTGCGCCGCAATCGCGAAGACCTTCAGATCGTGTTCCAGGACCCGCTGGCCTCGCTCAATCCGCGCATGACCATCGGCGCGTCCATCTCCGAGCCCATGCTGACCTACCGCAAGTCCATGAGCTCGAAGGAGCGCGAGGCCGAGGTGAAGGCGATGATGGAGCGGGTCGGGCTCGATCCGAACATGATCAACCGCTATCCCCACGAGCTGTCGGGCGGGCAGAACCAGCGGGTGGGCATCGCCCGGGCCATGATCCTGAAGCCCAAGCTGGTGATCTGCGACGAAGCGGTGAGCGCGCTGGACGTGTCTATCCAGGCCCAGATCATCGACCTGCTGATCGGACTTCAGAAGGATTTCGGCCTGTCCATGCTGTTCATTTCCCACGACCTGTCCGTCGTGCGTGAAATCAGCCACCGGGTGATGGTGCTGTATCTGGGCCGCGTGGTCGAGATGGCCGATCGGGACGCGATCTACGACGACGCTCGCCATCCCTACACGAAAGCGCTGATCAGCGCCGTGCCGATCCCGGACCCCGAGATCGAGAAGACCCGGGAGCGCCTCAAGCTCGCCGGAGATCTTCCAAGCCCGCTCGACAGCCGGGCCCAGCTTCGCTTCATGAAGTCCAGACTGATCGACGACCCGGACGCCGAGCAGTACCGGCCGAAGCTGATGGAAGTCGCCCCTGGCCACTGGGTGGCTGAGCACGATCCCGTCGAGGCCGTGCTGGAGGCGGACGAACCCGAGCACGCCTGACGACGGCCTGACTGTCGCATGACCGTTGTTTCATTTGCTCTGGAGGGCCGCGCGCCTATCCTCCGGCGTCGAATTCACTTCCCCGTCCTTGAGAGGCTGGCATGTACGACCCGTTCCGTCTTGTCCTGATCGCCGCATCCGTTGCGCTGGCCCTGAGCGCCTGCAATCCGTCGGAGGACGCCGCCAATGACCCTGCGGCGGCTGGCGAGAACGCCGCCTTCCCCCACGAAGTCAGCGACCTGCCGGCCGATGAGGGCGTGCGCTACGGCGTTCTCGAGAATGGCCTGCGTTATGCGATCATGGAGAATGACACGCCAACGGGCACGGCCGCGCTGCGCCTTGTGTTCAATGTGGGCTCCCTGGCCGAGGACGAGGACCAGCGCGGTCTCGCCCACTTCATCGAGCACATGAATTTCAACGGCACGACCAATGTGCCGGAGGGCGAGATGATCCCCCTGCTGGAGCGCTACGGACTGGCCTTCGGGCCGGACACCAACGCCTTCACCGGCCGCGAAGTGGTCGGCTACCAGCTCGACCTTCCTTCGACCGATGACCAGATCATCGATGTTGGTCTCTTCCTGCTGCGCGAGACGGCTTCGGAGATTGTTTTTGATCCCGACGCGATCGACCGCGAGCGCGGCATCATCATGGGCGAGATGCGCACGCGCGATACGCCGGTGCGTCGCTTCTTCAACGCGTATTACGACTTTCTCTTTCCCGACACGATCGTCACTGAACGCGACGCCATCGGCGTCGCCGAGGTGATCGAAAACGCCGGGCCGGAACCGTTCCAGCGCTATTACGACGCTTACTATACGCCCGAACGCGCCATGCTGGTCGTCGTGGGGGACATCGATGCGGACGCGATTGAGGCTCGCATCCGTGACGGCTTTGAGATCGACACGCCCGGGCTGTCCGTCAGCGAGGTGCAGAGCTTTGCAAGCTGGGCGCAACCCGACCCGGCCGCCGCTGATCCGGAGATTGGCACGGTCACGCAGATCAACACACCGGCATTCGGCTACTTTCACGACCCCGACGTGTTCAACCTGCTCACCGTCGACATTGTCGAGCCCGGCGCGCCGGCGCCCGATACCCGCGCCAGCCGCCTGGAAAGCCTGAAGCGCCAGCTCGGAAACGCCATTCTGCAACGCCGCTTCCAGAGTCTGATCAATCGCGGCGATGCGCCGCTCGTCCAGGCCAATGTGAGCTATGGCGAGGAGTTCGGGCTGGCCTCAAAGGCCGGTATTCTGGGCGTCGCAGCGCCGGACCGCTGGCGCGAAGGCGTCGCGCTGCTGGAGAACGAGCTGCGCCGGGCGCTCGAGCACGGCTTCACGCAAGCTGAGCTGGACGAGCAGCTGGCCAATGTGCGAACTGCCCTGCGCAACGGTGCCGACCAGGTCGAAACCCGCTCCAGCACCCAGCTGGCCGACGGGATCTGGGGCTCATGGCTGAATGGCGACGTTTTCGTCGACCCGCGCTACGCGCTCGACTGGTTTGAAACCATCGAGGACGAGCTCACCGTCGCCGAGGTCGAGGCGGCGTTCGAGGAGGTCTGGACCGCCGCTCCGCCTCACGTCTTCGCGGCGCTGAATACCGAGATTGAGAGCGGCGAGGCGGCCGTGCGCGAAGCCTGGCGCGCCGCTTCGGCCGAGCCGGTCGAGCCGCCGGAAGAGACTGCGAACGAAGACTTCGCCTACACCGACTTCGGCGTGCCGGGAACCGTGGCGTCGCAGAGCGTCGTCGAGGACCTGGGCGTGACCCGGATCGTGTTCGAGAACGGCGTGCGTCTGAACGTGAAGCCGACCGACTTCGAAGACGGTGTGATCCGCCTTCGCGCTGATTTCGGCGCGGGCGATCTGACCCCCCAGCCGACGCCGGCGGCTGGTTCGATCCTGGGCGCAGCCTTCGGCGGCGGTGGTCTCGAAGCCCATGACCGCGACGCGCTGCAGCGCCTGCTGGCTGGACGCTCGGTGGGCTATGGCGTGGGCGTGGGTGACGACACCTTCTTCTTCGCCAACGCCACCACGCCAACCGACGCCGAACTGCAGATGCAGGTGCTGGCCGCTTTCATGACCGCGCCGGGCTGGCGCGCCGACGGGCTGAACCAGTTCCGCGCTATTGCTGAAGAGGTTCGCCGCGGTCAGAACGCGTCGGCGATCCAGGTCGCCACCAACCGGGTTTCGCGCAGGCTTCGCAACGGCGATCCGCGCTGGGGCTTCCCCACCGCGCAGGAGATCGCCGCCTTCACGATGGAAGACGCAGAGGCGCTGGTGGGGCCCGCGCTGGACAGCGCCCCCATCGAGATCACCCTGGTCGGCGACATAACGGTGGAGCGGGCGATAGAGATCACCGCATCGACCTTCGGCGCCCTTCCAGCCCGCGATGAAACCTGGCCGGCTTATGAGGACAATGCCCGGATCAGCTTCCCCGAGCCGACTCCTGAGCCCGAGATCGTACGATTCAACGGCGAGCCCAATCAGGGCATGGCCAATATCTACTATCCGGCCGGCGACGGCTTCGACCCGCAGCGCCGGGCCGCCATGAACCTTCTGGAGGGCGTGTTCCGCCTGAAGGCGCTGGACCGGTTCCGCGAGCGCGACGGGGCGACCTATTCGCCGATCGTCAGCGCCCAGCTCAGCCAGGTGTTCGAAGGCTATGGCTTCATCTGGGTGGGCCTGGACGTGGACGTGAGCGACGTTCCGGCCATGTACGGCGTGACCGACGAGATCGCCGCCTCGCTCGCGGCCGGCGAGATCACCGAAGACGAGCTGCAGCGGGCGCGTCAGCCCATCCTGGAGCAGATCGAAGAGAGCCGGGAACGCAACCCGTTCTGGGTCAACGCCCTGTCGCGCTCCCAGAGCGAGCCGGAGCGGCTGGCGGACATCCGTACGACCCAGGCGCGCTACGAGGCGGTGACGGTCGAGGACCTCACCGCGCTCGCCGCAGAGGTCCTGCGTCCTGAGGCCGCCTATCGCGTCTCGATCCTGCCGGAAGGCGTGGAGCCTCAGCCGAGCGAATAGTCGCGCGGCGCAAGATCATCGTTTGAAAGCGCGCTGAACGCATAAGAAGCGGGGCCTCGGCGTTAGCGTTCGCCGGTCTCGTCCTCATCCACGATGGGTCCGTCATCGTCGATGAGGATGCGTTCGGCCGCGCCTTGCAGGTCGTCATACTGGCCGCTTCTGGTGGTCCAGAAGAAGGCGGCAAGACCAAGCGCCCCGAGGATGAGGGCGGCGGGGATGAGCCAGAGGATCGCGGTCATGACCGGGCCAGCCTCAAGGCGTTGAGCATCACCACGATGGAGCTCGCCGACATGCAGATGGCCGCCACCAGAGGCGTGACCAGGCCGAACACGGCAAGCGGCACGGCGATGATGTTGTAGATATTGGCGAGCGCGAAATTCTCCATCACCCGGGCCTTCGCCTCGCGCGAAATGCGCAGCGCCTCGAGGATGGAGGACAGCCGATCGCCCTGAATGACAAGATCGGCGGCGGAGCGGGAAATCTCCGCGCCGGAGCCGAGCGAGACCGAGACATGGGCCGTGGCCAGCGCCGGGGCGTCATTGACGCCGTCGCCGACCATCAGGGGCGCCTCGCCGTCGGCCTTCATCCTTTCGATATGGGCGATCTTCTCCTGCGGCTTCAGGCCGGACCGCCAGGTCGTTAGACCCAGGGCGTGCGCGGCGTGGGCGACGGGGCCTTCCCGGTCGCCGGACAGCAGCTCGCAAGGCAATCCCTGATCGCGCAGGCCCGCCACCGTCCCGGCGGCGTCGGCGCGCAGGGCGTCTTCGAAAACGAAGCGGACAGGGGCCTCTTCACCGATCTGAAGCCAGGCCTCCTGGGCGGCGTCGCCGCCGTCGGCATTGACGCTCAGAAACGCCGCGGAGCCGAAGCGGACGCTGCGGCCTTCCACTGTACCGGACAGGCCGCCGCCCCCGGTTTCGGACAGCTCGTCAGCCACCGGTCCGTCACCGGCCGCCTCCACGACAGCACGCGAAAGGGGGTGGCGCGAGGCGCGGGCGAGCCGGGCGGCGGCTTCCAGACTTTCAGCGTCGATCTGATCTGCGTTCGCCAGCTTCGCGCGGCCTTCAGTAAGCGTTCCAGTCTTGTCGAACACGACGCTGCGGATCAGCGCCAGACGCTCCAGCGCATCGCCCGACTTCACGAGGACGCCATGCTTGTAGAGTCGCCCGCAGGCGACGACCTGCACCGCGGGGACCACCAGCGCCATGGCGCACGGGCAGGTGATGATCAGGACCGCGATGGCGTTCATCACCGCGTCGTGGGGCGCCGCGCCGAAAATCAGCCAGCCGCCCAGCGTCAGACCGGACATGGCGAAGACCGCCGGCACATAGGCGCGCGCGGCCCGGTCAGCGTATTGCACATAGCGCGAGCGGGACTGTTCGCCGGCTTCCACCAGCCGGGCGATCTCGGCGAGCAGGCTGTCCTGGCTGGCGGCCTTCGCGCGCAGGGTCAGGGGCGCGGACAGGTTCACCATGCCCGAGTAGGCGTCTGATCCGGGCTTGAGGGTCTGGGGCGCGCTTTCGCCGGTCACCAGAGAGGCGTCCACCGGGCCTTCCCCCTCGATCACTTCGGCGTCGGCGGGGACACGCTCGCCGGGCGGAACCAGCAGGAGGTCGCCGGGCTTCACCTCGCCGGCGGGGACGGCTTTCACCGCGCCATCGGCGTCGATGCGGTGAGCGACGCGGGCCTGCAGCGCGGCGAGATCGCGGGCGGCCTGCCCGGCTTTTGCGCGCAGGCGCACGTCGAGCCAGCGCCCGATCAGCAGGAAGAACAGGAGCATGACGGCGGCATCGAAATAGGCCGCGCCATGGCCCATGGCGGTCTCGTAGATGGACAGTCCGCATGCCAGCAGCACCGCTAGCGAGATCGGCACGTCCATGTTCACGCCGCCTGACTTCAGGCTTTTCCCCCCGCTTTCAAAGAACGGCCAGCCGGCGTAGGCGACAGCCGGGAGCGCGATCAGCCCGGACAGCCAGTGCATGAGGGTCTTGGTGGCGAGATCCATCTCGCCCTCGCCGGCCCAGACCGAAATGCTCAGGAGCATGACGTTGGCGCTGGCGAAACCGGCCACGGCGAGCGCCCTCAGGAGCCGCTTCTCCTCCCGGTCGCGCGGGCTTTCGCCGGGTTCCGGCGTGTAGGGCGAGGCGGGATAGCCCAGCTGATCCAGGGTCCGGATAATGGAGACGGCGGTGTCGTCAGGACCTTCGAACGTCACGGCCACCCGGCCCGTGGAGAGATTCAGGCGCACCGATTTCACGCCGGGCAGGCGCTTCACACCGTCCTCGATCTTCGCGATGCAGGCTGCGCAACGCGCGTTCTCCACGGCGAGGTCGAGGTGTTTCGCGTCCTCGCCCGCCCGCACGAAGGCGACGGCGTCAAAGCCCTGTGATGCCCCGTCTAGCGGCGCCATCTCAAGTCAGCCTCCACGGCGAAGGGCGCGTCCCCTTCAGCCTCGGCGTTCAGTTCCCAGCGCCCTTCAGGCAGGTCGGCGACGCCGGCGGCGTAGACGCCCGAGCGCACCTCGGTGAAGGTGAGATCGCGATCAAGCTGCATGTTCGCAGGGTGGCGCAGGGTTCCGGTCAGGCGGAGCGATCGCACCGGCGCGCCGTCGGAGTCGCGCACTTCGACCAGGACCCGGTCAGCCGTCAGATTGGCCGACGCGCTCCAGCCCAGCGCGGCCTGTGCGGCGCGCTCTTCCAGAACTTCGTTGTAGGCCAGACCCTGGACGTAGGAGCGGCGCGTATCCTCGCCGGGAAAGGTGTCCAGCGCCACGGTGATGAAGACGATGTTCACGCCGATGATGATGGCGAAGAACGCCACCATGCCGGCCAGCACATGCCAGCCGTTGATCTTGAAGCCGGGTCCGTCCTGGTCGGGCGTATCGGTCATGGCGGTCATCTCATTTCTCCGGTCTGGAAGACCGAGTCGGTGCGTGCAGTCTCGCCAGTCTCAACGTCAGTGACGATGAACGCTATGGGTTCTGACGCCGCATCCACGCCTTCCGGCGGCAGAGACAGGTACAGGCGGAAATCATTGGTGGCGTCCGGCGCGAGCGTCAGCGTCAGGTCGCCATCCTGATTGCCCAGCACACGCAGACGCATGAGCGGGTCGCTTTCCAGGCTCAGCTCCACTTCGCGGGGTTCGCTCGCCTTGTTCACGACGGTGAGCGTATATCCGTTGCGCACTGTCCCGTCCGACAGGATCACGTAGTTCGGGTTGCGGTCCCGCCAGGCGTCGAGGGACAGCTCCGCCCGGCTGAAAAGCCCGTACAGCATGAGGGCGCCGATGCCGGCGATCAGCACCGCATAGAGCACCGTGCGGGCCCGCAGGAAGGTGAATGAGCCCGTCCCGCCTTCAGAGCGGGCCTTCACGTTCTTGTCGGTGTCATAGCCGATCAGCCCTTTGGGCCGGTCGACCTTGATCATGATCTCGTCGCAGGCATCGATGCACAGGGCGCAGTTGATGCATTCCAGCTGAGCGCCTTCGCGGATGTCGATGCCCATGGGGCAGGCCGCCACGCAGGCCTTGCAATCGATGCAGTCGCCGCGCCCTTCCCAGCTCTCGCCCTTCTTGTGCCGGCCGCGCGGCTCGCCGCGGTCCCACTTGTAGGTGACCTGGAGGGCTTCCTCGTCGATGAGGGCGCCCTGAATGCGCGGCCAGGGGCACATATATGTGCACACCTGCTCGCGCATGGTCCCGGCGAGGGTGTAGGTGGTGAAGGTCAGAACCGCGAAGAAGACATAGCTCGTCAGCGCGGCCTGGCCGGTGACGAAATTGTTGAGCACCGCATAGGCGTCGTGGAAATACAGGATCCAGGCGCCGCCCGTGGCCCCGGCGATCAGCAGCCAGACCGCGTGCTTGCCGATCTTGCGCCAGGCCTTGTCAGCACTCCACGGCGCGCGGTCGAGCTTGATGCGCTTGTTGCGGTCGCCTTCAAACAGGCGCTCCACGGCGATGAACAGGTCCGTCCACACCGTTTGCGGGCAGGCATAGCCGCACCACACCCGGCCGAACAACGCCGTGACCAGGAACAGCAACAGCGCCGCCAGGATCAGCAGCCCGGTGATGTAATAGACTTCCTGAGGCCACAGCTCGATGAAGAAGAAGTAGAAGCGCGCATCAGCGAAATCGACCAGCACGGCCTGGTCCGGCTGACCTGGACCCCGGTCCCAGCGGATGAAGGGGATCAGGTAATAGGCACCCAGCGCCAGCGCCATGAACACCCACTTGGCCGTACGGAACTTGCCGTGGACCGCCTTGGGATGGATCGGCTCGCGCTTCTTGTAGAGCTCGCGCCGGCTGGCGTCGTTGACGGCCTCGGCGTCATGGACCTCAACGCCCTCGGCGGCCTGCCCGAGCACCTTGCGGTCCTCGCCGGGCTTCTGCCTGATCAGTTCCATATCCAGGTCTTTCCCGCCGGGGCGCCAACGCCGTCCGGCGACTGCCGGGCGTGACTAGCGCCCGGCCTCGCTTGCTTGGTGCGCGCCGTCGAGCGCGGCCTCGCTGAAGGCGCTGCGTTCGCCGCCGCCGAGCAGATAGACATAGGCCGCCAGCGCCGTGATGGTCTCTTCGCCCAGCCGGTCTTCCCAGGCCGGCATGACGCCATAGGGTCCGCGCCAGATCGTGTTTTCGATCTGGGCTTCGTCCGAGCCGTAGAGCCACACCCGGTCGGTCAGGTTCGGTGCGCCCTGGGTCTGGTCGCCCAGACCGTTCACGCCGTGGCAGGCCGAGCATTGCAGCTCGAAGATCTCACGCCCGGTTGTGTTCCCGGCCTCGGTCGGCTCGATCATGTCGGCCAGGGCCATGACGTGATCGGCCACCGCGCTGATTTCCTCGCGGCTGAGGATCCCGTCGCGGCCATAGGCCGGCATCTGGGAGAAGCGGGTGTCGGGATTGTCCTCCCATCGAATACCCACATGGAGCGTCTGGCGGATGGCCTCGAACGAGCCGCCCCACAGCCAGACATCGTCGTTCAGGTTGGGATAGCCGATCGCGCCCTGCGCGCCCCGGCCGTGGCAGGTCGAGCAATTGTCGCCGAACGCAGACTCGCCGGCCGCGAGGGCGAAGTTCAACAGCTCGGGATCGTTCTCGATCGCTTCGATGCCGCCGGTATCGGCGGCCTGCTGAAGGCGATCGAAGAGCGGGCCGCGCTGGGCCTGCAGATCATTCATGGCCTGGGCTACGTTCGCCCGCTCGGAGTGGTCGCGCAGACCTCTAGTGTGACCGTCGAAGCCCGGAGGGGCCGGAACGGCCGGCATAAAGACCATGTAGACCACGGCCCAGGCGATGGAGGCGTAGAAAATCCACAGCCACCACCGCGGCAGGGGATTGTCCAGCTCCTTGATGCCGTCCCATTCATGGCCCGTCGTATCCACGCCGGAATAGGCGTCGACTTCGCGCTTGTCCTCATCAGCCATCGTTTCGGTCCTTGTGCGTCCGATCGGCCTCGTCGGCCGCAGCCGGGCGATCGTGATCCTCCAGCGGCACGCGGGCCGCCTCGTCGAATTTCTGCTGGTTGCGCGGCCACAGCGCGTAGGCGCCCGCAGTCAGGAACAGGGCGATGAACAGCAGCATGCCCCAGGTCTGCGCAAAGCTGGCGAGGGACTCATACATGGTCGCTTACCTCAGATTCTCATCGGCCTCGGCCTCGTAGGTGGAGAAGTCCACCATGGTGCCCAGGATCTGCAGATAGGCGATCAGCGCATCGAGCTCGGACACCATGTCCGGATTGCCGTCGAAATCGCGCACCGGCGCGCCGGGATAACGCTCCAGGAAGCCGTCATAATCCGCCGCGAACGGGTCGAGCTGGGTGTAGACGTCGCTGACGGCGTTCTCCAGGCGGCCCAGCTCGTCATAGGGCGTCCCCAGACGGGTCAGCGCGCGCATGCGCCCCTCGACGACCTCGACCTCAAGTGGCGTGGTCTCAAGAAAGGCGTAGGGCGGCATGATGGATTCCGGGACCACCGAGCGCGGATCGCGCATGTGGTCGCGGTGCCATTCATCGGAATACTTCCCGCCGACCCGGGCCAGATCCGGTCCGGTCCGTTTGGACCCCCACTGGAAGGGGCGGTCATACATGCTCTCCGCCGCCAGCGAGTAATGGCCGTAGCGCTCCACCTCGTCGCGCAGGGGGCGGACCATCTGGGAGTGGCAGGTGTAGCAGCCCTCCCGGATGTAGATGTCCCGGCCCATGAGCGCGAGCGGGGAGTAGGGGCGCACGCCTTCGACCTCTTCGATGGTCTCGTCGAGATAGAAGAGCGGGGCGATCTCCACCAGGCCCCCGATGGAGACGACCACCAGGACGCCGCCGGTCAGCATGATGGAGTTCTGCTCCAGCACCTTCTTGTGCCAGGCCCAGATCGGGTTCGCTTTTTTCGTTTTCTCAGCCATGTCGCCCTCCCTTACTCAGCCGGCTGCTGGATGGCGGCGGATTGCGGCTTCACGGCTTCGTCCTTCTCGCGGACATCGCCCTTGATGGTCTTGTAGACGTTCCAGACCATCAGCAGTGCGCCGGTGAGATACAGGACGCCGCCCAGACCCCGGATGATGTAGTAGGGGTGCATGGCCTCCACGGTCTGGACGAAGGAGTACTCCAGGAAGCCCAGCGAGTTGTACGCCCGCCACATCAACCCTTGCATGATCCCGGAGACCCACATGGAGGTGATGTACAGAAGGATGCCGATGGTCGCGATCCAGAAGTGCCACTCGATCAGGGCCTTGGAGTACATGCCCGCCCGCTTCCACAGCCACGGCACCAGGCAGTAGATCGCCCCGAAGCTGATGAAGCCGACCCAGCCCAGCGCCCCGGAGTGCACGTGGCCGATGGTCCAGTCGGTGTAGTGGGACAGCGAGTTCACCGCCCGCACGCTCATGACCGGGCCTTCGAACGTGCTCATGCCGTAGAAGGCGACCGAGACCACCAGCATCCGGATCACCGGATCGGTGCGCAGCCGGTCCCAGGCGCCCGAAAGGGTCATGAGGCCGTTGATCATGCCGCCCCAGCTGGGCATCCACAGCATGATGGAGAAGGTCATGCCCAGGGTCTGCGCCCACTCCGGCAGGGCCGTGTAGTGCAGGTGGTGCGGGCCGGCCCAGATATAGATGAAGATCAGCGCCCAGAAGTGGATGATCGACAGGCGGTAGGAATAGACCGGCCGTTCAGCCCGCTTGGGGATGAAGTAGTACATGATCGCCAGGAAGCCGGCGGTCAGGAAGAAGCCCACGGCGTTGTGGCCGTACCACCACTGGGTCAGCGCGTCCTGAACGCCTGCGAACGCCGAATAGCTGCGCGCGCCGAACAGGCTCGCCGGCATGGCCAGGTTGTTGACCACGTGCAGCATGGCGATGGTCACGATGAAGGCCAGATAGAACCAGTTCGCCACATACAGGTGGGGTTCCTTGCGGCGCATGAGCGTGGCCAGGAAGACCAGCAGGTAGGCGACCCACACGAGGGTCAGCCACAGATCGGCGTACCATTCCGGCTCGGCGTATTCCTTGCCCTGGGTGATGCCCAGCAGATAGCCCGTGGCCGCGACCACGATGAAGAGCTGGTAGCCCCAGAACACGAACCACGGCCAGATCCCGCCGGCGATCCGCGTGCGGCAGGTGCGCTGGACCACGTAGAAGCTGGTCGCGATCAGCACGTTGCCGCCGAAGGCGAAGATGACCGCGCTGGTGTGCACCGGGCGCAGGCGTCCGAAATTGAGCTGCGGGAAGGCGTCAAACGACAGCAAGGCGGGAAAGGCCAGCTGGAAGGCGATGATCACGCCCACCAGCAGGCCGGCCACGCCCCAGAACATGGAGGCGATGACGCCGGCCTTGATGACATTCTCATTGTACTGGGTCTTGTCGTTGTCCAGACCGCCGTCGCCGTAGATGCGGGCCATCATGAACAGACCGGCCAGGAAGCCGGCGCCGATGACCCAGGCATGAACCCGGATCGCCGCGTCCGCGCCCGCCGCCGCTGAAATCAGCGACCAAAGGGCCCCCAGCCCAAGAAGACCTGCGACGACCATGGCGCTGGCGTCGAAGCCCGTTTTGTTACTCGCCGCTGCCGCGGACATGCGCCCCTCCCTCTCAAGGAGTGTTCCCGATTGATGGCTCCTCTGTGCGGCATAAAACTCCCAAAGGAAGTAGGGCAATATGCCTCAGCGCCTTTGGTCGTAGATGGTCCGGCGGGGCTGGCCACGGGCCCGAACCCCTTTATTCATGGGCGTTCACAAGGGCTGCGCGGGTTGCAGGACCCGGACCGGTTGGATGCTGGCGACGAAGTGACACACCCAGGCATGGACATCGGCCCGATGCTCGGCGGGCGCATGGAGCTGGACTTTCTGGCCGGTCTGATCGCCGGGCTTGCGGCGTCCTTGCACTGTCTGGCCATGTGCGGCGGGGTGGCGACGGCCATCGCCGTGAACGCCGGAGCGAAGCGCGGCCCGCTGGGCAAGGCCGTCGTCCTGATCCAGGCCCAGCTCGCCCGGGTCGGCGTCTACATCGCCCTCGGCGCCGCCGCCGGCGCCATCGGCTGGGGCTTTCACGGAAACCCGGACGCCGGCGCGGCCCACGCGGTGCTGCGCTGGCTGGCCGCCCTGACCCTGGTGATCGCCGCTTACGCCGTCGCGGAGATCCCGCTGTTCGGCGGCGCAGCCGGACGCTTCGCGGCGAAACTCGCCAGCCCGGTCTACCGCCGCCTCCATCACCTGCATCGCTTCGGTCCGGCGGGGCTCGGCGCGGCCTGGGGCCTGATGCCCTGCGCCATGGTCTATATCGCGACCTTCTACGCAGGCGTGTCCGGCGGACCGGTCCAGGGCGCGCTCATCATGGCGGGGTTCGGACTGGGCACGATCCCCGCCCTCACCGCGCTGGGCGCCGGCGCCGGCGCGCTGGCCGGCGCTGCGTCGAGCGGGTGGCTGAAAGGCGCGGCGGCGCTCGCGCTGCTGGCGCTGGCGGGGGTGACTGCGGTGGGGGTTTGACGCGGGTCAACTTCCCTCTGGACATCACATAAGGATATCTTTATATCCGAATACGCGCCGATTTGAGCTTCAGCTTGCGGGCGCGGAACAAGTGCGGCTAAAGCGAAGCGTCCGGATCGGCCCGCCCCTTGGGGGCAGCCTGACGACATAGCCGTCCGGCGTTCTCACTTCCGCACTCCGCCCTGCAGGCGCTGAGTAGAAGGAGTGAGACCATGACGACCCCCGCCCTGACCCTGACCCGTGAAATCACCCGTACTGGGCCGCGTCCGATGCGCGCGATCATGCTGGGCTGCGGCGTGGTCGGCGGCGGCGTCATTGATCGCCTGCCGGACGGGATCAAGCTGGTCGGCGTTCTGGCGCGGACCCCGCGCCCTGGCGGTATCGCCGGCGCGCCGGTCTTCACCGACGCCGATGCGGTCTTCGCACTGAAGCCCGACCTGGTGATCGAGGCCCTGCCGGGCGGCCGGTTCGCCGAGCAGCTCCTGGAACGTGCCGTTCAAGCGGGATGCCACGTCGTCACGGCCAACAAGGACGTCGCCGCGCGCCGGCCGGACCTTGTCCGCCGCGCGAAGAGCTTCGCCTGCTCAGCCGCTGTGGGCGGCGGCGCGCCGGTTCTGGAGACCGTGCAGCGCCTGTCTGAGGCCGGGACTGCGCTGACCCGCGTGCGCGGCGTGCTGAACGGCACATCCAACTTTGTTCTGGACCGGCTGGCTCGCGGCGAAACGCTGGATAGCGCCGTGCAGGCCGCCCAGGAGGCCGGCTTCGCCGAAGCCGATCCCAGCGCGGATCTCGACGGGCTGGACGCGGCCAACAAGCTGGCCCTGATCGCGCGGGAAGCCTGGGGCGTTCAGCTCAACCCGGCCGAGATCGACACCCAGTCCATCTCCGATCTACCCGCTGGCGCCGGTGCGAAGGCGCGCGCAGACGGCCGCGTGCTGCGCCAGGTGGCGAGCCTGTCCCGCTCGCCGGTCGGCGTGAAGGCGCGGGTGCGCCTGGAAGCCCTGACGCTGGATGATCCGCTGGCGCGCACCCGGGACGAAGGCAATTGTGTCGTGCTGAGCCCCGAACGCGGCGCTGTCGTGATCGTTTCGGGCAAGGGCGCCGGGCGCGGCCCGACGGCGGCCAGCGTCATCGGCGACGTGACGCGCCTCCTGGCCGAGGTGCGGTCATGAGCGCGGCGTTGAAACTGGCCGATCCCGAACCCGCCTGTCCCTGGCCGGTCCGGGAGCTGATCTGCGGCTTCGACCGGTCCGGCGGCGGCTGGCTTGAGGCGCGCGGACGCATTGTAGGGCCTGCTGAGGGTCCCGCGACGATCGTGCTGGGCGGGATCAGCGCCGGACGCCGCCTGTGCCCGGACGAGAGCGGTCCGGGCTGGTGGCCGGGCGTCGCGGGATCAGGTGGTGCGCTGGATCCGGCGAGCCGTCGGCTTCTGTCCGTGGATTTCCTCGGCGAAGAGGCCGGACCGTATCCCACTATCGCCGATCAGGCCGAAGCGGTCCTGGCGCTCGCCGACACTGCTGGTTTGGACCGGTTCAGCCTTGTCGGCGCGAGCTATGGCGGCGTCATCGCGCTCCAGGTCGCCGGGCGCGCGCCGGACAGGGTGCGCAAGGTGGATGTCCTGTGCGCGGCGGCGCGGCCCAACCCCATGACCACAGCCTGGCGCTCCATCCAGCGCGAGACGGTGCGTCTGGCGCTGGAGGCGGGATGCGGCGAACGCGGCGTCGATCTGGCGCGGCGCCTGGCCATGACGACCTACCGCACGGCGGAGGAGTTCACCAGCCGCTTCACCGACCCTGCGCCCGGCTGCCGGGACGCTGAGGGCGTGGAGGCCTATCTCGCCGCTCGGGGCGCCGAGTACGCCGGGAGCACCAGCCCGGAACGATTCCTCGCGCTGTCTGAATCCATGGATTGCGCCGATGTGGCTGTGGAGCGCATCACCGCGCCGGTGCGCTTCGCCGCGTTCGACAGCGATCAGCTGGTCCGGCTCGCTGACATCCAGGCCACGGCGGGCCGGATCGGTTCGGCGTCCGTGACCGTGATCGAGACGCTCTACGGCCATGACGGCTTCCTGAAGGAGACCGGCAAGGTCAACGCCTTCCTCGCCGGGCGCTTATGACCCGCCTGCGCACCAAAGCCGCCCGCGCCGGGATCAATTGCGGCGCCTCGAACGCCGTAGTCGCGCCCATCGAGGTGTCCAGCGCCTACGCCCGCGAGGATCCCGGCGCGCCGGGCGCCTTCGACTATGCCCGCACCGGCGCGCCGGGCCGGGCCGAACTGGCCCGGGCTCTGGCGGATCTGGAGGGCGCTTCGGGCGCGGTCGTGGTCAGCTCAGGCATGGCGGCGATCGATCTCGTTCTGAACCTTCTGCCCAACGGCGCGCGCATTGTTTGCGCCCATGACTGCTATGGCGGCACGCGCCGGCTGATGGATGCGCGTGCTGCCCAGCGCAGCTTTGATCTCGTTTACGCCGACGCCTCCGACCTGACCGCGCTTGAAGCGGCCATCGGCGCCCAGGCCGGCCTGGTGTTCCTGGAGACCCCGTCCAACCCGCGCCTGCGCATCACCGATCTGGAGGCCGCCTGCGCACTGGCCCGCAGCGCCGGCGCCATCAGCGCGGTGGACAACACGGTCCTGTCTCCGGCCCAGCAGACGCCGCTGGCCCTGGGCGCCGATCTGACGGTCAGCTCCATAACGAAAATCCTGAACGGCCATTCCGACATGGTCGGCGGCTCGGTCTGCGCGGCCGATCCAGCCCATGTCGAACAATTGGCCTGGTGGGCGAACGCCGCCGGCGCGACATCGGGCGCCTTTGATATGTTTCTGGCGCTCAGGGGTCTGCGCACGCTGCCCCTGCGGGCGAAGGCCCAGAGCGAGACCGCCCTGATTCTCGCCGAGCGGCTGGCCGCCGATCCGCGCGTGGCCCGTGTCGATTATCCAGGCCTGCCGGGCCATCCCGGCCATGAGATCGCCAAGCGCCAACAGACCGGATTCGGCTGTCTGCTAAGCCTCGAGCTCAAGACCGGCCTTCCCGGCGCCCGCGCCTTCGTCTCTGACCTGCAGGTGTTCACCCTCGCCCAGTCCCTGGGCGGAGCGGAGAGCCTCGCCGCCATTCCGGCGACCATGACCCATGCCGCCATGACGCCCGAGGCCCGGGCGGAGGCCGGCGTGAGCGACGGGCTGGTGCGCCTGTCGGCCGGCCTCGAGGATGCCGAAGACCTGTGGGACGACATGCAGACGGCGCTGGCGCGTGCGGAATCAGCGCGCTAGGCGTATTTTGTCACGAAGCTGACATTCAGTATTCGCCATAATCACCGCAAATTTTCTGTGAGATATTTTGCCATATTGGTGAGTTTCGGATATATAACCGACACGCAAAATGCTTCGCAGATGAGTGGTGTATACTCAAATGAAGTCCAAGAATCCGGTTCTCGATAAAATATACAATCTCAGTGGCAAACCTGAAGAATGCGTAGATGCATACAAAGACTGGGCCAAGACCTATGACCAGGACACGGTCGGCGGTATGAACTATGTCGGCCCCAAGATCTCCGCCAAGCGCCTCGCCGCGCTGGTCGGGCCGGACGCGAGGATCCTGGACGCCGGTTGCGGCACGGGTCTGGCCGGCGTCGAGCTGGCCGAGCTCGGATTCAAGACGATCGACGGCATGGACATTTCGCCGGACATGCTGGGCGAGGCGCGCAAGAAGGGCCCCTATCGCGAGCTCCAGGTCGAGGACATGACCAAGCCCCTGTCCTACGAGACTGACGCCTATGATGCGGTCGTGTGCGTGGGCACCTTCACCCACGCCCATGTCGGTCCGAAGGGGTTCAACGAGCTGATCCGCGTCACCAAGCCGGGCGGACCGATCGTCGCCACGGTCCATGAAGACGTGTGGCCGGACGGGTATGAAGATCATTTCCGGGCGCTCGAGGCCGACGGCCGGGCCAGGGTGAAGTCCATCTCCGAGGAAGACTACCACGTGCACAAGTGCAAGCTTGTGACCCTCGAAGTGCTGTGAAGCGCCGACCGGCGGCGGCGCGTCAGACGCCCCAGGCCTTGAACGCGGCCGCCGCTAACCCCTCATAGTCCGCCCAGCCCTTATAGGCGCGGCCCTCCGGACCGAGGGTCCGCCAGGCGGCGGCCAGCGACGCCCGGTCCTCATGCTGCAGAGCCGCGACTGGATCGAGGCAGACCCGGATCGTGAACAGGACGGCGCCGGTCTCTCTCAGCTTCACAATCGTCTGGCGCTCCACCCGCAGGTGAAGCAGCGCCCGCCACGCCTCCCGATCAGCGCGGAGCGCACGCGCGCGCAACGGCGCAGCGTCCGGCGTGAAGCGGTCCGCTCCCGCCTGGAGCGTCCAGTTGAACCGCTCCAGCACCGTACCGGGCTGCAACCCCTCGAACACACGTTCGATCCGCGTTGACAGGCGCGCCGCATCCGGCACCGGACCATGGAGCGCGGCGATATTGCGGCCGATCACATCCTCGATCGCAAAGAAAGTCGGCGCGGTCAGAGTCAGAGCCGCACAGGTCCAGCCTGCGGCTCCGGGCGTCATGATGACCAGATCGTCGCTGACCAGCCGGGAGGCCTTGATGAGATCGCCTGCGACCGGGGCGCCGAGGGCGCGGCCGACAAGATCCGCCGCCTCGTGCGCCGCCGCCTCAGACCCGGGCTCAGCGCGATGGACCAGGTCCGGGCGGTCTAGCATCGCCCGCTTCCAGTCCAGCACATGGGCCTCGGTGTCAGGCGCCAGCCAATCCGCCGGCGCGATCGGCTTCAGGGCCGGGACAAAGCGCGGCGCGCCGGCGCGGAACGGGGCGTGGGGCGGCGTGCGCGCTGGAATCAACGGCGGCGCGATCACCGGCGCAGCGGCAGCCAGCGGATTGTCCGCGCGACACGCCCGAGCCACAGCGCCAGCGCAAGACCGATCACAATCCCGACCGCGTTCGCGGCGAGATCGGACGCAGACGCCGTGCGGTTCACCAGCGGCGAGCCCTGCAGAAGCTCGATGCCGATCCCGTAGGCGAACAGGGCGCCGGCCGTGATCCAGCGCGGCGCCGACGGCCAGCCCGCCCGGGCCAGCAAGGCCAGCGCCGCGAACGCCGACAGGTGGTCCAGCTTGTCCCAGCCGAACAGGCTGGGCGCCCCGGAGGGGCCCGGGATGCTGGCGATGACCACGATCACCGCACCGGCGGCGATGGTCGCCAGGCGCCCCTCCCTGCGGGACAGCACGGCGCGGCGCCGAGCGTCTTGCCCGGTCATACAGGCCCGGTCCGCCGGCCCGCAGTCGAAGAAGATCTCGAAATCCAAACCATGGCCGCCGTCCTGAGCACTCCTAACGCAGTCCTTGAGAGGGCGTCCGGCCGGAAGCCCGGGGAAGGCGCGGACCTCCTACTCCGCCGCGCTGCCGCGCTGGGGCAGGGTCAGCTCTGGCGCAGCGTGGTCTCCGGCGGCCTGGACCGGGAGGTGGCAGCTGACCCGGGCGCCTTCGTCGGGCGCGCTTTCCAGCGCCACCCAGCCGCCATGCAGGCGCACGATGTCATTGACAAGCGCCAGGCCCAGCCCGGCGCCGCCGCCTTCGCCGCGCTCGAAGCGCTCGAAGATCTTCGCCTGACGGTCCGGCGCGATGCCGACACCATCGTCGGCCACCCAGAGCGTGACCTCGCCGTCCTCGACCCGGGCGCCGGCCTCGATGGTTCCACCGGGGCTGACATGGTCGAGCGCATTGGTCAGGAGGTTGTACAGCACCTGTTTCAGCCGCTTGCCGTCGGCGCGCACGGTGGGCAGGTCGTCCTCGACCTGGACCGACAGCTTCACTCCGCCATGCTCGGCGCGCGAGGCGATCAGGCTGGTCGAGGCTTCGACCAGTTCAGGCAGGCGCACATCGCCCAGCTCCAGTTCCAGCTGCCCAGCGTCGATGGCGGCGATGTCCAGGATATCATCGATCAGCTTGCCCAGCTGGCCTGAGGCCGACTGGATCGCGCTCATATGCTCGGCCTGGCGCTCGGTCAGCGCGCCGGCGAAACCGCCGGAAAGAAGGTCGGCATAGCCATGGATCGTGGTGAGCGGCGTGCGCAGCTGATAGCTCACATGCTCCACGAACTCGGTCTTGATGCGTTCAGACGCTTCCAGCGCCTCGGCCCGGTCGCGCAGGGCCGCCTCGATTCGGCGGCTGTCGGTGATGTCGTCCCAGGCGATGAGCGTCGCGCCGTCGGGCAGCGGCCGGGTCAGGAAGGTCAGCACCTTGCCGTCCTGGCGGCGGATCTCGCCGGTGACCGGCTGGCGCGCATCGGGGCCTGGATCCGTGATCCGGGCCTTCAGCTCCGACCAGCCTTCCTCGTCGGCGTGCAGGGCCTGGCAGGCGCCGGCGACCTCGTCGAAGGCGGCGTTATCCAGCAGTTCCGGATCAAGCGCCCAAAGGGTCTCGAACGCGGCGTTGCGCAGTTTCAGCCGGCCGTCCGAGCCGAATACGGCGACGGCCTCATGCAGCTTGTCCAGCGTAGCGCGCTGGACCTTGATCAGCGTGTTGTAGCGCGCCTGCAGAGCCAGCTGATCGGTCATGTCCTCAAAGATCAACAGCACGCCGCCCAGCGGGTGACGCTGGCGCGCCACCCGAAACACCCGGCCGTCCGGCAGGGGCCACAGCTCATCGGGATTGTCCGCGTCCGGCTCGGCCTCATAGCGGGCGAGCTCGGCCTCGCGCCATTTGGAATAGTCCTCCTGCTCAGGCAGGCGGCGCTTTTCCCGCAGCCGGTCCAGCAACGCGCCGTGGGCGGGCCGCTCATTGAGGAAGGCCTCCTCGATGCCGAACAGGGTTGAGAAGGCGCGATTGTAGAAAACCAGCCGCTTGGACCGGTCGAAGATCGCCACGGCCTCTGCCATGTGGTTGAGCGTCTCGTCATGGGCCTGGCGGAAGCGTTTCAAAGCCGCCTTGCTCTCTTCGCCCTCGGTGACGTCCAGCGCGAAGCCGGCCGCGCCGCCGTTGACCGGATAGACCACGAAGCGCAACATCCGGCGCTCTCCGCCGATGACGGCGCCGCGCGCAACCGACCGGGTTTCCCCGGCGTTCAAGGCTTCGCGCGCCTGGTCAGCCAGTCCCGCCTCCAGCATCAGCTGGCGCTCGAGCACATCGTCAACACCAGCCGCCTCGACCGCTGCGGCGTAGGCGGCGTTGACCCAGACCAGCCTGCCCGAGGCGTTCATCCGCCAGGCCGGCGCGGGGCTTTTGCCCAGCATGTCGAAGAAAGCCAGCGGGTCTTCTCCGACCGCCTGACGGGCCTCCTCCACGCGCCCCCGAGCGCCGGCTTCTTCCATTCCCTTGATGGTCGCGTCGGTCAGCCAGACCACGAGCTGGCGCCCGGCGGGGCGGCCGTCGGCTTCGATGACGCGGCCGGACGGCCCTGTGATGGTCAGGGAGAACGGTTTGCCTTCCGTGATGAGGGCGTTGAGCCGCTGGCGCAGCGTCGTGGCGTCGCCCGAGGCCGAACGCGCCTCGAAGTCGGCCAGCTCTTCCAGGATCTGGGCGCCGGGATCAGAGCCCTTGCGCTCGCCCAGCTCGGCAAAGGCGAACATGGCCGCGAGTGCGGCCGGGCTGCCATGCAGGGCGGGCGGCGTCCAGGACGAGCCGTCGGCGTCGGGCGGGGTCTCCCAGACCATGACGAGGCCGGGATGGGCGGCGAACAGGCTTTCAGCCCGGGCGGCGCGGTCCTCAAGACCGGCGATCCGCTTGCGCCAGGCGCGTCTCGCCGTGCGCGCGCCGGCGGTCAGGCGGTGCGCCCAGACCGCT
The DNA here is from genome assembly GCA_024742735.1 of Alphaproteobacteria bacterium. Taxonomy (GTDB): domain Bacteria; phylum Pseudomonadota; class Alphaproteobacteria; order Caulobacterales; family Maricaulaceae; genus Oceanicaulis. The sequence continues at coordinate 92,420 of JANSXV010000002.1, read as the reverse complement.
GCCGACAGGGCGAATGCGACCGCTCCGCCTGTGACGATGAGCGTGGCCAGCTGGACCGGCGCGCCTGCCTCCATAACGTGCGTCTTCCCCGCCGCTGCGCGCGCGCTGGACCCAGACCAGCGCACACGGACGAATCACATCTTACCGGAAGGTGAATCCGTTCGCGACCGGGAATGAGGGTGAAGGACGCGTGCGATCATGCACCGGCGGAGCGGCGCCGGGGGAGAATCGGCGCTACCTGATCCGCACGAGCCCTTGCGTGAACTCAAACAGCACCACGCATCCCGAGAGGCCGCGCTCGGACGCCTCGAAGCGCCAGTCAGCCACAGCGCGCCGTGCTTCGCGGTCAAAGCTGCCGCCAGGCACGCCGCGGGCGATCTCGATATTGGCGGTCTCCCCGGACGGCGCCACGTCGAACTGGACGATGGACCAGCCCTGCAGACCCCGGTCCCAGCCTCTGGCCGGATAATCCGGCAACTCCGCCGACACCGCCGCCACCGGCTCACCGGAACAGCCCGCACTGTCCGCGGCCCGGCCCACATTGGGCGGCACCGGCATGTCCGAGGTTGGAATGAAAGGCCGGTCCCGCGGATCCGCGACTCCGGGAAGCTCCGACGGATTCACGCAGGCGGTGAGGAGGAGGGCGAGGGCGAATAGAATTGATCGCATGGCGCGACTAAACGGATCCGGCTGGCGTCTGGCAAGGCCGTTGACAGGCATGACGCGGTCGGGGAACGTGGATCGCGTGCATAAAAATCCCGTTTTAATGGTAGTGGTGGTCGGCTTCATGAAAAGATTGTTGGTCCTGGTTTCAGCGTGCGCGCTGTCGCTTGCGGCGTGCACAGGGAGCGCAGGGAACTGGGTCGAGTGGGGCGGAGTTATGAACCCGGCCGAGCCCCCTGTGCAGACGTCGCCCTGCTATCAGGCGGGCTGGACGCCCCTTGACCGTCGAAGTCCGCGCTACCCGTCCGAACTCTTCGCCTTCCTGCGGCTCGCCCAGGTCGATCAAGATGAGCGACGCTTCATCCTGAGCTACGACATCTCCGAACAGGGCACGACCGCCAACATCCGATATGTGGAGCCGGAGCGGTATCTTGAGCACGCGGCGACACGAAGCGCGATCAGGGCTGCAGCCGACGCCGTGGCGGATTGGCGCTTCACGCCTGGAGCGACGTCCACTTACGCAACAGGCTGCATTACCCAGTTCAATTTCGCGACCGGCTAGTTCGCTCTGGCCAGCTTCTCGCAGGAACCGCAATCGGACCACACGAGCCCGCATAGCGGCGTCCTGCAATCCTTCCTGCATCAGCAACCTGCAGCCGGCTGCCCGCGATAAATCAGCATGTGCTTACAGGCGCCTCCACCACCATCGGGTGATGAGCGAGTAAGGTAGGATCGAACGGCGCCCGGTTCGCCGCTCACACATCCGCCACTGAGATGGACGCGGCAGACAAAGGCGAGCGAGCAGAGCCCCTTTTCCCATGGGCAACTTCGCCGCTAGCCACTCGGCGAGGCACCAAAGAAACCCCCGCCGGAGCGGCTCCGGCGGGGGCGTTTCGTTTCGGCGCAGGATAGAATCCTAAGCAGTAGTCGCGTGGCCGAACCGGCGACTCGGTCGCCGCTCCGCCTGGTCAGGCTCCTAGTAGCGGTAGTGCTCCGCCTTGTAGGGACCGCTCTGCTCCACGCCGATATAGTCGGCCTGCTCGGTCGACAGCTGCGTGAGCTTGGCGCCCAGCTTGTCCAGGTGCAGGGCCGCGACCTTTTCATCGAGGTGCTTGGGCAGGATGTAGACCTGGTTGTCGTACTGGTCGCCGCGCGTCCACAGCTCGATCTGGGCCAGCACCTGGTTGGTGAAGGACGAGCTCATCACAAAGGACGGGTGGCCGTTGGCGTTGCCCAGATTCACCAGGCGGCCTTCGGACAACAGGATGATCTTGTTGCCCGTGGGGAATTCGACCAGATCGACCTGCGGCTTCACATTGGTCCACTGGAAGTTCTTCAGGGCTTCGACCTGAATCTCGTTGTCGAAGTGGCCGATATTGCACACGATCGCCATGTTCTTCATGGCGCGCATATGGTCGACGGTCACCACGTCCTTGTTGCCCGTGGCGGTCACGACGATGTCCACATCCTCGATCACGTCCTCAAGGCGCACGACCGCAAAGCCGTCCATGCAGGCCTGAAGCGCGCAGATCGGGTCGATCTCGGTCACAGAGACGCGGCAGCCGGCCTGGGCGAGCGATTCCGCCGAGCCTTTGCCCACATCGCCATAGCCGCACACGACCGCGGTCTTGCCGCTCATCATGACGTCAGTGCCGCGCCGGATGGCGTCAACCAGGCTTTCCCGGCAGCCATAGCGGTTGTCGAATTTCGACTTGGTCACGGAGTCATTGACGTTGATGGCCGGGAAGGCGAGCTCGCCGCGCTTGGCCATCTGGTACAGGCGCATGACGCCGGTGGTGGTTTCTTCTGAAACACCTTTAATGTTCGCCTTGGCCTTCTTGAACCAGCCAGGGCTCGCCTCCATGCGGCGCTTGATGACTTCCTGGAGGAATTTCTCCTCCTCCGACTTCGGCTCGCCGAGGATGGAGGGATCGGCCTCGGCCTTCTCACCGAGCTGGAGATACATGGTGGCGTCGCCGCCATCGTCCAGGATCATGTTGGCGGTTTCGCCGTTCGGCCAATGGAAGATGGCGTCTGCGTACTCCCAGTACTCGCGCAGGGTTTCGCCCTTGTAGGCGAAAACCGGGATCTTGCGCTCGGCGATGGCCGCAGCGGCCTGGTCCTGGGTGGAGAAGATGTTGCACGAGGCCCAGCGCACTTCCGCGCCGAGCTCCACCAGCGTCTCGATCAGGACCGCGGTCTGGATCGTCATGTGAAGCGAGCCGGCGATGCGGGCGCCGGCCAGAGGCTTCTTGCCCTTGTATTCCTCGCGCAGAGCCATGAGGCCCGGCATTTCGATCTCGGCCATTTCGATCTCGATGCGGCCCCACTTGGCCAGCGAGAGATCTTTCACGGCATAGTCGTTTCCGTCATTGACGGCGCAAAGAAGCGTCATGTGAGGTCGAACCTTTGTTGTTGCTTGCAACAGACGCATCCAAGGACCGGTGCGCCGTTGTGGGACGGCGCGGGGTATAACGCCGCGCGCGCTTGCGGGCAAATGAAGCCGTGCAGGCGTTATCGATCCGTCATTTCCTCAAACGGCCTCGATCTTGTATAAACCCTTTATTAAGACTTCCCGCCGGGCCAAACTCCGGCGCAGATGGGCTTGAACCAGACCGGAGGCAGGGGGGCGGACGGTCTGATGATGAGGGGAAAGACACCATGGCCAGCTTGCCGACGGCCTACGCCAGCCAGCGTTTTGGACGCAAGAGCCTCGACTTCTACGCCGCCGCCGGAGACGTGATCGGCGCGGATCCGCGCGCCCGCGCCGACGAGCGCCGCCTCCAGGACCTCGAAGGCGCCCGGCACACGGTCCGCCTGATGGAGGGCGGGTTCCGGCTGGAGCCCGGCGACCAGGCGTCGGTCCTGCGCATGCAGCCTGGCCCGGCCCGTCGCTCGCGCCCCGTCGCGGTGGTCAATCACACCCATGGCGCCTGGTCGCGCACCCACCCTGGCGCGACCGGCCTGCTGGCCAAAGCCGGCGTGGCGCGCACCTGGAACTGGGCTCTGACCCTCATGCTGTTCGCCGTGGCGGCCCTGGCGACGGTCTGGCCGTTTCTGCGCGCCTTCCTTGTGGAGATCGATCCCGTCCTGTTCGGCGCTGCGCCTGAGTTCGATATATTCGCCCTGGCCGCCGGGGCGGCGCCGGCGATCGCCGACTGGCGTATCGCCGAGCTGACGGGCGGCGTGTCCGCCCAGCTGGCGCAGATCGCGCCGGGCCTGGAAGCGTTCACGACCCCCATCGTCTTCGGCGGCGCGGTTCTGCTGGGCGCGCTGATGGTTTACGCCCTTCGCTCCTGGCGCTTGATCTGGGCGCCGGTTTTTGTCGTCGCGCTGGGCGTCGGCGCCATGGGATTTGACGGCGTTTCCGGCGCAGTCACGCCGGCGCTCGCCGGTCTGGGCGGGGCCACGGTCTTGTTCCTGATCGCCGGACTCATCAACCGGGTGCGTGACGCGGCCCGCCTTGAGCGCCGCATCGCGATCCTGGCCGATCACATCCTGCGCAACCCGGCCGAGGAATTGGTGGCGGGCTCCGAGGCGGTGGTCGAGGAGGCGGTCGAGACCGCTGAGCTGGAAGCGGAGGCGGAACCCGAAGACCATTCCACCGCCCCCGCGGCTGCGGCTGCGGCTGCGGCCTACCGGTCCACCGATGACAGGGGTGGCGACGACGCCGTCGAGGCCGAAGCCGAGATTGCGACGGATGCTGAGACCGAGGGAGTGACCGAGGCGGCGACCCCGGCTGAAACCGAAGCCGCCGCACAGGCCGATGCACCCGCTGAAGCGCCGGAGCCCGGAGAAGAGCGCGCCGAAGCCGCCCAGACTGTCGAGGAAGGTTTGGCCGCGCCTGAGGGGGCTGAGCTGGAGCAGGGCACGGACGAGGAGCCCGCCGAAGCGGCCTCCGAAGCACTGGACGCGCCTTTGGCGCCGACCGAAACCACGCCGGAAGACCAAATCGAAACGGCCGCTGAAGCGGCCTCCGAAGCACCGGACGCGCCTCTGGTCCCGACCGAAACCACGCCGGAAGCACAGGCTGAAGCGGCCGCTGAAGCTGGTCCCGACGCCGCCGGTCCGGTCGCCGAACCGGCTGCAGACTCCAGCGAAGCCGAGGGCGCCGACGAGCCTGCGGACACCCCGAACACGTTTGAACAGGAAGAGAGCGAGCGCCTGCGGACGGATCCGCGTTACGCGTCGCGCGCCATCGTCCTCCCGCCGCCTCCGCCCATGCCGGGGGCGTCGGAAGAGACGGGCGCCGCCGATGCGCCCCGGTCGCTGACGCGCACGCTTCAGCCCGAAGCGCCTCTGCCGTCGAACGTGGTGCCGATGTTCGCCGCGCCGGCGCCGGAACGGAAAGACGAAGAGAGCGTCGACTGATCAGGCGCAGGGCGCGGGCATCGGGTGGCCGCGCCTTGTCCTGCTCGCCTCAGTCCTCATCAAAGCCGCGCTCCACCAGCGCACACAGCGCATCCAGTGCGATTTCGGCGTCGGAGCCCTCGGCCCCGATCGTGACGCTTACGCCTTTCCCGGCGCTGAGCATCAACAGTTCCATGATGGAATCCGCGTTCACCGTCTCACCGTCACGGGTGACTGTGACCCTGGCGTCGAACTTGCCGGCTTCAGCGATGAAGCGGGCCGAGGCGCGAGCGTGCAGGCCGCGCTGATTGCAGATTGTGACTGTGCGGGAGACCTGGCCCATCAGGCCTGATCAAGAATCTGCGAAGCCACCGCGATATAGCGTTTGCCCGCCTCGCTGGCGCTGTCGGCCAGTTCCGGCACGGTCAGACGCGTGCGCGCCTCCGCCAGCTTGATCAGCATGGGCAGGTTGGCGCCGGCGATGACTTCGATCCGGCCCTTGTCCAGCAGCGAGATAGCCAGATTGGACGGTGTGCCCCCGAACATGTCGGTCAGGATCACCACGCCGTCGCCCTGATCGGCCTCTTCAACGGCGGCGCGAATGTCATCGCGGCGTTTCTCCATGTCGTCATCGGGACCGATGGAGATGGCTGAACATGCATCGAGAGGCCCCACCACATGCTCTGTGGCGGCGACCAGTTCATCGGCCAGACGGCCATGGGTGACGACGACGATGCCGATCATGCGGCGATGGAACCTTCACGCTGTTAGCTCTCAAGTCATGTAAGCGCGCTTTTGCGCCTGCGAAAAGCCCTGCGCGACGGCGCGCCGCGTCCTGTTGCAGCATAGCCCGCTCACCGTGGCGCGAAGGGCAGCTCCACGATGAAGCGGGCGCCGCTTCCGGTGCGGCGGTTCTCGGCCCGGATTCGCCCGCCATGGGCGGTGACGATCTGGCGTGCGATGGCCAGGCCCAACCCGGAGTGCGAGCCGAAGGCCGCGCCTTCCGGGCGCTGGGTGTAGAAGCGCTCGAAAATGGTTTCCAGATTATCCGGCGGGATGCCTGGCCCTTCGTCCTCGACCGTGACGACCACATGGCCGTTCACCCCGCCTCGGCGCCGCGCGGCGACGCTCACGGTTCCACCCTGGGGTGAGAAGGTGATCGCGTTCTCGACCAGATTGATGAAAACCCGGCTCAGCGGACCTTCGTGGCCGCGCACTTTCAGATCTTCATCGTCCAGCGTCACCTGAACGACGGGGTGACCGGCCGAGTCCGGATCATCGGGATCGCGGCGGTGCAGCGAGGCGATGTCCTTGAGCAGCTTGCCCATGTCCAGCCGGGCGAGGTCTTCGCGCGCCAGCTCCGCATCCAGCCGCGATGCGTTGGAGATGTCGGTGACCAGCCGGTCCAGCCGGTGCACGTCATGCTGAATCACCTGGATCAGGCGCGCACGCTTCTCGTCGTCCTTGGCGATCGGCAGGATCTCGGCCGCCGACCGGATCGAGGTCAGCGGGTTCTTGATCTCGTGCGCCACATCGGCCGCAAAGCTCTCGATGGCGTCAAGCCGGTCATAGAGCGCATTGGTCATCTGACCGAAGGCCCGGCCCATATCCCCGATCTCGTCCCGCCGGCGGCTCATGTCTGGAAGCTCGACCCGGCGCCCGCCCGCCAGGCGCACTTCACGGGCCGTATCGGCGAGACGGCGCACCGGCCTGGCGATGGACGCCGTCAGCCACAGCGCCCCGGCCATGATTGCGATGAAGGCGGCCAGGGCGAACGGGATCAGCGCCCGCCGCTCAGAGGCCACGAGCTCGTCGAAGTCGTAGGACTCATAGGTGATCGTCCCGACCGTGGCCTGAATCAGCTGGATGGGGATGGTCACCGACACGATCCGGCGTCCGTCCTCGCCGCGGCGCGGGCCGGTTTGCGGCTCGCCGGTCGTAAAGGCGGCCTTGACCTCGTCCTCGAGCGTGCGGGCGAGCTCGGCTCGGGTCTCCGCCGACTGGAACAGGCCCGCGACCGCCTCCTCCGCCCGCTCGAACAGGGTGCGCGTATCCGGTGCGGTTTCGCCCAGCGGGGGCAGGTCGGACTGCTCCACTTCACCGGCGATCAGATCGGAATCGGCCACGCGCGAGGGGCCCGGCGCATGGATCAGGGCGCGGCTTTCATCGGGCACATAGTTCTGGGAGAGCCGCCGCAGCACTTCGCGGGCGCCTTCGCTGTCCATGCGTGGTCCGGGCATGTCGCCGCTGACCGCGGTTTCGGTGATGACATTGGCTATAATTTCAGCCTGGGCGGACAGGGAATCCACCTTGGCGTCGACCAGCCCTCGCCGGTTTTCGGTCAGGGCCACCATGCCGATCAGAAGCGCGAGCAGGGCGGCCATGTTCGCCCCGATGATCTTCCACGCCAGCCGGGAGGAGACAGTGCGCCTCACCCATAGCCCGGCGGACGCGGCCCGCGACTTCAGGCCGTCAAGCCTCTTTGTAGCGGTATCCGACGCCATAAAGGGTCTCGATCCCGTCGAAGGTTCCGTCGACTTCCCGGAATTTCTTCCGGATGCGCTTGATGTGGCTGTCGATCGTGCGGTCATCGACATAGACCTGATCGTCATACGCCGCATCCATGAGGTTATCACGGCTCTTCACAAAGCCCGGGCGGTTCGCCAGGGCGTGCAGGATCAGGAATTCCGTGACCGTCAGGCGGACCGGACGGCCTTCCCACAGGCAGGCGTGGCGATTGGGATCCATGGTCAGCTTGCCGCGCTGGATCGCCTTCTGATCGCCCTCGCCGGCTTCGCCGTCAGACGGGTCGGTCTGGGCGCGGCGCAGAACCGCCTTGATCCGCTTGGCGAGAAGCTGGTGGGAGAACGGCTTGGCGATGTAATCGTCCGCGCCGAGATCGAGGCCCAGCGCCTCGTCGAATTCCCCATCCTTCGAGGTCAGGAAGATCACCGGGATATTCGAGCTCTGACGCACCCGGCGCAACAGCTCCAGACCGTCCATGCGCGGCATCTTGATGTCGAAGATCGCCAGGTCCGGCGGATTGTCGATCAGCTGGGGCAGCGCGACGGACCCGTCGGTGAAGGTGCGCACGTGATACCCCTTATTCTCCAGAAACATGGAGACCGAGGTCAGAATGTTCTCGTCGTCGTCGACCAGAGCGATGGCGGCCATGCCGATGCGCCTTTCCTTGAAGCCGAACCCTCGTCCAGGCAGGGCTCGACGCCAGCTTATCCACCCGACCCGGCGTGGCAAGGCGCGGTTACGCGTGGTTAAGCACGTTCAGTTCATGGTCAGGGCTGAATTCACATGCGAGGGCCAGGGGACATGGCGCGCAGCGATGTGCACTACGAGATATTTCTCAAGAAACACAAGAAGGCGTCATGGACCCTGGTCGAGGCGATCGATGACCGTCAGGAGTCTCTGGATCTCGCCCACCGCCTGAAATCACGCCACCCCAAGGGCTCGGTGCGCGTGGAGCGCAATCAGTGGATCCCCGAAGACAGCGCTTTTCGTGGCGGCATCATCTTCGAATCAGGCCCGGAAAAGTTCAGCGAGCCCAAGGACAAGACCGGTGAGGCGAGCCTGCCCTGCCTGACCCCTGACGATCTGGCCGGACCAGCGGCGCGGGAAACTGTGCGCCGGGTATTATCAGGCTGGCTGGAGCGCAATCAGGTCGTCCCCCTGGAGCTCTTGCATCGCCCGGACCTCATCGAGGACCTCGACGATTCGGACACCGACCTTCAACAGGCTGTGCAGAAGGTCGCCATTGCGCGCGCCCAGGCCTCTGATGCGTCCGTCCATGCCTATGTCCGCCTGATCAACGATCTCGTGGAGAAGGGCGTCGCCCAGGCCCGCCGGGACGTGAAGGCGGCGAAGAAGCCGCCGAAAGCCAAGGGCTTCGCCGAGCTGTCCGAGAAGATTCACGCCGAAGGCGCGCCTGAGAAACGTCTGCGCCGGGCCATCGCCGAGCGCCTGGCCGATGCGCGCGACTTCTCCGCCAAGACCGGCATGCTGCTGGATTTCCACGACGACCTGCCCCGCTCGCCCGAGGCGCGCGCGTTCGCGGCCCGCGAGACCGACAGCTTCCTTGCGGAAATGCTCAGCTTCGACGGCGCCCTGCGCGCCATGCTGGGCCAGACCGAGGATCTGGGCGAAGAAATCGAGCGTCTGACCGCCATCTATGAGGGCAGTGCGGATGGGGCCGATCTGCTCGACGCGCCGGACACCGCCCGGCGCCTGGCGGAGAAGTTCGCCGACAAGGCGCTGCCCTCGACCCATATCGAGATCGCCAAACGCATCCTCGACGCCTTGCGGGCGCCCAAGCGCTTCCGTCCGGCCAGCGTCATGAAAGAGATCGAGCTGGCGCGCAAGCTCGCCCAGCGCCTGATCGTGGCGTCAGGGCCGAACCTGCATCCCGATTCGCTGGTGGACGCTTTCACCCATCGCTCGGCCAAGCTGCTGGCGCCCGACGCGGTCGAGGAGGCGCTGGCGAACTCCAGGGACATCGCCGAACAGATCGAGCGCCTCTACAAGATGGAGGACAATCTGGTCGGCGAACAGAACAAGGCCAAGCTCGCCGCCTATATCCGCGGCAAGCTGAAATCGACCCAGGCGGAAAGCTTTTTCGTGCGCGGCTCAGGCAGCCCGCTGGAGCGCCTGTCGCGCCTGACGGCGTTGCAGGCGCGTGCGCTGAAGGGCTCGTTCAGCGCCGGGGACAAGACCGAGCTGGCGGAGACCTTCGATCAGGTCGGCATGATGGTTCTCGATGAATCCAAGGTGCTGAGCCGCCTGACCGGGTCGGCCCAGCCGGCGCTGGAGCAGGCGCGCGCCCTCTTGAAGCTCGCCGCCGGCGGCGTTCTTCCCACAGGCCGGTGCAGTCAGGACGCCCAGGCCCGCGCCATGCGCCTGCTGGCCGGAGAAATGGCCCGCAGCGCCGCCGCCCTGCCGGAAAACCGCGCCACCGTGACCGAAATCCAGACGCTGCTGACGGCGCTGAAGCCCAGGCCTGTCGAAGAGGCGGAGGCCAGGCGGGCGGCGGGGTGACAAGAGCGCCATGCGCCCTCAGTGCAGGGCGCGCGCCGCAGATGACACAGGGCCTGGACACCCCTAGCCTTTCCACATGTCGATCGGACCGGAAAACATCCTCATCCTCACCGGCGCCGGGATCAGCGCGGAATCAGGCCTCGGCACCTTCCGGGAGAAGGGCGGGTTGTGGGAGCGCTTTGATCCGCAGGAGCTCGCGACGCCGGAAGCCTTCAAGCGCGATCCGGACAAGGTTCTGGATTTCTACAACGCACGCCGGAAGAACCTGATCGGCGCGACGCCCAACCCGGCCCACCGGGCGCTGGCCGAGCTGGAGCTGGCCTGGATCATGGCCGGGCGCGGGGATTTCCTGCTGGTGACCCAGAACATCGATGACCTGCACGAGCAGGCCGGCTCGGCCCAGCTGCTGCACATGCACGGCGAGCTCCTGAAGACCCGCTGCCAGCTGTGCGGTCACCTCTTCGCCGACACCGAGGACATCACCCCAGGCCGGCCCTGTCCGGGCTGCGGCAAGGTGGGCGGGCTTCGTCCCCACGTGGTCTGGTTCGGGGAGGTGCCGTTGGGCCTCGATCAGATCTACGCCGCGCTGGAGCAGGTCGACCTGTTCGTCGCCGTGGGCACGTCGGGAACCGTCTATCCCGCCGCTGGATTCGTACAGGAAGCCAAGGCCGCCGGCGCCTGGACGATCGAGCTGACCCTGGAGCCCGGCGAGGTGAGCGATCTGTTCGACGAGCGCATCCACGGCCCGGCGAGCGCGGTCGTGCCGGACTGGGTGAGACGCAAGCTGGAGACCGGCTCCTGACGCCTCTTGCGCCGTTGGGCCGAAGCGTCGACCCTGATGAAAGCAAACAAAATCAATTCCAAGGGAGACGCCGCCATGGGCTGGGCGCTGAGCATCGACAAGGCCGACATCACCCGCGCGATGATCGTGGAAACCCCAAGCCGTGCGCTGGCCGACGGCGAAGCGCGCCTGACCGTGCGGCGCTTCGCGCTGACGGCCAACAACATCACCTATGCGGTGTTCGGCGAGATCATGGCCTACTGGGCCTTCTTCCCGGCGGACGACGGCGGGCGGCTGCCGGTCTGGGGTTTCGCCGACGTAACCGAGAGCAAGGCGGACGGGATCGAGACCGGGGAGCGGATCTACGGCTATTTCCCCGCCGGCGATGAACTGATCGTCAAACCCGGCCAGATCACCAAGGGCAGCTTCGTCGACGAGACCGCTCACCGCTCAGGCCTGCCGGAGGCCTATAACCGCTATCGCCGCTGCGCGAATGATCCCGGCTACGCGCCCGAGCGCGAGCATTTCCAGCAAGCCCTTCAGCCGCTGTTCCTGACCAGCTGGCTCATTGATCTGCACCTTCGTGAGACCGGTTTCGCCGGCGCGCACCAGGCCAGCCTCACCAGCGCGTCCAGCAAGACCGCCCTGGCGCTGGCCTGGTGCATCGGCGCGGACCGGCCCGACGGCGTCACGATCGAGGCGATCACCTCGGCGCGCTCGAAACCCTTCGTGGAGACGACGGGCTTTTATGACTCCATCACGCTGTACGACGATCTGAAGGACCTGCAGCCGGCGCCGAAGCGCATCGTCATCGACTTCGCCGGAGATTCGACGATCAACGCCGCCATCCATGGCGCCTTGGGCGATGATCTGGCCGCCAATATCCGCGTCGGCGCGGCGCACTGGGAGCAGAGCGCGCCGGCCAGCGACCTGCCCGGACCAAAGCCCGCCTTCTTCTTTGCGCCCGACCATGCGGTCAAGCGGATGAAAGAGTGGGGTAATTCCGAGTTCCTGCGCCGCTACACCGCCGCCTGGGCCGGATTCTCCGAAGCCGCCCACGGTCTATTCGACACTGTCGAAATGGGCGGGGCCGACGGCGCGCTGGGAGCTTACAAGCAGCTGGTCGGCAACGCCGCCCCGGCCTCGGCGGCGATCAGCGTGGAGGTGAGCTGAACCCATGGCCGACGACACGCGCCGCAATGATGTGCGGGCGCGCATTCCGCGCCGCAAAGACGATGACCACACCGAGGACGCCGCCGCCGAACGCCGGGCCTTTCTGGCGGAGCGCACCGGCGCCGCGCTGACCCATGTGGGCCGGGCCTCCATCGATCCAGGCGTCACGAAAGGCAATATCGAGAACTATATCGGCTGCGCCCAGGTGCCCATCGGGGTCGCCGGGCCGCTGCGCATTCGCGGCGAGCACATCCAGGACGAGGATGTCTATGTCCCGCTGGCCACCACCGAAGGCACGCTGGCGGCGAGCTATAACCGGGGCATGCGCATCCTGACCGAGGCGGGCGGGGTGAAAACCACCATCGACGAGCGCTACATGCAGCGCGCGCCGGTGTTTCACTTCGACGACGCGCGCGCCGCCCGGAGCTTCCGGCGCTGGATCGAGACCCATGAGCGCGAGATCAAGTCGGCTGCGGAAGCCAGTTCCTCGATCGTGAAGCTCTCCCATTTCGAGACCTATGCGGTGGGGCCCATGCTCCATGTGCGGTTCAACTTCGAGACCGGGGATGCCGCCGGACAGAACATGGCCGGAAAGGCCGCGGACGCCGCCTGCCGCTGGATCGCGGCCAACCATCCCGGCGGCGCGCGCTACACCCTGTCCGGGGCCATGGACACCGACAAGAAGCACAGTCAGCTCAACGTGCTGCACTCGCGTGGCGCGCGGGTGATCGCCGAGGCGTGCATCCCCGACGCGCTTCTGAGGGAGCGGGTCGGGACGAGCGCGGCCGAGCTGTTCCGGGCGCGCCTGAATTCCTTCGCCGGCTCGGTCATGGCGGGCTCGGCCAATAACGGCATGCACGCGGCCAATGCGCTGGCGGCCCTGTTCATCGCCACAGGCCAGGACGCGGCCAATGTCGCCGAGAGCCATGCGGCCATGACCTATGTGCGCCTGGAGGATGATCCGGAGACCGGCGAACCGGCCTATTACTGGTCCATCACCCTGCCCAGCCTAATCGTGGCCACCTTCGGGGGCGGCACGGGCCTGCCGACTCAGTCTGAATGCCTGGAGCTTCTGGGCTGCAGGGGCGCGGGCAAGGTCGGCCGCTTCATCGAGATCTGCGCCGCCACCGTGCTGGCCGGTGAAATCTCACTCGCTGGAGCCGTCGTCGCCGGAGACTGGGTGGAGAGCCACGAGAAGCTGGGGCGAAACCGGTAGGCGGCGGTGTTCAGCGCAACAGAAAAGGGCGCGGAATGATCCGCGCCCTTTCCGTTCCTGACGATGCGGCTCGATCAGATGATCGATTCGCCCCGCCTGGCCTTTTCGTCCGCATCGCGCGCCATCATGGCGACGACGCCGGACAGCAGCAGGATGGCGATCAGATTCGGGAACGCCATGGTGGCGTTGGCGATATCACCGAAGCGCCACAGCGTGACGGTATCGGTCACCAGCGTGCCAGCGAAGATGACAAGCACCCAGACATAGCGGATCGGCATGCTCGTCCAGTCGCCGAACAGATAGCCTGCAGCCTGCTGAGCGTAATACGACCAGCCGATGATCGTGGTGAAAGCGAACAGCGCCAAGGCGATCGAGATCACCCACTGACCGCCCGGGATCCCGTTAGCGAAGGCCGCCGTGGTGATCGCCGAGGAGTTCAGCGTCGATTGCCAGGCGTACTCCACCGTCGTTCCGTCCGGTCCCGGATAGGACCCGGCGGCAACGAGGATCACGAGCGCGGTCATCGTGCAGATCACGATGGTGTCGATGAACACGCCGATCATGGCGATCTCGCCCTGGGCCACCGGCGACTTCGTCTGCGCAGCTGCGTGGGCGATGGGCGCGGAGCCCTGACCGGCCTCGTTGGAGAACAGGCCGCGCGCCACCCCGTAGCGGATCGCCTGCAGCACGCCGTATCCGGCAGCGCCGCCGAGCGCCTGCTCAAACCCGAAGGCGTAGGAGAAGATCGTCACGAAGGCGCCGGGCACCTTGTCGGCGTGCAGGATCAGCACGACGAGCGCGCACAGCACATAGAACATGGCCATGAAGGGCACGACCTTGCCCGCGACTGAACCGATGGACTTGATGCCGCCGATGATCACAAGGAACACCAGCACCGCCAGCACGGCGCCGACGGCCCAGTTGGGGATGCCGACGCCCAGCTCGGTCCCGGTCTGCATCACCGACTCGGTGATCGAGTTGGCCTGGATCATGCCGCCCGTTGCAATGGCGGAGATGATGGTGCCCAGGCAGAACAGCATGGCGAGCCAGCCGAACGGGCCGGACAGCCCGCTCTTGCCCTTGTTCAGGCCGTTCTTGATGTAGAACATCGGGCCGCCGTGGATTTTGCCGTCCCCATGGGTCTCGCGAAATTTCACTGCGAGGCTGCTCTCGGCGAAGGCGGCCGCCATGCCCAGCAGCGCAGTCATCCACATCCAGAAGATCGCGCCGGGACCGCCAAGCGAGATCGCCGTGGCGACGCCGGCCAAGTTTCCCGTGCCGACCTGGCCGGACAGGGCCGTCGACAGGGCCTGCCAGGGCGTGATGTCGCCTTCCTTGCCCTGGGACTTGCGCCCGGCCCACAGCTCGCCGATCGCCGGCAGAAACCGGCGCAAGGGCCTGAAGCCCAGGCGGACCATGAAGAACAGCCCGGTCCCCAGGAGGACCACGGCCAGAAGGCCCACCGGGAGCAGGCGGGTTTCACCCCATGTGCCGCCCCAGATAAAGCCCGACGTATTGTCGATAAGAGTAACGAGTCCGTCCACGCCGACCCTCCCCGGTCATGCTGCACCGTCGTCAAGATGTTTCAGGGAGCTTAAACAGCTTGCCGAAAATCGAAAGGGCCGATCTGTACGCCTTTCAGCCTTCGAGGGCTTCAACGGCGAACACGCTCCAGACCCAGTTGGCCGACCCGTCTTCACTGTCCGGCCCCGGATAGGTTTCCGGCCATATCAGCGTGACCGGCCCAAACCCGCCGACTGGTATGCCCGAGCCGTCCGCGATGATCGCCAGGATGGGCTCATGCTCGGCGATCAGAGCGGTGCCCAGCTCGACGCTGTAACCGTCCAGCGCCGTCACCGTCGCGCCGGCGCCGGGCGCTCCTGCAGCGCCCAGCACCGCCGACAGGCGTGGCCCGCGCCAGACCTGCACCGGAGCGCCGGCGGGATAGGCGACCTCAATCTCGAATTGCTCAAGCGCGGCGAGGGCCTCAAGCGTGAAACCCTCAGCCGGGCCGGTTATGGCGTAGCGTTCAAACAGGCCGGTCTGCGGGGCGGGGTCCGAGGCTGCGGCGCTGAACACCGTCAGGACGACTGGAGACGGCGTCTCGGACGAGGCCGCCTCGCCGCCGGGCTGGCACGAGGCGAGGGACAGCAAGGCGATCACTGCGAACAGGCGCATGGGCCGATCTCCGCTTTATGGGTCACACCGGAGCAGGATGCAGCCGGCGCTGGAGCATGTCGACGAAGTCCGCCCGCGTGCGCGCCGTGGCCTCGGCGTCATAGAGCAGCTTGGACTCAGGATGGTGGTCCGGCTCGTCGAATCCGTGCGTTACCCCGCCCAGGGTGGACCAGCTGACCGCAGCGCCCTGCTTTTTCAGGCGGGCGAAGACTTCGGCGGCGTCGGCGTCGCTCGCCATGGCGTCTTCTTCCACAAGCACCGCCTCGATCGGAGCGGGCGGGGTGAAGTCGCGGCGCCGGGCGAGCGCGGGTCCGCTGACATAAGGGTAGACCAGGAAGACCGCCTTCAGGCCCCTGAAGCCGTCCGGCGGCGGCTCATCGAGTCCGTCCGGCGCCTCGCCGGAGGCCTGCAGCGCGAAGGCGTCCAGAATCGTCCAGCCGCCATGGCTCCAGCCGGCGAGCGCCAGGCGGGTTTCATCGATGCGCGGATCATCGCGCGCCACGGCGAGCGCCGCATGGAGGTCGGCGGCGCGCTCGCGCGCCCACAGCCGGCGGCCGGTGCAGACCTGGGCCAGGGCCGCCTCATAGTCGATGCCGCGCGGGGTGTGGCTGTCCACGATGATCGCGGCCACGCCCGCCTTCGCCGCGGCGTCGGCGTAGGCGTGCATGATCCGGCGCACCCCGCCGCAGCCGTGAAACAGAAGCACGGCGGGAAACGGGCCGGGGCCAGGCGGATAGCGGGTCTTCAGATGCGGCTCGATCAGCGCCCGGTGCGCCTCGAAGGCGCCGCGCCGCAGGTGGCGGCCCTGAAAGCGCCGCCAGAGCCGGAACGCGACCGCCCCGGCGAAAACGGCCAGAGCGCCGATCAGGACGGCGGCGAACAGTAGCGCGGTCTGCATGGTCGGTGATTTCTCCCGGAGCCATAGAGCCCGCGCCGGTGGATGGGTTCAACCCTCAGCGGCCGCCAGCGCTTCTGCGAAGCGGTCATGGGACCGCGCCGTTCCGTCCGCATCATAACGCATGCGCGGGTCGGCGGCCTGGTCCGAGGCGTCGAAGGCGTGGGTCAGCTCAGGCTCATAGATCCAGTCGATCCGGGCGCCCTCGGCCCGCCTTGCATCGGCGAGACGCCGGCAGGCCGCCTCGGACACGACCCGGTCGCGGCCGACCACGGTCATGGTCACGGGAATATCTCCGATGGGCCGGGAGTCGGCTCGCGTGAGGAAGCCGCAATAGGGATAGACGAGGAAGGCTTCCCGAACGCCGGTCAGGGCGGGGGCGTCGCCGGCTTCGGCCATGGCCATGGCGTCCAGGATCGTCCAGCCGCCATGGCTCCAGCCGGCCAGCGCCAGCCGGTCCGGATCAAGGCGCGGGTCGTCGCGCACAATGTCCAGCGCAGCGAAGATATCCCCGGCCCGCTCCGCGCCTCGCAGGCGCAGAGCGGTGCAGACGGTCAGCCGCGCGCCGATGCGGCCGATGCCGCGGGCTTCAAAACTGTCCACGATCACCGCCGCCCAGCCGGCCTCATTGGCTACGTCCGCATAGTCATGCTGCAGTTGGCGCACGCCGCCGCACCCGGCGAACAGCAGAACCGCAGGAACCGGTCCCTCGGCGCTGTCGGGCATCTGGATGCTGACATGGTCAGCCAGGTCATCGGCGCGGGCCTGCGGAGCCGGCACGAGCATGGGCGCGGCCAGCGCCAGCACGGCGATGAGGATCAGGACCAGCCGCATCGCCGCCGGCTCCTAGTGCCGGAAATGGCGCATGCCGGTGAAGACCATGGCGATCCCGGCCTTGTTCGCCGCCTCGATCACCTCTTCGTCACGCACCGAGCCGCCCGGCTGGATCACGCAGCGTGCGCCAGCCTCCACAGCCTCCATGAGCCCGTCGGCGAAGGGGAAGAAGGCGTCCGACGCCAGCGCCGAGCCCTTCGTGCGCGGTTCGTCCCAGCCGTTTTCCTTCGCCGCGTCCTCGGCCTTGCGCGCGGCCAAGCGGACCGCCTCGACCCGGCTGGTCTGACCCATGCCGACCCCGGCGGTGCGGCCGTCTTTCGCGAACACGATGGCGTTGGATTTCACATGCTTGACGATGCGCCAGGCGAACAGGAGATCGGCCATCTCCTCCTCGCTGGGCTGGCGCTCGGTGACGACCTTCAGGTCGGCTTCGCGCACATGGCCGAAATCGCGCTCCTGCACCAGCAAACCGCCGGCGACCGACTTGATCACATGCCCGTCCCGGCCGGCATCGGCGAGACCGCCGGTCAGCAGGACGCGCACATTTTTCTTCGCCGACAGCACGTCCAGGGCCGCCTCGTCAGCGTCCGGCGCGATGACGACTTCGGTGAAGATGCGTGCGATGGCGTCCGCGGTTTCCGCATCCAGCGTCCGGTTGAACGCCGCGATGCCGCCGAAGGCCGAGACCGGATCGCCGGCGAAGGCGCGCTCATAGGCCTTGGACAGATCCTCAGCCACCGCAGCGCCGCACGGATTGGCGTGCTTGATGATGACGGCGGCGGCCTGGGCTTCGGGATCGAACTCGCTGACGAGTTCAAAGGCCGCGTCGGCGTCGGCGATATTATTGTAGGACAGGGGCTTGCCCTGAACCTGCCGCGCGGAGGCGACGCCGGGTCCGGTCTCGGGCAGGGCGTAGAGCGCGGCGGCCTGATGCGGGTTCTCGCCATAGCGCAGCTTCTGGATGCGCGGCCCGCCCGTGGCGAACCAGCTTTCCGCGGGCTTTTCGACCTCTTTCACCAGACGTTCCGCGATCGCAGCGTCATAGGCGGCGGTGCGCCCGAAGGCCTTCGCCGCCAGGTGACGGCGGGTGGCCAGACTCGTCGCGCCGTCATTGGCGTCCATGCTTTCCAGCACCTTGTCGAGATCGCGCATGTCCACGCACACGGCCACATGGGCGTGATTCTTGGCGGCGGCGCGGATCATGGCCGGTCCGCCCACATCGATCTTCTCGATGCAGGCTGCGATTCCGGCGCCGGATTTCGAGGTCTCCTCGAAGGGATAGAGATTGACCACCAGCAGATCGATCTGGGGGATGCCATGGGTCTCCATGGCGGCCAGATCATCATCGCGGTCCCGGCGCGCCAGCAGTCCGCCATGGACGCGCGGATGCAGGGTCTTAACCCGCCCATCCATCATTTCGGGATACTCGGTGACTTCCGAGACGTCCTTCGCCTCCAGCCCGGCGTCGCGCAGGGCCTGCAGCGTGCCGCCCGTGGACAAAAGCTCCACGCCCATATCGACGAGGCGTTTGGCGCGCTCGGCGAGGCCGGACTTGTCGGAGACGGAAATCAGCGCGCGCCGGACCGGCGCCAGATCGCTATCGGCCATGGGGGGCGACCTTTGTGTCAAATGGCGAACGAGAGTGCGCGCTTACCATGACCGCCCGCGCGCGCAAAGCAAGCCTGAGCGGTCTTGCGCAGCCCTAACCCGCCGCGCCGACTCGCCCGAGCCTCTGGAACGCCCAGCGCACCCGGTTGGGCGGGCGTTCTCCGCCGCCGAAGGGCTCGGCCTCACCCGAAACCACAAGCTGGGTGGAGCGCTGGGGCGGGGCGCCGGCGGCCAGATACACCGATTTTTCAAGCCTGACCGGGCCGCCATCGGTCCTGAACCGCCAGCCTTCACCATTCGCCGCGACCAGCAGCGCGGACAGCGAATCACGCGACAGCGAGGCGCGCACGTCGGGGTGCAGGTGAAAGCGGATGGAGAATCGCAGGCGCGCCTCGGGATCCTCCGGCGGGCCGTCATCCACGGGCCGGAACAGCCCGTCCTCGCCGCGCAGATCGCCGCCATCGACCGCCAGGAACATGCGCCGGCGCACGCTGAGCCCGAACGCCTTGCGGTAGCCGTCATGGGTTCCTTCGAGCCAGACGCCGAGATCCTCCTCGTTGCGGCGGGCCTTCACCGGATCGGGACCGCGGTCCACGCGCGGGCCCATGAGGTCGCGCTTCCAGCCCGGGGGCAGCAGCCGCGCCGAGCTGGTCTCCTCCAGCGTCAGGGCGGAATGAGCGGCGGTGGCGCGCACCGCGTCGCGCCAGGGCGAGGGCTGATCGGGGCTCCAGCCGCAATTGACCACGACCGGTCCGCCGGAGGCGGCGAACGCAAAGGCCAGGGCGCTGGCGTGACTTTCCGCCGCGTGCAGGCCCGGCGGCGGGCCGGCGGCGTCGAAGATGATCACCGAGCCGCCCGCGTCCGCGCGGTGATAGCCGGAATGGGGCGCGACATTGAATCCGGGCCGGAGGACGACCTTCTTGCCGCCGGCGACATGTTTCAGAGCCGCGTCGATAGCGCGGGCATCGCCCTCGCCGCCGCCATGGAAGGCGGCCAGCGCTCCGCCAGGAAGCCGGGCGAAGCGCAGAAAGCCCGCCAGCCGGTCCATGGCCCGCGCCACTTCGCCCGGCAGCGGCGCGCCGCGCGCGTTGGCGGCCTTATCAAGAATGCACAGGGCGATCAGCGTGTCGGCGGCGGCTTGCGGATTGCGGCTGACATGGCCGCCATCGGCCAGGATCTGCGCTTTGAGAACTGAGTCCAGCGACTCTCCGGCGCGCGCCGCCCGTGTCCCGCCCATATCCAGGCACAGCATGGCCAGAGCCAGCGTGATTGCGCCGTCCAGTTGGGTGCGGTCCGGCTCGATCACGGGAAAGGCGCGGTCCAGGCGCCGGGTCTGGCGGGTCAGGATGCGCAGACGCTGGGGCCCGTCCTCGCCGTCAAACAACGCGTCGCCCGCGAGAAGCCAGGCGCGCACCCGGCCTTCAAGCACGCGCGGCTCCCAGCTGAACCAGTTCCAGCGGCCGAAGCGCTCGATCCAGTCATCGACCAGCGCGCACGCCGCGTCGCGCGCTTCGGCGTCATCCACCGCCAGGAGGTCGGTGAGCCAGGTGAAGCGGTGCAGGCGTTCGGCGAAGCGCCGTGAGGGGGCGGGGCGGTCCCAGACGCTTTCGCCGGGCGCGACGTCCAGAGTCTCCCCGGCCAGGGTGAAGCGTCCGGCCAGCAGGGCTGCTCCCTTGGCCTTGTCGCCCTTGCGCAGGGGCGCCGGCGTGACAGCGAGCGTCTCGGGGGTGCGGCCGGCGAGCGAGGGCAGGCGATAGATCGCCAGCGCATTCGCCAGATCAGAGGATTCCCGGCGCAGACGGCGCGCTGCGGCGCCGGTCAGGTCCGACAGGGTGACGCGGCGGCTGGCCGCCATGGCTCAGCTCCCGCGAAGCGCGGCGATATTGGACGCGTAGGCGTCCGGACCGCCCTTGAACACCGCCGATCCGGCGACCAGGGCATGGGCGCCGGCCGACCGGCAAGCGCTCGCAGTCTCGGGATTCACCCCGCCATCGACTTCGATCATCGTCTCAAGACCCCTGGCGTCGATCATCTGACGCAACGCCTCGATCTTGCGCAGCTGGGCGTTAATGAAACTCTGACCGCCGAAGCCGGGATTGACGCTCATGATCAGAACCAGGTCGAGCTCGTCCAGCACATAGTCGATCACGGACAGGGGCGTGGACGGGTTCAGCGCCGCCCCGGCCTTCACGCCATGGCCCTTGATGGTCTGGACCGTGCGGTGAAAGTGCGGACCGGCTTCGGGGTGGGCGGTGATCATGTCGGCGCCGGCCTCGACGAATTGCGGCACGTAGACATCGACCGGGCTGATCATCAGATGCACGTCGAACGGCTTGTCCGACCAGGGGCGCAGCGCCTTGATGACCGCCGGGCCGATGGTCAGGTTCGGCACGAAATGGCCGTCCATGACGTCCACATGGATCCAGTCCGCGCCCGCCTCGTCGACCGCCTTCACCTCCTCGCCCAGACGCGCGAAATCAGCCGACAGGATGGAGGGGGAGATGATCGATCTGCTCATGGGCCCAGCGATACCAGCGGGCCCCTCGTGCGGCAAGCAGGCGGGCCGTGAACAGCTTGCCTAAGCCTTCACCAGCCGGGCCATGTAGAAGCCGTCGAGCCCGCCGCGATCCGCCCACAGGTCCGGCCGCGTGCGCACCGCGCCGTCGGGCGTGATCGCCTCGGTCAGGTCCGGAAGGTCTTCAGTCCGGACCGGGTCCAGCCTCAGATCGGTGCGCCGGGCCAGCAGGGCCGCGATCCGGTCTTCGCCCTCCTCGCGCTCCAGCGAGCAGGTGCAATACACGATCCGCCCGCCCGATTTCACCATGTCGGCGGCGGCGTCCAGCAGCTGGTCCTGGATCGCGGCCAGGTTGGCCACATCGCCGTCCTGCTTGGCGAAGGCGGTGTCCGGACGCCGGCGCAGCGTGCCGGTCGCCGTGCAGGGCGCATCCAGCAGCACGCCGTCCAGCGGCGCTTCGGGACGCCAGCGAATCGCGTCGGCGTTGATCAGCTCAGCCTTGAGCCCCGTGCGGTGCAGGTTCGCCTCCACCCGCTTCAGCCGCTTGCCGCTGGCCTCCACAGCCAGCGTCACAGCGCCCGACGCGGCGATCTGCATCGTCTTGCCGCCGGGCGCCGCGCACAGATCGGCGATGGTTTCGCCGGCCTGAGGCTTCAGAAGCTGGACCGGAAGGGCCGCAGCCGCGTCCTGGACCCACCAGTCGCCGGCCTCGAAGCCTGGCAACCCCTCCACGGTGCCGATCTCCGCCCGGCGCACCGTGCCGTTCGGCAAGACCTCGGCGCCCAGCGCTTCAGCGAGCGCCGCAGCGTCGACGCCCGGCTTGCAGGTCAGATCCAGAGGCGGCGGGCCTGACCGGGCGACGGCCATGGCCCGGGCGGTCTCCTCGCCATAGCCGTCAACCCAGCGCCGGTGCAGCCAGGCGGGCAGGTCATCGAGCGGGTCACAGGCCTCAAAGGCCTCGCGCGCCTCACCCGAGGCCACCCGGCGCAGCACGGCGTTGGCCAGATTCTTGTAATTGCGGGTCGAGGCGTCATTGGCCATCAGGCTGACCCAGCCGTCCACAGCCGCATGGGCCGCCCCGTCCAGCGCCAGCCGCTCGGCCGCGCCGCACAAGAGCACCATGCGCGCCTTCAGGGCCTTGTCCGGCAGGGGCCGGTCGATCAGCGTATCCAGCGCCGCGCGCAATGCCCCGTCGCGCCGGATCGCCGCCGTCGCGATCGCCCGCGCAAAGCCACGGTCCCGGGCCTCCATGCGCTTCCAGTCGGGATGAGACGCCAGACCGCCATCCAGCGCCGTGCCGGACTTGTGCACCGCCATGACGGCGCTGAGCGCGGCGTGGCGTGGGGGCAGGTTCTTGAGAATTCTGGGGTTGGGAGCGTCGGTCATGGCCGCGGCTTATAGCGGGCCGGCGCTGGAATGTCGTGAGCGATCACAGCTCCGGCGGAGCATCACGGCGGAACCAGCCGGTGATGGCGAACCTTGGACGGGGCGCATAAGGCGCGACGACGCTGACCGCATGGCTCTGGGGAACGCGGAACAGGGCCAGCCGATTGAACCGGGGCGTCAAGCCGGCGCGCACATCGCCGGTTTCGTCGAGAAGCTGAAGCACCCCTCCGAAATCGGCGCACCAGTCTTCGGTCAGGTTCAGCACGAAGGCGGCGCTGCGATCCACGGCCTCGGCTGAATCGTCATGGGCGGTCAGAAAATGGCCCGGCCTGTACCGGGTCAGCTGACAGTCCGCGAAAGTGATGCCTGCATCCCCGGTCAAGGCCCGGCCCAGATCAAGGAACGTCTCGGACGCGATCAGCTCGGCGGCTGCCTTCAGAGCAGGATCGGTGACCATGCCTCGGCGGCTGATCTCATACAGGTTCAGCCGCTCATAGAGATAGCAGAACCCCGCCTGCGCCTCGCGCGCGACCATCGCATCAAACGGCACCCGGCGTGACGGATCCAGCCGCTCCATGTCCGCGCCGACGAACTCGCGGTGCTGGCCGTCAAGCACCGTGACGAGCGTCCAGTCTCCGAAACCTTCAGCCGCATCCCGCAAACGCCGGGCGCTGGGCTTTGTGAGCACGCCGTCCACCACAGCATAGCCGGCCTCGGCGTAGCGGGCGGCCGCAGGCGCAGCATCAAGCGCGCCATTGAGCTGAAGGGGCTGAACCATAACACAAGCGGGTAGCGAATGGCGGCGCAGGACGCAAGCTCCGCGCCGCGCCGTCACACCGGCTCGTCGCCATGACGGTGGTGCGCGGGAATGTCCTTCAGGGCTTTGGGATCGTGAGCGCAGGTCACGGACGCACTGGCGCGGCACGCCTCGCGGAGGATCTGATCCTCGGCAGCGCCGCGCTCTGCCCCCTAAACATCCACCTCCGCCTCAAGCGCGAATTCCTGGATGAAGTCGCGGCGGGGTTCGACCACGTCGCCCATCAGTTTGGAGAAGAGGTCGTCGGCGGTGTCGGCTTCGCTGACGGAGACCTGGAGGAGGGAGCGGGCTTCGGGGTCCAGCGTGGTTTCCCACAGCTGGTCCGGGTTCATCTCGCCCAGCCCCTTGTAGCGCTGGATCTTCAACCCCTTGGCGCCGGCCTTCTGGACCGCGGCGACCAGATCGGCCGGGGTGTGGATGATCGTCTCCTCGCCCTTGCGGCGGAACACGGCCGGGCCGGTATAGTCGCCCGCGATGGCCAGCGCGCGGTCCGACAGGCGCTTGGCGTCGGGGCTGGCGAGCGCGGTGTCGTCGAGCACGACGGTTTCGGTCACGCCGCGCACCTCGCGCTTGAAGACGATATCGCCTTCCGGGGTGAGCTGACCCACCCAGCCGTCCTCGCCTTCATCGGCGGCGCGGGCGAGGCGCCGGGCGGCGTCATCGACCTGGTCGGAGCTGGCGTCGGCGTGCAGGGCGCCGGACAGGGCCGCAGCCTCCAGCGCGAAGGTGGGCGCGCGGGCGGCGAGGCGGTCGAGGCTCAGCACGACGCCGCGCGCGGCCTTCACCCGCTCGGCCAGATCGGCGCCGGTCAGGGTCTCACCATTGTCCAGCTCCAGGAAGGCTTCTGACGAGCCCTCCTCGATCAGGAAGGCGTCCATCTCGGTCTGGTCGGTCAGGTAGCGCTCCGACTTGCCGCGCGCGACTTTGTAGAGCGGCGGCTGGGCGATGTAGAGATGGCCGCGCTCGATCAGCTCGGGCATCTGGCGATAGAAGAAAGTCAGCAGAAGCGTGCGGATATGGGCGCCGTCCACGTCGGCGTCGGTCATGATCACGACCTTGTGGTAGCGCAGCTTGTCGTAATCGATCTGGTCCCGGCCTATGCCTGCGCCCAGCGCCGTGATCAGCGTGCCGACCTGATCAGAGGACAGCATCTTGTCGAAGCGCGCGCGCTCCACGTTCAGAATCTTGCCGCGCAGGGGCAGCACAGCCTGGTTCTCCCGGTTGCGGCCCTGCTTGGCCGAGCCGCCGGCGGAATCACCCTCCACGATGAACAGCTCGGACTTGGCCGGGTCCTTCTCCTGACAGTCGGCGAGCTTGCCGGGCAGGGAGGTGATGTCGAGCGCGCTCTTGCGCCGGGTCAGCTCGCGGGCCTTGCGCGCGGCTTCCCGGGCGGCGGCGGCCTCCACGATCTTGGTGACGATCTGCTTGGCTTCGGCGGGATGCTCCTCGAACCATTCGGTCAGCGTGTCATAGACCGCGCCTTCCACCGCCGGGCGGACTTCGGAGCTGACCAGCTTGTCCTTGGTCTGCGAGGAGAATTTCGGGTCCGGAACCTTCACCGACAGGACGCAGGTCAGACCTTCGCGCGCATCATCGCCGGTGATCGCGACCTTGGCCTTCTGCGCCGCGCCGGAGCTGGCCGCATAGGTGTTGATCACCCGGGTCAGGGCGCCGCGGAAACCGGCCAGGTGCGTGCCGCCGTCGCGCTGGGGGATGTTGTTGGTGAAGCACAGGACATTCTCGTGATAGCCGTCATTCCACTGCAGGGCGGCTTCCACGGTCACGCCTTCACGCTCGCCGGCGATCAGGACAGGCTCGGGCAGCAGGGCGGTGCGGGTGCGGTCCAGGTGCTTCACGAAGGCGGCGACCCCGCCTTCATACTCCATGACGTCCTCGACCGGTTCCGCTTCGCGTTCATCGCGCAGCACGATGCGCACGCCGGAGTTCAGGAAGGCCAGCTCGCGCAGACGGTGCGCCAGGCGGGCGCGCTCGAAATCGATGTTGGAGAACGTCTCCTCGCTGGGCATGAAGCGCACGCGCGTGCCCTTCTGGCCGTTGGCGTCGCCGACTTCCTTCAGGTCTTCGCCATTTTCCGGCTCACCGCGGCGGAAGCGCATTGTGTGCTCGCGGCCATTGCGCCAGATGGTCAGGTCCAGCCAGTCCGACAGGGCGTTCACCACTGAAACCCCCACACCGTGCAGACCGCCGGAGACCTTGTAGGAATTCTGGTCGAATTTCCCGCCTGCGTGCAGCTGGGTCATGATGACCTGCGCGGCGGACACGCCTTCTTCCTGGTGGATCTGGGTGGGGATGCCGCGTCCGTCATCGGTGACGGACGCCGAGCCGTCGGCGTGCAGGGTCACGGTGACCTGCGAACAGTGTCCGGCCAGGGCCTCGTCGATGGCGTTGTCGACCACCTCATAGACCATGTGGTGAAGGCCCGAGCCGTCATCGGTGTCGCCGATATACATGCCGGGACGCTTGCGCACGGCGTCGAGCCCCTTGAGGACCTTGATCGACTCCGCGCCGTAATCCTGATTCGTGTTCTCTGACATGACGGTCTTTTACCGCGTTCGGAAGTTTGTCGCCATGTTTCAGGGCAGGGAGATGTGGACGGCTCACCGCACCAGCAGCAGCGCCGCCACACCGGCCAGAATGACGGCGGTCAGAAGGTCCGCCCAGCGCTTCACGCCCTTCGCCGCCAGCCAGTGGCGGGCGCGGTGGGCCAGGCCCACATGGACCGCCGCCGTCACGAAATACATGGCCAGCATGATGCCCACCATGACGGCGTAGGTCGCAGGCGTCACCGCCGACAGGTCGAAGAAGGCCGGCAGGAGCGACAGGTAGAATACGATGGGTTTGGGGTTGGTCAGGGGCATGGCGACGCCCGCCGCATAGGTGGCCGCCAAACCAGTTTTCGACAGGCGCGCACGTTCAGCGGTGACGCCGGCGCCGGTTGTCGGCTGTCGATAACTCTGGAACGCGCCCCACGCGAACCAGAGCAGAATGCCGGCGCCGATGATCTTCACCACCCAGAACCAGCCCGCATACGCGCTGGCGGCCTCGGCTGCGGCGCTCAGGCCCGTGATCGCCACGGTCAGCCAGAAAATGTCCCCGGTGATGATGCCGCCGCCATAGACGAAGCCATGGACCGGCCCGGCGTCCAGCGTACGCGCCACCATGGCCACGTTGCCGGGCCCGGGGGTGAAGAACAGCACAAAAATGGCGCCGGCGAAGGCGGCGAGGGACGGGAGCGTCATGGCCTGCGACGTAGCGCGGTGCGAAGGAGGTGGGAAGGGGCGATCCCCCTCTCCCCCTTGGACAAGGGGGAGAGGGTCAGGGTGAGGGGGATCGATGACGGTTCCGTTCGTGCCTCAGTCCGACAGGTCTGCGCACAACCCCTCACCCCGGCCCTCTCCCCTTTGGAAGGGGAGAGGGGGTAGGGTGGCGCTGAGCGAATCGGAGTCCCCCATGCGCACCCAGCCTCCCGCCCGCCCGTTCGACACCCCGGAACGCGCCGCCTTCCGCGACATGGTCGCCGCCTTCATCGGCAAGGAGATCGCGCCTCACGCCGACGCCTGGGACGAGGCGGGGGATTTTCCCTGGGACCTGCATGAGAAGGCCGGGGCGCTGGGCCTGTTCGGATTCGGCATCCCTGAAGAATACGGCGGGCTGGGCTTCGACGATGCGCTGATGCGCTACGATTCGGGCGTGCTGATGGGCTATGCGGGCGTCGGCGGGGTGAATGCCTCGCTGTTTTCCCGCGGGATCATGACCGGACCCATCGTCCAGCTGGCGAGCGAAGATCAGAAGAGAACCGCCCTGACCGAGATCGTCTCAGGCCGCGCCGGCGGGGCGCTGGCCATGACTGAGCCTTCGGGCGGGTCCGATCTGGCGAACCTGAAAACGAAAGCGCGCAAAGCGGGCGATAAGTGGATCATCGATGGGGAGAAGACCTTCATCACCGGGGGCATGAAGGCGAGCTGGTACGTGGTGGGCGCACGCACCGGCGGGGACGGCTTCGGCGGGGTCAGCCTGTTTCTCGTGCCGTCCGATGCGCCGGGATTCTCGCGCACCTCGATCGAAAGGAAGATGGGCTGGTGGTGTTCCGACACAGCCACGCTGCACTTTGACGGCTGCGAGGTTCCGGCGGAAAACCAGCTGGGTCAGGAAGGCGCCTGCCTCCTGGCGATCATGGATAACTTCAACTACGAACGCCTGAGCCTGTCGGCGGGGTGCCTGGGCATGGCGCGGCGCTGTCTGGATGACGCGATCGAGTATGCGCAGCAGCGAGAAACCTTCGGCCGGCCGCTCATCACCCGCCAGGCCATCCGCCACAAGATCGCGGACATGAGCGCGAAGATCGACAGCCTGGACGCCTATATCCAGATGATCGCCTGGCGCATCAATGAGGCCCGCGACGGCGGCGGGCCCATGCCGGCGGCGGAACTGGCCAAGGTGAAGGTGCTCGCCTCCAAGACGGCGGAGTTCTGCGCCTCGGAGGCCATGCAGATCCTGGGCGGGGCGGGCTATCTGCGCGGCTGCGCGGTGGAGCGCATCTATCGCGAGGTGAAGGTCATGGCCATCGGCGGCGGGTCAGAGGAGATCATGCGCGACCTGGCGGTCAAACAGATGGGGCTGTGAGGCTCACCCCCAGACGCGGTGATTGATCGACTGGCCGCGGCAGCCGGTCTGTTCAAACGGGCGCTCATTGTGGAGCAGAAGCCGGTCGGCCTCCTCCCAACGGCGTTCGAGCTGAGCGAGTTCGACCTCTTGCTCCCGGACTCGCTCATCGGCGCGCCTTGCCTGCCGCGTCCAGTCTCGAAGGAAGTTTTCTGCGATCGCCTCGAGCAGTTCAGCGCCCTGCTGCAGCGCTTCCCATTTCGAGGGGCTGCCGGAGGGCCGCCGGTTGCGGTCCTGTCCCGCCTTCGCCCGCGCCCTGGCGAGATCAAGATTGTTGCGCGCCGCCTCGGCGTCACGGCGGAGGCGTTCGAGCGCGGCCTCTTCACGCCGAATCTCTGCGCGGAGATTGGCCCGTTGCCGGCTCAGCGCCTCGATGTTCCGCCGGATGGTCGCACATTGGCTCGGATCATCGTTGACGGGATCGTACGTTTCCTCAACTCTTCTAATTATAGCGTCATATGCCATTATGGGTTGAAGATGTGCGAGTGGGACAAATCAGTCGCTGGGCGTTAGCGGGCCTCGCGCTCCTGATGCTCGCAGCGTGGATAAGCTACGAGCTGCGGCCTGAGACGCGCGCGCTCCGGGAAACGGACCGACGCTGCGCGCCTTGGGATGAGACCCCGTTTGAGGTCTACCGGGCGGCTTACGAAGCGGGCGATCCGTCAGCCGCCCAGTGTCGCCTCGCCCGCGAGCGTTGGGGCGAGCTGGCCTCAGGCCATCCCAACGGTCCCGGTTCCTGGATCATGCAGGGTTACTGGATCTGGCGCGTGACCGGTGAGGCGGTGCCCGAGGCGCTGGAGGCTGCGGCCCAGCGGTCTCGAAGCAACGTGATCTCCTTGACTCATTCAATGGCAGCCATGCGCGGCGGGCCGGATTATCACAGCTATGACAATGACGGCTGCGAGGTCCTCGATGATGTCCAGCGGGAGCTGGTGCGGGTCGCTCAAGCCGATGCACGCACGGACCGATGCCTGGTCAACTGGGGCGTCGAGCCTGGCGTGGCGCCCGGCTGACCCGCCCAGCTTGACCGTTTCGCGCCCCGCCCCCACTTTGCGCGGCCATGAACGCGAGCGCTGAGCCTGAAACGCAAACAGACGTCGAGATCGTGACCTTCGGCTGCCGGCTGAACGCCTGGGAGAGCGAAGTCATGCGCGATCACGCGCGCGCCGGCGGGCTGTCGGATGCGGTGATCGTGAACACCTGCGCGGTGACCAACGCCGCCGTCGCCGATGCGCGCCGCACCATCCGCAAGCTGAAGCGTGAGCGCCCAGACGCCCAGGTGATCGTTACGGGCTGCGCCGCGCAGATCGATCCGGACATGTTCGCCGCCATGCCTGAAGTCGCCCGCGTCATCGGCAACGCGGAAAAGCTCAAGGCGGAGACGTTCAAGGCGCAAACCGTATCCGGCGGCGACCGGGTCGAGGTCGGCGACATCATGAAAGTGCGCGAGGTCGCCTCCCACCTGGTCGACGGGCTGGAGGGGCGGGCGCGGGCGTTTGTTCAGGTGCAGACCGGATGCGATCACCGCTGCACGTTCTGCATCATTCCCTATGGACGCGGCAATGCGCGCTCCGCGCCGGCCGGCGAGGTGGTCGATCAGGTGCGCCGTCTGGTGGAGACAGGCCACTCAGAGGTCGTCCTGACGGGCGTCGACCTGACCAGCTGGGGGGATGACCTGCCCGGCAAGCCGGCGCTCGGACGGCTCGTGCGCGCGATCCTGAAGCAGGTTCCCGACCTGCCGCGCCTGCGCCTGTCGTCCATCGACGCCATCGAGATCGATGACGATCTGTTCGCCGCCATCGCAGAGGAGGAGCGGCTCTGCCCCTATCTGCACCTCTCGCTTCAGGCCGGCGATGACATGATCCTGAAGCGCATGAAGCGCCGCCATCTGCGCGATGACGCGATACAGCTCACCCGGCGACTGCGCGCGGTGCGCCCGGACATCGCCTTCGGCGCCGACCTGATCGCGGGCTTTCCCACCGAGACCGAGGCCATGTTCGAGAACTCGCTGCGTCTGGTGGACGAGTGCGATCTGTCGTTCCTGCATGTTTTCCCCTATTCCCCGCGCCCCGGCACGCCGGCCGCGCGCATGCCCCAGGTGGACGGCGCGGCGATCAAGGACCGCGCCGCGCGCCTGCGGGCGAAGGGCGAACAGGCGCTGACCCGCCATCTGGAACGGCGCGTCGGGATGGAGATGACGGCGCTTATGGAGCGTGACGGTCAGGCGCGCGGCGCGGATTTCTCGCCCATCGCAATCGACGCTCCGGCTCGCCCTGGCGCGCTTGTCCGGGTAAGGATCACCGGCCATGACGGAACCCGCCTGATCGGCGAAGCGATGGAGGCCGCCGCGTGAGCTGGTTCAAGTTCGGATTCGGCAAGAAGAAACGGGATAAGTCCGAGGAGGCCGCGCCGGAAACCGAGGAGACCTCGACCGTTTCCGAGGACGGGGCCTCATCAGCGCCGCCCTCGGCCGATCCTGCGGACGCCGCCGGGCAGGACGACGCCGAGGCTGACGGCCCGGCGCCGGACGGCGAAGGCAGCTCCCCGCTGGATGCCGGCGAGATCATCGCGGAAGGTCCCGATCTCCCCGACGAGGCCTTCGTCTTCCGCGAATCCCGCGATCCCGCAGAGCGTGAGGCGCAGGCGCCGCTGGAGGCTGCCGGGCTCGAACCAGTCGCTGAACCGGACGACACAGCCGGCGCCTCTGACCTGGAAGCCGCCCCGGAGGATTCCACTGACCCTGAAGGCGGCGACAGCGCACCCGAGGCCCCTGCGCCGGAAGAGCGCAAAGGCTTCTTCGCGCGCCTCGCTTCGGGGCTGAAGAAATCTTCCTCGCGCTTTTCCGAGTCCGTCACGGCGGTCTTCACCAGGCGCAGGCTGGACGACGAGGCGCTTGAGGAACTGGAAGACCTGCTGATCGCGGCTGACCTCGGCGCGGCCACGGCCGCCAAGGTCGCGGGCCGGCTGGCGAAGGACCGGTTCGACAAGGATGTCAGCCCTGAGGAGATCAAGCAGGCTCTCGCGGATGTGGTGGCCGAGACGCTGCTGCCCTATGAAGCCCCGCTGGACATGAGCGGGCCCAGCCCGCAGGTCGTTCTGTTCGTGGGCGTGAACGGCTCGGGCAAGACCACCACGCTCGGCAAGATCGCGGTGAAGATGACGCGCGAAGGCGGCGACGTGATCACGGCGGCCGGCGACACCTTCCGCGCCGCCGCCGTGGAGCAGCTGGAGGTCTGGTCGAAGCGCGCCGGCGCGACTTTCCTGTCGCGGCCCATCGGCTCGGACGCGGCCGGTCTGGCCTTCGATGCGGTCGCTCAGGCCAAACGCGACGGGGCTGACGCCGTGCTCGTTGATACCGCAGGCCGGCTGCAGAACAAGGCCGAGCTCATGGACGAGCTCAGGAAGATCGTCCGGGTTCTCAAGAAGCAGGATGAAAGCGCACCCCACCATGTCGTGCTGGTGCTCGACGGCACGGTCGGCTCCAACGCCATCTCCCAGGCCGAGGCCTTCATGGAGGCCGCGAATGTGACCGGCATCATCATGACCAAGCTGGACGGCACGGCCAAAGGCGGCGCGCTGGTTCAGGTGGCCGAGAAGTTCGGCCTGCCCATCCACTTCATCGGCGTGGGTGAAGGCGAGGCGGACCTGCAGGCCTTTGATGCCCGCGCGTTCGCAAGGGCGCTGGCGGGGGTCGAGGGGTAGCCCCTAACGCCGCCGTCCCCGCCGCCGGTCGTCGGCGAACACATCGTCATCATCCAGGATGAACAGGCGCGGGTCGAAATCCACACCCGTCTCCTGATTTGACAGGCGCACCTCGGTCAGGCCGCCCAGCGCGTCCACGGCATACCAGCCGGCGAGCGTCATCTCAGTGGCCACGCGATCGGCGTCAGGGTCGTCGAAGATCAGGGTCAGACGGCCGTCGGTTTCGCCGTCGGGATCCACCAGCGTCAGGTAAAGCCGGCCTTCGGCCCGCCCGGCATCGGCCACCGCGCCGGTTTCAGCCAGGGTCTCGTCCGCGTCGAGCAACGGGGCCAGCGGCGTCGCGCCCAGCGGGACCCGGTCCAGCGTCTCCAGCTCGAAATCGGCGACGGCGACGGTCGACCCGTCGGCCACCAGAAGGATCGGGCTTGGATCGTCGTAGTCGAAGCGCGCCCGGCCCGGCCGGTCGAGGCTCAGCACGCCGGAGGTCTGCGTGCCGTCGGGCGCGAACTGAAGGAAGTCGGCGCGCAACGTGTCGAGCGCGTCAAACCAGGCCTGGGCCCGGGCGGTCTCGCGCGCCACAGCTTCGGCGCGCATCGACTCGTAATCAGCGTCGGTCAGTTGCTCGGGCGGCGTGGCGGGATCGGCGCTCGCCGGCGCCTCCGCGTCCTCATCCTGCTGGACAGGCACGGGCGCATCCGCCGAGGGCTCGGATTGCGGGTCGGCGTCCTGGGCTCCGGTGAAGAGCGCCAGCGCGGCGGAGAGGAGGAGAGCGGTCGTGTTCATGGTGGGACAGGTAGCGGTTCAATGGGGCGTGAGAAAGGCCGGCGCGTTCATCTGGCGTGCAGGATGCAGCTTGCCGTCGGGATCGGGAACCCCTACCTCCGACGCCGTCAGTGAACGGCGTTCACTTAGCTGCCGAAAGGGGTCCACCATGAGCTTCGCCGCCTTCCTGAACGCTGTCGAGCGGACCGGCGCCGGTTTGCGCGCGGACATTCCGGATGCCTGGAAACAGGGGCGAACGGCCTATGGCGGGATGAGCACGGCGCTGAGCCTGAGCGCCGCCCGGGCGACGCTGGCTGATGATAAGCCGCTGCGCAGCGCGCTGATCGGCTTCGTGGGCCCGGCCGCCGGCGCTGTGGACATTGCCGCTGAACCGCTGCGGTCCGGCAAGACGGCGGCCAGCGTGCGCACCCGCCTGACCGGGGAGGCCGGGATCGGGACCGAAGCGATCTTCACCTTCGCCGCACCGCGCCCGAGCGCGCTGGCGCTGAAGCCGGCCGGACTGCCGGACGGCGTGACGGCGCCGCCGGCGGACGCGGACGGTCTGGATTTTCCCAATGGAGCCCCGCAATTCACTGCGAACTTCCAGCTCTATCCAGCGGCGGGCGGGACCCCGCCCTTCTCCGGCGACGCGGCCTTCCCGCCGCTGCGCCTGTGGACGCGGCACAAGGATCCCGCCTCGCGCTCCGGGATCGAGGCGCTGCTGTGTCTCGCCGACGCGCTTCCGCCGGCGGTCACGACGGCCATGGGCGATTTCGCGCCCCTGTCGAGCATGACCTGGATGGTCGACATGCTCGACGATGATCTGGGCACGTCCGACGGCTGGTACCTGCTGGAGTCCACCGCCGACCATGCGCGCGATGGCTATTCCAGCCAGGCCATGACGATCTGGAGCTCCGACGGGCGCTGTCTGGTGAAGGGGCGGCAGATGGTCACGGTGTTCGCTTGAGGGCCGTCGCGATCTAATCTGTCCGCCATGGAACGCCGCAGCCTTTACGAGACCTGGCCCGCCGACCCGAACGCGCCGCCGCTGGACGGGGCGGAGAAGCTGTATTTCGACGCCGAGGTGCGTCCGAACCGCTCCCTGCCCAATCCCGGTTTCCTGGCGTTGATGATCGCGCTCGGGCTCATGAGCTTCACCGCCGGAATCGCCTTCATGCTCATGGGCGCCTGGCCGGTGATCGGGTTCTTCGGGCTGGATGTGCTGCTGGTCTGGCTCGCTTTCCGCTTCTCCTATCGCGAGGGCCGGCGGCTGGAGACGATCCAGGTCACGCCCCAGGAGATCCGGGTGGCGCGCCGCAGCCCGTTCGGCCACCAGACGGCGTTTCGCATACCCGCCGCCTTCACCCGGGTGGAGATTGTCGGGCGCGGCGAGCCGGATGTGCAGACGCGTCTGGCCCATGCCGGCAAGCACCTGATCATCGGGTCCATGCTGTCGCCGAAGGAGCGCGAGGCCCTGGCCGAAGCAGTGCACGCCGCGGTCCAGAAGGCGTTGAAGCATCGCGACTTCGAGTCTGCGCAAGAACCGGGTGGCGCTTAAGGCGAGGCTCGGGCAAGGCTTGCGGCCATGGACACCTCAACCGCCCCCTCCCTCATCGCCCAGCGGGCCTCGGACTATCCGCGCGTCACCGCAGCGCTGGATTATCTGAGCGAGCACTGGCGCGAGCAGCCTGATCTCGACGCCGCCTCGCGGGCCGCCGGCCTATCGCCCCACCACTTCCAGCGGGTCTTCACCCGGTGGGTCGGAACCAGCCCGAAGAAGTTCGTTCAGGCGCTGACCCACGCCAGCGCGCGAAAGCTGCTGGTCGACGGCGCCAGCGTGCTCGACGCCGCTCTGGAAAGCGGCCTGTCCGGCCCATCGCGCCTCCATGACGTTTTCATCGCGGAGGAGGCCGCCACGCCGGGTGCGGTGAAAGCGGGCGGCGCGGAGCTGGTGATGCGGTGGGGCCAGGCGCCGACGCCGTTCGGAACAGGCGTGTTCCTGATCGCCCCGCGCGGACTGTCGGCGCTGGCGTTCGCGGATCCCGGCGAAGAGGACGAAGCGCTGGCCGATCTCGCCGCGCGTTTCCCCCAGGCGCGGCTGACGCGCGATGACGCCGCCGCAGCCGACTTCGCGTCGCGCATCTTCGAAGCCGCGCCGGGGGAAGCTGCGATTCCACTCGCGCTCTATGGCACGCCCTGGCGGCGGCAGGTCTGGCGGGCGCTGCTTCGCATTCCGTCCGGTCATACCGTCAGCTATGCCGACATCGCCCGCGAGGTGTGCACTCAGAAGGCCAGCCGCGCCGTGGGCGCTGCGGTGGGGGCCAATCCGGTGAGCTGGCTGATCCCGTGTCACCGCGTGCTGTCCAGTGATGGACGTCTGACCGGATATCACTGGGGTGTGCCGCGCAAGCGCGCCATGCTCGCCTACGAGGCCGCGACGCGTTAAATCAGGGCCCATGTTCTATGCGAGCCTCTATTCCAGCATCGCCCTCGTGGCCCTCTTCAGCCTGGCCACCCTTGTATGGTGGGCGATCAAGGCGAACGCCCTGAAGGCGGAAGCGCGCGAGGAGTACGCCGCCCGTGTCACGGGCAAGCCGGCGACGGTCAGCGGCGTTTCCGAGCCGGAATTCGTGTCGATCTATGTGCGAAGCTTCCAGCCGCGCTGGGCGCTCTATGGGTCCGGCGGCTCAGCGGCGGTGCTGGCGGTCAGCCCGGTCGCCCTGATCGCCGTGCCGGCGGTCTATGAGGTGATCTGGCGCGCCGGCGGGGCGCCGGACTGGGGCGGCACGACGGGCTATGTCTATATGTTCGTGCTGTTTTTCGGTCTGGTTCTGATCTGGGCCCTGGTCGCGGCCTTCTTTGCACGCCAGCATCATGTGCGCACACCGGAACCCTTCAACCATGCCCTGGCGCGCGCGCGCGGAGAACCGCTGCCCGAGGACACGGGCTGGCGCCGCCGCCCCAAGTGGGCGCGCCGGGCGAGGCCGGATCCGCAGGACAGCGACGCCTGATCCCCGATTTCACCGATTTTGAGACCAGCAACCCCGACGGAGACCGTCATGGACTATCTGCACGCCATGCTGCGCATTACGGACGTGGAGGAGTCTCTGCGCTTCTTCTGCGAAGGCATGGGGCTCGTCGAAGTGCGCCGCCGCGACAGCGAGGCGGGGCGCTTCACCCTGATCTTTCTGGCCAGCCCCGATGATCTGTTGCGGGCCGGGCTGAAGGAGGGCTTCGAAGGCCCCTTGCCGACGGGCCTGCCCATGGTCGAGCTGACCCATAACTGGGATCCGCAGGACTATGACGGCGGCCGCAATTTCGGACATCTGGCCTGGCGTGTGGCCGATATCTACGCCCTGTGCGCGCGGCTCCAGGGCATGGGCTACCCGATCCTGCGCCCGCCGCGCGACGGCCGCATGGCGTTCGTGAAATCCCCGGACGGAGTGTCCATGGAGTTCCTCCAGTCCGGTGACCCGCTTGAGCCCATGGAGCCCTGGGCCAGCATGGAGAACACCGGCAGCTGGTAAGCCCGGTTATCCCCGCTATTCACAGGAGCTGATCCACAGCGATGGATCGAAAGGACCCGCGCCCGGGAGGACGCGGGTCTTTTCGTGTCAGGCCGCAAACCAGAACATAGAAAGAACATCGCTTGACTTATCCACATGTTCACACTACGTTCTCATCAACGATCGGAGGTGACCATGCAAAACGCAAACTCCTCAACCCAGGCCTCGGCCGGCTATTCCCGTAATGCGGGCAAGCGCTGGCGCGGCGATGAGATCAAGCAATTGCGCGATCTGGCGCGGCGTGGCGCGCCCCTGCGTCTGATCAGCCTGAAGCTCGGGCGTCCCGATGCGGCGATCCGCACCAAGGCGCGCGATCTGGGCCTGACGATCGAAACCAGCGATGCGGTCGTGGCGCCGGCGCCCAAGCGGACCCTGTCGCGCCGCCCTTTCCAGATGCGTCCATCCCCGGCGAATGATCGCCAGCTCGAGCTGTTCGGCGCGGCCTGAGGCTGGCTCAGGCCAGGGCGTCGAGCACCAGCTCGGCCGCCGCCGCCCCGAACCAGGCGAGCACCGGGATAAGCCCGTAGAGGGCGAAGCGCCGGGTCACCGGCGCGGACACCGGCCAGATGGGCCGTCTCTCCAGCCAGCTCTCATACGACACCAGATCGGCGAGGCGCCCTTGCGGCGCGCCGCCATCGTTGTGAACCCTGACGATATCGCGCCGGACTTCAAGCAAGGCTGCGCCTTTGGCCGCCTCCACCTTCGCGGCGACAGGCCGCGTAAGGGTCAGCATGGACCAGAGCGCGGCCGCGATGGCCAGGCAGAATGAAATCGCAGAAGCGCTGACGGAGGCCTGGACGGCGAGGAAAGCCAGCACCAGACCGGCCATGATCAGCCAGATCAGCCCGCTGCGCAGACCGACCCGGCCATAGACATGCAGCCGCTCCAGATCGGCGAAGTCCACGATCAGGTGATCGGCCACCATGGATGAGATGGTGCGATCGTCCTCGGTCATCAGCCGGATCGCCCGCCCGCCCAGCCCGAACAGCAGGGGCGCCACGACAAGCGGCCAGAGCCCCGGTGAGGCGATATAGGCGAGAACGTCTTCACCGGAGCCTGAAACCATCAGCGCGTTGAACCCCATCCCGACGACCGCCCCGCCCGCAAACCACAACCAGTTCGCCGCCGCACTGTGCGCGGGCTGGCCGACACCGAGCCCGTCGACAATCGAGGAGCCGGCCGGCTCCAGCGTGGCTCTGAGGGCGTCGGCCTCGTGCAGCCAGATGCGCCGCGCGCGTTCGGGCAGGTCGAGCGCCGTGGCCAGTAGAAGGCTCATGATCAATGCGATCTGGGCGTTCACGGTCAGCCCGCTCGCTTCCAGGACCGGCCGGCCGTGCCCGTAGCTCAGGCCGGCATAGGCGCCAAAGAAGACGGCCGCGATCAGGACAGTCGCCACCGCCTGCGGCAGGGGAAAGGCGGCGTAAAGCCGGGTCTCGAACAGGGCCCGCCGGCCCTCGTTTCGAACGGGCGCCGCCGGCGTCACCCGATGACATCCTGCATCGTGTAGAGACCAGCCGGCTTGCCCTTGATCCACAGCGCAGCTTCGACGGCGCCGCGGGCGAAGATGTGGCGGTCAAAGGCGCGATGGCTGACGGTCAGTTCCTCAAAGCGTGACAGGAAGCGCGCCTCGTGTTCGCCCACAACGCCGCCGCCGCGCACAGCGGAAAAGCCGATCTCGCCCACCGGGCGCCGCGCGCCAGTGCGCGGCCGCTCAAAAGCCGCAACATCATCAAGCGCAACTCCGCGCGCCGCGGCCGCTGCGCGCCCGAGGCTCAAGGCGGTGCCGGAGGGGGAATCCGCCTTGCCTCGATGATGGGTCTCGCTGATCTCCAGATCGAATTCGGTGTCGGCGAGCGCCCGCGCTGCCTCGGCCACCAGGCGCTCCAGAACTGCGACACCAAGGGAAAAATTGCTGGCCTGGAGCACCGGGATCGCAGAGGCGGCGGCTTGCACCGCAGCCTGCTGGTCTTCAGACAACCCGGTCACCCCGGTCACGAAGGCCGTCCCGCCTGTTTCCGCCAGGCGTGTCGCGATCGCCGCGGTGACGTGGGGGGCTGACGCGTCGATCAGGACGTCTGATCCCGCACACGCCTCCTCAAGGGACACCACTGCAGTGACGCCGCACCAGGGCAGCCCGGCGAGCTCGCCGATATCGGCCCCGAGATGGACGCTGTCGGCGCCGACCATGGCGCCGGTCAACGCCGTGTCGGACCGCCGGATCAGCTCGGCTGCGATCGCCCGGCCAAGGCGCCCAGACGCCCCGGCTATGCTGGCTTTGAGTTGGATGTCGGTCATCATGCGCTCACACGGCGGAAGTCTGTCATCCAGTAAGCCGCCGTCATGGTGAACAAGGACCTAAAGGCGCGCTAGGCTCCGGACCGCCGCCCGGCGCCGTGGTCGTCATCCTCGCCGGTGACGTCATCCCAGAAGCGGCGGACCTTGCGGAAAAAGCCTTCGCTTTCCGGGTTGCAGCCGTCGCCGGAGATTTCGCAGAACTCCTCCAGAAGCTCACGCTGGCGCTCGGTCAGCTTGCGCGGGGTCTCCACGAACAGCTCGACATACATCTCGCCTCGAGCGCCGCCGCCATTGATCCTGGGCATGCCCTTCTGACGCAGGCGCATGCGTTCTCCGGTCTGGGAGCCGGCTGGAATCTTGATCTGGACCTTGCCGCCGTCGATGGTCGGCGCGTCGATCTCCCCGCCCAGCGCCGCCGTGGTCATGGGCACCGGCGCACGGCAATACAGGTTTGGCCCGTCGCGCTCGAAGATGTCGTGGGGTTTCACCGACACGAAGATGTAGAGGTCGCCGCGCGGCCCGCCCCTTGCGCCCGCTTCGCCTTCACCAGCCAGACGGATGCGCATGCCGTCCTCGACGCCGGGCGGGATCTGGACGCGCAGGTCGCGCATCTTGCGCACCCGGCCTACGCCGTCGCACTCCTGACAGGGCGTCTCGACGTACTGGCCGCGTCCGCCGCAGGTCGGACAGGTCTGCTCCATGGTGAAGAAGCCCTGCTGGCGCCGGATCCGCCCCGCGCCATGGCAGGTGTCGCAGGTGGTCACCCCAGTGCCCGGCTCGGCGCCGTCGCCGTCGCAGCGCTCGCAGGTCAGCGTGGTGGGGATGCGAATCTCGCAATCCTTGCCGTGGAAGGATTCATCGAGGGTGATCTCCATGTCATAACGAAGATCGGAGCCGCGCGAGGGACCGCTGCGACGGCCGCGCCCGCCGCCCCGGCCCATGCCGAAGGCGTCGCCGAAGACCTGCTCGAAAATGTCCGCGAAATCCGCCGCTGACCCGCCGCCGAACGGCCCGCCTCCGCCTGCGCCGCCGCCATTCTGGAAGGCGGCGTGCCCCATGCGGTCATAGGCGGCGCGCTTCTGGGCGTCGGACAGGACCGAATAGGCCTCGCCGACCTCCTTGAACTTGGCCTCCGCCTCGGCGTCGTCGGGGTTCTGGTCGGGGTGGTATTTCATCGCGAGCTTGCGATAGGCGCTCTTGATCGCCTTCGCGTCCGCGGTCTTGTCCACGCCCAGAACTTCGTAATAGTCGCGCTTGCTCATTATGATTTCGCCGTAGCCGGATCGAGAGTGTCAGAAGCGAAACGGCCCCGCCCCAAAGGCTCGGGACGGGGCCGCGTCGGTTGCGCCAGGGCTAGACGCCCTTAAGCGCTCTTCTTCTCGTCATTGTCGCCGTCATCGTCCTTCACCTCGGTGAATTCCGCATCGACGACGTCCTCGTCACTGGAGGCTCCGTCAGACGACCCGCCTTCAGCTTCGGCGCCCGCCTGCTGGGCGGAGTACATGGCTTCGCCCAGCTTCATCATGGCTTGCTGAAGCGCAGCGGTCTTCTGCTGGATGGCTTCCAGATCCTCGCCATCCTTGACCTCTTCGACTTCTTTCACCGCGGCTTCGACGGCTTCCTTGTCGGCCGGGCTGATCTTGTCGCCGAACTCGCCGAGCTGGGCCGTCGCCTGATGGGCGAGGGCTTCAGCGGTGTTCTTCGCATCGACCAGTGCGCGGCGCTTCTTGTCGGCTTCCGCGTTGGTTTCGGCGTCCTTGACCATCTTCTCGATCTCGTCGTCGGATAGACCGCCGGAGGCCTGAATGCGGATCGCCTGCTCCTTGCCGGTGGCCTGGTCCTTCGCCGACACGTTTACAAGGCCATTGGCGTCAATGTCGAAGGTGACCTCGATCTGCGGAACGCCGCGCGGGGCGGGCGGAATGCCGACCAGATCGAACTGGCCCAGCAGCTTGTTGTCCGCCGCCATTTCCCGCTCACCCTGGAAGACCCGGATCGTCACGGCCGACTGGTTGTCGTCGGCGGTGGAGAAGGTCTGGGACTTCTTGGTCGGGATGGTGGTGTTGCGGTCGATCAGGCGGGTGAACACGCCGCCGAGCGTCTCGATGCCCAAGCTCAGCGGGGTCACGTCCAGCAGCAGCACGTCCTTCACATCGCCCTGCAGCACGCCGGCCTGGATGGCCGCGCCCATGGCGAC
The DNA here is from genome assembly GCA_024742735.1 of Alphaproteobacteria bacterium. Lineage (GTDB taxonomy): Bacteria > Pseudomonadota > Alphaproteobacteria > Caulobacterales > Maricaulaceae > Oceanicaulis. The sequence continues at coordinate 51,753 of JANSXV010000002.1, read as the reverse complement.
GACCTCATCGGGGTTCACGCCCTTGTGCGGCTCCTTGCCGAAGAAGCCTTTCACGGCTTCCTGGACCTTGGGCATGCGGGTCATTCCGCCAACCAGCACCACGTCGTCGATGTCGGAAGCCGACAGACCGGCGTCCTTCAGGGCCGCCTTGCACGGATCGATGGTGCGCTTGACCAGATCCTCCACGAGGCTTTCCAGCTTGGCGCGGGACAGCTTCATGTTCATGTGCTTGGGGCCCGACGCGTCGGCAGTGATGAAGGGCAGGTTCACTTCATAGGACGAGGCGCTCGAAAGCTCCTTCTTGGCCTTCTCGGCCTCTTCCTTCAGGCGCTGGAGCGCCATCTTGTCCTGGCGCAGGTCGATGCCCTGCTCCTTTTTGAACTCGTCGGCGAGATAGTCGACGATGCGCAGGTCGAAGTCTTCACCGCCCAGGAAGGTGTCGCCGTTGGTGGCCTTCACCTCGAACACGCCGTCGCCGATCTCCAGGATCGAGACGTCGAACGTGCCGCCGCCCAGGTCGTAGACCGCGATGGTGCGGCTGTCGCCCTTGTCCAGGCCATAGGCCAGCGCGGCCGCGGTGGGTTCGTTGATGATGCGCAGCACTTCAAGCCCGGCGATCTTGCCGGCGTCCTTGGTGGCCTGACGCTGGGCGTCGTTGAAATAGGCAGGAACCGTGATGACGGCCTTCTCGACCTTTTCGCCGAGATAGCTTTCAGCGGTTTCCTTCATCTTCTGCAGGATGAAGGCGGAGATTTCGGACGGGGCGTACTTCTTGTCGCGGCCCTGGACCCAGGCGTCGCCATTGCCGCCATCCACGATGGCGTAGGGCACCATGTCCTTGTCCTTCTTCACGGTCGGATCACTCATGGTCCGGCCGATCAGGCGCTTGATGGCGAAGAAGGTGTGGTCAGGATTGGTGACGGCCTGACGCTTGGCGGGCTGGCCGATCAGGCGCTCGCCGTCTTCGGTGAAGGCGACCACGGACGGGGTCGTCCGCATGCCTTCGGAATTCTCGATGACCTTGGAGGTCTTGCCGTCCATGACGGCCACGCACGAGTTCGTCGTGCCGAGGTCGATGCCGATTACCTTGCTCATCGCGGGTCTTTCTCCTTGCTTGCGGCGGGGCGGAGGCTGGCGGCGGAGCCCGTAGCGCTCCGGCCTGTCCCGGAGCCGCCCCCCGGATCGTTCGCGGTCAATACTCAATACCGGTCAAGCCGGCCTGGAAGGTTTCAATCTTCACGCCGACGTGAAGCCAGCGCGCTCTGCAGCGCGATTTAGGAAGGGGCGGGGTAGGGCGCAAGGGCGCGCGGGAGATTCCTGCAAGAACAGCCGGGGCCTTGCAGAGCCGCGATTTCCTCAAGAGGGTCCGGCCATGACCGTGTTTCAGACGCCCGAGGGCTTCAGGCTCCTGCCCGGATACTTCGATCCCGGCGCTCAGGCTGAGCTTGTGAAGGCCGTTCTCGACGGCGTCGCCGCCAGCCCGCTTTATCAGCCGGCCATGCCGCGAACGGGCAAGCCGCTCAGCGTGCGCATGACCAATTTCGGGCCGCTGGGCTGGGTGACTGACAAGGACAGGGGCTATCGCTACGAGCCCGTCCATCCGGTCACGGGCGAGCCGTGGCCAGCCATGCCTCAGGTGCTGATGGATCTCTGGGAGGCCGAAACGGGATGGTCCGATCCGCCGGAGGCCTGCCTTGTGAACTGGTACGAGGCGGGCGCGCGCATGGGCCTTCACGTGGACAATGACGAGAAGGCTGTGAACGCGCCGGTCGTTTCGGTCTCGCTTGGCGACAAGGCGCGGTTTCGCCTGGGCGGGCCGACGCGCAAAGGGGCCACGGCGTCCTTCGTGCTGTCCTCCGGCGATGTGGTGGTGCTGGGCGGTGAGGCGCGCCGGTGTCATCACGGCGTGGACCGGATCTATCCGGGCACGAGCCGGCTCCTGCCGCCGGACTGGCGCCCGGGCCGGATCAATCTGACCTTGAGGCGGGTGAACCCGTGAGGGCTGCGCATGAACGCTCCATGCAGGCTGTGTTCAGCCCCAATTCAGCCGCGATCTGCTGTCATTCAGGCGCAACGGGATGGACAGTCCATTCCGGCAGGATTTTCGGGAGACTGACCTCATGATCCGCAAGCTTGTTCTTCTGGCCGCCGCGCCGCTGGCGCTGACGGCTTGCGCCACCAACCAGGGCGTCCAGGGCGCCGCTGTGGGCGCCGGGGTCGGCGCCGTGGCCGGCGCTGTCATCGGCAACAATGTGGGCTCCGGCGACGCCCAGACCGGCGCGCTCATCGGTGCTGGCCTCGGCGCCGCAGCTGGCGCCGTCGTGGGTTGCCAGCGCCCGGGCGGATGCGGGCACAACCCGAACAACGCCAACCACTCCCAGCTCTACTGGGACCAGTACAATCAGCGCTACTGGTATGAAGATTACCGGGACGGCTCGACCTGGTGGCAGAACGGCGAACCGCGCACGCGCGGCCGCCGCTAGTCGGCCGGGCTTCAGGCCTGAAACGCAAAGGGCGGCTCCAGACGGAGCCGCCCTTTTCGCATTCTATGCCCTGCGGCCTCAGGCGCTGACGTCCACGCCGCCATTCCTGGGCTTGCCCTCGCTGCCATCTGCAGCCGGCGCCTCGGCGGGCTTGGCGCCTTGCGCCGGTCCGGCGCTGACCACGACGGTCGCCGCGCGCAGGATGCGCTCACCGATCACATAGCCGGGCTGCATCACGTGGGCGATGGTTCCCTTGGGCTGATCTGCGGGCACCTGGGCGGCCGCCTGGTGGCGGTTGGGATCCAGCGGCTCACCCGCTTCCGGGTTTACCGGCTTGACGCCATGACGCTCCAGCGTGGAGGCCAGGCGCCGTTCGGTCAGCTCCACGCCTTCCAGAAGAGTCTGCAGGGCCGGGCCGGCCTGGGCCTTGGTCTCGTCGTCCAGGCTGCCGAGCGCGCGCGCCAGATTGTCGGCCACGTCCAGCATGTCGCGCGCAAAGCCGGTGACGGCGTATTCACGCGCCTCCTTCACATCGCGCGCGGCGCGTTTCTTGGTGTTCTCCACCTCGGCCAGGGCGCGCAGGAGCTGATCGCGCAGCTTGCCGGCCTCGTCCTCAGCCGCTGGGGCTTCGGCCTCGGCGTCAGACTCACGGGCTTCGGCTCCGGGCGCTTCGCTCCCGGCCGCTTCGGTTTCAGCCTCGCCGGCTTTCGCCGCCTCGGCCTCGTCAGGCTTTTGGGTGTCGTCGGTCATGGGCGCTTAGATCAAGTCGATGGAGCGGATCGTCAAGGGGTCAGCGTGGACGTCCCAGCAGGCGGCCGACCACCTGAGCGGTGTAATCGACCAGCGGGATGACGCGGGCATAGTTCAGGCGGGTCGGACCGATCACGCCGATGGCGCCGATGATCCGATTGTCGGAATTACGGTAGGGCGCGACGATGACGCTGGAACCTGACAGGGAAAACAGTGGGTTCTCCGAGCCGATGAACAGGCGCACGCCCTGCCCGGCGCGGGCCTCGTCGAGCAGGGCCAGCAGGCCTTCTTTGCGCTCGATGTCGTCGAACAGCATGCGGATGCGTTCCAGATCCTCGGCTGCTTCGACAGTCTCCAGAAGCCGGCCCTGGCCGCGCACGATCAGGTTGCGATTGTCCGGTCCCGCCCAGTCGGCGAGGCCTTGGGAGACCAGACGCGCGGCCGCATCGTCCAGCTGGGCCTGTTTCGCCGCGATCTCCTGCGTGATCTCTTTCAGCGCTTCGGCGAGCGTACGTCCGCGCAGTCGGGCTGAGAGATAATTGCCCGCCTCGATCAGGGCGGCCGGGGGCAGGCCGTCCGGAGCGCGCATCAAGCGGTTCTCCACCTGGCCATCCTCGCTGACCAGCACGGCCAGCACTTCGTTGGGCGACAGGTTCACGAACTCCACATGGCGCAGCGGCGCCTCGCTTTCCGGGCTGGCGACAAGACCGGCGCCGCCCGCCAGCCCCGACAACAGGTTGGAGGCTTCGCTCAGAACTTCTTCAGGGCGGCGCCCGGCGGAGGCGACGCGATCCTCGATTTCGCCGCGCTCCACGCTGTCCAGATCGCCGACCTGCAACAGCCCGTCTACGAACAGGCGCAGACCGGCATGGGTCGGCAGGCGCCCGGCCGAGGAATGGGGCGCAGTCAGCAGGCCCACCGCCGCAAGGTCGGACATGGTGTTGCGGATCGAGGCGGGTGACAGCGTCACCGTCCCGCGCTTGGACAGGGTGCGCGAGCCCACAGGCTCGCCGGTATCGAGATAAGCCTCCACCAGCTCGCGGAAAATCTGCCGCGAGCGCTGGTCCAGCTCGGCCAGGGACGGTGACAGACGCGGATGATCGCTCATGGACTAACAGTTAGTTTGCTCCGCACCGCCCTGCAATCGCTCTGACGGCTGGTTCTGGCCGTCCGGGTCGATCCGGGTTAGGAGCAGTCGATCATTCCTGACCGACCTGACCGGAGACAGACCATGCGCCCCGAAAACCGCCCCGCCGACGCCCTGCGCCCGGTCCGCTTCGAGCTGGATTTCAGCCCCTACGCCGAAGGCTCCTGCCTGGCCGTGTTCGGCAATACGAAGGTTCTGTGCAACGCCTCGGTCGAGGACAACGTGCCGCCCTGGATGCGTGGGCGTGGCAAAGGCTGGGTGACGGCGGAATACGCCATGCTGCCGCGCGCCACCCATACGCGTACACGCCGGGAAGTGACCAGCGGCAAGCCGTCCGGGCGCACCCAGGAAATCCAGCGCCTGATCGGGCGTTCCCTTCGGGCCTGCGTGGATCTCAAGGCGCTGGGTGAGCGGCAGATCACGGTGGATTGCGATGTCATCCAGGCCGATGGCGGCACGCGCACGGCGGCCATCACCGGCGCCTGGATCGCGCTGAAGCGCGCGGTGAATTACCTCATCGAGGAAGACGTCCTCAAGACCGATCCGATCCACGCCCAGCTCGCGGCCGTGTCCGCCGGGGTCGTGGACGGTGAGTGCCGTCTGGACCTGGAGTATGAAGAAGATCGGGTCGCCGAAACCGACGCCAATTTCGTACTCACGTCGGACGGCGGCGTGATCGAGGTCCAGGCCACCGCCGAGGACCGGCCCATGAGCCGGGACCAGTTCAACCAGATCTTCGCCCTGGCCGAAAAGGGCGTCGGCGAGCTGTGCGCAGCTCAGCTCGCGGCGTTGAAGGGGTAGGCGCTGACGCTTCCCTTTCGTCCTGGGTCATGTCTGTTAGGCTGAAGGTCCGACGAGCAAGCTGAAGCAACGCTTAAAGGACTTCCCATGACATTGCGCACCATACTCGCCGCCGCTCTGGCGGCGGGCGTTTTCACGTCCGTGTCCGCCCTCTCCGCAGCGCCCGCCGAAGCCGCCGCGCTTCAGAGCGAGGCGCCGGCGACCCAGCCGGTTCTGGAGGCGACCATCGCCGACCTTCGCACCGGTGAGCCGGACACCAGCAATTTCTCTCCCGAGCTCGCCGAGGCGGTGTCCGGCCAGCAGGCCATGGTCGATCAGTTCTTCGCCCAGGCCGGCGCGCTCAACGATGTGATCTATCAGACCAGCCAGCAGGGCGCTGACGTCTATCTGGTCGAGTTCGAGAACGTGCGGACCGTGTGGGCGATCGGCATGGAGGGCGAGACGATCACCGCCCTGGCGTTCCAGCAGGCCCCGCCGCCTGGCGCGGCCGGTCAGCAGCCTCAAGAATAGGCGTGAAGCGGCGGCGGGACCCTAGGTCTCGCCGCCGTCCTCCTCATCATCGCCGTCTTCAAACACCAGAAGGTCGGCGGGCTGGCAATTGAGCTCCTTGCACAGCGCCTCCAGAGTGGAAAAGCGCACCGCCTTGGCTTTGCCGGTCTTCAGGATCGACAGATTGGCCATGGTGATGCCCACCCGGTCGCACAGCTCGGTCAGCGACATGCGGCGTTCAAGCAGCATCCGGTCCAGGGTGACGCGGATCGGCATGGCGACGTCCTCCCTAGATCGTGAATTTCTGTTCGTCGCGAAGGCGGGCGCCCTCGCGGAACACTTCGGCGAGCACGAAGAAGGCCAGAACGGCGAACCAGGCGCCCAGATTGAAGGAAAATTCCGGCGCCACGCGCGATCCGCTCTCCACCGGGCTGCCTGACAGGGTGAACACCAGCGCGATCACGCCGTGTGAGGCGTAGCTCAGCACCTGATAAACGGCGATGCCCGCGGCGATGGCGCGAAGATGATTGGCGTTCTCGGGAACGAAGGGGTCGCCGGCGGTGAGCGTCGCAAAAATGCGCCGCAGCCGGTCGATGATGAAGATGATGGCGCCCAGCGCCACGATCCCCATGGGGATGGCCACCACGATCTCGGCGGCGAGGAATTGTTCGAAGGCGCCCGGCAGCTCCGGGCTCAGCCCCGTGAGCCGGTACAGACCGGCGGCCATGATCATCACGATGATGAGGCTCGCCAGGCCCAGAAGGCCCCAGAGAACGTAATAGACGATGTCGAGGAAGAGCTTCAGCAGCGAGGCCAGCGATCCTGGTCCGAGCGTTCTCATCTTCCCCCCTTCAAGGCGTCGCCGGTATCGGCCGCCTGTTGAGACAGGCTTGGGCCGGACGTTTCGCTCCGTCATCCCTGCGGGGAGGTCAGGGGCGGGGCGAGGCGTCCGGCCGTTCGCCGTCTTCACTCAAGGTCTTACCCGACCAGCGAGCTGACCGCAGCCACGATGCCGGCGGAAACCGCGGCGATCAGGGCCAGATTGATCACCATCGCGATAGCGGTGTGACCGGCGTTGTTCTGTGCGTTGACCATCTCATACTCTCCTTGCGTTCTTGTCGACCAACCTTTTCGGCGGCTCCGGTCCTTGTTACGCCGGTGTCTCGCCGGAGGCGTTCAGGGTGTTTCCCGCTCGCCTCGAGATCCTATGTAGATGAGCGCCTATCGCTTTGCAACAAAAAAACATCGAAAAACGATATGAATTTTTCGAAAGGCGATATGTGTTTCAGTAAGGGCAGCTATGCATGAATGTCTTCAGTCGCGCGCCCAAATGGGCCATCGCCAGTCACAACGCGGGCAAAATCAGGGAGATAGCTGACCTTATCGGCCCTTATGGACTGTCCGCAGAGGGGGCCGATGCGCTTGGATTGCCTGAGCCGGAGGAGACAGAGAAAACCTTCATCGGCAACGCCCTGCTCAAGGCGAAGGCCGGGGCGGAGGCCTCCGGGCTGGTCGCTCTGGCCGACGATTCCGGTCTGGAGGTGACCGCTCTGGACGGCGCGCCGGGCATCTACTCCGCGCGCTGGGCCGGTGAGCCGCGCGACTTCCACGCCGCCATGGAGAAGGTGCGCACCGAACTGGAGGGGCGAGGCGCCACAGATATGAGCGCGCGCTTCGTCTGCGCCCTGGCGCTCGCCCACCCCGATGGAGACACCCGTGTCTATGAGGGCGAGGTGCGCGGAACGCTCACCTTCCCGCCGCGCGGCGACAAGGGCTTTGGGTATGATCCGATCTTCATCCCCGACGGCCATGACGTCACGTTCGCGGAAATGGACCCCGGCCAGAAGCACGCCATGAGCCATCGCGCCGACGCCTTCCGCCAGCTGGTCGCGGACGTGTTCGGCGCATGAGCGAAGCTGAAGACCGCCTGGGTCTCTATATTCACTGGCCGTATTGCGCGCGGATCTGTCCCTATTGCGATTTCAATGTCTACAAGGCTGCAAACGGAACGCCGGCCGCGTTGCTGGACGCCATGCTGGCCGATCTGTCCGCCTGGCGGGACCGGATCGGACAGCGCCCGCTGGCCAGCGTGCATTTCGGCGGCGGCACGCCGTCCCTGATGGCGCCGTCCGCGGTCGCAGCGATTCTGGAGCGGGCGGACGCGCTGTTCGGGATCGAGCCGGGCGCGGAGATCGGGCTGGAGGCCAATCCCAACGAGGCGGCGCGCTTTGAAGGCCTCGCGGGCGCCGGTATCGAGCGCGTCTCGTTGGGCGTGCAGGCCCTGGACGACGCCAGCTTGAAAGCGCTCGGCCGCGACCATGACGCCGCTGCGGGGCTCGCCGCGTTTGAGACGGCGCGCGGCCTGTTCAAGCGGGTGAGCCTGGACCTCATCTATGCGCGCGAGGGGCAGAGCCCGGCGGACTGGGAGCGTGAGCTTGGCCAGGCGCTGGGTCTTCAGCCTGACCACCTGTCGGCCTATCAGCTCACCATCGAGCCGGGCACGGCCTTCCAGAAGCGGCTGGACCGCGGCGAGCTCGTCCCGCCCGTGGAAGACGCCGCGGCGGACATGTTCGAGATCACGCAAGATCTGACCGAGGCCGCCGGCCTGCCCGCCTATGAAGTGTCCAACCATGCGCGCAGTCCCGCTCACCAGTCGGTGCACAACCGGCTTTACTGGGAGGGCGCGGACTGGATCGGCATCGGCCCCGGCGCCCATTCGCGCGTCGGTGCGGCGAAGACGGGCGGGCGCCTGGCGGCCGAAGCGGCGCGCAAGCCGGCGGATTATATCGCCGGCGCCGCGTCCGGCGCCGCGCAAGTGACCGAAATCCTGTCGCCGCGCGATGAGGCCGTCGAACGCACGCTCATGGGCCTGCGCCTGGTTCAGGAGGGCATCACGCCGGCGAGGATCGAGGCGCTAACCAGCGTCGGCGTCGATATGGAGAGCGCCGTGGGCCTGTGCGTGCAGGGGGTGCTCAACGAAGGTCCGGGCGGCCGGCTCCACCTCACCCGCCCGGGTCGCATCTTCGCCGACCGTATCGCGGAAATGGTCGCGCCGGCCTGACCCGTCCGTCATCCCCGGCGCGCCTCAGCCCGAGCGCTGGCCATGGCCGGGGAAGCGCGCCACTGTGTCGCCAGTTCAGATCAAGGGATTTCGCCTGTGCTCAGCGCCGCCGCCGCCCCGACTCTCTCGCCTCAGCAGCAGGCCGTGGTGGATTTCGCCGTGGAGGGCGGCGCGCATCTCTTCCTGACCGGCCGGGCCGGAACCGGCAAGACGACGGTCACCCGCGCCATCCTGAAGCGGCTTGGATCGAAAGCTGCGGTGCTGGCGCCCACGGGCGTGGCGGCGATGAATGCGGGCGGCCAGACGCTTCACAGCTTCTTCCGCCTGCCGCCGCGCCTGATCACGCCCGGCGATGTGCGCCGCCTGCGCAACGCCCGGGCGGTGAAGGCGCTGTCCACCCTGGTGATCGATGAGATCTCCATGGTGCGCTCCGACATGATGCAGGCCGTTGACGCCAGCCTGCGCCTGAACCGCGACAGCCACGAGCCCTTCGGCGGCGTGCGGCTGGTGCTGGTCGGGGACCTGGCTCAGCTGCCGCCGATCGCACAAGGGGAGGAAGGCGCCTTCCTGGAGGATGTCTATGGCGGGCCCTTCTTCTTCCACGCGCCGGCCTTCCGCGACGCCGGCTTCACAATGGTCGAGCTGCAGACCGTGCACCGCCAGTCAGACCCCGAGTTTGTGGAGGTCCTCAACGCGGTGCGCGACGGCGAGCTCGACGCCGAGCTGGTCGAGCGTCTGAACGCCCGCGTGACCGGCCGCAACGGGCTGGAGGCCAGCGCCACCCATGTGGTGCTGACCGCCACCAATCAGGCCGCCGGGGCCATCAATCAGGCCCGGCTTGACGGCCTCGTGGGAGAGCCGCGCGGCTTCGCGGGCAAGGTGGAGGGCGAGTTCGATCCGCGCCTGTTTCCCACCGATGATCCATTGATCCTGAAGGCCGGCGCCCGGGTGATGATGATCCGCAATGATCCTGCCGGCCGCTATGTAAACGGCTCCATCGGCGAGGTGATCGGCTTTACAGGCGATGGCGGCATCAAGGTCCATGTGAATGGCGAGGACGTGAATGTCGAGAAGGTCACCTGGGAGCGCATGCGCTACGCCGCCGATACCCAGACCGGCAAGCTGAAGCGCGAGACCGTCGGCTCCTACGCCCAGTATCCGCTACGTCTGGCCTGGGCGATGACCATTCACAAGTCGCAAGGCCTGACGCTGGACCGGGTGTTCCTGGACGTGTCCCGGCGCCTGTTCGCCCATGGGCAGGCCTATGTGGCGCTGTCGCGGGCGCGGACGCTGGAGGGGCTGGAACTGTCCCATGCCTTGCGGCCGACCGACATCATCACCGATCCGCGCCTGTTCGAAGTGACCAGCTTCTGCGACCCGGCTCCGCCGGGTCTCGACCGGTGAGCCAGACCATCGGTCAGGACGCGGCCGTGGCGGCGCTGGGCGTGGACGCCTGGGGCCTGGAGCGCCTGATCGCGCTAGGGGAGCTGGATGCCGGCGGAAAGCCTGGGTCGCGGGTGGTCGACGCCGAAGCGGTCAAGGCGTGCGCCGATGCCCGATCCCGCCGCCGCGCCGCCGCATTGACGGAGCTGGCTAAGATCGACGCTCCGCATCTCGGCGGGGATCGGTGAGCGGTCCAGACGACAGCCCGGCGGTCTTCATCGACGCCTGCGTGCTCGCCGGCGCGTTAAAGCGTCATCTGGTGCTCAGTCTGGCCGAGGCCGGCCTGATCTTTCCGCGCTGGTCTGAGAAAGTCCTGTTCGAGACCGGCCACGCCCACGCCCGCATCGTCTCGAACGAAGCGGGCCGCGACGGCGCCGGGGAAGCCGCGCGCATCGTCACCGCGCTGGAGGCGGCGTTTCCCGAAGCGATGGTCCCGGTTGAGATGTCGGAGACGGTTCAGCTGCCCGCGCGGCGCCTGCCTGACCCGGACGACGCCCATGTCATGCGTGCGGCCGCCGCGTCCGGGGCCGCCTTCATTCTGACCGAGAACATGAAGGACTTCCCCCGCAAGGTGCTTAGCCCGATGGGCCTCTACGCCCGGCCGACGGCGGAGCTGCTTGGCAGCGAACTGTCACGAAGGCCCGACGACACCCGCGCCGCGCTCATGACAGCGGCGGACCGGCTGAGGCTGACGCCCGGCCGGTTCGCGGTCGCGCTGCAGCGGGCTCAGCTAGGCGGCGTGGCGCGGCGGCTGGGGCTTTAGCGTCCCGTCGACCCGAAGCCGCCAGCGCCGCGTTCGGTTTCGTCCAGGCTGTCGACCTCGTCCCATACCGCCTGAATGACCGGGACGATGACCATCTGGGCGATGCGCTCGCCGCGCTGGATGGTGAAGGGTTCCCGCCCGTGATTGATCAGATTGACCCGCATCTCGCCGCGATAGTCGCTGTCCACCGTGCCTGGCGTATTCACGCAGGTGATCGCGTGTTTCGCCGCCAGGCCCGAGCGCGGGCGGATCTGGGCCTCATAGCCGTCCGGCAGGGCGATCGCGAGACCGGTCGGGATCAGGCGCCACTCTCCGGGCTGGAGCGTGACCGGCTCGTCTTCGGCCAGGGCGGCGCGCAGATCCATCCCGGCCGAGCCGGAGGTTTCGTAACGGGGCAAGTCCAGCCCGTCATAATGGGGAAGGGGTTTGACCCGAACCTGAACCATGAAGCCTCCTGGCGCTTGAATTACTGAGCGCCAGGAGGCTTAGCCCGGTTCGTGCGCCGCGTCAGCTCTTCAAGGCTCAGCCGTCGCCTTCAGCAGCCTCCTGCTCGGCGCGGTAGGCCTGGAGCGCGGCTTCCCCTTCATTGAAGCCTTCGAGCGCGGCGATGATCGCGGCGCGCTCGTCGTCATTGATGGAGCCCTGCGGCAGCTGGACGACGTAATTGCCGTCGGAATATCCCAGCGCCAGGACAGTCACCTCGTCCCCGGAGGCGGAGCGGATATAGAGCGGGGCATGGTAGAGCACTTCGAAGTCATTGGCGTCGGGCACGATCGTATCGCGGTCGCACATGATGCCGACCGCACCCTCTTCGAGCGGCGGAGCGTCCATCAGGCCAGGCAGCGCGGTTGCTTCCGTCAGGACATAGCCGTCAATAATCGAGGCTTCCTGGCCGTCTTCGGCGACGGAATAGCATTGCGCAATTGCGAGGCCCGGCGCGGCGAAACCCAGAGCGGCGGCGGTGAGGATCGTCTTCATGGCGTGTCTCCGTATCGATGGCGGTCAGATCGACGGGACGCTAACAGGCTAGCTTCTCCCGATGCAAACCGGGCTCAATCGGTGCGGGCGACCGCCTCTGAAATACGCGCGGCGAGCCGGGCTGCGATTTCGGACTTGGCGGCGCGTTCGAAGGTCTCTTCACCGTCATCGGTGATCAGAAGGGCCGCATTGTCCGCCCCGCCCATGGCGTCTCCGGACACGTCATTGGCCATGATCCAGTCGCAGCCCTTGCGCAGACGTTTCTCGCGAGCGAGCTCGGCGACGTCATGGGTTTCAGCCGCAAATCCGACGACCAAGTGCGGGCGGCGCGGCGGGGCGAGGTTGGAGACGGTCTTGAGGATGTCGGGGTTCTCGACCAGCGCGAGCGATGTCAGTCCGGCCTTGTCGAGCTTCAGCTTGCGCGGCGCGGTCTCGGCCGGACGCCAGTCAGAGACCGCTGCGACTGCGACGAAGACATCCGCCGGCAAGGCGCCTTGAACCGCCGCCAGCATGTCCAGCGCGCTTTCCACACGCACCATGGTCACGCCCGCCAGATCGTCCAGTGCGACAGGTCCGGACACCAGCGTAACGTCGAAACCCTTGTCGCGCAGGGCGGCTGCGATGGCGTAGCCCTGCTTGCCCGAGGAGCGGTTGGACAGGAAGCGCACGGGATCGATGGCCTCCAGCGTCGGGCCGGCGGTCACGACGGCGGTGGGCGTCTTCATGCCTTCAGCGCCGCCTCCACGGCGTCGGCGATGCGTTCAGGATCCGGCAGGCGGCCCGGACCGAATTCTCCGCAGGCCATCTCGCCCTCGTCGGGCTCCAGCACCGTGACGCCCCAGCCGCGCAGGGTCTCCACATTGCGGCGCGTGGCCGGATGCTCCCACATGCGCACATTCATGGCCGGCGCCATCAGCACCGGCTTGTCGGTCGCGAGCATCGCCGTGGAGGCGAGGTCGTCGGCGAGGCCCCCGGCGAGCCTGGCCATGAGATTGGCGGTCGCCGGGCAGACCACGACCAGATCGGCCGAGCGCGACAGTTCGATATGGCCCATCTCCGCTTCGTCGGTCAGGGAGAACAGGTCGTCATAGACCTTGTCGCCGGACAGGGCCGCCACGCTCATGGGCGTGACGAACTGCTTGCCGGCGTCCGTCAGGATGCAGCGTGAAGCGATGCCGCGCTTCTTCAACGTCCGGATCAGCTCGAGCGACTTGTAGGCCGCGATGCCGCCGCCGATGATGAGGAGGATGCGTTTCATATGCGGTACGAATGCTCCTTGAGCCAGCTCGCAAAGGCGGACTCTCCGATACGTCCTTCAGCGAGCCCTAAAACCGTGTCCGTCGCATTTTGCTCGCTGGCGTCGAGATACCATCCATTGATCCGCAGGGTCACGAACGCCGTGATGAAGGCCATGCGCTTATTCCCGTCGACGAAGGGATGGTTCTTGGCGATGCCGAACGCAATGGCGCTGGCGATTTCGTGAACGCCGGGCGGCGGATCGGCGTAGGCGATCTTGGCCTCCGCCCGTCCGAGCGCTGATTCCAGGCCGCCTTCATCGCGCAGGCCGAACGCGCCTCCGGTCTCCGCCATCTCCCTGGCGTAGGCGTCCAGCACCGCCGCCAGGGGCGGAAGCAGGATCGTCCCGGTCATTTGGACAGCGCGTGGAGCGTCCTCGCATAGCGGCTGCGGCACTCGGCATAGGCGTCCATGGCCGCATTGTAGGGCGCGTCGGCCTTGGTGAGCGTCACCCGACCGTCGGCGACCTCGAGAAACACTTCGTCGCCACGCGCGAGGCCAGCCTGCTCAAGAATGTCTTTGGGCAGGCGCAGGCCTGTGGAATTGCCTTGCTTGGTCAGCTTCACAGAGACGGTCATGGGGCACCTCGTTGCGGAGACAAAATATAAGCACACCCGTGCTTACATTGCAATCCCGAACGCGTTGACGGCGATCAGGGCGCCCGCCGCGCCGACCGCCAGGAGGCCGACGCCTGCGAGCGTCCACAGCACGGGGTGGCGCTTGGGCGTCGCCGGTTCGGGCGCTGCGGCCGCCCGTTCCGCCGCCGCGGACAGACGCTCCAGCGTGTCCGGCAGGGTCAGCACGGCTTCACGCACCCGGTCCAGCTCCTCGACCGCGTCGCGGATCTTGCCCTCGGGCCCGAGCTCGCGGCGCATGAAGCGCTCCACGGCCGGGGCGGAGGCCTCCCAGATATTGTGGTCATCGGTGAGCGTGCGGCACACGCCTTCGGCCTGAACCATGGTCTTCTGCAGCATGACCAGCTGGGGCTGGAGGTGCATGTCGAACAGATCCGTGATGTCGAACAGCTGCAGCAGGACCTTGCTCATGGGCGTCTCGGCGGCGGTCTTGCCGAATATGGGTTCGGCGACGGCGCGCAGGGCGCTGGCGAAATCGGCCTTGGAATGGCGTCCCGGCACATAGCCGGCCTCGAAATGGGCGCGCGCGGCGGCGTCGTAGTCCCGGTTCAGGAAGCCGTAGAGGATTTCGGCGAGATAGCGCCGCTCCGCCTTGCCCAGGCGTCCCATAATGCCGAAATCCACCGCCCACAGACGCCCGTCCCGGCCCACGAACAGATTGCCGGCATGCAGATCAGCATGGAACACGCCGCGCTCCAGCGCCGTGGTGAGGAAGGCGTCGGTGATGTCGGCGGCCAGCTTGACCGGATCAGCACCGGACGCCTTGACCGCCTCGATATCGGTCATGGGGATGGCGTCGATCCATTCCAGGGTCAGGACCCGCTTGCCGGTGCGCGACCAGTCGATTTCGGGAATGAAGAAATTGTCCGCGGCTGTCGCCGCTTCGGCCAGCTCGCTGGCGCTGGCCGCCTCCAGGCGCAGGTCCAGCTCCAGGGTGAGCGAGCGCGATACGGTCTCGACGAAGGCGCGCGGCTCCAGGCGCTTGGACTGCGGAAACAGGCCCTCGGCCAGCTTCGCGCCCAGGCGCAGGACAGAAATGTCGCGCTTGATGCGGCGTTCCACGTCGGGGCGCAGCACTTTCACCGCCACGTCGCGCCCATCCGTGGTGCGCGCCTTGTGGACCTGGGCGATGGACGCGGCGGCCACCGGCTCTCCGAACTCGGCGAAGAAAGCCTCCACGGGCCCGCCGAGTTCTTCAGTCAGAATGGCGCGGGCCTGCTCGCTGGAGAAGGGCTTCATCTTGTCCTGGAGCCGGGACAGGCCGCGGGCGAATTTCGGGCCGATGACGTCGGCGCGGCTTGCGAGAATCTGGCCGAACTTCACATAGGACGGACCCAGCTGCTCCAGCGCGTGGGCCAGGCGCTCGCCGGGATTGGCGGCGCGATCACGAATGGCGATCAGACGTGCGAACCGGCCCAGGAACCGAGCGGGCGCCGGGAAGGCCTGCTGGTATTCCACCGGGAAAATCGCGTCATGGCGCGCCAGCGTCCAGGCTGCGCGCATCAGGCGGGCGAGATTTGAGACCGTCTTGAACACGAGGGGAAGGTTTAGGGCGCAACCCCCCGCTTGGCGAGGGGGGCTTGGCGCCGCGGCCTGGGTTATGTGTCAGTCCCAGCGGCGAGCACGGCCTAGTGCGGTGTGCAGAGCGACCGAGTTCTTGAATCCAAGAAGGCGCTGAGATCTGGAAGGCCGATCTCGGCCCGGCGTGCTTCGGCGGCTGCAACATCGTCCAATGCAGGCTCGAGCCGGGCCTGACCCTCGGCGCAAAGCGTGTGTGAGCCGTAGAGCTGCACTTGGTCCCGCGCAATCGCCAGCCGGTCAGCGAGCGCGGCCTGCAGATAGGGCCCCGCACCGCCGGCCGCGACGGCCGCCTCCACCGCTTCTAGCCAGGCCTCCTGTATTTCGGGCGCCATCTCGGCATGCTGGGCTGGATAATACGCGGCGGACCAGTATGCGGCGGAGCGCTCGGGCACGGCCAGTCCGGCCTGGAGCTCGTTGAAGAGAAGTGCAGCGCCTTCGAACCGGACGATGACCGACAGCATCAAGGCGGTGTAATCGGCGTTCGGGCAGTCCGATTCATTCACGATTGGAGCCTCCCTCAGCTCCATCGCAGACTGGTCCGCATGGCATTGTGCGATCATGTCTTGATCCCTGACCTGACCTGCGCTGCTCTCTGGGCAGGCCGCAGAGGTTGCAGTGCTGAGCACCCGGGACAGGTTCGACCAAAGGGCCCGGCACGCCGGGCGAGCCTCGTCGTCAATGCTCTCAGCCAGCTGCGTCATGTTCAGGTCCAGCGCACCTTGAGCTCTCTGCACCAGAGCAGGCCACAGGCAACCCGCTTCAGTGGCGATATCTGCGCGCTCCGGCGCTTCTGGCTCCAGATAGGCGCCAAGACTGTCCACGCACGCGGCGGGGCTGATCGAAAGAACAACAGCGAAAATCAAGGCGCATTCTCCCCTGTGGAGCGAAGCTACACATCCTGTGCCTGCATGATCGCTTTCGCAATACTTTTCGAAGTTTCAGCGCCCATGCCGTCTTGAAACGTGGTTTGGACGAGCTGGATCATACACCAGGCCGTTGAAGGCGTTGCGCCCTCATCCGGTCAGGACGGCCTGGGCAGAATCCGCCCTCCCTTCACCTCCACCATCCGGTCCGCGCGCTCCACCAGGGCGGGGCGGTGGGCCACGACGATGCGGGTGATGGGCATGGCGGCGATGGTGTCGGCGATCTCCGCCTCGGTGGCGGCGTCGAGATTGGCCGTGCCTTCGTCCAGGATCAGGATGGACGGCTGGCGGTAAAGCGCGCGGGCCAGCAGAACGCGCTGGCGCTGGCCCCCGGACAGGGCCGATCCCATGTCGCCGACCAGGGACAGGAACTGCATGGGCATGGCCATGATGTCGTCATGGACCCGGGCCTGGCGGGCGGCCTCATGGACGCGCGCCATGTCCATGTCGGGATCAAAGAAGGCGATATTGTCCGCCAGCGTCCCCGAAAGCAGCTGATCGTCCTGGGCGACGACGCCGATATGCCTGCGCCAGGCGCGCCAGCCGGTGCGGCTGGGCGGTTCGCCGTCCAGGAGAATCTCGCCGTCGGTGGGCTCGTATAGGCCCAGCAGCAATTTCAGCAGGGTCGACTTGCCCCCGCCCGAAGCCCCGGTGATGGCGAGGAACTCCCCGGCGCCGACGCTCAGATCCGCATCCTCCAGAACGAAGCGGTCGCCGGCGCCATAGCGAAAGCGCAGACCCCTGGCTTCGATGGCGCCTTTCGGCGCCGGGGCGTCTTCGGGCGGCTCGGCGGCAGGGACGGGTTCGCGGTCTGCATGAACGATATCGCCGATACGCTCCAGGTGCAGGGTCAGGAGGCGGAAATTGAACGCCTCGTTGATCAGGGCGAGCACGCGATCGGTGAAGGTCTGGCGGAAACTCAGGAACGCGAACAGCATGCCGACCGAGAAGCCGTCGCCATTGATGATCATGCGCGCGGCCAGATAGACCACGGCGATGGTCTGCACGGTGGTGATCGCGCCCTGGGCGGCGGACTTGATGATATCGAAGCGGGCCACGGAGAAGTTGGCGTTCACCGCCTCGGCGAACAGGTTGCGCCAGGCGGCCTCCCGCTCGGCCTCCCGGCCCATCAGCCGCAAGGTGCGGGAGGCGCGCACGCTTTCGATCATGTGCGTGCTTTCCTTGGCCTGAGCCACGATCGCCTCCTCCGAGCGGTGCCGGGTGACGGGGTAGAAGGCGAAGGTGACGATGAGGCTCAACGCCAGGGAGGCGAGCACGATCATCGTCAGCAGACCGGAATAGAAGAACAGGATGACCAGCGCGATCACGGCCATGAGCCCGTCGATCGCCACGGTCGCCATGCCGCGGGTCAGGGCGTCCTGAATCGGCCGGGTGGACTGAATGCGCGAGAGGATGTCGCCCACATGGCGCTTCTCGTAAAAGCCGGTCGTCAGGCGCAACAGATGCCGGACCAGATTGCCGATCATCTGAAAGCTCATGAGCTGACCGATCACCTGCAGGGCGTAGGCGCGCAGGGCCGTCAATCCCACCTGGATCAGGCCCAGCAAGCCGAACCCGACCGCCAGCACCGCCAGCAGATCCAGATCGGCCCGGGCGATGGCCTCGTCGATCACCAGCTGGTTGAAGAAGGGGGCGGCGAACACCGCCACCTGCAGCACAAGCGACAGGGCGATGATCTGGCCGAACGAGGCCCAGAAGCCCTCCATCTTCGACCACAGGCTGGTCAGACGGACCGGGCGCCGGTCCTCGATGGCCTTGAATTCATCGGCCGGCGAGAGCTCCAGCACCACCCCGGTGAAATGGCGCGAGGCCTCCTCATGGCTCAGCACGCGCTTGCCGTGGGCCGGGTCATGGATGGTGATGGACCTGGCCCCGGCCTTGGCCAGCACCACGAAATGGTTGAGGTCCCAGTGCAGCACCGCCGGCGTCTTGACCTTGGGCAGGGCGTCCAGCTCCACCTTCAGCGCCCGAGGCGCCAGGCCCAGCCCGTCAGCCATCTGCATGAGCGTGCGCAGCGAAGCGCCGGAGATGGACAGGCCGGAACGCTGGCGCAGCCCGTTCAGGTCCACGTCATGGCCGTGCCAGCGCGCAATCATGGTCATGCAGGCCAGGCCGCATTCGGCCGCCTCCGCTGCGATCACCACGGGCAGCCGGCGGCCTTTGAACAGATCGAGGGCGTCGTGTCGGCTCATGTCCCCATGCATCCTGAAGGCGATGCGCGACAGGCAAACGTGCGAGACGAGCATGGCTTTTCAGGCGAGTGCGTTCAAGGCATGATTGCATCGCGGTTAATAACGGCTCAGCGCCGCAACGCCCGAGTCAGAGATCGCATCAGGTTCAAACTCGCAAATTTTTGAGGTTGTATTTTGCTTGAAACGCACTTTTGAGATTCACCAAAGTTGTATTTGCGTGGCCACGCACCGTTGTGAACCTGAAACAGAAGGAGGATCGCCATGACGGCGATGGTTCAGGAGTTCGACGGCGTTCGTGAGCTGTCCATGGAGGCAGGGGCGATACGATAGCGATGCAAGCATGACCGCCTGGTTCAGGACTGCGCTCTCGTGCGGTTTCACCGTGTTTTCCGCCGCCGTCCTGGCGGCGGGATGCAGCGGCGCTCGCGAGACTGCCTCCGATGGACCCAACATTCCGCTGGATCTTCTGCCGCGGGTTCTGGCGCATGCGGCCGCCGAGGAGTTGCGCGAGCCGCAAGAGCGCTGCGAAAGCGATCAGCGTGACGAAACCTGGCTGGCGCTGGCCGACCGGCTGCGCGCTTACGACCGGGCCCTGCGCGGCGGACCCGGCGTCGAGGATGCGCCGCAGACCGACGCTGAAATCTCCGCGCTGCTTCAAGATGCGGTCGCTGAACGCGGCTGGCCTCATCCGTGCGATCTGGGTGACCGCGCCTCCAAACAACTCTGGTTAGTCGTGCAACATTCGCCCGACCGCGAGCTATTGGGCGAGGGCCTGGACTATTTTGAACAGGCGGCGGCGTACGGCTTCGTGCCTGCGTCGCAGGTCGTGACCCTGCGCGACCGCATCCGCATGCGCGCAGGCGAACCTCAGGTCTACGGAACGCAGTATCTGTGTGACCCGCAAACCGGGCGGCGGGTGCGCTGGCGCACGGAAGACGCGGACGGCCTCGCCGAGCGTCGGCGCCGCGCCGGCCTGATACCAGCGTCATGGGAGCTTCGGATCATGAACCATCATCGTGCGCCGTGCGGTGGCGACGCGTCGCCCTAACCCCGCCGCCCGGCCGCGAACAGCGGATCGAACAGCCATTCGATCAGGTTGCGCCGGTCGATGATGATGTCGGCGGAGACAAGCAGGCCGGGCTCTGCGGAGTCGTTTCGCGATGGACCCCGGCTTCGCGGCGCTGCTGCGGCGGCGCGATCGGTCGCCACGTCGTGTAGATGCCTGCTCGCTCCATCTGCCAATGGACGCCGCTGAGCCTGGAATCAGTTTCCGACTCCAAACTCAGCGGACGCCGTTAGATTAACGGCTAGGTCGCCGCATAGAGCGCGAGGCCTGCAGCGGCCAGGCCCATGACGGCCGAGACCGCGCCTGCCGCAAGCGCAGCCGGCGCCCCGACGCCGGTTGCGCCGGCGGCGAGAGCAGTCGTGCCGGTAAGGGCGGCGCCGACGCCGAGAACGGCGGCCATTGCGGCAGCGTCGCTTTTGTCAAGACCGCCGTAAACGGCGTCAATTTCATTCATGGTCAATTCGCGCATGTTCAGTCCTCCTTTGGGTCCGGCTCCATCCAGGAGCCACGTTCATTGATCCAACACACGCACAAATTGTCAGACCCTAATGCCGCGCTCTCTGTTTGCATAAAGCCTGTCACCGACAAACGGCATGACGGCCATGAGAGCGGGGGGAATTGCGCAGGCGCCGAGAAGAAACTTAAGGTAAAGGGCTGAAAAATAATTTGCACTCGTGATAATGAGCAATGAGGCGAATAAGAAATTAAAAAACCACTCAATAGTATAAATATCCGGAGCTCTCCCCAGAATTTTTGGTGGTTCTGAAACAAGCGCTCGCTTGTTTAAAGTTCCAGATACGAATACGAACATGGAAATACAGAGCAAAATCGCTGCTGCAAGCAGGCCGTAAACCCGCGCTTCCTCAAAGGGGTGACTGAATGCGATCATAGAAATGCCGGCGACCGAAGCTACGGTCGACGTTATTACACGGAAATAAGTATCATTAGAAGTTGCAAATAGCACGTAGGTTTTCGCACCTTCGAATTCATGCGTTAGAAATAGCATCGGATTGTAACCGGTACTTTGCGCCGACTCGTAGAGCTTCATATTGCACTCACATTTTTATTGGAGGCTTTTTCTGGATTTGGTTTAGTATTGAAAAGATATCGAGCATGGACGAGTGCTCAACAATCTTTCCATGCTGCACGCGATCAAAGCGGCTTCCAGCGACCATGATATCAGTATGGGTAGGTGCAACGCCCATAAATTCGCCAGTATGGACCCCATAAAGCATCAGGCGCGAGGCCACCATTTCGCCGTGGGTGACCTGTTGAAGCACCTCAAGTCTTGTATTGGAGAACGCCGAAAAAATTATCGAAAGCCCTTGGCGCAACATAGAGACAGATGTTTTGTGGCCTGTCGCGCCGACATAATTGGAAAACGCAGGGCTGTACCACTTGTCTAGAGCATCTAGATTTCGCTCCCCCCATATTTCTTCGGCCATTGACCTGATAACTGCGTCGCTTTCCATGATGATCTCTTTTCAAGCACAAGGCGCAATCGAGCGGCCCAGATGATTTCGACTCGCTTCTCGGCCGGACGCAGACTTGCGCAATGGGGTTGGCGGTGTGGCCCAACTCGTCTGACTTCGTTTATGCTATCTATGGTAGAGCAAGCGCAAACTGTTTCAAGCCGCAATCAAGCTTTCGGGATGAAGTCGGAGGCTGCAAGAAATTCACCTGGACCATTTAAGGGCACGTCTTGACTTTTGACGTCCGTATATGGGCCGCCCCCCCCCTAGCCGCGCCGCCCGGCCGCGAACAGCGGATCGAACAGCCATTCGATCAGGTTGCGCCGGTCGATGATGATGTCGGCGGAGACAAGCAGGCCGGGCTGCAGCGGGATCACTTCGCCATAGGCTTCCATGTCCGTGCGTTGCAGGGCGGCTTCCACCCGGAAGACCGGCTCCTGGAGCGTCAGGCCCGGGATGGCGGCCTCGTTCGGCGCCAGCACGGTGCGCGAAACCGAGGTGACGACAGCCTCCGCCGTGCCGAAGCGCTGGTGCGGGAAGGCGTCCACGCGCAGATTGACCGTCTGGCCCGGCGCGATGAAGCCGGCTGCGCGTGTGGGCAGGTAAAGCTCGGCGATCAGCGTGCCGCCGGCGGGCACGAGCACGGCCACGGTCTCTCCCGGTGACAGGGTCTGGCCGGGCCGCACAGGCAAGGCGGCGACCCGGGCCGCGCTCGGCGCCGAAACCACTGCGACCGTGCGCGCGGCCTGACCGGACAGGCGTTCCTGCAGCGCGGCCTCCGCCGAGCGGGCGCGCGCTTCAGCGGCCTCTATCTCCAGCGGCGCGGCCTCAATCGCCGATCGGGCATCAGTGATCTGACGGTCAAGCCCTGTTCGGGTGCGCTCCAGTGCGGCGAGGGCCTGACGGGCGGCCAGCGCCCGCTGGCGCCGGTCGTCCAGCTCGCGGCCGGACAGGAAGCCCCGCTCGGCCAGTTGTTCAGCGCGCTCGATCTGCTCCTCGGCCAGGGAGACCTGCTGGCGCTGGAGCGTGATCTGCTCGACGACGCCGGACCGCTCGCGTTGCAGCGTTTCCAGCGCATCGCCCTGCCGGCGCGCCTCCAGCTGCAGCCGGGCGATTTCGGTACGCGCGGACTGGGCTGCGGCTTCGGCCTGGATCCGCAGCGCGGCCAGGATCTGTTCACCCGCCGCGCCGTCCTCGGTTTGCTGATCCAGCCGCAGGCGGGCGATCGGCGCACCCGCCTCCAGCGAAGCGCCCTCCTCGGTGAGGATCGCTTCGATCCGGCCGCCCGACAGGGCGGCGGCGCGCACGACGCCCTGATCCGGGGTCAGCCAGCCTGGCGCGGTCTCGCGGCGTGAATAGCTCGCGGTAGATGCGAATATGACCACGCCCGCCACCACGATCGCGGACAGGAGTCCGAGAAGCTTGATGGACAGCGGCGTCGCCAGCACGACCGACCCGTCGAGACGGCGGCGGTACGCGTGGTCTATCGCTTGTTTCCGAAAGAGATCGGTCATGGTTTCGCCGCCCAGCCTGAGAGAAGTGCGACTTTAGCGCGTACTGTGGTTATGACAAACCAGATCGGGCGCCTAAATTGCGTCGCGCCGGGCGTTCAAGTAGCGTCGCACCACCGGGTCGGCGCTCAAGGCGGCGGCCCGCGCATAGGCTTCGCGCGCCGCCGGGGCGTTTCCGCTCTGGGCTAGCCAGAAAGCCAGCGCCGCGTGGAAAGGTTGATAATCGACCGCGTGGGCGCGCATCGAGTTCAGGGCTTCGAGGGCTCGTTCTGCGCCATGGGCCCTGCCATGGGCTGACGCTCGAGCCACTGCAGCGCCCAGACCGGCGCGACCGGTCTCCATAAGGGCGTCGTACAGCGCCGCAGCCGCGGCCCAGTTGGTGCGCCCTGTGCGGCGCCGCTCGGCGTGGACGGACTGGATGGCGGCCTCCAGGGCGAACCGGCCCGGCGGACCGCACGCCAGGGCGCGGCGCAAGGCGGCTTCGCCCAAAGCGACAAGTTGGTCGTCCCAGCGTGCAGGATCCTGTTCGTCGAGCGGCACGAAGCGCCCGTCAGGGCCTCGGCGCGCTCCCGCACGCGCTTCACAATGGGCGATGAGCGCGACCAGGCCGTGGGCTTCCCCGCTCTGCGGCGCCAGGCGTGCGGCCAGACTGGCCAGGAAGCCGGCCTCGTCGGCGAGGCCTTTCGCGGAAGGGTCGTCCCCGCCCAGACCGTCCCATCCCGCGCCATAGGCGGTGTAGATCGCATCCAGCACCGGCTCCAGCGCGGCGGCAAGCTGCTCCGGCGCCGGGCGCTCGAAACTGAGACCGGCCTCGCGAATCCGCGCCTTGGCCCGGCTCAGGCGCTGGCCCATGGTGGCGGGCTTGACCAGAAAGGCGGAGGCGATGTGCGCCGCGTCCATTCCAAGCACGACCTGCAGCATCAGGGGCGCGCGGACAGCAGGATCAATCTCCGGACGCGCGCAGGCGGTCATGAGCGCCAGGCGTGCGTCGGGCCAGTCCGGTGTTTCGCGCGCGGCCGCCTCGTCTGCGAGCTGGGCGAGAGCGGGTTCCGCGGCCCGGCGGACGGAGCTGCGCCGGCCGGCATCCGTCAGGCGCCGTCGAGCCGCCGTCAGGAGCCAGGCCTCCGGCGCATCAGGCACGCCGGCCTGCGGCCATGAGGCCAGAGCGGCCTCGAAGGCGCCGGCCAGCGCATCCTCAGCCTCGGCCAGATCTCCGGTGCGGCGCACCAGCTGACCCAGTAGACGGCCGTAGGCGTCGCGGGCGGCGGCCTCCGCCGCCGCGCGCGCCCTGCCGAGCTGGTCAGCCGCCATAGCTGGGGATGGGCCGGACCTCCACCGCTCCGGCCGGTGAGACCGGACACCGCCTGGCCCAGGCGATTGCAGCATCCATGTCCGCCGCCTCGATGATGTAGACGCCGCCAAGCTGCTCCTTGGTGTCAGCGTACGGCCCGTCCTGGACAGCGCCGCCACGCACGATCTTCGCGCTCGCGGCCTCATCCAGCGGTTCGCCGCCGGCCAGGGCGCCGGCTTTCTCCAGCGCTTCCGAATACGCCATGTGCCGGGCGACGACTTCGCCCTGCTCCGCTTCGCTCATGGCAAGCCAGGCCGCCTCGTCGTCGTGCAGAAGGAGCATGTATTTCATGACTGCATCTCCGGAATCTCGCGCATGGGCTGGACCGGGCGAACTTCGACAGCTCCGCCCTGCGCAGCGGGGCAGCGTTCGGCCCAGGCGAGCGCGTCCTCAAGGCTTTCGGCCTCGATGACCGCGAAGCCGCCGAGCTGTTCCTTGGTGTCGGCATAGGGGCCGTCCTGGACCTGCCGGCTGGATCCTGTGAGCCGCACGACAGCGCCGGTCTCTGGACCCTTCAGGCATTCGCCGGACAGGGTCTTCTCGCCCAGCGCGCCGAAATAGGCCGCCCAGGTCGACCAGTAGGCGGCGGCGTCCTCGCCCGTCCGGTCGGCGAGCGCCTTTGAGTCTTCATAGAATAATATGGCGTACTGCATGATCACGTCTCCTGATCAGCGCCCGCGGACCATCCGCAGGGCTGATCATAGGACGTTTCAGGCGGGCGCGCTTCGACAGGCGTTCAAAAAGATCGTCAGATCTTCCAGCCGGCATGGATCGCGGCGATGCCGCCGGACAGGTTCGTGACGTCGACGCGGGCAAAGCCGGCCGCTTCCAGCTCGGCCGCGAACGCGGACTGGTGCGGGAAGCGGCGGATGGACTCCACCAGATACTGGTAGCTGTCCCGGTCCTTGGCGATCAGGCCGCCCAGGGGCGGGATCACGTTGAACGACCAGGCGTCGTAGAGTTTTTCCAGCGCCCGGGTCGTGGGCCGGGAGAACTCAAGGCATACGAAACGGCCGCCGGGCTTTAGCACGCGATGCATGCTTTTCAGGGCCGCCATGCGGTCGGTGACGTTGCGGATGCCGAAGCCGATGGTCACGCTATCGGCGGAGGCGTCGTCGAAGGGCAGGTTTTCCGCGTCGGCCGTGACCCAGTCGAGCCGTGCACGGCCTCCGCGCTTGAGACCCGCCTGCAGCATGGCTTCATTGATGTCGGCCACGACGGCCTCGGCGTGCCGGCCGCCGCGGCGGCGCGTCATGGCGTCGGCCCGGTCCAGCCAGGCCCGTGCGATATCGCCGGTCCCGCCGGCCACGTCGATCAGGCGCGCGCCGGGACGCGGGGCGGCCTTGGTGACCGTGATGTCCTTCCAGACCCGGTGCACGCCAAGGCTCATGAAGTCATTCATGAGATCATAGCGCCGGGCGCTGGACTCAAACACGCCGCGCACCAGGCCGCGCTTGGCCTCGCGCGGGACTTCTCTAAAGCCGAAGCTGACGGTTTCCTCGCTCATGGCCGCCAAGCTAGGCCGCAGGCGCGCATCTGACCAGCGCCGGGCGCCGCGGCGAAGCGGCTCAGCCGGCCGGATTCAGGTCCCGCTCCCCGGTCGTATAGGCGAACAGTGTAAACCCAGCCTCGCTGCGCCAGCCGTCCGCTCCCCCGTAGAACGCCAGCAACACCCGGTCTCCCGCTGGCGCGAAAGCGGAGATGCGAAAGGCGCAGGCTTCCGCCAGCGTCATGTCTCCCAGCGCGGTCTCCGGATCGGCCATGGCGCACACAAGCTTCAGCCCGGCCCGGCCCTGGGCGAGCCGGTCGCAGGCCGGGGCCAGGGCGGCCCAACCGCCCTTCCAGGCGCATTCCGCGATCAGGGGCTGGCCGGTCATGCGGGCGCAATCGGCTGCGTAGACCCGCCAGGCGATGTCATAGACCGGCGTTCGGGCGGCCTCGACAGGGCTGTCCTCAAGAAGCGCGGCGGCGCGCCAGCGTGCGGCGATGACATGGCGGTGGCCGGGATCGGGCGCGCGCGCCAGCTCCTCGCCTGCCAGGACGCGCAGGCGGCGCGCCAGCTGATCGGTCCAGGGGTTGTCGGCGTTGGGATAAAGACCGGGGTGATCCACGCCGGCGCGTCGGCGTGTGAGATCATTCAGCGCGCCCAGCGCGACGCCAGCCGCGCGTCCGGCGCCGGTCGGGCTGTCGCCGCGGCGAACCATCGCTAATCTCCCCCTCAGACGTCTTTGTCCTTGAAGGTAGAGTGATGCCTGAACTGCCTGAAGTCGAGACCGTGCGCCGGGGTCTCATCCCGGCCATGGAAGGCCGCCGGATTGTGTCGGCCCGGGCGAACCGGGCCGATCTGCGCTTCCCCTTTCCGCAGCGTTTCGCCGAGCGCCTGACCGGCACGCGGGTCGATCGCCTGGACCGGCGTGCGAAATACCTTCTGCTCCGTCTGGGTTCAGGCGAAACGCTTCTGATGCATCTGGGCATGTCGGGACGGTTCTCCATCACCGCCGAGGACCTGAAGCGCCAGCCGGGCGATTTCGTCTACGCGCCTGCGGCCGACCCAAAGCATGACCATGTCGTGTTCGATATGGAGGGCGGGGTGACCGTCACCTATAACGACCCGCGCCGGTTCGGCTTCATGGACCTGTTTGAGACCGGGGCTGACGACACCGGACCTTATCTCGCCGGCCTGGGTCCTGAACCGCAGTCCAACGCCTTCTCGGGCCCGGCCCTGTCCCAAGCTTTCAAGGGGCGCCGCTCGCCGGTCAAGGCGGGACTTCTGGATCAGCGCGTCGTGGCGGGGCTGGGCAATATCTATGTCTGCGAAGCGCTCTGGAGGGCAAGGATTTCGCCCAAGCGCCTGTGCGCCAGCGCGACAGGCGTGCGCGCCGAGCGCCTGGCCGCGGCCGTGCGCGCCGTCATCGCCGAGGCGATCGAAGCGGGCGGGTCGACCCTGCGCGACTATGCCGGAGCGGACGGAGCCATGGGCTACTTCCAGCATCGCTTTGATGTCTACGGCCGGGAGGGCGAGCCCTGCCGGCGCGGCTGCGGGACGGTGAAGCGCATCGTTCAGTCCAATCGTTCAACCTTTTACTGTCCGGGGTGCCAGCGCTAGGCGCGTTCGGCGTTAGGCCTTTCATGAAACTTCGTACATGTTGATCTAAATGTTGTAGACACACAACAATACGCTCGATATACCCATGACCAACCTGGGCGGAGAGGGCGTCCGGGAACGCGATGAGAAAGGACCTCCCCATGTTCAAGTCCCTGAAAGCCTGCCTGACCCGCGAGACCAAGCGCCAAGCTCCGGTGGCCGCCCTGCTTGGGGGCGCCGCGATTGTCCTGATCGGCGGGGCCAATGCCCAGGCCCAGACCGATTACGCCGCCATTGAGGCGAGCCCGGCCCTGTGGTCGATCTCTGACGAAGACAGCACGGTCTATCTGTTCGGCACTGTGCATATCCTGCCGCCACAGCTGGACTGGCGCACTGAGGAGATCACCTCGGCCTTCGTGGACGCCGAAACCCTCTATTTCGAGGTCGACGCCCTGTCGCCCGAAGCCCAGGCGCAGATGCAAGCTCTGGTCCCGCAGCTGGGCCTGAACGCGCCAGGGGTCACTCTGTCCTCAATGATCAGCGATGAAGCCAGGGACTATGTCGCGGTCATCGCCGAGCGCATCGGGGCCCCGGCCGACGCTTTCATGAGCCAGCTCGACCCGCTCCAGCCCTGGCTGGCGAGCCTGCAGATGGCCGTGTTGCAGATGCAGGCCGCCGGCTATCAGCCCGGCTCCGGCGTGGAAGCCGCGCTCACGGCCGAGGCCGAGGAGGCCGGCAAGGAGTTCGGTTATTTCGAGACGGTCGAGGAGCAGCTGCGCTTCATCTCCGGCAGCTCCATGGAAGTCCAGATTGCTGATTTCGAGATCGGCGTGCAGCAGATGGTCGAGGACCCCGATGTCCTGACCGAGCTGGTCCAGGCCTGGGCCGTCGGCGACATGGAACACATCGACCAGCTCATCAACGGCGAGATGCGCGAGACCTCTCCGGAGCTCTATGGTCGCCTTATCGTGGAGCGGAACCACAACTGGATCCCGCAGATCCTTGCGGCTCTGGAGGGCTCCGAGGACGCCTTCGTGGCGGTCGGCGCCGGCCACATGCCCGGCGAAGAAGGCGTTATCGCCCTTCTTGAAGCTGAAGGCGTAACGGTCACCCGCCGCTAGGCGCAGACGTCGTCCTGCATCGAGCCCGCGCCGGGGAGGTCGACCCCGGGGCGGGCTTCGTGTATGCACTCGCGCGTTTTGTCGCTTCCCCAAGCGTCCTGACCCCGGTCAGGACGCTCCAGACTGCTTGGAGGGCCGCATGGCCTATAAGACGATCCAGACCAAGACCGAGGGCCGCGTCGGGGTCATCACCCTGGACCGCCCGTCCGCGCTCAATGCGCTGTGTGACGAGCTGACCCAGGAGTTGACCCAGGCGCTCGCCGATTTCGAGCGTGACGAAGAGATCGGCTGTGTGGTGCTGACCGGATCGGCGAAGGCCTTCGCCGCCGGCGCCGACATCAAGGAGCTCCAGGAGAAGGACTTCATCTCGCTCTACAAGCACGATCCCTTTGCGGAAACGTGGGAGAGCGTGGCGCGCTTCCGCAAGCCGATCATCGCGGCGGTGTCCGGCTATGCGCTGGGCGGCGGCTGCGAAATCGCCATGATGTGCGATTTCATCATCGCGTCGGAAACGGCCAAGTTTGGTCAGCCGGAGATCAATCTGGGGGTCATGCCGGGCGCAGGCGGCACCCAGCGCCTGCCGCGCGCCGTGGGCAAGGCCAAGGCCATGGATCTGTGTCTGACCGGGCGCATGATGCCCGCCGAGGAGGCCGAGCGCGCCGGGCTGGTGAGCCGCGTCGTGCCGGCCGACGAGCTGATGGACGTCGCCATGGAGGCGGCGGACGCCATCTCCAGGAAATCCCTGCCCATCGCCATGATGACCAAGGAAGCCATCAACATGGCCTTCGAAATGGGTCTGGCCGAGGGTGTGCGCTTCGAGCGCCGGGTCTTCCAGTCCCAGTTCGCCACCGAGGACCAGACCGAGGGGATGGCGGCCTTCGCCGACAAGCGCCAGCCGCACTTCAAGCACCGCTAGGCGCCGAGCGGCGTACGGACTCGGTTGACTGGGCAAAGGCGGAGGGCTATAGCCCGCGCCTCATGCGTTTCAGGAGGGCTGCGCGCCGCCTCGCGCGCCCCGATGCAGAACCTGTAAGAACGAAAGTTGGACGACACCCATGGCGAACACTCGCTCGGCCAAGAAAATGACGCGCAAGATCGCGCGCCGCACCGAACTGAACAAAGGCCGCCGCACGCGCATGCGGACCTTCGTGAAGAAGCTGCATGCGGCGGTCGCCGCCGGCGATGAGGGCCAGGCCCGCGAGGCGCTGCGCACCGCCGAGTCCGAAGTGATGAAAGCGGTGTCTCACGGGATCATCCACAAGAACACCGGTTCGCGGACGGTCTCGCGCCTCTCCGCGCGGGTCAAGGCCATGACGGCCAAGTAAAAACCCGTCTTTTCCCGGATGAAAATTCGAACGCCTGCGGCCCGGCGCCGCAGGCGTTTTTTATTATGTTCGCGTTGACCGTGATCGCCTGTCTGTGCAAGCGATCCGGCGATGTCTACCAGTTGGCTGAGAACAGAAAATCACCGCGCCTGCAAGAGCAAAAACGGTGCTGAATTTTTTTCACGACGCAAACGCCCGAGCCGCTTGCGGAAATGGTATGTCAAGGCCGGATTGACGCTGTTTTCGTGGTTAATGGTGTTGATTCGTTTTCCCGCCCGGATAACCTACGGGACCTCGACGTTAGTCATCTCCATACGGAATGAATATCAACCGCCGGGCGGCGTGATTGCGCTTGGCGGAACGGAGAAACTGCGTCCAAAATCAACGATTTGACCGCGGGCTTTGACCGCGCGGCGAGCATATGAGGTTGGGGTTGAAATGGGGCATCAGCAGCGCGTCGCCGCGACCCTCCAGGGCAGGGCGGACATGACCGGAAACGCAGCGCAATCCATCGTGACGATCTGGCGCGAGGTCCGCGCGCATCTGCGCGCGGAATACGGCGACATCGTCTACGCGGCCGAGATCGCACGGCTGCGCGTTCAGGGTGATGATTTCGGCCGGGTGTGCGTGCTGTGCCCGAACGAGTTCTCCCGTGCCTGGGTTGAAGACAATCTGGGCGCCCGCGTGCGCGGGCTCTGGGCGGGGCTCGACGCCACAGCGCGCGACATCCTGATCTGCACCGAAGCCGGTCTGAAGTCCTCGCCGGCGCCCCAGCGCGCACCGGCCGACGTCTCTGCGACAGCAGAGACGGTCCGGTCCGGCCGCCTGAGAGGGTCGGTGAGCGTTGCTGCGCTTTCAGGCGGCGAGCCGGAGCGCCGTGAGGCGCGCTTCACCTTCGACACGTTCATGGTCGGCTCGGCGAACATCATGGCCAGCACGGCGGCCAAGGCGGTCGCCGGGTCGGAAACCCCGCCCTTCAACCCGGTTTTCTTCCATGGCGATTACGGGGTGGGCAAGACCCACCTCCTGGCCGCCATCGCCCACGCCGTGCAGCTGGGCGAACGCGGGCGCAAGGCGCTCTACCTGACCGCCGAGGAATTCCTCAACGGCTTCCAGTCCGCTCTGCGCGCCCGCGACGTGCAGCCCTTCAAGGAGCTGGTGCGCGACTGCGACGTGCTGCTGATCGACGACGTGCACTTCATCGCCGGCAAGCAGGCGACCGAGCTGGAATTCCTCCAGACGGTCAACGCGCTGATGGCCGCTGACAAGCAGGTGGTGCTCGCCAGCCATTGCGCGCCGTCCGACCTGAACGTCGCAGACCGCCGCCTGCGTGATATCCTTTCGGGAGGGTTCGCCTGCCCGCTGCAGGGTCCGGACCTGGATCTGCGCCGCAAGATCATCGACTGCAAGATCGCCCAGGCCCGTAGCCACTGCCCGGACCTTGAAGTCTCCGAAACCGTGCGTGATTTCCTGGCCGCCCGTGTGACCACCTCGGCGCGCGAACTGGAAGGCGTTCTGAACAACATCATCGTGCGCACCGCCATGATGAACCGCCCGGTAACCCTGGACACGGTCGAGGAGGCGCTGGGCGAATTGCCGGTGACGGCGGAAAAGCGCGTTACTGTGGATGAAATCCAGAAGGCGGTGGCGAGCTATTTCGACCTGTCGGTGGAGGACATTCTGTCCAAGCGCCGCACCAAGACAGTGGTTCGGCCGCGCCACATCGCCATGTATCTGGCCAAGTCCATGACCACGCGCTCCCTGCCCGATATCGGGCGGCGCTTCGGCGGGCGGGACCACTCCACGGTCATTCATGCCGTGACCAAGATCTCCGAGCTTCTGCCGTCCGACGCGGTGCTGGCCGAGGATGTGGAGGCGGTCCGGCGGCGCTTGCGAGGGTGAGCCGCAGAGATTTTTCAGAACCGCCGCAAGAGAACCCTTCTTGCGGCGGTTTTTTTTGGTTTATGGTTCTCGTCCTTTAGTTCACGGCGATTCTCAACGTTTCTGAATCCGCCCCCCAGCCAGGCAGAGGCGACAGATGAAGCTCACCATCGAGCGCGCCACCCTTCTCAAGGCTCTCGGCCACGTTCAGGCGGTCGTGGAGCGGCGCAACACGATTCCGATCCTCTCCAACGTCCTGATCAACGCCAAGGATGGCTTCGCGCGATTCACCGCGACGGACCTGGACATGGAGATTGTCGAGGAAGCCGAAGCCGAAATCGGCCGCGAAGGCGTGGTCACGGCGCCGGCCCAGACGCTTTACGAGATCGCCCGCAAACTGCCCGAGGGCAGCCAGGTCACGCTGGAGCTGGGCGGGGAAGATCCGCGCCTGTCCCTGTCGGCGGGCCGGTCGCGCTTCAACCTGCCGGTCCTGCCGCCGGGTGATTTCCCGGTCATGCCCAGCGAGGACCTGGCGACCAGCTTCTCCATGCCCGCCGGGGAGCTGGCGCGCCTGATCGACAAGACCCGCTTTGCGGTCTCCACCGAAGAGACGCGCTATTATCTCAACGGCATCCACATGCACGCCGCCGAGCGTGACGGCCGCAAGACGCTGCGCGCCGTGGCCACAGATGGTCACCGTCTGGCGCTTGCCGAGACCGACCTGCCGGACGGGGCCGCCGCCATGCCGGCGGTCATCGTGCCGCGCAAGCCGATCCAGGAGCTGCGCCGGCTGCTGGAAGATCTCGACGGCGATGTCGATATTTCGGTCAGCGAGGGCAAGATCCGCTTTCAGCTGGGTGCGGCGGTGCTGACCTCCAAACTCATTGACGGCGCCTTCCCCGATTATGAGCGGGTCATCCCCCGCGGCAACGACAAGATCCTGCGCATCGACCGGGCGCCGTTCGCCCAGGCCGTGGACCGTGTGGCTACGATCTCCCAGGAAAAGTCCCGCTCGGTGAAGCTCGCCCTGTCCGACGGCCAGCTCACGCTGACGGTGAACAATCCTGAAAGCGGCGCGGCCAATGAGGAGCTGGTCGCAGATTATACGTCCGACGAGATGGCGATCGGCTTCAACGCCCGCTACCTGCTGGACGTGGCCGGCCAGATCGAGGGCGACGAGGCCGTGTTCGAGTTCGCTGATTCCGGCTCGCCGACGCGCGTGACCGATTCCGGTGATCCCGACGCGGAATATGTGCTGATGCCGCTGCGGGTGTGAGCGAAGCTGACCCGAACGCCCCGTCGCGAGAGCGGCCCGCCGTCACCCGGCTGAAGCTCACCGGCTTTCGCAATTATGCTCATCTGGACCTGGCGCTGGACGCCCGGCCCGTCGCCCTGTTCGGACCCAACGGGGCCGGCAAGACCAATCTCGTCGAAGCAGTCTCTTTTCTCGGGCCTGGACGGGGCGTGCGCGCAGCCGGCTCGGACGCGGTGCGCCGGCGCACGCCGGCCGGGCCCGATCCGGTGTGGGGCGTCTATGCGGAGGCCATGACGGTGGACGGCTCCGTCAGCCTGGCCACCGGCTCCGACCCGGCAGAGCCATCGCGGCGCAAGACGAAGCTGGACGGCGCTGCAGCGACGCAAAGCGCGCTCGCACGGCTTTTCCCCATGCTCTGGCTCACCCCGCGGGAAGACCGGCTCTGGGCGGGATCGCGCTCGGACCGCATGCGCTTTTTTGATCGGCTGGTTCTGGCGGGCGCGCCTGATCACGGGGCGGAGGCCAACGCCTATGAGAAGGCCCAGCGCGAACGTCAGCGCTTGCTCGACCGCGAACAGGACGGCGGACGGGCCGACCCCAGCTGGCTGGATGCGCTGGAAGCGAAGATGGCCGCCGCCGGGACCGCCATGGCCGCGGCGCGCCTCAATGCGCTGGCCCGGCTGCAGGCGGAAATCGACGCCCGCCCGGACACCGCCTTCCCAAAAGCCGATCTGGCGCTGGAAGGGGTTGTCGAGGCTCGCCTGGCCGAAGGCGTGAGCGCGGCTGAGGCTGAAACCGGCTTCCTGGAGGCGTTGCGCAAGGCGCGGCCTCGGGACGGGGCGGCGGGACGGGCGCTGACCGGGCCGCACCGCACGGAGCTGACCGCCCGGCATCGCGAGAAGGACCAGCCGGCGGCGGACTGCTCTACGGGCGAGCAGAAGGCGCTGGTGCTCGGCCTGGCGCTGGCCCAGGGCGCGGCGATCGCGCGGGCGCGGGGTGCGGCGCCGGTGCTGATCCTGGACGAAGCCTGCGCCCATCTGGACGTGGCGCGGCGCGAGGGTCTGGCTGAAGCCCTCATCGATCTGAACGCCCAGGCCTGGCTGACCGGCGTCGAGGCCGGCCTGTTTGAGGTCTTCGGCCCGTCCGTGCAGCGTTTCATGGTCGAAGATGGACGCGCCGGGCCCGTCTGATCGGCCTTGTCAGGTTAAAATGCGGTCAGACATAAAGCCTGCCGGGTGCGCGTTTCGCACGGGTCGCCTACACTGCCAGCGCAGCCGTCAACAGGAGCTCGCCATGACCGCCCGCTTCGTCCTTCACTCCGCCGTCCTCGCCGCCGGACTTACGTTCGCCGCCTGCTCGCCGGGCGAGCCGGAGGCTGGGCCGTCCGCTCCCGTCAGCGCGGAATCGGCGAGCGAAGCGCTGGCGGCCTTCGGCCTGGCTGAACAAGGCCGGGTCAGCTGGGAGAGCCGGACCCAGGACGGCGCGCGCTTCACCTTCGAGGGCGTCACGGTCGACGATCCCGAAGGCTCGCTCCGGGCCGCGCGCCTGGTCCTGGACGGACCGGCGCTGAGCGACGAGGGTCCGGTCTTCGCCCGCTTTGAACTGAACGACGCGCAGGTCACTGAAACCGACGGCGATCTCACCGCCACCTTCGATCAGCTCCTGATCGTGGACGCCGGACCGGAAGTGGCCGAGGCGGTCGCCGCCGCGTTGCAGGGGCGGGAGACCTTCTTCGACGCCGCCGACCCGGCGTCCGGGCGCTTCGGCGAGATGCGCATTGATGCTCTGTCGGTCACTGGGACCAGCGAAACCGGCCAGCCGCTTGAGCTGTCCCTCGCCACGGCCTCGGCGGCCGGCCATGACGGCGAGAAGCTGGAGCAGGTGCGCATCGGGGCGCTGCGCTTTGAGACGACCGATGAGCAGGGCGCGCCGGTCGCGATATCGCTGGATCGCCTGGCCGCTGAGGGTCTCGCCTCGCAGCTGGCTGGCCTCGCCGATGGCGAATCCGCCCCCGCCGCGCCTCTGGCCGGCGCCCTGACGCCGAACAGCCAGTATGACAGCTTCGCGATTTCCGGCCTTACGGTTCGCGCCGCCGGACTTCTGGTGGACATGCCGGGCCTGTCCGGCGCTGTTGAGGACAGCGGCGGCCGCCTCATCTCCCGCACGGTGATGGAGCGCCTGTCGCTCAGCGCCGATGCGGACGCCGGCGCCCAGGGCGCGCAGCTGGCCCAGGCGCTGGAGCAGCTCGGATATGACTCGCTGGATTTCTCGCTGGAGAACGCTGTCGTCTACGATCTGGACGCAGACCGCGTGCAGACCATCGATGAGAACTATCTGCGCCTTGAGGACGGCTTCACGCTTCGCTTTGAGCAGGCGGCCAGCGGTGCAGCCGCCTATGCCGACGCCTACGCCGCGTGGCTGGAAAGCGAAGGCGCGGAGGCCGGCGACACACCGCCGGCCGAAGTGTTCGCACCGCTGATGATCGAGCGCATGGTGTTCGCGCTCGAAGACCAGTCCCTGCTTGACCGGTCCCTGGCGGTCCTTGCCGAGATGCAGGGCGTCACGCCCGAACAGCTTCGGGTCCAGGCCGGCGCCTATGTGGCGCTGGGGGCGGCGTTCGCCGGGGACATGGTCCCCCCTCAGCTCATGAGCGAGCTGCAAACCGCGCTGACCGGTTTCATCGGTCAGGGCGGAACGCTGACCGTCACGCTCGCCCCGGACGAGCCAGTCTCCATGGCCGAGATCATGGGCGAGGGCGCGACCCCGGACGCGGCCGCTCTCGGGCTCAGCGTGCGCCATGAGGCGCCATAGCCACACACCGGGCAAACACGCGCGGCGACCTTCCGCATTTCGCGTGCCGCAGTATGCTCCACGCCTCTTCTCCGACAGATTGAAGGCTCCCGCCCCATGAGACTTGTTTCGCTCCGCTCCGCCGCCTGCGCCGCCGCTCTGACCGTTTTCGGCGCTGCGCCCGGCTTCGCCCAGGACACCGCCGCGCTTGAGGCGCTGGGCCTTGGAGGCAACCCGCAAGTCAGCTGGGACACGATCGATCAGTCCGGCGGCGGCTACCGGATCACCGGGTTCCGTCAGGAGACCGAGGTCGGTGTTCTGAACGCGGAAACGCTTGTCTTCGAAAACCTTCGCATGGGCCCGGACGGCGCCATGTTCGACACGTTCGAAATGCGCGGCGCGTCCATGGACAGCCCGGAGATAGGCGGGACGTTCAGCTATGACCGCGTCTTCATCAGCGGGCCGAGCCGCGCGCTCGTCGACGCCATGACGGACAGCTATGCCGGCGCGGCGGACACCGAGTCCTTCTCCATGGATGTCATCGAGCAGATCGCGCAGGAGATGATCCTTGAAGGTCTGCGCATGGTCATCCCGGCGGACGCCGAGACCGAGACCCCGGAGATCCGCTTGGGGATCGACCGGCTTTTCGCCAGCAACCCCGATCTGGACGCCTACGCTGATATGGGCATGACCGGCTTCACCCTGAATACCGGCGCCATGGCCGATTCTCCGCCCGTTGAAGTCACGCTCGCCCGGGCCGAAGGGACGGGCGTCATGGTCGCCAGCCTTTTGAACGGGCTGGATCCCGAGACGTTCGACCCGGCCCTGACCTTCACCAAAACCATGGACCGGTTCGAGCTTGCGGATTTCCTGATCAAGGTCGGCGGCATCCGGATCGCCATGCCGAGCCTGACCGCATCCATGGAAGAGCTGGCCGGCGGGGCCCTGCGCACCGCGACCGTGATGCCGAGCTTTTCGCTGGTGATCGACCCCACAGCCGACGAGATGAGCGCGCAGGCCGCCGGAGGCCTCGCCATGATGGGGTATGACCGCCTCGATCTGTCATTTGAAGGCGCCTCCATCTACGATCCGGCGCAGGATCGCATGTACACCGATGGGCCGAACCCGCTGACGCTGGCTGACGGCGGGACATTCGACTTGCAATACGACATGACCGGCCTGACCGAGTACATGCAGGCGGCGATGGAGTTCCAGGCTGAAACCATCGCTTCGGCCGAGGCCGGCGAGGCGCTGGCGGTGGAAGATGACCTCATGGCCGAGATGATCTCCAGCCTGATCCTGAACGGCATGTCCTTCAGCTTCGAAGACGCCGGGCTTCTGGAGCGCGGGCTCGCCCTGTTCGCCGCCCAGTCCGGCGTTGATGTCGCCACGGCGCGCGCCCAGGCGGTCGGTATGGTGGCGCTGGTCTCCATGGGCGCCGGTGAGGCTCTGCCGCCTGCGGTCGTCGCGCAGATGAGCCAGGCCCTGACCGGTTTCATCCAGAACGGCGGCACGATCATGGTCGCGATGCAGCCGCCCTCACCGATCTCCATGATGGAGGTGGCGACCGAAGAGGGCGGCTTCGACGCAGAGGCGGCGGGCCTCTCCTTCGCCCATACCGCGCCCTGATCCACGCATCCAGCGCAGCAAAAAGCCCCCGGCGACCGCTCGCCGGGGGCTTTCTCATGCCGGTGCGATGACGCCTCAGGCCGCCTTGCGCCCCGAAGACTTGCGGCCGGCGTGTTCGGCCATGAAGGCCTTCATGCGCGGGGCGATCTCTTCGCGGAAACGCCGCCCGTTGAACACGCCGTAATGGCCTACACCTTTCTGGATGTAGTCCTGGCGCAGGGCGTCGGGCAGACCGGCGCACAGGCCGTGGGCGGCCTGGGTCTGGCCGATGCCGGAGATGTCGTCATTCTCCCCTTCAACGGTCAGAAGGGCGACATCGGTGATGGTCTCAGGCCGGACCGGGCGGCCGTCCACGGTCATCAGGCCGCGCGCCAGCTTGTGCTCCTGGAACACGTCAGCGATGGTCTGCAGGTAGAACTCCTCGGTCAGATCCATGACGGAGAGATATTCGTCATAGAACTGGCGGTGCTTTTCCGCGCTGTCCCCGTCGCCGTCGACCATGTGGGTGAAGAAGCGATAGTGCGCGTCCACATGACGGTCGAAATTCATGTTGATGAAGCCGGTCAGCTGCAGGAAGCCCGGATAGACCCGCCGCATGGCGCCGGGATACATCGCCGGCACGGTGTGGATCAGATTGTCCCGGAACCAGCTATAGGGCCGCTCCTCGGCCAGCTTGTTCGGCGTCGTGGGCGATTTGCGCGCGTCGATAGGCGAGCCCATGAAGGTCATGGAGGCCGGCCGGCAGGGGTCTTCGTCCTCGGCCATGAGCGCGATGGCCGCCAGCGTCGGCGGCCCGGGCTGGCAAACCGCGACCACATGCACGTCCTCGCCAACCGCCGTGATCATCTCGCGGACATACTGGACATAGCTGTCCAGATCGAACCGCCCTTCCATCACCGGCACATGGCGCGCATCGGTCCAGTCGGTGATGTAGACCTCGGCGTCAGGCAGGAAGGCCTCGACCGTGCCGCGCAGCAGGGTGGCGTGGTGGCCGGACATGGGCGCCACGAACAGCACCTTGGGATCGTTGATCTCGGAGGCTTTCACGCCGCGCGCCTTCGCCAGAGCGGTCCGGTCGCGCTTGAAGTGGATCAGATCGGCGAAGGGCTTGGACCAGACCGTTTCAATCTCGACATTCACCGGGTGACCGTCGACGTCGGCGGGACTGACGCCCCATTCCGGCTTGCCGTAATAGCGTGTCAGGCTTTCAAACAGGTCCGCCGCGGCCGCAGTGGCGCGCCCGGACAGCGTGTCTGCGGCCGGGTTGAGCGGACTGCGCAGCGTGCGCCGGGTCACGTTGGCCGCCGCGCGCCACGGCAGAAGCGCCGCGCGGCTCATTTCCATAAGCGAGTAAAGCATCAAGAAAGACCTTTCCAAATCAGGCCGTCAGGTCAGGCGCGCAAGCGGCGCCGCAGATCACGATTGAACCGGATTATCCTCTAGAAAGCGTTGCAGACGCGCGGCCATCTGGTCCGGCGTCGTGTTGTGGGGGAAGACGTCCACGAAGGATCCGTCCGGCCCCATCAGGTAGACCAGAGAGCTGTGGTCCACGGTGTACTCGGTGCTCACCCCGTCATCGTCCACCCGGGAGTAGAACACGCGGTAGGCCCGGGCCGCGGCGCGGACCTGTTCCTCGGTGCCGGTCAGACCCATCAGGCCTTCGGGGAAGGCGGGCGAGTCCACATACTGGGCCAGCAGCTCCGGCGTGTCGCGCTCGGGATCGACGCTGATCAGAAGGGGCTGAAAGGCGCCGCGGTCGTCTTCGGGCAACTGAGCCAGCGCGGCGTTCATGACCTGCAGCGAGGTCGGGCAGATGTCGGGGCAATAGGTGAAGCCGAAATAGATCAGCATCGCCTGACCGCGGAAGTCGGCGTCCGTGACGGTTTCGCCGTCCTGATTGACCAGGGTGAAGGGGCCGCCGATCTGAGCCTGACCCGACACGCGCATGGGCGCGGCGCCGGATCCGGCCTCGGACCGGGCGCCAAGCTGGACGGCGACGATGACGGCGCCGAGAATCAGGGCGGCGGCGGCGGACAGAGCTGGCAGAAGCCAGACCGGTCGATTGTTCAGGTCCATGGGTTCACTCAGGCGATTTCTCAGGTCTCGCGCGGCGCAGCCGGCTGTGTCCATCGGTCGGCTTGACGG
Organism: Alphaproteobacteria bacterium; assembly: GCA_024742735.1. GTDB lineage: Bacteria > Pseudomonadota > Alphaproteobacteria > Caulobacterales > Maricaulaceae > Oceanicaulis. Next base: position 12,559 of record JANSXV010000002.1, on the reverse strand, counting down.
ACGGCGGCGCTTCACCGCTTCCTTGAAACGTGGCTTAACATGAGCCTCGTCACAGCTCATGTCGAGCTTTTGTTGCGGCGCCGCACGTGAGGACCGGCCATGATCACGCTGGAACCGGAATGGGAGAAGATCTCCGCAGAGGCTGAATTGACGCCCATGTTCGGGCGGGTGCGCCTGCGCACGCTGATCTTCCTGCGCTGGCTGGCCGTGGTCGGGCAGACGGTCTGTCTGGTCGTGGTCCATTACGGTCTGGGCTATGACCTGCCGCTCGGCATCTGCCTGGGCGTGATCGCCGCAAGCGCCTGGGTGAACGCCTGGCTGTCCCTGGCCCTGCCGACCCAGCGCTTCGCCAAGGACTGGGAGGCCTTCGCCCAGCTCGCCTATGATCTGGTCCAGCTTATGATCTTGCTGGCGCTGACCGGCGGCCTGGCCAACCCGTTCTCGGTCATGCTGGTCGGCCCGGTGGTGATCTCCGTAGCGGCCCTGCCCGCGCGCTGGTGGATGACGCTGGTGGCCATGGCGATCTTCGGTTCGGTGGCGCTCAGCATCTGGCATCTGCCCCTGCCCTGGTCGGGCGCCGGACCGGTGCTGCCGCTGACCTATCAGATCGGGTCCTGGACGGCGCTCGCCATCGCGATCGGCTTCACCGCCATCTACGCCTGGCGCGTGGGCGCGGAAGCCCGCCGCATGGGCACCGCGCTCGCCGCCACGCAGACCGTGCTCGCCCGTGAGCAGCGCCTGTCGGCTCTGGGCGCCCTGTCAGCGGCCGCGGCCCATGAGCTGGGCACGCCGCTGGCGACGATCCAGCTCACCGCCAAGGAGATGCAGCGCGCCGCCACCGACGAGCTGCTGAGAGAGGACGCCGACCTCATCGTCTCCCAGGCCCAGCGCTGCCGGGAGATCCTCCAGCGCCTGTCCCAGACCCAGGAAGCCTCCGACCAGATGCATGACCGGGTCGGCCTGCGCGAAGCCATGGAAGAGGCCGCTGCGCCCCTGCGCGGTCTGGGCGCGGAGGTGTCGGTCCTGCTCAGCGCAGGGCCGGAGGGCGGCGAGCCGCCGGTGCTCCAGCGCAAGGCCGAGCTGATCTATGCGCTGGGCAATTTCATCGAGAACGCCGTGGACTATGCCAGCGAGCAGGTTTCGGTGACCGGCGCCTGGACCGAGGACCGGCTCACGGTCACGGTGCGCGATGACGGGCCGGGCTTTCCGCCGGACATTCTGGCCAAGCTCGGCGAGCCTTACATCACCACCCGCCGGGCCGAGCCCGGCCATGGCGGTCTGGGACTGGGCGTGTTCATCGCCATCACCCTGATCGAGCGTCTGGGCGGGGCGGTTGATTTCGACAACACATCGGCCGGCGGCGCCCGCGTGACGCTGTCCCTGCCGCGCAAGACGCTGGAGGCTGAACCCCGCTTCGACGCCCAGCGCACGGCCCCGGCGGACGACGAGGGCATAGCCGACGCCGCCCAGTAGGCGGCCCTATCGGGTGATGCGCATTTGCGGTCTTCGATTTTCCGTCGAATTCGACTAGTTAACTGAACAGACCACAACCATCGCCCGGCAAGGAGGCGAAATACCGGTGACTGACCTGACCGAACTCGACCTTCCCGCGGACAAGACTCTGATGATCGTCGATGACGACACGCCGTTCCGCACACGGCTGGAACGGGCCATGGCCTCGCGCGGGTTTGAAATCACCGCAGCGGTCGGAACCGTGTCCGAAGCCATGAAGATCGCGCGCAACACGCCGCCCGCGTTTGCAGTCGTTGACCTGCGCCTGGAGGACGGAGACGGCCTCGACGTAGTGCGCGTGCTGCACGAAAGCCGGGACGACTGCCGCGCGGTCATGCTGACCGGTTACGGCAATATCGCCACCGCCGTGGCGGCGGTGAAGTCCGGGGCCATTGACTACCTGGCCAAGCCCGCCGACGCCGACGACGTGGTCAAGGCGCTGCTGGCCCAGCCCGACACCAAGCCGGAACCGCCGGAAAATCCCATGAGCGCGGACCGCGTGCGCTGGGAGCACATCCAGCGCGTCTTCGAGCTGTGCAATCACAATGTCTCTGAAACCGCGCGCCGGTTGAACATGCATCGCCGCACCCTTCAGCGCATCCTCGCCAAGCGCGCGCCGCGCTAGGATAAGGCGGTGCGCATCGGGTTCGCGCTGTTTGACGATGTCACCCAGCTGGACCTGACCGGCCCGGCCCAGGTGCTCTCGCGCCTTCCAGGCGCTGAGATGGTGTATGCCGGGGCCAGCCTGGCGCCGGTTCCCACCGATTGCGGCTTCGCCATCCAGCCCACGACCACGCGCGAAGACTGCCCGGCGCTGGATATCCTGTGCGTTCCAGGCGGGTATGGCGTCGCGGCGGCCATGGCAGACCCGGCCTGGACGGACTTCGTCGCCCGCCAGGCTGAAGGGGCGCACTACGTCACCAGCGTGTGCACGGGCGCCTTCATTCTGGGCGCGGCAGGCTTGCTCGAGGGCCGGCGCGCCACGACGCACTGGGCCTATCACGATCTGCTGGGACTGTTCGGCGCCGAGCCGGTCGCGCAGCGCGTCGTTCAGGACGGACGGCTGATAAGCGGCGGCGGCGTGACGGCGGGGATCGATTTCGCCCTGACCCTGCTGGCCGAGCTCGAGGGCGAAGACTTCGCCCAGTCCATCCAGATGGCGCTGGAGTATGATCCGGCCCCGCCGTTCAGCACGGGTTCGCCGGCTGCAGCGCCCGCGCGTGCAGAAGCCCTGAAGGCGGGCCCGTTCTCAGAGCGCCGCGCGGTGATGGAGGCGGCCAGCCGCGCCGTTCTTGAGCGGCGCTAACGGTCAGATCAGCTTCGCGGGCTGTCCGAGGGTTCGCGTCCGAACATGCGTTCCAGCGCGGCGGCGATCTCCGGGTCGGAGCGGTCGGTCAGGACGAGGGTCAGCGCCTCCAGCGCGGCCTGATACTCCGCGCCGACAGCGGCGAACTCGGCCGGCGCCAGCTCGCGGGAGCGGATCTCCAGCCGGGCCCCGGCCTCGATCCGGTCCTCCAGCGGGCGCACGCGCACCTGCAGGAAGAAGGCGGCGTTCTCGAAGGTCACGTCGCGGGCGGGCACGTCGGTCCAGCCCGGCTCGCCCTCCTCGCCCTTGGGTAGTGACACCCGCACCTCATGGCGAGCCACGTGGGGGAAGGGCAGGGCCAGCGGCATGCCGCGCTTCCCGCCGGGCAGGGCGAAAGGCGGCATGGCGCCGTGGATCGGGAAGATCGCCGTGGCGAGATTGTCGGTTTCCCGCGCGGCCTCCACCAGACGAATCTCCCAGTCGAACTCGGCGGTCACCGTGTTGGCGACCGGATCATCGCGCACAACAGCGGGCGAGGCTTCACGCCAGCCCGCGACGCCTGCGGCGGCGACCGTGCGCAGGTGCTGGAGCATCTGGGCGCGGCCGGCCATGGCCTCGATCACGCGCGCCTGGTCGGCGGCGGGACCGGAGACGGTGACGCGCACGGCCATGCGGTGGATGGCGCCGGCCTGCATGGAGCTGATCTGAAGCCGGGTGTCGACTTCCAGCGTCGGCTCTTCCAGCACGACGTCCATGGACTGCAACGTGCTCTCGCCGTCGGCGATCAGGGCATAGCCATAGTCCGGCTGGGCCAGGGTCTGCAGCGTCCCGGCCTGTTCGAACGTCGAGGGCTCAAGCCAGTAGCGCCGGCCTTCATGGGTCACAGTCACGATGACGTGGTCGAACACCGCTTCGGACGGCGGCAGCTCGGCCAGCATGGGGCCGATGCCCGAGCTGACGAACGCCACCTCGGCCTCAAACCCCAGGGCGTCCAGGATGGAGACCAGCAGAAGGCTCTTGGCCTTGCATTCGCCCTCGCCCAGGCGGAGCGTTTCATCGGGGTGCACCGGTTCGTACCCGCCGGCGCCGAACAGGACGGCGAAGTAGCGCACCTCGCGCTGGACGAAGGCCAGCGCCGCAGCGATCTGAGCCTCCCGGGTCTCGTGCTCGGCGGCGATCTGGCCGGCCACCGCGTCGACGGCGTCGGAGCGGACCGGCGCGAACAGTTCAGAGCCCCATTCAGACACGGTCCGCCAGTCCGGCGTCGTGCTGACCATGGCCCAGTCGCCCACCCGCCAGGCCGGGGCATCGGTGAAGCCGGGCCGGGGCGAAGCCGGTCCGTCCAGAAAGACATGTTCGGTCACGCCGTTCGCCGTGGTGCGGACCGCGTCGGCGAACTGGCCGATTCCGGCCGTCTGAGAGCCTTCCGGTGCGCGGATGGAACGGCGCACATGGGCGAAGGCGGCGCCGACCGGTTCGGCGAAGGCGGCCTGGCCGTGACGGACCAGCGGATGCCCGCCGGCCAGCGAATAGGACACCAGCACCCGGTCGCCTGCGCGCACGCCGGGCACGCGCATGATGATGGTGCGCACTTCGCTGAGCTGCTGGGTCTCCGCATCAATGGCCGGCGCCGCGCCCGCGCTGACCACCAGATCGTCGATCCGGTCCAGCGTCTGGCCGTCGCGAATGATATCGGCCTCATGGATATAGATGCGCTGGAAATCATTGGCGATCTGCAAGGTGAAAACGGAGAGGTCGCTGACGCCCTGAAGGGTGACGGCTTCGCCTGCGATCCGGCGGAACACGGTGGGCTCCGGTCCGGCGACGGTTGCTTGCCGGTCATCGAGCAAATACGCGACCCCGCCTTGTCCCGGCGCATCGTCGGCAGAAAGGCTCGCCAGATCGAAGTCGCGGGTCCAGCGCGGCGTCGGCGCGGAGTAGACGCGAACCTCTCCGTCTTCGTGGAGCAACCTCCCGCCCAGGATCCTGTCTCCGGAGCCGAGCCCCGTCAGCTCGGTTCCGGTGGCCAGCGTGGCGATGGCGGCGACAAGCGCCGCAGGCGCAGCGATCAGCAGACGGAAAATCATGGTTAACACCCCTCCTGACCGAACCGTGACCGAGGCCGGGCGCCGTGGCAAGGCCGCGAAGGCGAATTCGGTGGAACGTCAGGACGAGGGGCGGGCGAGGATGACGCCGGTCCGGTCGAGCTCTCCGACGGCGGCCATCAGGGCCTCCATCTCGGTCTTCACTGGCCGGAAGCTGCGCCCGGGCAGGACCTGGCCGTTGGGACCCAGCGGGTCCATGAGCGTGCGCCCGGCTTCCAGCTGGTGGCGCCAGAGCTGCTTCTCGACGCACGAATCGCCGCTCTGGAGGGCGCTGGAGATCGCTGCGTAGACTTCACCCAGCCGGGCATCGCCGGCGGTGAGGTAAAGCGCATCAAGATCGCCCAGCACCTTCTCATCGCTCATGGCGGCGGGCTTGTAGGGGCTGGTGTTGGTCTTGGTCTCGATCAGCACGGCGCGCCAGGCGCCGGTTTCGCGCCGGAAGAATATCCCATCGATGCCTTGCGGCCCCGGCCCCGGCTTGCCGTTGACCGGCCGCCAGCCCTCGGCGGCCATCATCATGACCGTCAGAGCCTCTCCGAACGCACCCTGATCGAGATGGCTCTTGAACGCGGACGGATAAAGGCCGGCGAAGGGCGGAAGGTCAGGTGAAGGCGGCGGAGCGCCCGCGTCCAGACGCAGGCGGGCCAGCGCACGCAGGGGCCAGCCTGTCAGCCCGGCGATCCCGCCGGACAAGCCTGCGGCGGCGACAAATTCCAGTCCGGTCATGCGCGCCATCCCCCCGAAAGCGAGCGTTCCGACAGGCTTTAGCGCAAAGGGCGGCGGCGCCCAAGTCAAGGATGGCTTAAAGCCCGCGCAGGGCGCGCTCCGCCGCGTTGCGCGCGAATTTCAGGGTCAGAGCCTTGCGCCGCGCGGGCGCCAGCGGGCGGGCCGGGCATTCACGAACGACCGCGCCGCCGAAACCGTCGGCGATGATAAGCCCGGCTTCATCGGGAAGAAGGTCAGCCGGAAAGCGCTCTGACACCGCGAAAAAGAACCGGTCGCACCAGTCGAAATATTCCGGCCATTTCTGATCGGCGCGATAGTCGGCGACGCCGGACTTGATCTCCACGATCACCATCTCGCCCTTGGGGCCGAGCCCGGCCAGATCGGCCCGCCGCCCGCTGGGCAGGGTGAATTCGGGGATTGCCGTCACGCCCAGATCCAGCAGCAGCCGCGCGGCCCCGCGCATGAGCGCGCGCGCATCGTCGATGGCGGGATTGTCCGCACGGGCCGGGATGGAGCCGGAAAAGCTGGTGTCTGAAAGCGCCATGCCAGGCACGATGTTCGAAATTTGTTCCGATTGCAAGCGCGGGCTCTGGCGGGCTCGCATCAGCGCTGCTACAGGGGCGCCATGACCCAAGACCCTTCCGCCTGGTTCGACGCGACCGCCCCGTCAGAAAGCGACTTTCTCGCCATCGCCGAAACCGCCTGGGAAGGCCTGCCCGAGGCGTTCCGGACCTTGTGCGGCAATGTCGTCATCCAGGTGACGGACTTCGCCCATGAAGACGTGCTCAAGCATTTCGAGATGGACAGCCCGTACGATCTGACCGGGCTGTATCACGGCGTCGATCTGACCCAGAAATCGCTCTCCGATCCCGCGCCGGAGCCGGACTATGTCTTCCTCTACCGCCTGCCCATCCTGCTGGAATGGTGCGAGCGCGGGGACGTGACTCTGTCAGAGCTGATCACCCATGTGCTGGTCCACGAGATCGGCCACCATTTCGGCCTGTCCGATGAGGACATGCACGCCATCGAGGATGCGGCGGGTTAAGACGCCAGAAAATCCTCCGGCCGGTCGCCGGGATTCCAGAGCCTCAGGACCGCCGGATCAGCCGGATCAATCGGCTCGGGCAGGCCTTCGGACGGCACGCTGGCCAGGATGTCGCGAATGACATTGAGGCGCGCGTGGTGCTTGCTGTCGGCGCGCACCACACGCCAGGGGATCGCGTCGCCGGTCGCCGCCAGCATGGCGTCGCGCGCTTCGGTGTAGGCGTCGAATTTCTCCAGCGCGACCGCGTCGACCGGCGAGATCTTCCACTGCTTCAGCGGGTTGATGCGCCGGTCCTCCAGGCGCGCAGCCTGCTCAGGTCTTGAGATGTCGAGATAATATTTCAGGACGATGATGCCCTCATCGGTCAGCAGGCGCTCGAACGGGGCGACATCGGTGAGGAAGCGGGCGTATTCGGTCTGGCTGCAATAGCCCATGACCTGCTCGACCCCGGCGCGGTTGTACCAGGACCGGTTGAACAGCACGAACTCGCCCCCGGCCGGCAGGTGCTGGACCCAGCGCTGGAAATACCAGCTGGACCGGTCGCGCTCGGTCGGCTTGCCCAGCGCCACCACGCGGGTTTCGCGCGGGGACTGGTGCTCCACGATGCGCTTGATGACGCCGTCCTTGCCGGCCGCATCGCGTCCTTCGAAGATCACCAGCAGCCGGCGTTCTTGCGCGATCAGCTGGCGCTGGAGCGCGGCGAGCCCGATCTGCAGCCCGTGCAGCTGGCGCTTGTAGTCGTCCTTGTCCATGGGCGAAGCCTTGCGCGGGCGCGCCCTTCGCGCAAGGCTCCGGTCATGCGCCGCATCGTCCCCGTCCTGCTCATCGCCGCCGCGCTGGCCGCCGCCGGATACGGTGTGTTCCAATGGGCCTCTCGCAATCCTGACGGCCTGCCGCTGCGCGATCTGGGGCAGGCGGCGGGCGAGGCTTATGTCTTCGGCTATCCGCTCGTGCTCATGGACGAAACACGGCGGACCATGCTGGCCTCGCCCAAGATCGAGACGAACTGGCTGCACCATCGCCGGGCGCTTCCTGGATTCGGCGACGAGGCGGTCGTGCGGCCCAACCGCGACACGCTGTATTCGCTGGCCTGGCTGGATCTGAGCCACGGCCCCGCGCTTTTACACTATCCCGACAATGCCGGCCGCTACTGGCTGGCCCAGGTCATGGACGCCTGGACGGATGTGGATGGAACCGTCGGCTCCCGGACCGCCGTGCCCGGCGCCAGCGGCGTGCAGATCGCCGGACCAGGCTGGGACGGACCGGTTCTGGAGGATTACCCGCGGATCGAAGTCTCCACCGACACCGCCTGGCTTTTGATCCGCATCGCGGTCGCGGACACGCCGGGCGATCTCGAAGCCGGCCGGGCGCTCCAGGACGCGTTCTGGCTGACCGCGCATGAGTCGGATCAGCCGGACTTTGAAGTCACGGGGCAACGCCCGGCGGATGCCGTCGCGGCGATGGCGCCCGACGCGTTCCTTGTGCGGTTGGCTGGGCTCATGCAGGCGAACCCGGCCCGGGTCGCCGACGCGTCCATGATCGAGCGTCTCGAGGCGCTCGGCGTGACGGCGCAGGGGTATCGGGGTGACGGCTTCGGACCTCTCGCGCGGATCGCCGTCGCCAGGGGCGTCGAGGTCGCGCGCGAGCGTCTGGCGCAAGGCGTGGCGTCGCGCCCGTATGGCCCCACAAACTGGCGCACGGCGCTGGATCTGGGCGACTACGGCGCCGATTACGCTCTGCGGGCGGGCGTCGCCCTGATCGGGCTGGGCGCCAACCTGCCCGAAGATGCGATTTATCCGTCAACGGACATTGATGCGGACGGGCGAGCGCTCGATGGCGATCACGCCTATCACATACGGTTTGCGTCCGGCGAAACGCCGCCCGCCGACGCTTTCTGGTCGGTGACCGCATACGATGCGGACGGCTTCCTGCAGGACGTGGCGCGCCCGGTTCTGGGCGATCGGGATGCGCTGGTGTTTGAGGACGACGGCGCCCTGGTGCTCACGATCAGCGCAGACAGGCCCGATGATGTCCCGGCGAGCAACTGGATCGAAGTCGCGCCCGGAGCGCCGTTCCAGCTGACGGCCCGGCTTTATGATCCCCAGTCGCAGGCTTTGAGCGGCGCCTGGCGCATGCCGCCCGTGGAACGGCTGGATTAGATCTATTCGGCGGCCTGCCGGACGTCGTCCGTAGACGCAGTGAGCGCCGCGCGATCGCCGGCGCGTCCAAATCTCAGATGTCCGTCATCCAGCTTGCCGTAGCGGATGGTCAGCATGTCCATCAGGTAGTTCTGATAGGTCCGCCAGGGCGTTTGCGCCCCCTGCCGGGGCAGGTCGGGCAGGGCGCGCTGGACATAGCCGGAGGAGAAATCGAGCAGGGGCAGGGTCTCCAGACCGCTGGGCGGCTCCGGCACGGCGTAGTCGCTCCCGGCGCGATCCATGTGATTGATCATGCGGCAGACCCGCTCGCAGGTCAGGTCGATCTTCAGCGTCCAGCTGGCGTTGGTGTAGCCGAAGCACAGCGCCATGTTGGGCACGCCCGACAGCATCATGCCGCGATAGGTGACATGGTCGGGCGCGTGCAGGGGCTTGCCGTCCACCTCGATTCCCATGCCGCCGCCGATCTGCATGGACAGGCCCGTCGCGGGGATCACCAGGTCGGCGTCCAGATGCTCGCCGCTCTTCAACTGGATCCCGGTCTCGTCGAAGGTCTCGATCTGGTCGGTGGCGATGTCGGCCTTATCGGTTTTCAGCGCGTCGAAGAAGTCGCCGTCCGGGGCCAGGCAGAAGCGCTGGTCCCAGGGATTATAGGACGGGGCGAAGTGTTTCTCGACGTCGAAATCTTCGCCCAGCTCGGCGCGGATCTGCTTGAGGACGCCGTTCTTCACGAAGTTCGGCGCGGAGCGCGCCAGATTGAAGAAGAACATCCCCATGGCGACATTCTTGATGCGCGTCAGCGTATAGGCGATGCGGCTAGGCAGGATCTTGCGCAGGACGTCCGCGACCGCGTCGCGCGAGGGCCGCGCGGCGATATAGCTGGGCGAGCGCTGGAGCATGGTCACATGGCCGGCTTTGCCCGCCATGGCGGGCAGAAGGGTGACCGCCGTGGCGCCGGAGCCGATGATGACGACCTTCTTGCCTGAATAGTCGTAGGTCTCGTCCCAGAGCTGGGGATGGATCACATCGCCCTTGAAGCGTTCCAGACCTGGGAAATCAGGCATGTAGCCGGCCGAATAGCGGTAGTATCCCGAGCACAGGATCAGGAACTTCGCGCTCCAGGTCTCAGGGCCCTCCGGCCCGTCAGCCTCGACTGTCCAGCGCGCGGTCCCAGTGTTCCAGCTGACGTTCTGAACCCGCGTATTGAAGCGGATATGCCGGTCGATGCCGGCTTCCCGGGCGGTGTCGCGCACATAATTGCGGATGCTGGGGCCGTCGGCGAAGACCTTTCCGTCCGTCCACGGACGGAAATTATAGCCGAACGTGTACATGTCGCTGTCCGAGCGAATGCCGGGATAGCGGAACAGGTCCCACGTGCCGCCCAGATCCGCGCGTGCCTCCAGGATCGCGTAGGACTTGTCCCGGGTCTTGTCCTGCAGATGCCAGGCCGCGCCGACCCCGGACAGGCCCGCCCCGATGATGAGGACGTCCCGCTCCATGTCGGACGCGGCGCCGCCCGTGTTCTCGACGGCGGGTTCGATGTCGTTTGCAACAGCCATGGCGATCCTCCCGTCCGGTCTTGGGGCCGGCGCATCGTTCCACGGAAGTGAACACCGTTCACTTCAGCCGCGCAAGAGTCCGGCCTGGAGTTGCGGCCCTCAGTCGCCGGAGGCCGCGCAGCCCATCTCAGGCAGGTCGTCGATCTCGGTCCGCCAGAACACGAGCCGCTCGCGGATCATGCAACGCTGCTCATCGCTCAGCCGGTCATCGGCTTCGAGATCGGCGCCAAGCCGGGTCACCGTGTCCCGCCCGGTGATCACCTCGGGTCCGCCGCTTTCGGGCGTGTCGAAGCGCAGGAGTGCGCCATCCTCGCGCCAGGCCGGCCAGTCCGGACCACCGGCCGCGTCCGGATCGCCGGTGCGCGCGAAATTCGCCCAGTAGGCGCCCATGCTCTCAGCCACCGCCTCGCGCCCGGCGGCGTTGCGGTCGTTGAACAGGGCTCCATCGAGCCGGCCGAAGAAGTCGAAATGGTTGAAGACGAAGGGGATCTCCATGGCGTGGGCGGCGCCGAGCAGTTTCGACATGTCCATGAAAGCCATGCTCCCGCCCTCGTCCCAGTCGAAGCGATAGGCCCACACCGCGTCATGACCGCCCGTGGTCATGCGGGCCGCCGCATCGTCCACCGCCATGATCCGCCACAGGCGGGACTGGTAGTCGGACAGGATGTCGAAGAATTGCTGGTCCTGGACCCGGATGATGACGCCGAACCAGCGCCTGGTGAGCGCGGGATCGAGAACGTTGAAGAGCTTCAGCTCGTCCTTGTTGGTCCCGGTGATCACCGGCACGGCGTTGAACGTCTCCGGGTTGGAGAAGGCTTCGGCCATGGGCCCCAGCGGGATCGTCACGCCGTCCTGGATCATGCGCGGCAGGCCCTCTCCCAGGCCTTCGCCGGCATAGGCGTCATAGACCGCCTGCAACGGCGCGGTGCGGATCGCGTCCGCGCCGGCGTCCGGGCCCGCGAAGCGCTCCGCGGCTGCAGTCGCGGAGAATTCTCCTTCAGACTGCGCCTCCTCCAGCGGCACGCTGACGAAGCTGCCGGACTGGATGATGGCCCGATGGAACAGGCCTTCGGCCAGCGGGCTCGCCATCAGGCCGGCGACGTTATGACCTCCGGCGCTCTCGCCGAAGATGGTGACGTTGTCTGCGTCCCCTCCGAACTGGGCGGCGTTGACCTGCACCCACTCCAGCGCGGCGATCTGATCCAGCAGCGCGAAATTGGCGGCGCTGTCGAATTCAAGGTCCGCGTCGTCGGCCAGATCGGGATGGGCGAAGAAGCCAAGCGGGCCGAGGCGATACTGGATCACCACCACGACCACGTTCTGATCGCTCGCCAGCTGCGCGCCGTCATACTGGCTGGCCGAGCCCCAGACGTTCGCGCCGCCGTGGATCCACACCATGACCGGGCGGTCGGCGTCGTCCGGCCCGGCGCCGGCGGGGGCGTAGACGTCAAGCTTCAGACAGTCTTCCGACCCGACAAGCTGGCCGGGCTCGGCGCCGGTGGCTTCGGCGTTCAGCGCATTGGTGATCTGCGGACACATCTCGGGATGGGCGATGGCCGAGCGCGTCAGGCTCCAGCCCTCGACGGGCCGTGGCGCGCGCCAGCGCAGATCGCCTTCAGGCGCAGCGGCGAAGGGAATGCCCTGCCAGACCTGGGCGCCGGTCTCGGCGTCGATATAGCCCACGATCTCACCGCCGCTGACCGAACGGGTCGTCGAGGCGTCAGCCGTCGGGGGCGCCGCCGGCTCGCTGGCGCAGGCCGCCATCATCAGAGCGGCGCAGGCCGCCATCGCCTTGAGTTTCATGGATCGCCCTCCCGCGTGTCAGTCGCCGCAATGCTAGGCGGGTTCAGACCGGCGGGGCAACGCCTGATCAGCGCAGCGGGTCCACCGCCCCGCCGATGGAGGCGTTCACCCGGAACCAGCCTGCGATGGCGTAGCGCTCAGTGTGGGACAGGCGCACCTCGTGGGGGATTGTCTCCGACATCATCAGGACCAGCCCGCCGCCTAGGTGTGATGTCTCACGACGTTGTTCATGTCTGCGAGGGCCTGAAGGGGCGTGCGTCGGTTCAGAGCGTAGTGCCTTCGGCAGGTGTTGTAACGCCTGATCCAGTTCGGCAGGTCTTCGCGCCTTGCCTCGGCTGACGGGAAGG
>JANSXV010000034.1 GCA_024742735.1 Alphaproteobacteria bacterium | reverse complement strand
TGACATGCTCCCCTTAGATGTCCCCGTTTTTGGGTTAGCCTGTTCCTCAACGAAGGAGACAGGGCATGAAGCGATCACGGTTTTCGGAAGAGCAGATCATCGGCATTTTGAAGGAGCATCAGGCGGGCATGACACCGGCTGAGCTGTGTCGCAAGCACGGCATCAGTGACGCGACGTTCTACACGTGGCGCAAGAAGTATGGTGGCATGGACGTATCGGACGCCAAGCGGCTGAAGGCGCTTGAAGAAGAGAACGCGAAGCTGAAGAGGCTTCTGGCGGAGCAGATGATGGATGTATCGACGCTTCGTGAGATGCTGACAAAAAACTTCTGACGCCCGGCTCCAGGAGAAAAGCCGTGAGTTGGGCAATCGAGATGAAGGACTATTCGCAGCGGCGGGCCTGTGCCCTGGTCGGCATTGCGCCGCGCGTCTTCCGTTACCAGTCTAGCAGGCCGGACGATGCCGGTCTGCGACAGCGCTTGCGGGACCTGTCATCGGAACGGCGACGGTTCGGCTATCGCCGCCTGCACCTGCTGTTGAAGCGCGAAGGCGTGGCGGTGAACTGGAAGAAGCTCTACCGGATTTACAGGGAAGAGCGTCTGACGGTTCGAAAACGCGGCGGCAGGAAACGAGCCTTGGGTACGCGAGCGCCAATGGCCATTCCACAGGATCCAAACCAGAGATGGTCACTCGACTTCATGTCGGACACGCTGGTCGATGGACGCCGCTTCCGCATCCTGTGTGTCATCGACGACTTCAGCCGGGAATGCCTGGCGACCGTCGTGGACAACTCGATCTCGGGCGAACGTGTCGCTCGCGAACTGGACGCGATCGCCGAAAGGCGCGGCTATCCCTGCATGGTTGTCAGCGACAACGGCACGGAGCTGACCGCAAATGCCATGCTCGCCTGGCAGCAGAACCGCAGCGTCGAATGGCATTACATTGCGCCCGGAAAACCGATGCAGAACGGCCTCGTGGAAAGCTTCAACGGCAGGCTGAGGGACGAGTGCTTGAACGAGCATCTGTTCCGCAGCTACCGCCATGCCCGGCAGATCATCGAAAAATGGAGGATCGACTACAATCT
>JANSXV010000025.1 GCA_024742735.1 Alphaproteobacteria bacterium | reverse complement strand
TGATCATAAGAGGGTCCTTGTGCTGACAGCACTAAAATGGAGCGGTAGCTCCTATATTTTAATACCCTAAAGCCCGAGGTCGCGACCCTAAATGATACCTGAAGTCCTCTCCTTAGCAGCTTCTTCGCGAAGGCTGCCTTGGCTTGATAAAACGGCGGGGGGGCCGGTCACAATTTTTTTCGAGCGACCCCCCCTTCAAGGGGGCCGGTCACAGTGCGCCAAAAGGGGGCCGGTCACGATAGGGCGACCTCGTCCGCCCCGCTTTCAACTACAAGCAGCAGATCTTGGAGCAGGAGGCGCTGAAGCGGTTGGAAAATAGCCGAGTGCAGGCCGCAGAGGACGAGGCTGCCACGGAGGCCGCGACTGACAACCTGCAACGCAACAACAGCCCGTTGGTCTGCCTGGGAGAGCCCGGCACAGGGAAAACATTTGTGGCCGACTACCTGATCCGCCTTGCCCGCCAGCGAGGGCTCCGCGTGCTCTACGCGCTGCCCACGGGCCAGCTAGCGTGCCGCATGCGGACCCGGCATCCCAACATCGAAGTGGACACATGCGCCGGGGCCTTCCTCTTCCACCGACCGCTGCCCGAGGCGCTCCCGCTGCTCACGCAGTACGACGTGGTGGTTGTGGACGAGGTGCTCCAACTCAGCGCAGAAGAGTTCGGCCGCCTTCACGAGATGTACATGGCTGCGGGCAAGCAGCTGCTGCTCCTGCTCATGGGGGATGAGTGGCAGCTGCCCTCCATCCATCCGGAGCGCGCCTCAGATCACCCGCGCTGGCGCTTTGGCCACTTCGTCACTTTTGACGGAGGTCCGCCGCTGTCGCTGTCCAACGCTTGCGGCCAAGCTGGCGGCCTTGCGCTACCTCAAGCCGACCGGTGTGGAGGGCCGGCGCCTGGTTGGGCAAATCTGCCGCGGCCATAAGGCGTGGAGCGGCCATGACAAGCCGACAGCCCTGGACGTCGACGGCGCGCTGGCCCGGACGGACGGCCAGACCACCTTCGTGACTTGCACGAAGCGGGGCGCGGCCGCGATCAACGACCTTGCCGCCCAGGTCCTCTTCCGCAACCGCAATCGACGCCCAGTCGACAGCTTGCCCGCGGACTACGAAGATAATGCGGAGAACTACGACGAGCGCGGCCAGCTGCGCGAGGACCGAGCTCCGCTCCCCAAGCACATGGAGATCTATGTGGGCCTGCGCGTGGTTCTCACGCGGAACCGCGACAAGCAGAACCACTACGTGAATGGCATGGTGGCTGAGGTGGAGGCGCTCGACGCTGCGTCTGGCTGCCTCCGCGTCATGACGCAGACCGGCCGCCGCCTTGCCGTCTACCCCTACACGGATGCCGACGTGCCGCGGGGCCGGGTGGTCTACTACCCCGTGCGCGCGGGCTACGCGGGGACCATCTACAAGTATCAGGGGGCAGAGCTAGAGCACGTCACGTTGTGGCTCGACAGGAAGTGGTGCAAGGCCGCCGCCTATGTAGCTCTCTCCCGGGTGGCCACGGATGACGCCTACTTGATTGGGGGCGAGGTTAGCACCGATCACTTCGCGCCCGCCAAGTGAGAGACGAATTTCTTTCTGAGGTGTCCGGCAGGACTTGTCCAACTTTAGATACCGCCGGTAGCTTCTGCACTGCTGCGCCCAGAGCAAAAAAAAACACTGCGCCCGCCTGGACGGCGCGACCTGCTCCCTCGCTCGTCGGTTCGTTGCTGCCCGCCAGGCGTCCTGCGGCGGCCCAGCGCTGGAGCTTTGGGGCTGCGCGGACGCCGCCGCCGAGGCGCGGGGCTTTCCGTTGTACGCTGCTCGCTGTTCGCGATCGAGCGCTTTCTTGTTCTTTGGCCAGTCTGGCTTCCAAATTAAAACCCTAAACCCTAATAGATTTTAGTTTGGGTGGTAATGGGGTGGGTCGAAGCTGCCGCCCCGGCGCGCCGCCCCGCGACGTCGAGGCGCGCCGCTTCCGGTGTGAAACCCTAAACCCTAAACCCTAAACTTAAGCTCGCGACGACTGACCGCTCGCTTAGAGCGCCATGGAGTCGTGAGCGCACGGCGCGCTTAGCGCCCGG
>JANSXV010000028.1 GCA_024742735.1 Alphaproteobacteria bacterium | reverse complement strand
TACGAGTCAAAATGCGTGTATATAAAGAAGCATGGAGGTAGTCACCGCCGGAGCCCAGGATGAGCTGATGCAGAGCCTGGCCTGGACTACAAGCTGAAAACAAGCAACACCAGCTGCGTGACGGCGCGGCATGACGTGCAGTACTTCCCTAGCTCGCTGAGCTCCTTCTCCCCCACAACCTCTAGGGTCTGCCGCATCCCGCTGACCAGCGGCACGTCCTTCATCGACCCCGAGTCCATCAAGATCGCCTTCCGCGTCAGGAACACGTGTCCACCTCCACAGGCCGCAGCGCTTCCACCGCCTCGTCTGGCAAGTTCCGCAGCTGCTCCGGGATATCCTCCGGCTGTGGGACATAAGCGCCTCGCCGGCAGAGAAGACATTTCTTGATTGTCGGCTGCCTGACGCTGCGTAGATCCACGGGCTGGAGTGGGCGCGGCCGAACGCTGCCGCAGCTTTCGCAAATCTGCCAGGAGCCGTGCTTGCACCAGGCCTCCGTCATCTTCGCCCGCTCGCTCAAAGTCGCCGCCGGCAGGCCGCTGTCGTTGGGCGCCACGTCTGCGGGCGGCAGGGGCATCTTGGCAAGCTCCGCTTCCTCGTTCGCCTTGTTGTAGCGCTTCCTCGCGCAATCGCTAGCAAAGACCTTCCGTCGAACCATCATCTGATCCCGCCGGACCGCCTGCTCGTAGGCGCGCAAGGCGTCGTCGATCAGCGGCCCCTGGACGCGAACGCGGCGCTGAAGGAGGTCGCTCCAGCGCTCTGTCGCAGTCTTGCGCGGCGCTCGTTGGCGCTCCACGGCACGGTAGACAGCCAAGTCCACACGGCTGCCAAAGTCCGCCGCAAACGCCTCGCCCTTCCTCCCTGCCAGGTTGTTTAGCGCATCCTCATACTTGGCTTCGCTCAGCTCGCGCAGGTTAACAAGAGTCTTGGTCAGCTGGAAGCCACTCCTCTGCTGGCCAAGGACTGTGTCCAATTGCTCGCAACTGCGCGCGCTTGGGCGTGATGTTTGCAGGTCCGTGTAGCTCGCTTGTTGACCTTCTCCCTCCTGGGCCGGGCACCTTTCGTTCGGGTACTGCGGCCGTGCTCGGCGGCGCGGAGCTTGGCCTGCGACCGCAACGGCCCCGACCGCCGCGCAGAGTGTCAGCGGAGGGGCGCGGCCTGCATGCCGCGCAGTCGCCGTTTCTTTGGGGCAGCTTCCGCCTCACTCTCCTCGTTGTCTTTTTCATTCTCAACCATCTCGATGTCGCCCGTCGGCTCCAGAGGCTCGAACGGCAACTCAACCTCATCCTCGACGGCGCCAAAGTCCAACTCACCAGCGTCGTCCGCGTCGATGTCCAGCCGGCCGCCTTCCCCGCCCTCGGCGTTTGGGTCGTCTGAAACAATTCCCAGCCGCTCCGAGCCCTCCGCCTCATCCTCAGTCTCGCCTGCAGTCTCGTCCGCCGCCGCCGCC
>JANSXV010000014.1 GCA_024742735.1 Alphaproteobacteria bacterium | reverse complement strand
GGCCGCGTCCCACAGCTTCAGGATGTGGTCGCCGTGCTGCGCGGAGAGCTGCGAGACCTCGTCTACGACAACGAGGTCGTAAGCGGCCAGGATCGGCAGATAGCCCGCGAGGTTCTCGTTGAAGCCGAAGGCCGCGTGGCAAGTGTCGATGGTCAACCCGTCGCGCCGACCGTAGCGCTCCTTCATGCGGCTGGCCAGCTGCGCAGTCGGCAGCGCGAAGAGCACCTTGCCGTCGGCCTCCAGCAGCTCCGCAATCTTCTCGTGGCAGACGGTCGTCTTGCCGGTTCCCGGCGGCCCCATGCAGGCCAAAGCCTTCGCCTCAGCGCGAGCCCGGGCTGCCGCCGCCTCCGCCTCCGCCTCCGCCTCGTCCGCGCCACGGCCTTCCAGGGACCTGGCCACGGCTGCATCCAGCAGGCGCTTGAACTGCCGCTGCTGACTGTTGTGGACGACCTCCACACGGCCAGGCGCCGCTGCGGCGGGCGGGGCAGCAACCTCGGGCGGCGGCGCCGCGCGCCCGGCCAGGTAGTCCTCGATCAACCCCTTGTTCGCCGCAAGCATGGCCTTGATGCTCTCAGAGGCAGCGCGGCTGTGGCCTTCCACCTTGAGCTCCTCGTCAAGCTGCCGCTCATCCCGCAGCTCGCCGTTGAGGAGGGCCATGGCCAGATAGCGGTGCTGCCGCGGGACCTTGGCAAGCTGCGCTTCGTTCACAAAGTCGCTTAGCCGCCGGAACGGCCTGAAGAGTACGAGGCGTTGGCCGTAGTGGCGGTCGCTGAGTCGCGACAGCATCTCGGCAGCCACGACCTTCTCGCCTTGCGGCCGATATCTGCGGGCAAAGGCCTCCAACGTCTCCTCCGGCTCGCCCTGCTCGGCGTAGCGCTTCTTCACCCAGGCGCAGACTTGCCCGACTGCGTTGGTCTTGCGCAGAAAGTCCAGGAGGTTGATCTGGCCACGAGCCCAGGCCGCGTTCTCGTAGAGTCTTGCTGGGTGACGCTCGGGGAGGTCGGCCGCATCCGGCAGTGGCACGATGAAGTCGCACTTGCCCCCGCCCACAGTGGTGAAGTGCCATTGCCGCAGCTTGGCCCCGAAGAGTTGCAGGACCATCTCCGGCTCCATGGGGTGGTACCGGCTCAGGACGGTCGCCGCGATGCTGGTCGCGCCCGCTTCATCATTCAGCCAATCCTGGGAGGCCGAGTCCGAGAACTTGGCAAGGTACTTTGCGACGTATTGTCGCAGCAGCCCAGTCCGGTCCTCCCCGATGAGGAGGTCCTGGTGACATTTTAGCGCGTCCATCACGTCCGGCAGGTAGCCGCGCAGGCCCAGGGCGTGGTCGGCCGGCGCGTGCTTCAAGCGCCAAGCTCTGGCCTCCTCAACATAGCGCGTCTCGTGCTCGAAGACCCGGCGGCCGCTGTCCCGCTTTTGATCCAGTTGCGAGCCGCGGACGTAGCCAGCCATGTCCTCATCCTCCGGCATGGAGGCGCTGGCAAAGCTCGGCACGTCCAGGCCGCGGATAAGATCCTCGTCGCCAAACACCAGGAGATGCAGATGAGGTCGTCCGGATCCGTGGTAGTTCTGTGTTTCCAGCCGCCGCGTTCCATCCTGAAATTCGATACGGACAAAGCCGTGAAGCTTGCGACCTTGGCCCGTCTCATCCTGGACGGAGAACACGTGGTCCTTCCAGTCTTTGCGGCTGCCTGTGTCGCCCAGCAGAAGGCCCTTGGCGGTCTGCAAGAGCACGTGGACGATGTGGAGAGTTTCTTCCACTGGCAGCCGCAGTCGCCCTCGCAGAAGCTTTGACATACCGTCAAGGACGAAGCCGTGGTACGGCAACGTCCACTCCGACGGAGCCAAGGTGAAGAAGAACTTTGGAAAGCCAACCTGCCGGACAAGGTCGGTGAGGCCGTTGTGCACCCGCTTCCAGTAGATCGGGCTGAAGGATGAGCCGGCCATCATGAGCCTCATCGGAACACCCGTATTCAGCGACCGTTTCGCGCCTAGATCCGACCACAAGTGCAGATCGTACACAAACTGCAAGATCTCGAAGTGCTCGGTGTACCCCAACAGGCTGCTCAGGGCCAGGGCGTTGTAGAGGCGCTTCACGCTGTGCCGGACGAGGTCGTCGTCCGCGTCCTCCGCCTCCGCCTCATCCTCAGTTTCCGGGCATGCTGGGCGAAGTGCCTGCTCCAGCGTCTCGGCCTTCTGGCGCCTTGGGTCGCTGGCCCGCTCCTGACTGAAAGTCATGCTTTTGTTCCAAAAGAGCGCTGGCCACAGCGCGCACTCCAGACCGGGGCGCTCCAGGAAGGCCAAGCGCCGCCGACGCGCAGTCTTGTCCGCGTCCGGGTTCTCCGCCAGGAACTGCTCGTGCTCGATTGCAAACTCACCGTAGGCAGAGTTGCTGCTGGAGCGCAGGAACTTGCGGGCGGCCTTGGCCTTCGCCCGCTGGTCGCGGTCAGTCAGGGCGCGGATTGCGGCCTTGACGGGCTCGGCTTTCCAGCGCAGCCTGAGCATGCTGGAATGCACGCGGTACCCGAGCCCAAACTTTGCCCGCTGCTCCATGCCCACATCAACCTCCAAGGGGCTCAGAGCCCGCGCTGCGTCTTCTGTCAAACCCTGCAGCGGCGGAGGGACATCTTCCGGCTTTGGCGCGGGAAGGTCCCGAGCGCCGCGGCAGCGAAAGCATTGGGACGGCAGCGCTGTGGCCGGCTGGTCGCGCAGCAGCGACTTCTGCGTCAGGTCCTTTGGCAGCATGAGGCCGCACTCGGCGCATTGCGCCCAGGAGTAGTGCAGCGCCCAGCGCTCCAACCCGATGGCTCGAGTGGAGCGCTTGGCCGGCGGAACCGGGGGCGTAATGTCCGCCGGCGCATCCCGGACAGCGCGCTCTTTGGCCCGACCGGCGTGCTTGCGCCCGCGAGCCCGGTCGGCCAGCGCCCGCTCGCGGTAGACCTTCTTTTCCGTGGCGCTGGCCGGCGGCTTGGTGTTCTGCCGCTTCGCCAGGAGCGGCGCCCAGCGGCTCCGAAGGTCTGCAGGCTGTGGCGGGAGGCCAAGCCGGCGCCGCTGAGGCTTGGGCGCAATCAGCTCGCGGATCTGGGCCCGGACATCTTCGGGGAGACGCTCCGCCAAGGCCTTCTCCTTCCCTGCCTCCGACATTTGACGCAGGGCCTTTGCAATCTCCTTCAGCCCGTTTGGTGCGTCCACCTTGGCGCCGATCGCGGTCGGGTCGCAGAAGAGGCAGCTGCCAGCCTGGCGCCGTCCAACCTGCGCGGGGCCGCCGGTCTTGGTCAGGGCAAAGATGCAGACCTCGCCCTCGAACCCGCCGCAGAACTGTCCAGAAGCCAATCCGCAGGCAAAGTGCTCCTTGAAAACGTCAGGGACCTGCTCCATGGCAATGTCGCGGAAGTTGGGGTTGGTCATTGCTTTCAGGCTCCGCAAGATGGACCGTCGACCGCTGGCCGTCAGACACGCTGTCTCCATGGCCTCGTAGTCACAAAAGGCGCAGAGCTGAACCCCTGCACCCGCTCGCAGACGGCTGCCCGTCTTAGAGAAGCAGCAGTCCGCGTTCTGACACAGGCTTGGCATGGCGGCGAAGGACAGTTTCACTCTAGCAACTGGTCGAGCCGAGAGAGTCTAGCCGGAGACGCTCAATCCAAAGGCAAGCGGTCTGCAAGGTTAGACATTCCGCAAAGCGAGGCAAAAACACGTGGTCAATTTTTTTACACAACATGCAAGCCTTGCGCGAAAGAAGCAAACTCGTCGATCGATCGGTTCGGGCCTCTCACAGTCACGTCCAGCAGCTCTTGCCAAAGACGCGCGCGCCGGCCGCTGTCCTTGCAGTGATCCTTCTCAGGTTGTCAGTCCTGAGAACGAAGCTGAGGAGAGCCGACCGACGGAAACCGAAAGTCGAAGCGTAGCCCAGGATCAACCGGTCTGCTTAACGTGTTGTCTCGTTTGTGTGCCCAAAGCGTTTCCCACTCTGCGCTCACTGCTGCCAAGCGGCGCCTACTTACTTAAGCGACGGCCCGTGGAGCGCCGCCCGCGCCCCCGCGTCAAGTAGTAGTTTCGACGTGGGGTCGGGCGGCTTCGTTCGCAGCCGCGCCGCGCAAGAAGCCGCTCGAGAGCGGGCGGCCCCCAGAGGGGACCGACGCGGCGTTAACACCACTATTAAAGGTTTTGCAAAAACGATGTTCGTTTTGCTGGGGTCGGGATTGGCCAAATCTGCCGACGGCGGCTCAACCCAGCTGTCTTCGTGCTACTAAACGCAAGAGTAGCGGGTCACCCCGCTACCCGACGGTAGCGGGGCGTAGCGGGGCGTTGCGGGG
>JANSXV010000016.1 GCA_024742735.1 Alphaproteobacteria bacterium | reverse complement strand
TGCAGTCTCTGAGTGAGGGGGCCGACGGTCTCACATGTTTTCGGACCCCTCGGAGTCCTTGAGTGAGGGGGGCGCGGTCTCACATGTTTTCCGGTTTCACACGCCGTTTTGACACTAGTCTTTTTCGCGTCCGAACGAGTCAACAGACTTGTCGCACAAGCTTTGGCTGTTTCAAGATACATCGAAGCGGGTCGAAGGAAAACAAGGAATAAGGGGCGCCACAAACGCACGCGGCCAGCTTTTTAAAGACACTTTGAGGTGGATCGAGGGAAAACGCAAGAGACAGGGACGCCCGAAAAGTTTGGACGCCCCTCAAGACAGGAAACGCGGAAAATTCAGGAGGGGTCTCTTTGCTTGTCTTGCTCGGAGCACTTGAGCCCTGAGGGTTTAAAGGTGTTTCAGTAGACGGGTGCTCACACTGGATCTTGGACGCTTCCGCAGCACCCGTGGCCCAAAACGCACAGAGTCGAGTCGCCTTCTCAACATGGGCGGCAAAAGGGCGCGGCAAGACAGGGCACGGCAAGACCTGGAAGAAGCCCTCGCAGGAGGAAGAGAAGGCCAAGAGGACCTACCTGGCGGCAGTAAAGCCGGAATGGGCCTTGGCAAAGAATTCGCTTCGGCCCTATGATAGTGAAGACAGCTCTCCGTTCTTCACCGGCGGCAAAATCGACACGAAGTATTGGGAGCTCGGCCGCATTCGCGAGGCCATGGCCGCCGACACCGCTGAGCTAGCCAACCGCCTGGGCATTGCGCTCTCGGAGTCCGGCGGCACGATCTAAGACCTTCGCCTCCGGCGAGGAAGGCCTGGAGAAGCTGGGGTTTCGCGGCGCCGCAGCGCTCCTGGGCGGCGACGGCGGCCTCCGCGACGCTGCCAATGTCCTCAACAAGTACGGCACGCCTGTGGCGCGCGGCGCGCCGGAGCTCCGCCTGGCCGCGGAGACGCTCCTCGACTTCCTGGAGGACGACCCGGCGGGGAAGGCGAAGACCTTCCAGCGGGTGGCGCGGAGCGCGGCGAAGCTCTACTTGCTCGCCGTGGACCGGCTGGCTGCTGCGGAGGACAAGAAGAAGTGGGCCGCCAAGTTCGAAGACGGCGAGGATCTCCAGCCGCGGGCGGTGCAGGCTTGGCTGGCGAAGCCGAAGGATCGTGCGAAGCTGCTCGCGGCCTTGGTTGCGTCCCATGAGGCGCAGGTGAAGACGCAGAAGGCCAACGCGCGGGGCTCCTCCGAAAGCGACGAGGCGGCCCAAGAGGAAAGCGCTACATCTTCCTCCAACAGCAAGGCCAAGAAGGACAAAAAGAAAAAGAAGAAGTCCAAGAAGGACAAGAAGAACAAGCAGAAAAAGGCTGTCGAGGCGAAGGGGAAGAGCTCTGAGGACGGCGGCGAGGGCACTTCGAAAGCGGAGAAGCAGAAGAAGAAGCGTAAGAGGACCGAGGCCAAGAAGTCCAAGAAGAGATCCTCCTCGTCGTCCTCGAGCTCAAGCCCGTCCAAGGAGACCGCGCTCCTGGCCGAGCTGGAAGAGGCGGCGCCAGACCCCGCCTTGATCCGTTGGAGGGAAAGCGACGTGGCGCTTGCCCTTGCGGGCGCGGACCAGCTTGCGACACAGCCGATCACGGCGGAGACCCTTGACCAGCTCAAGGGGTTGTTCGCCTTGGTTCCGGACGAGGTGCAGACGTGCCAAGGCCTACGTAAGATCAAGGCGGCGGTCGAGGCCATGGGCAAGGCTCCGGCCCGGGCGGCGCTGAACAAGATTGCGGGCAAGGTGCGGGAGGTGGCAGAGGTGGCGGAGGTGCTGCACGCGGCCCACGCCCCGGAGAGCCGGCCATCGGACTGAGCCAACCGGCCCTGAGCTGCTTGGCGAAGACTTATCCACCTGTAGACACTAGCTAGGGCAGCAAGATAGCACTGATCCGATTTGCAGTCGCAGGCAAAAAGCGGAGCGCAGGGCAAACAGGGCTAGCCGAGGGTTCGGAAATCAGGTCGCAGAGGTTTGACCAAGCTTTCGAGGCATCGCTTGTTTTGCTTTCGAGAATTCGCGACGCTCTCCGACGTGTTCTCAGCCCAATTCGGACGCCCACAGCCAAGTTGCCCTAGTCTCATCTCAGACGCCATGCCGCGCGTCTGCTCCGGGTTCGCGCTGGAGAACGGCGACGCCGCGATGAGGTGCATCTTCGCGGAGAAGCAGAGCGGCCAGCGCTCCTGCGCTGGGCTCAGCGGAAAGTGCGTGTTCTGCGACCTGCGTGCCCTGCCCACGGCTTGCCGCACAGACAAGGGCCAGAACAAGGTCATCCGGTCGCTGCGCGCCTTTCGCAAGGTCTACGAGGACAAGCCGCACATCTACAACTGCGCGATGATGCGCGTGCCGGAGGAGCTGCGGGAGGACCTCCACGCGCGGGCGCTGGCTCAGGCCCGCCCCCCGGCGCGCGCGCCGCGCGGCCAGAGCGCGGCGGAGTCTGCCGCAGCGGCGGCGGCGGCCTGGGACGCGCAGCTGGCCTCTCGCAAGCGCGCCTTGCGCTCTCTGGACAAGAAGCGGTGGACGGCCTACAAGAAGCGGAGGACGGCTGACCGCAGTCGGGTCGTCAAGAAATTCTACGTCGACCAGGGCCTGGCGCCGCCGCCTCCTACGAAGGCGCGGGATGTTGCGGAGAACGACTGCGGCCTCCCAGCGCCGGAGAGCGGCGAGCGGGCCAGCTTCGTGGAGGCCTGGTGCAAGCTAGGCTCCTGGGGCGTCTGCGGCAAGTGCCACTCGCTGCAGCCCCGCCCGCTGCTGCCAGTGGACAAGGCGCGTGGCAAAGCCGGACATCACCGAGAAGGCCTGCAAGCGCTGCCGGCGAGGTGAGACCGTGCCGCAATGGGATGACATCCCGCACGCCTTGCGGCGCCTGACTGCGGACACCGTGGAGGCGCTGCGGCCCTTCGAGATTGACTTGGGCCCGTTCAAGCAGGCGGAGAACGGCTTCCGGATCCACACGGCGATGTTCCGGGTCAAGTGGGCGGCGCGCAGCGCGGAAGAGAAGATCCTTGAGCTGAAGCGCGGGCGCCGGCGGCGGGCACGCGCGGCCTTCGAGCACCTCATGTCGGCGGAGGAGTCGGAGTACAGGGTCTTCACGGCGAAGCACAAGAAGTTCCTGCGGAGGCACCCCGAAGCAACCGAGCACGAGCGGAAGCGCCCTCTTCAGTACATCGAGACCACGGGCCTGGAGTGCGCGCTGTGGCCACACTTGTACTGGGCCACCGAGATGACGGAGACCTGCGCGCAACACGGACTCCCGCCGCCTGCAGGCAGGCGCCCGGCGGAGGCCGAACGGGCAGGACTCGGAGGACGAAGAGGGGGAGGAGGCGGCCGAGCGCCACAGCGTCAAGCGCAGCTTCCTGCGGAAGGTCTTGGGGCCCATCGTCGGGTACTCCCAGGACTTCGAGCTTCTCCAGTTCGTGCACGATCGGTCGCGCGTCGGCGGGGCAAGAATGCTTGCGCCGGCCTGCCCCTCCGTCTGGTGCTGAAGGGCGAAACGTTCTCGCCCCTCTACTGGAAGACCAAGCACCAGGCGCTGGTCGACATGCGATGGCTGGAAGGACCACATCCTTGCTGGCGAGGACGGCCGCCCGACCGTGGCCAACTACTTCCAGCGCCTGGAGTTCCAGGATGGCAAGCGAAAGCTGCCGAGCCAGGACTACCACGGCAGCGGCCGAGTCCACGTCCACAGCCTGGACTACTTGCAGAACGTGGAGGCCGTTGGGCTAGAGCGCAAGATGTGCGCTGCGACCCCTCCAAGAGA
>JANSXV010000010.1 GCA_024742735.1 Alphaproteobacteria bacterium | reverse complement strand
GGCTCATCGCATCCTGGGGCTGGAGCAGGTCCCAAGGGTTTGGCTGTTCGCCAATTAAAGCGGTACGTGAGCTGGGTTTAGAACGTCGTGAGACAGTTCGGTCCCTATCTGCCGTGGGTGTCGGATACTTGAGAGGAGCTGTCCCTAGTACGAGAGGACCGGGATGGACGCACCTCTGGTGGACCTGTTGTTGCGCCAGCAGCATTGCAGGGTAGCTAAGTGCGGAAGGGATAACCGCTGAAAGCATCTAAGCGGGAAGCCCCCCTCAAAACCAGGTATCCCTTGAGAGCCGTGGAAGACCACCACGTCGATAGGCTGGAAGTGGAAGCGCAGCAATGTGTGAAGCGGACCAGTACTAATTGCTCGATCGGCTTGATCTTACGATGCTCATGGGCGGCGATCGCTTCGCCCCCTGCGCAATCGAGCCCCTTAAGTCAGAATGTCTCTACGAATTATGTGTCGCACGCGCCGAGCGGGTGGTTTTAGCGAGGGTTCCGCACCCGTTCCCATCCCGAACACGGCCGTTAAGCCCCTCAGCGCCGATGGTACTATGTCTTAAGGCATGGGAGAGTAGGTCGCCGCCCGCTCCGCACGTACGACACACGTCCTCCGTTCATCGTCAAGGTTTGGCCAGCCCCGGTTTCGGCCGGGGCTTTGTCGTCTCTGGACGTTGGCCATATCGTCAGTTTGATGCGGGGTGGAGCAGCCCGGTAGCTCGTCAGGCTCATAACCTGAAGGTCGTAGGTTCAAATCCTACCCCCGCACCCAAGGAGAAGCCCCCGCGCCATCTGGCCGGGGGCTTTTTTCTGCTTTGCGTTCAAGCGCTGCGTCTACCGCTCAAAATCCTGCGGCCCGTGCCGCTCGCGCAGCTGGCTCGTCTCCTCGCCCCACACCCGGTTCACACGCCGGCCGCGTTGCGCGGCCGGCCGTTCGGCGATCTTCTCCGCCCAGGCGCGCACGGCCTTGTATTCGTGCACCGACAGGAATTCCGCGCTGTCATAGAGCAGGCCCATGGCCAGTGCGCCATACCAGGGCCAGATAGCCATGTCGGCGATGGTGTAATCGTCGCCCGCGATGTACGGCCGGTCGGCCAGCGTGGTCTCCAGCACGTGGAGCTGGCGCTTCACCTCCATGGCGAAGCGATTGATCGGGTATTCGAATTTCTCCGGTGCATAGGCGTAGAAGTGACCGAACCCGCCGCCGAGATAGGGCGCCGATCCCATCTGCCACATGAGCCAATTGATCACCTCCGTGCGCTCTGGGCCGCTGGCGGGCAGAAAGGCGCCGAACTTCTCGGCCAGGTGCATAAGGATCGAGGCCGATTCAAACACACGCACCGGCTCTGGCCCGGTCCTGTCCAGCAGGGCCGGGATCTTGGAGTTCGGATTGATCTCCACGAAACCGGAGCCGAACTGGTCGCCCTCGCCGATATTGATCAGCCAGGCGTCGTACTCGGCGGCATGGCCCAGCTCCAGAAGCTCTTCGAACATGACCGTCGCCTTCACCCCGTTGGGCGTAGCCAGGGAGTAGAGCTGGAACTTGTGCTCGCCTTCCGGCAGCGCCTTGTCATGGGTGGCGCCGGAGATCGGCCGGTTGATGCTGGCGAACTTGCCGCCGCTTTCCGTATCCCAGGTCCACACTTTAGGGGGGGTGTAGGTCGTCATGGATCAGTTTTCCCTTGATGGCTTGGGACGGCAAATGGGACCGGCCGGGCCAGGCGCAACCCGCGCTCCCGCTTTCGTGATGGTAGGTCAGGTCAGCTCGGCGAGCGCCTTGTGGACATCGCTGACGACGACGCTGCCTTCGCCGACGCCGCTCGCCACGCGCTTCACGCTGCCGGCGCGCACATCGCCGACCGCATAGACGCGCGGCAGGCTGGTTTCATAAGGGCTGGGCATACGCTCCAGCGCCCAGCCGCCGCGCACCAGATCGCGGGGCTCCAGCAAAGGCCCGGTCTTGATGAAGCCGCGCGGATCCCTCGCAATGGTCGGGGGCAGCCAGTCGGTGGCCGGCGCCGCGCCGATGAACAGAAAGACGAAGGTGGCGGGCAGCTCCAGTTCGCCATCGGGCGTCTTCACCGTCAGCGCGGCCAGACGCGGCGCGCTGCTATCGGCGCAATGGGGCTTCAGGGCCGCGATCTCGGTCTGCGGGTGCAGGATAATGTTCTCCGTCTCTTCGAGGCGCCGCACCAGATACTCGGACATGGTCTCGCGGATATCCGCGCGGCGGTAGAGAACGTGGACCGTCTTGGCGGTCTTGGACAGGAAGACCGCCCCCTGACCGGCGGAATTGCCCGCGCCGACGACGGCGACTTCCGCGTCGCCGCACAGCTGGGCCTCCAGAGGCGAGGCGCCGTAATACACGCCCGCGCCTTCAAACGTCTCCAGGTGCTCGATATCGAGCTGGCGATATTCAGCGCCCGTCGCAATCACCACGGCGCGGCCGTTCAGAAGCCGTCCGTCGGTGGTTTCGACGCACCAGGTCTGGTCCTCCAGCGCGCTCAGGGCTTTCGCCCGCACTGGCGCAGCCAGACGCACGCCGAATTTCTGGGCCTGGACGGCGGCCCGGTCGGCCAGATCCTGCCCGGAAATCCCGGTCGGGAAGCCCAGATAGTTCTCGATCTTGGAGGACGTGCCGGCCTGTCCCCCGGCTGCGGCGGACTCCAGCGTCAGGACGGTCAGGCCTTCCGAGGCGGCATAGACTGATGCGGCCAGGCCCGCGGGTCCGGCGCCCACGACGATGACGTCGGCTGCTGCGCCATCCGGCAGCAGGTCGGAGCCGAGCTCGGAAGCCAGATCATTGACGGTCGGTCGGACAAGCACACGCTCCGAGCCCAGAACGACGGCGGGAAGCTGGTCGTCGGCCAGGCCCTTGGCGTCTACGATGCGGGCGCCCAGCTCGTTCAGCACCGGATCGCACCAGGTGTGGGGCGTGCCGTGGCGGGTCAGAAAGTCCCGCAGAGCGAAGACCGAGCGGTCCAGCGCCGAGCCGAGCACGATGACCGGCGCATCGTTGCGCGACAGCGCGAAGGCGCGCCGCGCCGACAGGGTCCGTACGAATACGTCGGACAGCGCCGAGTTTTCCACCAGCAACTTCTGAAACCGGTCGAAGGGGATGTGCAGGACCTCGCCCGCCTCGCCCATATCGACCCGCGCCAGCGACGCCTGGCCGGTCAGGACGCCGATATCGCCGGCGAACTGGCCCCGCTCCATCCAGCCCAGGCGCCGCGGACCGTCTGCGCCGTCGACAAAGATGTGGGTCTGGCCCGAGAGCGTGACCAGCATGTCGGTGCGCTGCTGGCCCGGGCTAACCAGCTGCTCGCCAGAGTCGTGGCGGCGCACCTCGCCATAGGCGGCGAGCGCCTTGAGTTCATCGTCATTGAACGTGTGATTGACGTCGGCAGGCGGCGCGCTCATGGCGGTATCTCCGGCTTGTAGAGCCGCTGATACTGCCCGGCGGTCCGATCCGATACGAGGAAAAAGCTTGTTCACCCTCAGGAAATGAATTTAGCTTTGAAAAACGAAGTTAAATGGAGTTCCGCATGGCCCTGAAGACGCGCATCACCGAGCTGTTCGGCATCGAGCACCCCATCATCCAGGGCGGCATGCACTATGTCGGCTTCGCCGAGCTGGCGGCGGCGGTGTCCAACGCGGGCGGTCTGGGCACCATCACCGGTCTCACCCAGAAGACTCCGGACAAGCTCGCTAACGAAATCGCGCGCTGCAAGGACATGACCGACAAGCCCTTCGCAGTGAACCTCACATTCCTGCCGACGGTGAACGCTCCGGATTATCCTGGCTATGTGAAGGCGATCATCGAGGGCGGGGTGAAGATCGTGGAGACCGCCGGGCGCAATCCGGCCGAGGTGATGCCGTTCCTGAAGGACGCCGGCATCAAGGTGATCCACAAATGCACCTCCGTGCGCCATGCGCTCAAGGCCCAGTCCATCGGCTGCGACGCAGTCAGCGTCGACGGGTTTGAGTGCGGCGGCCACCCCGGCGAGGACGACATTCCCAACATGATCCTCTTGCCGCGCGCCGCTGACGAGCTGGAGATTCCCTTCGTCTCCTCCGGGGGGCAGGCCGATGCGCGCTCGCTGGTCGCCTCGCTCGCCATGGGGGCTGAGGGCATGAACATGGGTACGCGCTTCATCGCCACGAAGGAAGCGCCGGTCCACCAGAACGTAAAGGACGCCATCGTGGCGGCCAGCGAGCTGGATACGCGCCTTGTGATGCGCCCGCTGCGCAATACCGAGCGCGTCATGACAAACGCCGCTGTCGAGCGGCTTCTGGAAAAGGAAAAGGCCCTCGGCGCCGATCTGAAGTTCGAGGACATCATCGAGGAAGTCGCAGGGGTTTACCCGCGCATCATGATGGAAGGCGACATGGACGCGGGCGCGTGGTCCTGCGGCATGGTCGCGGGGCTGATCCACGATATTCCCACCTGCGAGGAGCTGATCGGCCGGATCATGCGCGAGGCCGAAGCCATCGTGACCCAGCGCTTCGGCGCCATGATGGGGGCGGCCTGATCCGGTGACCGTCCGCCCTGGACTGACGGGCTGCGGTGTCGCCGAGACCCTCAAGGTGATCGGCGACCGTTGGAGTCTTTTGATCCTGCGCAACGCCTTTCACGGGGTGCGCCGGTTCGACGCCTTTCAGGAGCAGTTGTCGATCTCCACCAGCGTTCTGTCGGACCGCCTGGCGCGTCTGGTGCGGGAGGGCGTTCTGGAGCGCCGTCCCGCGCCTGATGATGGACGGGCGGCGGAGTACCGGCTGACAGAGGCGGGACTGGATCTCTACCCAGTGCTCATCTCATTGAATCAGTGGGGCGATCGCTGGCGCCCGGATCCGGCCGGCGAGCGCCTGCGCCTGATCGAGCGGGCGACGGGACAGCCCATCCGCGGCGCGGCGGTGCTGTCTGAAGCCGGCGCGCCGCTGACGGCGCGGGATGTGGCGCCGGAAGCCGGTCCGGCGCTTGCTCCCGATCTGGCGGAGCTGGTCGAGACACACCGCAAGAGATTGCTCAAAAGCGCGCCTTGAATGCATTGCGCCTTGCTTTCGCCTGAAAACAGGACCATACGGCTCTTAGCGCAAGCGCTCCGTGCGTAGAACGGCCCTAAGCCGATACGCGGAGCGCGACGGAGTTGTTCGGCGAAACCGCCGTCGCGATGTCCGGGCGTCGAGCGACACCGCTCCCCCGAAGACGATCTGGTCTGCGCAGACGTTTCCTGAAACCTGATATCAAGGCGCGCGCCGTGACCGGCTCTGCGCGCCGGAAAGCTTTTTATGACTCAACACACAACCGCCTTCACCAATCTCGGCCTGTCCGCTCCGGTCCTCGCCGCCGTGGCGGGCGCGGGCTATGACACGCCGACGCCGATTCAAGGCAAGGCCATACCCGCCGTCCTGTCCGGACGCGATGTCGTGGGTCTGGCCCAGACCGGCTCGGGCAAGACCGCCGCCTTCGTCCTGCCCCTGATCGACCAGCTGCTGGCCGAGAAGAAGCAGGCGCCGGGCAAGACCGCCCGCGCCCTGATCCTGGCGCCGACGCGCGAGCTGGCCGCCCAGATCGCCGAGAGCGTGAACACGTATGCAGCGGGATCGAACCTGACCTGCACGGTGATCTTCGGCGGGGTGAAGCCCGGCCCGCAGATTCGCGCCATGGCGCGCGGCGTCGATATCCTGGTGGCCACGCCCGGCCGTCTTCTCGATCACGCCTCCACGGGCGCGCTGCGCCTCGATCACACGCGCCGCGTCATCCTGGATGAGGCCGATCAGATGCTGGATCTCGGCTTCATGCCGGCGATCCGGAAAATCCTGAAACAGCTGGGCAGCCCTCGTCAGACCGTGATGTTCTCCGCGACCATGCCCGCGCCGATCCGCAAGCTGGCCGACGAATTCCTGAAAAACCCGATCACCATCGCTGCCACGCCGCCGTCCCGGCCGGTCGAGCGCATCGCTCAGGCGGTGCTGTACGTGAACGCGGCGGACAAGCCGGACACGTTGGTTGACTTGATGAGCAAGGAAGTGGGCCGCAAGGTCATCGTCTTCACCCGCACCAAGCGCGGCGCGGATCGGGTCGCCAAGCGCCTGGCCCAGTACGGCCACGGTGTGAACGCCATCCACGGCAACAAGTCTCAGGGGCAGCGCGAGCGCGCGCTCGCCGCCTTCAAGGAGGGCAAGGCCCCGGTTCTGGTCGCAACCGACATCGCCGCGCGCGGCATCGACGTGGAGGGCATTGATCTGGTCGTGAATTACGAGCTGCCCAATGTGCCGGAAAGCTATGTCCACCGGATCGGCCGCACCGCGCGCGCCGGGGCGGATGGCCGCGCCGTCGCCCTGTGCGCGCCGGACGAGCGCAAGCTCTTGAAGGACATCGTCAAGCTGACCGGCATTGAGCCCAAGAGCCTAAACGACGCCCCGCCCATGCCGAAGGGCGATGCCGCCAAGCCCGCAGGCGCCGGCAAGCCCAAGCGCCGCCGCAACCGCCGCGGCGGCGGGGGACAAAGCGGTCAGCGTCAGCGCAGAGCCGCCTGAGCCTCGAACAAAAAAACCCCGGCGCGCTTGCGCCGGGGTTTTTCTTTTCCGGCTGAACGCCAGTTCTACTCCGCCGCGCTCACCTTCGCGCTGTCGGGGCGGGGCGCTGCGGCGCGGACATAAGGCTGGACGTGCTCTTCGAACTTTTCAAAGTTCGCCACGAACATGTCCGCCAGCTTTTCGGCCTGGGCGTCATAGGCTTCAGGGTTGGACCACGTGTCGCGTGGATTGAGGATTTTCGGATCGACGCCCTCCACATGGGTGGGCACGGCGAAGCCGAAGACCGGATCCATGCGGTATTCCGCGCCAGCCAGCGTTCCGTCGAGCGCGGCGTTGAGCAGGGCGCGCGTCGCCTTGATGGGCATACGCTCGCCGACCCCGTAGGCGCCGCCGGTCCAGCCGGTGTTCACCAGCCAGCAATCCACGCCGTGTTCGGCGATCAGCTCGCGCAATAGCGCGCCGTACTCGGCCGGGTGGCGCGGCATGAAGGGCGCGCCGAAGCAGGTGGAGAAGGTGGCACTCGGCTCGGTCACGCCCTTCTCGGTCCCGGCGACCTTCGCGGTGTAGCCCGACAGGAAGTGGTACATGGCCTGGGCCGGCGTGAGCTTGGCGATGGGCGGCATCACCCCGAACGCGTCACAGGTCAGCATGACCAGATTGCGCGGGTGGCCGCAGACATTCTTGTCGCAGGCATTGGGGATGTAATGCAGAGGATAGGCGCCGCGGGAGTTTTCCGCCAGCGTCGCGTCATCGAGATCCAGCTCGCGGGTCACCGGATCCATGACCACGTTCTCCAGCACCGTGCCCCAGCGCTTGGTCGTGGCGTAGATCTCCGGCTCGGCTTCGGGCGAAAGGCGGATCATCTTGGCGTAGCAGCCGCCCTCGAAATTAAACAGCCCGTCCGGCGACCAGCCATGCTCGTCATCGCCGATCAGCTTGCGCTTGGGATCGGCCGACAGGGTCGTCTTGCCCGTACCCGACAGGCCGAAGAAGACAGCCGGGTCATTGTCCGCGCCCACATTGACCGAGCAGTGCATGGGCATGACGCGGCGCTCGGGCAGCAGGTAGTTCAGAATCGTGAAGACGGATTTCTTGGTCTCGCCGGCATAGGATGTGCCGCCGATCAGGACGAGCTTCTTCGCGAAATTCACCGCGATGACCGTCTCGCTGCGCGTGCCGTGGCGGTCAGGGTCCGCCTTGAAGCTCGGCAGGTTGATGATCGTGAACTCGGGGGAGAAGCCGTCCAGCTCCTCGGCCGACGGACGGCGCAGCAGGTGGCGGATAAAGAGCGAGTGCCAGGCCAGCTCGTTGACCACGCGCACCGGGAGGCGGTGGCGCTCGTCCGCGCCGCCGAACAGCTCCTGAA
Source organism: Alphaproteobacteria bacterium (assembly GCA_024742735.1). GTDB lineage: Bacteria > Pseudomonadota > Alphaproteobacteria > Caulobacterales > Maricaulaceae > Oceanicaulis. The sequence continues at coordinate 33,929 of JANSXV010000010.1, read as the reverse complement.
CGAACAGCTCCTTGCCGCCCATATGGGCGCGGAAATCTTCCCACAGGGCGTCGAAATGATCCGGCGTCATGGAGGCGTTGAAGTCCCACCAGACGGTGTCTTCGGTGGCTTCGTCGCGGACCGTGAACTTGTCGCGCGCGGAACGCCCGGTGTGCTGGCCGGTCTCCACCACTAGCGGGCCGCCCTTGGCGACCCGGCCTTCGCCGCGGCGCACGGACTCTTCGTAAAGGGCCTCTTCGCGCCAGTTCACGTTCAGCTTTGCAGTATTCGTGACGCCGAGATCGCTCAGATCCCGGCTCGAGATCATGCCGTCAGCCATAGTGTCCCCCTCCCTGCAGGGTGATGTGCATTTGGGCGCGGTCCCGTCTGTTGCAGAACTCGCGAGGCGGACGTTCTAGCGCGGCTTGAAACGCAAATCACCCTTCAAGCTGTGACAGCGTGTCATCCCTGACCGGGATCGGGATCGCCGGGCAGCGGGATGTATTCGTCCTCGCCGACCACCATCGAAAAGGGCGTATTGTCCCAGCCGCCTGCGATGGAGGCGCGCCAGTCGGCCTTGGCCTGCTCGATGCGTTCTTTGCGGCTGGACACGAAATTCCAGTCGATGTGGCGCTCGCCGATATCGGCGCCGCCCAGGACCATGATGCGGCTGTCTTCCTGGGCGCGGATCACGGCGCGCTCACCGGGGGCGAATACCGCCATGCAGCCTGCGCTGACGGGCTCGCCCGCCGTCTCGACGCGCCCGGAGACCACATAGGCGGCCAGCTCTCCGTGACCGGCCGGCAGCTCGAAGGCTGATCCGGCCGGCGCCTCGGTATGGATATAGACCATGGATCCGCGAACCTTCACCGGGGACGTGCGGCCGTAGCCGGTCCCCAGGATCAGGCGCATCCGCGCCCCGCCCTCATCCCATTCCGGCAGCTCATCAGCCTTGTGATGGGCGAAGTCCGGCGCGATCTCCTCGTCCTCGCGGGGCAGGGCGATCCAGACCTGGATCCCGTGCAGCGGATGACCGGCGGCGCGGGCCTTCGCGCCTGTGCGTTCCGAATGGGCGATGCCGCGGCCGGCGGTCATGAGATTGACCTCTCCGGGATAGATCGTCTGCTGGACGCCCAGCGTGTCGGCGTGATCCATCTCGCCTTCGAACAGATAGGTGACGGTGGACAGGCCGATATGGGGGTGCGGACGAACATCCACGCCCTTGCCCGGTGCGAAGACCGCCGGCCCCATTTCGTCGAAGAACACGAAGGGCCCCACCCGGCGGCGCTTGGCGTAGGGCAGGACGCGGGCGACCTGGAAGCCGCCCAGATCCTTTTTGCGGCCTGTGATGATGTGTTCGATCTGGGACATGGGTAATTGGTCCAACTTGTCTTGGGGCTGCCGCCATGCGAGGAGTTCAGGACTATCTAGTCCGGGCATGGAGAGGTCAAATTGAGCGGCGGTCTTCTGGATTTCGACCGGCTTGCAGCAGCTGAGACCCAGCGCGAGCCCTATACCTTTTTCTGCACCGACGGCGCCATCAGCGAACAGGCCGCCGCCGACATCCGGCGCGACTATCCGGCTATCGATCGTCCGGGCTATCTGCCCCTGTCAAAGCTGACCCAGACCGGCGCCTTCAAACAGATCGTCGAGGACCTGCAGAGCGAACGTCTGGCCGAGGTGCTCAGCGACCGGCTGGAGATCGACCTGGAAGGCCGCCCGCGCATGATCACCGTGCGCCGCCTGTCCCAGCTGTCGGACGGGCCGATCCACAACGATTCCAAGTCCAAGCTGCTGACCATGCTGCTCTATCTCAATGCCGAGTGGAACGGCACGAGCGATGGCTGCATCCGGGTTCTGAACGGTCCGGACGACTTTGACGACTACACCATGGAAGTGCCGCCGCTGGCCGGTACGGTGTTCGCGTTCAAGCGCTCCGATACGTCATGGCACGGCCACCTGCCGTTCGCCGGTGAGCGCTATGTGATCCAGACGACCTTCCTGACCAGTCAGGACGAACTTGACCGCAAGGAAAACCGCGGCGGGCTGCAATACTTCCTCAAGAAGCTTCTTCCCGGCTGAGCCGGGCCTGGCGACTCGCCATATCCTCCAGCAACGCCTCGACGTCGCGCAGATCCGCCGGAGTCAGCGGCCAGGATGACGGCGCGGGCGCAGGCCCGGATACGTATTGCGCGGTGAGGCGCGCCAGCAGCTCGCCGTCTTCGGTCTGCAGGTAAGCGGCGCGGCGCTGGTCGATGGCGGCGCTGGTCGCAGCCGCGGAGGCCGGCGTCAGGCGCACGCCGAATTCGCCATCCTCGTCGCCCGCCAAAATGCGTTCGATCAGCGTGACGCCGATGCGCGGGCGGTAGTGGGCTGGTTCGTGATGGGTGGGGTGCGGGTCGGTGGCGCCGGCTTCAGGAAGGGCGCTGACGGCCGGCGCCTGAAAGCCGGCGAAGTCCCACAACACGCCCTGACCGCCCGGTGCGCAGGCCTGCACCGGCTCGCCGGACAGGGCGGCGAAGCGCTCGGCCATTTCGGCGCGGAAGGCGTGGTAATCACCGGCGCGATCAACCGCGAACAAGGCTTCCTCGTTATAGGCGTGGACGGGATGCAGAAAGCCCACGATCTGAACCCCGCTGTCGGCGAGGCGCTGGAGCACGCCAAACAACAGGTCCATGCGCGCCGGGTCGGCTCTCAGTGACGCTGCGCCGGGATGACCGCGCGGGGTGCCCGTGAACCAGTCGCGCTGGCGGCCCGCCGGATACTGGTCAGGGAAGGGATCGGCCGTTCCGGCGCCGGTCACATTGTCGGCGATGGTCTGGACCGAGCGCACGAAGGTGTTCGGCGCCATGGTCGCGCGAAGGCTGCTGAACACGCGCGAGCCGTCGGACAGGCGACTGATGGGGAAGGCGGGTTTGAATTTCTCACCGGCTGCGAATTCCCACATGTCCAGCCCGATCACCAGGCAGCGCAGATCCGGATCGGCGCCGGCGAGCGCTGCGGCATGGGCGAGCTCGAACGCGTTCGTGCCGCGCATGCCGGCGTTGTACAGCCCGCCCGGCCAGCTCTGGATGGTGCGCGGGAAGCCGTCCACGACCCGCGAGGAGCCCAGGATCACCGAGCGCTCTTCTGTCAGGCCCAGCTGATGGCCGACCTGGATGCGCCGGCCGTCTTCGAAGTCACGGGTCCGCTGCTCGTTGACGCCGGGGATGGCCCAGCCCTGCAGGCCGTAGGGGTCGACCAGGAAGTTGAAACCGCCGAAACCGGCCAGCAGAGCAGCGAGCGTAATCAGAAGCGTGCGCGAATATCCGGTCATGATCAGAAATTATAGTAGATGAATTCAGAGAAGCCCCAGGTGTTCACCGCGCAGATGAACAGCAGGGCGGCGATCAGCACGGCGGTTCGCCGCGTCGGTGTCCAGCGCAGTCGGCGCGGCGCCGTCAGCCCGGCTTCCTGGCGCAGCGCCGGGTCGATCTGGTCGAAGAAGAACTGCCCGGTCTCCGGCGCGCGCCAGATCAGCAGGAAGCAGATGACCAGCGCGATGAAGGGCTCCTCTCCGACGCCCGCGCCGGTTCCGTTGAGGCCGGCCATGCCGGCGAGCATCATCCAGGCCGCATCAAAGCTCTCCGCCCGGAAGAACACCCAGGTGATCACAACGAAGAGGAAGGTGACGCCCACCGAGACCCAGGGCACGCCGTTGAACAGTCCGCCAGGTCTGAGCCGGTCCATGAGCCGGCACCAGATCAGCGCCAGGCCGTGCAGCCCGCCCCAGACGACGAACGTCCAGGCCGCCCCGTGCCAGAGCCCGCCCAGCAGCATGACGATCATCAGATTGACGAGGGTGCGCACCTGGCCGGCTCGGTTTCCGCCCAACGAGATGTAGAGATAGTCGCGCAGGAAATGGGACAGGGTGATGTGCCAGCGCCGCCAGAATTCTGTGATCGAGCGCGATCGATAGGGCGCGTTGAAGTTCACCGGAAGCTGGAAGCCGAACATGCGCCCCAGCCCCAGCGCCATGTCGGAATAGCCGGAGAAATCAAAGTAGATCTGCATGGCGTAGGCGAGCGCTCCGCTCCATGCGAGCAGCAGGCCGACCGGTTCGCCTGACGCCGCCGTATCGAAGGCGGCGTTGGAGTAGGGCGCGACCGTGTCGGCGATCAGCACTTTCTTGGCGAGACCGATCGCGAAGATCGACAGGCCGATGGAGATGTTCTCCATGGCCTTTGAGGGGCGGTCCCTGTCGGCCAGCTGGGGCGCCATGGTGCGGTGATGCACGATGGGGCCGGCGATCAGCTGGGGGAAGAAGGCCACGAACAGGGCGTAGCGGTCCGCGCGGCTGGGATCGGTCGTGCGCCGGGCGGTGTCCACCAGAAACGCGATCTGCTGGAAGGTGAAGAAGGAGATCGCCAGCGGCAGAGGCAGGCCGGGCAGGGGCAGGTCTGCACCGGTCGCGGAGTTGAGATTCTCCACCAGGAAGTCGGCGTATTTGAACACCGCCAGCAGGGCGAGATTGGCGGTCACGCCGATTCCGGTCCAAAGGGCGCTGTTTCCCCGCCGGATCAGATGCGCGAACCCGAAATTCAGAACGATGGAGCCGAGCAGCAGCGGCAGGAAGCGCACGTCCCACCAGGAATAGAAGATCAGCGATGCGCCCAGCAGCACCCAGAGCGAGGCGTCATGGCCTGCCAGGCGCCGCGCCAGATAGAAGGCCAGCACAGTCAGGGGCAGAAACAGAAACAGGAATTCCGGCGCGCTGAAGACCATCGGGTGCGCCGGGCCGTCAGGCGGCGGCCGGAGCAGACCGGCGCAGGATCACATTGCGCCGGGCCTGGCGCTCTTCGCGATAGCCCAGGCGCGCCAGGCGCGGCATGGGATCGACGACATCGTCACGGATCGAGGCGTTGACCTCGAAGCGCTCCATGATGATGCGTTCCGGGAACAGCGTCTCCGGCGCCTCGGCGAAAAACGGGGCGAGGATGCGCCACTCATCGCCCTCCACGTCGATCTTCATCAGATCGATCTTCGTCCAGCGATACTCGTCCAGAAGGTTGGTCAGCTTGCGCACGCGCACCGCCTCGCCGTCTCCGCCCTTGGAGGTCTCCAGGCGGGTGCCGCCCAGATTGCCGTCCACCAGGCGCAGCACGTCTTCGCCCTCATAGTCGGACAGGGCGACGCCGGCGATATTGATATTGCCCAGATCATTCTGCCGGGCGTTGAAGGAGAGACGCCGGCGCATCTCGCTCTGCGGCTCCACCGCCAGAACTGCGCTCTTCGGTCCGCCGGCCAGCGCCGCGACCAGCGAATACAGCCCGGAATTGGCGCCGATATCCAGAAAAGAGCGGCCCGGCCCCATGACCTCACGCACGACCGCAAGCTCTTCGGGGTCCACGCATTGCGGCGTCACCAGAAGGCGCTTTTCGGTCAGATTGTCATAAGGGTGCAGGCGCAACTTCAGGCCCAGCGCCACAACGTCACGCGGACCTTTCCCGCCCGACAGCGCCAGCGGCTTGAGGGCCCCGGCCAGCCGTAATCCGGCCTCGCCCTTTGGCAGCAGCCGGCCTGCCGACATGGCCGCGCGCGCCGCGAAGGGCGGACGGTGGGAGCCGTGCTCGGGCGCAGCGGGGTGCGCCGGCGTGCCCCTGGCCGGTTCGGCCTCGGCGAGCGGCGTTTCAGCGTCCAGCTGTTCGCGGTCAGGGGAGGGCTGCGTCGTCATGGCGGGGTTATAGCCCCGCCGCAGGATCGAAGAAACACTTCAGAGCGGCGCCCTGATTGGCACAGGCCGCGCAGCTCATTAGGCTCGCGCTCCTCAAGATGAAAGGATCCGCCATGCTTCGCAGCGCCGCCGCCCTCGCCGTCACCTTGCTCGCCGCAGGCCCTGGCTTCGCCCAGACCGAGGCGCCGATCGATCCTGACAGCCTGGCGACGGCTCACGCCCTGGCGGAACAGGCGCTGGAGAGCGATCTTGCCTACGAGATCACCGAATCCCTGACGACCGAGGTGGGCCCGCGCCTCGCGGGCACCCCTCACGAGGCGCGCGCCCGGGACTGGGCGGTGGAGATGTTCACCGAGCTGGGCTTTGAGAATGTCCGGGTCGAGCAGTTCGAGCTGGACCTGTGGACGCGCGGGCGCTCGATCTATGAAGAGGTCGCCATCACCGCGCCCTTCCCGCAGCCGCTTTATGCCACGTCGCTGGGCGGCGCGGCGGCGACGCCTGAAGGCGGGCTGGAGGCCGAGGTCGTTTTCTTTGACAGTTTCGATGATCTGCTGGCCTTCGACGGCGCCGACGACGCGCTGGAAGGAAAGCTGGTCTTCATCAATGACCGCATGGTCGCCTCGCGCACTGGCGAGGGCTATGGCTGGGCCAACCGCAAGCGCACCCGCGCCTGGCATGAGGCCGAGGATCGCGGCGCGGCGGGCGTGCTGATCCGCTCTGTCGGCACCAGCTCCAACCGTTTCGCCCATACCGGCATGATGAGCTTTCCCGAGGGGCGCCGCCCGGAGATTCCCGCCCTTGCGGTGTCAGCGCCCGATGCGGACCAGATCGAGCGCATCCATGAAAGCGGCGAGACGCTGCGCATCCGGCTGCAGACCTATGCCGGCTGGCGCGGTGAGGTGGTCAGCGGCAATGTCATCGCGGAGATCGAGGGTTCCGAAGCGCCGGACGAAATCGTCATCATCGGCGCTCATCTGGACAGCTGGGACACCGGGACCGGCGCGCTGGACGATGGCGCCGGGGTCGGCATCGTCACCGCGGCGGCGCGGCTGATCCTTGAGTCAGGCCAGCGCCCGCGCCGCACCATCCGGGTCGTGCTGTTCGGCGCTGAAGAAGTGGGACTGGTCGGCGCACGCGCCTACGCCAACGCCCGCATGCAGGACGGGACGATCCCCAACCACGTCATCGGTTCGGAGAGCGATTTCGGCGCGCGGGAGGTCTACCGCCTGTCCACGAATGTGGGCGAGCACGCTCTGCCCTTCTTCGACCAGATGCATGTGGAGATGCAGCACCTGGGGATCGTGCGCGGCGGCAATGAGTCGGGGGGCGGGCCGGACATGATCCCGCTAGCCTTCATGGGCGTGCCCATGGCGCGGCTGGACCAGAACGGCGAGGACTATTTCGAGTTCCACCACACGCCCAACGACACGTTCGACAAGATCGTGCCGGAGGAGATGGCCCAGAACGTCGCCGCCTGGGCCATGTTCACCTGGCTGGTCGCCGACACCGGTCTGGACTTCCGCGACCAGCCGGACAGCGCGCCGAGCGAATAAGGCCCCTGTCTAGCCGCGCACGACCTGCGCGTCGGTGATCTTGTAGACCAGATCATCGCCATCGGCTTCGTGGATGGTCACATAGTCCCCGGTGCGCAGGGTATGGTCGCCGAGCTTGTAGACCGGTTCATCCGGGCCCTCATGGTCTTCATCGTAGTGGAAGAACCAGTTCGAACCCCGATGGGTCAGCCAGCCGTCGGCTTTGTCGGCGTCGTCAGGTGAAAAGCGGATGACGGTGCAGGCCTTCTTGTGATCGCGCCACAGATCGGCGTCCAGCTTGCCGTCCTTGTCCAGCGGCGCGGTGATGACATAGCCGTGATCGTCATCGCCTTCGGGATAGCCGGCGTCCGGATTGCGCCCGAGGCGCAGGGTGAGGCGTGTCAAAGCCATGATGGGTCTCCCTGAATAACTGTTCTAATGGGCGATGAGCAGGGACGGAGCGTCCTGCGCGGTCAGAAGCGTGCGCGTCACGCCGCCGAACATGAACTGGGCGATGCGCGAATGGCCGTAGGCGCCCGCCACGATCAGATCGACATTTCCGGCCGCCTCCAGCAGCGCTTCACCGACCCGGCCGTTGCCGGACACTTCAACGGGTACGGCCTCCACGTCGCGCGCCTTCAGCCAGTTCGCCAGCCGGTTCGGGGCCGCCGCCGCGCGGTCGTGGTAATCGAGATTGCGCGGGCTGTGCAGGATCTTCACGGCGACCGACGGGCCGAACAGGGATTGTGCGGCGAAGGCGGCGCGGGCGGCTTCCTTCGACCCGTCCCAGGCGACCGCGATGGATTTCGGGGCGATCGCGCCGACGCGCGGCACGAAGACCGGGCAGCCTTCATCGACCAGGCAGGAGGCGGTGAAATCCGCCAGCGGGCCCTTGCCCGCCGCCGCTTCCGGGCAGGTGACCAGAAGGCGCACGAGCCGGGCCTGTTCAGCGGCGTCCGAAGGACTGTCGCAGATGCGCTTGAAGCTGGCGCCGTCGGCCAGATCGCCGGCCTTGATGGCCTCGTCGAAACGCGATTTCGCGGCCTCGTGCGCCTTGTCGGCTTCCTCTCGGACCGCGTCGACGGCGCTGGAGACCACGCTGGCGCCAGCCGCTCCGGGCCCGGTCCACAGCATGTAGGCCGCCGGGTCCGGCTCCACGAACAGGCCGCGCACGTCGGCGTCGAACAGCGGCGCCAGAGCTTTGGCGGCCTCCAGCGGGCGGGCGTCCGCGTCGGAGCCCTGCAGGGCGACGAGAATGCGTTCGCGGTACATGGCGGGCCTCCTCCTGTGTGCGCTGTCTGATGCAGCTTTTCTTGAACTTACGCTTTTTCGCGATAGGACGGGAAGCGAGCGGAACCAGAGCGGGACAAAGTGGCGCGCCTTTCATCGAAAACACAACCGCCCCGGGCCTGGCAACGCATGCTCTCAGGGCGGCGGCTGGATCTGCTGGACCCGTCCCCGTTCGACGTGGAGATCGACGACATCGCGCAAGGTCTGGCGCGGGTCGCGCGCTGGAACGGACAGACCGAGGGCGATCACGCCTTTTCCGTCGCCGAGCATTCGGTCATCGTGGAGCAGATCTGCGGCAAGCTTGAGCCGGACTGGCCGGGCAAGTGGCGCCTGGCCGCACTGCTGCATGACGCGCCTGAATATGTGATCGGGGACATGATCTCCCCGTTCAAGGCGGCGTTGGGCTATGACTACAAGGCGTTCGAGGCCCGGCTGGAGGGGGCGATCCACATGCGTTACGGCCTGCCCGCCGAGCTTCCGAAAAGCGTCCATGCGGTGATCAAGCGCGCGGACCGGGTTTGCGCCTTCTTTGAAGCCACCAAGATCGCCGGCTTCTCCGTGGAGGAGGCGCGCAAATTCTTCGGCCGTCCGCCCAAGGGTCTGACCGTGGCGATCAAGCCCAAGCCCGCCGCGGCGGCGCAGGTCCAGTTCCTGGAGCGCTTCGAGGCGCTGCTGCGCCGGGTCGAGCGCGAGGCGCGGGCATGAAGCCGGAAATCGATCCTGGCGCGCTGGGCCGCGTCGTCGTCGGACTGAACGCGGTGATCTTCGCCGCTGACGAGGGCGAGCTGAACGTGCTGGTGACCGAGAGCCTGGACGGCGGCCAGCCGGCCTTGCCCTTCGGTCCGTTCGATCCGGAAACCCATCGCACCTTCGAGATCGGCCTGCGCGAATGGGTGCGTGGCCAGACCGGGTTCGAGTTGGGCTATGTCGAGCAGCTCTACACTTTCGGCGACCGGGGACGGGAGGCGCCGGTGGCCGCGCTCGCCGGCGCGGAGGATGCGCGCGTGATCTCCGTGGGGTATCTCGGCCTCACGCCCGAAGCGCGGGCGCTGAAGGGCGCTGAGGCGCGCTGGGTCGCCTGGTCGCGCTTCTTCCCGTGGGAGGACCATCGCGACGGCAAGCCGGCCATCCTGAGCGAGGTGATCGAGCCGGCCTTGCGCTCCTGGGCTGACGAAGCCGCCGCGCCAGGCCGCCGGGCGGCGCGTTATGACCGGGTGCGCCTGACCTTCGCCCTGGACGGCGCGCCGTGGAGCGAGGAGCGGGCGCTGGATCGCTATGAACTCCTGTACGAGGCCGGTCTGGTGGCCGAGGCCGCCCGCGACCGGGGGGAGGCGGCTGGTCCGGTGACGCTGGGGCAGGCCATGGCGTCCGATCACCGCAGGATCCTGGCGACTGCGCTGTCGCGCCTGCGCGGCAAGATCAAGTATCGCCCGGTCGTCTTCGAGCTGACGCCTGCCGAATTCACCCTGTCCCACCTGCAAAGACTGGTGGAGAGCATCGCAGGCTTCCCGCTGCACAAGCAGAACTTCCGCCGGGCGCTGGACCGCGCCGGTTTTGTCGAAGGCACGGGCCGCATGGAGGCGAAGACCGGCGGGCGACCGGCCGAACTGCACCGCTTCGTGCGCGCGACGTTGCGTTCTGGTGACGCGCTGGGCCTCTCGATCCCACGATTGAAGGACGGATAATTCGCCGCAGCGCTTGCCAAGGGGCTTGCCAGGGGTATAGTTCGCGCCCACCTTAGGCTCACTTGGAGCAAAACTGCTGCAGCGACCCCTTCGTTTTGCAGCACCTTCGCGCCGGAGAAATGCTCAAATCGAGCAAAAACCCCGCCGCGATTCGACCGGGAGGCGACCATGGACGGCATGACTTTCAGCGCCGACACGCAATGGCCACAGGCTGACGCGCTCGTCTATGACGATGCGGTTAGGGCGCGCGTGGATCATCTCTATGAGCGCGTAAAGGACGTGATCACGCCCATGGAGTGGCCGAAATTCGCACCCCTCATTGATGGGATCCTGCGCCTGAAGGAACAGCGCGGCGCGACCATCCTCGCCCACAACTACATGACGCCGGAAATCTTCAACTGCGTCGGCGATATCACGGGGGATTCCCTGAAGCTCGCCCAGGTCGCGGCTGAAGCCGAGGAGGACGTGATCGTCCAGGCCGGCGTGCACTTCATGGCCGAGACCGCGAAAATCCTCTCCCCGAACAAGACGGTGCTGATCCCGGACATGGAGGCGGGCTGTTCGCTGGCCGCTTCCATCACCGGCGAGGACGTGCAGCGCATCAAGGCGGCCTATCCCGATCTGCCCATCGTCACCTATGTGAACACCTCCGCCGACGTGAAGGCGTATGCCGACATCTGCTGCACCAGCTCCAACGCCGTGCAGGTGGTCGAGGCGGTGGCGGCCCAGTGGGGCGTCGACACGGTGATCATGATCCCCGACGAGTACCTGGCCAAGAACGTCGCCGCCCAGACCGACATCAAGATCCTGACCTGGAAGGGCTCCTGCGAAGTCCACGAGCAGTTCACGCCGGAGGACATCGAAGACCTGCGCGCGGCCCACCCTGACGCGGTGATCCTGACCCACCCCGAGTGCCCGCCGGAGGTGATGGCAAAGGCGGACTTCGCCGGGTCGACGGGGGCCATGGCCGGCTATGTGAAGGATCACAGCCCGAAAAAAGCGATCCTGATCACCGAATGCTCCATGAGCGACAATGTGGCGGTGGAGAATCCCGGCGTTCAGTTCGTGAAGCCCTGCAATCTGTGCCCGCACATGAAGCGCATCACGCTGACCGGCATCTACGAAGCCCTGCGCGATTTAAAACACGAGGTGACCGTCGATCCGGTCATCGCCGCGAAGGCGCGCGCGTCGTTGCAGGCGATGCTCGACCTGCCCAAGGCCGACAAGCCGCCGCACTTCGACACGGGCCGCGACGCGGTCGCCGTGCCGTATGTAGCGGTCTAGCGACCGCGCACCCCACCCCGACCCTCCCCTCAAGGGGAGGGAGACCTGTTCCGATCATCGCACCGCTCACTTCTCCCTCCCCCTCGGGGGAGGGCCGGGGTGGGGGCTGAAGCGAAAGACCTATGACCCACCTCCTCATCATCGCCGGCGCCGGGATCGCAGCCCTCTGGACCGCGCCGCACGCCGCAGCGGTTGGCGCCGATGCAGAAGCTGCGGGCGCCATTCAGGGTGATCCGATAGAGTGCTGGTTCGATGTGGACGCGGCCGAGACGCCGCGGGAGGCGGCCTCACCAGAGCAAGCGGTCTGGGTGGGCGTCTCTGAGACTCTTTTCGGAGAAGCGGCGCAGAATTTATACGAGCCCTCTTCTCTGGAGTGTTCATGGGTCCGATTGGTTGGAGAAGTTCGAGTCGGGCTGACTCATCTCAGCCAGGCTTCAATCGTCGACTCGATCGGCGACCTCCAACGTGAGCCAGGGCAGTTCTGGTACTTTCAGCCCGACCTCAAGATCATGTCGTTTCACGACCCACAGCCGGAGTTCCAGGCACTTGACGGGGCGTGGGTGGAGCTGGTCGGGTTTCTGCGGAATTATTGCAGGCAGGCCTATGTTGCGAACCGCGCCTATCAGGATGCCAATCCGGATCTGATTGTCTGGACGTCTGGATATTGCCACAGCAGCGCCTCTGCGCGCGTGGAGTTGTCGGACGTGCGGATCATATCTGTCGAGACTGGTCCCGGCCGCCGCGTTGTCGGCGAAGGCAATCGTGGAGTGGCTGGTGACTTGGATGTCGCGCAATTGCCTGGAGCAGTTGAGCGCGGACTGCTTGAGGTCGCCGGCTTGACGCTACTCGACGGACCTGACCCGCAGACTGATGAGAGCGGTGTGATCGGTACGAGGCTGAGCATTCATGAGGGGTTCGCTCGGTCGCCTCTCAATCGCTTTCGTTCGAATCCGGCTCATCGTCCGACGCAGATATTCACTCCGAGGCCCGCTGAAGAGGCGGATGACTTTGCCGATGATGGGTATTTCGTCGCCTGCTTCTGCGTGGAGCGCCGCTGTGCAGATCGCTGGCCTCTCACTTATTCCGACGCGCTGATGCTGAATGCGCCCTATGTCTGCCAGCGGGTGTTAAGGCACGAGGACGGATCAATAGTTCCATGGTGACCCACCCCCTCATCATCGCCGGCGCAGGCATTGCCGGGCTCTGGACCGCGCTGCACGCCGCGCCGCGGCCCGTTGTCCTGCTGACCGGCGGCAGGCTCGGCGAGGGCGCGTCCACGGCGTGGGCGCAGGGCGGGGTGGCGGCGGCGCTGGGTGGAGATGATGCGCCGGCGCTGCACGCCGAAGACACGATCGCGGCGGGCGCAGGGCTGGTGGATGAAGACGCCGCGCGTCTGCTCGCCGAAGCCGGGCCGCGCGAGATTGAGGACCTGTTCGCGCTGGGCGCGCCGTTCGAGAAGGCGGGCGGGGCCTGGGCCCTGTCGCGCGAAGCCGCCCATAGCCGCGCCCGCGTCGCCCGGGTGAAGGGCGATCAGGCCGGTGCGGGTATTCTCGCCGCGCTCATCAGGGCCGTGAAGGCTGCGCCCCATATCGACATCCGCGAAGGCTGGCGGGCCGAGACCCTGCTGCGCGACGCGAACGGCGGGTGCGCCGGTGTGCTGGCCCGTGACGCAGACGGTGGTCTGCAGCGGATCGAGGCCTCGGACACGGTTCTGGCGACCGGGTCTCTGGGCGGGCTTTACGCTGTGACCACGACGCCCTGGACCAGCCAGGGCCAGGCGCTCGCCATGGCGGCGGAGCTCGGCGCGGTGATCCGGGATCCCGAATTCGTCCAGTTCCACCCCACCGCCATTGATATCGGCCGCGATCCCGCTCCGCTCGCCACCGAGGCGCTGCGTGGGGAGGGCGCGACCCTGATCGACGCCAAGGGCCGGCGCTTCATGAAATCGGTCCACGCCGACGCCGAGCTGGCGCCGCGCGACGTGGTCGCGCGCGCCGTCCATCGCCAGATCAAGCGAGGCGAGGGCGCCCTCCTGGATGCGCGCGCCGCCGTGGGCGAGGCCTTCCCGGATCGATTCCCGGCCGTGTTTGCAGCCGCCATGAGCGGCGGAATCGACCCGCGCCGCGCGCCGATCCCCGTGGCGCCGGCCGCGCATTATCACATGGGCGGCATCGCGACGGATCTCGATGGCTTCACCGGCGTGCCGGGCCTTTGGGCGGTCGGCGAATGCGCCTGCACGGGCGTGCACGGCGCGAACCGTCTGGCGTCCAACTCCCTTCTGGACGGGCTGGTGTTCGGACGCCGGGCCGCGCAGGCGCTGCGTGAGGCGGCGCCTCGCCCGCTTGAGCCGCTGGAGCCGTCCGCGCCGCCGGTCTTGCCGGCCCCGGCGCTGCAGCGCCTGCGCCAGGTCATGGCGCTGGACGCCGGGGTTGAGCGCGACGCCGCCGGGCTGTCACGCCTGTTGGCCGCCATTGATCAGCTGGAGGAGCGTTACGGGCCGGCCCCGGCGCTCATCGCCGCGCGCTTCGTCGCCGCCGGCGCTTTGAAACGCACTGAAAGCCGGGGCGGGCATTTCCGCAGCGACTTCCCTGCGCGGTCCGAGCGCGCCGTCTCGACCCGTCTGACGCTGGACGACGCTCGCGCTGTCACTGTTCCCACCCCCGCCAAGGCGGAGTTTGCCGAATGATCCCTCCCGTTCCCCGCGGCATCGTCGCCGAGATCGTGGCGCTGGCCCTGGATGAAGATCTGGGCGGGCGCGGCGACCTGACCTCGCTGGCGACGATCCCCGAAGACGCAGTGGCGGCGTTCGAGATCGTCAGCCGCGCCGAAGGCGTCCTCTCCGGGCGCCAGGCCGCCGAGGAAGTCATGGCGCAGGTGGATCCGGAGATCGCCTGTGACTGGCGCATCTGCGACGGCGACGAGGTGCACAAGAGCCAGTCGATCGCCCGCCTTGAAGGTCCCGCGCGCTCGCTCTTGACGGCCGAGCGAAGCGCGCTGAATTTCCTGGGCCGGCTGTCCGGCGTCGCCACCCTGACGCGGCGCTACGCCGCCGCGATCGCTGGGACCGGCGCGGTCATCGCCCACACCCGCAAGACCACGCCCGGCCTGCGCGCGCTGGAGCTGCAGGCCGTGCGAGCCGGCGGCGGAGCGAGCCACCGCTTCGGCCTGGATGATGCGATCCTGATCAAGGACAATCACGTGGCCGTGTGCGGCGGCGTCGGCGAAGCGGTGCGCCGGGCGAAGGCCTTCGCCGGCCACATGACCCGCGTGGCGGTGGAGGTGGACCGGCTCGATCAGCTGGGCGATGCGATTGAAGCCGGCGCCGAAAGCGTCCTGCTGGATAATTTCTCCCTCGACGACCTGCGCACGGCTGTGATGGCCGCAAAGGGAAAGGTCACGCTGGAAGCCTCCGGCGGGGTAACGATCGACACAGTCCGCGCCATCGCAGAAACCGGCGTTGACGTGATCAGCGTCGGCGCGATCACGCATTCCGCGGTCAACTTCGACTTCGGGCTGGACGCGGTTTAGGTCACTCAACCTCTTACTGAATTCCCGGCCAAGCCGCTAAGCGGCGCAGAGCCGGGACCTTTGTGCGAGTTCGCAGGGAGGCCCCGGGTCGGCGCTGCGCTTGCCCGGGGGTTCAAGTGCTTGGTCGAAACCCTCAGCCCTCCGACGCCAGCGCCATCACCGCCCGCCAGTGCCCGGCGATGGGATCGCTTTCGGGATAGACCTCCAGCGCCACATCCGGGGCGATCCCGGTCTCCTCGAACACCGCGCCATCGGGCGCTGCGAACACCTCGTTGGACAGCTCCAGCAGCCAGCCATTGGGTAGCGGCTTGGCGAGCGGCGTGGAGAAGCTGCCCCGGGTCGTTCCGCCATAGTGCGTGACATTGGGCAGCTGGCGGAAGGCCAGCGCCGCCAGCTCCCCGCCGCTGACCGTCACATCGCTGGTCAGCAGACGCACCGGCCCGGTGAAGCGCGGCCCGTCAGCAGGTGCGATCACATGAGGGAAGGGCGCGAGGCCTGAGGCCCGGCTGACCGTGGTGAAGCCGGGGAAGCCCTGATCGGTGAACCGGCCGGGCAGGGCTTTGGCGACACGGTCCCAGCCGCCGCGATTATTGGACAGGTCG
The DNA here is from genome assembly GCA_024742735.1 of Alphaproteobacteria bacterium. Classification (GTDB taxonomy): domain Bacteria; phylum Pseudomonadota; class Alphaproteobacteria; order Caulobacterales; family Maricaulaceae; genus Oceanicaulis. The sequence goes on along the minus strand of JANSXV010000010.1, from coordinate 18,316 downwards.
ACGATCACGGCCTCGGCGTCGTCAAAGGCCGCGAAGGCCTCATCGAGGGCGGCGTTGAGCGCCGCCATCTCGGCGTCCGCCCAGGCCTCGCTGGCGAAGTCGGTCCGGTCGGTGAAACCACCCATGACGAAAAGCTGGAGATAGCCGATGCGGCGGCCGGGCTCCGGTTCGATCATGCCCCAGACGAGGCGATCGTTGAGGGTGTGGACGCCGGTTTCGCCCAGCTCTCCCATCGTCTGGTCGATCAGGCCGATGAGCCAGCTCTGCTCGCCCATCCCGGCACGCACAGTTGGCAGCGTCTCGCCCTGACCGTCCTGCTGGCGGCGCGGTTCGCCGTCGACCGCGCCGATCAGCTTGGTATGGCTGTCGGAGAGGCCGTCCATATAGGCGGTCAGCGCGTTCCAGAGTTCAGCTTCGTCCATCTCGTCATGGACGGTCCGGAGAAGCTGCTCGGCGCGCGCCTGGCGGTCGGGCAGGCGGCGATCGAAGAAGACGTAGTGACGCTCGAAATGATCGAGGAAGGCTGCAGCCGCGGCGGTCGGTGAGGTGTCGACCGGCTCGCTGCAGGCTGCGGGCAGGGCGTCCAGCCGGTCGAACACGACATTCGTATCGCCGTCCAGAAGCTGGAAAATCGCCGCGTCTCCGGGAAGGGCGCGGGCGTAGCGATAGCTGACCAAGGCCATGGCCGACATCTGGCGCGTCGCCTCCGGCGTCGGGTAGCAGACCTCACCCTCCTGATAGCGCGTGACTCCCTGCTCATCGATCTCCAGCACCCAGCCATAGCCGCGAGACCGCCACACGCCGCGATACTCGGCCGCCGTCGCGCCGTCGTCGGTATAGAGCGGGGTCAGCGGGCCGGCGTTCAGCCAGGGCCTAACAGAACTCACTTCGCTTTCAGCGGCGGTGCACGCCGACGCCAGGGTGCACGCGGTGAGAACAAGGAAAGGGCGGATCATGAACAGCTCCAAAAGTGACCGCGGTCACTTTTATGGAATTCAGACGCCCGCTGCAAGGGCCGCGCAGAGACTTTCAGTGCGGCGGGTGACGGCATGGCGGAAATCCATCGCACCGTCCGACAGCACCCAGTCATGGACCGTGCCGCTGAGCATGGCCACGAACAGGTCGGCGCAAGACTCAGCGTCGAGCCCGCCTGCAAGCGCGCGGTCTGCTGCTGCGTCGGTGAAGAGTTTTGCGGCCAGCGCCCGGGTTTCGGCGTCGCTGGCCAGCTCCGCCTTGCGGAAGTCGGCGTTGAGCGCCGCGCGCTGCTGCTTGGCGCGCCAGAGATCGGGATCGGCGAGGGTGACGTCGAAAAAGCCGCTCGCCAGGGCGATCAGGCGCTGGGCCAGCGGTCCGGGCGGCGGAGCCGCGTTGGCGGCGGCGTTCAGGCGTTGGTACCACTCCAGCAGGACATGGTCCTTGGTGGGGAAGTGATTGAAAAACGTGCCCTTGGCGACGCCGGACGCTTCGCAGATGGCGTTGACGGAAACGGCGTCGTAGCCGTCGCGGCGGAACAGCGTGAGGGCTTCAGAGTACAGGCGCTCTCGCACTTCACGCTTTTTGCGCGCGCGCAGACCGTCGCCGGCGGCGTCAGGCTTCGCGTTCACGGATCAGGAGCTGGCGCTCGGACCGGTTGGGGAAGCGGTAGAAGACGTGGGTGCCGATGCGGCGGGTGCGCACCAGGGAGTCGTTCCAGTACGGATCGACCGCCGTGGTGTGATAGTGCGTAGCGCGCCGTGTCATGGGCTGGGCGAAGCCCATGAGGGCGTGCTCGGCGACCAGCTGGGACTGCTCCCAACCCCGGCCATAGGGCGGGATCGCCATGGAGCCGTCGCAGGTGAAGGTGAACTGGCACCCGGTGGAGCGCTCAGATCCCTGATAGACCACGTCGCAGACCGTGTCGGGATAGGCGCGGTGACGCACCCGGTTCAACACGACTTCGGCCACGGCCGCCTGGCCGGAAAAGCCTTCCGAGCGCGCCTCGTAATAGATCGCCTCAGCCAGGCACTGGCGCTCGCGCGCGGCCTGGCGGGCGGTGTCCAGGTGGGACGCATCGAAGCTGCGCAGATCGTCCAGCGAGCGCGCGGTGATGCGTGCGCCGACCTCGTGATCGGCTTCGACCTGGAAGCTGGCGAATTCGATCACGGCCGGGGCTTCGGCGCCCTCAAGACCGGAGGTTTCGACATAGGATGAGGCCAGCGCACGCCAGTGGGCGGCGTCGTCCTGACGCTCCACGGCCGCAGGCGCGAACGACAGGGCGGTCGCAGACACGGCGAAAGCCGCGACAGCGCCCAGGGCCGTCATCGTGCGCTTGAGGCGCCGTATGAGAGCCGGCTGGCTCATGTCGCAATCCTCCATGCGCGGCTGGAACGCCGCTCATCGGTTCAGCGAAGATGCAAGACCTGCGCCGAAACCGGGACCTGGTGGACCAGGTTCCAGATACCTTGCCTGTGATGATGATCTCGTTAAGCAAGGGCGCGCTGGATACGTCCAGCGCGTCAGCCGGTCAATGCCGTGTCGATGGGGCGGAATTTGGGCGCACGAGGCCCGAATTCAAGCTGATGCGGGCAAGCCCTTGACCGCGTTGAGCGATCAGCCCTTCGCTTCAAGCGCCGCCTGAGCCGCCGCCAGACGCGCAATCGGGACGCGGTATGGCGAACAGGACACATAATCGAGCCCGGCGCCCTCGCAGAAGCGAATCGAGGCCGGATCGCCGCCATGCTCCCCGCAAATGCCCAGTTTCAGGCCGCCGCGGGCCGCCCGGCCGCGTTCCACACCGATCTTGATCAGGTCTCCCACGCCGTCCTGGTCGATGCTGACGAACGGGTCCTTTTCAAAGATCCCGGCCTCCAGATAGTCGCCGAGGAACTTGCCGGCGTCGTCGCGGGACAGGCCGAACGTGGTCTGGGTCAGGTCGTTGGTGCCGAAGGAGAAGAACTCCGCGCTGCGCGCGATGTCGCCGGCCCGCAGGGCCGCGCGGGGCAGTTCGATCATGGTCCCGGTCAGGTAGACCGGCGCCACGCCGGTCTCCTCGGCCACAGCCGCCGCCACCGCTTCGATGCGGACTTTCAGGATCTCCAGTTCTTTCGGGACAGCGACCAGAGGCACCATGATCTCGGCGACCGGTTTCACCCCGGTCTCCTTCTCCACCAGCGCCTGGGCCTCGAAGATCGCCCGGGCCTGCATCTCGTAGATTTCAGGATAGGTGATCCCCAGCCGGCAGCCGCGATGGCCCAGCATGGGGTTGGTTTCATTCAGGTCCCTGGCCCGCGCCAGCAGCTGGTCGGCGGGAAGGCCGGTGGCTTCGGCGACCGCCTTCACGTCCTCTTCGCTATGGGGCAGGAATTCGTGCAGCGGCGGGTCGAGCAGGCGGATCGTGCAGGGGCGGTCCTCCATGATGCGGAAGATCTCCGCAAAGTCGTCGCGCTGCATGGGCAGGATCTTGGTCAGCGCCTTGATCCGGCCGGTCTGGTCGGTGGCCAGGATCATCTCGCGCACCGCCGCGATCCGGTCGGCGTCGAAGAACATATGCTCGGTGCGGCACAGCCCGATGCCTTCCGCGCCGAATTCCCTGGCGGTCTGGACGTCGGCGGGGGTTTCCGCGTTGGTGCGCACCTTCATGCGCCGGGCCTTGTCGGCCCAGACCATGAGCGAGGCGAAATCGCCGGTCAGCTCCGGCTTGATCATGGGCGCTTCGCCGGCCAGCACTTCGCCGGTGGCGCCGTCCACGGTGATGATCTCGCCCTGGGTGATGGTGCGTCCGCGCGCGGTGAAGGTCTTGTCGGCGGCGTTGATCTTGATCTCGCCTGCGCCGGAGACGCAGGGCCGGCCCATGCCGCGCGCGACCACGGCCGCGTGGCTGGTCATGCCGCCGCGTGCGGTCACGATGGCCTGGGCGGCGTGCATGCCGTGAATGTCTTCCGGGCTGGTCTCCACGCGCACCAGGATGACTTTCTCGCCCAGAGCCGCGAGCTGTTCAGCCTCGTCGGAATCGAACACCGCCTTGCCGCTGGCCGCGCCGGGGCTGGCGGGCAGACCCTTGGCGATCACGTCGCGCTTGTAATCAGCGTCGATGGTGGGGTGCAGGAGCTGATCAAGCTGGCCGGGGTCGACGCGCAGGACGGCTTCTTCCTCGGTGATCAGGCCCTCTTCGACCATCTCCACGGCGATCTTCAGCGCGGCCTTGGCCGTGCGCTTGCCGTTGCGGGTCTGCAGCATCCACAGCCGGCCCTGTTCGACTGTGAACTCGATGTCCTGCATGTCGCGATAGTGCTTTTCCAGCTTGTCGAACACGTCGACCAGCTGGGCGTAGACGTCGGGAAGCGCGGTCTCCATGGAGGGGGCGGGATCGTCGAACTTGGCGCGCATGGACTCGGTCAGGCATTGCGGCGTGCGGATGCCCGCCACCACGTCTTCGCCCTGGGCGTTGATCAGGAATTCCCCGTAATAGCCGCGCTCGCCGGTGGAGGGGTCGCGGGTGAACGCCACGCCCGTGGCCGAGGTGTCGCCCATATTGCCGAACACCATGGCCTGGACGTTCACCGCCGTGCCCCAGCTGGCCGGGATGTCGTACATGCGCCGGTAGGTGATGGCCCGGTCATTCATCCAGGAGCCGAAGACCGCCCCGATGGCGCCCCAGAGCTGGTCGCGCGGATCGGTGGGGAAGGGCTTGCCGAGCGCGTCCTCGACGGCCTGCTTGTACTCGGCGATGACCTCTTCCCATTCCTCGGCGGTCACCTCGGTGTCCAGGGAATAGTCCCGGTCTTCCTTGAAGGTCTCGAGGATCTCCTCGAACGTGGAGTGGGAAACGCCCAGAACCACGTCGGAATACATGGTGATGAAGCGGCGATAGCTGTCCAGGGCGAAGCGCCGGTCGCCCGACAGCTTGGCCAGCCCTTCCGCCGTCTCGTCGTTGAGGCCCAGGTTCAGCACCGTGTCCATCATGCCCGGCATGGAGGCCCGGGCGCCGGAGCGCACGGAGACCAGCAGCGGGTTGGCCGGATCGCCGAACGTCTTGCCGACCTTGGCTTCCAGCGCTTTCAGCGCATCCTCGACCTGATCATTCAGATCGGCCGGGTACTGGCGGTCGTTTTCATAGAAGGCCGTGCACACCGCCGTGGTCAGGGTGAAGCCCGGAGGCACCGGCAGGCCCAGCTTGGCCATCTCCGCCAGGTTCGCGCCCTTGCCGCCGAGGAGATTCTTGTCGTCGCGATCCCCGTCTGACGTGCCGCCGCCGAATGCGTAAACCCACTTGGCCATTTTCGGCTCACCTTCTTTTGTTTGTCCCCAAGGTCAGCAAGACGTGCGCCAGATAGCGCTAACGGGCCTCGCCTTCCAGCCGGGAGAAGTCTGCGACCTGATCGGCGGCAGCGCGAATCCGCGACAGCAGCAAGAGTCTGTTGCGCCGCACAATATCGCGTTCATCGTTCACGACAACCGCTTCAAAAAACGCATCCACCGGCTCCCGCAATTTCGCCAGCGCGGCCATGGCGGATTCGAAGTCCTCGTCGTCCAGAGCCTTGGCGGCCACCGCGCCCGCGCCCTCGATCGCCGCGATCAGCGCGCGCTCGGCCTCATGGCCGGCGGTTTTCGCGATTTCGATCATGAGGGCGGATTTTTCATCGTCGGTGAGCCCCCCACCCCGGCCCTCCCCCGAGGGGGAGGGGGAAGCAGCGGAGCCGCCGCTCGATTCTTCTCTGGCCTGCGCTGGGCGCGCGCCGTCGGCCGTTTCAGCTCCAGACGCCGCCGCATCTCTCCCTCCCCTTGAGGGGAGGGCCGGGGTGGGGTGCTCGCCCAACGCCTCACCAAGCGCGCCGTCCAGATCAAACCCCTTCTTCTCCTCCGCGGCGAGGATGTTCGCCGCGCGCCGATACCCGGCCAGCAACGCCGCGCCGTCGGCGGTCTCCAGGAAGCTCTGCAGCGCGCGGGATTTTTTGGTGACGCGGACGAGGTCGTCGTCGCCCAGCGCAAACACTGCATCGATCACATCATGGCGCACGCCCTCGTCCTTCAGGTGGACTTTGAGGCGGTCGGCGAAGAAGGCGAGGAGGGATTTGGCGAGCTTGTCGGAAACGCGTTCAAGCACCTCAAAATGCCAACCAACAGTCGCATGCGGTTCTGGCTGCTCGGCGGTTTCGCGCTCAGCAGACGCTATCACCGTGTCATAAGCTTCGCCGTTCAGTCCAACTTGAACTCCCTGCCACCACCCCGTTGCGGACCGTTCGTGCGTCCCCGCTACATGACAGGTTTCTTCGACCCAAGACAAAATCGCCTTTTTGACAGGGAGCTTCGCCTCACTTGTTTGCGAAATCCGAATAACCCCCAGCGCCGCTCGCCGCAGCGCGAACGGGTCTTTCGAGCCCGTCGGCTTTTCATCGATCGCCCAGAAGCCCACCAGCGTGTCGAGCTTGTCGGCGAGGGCGACGGCGGCGCTCACTGGCGCGGTCGGGACGGCGTCGGAGGGGCCCTGCGGCTTGTAGTGATCGCGGATGGCGTCGGCGACGGCGGCGCGGTCAGCGGGGCTCAACCCTGCCAACAAGCCTGAATTCCCGGACAAGCCTGAGCTTGGCTCAGGCGCCGATCCGGGACCTTGTTGCGAGCTCGCGGGGAGGTCCCGGCTCTGCGCCTGCGGCTTGGCCGGGAATTCATGGGCATAATACCGCCCCATCACGCCTTGCAGCTCGGGAAACTCGTAGACCATCTGGCTGACGAGGTCGGCCTTGGCGAGTTTTGCGGCGATGAAGGCGAGCTGCGGATCGGCGCCCACGGCCGGGGCGAGCTCCTTCGCCAGCGCGGCGACGCGCTCGGCCTTGTCGGCGACCGTGCCCAGCTTTTCGTGGAAGGTGACCTTGTTCAGCTCTCCGGCCATGGCCTCAAGACCCTTGGCGCGGTCGAGGTCCCAGAAATGGCGGGCGTCGGACAGGCGGGCGGACAGGACCCGGGCGTTGCCCGCGGCGATGGCTTTCCCGCCGTCGGGCGCGGCCTGATTGGCGATGACCACGAATTTCGGGGCGATCCTGCCGGCCTTGTCCTCCACCGCGAAGTATTTCTGGTGGGTCTTCATGGTCAGCTGGATGACTTCCGGCGGCAGGTCCAGGAAGTCCGGGGCCATATCGCCCAGGATCGCGACCGGGTGTTCGACCAGGCCCGTGACCTCCTCCAGAAGCCCGGCGTCTTCCACCAGCTTCAGCCCGGCCTCTTCGCAGACCTCGCGGGCGCCCGTCAGGATCGTGTCGCGGCGCTCATCGCGGGTCAGGGTGACGCCGTTTGCGCGCAGTTTGGCCTCGTAATCAGTGAAGTCGGTCACGGCGACGGCTTCGCCGGAGCCGTGGATGCGGTGGCCTTCGGTCAGGTCGCCAGCCTTGATTCCGAACACGTCGGCGTCGACGACCTTGCCGCCCAGAAGGCACAGCACGCGCTGGAGCGGGCGCACCCAGCGCTGGGCGGTGTCGCCTTGCCCGAACTTCATGGATTTCGGCCAGGGGAAATTGCGGGCGATCTCGGGAAGGGCTTCGGCGATGACCTCGGCGGTCTCCCGGCCCGGCTTTTCGATCAGGGCGACGTAGAAAGCGCCCTTCTTGCCTTCTTCGATCTTGCACTGGTCAAGGCTGTCGAGCCCGGCGGACCGCAGGAAGCCCTGCACGGCCTGGTCCGGTGCGCCGACCTTGGGGCCCTTGCGCTCCTCGCGGACGTCTTCGGTCTTCTCAGGAAGGCCCTCGATCACGAGACCCAGGCGGCGCGGGCCGGAGAAGGTGACAAGGCTCTCCCAAGACAGACCCGCCGCTTTCAGGCGCTCCGAAAGGAGGCGCTCGAGATCGGACTCGGCGCGCGCCTGCATGCGGGCCGGGATTTCTTCGCAGAAGAATTCAAGGAGAAGCTGGGCCATGGATATCCGGGTCGCAAAGGCTCGCGATGGAGACGATGGCACGGCTTAGCGCTGAAGCCGCCGGGCGTCCAGAAGGCCTATGCGTCCGCCTGGTTCGGGGGAGCTACGCCGGCTTGTTGTGGCTGCCGTCGCACAGGGGCTGACCGGCGGTCTGCTTGCAGGTGCAGAAGAAGACGCGCTTCGTGGCGTCGGCGGTCCAGCGCAGGGGGGCGAGCCCGGTTCCTGCATGACTGCCGTCGCAGAAGGGCTGGTTGGAACTCTGGCCGCAGGTGCACCAGAAGTAATTCCTGCCTTCCTCGACCTCGATCGGGATGGGCGCATCGCCCGCGCGGACGGGTTCGGTCATGAGTCTTCTAGCCTCCCATGACGGTCTTGTAGGCCGGGCGCTCGGCGATGCGCTCGGCGTAGGCCTGCAAGGCCGGTTTCTTTGGGAACAGGTTCCAGCCCAGCGCCCAGTTCACCGCGCCACCCAGGACCAGATCGGCGGCGGTGAACCAGTCTCCCATAAGCCAGGGATCGGCTTTGGCCAGCCGCGTCTCCAGCACATCGACCACAGTGTCCACATCGCCCCAGCCGGCCTGCTGGCGCTTGGTCTCGAACTTGGCGCCGGCCTGCATCATGGCCGGCTCGACCGAGGAGGCCTGAAACACCAGCCAGCGCAGATATTCGCCCCGGCGCGGATCATGGACGCCCGGCGCCAGATCGTTCGGCGTCTTGTACTTGTCGGCGAGATATAGCGCGATCGCGACGGTGTCGCTGACCGTCAGCTCGCCGTCGCGGATCGCGGGGATCTTGCCCATCGGGCTGACCTCCAGAAACTCCGGCGTGCGCATGGAGCCGTCCTCGTAGTCGACGTGAACCAGCTCGTAATCGATCTGAAGCTCCTCCAGCAGCCAGTGCATCATGGTGGCGCGGGACTGGGGGTTATGGAAAAGCTGAATGGTCACGGGCTCTGTCTTTCCGGCTAGATCAGGATGTTGGGCAGCATGACACCGACATCGGTGACATACCAGCGGTTCGGGTCATCCTGAGCGGGTTTCGCGCCCAGATCCACATCGACCAGAAGCCCGCCCTGCTGGGTCTGGGCGGTGCGGACCAGATCGGCGACCTGTTGCGTGTCCCCGGCCGTCGCGTGGCAGGCGATGGACAGAAAATCGTGGGCGAACACGAGGCTTTTGCCCTCCAGCCGCTCGTCGAACAGAACCTGCGCCTGTGTTCCCAAAGGCCAGATGTCCCGGCCGGCTTGAGTGACCTCACCCAGCAGCGCGATTTCATAGGCGGGTGCGGCGTCAAACGCATAGTCCACACGCGCATCATTCACGGCGATGCGAAGGTCGGCGAAGAATTCCGGCTCGCGCACACCGCTCATGGGGAGGTCTCCCGTTCCAGAATGTTGCGCGCCGTCAGCGTCAGCACCGGCCCGCCCCAGAACAGACCACCGGCGCGGGGGCGGCCTTCATCAAACAGCTTGATCGTACAAATGAGCGCGCCGGGCCGGCCGCGCGCCAGGCCCGCCAGGGTTCTGACGCCCTCGGCCTGCCGGCCTTCGATCTGATAATTCAGGCCGCCGCTGTCCGCGCCGATCATCAGGCCATAGCTCTCCGGATCGATGTCGGACAGCGTGATGTCGAACGCCATGCCAACGGGCGCGGCGTCCAGGTCGGAGGCTTCAACCGCGCCGAAAAGCAGGATGGAATAACTGCCCTCGCCATCGACGAGGAACTCCAGGTGCGCGTCATCAACGCGAACGACAATCGCCGAGCGGGGCCGAACTCCGCCCGACCCGCTCACGCCGCCTCTTTCGCCCGCTTCTCCAGCGCCACCCACGCATCCGCGCAGCCCTTGGCGAGCTCGCGCACCCGGGCGATCCAGCTGGCGCGTTCGGCGACCGAGATGGCGCCGCGCGCATCGACCAGATTGAACAGGTGGGAGGCTTTCAGGCACCAGTCATAGGCGGGAAGCGGCAGCGGCGGATCCAGCGCGAGAAGCGCGTTGCACTGTTTCTCCGCGCCCTTGAACCACTCGATCAGCATGTCGACGTCGGCATGCTCGAAATTGAAGGCCGATTGCTGGCGCTCGTTCTCCAGGAACACGTCGCCATAGCTCATGCCGGCGCCGTTGAAGTCCAGATCGTAGACGTTCTCGACGCCCTGGACATACATGGCCAGCCGCTCCAGACCATAAGTCAGCTCGCCGGAGACCAGCTCCACATCCAGGCCGCCCACCTGCTGGAAATAGGTGAACTGGCTGACCTCCATGCCGTCGCACCAGACCTCCCAGCCCAGGCCCCAGGCGCCGACCGTGGGGTTCTCCCAGTCATCCTCGACGAAGCGCACATCGTGAAGCTTGCGGTCGATCCCGATGGCGTCCAGCGAGCCCAGATACAGGTCCTGCAGGTTGGACGGGCTGGGCTTCAGCAGCACCTGGAACTGGTAATAGTGCTGCAGCCGGTTCGGGTTCTCCCCGTAGCGGCCATCGCCGGGCCGCCGGGAGGGCTGCACATAGGCCGCGCGCCAGGGCTTTGCGCCCAGGCTGCGCAGGGTCGTGGCCGGGTGCAGCGTGCCGGCGCCCACCTCGGTGTCATAGGGCTGCAGGATCGCACAGCCCTGATCAGCCCAGTAGCGCTGGAGGGTCAGGATCAGGTCCTGGAAAGAGGGAGCGGCCATATCAAGTTCCAGTAGTGCGCGATGTGAGTCCTGACGCTAGGCTTGCCGCCTGACGCGTTCAAGCACGGGCCTCTACATGCAAGACGATGAAAAGTCCAAGGTTCCCGTGCGCGAGTTGGTGGTCGGTACCAGCTTGATCGTGCTCGTCATTGCAGGGGGGATTCTTGCCGGCGCGGGCTCGTTGCAGTTGGGGCTTGGGCTGGCGCCGGCAGCGCTGCTCGGATGTGTTGCTTCGGGGTGCATCGCGTTTGCGATCGCATTCTTTGCGCCTCGTTCACTCGGGCGAGGGGTATCCGCCCTTGTGGCGGCGCTTAGTCTCGGCAACGTCTAAAGCTCAAATACGAGCTCGCCTCGCGCCTCAACCCGCCGGCTTGACCAGGAAGTGTCCGTGCAGGGTCGCGATGGGCGCGCCGCGACGGTCCTGCCAGGCCTCCACGCGCACATTGGCGACGCGGGAGCCCTGGCGCGTGATCGCCGCGCGGGCGTAGACGTCTTGGGGCCGGGCGGGGCGAAGATAGTCCACGGCCACGTCGATGGGCTTGGGAAGAGCGGCCAGCTCGCTGGCGGCCATGAGACCGGCCGAGGCCGTGATCTCCATGAAGGCGCCGATCGCCCCGCCATGCAGGGCCGGGATCAGCGGATTGCCCACCAGCGTATCGGCGTAGGGCAGGATACAGGTCAATTCATCGCCATGGCCGTCATAACGCACCCCCAGGCGCTTCACGTAGGGACTGGCGAAAAGCGGCGCGAGGCGGTCTTCCATCACGACGTCCCCCGGCTGGAGTCCGGCAGTCTGGAGATCGGCGTTTCGCCGCGTTCGATGCCGGCCTCCACGTTGGCGCGGACTTTCTCGGCGGCGTCCTGGCTGACCTTGTTGACCATGAAGGCGGCATGGGCTGTGGCCACCGGATCGTCCCGGTCGCCGTCATGGGCGACGGCTTCGACGAACGCGATCAGGCCGGAGACCTTGATGGTGCGCGCTTCCGCGATGACGTCACGGCCCGGCGTGGCGGGGCGCATGTAATCCAGGCGCAGGTCCAGCGTGGCCAGAGCCTGGGTCCCGCCAAGGCCTGCGAAGCCGGCGGTGCCCGAGGCATGATCGAGCAGAGCCGTGACGACGCCGCCGTGCATGACGCCGGTTTCGGGATCGCCGATCAGGTCTTCGCGATAGGGCGCGCGCACGACTGCTTCGCCGGGGCGGATCGCCTCCAGCTTGAAACCCAGATCGACGGCGTGGGGGCTGCCCTCGACCAGCAGCGGGGCGAGCTGGTCGAGACGGGCCTGAAGGTCTTCGCTCATGGCCGGTCTTGTACGCGTTGCGCTGCGGCGTGAAAAGCCGCTCAGGCGGCGGTGCGCCGCTCCACCAGGCGTTCCAGGCCGGCGACGATGTCCAGGCGCACATTCATCTCCGCGCCACGATGGTCGTCCAGCTTGCCCAGCGTCATGCGGTGCAGCTCGATGATCTCCGCGCTCTTCTCGTCGATCCGGTCCATGGCCGACAGGAAGCGCTCCATGGAGCGGCCCACGCGCGCGGCCAGCGGGTCGTTGCGGCGCAGCTTTTCAAAGATGATGGCCCGGGCCTGGGCGCGGGCCGCGTCCAGCTCGGTGGTCCGCCCGGCTACCACATCCGCGCCGCGCTTGTAGTCCGGGTCATGCGTGCGTGGGCGCGGCGTTCTGCGGTCCGGGCCGGAGAAGCGGGCGGTTTCGATGAAGCGGCGCGGGTGCGTGGTGATCTCGCCCAGCCGGTCGATGAAGGCCTGCGTCGGGATCGGGCGCACAGCGATGGCGCTGACGCCAGCGTCCCGCGCATCCTCGATCTCCACCACGCCGCGCCGGTCGCTCAGGACAAGGGCCGGAACGTGCCGTTCCGGACCGGACCCGCGGCGCAGGGACCGGATCAGGCCTGGGCCGGTCTGGAAGCTGTCGCGCCAGTCGGCGATCAGGATCGCGTCGCGGCTCTCGCGCACCATCCAGGAGGCCGCCTTCGCGTTGCTGGCGGTGTTCAGACGGCGCGCGCCGGCGTGGCGCAGCATGTCCAGGGTCAGATTGCGGGTGAAGCGCACCGCGTCGAGCACGATGAGCGGACGCTCGCGCCAGTCGCGCGTGCGCCGCTTCACATCAAGCTCGATCAGGTCGCCATCCATGGCTTCACCACCCTTGCATCAGGCAAGCGTCGTAGCCCGGATCACGCCTGAATGCAGGCGATTGTGGGAATCAAGGTTAACAGCGCCGGAACGCAGTCGGCGGGCGCTAAGTCTTCGACAAGGCCTTGATGAGCCGCCAGACGATCCAGATCGGGATGATGATGATCGCGCCCAGGAAGAAGTACTGGAGCGCCCAGCCCAGTGCGTCGCCGATATTTTCGAAGAACGAGGTCCAGGCGTCGGCCACGGCGCCGAAGAAGTCGACCCAGAGCCGGGCCGGGTCGACGTTCAGAAGCGCCAGGATCATGCCCACGAGCACGCACAGGAAGAAGATGATCACCAGATCGCTCGGCCGCACCGCCAGCAGGCGCTGGAGGAAGGGCTTGTCCGACTTGGCTTGGGTGTTCTGATCCTGGCTCATGGGCATGATCCTTCAGGGTGAATGGGGCAGGCGTGTGGCGCCCGCTCAGCCCTTTTTCTGGATTTCCACCTGGTGAGGGTAGGGGATCTCGATGCCGGCCTCGTCGAAGGCGATCTTGACCCGCTTGTTCATGTCGAAATGCAGGCCCCAATAGTCTCCGGCGTTGCACCAGGCGCGCACGGCATAGTCGACGCTGGACGCGCCGTGGGCCTTGACTTCCACGAACAGGGCCGGGTCCTTCAGGACACGCTCGTCCGCTTCGAACACGGCCCTGAGAACGCCCTGCACCTTTTCGATGTCGTCGTCATAGGCGGCGGAGAAGGTGAAGTCGCAGCGCCGTGTGGGGTAGGCGGAGTAGTTGGTGATGACGTCACCCCACGCCTGGCCGTTCGGAACGATGATCTGCTTGTTATCAGGCGTGTTCATCTCGGTATAGAACAGCGTCACGGCCTTGACGGTGCCGGCCTGTCCCGCGACCTCGACGTAGTCGCCGATCTTGTAGGGCCGGAAGAAGACGATCATCACGCCAGCCGCCACGTTGGACAGCGTGCCCTGGAGGGCAAGGCCGATGGCCAGCGTCAGTGCGCCGAGGGCGGCGACCAGCGAAGTCGTTTCAACGCCGAACCGGGTCAGCACCGCGATGATCACGACCGCGCGGATGCCCCACTTTGCAAGAGAAGCGAAGAAGTTCGCCAGGGTCTGGTCGAAGCGCGCATTGTGTTCCGGCATGCGCTGGATGGTTCGGGCCACGGCGCCGGCGATCATGAAGCCGACAATCAGGATCAGCGCGGCCATGCCGACATTGATGGCGGCCTGAAGGCCGACCGTGGTCAGGAAATTCGTGATCTGCTCGATGTCGAAGGTCCCGCCGGCGGCGGCGAGGGTGATGGAATCAAGGTTCATCGTGGTGAATCCCAGCCGAAATGGACGTATTCCGGTCTGATATCACCGCTTCGCGCGCGCGTCGAACCGTTCTGCAAGCAGGGTCTCCAGCGCCTCGATCCGGTCGGCCTCGCCGGCCGGCTTGTCCCACCGGATGCGGTGCACGCGGGGAAAGCGCATGGCGAGGCCTGACTTGTGGCGGGGGGAGCGCTGGAGGCCCTCAAACGCGATCTCCAGCACGAGCCCGAGATCGGGCTGCGCCCTGACCGAGCGCACCGGGCCGAAGCGTTCGACGGTGTGCTCGCGCACGAACTTGTCGATCTGCTTCAGCTCGGCGTCTGTGAAGCCGAAATAGGCCTTGCCGACAGGCACCAGCTCGGTCCCGGCCTCACCCTCGCGCCAGACGCCGAACGTGTAGTCGGAATAGAAGCTGGAGCGCTTGCCGTGTCCGCGCTGGGCGTACATCAGAACAGCGTCCACCAGGAACGGGTCGCGCTTCCACTTGAACCACGGCCCCTTGGGCCGGCCCGGCGTGTAGGCGCTGTCCCAGCGTTTGAGCATGAGCCCTTCGGCGTGAGCGTGGGGCGGATCAGCGCGCAAGGCCTCCAGCTGAGCGAAGCTCTCCACGGTGACCAGCTCGGAGAGGTCAATGCGTTCACCGGCCTCGGCGACAAACCGCTCCAGCCGTTCCCGACGTTGCTTCAGGGGCTGGCGGCGCACATCGGTCTCGCCGTGGACCAGCAGGTCATAGGCGCGGATGAAGGCGGGGTGCTTCTCCATCAGCTTTTTCGAGACCGTCTTGCGGTTCAGGCGCTGTTGGAGGTCGGCGAAGGGCGCGACGCCGCCTACGCCGTCACTGACCAGAAGTTCACCGTCGATGGCGCCTTCAAACTCCAGCGCAGCCAGCACGTCGGGGAAGGTGTGGGAGATGTCGTCGCCCGTACGCGTGTAGAGCCGGCGCACCCCGCCTTCGCTGACCGCCTGGATGCGGATGCCGTCCCATTTCCACTCCGCAGCGTAGTCGGCCGGGTCGAGCTTCTTCAGGTCGCTGTCTTCGATGGGGTTGGCCAGCATGACCGGGCGAAACGGCGCCTTGGCCGCGCTGACCGGCTTGTCGGCCCGCCCTTCAAGCCAGGCGAACAGGTCCTCGTAGGGCGGCTCCAGACCGTGCCAGAGCTCCTCGATCTCGGTAACGTTCACATCGCCGAATTTCGCCAGTGCGGTCTTGGCCAGCCGCGCGGAAACGCCGATGCGCAACCCGCCGGTGACCAGCTTGAGCAACGCCCAGCGTCCTGTGGGATCAAGCGCATCCAGCCAGAACTCGATCAGGGCCGGGGCTTCGGCGCGTGTTGCTGTCTGCAGGCCCTCGATCACTTCTGACAGGTCCGGTCTGTGGTTCGCGCCATGGCGGGCCGGCCAGATCAGGGCTGTGGTTTCAGCCAGATCGCCGACATAGTCATAGCTCAGTTCAAACAGAACCGGATCGACGCGGGCCGAGGCCAGCTGCCGGATCGCGCCGGCCTTGGCCCCCTTGAAGTCCAGCCCGCCAGTGATCGCCGCCAGTGCCAGGCCCCGCTCGGGATCGGGCACTGTAGCGAAATGCTCGGCGAGCAGGGTCAGTTTCGCATTGCGCTGGGGCGTCAGCGACAACCGGTCAAGCAGGGCGGCGAAGCGTTCCATGGCGGGTAATCTAGGCGCTCGCGGCGCTAAGTCCGCCCCTTCCGTTGCGCGCGGCGGGTTTTCCAACCCGGTCACACGCGCTAACCCTAGGCCCAGACAAGCAGTCGGCCGCGCCGGGAGGGACTTGGCGGCGGCGACACAGCTTCGGGGAGCGCTATGAGCGAACAGAACAACACGTCTGGTGCGGTCGAACACCAGAAGGGCATTCTCGGCCTGGTCGAGCGGGCGGGCAACAAGCTGCCGGACCCGGCCTTCATCTTCTTCTACCTGATCATCATCATGGCGATCGTCTCCACGATCGCGGCCTTCGCGCAGATCTCGGTGGAGCATCCCACGCGCCTCGACGCTGACGGGAATCCCGACATCGTGAACGCCGTCAGCGCGCTCGCGCCGGAGAGCCTGCGCCATCTGCTCGTGGAGATGCCGGAAATCTTCACCGGCTTCCACCCGCTGGGCTATGTGCTGGTAGTGATGCTGGGCGCCGGCGTGGCCGAACGCGCCGGCCTGTTCGGCACGGCGATGCGCGCTGCGGTGTCCGACGCGCCGCGCTTCCTGCTGACCCCGGCGGTCGCCCTGGCGGCCATGATGGGCAATCTGGCTGCGGATGCGGCCTATGTGGTGCTGATCCCGCTGGCCGGCGTGATCTTCGCCGCGGCCGGCCGTCATCCCATCGCAGGGATCACGGCCGCCTTTGCAGGCGTCTCAGGCGGCTTCTCCGCCAATCTGCTTCCCGGTCAGCTCGACGCGCTGCTGTTCGGCATCACCGAGGCCTCGGTACAGGCGCTCGATCCGAACTGGACCATGAACATCGCGGGCAATTGGTACTTCATCGCGGTGATGACCTTCATCTTCCTGCCGGTGATCTGGTTCGTGACCGACCGGATCGTCGAGCCGCGCCTCGGCCCCTGGACAGGTGGGGCAGTCGCCGGCTCCACGGACGGAGACGACGATCCGAGCGCCCCGCTGACCGAGGGGCAGAAGAAGGGTCTGGGCGCGGCGGGCCTGGCGTGCCTGGCCGTCATGGCGGTCTGGCTGTTCCTGACCGTCGACCTGCTGGCCTGGATCCCGGGCACGGACCTCTCCATCTATCGCGGCGACGCGCCGCTTTTCGATGAGGCCGCGCTTCTGGATCCCGAAGCCAACGTCGCCGTGGCGCTGGTGCCGTTCTTCCAGTCCCTTGTCGCCGGCTTCATGATCCTCTTCATCTTCGCCGGCGTGGCTTATGGCCGTGCGGCCGGGACCATCAAGGATCATCGCGACGTGGTCGACATGATGGCCGGGGCCATGAAGGACATGGGCTATTACCTCGTGCTGGCCTTCTTCGCGGCGTATTTCGTCGAGCTGTTCAATATCTCCAATCTGGGCCTGATCTCGGCGGTCAACGGCGCCAACGCCATTGAACAGTCGGGTTTGCCCCTGCCCATCGTCCTGGGCTTGATCGTGGTCTTTGCGGGCCTTCTGAACCTGTTCGTGGGCTCGGCCAGCGCCAAATGGGCGCTCATGGCGCCGGTGCTGGTGCCCATGCTGATGCTGCTGGGCGTCAGCCCGGAGATGGCCACAGCCGCCTACCGGGTGGGCGATAGCGGGACGAACATCATCACCCCGCTGATGGTCTACTTCCCGCTCGTCCTGGTCTTCGCCAAGCGCTGGGTGCCCGAGTTCGGCATCGGATCGCTGACCGCCTCCATGATCCCGTACTCGGTCTGGCTGATGATCAGCGGCGTGATCCTGACCGTCGCGTGGGTGTTCCTAGGCCTGCCGCTGGGCCCCGGCGCCTCGGTGGCCTACGAGCTGCCTGTCGCTGTCGGGGGCTGACCTTGCTGCGCGCCGGCGCCGCTGGTCCCCGCCTGCGATCCTCGCCCTGAACCTGAAATCTGGAAGGCTTTGCGCCATGACCCTCATCCTTCATCACCTCGGCCAGTCCCGATCCGAACGTCTGATCTGGCTGCTTGAGGAGCTGAACGTCTCCTATGAGCTCAAGCGCCATTCCCGTGATCCGCAGAGCCGTCTCGCGCCGCCGGAGCTGGCCAGGCTGCATCCGCTCGGCAAGGCGCCGCTGGTGGAGTATGACGGCCGCGTTATGGCGGAGAGCGGCGCCATCGCGCTATACCTGCTGGAAGCGTTCGACCCGGATCATCAGCTGCATCCCGCGCCCGGCGAGCCGGAGCGTTCGGCGTTTCTGGAGTGGCTGCACGCCAGCGAAGGGGCGGTCTTCCTGCCCTTCCTGATGAACACGTATCTGACCGCCACCGGCCTGGAAGACAGCCTGCTGGCCGGCTACATGGCCGGCGAGCGCGACAAGGTTCTGGCTTATGTCGAAGCCCACCTGTCAGCTCATCAATGGTTCGCCGGCGGCCATTTCACCGCCGCCGACATCATGATGGGCTTCCAGATGGAGGCGGCGGCGGCGCGCGGCGTCCTGAAGGAGAACAGCCCCGTCCACGCCTGGCTGGATCGCATCCGCGACCGTGACGCCCACAAGCGCATGCGCAAGATCACGGCGCCGGTTAGCTGTGATGTCTCACGACGTTGTTCATGTCTGCGAGGGCCTGAAGGGGCGTGCGTCGGTTCAGAGCGTAGTGCCTTCGGCAGGTGTTGTAACGCCTGATCCAGTTCGGCAGGTCTTCGCGCCTTGCCTCGG
>JANSXV010000032.1 GCA_024742735.1 Alphaproteobacteria bacterium | reverse complement strand
GGTGTCGCTGCCGCGTTCGCGAGGCTTGCAGACCCGTGGGAAGCGCGAAGAGCACCCGGCCCCCGTCCCGCTGCACTTGCCGCGCGACCTTGTCCAGGATGGTCGTCTTGCCCATGCCCGGGGGGCCCAGGGCTGCCAGGGGCCCTTCATCGCGGGCCGCGGCGACAAGCTGGTCCCACTCCTCCTCGCTTGCAGCCTTGTGGGCGGCCTTGGCGCGCGCAGCGCGTCGCAAGGCGTACTGCTCCAGCCTGAGCTGTTCCGCGTTCAAGGCCATGTCTCGGAAGAGCGGGTCCTCCTCGGCGGGCCGCAAGCCGACGTCCACGAGGGCCGCTCGCAAGCCGACGTCGTCCTTCCTGTCGAGGGCGCCGGAGAGGAACTTCTCGGCCAGTGCCCGCTCCGCCTTCACCTTGGCGAGGAAGGTCTGGATTCTGTCCTTGCCTGCGGCCTCCAGCTCCAACTCCTGCGTGATGAGGTCCTCGTCCGCCCAGTGGCCCGGCTCCGCGCAAGTTGTGTTGGCCAAGTGAGCGTATTGCGGGGGCACTTTTGCTGCAACCTCCGGGCACAGCAGCGCATTGAGGTTCCGGGGCGCCGCAAGGCCAGCCACTGCCCAAACCAGCGGTCGTTGAAGATGGACAGGACGTCGCAGGCGATGAGCTTCTCGCCCTGGACTGCGGCCTCGTTGGCAAAGGCGACGAGCGCACGGCGCTGCTCCTCCGCGGCGGCCGTCTTGTCATAGGCGGGCGTCTGCCGGAAGGCGCGGACGAGCCACTGCGCGATCTCGCCGTCCTTGTTGCTCTTGCGCATGTACTCCAGCAGGCTCATCGACTCCCGGCGCCAGGGGCACTGCTCGTAGAGCGTGACCGCCGCAGGCTTCTCCGCCATACCGGGCCACGGCGCAAGAAAGGGGGTCATCGTGCCGCCGTACTTGCAAGGCGGGAACTGCTGCGCCGCGAGATAGAGCCACATCTCCGGTTCGGCTGGCTGGTAGTCGAACAAGACCCGCCGCGCCACCGAGAAAGCCGAAGCCTCGTCGTTCAACCACTCCCGAGCAAAGCTATCAGAAAATTTCGGGGTGTAGGTCGAGACGTACTTCAGCAGCAGTCCGTGGCCGTTGCCGTGCAAGACGTCCTGGTGGCACTTCGTCACCTCCAGCGTCTCCGGGAAGAACGCGCGGAAGCCGGCCTCTTTATCCTCCTC
>JANSXV010000023.1 GCA_024742735.1 Alphaproteobacteria bacterium | reverse complement strand
AATGGGTTCAGAGGTTGCCGGAAGATCTTCACGCCTTTCAGCGGGACTACGGGGCGACTTTTGCGGACGTCTTTGACAAGATGCAGGCCGCCGACATCACAGATGCCGACTTTGCGGCGGAAGTGCGCAGCGTGACAGCGCGCGTGCCGATGAGGCGCACGAATAGCGCGCTTGCGCTGGGCGGCCAGGCCGACGGCGGGAATCGCTCCGCGTGGGCCCCGCAGCACCCAGCGGGCCGCCAGCAGCAGCTGCAGGAGGCTGCGGCGGCCATGCTGCAGCAAGCGCTGCTTGGGCTGCAGGGGATACAGCCGGCGCAGCCGGTGGTCGAAATCCTTCCGCGGAGAAAGCCGGGCGGGCTCGCGGGGCGAGTGCGTGATGTCATGGGGCGCGCGGCGCTGGCCGACGCTTCGGAGGCGGAGATGGACGCGCGGCCAGTGGCGCGGCCACTCGCGGCCGCGCTCAGCGGAGGAGCCGAGCCGGACACCCGCTCAGCGGAGCCACCGCGGGCTGAGGTGGCCGCAGCGCACGCCGGCATGCAGGTCGATGGCAGCTCGCGCTGTGCGAGCGACAATGAGCAGGGGTGCGCGGCTATGAATGTTGTGAGTCAGCTACGCGACCGCGTGCTTCTCAAGCGGCCGGCTGGGAAGGCGGCGTCGAAGGCGGCGGCGAAGCCAAAGGCGGCCCCAAAGTCGAAGGCGGCAGCTCGGCCGCGGCCGAAGGCGGCGGTGAAGCCGAAAGCCAAGCCGCGCCCCGCCGCCCCTGCAAGAAAGAAGTGGCAAAAGACGCCGCCCCTTGCGCTGCGGCAGCAATTCGCGGGCGGCTGCACAAGTTGCCGCTGGGCCGCGAACTGCACGCCCTCCTGTTGGCGGAAGCGGGGCTACTAGTTGCGCGGCAGCGGGCCGCGCAGGCGCAAGCGGAGACACGTCGCTGCCAGCTGCGGGCGGCCGTGCGTTGCTATATATATATATATATATATCGGGCGCGCCTCGGTAGGTATAGAAGCACAGCGCCGCAGCATAGCGCGTGCGACGTAGGTTCCTTGTGCGTAGCTCGCGCGGCAATTTTGCGGGCACGCGTCTATGCGAGCCCGGCCGCGCATCGCTGGGGCCGTTTGAGCCGGCGAGCGGTGCGTGCGCAACTGCAGGACACACGCGGGAAAAGAGTAGCGCGAAATAGAGTCTAGACTGGCGTCGGCAGCTTCTTGTTCATTCATGCTTGCCTGCAGCAAGCCTGGCACACACAGACCGATGCATGCAGCTCATGTGTGGTTTCGCGCTGCTGTTTCGGCTCTATGGCTCTGCGCGCTGTCACG
This sequence comes from Alphaproteobacteria bacterium, assembly GCA_024742735.1. Taxonomy (GTDB): domain Bacteria; phylum Pseudomonadota; class Alphaproteobacteria; order Caulobacterales; family Maricaulaceae; genus Oceanicaulis. The sequence continues at coordinate 898 of JANSXV010000023.1, read as the reverse complement.
CGACCCAGCCCACGCAGTGCCGCGCGGCAGGCGGCTCGGCCGCCGCCGAGGCGGCGGCGCATGCGTGGGGGAGGAGGCAGAAGCTCGATCACGCACATCGAGCTGGTCGTCCGGCATTAGGATCTTATACGTGTATATATATAGGTCGAAGGCGGTCTGCACATAGGGGGCAGGCTGCAGCAAAAGAGACGCCCCATTGAGGTATAGCGGCGCCTGCAGCCCTTGCTTCGAGCCAGCGGCAAAAGCCGCGGCAGAGGGAGGATCGACCGTCTGAAGCGCCGCGCAAACTGGAGGCAGCGCGCTTGACCGCATGCGTGCTGTTGTGCATAGATCTATACACACGCAGCTATATATATACATATGCGCACACATATATTATAATCATGCACACACGTTCCCTGAAACACCGCACCTTGTTTTTTTTACTGATTAAAGGTTTCATTTTGAATATATATATATATGTGCAAAAATAAAAACTTATATTGGTCACGGACGCCTTCAGTTGCTTTGCAGGTGTGCGCGTGTGCGCGTGCGTGTGCGCATTGCGTGTGAGGATTGCTTGTCCGCCGCTGCCGTTTTAGTGGCTCAATGGAGGCAATGGAGGAAGCCCCGGCACTTTCCCTGGTGGTCCACGGGCGCAATGTGGATGAGGGCGACTTGACCATTCTGGTCACCCGCGAAGGCCGCGTCTGCCTGCGGGGCGACCTCCGACGGGTGGAAGTCCCGGACGGGCCGCAGGTGGTGGCGCGCATGGCCACCCCCTTAAAAATGGAAACGGAGGGGGGGGTGACGGCCGAAATTTCATTTTCCAGTTCCATTTTCGAGTGCCTTCTCAGGTTCTGGACAACGGGTGTCCCAACTCAAGCTTAGATTGCCATTTCGACGTTGCCTACGATTT
>JANSXV010000013.1 GCA_024742735.1 Alphaproteobacteria bacterium | reverse complement strand
GGACGAGGCCGTCCAGGACGTGCGCTCGGCCAATGGCATGAATGACATTACCCAAGCTCAGCACTTCAGCCTGCGTTCCGGCAGCACGCCGTCCCACTCTAGGACCTCCAGCGTCGTCTCCAACAGCGACCCCGGCTTCCAGGCTCAAAGCCAGAGCAGCAGCAGCCAGCGCTTCTTCGGCATCCAGCTTCCGAGTACAGGCCCAAAGCAACCACACGCCGAGGCCCTTCGCCTGGGGCATCAACCCAGTGATGCCGCAGCGGAAGAGCCCCGCAAGCAGCCGCGCCAGCTCCAGCTCTCGGGGCTCCGGACTGCCGCCTCCCAGCTTCGAGCAGCTGGCCCGAGACATTGAAGCCGCGTAGCTCCCGCGATAGCTCGCACGACGAGGCGCCGCGCGCTGTACAGGTAAAGGCAACGCAACAAAGATGGAGGTAGTCACCGCGGGCGCGCAGGATGAGCTCATGCAGAGCCTGGACTACAAGCTCAAGACGAGCAACACCAGCTACGTCACCGCACGCCACGACGTGCAATATTTCCCCAGCTCCCTGAGCTCCTTCTCGCCGACCACCTCCAGGGTCTGCCGCACCCCGCTCACCAGCGGCACCTCCTTCATCAACCCGGAAAGCCTGAAAATCGCCTTCCGCGTGGTGAACACCGACGGCACCAACCCGCTGGCGCCGGCCACCTCGAACCCCGCGTGCTTCATCCAGCGGGTTCAGGTCTTCGCCAACGGACAGCGGTGCGATGACATCAACTACTACGGGCGCACCGTGGCGGTGCACGACCTGCTGAAGGGCCGCGAGTACAACGCCAACAAGTCCTTGGAAGGCTTCGACGAGATCCCGAACGCAGGAGGGAGCCTGGTGCCCAAGGCCATCCACCAGGGGGAATACATCGACGTGCTCCTGCGCCCCACGATGGTAGGCCTGCTGCGCTGCGGCAAGATGCTGCCGCCCCAGCTGAACCTGGTCCTGGAGATCGAGTTCGCCGACGCCGAGACAGCCCTGTGGTCCGCCAACGCCACGGCCCACCCGGCCAGCGGCACCCTGTCGGCGACGTTCGAGATCCAGAACGTCAGGGTGCTGGCCTCCCAGGTGGTCCTCGACTCGGCGCTCGTGGAGTCCTTCAACAGGGTGCTGCTCTCCGGTAGGTCGCTGGTGTTCAGCTACCCGACGGTCCACACGCAGCAGTCCTCCGTTCCCGCAGGCGTGGCCGAGCACAACGTCACGGTGGCCAGAGCCTTCACCAAGCTCATGGGTACCTTCTGGGACGACGACGCAGGCTCGAGGGTCAGCTTGCTGATGAACCCCGGCACTGACTACGCCCACATCGGAGCGGCGCGCGTCGAGGACTCGCTCCTGGAATCGCAGATGCAGCTGGGATCCCTTCAGTACCCTCACAACAGCATGAAGGGCGCCTCCGAGCACTTCCACTTCCTGTCGGTCCTTGCGGGCACCTACGACGACACGGTCCGGAACATAGACATCAGCCGCAACGCCTACCTGCGACTGCGAGGCAGCTTCGTGGCCGGCTTCCCGACGGAGAGGGTGCCCAAGATGCCCCTGAGCGGCGTCTCAACCCGCTCCGGGGATCTGGCCCGGTTCAGCTTCAAGGGTCTTGACGGCACGGCCACAGCCATCTTCATCCATCTTGTGGCCTACCAGCTGGTCACTCTCTCCGGGACAGGTGTTTCGGTGCTGGACTAGCCCTCCAGTAATGCGCGCAATATGGTACTCAATTCCGGTCGCGGCAAGAACCGGGAAGCGAACTCGACGCCGTTCACCCACTGGGCAAACGGCGTCGGCGAAACCTCAACGCAAATGGGAAGGGGCAAGTAATTCACGCTCAGGTCGCTGAGCTGAGACCGCGCACAATATGGTACTCAACTCCGGTCGCGGCAGGAATCGAGCCTCCGCAAGGCAAGAACCGGGAAGCAAACTCGACGCCGTTCACAAACGGCGTCGGCGAGGACTATAGGTGTAAAGCAAGATATGTTCGAAGGGCCGCTCACCGGAAACATCCCGGAGATCCTGAACAACGGGCAGGTCACAGAAGGGAGCTTCGTCACCGCAGGGCAGCTGGCTCTGGCCCTCACCCCCTATGCACAGGTCACGGAGCTGGCCACCAACACCGCGGCCATCGGCACCAACGCCTCGGGCCTGCAGAGCCTGGACGACAGGGTCACGGCCGAGCTGGCGCTCAAGCTGGACAGCAGCGCCCTCGCGCCGGCCCTGGTCCCATACGCAACCACAGCGGCCCTGGCCACCACCGACGGTCAAGTAGCGGCCCACGGCAGCACCCTGGCGGCCCTGCAGTCCAGCCTCACCACCGGGCTGGCCGGCAAGTGCGACCAGAGCGCCTTCGACGTGCTCGAGGGCGTGGTGGCCACCAAAAGCACGCCGGACAGCGTGGACCTCAAGCTCGCGAACTACAGCACCACTGCTGCGATGAACGGCGCCATCGCCTCCGCCAACAACGCCACCCTGGCCAGCGTGGCCAGCACCTACGCCCTGAAGACGGTGGTGGACCAGCACGCCCTTGACATCGCGGCGCGGATCACGCCGCTGGAGGTGGACACCAACGTGGCCAACGCGCTGCTGGCCTACGTCACGGCAGTCGCCCTGGCCGCGGAGCTGGCCCCGCGGGACGCCGCCGTGGCGGCGCTGCAGTCGGGCAAGGCGGACGCTGCCGACCACGACACCTCCGCGGAGGTGGACTCCAAGATCACGGCGGCGCTGCTGCCGTACGTCACACAGGCCGCGGCGGACGGCGCCTTCGCCACGCTGGGCTCGCTGGCGGCCACGGACGCGGCGCTGGCGGCGCTGCAGGCCGACACCGACAGCTCCCTGGAGGTAGACACAAAGATCGCCAATGCGCTGCTGCCCTACGCCGCGGTGGCCTTCTTGGACGCGGAGCTCGCGGTCCGAGACGCCACCCTCGCGAGCCTGCAAGCCTCCAAGGCCGACGCAAGCCTCCTCGCGAGCTACGCCACCAACGCGGCCCTGTCGGCCAGCGAGACCACGCTGCAAGCGAGCCTCGACGCAATCCTGGCCGACCTTGCCGCCCTGCAGACCTCTAGCGGAGGAGTTGGCAATGCACCGGCCTGGCCGGGAGAGACCACCTTCGAGCTTCTCTTCGGCGGGCTGCTGCGGAATCTGCACCTGGCGCCGCCGCTTTCGGCGAGTCTGGTGAACGCCGACAACACCCTGAGCATCGCAGCAGACTGCTACTCCGTCGCCGGCACCGACGCCGCAATATCAGCGGCGCTCGCGGCGGCCCTGGCGGTCTACTACACCGCGGCGCAAGTGGACGCCCTGCTCGCGGCCTACCGCACAGCGGCTCTACAAGATACGGAGACGGCCAGCGCCATCGCAGCCGCCCTGGCGGTCTATTACACCGCGGCGCAAGTGGACGCGCTGCTCACGGCCTACCGTACAGCGGCCCTGCAAGATGCGGAGACGGCCAGCGCCATCGCAGCAGCCCTGGCGGACTACTACACCTCGGCAGGGGTCGACACCCTACTCACAGCCTACCGCACGGCGGCAGCCCAAGACACAGAGACCCAAGCGGCAATACAGGGAGCGCTGCTGGCGTACCGAACCGGGCCCGTGCAGGACACGTTCACCAGCAGCCAGATCAGCACCGCCCTGCTGTCGTACCGCTCGGCGGCGGAGCAGGACACGGCCACCGACGCCGCAATCGCAACGGCGCTCAGCGGCGACATCGACTGCGGCCAGCTCACATGCGACGGCGTCACCGCCACGGGCACGGTAGCCTGCGCCGACCTCTCGGCGACCGGCGCTCTGACCGGCGGCAGCCTCGACGCGGCCGGCGCCATCACGGGAGGCTCTCTCTCGATCAGCGGCGCGGCGGGCGTCGGCGCGCTCTCCGCCGCGAGCCTCGACTTGGCAGGTGACATCGTCGTGCCCGTCCAGGGCGCAGACATCATTAGACCTTCCGGCGACAGCAACTACACCTTGAGGGTCAGGGACGGGCAGGGCATCTGGGAGTTCAGGAACAGGAACTTCAAATGCCTCAACCCCTCCAATCCGGGGCTGGGAACTGAGATGGTGATCCAGGACACGAGCGACGCGAGGCTCAGGATCGGCTCGCTGTCGAACGCAAGGGTGGGCATTGGGAGGGCTCCGGTTCTGAATTACTTCCTGTCCGTGGGAGGAACGAGCCAATTCGGCAGTCTGGTCGTCACCAACACCGCCAGTGCGGGCGACTTCTCAACCGCGGGCGGTGTCTCGGCGGGCACTCTCACAGTGAGCGGGGCGGCCACCACGGGCGACCTCGCCTGCGAAGCCCTGACCTGCGACTCGGTGACCTCCACTGGCCCCTTGACCGCCGGCGGCTTCTCCACCTCGGGCAGCATCAGCGGCGGCTTGCTCACCGTGAGCGGCGCGGCCAGCGCGGGCGTGCTGTCGGTGACCAACACCGTCTCAGCCGGCGCGCTGACCGTCACCAACACGGCCACCGCGGGCAACTTCAACACCGCCGGGGACGTCTCCGCGGGCACGTTGGCGGTGAGCGGGGCAGCGTCCACGGGCGACCTGAGCTGCGGGGCCCTGACCGCCGCTGGGGCCTTGTCGGGAGCCTCCCTCGACGTGGGGAGCGGCGCCGTGGATTCGGGCAGCCTGACCTGCACCTTCGCCATGACCAGCGGCAGCGTCTCCACGGGCAGCGTGGCCTGCGGCAACCTGACCAGCACCGGCACCGTCACGGCTCCGCAACTCCAGGCCAGCAACACGCTGGACGTGACCAACACAAGCACCTTCGGCGACAGCATGACCCTGACCAGGAACGGCAGCGGCTGGGCCAGCCTGGCGGTGAACAACAACAGCGCGGCAGCCAACAGCGGCCCGGAGCTGCGGCTCACCGGCAACCAGAGCGCCAGGGTCTTCCTGAGCCGGGACGG
>JANSXV010000012.1 GCA_024742735.1 Alphaproteobacteria bacterium | reverse complement strand
AGGGTTTTATAGGGTTTTATAGGGTTTATAGGGTTTATAGGGTTTATAGGGTTTATAGTTTGCCAAGACAAGGCGCGCGCCTCGACGCCAGGGCGTCGGGGCGGCGCGCGCCGCGTTAAGCGTTCTCCCCACCCCTGACCACCCAAACCTCAACCTTCCCGGGTTTAGGGTTTCCCAAGCTGCGACTCCGCGAAGTCAGTCCTCCTGCAAGAAGCGCGCTCCCTGCCGGGGCACCGCGGCAAGCTGGCTGGGCCTGGCGCGGGCGACAAACGCTCAACCTTACGGGGCAATGGCTCGGCGCGCAAGAGCTTTGCATTTTTTCTCTAAGGCTGCGGCGAACGAGCTGTCTTCACATTCACCGTGCAGGGGTGAAATGCAGATCTGTGACCAGACCGCCGACGAGAAAGTCCTTCCCAGTCCGGACTCGGCTGATGGCCGTGTAGGCAGCCCCCGGCACCCCTCGCGCATCTAGATAGACAGAGATGTGCTCCAACTCCGCGCCTTGCAGCTTCTGGATAGTGCTGCAGTACCCGGGTCGGATGGGGTAGAAGCTGGGAGCGCCTGGGCGCTCCGGATCCGACCACCGCCAGACCTCCACCAAATGGCCAGTGCGAGTTTTGACGCGCAGCCCCTTAGTTGCCGGGTTGTAGGAGACAATCTTGGCCAGCATCCCGTTCACGAAGTCGACGTCCTTCCGCACGTTCTTGGTCAAGAAGACGTCCATGCCCTTGTGGATCGGGACGTTCAGCGGCAGGAGCTCCTCGTCGACTTTCAGCCCGCCCTCGCCGTCGTAGTTGGCAGCGTTAGATTCCAGGTCGCCTGGCAGACCGGCGACCAGCGGCGGGCGGCTGCCAAACAGGGCTGTCAGGGCACAGGCGTTGACTTCTTGCGCGCCCACCCGCGTGCAAGAAACAACGGTCGTGCCCGGGTGCGCGTGGAGCAACCGCTGCACGCCTTCTGGCGTCGGCTTACCGGGGGGGGTCCAGGCCTTGCGCTTCTGCAGGCTCTTCAGCGTGGCCGCGTCCGGCTTGGCCGTCCGCAGCTTCTGCAGCAGCTTCTCAAACTCTGGATCTTGGCAGCGGTAGCTCTTGTGGAAGTCCGTCTTCCAGACGCGCTGCTGCCAAGCGCGGCTTTCCCACGGGCGCTTGTCGCCGTAGCCGCCCATCTGCCACTTGTCGCCTAGGAAGACCAAAGCGGGAAGGCGGTCGGCCGCGTCCCAGAGTTTCAGGATGTGGTCCCCCTGCTGCGCGGAGAGCTGCGAGACCTCGTCCACCACGACAAGGTCGTAAACGGCTAAGATTGGTAGGTAGGCCGCCAGGTTTTCGTTGAAGCCAAAGGCTGCGTGGCACGTGTCAATGGTCAGCCCCTCACGCCGGCCGTAGCGCTCCTTCATACGACTTGCCAGCTGGGCGGTCGGCAGGGCGAAGAGGACCTTGCCATCGGCCGCCAGCAGCTCCTCGATCTTCTCGTGGCAAACAGTGGTCTTGCCGGTGCCCGGCGGCCCCATGCAGGCCAAGGCCTTTGCCTCCGCGCGGGCCCGGGCCGCTGCCTCCTCTGCCGCCGCCTCATCCGCGCCGCGGCCGTCCAAGGACCTGGCCGTGGCTCCGTCCAGCAAACGCTTGAACTGCCGCTGCTGGGTGTTGTGGGTGACAGCCGCGCGGCCAGGCGCCGCTGCAGCAGGGGCGTCCTGTGGCGGCAGCGCCGCGCGCCCGGCCAGGTAGTCCTCGATCAGGCCCTTGTTCGCCGCGATCATGCCCTTGACGCTCTGGGACGTGGCACGGCTGTGGCCCTCAATCTTCAAGTCGTCGTCGATCCGCTTCTCATCTCGGAGCTCGCCGTTGAGCAGAGCCATGGCCAGGTAGCGGTGCTGCTGCGGAACCTTGGCGAGCTGCGCCTCGTCGACAAGGTCGTTCAGCCGCCGGAACGGCTTGAAGAGCACGAGTCGCTGCCCGTAGTGGCGGTCGCTGAGCCTTGACAACATCTCGGCCGCCACAACCTTCTCGCCTTGTGGCCGACACCTCCTTGCAAAGGCCTCCAGACTTTCCTCCGGTTCACCCTGCTCGGCGTGGCGCTTTTTCAGCCAGGCGCAGATCTGCCCGTTGGCGTTGGTCTTTCGCAGGAAGTCCAGGAGGTTGATCTTTCCGCGGGCCCAGGCCGCGTTCTCGTACAGTCTTACAGGGTGGTGCTCGGGCAGGTCGGCCGCGTCCGGCAGCGGCACGATGAAGTCGCGCTTGCCCCCGCCCACGGTCGTAAAGTGCCACTGGCGCAGTTTGGCCCCAAAAAGCTGCAGGACCATTTCAGGCTCCATGGGGTGATAGCGGCTCAGCACAGTCGCGGCAATGCTCACAGCGTCCGCCTCATCGTTAAGCCAGTCTTGGGAGGCCGAGTCGGAGAACTTGGCAAGGTACTTTGCGACGTACTGCCGCAGTAAACCAGTCCGGTCCTCCCCGATGAGGAGGTCCTGGTGACACTTCAGCGCGTCCATCACGTCCGGCAGGTAGCCTCGCAAACCCAGCGCATGGTCGGCCGGCAAGTGCTGCAGGCGCCAGGCACGGGCGTGCTCGTCGTAGCGGGTCTCCTCTAGAAAAACCGGGCGGCCGCTGTCTTGCTTCTGGTCCAGCTGCGAGCCGCGGACGTACCCCGCCATGTCCTCGTTCTCTGGCATTGAGGCGTTGGCGAAGCTTGGGATGTCCAGCGAACGAACAAGGTCGTCGTCGCCAAAGACGAGCAGGTGGAGATGAGGTCGGCCGGACCCATGGTAGCTCTGCGTCTCAACCCGGCGCGTTCCATCTTGAAACTCAATCCGAACAAACCCGTGGAGCCTGCGGCCTTGGCCCGTCTCGTCCCGGACTGCGAACACATGGTCCTTCCACTCCTTGCGGCTGCCCGTGTCGCCCAGCAGCAAGCCCTTGCCGGTTTGTAAAAGGACATGGGCAATGTGGAGGGTTTCTTCCACCGGCAGCCGCAGCCGTGCTCGCATCAGCTTCGACATGCCGTCGAGGACAAAGCCGTGATATGGCAGGGTCCATTCCGACGGTGCCAAGGTCAGAAAAAACTTTGGGAAGCCAACCTGCCGGACAAGGTCGGTCAAGCCGTTGTGGACCCGCTTCCAATAAATCGGGCTGAACGATGAGCCGGCCATCATGAGCCTCATTGGGACGCCCGTCCCCAACGACCGCTTGGCGCCCAAGTCCGACCACAAATGCAGATCGTAAACAAACTGCAAGATTTCGAAGTGTTCAGTGTAGCCCAGCAAGCTGCTCAAAGCCAGGGCGTTGTAGAGCCGCTTCACACTGTGTCGGACCAGGTCATCGTCCGGGCCGTCCCCCTCCTCCGCCTCATCCTCAGTGTCCGGGCAAGCCGGGCGCATTGCCTGCTCCAGCGTCTCAGCCTTCCGGCGCCGTGGGTCGCTGGCCCGCTCCTGACTGAAAGTCATGCTCTTGCTCCAAAAAAGCGCAGGCCACAATGCGCACTCCAGGCCAGGGCGCTCCAGGAAGGCCAAACGCCTCCGCCGAGCTGTCTGGTCCGCGTCCGGGTTTTCTGCCAGAAACTGCTTGTGCTCGGTAGCAAACTCGCCGTAGGCGGAGTCGGCGCTGGCGCGCAGGAACTTTCGGGCAGCCTTGGCCTTGCCCCGCTGGTCGCGGTCAGTCAGGGCGCGGATTGCGACTCTGACGGGCTCGGCCTTCCAGCGCAGCCTGAACATGCTGGAGTGCACGCGGTAGCCAAGTCCAAACTTTGCCCGCTGCTCCATACCAACATCGACCTCCAAGGGGCTCAGGGCCCGCGCCGCCTCGTCTGTCAGGCCGCGCAGCGGCGCAGGGACATCCTCCAGCCTGGGCGCAGGAAGGTCTCGAGCGCCGCGGCAGCGGAAGCACTGCGACGGCAACACCGTGGCCGGCTGGTCGCGGAGCAGCGACGTCTGCGTCAGATCCCTGGGCAGCATGAGGCCGCACTCGGCGCATTGTGCCCAGGCGTAGTGCAGCGCCCAGCGCTCCAACCCGATGGCTCGGGCGGAGCGCTTTGCCGGTGGGACCGGGGGCGCAATGTCCACCGGCGCATCCCGGGCAGCGCGCTCTTTGGGCCGGCCGGCGTGCCTGCGCCCGCGAGCTCGGTCAGCGAGCGCCCGCTCGCGCCAGGCTTTCTTCTCCGCGGCGCTGGCGGGCGGTTTCGTGCTTTGCCGCTTGGCCAGGAGCGGCGCCCAACGGCTCCGAAGTTCTTCAGCCTGCGGCGGGAGGCCGAGCCGGCGCCGCTGAGGCTTGGGCGCAAGCAGCTTCCGGATCTGGGCCCGGACATCTTCGGGGAGACGCTCGGCCAGGGCCTTCTCCTTCACTGCCTCCGACATTCGACGCAGCGCCGCTGCAATCTCCTTCAGCCCGTTTGGCGCATCCACCTTGGCGCCGATCGCGGTCGGGTCGCAGAAGAGGCAACTGCCAGCCCGGCGGCGCCCAACCTGCGCGGGGCCGCCGGTCTTGTTCAGGGCAAAGATGCAGACTTCGCCCTCGAACCCGCCGCAAAATTGTCCAGAAACCAATCCGCAGGCAAAGTGCTCCTTGAAAACGTCGGGGACCTGCTCCATGGCAATGTCGCGGAAGTTGGGGCTGGTCATAGCTTTCAGGCTCCGCAAGACGGACCGTCGACCACTGGCCGTCAGACACGCCGTCTCCATAGCCTCGTAATCGCAAAAGGCGCAGTGCTCAATCCCTGCACCCACTCGCAGACGGCTGCCCGTCTTGGAGAAGCAGCAGTCCGCATTCTGACACAGGTTGGGCATGGCTGCAAAGAACAGCTTGAATCTAGTAACTGGTTGAGCCGAGAGAGTCTAGCCAAGACGCTCAAGCCAAACGCACTTCCGGAAAGCAAGGCAAAAACACGTGGTCAGTTTTTGTGCACGACAAGCAAGCCTTGCGCAAAAGAATCAAACTCGTCGATCGATCAGTTCGGGCCTCTCGCTCCAGCAGCTCTTGGCGAAGGACGGGCCCGCCGGCTGCTGTCCTTGCCAAGGTGGTCCTTCTCCGGTCAGGCCGCTCTTCGCTTCGTCGGTCCTGGTCAAGAAGCGAACGAAACCAAAAAGAGCCAACCGACGGGAACCGAAAGCCCATGTTCAACCGTTTAGCTTAACGTGTGTCTTGTTTGGGCCCAAAGCGTCCCTGTTTTGCGCTCACTGCTGCCGAGCGGCGCCTACTTACTTAAGCGACGGCCCGTGGAGCACCGCCCGCGCCCCCGCGTCGAGTAATAGTTTCGACGTGGGGTCGGGCGGCTTCGTTCGCAGCCGCAGCGCGTAAGAAGCCGCTCGAGAGCGGGCGGCCCCCAGAGGGGACCGACGCGGCGTTACCACCACTATTAAAGGTTTTGCAAAAACGAGATTCGTTTTGCTGCGGTCGGGAGTGGCCAAATCTGCCGGCGGCGGCTCAACCCAGCTGTCTTCGCGCTACTAAACACAACAGTAGCGGGGCCCCCCGCTACCTGTCGGTAGCGGGGCGTAGCGGGGCGTTGCGGGGGGGCCCCACGGCCGTAGCGGGGCAGCGGTAGCGGGGCGGTACTACGAGCGGTGGGGCCCCCCGCTACGGTAGCGGGGCCCACCGATGACCGTTTTATCAAGGCTGGTCAGCTTCAATAACCGGTTTATCAAGAAGGCCGCTTTATCAAGGCCGAGGACCAAGCAGCCGCAATGGCCGGTAAGCGGCCAAAGTGCAGATCTCTAGACTCAGGCTGCGGATGGCCGATTTCCTATTGTCCCGCACAAGCAGTTTATCAGCCGCATAAAGGGCTGGCGAAGCGAATGGCCGCGGCCGTTTTATCAAAGCCGATGGCCGTTGTATCAAGGCCGGCTAAGCTCGATGGCCTTATGAAGGCCGGCCAACCCAATGGCCGCTTTATCAAGGCCAATGGCCGCTTTATCAAGGCGTTATAAAGGAGGACTCAGACGCTCAGCCCCCCTTAGACCAGAGGGTTTAGGGTTATTCTCTTTGGAGCAAGCCTGACGCTTGCGCGCCACGACAGTGGCTCCATGCGCGCGCCCGCCTCACCGGCGGGTGCCATGCGCGTCGCCTCGTCCCGCTCACCGCGGGTCTGCTCGGCTCCCGCCGCCAGCGAAGCTGCGCGTCGTAGCGCTCGGCGCCCACTCACCGTGGTTCGCGCCTCGCTTTGTTTAGGGTTTAGGGTTTAGGGTTTAGGGTT
>JANSXV010000021.1 GCA_024742735.1 Alphaproteobacteria bacterium | reverse complement strand
GACTTCAACGCCATGTACCCGGCGGCGATGACGCACCCCATGCCCAAGGGGCCCTGCGAGCCCGTGGCCCTGCCGGAGAGCGGCGCTGAGCGGCTGCGGTGGCTCCACGGCTCTTGCCTGGCGGGGCTGGACTGGGAGGCGGACGATCCTGGTGGACTACGACTTCCCGCCCGAGGCCCACGACTACTTGGACTGGGCGCCGCCGGCCCGCATGAAGGTGGGGCCCGGCATGTACGGGCCGCGCACGGCGGCCATGGCGGCCAGCCTCGGCATCGCGCCGTCCCCTTGCGAGAAGCTGGTGCCCTTCCTCGGCATGCACGTCAGGGAGGGCGTGGACGGCAAGCGGCTCAAGTTCCTCCGGGACGTGCTCGGGGCTCGGGTCTGGAGGCTCCACCGGGCCTACCGCTTCCGCTGCGAGCCCTTCATGGCCGGCTTCATGGAGCTGAAGCACCGCGAGCGGCGGGAGCTGAAGGACGCCGGCAGCGTGGTGGCGGAGAAGGTGGTGAAGCTCACCCAGAACGCCATCTTCGGCCGGTGCTGCATGAACCCCGACAAGTTCAGGAACACCACGGCCTACGTGGACCCCGCCAAGTTTGAGCGGGCCGTGGGCAGGCCCAACATGACCAACTTCGAGTTCCAGATCAACGACTCGGAGGGCTTCCTGGGCTTCGTGGAGACGCTCAAGACGAGCCGCAGCACTGCCTTCCTGGCCGTGCCGACCCAGATCGGCTGCCGCACGCTGCAGGTCTCCAAGCTCATGATGGAGAAGGCGTTCTACCTGCACCTGCGGCGGCTCTTCCCGAGCACGAGGCTGCTCTTCACTGACACCGACTCCGTGATGGTGCAGATCTTCGAGCTGCAGGACCCCATCCACGCCATGGCCGACGCCAACCTGCGGGGCGCGGAGCTCTTCGACGTGGCCGGCCCTTCCAAGGCCCCGGAGCGGGACCTGGGCGTGCTGGCTGCGCCCGCCCACGCCAAGGCCATCGAGCTGATGGGGCAGCTGGGCAAGTTAGGGGACGAGACCTTCCCTGCGAGGATCCTGGAGTACGTCGGGCTGCGCTCCAAGATGTACAGCATCCTCACGGTGCAGCCCGACGGCAAGCTCAAGGAGAAGCGGAAGGTCAAGGGTGTGCCAAAGAAGGCCGCGGCGGAGCTCCGGCACCAGGAGTACAGGGAGGTGCTCGAGGAGTCCGGCGAGCGCAGGGCCACCTTCGCCACCCTGCGCAGCCGCGAGCACCAGGTCTGCGTGGAGACCGTCGAGAAGAAGTCCCTGTCGGCCTTCAACGACAAGGTCTTCCAGCTCGACGCCCACAGCTCGCGGCCGCTGGGGCACTGGCGCAACCTGGAGCAGCTGCGGCTGCTGGCCGCCTACGCGCCGCCCGGCACCGAGGTCTTCGAGAACGTCATGGAGTTCCTCATCGGTCCAAGGCCTCCTGGCCCCCGCTGGGTAATGGCCCGGTGGCTGCGGCCCTGCTGGGGCTGAGGCCGGACAGCTTTGGCGAGAAAAAAGGCGCGGCTTCCGCCTGCGCTTGTGTTTGTTGCTGGGTCTCTTTGGGCAGGGCGCTTTCTTCCGCAGCTGTTTCTCTGATCTCGCGATTCGGTTTGCATCTGTGTGCCTCGCCATGAGCGCCGCCGCCGCCTTCTGATGCGTGCAAGGCTGGCTCCTTGAGAAGCCGGCTGCCTGGGTGGGTCTGGATGCCCCCGACCTGGCGGCCGCGGTTATGGTGCAACGGCCTCCCAGTGAACGTCCTCGCGAGGACGCTGCTCCAGGTTGAGCGCTCGCACCGCGACTTTGCTGGTTGAGGATCGCGACCGTCTCCAGGGGCTTTTGGAAAACACCCAGGAGGAGCTGGCGGAAGCGCGGGCGCTTGACGGGGAGATCGGCCTTGTTTCCAGCGAGGTCGCTTACTCGCACTCGCAGTACTCGCGAACCCAGAAAGCCAAGCTGGCCCTGCGCTTCTTCGAGGCCGATCTCGAGTGGAGCGGATGGTGGGATTACTGGGACGTTCTCAGAGACCATGGAGGCCCTCAAGATCCCCCGCCGCGCCCCGACATGCGCGAGCTCGTCGAGCGGTGGCGCGCTGACATCGCCGCCGGCCGCCTGTGAGAGCGAGGACAGCGATGCTGCGGGAAAAAAGTTGCTAGAAGGGAGGGGGGAGCCGGGGTCCTCTTTGCAGCCTCCGCTGGCGGGACTGCACCTCCTTCCCGCAGCATCGCTGTCCTCGCTCTCACAGGCGGCCGGCGGCGATGTCAGCGCGCCACCGCTCGACGAGCTCGCGCATG
>JANSXV010000033.1 GCA_024742735.1 Alphaproteobacteria bacterium | reverse complement strand
TGTGAATCGTGCAGGCGTAGCCGGGCCGGATTGGGTAGGCCGTCACGGCGCCGCAGTCCTCCACCCACTCGGTGACGGGGTAGCAGACGAGGGTTCGGCCCGTCTTGGTGCGGACGTGGAGGCCGCGGGAGTCGGCGTCGTAGCTCTGAACCACGGCCTCCATCCCGTTCACGAAGTCGGCCTCCTTGTTCAGGTTCTTGGTCAGGTGGATCCGCGCGCCCTTGAAGATCTTCGCGAGGGACGGCTGAGGGGCACGGCCGGTGATCAGGCAGTTCTGCTCGTTGTAGTTCGCCTCGTTAGCCTCCCAGTCCACGGACAGCTCCGCCAGCGGCCGCTTCTTCCGCCCGGTGAAAAGCACGAAGGTGGCCAGGTCATTCACCTTGGCGGCGTTGCGACGAGTGCAAGTGACGACAGTGGTGTCGGGGTGGGCGCGGTAGAGCTTCGTGAGATCCCAAGCCGTGGGCTCGTCGTAGCCGGACCAAGCTTTGTGGCCCGCGCAAATCTGCCGCAGCAGGGCCTTGTCCGGCATGGCCGTTCGGAGCGCCAGGAGCTTCTTCTTCAGGACATCGTCCTGGCAGCGCCACATGGCGTGGAGCTCAACTTTCAGGACCTTCCGCCAGCGCGGGCTGTCTTTGGCTTGGCTGCCCTGGACGCTTGGCAACTGCCAGAAATCGCCGGCGAACACGAGTGTAGGCAACTTGTCACCTCCCACATCTGGTAGATGCGCTCAAAGTCGCCCTGCGAGAGCTGGGACACCTCGTCTACAACCACGAGGTCGTAGCCGCTCAGGAGGTCCATGGCTTCCAAGGCGTCCTTGTAGAGCAGAAAGGCGCCCGCGCACGTGTCCACATCCGCCTCCGGGTGTCGCTGCCGCGTTCGCGAGGCTTGCAGACCCGTGGGAAGCGCGAAGAGCACCCGGCCCCCGTCCCGCTGCACTTGCCGCGCGACCTTGTCCAGGACGGTCGTCTTGCCCGTGCCCGGGGGGCCCACAGCTGCCAGCGGCCCTTCATCGCGGGCCGCGGCGACAAGCTGGTCCCACTCCTCCTCGCTCGCAGCCTCGCGGGCGGCCTTGGCGCGCGCAGCGCGTCGCAAGGCGTAC
>JANSXV010000031.1 GCA_024742735.1 Alphaproteobacteria bacterium | reverse complement strand
CAGCCCGAAGCAGCCGAAGCACCAAAGCCCTTGCTCTGTCAGATCTGCAAGCTCGAGATGCCGGCGGATGCGGCTGGCCGCCATAAGGTTAAGACGTTCACATGCCGCTGCTGCCTGTCGCTGCAGACGACGCTCTACAGGGACGTCGGGCAGACCCCGGTGCAGGGCATGAGTCTAGAAGATCGCGCCACGTTCTTCCAGAAGTGCAAGGAGGCTCCTCTCGCTGGCCGCTATACCTGGCAGACTGTGCGCAGCAATCTCTTGTCGCGCCTCGTGAGCCAGCACATAACGGAGCAGGAGCACGCCGTGGAGGCAGAGCGCCTGCCGTTGTCGGTCTGGCTGGCCCGCGGCTGGGAGCGGCCGGCAGTGGAGTCGTGCCCGTTTGAAGACCACGATAAGCTAGGGCGGCTATACGCCGTGCCGATCCGCAAGGACGTTTTTCGCGAGCTTCACCGCAAGGCAGAGGAAAAGATCTGCGAGCTCGAGAAGGCTCTGCGGGAGAGAAAAAAATCAGAAGCGCAAGTCGGCGGCGCTGGACTCCGGGCTTGACCAGGACGACGGGCCCGCCGTCGAACTGGACGTGGCTGTCGAGTCGTTGGCCACGGGTCGCCTTGCGAAAGAGGCCAAGTCAGGCGACAAGCCCGAAGCAGTCGCCAAGCGCACGCAGAAGGCAGTGGAAGCTGAGAAGGCCAAGGCCGACAAAAAGAATCAGGTCAAGGTGGACTTGGCCGCCAAGGCCCTGAGCATTGTCACTCCCTTCTGCAAAGCCGTGCCGACCGTGCTGAAGCAGCTTCCATGTGTCGAAAAGGACGGCACGGCGGAAGCGGACGTCTCGGAGGATGAGGCCGAGGCTCTCCGGCGCGCAGAGTCGGAAGCCTCCGCTTGGCAGAAGGCCTGCGCCGAGCTCTTGGCGTTGCGGGAAGCCACCCGGGGCGCGGGCGTACCGCTCGCGGACTTGCCGTTCGTTCTCGCGGACCTGAAGGTCCGGAAGGCGGCATGGGGCGAGTTGTTGAAGAGCGCTCGTCGCCGCATCAAGGAACAGCGTCGCAACAAAGAGCAGGCGCCGTCTTCGCCTCCCGCGCCAAAGGGCAGGGCCAGGAGGGCCCGGGCTGCCCGCAAGTGAGCCACGCGCTTCGCGCATGTTCGGGGGGGGGGGTGTTCCGACACAGGCCCGCGGCGTTCGGGGGCTGGGGCATGCGCCTTTGTATATACAGCGCCAGGCGGCGCACATGTATATACTGCGCGCGGTGCTCTCGACGCCTTAATAGT
>JANSXV010000029.1 GCA_024742735.1 Alphaproteobacteria bacterium | reverse complement strand
GGCCCGCACGCGGCGGCTTGACACTGCCGGGCTCGAGCGCTGAAACGCTGCACGCCCGGCATGCCATCAAAGCATCAGCGGTGCAATGCAGTACGATTGCGGTGCTGCATGGCATGACTTTGGCGTGGCTAAAAGACAGGGCATACAACAAGCACGGGGCCGGCCGGGTTCCATTGAAAAGCACGGGCCGACGCTGCAATGCTAAATGCGCAGGGGACACTGGTGCGGTCTGAGTCCCAAGGTGTTTTTTTTTTGCGCGCACTTTTTTGCGTCTGCCCACGCGGTGAAACTGGGACCGGCGCCGAAGGAGGCGAGACAAAGGAGGCAGCAAAGGCGAGAAGAACGCCATACGACTACCCTCGCAGGGGCAGGCGGCTTGGAAGAGGCGCGTCCCCGAGGCCGAGGACGTCGCCGAGGTCCGGCGCCGCATCCGCAGCAGGCTGCGCGGGCGAGAGCCAAGCGCCGCCCAGCAGGGTGGACACCACGGCGCGCTGGAGAGCTACGCCGAGGAGGCCCCACCACCGGCGCTGCCACGCAACGGCAGCAGAGCGGCGCAGTGCCGCAGGGGCGCGGAGCGACCGGACGCGCACCAAGCGGCGAACAAGGTCGAACGCCTCGGAACCAAAGCGCCCGCCGACTTCACAGGCGAGGACGACGAGCCGCTGTGGGCCAGGGCCAGCAAGCTCAGGGTAGCGCGTTTCCTTGCGCCGGCGCGCGCCTGCGAGCACGGCACCATCGTGCTCAGCAGCGCGTGGCTGCGGGCGGCCATTCCGGCGCAGAGGCGAAACCAGCGTGACATCGCAGCAAAGGGCTTCACCGAGGCGAGTGGCGCCATATAGGACGAAGTCCAGGCGCCGGCGATCATCCGCGGCGACCCCAGGGCGGTCGTGTGCGCCAGCCACTGCTGCGGCACGACACGAGCCTCCGGGCCGAGGGCCTCGCGCGCGACGCGAACCCAAGCCTGCTCGATCAAGGGGGCGCGGCGAGCGAGAAGACCGCTGCGAGGACACGCTGCGGCATGGTCAAGCGCCCCCCCACAGCCCCTCAACTGGGCACGCGTGCCTTAGCGGATGGCGAGGGTGAAGCGCACTGGATGTTAAGCTCACGCAAATGCAGTTTTTCACCCTATCCGCTCGGAGCAGGCTTTTGGGCTTGCATATTTGTCTCAGCCTAGCCATGACTTGAAAATGGAAATTTGCTACTGAAATGCGATCCGGATAGTGGTCGTTGATGGATTCGCAAACGGCCTTGCTACTTAAGGGCACGGCTGTCGACGAATCCAGAGGGCGTGCAAACAGTGTAGGGTGAACCACTGCGTCGGCTTGGGGATTTTTTTTATTTTTTTTCCGTCAAGCCGCGGTGAGACAGGGTGAAACACGCGACCGGTCCCTACGCGCCCG
>JANSXV010000026.1 GCA_024742735.1 Alphaproteobacteria bacterium | reverse complement strand
GAGCGATGGCTGCCACCGCGGGCGGAGGCGCAGCGGCAACGGCAGGGCTGGCCGTGGGACTCGCAGGCGGCGCAGCCTACGGCCTGGCCCGCGTCACGGGCTGGGTGCTGGAGATCACGCTCTTCCGGCCTCAGCAGGGCAGTGAGGACGCAGGCAGGACGTCCGGCCCGCCAACGGAATGAACGACGCCACGCAGCCTCAGCACTTCACGCCGCGCGCCGGCAGCAGCACGTCCGGCAGCCCCGCAAGCCCCGCAAGCACCGACTTCGAGATCCAGAACGTCCGAGTTCTGGCCTCACAGGTTGTTTTAGACTCGGCGCTGGTCAAGTCCTTCAACCGGGTGCTCCTCTCAGGAAGGTCCCTGGTGTTCAGCTACCCCACGGTGCACACGCAGCAGTCCAGCGTCTCGAACGGCGTGGCGGAGCACAACGTCACCGTGGCACGCGCCTTCACGAAACTGATGGGCGACCTTCTGGGACAACGACGCGGGCCAACCCGGGACGTGGCCCCCATCGGCGCAGCGAGGCAGGAGGACGGGAGATGCAGCTGGGCAGCCTGTACCCGCGCAACCCCATGAAGGGAGCCTCGGAGCACTTCCACTTCCTCTCAGTCCTTGCGGGGACGTACGACGACACGGTGCAACATCGACATCGGCTGTGTGGGCTACCTGCGCCACAGCTTCATTGCCGGCTTCCCGACCGCGCGCGTGCCCAAGATGCCCCTGAGTGGCGTCAGCACCCGTTCGGGCGACCTGGCTCGGTTCACCTTGAAGGGACTTGACGGCACCCCGCTCCGATGAGCCTCAGCCCCGGCCACACGCGCATGGGTTGCGACTTGTTTTGTTCCGCGGTGTCCGGGCCTTCCTCTGGCTCCACGAGCTGCGCGTCCGCCGGGGCCAGCCGGCGGCTCGCGTCCGCGTTGATCGCCATCTGCTGGGCATGGCTGATCGTGAGAGTGGTGTCCGGCACGCCTGGCTTGCGCGGAAAGAGCCGTCGCGCCGTCTGCAAAGCTTCCTCTAGGGGCATTTCGTCCGGCTCATCCACACGTAGGCTCCGCACGAGGTCGAAGATGCGCGCGTCGCTGCGCTTGTTCTCCGTCAGCTCGTGCCGCCAGCCGCCCGCAAGGTCCAGCATCAGCTGGCTGTGTCGCAGCGGCTTGTTGACGGGCGTGCCGGCCCAGGTGTCCAGCACGGCCGGGAGCTGCCGGAAGTCGCCCACCAGCAGAAACCGCACGTCGTGGTTCAGGGACACGCGCGCGATGTCCGCCCACAGGCCCATGTCGAACTGCGTGACCTCTTCCACCAGCAGCCAGTCCAGGCGCTGCACGCTGGCCCCCCGCACGTACTTGCGCACCTAGTGGTCGGCCGTCTTCGCGCCGGCGCCCAGGTTCTGCACGGCGCTGTAAGTCTTGCTGATGAGGTGCACTACCTCACCGCGCTCCCGCAGCTTGGTCACGATGATCCGCGCCAGGTGCGTCTTGCCTGTGCCGGGCAGCCCGGCAGGAGCGAACGGCCGGCCAGGCAGTGCGCCACAGGGTCGGCCACGTCCGTCCAGCCGGCGGCCCTTGCTGGCGGCTCCGCCTGCATGCAGGGCGGCGCGTGCTTGCCTCGCAGCGGCGTCGTCGTCTCCTCGTGGCGGAATTTGGGCTTACCGTCTGGGTACGTGTTGTGGACGAGCCGCTCCAGGTTGTCTCGGAACTTCCGCGGCATGCCCTGCAGCGCCACGCAGTCCGTTTTCACCTGCTTGATGTACTTTGGCGGAAGGCCCAGTTCTCGTCGGATGCGTGCCACCATCGTCGCCTCGAAGCCGAGCACGCAGTC
>JANSXV010000017.1 GCA_024742735.1 Alphaproteobacteria bacterium | reverse complement strand
TTAGGCGCACCGGTACGACCGTTTTGGCTTTAACTTTTAAATTAATATTAAAGTAATTAGAAGTTAGGTTTAGGGTTTAGGGTTTAGGGTTTAGGGTTTAGGGTTTAGGGTTTAGGGTTTAGGGTTTAGGGTTTAGGGTTTAGGGTTTGCGCTCGGCGGTGCGTGGAAGAAGTTTGGCTGTAAGTTTTGCGGCAGCTTTGACATGTCTTAGTCAAGGCAGTCTTGCCGCTTGGGCTCAGCGATTGAGCGCGGTCGAAAGCGGGGGCCTGAACGGCCGCCCCGCCCAATTTTCCCGCCCAGCGCCGAGAGAGCGGCCCCCGCCCTTTGCACGCTCCGCCTTTTAGGGTTTAGGCTTCCCTAAACTTTTCCTCTCCGACGGCCTACGCGTCGCTTCTTTTTATCAAACAACAAAGCGCGCACCCCCGCGGTCCTCTCACACCTGGGCTGGCACGCAGTGGCGCCGGGTGACCGCGCCCACAAAGCGCCAATCCGCATCCCTGCGGACGCGGCTGATGGCCACGTAGGCCGCCGCCTGGACGTAGACCGCGTCCAGCCAGATGGTTGCGTGGTCCACAGTCGCGCCCTGGATCTTCATCAGCGTGGTCGCGTAGCCCGC
Organism: Alphaproteobacteria bacterium; assembly: GCA_024742735.1. Classification (GTDB taxonomy): domain Bacteria; phylum Pseudomonadota; class Alphaproteobacteria; order Caulobacterales; family Maricaulaceae; genus Oceanicaulis. Next base: position 3,141 of record JANSXV010000017.1, on the reverse strand, counting down.
GCGTGCTGCGGGCAATCTGACCATCCGCCAACTCAAAGTCTTGGGTGTAGGGGTGGATCAGCAGGACGACCCCCGAGTCCGTCAACACCTCCACCCCGTTCTGCCGCGCCCCGCGAACAGTGGCCATCATCCCATTCACAAAGGAGTTGGCCTTGTCCAAGTTCCGCGTGAGCGTCACCCGCGCGCCGTGGTGGAGCGGCAGCCACGCCGGCTCCGCGCCCAGCTGCCAGGACCCGTGGAAGTTGGCCAAGTTCGCGTCGGGGTCGCAGGGCAGCCACTGCAGCGCCGGGGAGTCGCCGAACAAGGCCTCAATGGCCAGGCGGTTGAGCTTGTCCGCGCCGCGGCGCGTAATAGTCAGCATCAGGGTGTGGGGCGTCTCCCGCAGAATCTGGCGGACATCGTTCAAGGTCGGGTTGGCCTGGTTCTCCGCCACAACACCGCTCGGGGCGCGGTGGCCCCGCAGGATGTCTTTGAGCTGCGTCCCGGAAGGCGTGGCGCCGCGCAGCAGCTCAAGCTTCCAGCGGAGCGCAGGGCACTGGCAGCGCCGCATCCGCGTCAGCGGGTAGACAACAACCTCGCGCCACCGCGCGCTCTGCTTCGCGCAGGTCCCGTCAGCGCCGCGGAGCTGGGCGAAGTCGCCGACAAAGACCAGAGCTGGGCGCCGGCCGGCAGCGTCCCAGAGGCGCAGCAACCGCTCGAAGATCCAGAGCGGAACCTGGCCCACCTCGTCGATGACGACCAGGTCGTAGATGAGCATCATCTCCAGCGTTTGCAGCTCCGCCTTGAAGAGGGAGAACATCCCGTGGATCGTATCCACATCCAGGGGGAAGCGGCGCCGGTAGCGCGCAGCCAGCATGCCAGTGGGGCAGGCCACGCCGACATGTGCCCCGGCTTGGACCGCCTGCGCGATCGCGAGCTCCACTGCGCTCGTCTTGCCGCTGCCGGCGGGCCCGAGAACCGCGAAGACGCGGTTGGCGCGGCCGCCCTGCGCCGCCAGCCAGGGCTCCCAGGCAGCCGGGTCGGCGCCGTCGTCAGGCCACTTGGCCGCAACCGCCGCAGCAGCCGCGGCAACCACGTTGCGCCGGGCCAGCTCCTGCTCGGGCGCCAGCTGCGCCGGGTCCAGGAAGCCATCGGCGGCCGCGGCCGCGTCGGGCACACGGTCGTCCTCCACGCGCAGCTCCCCGAGCAAGTAGGCGTCCACAAGCTCGATCCTGGCCGCCAGCATGTCCAGCGCGTTCCGGATGTAGGTCTCGGCCCGGGCCTCCAGCTCCAGATCGGCGCGAACGCGGGCCGGGCTGCGCCAGTAAGCGGGCTTGTGTAGCAGGCACAGCGCTAGGAACCGCAGCCGCTCCGGCACGCACAACACGCGGCGGAGCCACAAATCATCCAGCGCCAGGAAGGGGACATTGAGCAGCAGCCACTGGCCACAGTACTCGTCGCCCAGGCGCGTGTAGAAGATGGGCGACACCAAAACCTCCCCCGACTCGGCGCAGACATTGATCCACTCCTCAAGCGGGGCCTCAATGCGCAGGTGCTTGTGTATGCGGCGGTAGCGCTACTGAATCTGCCCGTCAGGGCCAGCTTTGCGCAGGAACTCGAGGCAGGTCATCGCCGGCGCCCGCCAGGTGCAAGCCATGTAGTTGGCAAGCCACCTAGGCAGTGGCAGGCCGCCCCGGTCGCGCCATGGCAGCGGCACGCTGATCTTCCTGACGACAGCCTTTGTCAGGAACTGCGGCAGTTACTGCGCCGCCAGTTGCAAGACCATTTCTGGCTGCAGCGGATGATAATCCGCCAAGATGCGCCGCGCCAGCGCGAAGTCGCTGGCCTGGTCGTTCAGCAGCTCCGCCGCGAAACTATCGCTGAACTTCGGCAGGTAGCTGGCGCAGTATTTGAGCAGCATGGCCTTGCCGTCCGACGCCTGCACGTCGACGTGGCAGTGGAGCGCTGCCAATACGTCCACCACATAGGCGCGGCAGTGCGCCTCGAAGGCGTCCTCGGGGTGATGGAGCCGCAGCAACTCTGCGCCCTCGCCCGCCCGCTCCACCGCCGTGGGCCTCTCCCGCTGCGGCCAGCCACTCGATGCCCAATCAAGCTGCGACCCCTGGACCAAGTCCCGCAGCTCTGGCTCCGCCTCCTTCCTGGGCAGGTCTGCGCGGATCTTGTTTTCCAGGCCCAGCCCGCTGAGCTTGCTCAACCACACCAGCACATGAACGTGGACACGGCCGCTCCCGTGGTAGAAGCGCAGGTCCCGCCAAGACGTGGCGGGCGCGCTTACCATCTTGGAACTCCAAGCGCGCCACCCAGTGCCTGACCGGGTTGTTGCCGGCGGCAAGCTGCTCCGGGTCGGCGGCAGCAAAGACATGCTCCGCCTTGGCTTCGATACCGTCGTTGGCGCCAGCCAGAAGCCCGGCGACGGCCTGTGACAGCACATGCGCGATGCGCAAGGTCTCTGCTGCTGGGGCGTGGAGCTGCTGGGCGCAGGCTTTCTCGAGCTCATCCGTCAGCCACTCGTGGTACGGGAAGGAGTACTCATATGGGCTGATCGTGATGAAGAGGGCCGGCCACCCAATCTGCTTCTGCAGGTCCACCAAGGCCATGTGGTTCGCCTTCCAGATCTCAGGCGAGTAAGGCTTTGAGGCAAGCGCCTCGCGGACTCGCAGCCCAGACGCGTTCCGCGCACCCCCGATGCCGGACCACATCCACAGATCCCACACAAACTGTAGTAGCAGCGGCTCTTCTGAGTAGCCGACAATGGCGCTGCGGATCTTTGCCAAGAAGCTGGCCTTCGCACTCTGGCGGCTGCCTTCTACCGGCACCTCCTCGCCGCCCTCCTCGCCGTCCTCCTCCGAGTCGCCGCCGTGCCCCGCAGCCGCGCCGGGCCGCCGCCGCAGTCGGCGCACATCCTCCGAGCGTACGGCAGTCTCGCACATTGAGCGCAGCCAGTACAGGTGAGGCCATAGGCAATTCTCGAGGCCGGGGGTCTCGAGGAAGCTGGCCGGCAAACGCTTGACCGGTTCGCCCGCAGCAACCTCGCCCCGCTCGATGCCCCGCGCCCGCGTGTGAAGGAACTGGTAGTGCAGCTCAAGGAACTCGCCGTAGGCGTTGTCCTCACTCCGGAGCAAGTGCTTGAGCGCCTTCTTC
>JANSXV010000030.1 GCA_024742735.1 Alphaproteobacteria bacterium | reverse complement strand
CTTCCGGGAAGCTGCCGTACAATGGGTCGTAGACGTTGTCGGCCTCGGACATGTGCGCTACGAAGTTGGAGGCCGTGCCGAGCCGGTGCCGGCAGGCGAAGAGGAGCTCTCGGCCGGGCGTCAAGTTGTTGGGAGACTACCGCACGGCGAGCGCGCAGGACACGCAGACGCAGGCGGCCATCACGGGCGCGCTGCTGGCCTACCGGACGGGCCCGGACCAGGACGTGTTCACAACCAACCAAATCACCTCGGCGCTGGTGGCGTACCGTTCAGCCGCTGACCAGGGCGACGGCCTCAAGCCGCCGCCCTGCTCAGCCACTGCACCATCCCACAGGTGGACGGCCTTGGCAAGCTCGGAGTCACGGAGGCAGGCAGCCTCGGCGCTGCAAATAGCAATGCGCTTTCCGGACGACGGGCCGACGAGGTGCCATAGAAGAGCAGATCCTGGCCCCCACGTCCCCTGTCAAACTGGACGGTTCGCCCCAGCAGACGGCTACACTCTGACTCTGGCGGCGAACCCGTGGAACATTGCGGCGCGTCCACTTGCGCAGGTCCTCGGCGGGCTCTTGTTTGCGGAAGCAACGTCGTCCGCAACCTGCATCTGGAGGCTCCTGCGCTGGCCAACGGCCGTTTGGGCAAGGACCTTGTAAGTCATCCTCCGCAAACTTCCGCACAATGACCCCAGCACCCCCAGCAGCATCAGCCCGATGACAGCTGCCATCAAAGTGCGCCACCAGGGCGGTCCACCTCCACGCGCGAGAAGCGCAAATAAGGGGATCGCCGGCGACACGCTGAGCATCACGGCAGACTGTTACTCCATCGCAGCGGCGGACGCGGCCCTGCGGCTGCGCTGCTGGCCCACTACACCTCGGCGCAAGTGGACGCTACGAGGTGAGTAGGCCATGCAGCGCGGCCATGATGGCCCCGGTCGTCTGCGTGTCCTGCGCGCTTGCCGTACGGTAATCTTCCAACAGCTCGGAGTCCTGCAGCCCGCCGTGGACAAGCTGGACACTCCACTGAAGGTGGACACCAAAGATAGCAAATGCCCTGCTGGCCCTCGCCACCGAGCCTTCGTCGCAGCGCAGCTTGCTAGCGACGCCAGCATCGCGGCTGGCCTCGTACGCCACGAACGCCGCGCTCTCAGCCAGCGAGACCGCGCTCCAGAGCGCCCTCGACGCAATCCTCGCGGAGCTCGCCGCCCTGCAGCTTTCCGGCAGCGTCGGAGTTGTTAACGCGCCGGCCTGCGGGCTTCACAACTTGGGAGGTCGGACCGCGGAAAACCCTCCGGAGAACGAGTTTCCGGAACTGGGGCCGCTTTTGCGCAAAGCGGTGACAAAGCGGTG
>JANSXV010000019.1 GCA_024742735.1 Alphaproteobacteria bacterium | reverse complement strand
TTATCCATACAATCTTCACCTCTGTATAAGTAAGGCTCACTACTTCCGGTTATAGCATTGACCGCATTAATCATAAAACTGCATGGACAGTGATTTTGATATGATGAAGTTTTAGCTTTTGTCGATTTGCTTTTAACATCAATGGGCACAGTCAAACATTCAAAGTCAGCATCGATTACAAATGGAGCTTTAAGTTTCTTGAAATGGTTTTTGAATGCTATTGTTTCACCTGCTTTTGGCATTTCTATTTTTTGACCCTCAACTGCTAGACTTGCGCCCTAGACGAGACGGCTCATATGGCCCGGCATCGCTTCGGGGCTCGGGGCAACGCTTTATCTTTTTTCCGCTTCCTTGGGAAGACGTCTTGAAAGCTTCGCAGGGGGAAGGCGACCAGGCGGCTGCGCTGCCGCGCAGCGGCGCAGAACTCGGCCAGCTGGTCCGCGTTCTGCTCAAGACCAACAAGAAGGGCAAGACGAGCGACACGGAGATCAAGGGCCTCATCCACCAGGCGAACGTGAGGCGGGGGGTGGTGGTCAACCTCATCTTGGACATGAAGCGCCTGGGCCACCCATCCTTTGCGGGCGTGGATGAGGAGGGAGTTCGCCTTAGAGCCGCCGCCCTCCCTACCGACGGGGTTCCGCCCGAGGTGTTGAAAGTCGTGGTCCAGGCGCGGGCGAAAGAGGGGCGGGCCGTGGGCTGAACGGAAGAGGGCGCTTGAAAAAAAAGACGCGCGCCCGCGACCAGGTGGACGCGGACGTCGACGACGCCGAGGACAAGCTGCAGCCGCAAAAGGCGGCGACGCCTTGCGACGGGCGGCAGGAAGACGTCGCCGCCGCCGGCGCGACCTTTGCCGCGCAGCGGGCGCGGGCCGTGGTCGCGGAAGGCTGCGCGGGCGAAGACGCCAACGAAGCTGCGGTGGCCGCGCTGTGGAAACTGCGGCGGGACCTAGAGGCGGAGGCCGAGAAGCGAGAACTGGACAAGTTAGAGGTCAGGGCCGGCAACCAGCTTCTGGACCAGCTCCAGCCCCTCTACTTCGCCGTCGCCTTTTGCTTCTGCTTTCCTCGCGGGACTGCCTGCCCGGACGTCCGAAACACCGCGGCCCAAGAAGACGACGACAGCCGCCGGAGCAGGCGTGAGAGGCGCCGGGCTCGCCGCTGAAGCCGGGAGTTTTGCTTCGGCGCCTTTTTTTTGCCTGCCCCCCTCGCGCGCCAGGAGCCAGAGCGGCGCGCCCGAGGTGAACATTCACGCCTGGGCCGCCGCCATGCAGCGGCGCGTGGAGGCGCAGTTCCGGCGCGACTGGACCTTCGGGTTTGCGGTCTGGAACTACTTGTTCCGGACCGCGGTCAACTTGCAGAAGGACGCTTACATGTTCTCCGTGCCCAGCGCCGACGGCGGCAGCTACCAGTCCTTGAAGCCCGAGGACATCGTCGCGGGCGTCCGGGAGATCACATCCCGCCTGCGGGGAACCTACACGGACATCAACGGCGAGGAGAAGCCCGTCCAAGGGGACTTGACCAAGCTGCGCTTTGCGAACCTGAAGCCCGCCGCCCGCAAGACCCTGGCGAACGTCGAGGCCCGGGCCAAAAACATCCCCGGGACTGACGAGGTGCGCAAGACCATGCGCCTCCAGACCCACGCTTATCGCGTCTGCTTCGGGACCTCGATCTTCTTGACTTTCTCGCCTTCGGAGCGAGACACCGCCCTGATGCTGCGCCTGGCGCGTGTGCGAGAAGAGGATCCGGCGCTACTGCGGGATGGCGCGAAGAAGTTCCAGGCCCGCGGCCTGCCGGCGCTGGACGAAGAGTTCTGCCGGCTGAGCCCCGAGGCCTTGGCGGAGAACCTGCCGAACTACGAGGACAGGCGCGCGCTGCTGGCCAGGGACCCGCTGGCTTGCGCGGAGGGCTTCAGGACTTTCGGCGCAAAAGGGGGGGGGGAAGAAACCGCGCTGCTTCGACTTCCGGCCCCAGGACGCTGGTGCTCCTGACGCTGCGCCACCTCTTGGGGGTCAGGTTCTGCCCGCGCTGCCCGAACTGCGCGACTTCGGGGCAGCCTTGCAGCGACGCGTTCGGGAGCAACGCCGTGGCCGGCGGCGGCGTGCTGGGCAGAGTTGACGCGGTGTTTGGCTCCATCGAGTGTCAAAAGAGCGGAGCCCTCCACGCCCACATGCAAGTGTTCGTCCAGTGCCGCCATCAGCGCGGGTCGCTGGCCGGCCTCCTTGACTTGGGCAAGCCCGAGCTCCGAACCTTGCTGCAAAGGTATGCTTCCTACACTGCCCATGTCCGGCGCTCCGTCTACTGCGACCCGGACGGCTGGGAGCGCGATCGGGCCGCCGCGGAGGAGGAGTGGCCGGAGTACAAGGACTGCGCCTTGATGTTGAGCCGGCCGGCCTACCAGGCGAGCCGCCGGCTGCGGCCCGAGGAGTGGACGCAGCGATACTTGGCGGAGGATGTGGAGCAGCTGCAGCAGCGCAAGCAACATCATGTGCATCTCCCTGCCGGCCCAGGCGGCGAGCGGCGGCCCCTGGCCCACTGCCGCGACCCCAAGGATCCGACGAGGTGCAAGAGCGGTTTCCCCCGCGACAGCCAGTTGATTCTGGGCCGAACGGCTCTGGTCTGCCGCGGCTTGGCCGAGCAGCTGGACCTGCCCGTCAAGGGCAAGCGGAGTTCTTTGGGCCTGCAGTGGGCGGCGCGGGCAAGCCATCCCTGTTCTTCGTGTTTCTTTAAAAGTTCTTCGGTCTTGAAACCATGTGAGCAGGTTCTACAGTAATACTTCTTCGCCTTCATCTTGTTAGTCTGACTACTCATTAACTTATCATAATTTTTGATATAAGCGTAATGGGATTTAACATCATCAGTCAATTTAATCAAATCGATTTTGTGTTGAGCTTGTGGGTTGTTGCTTCTTTTGTATAATAAAATAGTTTTACTATTCGTATCAGGGTTGATGTAATAAACATTGACGGATATGTGTTTATTATCTTCTTCAAACTGTTCTATTTCATCATTACCTACTGGAAAGTTAACATTATCCCACTTGATGAAACTATCGTTAACATATTTCTTATAATGATACATCTCGCAGGGATGGTCTTTTTTGAATAACTCATAAAATCCACATTGAACAGAATATTTAAAACATAAGTCATCCTCATTTTTAATATTAATACAAGCCTTTTTGTTTGCCACCCAGTCG